>NZ_JBXUFT010000001.1:0-2255793 GCF_057180665.1 Serratia sp. Sp408
AGCTTGACACTGAACATTGAGCCTTGATGTGTAGGATAGGTGGGAGGCTTTGAAGCGTGGACGCCAGTCTGCGTGGAGCCAACCTTGAAATACCACCCTTTAATGTTTGATGTTCTAACTCGGCCCCGTGATCCGGGGTGAGGACAGTGTCTGGTGGGTAGTTTGACTGGGGCGGTCTCCTCCCAAAGAGTAACGGAGGAGCACGAAGGTTAGCTAATCACGGTCGGACATCGTGAGGTTAGTGCAAAGGCATAAGCTAGCTTGACTGCGAGAGTGACGGCTCGAGCAGGTGCGAAAGCAGGTCTTAGTGATCCGGTGGTTCTGAATGGAAGGGCCATCGCTCAACGGATAAAAGGTACTCCGGGGATAACAGGCTGATACCGCCCAAGAGTTCATATCGACGGCGGTGTTTGGCACCTCGATGTCGGCTCATCACATCCTGGGGCTGAAGTAGGTCCCAAGGGTATGGCTGTTCGCCATTTAAAGTGGTACGCGAGCTGGGTTTAGAACGTCGTGAGACAGTTCGGTCCCTATCTGCCGTGGGCGTTGGAAGATTGAGAGGGGTTGCTCCTAGTACGAGAGGACCGGAGTGAACGCACCACTGGTGTTCGGGTTGTCATGCCAATGGCACTGCCCGGTAGCTAAGTGCGGAAAAGATAAGCGCTGAAAGCATCTAAGCGCGAAACTTGCCTCGAGATGAGTCTTCCCTGGGCCTTTAAGGCCCCTGAAGGAACGTTTAAGACTAAGACGTTGATAGGCTGGGTGTGTAAGTGCAGCGATGCATTGAGCTAACCAGTACTAATGATCCGTGAGGCTTAACCTTACAACACCGAAGGTGTTTTAGAGACAAAGATATTCAGCTGGTTCCGAGATTGGTTCTGATGGCTTTACGTGAAGTGAAGCGGTCGGGATGAAACAGAATTTGCCTGGCGGCAATAGCGCGGTGGTCCCACCTGACCCCATGCCGAACTCAGAAGTGAAACGCCGTAGCGCCGATGGTAGTGTGGGGTCTCCCCATGCGAGAGTAGGACACTGCCAGGCATCAAACACACGTTATCAGAGTGACACCTGATAATGGCAAAACCCAGAAGGTTTGCCGGCTTCGCAAGAAGCAACGTAACAGAACCGGTGGAGCGGTAGTTCAGTTGGTTAGAATACCTGCCTGTCACGCAGGGGGTCGCGGGTTCGAGCCCCGTCCGTTCCGCCACTTAATTGATAAGCCCTGAGTCGATGACTCAGGGCTTTTTCATGTCTAAAAATCAGCGCTGAGCAATAAACCCGGCACGTATGCCGGGCTCTCACCAGCGGCAGTTATCGAATATTTTGTCGAGCCAGTTCTAGCTGGATATCTTTGTTCAAATTCGCTACCCAACGGTTATAGTTGGAATGAATCTTTCCTTTCTCAGCATCCATATTACTGCTGCTTACATAGTTGATCTGATAACTATTGGCAGTATAAGTAACGCGAATATTGGCCGTATGGCCCCTTAACATAATCTTGCCATCGATCACGCCTTCGCCGATCGGATTCATGATCCAGCCACGGTTCAGACCAGCATAGAGTATTGCCTGGCGAATTTGCGCTGTGCTGTGGCTGCCAATGACGCTTTGGTTTATGTTCTGTACGGGAGCGGTACTGGAACAAGCATTCAGTAACATGACTGAAAATGCGGCTGCCAAGATGGGTTTTAAAAGTTTCATACTCTTTTCCATGAGAAATTACGAATGGGAAGTGCATAAAAGTTATGCGTATTTGTTTCCCTATTAAGATAACGCTACTGGTCAATGAGAACAATTTTTGATGTGCAACATTGATATAATTTTCATTAACGTGAGAATAAATGAGAAAGAGAGAATAAACTTTAATATAGACTAAACGGATATTGTGCACATAAATCAGAATTTTAGACATGCGCGATGCGGTTAAATATAATAACGTCACGGATTAAAATTACAGGTTGGTGAGAAGCTTTGATGGCGGGCCGCATGAAGATACTCAATTGGTGGGCGTTGGCCGCCAAGCTTGAAACGCGTGAAGCGTGGTTGCAATGGGCGCAACAACCGATTAGCGAGCTGTCCCAGGATCTTCCCCCTCCTTGCGCGCATATTCCGATGATGTCATTACGGCGTATGAGCGTTGGCACACGTTTGGCCGTTGAGTGCGGGCTGACATTACTGCAGCAACATTCGGCGGATATGGCAATCTTCACCAGCCGGCATGGCGAGCTGGAACGCACCTATAAAATCTTGCAGCATCTTGAACAAGAGCAGCCATTGTCGCCAACCGATTTCGCCATGTCGGTACATAATACGGCGGCGGGCTGGTTGACGATCATCGCAAAAAATCATTTGGTCACCACCTCGCTGGCCGCCGGAGAAGACAGTTTCCAACAGGGGATGATCGAAGCGCAGGCAATATTGGCCAGTGGCAGCGCAGAACGGGTATTGCTGGTTGATTTTGACGGCGTGTTGCCCGACGTCTACCACAGCTTTGTTTCCGCGCCGCCGCCGTATGCGGTTGCGTTGTTATTGGAGCAAGGCGATGAGTGGCAATGTGCACCGGTTGCCGACCAAGCCTCTCCTGGCGAAAGGCCGCAAAGTTTGACCTTTTTGCACGGCTGGTTGAACGGGCAATCAGGTTTTGTCGTACCTGGTCCGTGCCACGATTGGCGTTGGACGCAATAATGTCCTCGTCATCCTCGGCAGTCACCGATACGACTCGTTCCTCGCTGTTTAACCGCTGCTGGCGCGTCGTTGCAACCGGCTTTTGCTTTTCGCTGTTCGGCTTGGGCGGTCTGCTGCTTTCCTGCATCTGGTTCAATCTATTGCGATTGGCGATCCGCAATCGTGCGCGACGCAACCAACTGACGCAAAACGCCATTCGTCATTGCTTTCGCTTCTTTTTGGCCACCACGCGTTTTCTTGGCGTTCTGGACTATCATTTTGCCAATAGCGAACGTTTGCACGACGATGCCGGCTGTCTGGTGGTCGCCAATCACCCCAGCCTGCTCGATTATGTACTCTTGGCCTCACGCATGCCGCGTTGCGATTGCATAGTCAAAGAAGCGCTGCTCAATAACCTGTTTGTCAGTGGTGTGATCAAAGCGGCCGGCTATCTCGCCAATGCCGAGTCTGAGCGTTTGCTGGCATTATGCCAGCAGCGGCTGGCGAACGGCGGCACTCTGCTTATCTTCCCTGAGGGCACGCGCAGCACGCCGGCACAAGCGCTGGCCTTACAACGAGGGGCGGCAAATATTGCGGTTCGTAGCCAGTGTGATATCCGCATCGTACATATCCACTGCACGCCGCCAATGCTGACGAAACAGGGGAAATGGTATAATATCCCGGCGATAAAACCGCAGTTTCATATAACTGTTCAGGATAAGATCGATTCGCGCCATTTTATTCATGCGGACGATGTTTCCCCTGCCCTCGCAGCAAGACGTTTGACCCAGCATTTAACTGACGCCTTACAGTCAGATTCTATAAATAATGAGAAATAGCGAATGAATGTATTGAGCAACGAAATCAAGCAATTGATTATAGACACGCTCAATCTTGAAGGTATGACACCGGATGAGATTGAAACACAGGCGCCATTATTTGGCGAAGGGTTGGGTCTGGATTCGATTGATGCGCTCGAATTGGGACTGGCCCTCAAAAATCGTTACGGTGTGGTACTGTCGGCCGAAAGCGAAGATATGCGCCAACATTTTTATTCCGTGGAAACGCTGGCAAAGTTTGTTTCTGCACAGCGTAGCAAATAAGGGGTTTTCATGGATAAGCAACAGATTTTCGAACAGATTCAAACGCTGCTGGTCAAGCTGTTCGAGCTTGATGCCGAGGATATCACGCTCGAATCCCGCCTGTATGAAGAACTGGAACTGGACAGCATCGACGCCGTCGATCTGGTGGTTCACCTGCAAAAAATCACCGGCAAGAAAATCAAGCCCGAGATGTTCAAATCGGTGCGCACGGTACAAGACGTGGTTGATGCGATTGACGAATTACAGAAGTCTGCTGGCTGATACGGCGTTAGCTGCGTGAAACTGAACGACAGCCTGCCGAAGGTGCTGCGCATGTTGCAGCTACTGACCTGGCTGGTGCTGATGGCCTATCCGCTGGCGGTATGGTTTGGTCTTCAACGCTGGGGGAGTTCGGTACTGGCGCCGTTGCTGGCTGCGGTATTTACGCTGCGGCTGCTGTTGCTGCGGGGTGGTTTACGTCAGCAACTGTGGCTGGGAAAGGCGTTGGCAGCGCTAGGTATTCTGCTGGCATTGGCCAGTTGGGGGTTAAGACAAACCCATTGGCTATTGTATTACCCGGTATTGGTTAACGCGTTGTTGTTGTTGCTGTTTGTATACTCACTGCGTTTTCCGCCAACGGTGATAGAGCGTCTGGCGCGCATCAGTGATCCCGAACTGCCCGCAACCGGCATAGTGTATACCCGGCGGGTAACGCAGGTCTGGTGTGGATTCTTTGTGATTAATGGCGCGATTGCGCTGGCGACCTGTCTGATAGGCGATATCACGCTCTGGACGCTGTATAACGGCGGCATCAGCTATTTGCTGATGGCAGGGCTGATGGGGGGTGAATGGTTAGTGAGAGGAAGAGTGTGCCGCGCCTGAGTTTGCCGATGCATCAATGGCTCGATGCAGCGCGCGCTGCAGATACGCCAATAGCCTGGCGTGGCGAGCAAACGCTGAGTCTGGCACAGCTTCGCGCTGACGTGGCGCTCCTGAGCGCTCGCCTGGTCGAACGCAGTGAAAAACGTTGGGCGCTGTGTTTTGATGATAGCTATCGTTTTGCCGTGGCACTGCTGGCAGCGCTGTACGGCGGTAAATTGCCGGTGATTTTCGGTCACCAGCGCGAAGCCATTCTCAAAGAACAGCGGGCGGACTTTGACGCCTTGCTGACCGATCTGCCGCTGTCGCCCGGCACGGCGGTGCTGGCGGTTGAAGAAGGGCATGGCGTGTTGCCGCCGCTGCCGGCCTGGCCAAGCGATCCCCAATTCATCCTTTATACTTCAGGTTCGACCGGCGCCCCGCAAGCGGTGGTGAAGTCCGTTGCCGCGATGGACAGTGAGAGCGAGCTGCTGGCGCCACAGTGGTTACCGGCGTTACGGCATTGCCGGATCGCCGCTTCGGTTTCGCATCAGCATATGTATGGCCTCAGTTTTCGGCTGTTTATGCCGATGGCCTTTGGCCTGCCGTTTGATGCCCGGCTGACGGAGTATCACGAACAGTTGATCGCCAAAAATACCCGCTACCCGCTGGTTTTCATCAGCAGCCCAGCGTGGCTAAAGCGTCTGGATCCGGCGCTTGCCGTGTCTGAATGCGTACAGGTATTTTCTGCCGGTGGGCCATTGGCATTGGCGGAGGCTCAACTGACACAGCGGGCGCTTGGCGTACTGCCGCTGGAGATTTATGGTACGACGGAAACGGGGGCGCTAGCCTGGCGTCAGCAGAAGGCACCATCCACCCGATGGCAACTTTTTGCCGGGGTCACGCTAGCGCGCAAAGCGCATGCCATCGAAGCCGACTCGCCGCTGGTGCCGGCGCCGGTGGCGTTGAGCGATATCCTTAATCTGGCCGCCGACGGCCGCCATTTTGAACTGCTTGGCCGCCGCGACCGCATTATTAAAATTGAAGAAAAACGTCTGTCACTCGCGGAGATTGAAAAGCGTTTACTGGCATTGCCGGAGATCGCCGATGCCGCGATACTGCCGTTGCAACAAGGCGGACGTACCGTTCTGGGCGTAGCGATCGTACTTTCTGCGCTGGGAATGACTCAGCGCCAAACGCTGGGAGACGGCCGCTTTACCCGCGGTCTGCGTCAGGCACTACGCCCGTGGCTGGAGCCGGCGGCGTTGCCGCGCAGCTGGCGTATTATTCGCGCCATCCCGTTGAACGCTCAGGGTAAGCGGGCCTATGCTGAACTACAGGAACTGTTTTTATGATGCAACCCGAGGTGCTGCAGCGGCAGATGATTGATGCTACTCACGCCTGTGTGCAGCTGTTTTTGCCCGCTGATTTATTATGGTTTCGCGGCCACTTCCCGCAGCATCCGATTCTGCCCGGCGTTGCCCAGGTCAATTGGGCGATGCAATTTGCCCGAGAGCTGTTGCTGCCCGAAGCCGACTTTGGCGGAATCGAGGTGCTTAAGTTTCAGCGCCCGCTGCTGCCGCAGGAAACGGTGACGCTGGCGTTGGCATGGCAGCCGGAGCGGAATAAGTTGCTGTTCAGCTATCGCGTCGCGGCGGCCAGCGCCAGTAGCGGGAAGATCGCGCTATGCCGCTGAACGTCGAGTTTTCACCCTGTTTCCTTATTCCCTGCTTCAATCATGGCAGGATGATGGCCGGCGTGCTTGAGGCGCTGGCGGTTTATCAATTGCCCTGCCTGGTAATTGATGACGGTAGCGATGACGCAACCTGCGCTGAACTGCAGCGCCTGGCGGCGCAATTGCCGTGGGTAACGCTACGGCGCTTGTCACAGAATCAGGGCAAGGGCGCGGCGGTGATTGCCGGGCTACAACAGGCACAGCGGCAAGGCTTCAGTCACGCCTTGCAGGTCGATGCCGATGGACAGCATCAACTGAGCGATATCCCGGCAATGCTGGCTGAAGCGCAAAGGCGCCCGCAGGCGCTGATTTCCGGTCGCCCGCTATACGATGACTCGGTGCCCAAAGCACGGCTGTATGGCCGTTACGTCACCCATGTCTGGGTGTGGATCGAAACGCTGTCATTGTCGATAAAAGACAGCATGTGCGGTTTTAGAGTCTATCCGGTTGCACCAACGCTGGCGCTGGCGGCCGATTATCCGCTCGGCAAGCGAATGGATTTTGACACCGAAGTGATGGTGCGTTTGTACTGGCAGGGCGTGCCGAGTTACTTTTTACCGACCCGCGTCACCTATCCGGCGGATGGTGTTTCCCACTTTGACGCGCTGCGCGATAACCTGCGCATTTCCTGGATGCATACCCGACTGTTTTTCGGCATGTTGCCACGTATTCCGCGTTTATTGCGACTGCGCCGCCAGTTGGCGCAGCCACGGCATTGGGCCACCACGCGCGAACGACGAGGGCTGTGGGGCATACGTCTGATGCTGAAGGTGTATCGACTCTTTGGCCGTCGTGCGTTCCAGCTATTGCTGTACCCGGTTATCGGCTATTTTTGGTTAACCGGACGAGACCAGCGCACGGCTTCGCGCGAGTATCTGCAACGTCTGCAGCACGTCGCCCGGCAGCGGCGGCAAACGGTGCCACTGCCGCTTAACAGTTTCCGACACTTTATGCGTTTTGGCGATGCCATGCTGGATAAGCTGGCCAGCTGGCAGGGCGAGCTGCATGACATTACGCTGGTGGATCGCCAATGCTGTCAGCAGCAGATTGCGTCTGGCAAGGGTACGCTGATTCTGGCTTCTCACCTTGGCGATATTGAATCCTGTCGTGCGCTAGGGGAACTGGGCGCCGGTGTGAAAATCAATGCGCTGGTGTTTACCGAACATGCCGAAAGATTTAATCAGGTGATGAAAGAGGTCAATCCGCGCGCCAATCTGAATTTGATTCAGGTTTCGTCACTGGGCCCGGATACCGCCATGCGGCTGATGGATAAGCTCGACGCCGGTGAGTGGGTAGCGATCGTCGGCGATCGGACTTCCGCCGGACAGTACCAGCGCGGTGAACAGCCGCGCGTGGTGTGGAGCAGCTTCCTTGGACAGCCTGCGCCTTTCCCTCAAGGGCCGTTCGTACTGGCATCCGCGCTGCGCTGCCCGGTATTTCTGATGTTCGGCCTCAAGCAGCAGGGGCAGCTGCGAGTGTATTTTGAACCGTTCGCCGACCCGCTGGCGCTGCCGCGTGCCGAACGTCAGCAGGCGTTACAGCAGGCGGTGGATCGCTATGCCGCCCGACTGGAACATTATTGTCTGCTGGCGCCGCTCGACTGGTTCAACTTTTTCAATTTCTGGCAGTTGGCGGCTGGGCCGTCACCATCGCAAGGGCCTTAACAATGACTATCATCGACGATCCGCGCTGTTCCGCTCGGGTTGATATCACCGTACCTTTCCATGACGCCGATGCCATGGGCGTAGTGTGGCACGGCAACTATTTCCGCTATTTCGAGATCGCACGAGAAGCGTTGCTAAAGCAATTTGACTACGGCTACCGCCAGATGAAAGCTTCGGGTTACGTCTGGCCGATTGTCGACACCCGGGTCAAGTACATTGCGCCATTGCTGTTTGAACAGCGCATAACGGTGTGCGCAACGCTTGAAGAATATGAAAACCGGCTGCGTATCGGTTACCAGATTTTTGATGTGGAAAGCGGCAAGCGTACCACCACCGGTTACACCATTCAGGTGGCGGTGGAGGAGCAGAGCAAAGAGATGTGCTTTAGTGCGCCGCAGGTATTGCTGGACAAATTGGGAGTGTCATCATGAAACGTTGGATAGCGCTGGCCTTGGCCTGCTTCAGCCTGAGCGCGCAGGCGGTCACGCTGCAAGAATTGCAGCAGCGTTTCAGTCAACAGCCGGTATTGCGTGCCGAATTCGAACAGCAGCGCAGCATCAGCGGTATGACGAAGCCGCTCAACTCCAGCGGTGAGCTGGTGATCTCACAGCAGAAGGGATTGTGGTGGGCGCAACAGAAACCGTTCCCGCTGACGTTGCTGCTGGACGACCGCCGTATGGTGCAAACCATGGCCGGCCAGCCCCCACAGGTGGTGACGGCGGAAAACAATCCGCAAATGTTCCAGTTTAATCGTTTGTTGACCGCATTGTTCCATGCTGACAGCCAGGCGCTGGAACAAAACTTTGCGCTGCAATTCAGCGATGTTGGCAACCACCGCTGGCGTGTGGTGCTGACGCCGAAAACGTCGCCGCTGGATAAACTGTTTAAGCGCATTACGCTCAATGGCGAACAGTTCCTGGAAACCATTGATATCGATGACATGCAAAACGATGCCACTCATATCCGTTTCTTCAATCAGCGAACCACGCCGACAACCCTGACCGCTGAGGAGCAACAGCGCTTTGCCTCCTGAACTGCATCGTCGTGCGGCGTTCGGCTGGCTGGCCGTTTGTCTGCTGTTGATTGCCGCGCTGTGCTGGCTGTTGCCGCGCAGCCAGATCAACAGCAGCGTGTTGGCGCTGCTACCGAAGCAGCAATTGGCTAACGTACCGGATGCTCTGGCAGAGGGCTTTAGCCAGCGGCTGGATCGCCAACTGATGTGGCTGGTCAGCCCGCCGCCGGGCGGCGACGCCGCGGCGGTCAACTGGTGGCAGCAACAATTACAGCGCCTGCCTGAGCTGCAACAGGTTGGTGGGCCGATGGATGCTCAGCGTCAGCAGCAGTGGGGGCAATTCTTTTATCAACATCGCAACGTTTTGCTGGATAACGCAACGCGCCAGCGGCTTTTGCAAGGGGCAGAAGCCCAGAGCCAGTGGATCCTTGGCCAGCTGTATTCGGCCTTTGCCGGCGTCAGCGGCAAGGAACTGGCCAACGATCCTTTGCTGTTGGTACGAGGAGCGCAGCTGGCGCAACAGCAAAACGGCGGCACGTTGGGGTTGCGCAACGGCTGGCTGGTGGCGCGCGATCGGCAGGGGCGTGACTGGTATTTGCTGCACGCGGAGCTGAGCGCATCATCCTACGATATCGGCAGTGCGCGGCGCACGGTGGACAAACTGGCCGATCTGCAGCGTCAACTGCAACTGCGCTGGCCTGGCAGCGAAGTGCTGAACCGCGGTACCTTGTATTACAGCAATTATGCCAGCCAGCAGGCTGAGCGCGATATTTCTACCATCGGGCTGGCGTCGGTAGCCGGCGTGTTCCTGCTGGTATTACTGATGTTTCGTTCGCCACTGCCGTTGTTGCTATGCGCGCTGTCGGTGAGCGTTGGCGCGTTGGCGGGCACCGTCGCAACCTTGCTGGCGTTCGGTGAAATTCACGTTATGACATTGGTGCTGAGCGTTAGCATCGTGGGTATTTCAGCGGACTACACGCTGTATTTTCTAACTGAGCGCATGGTGCATGGCGGTGAATCCACGCCGTTGCAAAGTTTGCAAAAACTGTTTCCGGCATTATCGATGGCGCTACTGACTACGGTGGTGGCGTATCTGGCATTGCTGATCGCGCCGTTCCCCGGTTTGCAGCAGTTGGCGGTTTTTGCCGCCGCCGGGCTGAGCGCCGCCTGCATCACGGTGATCTGCTGGTATCCGCATTTATCGCGCCGCTTGCCGGTGCGGCAAGCGCCGGGGCTGACCTATATTCTGCGCTGGCTGCACGCCTGGCGCAGTCGTCGGCCGTTGCGTATTGGCCTGCCGCTAGCCATCGCATTACTGCTGGTCATCGGTTTCAGCCAACTGCGGGTGGATGACGATATTGGCCAGCTACAGGCGCTGCCGACGGAGTTCCAGCGGCAGGAACAGCAGATTGCCACGCTGACCGGCCAGCATAACGATCAAAAATGGCTGGTAGTGTACGGTCAGGATGCGCAGCAGGCCTTGCAGCGTCTGGAGCTGTTGCAACCTCGACTGGCCCAGGCACGACAGCAGGGCATCTTGAGCGATTACCGGTTACTGCCACTGCCTTCACAACGGCGACAGGCGCAGAATATCGCGCTGCTCAAGCGTGTCGCGCCACAGGCAATCGCACAATTACGGCAGGCCGGCGTGGCGGTAGCGCCGGCGGATATGCATGCCGAGTGGGTAACGCCGCAACAATGGTTGAACAGCGTCGTCAGCGAAGGCTGGCGTCTGCTGTGGCTGACGTTGCCCGATGGGCGCAGCGCGGCATTGGTGCCGGTAAGCGGCGTAACCAACAGCGCAGCGATGCAAACATTGGCGCAGCAGGTGCCGGGCGTCGGCTGGATTGACCGTAAAACCGAATTCAGCCAGCTGTTCGGACAATATCGACTGTATCTATCGTATTTATTGCTGCTGTCGGTTGCGGCTATCACGTTGATTTACCTGTGGCGGTTCGGGCTGCGCCACGGCCTGCGTTGCATGGTGCCGACGATACTGTCGCTGGGCGGCGGCATTGCGGTATTGGCGCTCAGTGGGCACTCGCTGAATCTGTTTTCGCTGCTGGCGTTGGTGCTGGTGCTGGGCATCGGGATTAATTACACGCTGTTCTTTACCAACCCGCGCGGCACGCCAACTACCTCGATGTTTGCGATTTTTATGGCGGTATTCACCACCCAGCTCACCTTTGGCATGTTGGTGTTCAGCCATACCCAGGCTATCAGCAGTTTTGGCATTGTATTAAGCAGCGGCATTGCGTTGGCATTCCTGCTGGCGCCGCTGACGATTGTAAAAAGAAAACGAGGGAAAGCCTGATGCGCGCTTTATCGATGATGTTGGTACTGGCCAGCGTACTGCTTGGCGGTTGCGTCGGGCGGCAAACGCCTACGGCGCCTCAGGCCTGGCTGAAACCGGGCGTTAGGGTCAACTTGCCGGCACCGACGCTGGCACGGTCGTTCAGCCAGCAACAGTTGCTTAGCGCAGAGGTCAACGGCCAGCAGCATGCCATGCTGGTATTGCTGAACGCCGATGGCGAACGTTTGACGCTGGTGGGCATGTCGCCGTTAGGCATACGTTTGTTCACCCTTGGCTACGATCGTCAGGGCATTCACACCGAGCAGTTGATCAAGGTCGGCGAATTGCCTCCGGCCAGCCAGGTACTGGCCGATATCATGTTGAGCTATTGGCCGATAACCGATTGGCAGGCGCAACTGCCGGTCGGCTGGCGGTTGCAGGACGACGCCGAAACGCGCCGCCTGTATGACGATCGCGGCATGCTGATTGCCGAGATCCGCTATCAACAACAGGCGGGGCAACGCCAGCCGATTTCCGTGCGTCAGACGGCATTCCATTACCACATCAGTATCCAGAATCTGGGGAGTGGACAATGATTTATTTCTCTGCCGTCGGCATGGTGAATGCGTTGGGGAATAATCTGCCGCAGATTGCGCAAAATCTGGCGGCGGGACAGGCGCCGGGGATGCAACAGCAAACGCACTGGCTGATCGGCGACAAGCCGTCATGGTTTGGGGCGGTAACCGGAGAGCTGCCACCGATACCGGTGGCGTTGAGCCGTCACAATTCCCGCAACAATCGTTTGCTGTTGGCGGCTTTGGCGCAGATTGCCCCGCAGGTCGACGAGGCGATTGCCCGTTACGGCGCTGAACGTGTGGCGGTCATTATGGGCACCAGCACTTCGGGGATCCACGAGGGAGAACTGGCGCTCAAGCATTATCAGGATGGGAAATGGCCTGACGGCTATCATTACCAGCAACAGGAATTGGGTGACCCAGGGCAGTTTCTTAGCGCACTGCTGGGCACGCGAGGGCCGGCATATACGCTGTCTACCGCTTGTTCTTCCAGCGCGCGTGCGATCATCAGCGGCAAACGACTGATTGAGGCAGGTCTGGTGGATGCGGCAATTGTCGGTGGCGCCGACAGCCTGTGCCAAATGCCGATCAACGGCTTTGACAGCCTGGAGTCGCTTGCTGCCACGCGCTGTACGCCGTTTGCCGCTGGCCGTAGCGGGATCAATATCGGTGAAGGGGCGGCGTTGCTGTTACTGACGCAACAGCCGGCAGCGGTGGCGCTACTGGGGATAGGGGAGTCCTCCGATGCCTGGCATATGTCGGCTCCGCATCCGCAAGGATTGGGCGCAGAACGCGCCATCACCATGGCGCTGCAGCAAGCAGGATTACAACCGCAGGATATTGGTTATATCAATCTGCACGGCACCGCGACGCGCCTGAATGACTCGGTAGAGGCGCAGGTGGTGAACCGGCTGTTCGGCGGTGGCACGCCGTGCAGTTCGACCAAGCATTTGACCGGCCACACGTTGGGCGCAGCGGGCGCGATAGAAGCCGCATTGAGCTGGTTAGTGCTGAGCGCGCCGCTGGCCTTGCCGGCGCAGGATTTCAGCCTGGCCGCGCGTGACGAGACGCTGGCCGAGATCAATCTGCTGGCTGCGCCGCAACCGCTGGGCAAGCGCGCCATTCTGTCAAATTCCTTTGCCTTTGGTGGCAATAATGCCTGTCTGTTACTGGGAGACGTGCCATGAATCAGTCTTATCAGCCCGCCGAGTATTATTTACCACATGCGGCGCCGATGGTGCTGTTGGAACAGGTGCTGGCGGTGACCGAGGACGGCGCCTGCTGCGCGGTCAGCGTCAGTGCGGATGGCGTGTTGGCGCCGTTCCTTGATGCGCAAGGCGCGCTGCCGGCCTGGTACGGCATTGAACTGATGGCGCAGACGATTGGCGTATGGAGCGGTTGGCATGGCCGCGTCGGTGGGCAGGCACCGCGCCTGGGCATGTTGTTGGGCGGGCGTGGCATTACCAGTACACAGCCGGCGTTTGCCGCCGGTTGCGAGCTGGTGGTCAGCGTACGACAACTGCTGTGTGATGAAAAACTGGCCAGTTTTGAATGTGACATCACGATTAATGCGCTGCGCGTTGCGCACGGCAGGCTCAATACCTATCAACCCGATCAACAAGAAATAATTCAATTAACCAGCCCGGAGAGAGACGCATGACGCGTTCCGTTTTAGTGACAGGTGCCAGCAAAGGGATCGGACAGGCCATTGCCTGCCGTCTGGCGGCGGATGGCTTTTTAGTCGCGGTGCATTACCACCGCGATCGGCATGGGGCGGAGCAGACCTTGCAGCACATCGCCGCGGCCGGTGGGCAAGGGCGCCTGATCCAGTTTGACATCAGCGACCGGGCGCAATGCCGCGAACGGCTCGAGCAAGATATCGAACGGCACGGTGCTTACTATGGCGTAGTGAACAATGCCGGTATCACCCGCGATGGCGCATTTCCGGCGCTGAGCGACAGCGATTGGGACGGGGTGATCCACACCAATCTCGACAGTTTTTACAACGTATTGCACCCCTGCGTCATGCCGATGATCGGTTTGCGTAACGGCGGGCGGATCGTTGCGCTGTCGTCGGTATCCGGTGTGATGGGCAACCGCGGGCAGGTGAACTACAGCGCCGCCAAGGCCGGCATCATCGGCGCCTGCAAGGCGCTGGCCATCGAACTGGCGAAGCGGAAAATCACCGTAAACTGCATCGCACCGGGGCTGATCGATACTGGCATGATTGACATGGAGCCGGTGGCGCTGGATCAGGCGATGCGCGCTATTCCGCTCAAGCGCATGGGCTCGGCCGACGAAGTGGCGGGGCTTGCCAGCTATTTGATGTCGGATATTGCCGGTTACGTAACGCGGCAGGTAATTTCGATTAATGGAGGGATGGTATGACGCACAGGGTAGTGATTACCGGGATGGCGGGCGTAACGGCGTTCGGTGACAACTGGGCGGATGTTTCACACCGTCTGCAACAGGGTCAAAATGCGGTGCGTTACATGACGCACTGGGAGCAGTATCAAGGGCTTAATACTCACCTTGGCGCACCGGTGGATGATTTTGCGCTGCCGGTACACTATACCCGCAAGCGCATTCGCTCCATGGGGCGGGTATCGCTGCTGGCGACGCGTGCCACCGAGCTGGCGCTGATGCAGGCCGGGTTGCTGGACGATGTGGTACTGACCAACGGTGCGACCGGCATTGCCTATGGCTCGTCCACCGGCAGTACCAAGCCGGTGAGCGAATTTGCCACCATGCTGACCGAAAAGCACACCAACAACATCACCGGCACTACCTATGTGCAGATGATGCCGCACACCACGGCGGTGAACGCCGGGCTGTTTTTTGGCCTGCGCGGACGGGTGATCCCGACCTCTAGCGCCTGTACCTCGGGGAGTCAGGCGATCGGTTACGCCTACGAAAGTATTCGGCACGGCTATCAGACGCTGATGGTAGCCGGCGGTGCCGAAGAGCTGTGTCCTTCTGAGGCTGCGGTCTTCGATACGCTGTTTGCCACCAGTCAGCAGAATGATACGCCCGAGTTCTCCCCGCGGCCGTTCGACAGCCAGCGCGATGGCCTGGTGATCGGCGAAGGGGCCGGCAGCCTGATTCTGGAATCGCTGGAGCATGCGCAGGCGCGCGGTGCGACCATCTACGCTGAAATTATCGGTTTTGCCACCAACTGCGATGCGGCACACATTACGCAGCCGCAGCAGGAAACCATGCAAATCTGTATGCAACAGGCGTTGGCCGCTTCTGGACTGAGCGCCGCCGACATTGGCTATATTAGCGCGCACGGCACGGCAACCGATCGTGGTGATATTGCTGAAAGTCAGGCAACGGCGGCGATCTTTGGCAATCGTACGGCGATTTCATCAATGAAAAGCTATTTTGGCCATACCCTGGGCGCCTGTGGTGCGCTGGAAGCCTGGCTGGCGATTGAGATGATGCGAGAAGGGCGTTTTGCGCCGACCATCAACCTGACGCAACCGGACAGCGCCTGTGGCGATCTGGACTATATCATGGGCGAATATCGTAATATTGATACCGAGTTTGTTCAGTCGAACAACTTTGCTTTTGGCGGTATTAACACTTCTCTGATACTGCGCCGCTGGGCGTAACTGCTCTTTGGCCGGGCTTGCTCCGGCCATTATTGCCCGTTACTCAAAAGTGTTATGCGAAACCTGACATTTTTGCTCAACAACGGCGCTGTCATACTCCTCTCAATGAATGAAATCCAACCCATTGAGAGAAAATCATGAGCATTCCACAATTTGGTTTAGGGACTTTCCGTCTGCAAGATAAGGTGGTGAAGGCGTCGGTGCGTCACGCGCTTGAGCTGGGTTATCGCGCGATTGATACCGCACAGATTTATGAAAACGAAGCGGCGGTGGGCGAGGCGATCGCCGAAAGCGGGGTGGCACGCGAAGCGCTGTTTATCACTACCAAGATTTGGGTGGCCAATTTGGCAAAAGGTCGGCTGATCCCCAGCCTGCAAGAGAGCCTGAGCAAGCTGCAAACCGATTATGTCGATCTGACGTTGATTCACTGGCCTTCGCCGAATGACCAGGTGCCGGTCGCCGAGTTTATGGCGGAGTTATTGCAGGCCAAGCAGGCTGGCCTGACGCGGCAGATTGGCATTTCCAACTTCACCCTCGATCTGATGCAACAAGCCATTGATGCGGTTGGCGCCGAGGCGATCGCCACTAACCAGATCGAGCTGTCGCCGTATTTGCAAAATCGCCAGGTGGCAGCGTTCGCGCGGCAGCACGGTATCGCCATCACGTCATATATGACGCTGGCATACGGCAGGGCGCTGCAGGATGAGACCATCAAGGCGATTGCCGAGCGCTACAACGCCACGACGGCCCAGGTGATTCTGGCCTGGGCGATGCAACTGGGTTACGCGGTGATCCCATCCTCCACCAAGCGTGACAATCTGGCCAGCAACCTGCTGGCGCAGCAATTGACGTTGAACGAGCAGGATATGGCGCAGATCGCCGCACTGGAGTGTAATGGACGTCTGGTCAGCCCGGACGGTCTGGCGCCGCACTGGGATTGAGTTTAACCGCCGCAGGCAGGCGATTGCCGGCCTGCACATCAGGCGTTCGCGCTGGCAAGCCGTTCGCTGACAAAATCGATAAAGCTGCGCAGGCGGTTACTGACCGCACTGTCGCTGTAATATACCGCGTTAATCGGCATCGCCAGCGGCAGCGTGTGTTGTTGCAGTATCGGCACCAGATCGCCGCGTTTAACATCCTCACCGATCATGAAATCCGACAAACAGGCGATACCGTTGCCGTGCAGACACAGGTGGCGGTGTGTCTCCCCGCTATTGCTGGTCAGCGCCGGGGTGGCTTCCCATTGGCGACCGTCGGCGCAGGCCAATGGCCAGCGATTCAATGCCGGCAGATCGTTGAAGCCAATGCAGCAATGCTGCGCCAATTCCTCCACCGTTTGCGGTGTACCGTATTGCCGTAAATAGGCCGGTGAGGCCAGCACCTGACGATAGCTGGTCATCAGCTTGCGGGCCTTCAGACTGGAGTCGGTCAGTTCGCCGATACGAATGGCGATATCCACTTTGCGTTCTATCAGATTGATAAAGGTTTCGGAGGATACCAGCGACAGCGACATTTCCGGATACAGCGCGCGAAACTCCGCCGCCATCGGTGCCAGTACGTGCAACACAAACGGCGTGGCGGCATCCACGCGCAGCAAACCCTGCGGCCGTTGGCGGCTTTCCATCAGGGCGTTTTCTGCTGCAGCCATGTCATTCAACACTTTCTGCACCTGGCGGAAGTAGTTTTCCCCTTCCTGCGTCAGGCTGATTTGACGGGTAGTGCGGTTCAGCAGCGTTACGCCAAGCTTGTTCTCCAGTTTTTTTACCGTTCGGCTGACCACGGAATTTGCCTGTTCCAGACGTTCTGCCGCGCGGCTGAAGCTTCCGCTTTCTACCACCGTCACAAAGGTAATCAGCTCATCCGAGTTCGCTTTCATTGTTGCTCCAACGGCAAAATTTATTTGAAACTTTGTACATTTTTAGCATTTAAGCATAGGTCGATAATTGCGTCATCAACTTGAATGCCATTTGGAGTATTCTCATGCCACTCGTTCTTCTTGCGCTGATGCTGATTATTTTAAGCGGCCGGCTGGATCGGAAACGCCGGTTACAAAGCGCGTAATTGCAGCGAACCATTCCCCTCAGGCCCGCATTTGCGGGCCTTTTCGCATTTCTGTCCTTTTCCCGCTAACCTTTACATTCATATACCCAGTACCGATTGAATTCCCCACTCAGCGCCCCTATAACTGTTAGGGCTATGCCCCGGAAAACCTAACGCCGAGCGCAGGCAGGCGTATAATCAATGCATTGTTGGCGGGAATGACTCCGCCATTTTATCCAATGGGAAATAGGCGAATAGCGTGCCGAAACGAACTTATGCAATGAGGTATGTTGCAGGCCAGCCAGTTGAGCGAATTTTCCCTGGCGCCGTCGACCAACCGTTACCCCCGGGGGCTGCGTTGCCTACCGCGGGAGCGCTGCGGGTGATGGTATGGAATATATTCAAGCAGCAACGGGCCGATTGGCTGTCGGTGCTGAAAAGCTTTGGTAAAGACGCGCAGCTGGTGTTGTTGCAAGAGGCGCAAACCACGCCGGAACTGGTAAGCTTTGCCACTACCCATTATCTGGCGGCCGATCAGGTGCCGGCTTTCGTCTTGCCACAGCATCCCTCTGGTGTCATGACGCTGGCGGCGGCGCACCCGGTTTACTGTTGCCCGTTACGGGAACGGGAGCCACTGCTGCGGTTGGCCAAATCGGCGTTAATCACCGTTTATCCGCTGTATAACGGCCAGCTGTTGATGGTGGTGAATATCCATGCGGTCAACTTCAGCCTCGGGGTGGACGTGTATAGCAAACAGCTGGGACCGATTGGCGAGCAGATCGCCAACCACCACGGGCCGGTGATCATGGCGGGCGATTTCAATGCCTGGAGCCGTAAACGCATCAATGCGCTGTACCAGTTCGCCAGCGATATGGCGCTGCGCGAGGTGAATTTTACCGACGATCATCGGCGCAAGGCATTTGGCCGGCCGCTGGATTTCGTGTTTTACCGTAATCTTGGGGTGGTGGAAGCCTCGGTCTTGGTAACCCAGGCCTCGGATCATAACCCGCTGTTGGTGGAGTTTCACCCCGACAGCGCCAAACCGCATTGGTGATTGCCAGGCAAAAAAAAAGCACCCGTTGCAGGGTGCTTTTTTATGCCGGAAATTTAGGTGTCAGGTGTCGAACTGTTGTCGACAAACAACGTCAATTTCAAGCCGGGTTGCAAGTTGCTGCTCTTGCTGGCCAGGGTTGAGTTCCAACGCATCACGTCATTGATCTCGACGCCGTGACGACGTGCAATGCTGGCCAGTGAATCACCTTTGCGTACGCGGTAGGTGATGCTGCTGTTGTTATTGCCGCTATTGCTGGCCACTTGCAGGGTTTGCCCAACTTTGAGGGTGCTCCTGGCACGTAAGTTGTTCCAACTCTGCAAATCGCTGGTACGTATATTCAACCGCTTGGCGATACCGGACAAGGTGTCGCCGGAGCGCACTTTATAGGTACTGCCGCCTGTCAACCCGCTGTTTTTTGCCAACTGGGTGCTTGGCTCGGTCACCGCGATCTGGCCATCGGCCAGTGAATCCTTCAGCCGATCGGCTCGGCCCTGGGGAACCATAATGTAATGGGGCCCGTTTGGCGCGGTAACGCCTTTTTTGTAGCCAGGGTTAAATGCCTTCATCTTGGTCAATGAAAGCCCAGCCATCTCAGCCGCCTGAGTGAGCTGTATTTGCTGACCGACGTCAACACGCGCCAGCGCACGGGTTTCATCCGTTTTTGGCAAACGAACGCCGTACTTCTTGCTGTGCTTGATGATATCGCTCAGTGCCAACATTTTCGGAACATAGATTGACGTTTCACGCGGAAGCGACAATGCCCAGAAATTGGTTGGCTTACCCTGGCGTTTATTCGCCTTCACCGCTTTCATGACACGGCCTTCACCACTGTTATAGGCAGCGACGGTCAATAACCAGTCGCCGTTGAACATGCGGTTCAGGTACTGCATCATATCCAGCGCAGCAGTTGTCGAAGCGACCACATCGCGGCGCCCGTCATACCACTGGTTGTTTTTCAAACCATAATTGCGACCCGTTTGCGGCACGATCTGCCATAGCCCTGCGGCGTTGGCACTTGACGTGGCGTGAGGGTCAAAAGCGCTCTCCACTATGGGTAGCAGTACCAGTTCCATCGGCATATCGCGTTTCTTGATCTGCTCGACTATCCAGTACATGTACGGCTCTGCCCGTAATGTTACATCGTGGAGATAGCTCTTACTTTTTAAGTACTTTCTTTTTTGTTCACGGATCCGGGAGTTTTCCGGAACCTCCATCTTCAGCTCGTCGCTAATGAAGTTCCACAGGTCCTGTTGCTGCGCGGTACCGCTGTTTTTATCCAACCACCGCGCCGAGCTCGCTCGACCTTTCGCTGTGTACTCTCCTGCTTCACCTTCTTGACTTGCCGAAGACAAACTCTGTGCATGCTGTTCTGGAGCTGGTGCGTCCTGCCTGGACGACTGGCACCCTACAAGCAAGACTGAGGCGAGTAATATCGCTTTAGCCTTCATGTGTGTGTCAATATAGTTGCTTAAAAGACGAGCGATAATACTTCGCTTAGGCAAATAACACAACCAAAAGCTTCAGAAGCTGTCCTTGCGCAAGCGTAATTCGGAAAAAACCGAATGAAGATGCTCAGGGGGGCGATCAAAGCCTAATTTCTTTTGTAAATCAGTGTCATGACAACGTAAAAATAGGTTAATTTCACGCTCTAATTGCAGGGTTGTAGGCACGCTGGGTTGGTTTTTTGCCCTTAACGCCATGACTTGTTGTTGATATGTTTCGATCTGTCGATCTTGCGGCAAAATAGCCCGCGCAAACTTAAGATTTGAAACAGTATATTCGTGCGCGCAACAGATTATGGTGTTATCGGGAAGTTGCGAGAGTTGTTGAAACGAGTAATACATTTGTTCGGCAGTGCCCTCGAACAGCCGGCCGCAACCGGCGGAAAAAAGCGTATCGCCGCAGAACAAATAAGGTGCACTGTAGAATGCGACATGGCCCAGAGTATGTCCGGGAACCGCTATTACGCGGTATTTTCTGCCGCTGACGGTAATGATGTCACCGTCTTCTACCAGGGTGGTCGCCCCCTTATTGGCGGTCTCGTGCGGGCCATATACCGGCAGTGCAGGGTATTGCGCCAGAATTTGCGCCACGCCGCCGACGTGGTCGTGATGATGGTGGGTCAGCAGTATTGCATCGGGGGTGAGTTCCAGTTTACGCAGGGCGTCCAGCACCGGTTGCGCTTCACCCGGATCGACAATGGTGCAATGTCCCTGTTGGTCATCCAATATCCAAATGTAATTGTCCTGCAAGGCAGGAATGCTGATAAGATTCATCGGACACCTCTCGTTGGCAACGGCTTGAAAGAAGATAATAAATCATGAAACCAGCCCATACTCTACAAAAGCTTGCCAGCCCGCAATCCTGGGCGGCGCTGCCGTGGGGGGAATATTACCGCGCAGCGCTCGAGCGTCAACTGCAGCCCTGGTGGCCGAAGCTGTTCGGCTTTCACCTATTAAAGCTGGGTAATCTCAGCGCTGGATTGGCTACTGATAAATGCGCCATTTCCCACCAGGTCAACGTTGGTCTGAGCGGTGACCACCTACAGGTTATAGCCGATCCTTATCGGTTGCCCTTCGCCGACAAGTCGGTCGATGCCTGTCTGATGGCGCAGGCTTTGTCCTATGCCGATGATCCGCATCGCATGTTGCGCGAAGTAGATCGCATTCTGATTGATGACGGTTGGTTGGTGCTCAGTACCTTTAATCCGTTCAGCGTGCTGGGGCTGGGTAAACTGCTCCCCGGTCTTCGCCAGCGTCAACCTTTTGCCAGCCGCATGTTTACTCAGATGCGGCTGTTGGACTGGCTGAGTCTATTGAACTATGAAGTGTTGCAGCAAACGCGTTTTCACGTGCTGCCGTGGCATCGGCAGGGAGGGGTATTTTTAGGTACCCACCTGCCAGCGCTGGGCTGCATGAGCATGATAGTCGCACGTAAACGCACGGTGCCACTGACTCCAACGGCCATGAAACTTGGCGCACGCAAGCCGGCTCTCAGCCGCGCGGTGGGCGCGACCAAGAGTTATCGCAAATTACCGTAACGCTGGCGCCAGCGGATTACGCTTCCGGTTTATAACCGCTGTCTTCTTGCGTGGGGTTGCCGGCCGCTTCGCGAGCTAGCACGTCGCAGCGTTCGTTCTCCGGATGTCCGGCATGCCCCTTGACCCATTCCCAGCGAATAGTGTGGCGGGCAATCGCCAGATCCAGCCGCTGCCACAGATCGACGTTTTTGACCGGTTTTTTGTCGGCGGTTTTCCAGCCGCGCTTCTTCCAGTTGTGGATCCAACTGGTGATACCCTGGCGAACATACTGGCTATCGGTGCTGAGGATCACTTCACAGGGCGCGGTTAGCGCTTCCAGCGCCACGATCGCCGCCATCAGCTCCATACGGTTATTGGTAGTGAGCCGGTAACCGGCGCTGAAGGTTTTTTCAACCTGTTTATAGCGCAAGATTGCGCCGTAACCACCGGGGCCGGGGTTGCCAAGGCAGGAGCCATCGGTGAAAATTTCTACCTGTTTGAGCATCTCTGGTAGACTCTTCCTATCAGTTTTATAAAAGCCAAGTCTGACATAAACGAGCGCTATGAGCACTGCAATATGATCACTACACCAACCAGACAGATCGTACTCGATACCGAAACCACCGGTATGAACAAGTTAGGGGTTCATTACGAAGGCCACCGCATTATCGAAATCGGTGCGGTGGAAGTGATCAACCGTCGCCTGACCGGTCGGCATTATCACGTTTACGTCAAGCCGGATCGGCTGGTGGATCCTGAGGCTTACGGCGTTCACGGCATCAGCGATGAATTCCTGGCGGACAAGCCGACCTTCGATCAGATAGCCGATGAATTTATCGAATTTATCCGCGGCGGTGAGTTGGTCATCCACAACGCGGCGTTCGATATCGGCTTTATGGATCACGAATTCCGCATGTTGCAGCAGGACATTCCGAAGACGGAAACCTTCTGCGCCATTACCGACAGCCTGTTGATGGCGCGTCGTCTGTTCCCGGGCAAGCGCAACAACCTCGATGCGCTGTGTAGCCGCTACGAGATCGACAATAGCAAGCGAACCTTGCACGGCGCATTGCTCGATGCCGAGATCCTGGCCGAAGTTTATCTGGCAATGACCGGCGGGCAGACCACCATGGCATTTCAGATGGAAGGGGATACCCAGCAGAGCGATTCCACGCAGGATATCCAGCGTATTGCACGCCCGGCGACGTCGATGAAGGTGATTTACGCCAGTGATGACGAAGTGGTGGCACACGAATCACGGCTGGATCTGGTGGCGAAAAAGGGCGGCGGTAACTGCCTGTGGCGCGCGGAATAACCCGCAGGCCAATTTCGCTGGCACACGGAGTAAATGCGCGCTGACGACATTCGCTGAAAATCTGCGCAAACGGTTATTTTTATAAGAAAAAGGCATTGACGGAATCTGCCGCCGTCCGTAATATGCGCCTCGTTCCCCCGCAAGAGGGAACGGCGCGGAGCGGTAGTTCAGTTGGTTAGAATACCTGCCTGTCACGCAGGGGGTCGCGGGTTCGAGCCCCGTCCGTTCCGCCAACATTCAGAAGCCCTGAATCAGCAATGATTCAGGGCTTCGTTGTTTTTACTCCTTGCTCATTTCCACCTTGCCAAACATCACTCTATGGTTGGCCGCATGTTCATGGCGGGCAAAGTAGCGGTAACAGCCGCCGCCAAGCAGTACGCCGATAAACCAGCTGAAGTTCGCCACGGCGTGCAGCTCGGGCGTAAAACTGATCACCAGGCCAACCGCCACCGACGGCAGCAGCGCCAGAATGGCCTTCGGGTTGAAGCCGTTGCGATACCAGTAGCGGCCATTCGGCGTGGCGTTGAACAGATCGTCGACGTGGATCTGGCCGCGCTTGATCAGGTAAAAATCTGCCACCAAGATGCCGAACAATGGACCGATAAACGCGCCCAGCACGTCCAGGGTGTAATGGATCAGCTCCGGCGACTGGAACAGGTTCCACGGCGTCAGCAGCACCGAGCCGACGGCGGCGATCATGCCGCCGGTGCGGAAGCTGATCTTTTGTGGTGCGCAGTTGGAAAAGTCGAACGCCGGTGACACGAAGTTGGCGACGATATTGATGCCGATAGTGGCGGTAATCATCGTCAGCAGGCCGATGGCCACCGCCACGCTGTTGCCGACGCGGGTTACGGTTTCAATCGGATCGGTAATCATCTGGCCGAACAGCGATTGGGTGCCGGAAACGATCACCACCGTGACCAGTGAAAACAGCAGAAAGTTGAACGGCAGCCCCCAGCGGTTGCCGCGGCGGATTTCCTGCATGCTTTTACCGTAGCGAGAAAAATCGCCGAAGTTGAGCAACGGGCCGGAGAAGTAGGACACCACCAACGCGGTGGCGGTCAGCATCTGCCAGCCCTGTTCCTGCGCGCTCAGCGTTTTGCTGGCCAGGGTAAAGGAGATGTTTTCCAGCCCGGTTTTGTACACAATCCAGCCGGCCAACGCCAGCATCACCACATAAACTGCCGGCCCGGCAACGTCAATAAAGCGTTTGATGGCGTTCATGCCATGCCAGAACACCATGGCCTGCAACACCCACATGATGCCAAAGCATATCCAGCCGATGGCGGAAAGCCCCAGCCAATGCGGTTGCGTCAGTGGCATCAGCGTCGGGAAGAACTTCAGCAGTACCAGCATCAACGCATTGGCCGCCAAATAGGTTTGAATGCCATACCAGGCGAAAGCGATCAACCCTCGGATCACCGCCGGAATATTGGCGCCGAACACGCCAAACGCCTGGCGGCAGACGACCGCGTACGGCACGCCGGTCATCTGGCTGGGTTTGGCTACCAGATTGGCGCACAGCTGGACAATGCAAATACCCGCCAACAGACAAATCAGCACCTGCCAACTGGCCAGCCCCAGGGTAAAGAAGCTGGCCGCCACCACATAGCCGCCCATGCTGTGCACGTCCGACATCCAGAAAGAAAAAATGTTGTACCAGTTCCAGTTCTGATTGCGCGTTGGCGCCAGATCGTCATTGCACAGCTTCGGGCTGTAGTTTTCATTGGGGTTTGGCATAAATCGTGCTCCTGTCTAGAACGGCACCCGGATGTATTCACCGTATTTGGGTCAATGTTGCTGACAGGGCTTTTGCAGGATTCAGGCCAGATTTATCTTTTTTGTATACAAGAATGGTTTTTGTTGTATACGATTTGGTTATCTAACGGTATACGGAGCAGCGTGATGATTGGCACCCAAGCCACGTGGGACAGGCTCGACGCCACCTACTTTACTGAAGATCGCGACGATCATATTTATAACCAACTGGTGAAAGCGATCGTTGAACATCGCCTGTTACCCGGTAGCAGATTGCCGGAAGAAGCGCTGGCGGACACCTTCGGCGTGAGCCGCACCGGCATTCGTCGGGTGTTACAGCGCCTTGCGGCAGTGCAACTGGTAACGCAACTGCCCAAGCGTGGTGCACAGGTCACCACGCCGGGAGAAGACGAAGCCCGCCAAGTGTTCGCGACGCGTAAGCTGCTGGAATGTGCCAATTTGCCGCAGGTGGTGAGCCGCTGCCGCGCGGAACAGTTGCTGATGCTGGATACCCTGGTCGCCCAGGAACAACGAGCGCATGACGATCGTGACGGTGCCGCAGCGATCCGCCTGTCCGCCGCGTTTCATGTGCAATTGCAGGCGGTAAGCGGTAACCAGGTGCTGACGGAAACGGTGTCGCAACTGACGCTGCGCTCATCGCTGGTGATTGCCGCCTATGGCGCGCCATGGCAGCAGGGCTGCCGCTGCCACGATCACCACGATCTGCTGGTGCTGCTACGCAACGCCGACACGGCGGGGCTGGCGGCACAGATGGCGCGGCATTTTGACGACATCGTTGGCCACCTGCGCTTTAACCACCATGACGGTGATATGCCGGACTTCGCGCATATCTTCGCCGGCCTGCGCCAGCAGGAGCCGCAATGAAAATTCAGTTGATCAATCCCAATACCAGCCAGGCGATGACGGAAACCATCGCCACGGCGGCGCGCGCGGTTGCTGCACGCGGTACGGAAATCATCGCCGTCTGCCCGCCGCAGGGGGTGCCGTCGATTGAAGGGCACTTTGATGAGGCGATTGCCGCCATTGGCGTATTGCAGCGGGTAAAGCAGGGGCGAGAAACCGGGGTTGATGGCCATATTATCGCCTGTTTTGGCGATCCCGGCCTGTTGGCGGCACGTGAACTGGCCGACGCGCCGGTGATCGGCATTGCCGAAGCGGCGATGCATATGGCCACGCTGGTGGCGACGCGTTTTTCCATCGTCACCACGTTGCCCCGCACGCTGATTATCGCCCGCCATCTATTGCACCAATACGGTTTTGAACGTCACTGTGCCGCGCTGCACGCCATTGATTTGCCGGTGCTGGCGCTGGAGGACGGCAGCGGCGTAGCGCAGCAAAAAGTGCGCGAACAATGCCTGCTTGCCAAACGGCAGGACGGTAGCGGGGCTATCGTGCTGGGCTGCGGCGGTATGGCCGATCTGGCGCGGGAACTGACGCACGAACTGGCGATGCCGGTGATCGACGGCGTTAGCGCGGCGGTGAAAATGATCGAATCGCTGCACGGCCTGGGCCTGCGAACCAGCAAGCATGGCGATCTGGATTTTCCGCTGGCAAAGCCGTTAAGCGGCGTTTTCAGCGAATTTAACTGAGGGATGGTGCGATGAACCAGTATCAATTTACCCATGATTATCCGCGTGATCTTATCGGCTATGGTGGCAAGCCCCCGCATGCCAACTGGCCGGGGCAGGCGCGTATTGCGCTGCAGTTCGTGTTGAACTACGAAGAAGGCGCGGAAAGCCATGTGCTGCATGGCGACGCCGGTTCCGAGCAGTTTCTGTCAGACATTATCGGCGCGGCCAGCTATCCCGAGCGCCATATGTCGATGGACTCCCTGTACGAATACGGTTCGCGCGCCGGTTTCTGGCGTATTCACCAGGAGTTCCAGCGCCGCGGCCTGCCGCTGACCGTTTTTGGTGTAGCAATGGCGCTGGCGCGCAATCCGCCGGTGGTGCAGGCGATCAAGGATGCCGATTACGACGTGGTCAGCCACGGCTGGCGCTGGATCCACTATCAGAACGTGGACGAGGCGACTGAACGGCAGCACCTGCAACAGGCGATCGGCGTGTTGCGCGATCTGTTCGGGCAGGCGCCGTTGGGCTGGTATACCGGCCGCGACAGTCCCAATACCCGTCGGCTGCTGGTGGAGCACGGCGGCATGCTGTATGACAGCGATTATTATGGTGACGATCTGCCGTTCTGGACCGAGGTGACCTGCGCCAACGGCGACAGAAAACCGCATCTGGTGGTGCCCTATACCCTGGAGGCCAACGACATGCGCTTTGCCTCGCCGCAGGGGTTCAACACCGGCGAGCAGTTCTTTACCTATTTGAAGGACAGCTTTGACGTGCTGTATGCCGAAGGGGAGCTGGCGCCGAAGATGTTGTCGATCGGCATGCACTGCCGCTTGCTGGGACGACCGGGCAAATTCCGCGCCTTGCAGCGTTTTTTGGACTATGTCCAGCAGCACGATCGCGTGTGGATTTGCCGCCGGCAGGAGATTGCCGAACACTGGCTGGCGCATCACCCCTATCAGGGATGAAAATAAAAAACCACCGTTGAACCGGTGGTTTTTTGCGCGTAGGGCGCCAGCTGCGGCGCCCAGGCTATCTCGGGATCAGAACAATACCGAATAGTTCAGGCCAAAGGTACGGCCACGGCCTTTATAGCTGTACAGCTCGGACGAGCCGTAGGTTGGGCTATACAGGATTGGCGCACGCTGTCCCCATACGGTGGTGTAGTTTTTGTCCAGCAGGTTTTCGACGCTGAAGCTGACCTTGCCCACCGGCAGGGCGTAGCTGCCGAGGAAATCGACGGTGTTGTAGCCGTTGAGCTTATTGCCGTCGGCATCGGAAACATCGAAGGTCTGCTGCGACTGCACTCGCAGATTCCAGTCACCCGGCGCCCAGTTGACATAGGCGGTGGCTTTCGACGGGCTGGCGGTATCCACGGTCAGTTTTTCCCATTTGCCATCGACCTTGGTCTGCGATTTTATCAGGTTGAAGGTGGCGCCGGTGCTCCATTCGCTGTCATCAAAGAAGTAATCAACCGCCCCTTCCACGCCGTAAATGCGACGCTTGTCGGAATCCAGGCTGATGGTCATGTCGGTCTTGTTGATCGAAATGGTCTTGTCTGACAGCGAGTAGTAGGCGGCCACCTGGGTGCGCAGATTATCCCCGGTATAGCGCCAACCCAGCTCGTAGGAGTTGACCTTGATGCCATCCAGTTTGGAATCGTTGACGTTAACGCTGTTTTGCAACTGATAGTGGCCGTTCACCAGCTTATAGTTGCCGGAGCCGTAATATTTCGCCAGGTCCGGGATCTCGAAGCCCTGCGAGAAGTTGAACCACGCCTGCTGGCGTTCGGTCAGGTGCGCCAGCAAACCGGCATTGAACAGCGCATTGTTGTAGCTGGTCTTGCCGCCTGGTACCGCGTCGGCAGAGTTGGCCAGGCCGTTGGCGATACCCTGTTGCTGCGCATAACCGACAAAGTCGTCCACCTTGTTTTCGGTGTACTGGTAACGCACGCCGCCGCTCAGGGTGAAGATCGGGTTGATGTCGTAGTTGGCCTGCAGGAACGGCGCCAGGTTGGTGGTGGTGTAGCTCGGATAGCGGCCGACGTTGTAGGCGTTTTCCAGATACATGCCGCCGGACTGTTGCGCCTTGGCCAGATTGAAGAACTGCTGGTTGGCATTGAAGCTTTCATGCTCGGCATCGACGCCGTAGGTCAGCGTCAGGCTGTCGATCGGTTTGCTGTTTAGCGTCAGTTTACCGCCGTAGAAATCGGTTTTCTGCTGCGAGGCGCCGATGCTGGTGACCTGCCCCTTGGACAAGGTCGGGAACGGGTAGAAGGTCAGCGACTCGTCACGGTAATACACCTGCGCCACCAGATCCTGTCCCCAGAAATCGGTGTTGGAGTATTGCAGGTTGATCAAATGGCGTTCGGTACCGGGGATACGGTCAGAATTCAGTGCGCTGCTGTTAGACGCTTCGCCTGCGCCGGTCACCGCCGAGAAGTTCTCGCCGAGGTACAGGCCGTGCTCGCCGTCGGACTGGCTTTTGTAATACTGGGTGGTCAGCTGCAACTGCTGATGCTCGTCGATGTTGATGGTGCCGGTGCCCATCACGTCGATGCGGTCGGAATATTGCAGGCCGGTCTGGGTGTTGTCGATCAGCACTTCCTTGCCTTTGCCATCGTACCAGCCGCCGTAGCGCTGATACGACACCGACAGGCGTCCGGAGGCGTGTTCGGTGCCGCCGCTGACCGCAGCCGACACGTTTTCATCGTGATCGTTGTGGCTGTTGAAGCCGGTTTTACCGCCGATTTGCAGTTCGACCTGCTTTTCCTCCTGGCCTTTTTTGGTCACGATGTTGATCAGGCCGCCGGTGCTGCCGCCACCGTACAGCGAGGTTGAACCGGAGATCACCTCAATGCGATCGATATTGAACGGGTCGATCGAATCCAACTGACGGCTGTCGGTGCGCGATGAGTTCTGGCGTACGCCGTCGATCATCACCAGCATCGACCGGCCGCGCATGTTCATGCCGTAGTTGGTTCGGCCCTGACTGCTGACGTCCATGCCGGGGATCAGTTGCGCCAGGATCTCTTTGATCTCTTTTCCGCCCTGAACCTGCTGCTCGATTTCCTGGCTCTCGATCACCCAGGTGGTTTGTGCCATTTCCGCGACGCTACGGTGTGCGCGGCTGGCGGAAACCACCAGTTGTTCTTCATTTTTTTGTTGTTCTGCCCAGGCTGCCGGCGCGAGCATCGCCAGCAGACAAGGGTTCAATACCCAGAGGTGTTTGCGTTTCATCGTTATTTCCAATATTTCCCGTTGTTGGTGTGCGTCAAAAAAGGTAAGCCTCAGATTTCCGAGTAATTTAGCATAGACTGTTCTGCGCGGGTTGGGGTGCCCGGCTGTTGACTACGCCATTGAATTACCGCCGGGGTGGACGCCAAATCGAACTGCTCGCGTCCTAAAGCCCGGTTGAGGATCCGCGCTGCTCGCCAGGCCATCAGGCTGAGCTGCGGTTCGGCGATGCCGTGACTGTGCATGCCGGCATTGACGGCGAACAGGCAGTTTTCTGCCGGGCCGTCCCAGCCGAGGGTAAAGTCGGGCGATACGCGGTAGTTGTCGTCGGCGGTGAGGTGCAGACGTTCCGCCAGCGGCGCCAGAAATGCCGGGCGATCCTGCTGATAGCCGGTGGCAAAAATCACCACGTCGCTGTCGAAGGTTTCCTTGCCCTGATCGAGATGGTGATGCGTCACCAACTGGTAGCCGTTGCCCTGTGCGTGTAGCGCCGCCAGTGAGCGGCTCGGCAACAGGCGTGCCCACGGCGTTTCGCGCAGCACTTCGAAACGGTGATACATGGCGCGGTAAATCGCCAGCAGTGATTCGCTGGTAATACCGTCGGAGGTCATCTTCTGTTCGCTCAACATGCGCTGTTTGGCGCTGTCGTTCAGGGTATAAAAGCTCTCTACGTATTCCGGGGTGAAATATTCGTTGGCGAAGGCCGCTTCGTCGAGCGCATTGTAGTTATTGCGGCGCGACACCCAGTTCAGTTGGCTCGGCTGTCCCCATTCGCCACGGAAAATATTCAGGAACAGATCGGCACCGCTCTGCCCACCGCCGACCACGGTAACGCGTTTGCCGGCCAGCTCCGGATTGCGCAGCGCCATTTCGCTGGCGTGGAAACAACGATCGTTTTGCTCGGTCACGCACTCCGGCAGCAGAATTTTCTTGCCGATGCCCAGACATACATGGCGGGCATGATAAACGCCGCGTTGGGTGGTCACCGCAAACAGCCGTTGGCGATCGTCAAATTCCACCTGGTGAATATCCTGACTGAACGCCAGCGACGCCATGCCGTTGGCCGCCCAGTCCAGATAGTCGGCGAACTCTTCGCGCGACACCGTACGCTGCTCGGTGGTCAGAAAACGGTAGAATTTCTTCCGCTTGACCAGGTAGTTAAGGAAACTGTAGGGATTGGTTGGTGACACTGCGCTGACCAGATCCTTCAGGAAGCTGGTCTGCATGTGGCAATCCGGCACCATCATGCCGGGGTGCCAGGAAAAATGGGGTTTACGCTCGAAGAACTGCGCGTTAAAACCGTCGACCTCGCTGCCAAGCGCGGCAATGCTGAGGTTGAAAGGACCGATACCGATGCCGATGAAATCGAGAGGCTGATTCATTGGGCAAACTCCTTGGTGACCAAATAAAGCGGGTTATCCAGATCCTGTAGATAGTTGGGCAGCATGCGGCTGCCGCCATCGTGCTCTGAATAGGTGAGTTTCACCGGGTTGAGCACCACACGAATGATTTGTGGTTTAAACAGACTAAAAAGGTCAAAACGCTCTGCCATGTCCGGGTGCTGCGCCATATAGCGTTGCAGCACCTGCGCCAGCAGTTGGTAAAATTGTTGTTCGCTCACGTTGCAACTCGCCATCAGCGGCGAAATAAACCGCAGCACGGTAACAAAATGCCCGGTTTGCAAATCGTGGATCAGGTAATCGGCCGGCAGGCGCACGGTCACGTCCTTCACTACCTGCGGTAGCGAGGCGCTCTCGGCAAACGCCTGATCGACCAGGCGCATATCGCCCTGGAAGTCCTTCAACAGCACGCGCTGCGGTACATGATCCTTCATCACTAGCGTGATGTTCTGGCCATGGGCGATCAGCGCCACGCCGTAACGGCACATCAGGTGATACATCGGGATCACCACCGCCTGGAACATCTGCGTCAGCCAGGCGTCGGCGCTCAGACCGGAGCGGGCGATATAGGCGGCAATCAGCGGCTGTCCGTGGTTGTCGGTTTCCATCAGCGTGGCCATCAGAATCGCCTGTTCGTCGTCCTTTAAATAGCAGGACGGGTTTTCGCGCCAGATGACGCCGAGCATTTCCTGATAGCGATACGGTGCCTGTTTCAACGCCGCATAGGTTTGATGCGTCATGTAACCGGCTGCCGGCTCGCCAAGGATCTGTGCGCCGCTGGCCTGCAGCGTGCGGTCTTCGGCAAAGATCTGCTGCAACCAGCGGGAAGCTGCCGGACCGGCGCTGATGTATTTGCCGGGAATGCCGCGGTAGCAGGAGGTGTTATAAATGGTCAACGGCAGTTTGATGTCGAACGACACGCGACGGCTGACGTTGGTCAGCGTGCGCAGCGACTGTTGTGCCAGATAACTGTCACCAAACTCGCCCAGTTCCACCAACTCACCGGCGGCCAGCTGCGGTAAAAAGTGCAGGGCGATTTTCTGTTGCCACTGCCACGGGTGCAGCGGAACCGGCACCCAATCGTCATTCAGCTTCAGTTCGCGCCAGCGGCGATCGAAGCGCTGGCGTTCGGCATGGTCCATCGCGCTGTTGAGCAGGTTTTCCAGCGGATACTGCTCATCGGCGCACCAGACGAAGCTAGCGCGTTGCGCTGCCACCCAATGCAGACGGAACTGACCCTGATATTCCGGCGCATATTGTTGCAACGCCGTCAGGCCCCAGCCGCGTCGGCCCTTGTTGAAGATAAACTTCGGATGCCCGGCCAGCAGGCATTGCAGCGCATCGGGTTCGAGCGCGATCAGATCCTGCGCATTCATACCGTGGCGTGCCGCCAACAGTTGCATGTCGCCACGCAGCGTGGCGTACAGATCTTCCAGGTGCTCGGCGATCTGCGCATCGTCCATTGCCAGCACCTGCGCCAACTGACGCAGCATACTGTCCGCCGCCAGCGGTTGGCTGTCGCAGGCCAACGACGCCGGATCGATATGCAACCAGCCCCAGATGCCGCGTTGGGCGCTGAAGGTATAGGCGGCGTCGCCGACGGCGATACGCCAGCCGGCATGGTGCGTTTCCGCGTGCAGCGTGCGTTCGTACTCCAGCTCCGCCAGGATCTTGGCGATCATCTGGCGGTTGACGCGCTGCCAGTCGGCATAATCAGCGATGTTCATACGTTGCCCTCCTGGAAGAAGGCATGGCGTTGGTTGACGATCAGACGCGAACGTTTGTGCGGGAAATCGAACTCTTTCATTGTCTGGTAGCCAGCGGCCGGCAAATGGCGGAACAGGCGCTGGTTGTCGGCGCGCGGTTCGGCCACCACGCGCTGGGTGCGCGGTTCGTCCAGATAGAGGTAATGCGTCAAGCCGCGTAGCCAACTGCGGATGTACTGCGCGCCACGCCAGTTTTCTTCGCCCACCAGCATATGCAGGCCGCGGTCGAACGGCTGCCAGCGATAGTGGCGACCGATGCGATCTTCCGGCGCCCAATACACTTCGAAATAGCCAAAGGGCCGATCGTCAAAGCAGCCGAGCAGCGGATAGCAATAGCTGGAATCCAGCTGGCGCTGCAGATAGGCGACCTGAGTTTCCAGCGGGCCGCTCATTTCCCAGAAGGCGTTAACCCGCGGCGCGTTCATCCAGCGGGTGAACTGCTCGGCGTCGCGCTCGATCTCCGGCAGGCGGAAGCTCAGCGTGTGCTTGATTTGCGGATCGAAGCGGCGATAGACCTCGCCCTGTGGCCGCGCCGGGCGTTGCGGAAACCACAGCGCGCGTTCGGCGTCGTACTGCATCTGACCGCTGGCCGGGTTGCGTTCCGCCGTCAGCCACAGCGGCAGTTGATAAAAGGTTTCGCGCGCCAGATAGTCGCCGCTGGCCAGGGCAAACAGCGCCTGCGCCTGTGGCTCTTCGCGCCATTCGGCATACGGCAGCGTCACGCCGCTGAGGGTGGGTGCGGCAACCAGCAGTTGATCCAGCGCCTGTACCAGCCAGCCGGCCGGCAATGGGCTCGCCGGCGGATGCAATACGGCACTGCCGTCCAGCCCGAGGCTGAGTGGCAGGTGGGTGTCCAGCTGTTCACAGCGAAAGCCGCCGAGAGCGTGTACCAGTTTGGCAATTGGCATCATGCGGTTTCTCCCGAGCGCAGCGGGTTGACGAAATCGAAATAAATCACCGCCGGATCGACGATGGTGTTCTCATTGTGATCGTGCAGGTAGCAGAAGAAGTTGCCTTTGCAGTTCCAATGGCTGCTGTCGAGCACGTAATCCAGACAGCGCGTGTTGCGTGCGCTGGCACGCAGACGGCTCAGCGCGTCGCGTACGCGCAGCATCAGGTTCTGTTCGTCGTCGAAACCGGCAGCAGCCAACGCAGCGGTAACCGCCAGCGTGGAGTTGACCAGCAGGTAATACGGGAAATAGCGCAGCAATTGCTGTTCGCTGAAGCGGTTTTCCGCCTCGGCTTCGCCAATCTCTGCCAGCCATGGCGTCGCGTCGGCGGTAAAGCCGCTGCCCTGGCAGTCGCGATACAGCATGCCGACCGGCAGATCCTGCTGCATCTCCACCAGAATGTTTTGCTGGTGCGCCAGCAGTACCAGGCCGTAATCGGCTTCGGTGCTAAACAGCGGCAGCAGTACGTGGTCGCAATAGGCATCCAGCCAGCAGCGGGCTGCCTGTTGCAACGGCAACCGTAAACGCGCCGCCAGGCGGCGTACCGCAGCGGCCAGCAGACTGTCGCCGCCATCCGGCGCGGCCTGGGTCAGCGTCACCAGAACGTTGGTTTGCGTTTGCGGCTGGTCGAACAGCAGGTTGACGCGCAGCGCCATCAGGCTCTCTTCCTGAACGTCGCCGTTGAGGTCGCACAGGCCGGCCCAGCCGTCTTCCTGCATCACGCGCATTGTCGGGTAGCGCGCCTGCAACGCTTGCCAGCGCTCGGTTTGCGCCAGCCGCGCCAGCCGCATACCGCGTTTCACTTCTTTTACCGACAGGGTACGCACCGAATTGGTCAGACGCACGCTGAGTGAAAACTTGATCATGTCGCGGTTGCTTTCGCTGTACAGCGAGCGTGAGGAACTGGTCGGCAACCAGCGCTCGCCGGCTTCGCCCAGGTCGCGCAACGCGTTTTGCGTCAGCAGGTCGCGACACCAGTCCTGCGCCAGCAAATGTTCGGCCTGCCACGGGTGCATCGGCAGCAGCCAGACGTCATCGGTGAAATGCGCCAACAGCTGCGGAGCGCTTTCGGCGGCGAAACGCTGCAGGCGCTGTTGCAACGTCAACCCCAGGCTGTCACCACAGACAAAACGCTTGTTCACCGCGAACCAGCGCAGCGGGAAACGCGCGCCGAAGTCCGGCAGATAACGACGCGCTTGCTGATGATCAAACGGCTCGTGGGATTTTGGTGCCGGGTGGAAGGCATGACCGACCAGCAATCCCTGTTCCGCCTGGGCGAAATTCATCGGCTTATCACGCAGCGTCGGCCAGTCAAGGCGGTTGTCGATGGCCTGTTGGGTGTTGTCGTGACTTTCCAGCACGCGTTGGCGGAAGCGGGCGATCACCTCATCATTCAGCGAACCTTTGACCGTCGACTTGGCCAAGAGCAGCGTCACCAGCCGTTCCACGCTCAGCGCTTCGCCCGGACCGTCGTCCTGCTGATGCAGATAGGCCGGGAAAAGATAATGGTGATGCTGGGTGGGCGAAATATGGCGAAGTGAAATGCGAATGGCGCTATGAGTGGTAAGGGGAATATGTAACTGCGGATGTTGTTGGCTGTTAGCGGCCGGGATGACTTGCCAGTCCCGGGTTTCACGCATCAATGCGTTGAGAAAACATTGCGCAGCCACATCGGTCGTCGCGGTTGCAAACTGAATGGTCATGATCCCTGATTCGCTATGAAACAATTGAGAATGATTCTTATATCAATAATACTTATTGTTATCAATAATCCCGTGATATGATTTTTTCATAAATCATACAGTAAACGTTCACTTTCTTAACGGTTTCATTACATTACATGAGCACATCGCCGTCGTCTGATATTCTCTCCAATGGGAATACGTCTCCTTCCAACTGGCCGTTGGCCTTTTGCGCCGGACTGCTGGGCATTGGACAAAATGGTTTGTTGGTGGCCCTGCCGGTGTTGGTCAGCATGACTCAACTGTCGCTGTCGGTATGGGCGGGGCTGTTAACGCTGGGCTCGATGCTGTTTTTGATTGGTTCGCCCTATTGGGGGCGGCAGTCCGAAATTCGTGGTTGCAAATACGTGGTGCTGATGGCGCTGGCCGGCTATCTGTTCAGCTTTGCGCTGATGGCGCTGGCGGTCTGGGGGCTGGCGGCCGGTTGGCTGTCGCCGCTGCTGGGGCTGGGCGGACTGATCGTTGCCCGGGTGATTTATGGCCTGACGGTTTCCGGTATGGTGCCGGCCAGCCAGACCTGGGCGTTGCAGCGCGCCGGTCACCAACAGCGCATGGCGGCGTTGGCAACCATCAGTTCCGGGCTCAGTTGCGGGCGCTTGCTCGGCCCGCTGTGTGCCGCGCTGGCCTTGTCGCTTGATCCGATGGCGCCGCTGTGGCTGATGGCGCTGGCGCCGCTGGTTGCCTTGCTGGTGGTGTGCCGTCAGCGTAACGATCCGCCGCTGCCGCCGGTAGCCCAGCAGCAAAATCGTCTGCAATGGCACATGTTGCCGTACCTGTTATGCGCGCTGCTGCTGGCGGCGTCGGTCAGCCTGATGCAACTGGGACTGGCGCCGCACTTGGGCCGGCTGTTCGCCCATTCCGCCACCACCGTCAGTCATCATGTGGCGATATTGCTCAGCGTTGCCGCCGGTTGTACGCTGCTGGCGCAGTTTCTGGTGGTGCGGCCACAGCGTTTCGCCCCGGCGTCGCTGCTGTTGTGGGCGGCGCTATTGATGATTGCCGGACTGGCGCTGATGTGCGCGTCGCCGCTGGCGCTGTTTTATCTCGGCTGTGCGCTGACATCGTTTGGCGCGGCAATGGCGACGCCGGGTTACCAACTGTTGTTGAACGACAAATTATCGACCGGAAAAGGCTCTGGGGTTATCGCCACCAGCCATACGCTGGGCTACGGTCTGAGCGCACTGATGGTGCCGGTGGTGGCCAAATTTTATGGTGAGTCGCAGTTGATTGCGACGGCACTGGTCATGGCGGTTTTGCTGGGCGGCCTGAGCGGCTGGTTGTGGCAGCAGCAACGCATTATTGCACCATCGCGGGAGAAGTATTGAGATGTCCGCAAGTTATCGAGTTTTTGATCTTACGTTAAAGGAGAAACGACAGATTTCTCCATCGTTACTGCGCTGCGTATTCAGCGGCCCGCAGGTCAATCGCATGAAGCTGGAAGCGCCGGATCAGCGCATCAAGCTGCTGTTCGCCGCGGAGGATGGTCAGACGCTGCGGCTGGAAAACAGCGACGACTGGTATCGTCATTATATGGCGATACCCAAAGCGCAGCGGCCGGTGATGCGCACTTATACCCTGCGCGCGCTGCGCTGCGATTGCAACGAAATGGACGTGGAGTTTGTGTTGCATGGGGTTAACGGCCCGGCATCGCGCTGGGCCTTGCAGTCGACGCCGGGGGACACCCTCCAGGTGGTGGCGCCCAACGCCGATTTTGACGGCGACAGCGGCGGCTATGAATGGGTAGCTCCCCCGCAGATGCAGCAGGGATTATTGATTGCCGATGAAACCGCGCTGCCGGCAGCGATGGGCATTCTCGAGCAGTTGGCGCAGTGGGCCAATCCGCCGCGCGTGCAGGCATTCTTTGAGGTGCCGGTGGCCGGCGACTGCATCAGCGTGGCGCAGTTTCCGTTCGCCGAGGTATTTTGGCTGCCGCGTGACGTCGGTCAGCAGCAATTGCACGGTACCTTGTTGGTAGAAGCGGTGCGCCAGCGGGTGGATATTCCGCCCTCGGCGCGCACGGCGGCACAGTCGCTGGCGGAAAACAGCCTGGGCGGCGATCTGCTGTGGGAGCGGGCACAGGGCGCCGGCGGGTTTTATGCCTGGGTGGCTGCCGAATCCTCCACCGTCAAGGCGTTGCGACGTTACCTGATAGGTGAATGCGATTTGGACCGCTCAACGGTGAATTTTATGGCTTACTGGTGCTGAATAGCCGGCCGGCTTCGCCCAGGTGGCGTACTGCCAGCAGTACCGCGTTGCGGCCGTCAAAATGGTACAGCGCGATATAGCCGCTATTGCCAAAACCGATCGGCCACTCTCTGAATTCGGCATCCAGTGCGCGGAGCGTTGGCGAGTTTGCGCCAGATGCTGTACCCGCTGTTTTAACGCGTCATCAATTTTGATGGAGGTTGCCGTCGCCATAAGTGGTCTCGATAAGCTAAAGGTAATACCTTTGGTCGCTTTACAACCAACCGCAGCACCTGTCCATACGGTCTAGCCCATCAGGCTGACATGTGCCGCCACGATGCGCCAACCGACGGGCAGTTTGACCCAGGTTTGCATCTGGCGACCAATGCGCTCACTGCCTTCCCGGCGGAACTCGGTGCTGGCCACTGCCATATCGTCGCCGTAAGTGGTGATGACGGTATTTTCCAGTCGGCGGTCCAACCCGGCGGAAGGGCGCTGGCGACGGAAATCGCGGATCTGCTCGATGCCGTACAGGTTTTCGCTGGCGCCATAGCGTACCGTGCGGCCGTCATGCCAGAACAGCGCATCCAGGGTTTCAATGTCATTGCCGATCAGCGCCTGTTCGTAGCGATAAAAGGCTGCGGTGACCTCGGCCACTACCGCCGGGCGGTCAATATAGTCAGTTTTCATCAGTTCATTCCTGTTGGCACGGCAGCGCGCAATGGCTGATACCGCATTGTTCCAAGGCGTGGGCGGCACGCAGTGCCAGATCTTCGCGCCACGGCGGGGCGATCAGCTGCAGGCCGATCGGCAGACCGCCGGCGGTTTTTAGCGGCACGGTAACCACCGGCAAACCGAGAAACGAAATCGGCTGTGTCAGCATGCCCATGCTGGCACGGATCGGTAAATCGGCGTCGTTGATGCGCATGGTTTCCTGGCCAATCGGCGTCGCGCAACATGGGGTGGCCGGGGCAATCAGAATATCCCATTGCTTGAACAGCGGCAGCGTTTGCTGTTGAAAATCGGCGCGGAAACGCTGTGCCTGCACATACCAGGCGGACGGCAGCATGGCACCGGCCAACAGGCGTTCGCGCGAGTTGGGTTCGAAGCGTGTCGGTTCACTGCGCAGATACGGTAAATAGTGGTTGCCACCTTCTGCCGCACTGATGATAAAGGCCGCCGAACGCGCCAGCTCCGCCTGTGGCAGGGTGATTTCCTCCGTGGCTTCCAGCGCTTGCGCCACGTGGCGCACCGCCGTTTTGGCGTCCTCATCGCACCACTGCTGGAAGTAACCGCCGAGCACCGCGCAGCGTAACCCCTGCTGGCCGCGCGGCAGCAGAGACTCGGTCAGCGTCAGTGGTTTTTCGGCCTGAAAACGATCGTTGACATCGGTGCCTTGCATCGCGTCGTAAACCGCCGCCAGATCGCGCACCCGGCGGGCGAACGGACCAATATGGTCCAGGCTGGCGACGAACGGTTGGCTACCGCTGCGCGACAGACGGCCAAAGGTCGGTTTCAGCCCATAAATGCCGCACAGCGACGCCGGAACGCGGATCGATCCGTTAGTGTCGCTGCCCAGAGAAAAACTCACCAGTCCGGCGGCGACCGCCGCTGCCGAACCGCCGGAAGAACCACCGGCGATGCGCGATCTGTCATGCGGGTTGCGGGTGGCGCCGTAGTGGCTGTTTTCGGTGGTGAAACCGTAGGCGTAAGCGTCCATGTTCAGCATGCCGGACAGCAGTGCGCCGCGATCGGCCAGGCGGCTGATGGCCCAGGCGTCGTGCCGGGCTGGGGCGCGATCGCTAAACAGGCTGGCGCCGGCCAGCGTGGTTTCACCGGCGACGTCGAACAGGTTTTTTACCGCGTAGGGGATAGCCGCCAGGCTCGGCAACGGCTGGCGGTTGGCGCGAGCGCGATCGAGCCTTTCGGCCTCGCTCAGCATGCGTTCAGCGGTCACCTGGGTGTAGGCGTTTAGCGCCGGGTTGTGAGCCTCGATGCCTTCCAGCGTCTGCTGGGCAATTTCTCGTGCGGAAATCGCACCTTGCTGTAGTGCGGTGCGGATCTCGGCGATCGACCATTGGCTTAACGAATTCATGCGCGATACACCCCGGCGATTTCTACACGTTGATCGAGCGGCAACGCCATCAGCGGTTGCGCCATGGCGGCAATGCGCTGGAACTGGGTCAGCAGTTCCTGACGGCGCGCCTCGTCCAGTTCCAGCGCCAGCACCGCTTCCATCTGGCGGATATAGGCTGCCCAGTCGGCAGCAGGCAGTATATTGTTTGGGCTACTCATTAAAAACGCCTCATTGTGGTTCAGCCATGATGGCCAGGGATTAAAAGCCGGCGGCGCTGCCGTTACTGCGCGGATCGAACGCGCCTTCCAGCATGCCATTGGTATGGCGCACGATGGCGCCAGCGTGGCCAACCGCCTCGCTGAAGTCCGGTAACAGTTCCACCTGATGCCCGCGTTGGCGCAGGTAGTCGATGGTCTCTGCGCCAAACCGGCTTTCCAGCTTCAATGAGTCGGAACTGTCGCCCCAGGTGCGACCAAGCAGCCAGCGCGGCGCGCTGATCGCCTGCTGTAAGGGAAGTCCCTGAACCACATGGCGAATAAACACCGCCGCCTGTGTTTGCGGCTGGCCGTCGCCGCCCATGGCGCCGTAGACCAGCGTACGGCCGTCGTAAAGACGTGCGGCGGCCGGGTTAAGAGTATGGAACGGCTGCTTGCCCGGCGCCAGCGCCAGCAAATGTCCGGCGTCGAGGCTGAAGGACGCGCCGCGGTTTTGCCACAGTACACCGCTGTTGGGCAGTACCACGCCACTGCCGAATTCATGATAAATACTCTGGATAAAGGAAACCGCCAGCCCACTGCTGTCCATGACTCCCATCCACACGGTATCGCCAGGCCCTTTGCCGTTGCCCCAGTCGGCGGCACGCTCGCCATCGATCTGCCGTGCCAGAAGATCGAGACGATCGGCTTCCAGCAGCGCCTGCGGATCCTGCGTCATATGAGCCGGATCGGTGATGTGACGATCCCGCAAGCCGAACGCCAGCTTGGTGGCCTCAACAATGGCGTGTACCGTTGCCCCCTCGCTCTGCCTGGCCAGCGGCAGGCGGTCGGCCAGGCCAAGGATCGCCAGTGATACCAGACCCTGGGTCGGCGGCGTCAGGTTGAACACCTCTCCTTGTTGATGCGCCAGGCGCAACGGCGTACGGCGGCGTGGCCGGTAAGTGGCCAGATCCTGTGCGGTGAGCGGCATGCCCAACAGCGTCATGTCGGCGGCCATGCGCTGGGCCAGCTCGCCGCGATAAAAACTGTCCAGACCCTGTTCGGCAAGGGTGATCAAGGTTTCCGCCAGCTTCGGTTGGCAGAAGCGCTGCCCACAACGCGGGATCTCGCCGCGCGGCAGGAAAATCTGCGCGAAATGCTCAAGGTCGGCCAATTCATGGCGCTTGCTGCGGGTGGCGGCTTCCTGCGAGGCGGTAACCGGGATGCCGTCTGCCGCATAGCGGATGGCATCGGCCAACAGACTGGATAGCGGCAGCGGTTTGCCACCCAGCTCGGCGGCATACGCCAGCGCTTCCTGCCAGCCGCCGACCGTGCCGGCGACGGTCAATGCCGCCTTTGGCCCGCGATGCGGGATCCGTTGTTCTCCGGCATACAGCGCCAGCGTGGCCAGCGAGCCGGCGGCACCGCTGGCGTCGATGGCCAGTGGATCGCCCTGTGGCGGCACGATTAGCCAGAAGCCATCGCCCCCCAGACCGTTCATATGCGGATACACCACCGCAATGGCGGCGGCCGCAGCCACCATCGCCTCGATGGCATTGCCGCCTTTACGCAGGATCGCCAAGGCGCTTTCGCTGGCGAGGTGATGCGGCGTGACGGCCATCCCCAGTGGTGCGCTGTTACTGTTAATCATCTTATGGCCCTTTTTATGCTTTCCCTGACTGGGTTAAGCAAGAGCCGTTCCAGATTTACGCGGTTGGCGGTGGGCGCAATGATTTTGCGATGCAGCAGGGGAAATATGCTAGGCTCCGCTGAAACAAAGGTTACAGCGTGGGGCTAGGCAGAAATGAAGCAGATTGATGAGCGCTTGCGTAGCGAATATCCGCAGTTGACGCCGCAGGAGCAGCGGGTGGCGGATTTTATCATCGACCATTTTGATGACCTGATCAGTTATAACAGTGCTGAACTTGCCAGGTTGAGCGGCGTGTCCAAGGCTACCGTCAGCCGGTTGTTCAAGCGGCTGGGATACGCCAGCTACCGGGCGATGCGCGACGAATTGCGCACCCTGCGGCAAAGCGGGTTGCCGCTCACCGATAATCGCGATGCGGTGCAGGGCAATACGCTATTGGCGCGCCATTACAAACAGGAAATGGCCAATCTGACCGCCTGGGTCAATCAGCTCGACGCCTCACAGTTCGGCGCGGTGATCGCCGCGTTGGCGCAGGCAAAACGCGTGGTGTTGATGGGGTGGCGCAACGGCTACCCGGTGGCGATGCACCTGCGTCAGCAACTGTTGCAGGTGCGGCGCGATGTGCTGTTGCTGCCGCAGCCGGGGCAAACGCTGGCGGAGGAGCTGGTGGACGTCAGCCCGCAGGATGTGGCGATCGTGGTGGCGTTTCGCCGTCGTCCGCGCCAGTTACGGGCAGTGCTGACGCAATTGCAGCGTCGCCAGGTGCCGACGCTGCTGATATGCGAACCGCAGGCGCAGGCGCTGCTGCCGTTGGCCAGTTGGCATTTGGCCGCGCCGTTGGACAGCGTATCGGCGTTTGACAACTACGCCAGCGCCATGAGTCTGGCCAATCTGCTGAGCAATGCCCTGCTGCATGAAATGCTGGCGCAAGGGCGCCAGCGCATCCATCAGATTGCCGATCTGTACGACGATCTTGACGAACTGGAACAGCGCTGAGTCAGCGCTGTTTTGGTGCTAACGCACTTTTTTGGTGCGCATCTTGCCATGGAAGGCGTTTTTCCCTTCGCTGATTAACGGCAAAATAACGCCTGATTTACCGTAAATTACTCCCTCTTTCATCCCGACGCTGGCGAGCGTTCTCATTGGCACATTAGTTGCAATGTTTGAATCAAAGAATCTTTTGTTTCATCATTTCACCATCGGGGATAATCTATGAGCATCAAGAGAATTTGGGTCACCGCATTGGGCGCCATCGTACTGATGGCTCAGGCCGGCGCGGTACAGGCCGATCAACTGCAAGACATCCAGCAGCGCGGCGTGTTGCGGGTTGCCGTGCCGCAGGATTTTCCACCGTTTGGTTCGGTTGGCACCGATTTGCAGCCGCAGGGTTATGACATCGATATGGCGCAGTATCTGGCCGACAAGATGAAACTAAAGTTGCAGCTGGTGCCGGTAACCAGCGCCAATCGGGTGCCGTATCTGCAAACCAACAAAGTGGATCTGGTGATCTCTAGCCTGGGCAAAAATCCGCAGCGTGAAAAGGCCATCGCTTTCAGCCGAGCTTATGCGCCGTTCTTCCTTGGCGTATTCGGCCCGCAAGCCGAGGCGCTGAAAGATCCCGCCGCGCTGGACGGCAAAACCATCGGCGTCACCCGTGGCGCGGTAGAAGATATGGTGCTGAGCGACAGCGCACCGAAAGGCGCGCAAATCAAACGCTATGAAGACAACAACACCACGCTGTCGGCCTATTTGTCTGGGCAGGTGCAGTTTGTGGCCACCGGTAATCTGGTGGTGAGCGCCATCGCTCGGCAAAATCCGGCCAAGGCGCCGGTGGCCAAATTCATGCTGAAGGATTCACCGTGTTATGTCGGGCTGCGGCTGGGGGAACCGGCGCTGAAGGCGAAGGTGGATGCGCTGATCGAACAGGCGTTGCAGGATCAGACGCTGAACGGCCTGTCGGAAAAATGGCTGAAAGCGCCACTGCCGGCCAACCTTGGCGCGTGACGGGAGTCTCCCATGACCTATCAGCTGAACTTTCCCGCCCTGTGGCCGTTTATGCCCGAGCTGTTGGCCGGGTTGCTGACCACCATTGAGCTGACGGCGTTGGCAACGCTGATGGGCGTGTCGCTGGGCATTGTCGGTGCGGCGATCCGCAGCGGCCGGCCAAGCATGACAAGCCGGATATGGGGGCTGTATGTCGAGCTGGTGCGCAATACGCCATTTGTGGTGCAGCTGTTCTTTATCGTCTTCGGTTTGCCGAGTCTCGGCTGGAAACTGACCGCAGGCCAGGCGGCGTTGCTGGCGATGGTGATCAATCTGGGCGCCTACAGCACCGAAATCATTCGTGCCGGCATCCAGGTGACGCCGAAAGGCCAGTGGGAAGCCGGACGGGTGCTGGGCTTCAGCCGCAGCCAGACCTTCTTGCGTATCGTGTTGCCACCGTCGCTGCAACGCATTTATCCGGCGCTGGTCAGCCAGTGCATTATCGTGATGTTGGGCTCATCGGTGGTGTCGCAGGTGTCGTTTGAAGAGCTGACCTTTGCCGCCAACCTGATTCAGTCGCGCACCTTTCTCAGTTTTGAGGTGTATTTGGTGACCACGCTATTTTATCTGCTGTTGTCGGTGCTGATGCGCCAGTTGCTGCTGGCCGCCGGGCGACGCTTGTTAGGGAGTCAGGGCTGATGCTGACGTTTACCGATTGGGATATCGTACGCAACCTGTTGTTGGCGGCGCGCTGGACGCTGCTGCTGTCGCTGACGGCATTTTTTGGCGGCACGCTGGTGACGCTGCCGTTGTTGCTGCTGCGGTTGAGTAAACGCCGTTGGGCGCTGCGCCTGGTGCGCGCCTATGCCGAGCTGTTTCAGGGAACGCCGCTGCTGATGCAATTGTTCCTGGCGTTCTTCGGACTGGCGCTGTTTGGCATTGACGTCAGTCCATGGGCCGCCGCCGCGCTGGCGCTGACCCTGTTTACCAGCGCCTTTCTGGTGGATATCTGGTCCGGCAGCATTGCGGCGTTGCCAAAAGGGCAGTGGGAGGCCGCACGCTGTCTCGGGCTGGGCTTTGGCCAGACGCTGCTGCGGGTGATCGTGCCGCAGGCGGTGCGCATCGCCATTGCGCCGACCGTCGGGTTTTCGGTACAGGTGATCAAGGGCACCGCGCTGGCATCAATCATCGGCTTCGTCGAACTGACCAAGGCCGGCACCATGCTCAATAACGTCACCTATCAACCGTTCAAGGTGTTTGGCCTGGTTGCGTTGGGCTATTTCCTGATGTGTTACCCGCTGTCGCGCTACAGTCATTATCTGGAGAAGAAATTCCATGCCGCTCATCACCATTAATCAGGTTCAAAAATATTACGGCCAAAACCATGTGCTGAAGGGCGTGGATCTGGATATCGATATGGGCGAGGTGATTTCGATCATTGGTCGTAGCGGTTCCGGTAAAAGTACGCTGCTGCGCTGTATCAACGGGCTGGAAGGCTATCAGGACGGCAGCATCAAGCTCGGCGGCATGACCATCACCGATCGCGATTCACAGGCGCGAGAGATCAGCCGTTCCATCGGTATGGTATTCCAGAACTTCAATCTGTTCCCGCACATGACCGCGCTGGAAAACGTGATGCTGGCACCGCGCCGGGTGCTGAAGCAAAGCCCGGCGGCCTGTCGCCAACTGGCGGAAGAAATGCTGCACAAGGTCGGGCTGGGGGAGCGGATGCATTACTCACCGGCCAGCCTGTCCGGTGGCCAGCAACAGCGGGTAGCGATCGCCCGCGCACTGGCGATGAAGCCCAAGGTGCTGCTGTGCGATGAGATTACCTCGGCGCTCGATCCGGAACTGGTGGGCGAAGTGCTGAAAGTGTTGGAACAACTGGCAAAAGAGGGCATGACGCTGATTCTGGTCACCCATGAAATGAACTTCGCGCGCGAGGTTGGCGATCGCGTGGTGTTTATGCATCAAGGCAAAGTCTGGGAGCAGGGTGACAGCCGCACGCTGTTCGCCAATCCGCAAACGCAGGAACTGAAACAGTTTATTGCTTCCGTGCGCGGCCTGTCAGATGTGTGAACGGACATCATAAGATAATAACTTATTAAGTTGGTAAGGAATTAACATGGTAGATATCACCCAATTCGATCAAATCAATCCGCCGCATCGCCTGCTGATGGGACCGGGGCCGATCAACGCCGACCCACGCGTGCTGCGCGCCATGTCGAGCCAGCTGATTGGCCAGTACGATCCGGCGATGACCGGTTACATGAACCAGGTGATGGCGCTGTACCGCGCCCTGTTCCGCACCGAAAACCGCTGGACCTTGCTGGTGGACGGTACCTCCCGTTCCGGCATCGAGGCGGTGCTGGTTTCCGCCATTCGTCCCGGTGACAAAGTGCTGGTGCCGGTATTTGGCCGTTTCGGCCATTTGCTGTGTGAAATTGCTCGCCGCTGCCGTGCTGAAGTGCACACCATCGAGGCGCCGTGGGGTGAGGTCTTCAGCGCCGATCGGATCGAAGACGCCATCAAGAAGGTGCGCCCGCGTCTGCTGTTGACGGTACAGGGCGATACCTCCACTACCATGCTGCAACCGCTGGCGCAGTTGGGGGATATTTGCCGTCGCCACGGCGTGCTGTTTTATACCGACGCCACTGCGTCGTTTGCCGGTAACCCGTTGGAGAGCGATGCCTGGGGGCTGGATGCGGTCTCCGCCGGGCTGCAAAAATGCCTCGGCGGCCCTTCGGGCAGTTCGCCGGTTACCCTCAGTCCGCAGTTCGCAGAAATGGTGCGTCGGCGCAAGTGCGTCGAACAAGGCATCCGCACCGCCGAACATGCTGATGGCGACGACGAAATGATCTACTCCAACTATTTCGATCTGGGCATGATCATGGATTACTGGGGGCCGGAGCGGCTGAATCACCATACCGAAGCGACCAGCATGCTGTTCGCCGCCCGCGAATGCGCCCGGGTGATCCTGGAAGAAGGCCTGGATAACACCATTGCGCGTCATCGTCTGCACGGCGCGGCAATGCTGGCAGGGATCCAGGGAATGGGGCTACAGGTGTTCGGCGATCTTGCCAACCGCATGAATAACGTATTGGGGGTGGTGATCCCGTCCGGCATACACGGTGAACAGGTACGTCAGATGATGCTCAACGATTTCGCCATTGAAATCGGCACCTCGTTTGGGCCGTTACAGGGCAAGATCTGGCGTATCGGCACCATGGGCTACAACGCGCGCAAAGACTGCGTGCTGCAAACGCTGTCGGCGCTGGAAGCGGTGCTCAATCGTCTGGGCTTTGCCAGCCGGCAGGGGGAGGCGCTGCAAGCCGCCTGGAACGTTTACGCGAGCGAGGACTGCTGATGGCGACGGGGATCGGCGCCGCAGCGGCCGAACTGGCGGCAGCACGGGTAATGGCTCGCAGCGATGCGCTAGCGGAAATCAGCGCCACCCCCGGCCAACTGACGCGGGTGTATCTGTCCGCCGAACATGTGCGCGCCAATCAGCGGGTGGGCGACTGGATGCGCAGCCTGGGGATGACGGTTTGGCAAGACAGCGTCGGCAATATCTGCGGTCGCTATGAAGGGCTGACTCCCGATGCACCGGCGCTGTTGCTGGGGTCGCATCTGGATACGGTGCGCAACGCCGGCCGTTACGACGGCATGCTCGGCGTGCTGACCGCGTTGGAAGTGGTGGCGCATCTGCATGTCCAGCAGCGCCGTCTGCCGGTGGCGATTGAAGTGATCGGCTTTGCCGACGAAGAAGGTACGCGCTTTGGCATCACCCTGCTGGGCAGCAAAGGCGTTACCGGTCAGTGGCCTGCCGACTGGCTGACGCGCACCGATGCCGACGGCATCAGCGTTGCGCAGGCGCTGCGGCATGTCGGGTTGGATCCGGACAGAATTGGCGAAGCCAGGCGCGCCCACCATGAGATTTGCGCCTACCTGGAACTGCATATCGAACAAGGCCCGTGTCTGGAAGCGGCCGGTCTGGCGCTCGGCGTGGTGACGGCGATCAACGGTGCACGGCGCCTGAACTGCACCTTCAGTGGCGAGGCCGGTCATGCCGGCACCGTGCCGATGTCGCAGCGCAAGGATGCGCTGGCCGCCGCCGCCGAGTGGATGGTCGCAGTGGAGCGACTCACCTGCGAGAGCGATCCGCATTTGGTGGCGACGGTTGGGCGTATCGACAGCCTGCCGGGGGCGGTCAACGTGATCCCGGGACAGGTGCAGCTTTCACTCGACGTGCGTGGTCCACAGGACGGCCCGCTGGCGGCGCTGTTGGCTACCCTGTTGCAGCAGGCGCAGGCCATATGCGCTCGCCGTGGCCTGCAGTTTGCCAGCGAAGAGTTTTACCGGATTAACGCGACCGCCTGCGACGATGAAATACAGCAGCGCTGGCATAGTGCGGTGATGCAGGTGCAGGGCAGCAGTATCGCCTTGCCCAGCGGCGCAGGGCATGACGCCATCGCCATTGCCCAGCACTGGCCGGTTGGCATGCTGTTCGTTCGCTGCGATCGCGGCATTAGCCATCATCCTGATGAGTCCGTCACGCTATCGGACGTGGCGTCGGCGATTCGGGCCTATTGCCAGATGGTGGAAAGCTGGGGGACGTCGGCATGAAACTGCAACAATTTAACGCCTTGCCGGTGGCGGAGGCGGCCGCATTGCTACGCCCATGCGTGGCCATCGACAGCTGGATTGACGCGGTGCTGGCCGCGCGACCTTTCGCCGATCGCGACAGCGCCCTGGCCTGCGGCGCCCAGGCCGCGCAGCGGTGGCAGCCAGAGGAGATCGCGCGGGCGCTGGCACAGCATCCACGTATCGGTGAGCGCGCGCAGGGCCAGGGGCGCGAAGCACAGTTGTCGGCGCGTGAACAGTCGGCGGTCGACGCGCAGGATCGGACGTTGGCGCAGGCGTTGCTGGACGGCAACCGCCGTTACGAGGCGAAGTTTGGCCAGGTGTTTCTGATCCGCGCCGCCGGCCGCGACGGACAGGCCATTTTGCAGGCGTTGGAACGGCGGTTGCAGAACACCCCACGGCAGGAGCAGCAGGAAACGGCAGAGCAACTGCGCGAAATCGTTCAACTGCGTTTAAAGGAGTTATTCAGCGATGAGTAATATCAGCACCCATATTCTTGATACCGCGCTCGGTAAGCCTGCCGCGCAGGTACGCGTCTGGCTGGAACTGAGCCACAACCAGCAATGGCAGACGCTGGTGGAAAGCCGCACCGATGCCGACGGCCGGGTGGGAGATCTTACGCCCTCGGGCCTGACGGCCGGACATTATCGCCTGTGCGCCGATCTAGGCAGTTACTTTGCCGCCGCCGGGCGCGACACGCTGTACGCGACGGCGATTATCGATTTTGTCATCAGCGATGCCACGCAGCATTACCACCTGCCGCTGCTGGTCGCGCCGTATGCGTATTCAACCTATCGCGGAAGTTGATCCGCGCCAGGCGCCGGCACACTCGCCGCGTTAGCCGTTCACTGACATTGACGAGGACACCATGGCTCTATCGCAACAACGGGGCGCGGCGTCGTGCCGCCCGGAAGACCAGCGGCTGCCGCTGGGGAAAACCTTTGCCTACGGTTTGCAGCATATTCTGACCATGTACGGCGGGATTATTGCACCGCCGTTGATTATCGGTTCTGCCGCCGGGCTTGATGCGCCGCAGATTGGCATGCTGATCGCCGCTGCCCTGTTCGTCAGCGGCCTGGCGACGCTGTTGCAGACGCTGGGACTGCCGCTGTTCGGTTCGCGCCTGCCGTTGGTACAGGGGGTGTCGTTCGCCGGCGTGGCGACCATGGTGACCATCGTTACCGGCGACGGCGGTTTACCGGCGGTATTTGGCGCGGTGATTGCCGCGTCGGCGATCGGGTTGCTGATAGTGCCGTTCTTTGCGCAGATCATCCGCTATTTTCCGCCGGTGGTGACCGGTACGGTGGTTACGGTCATTGGGCTGTCGCTAATGCCGGTGGCGGTGCGCTGGGCGATGGGGGGCAATGAGCGGGCGGCGGATTGGGGATCGACCGGCAATATCGGTCTGGCTGCCTTTACGCTGGCGGTGATCCTGTTGCTGAATAAAGTGGGTACGCCAGCGTTGAAACGTCTGGCGGTGCTGCTGGCGATGGTGGCGGGCTGCGTTGCGGCGATGCTGCTGGGCAAGGTTGATTTTTCAGCGCTGGGCGGCGGAACCTGGTTGGCGATCCCGCAGCCGCTGGCGTTTGGCCTGCCGACGTTTGAACCGGCGGCGATCTTTTCCATGCTGCTGATTGTACTGGTGTTGCTGACCGAAACCACCGCCGGGCTGATCGCCGTCGGCGAGATCGTTGGCTCGCCGGTGGGGCCGCGGCGCATCGCCAATGGGCTGCGCGCCGACATGCTGGCCAGCGCGCTGTCGCCGCTGTTTAATTCGTTTCCACAGAGCTCGTTTGCACAGAATATCGGTCTGGTGGCGCTCAGCGGCGTGAAAAGCCGTTTCGTGGTCAGTGCCGGTGGTGCGCTGCTGGTACTGCTTGGCGTGTTGCCGATGGTGGGTACCGTGGTGGCCTGCATTCCGCTGCCGGTGTTGGGCGGCGCCGGCGTGGTACTGTTTGGGTCGGTGGCGGCCAGCGGCATCCGCACGCTGTCGCGAGTCGAGTATAAGGACAATATGAATCTGGTGGTGGTGGCGACGGCGATCGCCTTCGGCATGATCCCGATCGTCATGCCGAGCTTTTACGATCGTTTCCCGGACTGGGTGAGAACCCTGCTGCATTCGGGCATCAGCGCATCGTGCCTGGTGGCGTTGGCATTAAACCTGTTGTTCAACCGTATCGATGTCGGCGACACGGCCACCGCTGGCGAAGAGGTTTCCTGAGCGGCAGCCGGGCCGGCGGCTTAATCGAGACGCAGGAAGCTGTCGGCGTCACGCCAGGCCGGGAAGGCGCTACGGTAGCCTTGCAGATTTTCCAGCGACAGCTCGGCGTCCAGCCGGGCTGCGGTATGCGCTGCGGCTTCGGCCAGCCGTTCCCCCTGCGGACTGAGGATCAGGCTGTCGCCGCTGTAGCTAAGGCCGTTGCCGTCCTCGCCAACCCGGTTGCAGCCGGCAACGTACACCTGATTTTCAATCGCTCGCGCCGCCAAAAGCGTTTGCCAGTGCTGGCTGCGTGCCGCTGGCCAGTTGGCGACGTACAGCGCCAGATCGTAATCCTGTTCATAGCGCGACCATACCGGAAAGCGTAGGTCGTAACAGATTTGCGGCAGAATACGCCAGCCGCGCCATTCGACGATTTCGCGCCGCTTGCCGGCCTGATAATGCAGATGCTCGCCGGCCATGCGAAACAGATGGCGCTTGTCATAGGCGTGTACCCGACCGCCTGGCTCCACCAGCAGGAAACGGTTCACCGCGCCGTCGCCGGTCTTCAGCGCCACGCTGCCACCGACCAGCGCATTGGTTTTGCGTGCCCAGCCGTGCAGCCAGTCGATCACCTGTTGCTCCGGCAAGGCGCTGTCACCGGCGTCCATGGCGAAGCCAGTGGTGAACATTTCCGGCAGCACGATGAGATCGCGGCCGACCAATGACGACAGCAGGTGATCAAAATGGCGCAGATTGGCTGGGCCATCGCGCCAGACCAGCGGCTGTTGCAACAGACTGATTTTCAAAGTCGACATAACCGCTCCGCAGCTGCATCCAGCGTGGCATCTTGCTTGGCGAAGCACAGCCGGATCAATTTATGAGGAAAAGGATCGGCGCAGAACACCGACAGCGGGATTGCCGCTACGCCAGCGTGTTCGGTCAGCCAGCGACAGAACGCCACGTCATCCAGATCGGAAATCGCGCTGTAATCTGCCAATAAGAAGTATGTGCCTTCACAGGGCAGAATTTCCAGTCGGCTGTGACTCAATGCCTGCACGAAGCGGTCGCGTTTGGCACGATAGAAGGCCGACAGCTGTTGCCAATGCTGCGGATCGGCGCGCAGCATATCCGCCAGCGCCAGCTGAGCCGGGGTATTGACCGAGAAGGTCAGATACTGATGCACCTTACGCACTTCGGCGCTGAGCGCCGGCGGCGCCACGCAGTAGCCGACTTTCCAGCCGGTCATATGAAAGGTTTTGCCAAATGACGAAACGGCAATTGCCCGCTGACGCAGTTGCGGGTGCGCCAATACGCTGGCATGGCCGCCGCGGGCAAAGCAGATATGCTCGTAGACTTCATCGCTCAAGACGTAGATTTCCCGCTCGGCGATGGCCTGCCACAGTCGTTGCATGTCATCAGCCCGCCAGGCGCTGGCGGACGGGTTGTGCGGCGTGTTGACGATCACCAGACGGGTGCGTGCGGAAAGCAGTTCGTCGAACCGTTGCCAGTCGACGTTGAATGCCGGTGGTTGTAGTGGCAGGCGCTTGAGTACGCCGCCGGACAGCTCTACTGCAGGTGCGTAGCTGTCATAGCTTGGATCGAAACAGATCACTTCATCGCCCGGCCGTACCAGCGCGCTGATGGCGGCGAACAGCGCCTCGGTTGCCCCGGCGGTGATGGTGACTTCGTCGTTGGCATCCGGCTGCCAACCGTAAATCTGCGCGGTTTTATCGGCGATTGCAGCGCGCAACGGCGCGACGCCGGTCATTGGCGCATATTGGTTGGCCCCCTGGGCGACGTGCCACGCCAGCCGCTGTTGCAAATAGTCCGGGCCGTCGAAGTCCGGGAAGCCCTGCGACAGGTTGATGGCCTGATGCTGCTGCGCCAACGCGCTCATCTGGCTGAAAATGGTGGTGCCGAGCGCGGGCAGTTTACTGTCGGGAATCGGTGCGGAAATAGTCATGATTGGTCTGGTGCCCCGTTATGCTGCATCGAAGTATTTAGGGTTATGCATATGTTGCTGACAATACACCACGATGTTAGTATCTGGCAATCAAGACGTTTAGATGGCTATCTTCAGGGAATCGCATGACGGAAAATTCACAACTGCAGGCGCTGTTGGCGGCCTGTCACTGGATTGGCGACAAGGGCTGGTGTCCGGCGACCGGTGGCAATATGTCGCTGCGCCTGGATGCCGAAGGCTGTCTGGTGACCGAATCGGGCAAGGACAAGGGTAGCCTGAGCGAGCACGACCTGTTGCAGGTGAATATCGCCGACAATCATGTACCAAGTGGCCGTACGCCGTCGGCTGAAACCGGGCTGCATACGCTGATTTACCGTCTCTACCCGCAGGTCGGCGCCATTTTGCATACCCATTCGGTCAATGCCACGGTGTTGTCGCGGGTGGAAAAAAGCCACGCATTGCTGCTACAGGGTTATGAAATGCAAAAGTCGCTCAGCGGGCAGCGTAGCCATCTCGACGGCGTGATTATCCCGATCTTCGATAACGATCAGGATATTCCCCGTCTGGCCGAACGGGTGGCCGCCGCCGCGGCCACCTCGCCGATCCCGTATGGTTTTCTGGTGCGCGGCCACGGCCTGTATTGCTGGGGGCGTCAGGTTGCGGAGGCGCGCCGTCATCTTGAAGGGCTGGAATTCCTGTTCCAGTGTGAACTGCAACGACGTTTGCTGGAGGCGAAATGATCCGCGCCATTGTTACCGATATTGAAGGCACCACCAGTGATATCCGCTTTGTCCATCAGGTGCTGTTCCCGTATGCCCGCGAGCGTATGGCGGACTATGTTCGCCAACATGCCGATGAGGCCGAAGTGGCCGCCGCGCTGGCGGCATTGCGTAGCGAGCTCGAGCAGCCGGATGCCGATAGCGCGCTGTTGATTGCCGCGCTGTATCGTTTTATGGATGAAGATCGCAAATCCACCGCGCTCAAGGCGTTGCAGGGCATCATCTGGCGCAGTGGCTATCACGACGGCGATTTTCGCGGTCATCTGTACCCCGAGGTCGCCGCGCAGTTGGCAGCCTGGCAGCAACAGGGCATTCAGCTGTACGTCTATTCCTCCGGTTCGGTGCAAGCGCAGCAACTGCTGTTTGGCTACAGTGAGGCGGGCGATTTGCAGCCGCTGTTTTGCGGTTACTTTGATACCCGGGTTGGCGCCAAGCGCGAAGAGGTTTCATACCGCAATATTGCCCAACAGATTGGCATGGCGCCGGCGGAACTGCTGTTTTTATCTGACCTACGCCAGGAACTGGACGCTGCACGCGCTGCCGGTTGGCACACTTGCCAACTGATCCGCGATGACGCTGACGAACAGAGCCGGCATCCGCAAGTTAACCGTTTCGATCAGATCGTGATAGAGGAGTTTGCCGGATGAGTGGATTAACCATTTTCAGTGACAGTGAGCCGCAACAGCCGCTATGGCATAGCCGTGACGCCGAGGCGATCCAGCGGCAACTGGCAGAGATTGAAGTGCGTTTTGAACGCTGGCAGGCGGATCGCGATTTGGGCGCCAACCCGCAGCCGGAGGCGGTGATTGCCGCCTATCAGCATGAGATCGATCGACTGGTGGCGGAAAAAGGCTATCAAAGTTGGGACGTGATCAGCATGCGGCCGGATAATCTCCAGCGAGAGACGCTGCGGCAGAAATTCCTGTCGGAACATACGCATGGCGAAGACGAAGTGCGATTCTTCGTCGAAGGGGCAGGGCTGTTTTGTTTGCACCTGAACGGCAGGATTTATCAGATCCTGTGCGAAAAGAACGATCTGATTTCGGTACCGGCTCATACCCGCCACTGGTTTGACATGGGATCCGCGCCGAACTTCACCGCCATTCGTCTGTTTGATAATCCGGAAGGCTGGATCGCGCATTTCACCGGCGACAGCATCGCCGACGCCTACCCGCGTCTGGACTGACGTCATGCCGCACTCCGGCCAACCGCAGCTCGCTGGCCGGAGATGACCTGCCGCCAACCCGCCAGCCGGGTGTAGCGATAGCAACCTGCCTAGACCAGCGCCCGCTGGAAAATCCCGTCGCTAACCTGTTCGGGGCGGATCACGCCGCAGTCCAGTACCCAAGCGCTGATTAACGCCGCCGGCGTGACGTCGAAGGCCGGATTGTCGACCTGCGCATCGGCAGGCGCCCATTGGCAACTGCCAAAACTGCCGGCGACGCCGGTCACTTCTGCGGCGCTGCGCTGTTCTATCGGAATCGCCGCACCGTTGGGGCAATGCGCATCGTGAGTGGTGTGGGGGGCGGCAACGTAAAACGGAATGCCATGATAATGCGCCAGCACCGCCAGGCTGTAAGTGCCTATTTTGTTGGCAACGTCACCGTTGGCTGCGATGCGATCGGCGCCGACCCACACCGCATCCACTTTACCCTGCGCCATCAGGCCGGCCGCCATCGAGTCGCAGATCAGCCGATAGGGGATGCCCAGTTCGCCCAGTTCCCAGGCGGTTAGACGGCCACCCTGCAACAGCGGGCGTGTTTCATCGACCCACACCTGCGCGACATTACCCTGTTGATGGGCACGCAACAGCACGCCGATGGCGGTGCCGATGCCGGCGGTTGCCAGCCCACCGGTATTGCAGTGGGTCAGCAGACGGCTGCCGGGGGTAACCAGCGCCGCCCCGCGATCGGCAATGCTGTCGCACAGCGCACGGTCTTCATCCACCAGCCGCAAGGCCTCTGTCGCCATGGCCGCCACCCAGTCGGGTTGCGCCAGCGCCAGCTTGATGCGATCGAGATTATTCATCAGATTGACCGCGGTCGGTCGCGCCGCGCGTAGCGTGGCCAATGCTTCCGCCAGCGCGTCGCGCGGCAGGCCACGTTCGGCCAGCAGGGCCAACAGCAGGCTGGCGGACAGACCGATCAGCGGCGCGCCGCGTACCCGCAGGGCGTGAATATGACCAACCAGCTCCTCCACGCTATTGCTGGAGCACCAGCGCTTTTCTTGCGGCAATGCCTGTTGATCGAGGATCCAGAGTTGGTTGTCTCGCAGAGTCAAACTGGTGGTGTTAAGCGTGCGCATAATCAGTTAAATCCTTGTTGCGATCATATTGCATCTATGGCGCTATTCTGCCAACATGACATCCGGATGTATAGACGTCCGAATGCTTAAATGTCTAAATAATGAAGTTAACACATCTACACCCTCCCTGATTCGCGTTGCATCGCGGCGGCAGGTGGCCAGTGCCAACGCAATGGCACCGTGCTGGCGGCGGCCTGGCGGCAACGATGCGGCGTGACACAGGGTGGGTATCTGCCAGAGGGGTTGTGATGTCGCTTTATCGTACCTTTACCGCTGCCGATGCCGTTGAATATGCCCGTCAGTACGGGCAGGTAGCCGATCCACAGGCGTTGGTCAGCGCCGAAGAAATTGGCGACGGCAATTTGAATCTGGTGTTCAAGATCCTTGATGACGCAGGCGTCAGCCGGGTGATCGTCAAACAGGCGTTGCCGTATGTACGCTGTGTAGGAGAATCCTGGCCGCTGACGCTCGATCGCGCACGTATCGAAGCGGAAACGCTGCTGGTGCACGGTGGCTTCTGCCCGCGACATACGGTTAATGTGCTGCATCACGATGCCGAACTGGCGGTGATGGTGCAGGAAGACCTGTCCGACCACCGCATCTGGCGTCATGAACTGATTAACGGCCACTATTATCCGTTGGCCGCCGGACAGTTGGCGGAGTATTTGGCGCAAACGCTATTCCATACTTCTGATTTCTATCAGAACGCCCAACAGAAGAAGGCGCAGGTGAGCCGCTTCACCAACCCGGAGCTGTGCCAGATCACCGAAGATCTGTTCTTCACCGATCCTTACATTGAGCATGAGCGAAATAGTTTCGACGAGGCGTTGTTGCCACAGGTAGGCGAACTGCGACAAGACGCGGCGTTGAAACTGGCTGTCGCCGGCCTCAAGCAGCGTTTTCTCAGCAAGGCCGAAGCGCTGTTGCACGGCGACATTCACAGCGGCTCGGTGTTCGTTGCCGAAGGCAAGCTGAAGGCGATCGACGCCGAGTTCGGTTTTTATGGTCCGATCGGGTTTGACGTGGGCACCGCGCTGGGTAATCTGCTGCTGAATTACTGCGGTCTGCCGGGGCTGTTTGGCCCACGAGACGCCGCCGCCGGGCGCGAACAGCGCCTGCAGGATATTCGCGAACTGTGGCTGATTTTCGCCGATCGTTTCCTGGCACTGTGCCAGCAGAAAACCCGCGATATCACGCTGGCGACGCCGGGCTATGCCGAGCAGTTTCTGCGTCAGGTCTGGCGTGACGCGGTGGGGTATTGCGGTAGCGAGCTGGTCCGCCGCACCATCGGGCTGGCGCACGTGGCCGATCTGGATAGCATCGAAGATGCCGAGATGCGCCTTGAGTGTCAGCGCAACGCGCTGAGTCTTGGTCGTGCGCTGATGGTCAATGCACCGCAAATCGAGCACATCGACGCATTGCTGGCGCGTATTCGCCAGCATGGTTAACTAAAATCGAGCGATAAAAAAGGGGCGATAGCTATCGCCCCATTGATTTACGCCGTGAGAGTTCAGGCGGCTTCAGTGTGGTGCTGGCGTTTCTCCTGCGGCTGCGGCTTTTCCGGCCGTTGCGCCGCCAGCGCGTCAGGGGCAAAGTCATCGACATTGATTGAACGCAGACGGCTTTCTTCCGCTTTGGTCAGGATCTTGGCCTCGTCGGCATTGATCTTGCCTTCTTCCAGCGCACGCTGCGCTAAACGATCGAGGCGGGTAAACGGCAGGTTTTTGCCGGCTTCCTTGCTCAGGCGAGCGTGGATCGGCTCGGCGGCAATCACGTCAAGCAATGCGGCTTCCAGCAGGCCGATCGGATTGTGCTCGCTGGCCGTCAGGTACTGGCCACGGCCCAAACGGCTACGGGTGGCAGAAGGCACCTGCAGGATTTTTGCCAACTGATGATCCAGACGATCGGACGGCGCGGTATGCACGCGGCCAAACGGGAAGATAACCAGACGCATCGCACCGGCGATCAAGCGGTTCGGGAAGTTGCGCAGCAGATCGTCCAGCGCCTGCTCGGCCTGATGCAGACTGTCCTGCACACCCCAATGAACCAGCGGCAGATCCTCTTTCTGACGGCCTTCGTCCTGATAGCGTTTCAGCGTGGCGGAGGCCAGGTACATCTGGCTGAGGATATCGCCGAGGCGGGCCGAAATCCGCTCGCGGCGCTTCAGACTGCCACCCAGCACCCCCATCGACACGTCGGACAGCAGCGCCAGGTTGGCGCTCAGGCGGTTCAACTGCTGGTAATAGCGGCGGGTAGCGTCTTTGGTCGGTGTGCTACTGGTGCGGCCGTTGGTCAGGCCAAGCCAGAAACTGCGCACCTTGCTGCTACCGACGTGACCCAGATGGCCGAACAGCGCCTTGTCGAAGGCCGCCAGATCGTTGCTCTGCGCCGCCGCCATTTCATCCAGAACGTAAGGATGGCAGCGAATGGCACCCTGACCAAAGATCATCATGGTACGGGTCAGGATATTGGCGCCTTCAACCGTGATGGCGATCGGTGCGCCCTGATAGGCGCGCGCCAGGAAGTTGGATTCGCCCAGCATAATGCCTTTACCGCCGGCGATATCCATCGCGTCAATAATTGCCTGCTGGCCACGGTGGGTACAGTGGTATTTAACTATTGCCGACAGCACCGCCGGCTTCTCACCCTGCATCAGGCCATAGGTAATCAGTGACGCAGCGGCGTCCATCACATAGGTATTGCCTGCGATACGCGCCAACGGCTCTTCGATCCCTTCCATTTTGCCGATCGACATCTTGAACTGACGACGAATGTGCGCGTAGGCGCCAATCCCCAACGCCAGCGACTTGACGCTGCCGGTCGAGTTGGAGGGCAGGGTGATGCCACGGCCGACGGAGAGACATTCAACCAGCATACGCCAGCCCTGGCCGGCCATTTTTGGCCCGCCGATGATGTAGTCGATAGGCACGAACACGTCGCTGCCGCGGGTTGGGCCGTTCTGGAACGGTACGTTCAGCGGGAAGTGGCGGTTACCGATTTCCACGCCGGGCGTGCTGGTCGGGATCAGCGCACAGGTGATGCCCGGCGATTCGTTGTCGCTCAACAGGCGGTTCGGATCGTACAGCTTGAAGGCCAGGCCCAGCACGGTGGCCACCGGCGCCAGCGTAATGTAACGCTTGTTCCAGGTCAGGCGCATGCCCAGCACCTGTTTGCCTTGCCATTCGCCCATGCAGACGGTGCCGACATCCGGGATTGCGCCGGCATCGGAACCGGCTTCCGGGCTGGTCAGGGCAAAGCAGGGGATTTCTTCGCCGCGCGCCAGACCCGGCAGATAATGGTCTTTTTGTTCATCGGTGCCGTAATGTTGCAGCAGTTCGCCTGGACCGAGCGAGTTGGGCACGCCGACGGTGATGGCCAGAATACCGGATACGCCTGCCAGCTTTTGCAGCACGCGTGCCTGCGCATAAGGCGAGAACTCCAGGCCGCCGTATTCTTTTTTGATGATCATCGCAAAGAAGCGATGCTCCTTCAGATAGGCCCACAGTTCTGGCGGCAGATCGGCCAGTTCATGGGTGATCTGGAAGTCGTTTGCCATGCGACAGGCTTCTTCTACCGGCCCATCGATAAACGCCTGCTCTTCTTCGCTCAACGTTGGTTGCGGGTAGTTATGTAGCTTGTCCCAGTCCGGCGTGCCACGGAACAGATCGCCTTCCCACCAGGTGGTGCCGGCTTCGATGGCTTCTTTCTCGGTGGTCGACATCGGTGGCATCACCTTGCGGAATGCGCGCAGCGCCGGTGCAGACAGCATCGAGCGGCGCAGCGACGTGACGTTCAGCGGCAGCAGGATAATCGCCAACGGCAACAGCATCCAGAAGCTCCACAGGCCGATAGCACCCATGGCGGCGGTGTAGGCCAGCAATATCAGACTGCTGAGGGTGAGACTCACCCGGTGATAAAACAGCACGCTGATGAGTGCCAGCAGGATAACAATACTGAGAACCATCATAGTTGAAGCTCCGAAGTAGTAAGAGGTCTGACCTGTTGTTGTATCTATTGGTTTTAGTTCATGCCACTATTTTTATCAATGCATTTACACTTTAATTACAACTTGGGTCACAAACTGACAGCACTGACGGTCAAAAACCTCTCTGCTTTTTCAACCAACGCGGAGTTTGCTTCACAGCGCTTCTCGGTGTTTCCACGATCCGTTACACTGCCCAGCGGAAGATTGACGATAAAAAGAGGCTCCCTCATGTACCACGATCTGATTCGTAATGAACTGAACGAAGCGGCGGATACGCTGGCTAAATTTATCAATGACGATGCCAATATCGATGCGATTCAACGCGCTGCGGTATTACTGGCTGATGCTTTCAAAGCGGGCGGTAAAGTGATTTCCTGCGGCAACGGCGGTTCCCACTGTGACGCGATGCACTTCGCCGAAGAGCTGACCGGCCGCTATCGCGAAAACCGCCCCGGCTACCCGGCGATTGCCATTTCCGACGTCAGCCATCTGTCTTGCGTCAGCAACGATTTTGGCTATGACTTTGTGTTTTCCCGTTACGTGGAAGCGGTCGGGCGTGAAGGCGACGTGCTGTTGGGCATTTCGACTTCCGGTAACTCCGGCAATATCATCAAGGCGATTGAGGCGGCGCGCGCCAAAGGCATGAAGGTGATTACGCTGACCGGCAAAGATGGCGGTAAAATGGCCGGTTCCGCCGATGTGGAAATCCGCGTGCCGCATTTTGGTTACGCTGACCGCATTCAGGAAATTCATATCAAGGCGATTCACATCTTGATTCAGCTGATCGAAAAAGAGATGGTTAAGGCGTAATACCGGCCGGGGGGCGCAAGGCCCCCGTGTCGATGATGTCGGGCGCGCTACGTCGGCCCGCATGTTTCAGTGACCCGTGTGGTTGAGGAGTGGCTTTCGATGTGTGAACTGCTCGGGATGAGCGCTAACGTACCTACCGATATTTGCTTCAGTTTTACCGGGCTGGTTCAGCGCGGTGGCCGCACCGGGCCACATAAGGATGGTTGGGGCATTACCTTTTATGAAGGCAACGGCTGTCGCACATTCAAGGATCCGCAGCCCAGCTTCAACTCGCCGATTGCGCGCCTGGTGCAGGAGTACCCGATCAAATCCTGCGCGGTGGTGTCGCACATTCGTCAGGCTAATCGCGGTGAAGTGGCGTTGGAAAATACCCATCCGTTTACCCGCGAACTGTGGGGGCGCAACTGGACCTACGCGCACAATGGGCAACTGAAAGGTTATCGTCGTCTGGAAACCGGCAACTTCCGTCCGGTAGGGCAGACCGACAGTGAATACGCCTTCTGCTGGCTGTTGCATCAGCTGTCGCTGAAATATCCGCGCACGCCGAGCAGTTGGCCGGCGGTGTTTCGCTATATCGCCTTGCTGGCCGATCAGCTGCGGCGGAAGGGGGTATTCAATATGTTGTTGTCGGACGGCAAGTACGTGATGGCATTTTGCTCGACCAATCTGTACTGGATCACCCGTCGCGCACCGTTTGGCAAGGCAACGCTGCTCGATCAGGACGTGGAGATTGATTTTCAGCGGCAGACCACGCCGAACGACGTGGTGACGGTGATTGCCACCCAACCGCTGACCGGCAACGAAACCTGGCACAAGATTGCGCCAGGCGAGTATGCGTTATTTCACTACGGTGAGCGGCTGGGAGGCTGAGAACGGATTGGTTTTTACCGCTGCCGGCTCGGTGGTCGAGGCAAACAGCGTGGTAGCCTGCCCGCTGGCCATCAGCGGTTTACCCAGCACGTACTGGCCGTTGGCGACGCCCATCATCGGCGGCTGGTGGTTTTTGACAAAATAGTCATAACCTGGTTTCAACTGGCGCCAGAAGCTGGCGTAGGTCGACGAACGGTGACGCTGCAGGTTTTGCTCGGTCATGCGGAACGGATAGATGCTGATGTTCACCCGGCTCTGACCGTAGGCAAACGCCGCTTCGACGTAACGATAAATCTCATCCATATAATCGTTGGTCATTGCGTAGCAACCAATCGATTTGCATTCGCCATGGATCATTAAATAGGCACCGGAATAGCCTTGCGACCGATCGTAATCGTTCGGGAAACCAATATTGATGGCGCGATAATATTTGCTGTCCGGCTTCAGATGGCGAGCGTCAACGCTATAAAAGCCTTCGGGGCTTTTAAAGTCGCCTTCTCGACGTTTGGGGCCGAGGCCGCCGGAGTAGTTACAGATCGGGAAGGTGTTCACCAGCCGGAATTCATTACCCATCTTGGCGTACAGCTCCAGCTTACGTTCTTCTTTGAATATCTGTATATAGACTGGCGAACCCAACAATTGCTGTTTTACCACCGGCGTTTCCGGCACCTGCTCGCTCGCGCTGCAGGCCGTGATCATCGGCATAGAAAAAAGCATCGCAAACAACAGCGCGATTCTGCTCATTAATTATTCCTGCTTATTATTTATCTGCCGACGAAATCAAGTTCGCCCGCATGCCACTGACGTGTTTTGTTGCATTAATGCCTCGCCAGATTACCAGCGTGTTTATTTTTATCAATACGGTAGATGTATAAAAAAACTACAAAGCTCGATAAAAGTGAATTAAGCCCCAGTTTTTTACGATTAATGAGGGGATTACAGCGAAATTTAATTGTGTTTGCTTGACTCAGGTCACTGCTGAATGAAGAAAAATGTTGCGAAAAATGTTAACATCCCTGGCTGCCGCACCCGGTATTGCTATGGCCAGGGCTGCGGTTTTGGCGCGCGAATGGTGCGCAAGCAATGGACGTTAATGTGCAGCAATACGTTGGTCGTAGCGCGGTATGGCGAACACAAGAGTTAACACATGAAAATAAACGTTATCTCACCCGAGAATTCACGTTGGGCGCAATGCCGTTGAACCCAACCCGGAGGCGATATTTAGCGTCTCATAATCCTGGCATTGTCGGTACTGGCCCTGGCCACGACGGCATGTGTAACCATAAAACATCGTATAAATCCTATGATTAAAATCAGACAAGGGTTAGATCTGCCGATAGCCGGCTTGCCGGCTCAGGCGATTCAGGACGGCCCGCAACTCAAGCATGTGGCACTGCTGGGGGAAGAGTATGTTGGCATGCGCCCCTCCATGCTGGTGCAGGAAGGCGACAGCGTCAAGAAAGGCCAGGCGCTGTTTGAAGACAAAAAGAACCCCGGCGTCATGTTCACCGCGCCAGCCAGTGGCAAGGTGGTGGCGATCAATCGCGGCGAGCGTCGCGTGTTGCAGTCGGTGGTGATTGAAATCGCCAACGGCGGCGACGAGCAGGTCGAGTTTGCCAGCTATCAGCCGGCCGATTTGCCGCTGCTGGACCGCGCTGCGGTGGAAGGCGAACTGATCGCCAGCGGTCTGTGGACCGCGCTGCGCACCCGGCCATTCAGCAAAACCCCGCCTCCAGGCAGCTCACCGCGGGCGATCTTTGTTTCCGCCATGGACACCCAGCCGCTGGCGGCCGATCCGCAGGTGATCATCGCCGAACAGCTGGCGGCCTTTAACGCGGGTCTGACGGTGTTGAGCCGCCTGACCGACGGCAAAGTCCACGTCAGCCAGGCCACAGGCGGAACGCTGAGCGGCAACGGCAACCCGCAAATCAACTATAACGAATTCGCCGGTCCGCATCCTGCCGGACTGGTAGGGACGCATATCCACTTCCTGGAGCCGGTCAGCCTGAAGAAAACCGTCTGGCATATCGGTTACCAGGACGTGATTGCCATTGGCACCCTGTTTACTACCGGCCGCCTCGACACCCAGCGCGTTGTCGCGCTGGCCGGGCCGCAGGTTGAACAGCCAATGCTGCTGCGTACCCGTCTGGGCGCCAGCCTTGACCAACTGACGGCTGACCGGCTGAAAGCCGGCGAAAACCGCGTCATTTCCGGTTCGGTGCTGAGTGGCGTGCATGCCGTTGGGCCACGTGCCTATCTCGGTCGCTTTCACACCCAGGTTTCGGTACTGCTGGAAGGGCGCGAGAAAGAGCTGCTCGGTTGGGTACTGCCATCGCCGAACAAATTCACTATTACTCGCACCACCCTGGGCCACTTCCTGAAGAGCAAGCTGTTTGCCTTTTCGACCACCACCAACGGTGGCGAGCGCTCGATGGTGCCGATTGGCAACTACGAACGGGTAATGCCGCTGGACATTTTGCCGACGCTGCTGCTGCGTGACCTGCTGGCGGGCGACACCGACAGCGCGCAGGCGCTGGGCTGTCTGGAGCTGGATGAAGAAGATCTGGCGTTGTGCACCTTCGTTTGCCCCGGCAAGTATGAATACGGTCCGGTGCTGCGCGACGTGCTGACCAAGATTGAGCTGGAAGGATAATCCATGGGCCTGAAGAACTTTTTTGACAAGATCGAGCATCACTTCACGCCGGGCGGCAAGCTGGAAAAGTGGTATCCGCTGTTTGAAGCCACCACCACGGTGTTCTACACGCCGGGCACGGTGACGCATGGCGCGTCGCACGTACGCGATGCCATCGATTTGAAACGCATGATGATCCTGGTATGGATGGCGGTATTCCCGGCGATGTTCTGGGGGATGTACAACGTCGGCCAGCAGGCGATACCGGCGCTGCACCATTTGTACAGCGGTGACCAACTGCAACAGGTATTGACCGGCGACTGGCATTATCAGCTGGCGCAATGGCTGGGGGCATCGCTGACGCCGGATGCCGGCTGGGTCAGCAAGATGGTGCTGGGGGCGACCTACTTTGTGCCAATCTACGCCGTGGTGTTTATCGTCGGCGGCTTCTGGGAAGTGCTGTTTGCCATTATCCGCAAGCATGAGGTCAACGAAGGTTTCTTTGTCACCTCGATACTGTTTGCGTTGATTGTGCCACCCACTCTGCCACTGTGGCAGGCGGCGCTGGGCATTACCTTTGGTGTGGTGATCGCCAAGGAAATCTTCGGCGGTACCGGGCGCAACTTCCTCAACCCGGCGCTGGCCGGTCGCGCCTTCCTGTTCTTTGCCTACCCGGCGCAGATTTCCGGCGATCTGGTGTGGACCTCGGCAGACGGTTTCTCGGGCGCAACGCCACTGGCTCAGTGGAGCGCGGGTGGGGCGCACAGCCTGACCAACGTCGCTACCGGCCAATCCATTAGTTGGATGGATGCGTTTCTTGGCAACATTCCCGGTTCGATCGGGGAAGTGTCGACGCTGATGATTCTGATCGGCGGTGCCATCATCCTGTTCGGTCGCGTGGCCTCATGGCGCATCGTTGCCGGCGTGATGGTCGGCATGATTGCTTCGGCCTATCTGTTCAACGCTATCGGTTCGACCACCAACCCGATGTTCGCCATGCCATGGTATTGGCATCTGGTGTTGGGCGGTTTTGCCTTCGGTATGATTTTCATGGCTACCGATCCGGTTTCCGCTGCCTTTACCAACAAGGGAAAATGGTGGTACGGCATCCTGATTGGCGTGATGTGCGTGTTGATCCGCGTGGTCAACCCGGCCTATCCGGAAGGCATGATGCTGGCGATTCTGTTCGCCAACCTGTTCGCACCGCTGTTCGATTATCTGGTGGTGCAGGCTAACATCAAGCGGAGAAAAGCCCGTGGCGAATGAAGCAAAAAATGACAGCATCGGTAAAACGCTGCTGGTAGTGCTGTTGCTGTGTCTGGTGTGTTCAGTGGTGGTGGCGGGAGCCGCCGTCGGTCTGAAGTCCAAACAGCAGGAACAAAAGCTGCTGGACAAGCAGCGTAACATCCTTGACGTGGCGGGCCTGTTGACGCCTGGCATGCCGCAAGAGCAGGTGAAGCAGACCTTTGGCAAACGTATTGAACCACGCCTGCTGGATCTGAACAGCGGCGAGTTCGTGGCGGGCAACGCCACGGCGTTCGATCTGCCTGCCGCGCTGCGTGACGACAGCAAGAGCGTCGCCCTGCCGGCCAGTCAAGACTATGCCGGTATCAAGCGCCGCAGCAACCACGCCGAAATCTACCTGGTGCGTGATGATGCTGGCGCGGTCAACAAGATCGTGCTGCCGGTATACGGCACCGGTCTATGGTCGATGATGTACGCGTTTGTGGCGCTGGACAGCGACGGTAATACGGTGAAGGGCATCACTTACTACGACCAGGGGGAAACGCCGGGTCTGGGTGGTGAAGTGGAAAATCCGAGTTGGCGCCAGCAATGGATCGGCAAGAAGCTGTTTGACGATAACGGCGAGCCGGCTATCCGCGTGGTGAAAGGCGGAGCGCGTGCCGGCGATGTGCACGGCGTGGACGGGTTATCCGGCGCGACGCTGACCTCCAACGGCGTGCAGCACACTTTTGATTTCTGGCTGGGCGAACAGGGGTTCGGCCCGTTCCTGAAAAAAGTTCGTGAAGGAGCGCTGAAAAATGGCTGATTCCAAAGAGATTAAACGGGTTCTGCTGGGGCCGTTATTTGATAACAACCCGATTGCCCTGCAGGTGTTGGGCGTGTGTTCCGCGCTGGCGGTAACCACCAAATTGGAAACGGCGGTGGTGATGACCATTGCCGTGACGCTGGTGACGGCGTTTTCCAGCTTCTTCATTTCCCTGATCCGCCACCACATTCCGAACAGCGTGCGCATTATCGTACAGATGGCGATTATCGCGTCGCTGGTTATCGTGGTCGATCAGGTGCTGCGTGCCTATGCGTTTGAAATTTCCAAACAGCTGTCGGTGTTTGTTGGTCTGATCATCACCAACTGCATCGTGATGGGGCGCGCTGAAGCCTATGCCATGAAATCGCCGCCGATCGAAAGCTTTATGGACGGTATCGGCAACGGGTTGGGCTATGGCGTGATCCTGATTCTGGTCGGCTTCCTGCGTGAACTGATCGGCTCCGGCAAACTGTTCGGCATGCCGGTGTTGGAAACCCTGCAAAACGGCGGCTGGTACCAGCCAAACGGCCTGTTTTTGCTGGCGCCAAGCGCGTTCTTTATCATCGGCCTGCTGATTTGGGTGCTGCGCACCTTGAAACCGGCACAGATCGAAAAGGAGTAATCGCCGATGGAACATTATATCAGCCTGTTTGTCCGCGCCGTTTTCGTTGAAAACATGGCGTTGGCGTTCTTCCTCGGGATGTGTACTTTCCTGGCGGTGTCCAAGAAAGTCTCCACTGCCTTTGGCCTCGGCATTGCCGTTACCATCGTGCTCGGCATCGCGGTGCCGGTGAACAACCTGGTTTACAACCTGATCCTGCGTGACGGCGCGTTGGTGGAAGGCATCGATCTGAGCTTCCTCAACTTCATTACCTTTATTGGCGTGATTGCCGCGCTGGTGCAGATTCTGGAGATGATCCTCGATCGCTTCTTCCCGTCGCTGTATAACGCGCTCGGCATCTTCCTGCCGTTGATTACCGTGAACTGCGCCATCTTCGGCGGCGTTTCCTTCATGGTACAGCGCGACTACAACTTTGCTGAATCGGTGGTGTATGGCTTCGGCTCAGGCACCGGCTGGATGCTGGCGATTGTTGCGATGGCGGGGATCCGCGAAAAACTGAAGTATGCCAATGTGCCGTCGGGTTTGCGCGGTCTGGGCATTACCTTTATTACCACCGGGCTGATGGCGTTGGGCTTTATGTCTTTCTCCGGGGTTCAGTTATAAGAACCCAGATATAAAGGCGGGAAATTTATGGAAATTATTTTAGGCGTAGCGATGTTCACCTGCATCGTGATGGTGCTGGCGCTACTGATTCTGTTCGCCAAATCCAAACTGGTGAACACCGGCGACGTTGCCGTGGAAGTGAACGGCGATCAAGAGAAAAGCTTCCACGCTCCGGCGGGGGACAAACTGCTGAACATGCTGTCGGGCCAGGGCATTTTCGTGTCCTCGGCCTGTGGCGGCGGCGGTTCGTGCGGCCAGTGCCGCGTGGTGATCAAAGAGGGCGGCGGCGATATCCTGCCCACCGAACTTTCTCACATCACCAAACGCGAGGCGAAAGAGGGGTGCCGCCTGGCGTGCCAGGTCAATGTGAAGCAGAACCTGAAGATTGAGCTGCCAGAAGAAATCTTCGGCGTGAAAAAATGGGACTGCGAAGTTATCTCCAATGATAACAAGGCCACCTTTATCAAAGAGCTGAAGCTGAAAATTCCTGACGGCGAAGACGTCCCGTTCCGCGCCGGCGGGTTTATCCAGATCGAAGCCCCGGCGCACGACATCAGTTATGCCGATTTCGACGTGCCGCAGGAGTACCGCGGCGATTGGGACCGCTTCAACCTGTTCCGCTACCGCTCGGTGGTTGATGACACCACGGTACGTGCCTATTCAATGGCCAACTACCCGGACGAGAAAGGCATCATCATGCTGAACGTGCGTATCGCTACGCCGCCGCCGAACAATCCGGACGTACCGCCAGGCATTATGTCCTCGTATATCTGGTCGTTGAAACCGGGCGACAAGGTGACGATTTCCGGGCCGTTTGGCGAGTTCTTTGCCAAGGATACCGATGCCGAAATGATCTTTATCGGCGGCGGTGCCGGTATGGCGCCGATGCGTTCGCATATCTTTGACCAGTTGAAGCGCCTGAAGTCAAAACGCAAAATCACCTTCTGGTATGGCGCGCGCTCGCTGCGTGAAATGTTCTATGAAGATGACTTCAACCATCTGCAGGATGAGAACGAGAACTTCACCTGGCACGTGGCATTGTCCGATCCGCAACCCGAAGATAACTGGACCGGCTATACCGGCTTTATCCACAATGTACTGCTGGAAAACTACCTGAAAAACCATCCGGCGCCGGAAGATTGCGAGTTCTACATGTGTGGGCCGCCGATGATGAACGCCGCGGTGATCAAGATGCTGAAAGATCTGGGCGTGGAAGACGAAAACATCATGCTCGACGACTTTGGTGGCTAAATGCGCGCGCTAGCACTGAAAGGCTGGATGACGATGGTGGCGCTTGGCGCCACCCTGTTGCTGACCGGTTGCGGACCGGAACAGGTCAATCTCGATGGCAAAACCATGGGGACGTACTATTCGATCCGTTATCTCACCGGTGACAACACGCCTTCCGCCGAGACGTTGCAAAAGGAAATCGATCGGCGTCTGGAGCAGGTGAATGACCAGATGTCGACCTACCGGCCCGACTCGGAGCTGAGCCGCTTTAACGCCAGCCGCGAGGTCGATACGCCGTTCCCGGTATCGGCCGCGACGGCGAAGGTGGTGGCCGAAGCGCTGAGGATTAACCGCGTTACCGACGGTGCGTTGGACGTGACCGTTGGGCCGCTGGTCAATCTCTGGGGCTTTGGGCCGGAAGGGCGGCCGGACAAGGTGCCGAGCGATGCCGAACTGGCGCAGCGCCGTGCCTGGACCGGTATCGATAAACTGGCGGTGCAGGGCAACGCGCTGGTGAAGCATATCCCCGAGCTGTACGTTGATCTGTCGTCTATCGCCAAGGGTTATGGCGTGGACGTGGTGGCGGAATACTTGCAATCACAGCAGATTAACAACTATATGGTAGATATCGGCGGCGAAGTACGTACCCGTGGCCATAACGGCAAGGAGCTGCCATGGCGCATTGCCATCGAGCGGCCGAACGCCGGAGTGGAGCAACGCGCGCAACTGGTGATCCAACCGGGGAATATGGCGATCGCCACCTCGGGGGATTATCGTAACTATTTCGAACAGAACGGCGTACGTTATTCACATACCATCGATCCGACTACCGGCAGGCCGATCGCGCACCATCTGGTGTCGATCACGGTCATTGGGCCTAACTGCATGACCGCCGACGGCCTGTCTACCGGGCTGGATGTTATGGGGCCGGATCGTGCCCTGGCTCTGGCGAATCTGCTGGGCATTCCGGTGTTTATGATAGTGAAGAACGGTGACGTTTTTGAAGAGCGCTATTCCAATGCGTTTAAACCTTATCTAAAGAAAAATCAGTGAGGCCGCCATGCTGACGGTATTTGTCGCAAGCTTTATTTTGTTTTTGCTGATTATCGGCGGCATGTCGCTCGGTTACGTGTTCAAACGCAAGAGCCTGCAAGGCAGTTGCGGCGGTATTACCGCGTTGGGCATGGACAAAGTGTGCGATTGCCCGGAGCCGTGCGATGCGCGTAAAAAACGCCTGGCGAAAGAAGCGCTGCGCCGCGAGCAACTGGAAAAACACCGCATCCTGTAAACCGTGCGCTGCACGCAGCGCACGACAACCGCGCTTTATTTCGCCTTGCGAAAACGCAGGGCATCCTTTGGCGAATTGACCATCACGCCATCAACGCCCAATGCCAGCGCCTGCTGATAATCCTGCGCGGAATTGATGCCAAACAGAATGATGTGCGCCGGCCCTTTGGAGCGGAAGCAATCGATCGATTCCTTGTCCCAGGTCAGCAGCGCTTTGGAGCGGCCCTCGCCCAGAGTGTACTTTTCTACCACTTCGACTTCACGCTTCAATTCCAGCCCATACCAACGGGGCTGATTGCCGTCCGGTTTTATGTCGCACTGATGCGCCATGGTGATGTTGGCCAATAATGTGCGGGTTTCATCGCGGGTTTCAAAACGTTTAATCGCCGCTGGCAGGGCCGCCAGGTAACGGGCATCGGTAGAATAGACCCGCGTACGGTCAAGCGCCTCGGCCTTTTCCAGCGTTGCCAGCAGTGCTTTGGCAAATTGCGCCGGATCGGCATCGGGAGATTTGATGTCCAGGTAGAAGGTCACTTTCGGGAATTCCTGTAGCACCGTGTCCAGTCGCGGGATGCCGATCCCCTGGCCACGGAACGGGTGGTGACCGTCTTTGCCAAACGACCAGCCGGCATCGATCTTGGCCAGTTCATCTGCGCTATAGGCGGAAACCGCGCCGGTTTTATCCGTGAGCGAACTCAGGTCGGAAGGGCGGTACAGCACGATCGCGCCGTCTTTGGATTGTTGCAGCGTGATCCACACCGCGTCGACGCCGTTTTTCAGCGCGCTGCGAATGGCGACCAGGGTATTTTCCGGCGCATCGGCGGTGCCGCCGCGATGGGCAACGATGGCTGGCGCATGACCACTGGCTGCGCTGGCGAGGGTGGAGATCAGGGATAATGCCGAAACCAATACATAACGGGAAAAAGTAGTCATTGAGCACCTTCTTGTGCGTAGGGTAAGCGTCATTTATGAGGCGTAACGATTATTTCCTGAAATGATACGCTTGAAAAATTAAGCTTTTTTAACAAATAGAAAATAACGATGCTTTTTCGATAAAACATACGTTAAAACCAGTCTTGAGCTTTCCCATTGTGACTGTATACTTATCCAGTATTATTGGAGGGCGCATGCGTAAAATCATTCATGTCGATATGGACTGCTTCTTTGCCGCGGTAGAAATGCGCGACAATCCCAGTCTGCGCGATATACCGCTGGCGATCGGCGGCAGTGCCGATCGGCGCGGGGTGATCAGCACCGCCAACTACCCGGCACGCCGTTTTGGCGTGCACAGCGCCATGTCCAGCGCCATGGCCTTGAAACTCTGCCCGCATTTAACCTTGTTGCCCGGCCGCATGGCGGCTTATAAAGAAGCCTCACAGCATATTCGCGAAATTTTTGCGCGTTATACGTCATTAATCGAACCGCTGTCGCTGGATGAGGCCTACCTCGACGTGACGGATAGCCCACGCTGCAACGGCTCGGCAACCTTGATAGCCGAGCATATTCGTCAGGCCATTTTTGACGAATTACAGCTCACCGCTTCCGCCGGCATTGCGCCAATCAAATTCCTTGCCAAGATCGCGTCGGAACTGAACAAACCCAATGGCCAATACGTGATTACGCCAGCGCAGGTGCCGGCTTTTTTGCAACAGCTGCCGCTGAGCAAGATCCCCGGCGTCGGGAAAGTAACGGCTAAGCGCCTGGAGGAAGTCGGGTTACTCACCTGCGCCGACGTGCAGCGCTACGACCTTGCGGCGCTGTTAAAGCGTTTCGGCAAATTTGGCCGCGTATTATGGGAACGCTGCCAGGGGATCGACGAACGCAGCGTTTCACCGGAGCGCCTGCGTAAATCGGTTGGCGTAGAACGAACCTTGGCGGCAGATATTCATGATTGGCAAGATTGTGAGCAGCTGATTGTCGATAAGCTGTATCCAGAACTGGAAATGCGCCTACGCAAGGTGAAACCCGATTTGCATATCGCGCGTCAAGGGGTAAAGCTGAAGTTTCAGGATTTCCAGCTCACTACCCAGGAACACCTGTGGCCGGTATTAAATCAGGCAGATTTGCTGGCGGTGGCAAAGCAGGTATGGTGTGAGCGGCGCGAGGGGCGTGGCGTGCGCCTGGTGGGGCTGCATGTGACGCTGCTCGATCCGCAGCTGGAGCGGCAGCTGCTGCTGCCGTGGGATGCGTAGCGGCCGGGCGAACCCGGCGATGGTTGCCGCCAAAGCCCATGGCCGACGCCTGCTGTCTGCGTCGGCCATGGGCGTCGTTGGCATTAACCGCGTTCGGGGATCGCTTTCAGCAACTGGGTCAGCAACTGCCAGTACAGGCCGACGCTGCCGATGTGCACTTGCTCATCCGGCGAGTGCGGCCCGGTGATGGTTGGTCCGATGGAAACCATATCCATCTGCGGATAAGGCTTCTTGAACAGACCGCATTCCAGACCGGCGTGGATCACCATAATGTTCGGCGTCTTGTTGAACAGCTGCTGATACAGTTCGCGCACCAGATGCATTACCGGTGAGTCCGCATCCGGCTGCCAGCCCGGGTAACCGCCCTTTGGTGCCACGTTGGCACCTGCCAGTTGGCCCAGCGCGGTCAGCATACCGACCACATAATCCTTGCCGCTGTCGATCAGTGAACGAATCAGGCAGATGATTTCCGCTTCCTGTTCTCCGGTGGTGACTACGCCGAGGTTGAGTGAGGTTTCAACCACGCCTTTCACCGCGTCGCTCATGCGGATCACGCCGTTTGGCGTACCGTTGAGCAGCGCCAGGAAACGGTGCTGGCTGTCAGCGTTCAACGCTTGCAATGCGCTGGTGGTTGGCTCCAGCAACACGGTAATGTTCTTTTCCTTGGCGGACAGCTCGTTTTGCAGCGTTGCCAGGAACGCCTGGCTCAGCGCTTTCAGTTGGTCAACCCGATCGGCCGGTACTGCCACGCAGGCAAAGGCTTCACGTGGAATGGCGTTGCGCAGCGTGCCGCCGTTCAGTTCCAGCAGGCGCAGGTTCAGCTGCGGTGCATGATCAAACAGGAAGCGTGCCAGCAGTTTGTTGGCGTTACCCAGCCCCAGATGGATATCGGCACCGGAATGGCCGCCTTTCAACCCTTTGAGGGTCAGCTTCAGCGTTTGGTAACCGGCTGGCAGCGCTTCGCGTTGCAGGGGCAGGGTAGTGATGAAGTCAATACCACCGGCGCAACCCATATAGATTTCGCCTTCTTCCTCGGAGTCGGTGTTGATCAGGATCTCCGCCTGCAGCCAGTTGGGTTGCAGACCAAAGGCGCCGTCCATGCCGGCTTCTTCGGTCATGGTCAGCAACACTTCCAGCGGGCCGTGCTCAACGCTGTCATCTGCCAGCACCGCCAGTGCCGAGGCCATGCCGATGCCGTTGTCGGCGCCCAGCGTGGTGCCGCGAGCCTTGATCCATTCGCCGTCAATGTACGGTTGAATCGGATCTTTGGTGAAGTCGTGCTGCGTATCGTTGTTTTTCTGCGGCACCATGTCCAGGTGCGCCTGCAAGGCGACCGGCTTGCGATTTTCCATGCCTTTGGTGGCCGGCTTGCGTAGCAGAATGTTGCCAACGGCATCGCGTTCGGCGTGCAGGTTTTTTTCTTTTGCCCATGAGAGGATGTGCTGTGCCAGCTGTTCTTCATGGTAGGACGGGTGAGGAATAGAGCAGATTTTGGCAAAAATATCCCACAGCGGCTGTGGTGAAAGTTGAGACAGTTCAGACACGTTAAGTCTCCTGTTACGGCATACGTCAGGTGGCGGCAATGCCGTGCGGTTAGGTTAATGGGTATCTGTGCGTCTTCGGCACGATAGGCAGAGAATATCACTTTCTTTTACCGGGTGCGCGTACCGCATTGCGCTGTTTATTTGCGGTAACGCTGGTGTTTGGCCGGTGAGGCAGGCGCTTGGCAGCATCATTCACCTGCGTTTGTCCGCAAGGAAATCCGCATCAATTCCTCGGTTCAACTGGTATTCATCGCAACCAGTCTCTATAATCTCGCGCAACCTTTTTTCCCCTGATCACTGAGTAAGCCACTTCAATGTTGGCTGGGACACCATTCTATGAGCGAAAAATACGTTGTTACCTGGGATATGTTGCAAATGCAAGCGCGCAAACTGGCGCATCGCCTGCTGCCTGCCGATAAATGGACCGGCATCATCGCGGTAAGCCGCGGCGGCCTGGTGCCAGCGGCACTGTTGGCGCGCGAATTGGGTATTCGCCACGTCGATACCGTCTGCATTTCCAGCTATGACCATGACAACCAGCGCGAAATGAAGGTGCTCAAACGTGCCGAAGGCGACGGTGAAGGCTTTATCGTGGTAGACGATCTGGTGGATACCGGCGGCACGGCCAAAGCCATCCGCGAAATGTACCCGAAAGCCCACTTTGTCACCATCTTCGCCAAACCTGCCGGTCGCCCGCTGGTGGACGACTATGTGGTCGATATCCCGCAGGATACCTGGATCGAGCAGCCGTGGGATATGGCGGTGAGCTTCGTGCCACCGATCGGCGGCCGTTAATCCCCTCGACAAGACGCGCCGCGTTGACCCGCCTGTAGCGATTGACGGCAACGATAGCGCAGAGGCGTATTTCGCCTGTTACAACGCCCGGTTATGCCGGGCGTTGTTATATTCACTATCGGTCATCTTCTGTAAATTCCCCGCTATCGTCCGGGATATTTTGGTTTCTCGCCGCAGAGTTAGGTACACTACCTTCCGTTAAGTAGGCTTTTTGCAGCCTACGACCAGCTTTACGGAGGCTGTTGTTACCATGGCACAAGCCAACCTTTCTGAAATTCTATTCAAACCTTCATTCAAGCACCGCGAGACATCGACGCTGATCCAGCGCGCGCATCACGCCAAAGCGGCCAGCCTGCATACCCCGCTGGAGGGTGACACCGCCAACAACTGGTATCGGATGCTCAACCAACTGTTATGGACCTGGCGCGGAGTTGATGCGCTGGAGATCGTTGAAGTGCTGTCGCGCATTGCGGCGTCCGACGCCGAGCATAGCGACTCACAGCTGCTGGATACCGTGGTCGGTTACCGTAACGGCAACTGGATTTATGAATGGGTGCACCAGGGGATGCAGTGGCAGCAACGGGCCGTTGAACAGCAGGACCCGCTGTTGGGTGGCCAGTATTGGCTGAACGCCGCTAATTTTTACAGCATCGCCGGTTATCCGCACCTGAAGGGAGATGAACTGGCCGAGCAGGCGGAGGTGCTGTCCAATCGCGCCTACGAAGAAGCCGCGCTGCTGCTGCCGTATCAACTGAAGGAGCTGTCGTTCAATATTGAAGGTGGCAGCCCGATTACCGGCTTTCTGCATATGCCGGACAACGGCAAGGCGCCGTTCCCAACGGTACTGATGTGCGGCAGCCTCGACACCTTGCAAACCGATTATCACCGCCTGTTCAGCGATTATCTGGCGCCGCGCGGCATTGCCATGTTAACGATTGATATGCCGTCGATAGGTGCCTCGTCCAAGTGGAAGTTGACGCAGGATTCCAGTTTTTTGCATCAACAGGTGCTCAGGCAACTGCCTTCGGTGGCGTGGATCGATCATCAACGCGTTAGCGCCTTTGGCTTCCGGTTTGGTGCCAATGTCGCGGTGCGGTTGGCGTATCTGGAGCCGCATCGGCTGCGCGGCGTTGCCTGCCTCGGCCCGGTGGTGCACAGTATTTTGTATGAAGCGCGTAACCAGCAGCGGGTGCCGGATATGTATATGGATGTGTTGGCCAGCCGTATGGGGATGGCTGCGGCCTCCGATCAGGCGCTGAAAATGGAACTGAACCGTTATTCGCTGAAAATGCAAGGCTTGCTTGGCCGCCGCTGCCCAACGCCGATGCTGGCCGGATATTGGCAACAGGATGCGCTCAGTCCGAAGGAAGAGTCGCAGCTGATCGTCTCCTCCTCACTGGATGGCAAACTTTTGGCTATTCCGCGCAGCCCGGTGTACCGGAGTTTCCACCAGGCGCTATTGCAGATTAGCGGGTGGCTGAGCGATAAAATGCGTTAATTAGTTGCTAAATTTTAACAGTTTGTTAAAAAGAGTGGTCTACATTGAGGAGGTTGAAGCATGACATTACCGAGTGGTCACCCTAAAAGCCGACTAATGAAAAAGTTTGCCAGCTTAGGGCCGTACCTGCGTGAAGGGCAATGTGAGAACGACCGGTTTTTCTTTGATTGTCTTGCGGTCTGCGTCAACGTGAAGCCTGCGCCAGAGAAGCGTGAGTTCTGGGGCTGGTGGATGGAGCTGCGGGCAGAAGCGTCGCGTTTTACCTACGCTTATCAGTTCGGACTGTTCGACAAAGAAGGCGTATGGAAAGCCGAAAAGATTAAAGATGCTGAAGTAAATGACAAGCTGGAAACCACGCTGCGTGATTTCCATCAGCGTCTCGGCGAACTGTTGGCCACCATGAATCTGACGCTGGAACCGGCGGATGATTTCAAAGAGCACCCCATCAAACTCTCTGCTTGAGTCAATTTCTGCGGACATTTGAGTTGAATTCGCGTTGTGCCTGTTGGCATAACGCGTCTCTCCTGTTACAACGTCCTTTGCATTTCTTCTTCTTTCAACGGCGAATAATTATGAACGGCAGCCAGACATTGGTTGTGAAATTGGGCACCAGCGTGTTGACCGGCGGATCGCTGCGTCTGAATCGTGCCCACATTGTCGAGCTGGTGCGCCAGTGCGCACAGCAACATGCGGCGGGACACCGCATTGTCATCGTGACCTCCGGCGCGATTGCCGCCGGCCGTGAACATCTCGGTTACCCCGAACTGCCCGCCACCATTGCCTCCAAGCAGTTATTGGCGGCGGTAGGGCAGAGTCGCCTGATTCAACTGTGGGAACAGCTGTTTTCCATTTATGGCATTCACGTTGGGCAAATGTTGCTGACGCGTGCCGATCTGGAAGATCGCGAGCGCTTTCTCAATGCGCGCGACACCATGGGGGCGTTGCTGGATAACCGCATCGTGCCGATTATCAATGAAAACGACGCGGTTGCCACCGCTGAAATCAAGGTTGGCGACAACGATAACCTGTCGGCGCTGGCGGCTATTCTGGCCGGCGCGGATAAACTGCTGCTGCTGACCGACCAGCAAGGGCTGTATACCGCCGACCCGCGTAATAACCCCCAGGCCGAGCTGATCCGTGAAGTACACGGCATTGACGATGCGCTGCGCGCCATTGCCGGCGACAGCGTTTCCGGCCTTGGCACCGGCGGTATGGGTACCAAATTACAGGCTGCCGACGTAGCGTGCCGTGCCGGTATTGACGTGATCATCGCCGCCGGCAGCAAGCCCGGCGTGGTTAGCGACGTGATTGACGGCAAACCGGTCGGCACCCGTTTCCACGCGTTGGAAACGCCGCTGGAAAATCGCAAGCGCTGGATCTTCGGCGCGCCGCCAGCAGGTGAAATCACCGTAGACGACGGCGCGGTCGACGCCATTATGGCCCGCGGCAGCTCGCTGTTGCCCAAGGGCATTCGCGACGTGAAGGGCGACTTCTCCCGTGGCGAAGTGATCCGCATCCGCAATCTGGCTGGGCGCGATCTGGCACACGGCGTCAGCCGTTATAACAGCGATGCGATGCGCATGATTGCCGGCCACCATTCGCAGGAAATCAGCCAGATTCTCGGTTACGAATACGGCCCGGTGGCCGTACACCGCGACGACATGATCGTAAGTTAAGGAGTGAGCATGCTAGAGCAGATGGGGAAGGCCGCCAAGCGGGCTTCCTGGCAGCTGGCGGTGTTGAGCACGGCGAAAAAGAATCAGGTGTTGGCGGTGATGGCCGACATGCTGGAAGCCAACGGCGAAGCGATTTTAAAGGCCAATCAACAGGATATGGCGCAAGCACGCGCCAGCGGCATGAGCGAAGCGCTGCTTGACCGCCTGCTGTTGACCCCGGCGCGCCTGACGGCGATTGCCAACGACGTGCGTCAGGTCTGTCGCCTGAGTGACCCGGTCGGCCACGTGCTGGACGGTAGCCTGCTGGACAGTGGCCTGAAGCTGGAACGCCGCCGTGTGCCGTTGGGCGTGATTGGCGTGATTTATGAAGCGCGGCCGAACGTCACCATCGACGTCGCCAGCCTGTGCCTGAAAACCGGTAATGCAGCGATCCTGCGCGGCGGCAAAGAGACGCACCACACCAATCAGGCGACGGTGAAGGTGATTCAGCAGGCGTTGGAACAGTGCGGCCTGCCGGCAGCTGCGGTACAGGCGATTGATAGCCCTGACCGGGCGCTGGTGAACGAACTGCTGCGGCTTGACCGCTACGTCGATATGCTGATCCCGCGTGGCGGCGCCGGCCTGCACAAACTGTGCCGTGAACAGTCCACCATCCCGGTCATTACCGGTGGTATCGGTGTATGCCATATCTATGTTGACGACAACGTGGATTATGACAAGGCGTTGACGGTGATCGAAAACGCCAAAATCCAGCGGCCGAGCGCCTGTAACTCGGTGGAGACGTTGCTGGTTAATCGCGCCATTGCCGACAGTTTCCTGCCGGCGCTGAGCGCGCGGATGGCCGAGTGCGGCGTGACCCTGCATGCCAGTGATAACGCCATGCCGTTGTTGCAGGCCGGGCCAGCCAAGGTGGTGGCCGTCGCGGCGGAGAATTACGACGATGAATGGCTGTCGCTGGATCTGAACGTGACGCTGGTGGACGATGTCGATCAGGCCATCGATCATATTCGTACCCACGGCACCAGCCACTCTGACGCTATCCTGACGCGTTCATTGAGCAACGCCGAGTACTTCGTTCGTGCGGTGGATTCCTCGGCGGTGTACGTCAACGCCAGCACGCGCTTCACCGACGGTGGCCAGTTTGGCCTGGGCGCAGAAGTGGCGGTGAGTACGCAGAAACTGCACGCACGCGGCCCGATGGGCCTGGATGCGCTGACCACCTATAAATGGATTGGTTATGGCGACGATCTGGTGCGTAGCTAACGCCTGACAGTTACCATAAGGCACACCTCAGGGGCGCAGTTTTGTGCCCTTGAGCCATCAATATGTGACCCTGCAAAGTATACGGTTGATGAGAAAATCGACGTCCGGTTAGCAGACTATTGACTCACCGGGCGCTTTTGCATAAGTTGTTCGACGCACTCCGGCCGGCACTCGCTGGTCAGGCTCCCAAAGCCGATATAGCTCAGTTGGTAGAGCAGCGCATTCGTAATGCGAAGGTCGTAGGTTCGACTCCTATTATCGGCACCATTTCAAGCTCTTCCCAAGTCTACCGAAATCAACTAAAAGCCCGTATACTGCGGTTTCTGGCCCGTATCTTATCTCCTGTTATCAACTGTACTCAACCGAAATCAAGTAGCAGTTGGGGGCATAAGTGGGGGCATTCTGTGTTCGGTCCAGGGAGATGCCCCCAATGAAGCTTAATGCACGACAGGTAGATGTTGCTAAACCCAGAGAGAAAGCCTACAAGCTAGCAGATGGTGCAGGCTTGTATCTTGAAGTTGTTCCTTCTGGTTCTCGATACTGGCGGATGAAATATCGCTTCAATGGAAAAGAGAAACGTATGGCTTTTGGTGTCTATCCGGCAGTGTCCCTTGCACAAGCGAGGGCACTGCGTGATGAAGCTAAGAAAAAGCTGGCCGAGGGTATCGATCCGTCTTTCGCCAAGAAAGAAGAAAAGCTGGTTCGCGATGTGCAGCTCAATAATACGTTTCAGGCTGTGGCACTTGAATGGCACGGAACAAAGGTAAGCCGGTGGTCAGAAGGTTATGCCTCCGACATTATCGAAGCCTTCAATAAAGATATTTTCCTTTATATTGGCCAACTGCCGGTGAATGACATCAAGCCTTTAGTTCTGCTGAATGTGCTACGTCGAATGGAAAGCCGTGGCGCGACAGAGAAGGCCAAGAAGGTTCGCCAGCGCTGCAGCGAAGTTTTTCGTTATGCCATCGTTACCGGCCGCGCGGAATATAATCCTGCCGCGGATCTAACCAGCGCGATGTCAGGGCATGAATCGAAGCATTATCCCTTCCTTACCGTTGAGGAGTTACCAGACTTCTTTAAAGCTCTCTCTGGTTATACAGGCAGCCCGCTGGTTGTTCTTGCCGCACGTTTGCTGATCCTTACGGGAGTTCGTACTGGCGAGCTCCGAGGTGCTTTCTGGAGTGAATTTGATCTTGAGAAAGCGGTGTGGGAAATTCCTGCCGACCGAATGAAGATGAAACGGCCTCACCTTGTGCCCCTCTCTACCCAAGCGCTGGAAATCGTACAACAACTCAAGGTGATATCTGGGCAATATCCACTGGTATTCCCAGGGCGAAATGATCCCCGCAAGACGATGAGTGAAGCGAGTATTAATCAGGTATTCAAACGGATTGGGTATATGGGGAAGGTAACGGGGCATGGTTTCCGTTACACGATGAGTACGATTTTGCACGAGGAAGGGTTCAATACGGCATGGATTGAAACCCAGCTTGCGCATGTCGATAAGAATGCGATTCGTGGGACGTACAACCATGCGTTGTATCTTGAAGGACGTAGGGAGATAATGCAGTGGTATGCGGATTATATTGATAATATTGGAAAATATAAAATAATCATGGCCTTATGATACGAACCTTAAATTGGTCCTTTATTAGTAGGTAGCGTGAAATCTAAAGCTTAGCTCCTCCGTTTTGGAGGAGTTCAACCCCCGTAATTTTTTGTACTGATTTACATTTGCGTCTGACTGTTTGCTTAGTGCCAGGAACGGACATAGAAAACACGATGTTATAAGATTAGGTGCATCTATCCGATCGTATTCATTGGACGTAATGATCGTACTAAGCCGATCTCAAAGGAAAGCATTAATCAGGTAATTGAGCTATTAGGATAAAAAGGAAGGCTGACGGGGCATGGTTTTCGTCACATAATGACTACCATTCTGCACGAAGAAGGATTCAACTCTGCATGGATCGAAACACAGCTTGCACATGTGGATAAGAACGCTATTCACGGGGCTTACAATCATGCACAGTATTTGGAAGGGAGACAACAGATGATGCAGTGGTATAGTGATTACATAGATAGTTTGTCTAGAAATAAACGTCCGCAATTTTTACTTCAAAAAAGGCAGTATGAACAATAAATCTAGTTGATGCATACAAAGGTTTATTGTCGATAGCAAGAGGAGCGTCAAAATCATGAATGTACAGGAAACCAAATTTTCATCTAAAGAATTTCTAAGGCGCCGTCGCCCTGAAAAATTTTCTGATTCAACAATCAGAGAGACTGGTACTTTAGATAGAGTTGTACTGGAACACTTCCTCTCTACGCTAAATACAAGAAATCAAGAACTACAATTCGAAGATTTTGCAAAAAAAATATGTGAAAAAATAATTTGCCCTAATCTCCTTGAACAAACTGGTCCTGTAGCAGGGGGGGATGGTAAAACTGACACACAAACATTCCCTGTTTCGGAACAGAATAAGCTTCTTTGGTTCGAAGGTGTTAATGAAGCATCAAATAAAGAACGTTGGGCCTTTGCGGTAAGTACACGTAAAGACTGGAAGAAAAAATGCCATGAAGATGTACTTAAGATAAAAGAAACAGAACGTGGGTATACTAAAGTATTTTGCGTAACGAATCAATCTGCAAAGTCCAATATTCGTTCAGATGTTGAGGATACACTAAAAACAAAAACTGGAATAGATGTTCGTATATTAGATATTAATTGGCTATTAGATCAAGTTTACAAAAATAATTTTGAGCAATTGGCCATTGATTCATTGTCAGTTCCAACGCAATATAAAAGAGAAGTTGTTTTTGGAGAAAATGATTATAAAAAGCATAAAAAATATGAAGAATTAACCGAGTATATTAGAGAGAAAATAAACCCTGCTGAAATTTCATATGAACAGGTGGATATGTTTTTAGAAGTTGCAGAGTTAAGCGCTGAACTTGAGAAACCACTAATTGAAACACAAGGTCTATTTGAAAGGGCTATAAAAATCTCAAAGAAATTCGGGACTAATCAACAATTGCTAGATGCGTATTATCAATATGCCTGGAAGTCTCATTTTTGGATGGAAGATTTTAATCTCTTCGAAGAAAATCTTCAATTTGCATATGAAAGTATTGCATCATCAACTAATTCCTCAAAATGGGAGAAAGTTTTAAATTTAGTAACCGTTCATAAAAGTTATATTAGACTTAACAACGCAACATCTACAATCGACATTGAGAATATTGAACGTAACATGCTCGCTAAACTAGATGAGATAGCTGACGATGAATCACGTCCCAGTAATGCACTCACAGCGAGAACTCACAAAGCTATTTATAAATTGACAACGTTTTCAGATGTAGAAGATGCTTCGGTTGTATTTGAAGAGTTACATGAAATTTTTAAAAATAGTGGGAATTTAATAGGCTATCCCTTTGAGAAGAACTTCCAACTTTTGAACGAACTAGATGACATTTTTTTCGAGGTAGATGCATATGAAAATTTATTAGACTATATGACTGAGCAATCTGCTGTTAGAGGTGGTGAAGTTAAAGGGGCATTATTAAATCTACGAAGAGGTATAAAGAGGATTCAAAATGGTCACCCTTATCAGGCAATCAAGTATTTAGGAAAATCTTTTATTCCACTCTATAAAGAGGAATCACGAGATAAATTTATATTAGCATTAAAAGCTATTGCTTATGCTTACGAATCCATTGGGTTGCTATGGAGTTCACGTTCATGCTTGCTTCTATCCGCTTCTTTGATTACAGATAACTACTGGAAGTATGATGAGATATCATTACAGCAGGCTGAGATTTATTATAGTTTATGCCTAGCAGAAATAAAACTAGGGAAATTAGCACATGCTCTTTTATGGTATGAACTGTTTTTAATAATTAACCAAAATATCAGTGATAGCTCGTTCGGCGATAAAGAAAATCAGCAAGTTGATTTTTACATAAGTCAACTCATTTTGAACACTGACCTAAATGGAATAAATCGACAGAGTAATATTCCCGATGAACTCGATAGATTAGGTCTTTTTGTATCATCGGGATGTCTTAAATATGCTTTAGGTTATATTGAAGATTTTGAACGTGAGTACGAAGTTACTGCCGATAAAGATCATAATGATTTCTTGCAAAAAATACGTGACTTTGATTCTGGATTCAATAGTAAAGGCATAAAAGATAACTATGATAAACGAGGAGTATATACATCTTTTATTTTTGGATGCACCATAGAAATTAACTTTCCGAATCGATCACCATTTATAGAGTTTTCAACTAGTATCTTAGCACTTTTAGAGAGTGCTTTTGCAACTTGTACGATTGATAACATCCATCTGAAAGAAGCATTTTTAATTATTGAAGTAATAGCAGATGATGAAGATGACTTATCCTTATCACATGAAATAAATAGCAATAATGGAAAACTAAACCTTACTATAAATTGCAATGGTTTTGAGACAAGTGCATTTAGAATCGATGCTCAACAAAAAATCACTAATGAATTCAAGAAAATAGTATTTGATCTTCTCCCTGAGTTATTTTTTATAAAAAATACAGAATACATTGAAAGAATGATATTCGAAGATGCTGCATTTGACAGAGCAATTAGTTTCGGTGCCTGTATCAAAGCTATTGAAAATGTTCTTGGAAATGATATTGATCAACAAATTAAGAAAATTTATTCCACCAGTGCTGAAAAGAAAACTTACCCTCTTTTAAGAGATAAATCCTGGGATAGTGAATTTCCGAAAGTGTTGGAGATCGAGGATATAAATGTTCCAACACCTGGTAAAGGAAGAATGCCTGAAGAGGAACTTAATTCCGAAAATATAACGCATAAAGATTATTCAATACAAAGCCTAATCAAACCTCGTCTATGGGATAGAACACGCTGGCAAGGAGTAGGCTTCGCTCAATTAAAATCGTGTTATCCAGGGTTATATCTATTATTTAAACACCCCGATATAGGTGAGGATATTTTTAAAGATCTTATATCATCAGTAGGCTTGGTAGATAGTAAAGCCAGATTACGGGTTTGTATTGTCAAGGGTATTTCAGTTAAAAACCCAACTCATTATAGAGTACTGATATCTGAAAATATGATGACAACGCCATTAACTAAAAGAATGACAATGATCAGTAGAATTAATACGATGACTCCTGATAGTAATGTCAATTTAGAAAGATTTCTTGCTGCGTATCAGGCCTGTGGAAAATTCTATCTTGGATGTGATGCGATGTTGAAAAATATTGTTCCTGAGCATCCACAAAGAGATAGTTTAGGGATAGAAATGAGTACGTTAGATGTTAGGTGGGCTTGGGAAATTGGGTTAAATGATGTTGATTGTATTGGGGTTAATTTAAAAGAAGATGACCCATATATTCCTAGTGATGTAGCTGAGATCCCATTATTGAAATTGATAAACAGTAAATAAAATGTTTGCTAAGAATACCGCCTCTTAAGGGGGCGGGTTCTAGACAAATCTTTAGCCTCTTCACTAATGCTATTCGTGTTATCGCTTTCATAATAAATTGCTTACCTGTTTCCCATTGCTTAACACGCATCGAAGTAAGTATGCATTCCGAACTTCCGCTCCTCGCTCACAGCAGACCTTTGGCCCAGTGAGTTTGTCCGCTCTGTGCCAGGAGCGGACGTTACGAATGCTTTGGTCTGTTGATAAATTCAGATATTAATTGATTAAAGGCATGGTAATGTTTAGGCTCTGTAGGATAAATTTCCCGCAGTATTTTCGGTTATCAATAGCTTGTGGAGTTAACTCTCAGAGGGGGCAGTTAGTGGGAACAACAATCGAGGACATCCAATACGAAGAAATGTTAAATGCACTTGTCTTCGAAAAAGTCATGCAGAATGAAGCAAAAAAACAATGTATTTACATTTTTGTCGAAGGTGAGTCTGAAGAACTTGCTTTTCAACACTTACTTGAAAACTGTGGTATAGATTTTGATAAGTTTGGTATTGTAATTGCGAATTACAATGGGATTGGTAATTTAAAACACGCCATAAGACTTCTACATAAAACATTGAGCCATGATCGACCAATAATAGTAACGTATGATGATGATCATGAAGGAAAAAAAATAAAGAAAATAAATAGTCCATTGATAACATACTTTAAAATACCATTTACCCCTGTAGTTTCTTATAGTGATGGTTCTTTAGGCGGAACATTTGAAGAAAGCTTTCCTAAAGATTGCTTTATAGATGCTTGCTTTCAGCAAAATGTTATAGCTAGTTCTTTTTTATCAAAACGCAATGATTTTGAAAAAAAATTTAATCCAACTGAGCCATGGTTATCTCAATTAGCACAATTCATTTCCTCCAATGGTGGGCCTTCTAATTCTATCAATAAAATAAAATTAGCTGAAAACATGGTGTTTTCAGTATCTCAGATCCCTGAAACCTATAATGAATTAGCCAAGGTGATTATTGATATTAGAAACAAAAATCCAATAAAGCATCCTGAAGATGTAGATTTGAATTTGTAAAAAATACTATACATTTTAATGAGCAGCTCTTTCCGCATTTGGTAGATATTATCGCAACGTCCTATTTTCGCTCACAACGGAGGTTCTGCACAGTCAGAACGTCCGCCCTGTACTTAAAGCAGACGTTCCAACAACCGAGCTACTTAATCGTGATGAATATCTTGAATTTTGTTTTATAAAATATAATGCAATTCACACCATAGGTAATACCTCATTGGATAAATATTCCATTAGATTTTCATTACGTAGCACGCCGTCATAGAAAATATATCCCCAAGAGTTAATTGACTTTTCAAGAGCCATATCACGAAAATTCTCCAACTGCTCTCTTACATTCAAACCTTTAAGGCGTATTTTCCCCACGAGACGCAGTAATCGTAAATAATTACTTTTAAAATAACGATTGTAGCGTGCAGGTATTTCTAATTCCGTTATATGTCTCGAAATTAATTTTTGCAACTCTCTGTCAATATCAGGATGTGGATAAAGTTCAATTGAAGTAGGTGCATTAAATGGTTCATGAATATCCAAAACTAGCACTTGTTGTTCTATAAAATAATCAAAGTAAGGGTGAATAAAAAATCGGTTACCTTCATCATCATTTATCTTAACGCCCTTAGCACCTTGGCAAATATCACACATTGGAAAAAGATTTACTAATGTGACTGAAAATTCAGGGAAAATATCTTTTGGCAAATAATGATCAAGAGTATTAGGAGTTCCATCTTCGCCGCATGCCGGGCAATAATCTAACTCTCGATTTCGCAAATTTTCCAGAAGGGGTTTCTGAACTGATTGCTCCCCTGGGGATAGATATAGGTTTTTGAATCGCCCATGAACTGATGGATCACTCATCTCTTCCCAAACTTCAATAAACTCTGAATTGCCACCAATTTCAATATATTTAAGGACCCGCATTCTCCATGCTTCTTTGATCCGGTTAAAATAAGCTCGATGTTTTCCCCTCTGGCGCTCTTCAACAATGCGCTCAAGTAACTCAAGATCATTCAGCTCTAAACGAGGGTAGTTAAGGTGTATCACCACTTATCCTCCGCCATTGCATGGATCTGAATCAACATCTCTTCGTTGATGTTGTTACCTAAGGCTTCAATAAGTTTTTTTGCAGACCCGTACTCTTCCAACTTTTCTACTAGCCACGCCTCGAATGGTTTAGAAACAGATTTATCGCCGAATACATAAGACGAAATCCGTTGTATATCTCCACCAAAAGTTTCAAAAGGGGGATGGTTGATAAATAGACCATCATTAGTGCGTTCAAAAACATGTACACAGTGTCGGGGCAGTTCACGCACAGTTACTAATGAATGTGTGGCCAGCAAGGCCTTGGAACTATAGTTACTAAGGATTTTCTTCAACATTTGGATGAATGCAATTTCAAGCGTCGGGTGTAGGAATAGTTCAGGTTCATCAATTAATATGAGACTGTTTCGGCGCATTGCTCCTAAGATATTCGTAACCATGTAGGAAAACAGTCGCTGACCTGAACTCAATTCAATAGGTGAATCACCCTTAAGGAAAACAATTCCGGTACGGGCGTGGAGATACTCACGTAATTTTTTTGTATCAGGTTCATCCATACGGGATGGACGAATAGGAATATATGCATCTGGTTGCTCATTGCCATCAATTATCTCATCGACTTTGATGTATGAATCCTCCAGTAGCCATGAACCATCTTCAAATAGTTGAGCTTCATCTTTGAAACCAACAACACCAATGGCGATATCATCAAAATCAATTGCGATTTTGAGTACAGAATAAAGGGTCGTAATCTTATTGGACCAAGTGTTAATTGCACCGTATTTACGATCATCTTCAAGACATGATATCAAGGAATAAGCAGCATTAAGATGAGGCCATTGTCGAGATAAACGGATTTTTTTATATTCTTTTCCGTTAGAATCCTTTCCTGTTTCATAAGTTCGTAAGCCAAAGTATCGATAAATGCCATGATCTTTTCGCTCAATACCATTCTTTCTATCAACTGCTTCACTATCAAGTGGGAACAATTCAAATGGACTGTAAGAAACTACAACAACCTGATTAATGTTAGGTTCTTCTTCGAAACCTGTTTTGTTTTTTTCACCCGGGACTTGTCTAAGCCAGTCATCGACAATCTGAATTAAAGCTTGTGATTTTCCAATACCATTGGGACCAATCAGGACATTAATATCATGTGGTAGTGGCGTAACGGTAGCAAAATTCATATTCAAGGGTTGGATATCTCCCGCAGATGTTAGAAGGCGAAAGATCATGTTGCCTATACTAATCCCTTGCCTGTTTAGAAAGCGCCATCCATCTAGAAATGCTTTAATAGACCCACGCTCACGTTGGAGCGACTTCTTAAACCCGTCTGAGTTAACTAATTCTAAGCTATTGGTATCTTCAAGAATATGAACCATATAACTCGCATCACAGAGAATTTCTGCAACCTTAGTGGCAGCGTCCAAACCAAGGTGCCCATCTATTAGTTCATAAAAAGTAATATCTTCCGGATTTGAAACATAGGATAAATCTTTAATAGGGAATACACCATCCCATCCTTTTGAGACAAGTTCATCAAGAAAACTGAAAGATATCATTTGATCTTTGATCAAAATCTTAAGAGTTGGAAGTTCAATCTCTTTGCCACCAATCTGACAGTATATTGGGAATGATGTTTTGTAATCGAAGTCATCCCATCGGTCGTATAGTAATAGGATGACAGTATGATGCGATTTAAGGATAGCCTCCCGTTTTACGCTATCCTTCCCTACATAAATTACGTCCATATGAACCTCTTTCTAATCGACAGTCGTTGAGGATTACTACTTTTCCTTTTATTTATCATCTAGAATCGTTCGTGTCGACTTTGTAGTGGTCAACAAAAACTGGCCACGGCTTTAGAGTTTTCCAGTATCGATCTTCCGATTCGTTTGCTGGCAACCCATCGCTATGCCTTGCGCCGGCGTAGGCATCACCGGCCATGTGTCCTGGCGCAACCGACAACCGCTATAAAAACGGGATAAGCCCCGGCTACTTTACGCCTATACCTCGCTATGATAAGTTCAAGTGATGAATACAGAATACAAAATCAGCGTTTTCAATCATAACCTGTGGTGGCTGCCTTCTTAAAGGCGGTCTGAATCTGTATTTCCCATTTTCAATTAACCGCCGAAAGGCGGTTAATTTCATTGATAAGACCCCCTTTCGGCCGGATGCCTAAGGAGTCTTATATGAACAGCAAATCCATTATTCTTACCGGCGATCGCCCTACTGGTCCGCTGCATCTGGGTCACTTTGTTGGCTCACTGCGCCAGCGCGTCGCCCTGCAACGAGATTATCAACAGTTTGTGTTGATCGCAGACCTGCAGGGGCTGACGGATAACGGCAGCAATCCGCAAAAAATTCGGGACAATATTCCCGAAGTTCTGGCCGATTATCTCGCCGCGGGTATCGATCCCTCGCTCACCACCCTCTGTCTGCAATCCGCACTCCCGGCCCTTGCCGAACTGACCGCGCTGTATATGAACATCGTTACCGTGGCGCGGGTGGAGCGTAATCCAACGGTAAAAAATGAAATAATACAAAAAGGGTTTGCACGGTCATTACCGGTCGGTTTTCTTGTCTATCCCATCAGCCAGGCGGCAGACATTACCGCCTTCAAAGCTGATAGAGTCCCGGTCGGCGACGATCAATTACCGATGATCGAACAGACTAACGAAATCGTCCATAAGATGAATAGCCTGTTCCCCGAACCTGTTTTGCGCCATTGCAAGGCGATGTTGAGCGAAACCAGCCGCCTTCCGGGTATCGACGGTAACGCCAAAATGTCTAAATCATTGGGCAATACTCTGCTCCTTTCCGCCAGCGAGGAGACCATCCACCGCGCGGTTGGCGCAATGTACACCGACGCCAATCATCTGAAAGTGACCGACCCGGGGCAGGTAACCGGCAATATGGTCTTCACCTATCTGGATGCGTTTCATAGCGATAAAGCCAAGGTCGCGGAGATGAAGGCACATTATCAACGGGGTGGTCTGGGTGACCGGACATGCAAAAATGAGCTTGAAATGTGTTTACAAGAGCTGATTGCGCCTATGCGCGAGCTTCGTGCAACTTATATTCAGGACAAAGGCATGCTGATGGCACTGTTAAAGAAAGGCAGCGAACGGGCACATGAAGTCACGCAGAGCACTTTGCAGGAAGTGAAACGCGGGTTGGGTGTTCCGGTGTTCTGAGGGGGGACGGGAGTATTGCATACCATTCACCCCGTGACTGGTCGGATGGATGAATATCACCGAGGCGGCTAAATTTGTGCTACCTGTGGAGAGCGGAAAGGCCTGCTTTGCGCCCATCGCCGCCAGGGGCGCTATGGCCGATTCTGTGCCACCAGCGGGCACATGAGTGGCCGGTAAAATCACGCTCGGTTACCGGTTCATCTCTTGTTGTCTCATCAACTCTTGAGGGCGTAGCGAGGCTTTTATACTGGCTCCATTAGCCTGATGCTGGCACAAAGTGGGGGGGTATCAGAATTAACATGCGCCGCGCATGTTGGAGCGATGCGCGGCAGGAGATGTGATGATAAATAGCGTTATGGGGTGTAAAACTGCTCTTTATGCTGGTAGCGATATTCTTGAGTGATCCCCGTGTAACCGTATGAGGCCGCTTTACAGTCGATGATATGAACGTTCGACTGAGGATGTAAGTTACCAATTGCTTGTTCCATCGCCTGATAAATCGCTTTTTGGTATGCCGCTTTCTGGTCTTTGCTACAGGTTTCATCCACGACGGTTACCTCCAGCCTGAACGAGTTTTTCCCCCACTCAGCCAGACTTTTGCCATCAATAAACCAGTCATCGTCATCGACATGTCTCACTATGACCATTGTTTCGAAGCTATTTTTGTTTAAAACATCACAGGTGATTTGAGTGGCTAGCAGTACACACTGTTTGGTGAGTTTTTGATTCTTTAAGCCAGACAGCGTCAGGGTTATACCCGGCATAACAAGTCCTTAATCAGATTTTCATATTGGCTAAATCATTATAGGAACCGCTACCGGTTCTGCAGCAATTTATAAATCATCAAGATGACATCTGCGCGCCGACCGATGGTATTTCGGTGGGCAATTGGGGGCCGTAGAAGCACAAAAGAAGCAGCCAGCGCTCTTGCCATGTGGCTATGCGCCTCCCGCACGAAGGCGCGGACATGACGGCCAGCCCCCGTACCGCGCAAGCCACTGCGCCGCCTACTGTCTAAGAAGCTCAGGTGCTACACATCCAGTCGCGAATAATCTCTCCGTATAGCTGCTCAGCCTCGTCTATTCGGCTGAGCAGGCAGTATTCGTCGGTTTGGTGGGCCATTGACGGCTCCCCGGGACCGAGAATAATACAGGGTGGATTTCCCAACGCCGGCAGCAGCAGGGATGCGTCGGTAAAGTAGGGGACCACGCGAGGTTGCAGCGGCTTTTCGTGCAGTGGCTGACAGCGCTGATAAACCTGCTTTATCCATACGCTATCTTCTTCGCTCAGTACCGCCGGCAGATCGATCAGCGTGGAAACCGTGACGCTCTTGCCAAGCAGCGTGGTCAACTGCTGTCGAATGGTGGCGTGCTGTAAATTGGGTGTGCTGCGAATGTCCACATCAAAACGCGTGTGATCCGGAACGGAGTTGATATTTAGCCCACCTTCGATGCGTCCGACGTTAAGCGTGGGCTGCTTCATCAGTGGATGCGGTGCACCTGGTGAAAAGTGTTGTATCTTACCCAAGGCATCCGCCGCCAGATAGATAGCATTAATCCCCAGTTCGGGCATCGCGCCGTGCGCCGTTTTCCCCCGCGTTTCGCAGCGTAGCCAGAGCGCGCCTTTATGTCCGATAACCGGATAATTGGCGGTGGGTTCACCAACGATCAGCGCGCCAATCGCCGGCATCGTCTCTGACTCGATCAACGCCCGTGCGCCGTCACAGCCGGTTTCCTCCCCGCCGGTGATCAGCAATACCACACCATGCCCGGCGATAATGTCTTTTCGCTGCCGAAGGCAGGCGATGGCAAACGCCGCTATCGCCGCTTTCATATCGCTGGCTCCGCGTCCGTAAAGGCGCCCATCATCCATCTGTGAACCGAAAGGATCGTACTGCCACTGCGCATTGCCGAGCGGAACGGTATCCAGATGGCCGGTAAAAGCCAGCGGTTTACCTGTCGTCGCCCCTGGCAACCTGGCGATCAGATTGCAGCGTCCCTCACCGAACGACGACAGAGAAACCTCAAAGCCGCTCTCGCGAAGCCAATCGGCAAAGAACTGCATGCAATCGACTTCGTTGCCTGGCGGGTTAATGGTGTTAAAGCCCAGCAGTTGCCGGGCCAGTTCTAGGGTGGTGGTCATCAGTCGCGTTCCGTCAGCCAGTCGAGGCAGTTAATCCACAGTTGGCGGTAGCCGGGCCATTTGGCAAACTCTGCTGGCAGCCAATGTGCGGACATATCGCTAGTCCATACCAGCGAGCGCCCCTGTTGATATTCGCGAACGGCCAGCAGCGGATGATCGGTACCGGCGATCGTAGCCAACAGTTTGCCCTGCGGATGCATTTCCACTTCGTTATAACCCAGCAGCCACGGCCATTCGCCCGGCATATCGTTAAACAGCGCGTGAGATCCCGTCACTTCGGCATAGCAACCTTCCGGAGTTTCAACACGATCATCCCATGCCAGGCAGCGTACTGGCAGCACCTTCTCCACTGCGGTATTGCGATAGCGCGCGCCGCCGTTAATTCCCTGGAAGCTGTAATAGCCGCCAATCATCATCAGCGCACCACCAGCCGCAACATAATCATGCAGTAGCGTCAGACGATTGGCGGTACGGCAGCTTTTCAGCCAGGTATCCGGATGCAGCAGCAACGTATTGGCACCGATATCCGACAGGATAATGGCATCCCATTGCCGTAATGCTTCCTGCGTTAGCGGAAACTCGGTCGCTGCCGCGTGGGCAGGCATATAGGTAATGGCATAGTCGCTATCTGCCAGCGCGGCCAGGAAATCCGTTGCGCCGGTATGCCAGGTGGCGGTAGCAAACTGATCGAAGCCTTTAACGTGTGTTGAAGTGCTGGTCCAGGATTCACCCACCAGTAAGATTTTCTTCTGCATTACTTTTTCCTTTTATCCGCCAAAGACCCGTTGGGGATTTCCAATCATCAAGGTTTCGAGTTGTTCGCCGCTGACGCCATGGCGCCGCAAGCGAGGAACAAAATGCTTGAGTATGTAGCCGTAGCCGTGACCGCCATAGCGGGTGAGCATGGTTTTCAGGAACACATCCTGCGATAGCAAAATCTGCTGGATATAGCCGTCGTCAATCAGCTCGCGAATGGCACGAGCGTTCTCCTCGTCAGAGGGGGATTGCGCCGACTCGTCGGCGTAGTAGTAGCTCATGCCGATCATGTCGTATTCGAGAAACGCTCCGCGTTGCGCCAGTTCGCGCTGGTAGCGCTTATCGGCAAAGCTGGGATTCATATGGCACAGCACCGTATGGCGTAGATCGGCGCCTTCCTGTTCGAGAATATCCAGCACTCGATGGCCGAGCCGTTCCCAGCCTGGCAGATGAACTTCGATCGGCACACCGGTCGCGGCACTTGCCCGGCCTGCGGCGCGCAGCGACTTCTCTTCATTTGACGTAAAGCGGCTGGAGATACCGATTTCACCGATCAGCCCGGCGAGCACTGCCGGCTTCTCCTCCGCACCGCCGAGGTCGTAGATCAGCCGTTCGGTCAACTGCTCGATGCTGCTGTTTTTTACCCACTCGGGATGCGACGGTTCCAGATAGAGTCCGGTACCCATAATAATGTTCAGTCCGGTCAGGCGAGCGATGCGCGCCAGCGCTTGCGGATCGCGGCCAATACCGATATTGGTCGGATCGACCACCGTTTCCCCGCCAAGGGCGCGATATTTGGTCAGTTCTTCAATTGCCACGTCGACATCAAACAGCTGACAGTTATCACGGCTCATCAGTGGATTGAGCGACAGTTCGCCGAGGTTCTCTATTTTCACGGGCATTTCGGCAAGATGGCGATCGCTACAGCAGCAAGGTGGCACCCATTTGCCGGAGGCATCCAGCAGGATATGCTCATGCATCAGCGTGACGCCCATCTCGTTAATAGGCAGCGGGCCCAGCACCGTCATTACGTAACCGCTGCTGACGCCTACCGGCAACGGAATAGGGTGGCGAAAAATTGATCCTTTCATCAGCTATCCTTTTGCCGCAGAGCGCGTGGGGTTGAGAATGCGGGTGTTCAGCCAGATAGCCAGCAGGATAATGGTGCCGGTGGCTATCTGAGTGTAGAACGGCGAGATATGCGACAGGATCAGCCCGTTCTGAATCACCGCAATCGACAGCGCGCCCAACAGTGTGCCGATAATGGTGCCGAAGCCGCCAAACAGACTGGTGCTGCCAAGAACAACGGCGGCGATCACCTGCAGTTCGAAGCCTTCGCCTTGGTTGGAGGAGCCGCTGCCGAGACGGGCGGTAATAATCATTCCTGCCAGTGCAGCGGCCATTCCGCTGATGATGTATACCTTCATCGTCACTGCCTTGGTGTTAATCCCGCTGCGGCGTGCGCCTTCGGCGTTGGCGCCGATAGCCGTAACGTAGCGGCCAAAGCGCATATGGTTCAGTACGATATGCCCGATAACCAGAATCATAATGCCAATCAGCGCCGGCATCGGGATACTCATCACCCAGGCGCGGCCGATAAAGGTAAACAGGCTGTCAGCGGGAACAGGAATCGAGTAGCCCTGAGTCACCAGCAGCGCGATACCCCGTACTACAGCCAGGGTGGCGAGGGTGACGATAAACGCCGGTATCCCTTCATAAGCAATGAAGAAACCGTTGATTGCGCCAACCAGCCCGCCGAGCAACAGACCACCGAGCAGAACCACCGGCCAAGGCAGTCCCCAGTTGTTCAGGGCGATAGCGGAGAGCGCGCCGACCAGCGCAAGGGTGGAGCCAACCGACAGGTCTATACCACCTGTCGTAATCACCAGGGTCATTGCGGTCGCGACGATCAGCAGTGGGGCACTCTGACGGATGATATTCAGCCAGTTGGTGCCGGTGAGGAAGTTACTGGTGATCAGTGAAAACACCACGCAACAGAAGACGAAAAACAGAGCGATGCTGACTACGCCCGAGTGGTTATGCAGCAGGCGTCGCGGCAGCGAATGCTGGATCATGCGGGAGCTGCTTAAGTTCATGATACTCATCCTGTTACCTCAGTGTGCAGCCGCAGAGTGAGCGGTGAATTTTTCGCCCACTATCAGGTTGACGATATCGCTCAGGCTGGTGTCGGCCACCCGCCGATCGGCGACGTTGGTACCTTCATACATCACCATGATCCGGTCACAGACCAGGAACAGGTCCTGCAGGCGGTGGGTAATCAGAATCACGCTCACACCGCGAGCAGAAACGCGACGGATGAGCTCCAGAACCGCTTCTACTTCCGCGACGGCGAGCGCGGCGGTTGGTTCATCCATAATCAGCACCTTAGGGGCAAAAGCCGCCGCGCGGGCGATGGCTATAGCCTGGCGCTGGCCGCCGGAGAGATTACGGACCAGTAGGCGGGTATCGGGAATGGAAATTCCCAGCCCTTTTAACATCTCACGGGCATCGGCGTGCATTTTGGCTTCGTCGAGAAAGGGGATGCCGAGCACCGATTTCATCGGTTCGCGGCCCATAAACAGATTGCCCGCGACATCGACCGTGTCACATAGCGACAGATCCTGATACACCATCTCGATATGGCAGCGCCGAGAATCCGCAGGATTGGTAAACTGGTGCTGTTCGCCGTCGATACGGATCGTGCCGCTGGTGGGGATCACCGCACCAGACAGCACCTTGGTCAGGGTTGATTTCCCCGCGCCGTTATCGCCCACTAAGCCCAGTACTTCGCCCGGAGCCAGCTCCAGGTTGACACCGCGCAGTGAACGTATCGACCCATAGGTCTTGGTGATATTGATCATCTCTACCCTTGGCGGGATAGTTTGTGGCTGCTGCATCTGTTAACTCCCATCGCTATTGCAGGGAAAATGTTCGCCGTCCTGTGCGAAAGACTCCATCCAACACGGTTTACAATCTAGTAAACCGGTTTACCTGGTGGGTGAAGTACTCGCAAACACAGTCAGGCCAACGCTATTTGAGATATTTGTTCGCCAGTAAGAACATTGCAGCATCCGTGCCAGGGCAGTAACAACACAGCAGCCCTATCATTTAACGCCATGTAATAAATCGGTTTTTTTTAAACACACCCCGGTAAACCGGTTTACTGATTATAGTGAATGGATTTTGAGTTGATCGTTTTTTGCGCCAAAATTGGGCGCTTTTGCGCCATTTTGGGACATGCTTAACAAATCTTGATTGAATCGCGGCTAATCCATTCGACCGGCAGGCGGGTTTCTGCGGGGATGTCTTTCTCGTTGTTCAGCAGGCGCAGGATGATATTCACTGCGGTGCGGCCCAGTTCACGTGCAGGCTGACGGATGGTTGAGATACGCGGCTGGGTAAAATCGGCATAGTTGGCGTCATCGAAGCCGACTAGCGACAATGCCGCTGGTGCCTGTAGTCCGTTGGCGCGCAGCCCGTCGAGCAGTCCCAGCACCAGATAGTCGCTGGCGGCAAAGACGGCAGTAGGGCGAACCGCTTGGCTAAACAGATATTCCAGCGCCTGTTGGCCGAACTCACGCTGGTATTCGCCGTACATGACCCATTCAGGTGGACAGCTCAGACCGGCCTGCTCCATAGCGGTGCAGAACCCCTGATAACGTTCGCGGACGCTCATCAGCTTGTCAGGCCCGCCGACGAAGGCAATATGGCGATGCCCGGCGGCGAGCAGCTTTTCTGTGGCAATCCGCCCGCCTTGCACGTTATCAGCAAAAACTTTCGGTACCTTACTACCGGGTATGTCCTCATCCAGCAGCACAATGCGTTCGTGACGTTGAATTTCTTTACGCAGCAGGCCGTTATCGGGGCGGTTAGTGGTGAACAACAGGCCATCGACCTGGCAGGTATCCAGCCAGCGAATGAATTGACACTCTTTTTCCGGGTTATTGCGGGTGATGCACAGCACCAGGCTGTAGCCGCTGGCAGAGGCGGCTTCTTCAGCGGCATCGGCCAGTTCAGCAAAGAAAGGGTTGGTAATATCAGGTAGCACCAGGCCAAGAGTTTCGCTACCCCCCTTGCTGAGGCGGCGTGCAAGGCTATTGCCACGATAGTCCAGTTCGTGGATAGCTGTTTCGATGCGATTGATGGTTTCCTGCGGCAGCACAATACTGTTGTTCATATAGCGCGACAGGGTGGCCTTCGACAGTCCCGCCAGCTTTGCCACATCGGATAACAATACGCGTTTTATACTCATTTCCTGCGCCATCTCTGCCAGAATCGGCTATCTGTAACATAGTTAAGCGCCGTGGATACAGCAATTTCTCTGGCAACAATTACTTGAAATAATTGCTTGACAAATTTCAATCAGCGGAGAATTGTATAGGCAGTTTACCGCATCATCCGGGAAGTCATTCCCAAACCCGCTTAAGCCATTCCAGTAGCGCACCGAAACGGACCGGTTGCCGGAATGAATTTAGGCCGGTGCTAGCCGAACGGTCCTTGATTGTTCTGGTATATACACGATATTTGCCCGCCAAAAAGTAACTCTTCTGCGTTCGCATGCGGCGCGGAATTCTGCTGGCTATCCACTCTTCCCGACGAGGATAATGATGATGTTATTTAACACCGGAAAACTGCGTTTTATTGCTATAGCAACGGCGATGCTGGCATCAGTTGTTTTTATTTCTGCTGCCCGTGCTGCGAGTCCGACTTATGCCTTGGTACAAATCAATCAGCAGGCTCTGTTTTTTAATTTGATGAATAAAGGCGCGCAGGATGCAGCGAAGTCCAGCGGCAAGGATTTAGTTATTTTTAACTCCAATGATAATCCGGTTGCGCAAAATGACGCGATTGAAAATTATATTCAGCAAGGCGTTAAAGGCATTCTGGTTGCTGCTATCGATGTTAACGGGATTATGCCGGCGGTAAGAGAGGCCGCCGCGGCAAACATTCCGGTAATTGCTATTGATGCTGTATTGCCGGCCGGACCTCAGGCGGCGCAGGTCGGTGTTGATAATATCGAAGGCGGTAGAATTATTGGTAAATACTTCGTTGACTATGTGCAGAAAGAGATGGGTGGCCAGGCGCGGTTGGGTATCGTCGGTGCCTTGAACTCGGCGATTCAGAACCAACGGCAGAAGGGATTCGAAGAGACGCTGAAAAGTAATCCGAAAATTACCATCGCTAACGTCGTCGATGGGCAAAACGTGCAGGATAAAGCGATGACCGCAGCGGAAAACCTGATTACCGGCAACCCTGATCTGACGGCGATATATGCCACCGGCGAACCCGCGCTGTTGGGGGCGATTGCCGCGGTGGAAAACCAGGGACGTCAAAAAGATATTAAAGTTTTTGGCTGGGATCTGACGGCGAAGGCGATTTCGGGTATTGACAGCGGCTACGTTACCGCAGTGCTGCAGCAGGATCCGGAACAGATGGGGGCAGAGGCCCTGAAAGCGCTGAACAGCATCACTTCAGGTAAAACCGTGCCGAAAACCATTCTGGTTCCGGCCACGGTGGTGACTAAAGCAAACGTTGATAGCTACCGTTCGCTGTTCAAGTAAGTTAGTGCGCGCCGTCCTTGGCTAACAGGGCGGCGAGTTCGTTGCCGTCAGGAAACGCGCTGAGCGTACCCCGGCGGCTAACGGTAATGGCGGCAGCGCGGCTGGCATGAGCCAGCGCCAGGTCATCCGGCTCCACCCCGCGCAGCAGCGCAGATGCCAGCATCACGGCAAGGAAAGTATCGCCTGCGCCGGTGGTATCAAGCGCTTCGACAGAGGTGGCAGGGCAGAAGTGGCGCAGGCCATCACGGATCAGCCAGGCTCCGGCAGCCCCTTGGGTAATGACCAAGGTTTTCACGCCGTAAGGTTGTAGTAGCTCTGCCTCGGATTCATTGACCACCGCGATGTCGATAAGTGGCCACAGGTGGCAAAAATCAGGATTAACCGGTGAAGGGTTAAATACCGTGGTCATACCCTGCGCTTTGGCGAACTGAAACAGGCTGCGAGTTTTGTCCAGGGAGAAATTCCCCTGTTGTAACAGAATATCGCCCACGGCAGCGTCAGCCAGGTGTGGAATAATATCATCCAGGCCAAATGTATCGGCGGCGGCGGTGGTTGTAATAATGGCATTGTCACCATCGGCGATATTTAAAATAATCGAGGTGTCGCTATGTTGATTGAAATTGCAGTCGGGTAGCAGCGTCAGGGGTTCATTTTTAATCTTCTGACGGATCCAGATGCCATTGCTGTCACTCCCTGTTGCGGCAATTAAACGCGTTTCGATGCCGCAACGGGACAGGATAATTGCCTGGTTCGCTCCTTTACCGCCTATATCCTGAGAGGTTTTAATTCCATGTATCGATGATCCTTTCTTTGGTATATCAGAAATGGACCATGCTTCATCTACGGTAATATTACCGGTAACGTAAGCTCGCATAGTGCTCCCTTAAAAGGATGGATAAGATGATTTCTATCTCAGCAGAAAAATCGAATGCAATACAAGCTATTTTTTCACGTAGTAAAGTCGTTATTGGCGTTGTTCACTGTGCACCTTTCCCAGGTACGCCTAAATATCGAGGAAAATCAGTTAGTGATATTATAGATCGCGCGCTTCGTGATGCGGAACATTATCTTTCAGGTGGGGTTCACGGACTGATTGTAGAAAACCACGGCGATATTCCTTTTTCCAAACCTGAAGATATTGGCCCTGAAACGTCAGCGCTGATGGCGGTCATTACCGAGAAAATTCGCCAGCGCTTCGGTGTGCCGCTTGGAATTAACGTATTGGCTAACGCCGCGATTCCTGCGATGGCTACCGCATTGGCGGGCGGGGCCGATTTCATCCGCGTAAACCAGTGGGCCAATGCCTATATCGCCAATGAAGGGTTTATTGAAGGGGCTGCGGCCAAGGCATTACGCTACCGCAGCAAGCTGCGTGCTGAACATATTCGCGTCTTTGCCGATAGCCACGTTAAGCACGGCAGTCATGCCATCGTTGCCGATCGCTCGATTCAGGAGCTGACTCGCGATGTGGACTTCTTCGAGGCCGACGCGGTGATTGCCACCGGTCAGCGCACGGGCGATAGCGCCACCATAGAAGAAATTGACGAGATTCGCGCTGCGACAGAATTACCCTTGTTGGTGGGGTCCGGCGTGACACCGGCGAACGTCTGTCAGATCCTCGGACGCACCCAGGGGGTGATCGTCGCCAGCACCATGAAGGTTGATGGCGTATGGTGGAACGACGTTGATCTGGCGAGGGTCAAACATTTTATGTCGGTCGCTCAGGCAGCTCTGGAGGAAGCGTAATGGAAACGTTTAGCGATCGCCTGCTACGCGAACATCAGCAGGTGTGGCAGGCGATGCAGCAGCACCGTTTTGTCGTTGATATTGAGCAGGATCGGTTACCAACCAGGGTATTTAACCGCTATCTGGTCTTTGAGGGTAACTTTGTCGCCACGGCTATCGCGATTTTTGCTCTGGGCATCAGCAAGGCTCCGAATATTACTCAGCAGCGTTGGTTGATCGGTGTACTGAATGCGCTGGTTGAAACGCAGATTACCTGGTTTGAAAGGGTGTTGTCTGAACGCCGGATTAATTCCGCTGATTACCCCGACGATCTGCCCGGTGTACGGCACTTTCGCGATGGTATGTTGCAGACGGCACGGCAGGGGCGTTATGAACATATCATTACCATGATGTTCGGGGCAGAATGGATGTATTACGTCTGGTGCCGACGGGCGAGTGAGCAAAGCCAGAGTGATGCAGACGTCCGGCTCTGGGTAGAAATGCATGCGGAAGAGGAGTTTTACCAGCAGGCTCGCTGGTTGAAGGACGAACTGGATCGCTGCGCCATGGCACTTGGTGAACGCGAAAAGCAGGCGCTGTCGGCGCTGTATGGCGATGTGCTTCAGTGGGAAATAGATTTCCATACTGCAGCGTATGAGAATTAACCACGCGGGTAAAATGGGGGCGCCGGATACGGCCCCCTTACACTGCAGTTGCATTATATCTGAACGTTAAGTTCAGATAGCGGGGGAGGAAAAAATTGAAGCGTCTGTGATGTGCCGGCAGCGGACAATACAGAAATTTAACTTTATTTAATGTCTCTGAGTTTAATTATTCTTTTTCTCTAATCTGATATCTGCATCTCCAACATCCGTTTTATTACCCCAACCGAGATGTTTGTAAAATTTCGCTGCACGGCTATTTTTTGCAGTTTCCAACCAGATTACTTCGTGATGTTTGAATAGTTCTTTTTCAGCCGCCATAACAAGCCTACGACCTATTCCTTTATTTTCATGATCCGGAAGAACAAATGCGGCAAAGAGACAACCTTCATCCTGCAAAACCATTGAAAAGCCGACAACCTTCATGTTATCAATAGCGACCCAGGCACAGGGGCCATTCTGGATCATATCGGCAACTACGCTTTCAGTGATACCCATTTGCCGCATTTCTTCACGACTCAGATGATTTTCAATTACCGAAGTTCTAACATCGAAGATACTATCGACATCTGTGATCAAGGCTTGTCTTATATCTATTCCCATTAGAGCGGCTCCATAAACGGCAAAAGTAAAAGGATATTACATCGTGAAAAATACCATTTTCGAGCCTCTTGAGCTAGGTGTATTGTGTATATGATGTCCGCTCTTCACTCAAAGCAGATCCGACGGTTCTGGGTTCCTGCCGTTTGCCAGCACAGGCAAACACCGCTGGGGGAGGCCAGTCGACGAGGGCGCAACAATATAACCAATCTCTATTCAATAAGAGGTTGGTTATCGTTACGTAACCATGAAATAAAATCTTATCGGTCTCTTGGCACGGAGCTAACGTGCTTAATGCCTAACGGAAAAACTCCGCCATCGCCTCACTCAACGCTTGCGGTTGTTCATCCGGGATAAAGTGGCCGCTATGCGCGATAGTGATGCCAATGACGTTATCAGCAAACTGGCGCAGCGGCGTGGCCATATCAGGAATGGACCCCTGATCGGCGCTAATGGCCAGTACTGGCAGCGTCAATTTTCCCTGTTTGCACTGAGCCCGGTTTTGCGCCGCCGACAGCTCCACCTCGCGGTAGGGTGCCAATCCTGCGCGCAGTGCGCCGTTCTGTTTTAACAACCGTACATATTCCAACATATCGTCGTCGCTGAATGCCATTGGGCTGGCGGTTTTGCGTCGCAGGAACCACTGCAGATAAATCTCTTCACGCCCGCTAATCAATGCTTCTGGCAGATCGGGTAATAAGTGGAAAGCGAAGTGCCAGGTTTTCCATGCTTTATCCTGTGTGACAGCTAAGCTCTCCGGCAGTGTAATGCCCGGAATGCCCGCATCGAGCAGAGCCAGTTTGAGCACCTGCTGGCTATAACGCACGGCATACGGCCAGGCTACCCAGGCACCCACGTCATGGGCTGCGAGATAATGGCGTTCAATGCCAAGCTGTTGCATCAATCCCGCTATTTTCTCGGCCAGAGCCTGTGTGTCGTAACCGGATTGCGGCTTATCGGAGTCGCCTTGTCCGGGCAGATCGGGGGCGATGATATGGTAACGCGCAGCCAACCGCGTCATTACCTGGTGCCATGCGTACCAGCTTTGCGGGAAGCCTGCCAACAGCAGCAATACTTCACCTTGTGGATTGCCGCCTCTGACGTAGTGCAGCCGAGTTCCCTCTACCGTGGTGTAATAATGGGCAAAGCCGGGCATATTGGCGATCGGTTGTGACCAAGGGTGTGTGATGACATGTTCCGACATTCAAACCTCCAGTTATTAAGGAAATGATCATTTCCTTATTTGATAAAATTTTATTCCAGCAACCTCATTGCCGTGGCGATCAGCCGGTCGCGAGCCGGTAAATCACCCGCCTTGCCTGCTACTCGCATGCCCAGAATCAGACACAACAGCACGCCGCCTAACGCTTCAGGATCCTGTTGTGGATTCACCGAACCATCGTGCTGGCCCTGTTCAATCAGTTGCAGGATAGTTTGCTGATTACGCTTAAGCGCGGCATGCACCAATTCGGACAGCTCGGCATCCAGTTGTTGTAATTCGATGACGCTGCCGACCACCAGGCAACCACGTCGCCCTTCCAGATCCTGGGTAGACTCAAGATAGAAGCGCAGCAGTTCTGCAATTCTGGTCCGGCCATCAGGTTGTTGCGCCAAACGCTGGCGCAGTATCCTGTTGCGCAGCGAGGTATAACGCGCAAAGACTTGTAGGAACAGGCTACGTTTGTCGCGAAATGCTTTGTAGATACTGCCTGCGGTGAGTTGCATCGCTTCGCTAAGATCGCTGATCGAAGCACTGTGGTAACCCTTTTCACGGAATACCAACATGGCGAGATCGAGCGCTGCATCAGGATCAAATTGCCGGGGGCGACCGCGCTCGCGTACTCCCCGTAGTTTCTCAGACATCATTCTCAGCATTTAGGAAACAAACAATTCCTAAATACTCCCACAACCACCAATAAATGAAAAGTGCGCCAAGCCAAAAAAAAATTCAATGCATCGACGTCTGCCCATCGCATGGTCGAGGTCATGCTCCGTGGGCCGGCCTGCCTGCTGCCAGAGGCAGATGCCCGATGCCTTTACGTACTCTCTATCTGCTTGAAAATCAATATCCGTACAATTAGTAGACTTGATAGTCTATTAATTATATGTAGACTTGCCAGTCTGTTTAATGAGCTTGCGGAAAATAGATGCTGAACTCAAAGAATTACTTCTTAACCCTGTGTTTATCACGCGTCGTAGTCACTTTTTTCTTCTGGATGGCTGGCATTTTCGGCGTATTCAATTTTGACGTTATCGTTGAGGAAATGGTGGCGGTAGGCCTGCCCTGGCCAGTATTGTTCGCGGTAGGAACCATCCTGTGCCAGCTTGTCGGCTCGGCCCTGATTATTTTTAATGTTGCCGGGTTGGGCTGGGTTGGATCGGTGATGCTGATTGTGTTTACATTGCTTACCATCCCACTGGGTCATCCATTCTGGGCCTTTAGCGAGCCGGAACGCACCAAGGAGTTCCATATCGTTCTTGAACACATTACCGTTGTTGGAGGGTTAATGATGAGCGCCATTCTTTCGGGCCATAAACGATGAATGACACAATCCGCAGGAAAGGTCGGCCTAAAGATCCGTTAAAAGCGCATGCGATACTTCAGGCCGCGCGCACGTTGTTTCTGGAGAAGGGACTGGAGGTTACTACGGAAGAAATTGCCCGTGTTGCCGGCGTTGCAAAAGCGACCCTTTACTCAAATTTCGCTGATAAAGAGATGCTAATTGAGGCGGTGTTACGCCAGGAATCAGATTTAACAATCAGTGATGATGATTTTGAACAACGGCATCACCTACCGCTAGCGAATGTTCTGACTGCCTTTGGAAATCGGTTTGTCCGTTTCATCAACCAGCGGGAGTTAACTGGATGGGACAGGCTGATTGCATCAGCCTCTATTCGTCATCCGGATTTACCCAAGCGGTTTTATGCCGCAGGCCCCGGCAGGGCACAGCAGATGCTGGAAGCTATCATTGCGGAAGCCATTACCAAGGGGACGCTGCGGGAGTGCGATCCTGGTGAAGCCGCAGACGATCTGGCTGGCTTATGGCTGGGTATGACGAGTCTTGAGATCAAGCTCGGGGCACGCAACGCATTAACCGATGAGGAAATTAACCATCGGGTGGCACACGCGCTTGATATTTTTATGCGATCTTATTCCGTGGGAAACATCTGAGAGACGGCTATTGCCTACAACACGGAGCAGTCACCTTGTTACTGCGTATTAGACGCCAGCTGCGCGCTGATGGTGACTCATGCGCCAAGGGACAGGCGTAGCGAACCAGAGGCCTTTCTCACCCACATCCTTGTGGGAAACTGGCGCTGGAACGGGTTGCCTTTGGATGAACCAGTCTTTGGCAACCTAATGGTTTAGAGCTCACCCCGGATGATGGCTGCGCCGGCACTTAACGCCTGCAGCTTACCGTTGACTACCCGACGGGATAGGGGAGCCATGCCGCAGTTGGTTGAAGGGTAGAGTTTGTCGGCATCGACAAAGCGCAGCGCCTGGCGCAACGTATTGGCGACTTCCTCGGGTGTCTCAATGGTATTGGTTGCCACGTCAATGGCCCCGACCATCACTTTTTTACCGCGGATCAGTTCCAGCAGATCCATAGGAACACGCGAGTTATGGCATTCCAGTGAGATGATGTCGATCATCGATTTTTGCAGTTTGGGAAACGCTTCTTCATATTGTCGCCACTCGGAGCCCAGCGTCTTTTTCCAATCAGTATTGGCTTTGATACCGTACCCATAGCAGATATGTACTGCGGTTTCGCATTTCAGCCCTTCAATGGCTTTTTCTAGCGTGGCGATCCCCCAATCGTTTACCTCATCAAAGAAAACGTTAAAGGCGGGCTCATCAAACTGGATTATATCGACGCCAGCCGCCTCTAATTCCTTGGCTTCCTGATTGAGAATTTTGGCGAACTCCCAGGCCAGTTTTTCGCGGCTTTTATAATGGCTATCATACAGCGTATCGATCATTGTCATCGGGCCAGGCAGTGCCCATTTAATCGGCCGGTCGGTGAGTTGGCGTAAATATTTGGCATCTTCCACAAAAACCGGTTTTTGACGTTCCACCGCCCCCACCACCGTCGGCACGCTAGCATCATAACGATTACGAATTTTAACAACCTGACGCTTCTCAAAATCAACGCCGTTGAGGTGTTCAATAAAGGTGGTGACAAAGTGTTGACGCGTTTGTTCGCCATCGCTGACAATATCAATCCCCGCCCGAATCTGGTCTTCCAGGGACAAACGCAGGGCATCCTGTTTCCCCTCAATCAATTCCTCATTGTGCAATTTCCAGGGAGACCAAAGTGTCTCTGGTTGTGCCAACCAGGACGGTTTGGGTAAGCTGCCGGCAGTTGAGGTGGGGAGCAATGTTTTCATAATTAGCTAGCCTTTTATTTTCGGTTAATCACAGCGCGTAATGGGTAGACCATTGCTCAAGAATATTCTTGTATGGTTTGATAAAGTGTTCTTCAGTAAACTTTCCCTGCTCGATTGCCAACTGGCTGCGTTCTTCCCGATCATAAAAAACTTTCGTTAATGAATGATCCTGATGATTCAGGTTTGGTTGATAGCATTGTCCTGCCACAGAGTTGGCATTGTAAATTTCAGGGCGATAAATCTTTTGGAATGTCTCCATCGTGCTGATGGTGCCGATCAGCTCAAGATTGGTGTAATCTTCCAGTAAATCACCAGTGAAATAAAAGGCTAACGGCGCAACGCTATTTGGCGGCATGAAATAACGAACCTGTAGACCCATTTTTTTGAAATAACTCTCAGTCAAAGAAGAACCTTCCTGCTGATACTCGATGCCCAACACCGGGTGTTGGTTGCCTGTCCGGTGATAGATATCTTTGCTTGAGATGCTTAAACATATAACAGGCGACTTCTTAAAGTTGTTTTTATACGCTGTCGAGTTGATGAAATGCTTGAATATATTGCCATGCAGATCGCCAAAGTCATCCGGGATGTTGAATTCAGATTTGTTTTTGTTGTGTTCCAACAGCAAAACACTGAAGTCATAATCGCGCACGTAAGAGGAAAAGTTATTCCCAACGATGCCTTCGATACGTTGGTTTTTTTTCTTGTCGATAATATTGGTTTTTAATATTTCAATTACCGGGAAGGTATCACCATGATCTTCAATGCGCATCTCGGCAGAAATGATTTCCAGTTCGACAGAATAACGATCGCCTTTTGGATTATCCCAATGCGCTAATGTATTGAAACGATTATCAATCATGACAAGAGTATTGCGCAGGTTTTGCTGGCGGTGGGCCCCTCTGGCCAAATTGGCAAAATTGGTGGTAATACGCGTATTCTCCGAGGGGTTATAATTCTCATCGAACAGGCTGCTCTTAATGGTAAATGTAAAATCTGTGTTCATGGTGATCTTGCATCCTAAGTTCTGATATGAAAACTGAATTTATTCCATGAGTTGCCAAAAACGTTGGCGTTCTCGTTGAGCAGTCTTCATGTTCTCAAAAAGCTAACATTGCATAATTTATGCCAGAGCCATTGGACGAGTGAAAGCGACTTAATTTCATTACCACATGAGTCATCTTCATGATGGTCTGGCGTAAGGTAGCGCCGGTATGATCGCCGCTGAGTCAGATCGCCCGCCGCGCGCATCCAGCAGGTCGGCGGTTGAACAGGCTGAAGACTACTAGAGATAGAAGGCCTTGATGGTTCGCAACGGCGTGGGTTTTGAGTTATTCATTTCGAGGATGTAAGAGATCTCCGCTTTACTCATGCTGTAATAGACACCGTTTGCGGAAGGTTTGCGCCAGTGCGGGAACGAGATATCTCATGGTGTGTCACGCAGTATGCGTGGCGAGGAGTGTTAAAAGTGTTCCAGCATAAATGCCGAAAATGCCCGTACTGCGAGGAAGCGACGGCTTTCAAGCCAGACTGCAGGAATATATGCCCCTTTACCATGAAATCCGTCAGAACGGGAATTAACGCCGGTTTTTTACCAGAGAGGTTGCCATAAAACGTGTCACCATGCCTATTCCAGTACCGGCTACCACTCCGCCATCGTCGCTGGCATCGACGATGGCGGGAGATGCTGGCACGATTTCGATCTCGTGTTCTCTTACCTGGAACGGCCAGTGAAAACTCTGCGCCGTATTTTGGTAACGCATATTAACCGCTTTATAACCGTTAGGCTTATCAGGGGGCGTTTGCCGTAGACGCAGATGCCTGTAAGCGCGTGGTAATGGATTGCCCGGTAAAAATATAGTAATACATGGCGATCACGAACCCATCGATGGTGAACAGGGAAACGGTTGAAGTGAAGATCACCAAAATGAGCACGTCGAAACTTTTGAAGTTCAGCAGTTGGAAGCCAAACGCGACGCCAAGGAAACCTAACACCCCAAGATTGATGAACACGCCGTTTATGCCGACGTTGGGCGTAAATCCGCCACCGCGTGACATTAAGAAATCAACCAGGCCTCTATTACGGTAATCAAAACAGGTATAATCGACGTCGCAACCAAAGATAAGGTTGCCGATGCTCATATGCTGAATCATATATGAAGCAGACAGGCGATGGGCTAGGGACTCATTGGCGGTATAGAAGGAAGGGCTGCCAACGTTGAGATAGGATGCCACCACCATAAAGAAAATAAATACCAGGCCAAAGGTAAATTGATTGGGGATCTTATTGATGAAGCGTTTGAAAGGCCTCAGTAACAGCACGATGATGAGTGCTAACGAGGCCTTGGATAGGCTGGCCAGATAACCGGCGGTAAAAAGGAATTTTTCTTTCTTATTAAGTTTCCCTTCTCTGATCCTTATCAAGAAGATAATTGCCAGTAGTGATGCAAAGAACCCGGCTTCGCGCGAAAGCCCTGACATACGGGGGAATAAGAACAGGGCAAACTGATTGCTGGAGGTTTTCGTTGCCAAAGAGCCCCAGATCAATTGAGACATGTTTTTAGGGCCCATTTCCATGGCGATGCTTTTATCGATAAAGAACGCCGTGAATTGTAATAAGCACCATATTATTGACAGTATAAAACAGAAATAAACTTTCTTTGCCACTTCATCTTTCATCAATACGAAATAGGAAACACCTAGGGCGATCATGGCTGATTTTATCGCGATGAAAGGATTGAATGCGGCAAAGCAAACCGCCATCCAGAGAAAGATGAAGGCTAATATCCTGACGCTTAATATTCGTAGCCGGCTAAGGAAAGTCGTATCGGCAAATACCAAAAAGATCCATAAGTAGAGTGTTATTCCAGAGATATAAGGGTTAAATGGGACGGCAACGAAGAACAGCGCTATCATCCAGCGCAAAGTATTGTCAAAAATAAACTTCATAGCGTACTTCCAAATTGTTGTTTGGTTGACAGGTCAGTTTCCCTTCACCTGTTGCTACTGCTGTTGTCTGTGTGTGGGCGTAGCATAACATAAAGTTTTTAGGTTTTTTCCGAAAAATGCGCAAAACTGAAGGAGAACCACAAAGATCCTTGCCTTATGATTCCTGATGTGAATGTACGTGATGTAGGGCGGGAAATTCTCTGAACTACCCCCAGGCAGGGGGTCAGTTCGGTAGAGGGTTAAAGATCACTGCTGCCATGGCGACGAGTATTGCTACGGTGCCGATAACGTACAACATCAAGCGTTTAATACAAGCATTGCGCTTTCTTGCTTGAGATACCATATGCTCTCATTTCTATTATGGGACACCTTAATACCGTAGTCATGCTTTAGGGTCTCGTCTAGGTGCTTGCTGCAATATGCCAAGCTTTCCGAACTTTCCGAATCCAGGGTTGGACGGCGATGCGAGCATTTTACTTCTGATTCAACATCCTAACTGTCTGCTCATTATCCGTCTGGAGGCGTATCGCCATGGCTTTGGCTCAAATGCGCCAGCGTATGCCTGGCGCTTTGCCGGTTCAGAGGGCGGTAACAGATTGTCGCAACGGCGTTTCCGCTTAAACCCCGGCGGCAGACGCCATACTGCGGCATTCCTGTGCGCAACGGTGACAGGCTTTGGCGCACAGTTGGCAATGTTCGGCTTGATGCTTGGCGCATTCATTGCCGCATTTTTCACACAGTTCGGCGCATAGATTGCATAATTGGCGGGCAAATTCGCTGTCCAGCGACATAAACTGCGCAGACAGCCGGCATATATTTGCGCATTGAATGTCTAACCGGATGCACTGGCGCATCATCGCCAGATCCTCTTCTTGCAAGCAACAGGCCGCGCAACGATCGCAGGCTGCTGCGCAGGCATAGCAAGCTTCGATACAGCTGTTGAATTGTTCGGGCATACATCCTCCTCCCAGAATGGCAAGAAATCGTTATGTTTAAGCGTGGATCAGGATGGCGCGTTAAGCCAACCGAGGCGAGGAGGGTTGCCCGGCCGCTGGCGGGTATGCCAGCGGTGGCAGCGGTGGGTAATCGCCGCCGGCAACCTTGCTTGAACGCAATCTGTGATCGTTGTGCCAAATCCTCGCACCCATTTTGCTTGTCACTGGGCGAATGACTATGTTGATTTTGGGGTCAATATTGCCGTGGTGCGTTTATTACCGACATTGCAAAGGGGATAACATGGCGCTTTCCAGACAGGAGAGGGAGGTCGGTTTCGAGCAGTGGCTGTGCAGTATCAACGCCGCCTGCGGTCGCTTTGCGGCCAAATCGCTCGGTGCCGAGTTCAGCGGTGCACTGCAGGAGTTCCGTTCGCATGCCTTACGCCTGAGTATCGTGGATGTGGCTCAGGCATCTCTGTACCGTACCCGGCGCGAAGTCGCGCAAAGTGACGGCGGCCACTTCTTTACCGTTTTCCAACTGCGCGGTAGCGCGCTGATGACGCAGGGCGGACAGCAGAGTTTATTGACCGCCGGCGACGTTACGCTGATCGATGCCTCTCGGCCCAGCTATTTCAGTTTTCCGCAGGATTCGCGGCAAATCTCTCTGCTATTGCCTCGCTGCTATCTGGAGCAACCATTTCGCGTTGCCGATGTGCAATGCGCCAAACGTATCGGTGCCGATCGCGCGGTCGTGCAGCTCAGTTATCAGTTGGTCGCCGAATGTATCAAGCATCCGGCGATGAGTGCGGCAGAAAGCGAAGCGGTGTTGAATGCCATCGCCACCCTGTTACGACCGACGCTGACCAGCCACGATCGTGGCGCCGAGCTGCATCAGCCGCTTTTTGACAAGGCGCTGGTGCTGATCGATCGGCATATTCAATCCGAACGGCTGCGCCCGGAATGGCTGGCGGCGGAGGTTGGCGTCTCGCTGCGTAGCCTGTACCGGCTGTTTGCCCGCCGGGGGCTGGTGGTGGCGCAGTACATCAAGCATCGGCGTCTGGATCTGTGTGCTCAGGCGCTACGCAACGCGCCTGAGCGGCAAAAACTGGCCGGTCTTGGCTATGACTGGGGATTCAGCGACCATAGCCATTTTTCCACCGCCTTCAAGCAGCGTTTTGGCGTTTCGCCTAGCGACTATCGCAAGCAATACCAATAAACGGTGGTTGGAGCATGCCCCCGCGGGCTGAGGGCATGGCGCTCAGTAACGAATACATACGGATTTTGACTCGGTATAGGCGTCCAGCCAGTCCGGGCCAAAATCGCGGCCGCTGCCGGATTGTTTGAAACCGCCAAACGGCATATTGGCGTCAATCAATGTATGGGTGTTGACCCACACCGTGCCGGCCTGAATGCGTGGGGTATAGGCCATTGCAGCTTGCAAACTGCGGGTCCACAGGCTGGCGGTCAGTCCGTATTCGCTGTCGTTGGCCAGCCGCAACGCTTCCTCGCCATCCGCAACGCGGATCAGGTTCACCACCGGGCCAAACACCTCTTCTCGTGTCAGATTGAGATTTGCCGCCGGGTTAATAACCAGAGTGGGGGGAATATAGAAGCCGTCACCCACCGGGCCATTGGCGCCGGCGATCAGTTCGGCATGTTTGGCTTTGGCATCGTCGAGAAAGGCGGCCACCCTGTCGCGGTGACTGCGCGATACCAGCGGGGTGATCTGCGCGCGGGTATCCATTCCGGGGCCGACGCTGAGCGATTTCACCGCCTGTTCAAAGCCGGCGACCACGTTATCGTAAATCGGCGCTTCGATATAAATACGCGAACTGGCGGCACACACCTGTCCCTGATTGAGGAAGCTGCCCATCATCAGGCCTTCAACCACCTGCGTGATATCAGCATCTTGTAATACGATTGCCGGGTTTTTACCGCCCAGCTCCAAGGTGACGCGCGTTAAGCGGTCGGCTGCCGCACGGGCGATGCCTTTACCTACCGGCGTTGAGCCGGTGAAACTGACTTTGGCCACCAGCGGGTGCTCGGTCAAGGCCTTGCCGCATACCGCGCCACGGCCGGTCACCACATTGAATACGCCCGGCGGGATGCCGGCTTCGCTGGCCAGTTCGGCCATGCGCAATAGCGTCAGCGGCGTAGTTTCCGACGGTTTGATAACGATCGAGCAACCGGCAGCCAACGCAGGCATCACCTTCCAAATACCAATCATCAGCGGGAAGTTCCACGGCACGATGCCGGCCACCACGCCAATCGGTTCTTTGCGGGTATAGACCTGATAGCGGGCCCCCGGCGGCATCGGGATAGAGACGTCCAGCGTTTGGCCGGTGATTTTTGTCGCCAGACCGGCGGTGTAACGCATCCAGTTCAGCGTGCAGCCAACCTCAAAATCACGGGAAATCATGATGGATTTGCCCTGTTCCAACGTTTCCAACTGTGCCAGCTGTTCGGCGTGCTGTTCGACCAGATCGGCATAGCGCAACAGGATACGTTCACGCTCGGCCGGCAACCGCTGTGCCCAGACGCCGGCGGTGAAGGCCCGATGGGCGGAGGTCACGGCGCGCGCAACGTCTTCGGCGCTGGCGTCGGCGGTAGTGGAAATCTGCTGTCCGTCGGCAGGGTTATGCACCGGCAGCCGCTGTTCGGCCTGCGAGGGCTGCGATTGCCCGTCAATATACAGACCATGTTGACGATCGAGAAACTGCGACACGCTGTCCAGAATGGTTACGGTATTGTCAGGCATACGCCCTCCTGTCAGGCAAAAAGGTCACTTAACGGCACCAGTCTAGGCGTTTTTGCACTGCCGGCTTTTGTTTGCCTGACAATCGATTTGCTCTGCGTGACAGCCGCCACTCGCGCCCGCTAACGCGACCTGAGCTGGCTGCTGGAGCGAATTATGAACTGAGGGTGGCCAGCCGGGTGGCGAAGCCGAGGAATAGCAGGGCAATCAGGCCATTGCCCAATTTGGCCAGGCGTTTTTTATGGCTGAAGAAATGCGCCAGCATACTGCCGGCAAAGATCAGCGTGGTCATGTAAACAAAGCTTACCGACTCCAGAATCAGCGCCAGAATGGTGTAGGACAGCCCAGGGTGTGCGTAATTAAAATCAATAAACTGCACGAAGAACGACACGTAAAACAGAATGGCTTTGGGATTGGTCAGGCTCAGCGTCAACGATTTGCGCAGAATGCTGTTGCTACTTTCCAGCGGCTGCTGTGCCGTTTGATTCTTTTGAATAAAAGTGGCGTACAGGAGCTTGGCGCCGAGGAACAGCAAATACAGGGCACCCAAATAACGCACCAGGGTAAACAGGAACGGCGTGGTGCGGATCAGCGTGGCGACGCCGATATAGGCGCAAAAAATCAAAATGGCATCACCGATAAATACGCCCAGGGCGGCGGTATAGCCGGCGCGAACGCCGCGCGAAATACCCATTTTCAACACAAACAGGCTATTTGGACCCGGCAGGACAATGATAAAAATCACCCCTGCGAGATAAGTCCATAAATTCAGGATGCCAAAACTCTCTAACACATTAACCTCACAAGCCTTTTAATACGCGCAACGCTCAGGCGTTATCCCTGGCCCCGGTTGGGCCGTGCCCGATCCTAACGCTGCGCGTTGGGCTTGGCAATCTGCATTGTCCGAACCATCATTTCCGCGCCAGCAAGGTGGCGAAACGCAGTTGGATACGCTGGCCATTGGCATCGGTTTTATGCAGTTGACCGACATCCTCGTTATATTTCACAATTTCCCAGTGGCGATAATAATTTTTCAGTTCATCGGGTTTGAAGGTGAACGGAAACGGCAGCGGGCAAGGGAAGTCCGGCGTGTCCATCGCGGCGACAATCAGATTGTGACCGCCGCTGACGGTGCTGGCCTGCATATCCTGTATCATGGTGGGGATGGTTGCGGGTTGCAGAAACATCATCACCACGGTGGAAAGAATAAAGTCATAGGCACCGCTAAAGCGATGGCTATTCAAGTCCTGTTCGCTGGCGCTGATATGGTTCAGGCGTTCGGCATCAATGATCCGGTTCAGTTCGGCGACGCTGAGCGCATTCTTGTCCCAGGCGGTTACCTCGAAGCCCTTCAGGTTGAGATACAGCGAGTTTCGCCCGCCGCCACAGCCCAGATCCAGCGCCTTGCCTGCCGCTATCTGGCGGACTGCGGCGATCACTTCCGAGTGGGTACGGCTCAGGCCGTATTTTTGGTGAAAGTAGTCTTCCGGTTGCGTGGTGATCGACATGTCATTCTCCAGCATCAAGTCTGATTTAAATTGCATATATAATGCATGTTATTGGTGTGTTTTACCATCCGCAGCATAACGCAGGGCAGTTTTCGACGGCGGGTACTGGATCATAAACGGCAGCTGAGATAACGTCTTTTACGCCGATGCCATGATAATCAGGGAAAAGATGTTTTATAACCGCCATTCTGAACGACTCCCCGCCTTTCGACCGCTAATGCTGACCGCGTTGCTGGTGTTGGCCGGGTGTGCCAGCAAAACCACCCCCGAAGCACCTGAGCGCCGACCGGCAGATGTCAAGGCGCAAGTCATCAAACTGATGCCGCCCAGCGCCAAGGATCGCCAGGGTTGGGCAACGGATATCACCGCAGCGTTTGCCGCGCAAGGCCTTGACGCGAGCGACGAGAACATCTGTTCCGTACTGGCGGTTACCGAGCAGGAATCGACCTTCCAGGCCGATCCGCAGGTGCCCGGGCTGCCGAAGATCGCCTGGAAAGAGATCGATCGTCGCGCCGATCAACTGCATATTCCGCATTTCCTGGTGCGCACCGCGCTGATGATCACCTCGCCAAACGGCAAGAGTTACAGCGCACGACTGGACAAGGTGCGCAGTGAAAAGGAGCTGAGCGCCATCTTTGATGACTTTATCGATATGGTGCCGATGGGCCAACGGCTATTTGGCAATCTGAACCCGGTGCATACCGGTGGACCCATGCAGGTGAGCATCGCCTTTGCCGAGGCCAATGCCAAAGGGTATCCGTATCCGATTGAAGGTTCGATTCGTCGTGAAGTGTTCAGCCGGCGTGGCGGCATGTATTTCGGCATCATGCATCTGCTCGGCTATCCGGCCAATTACAGCCGTTCACTGTACCGTTTCGCCGATTTCAACGCCGGTTGGTACGCCAGCCGTAATGCGGCATTCCAGAGCGCGGTCAGCCGCGCGAGCGGCATTCCGCTGGCGCTGGACGGTGACTTGATCAACTACGGCACCGACAAGCCTGGCTCCACTGAACTGGCGGTGCGCGCGTTGGGCAAACGACTGGCTATCAGCAATTCCGCCATTCGGCGGGCGCTGGAGAAGGGCAACAGCCTCGATTTCGAGCATACCGACGTTTACCAACAGGTGTTTGCGCTGGCAGAAAAAACCGAAGGCAAAAAGTTGCCGCGTGAAGTGTTGCCGGGCATTACGCTTGAAAGCCCGAAAATTACCCGCAAGTTGACCACGGCCTGGTTTGCCAAACGGGTTGACGATCGCCGTCAACGTTGCCTGGCTCGCGCCAAATAAAAAACCTCATGGGTGAGGGAGGCGGAAGGGCCGTTTGTCCCTCACCCGACTGATTAGGCGCAGCGGCGCGGGTTGCGCAAGCCGAAGTTGAAGTTATTACAGCGGTTGCAGAACTCTTTCATCACCGGCGGTGTATCCATCATCGGCAATTTCACTTCAATAAACGCCAGCCGGTCCTGGCGAGATGCGTGTTCCAGCGCCAGTTCCAGCTGTTGGCCGGTTTCCACGGCGGCGCAGAATGGGCGAGCCTCGGTGTTGAGCACCGCTGGCAGTGCGGCATAATCCCAGCGGCCGATATCGTTGTACGATGATGCTTCGCCGAGGATATAACGTTCGATGGTGTAACCGTCATTGTTTATCAGGAAGATAATGGGTTTTTGCTCGTAACGCAGCAGCGTTGACACTTCCTGGGCAGTCAACTGGAACGAACCATCACCAATGAACAGTATTTGCCGGCGTTCCGGCGCGGCCATCAGCGTGCCGAGCAGCGCCGGTAAGGTATAACCGATGGAGCCCCAAATCGGCTGATTCACCACTTTCACCCCGTCTGGCATGCGCATACCACCGATGGCCGCTCCCGAGGTACCGTTTTCGACCACCAGCACGTCGTCTTCGGCAATAAATCGGCTCATACGCTGCCAAAAATAGGCCTGATCGAGCGGTGCGTCGCTGGGGGCGGCCAGTTTGTGGCGTGGGTTGGGCAGCGTGGCCATTGGCGTCGCCGCGTCGCCGGCGGCACCGTCCAGCAGTGCCTGCAACAGATCGGCGGCGGCCACTGCCGGATAGGCGACGTTGTCCAGTTTCACCGTGTATGGCTGAATGTCTATCTGTCCTGCGGTTGGGATCTGATGCGAAAAGTAACCGGTGGTCGAATCCACCAGCCGTGCGCCAAAGTTCAGCACGCAGTCAGAGTTCGCCATCAGTGCAAACAGTTCCGGTCTTGACAGATTACCGCTGTAGCCGCCCATCCAGCCGGCGGTGGTTTCGGCGATAATGCATTTTGCGGTTGGCATATTGGTCAGCGGAATGGCGAATTTATGGGCAACTTCAACCACCAGTTGCTGCAACTGATAACGATCGACCATCTGATCGATCAGCATCACCGGCCGCTGTGCCTGTTGCAAGCGTCGTAGCAAGGCGCTGGCAGCCAGCTGCAGGTTGTAGCGATCGCTGGCCGGCAGGCGCGGCGCCACCACGGCGCTTGTTACTTCGATCTCTACTTCGCAAATGTCTGACGGTAGCTGTAAATAGACCGGTTTCTTTTCGGTCCAGGCCACCGCCAGAACCCGTGGAATTTCCACCGCGGCATTTTCCGGCGTAATCAGCGCCTGTGCGACGGTAAACTGTTTAAAGCAATTCATTACATTGTCAAAATTGCCGTCGGCCAGTGAATGGTGCATTAACGCATGGCTTTTCATGGCATGCAGCGGCGGGGTGCCGGCCAGGCATATTACCGGTGAGGATTCAGCATAAGCGCCGGCAATGCCGGACAATGCCGCCAGATCGCCAACGCCATAAGTGGTAATCAACGCACCGGCGCCTTTCATGCGCGCATAGCCGTCAGCGGCGTAAGAGGCATTCAATTCATTGCAGTTGCCAATAAACTGTAGTTGGTTGTCATGCTCAATCAACTCCAGCAACGACAGATTATAATCGCCGGGCACGCCGTAAATATGGTCGATATTCAGTGCGCGCAGTTGTTGCAGAATAAATTGTCCGATGGTGACTTTCATCTCTTGCTCCGAATTTATTGTGTTGGTTTTATCAGGCAGAAATCAGCAATCAGCTTTGCCGGTGTTATTGCGTTAGCGAATGGCGCGAAAAGCGTATTACGCCTGCTGGTATTAACAGTTATGGAAAGCGCTGATTGCTTCAAGATCGGCAGGCCAGTGGCCGAACGGTATTTATGTACGCCGGGCTTTACGTTTAAAAATGCCATGGCACAGGGTAATGGTCGGCTTTGGCAGCCTGAGCGGGTATTTCTCTCGCCAGCAAAAAACCGTGCTTAATGCCATTTCTGGCGATAGACAGCGGGGGAGTAATCCCAATTAGATATTTTCGGTACTTTTACGATTACTAATAATCCTAGGCGTATCACCTGCCATAACGCGGCGGAGTCAGACCCGGCTCAGCCGCAATCGGCAATATGTGCTGGAGAAACCTCTGCGGAAATCAATAATTAACTTATGTAATAGTAATAATACTAGGTGGTGTTACTTTTAATTTACACCATAATAACAAGGTGGCAACCAGCAAGCGCTGTGATGGGGATAACACTGATGCCAGCAGGTCAGGCCAGATAATGCGCTGGCGATCACATCCGCTTTGGCGGCGGGGGTAAAGCTATGTTAACGGCCGGCGTGGCGATTCATTGTTTGACGTCGAAACGGAGTTTTCTGACAGATCGTCAGCGGGGGATGGCGTTAGCATGGCGTTTAAGGATGCCACGGTGCGTGGAGCGCTCTTGCAAGTCCATCGGACATAACAATGCCCAACGGCTAAACTTAATGAATCGACAACAAATATCGCTTAGCGCTGGGATTGGCAAAAGTCTGGGTTGATCTTGCAAGTACGATCGGTAAGAATCCCCGGCCGTAATTTATACAGGAGTTTTATGATGTTTTATAAATGGACACCGTTGGCATGCGGTATGGCGTTGATGTTTTCTGCACTACCTTCGCAGGCCGAGGTTGGTGCAGAAAACGCCACTGCCGTGCAGACGCAGGTGGCAGCAGAAAATGGCGCTGCCGCGCAGACGCAGGCGGAGGCACAAAACGCCACTGCCGTGCAGGCTGAACAGCCCGGCTTATGGCAGCGCTTTACCCATAATGTGGCTGAAACCTGGAACAACTCGCCGAACAAGGATATCTATCTGCCGGCGATCACCTGGCACAACCGCTGGACGTACGACGACGAACACATCGACAAGTACAACGAACGTCCATGGGGAGCAGGTTATGGTATTTCGCGCTTCGATCAGGACGGTGATTGGCACGGCATCTACCTGATGGCGTTCAAGGATTCCTTTAACAAATGGGAACCTATTGGCGGCTACGCCTATGAAAAGATCTGGCGCCCGCTGGACGATAAGGATTTCCGCCTTGGCCTGGGCTTTACAGCCAGCGTCACCGCGCGTGACAACTGGAACTATATCCCGATCCCGGCGCCATTGCCGTTGGCCTCCATTGGTTATAAAAGCCTGACGTTCCAGGCTACCTATATCCCCGGCACCTATAACAATGGCAACGTATTCTTTGCCTGGCTGCGCTGGCAGTTCTGACTCTTTCCCTCGTCCTGACTATTCCTAAAATTGCGTTTTCTGCCCGCCGGATGGAACTTGTTGGCGGGCATGACGTTCGAATCTGTGTCCGGCGGCTTGCCGCCTACCGAAGATAAAACAGGAGCTTAATCATATGAACAGCAAGCATCGTTTACTGCTGGCGTTAGCATTGACCACATCTATGGCCGGTACGGCAAACGCGGCTGGCCTAATGGATTCTATTAGCGATGCAGCCGGCGGTCTAAGCCAATCTGGCGGCGAAAGCGGCGGTATGTCACTGTCCAGCCTGACCGGACTGCTGAACGGCGGCGACAAGGCATTGAGTTCCAGCAGCATGACCAACGCGGCCGGCATTCTGCAGTATTGCGTGAAAAACAACGTGCTGTCGCAAAACGGCGTTGCCGGCGTGCAGACCAAACTGATGGATAAACTGGGCATTAGCAGCAGTGCCGACGCCAACAGCCAGGAGTATCAACAAGGGTTGGGTGGCTTGTTGCAGACCGGCGAAGGTAAAAGCCTGGATCTGAACAGCCTTGGCACCTCGCAGATCACCGAAAAAGTGAAGCAAAAGGCCTGCGATCTGGTACTGGAACAGGGTAAATCCTTCCTTTCCTGAACGGCGTGAGTAAAAGTTGAATATGAAAAAGAGCGTACTGTTTTCTCTGCTTGCCGGTGTGGCAATGCTGCAAGGATGTCAACAAGTGAAAACCCACGACGCACCGCCTCCGCCGCAGACTACTTCGATCGGTATGGCGAATCCGGCGGATGTCTACTGCAGCAAAATTGGCGGTACCCTAAACGCCAAACAGAATGCGCAGGGGCAGTATTCGACCTGTACCTTGCCAAGCGGTGAGGAACTGGAGAGTTGGGCGCTGTTCCGCCGCGATCATCCGGTGAAGAAATAACCCAGCGCCGGCATTAAAACTCGCTGGTGCTGATGGCCTGATACTCCACCTCGCCGTGGCCATGCAGGCTCAGCGGCAGACGCCAGTTATGTTCTACCGCCAGCGGAAACGGCTGCGAGCGAAAGCTGCAGCCGCTTTTTATGTCGCGGATCTTTAAAACGTACTTGCCAGCCGCCGAGACGTTGACGGCAAAACTGGCCGCAGCGGGAATGAACACTTCTGCCAACTGTTGCGGATGTTCCGGGGTTTCCAGCTTCACCACCACGGCAAAGTCATTGCGTTGATTTTCCAGCGTGATGCGCTGTAAACGGCTGCCGGCCGGCCGTTCGGGTTGGTGGAGGTAGCCCGCAGCGGCGGGCCATGGCTGGCCGTCGTTGTCATGCAACGGACCACCGCACTGTTCGCGAGCTTCACGCAGCGGCAAGCCGCGGTTGATGTCGTAATGGGCCGGCGCTGTGCTGGTCAGCTCCTCCTGCTGGTGCTGAGCGTGCAGATAGCGTTTGGTGCCAAATATCCCGACGGCGATCAACATAAAGAAAATAAATAGCGTCAGACGGCTGTTAAAAATGCGGCCAAACAGCCTGCCTGGTAATTGAAACAGCCAGCTTGCGATTCTCAATAGCATATGTTTTCCCTTAGCGCCCAAGCCGTTACGTCTGCGGTAACGTTGCCTCCCACAGTATAGCCAACAACCGTCGGCCAAAATCGTTTAACCCTAATTTTCTTATTTATTATCGTACGTTGGTAACCGATTAGCGCTACTTTAACGGCGTGGCGGGAGAGCAATATGTCAGTCAACGTCGTCCAGGGGGTGTATCACGTTTTATTCAACTGGACGAAGGGCCAACGCTGGAGGTGATGTGGTTGCCACATCTGCTGCCCGAAGGTAACGCCATCGAAATCACCACCTGATCAGCTTTCCTCCAGAGCGGCGAACTGCTGGCCGAGGAAGTCCAGCAGCAGGCGCACCGCCGGCAATAAACCACGGCGTGACGGGTACACCGCGTGTACCACGCCACCCTGTGGTCGCCAGTCAGGCAGCAAGGCCATCATATCGCCCCGCAGGATGTGATCGCGCATCATCATGCTCGGCAGTTGTACTACCCCGGCGCCGGCAATTGCCGCGGTACGCAACATTAGCATATCGTCGGTGACCAACCTTGGCAGGTGTTCCCAGTCAAAGCGGCGCGTATCCGGGCCGGTCAGTGTCCACTGGTGCTGGGGGCGCGCCGGACCAAGATCGAGCGTCGGGTAGCGTAGCAGATCTTCCGGCTGCCTGACGTCGCCGAGTGCCCGCACCAGCGCCGGGCTGGCCGCCACGCACCAGCTGCGCTGCGCCAGCACTTTCAACACCAGATCGCTGTCTTCCAGCGGCGGTGGCCGCACGCGTAACGCCAGATCCAGTCCTTCTCCCACCACGTCGACCCGGCGATTGGTCGCTTCCAGGTGCAGAGACACTTTGGGGTAATCGGCCATAAAGCGTGCCAGCATATCCCCGACGCGGGTATGCAACAGCGCGATCGGGCAAGACAGGCGCACGGTGCCGCAAGGCTCCGCGCGGGTCTGTTCGATTGCCTGCTGCGCGGCCTCGGCCTCCACCAACATTGCCTTGCAGTGCTGATAATAATTCTGCCCGACGTCGGTAATGGAAAACCGGCGCGTTGAGCGCTGGATCAAGCGCACGCCGAGCCGTTCCTCCAGCAGCGCCACCCGGCGGCTGAGTTTGGATTTTGGTATGCCGAGCGCTCGGCCTGCAGCGGCAAATCCCTGATGTTCCACCACGCTGGCGAAGAAAAACAGGTCGTTCAAATCGATCAACATTGCCGCTCCATTGTCCTACCAGTAGAACACTGAGTGTATATCTTGCCGACTACTGCGGCAATCACGGCGGGTTTACACTGTTGGCAACAAATAAAGGCCGAGAGGCCGGTAATGGGAGATCCTTATGAAAAAGATCCTAGGCGTCTATAACAGCCCTGAAGCACATTGGGTCGGCAACGGTTTTTTGGTCAATTCGCTATTTTCCTATAACGATCTGGGGGCGGAAATGAGCCCGTTCCTGTTACTGGATCATGCCGCGCCCACCAAATTCCGCGAAACTACCGGGCGACGCGGCGTTGGCCAGCACCCGCATCGGGGTTTCGAAACCGTAACCATCGTTTATCAGGGCGAAGTGGAGCACCGTGATTCCACCGGCAGCGGCGGTGTGATTGGCCCAGGTGATGTGCAATGGATGACTGCCGCCTCCGGTATTCTGCATGAAGAGTTCCATTCAACGGACTTCTCTCGCAAAGGTGGCACCATCGAAATGGTACAGCTGTGGGTTAACCTGCCGGCCAAGGATAAAATGGCTGCGCCGGGTTATCAGACGCTGCGCAATCAGGATATTCCGCAGGTAGCGCTGGCGGACGGTGCGGGACAGGTTCGGGTGATTGCCGGCGACTTCGCTGGCCATGCTGGCCCGGCACGCACCTTCAGCCCGCTGAATGTGTGGGATATGAAGATCAATGCCGGTCACACCACCACGCTAACGGTGCAGGAAGGCCATACGCTGGCGCTGGTGATGCTGCATGGCGCGATACTGGTCAACGGCGAGCAGATTGTTCGTGAAACCCAGATGGTGATGCTGGACCGCGTGGGTGATACCCTCACCATTGAAGCCAACAGCGACGTCAGTCTGTTGGTGCTGAGCGGTGAACCGATCGATGAGCCTATCGTCGGCTATGGTCCGTTTGTGATGAACAGCGACGCCGAGATACAGCAGGCGTTTGAGGATTTCAACAGCGGCAATTTTGGCACCATGCCGGCGGTTGAAACCGTTAGCGGCAGAGACTGAGCGATCACCTCCCTTCGGCTGGCCCGTTATCGCGGGCCGGCCTTCTGGTTTGCATGGGCGTTTGCGCCAGCTGGCCGCGCTGCTTTACCCGATCCTGCGTAATTCATCACGTTTATGCCGGGATGTAAGCAAATATCAAGCGGGTGAAAAGGCGGCGAAAAGCCGCTTTCATGCCCATCGGCGACGGGGTAGGTTAGGGCGGTTCCTGTTCAATGAGATCCTAACGATGAAGCAAACCCTGAAAGCCCTGACTCTGCCCTTTCTGACCGCTGCGGTATTATTCAGCACTGGCGCGCTTTCCGCGCCTGCGCCAGCCGACAAGCCATTACCGCCGCAGTGGCAGCAGGGTAACGTACGGCCACCTTTCCCTGGCCCCGACGGCCACCCAATGCCTAAACCCGGTTTTTGCCACGGCGGCGAACTGTTTTGCGCCACCTCTGCCAGCGATAACCCCACGGACACCATTAACAAACTGACGGCGGTGATCCCGACCAGCCAGGCCAAGCACTATGAAGTGCGCGTTTCGGTGGTTGCGTTGCCGGATAACCCGCCGCTGCGCTGACGATAACCCCAGCCGACGTTGGTCGGCTGGCCTTTCGCCGGGGAGCGCGCTAGTCTGGAGACAAACCAGGAGGCGCGATGAACCCTAGCGTAATTTCTTCCCCGCCGCTGCCTGTCGAACCGGTGCTGTTATTCGACGGCGAATGCAATTTATGCCACCGGCTGGTGCGTTTTTTGATGTGGGCAGACCGCCATGGACGCCTCCGTTTTGCCACCGTACAGTCAAGTACCGGGCAGGAGATGTTGCGTAGCCTGGCGATGCCAACCGACCGTTTTGACAGCGTGGTGTTGCTGGCGTCGGGCCGGCACTGGCTGCGTTCGGCGGCGTTTTTTCAGGCACTGCGCTGGCTCGATTGGCCTTTTTGCTGGTTATCTGTCGCCCGCTTTCTGCCGCGTCGGCTAGGTGACGCCCTCTATGACGGCGTTGCGCGTAACCGTTATCAGTGGTTTGGTCGCAACGATGGTCAGGACTTGCCGGGCAGTGAACAACCCTGGCGTTATCTGCCGGGGGGACGAGACAGGCCGCGCTGAACTTTACTTTTTTTTACCGGCTAACTGCTTGAAATAGCACCGGTGCGCCCTCATATAATGGTCTGTTCGATAATAAGGAGAGCCCATGGGAATCAGCGAAGAAGAAAATATCCGCCGACTCAGCCAAGAGAAGAACGCCATTGGCAATATGGCAAAATGGGTAGCGATTGTTTCTGCCTGCTATTTTGTCTTGATGGTGTTTTATGGCCATCCCGTCGGCGTATTGACCATGTCCGGCGCTATCTGTCTGGTGGCGACCACCACCTGGCTGAAAAAACGTCGCAAGGTAAAAACCTACCGCCGGACGCTGGCAAAGATCGCGTCTGACGACACACCGCAGTAACCTTCAGTCATCCTGGTCAACGTCTGCTGCTGGTCAGCATGCGGTCTGGGGTGAACCGCCAAACTTTCATCTTTTCCATCGTCGATGTGCTCAACGCGTCAGATGACGCCTGGTCGAGTTATCCCTGCATGCGCAAACCTCGCCGTTGTGTCGCGCTGGTGATGCAATAGCGCCGCAGTTGATGCGCTGCGGCGGTAGGGGATTTCAGGTAAGTGCCACGATATCGTGCTGACAGCGGGGGATTAAATGAAGGAATCGTCGTCGTTAAAGCCGTCATCGTCGGCGAAATCAGCGAAATCGTCGTTCTGATAATCGGCATCCTGCAGGCCGCTGTTGCCCTGATTAAGAAAACTGCCGTCACCGTTATTGAATGTATCAAGATTGTTGGCAGTATCAATATTATCCATCGCGTTATCTTGCGGGGGTTCATTGATTATGTTCACTATCTCTTCCGGCTGAGAGTGGCGGAACATACCGGTCAGCATATCGGCCAGCACCACGCCACCGGCCACGCCGGCCGCGGTTTGCAGCGCGCCACCGAGGAAACTGCCAGCGCGTGACGGCGCCTGCGGTTGGGCATATGGCTGCTGCGGCGCATAGCTACCCTGAGTCGGGCTGTTCCAGCCGTTATTGGCGGGCTGTTGAGTCTGGTACGCTTCGCGCGTGGTGGCGGCCAGTCGGTTACCGCCGCCAAACAGACCGGCTAGAAAACCGCCGCTGCTCTGCTGGCTCGGGGCGTTTTGCTGGCGTTGCGCGAGCTGGTTTTCCAACTCTTTCACCCGCTGATCCAGCTGTTTTAGCGCTGCTTCCTGAATGATCATCGCCTGCGCCATATAGTAAGGCGCGGAAGGCTGCTCGCGGATGTGCTGGTTAATTTGCTGCTCAGCCTGACTATCCCGTTGGCTCGTCTGAGTCTCGGCTTGCTTTAAGCGGCTGAACAGACCATCAATAAGGCGTTGTTCTTCAGATTGCATAGGATTCTCTCAATAGGGTTTTGCCCTACCACCCTAGCGCGATTGCCCAAGCCAATAAATACGCCATAGGTAAACCTGTCTGCGAATTTGTTACCAATTACGGCAACGGCAGCAGCATCACCAGTTTCAGCACGTTGTTCTCCGCAGGGTTAAAGGTAACTTGCTGATAATACAGGCGGCCTTGCTGGGGATGCTCAAACAGCCGTTCCCCGCCTTCACGCGCCATTACGTCATGCTGCTGCCACCAATGGTTGAAGTCGTCGCTGTTACGCGTCATGTTGCGCACGAAGGCGCGCATCGGATCGGTTGCCTGATGGTGGCTGGTTTCGGCACGGAATTCCGCTACCACCCGGCGCGCGCGATGGTGCCAATCACTGACCAGCGTTTTCGCCAACGGGTGGAAAAACATAAAGTGCAGCAGATTGGGGGTCTTGGCCTGGCCGAGCCAGCCGGAAAACAGCGCTTGCGCGGGTTGATTCCATGCCAGCACGTTCCAGGTGATATCCAGCAGATAGCAGGGGACATTGACCTGATGCACGCTGTGCAAGACGGCGTCGTTGACGCTGTCTTGCTGGCGTTCCTGTTCCGGGTCGGCCACCCGTGCCAGCGTAAACAGATAATGGCGTTCGGCGTAGCCGAGCTTCAGCGCCTTGGCGATGCGCGCCAGCGTAAACGGTGATATCGAGACGTCTCGCCCCTGCTCAATCCAGGTATACCAGGTAGCGCTGATACCGCTGACCTGCGCCAATTCTTCCCGCCGCAGGCCGCTGGTACGGCGACGCGGGCTGCTGGGCAGGCCAATCATCTCTGGCGTGACGCGCTCACGGTGGGCGCGCAAGAACGCGCCAAGGGCCTTCGGGCCGGACAAATCATCAGTTTGCATAGGCTGGTACCGGTTGATACTAGGATAACTGCACATATTGTACCCGTATATGGTGCTGATTATAGTTGCCGAAAGCCATCCGGCATAGGCGTGAGCCGCACAATAATCAAGGAGCAACCATGAGCAATCACAACAGTCATCAAAATGCCGTCGATCGCCAGTTTGGTGAACAGGCCAATGCCTATCTGACCAGCGCGGTACACGCGCAGGGCAAGGATTTACAGCGTCTGAGTGCGTTACTGGCCGAGCACCCGCACGCCCGACTGCTGGATCTGGGCTGCGGTGCCGGCCATGCCAGCTTTACCGCCGCGGCGCAGGTAGCGCAGGTGGTGGCTTATGATTTGTCGGCGCAAATGCTGGAGGTGGTCACTCGAGCCGCCGACGAAAAAGGGTTGCAAAACGTGCAGGTGCAGCAGGGTATGGCGGAGGCGCTGCCGTTTGCCGACGCCAGTTTTGAGCTGGTGATCAGCCGTTATTCGGCGCACCATTGGCACGATGTTGGTCAGGCGTTGCGTGAAGTGAAGCGGGTATTGAAACCGGGCGGCACGGCGATTTTCATGGACGTGGTCTCACCGGGACACCCACTGCTGGATATCTATCTGCAAACCGTGGAAGCACTGCGTGATACGTCGCACGTACACAATTACGCGCCGGGAGAGTGGCTGCGTTTATTGACCGAAGCCGGGCTGGTGATTGATGCGGCAACCAGCGATCGGCTGGCGTTGGCATTTGACAGCTGGGTAGCGCGTATGCGTACGCCGCAGCATTTTGTCACCGCCATTCGCGCCTACCAGCAAAGCGTTTCTGACGAGGTTAAACAGCATTTCGCCATTCAGCAGGATGGCACCTTTACCTGCGACATTATGATGCTGGTCGCCAGAAAAGCGTAATCGCTGCAAAACGCAGGGCAACCGCCAGGGTTGCCCTGCAATAACAATCGCCTGCCGGTTACTTTTTCTCTTCCAGCAGGCAACGGTAAATCAGGCCGCCAACCACGCCGCCGATCAACGGCACCAGCCAGAACACCCACAGCTGTTGCAATGCCCAGGTGCCCTGGAAGATGGCCACGCCGGTGCTGCGCGCCGGGTTGACCGAGGTATTGGTCACCGGAATACTGATCAGGTGGATCAGCGTCAGAGCCAGACCAATCGCCAGAGGCGCAAAGCCGGCAGGGGCGCGATTATCCGTGGCACCATGAATGACAATCAGGAAGAAGGCGGTCAGCACCAATTCAATCACGATGGCGGCCTGCAGAGAATAGCCGCCCGGTGAATGCTCACCGTAACCGTTGGAAGCAAAACCGCCGCCGGTCACATCAAAGCCGGCCTTGCCGCTGGCAACCAGATAAAGTACCGCGGCTGCGGCAATACCGCCAATGACCTGAGCAATAACATACGGAATAACGTCTTTCGCCGGGAAGCGGCCGCCGGCAAATAAACCGACGGTAACGGCCGGGTTAAAATGCCCGCCGGAAATATGCCCTACGGCATACGCCATGGTTACCACGGTAAGACCGAAAGCGAGAGCGACACCGGCAAAACCAATGCCCAACTCAGGAAAAGCCGCGGCTAATACTGCGCTGCCACAACCACCAAACACCAACCAAAATGTGCCAAAAAATTCGGCAAAAAGTCGCTTTGACATAGACTCCATCCTACTGGATAAACTAACGGGCGTTAGCACTAAAAACTATAGAACACCTTTTTTATTTATTGCAGGTATCTTGAGAACTTTCTTAGTGCACCTGTGATTAGGGCGGTTATTAAATCCCTGTCGCCTTATTTTGTCCATGTGAAATGCGTTATTTTCATAATCTGGCGACTCATTGCGGTATTTTTTGCCAATCGGATCGGAATATTGCGCACGCGGCGAATTTAAAATGAGCAGGTGAAAAACGCGAAGGGCAGAAGATTAAAAATGCCATATGATTTTACCGTTCGATATTTAGTGGTTAATTGCTTATTTCTATTTGCCATTGGTTTGTTTTCAGTTATTTCAGTAGATTAAGCAACGCTGTCATCAAAACGTCATTTCTGATAATTACCCTGACAGCCGGCCGATCCTTTCCCATTACCGAGCTTAACTATCATGAGAAGAAAAACGCTTTTCCTGTTGTTGTCTGCGCTGTTCCCGCTGGCTGCCGGCGCGACAGAGATCGAGGTTGCGCGTTACGCCGTCAGTTTTCCCGCTGGCGAGCGCGTCAGTTACGCAGGGGCATTTACCAGCAACTTTCCACAGGGGCTGCCGGTTGGCGTTGGCTCCGGGCTGGTATTCAACGGCAGGCAGGGGAATGTGCTGCAATTGACTACCGTCACCGATCGTGGTCCGAATGCCGATGCGCCGACGGTAGGCAAGCAGGAAGCGAAAATCTTTGCCGTGCCGCAGTTTACGCCATTACTGATGGATATCCGCATCAGCGACGGTCAGGCGGTGGCCGGCAATGCGCGGCCGTTGCATGACGGCCAGGGGCCGATCGTCGGATTGCCGTTGCCGGCGGGCCTTATCGGCTCAACCAATGAGGTGGCGTTGAACGACCGGCTACAGACGCTGCCGAGCGATAAGCGCGGGCTGGATACCGAAGGCATCACGCCGGATGGTCATGGCGGCTATTGGTTATGCGATGAATACGGTCCGTTCCTGATCCACGTCGACAATAAAGGCAAGATTTTGGCCAAGTACGGTCCGCAGCCGCAACAGGGCGAGCAGGCGATAGCCGCTGGACTGCCGAATATTCTTAAATGGCGTCAGCCGAACCGCGGCTTCGAGGGCATTACGCGTCTGCCGGACGGCCGAATTCTGGCGGCGGTGCAGAGCACCCTCGACGTCGACGGCAAAACCAAAAACACGGCGCAGTTTACCCGTCTGGTGAGCGTTGACCCGGCCAGTGGCAAGACCGCGCAATATGGCTATCCGATTGATATCGATAGCTATAAAAAAGCCAAAGACGCCAAAATTGGCGATATCGTGGCGCTAGATAACCAGCGTATTTTGCTTATCGAGCAAGGTAGCGACAAAAACAAGCAGATGATCAACAAGATATATCTGGTTGATTTACGTCAGGCCAGCGATTTGACGGCGTTCGATGGCCAGGGTAAAGCGCTGGAATATGATGATGCCAAAGCGTTGGCCAGGCGCGGCGTGCAGCTGGCACAGAAACGCGAAGTGGCCGATCTGCGCAAGCTGGGCTGGCAGCAGGAAAAAGTGGAAGGTCTGGCGCTGATCGACCCTCGCACGCTGGCGGTGATCAATGACAATGATTTCGGCTTGCAGGCCAGGCTGGTGGATGCACAACCGAAGGCCAACAAGGTAGGCGATTACCAACGGAATGCGCAGGGCGGTCTGATGCTGGACGGCAAGGTGGTGCCGACGCGTATTGAACTGTTGCCGCTGGAAAAACCGCAATCGTTGAGCGAGCTGTGGGTACTGACGTTACCACAGCCGTTGATCTAGTCGCTCGGCAGTAACCACAGGCTCCGAGTGGAGCCTGTGGTCATTTGCGACGCTGCAGGCGGTCAGGCGTGAGCAGCATGTGGCGTGCGTCGGCGAGAAATGCTTTCCCAGATGGCGACTGCGAGTATTATCAGCGTGGTTAATCCATTGACCATCAACAGATCGGTCAGGTAGGCCAGCGGCGTCAGCACGACTAACGCCAGGATGCCTACCAGGTGCGACAGCGGGAAACGCCGATACACCAGCCGTTTGTATAGCCCGTTAGCGAACAGATAGACTGCCGGCCCGAGCAGCAGAACGGCGGCGGTAACCGAGGTAATACCTCCGTCGGGATGGGCGATAACCAGCTCGTTGGCGACGGCGCAAATGATGATAGCCCCAACCAACGCCACATGCACATAGTGGAAGTAGGCGCCTAGTTGGCCAGGATTTTCCGACTGACTGATGGCATGACTGCCGGCTTTGCTGCTGGTATCGAAATACACCCACCACATTGCCAGACTGCCGATAAACGCTACCAGCGATGCAATCAGGGTTGGCGCACTCCAGATGTCCATTTCGCTCAGCGTGGAGCCGGTAATCAGAATGGTTTCACCCAACGCGACAATCACAAACAGCTGACAGCGTTCGGCCAGGTGGTGGCCTTCAATCGTCCATTCACTGCCGCTGTCCGAGCGGCCGAGCAGCGGCAGGCGGAAGCCAAACATCGGCGAGATGTATTCGCACAATACGGCGATGGCCCATAGCAGCAGACGGGTATTGCCTTCGCTGAATCCCCCGGCCAGCCAGAAAAGCGCCGAAATGATCAGCCAGCCGAGTATGCGCTGGAAGTTTTTGCGTAACGCGTGCTGTTTCAGCAGCGCCAGCACCGCCAGCGTACGGCCCACCTGCAGCGTGATGTAGCAACCGGCAAATATCAGCCCACGCTCGCCAAACGCTTGCGGCAATGCGGAGGCGACAAAAAGCCCCAGTAGCATGATGGTAAATAACAGCAGGCGGATCTGGCGAGTATCCGGATTGAACCAGTTGGTGACCCAGGCGGTGTATTGCCATGCCAGCCAGATGGCAAACCACAGCAACAGGGTTTGCAGCGCGCCTGTCAGCGTCAGGTGATGCAACAAGTAGTGAGAGAGTTGCGTTACGGCAAATACATAGATCAGATCGAACAGCAGTTCGGAAAATGAAACCGAAGCGCCCTGGCCATTTCGTTCGCGCAGCAGGTTGGGGGTCATAAGTATCCCTGTTAAATGATAACCGTCAAAACAAGACTAGCTCAGATTTTTTTGTCCGGAGAACAAACCTGTTGCGGCACAATAAACGGTATCGACAGACATCGTGCTGTTATTTAAATAAAATTCCCCTCGCTACTGATGTGAATCTTTGACGGTAATCACCAGGTCATAATCACACGTACTTTCTCCTTATTTTACTCACAAAGATTGATGTTCTTTACGTTGCATGACGTCCGCTTTCACTGCTTGGCCAATAATTAACAACGTGATGTTAACAATAACCAACAATATTCGGAGTCCGTCATGAAACTTTATCCTTACATCGCAGCCGCCGTTATGGCAACCGCTTCATTTTCTTCTCTGGCCGCCACGCAGGTGGGTCACGATCGGGCCGCCAACCTGCAGAGCATCGGCGTGGTCTCGGTTTCCGGCATTGCCGGCTCCCCGGACGATGCCGTCAGTGCGCTGAAATCAAAAGCCACCGAACAGGGCGCCTCGTATTACCGTATTATCGGTTTGGATAATCCTGGTGATTCCAGCAGTTGGCGCGGTAATGCCGTTATTTACCGTTAACAACATCGATAATAAAAACATGGTCGCCAAGAAGGCGGCCATTTTTTTGCCGTTGCATTTTATTACAACTGTGTCTGCCGCTTTCGGAATTATGTTAACGATCTCGTTGGCATTTATGCGCACATTGGGAATCCCTAACGCAGGAGTCTCCAATGATAAACGCGACACGGTTACAACTGAAAAATCACTTTGCCTATCTACAGCAGTTTGTGGCGTCCCCACGCACCGTTGGCACGCTGGCACCGTCTTCCCCCTGGCTTTGCCAGGCGATGCTGAACCAGATTGAATGGACCCGTGCGTTGACCATTGCAGAATTGGGCGCGGCTGATGGCGTGCTGACCAAACGAATTCTCGGGCGCATACGCGCCGATGCCGACGTGGATGCCTATGAAATTCAGCCCAACTTTGTGCACCAGCTGCGGCAGATCGATGCGCCGCGCCTGCGGGTGATGGCACAATCGGCAGAACGGCTGGAGCGCGATTATGACGTTATTTTTTCATGTCTGCCGCTGTTGTCGATGCCGCTTAAAATCAGCATGCGCATCTTGCAGCAGGCGCAGGAACGGCTGCGAACCCGCGATGGGACGCTGGTATTGTTCCAGTACAGCCATTTGTCGGAAAAATTGCTGTCGCGTTATTTTCATTGGAAAAAGCAGCGGGTGGTGCGTAACTTCCCTCCTGCGCTGGTCTATGTCTGCACCCCACGTTAGAGGCGCTTTTCCATTACCACCACCTGGTCGCCGTACTGTTGACGGCGTTCAATGGTGCGCCAGCCCCAGGCGGCGTACAACGCTTCGCATTTATCGGTGAGCAGGTGCAATAGCGGATGGCCCCCGCGCTGCGCCAACTCAAGCACCGCCTGCTCAAGCCGCCGGGCGATACCCTGTCGGCGGTGATCGGGATGAACGAACACCCCGGCCAGCCACGGCGTGAGATCGCGGCGGTGATGGTCGTCGCTTGGCCACAGGCTGGCCATGGCCAGCGGGCGCTGCTCATCTATCATCATTAGCGTGAAATGGTCTGCGCTGGACTGGCTGCACAGGGCGTAGCGCTGACGCGCGCCTTCCAGCGAGCCGCCGCGTTGACTGCCCCATTGGCCAAAAGCCCAGGCGGCGCAAACATCGGCATACTGTGGATAATCACTGAGAAATACGATTTGTTGGCTCATCTTTCCTCCAGAGTCACTTATCGCCATTTAGCCGTTTTTCAGCGCGCCGCGCGACCGATTTTTTTACTTTATAAAGCACATTTTTCCCGCGTTATCGCCGTTTTGCGGCTAAAACGGGGAAATTACGCTGTTTCACTGCGCAGAACCTTATTGTGATTGAATACGATAATGAGAGTGATTATCATGCGCAAACCTTTTGCCGTTTTGTTGCCCCCCATGCGTAAATTCCCCGCTTTGCTGGTACTTTCTCTGTTTTTCGTCGTGTTTTCGCTACAGGCGAAGACGGTCACCGACATGCTTGGCCGCACGGTGACGGTGCCGGACAACCCGCAGCGCATCGTGCTGGGGGAGAGCCGTATGCTGTATACGCTGGCGCTGCTGGAGCCAGGTAATCCGGCGCAGCGCATCGTCGGCTGGCCGCAGGATCTGGCGCGCTATGATGCGCAAAGCTGGCAGATTTACAGTCAGGCCTTTCCGCAAATCAAGACCATACCGGTCATCGGCGCGGGCAATTTCCGTCAGATAAATGCCGAAAACCTGATCCCGCTACGGCCGGATCTGGTGATTCTGGCGCGCTATGCCCGTGAAGACGGCGATCGGCAGTCGCTGGTCAATGCGTTAAGCAAGGCGGGGATCCCGGTCATTTATATCGATTTGCGTATCGACCTGTTGCACAACACGGTGCCAAGCGTGCGTCTGCTGGGTGAAGTGCTGAATCGACAACGGCGCGCCGCGGATTTCATCGCCTTTTATCAACAGCATATGGCGGTGGTGCGCGACCGGCTGGCGGCTTATTCCGGCACGAAACCCAAAGTGATGTTGCACCTGCACCTTGGCCGGCGTGAAACCTGCTGCACGACGGCCGCTCATGGCAACCTGGGGGATTTGGTCACCTTTGCCGGCGGCGACAATATTGCCAACGCCAGCATCAAGGGGGTTTATGGCGAACTGAACCCGGAAACCGCGCTGACCGCCAACCCTGACGTCTATATCGCCACCGGTATGGCTGGGGCGCAGGGCAAACGCTATTCCGACCTGCTGCTTGGGCCGCAGATGACTCAGCGGCAGGCCGATGACAGTTTTCGCCGGCTGATCGATCAACAGCCGCTGCTGGCCCAGCTCGGCGCGGTAAAAAACCTGCATGCCTGGAGCCTCTGGCACAATTTCTATCTCAGCCCCTACCATGTGGTGGCGGTTGAAATGCTCGCCAAAGCGTTTTATCCGGATCTGTTTGCCGACATCAACCCGCAACAGACCTTCCAACAGCTGTATCAGCAATTCTTGCCAATACCATTTTCAGGGACCTATTGGAGTCAGTTAACTCGTGAATAATAACAAATACATTCGCCGTATTAATACGAAGCGAATGATGTGGAGCGCCTGCGTGCTACCGCTAGCGGCTGGCGTCAGCGTTGCCCGTGCGGCCGAAACCACCGCCGACAAGCAGGAAAATATCGTGGTGGTCGGTACCCGTTCGGTTAACGGCGTTGAAAGCTATCAACCGCTGACCAGCGTGACTGGCACCCGCAGCGAAACCAGCCTGCTCAACGTGCCGCAGGCGGTGGACGTGGTGCCAAAGCAGGTGCTGGTCGATCAGGCGGTCGGCAGTCTGGATGAGGCGTTGTACAACGTCAGCGGCATTACCCAGACCAACACGCTGGGCGGCACCCAGGACGCGGTGATGAAGCGCGGCTTCGGCGATAACCGCGACGGCTCGATCTTGCGCGACGGTGTGCGATCGATCCAGGCACGCAACTTCACGCCGACCACCGAACGGGTCGAAGTGCTCAAGGGGCCGGCGTCGATGCTGTACGGCATGGGCGAACCCGGCGGGATGATCAACATGATCGGCAAAAAGCCGCAGTTGCAGCAACATACTCACGTTGAGGGCTGGGGCAGCAGCTTCAATGGCGGCGGCGGGCAACTGGACGTGACCGGGCCGCTCGGCACCTCCGGCTTTGCCTACCGGATGATTGTCGATCACGACGAAACGGACTACTGGCGCAACTTTGGCCGCAATCGCCAGACGGTGATTGCGCCATCGTTGATGTGGTACGGCGAAAACACCACCGTGCGGTTGGCGTATGAGCATATGGAATACCTGACGCCGTTCGATCGGGGCACCATTATCGATTCGCGCACCGGTAAACCGGTAAACACCCCGCGTGATCGTCGCTTTGATGAAAGCTACAACGCCACGCGCGGCGATCAGGACAGCGTCACCCTGCAAATCGAGCAGGTGCTGAACGAGCGCTGGAAAAGCGCCTTCACGTATGCCTATAACCGCAACAGCTACAGCGATAATCAGGCGCGCGCCACCGCGCTGAACCCGGAAACCGGCGCGTTGACGCGTCAGGCCGACGCTACCGCCGATGCGGTCAGCCATGCCAATGCGCTGCAATTGACCCTGAACGGCGACGTTGACTGGGGCCACGTCAACCATCAACTGCTGTTCGGCTTTGATTTTGAAGACAGTCGCACCTACCGTGGCGATATGATTCGCGGCAGCAAGAACAGCGATTTCAATATTTATAATCCGGTTTATGGCCAAATGCCGGCGTCCACCGCCGTCAGCGCCAAGGACAGCGATCAACGCGAGAATATCACCAGTTACGGCTGGTTCATGCAGGATTCCATCCAACTGACCGACAAATGGTTGGTGATGGGCGGACTGCGTTACGACAGCTTCGACGTCTTCGCCGGCAAAGGGCGGCCGTTTGTTACCAATACCGACAGTTCGGACAGCAAGCTGGTACCGCGCGGCGGCGTGGTCTACAAAGTGACGCCGTACCTATCGCTATACGGCAGCTACACCGAGTCGTTCAAACCCAACTCCTCTATCGCTACGCAGATTGGCTCTTTGCCGCCGGAGCAGGGCAAAGCCTGGGAAGTGGGCAGCAAGGTCGAGTTACCCAATGGCATTACCGGAACGCTGGCGCTGTTCGACATCACCAAACGCAACGTGATGGTCAGCCAACTGGTGGACGGTGAAACCGTTACCCGCACCGCCGGGCGCGTGCGCTCGCAGGGCGTGGAGCTGGACGTAGCCGGCAATATCAGCGAAAACCTCAGCGTGATCGGTTCATATGCCTATACCGATGCGCGGGTGGTGGACGATCCGGACAACAAAGGCAAGGAAATGACCAATGTGGCACGCCATACCGCCTCACTGTTCCTGACGCAGAACCTGGGCTCTCCGGGGTTGTACAGCGGCGATCAGATGCGTATCGGCGCTGGCGCGCGCTACGTTGGCCGTCGGCCAGGCGATGCTGCCAACAGCTTCTATCTGGATCATTACACGGTGGCTGATGCGTTTGCCGCCTATACCATGCCGGTGAACGGTTATCGGGTGAAATGGCAACTCAACGTCAAGAACCTGTTCGATAAAACCTATTATCCTTCCAGCGGTGGCGACCTGCGCATCGCCGTGGGGGAGCCACGCGAAGTGGTACTGCGCGCCAGCGTCGACTTTTAACCCCGGCCACTGGCCGCTGCGGCGGCCGGTTTCTGCCGCGGGATAAATCTGGTTAAATAGCCGGCCGCAGCGTTAAAGGAGCCACCATGAGCCTGAACATCCGACTCGCGCAGTCGTCAGATATCGCGCAACTGATCGCCGTTGAACGCTCGGCGGCCACGCTGTTTCGCCAATTGCCGCAGTGGGCATTTATTGCCGACGCCGAAGGCATGCCGGCGGAGCGACACGCCGAGTTTATTGCTCGCCAGCATCAATGGTTGGCGCAAGACGGTGCGCAGATCGTGGGATTTGTCGCCGTCCAGCCGCATGACGCCAACTGGCATATCGCCGAGTTGTCGGTGGCCGCGGCACATCAGCGGCGCGGGATAGGACGTCAGTTGCTGGCCCATCTGATCGACCAGGCGCGGCTGGCCGGGGTGACCCAGCTGACGCTGACCACGTTCCGCACCGTGCCGTGGAACGCGCCGTATTACCGTTCGCTAGGTTTCGAGATCCTGGCGACGCATGAGCTATCCGAGGCATTGCGCAGTCAGATGGCGGGTGAAGCCGAGCACGGTTTGCCGCTGGGCAGCCGTTGTGCCATGAAATTTACACTATCGTAAAGATTGAAATACATGACGTTGGCGGTATGATGCAGCAACAACGCCTTCGTGAACATGACGCGCCATAGCCTGCGCGCGTAACAGATACAATCAACGTCACCGGACAAGGGACACCCATAATGACACAAACCATTTTCATGGTAGGCGCTCGTGGAGCCGGTAAAACCACCGTTGGGCGGGCACTGGCGCAGGCGCTGGGCTTTGGCTTTATCGATACCGATCTGTTTATGCAACAGGCTGCGCAGATGAGCGTGGCGGAAATGGTCGAGCAGGAGGGTTGGCTGGGCTTTCGCCGCCGTGAAACCATCGCGCTGCAGGATGTTACTCAGCCGTCAACCATTGTTGCCACCGGTGGCGGTGCGATCCTGGCGGAGGAGAACCGCCGCTTTATGCAGCAGCATGGCACGGTGATCTATCTGCGCTCCCCGGCCAGGGTATTGGCACAGCGGCTGGAGGGATCCCCCGACGATACCCAGCGACCGACTTTGACCGGTCGGCCGATTGCCGAAGAAATGTTGGAGGTGCTGGCGGCGCGTGAAGCGCTTTACCAGGATGCGGCACATCACGTGCTCGACGGTACTGGCGATCCGCAACAGGTGGTAGCGCAAATTCTCGGCGTACTGCAACGGGAAACGGTTAAGTAACCGCGCTGGGTGTCTCAACGAAAGTACATGCCCGGCGTCACGCCAAAGCGTTGGCGAAACGCCGCGATATAGGCGCTGACATTGTCATAGCCGACATCGGCGGCCACCGCAGCGATCGGTTCGCCGCGCGACAGGGCTTCCAGCGAACGAATCACCCGCGCCTGCTGTCGCCAGCGGGCAAAGCCAATGCCGGTCTGCGTGACAAACAGACGACTCAGGTTACGCACGCTCAGCCCGGCCCAACTGGCCCATTCATCCTGTCGGCGCGCATTGGCCGGATCGTCAAGCAGCGCCCGGGCGATTTTCAGCAGCCGGGCATCCTGCGGTAACGGCAGTTGCAGCGCTTGCTGCTGCTCCCCCTGCATTTCATCGAACAGTACCTGCAACATGCGCCGCTGTGCGCCGGTCAGCGTAGCGACCGGGAAACCGGCGATGCGCTCCACCAGCGCCTGTACCAGCGCACTGGCCTGTATCAGCTGTGGCCGTGGTGGCAATTTGCCGCACAGCGCCAGCGGTAGGTAAAGACTCCAGCCCGCCACGTTGCCGCAGGCTTGCGCCTGATGTCGGCACTGTGGTGGCAGCCAGCCGATGCTGCCGCTGGTCATCGCCCATTGCTGACGTTCGGTTTCCATCGCCATCATACCTTGGGTCAGCAGGTAAATTTGCCCGTGCGGATGCTGATGCCACGGCGTCAGGTGTTGCTTGGGATGCAGTAAACGTTCGCTGTGTAATTGCATTTTTTTGGCCGTTTAACGTTAGATTTGGTCCTGCTGTGGTTATTATGCCAGCCGCCGTCGGGGGTATGATTGGTGGCTTAACCCAGTCTAACGGAGTATGCCATGAATACCTCTACCCCTTCAGAAATCGTGGTTCGCGCTTTGCAGCAGGTGGTTGCCAGCCCGGAACATCACCCTGCGGTTATTGCCGACTTTTTCAGCCAGGACTACCAGCAGCAGGTGGATGGCCATACCTTGGATTATGCGCAGTTCGTGCAGCATATGGCGTTGCTGAAGCAGCAGACGCGCAGTATGCGGCTAAACGTGTTGGCGCTGGCGGAACAGGGCGAAACGGTGCTGACCCACCACCGGGTGGTGGTGGAGAAATGCGATGGCCGCCGCTGCGAGGTGCAGGTGTTGGCCCATTTTACGCTCCGTGCCGGACGCATCGTGCGCTGCGATGAGCTGACACATTTGCTGTCGGGCGATAGCGCCGATCGCGACTTGGGGGGGCGCCACTGACTGACGCAACGCGGTGATTGTCTATACTTAACGACAGGTTAATCACACAGGAGAGCGATATGCCACAGAAACCTCCCTATCCGAGACAAGCTCGTATCGTTGCGATCGACAAGGGCGAGCAGGGCAGTCAGGTTCGCTGGTATGAATTGCGTGCGGATTTTCCAAAGCCCGATACGCTGATCAGTGAGCATGAGACGGAACAGGAAGCCAAAGATGCCAAACGGCGTTACGAGGATAAAGCATTAGGCGAATAAGTCGCCTGCTGTTTTGCAGAACCGGCATTTGCCGGTTCATTTTATTGCTTGGCTAACGCAATAAATCAGTACGATCCTCTGCTTATATCGCTTATCAGCGCATATCCCCAGCTATCCAGTCGCAATATTTGCGCGATCTTTGATGAATTTTATTTTCAGCAGCATCATTCGCTATAAATCAACTGCGCGGAAAATAACAAACTGCTTGACGATAAACTGTGCGAGTTTTAGTTTTCTAATTATCGAACAGGAACCAGGTTCCATATAGTGGAACAGGAAGCGCAATGACGACGTTAGAAAATGCCGCAGCGGTACTAAAACTGTTTTCTCGACAGCACATGACGCATGGCCAGCCGGGTATTTCTTTCAGCGACGTCGTCCAACAGCTGGCATTACCAAAAAGTACCGTTTCTCGGCTGCTGCAAACCATGGAAAACCAGGGGATGCTTGAGCGTGATGCGCAAAACCGCATGTATAAAATCGGCCGGCTGTTACTGACGGTAAGCAGTCATTACCTGTCGACGCCGATGGTCGACAACGCTGCGGCTGGTATGGTGCAGCTCAGTGGCTTGACCAGCTGTACCGGCTATATTTCGATGCTGGACGGCAGCGAAATCGTCGTGATGCGCGTATTTCCCGGGCGGCACTTTTTGCAGGTGGTGACGCCGGTCGGCAGCCGCTCGCCGGCGGCGGAAACCTCGGTTGGCCGGGCGCTGCTGGCGCGTGAAGACGACGATCAGGTGGCCGAGCGCTTTGCCGCCGGCTATCGGGTGGCGTCGCCCAATGCGCCACAAACGCTGGCGGCACTGCTGCAAAAATTAGCGCAGATCCGCCAGCAAGGCTGGTCGTTGGCGCGTAATGAAACCTTGCAGGGCATTAGCTCGCTGGCGACCACGGTGACCAACAAGCATCGCAGCGAAACCGTCGGGCTGTGTTTGTCTTTCCCGACCCAGAGCGTCGAACAGCCATTCGCCGCCGAGGTATTATTAGAATTAATGACCGTTTCACGGCAATTGGCAGAAAAGCTCGGTGATGATTATTGGCGTCAGATCCCATAGCGCGTCGAGTAGGCCTTTTTCCGTTACCCTAAATCATTGGCGCCAATACCAGGGAATTTGCCAACGATTTAATGATTAAAATAATACGTATATTTGTTGGGCCGGTAATAACGGAATTAAATCGCTCGCAGTTCCATATATTGGAACTGCGACGGTGCCTTATTGCCATAAATATCTCTTTTCGCTGTTGCAGGGTTATTCAGGGGAAATGACGTAATGAAGCCAAATACCACAATCAATCCGTTGCGGGATATCGGCACGCTGTTGGTGATGGTGGCGCTGTCGGTGATTGGCGCAATTATCGGCGTGCAGCTTATTACCACGCTCGGCGTGACGCCGAATACCTCGATTATCGGCGCGCTGCTGGCCATGCTGCTGGCGCGTCTTCCGTTGCAATTCCTCCAGCGCTATCGTTCGGTGCATACGCAGAATCTGGCACAGACGGTGATCTCTTCCGCCACTTTCGGCGCGGCTAACAGCTTGCTGATGCCGATTGCCGTGCCCTATGTCATGGGGCAACCGCAGCTGATTCTGCCAATGTTCTGCGGCGTGGCGGCCGCGATGCTGCTGGACGCCTATCTGTTATACCGCCTGTTCGATACCAAAGTGTTCCCGGCCGCCAATGCCTGGCCGCCGGGCGTGGCGGCGGCGGAAGCCATCAAGGCCGGTGACCGGGGCGGCAAACAGGCTTGGTTGCTGGTGGTCGGCGTAGCGATCGGCATTGCCGGCTCGATGCTGAAGATCCCGATGGCGGCGTTTGGCACCGCGTTTATCGGCAATATCTGGGCGCTGAGCATGTTCGGTGTGGGTCTATTGCTGCGCGCCTATGCCGAACCGGTGGCCGGCGTTGATATCAATGCGCTGTATATTCCGCACGGCGTGATGGTAGGCGCCGGGCTGGTGGCGTTGATCCAGGTGATCCAGGTGATTCGCAACAAGCGTCTCGACGCCGGCTCCAGCCACACGCAGCCGGATAGCGAGGTGCGCAAGGCGCTGGGCCTCGGCGCGGTGGGCTACGTGGCGATCGCCGCGCTGCTGGCGCTGGCGGGTGGATTGTACAGCGAAATGTCACTGACCCTGCTGGTGCTGTTTGTGATTTATGCCGCCTTTGCCGCCTTTGTGCATGAATTGATTGTCGGCATTGCGGCGATGCACTCCGGCTGGTTCCCGGCGTTTGCCGTGGCGCTGATAACCCTGATTATCGGCATTTTGATCGGTTTCCCGCCGTTGGCGCTGTGTATTCTGACCGGCTTCACCGCCGCAACCGGGCCGGCGTTTGCGGATATGGGCTTCGATCTCAAGGCCGGTTTTATCCTGCGCGGGCATGGCAAAGACCTGCAGCAGGAGCTGTTGGGGCGGCGTATTCAATTGGGCGCGGCGTTGATTGCCTTTGTGGTGGCCATTCCGGTGGTGTACTTCTCCTACAGCAGCTATTTCTTGCAGGATCTGGTGCCGCCGGTGGCGCGGGTGTATGCCAAAACCATCGAGGCCGGTGCCCAGCCAGGGATCGCCTGGAGCCTGCTGGTATGGGCGATTCCGGGCGCCATCGTACAGTGGATCGGCGGGCCGAAGCGCCAGCTTGGCGTACTGTTGGCCACCGGCTTGCTGATCAACAACGCATTGGCCGGCTGGGCGGTGATCGTCGGGATCGCGCTGCGCATCCTGATTATCAAGCGCTGGGGAGACAAAGGCCGTACGCCGATGGAAATCATGGCCGCCGGTTTTATTGCCGGCGACGCCCTGTACAGCTTCTTTAACTCGCTGTTTTCCAGCAAGGGTAAATAACTCGCCCGTTACATCACTAGGTGAAAGGTTGACATTATGAGCTTGCAACAAACCCTACAGGTTTTTGAATTAATTGATAATGCTTTCGTCAGCGGCCAGGACGTGGTCGATCTGTTTGCCGGCTATCCCGGCGTTACGGCTACCACCCGACGCGCCAGCGGGCCGAAAGGCTCGACCGACTTCGTACGTATCGACATCCCCGGCAGCGCCGGCAAGAGCCAGGGAGGCGATGCGCCAACCCTGGGTATTGTCGGGCGTTTGGGGGGCATTGGCGCCCGGCCGACGCGCATTGGGCTGGTTTCCGACGGCGACGGCGCGATTGCCGCCATCAGCAGCGCGTTGAAGCTGGCCGAGATGCAGCGCAAGGGCGATGTGCTGGCGGGCGACGTGGTGGTTACCACCCATATTTGTCCGAATGCACCGACCCGGCCGCACGATCCGGTGGATTTTATGGATTCGCCGATCGATGACGTCACGATGAACGACAATGAAGTGGTGGCGCAAGCCGATGCGATCCTGTCGATCGATACCACCAAGGGCAACCGTATTATCAATCACAAGGGCTATGCGTTGTCGCCAACGGTGAAAGAGGGCTATATCCTGCGGGTTGCGGAAGATCTGCTGCGTATTATGGAAATGACCAGCGGTCGCCCGGCGGTGACCTTCCCGATCACCACGCAGGACATTACGCCATACGGCAACGGCGTACACCATCTCAACAGCATTCTGCAACCGTCGACCGCCACTGGCGCACCGGTGGTCGGCGTGGCGATTTGCAGCGAATCGGTGGTGCCTGGCTGCGGTACCGGCGCCAGCCATGAAGTGGACATTGCGTTGACCGTCAAGTTTGCGGTGGAGGTGGCGAAGGAATTTGGCCGCGGAACCTGCCGTTTTTATGACGTCGATGAATATGCCCGGCTACTGTCGCTGTACGGTAGCCTGAGCCACCTGCAAACAAGGAAATAATCATGAGCGCTTCGTTTGCCACCCTGACTATCGGCCAGGCGCCGCGCAGTGACATCATGCCGCTGCTTTCTGCCTACCTGCCCGAATCCTCGACGACGCACATTGGGCTGTTGGATGGCCTGACTGCGGATCAGGTGGCGGCGCGTTATGCTCCGCAGCCGGGAGAGAAACGGCTGGTGACGCGCTTGCTGGACGGTTCACAGGTCACACTGGCAGCAGCGCGTGTGGAGCAGGGGCTGCAGCAGAAGATCCGCGAGCTGGAACAACGGGGGTGTGAGGTGATCCTGCTGCTGTGCACCGGCGAGTTTGGCCATTTGCAGGCCGAACAGGCGCTATTGCTGGAGCCGGATCGCATCATCCCCCCGCTGATCGCCGCGATTGTCAGCCAACATCGGGTGGGCATTGTGGTTCCGGTGGCGGAGCAAATCAACGAACAGGCCGGAAAATGGCAGCAGTTGGCGACGCCGCCGTGCTTTGCCGTTGCCAGCCCCTATCTGGCCGACGAGGCGCGGCTGGAACAGGCGGCCAACGCCTTGCAGCAGCAGGGGGCCGAGGTGGTGGTGCTGGATTGTATTGGCTATCACCAGCGGCACCGGGACTTTCTGCAGGCCCGGCTGGATATTCCGGTATTGCTGTCCAACGTACTGGTCGCCAAGCTGGCGGCAGAGCTAATTGACTGATTCAAAAAATAATAAAATCGCATTCTATCATCCGTCCGGGGCCGTCAGGCCCCGTTTTTTCATCTCGGGCCACAGGCTTTGTCGAGCGGTTTGCCAATCACAGCATTTTCCTCTGCGCAGCGATCGCATTTCACGTTGAAAACCAGTGACAGCATAGGCGCGATGCCCCAATATGGTTGTTCCACAAAGATAATTACGCGGGTGCAAGTCTATGCTGAATGTGAATGAGTATTTTGCCGGAAAAGTAAAATCAATCGGTTTCGACAGTAGCAGCATCGGTCGTACCAGCGTCGGAGTGATGGAAGAAGGGGAATATACCTTTGGCACCGCCCAGCCGGAAGAAATGACGGTGATTACCGGTGCGCTGAAGGTGCTGTTGCCGGGGGCGCCGGACTGGCAGGTGTTTATGCCTGGCGAGAAGTTTTTTGTGCCGGGGCACAGTGAGTTCAACGTGCAGGTTGCCGACGCGACGGCCTATCTGTGCCGTTACTTGAGTAAATAAACCCGCAATCAATGGCAAGGGGCTCGCGATGCAGAGCCCCTGAGTGCCGTTCCTTCAGGTCGGATTAACGCTGCGCTTCACCGCCCAGTGCTTCAATGGTGTTCTGAATCAACGCCGCCAGCTCGCTGGTCATCAAAATAAAATCGGCGTCGAAGCGTTGAGCGAAGTCATCGCGATCGATATCGTCGTTCTGCTCACGCAGCGCGTCGGCGAACTTCAGGCGTTTTAGCGAACCGTCGTCAGCAATCACCAACTGAATACGCTCTTGCCAGTCCACGGCCAGCTTGGTGACCAGTTTACCGGCTTCGATATGCACCGCGATTTCATCGCTGATCAGGTTCTGCTTCTTGCAACGGATCACTCCGCCGTCTTCCAGAATGGCTTTTAACTCGGCTTCATCCTGAATGATAAACCCGGCTGGCAGTTCACCAGAGCGCACCCACTCGGTCAGCGTCAGCTCAATCGGACTTTCCATGGTCAGCGGTACCACCGGCAGAGAACCCAGGCTCTTGCGCAGCAGCGCCAGAGTATCTTCGGCACGTTTGGCGCTGGCGGCATCAACCATGATCAGACCGTTGACGGTATCGATCCACATATAGGTCTGATTGAAGCGGCTGAATGCGCGCGGCAACAGGCTGTGCAGCACTTCGTCCTTCAGCGCGTCTTTTTCTGTTTTCTTCAGCTTGCGGTGCTGTTCGCCTTCCAGTTTGTCGATTTTTGCCTGCAATTCCTGCTTGATAACCGGCGAAGGCAGAATTTTTTCTTCCTTGCGGGCACAGATCACGATCTGGCCGTTGATCGCATGCGTCAATGCATCACTGTGTGAGCCCATTGGGGAGACCCAGCCGGTTTTCGCCATATCCTGGCTGCCGCACGGCGTAAAGGAAAACGCGCCAAGCTGTTTTTCCATTTCATCCGCGTTTAGCGCAACCTCGCGGCTTAAACGGTAAACCATCAAATTCTTAAACCACAGCATAAAGTTATCCCTGGCTGGGCGTGCTTTCCGCACGCTGATTCATCAAAAGCAGGGCGGCATGATACCCAATTGACGCTGAAAAATCGCCTCATTCCTCTGATTTGCGTGCGCGCAGCTATTGCGGCACACTCGGCGCAATACGATAAATGTCAGCAGCGCATTGAGGAGAAAATCGTGCGGATTGGTATCGATTTGGGTGGAACAAAAGTTGAAGTGATTGCTTTGGCGAACGACGGGCGCGAGCTGTTTCGTCACCGTATCGCCACGCCGCGAGATGATTATCAACAAACGTTGCGGGCGATAACCGGGCTGGTCAAAATGGCCGAAGACCACACCGGCGAACAGGGTTCGGTGGGCGTTGGCATTCCCGGAACGCTGTCGCCGTTTACCGGGCTGGTGAAAAACTCCAACTCGACCTGGCTCAACGGTACGCGATTGGATAAAGATCTGTCTGCGATGTTGCAGCGTGACGTCAGGCTGGCCAATGACGCCAACTGTCTGGCGGTTTCCGAGGCCACCGACGGCGCCGGCGCCGGCCAGAAAGTGGTGTTTGCGGTGATTGTCGGTACCGGCTGCGGGGCTGGCGTGGCGATTAACGGCCAGGTGCATGCTGGCGGTAACGGTATTTCCGGCGAGTGGGGGCATAACCCGCTGCCGTGGCTGGATGATGATGAACTGCGCTATCGCGCTGAAGTGCCGTGTTATTGCGGTAAGCAGGGCTGCATCGAAACCTTTATATCGGGAACCGGCTTCGCCACCGACTATGCGCGTCTGAGTGGGCAGTCGCTGACGGGGCAGCAAATCATGGCGCTGGCCGAGCAGCAGGATGCGTTGGCGGAACGGGCGATCGCCCGCTATGAAATGCGTCTGGCCAAGTCGCTGGCACAGGCGATCAACCTGTTCGACCCGGACGCTATCGTCCTGGGGGGCGGCATGAGCAACGTGGAACGGCTGTATCAAACCGTACCGCAGTTGGTAAAACCCTGGGTATTCGGCGGCGAATGTGAAACGCCGATCCGCAAGGCGATGCATGGCGATTCCAGCGGCGTGCGCGGCGCAGCCTGGCTGTGGCCGCAACGGTAATCGGGCGTTGGGGGAAGGGCCAGCCCTTTGCCGGTTATGTGCCGCTGATTTCGCTGCGTACCCGTTCAATATGAATGGTCAGAAACATCATCTCTTCACCGGTCAACTGATGCTGATAATTGGCTGCAATATGCTGATTGATTTTCCCGGCACAGGCAAATGACTCGCGGTATTTGGCTTTGACCAGCTGATACAGCGAGTCGTCCTCGCTGTCGACGTAGTTGCTGCCGAGCAGGCGTTGAGCGAAGAATTTCAAATGCGTCACAAACCGGTGGTAACTGAGCGCATCCTCATTGTAATCAAAGCGGAAATGGTATTTGACGATATTCAGTATTTCCTGCATTACGCGGGTGATATGCAAGGTGTTTTTCATTTCGTCGTTAAGCTGCGCATTCACCAGATGTAGGGCGATAAAGCCGGCTTCGTCCTCTGGTAGCTCGGCGTTTAACCTTTGCGCGATCAGCGCCAGCGCCTCTAGCCCGACGGCAAACTCGGCAGGGTAGAGTTTTTTGATTTCCCACAGCAGGACGTTGCGAATGTCCAGCCCCTGCGCATGGCGTTGCAGCGCGAAATGAATGTGATCGGTCAGCGTGATATAAACGATGTTGTGCAGTTTGCCCTGCAGGCGCTGGCGGGCCAGGCTGATGATCTTGTCGGCAGTCGTGATGCAGGTCAGCGGAATTTCAGCCAACAGCGCCTGGTAACGTTCGGTCATCGCGCTGCCGTTGGGGGTGAACACTTTTTCGATCAGGCTTTCATCCAGCCTGTCGCCGATGTTCTTTTTAAAGCCGATCCCTCGCCCCATCACCACCGTTTCTTGTTGGCGATCGTCGAGCGTAATAACGACGTTGTTATTGAGTATTTTCTCTATTTTCATGCATTTTCCGCCGTTACAGACCGTTAAAAAACAAAAAACCTGACGTCCAAGAGCATCCTGGAGGTCAGGTTTTGCCTGCATGCGCAGTAACAATCCTACTGCCAGTCATGATAAACGTTCTTACTGGCGGCTCAACGTATTTCCGCGTGGACTGCCGCCGCGATCACATTTCCATCCGGCCTGTCAGGGATGTTCCACCTGGTATTGCGCCTCGAGGCGGCTTACTCCCAGCCCGTTGACTTTCTTTACCTTGATCTGCACTGGAATACGTTCTTTCATCGCCTCGACGTGGCTGATCACGCCGATGGTTTTGCCGGAGGCGTTCAGGCTGTCGAGTGCATCCAGCGCGGTATCCAGCGTTTCTGCGTCCAGCGTGCCGAAACCTTCGTCCAGGAACAGAGAATCGATGCTGGTTTTATGGCTGACCAGATCGGACAACGCCAGCGCCAGCGCCAGGCTGACCAGGAAGCTTTCGCCGCCGGACAGGGTGCGAGTATCGCGCAACGCGTCGGCCTGCCAGGTATCCACCACCAGCAATTCCAGCGCGTCGCTGGTTTTGCGTTGCAGCAGGTAGCGGCCATGCAGCCGGCCAAGCTGATTATTGGCCAGATACACCAGATGATCGAGCGTTAGCCCTTGCGCAAACTTGCGGAACTTGTCGCCTTCTTTTGATCCAATCAACTGATTGAGCAGGCTCCAGTCATCGTACTGTTGCTGGCTTTGGGCGATCTGCGCCAGTAGTGCCTGCTGGTCGTTGCGGCGTTGGGCATCGCTTACCAACTGATGGCGCAGTTCGCCCTGGCGGAACTGCAACGTCTTCAGTTGTTGCAGTAATGCCTGATGCTGAGCGGCGAGCGCTTCGCCGTCGCTCCGCGGGTCGGCAAGCGCGTTCGGCTGCTGCTGTTGATGCTGTTCCAGCGTTAGTATCGCCTGTGCCAGCAGCGCGTCAGCCTCGACGCGGCGTTGCTGCAAGTGCTCCTTGTGCTGTTGCAGGCGTTGGCGTTCGGCCTCGTCCAGCAAGGCGGCACTAAAGGCCGTTACATCGCTGAATTCGCTGGCGGCCAATGCCTGTTGCCAGCGCGTCTGCGCATGTTGCAGGCGTTCGGCCAACTGCGCCAGCTGCTGCTGCAACCCGGCCAACTGGCCGGTCAGGCGATCGCGTTGTTCCTGTGCCTGCTGCAAGCGCTCGCTGGCCTGGCTGCTGCTCTGCTCGTCGGCGGCTTGCCGTACCCGCAGGTTTTCGCGCACCTGCGCGACCTGCTGCTCGCCGAACAGCGTCAGCCGTTGCGCACGCAGCGTCGCGTGTTGCTCCTGCGCCTGCTGCCATTGCTGTTGCAACCGTTGTTGCTGGCGTTGTGTTTCAGCGAGGTTTTTTTCCAGCAGGTTGCAACGTTCGTTGAGCAAAGCGCTCTGCTGCTCGGCCTGTTGCTGTTGCGTTTGCAGCGTGACCAACGCGTCCTTGGCCTGCTGTACCGCCAACGCCGCCTGTTCATGCTGGGTCAGCAGTTGGCCGCCTTCACGCTCTTGGTTTTCACATTGCTCCAGCCAGTCGTGCAGACGTTGGCTATCCTGCAAACCGAAACTGAACGCCAGCGTGGCGGTCAATTGCTGCCAGCGCTGCTGATGCGCCGCCAACTGCTGTTCATCCAGGGTGATGGCTTGCTGTTGGCGCTGTAGCTGTTGCCTGAGGCTGTCATGGCGAGCACGCAGCTCAACGCCCTGCTTATAAATGACCTCGGTCTGCGTCTTGATGCCGTCCAGCCGTTGGGCGGTTTCCGACGGTTGCAGCGTTTCATAATGGCCGATCGACGGATGTTTGGTCGAGCCACACAGCGGACAGGGCTCGCCGGGTTGCAGACGACGGCGCTCGGCTTCCAGACTGACGATCTGCTGCTCCAGCCGCAGCGTTTTTTCCACTTCCTGCTCAAGCGATTTTTGCTGTTGATAGAGCAGACGGGCCTGCTCCAGCTGTGGCTCCAACTGGCTCAGTTGCTGCTGACCGTCGTTGAACTCCTGTCGCTGCTGTTGCAGCCGTTGGTTAATCTGTTGGCTCAGCGTCGAGAGGCTATAGAGCTGTTGGCGCGTCGGCCGCAGTTCGCCGAGCTGGCTTAAGCGCTGACGCAGCGTTGCCAGCGGTGTTTGCGCCTCCAGCGCCTGTTGCCGTTGCTGCTGCGCTGCCAGCGCCTGGTTCAGACTAACCGATGTGCCTTGATGCTGTTCCGCCTGCGCCGCCAACTGGCTGCGTTCGGCGTTGATCGTTGCCAGCGTGCGTTGCTGCTGCGCGCACTGCCGTTCGGCATCGTCGAGCGTTTGGCGCAGTTCGTGGCGATTTTTTTCTAGTTGAGCAATCTGGTGATCGAGCGGCACCACCTGCTCATCGATCAGTTGCTGTTGCTGCTGGCGCAGTAACGTCTGTTTTTGTTGCTCGGCTCGCGCTTGCTCCAGCGCCTGCTGCAATGGCACCAAGGTGGCGTTGTGCTGCTGCCGTTGTTGCTCGAGTTGGGCAATCTGTTGTTGCAGCGTCTGATGCTCGCTGTGACAGCGCTGGTGTTCGTTGAACAGCGGTCGCAGTTTCTCTGCCGGTTCGCTGCGCGCCAGCGCTTGCAGCTGTGGTTCAGCCTGGCGCTGTTGTTGCTGCACCTCGCTCAGCCGTTGCTGATATTCCTGCTGTTTGTTCTGCGCCTGCTGCCACTGTTGCAGCCAGTTCAGCGCCTGTTGAACCTGCAGCGCCTGTTGGTTCAGCGCGGCTTCTTCGCTGCGTAATGCGTTGAGCTGGGTTTCCAGCTGTTGGCGTTGTTCATCGTCCAGCAGTGCTATGCCGCTGGCGCGTTGTTGCAGGGCGTCGAGATCCAGCCGTGCCTGTTTATGCTGTTCAAATACCCGTTCTGACAGCTGGCCGTAAATCTCGGTGCCGGTCAGTTCCTCCAGCAGTTCGGCGCGATCGTTGGCATCGGCGTTGAGAAATGCGGCAAACTGCCCTTGCGACAGCATCATTGACTTGGTAAAACGGCCAAAATCCAATCCGGTGATGGCGGCAATCAGCTCCAGCTTGTCGCGCACCTTGTCGGCGACGATCTTGCCGTCGGCCAGCAGTGCCAGCTCCACTTTGGGTGCCTGCAGGTTGCCGTTCGGATCGTTTTTGGCCCGTCGCTGGCTCCAAAAAGCGCGATAGCCGATGCCCTTCACTTCGAATTCCACTTCGGCCAGCGATTCGGCGGTGTGGCGCGTCATCAGTTCGTTTTGGCTGGGGGAAACCTGCAGTCGCGGTGTTTGGTGATACAGCGCCAGGCACACCGCGTCGAGCAGGGTGGTTTTCCCAGCACCGGTCGGGCCGGTAATGGCGAACAGGCCATTGCTGGCAAAGGGTTCGCTGCTGAAATCTATTTTCCATTCACCCTGCAGCGAGTTGAGGTTTTTTAGCCGTAGGCTCAAGATTTTCATGCCGAAGGCTCCTGTTGCTGCACCGCGTCCACCGATTGGCGGAACATTTCACGCATTCGCTCGCGGCGGGGGGCGGCCAACTCGGTTTCCAGCGCTAACCGTCGCTCAAAGACCTCGTTGACGCTCAGTTCGTTCAGCGTCTCTTTGTCCTGGCGGTCAATCACCTGACGGCGCTGTTCTTTGCTGCGTCGCAGCAGCACCACCTCTACCGGCAGTTCATCCGTCAGATGTTGGATGCGCCGCTGGATGTCGCTCAGGTAATCCTGTGTTGCTACCTCGATATCCAGCCATACCGGCAACTCGCCATGATAATCGGCGAACTGCTGCAACTGGCGCTCTATTTGCGGTAAATCTCCCTTGATCAACTGCATCGGCTGAACGCAGGGGATTTCCAGCGGCGTAATTTTACGCAACGCGCCGTCGGCAAAATCCACCATAAACACGCTTTTGGCGTTACCCAACTCGTCGAAACTGAGCGGGATAGGCGAACCGCTGTAGCGGATGTGTTCGCTCTTCGCCACCATTTGCGCGCGGTGAATATGGCCAAGTGCGATATAATCCGCAGGTGGGAAGGCCTGCGCCGGAAAGGCGTCGAGCGTGCCGATATAAATATCGCGCACCGAATCGGAGCTGGTCACGCCAACGGTAGTCAGGTGGCCGGTGGCGACGATCGGCAATGCGCCACCGAGCGCATCACGGCGCGTACAGGCGGCCTGATACAGCGTTTGATAATGCTCGGCAATCGCTTCTTGCAACGCCGCCTGTTTCTGGCTGCCGGATTCACCGGCCCGGCTGAGCAGCAGATCGCGTGGGCGTAAAAAGGGAATCGCGCACAGCACCGCGCCGGGGCGGCCGTCACGTTGATTCAGTATCACGATCTGCCGGTCGAGTTCGCTCTGTGCATTGGCGATCACGGTGGTATTCAAGCAGGATAATAATTCACGCGATTCGTTCAGCGTCGCCACGGAATCATGATTGCCACCCAGCACCACCAATTGGCAGCCGGTGCGCTGCAGTTCCACCACGAAACGGTTATACAGCTCGCGCGCGTAGCTCGGCGGTGAACCGGTATCGAACAGGTCGCCGGCAACGATCAGCGCGTCTACCTGCTGTTGGTCGATCTGTTCAATCAGCCAGCGCAAAAATGCCTGATGTTCGGCGGCGCGGCTTTTGGTGAAGAAGTGTTGGCCAAGATGCCAGTCGGAGGTGTGTATCAGGCGCATGTTTCTACCGTAGCGTAAAAAATGTTGCGATGATTATAAGGGCAGGGAAACAAAAAAGGGTTTTTCTGCACGCTCGAATTTGTCGCTATGCTTAATGGCATTCATAAAGTGACTTTTGCAACGCGGTTTATTTCATAAATCTGTCACAAAACTGACGCATAATGGCGCCCGCAATCAAATTGTGATCGCTAACACATTGGCAGGATTGACGATGGCAAGACGCATACTGGTGGTGGAAGATGAAGCGCCGATCCGTGAGATGGTGTGCTTTGTGTTGGAACAGAATGGTTACCAACCGTTGGAAGCCGAGGATTATGACAGCGCCGTGACGCGCCTGTCTGAGCCGTTCCCTGATTTGGTGTTACTCGACTGGATGCTGCCTGGCGGCTCCGGCATTCAATTTATCAAGCATATGAAGCGCGAAGCGCTGACCCGTGACATTCCGGTAATGATGCTGACCGCGCGCGGCGAAGAAGAAGATCGGGTGCGCGGCCTGGAAGTGGGGGCTGATGACTACATTACCAAACCGTTTTCCCCCAAGGAGCTGGTGGCGCGTATCAAGGCGGTCATGCGTCGCATATCGCCGATGGCGGTAGAAGAGGTGATCGAAATGCAGGGCCTGAGCCTGGATCCTTCTTCACACCGGGTGATGGCCAACGAACTGGCTCTGGATATGGGGCCCACCGAGTTCAAGCTGCTGCATTTCTTTATGACCCATCCAGAGCGTGTTTATAGCCGCGAGCAGTTGCTTAATCACGTCTGGGGCACTAACGTTTATGTGGAAGATCGTACCGTTGACGTGCATATCCGCCGGCTGCGAAAGGCGCTGGAGACCAGTGGTCATGACAAGATGGTTCAAACCGTTCGGGGCACCGGTTACCGGTTCTCAACGCGCTATTAAACGCGCCGTGCTGGAGAACATAACGTGCTAGAACGCCTTTCCTGGAAGAGGCTGGCTTTGGAGCTGGCCCTTTTCTGTTTGCCCGCGCTGTTGCTGGGCCTGATTTTCGGGTATCTGTCCTGGTGGCTGCTGACGGCGGTACTGGCCGCGCTGATGTGGAACTTCTATAACCAGCTCAAGCTTTCGCACTGGCTATGGGTGGATCGCAGCATGACGCCGCCGCCCGGACGTTGGAGCTGGGAGCCGCTGTTCTATGGCCTTTACCAGATGCAGCAACGCAACCGTCGGCGTCGGCGTGAACTGGCCTTGCTGATCAAGCGTTTTCGCAGCGGTGCTGAGTCGTTGCCCGACGCGGTAGTCATGACCACCGAAGAGGGGAATATCTTCTGGTGCAACGGACTGGCTCAGCATTTGCTGGGCTTCCGCTGGCCGGAAGACAATGGCCAGCATATTCTCAACCTGCTGCGTTATCCTGAATTCAGCAGCTATTTGCAACAGCAGGAATTCTCGCGCCCGCTGACGCTGCAACTCAATAATGAACATTACGTTGAGTTTCGCGTCATGCCCTATTCGGAAGGGCAGCTGTTAATGGTTGCCCGCGATGTTACCCAGATGCGTCAGCTCGAAGGCGCCCGACGCAACTTCTTTGCCAACGTCAGCCACGAATTGCGCACGCCGTTAACCGTGCTGCAAGGCTATCTGGAAATGATGAGCGACCAGGAAATGGACGGCTCGCTGCGCAGCAAGGCGCTGAGTACCATGCAGGAGCAGACCCGGCGCATGGACGGGCTGGTGAAACAGTTGCTGACGCTTTCGCGCATCGAGGCGGCGCCGATCGTTGATATGAACGAAAAGGTCGACGTGCCGTTGATGCTGCGGGTGTTGCAGCGCGAGGCCCAGTCGCTGAGCGGAGGTAATCACCAGATTACCTTCCGGGTGAATGACGGATTGAAGGTGTTTGGCAACGAGGATCAACTGCGAAGCGCGGTATCCAACCTGGTGTACAACGCGGTAAATCACACGCCGACCGGCACCCATATCGAAGTCAGCTGGCAACAGACGCCGCATGGCGCGCAGTTCCAGGTCAGCGATAACGGGCCGGGGATTGCCGCCGAGCACATCCCGCGGCTGACCGAACGTTTCTATCGCGTCGACAAGGCGCGTTCCCGCCAGACCGGCGGCAGCGGGTTGGGGCTGGCGATCGTCAAACACGCGCTGGGTCACCACGATGCGCGGCTGGAAGTGCTCAGTGAACCGGGTCTCGGCACACGTTTCATTTTTACCTTGCCTAACCGGTTGATTGTTCCTGCGGCTTTGTCAGAGAATGCGCTGAAACATTAACGCGTGAGGCGAAGTGATGCGATTGTCCCGAGGAGTGTGGCTCTGCCTGGCGCTACTGTTTAGCCAGGGCGTGTCGGCGCAGCCGGGCGGCATGCTGGCGGGCAACCTGTCCAGCGTCGGCTCAGATACGCTGGCCAATCTGATGGCGCTGTGGGGGCAGGATTTCAGTCAACACTATCCCAACGTTAATCTGCAGATACAGGCGGCCGGGTCTTCGACCGCGCCGACGGCGTTGGCTGCCGGGGCCGCGCAGCTGGGGCCGATGAGTCGGCCGATGAAGGCAGCCGAGCTGGCAGCCTTCGAACATCGTTACGGCTACGCGCCACTGGCGGTGCCGGTAGCGGTGGATGCGCTGGTGGTCCTGGTGCATCAGGACAACCCGCTACGCGGCCTTAACCTGCGCCAACTCGATCAGATTTTCTCCGCTACCCGTCGCTGTGGTGAAGCTCAGCCGTTGCAACGCTGGGGTCAGCTTGGCCTGAGCGGTGATTGGGCACAGCGCAGCATGCAGCGCTTTGGTCGCAACTCTGCGTCCGGCACTTACGGTTACTTCAAGCTGCGCGCCCTGTGCGGCGGCGATTTTATGGCGCGGGTGAATGAATTGCCCGGCTCCGCATCGGTGGTGCAGGCGGTGGCCGGATCGCTTAACAGCGTGGGGTATGCCAGTATTGGTTTCCGTGCCAGTGGCGTGCGTTTGCTGCCTTTGGCCACCCGCGGCGAGGATTACATTGCGCCGACCGAAGACAACGTGCGCAACGGCAGTTATCCGCTGGCCCGTTATCTCTATATTTACATCAATAAAGCACCTAACCAGCCGCTGGAACCGCTCACCGCCGCGTTTCTCGATCGGGTATTGTCCGAGCAGGGGCAAAACCTGGTGAACCATGACGGCTACCTGCCGTTACCGCCAACCACGTTGCATAAAACGCGTAGCCTGCTGGGGCTGGAATAAGCCTCGATCCGCCGGCGACGATCGTTACGGCGGCGGGCTAGCAATAAACGACGATTCCTCTGCCAATCTCCGATGCGACAAATCAAAGTGAATTTTCTTCAATGCCGATGAAAATTTTTCCGTTGCCGTTCTACTTGGTACGTGACAGGATTAATTCGGAAGTTTAGACGTCTGGATGTCTGTTTGTAACCCGGCGTAATAATTCAATCTGTAAATCATTAAAGCGAGCGGTTGTAAGCGCTTGTCTGTCACTGGGAGTCAAAATCATGTGCGAATGTCACCACGCTTTTCACGCCGACGTCGTCGGTAGCCTGTTGCGCCCTGCGGCGCTAAAAACCGCGCGCCAGCAGTATCAGCGTGGCGAAATCGATGCCGCCGCGCTGCGTACGGTGGAAGACGAGCAGATTCGTCTGGCAGTTGATGCACAGCGGGCACTTGGTTTGGCGGTGGTTACCGACGGTGAGTTTCGCCGGGCATGGTGGCATTTTGATTTTCTGGAAGGTCTGAACGGCGTAGAAGGCTACGATGCCAACCAGGGCATCCAGTTCAACGGAGTGCAAACCAAAGCGCGCAGTATCAAAGTGGTGGGTAAACTGGGCTTTAACCCACAGCACCCGATGTTGGCAGATTTTCGTTATTTGCAGACGATTGCCGGTGACGCAGTACCGAAGATGACCATTCCCAGCCCGAGCGTGCTGCATTTTCGCGGCGGCCGTCAGGCGATCGACAGCCAGGTCTACCCGCAGCTGGATGCGTATTTTGCCGATTTGGCGCAAACCTATCGTGACGCCATCGCGGCATTTTATGCAGCCGGCTGCCGTTATTTGCAGTTGGATGACACGGTGTGGGCGTATTTATGCTCCGAGGATCAACGGCGCCAGATCCGCGAACGTGGCGAAGATCCGGATCAATTGGCGCGGATTTATGCCGATGTGCTGAATGCGGCGATCGCCGACAAGCCGCAGGATCTGACCATTGGTCTGCACGTGTGTCGTGGCAACTTCCGCTCAACCTGGATTTCAGAGGGCGGTTACGAGCCGGTGGCGGAGATCCTGTTCGGCCAGGTGAATATCGATGCCTTCTTCCTGGAATATGACAATCAACGTTCCGGCGGGTTCGAACCGCTACGCTTTATCAAGCCGGGCCGCCAGCAGGTGGTATTGGGGCTTATCACTACCAAAAACGGTGAACTGGAGAACCCTGAGCAGGTGAAGCAACGGCTGGAGGAGGCCGCGCAGTTTGTCGACCGCCGTCAACTGTGCCTCAGCACACAATGCGGCTTTGCCTCGACGGAAGAGGGCAATAGTCTGAGCGAACAGCAGCAGTGGGACAAGCTGCGTAGCGTGGTTAACATTGCCGGGCAGGTTTGGTAAGCGCGGAAAGATGCGTTAACACCGCGCGAAAAACCGTCATTAAATGGCATTTGCGCGCGGCGAGACGGTATTTGTTTCACGTTTTGTGAGTCGGTTGATTAAAAATGATACAAATCATGTAGGGCATATTTCCATATGACCGACATGATCGACTGGCGGTGAAAGATTGTCTGGTCAATAGCTCTGCTTTTTATCGTACGTATTGCCTTTTGGCGCTATAAACGATTTACTTACCCTCCGTTGTTGGATGAATCCTCCATTTTATAACTTCTAAAACTCGCCAAACATCAACAGTGGTTACTTCTGCATTAAGGATGAAACGCCGGGAGTTGTGCGTTTTTCGACCTTGTTGCGCTGTGATGTCATGGCATGCCGACAACCGGATGGGGGCGCTACGCCGCCATGCTAGCGAACTTTTTTTTCATTTGAACAGGCAACACGACATCGTATGAGTCATCGTTTAACGTCAAGAGATATTCTGGCATTGGGGTTTATGACCTTTGCCTTATTCGTCGGCGCCGGGAATATCATTTTCCCGCCGATGGTAGGTTTGCAGTCTGGTGAACACGTCTGGACCGCGGCACTCGGCTTCCTGATTACCGCCGTGGGCCTACCGGTGATGACGGTGATCGCGCTGGCGCGAGTTGGCGGCGGTATTGACGCCCTCAGTTCGCCAATCGGTCGCAAAGCCGGTTTACTGTTGGCCACCGTCTGCTATCTGGCCGTCGGCCCGCTATTCGCCATTCCGCGTACCGCAACCGTTTCTTTCGAAGTGGGCATCGCACCGTTGACCGGTGACGGCGCTACGCCGCTGTTTATCTATAGCGTGGTCTATTTTGCGCTGGTGGTGGCCATCTCTCTCTATCCCGGGCGACTGCTTGATACCGTGGGCCATATTCTGGCGCCGCTGAAGATCGTCGCACTGGGCGCGCTGGGCGTTGCTGCACTGCTGTGGCCGGCAGGCTCGCCGGTTCCCGCTATCGACATCTATCAAAACGTGCCGTTCTCCTCGGGCTTCGTCAATGGCTATCTGACCATGGATACCCTGGGTGCGATGGTCTTCGGTATCGTGATAGTCAACGCCGCGCGTTCGCGTGGGGTGAAGGACGCCGGACTGCTTACCCGTTACACCATTTTCGCCGGTCTGATCGCCGGTATCGGCCTGACGCTGGTTTACCTGAGCCTGTTCAAACTGGGCTCCGGCAGTGGGGTGCTGGTACCTGACGCCACCAACGGCGCGGTGATCCTGCACGCTTACGTGCAAAATACCTTCGGTAGTCTGGGCAGTTTCTTCCTGGCGGCGCTGATTTTCATTGCCTGTATGGTTACCGCGGTGGGCCTGACCTGCGCCTGTGCGGAATTCTTTGCGCAATATCTGCCGTTTTCCTACAAGACGCTGGTGTTCATTTTGGGTCTGTTCTCGATGCTGGTGTCCAATCTCGGTTTGAGCCATCTGATCCAGATTTCCATTCCGGTGCTGACGGCCATCTATCCGCCGTGCATTGTACTGGTGGTATTGAGCTTCACGCTGCGGATGTGGCACAGTGCACCGCGTATTGTCGCGCCGGTGATGCTCATCAGCCTGTTGTTTGGTATCCTTGACGCCGTGAAGGCATCCAGCTTCCAGCACCTGCTGCCGGCGTGGAGCACGCATCTGCCGCTGGCCGAACAGGGACTGGCCTGGTTGCCGCCGTCGATGTTGATGCTGGTCTTGGCCGCCATTTACGATCGGGTATGTACGCGCGCTGAAGTTACCGTGCATCAATAACCGAGCGGTCAGAATTTTGGGCCACGGACTTGTCCGTGGCTTTTTTGCGTATAAGAAGACAGGTCTTTAAATGCAACAGGAAACACCCTCTACCCCACCGGCCAATAAGCTCAAGCGTGGCCTCAGTACGCGTCACATTCGTTTTATGGCGCTCGGCTCGGCGATTGGCACCGGGCTGTTTTACGGCTCGGCGGACGCTATCCGCATGGCTGGCCCCAGCGTACTGCTGGCGTATCTGATCGGCGGTATTGTCGCGTTCATCATCATGCGCGCGCTGGGCGAGATGTCGGTCAACAATCCGCAGGCCAGTTCGTTTTCGCGCTATGCGCAGGATTATCTTGGCCCGATGGCCGGTTATATCACCGGCTGGACCTACTGTTTTGAAATTCTGATTGTCGCCATTGCCGACGTTACCGCGTTCGGCATTTATATGGGCGTCTGGTTCCCGGAGGTGCAGCACTGGATTTGGGTATTGAGCGTGGTGCTGATCATTGGCGCCATCAACCTGATGAGCGTCAAGGTGTTCGGTGAACTGGAGTTCTGGTTCTCGTTCTTTAAAGTTGCCACCATTATCATCATGATTGCAGCCGGTATCGGCATCATCGTCTGGGGTATCGGCAACGGAGGGCAGGCCACCGGCATCCACAACCTGTGGAGCAATGGCGGCTTCTTCAGCAACGGCTTTATCGGCATGATCCTGTCGCTGCAACTGGTGATGTTTGCCTATGGCGGCATTGAAATTATCGGTATTACCGCCGGGGAAGCCAAGGATCCGAAGAAGTCGATCCCGAAAGCCATCAACTCGGTACCGTGGCGTATTCTGGTGTTCTACGTTGGTACGCTGTTCGTGATCATGTCGATTTACCCGTGGAACCAGGTGGGAACCAACGGCAGCCCGTTCGTGCTGACCTTCCAGCACATGGGGATCACCGTCGCTGCCGGCATCCTCAATTTTGTGGTGATCACCGCCTCGCTGTCGGCGATTAACAGCGATGTGTTTGGCGTGGGCCGCATGCTGCACGGCATGGCCGAACAGGGCCATGCGCCGAAAATGTTCAGCAAGGTGTCCAAACGCGGCATTCCGTGGGTCACGGTGGTGGTGATGATGGCGGCGCTGCTGATTGCGGTCTATCTCAACTACATCATGCCGGAAAGCGTATTCCTGGTAATTGCATCGCTGGCCACCTTTGCCACCGTCTGGGTCTGGATCATGATCCTGTGTTCGCAGATCGCTTTTCGTCGCAGTTTGAGCAAAGAGCAGGTCAAGAAGCTGGAGTTTCCGCTGCGTGGTGGGGTGTTCACCGCGGTGATCGCCATCGTGTTCCTGGTGTTCATCATTGGTCTGATCGGCTACTTCCCAACCACCCGCGTGTCGCTGTACGCCGGCCTGGTGTGGGTGGCGTTGCTATTGGCTGGCTACTACTTCAAGGTCAACCGCCAGAAAAAGCGCGCGCAGTTGGCGCAGGACTAACTCTCAAACACCGGCCTTGTGCCGGTGTTTTTTTAGCGCTGCCGTTCTGCCTCGTCGTCACTGCCAGAGATGCGTGCTTCGGTCGCCAGTGCGCCATCATACAGGCTGCTTTCTTCTTCGTCGTCGCGCGCACAGCGCGACAACGCTTCGCGGATATCCTGCATATTGCTGCTTAACGCGCTCAGCGCCGGCTGCAAGGCGCTGCTCATACGGGCTTCGTCCAGCCTGGCGCTGTGCAGACAGCCGACAAACAGCAGGGTTGACAGCATGATCAATAAACGGTGTTTAAGGCGTTTCAGCATTGGCGTATCTCCTGCAATGGGCTTGCCTGCCCGCATTAACGCCGTTTTAATCGTAGATGGGAAGAGGTGGGAGATATTTACTGGCAATCAGAGCAGAATAATTACCAGTGGAAATTATTTCGTCAGTTGAGGTCAGGAAACGTCGCTGCCTGTATGCCGTGGATTCAGCATGCTGCGCATATCGTTGCCGGTCGGCGTTTGGTGAATGCGCAGATCAAACTCACCGATCACCGCCAGAATATGGTCAAAGATATCCGCCTGAATACTTTCGTATTTTGCCCAGACCGTGGTGTTGGTAAACGCGTAAATCTCCAGTGGCAAACCTTCCGGGGTCGGTGCCAGTTGGCGAACCATCAGCGTCATTTCCTGGTGAATATCCGGATGGGCGCGTAAATAGGCTTCCAGATAGGCGCGCAGCGTGCCGAGGTTGGTCAAGCGGCGGCCGTTAAGCGGCGAGCTGAGATCCCACTGTTTTTGCCGATTGTATTCATTCAGTTCCTGCGCCTTGCCGTTCAGGTACTGTAGCAGCAGCGGGTTGCGGTTAAGCCGTTGCTGCTCCTGTTCAGACAGGAAATGTACGCTGGTGGTGTCGATATTAATGCTGCGCTTGATGCGGCGCCCGCCGGACTCAGACATCGAGCGCCAGTTTTTGAACGAATCCGAAATCAGTGCGTAGGTGGGGATGGTGGTGATGGTATTGTCCCAGTTGCGCACTTTCACCGTGGTCAGACCGATGTCGATGACCGCGCCGTCGGCGCCGTATTTAGGCATCTCCAGCCAGTCACCGATCTTCAGCATATCGTTGGCAGACAGTTGAATGCCCGCCACCAGACCGAGGATCGGATCCTTGAACACCAACATCAGTACGGCGGTCATCGCACCCAGGCCGCTTAACAGTAACAGCGGCGATTTGCCCATCAGCAGTGACACAATCGCGATGCCGATCAGGATAGCCGCAACCAGTTTGATCCCTTGGAAAATCCCGCGCAACGGCAGTTGATTGGCAACTGGGCTCTGGCGCAGCATCGCCAGCAGGGTATCGAGCAGCGAAAACAGCGTCAGCAGCACAAAAGCCAGTATCCATACCTGGGCGGCGGTAACGATGAACGCCTGCGTCTGGCTACCGTTATGCAGCCACAAAATAGCCTGCAGGTTGATGATCACCCCTTGCAGCAACAGCGCCGCACGCTGAAACAGTTTGTGCTGCGTTAGCGCCTGTTGCCAGACTCGCTGCGACTGCTGGCCGCGGCGTTGAATGGCCGCCAGCACCACCCGGTGCAGCACCAGATGAATAACTACCGAGATCAGGACGATCAGCCCCAGTACCATAACCAATGACATTACATCGGTGAACTCGATGCCAAATTTCCCCAGCCATTGGGCAATCCGCTGTTGCATTCCCGCTCCTTAAAACATGTCCGAAAAAAATCCAATACACTTATAAGACGTTAGCCTAAGGGCCATCAGAACCAATGTGTAGCTGTTTACCTTTTTTTACATTGGGTTAGGTTAACACAACTCGGGCTCCACCCCCCGGCTCCACCCTGATTTTAGGCTGAAAAGAGGAGGGGGAATTGCACTCAACGTGGCATTGTTCGCGCCAGTGGACAATGTCGTCGATTTCGTTTGGTACAGTAGGAGAACAGTATGCTTGACGCCTGGCATCAACCGGTTCCACCTTTTGTGGTCAAAAAGGGACAACGCCTGGATATTACCCTGTGGTTACAGGGTGACGATCTGCCTAAACAGGTGTTTCTGCGGGCCGAACCTGACAATGAAGAATGGCTGCTGGAGATGAAAGCGCGTGCGGTGGATGGCCGGCAGCGCTATCAGGCCAGCCTGCCGCTGAACGAGGGGGAGGCGACGCGCCGTTATTGCTTCAAATTGCTGTGGCAGGATCGCCAGCGGTGGTTTGGACCACTTGGCTGGTCGCTGATGCCGATCGGTCAGTTGACGCAATTCGCGCTGGAGGAACCGGACAGCGGCGCAGGCTGGGTGGCCGATCAGCTGTTTTATCAGATTTTCCCCGATCGGTTTGCCAGCAGCGGCGCCGCGTATAACCTGCAGAGCGGCAGTTATTACCATCATGCGGCGGGTACCGAGGTCATTCGCCGTGACTGGCAGCATCCGCTAGAAGCACAGCATGATGCGTCAACCTTTTACGGCGGCGATCTGGACGGTATCGTTCAGCGGTTGCCCTACCTGAAACGCCTGGGGGTTACCGCGCTGTACCTTAACCCGATTTTCAAGGCGCCGAGTGTGCACAAGTACGACACCGAAGACTATTATCAGGTTGATCCCCATTTCGGCGGCAATGCCGCGTTTCGCCGCCTGCGAGTAAGCACTCACAAGGTGGGAATGAAACTGCTCCTGGATGGGGTGTTTAATCACACCGGCGACTCGCATCCGTGGTTCGATCGCCATCAGCAAACGGAGCAGGGAGCCTGCCATCACCCTGACTCTCCCTACCGTAACTGGTTTAACTTTTACCCGGACGGTACCGCGTTGACCTGGAAAGGTAACGCCAGTCTGCCGAAGCTGAACTATGCCGAACCTGCGGTGGCACGCGCAATTTATGGCGATGAAGACAGCGTGGTACGCCATTGGCTGAAACCGCCGTACCGCATTGACGGCTGGCGTTTGGACGTGGTGCACATGCTGGGGGAAAACGGCGGTGCCTGCGGTAATCTGCAGCACCTGGCTGGCATCCATCGGGCCGCTCGCGAGGTGAACCCTCATGCCTACATCATGGGCGAGCATTTTGGTGACGCTCGCCGCTGGCTGCATGCCGGGGTGGAAGATGCGGCGATGAACTACATGGGCTTTGCGTTACCACTGCGCGGATTTCTCGCGGGTCTGGACGTCGCATTGCAGCCACTGAAGCTGGACGCGGCTGAAACCGCCCACTGGATGGATAGCTACCGTGCCGGCCTGCCGCATAATCGCCAGTTGATTATGTTTAACCAGCTAGACAGTCACGATACGCCGCGTTTCCTGACCCTGTTGGGCGGTAATCTGCCACGTATGCAGATGGCGGCGGTCTGGCTGATGAGCTGGATAGGGGTGCCTTGCCTGTATTACGGCGACGAAATTGGTTTGGACGGTGATAATGACCCATTCTGCCGTAAACCGTTCCCGTGGGATGAGAGCCAGTGGAACCACACACTGCTGAATCTGTTCCAGCGGATGGCGGCATTGCGTAAAAAGAGCAAGGCGCTGCGTCGTGGAGGTTGTCAGGTGCTGTTCGCGCACGGCGAAACGCTGGTGTTTGTACGTACTTACCAGCATGAACGGGTATTGGTGGCGCTGCAGCGCGACGCCAGCAACCATGAAATAGCGCTGCCCTACAGTCCGCTGTTGCCGCCGGGAGATTGGCAGCGGCAGGAAGGACTGGGGGATATGCAGTCTTGCGACGACGGCGTGGTGCTGCGATTGGCTGAGCAGTCGGTGACGCTGTGGACCTTATAGCATCAGGCGCTGCGTCAGGGGCCGTTTGACCGGCCCCATCATGGTGCTCAGTAGCCTACGGCGGAGCCGGCCGGGCGGCGAACGTCGTTGGCACCGTACAGGTAGCCTTCGCGTACTTTGCCTGACACCGCCGAGTCGTTGCCGGAGTTGGCCGGCGTCACGCCCGCAGCTCCCGGCAAGCCTACCAGAATCAGCTCGGCGGCGCCCCACGGCGTTTGTTCCACCATTTTATAGCCCATGTCGTGCAAGATGTTCAGCGTATCGGCCGATACGCCGCGCTGTTCGTAATACACTTCGTCTGGCAGCCACTGGTGGTGAATGCGCGCGGCGTCGACTGCTTCTTGTGGCGCCATGCCGTGGTCTATCACGTTCAACGCGGTTTGTAGCGTGATAGTGATGATGCGCGAACCGCCCGGCGAGCCGAGAACCATAAATATTTTATTGTCCTTGGTCACCAGCGTCGGGCTCATTGACGATAGTGGGCGCTTACCGGGGGCGATGGAGTTGGCGGTGCCCTGTACCAGGCCGTACAGGTTTTTCTCGCCGACCTTAACGGTGAAGTCGTCCATTTCATCGTTCAGGAAGAAACCGGTGCCCGGCGCGATCACCACTGCACCAAAGCGGCCATTGACGGTATAGGTGGTGGACACCGCGTTGCCCTGATGATCGACAATCGAGTAATGGGTAGTTTCCGGTTTTTCATGCGGTTCCATGCCTGGCTGCACGTTTTCAGACGGCGTTGCCTTGCCGGCGACGATTTTCTTGCGGATCTGTTCGGCGTAACTTTTGCTGACCAGCCGGTCGATAGGATTCTTGATAAATTCCGGATCGCCGAGATAGGTGTTGCGATCCATATAGGCATGACGCATGGCTTCGGTCATGGTATGGATCGCGGCGGCTGAATTGAAGCCCATGCTTTTCAGATCGTAGCCTTCCAGCACGTTGAGCGTCTCACACAGCGTCACCCCGCCAGAGCTGGGCGGCGGTGATGAAACGAACTTATAGCCGCGGTAGCTGCAAACGATCGGCGGCGTTTCGGTCACTTTATAGTTGGCAAAATCGGCAGCGGTCAAAATACCGCCACCCTGTTTTGCCGCTGCCTCAACCGCCTGCGGAATTTTACCGTGGTAGAACGCATCCGGCCCGTTTTTGGCAATGGCCTCCAGCGTATTGGCCAGATCGCTTTGCACCAGACGATCGCCCGGTTGCAGCGCAGATCCGTCCTTGCGCAGGAAAATCCTGGCCGCCTCCGCATCCTGCTTGAAGCGGGCTACGGTGGTATCAAGAATATCGGTATCGGCGCGGGTCAGTACGAAGCCCTCGCGCGCCAGTTTGATTGCCGGCGCCATCACCTGTTCACGGCTCAGCTTGCCGTATTTTTTACGGGCGGTTTCCATTCCGAGTACCGTGCCCGGCACGCCGGCCGCCAGGTAGCCATACAGGCTGGCGTCTTTCCTGACCTTGCCGTCGGCGTCCAGATACATGTTGGCGCTGGCCGCCGCCGGGGCGGTTTCACGGAAGTTGATAAAGGTGTCGCTGCCGTCGGCTAAATGAATGGTCATAAAACCGCCGCCGCCGATATTGCCGCAGCAGGGGTTGACCACCGCCTGAGCGTAGCCGACCGCGACGGCCGCATCTACGGCGTTACCGCCCATCTTGAGAATATCCACGCCAATCTGCGAGGCGAGATGCTGTGATGTGACCACCATACCATTCCGGGCTTCTACCGCCGGGTTTGACGCGGCGTACAGGCTGCCGCTGACCAGCAGCGCCGCCACGGTCAGGGGCTTACTCCATTTTTGCAAACGCATAGTTCTTCCTACCCTGTCAGTTTTTATTGTGATGCCCCCGTCATGGTGCGGGGGTACTGTGATGCTCTGCAAACAGCAGGCCAGCGATTACAGCGTAGCGCTACAGTCGCGTCCGTGCTGAAAATAGAGGGGGGAATGTGAGCGGAAACAAGGAATTATTAGGTTGGCAGGCTCGAAAAAAGGGCAGCGTGCACGATAAAAGGGCAAAAAAAAACCGGCCAGCGAGGCTGACCGGTTGTCTGCTTGGCTGTGGAAATTACAGCTTGGCAGCGTTTTCAGACAGGTATTTGGCCACGCCGTCTGGTGATGCGCCCATACCCGCTTTGCCTTTTTCCCACTGAGCCGGGCACACTTCGCCGTGCTCTTCGTGGAATTGCAGCGCGTCAACGGTACGGATCATTTCGTCGATGTTACGGCCGATTGGCAGGTCGTTAACGACCTGTGCACGCACGATGCCGTCTTTGTCGATCAGGAAAGAGCCGCGCAGCGCAACGCCGGCTTCTGGGTGCTCGATGCCGTAAGCTTTTTGGATTTCACGCTTCACGTCAGCAACCATTGCGTATTTCACTTCGCCGATGCCGCCTTTGTCGACAGGGGTTTTACGCCATGCGTTGTGGACGAATTCTGAATCGAAGGAAACGCCAACAACTTCAACGCCACGCTTCTGGAATTCTTCATAACGGTGATCGAAAGCGATCAGTTCTGAAGGACAGACGAAGGTGAAGTCCATCGGCCAGAAGAACAGTACGGCAGGCTTGCCGTTCAGGTGCTTCTTCAGGTTGAAGTTTTCAACGATTTCGCCATTGCCGAGTACGGCAGCAGCAGTGAAGTCAGGGGCTTGACGAGTTACCAGGACCATGATTACTCCTGTAATAGTTGTTAAGGGTTGATGTATACCCATCGGCGTGTAAACCACCAGCCGTTGGGTAAAAACTTGAGCCAGTATAGGGGCCTTGGTGCGGTGAATAAAGGGCAAACTACCAATCAATGAGATAGCTTTCGCCTATTAAATTCATCGTTTAAATTTAGCAAGCTTTAAAAATAACCTTTTCGCAAAAAAGGGCAAGCGCTAAAAACATTTTCTTGTCGTAGCGATACGTGGCGGTCATAGCGTTTTGGCTTTTGCCTGCTGCATCATCTGCGGGTAAAACTGCCAGAACTGTGTTTCAAGTTGATGATAATGGCGTTCAACGTCGTCAAACGAGCCCGCCAGCGCCGCCAATCGCGGGCGGCGGTTGGCCATGCCCTGCAATACCGTGGCGATGAACGGCAGTTCGGCATAGCGTTCCAGCCAGCGTTCCGGCCACAGGTAGTTATTCAGGTTCTGAAAACGCGCCGGGGTCAGCGGCAGATGCGGCACAATCTGGCTGCGCGCTTCCTGAGTGAAACGTTCCAGGCTGCGCGACGGCTCTATCTGTTGCCAATGGCGTGCCAGAAAGTGATCCCACACCACATCGAGCGTAATCGGCGCGACGCGGCGGTGCCGATCGCTGAAAAAATCGCGACAGGCCTTGACCTGCGGCAACGAGTCGGTGAGCACGTCGATGCGCCGGTGCAGCATGATGCCGGCCACCACCTCGGGTGCATAGTCGGCTGCGGGGTTGCCGCGTACGAAGTCGGCCAACAGGTTGCCCAGCAGCGAGCTGTCCGCCAACTGGGCCAAATGGAGATGAGCGAGAAAATTCATCCGTCAACTATACCCGAACTGCGGCGAATCCTCCTTATTTCTTGCTGCCGGCGGCCGGCGGCTTTAGACTAGGCCGCCTGTTTTTTTAGCTGAAGTGATTATCCATGCGCGTCGCCGATTTTTCTTTTGATCTTCCCGAGTCGTTAATTGCACGTTATCCACAACCTCAACGCAGCGGTTGCCGCTTGTTGCAACTGGATGGACCGACGGGGAAGTTGACGCACGGCGTATTCACCGATCTGCTGGATCAACTGGAGGCCGGCGATCTGCTGGTGTTCAACAATACCCGGGTGATCCCGGCGCGTATCTTTGGCCGCAAGGCCAGTGGCGGGAAAATCGAAGTGCTGGTCGAGCGGGTGCTCGACGATCATCGGGTGTTGGCGCATGTCCGCGCATCCAAGGCGCCAAAACCGGGCGCTGCGCTGTTGCTGGGTGACGACGACAGCATTCCTGCCACCATGGTGGCGCGTCACGATACGCTGTTTGAACTGCGCTTTGACGATCCGCGCGACGTGTTTACCATTCTCAATGCGGTGGGGCATATGCCGCTGCCGCCGTATATCGATCGGCCGGACGAAGACGCCGATCGCGAACTGTATCAGACCGTTTACAGCCAGAAGCCGGGCGCGGTTGCGGCGCCAACCGCCGGGCTGCACTTTGACGAGCCGCTGCTGGCGGCGCTGCGTGAGAAGGGCGTCGAAATGGCGTTCGTTACCCTGCACGTCGGCGCAGGCACCTTCCAGCCGGTGCGGGTCGAAACCATCGAAGAACATGTGATGCACGCCGAATACGCCGAAGTGCCGCAAGAGGTGGTTGATGCGGTATTGGCCTGCAAGGCGCGCGGCAAGCGCGTGGTCGCCGTCGGCACCACCTCGGTGCGCTCACTGGAAAGCGCCGCCAAGGCCAGCCAGGATGCACCGATCGCGCCATTCTTCGGCGATACCTGTATTTTCATCTATCCGGGATATCACTATCAGGTCATTGATGCGCTGATCACCAATTTCCACCTGCCGGAATCGACGCTGATCATGCTGGTTTCGGCCTTTGCCGGCTATCAGAACACCATGAATGCCTATCGACAGGCGGTGGCCGAGCAATACCGTTTCTTCAGTTATGGTGATGCGATGTTTATCAGTCGTAATCCGCAGGCGGAAAACGAGTCCGTCGGCAAATAAATTTTCGAGGTATACCCAAAATAATTGAAACGGCGTCAAGGCAGTATGTGAGCGACCCCCGACGGACTTGCGAGAGTCAATGATTCGGGTGAGTGAACGCCGCCAATACAGAGGCCGTTTCAAGCATGACAGGTATTTATGACGTCAGACTGTTTCTCTGACGCTGGAGGCATTGTGAAGTACGAATTACAGACAACCGATGGTCGCGCTCGCCGTGGCCGCCTGGTATTTGAACGCGGTGTGGTAGAAACACCGGCCTTTATGCCGGTCGGCACTTACGGCACGGTAAAAGGCATGACGCCGGAAGAAGTCAAAGAGACCGGTGCACAGATTTTGCTGGGCAATACCTTCCACCTGTGGCTGCGTCCGGGGCAGGAAATCATGAAGCTGCACGGCGATCTGCATGACTTTATGCAATGGCACGGGCCGATTCTGACCGATTCCGGTGGTTTTCAGGTGTTTAGCCTCGGTGCGATGCGCAAGATCAAAGAGGAAGGCGTATACTTCCGCAATCCGATCAACGGCGACAAAGTGTTCCTCAGTCCGGAAAAGTCGATGGAAATCCAGTATGACCTGGGTTCCGATATCGTGATGATCTTTGATGAATGCACGCCGTACCCGGCCGATTGGGATTATGCCAAACGGTCGATGGAAATGTCCCTGCGCTGGGCGCAGCGCAGTCGCGCACGGTTTGACGAGCTGAATAACAAAAATGCGCTGTTTGGCATTATTCAGGGCGGCGTTTACGAAGATTTACGTGATGTTTCAGTAAAAGGGCTGGTGGAGATCGGCTTTGATGGTTACGCTGTGGGCGGCCTGGCGGTTGGTGAGCCGAAAGAAGACATGCATCGCATTCTCGAACATGTTTGTCCGCAAATTCCGGAAGATAAGCCACGCTATCTGATGGGGGTGGGTAAACCGGAAGATCTGGTGGAAGGCGTGCGTCGCGGTATCGATATGTTCGATTGCGTGATGCCGACGCGTAACGCCCGTAACGGCCATCTGTTCGTGACCGACGGTGTGGTAAAAATCCGTAATGCCAAGCACAAGGATGATACTTCTCCGCTGGATAACGAGTGTGATTGCTACACATGTCGCAATTACAGTCGCGCCTACTTGCATCATCTCGACCGTTGCAACGAAATACTCGGTGCCCGTTTGAATACGATTCATAACCTGCGCTACTACCAGCGTGTGATGGCGGGTTTACGCCAGGCTATTGAAGAGGGTAAATTAGAGACGTTTGTTGCGGACTTCTATGGTCGGATCGGCAAGCCGGTTCCACCTTTAACTGTTTGAATTAATAATTGATAACTTAATGAGGGAATTTCAATGAGCTTTTTCATTTCTGACGCCGTCGCATCCGCAGGGGCTCCGGCTCAGGGAAGCCCGTACTCTCTGATCATTATGCTGGTGGTGTTTGGTCTGATCTTCTATTTCATGATCCTGCGCCCACAGCAGAAACGCGCCAAAGAGCATAAGAAGCTGATGGACTCCATCGGCAAGGGCGATGAAGTGCTGACCACCGGCGGTCTGATCGGTCGCGTCACCAAAGTGGCCGACACCGGCATTATCGCTATTGCGCTGAACGACACCACGGAAGTGATGATCAAGCGTGACTTCGTGGCGGCCGTTCTGCCGAAAGGTACCATGAAGGCCCTGTAATTTTGTTTTCCCGAAGGGAATTGCCGTGCTAAACCGTTATCCTTTGTGGAAGTATCTGATGCTGATCGTGGTGATCATCGTCGGTCTGCTTTATGCGCTTCCCAACCTTTATGGTGAGGATCCGGCTGTACAAATCACTGGCGCGCGCGGTGTCGCCGCCAGTGAAGCTACGCTGGACCAAGTCCGTACCGTATTAGAAAAAGACCAGATCGCGAGCAAGTCGATTGCACTGGAAGAAGGCGCAATCCTGGCTCGCTTTTCCGATCCCGACGTTCAGCTGCGTGCCCGCGAAGCCCTGATGGCCGCGATGGGCGACAAATACGTCGTTGCGCTGAACCTGGCTCCGGCTACGCCGCGCTGGCTGACCATGCTGGGCGCCGAGCCGATGAAATTGGGCCTCGATTTACGTGGTGGCGTGCACTTCCTGATGGAAGTCGACATGGATACCGCGCTTGGCAAGTTGCAAGAGCAGACCATGGATACCCTGCGCAGCGATCTGCGTGAAAAGGGCATTGCTTATGCGTCAATCCGTAAACTGGACAAATATGGCGTTGAGGTCCGTTTCCGTGACAATGCCGCGCGCGATCAGGCCATCAGCTATCTGACGCCGCGTCAACGCGATCTGGTGCTGTCGTCCAATGGCAACAACACGCTGAAGGCTACCCTGACCGATGCGCGTTTGAGTGAAGCGCGTGAATATGCCGTTCAGCAGAACATCACTATTCTGCGTAACCGTGTTAACCAGCTCGGCGTAGCCGAACCGCTGGTGCAGCGCCAGGGTTCTGACCGTATCGTGGTCGAACTGCCAGGGATTCAGGATACTGCGCGCGCGAAAGAGATCCTTGGCGCGACCGCAACGCTGGAGTTCCGCCTGGTGAACACCAACGTGGATGCCACGGCGGCAGCGAACGGCCGCGTGCCGGGCGACTCCGAAGTGAAAGACACCCGTGAAGGCCAGCCGATTGTGCTGTACAAGCGGGTGATCCTGACCGGCGATCATATCACCGACTCGACCTCGACCATGGACGAGTACAACCAGCCGCAGGTTAACATCTCGCTGGACAGCGCTGGCGGCAACGCCATGTCCAACTTCACCAAGGACAACATCGGCAAACCGATGGCGACCCTGTTCGTGGAGTACAAGGACAGCGGCAAGAAAGACGCCAACGGCCGCTCGGTACTGGTTAAGCAGGAAGAAGTCATCAACGTTGCCAACATTCAATCGCGTCTGGGCAACAGCTTCCGTATTACCGGCATCGGTAATCCGAATGAAGCACGTCAACTGTCGCTGCTGCTGCGCGCCGGTGCGCTGATTGCACCAATCCAGATCGTGGAAGAGCGTACCATCGGTCCAACCCTGGGGATGCAAAACATCACTCAAGGTCTGGAAGCCTGTCTGTGGGGCCTGGTCGCGTCGATCGTGTTCATGGTGGTCTGGTACCGTAAATTCGGTGTGATTGCGACCAGCGCGCTGGTCGCCAACCTGGTGCTGATTGTCGGCGTCATGTCGCTGTTGCCAGGGGCAACGCTGACCATGCCGGGCATTGCCGGTATCGTGCTGACGCTGGCGGTGGCGGTTGATGCCAACGTGCTGATCAACGAACGTATCAAGGAAGAGCTGAAGAACGGACGCTCCGTTCAGCAAGCGATCCATGAGGGCTATAAGGGCGCGTTCTCCAGTATCATCGATGCCAACATCACCACGCTTATCACCGCGATTATTCTGTACGCAGTGGGCACCGGTTCGATTAAAGGCTTTGCGATTACCACCGCGATCGGTGTGGCGACGTCCATGTTCACCGCGATCGTCGGTACCCGTGCCATCGTCAACCTGCTTTACGGCGGCAAACGCATTAACAAGCTGTCTATCTGAGGAGTGCGTTGTGGCACAGGATTATACTGTTGAACAACTCAACTACGGCCGTAAAGTGTATGACTTTATGCGCTGGGATTACGTGGCCTTCGGCATCTCATTGCTGCTGTTGATCGCGTCGATTACCGTAATGTCGGTTCGTGGCTTTAACTGGGGTCTGGATTTCACCGGCGGTACGGTGATTGAAATCAACCTGGAACAGCCGGCGAACCTGGATCTGATGCGCGATACGCTGGAAAAGGCCGGGTTCAAGGATCCGGTTCTGCAGAACTTTGGCAGCAGCCGCGACATCATGGTGCGTATGCCTCCGGTGACCGGCCCTGCCGGTCAGGAGCTGGGCAACAAGGTGATCAGCGTGATTAACGCGTCAGTGGATAAAAACGCCACCGTCAAGCGCGTTGAGTTCGTTGGCCCGAGCGTGGGTAGTGAATTGGCGCAAAACGGCGGCATGGCGCTGCTGGTGGCGTTGATCTGTATCTTGATTTACGTTGGTTTCCGCTTTGAATGGCGTCTGGCGGCTGGGGCGGTTATTGCGCTGGCACACGACGTGGTGATCACCCTCGGGGTGCTGTCACTGTTCCATATCGAAGTCGATCTGACCATCGTGGCGTCCTTGATGTCGGTCATCGGCTACTCGTTGAACGACAGCATCGTGGTTTCCGACCGTATTCGTGAGAACTTCCGCAAGATCCGTCGCGGTACCTCTTACGAAATTATCAACGTGTCGCTGACCCAGACGCTGAGCCGTACATTGATGACCTCCGGGACCACCCTGATGGTGGTACTGATGCTGTACATCTTTGGCGGTGCGATGCTGCATGGCTTCTCGCTGGCGATGCTGATCGGCGTGTCCATCGGTACCGTATCCTCCATCTACGTCGCGTCTGCGCTGGCGTTGAAGCTGGGTATGAAGCGTGAACACATGCTGCAGCAGAAAGTAGAGAAAGAAGGCGCCGATCAGCCTTCAATTCTGCCCTGATTGCGGTAGGTCAAGCTGAAAAAAGAGCGCCGATTGGCGCTCTTTTTTTATTTTGATGACGCAGTCGGCATTGGTGTAGGCCGAGGGAGCCGGCAGCGTGGTGAACGGGGTTATTTTGCCACTCAGCGCCGAGCGGCTCGACCTCGTGCAGGCGAATGTAACCCAGCTGTTGCGGAGTTACGCCGCTGAAACGCAGCTCAAAGCTCTGCTCGGTTTTCGACAGCAGAGATTCACCGCTCTGGATAGGCTGCGAAAGCGCTCCGGCGCTCTGCAACTGGCCGTTGGCGTCCAGTTGACCCCATTCCACCATGGCCTTGAAGGCTGGCAGCGATTTACCGGAGAGCGTGCGTATATGCAGTATTGCCTGGGTACCGTTAGCTTCGGTCTTCACATGGCTAAGTGATACGCTCAGTTCGCCGAGTGCGCTTTGCAAACGTGCGCCAGTATTGGCGGTCGGCAGCAGATACACGCCGCTGGCGGAGTTGCTGTTCAACTGATTCTGGCGCTCCAGCGCCGTGGCCTGGTCGGTTAGCGTATTCAGCTTTTGGTTCAGCTCGACCATCTGGTTCTGCAATTTCGGCACTTCGCGATTCTGCGCGCAGCCAGCCAGCGTAACCAGGGCGCCAAGCAAGAGAACTTTACGATAACTAATTGTCATGGCAGTGATTTCCTATTCAATAACTCCTGTTATCAGCTTAGTCGCAATCGCGATGAAAGTCATGCGCACACCGGTACAATGCCGCGTCAAGCGGCGTGGCGTCGCAACAAATGCCCCATGCCCTTTGTTGTAACCAAACTTCGCGGTAAACTATTCTCAACTATGAGAACGCTTGTCAGGACGTGTTATGCATTGCCCTTTTTGCGCTGCTGTTGATACCAAAGTGATTGATTCCCGTCTGGTAGGCGATGGCTCACAGGTGCGCCGTCGTCGTCAGTGTCTGGTTTGTAACGAACGCTTTACCACCTTTGAGGTGGCGGAACTGGTGATGCCGCGCGTGATCAAAAGTGACGAGGTACGTGAGCCTTTCAATGAGGACAAGCTGCGTCGCGGCATGCTGAAAGCGCTGGAAAAGCGCCCGGTCAGCTCCGATGATGTGGAAAACGCCATCAACCATATAAAATCCCAGTTGCGGGCCACCGGCGAGCGTGAAGTGCCGACGAAAATGGTCGGCAATCTGGTAATGGACGCGCTGAAGAAACTGGACAAGGTGGCTTACATCCGCTTTGCTTCGGTTTATCGCAGTTTTGAAGATATCCGCGAGTTCGGCGAAGAGATCGCCAGGCTCCAGGACTGACAGGTTTCGAAATGCACAACGACGAATTGTATATGGCGCGCGCCTTTGAACTGGCGCGGTTGGGGCGATTTACTACCGCGCCGAACCCCAACGTCGGCTGCGTCATTGTGCGCGATGGCCAGATCGTTGGTGAGGGGTATCATCTGCGCGCCGGTGAACCGCATGCCGAAGTGCATGCGCTGCGCATGGCCGGTAAGCGTGCACGCGGTGCCACCGCCTACGTTACGCTGGAACCCTGTAGCCATCATGGCCGCACGCCGCCGTGTGCCGACGCCCTGATCGATGCCGGCGTCAGCCGCGTGGTGGCGGCGATGCAGGATCCCAATCCGCAGGTCGCCGGGCGCGGGCTGTACAAACTGCAGCAGGCGGGCATCGAGGTGCGGCATGGCCTGATGCTGGCCGAAGCCGAAGCGGTCAACCTGGGGTTCCTCAAGCGCATGCGTACCGGTTTCCCCTATGTGCAACTCAAACTGGGGGCTTCACTCGATGGCTGCACCGCGATGGCTTCCGGTGAAAGCCAGTGGATTACCTCCCCCCAGGCGCGTCAGGACGTACAGCGTTTACGCGCCGAAAGTGCGGCGATACTCAGTACCAGCGCCACCGTGCTGGCGGACGATCCATCGCTGACGGTGCGTTGGGATGAACTGGACGCAGAAACTCAGCGTAGCTATCCGCGTGAAAACCTGCGCCAGCCGCTGCGGATCATTCTCGACGGTCACAACCGCGTCACGCCTCAGCATAAGTTGATCCAGCAACCCGGCACCACCTGGCTGGCGCGTTTACAGCCGGATCAGGGTTTATGGCCACAAAACGTCGAACAGTTGCAATTCCCGGCGCACGGCGGCGGTATCGATTTGGTGGTGATGATGATGCAGTTGGCGAAACGTCAGGTGAATTCGATCTGGGTGGAAGCGGGCGCCCGGCTGTCCGGTGCATTATTGCAGGCCGGCCTGGTAGACGAGCTCATTTTGTACATCGCGCCAAAACTGTTGGGGGATAATGGCCGTGGCCTTTGTCACCTGCCGGGACTGGAACAACTGATCGATGCACCGGAGTTCGTCTTCAGCGAGGTGCGGCAGGTCGGGCCGGATTTACGCTTGCGCCTGAAAGCCAAACACCCGTAATCAGCCCTGCAGCACGGTAGCCCGTCGGGTTTTACAAAACCGCCGCGCAGGCGTGCAAAGAATATGATAGAATCCGCCCCCCTGCGGGGTATTGAACCCATTTTTAAGGAAAGCCCATGAACGTTATCGAAGGTGTTGTTGCTACTCCAAATGCCCGTGTGGCGATCGCAATTGCACGTTTTAACAATTTCATCAACGACAGCCTGCTGGAAGGCGCCATCGATGCGCTGAAACGCATTGGCCAGGTTGCAGACGACAATATCACCGTTGTCTGGGTACCGGGTGCCTATGAGCTGCCGTTGACCGCTCGCGTGTTGGCCAATACTGGCAAGTACGACGCCGTTATCGCGCTGGGCACGGTGATCCGCGGGGGAACCGCGCACTTTGAATATGTGGCAGGCGAAGCCAGTTCTGGCCTGGGCAGCGTTTCTCTGAACGCTGAAATCCCGGTTGCCTTTGGCGTTCTGACCACCGAAAGCATCGAACAAGCGATCGAGCGTGCCGGCACCAAAGCGGGCAACAAAGGCGCAGAAGCTGCCCTGACCGCACTTGAAATGATTAATGTTATCAAAGCTATTAAAGCCTGAATTTAGTTAAGGGGAATTCCGTGAAACCTGCTGCTCGTCGCCGCGCTCGTGAGTGCGCTGTTCAAGCGCTTTACTCTTGGCAGTTGTCAAAAAATGACATTGCCGATGTTGAATTACAGTTCCTGACGGAGCAGGATGTCAAAGACGTTGACATCGCCTATTTTCGCGAGCTGCTGTCCGGCGTGGCAGTGAATGCAGGTACGTTGGATGCTCTGATGGCGCCTTACCTGTCTCGTCAGCTCGAAGAGCTGGGCCAGGTAGAAAAAGCGGTGCTGCGCATTGCGCTGTTTGAGCTGAAAATGCGTGAAGATGTCCCTTACAAAGTGGCAATCAATGAAGCAATCGAACTGGCGAAAACCTTCGGTGCCGAAGATAGCCACAAGTTTGTGAATGGCGTGCTGGATAAAGCAGCGCCAAGCATCCGCAAGAAGAAATAAATTTTAAGGCCGGTTTACCGGCCTTAAATTCATCTGTACACCACGTCATTCATTTTGCACCGCCCGGTGCAGCGATTCCTGGTTTTGACCAAGTCAATGGCAGGGGACAGGGCCGAGTGGGTAACATGAGCGATGAAAAGTCTATTGGAATATGATTATGGCATGCGGCGAATTTGACCTCATTGCCCGCTATTTTGACCGGTTCAAGAGCGTACGCCGGGACGTACAGTTGGGCATTGGAGATGACTGCGCACTGCTGACAGTGGCAGAAAAACAGCTTTTGGCCGTCAGTACCGATACCCTGGTTGCGGGCGTTCACTTCCTGCCGGATATCGATCCGGCCGATCTTGGCTACAAGGCGCTGGCGGTAAACCTCAGCGATCTGGCGGCGATGGGCGCCGATCCTGCCTGGTTATCGCTGGCATTGACCTTGCCAAGCGTTGATGAGAGCTGGTTGAAGGCCTTTAGCGATAGCCTGTTCGAGCAGCTCAATTATTATGGCATGCAGCTGATTGGCGGTGACACCACCCGTGGCCCGCTCAGCATGACACTGACCATCAATGGCCTGATCCCTGCCGGACGCGCATTAACGCGTGGTGGGGCGCGTATCGGCGACTGGATTTACGTTACCGGTACGCTGGGTGACAGCGCCGCCGGTTTGGCCATTTTACAGGATCGTCTGTCGGTAGCCGATGCCAGCGCGCGCAATTATCTGTTGGGACGTCATTTACGGCCGCAGCCACGGGTATTGCAAGGGCAGGCGTTGCGCGATCTGGCCAGTGCGGCGATCGACCTTTCCGACGGTCTGATTTCCGATCTGAAACACCTGTTGAAAGCCAGTGAGTGCGGCGCGCGTATCGATCTGGGTGAATTGCCGATGTCGCAGGCGCTGACCGGCCATAGCGATGCCGAGCAGGCATTGCGCTGGGCGTTGACCGGCGGCGAGGATTACGAACTATGCTTTACGGTGCCGGAGATCAACCGTGGCGCGCTGGAAGTGGCGCTGAGCCATTTGGGCGCCGATTACACCTGTATTGGCCAGATAGGGCCGCTTTCCGAAGGCCTGCAATTCTTGCGCGACGACAAGGCGGTGGATTTGCCGTGGGCCGGTTTTGATCACTTTAGCGTGGAATAGGGCATTGCATGGATGAAGCGACGCGCCGGTTGCGTTTAAGCAACCCATGGCACCTGCTGGCCACCGGCTTCGGCAGTGGACTCTCGCCGATCATGCCCGGCACCGTCGGGTCATTGGCGGCGATACCGTTCTGGTTGCTGCTGATCCAGTTACCGTGGCAGCTCTATTCGCTGTTGGTGATGTTCAGCATCTGTATCGGTGTCTATCTGTGCCATCAGACGGCGAAAGACATGCGTGTGCACGATCATGGCAGCATCGTCTGGGATGAGTTTGTCGGGATGTGGATCACGCTGATGGCGTTGCCTATCAACGACTGGCGCTGGGTTGCCGCCGGTTTTGTGATTTTCCGCCTGCTGGATATCTGGAAACCGTGGCCGATTCGCTGGTTTGATCGCAACGTGCACGGCGGCATGGGCATCATGATCGACGATATCGTCGCCGGGGTAATTGCCGCCGGGGTGATCTATCTGATAGGCCATCATTGGCCGATCGGACTATTTTGATCGTGTAACGGGGCGCCAGCGAGCGCCCCGTTGGTTATTCAAACCCGGTGACGCGATGCGGCACATAGGCCGTTTCCAATTCGGCAATGTCAAGCGAGCTCAACGTCAGATCGACGGCGGCAATGGCGTCTTCCAGTTGCTCGCTGCGCGAGGCGCCGACAATCGGGGTGGTGACGACCGGTTTACTCAGCAGCCAGGCCAGCGCCACCTGAGCGCGCGAAACGCCGCGCTGTTCGGCGATGGTCGCTACACGTTCGGCAATGATCTGGTCAGTGCCTGCGGTGTCGTCATACAGGCTTTTGCCAAACTCGTCCGAGACCAGACGGGCGGTGCTCTCACCCCACGGACGCGTTAGTCGTCCGCGCGCCAGCGGGCTCCATGGCATGACGGCAATCCCTTCCGCCGCGCACAATGGCAGCATTTCACGCTCTTCTTCCCGCTGAATCAGATTATATTGGTTTTGCATGGTGGCAAAGCGCGTCCAGCCGTGTAAATCGGCGGTGTAAAGCGCTTTGGCAAACTGCCAGGCATACATCGACGAGGCGCCGATATAACGAGCCTTACCGGCCTTGACCACCTCATGCAGCGCTTCCAGTGTTTCTTCGAGCGGCGTCTCGTAATCCCAGCGGTGGATTTGCAGCAGATCGACATAATCGGTGCCCAGTCGCTTCAGGCTATCGTCGATCGATTGCATAATCTTGCCGCGCGACAGGCCACGCTCCAGATTGCTAAGCGGAAAGTACACTTTGGTGGCGATCACCACCTGGTCACGGCGCGCATAATCACGTAGCGCACGGCCGACGATCTCTTCGCTGCTGCCGTCTGAATAGCTGTTGGCGGTGTCAAAAAAGTTGATGCCCGCTTCTAGCGCCTGTTTGAGCAGCGGGCGACTGCTCTCTTCCGGCAGGGTCCAGGCGTGATTGCCACGATTGGGTTCGCCATAGGTCATGCAACCCAGACAGATGCGGGATACGTTAAGATCGGTATTACCCAGTTTTACATACTTCATGCTTGCCTCCGGTTTAGCTCCGACAGTAACTGTAGCGGATTATCGGGGCGCGAGGAGGGGGATATTGAACAAAAGGGGCTTCAGTGAAGCCCCAGAAGGTTTATTCTGCCAGCCAGTTGGTGATTTGGCGTTGAATACCGGCGGCATCAAGGCCCAGATCGTGGCGGATCTCGTCCTGGCCACCCTGCGGTACAAAGGCGTCCGGCAGGCCGATGTTCAGCACCGGTACTACGCGGCGTTTGGTCATTAACAGTTCATTAACGCCGCTGCCGGCACCGCCCATGATGGCGTTTTCCTCCAGCGTCACCAGTGCTTGGTGGCTGGCGGCCATTTCCAGCACCAGCGCTTCATCCAGCGGTTTGACGAAACGCATGTCGACCAGCGTGGCATTGAGCGCCTCGGCGGCCAACTGTGCTTCCGGCAGCAGGGTGCCGAAGTTGAGAATGGCGACTTTCTCGCCTTCGCGGCGTACCACGCCTTTACCCAGCGGCAACGCGGCCAGCGGCTCCAGTGTGGCACCGGTACCGTTGCCACGCGGGTAACGCACCGCGCTTGGGCCGTCGTTGTGGTGATAGCCGGTAAACAGCATTTGACGGCATTCGTTTTCATCGCTCGGCGTCATGATCACCATATTCGGGATACAACGCAGGAAGGAGAGATCGAACGCCCCTTGGTGGGTCTGCCCATCGGCACCGACAATACCGCCGCGATCGATGGCGAACAGCACCGGCAAATTCTGGATCGCCACGTCGTGGATCACCTGATCGTAGGCGCGTTGCAGGAAGGTGGAGTAAATCGCCACCACCGGCTTGTAACCGCCAATCGCCAGGCCGGCGGCAAAGGTGACCGCGTGCTGTTCGGCGATCGCCACGTCGAAGTATTGCTGTGGGTAATCGCGAGAAAATTGCACCATGCCCGAGCCTTCGCGCATCGCGGGCGTGATGGCCATCAGGGCGCTGTCCTTGGCGGCGGTTTCACACAGCCATTCGCCAAATATTTTAGAATAGGTCGGCAGACCGCCGGCGCTCTTCGGCAGAGTGCCGCTGGCCGGATCGAACTTGGGTACCGCATGGAAGCTGATCGGATCCTTTTCTGCCGGCGCATAACCACGGCCTTTCTTGGTCATGATATGCAGCAGCTGTGGCCCTTTCAGATCGCGCATGTTCTTCAGCGTGGCGACCAGTCCCTGTACGTCATGACCGTCGACCGGGCCGATGTAATTAAAGCCCAGCTCTTCGAACAGCGTGCCCGGAACTACCATACCCTTCAAATGTTCTTCGGTGCGCTTGATCAGTTCCTTGATCGGCGGCAGGCCGGAAAGCACTTTTTTGCCGCCTTCGCGCAGCGTGGAATACAGTTTTCCCGACAGCAATTGCGCCAGATGGTTATTCAACGCGCCGACGTTTTCCGAGATCGACATTTCGTTGTCGTTCAAGACCACCAGCATGTCCGGATCGATGTCGCCGGCGTGATTCATTGCTTCAAATGCCATACCGGCGGTAATCGCGCCGTCGCCAATCACGCATACCGTACGGCGGCCCTTGCCTTCGCGTGCGGCGGCTACGGCCATGCCCAGGCCGGCGCTGATCGACGTCGATGAATGGCCAACCGACAACACGTCGTATTCGCTTTCAGCGCGCCAAGGGAAAGGATGCAAGCCATTCTTTTGGCGAATGGTCGAGATGCGATCGCGGCGACCGGTTAGAATTTTATGCGGGTAGGCCTGGTGACCAACATCCCATACCAGATGATCGAACGGGGTGTTGTAAACGTAGTGCAACGCCACCGTCAGTTCGACGGTACCCAGCCCGGAAGCAAAGTGGCCGCTCGAGCGGCTGACGCTGTCCAGCAAATATTGCCGCAGCTCGTCGCACAGCTTCGGCAGGCTTTCTTTTGGCAACGAGCGGAGTTCCTCGGGGTTATCCGCCAGCGCCAACGTTGGGTATTTGGCTATATCAAGACTCATTCGATACTCATATCAGAGGTATGCCATTAATTGTCCATTGAGCCTGTGGCACAATGACAGCCAATGGCGATAACGTCACACGTTAATTGTCGCGTTCAATAATGAAGCTGGCTAACGCCCTTAATGGCGCGGTATTGTAAGAGTGTGCCGCCAGCGTATCCAGCGCGGCCAAGGCTTCCAGGTGCAAATCGCTGGCTTTGGCTTTGGCGTTTTCCAACCCGAGCAGCGCAGGATAGGTGCTCTTGCCATGCTGCTGGTCGGCCCCTTGGCGCTTTCCTATTTTGGCAGTTTCGCCGATGACGTCGAGAATGTCATCCTGAACCTGGAACGCCAGGCCAATCGCCGCGGCGTAACGATCGAGCTGCACCAACGCCGCTCGGCCCGGTTCACCCGCTGCCAGCGCGCCCAGGCGCACCGCGGCGCGGATCAATGCCCCGGTTTTAAGCCGGTGGATCTGCTCCAGCGCTTCCAGATTAATCTGACGACCCTCGGCCGCCAGATCCAGAGCCTGACCGCCGCACATGCCGGCAACGCCGCTGGCGCCGGCCAGTTCAGACACCATCGCCAACCTGTCGCGCAGCGCGACGTCGGGCATATCGGCATCGGCCAGGATCGAGAATGCCAGCGTTTGCAGCGCGTCGCCGGCCAGGATGGCATTGGCTTCGCCAAACTTGATGTGGCAGGTCGGCTGGCCACGGCGTAGATCGTCATTGTCCATCGCCGGCAGATCGTCGTGGATCAGCGAATAGGCATGGATGCATTCTATGGCGGCAGCCGGCACATCGAGATTATTCAGCGATACACCGAACATCTCGCCAGTAGCGTAAACCAGGAACGGGCGCAGGCGCTTTCCACCCAATAACGCGCCGTGACGCATGGCTTCGACCATCGCGTCTTTATTAAACGGCAGCGGGGCGATAAACCCCAGTAACGCATCGTCGGCACGTTGACGATAAACCTGCAACTGGCTGTTAAAGTCAGACATCAATAATTACTCGGCATCCGGGGTAAAAGACGTTAATGCGGCATCATCGTTGCTATCGTTCAATAAAATCTGTACGCGCTGCTCCGCCTGCTGCAACTTTTGCTGGCCCTGACGCGCCAATTGTACGCCGCGCTCAAATTGATTCAACGCGTCTTCCAGCGGCAGCTCGCCGGATTCCAGGCGTGTCACGATGCTCTCCAGCTCGGTGAGGGAGTTTTCAAAACTGACGTTTTGCTCGGTACTGTCTGATTGCGCGGGTTTTTTAGGCATAATTTTCTTTTTACATCATCATGTGAACAGTGGCGCCAGAGCCTATCCTAGCGGATCTTGATTAGCAAATCATGGCGTGCGCGTGTGGTTTTGTGCGCAGAGCCATACCGGATGGTGATATACTCCGCACCGTTAATTTTATCTGACCATAAAGACCGCCATGAAGTTTATCATTAAATTGTTCCCGGAAATCACCATCAAGAGTCAATCTGTGCGCTTGCGCTTCATTAAGATTCTGACGACCAACATCCGTAACGTTCTGAAGCAGTATGATGAAACCCTGGCGGTTGTTCGTCATTGGGACTTCATCGAAGTCCGCGCCAAGGACGAAAACCAGCGTCCGGTGATTGCCGATGCGCTGACGCGTATCCCCGGTATTCACCATATTCTGGAAGTGGAAGATCGTGAATACACCGATATCCACCATATTTTTGAACAAACGCTGGAGGCCTATCGCCAACAGCTGGAAGGTAAGACCTTCTGCGTGCGGGTAAAACGTCGCGGCAAGCAGGATTTCAATTCGCAGGACGTGGAACGTTACGTTGGCGGCGGCCTGAATCAGCATATTGAGAGCGCGCGCGTCAATCTGACGCGTCCCCAGGTAACGGTTAACCTGGAGATCGAAGACGACAAGCTGATGCTGGTGAAGGCGCGTCGCGAAGGTATCGGCGGTTATCCGATCGGTACCCAGGAAGACGTGATGTCGCTGATTTCCGGTGGCTTCGACTCCGGCGTCTCCAGCTATATGCTGATGCGTCGCGGCTGTCGGGTACATTATTGTTTCTTCAACCTCGGCGGCTCGGCGCATGAAATCGGCGTCAAGCAGGTGGCGCACTATTTGTGGAACCGTTTCGGCAGTTCGCACAAGGTGCGTTTCGTGGCGATTGATTTTGAACCGGTGGTCGGTGAGATCCTGGAAAAGGTCGATGACGGCCAGATGGGCGTGGTGCTGAAACGCATGATGGTGCGCGCAGCGTCTAAAGTGGCGGAGCGCTACGGCGTGCAGGCATTGGTGACCGGCGAAGCGCTGGGACAGGTTTCCAGCCAGACGCTGACCAACCTGCGCCTGATTGACAACGCCTCTGACACGTTGATCCTGCGGCCGCTGATTTCGCACGACAAAGAGCACATCATTAACGTCGCGCGGCAGATCGGTACCGAAGATTTCGCCAAAACCATGCCGGAATACTGTGGCGTGATCTCCAAAAATCCAACGGTAAAAGCGGTCAAAGAGAAAATCGAAGAAGAAGAAGGGCATTTCGACTTCGAGATCCTCGAGCGTGTGGTGCGCGAAGCCAAGAACGTCGATATCCGTACCATCGCCAGCGATATGCAACAGCAGGTCACCGAAGTGGAAACCGTGGCGGCATTTGGCGCCGACGAGGTGATACTGGATATTCGTGCGATTGACGAACAGGATGAGCGACCATTGCAACTGCAGCAGGTCGAGGTGAAGTCGCTGCCGTTTTATAAGCTTGGCAGCCAGTTTGCCGATCTGGATCAGAGTAAAACCTATCTGCTGTACTGTGAGCGTGGCGTAATGAGCCGCTTGCAGGCGCTGTACCTGATTGAGCAGGGCTACGGCAATATCAAGGTCTACCGCCCGTAGTCCTACCGACCAAGCATTGCCGGCGTTGTCTGACGCCGGCTTGCTTATCCCTTCATTGTCCTGCCGCGGTGTCCGCCAGCGTTACTTCCCATTATACGGCTTCGAATATATAAATATATTTACTGAAGTTTCTTTATTATTTTCATATTAAATATATTAAGAAATAATTGATTTTTTAATTTACGACTATCGTTATAGTTGATTTCTGTCGCAATGATTGAGCGACTGCCTGTTATTCACTGCTAGGTAATTGTCGCGGATCTGATGCTTTTAATCATAATTAATTTATGTATTTTCCGTCGTGTTTATCGGTCGTGTGAATTATTTGCGTAAGTTGTTAGCTTACGTTTTTTATAAAGGAATAATCCGCTGGCGCACCGGCTGTTTTGAACGTCAAGCTGGCGAGTGGGTTATATGAAAATAATGGATGAGTTATTTTATGCAAGGAGAAGGCCAATGGAAATCACAAGGGTAACGCTGCTTTCTGCATTGACGCTGCTGGGGTCGAGTCTGTCCGCCCAGGCGGAAATCACCCCGCAAGCCGCGGGTGCAGTGAGCCAGGTCAATCAGGTACCGGTAGTGAACATCAACGCGCCGAGTCAGGATGGCGTATCCCATAACCGCTATTCGCAATTTGACGTCGAGGCGCAGGGCGCGATCCTGAATAACAGCCTTGCCGGTGCACAAACCACGCTGGCTGGCGCGGTAGCGGGAAATAGTCAATTTAACGGTCGTGCCGCGACGGTTATTCTCAATGAGGTTGATTCAGCCAATAAAAGTATTCTTAATGGTATGGTGGAAGTGGCCGGGCAGCGCGCCGACGTGGTGATTGCCAATAAAACAGGTATCACCTGTAACGGCTGCGGGTTTATTAACGCCAGCAACGGCGTATTAACCACAGGGGAATTACAGTTCAGCAATGGCACCTTTAGCGGTTATCGGGTCGAGCAAGGGAATATCCTGGTGGATGGCCAGGGCATGAAAAAGGGTGACGTCGACTACACGGCGATCATTGCTCGCACCGCCAACGTCAACGCCGCGATACATGCCGATGCGCTGTTTGTCTCCGCCGGCAAGAAAACGCTCACTGCGGATTTGTCTGGTGCCAGCAATGCCGCGTTTTCTCGCGACAGGCCTGAGGTGTTGATTGATGTTTCCGAGCTGGGCGGAATGTATGCCGGCAAGATCAGGCTGGTGGCCAATGAAAACGGCGTTGGCGTTAATAGCGCCAATGCCAATGCGGCGCAGCAACGCTCCGGCGGCGCATTCAACCATATCAGCGTTGCCAACCGTGGTCAGATTTTTGCCAAGGGCGGCAGTGCCAGCATCAGCGCGACGACGCTATACAATCAGCGTGATATCGGCGCGGATCGGCTGAGCATTAGCGCGACCCAGTTGCAAAATGACGGCAACATCCTCGGGCCGAACGTATCGGTGACGGCGACCGAATTGCAAAACAACGCTCTGTTCCACGCTAATCGGCTGCAGGTCGCCGCTACCCGCCTGACTAACCGCGGCAAGATGCAGTCGCTGAACGCCCCGTTGTCGCTCAATGCCACCACGCTGCGTAATGACGGACAACTGTTGTCCGGCAGCAGGTTGCAGATCGGTAGCAGCAATATGCTGAACGGCAAAAACGGCGTAATTAAAGCGAACGACAAGGTCAATATCCAAGGCACCACTCTCAATAACGCTGGCAAAATTTCCTCGCTGAATTCATCGGTGAGTCTTAGCGACACCACTTTCCGCAATAGCGGCAGCGTGACCGCAGCGAGCACCGTCAGCCACGTTGGCACCAGTTTCCGCAACGAGGGCACCATGACCGCCGGCAACGGGGTGGTGACCAATAACGGGCGGGATATCAATAAGCCGTTGCCGCCGCGCAAACGTCCAACATACGGTTGGCCGTTTAGCTGGTAGAACAGAGGCAATTGCCTCCGCCAGCGTGCGGAGGCGTTGGCGGGCAAAAATGAAAAAATCGCTTCTTATCGGATTGCTGGCTGCCGCGATCGGCATTGACGCTCATGCTGAGCAGTACCCGCCACAGCTTAAAGAGGTCATCGCTCAGGAAAGCATTATCAGCGATACGCAGCGCAAGCTGTTGCCGTCGGCGCCTGCCAGCCTGATGGCGGAATCGGAGCATCCGCCGTCGTTCGATCCGCTTATTGTTGAGTCGCCCTGTGTGGTGATTCATCACGTCGCGCTGCCGACAGAGCGGCAGAATCCACGCGCTTTCAACCGGCTGGCACAATCCGCTGTTGGGCACTGCCTGGGTAGTCAGGGGTTGGCGCATATGCAAAGACAACTGCAAAATCAACTGATTGCCAGAGGTTACATCACTTCGCGGGTACGCCTGGTCAGCGAGGGGCGTGCAGCGGAAAGGTTGACGGTTGATGTGGATTACGGCCGCATTGGGCAGTTGAACATGCGTGCTGGCAGTAGCCCGCATTTTCATCCGGCGTTCACCTTTCCTCTGGCACCAGGCGAGGTGCTGGATCTGCGGCGTGTGGAACAAGGGCTGGAGAACATCGGGCTGATACCCGGTGTGCTCAGCGATATCCGCATTGTTCCGGGAGCCCGTCCCGGAGAGAGCGACATCGAGATCTTTCGCCGCCAGGATAAATATTGGCGCGTAACCGCCTGGCTGGATGATGCGGGCACGCGCTCAACCGGCCGTTACCAGGCCGGTGGCGCGTTATATCTGGATAATCTGGCTGGCGTAAACGACGTGTTGTATGCCTCGGCGGCACGTAGCATTTTTGCGGCCCAAGGCCGAGACAGTGCAAGCCGCGCGTTGTACTACAGTCTGCCGCTTGGTTTTTGGAGCCTCGGCGCGTTGGCGGGCGACAGTCGTTACCAGCAGACCATCAATGGCCATGCAGTAGATTACCGTTATCTCGGCCGCTCCGAGTATTGGGGGATGCAGGCGCGATACACTCTCGCACGCGGCATGAATCAAAAGACCATGCTGAACGGCCAGTTGCTGCAACGCAGCTACCGCTATTATCTGAATGATACCGAGATTGCCCTGCAACGCGCCAGCCTGACCAGCCTGAAGCTGGGGGCAAGCCACTTGCACTACACCGCAGACGCGCAGATCTCCCTGGCCATTGACGCGGTGGTGGGAAGCGGCGCCGACAATCGGCAACCTATGATGCAGTTTGCTGGTAGCGTGCTGCGCCCGTTTACGCTTTCTGACTATCGTCTGCGTTATCTTGGTGAGCTGTCAGGGCAAATCGCCGATGCGATGCAACCGGTGCAGGACAAGTGTTTTATTGGCGATCGTTCGACGGTAAGGGGATTTCGCGGTGACAATAAACTGATCGGCAGCAACGGAGGCTATCTACGCAATACGCTGATGCTGGAGCTCAACATGCTACAACCCTACGTTGGGGTTGATTACGGACAACTGCGTCAGCATCAGGGCGATGTCGGCGGCAAACTGGCTGGCGGCGTCTTCGGTATACAAACCGATAAGGGGCCATTTTTCATGGATATTTTTGCCGGCATGCCGTTGATCAAACCGGCAGCGTTGCCAGCCGATCGTCTGGTGCTGGGGTTCTCCAGTCAAATCGGTTTTTGATCGCCTGCCGGCGCAATGTAGCGCCGGCCATCTGGCCTAATTTTCTTCGCCGTCGCGGTAATCGTACATCCCTGGGATCAATACCAGCTGTGCGGCTACTTCAGCCGCTTTGGCTTTCCCCAACAGCAGGTCGATCAATTTCAGGCTGAACTCCATGGCGGTACCGGGACCTTGGCTGGTCAGCAACTTTACCCGTGCGTCATACACCACGCGGCGTTCCATCCATTTATCTTGCGGGATTTGCTGTTTCAAACCAGGAAAGCCGGTCATATTCCCGACCGGGAACAGATCGTGATGCTGTAAAACCAGCGCTGGTGCGGCGCAAATGGCAGCAACGTACTTACCTTGTAAATGCATTTGCCGCACTTTTTCTACCAGTAGCGGGCTGTCACGGAAACACTCTGCGCCTTTGACTCCGCCGGGCAGCACGATAGCGTCAAATGGCTGGTCAACAATAGCTACCAGTGGGGCATCCGCCAGCAGCTTTACACCGCGTGAACAGACAATGGTCAGATCGCCATCGCTGGCTACGCTGGCGGTCGTGACGTCAATGCCGGCGCGAACCAGCAAGTCGATGGCGGTGACGGCTTCGGTTTCTTCGCTACCAGGCGCCAGACAGACCAATACGTTCATAAACACTTTCCTTTCGCTTAATCAAATCAAACAGCCGGGCATTTTCCTCTAGGATAAGGCCGTGGCTGCGCGCCCGACGCAGTAGATAACCGGTAATGTAATCGATCTCGGTGTGCCGTTGGGCGCGGATGTCCTGCAACATCGAAGAAATATTATCCGCTGTACTTTCAATGACCTGCATGACGTAATACTGCAAACCTTCGCATGAGGTATGGTGTCCTTCCATTTCCATGACGCTGGAAACCTCGCGACAAATCGCCGTTATCTGCGCCGGGTATTGCACTAAATCGCCATTGCGGCAGTCATACAGCGCAGTGAGCGGATTAATGACACAGTTTACCGCCAGTTTTTGCCAGTTGGCGGCGGCAATATTATTGTGCCAGGCGACGTCTGGCAGCGCCTGATGCAATACTTCCGCCAAATGACTGAGCTGGGTGGCCGCCGGGCTGGTTGGGCCAATATGGGTGGTACCATTGGCGACATGAATAATGGTATTGCCATCGTGGCGTGCGGCGTGGGTGGTGGTGCCTTGCAGCATCGGCTGCTGCGTGGCCGGTAGCTCATCTTGCGTACCCATGCCGTTGTGCAATAACAAAATGGCGCACTGCGGATTCAGCTTGGGCAATAGCGAGCTGACCGCGCCAGAAACCTGCCAGGCTTTGAGCGTCACCAGCAGCAATTCGCTCTGGCTCAGGTGTTCGGGATCGTTGGTAGGCAAATTGCGATTAAAGGAATTGCCCTCTGGCTCGATGACGTTAACCGCGCAAAACGGCTGCGGAACGCGTAACCATCCCTGCACATCATGGCCTTGCTGATAAAGCCGCGCAAGCCACAGTTGCCCGAGTGCACCGCAACCAAGAATTGTTATTTTCATCCAGCCTCCTTGGAGTAACGGCGGTTTTCCCGCGCATATATCAGGTTTATTATAGACTTTTCCGTTGTGATTCGGGGGCTGAGCGTGGCATTGGCGTTTTGCCTGAGCCAGTAAAGCGGGTATCATGCTCGCCATCGAAATCGCCCGCTCAATTGGGCTTTAATTCAGGAGGAAGAAGTATGCCATCTTTCGACATCGTTTCCGAAATTGATATGCAGGAAGTACGCAACGCCGTGGAGAACGCGACCCGCGATCTTGGCACCCGTTGGGATTTTCGCAATGTTCCGGCCAGCTTCGAGCTTAACGAAAAAAATGAAACTATCAAGGTAGCCAGCGAGTCTGATTTCCAAGTGAATCAGCTGGTTGATATTTTACGTGAAAAACTGGCCAAACGCGGTATAGAAGGTGCGGCGCTGGAGATCCCTGAAGAGATGGAGCACAGCGGCAAAACCTATAGCGTTAACGCCAAATTGAAGCAGGGTATTGAAACCACGCTGGCGAAGAAGATCGTGAAACTGATCAAAGACAGCAAGCTGAAGGTTCAGGCGCAGATCCAGGGCGAAGAGGTGCGGGTGACCGGTAAATCGCGTGACGACCTGCAAAGCGTTATGGCACTGGTGCGCGGTGGGGATTTGGGGCAGCCGTTCCAGTTCAAGAATTTCCGCGACTGACATTGTCGCGGCGGTGATTGTACGGCATCAGAAAGCTACAGACCGGCATGGCCCGGTCTGTGTTTGCTCTAGAGCGCGTTGACCAGCGCTTCTAGCCGGCCGCGATCGGTCTGTTTGGTATCAATCTTCACGTAGGCACTGCGTTCCTCTGGCACCACAACCACATCAGCAACTCCCGGCTGAGCTTTCAAACGGCTTTCCAGCGCCGAATCCTTGACGGCCAGTTCGGAGAGCGTAATGCGCAGGCTGCTGACGTAAGGCGGTTCCTTCATGGTGCTGCTGACAACAAACCAGACGGCGGCAATCACCGCGCCAGCGATGAACACCGCGCCAGCGCCCTGTAGCCCATACAGCCAGCCGCCGAGACTGCCGCCAATCGCCACACCGATAAACTGGCTGGTGGAATATACGCCCATTGCCGTTCCTTTGTAGCCCGCCGGTGATTCCTTGCTGATCAACGACGGCAAAATGGCTTCCATCACGTTAAACGCCATAAAGAACAGCTGCACGCCAGCGATAATGCCCCACAGGTGCTGGCCGGAGAACCACAGTAGCACTTCAGCGCAGAACAGTACCGCCACGCAACCCATGAATACCTGTTTCATGCGGCGCTTCATTTCGGCATAAATGATAAACGGCACCACCGCGGCGAACGACACCAACATGGTAACCAGGTACACCATCCAGTGCTGGCTGGCGGCCAATCCGGCTTTTTCCATCGCCAGCGGCAGCGCGACAAAGCTCGACATCAGCAGAATATGCAGGCACATAATGCCAAAATTCAGCTTCAGCAGGCGTGAGTTGCTCAGCACCTTGCTAAAGCTGCCGCGCACGATGCCCGATTCGCGATTCAATATGTGACTGTCAGCCGACGGCACCACCGCCAGCGTGATGACAATGCCGGCCAGCGCCAACGCGGCGATCATCCAGAACAGCGCATGCAGACCCAGCGAATGGGTGACGATCGGGCCGAGCACCATGGCGATAGCGAAGGTAATGCCAAAGCTGATGCCGATAAACGCCATCGCCTTGGTGCGGTTCTGCTCGCGCGTCAGATCCGATAATAATGCCATGACCGCGGCGGCAATCGCCCCCGAGCCTTGCAGCGCACGACCGATAATAATGCCCCAGATCGAATCGCTGACTGCGGCGATCGCGCTGCCCAGCGCGAAGATCAGCAGGCCGCCGACGATCAACGGTTTGCGGCCAATACGGTCGGACACCAAACCGAACGGGATTTGGAAAATGGCCTGCGCCAGGCCATAAATACCGATGGCGATGCCGATCAACGCCTCGCTGGCGCCATTCAGCGCCATGCCGTAGGTGGTGAGAACCGGCAGCACCATAAACATGCCCAGCATGCGTAATGAAAATACTGTCCCTAGTCCCCAAGTCGCTCGGCGTTCCAGCGGCGTCATTGTGTTATCGTTCATGCACCATCAAACCTCAATAAAAACCATTCCGTCAGACTCTGAACGACAGCGTCTGACGGAATGGCCTCTGCAAAGATGCATCATTTTAAAGTGAAGGGCAGGGGGGGTAAACGTATTGTTGTTTAGCAGATATTACAGTTTGATCGATTTTCGACGAGACAAATAAAAAGGGCCGCTAAGCGGCCCTTTCGTTACCAAACGTAAGTCAGTAATGCGTCCGGTGAGGCGGTAGCGCTGAAGTCAATTGACATCATCACGCTCAACGAAGTGATGGCAACGATTGAGAACACAAACAGTTTGCGTGCCCAAATGCTGTCATTTTCGGTTTTGTAACCGCGCAGGGCCATGCCCAGCCACCATACGCTGACGGCTGCCGCCACCACCAGGTATTTATAACCGGCGTAACCGCTCAGGGTCAGCATCAGCGTGGCAATCATAAACGCCAGGATGTAGACCGTGATGTGGTTTTTCGCTACGGAAATACCTTTTACGACCGGCAATACCGGGATGTTGGCCGCCTGGTAATCTTTAAAGCGGAAGATGGCAATCGCATAAGAATGCGGCATCTGCCACAGGCTAAAGATAGCCAGCAGGATCAACGCACCGGCGTCGAACTCGTTGGTCACTGCGCAATAACCGATAACCGGTGGCGCAGCGCCGGACAGGCTGCCGATCAGGGTGCCGTAAACCGAGTGGCGTTTCATGTACAGGCTATAGACGCCGACATAAACTACGAAGCCCATCACCGCCAGCCACATGGCCAGCGGGTTGGCTGCGGTATACAGCAACGCAAAACCAGCAATACCCAGCGCGGTAGCGTAAACCAGAGTGACATTCGGCGCGATCAGGCCCTTTACCAGCACCCGATTCTTCGTTCTCTCCATTTTCTTGTCGATGTCGCGGTCAATGTAGTTGTTAAACACACAGCCCGAGGCGACAACCAACGAGACACCCACCAGGGTAGCGAGAAACAGGGGATAGTCGATGCTTCCTTTGGAAGCCAACAGGAATCCCCCAACGACAGAAATTAAATTGCCGAAAATAATTCCTGGTTTGGTTACTTGCAGGTATTGCTTAATCATCACGTGCAGCTCGGCTCTTAACTGACCATCATATTGATGTTGAGGTTGTACATAATCCAGAGTGAACCCACAACAACGATACCGATGATCATAGCGGTGAACAGCAATGCCACCAGGTTCCAGCGCTCTTCCGATGAGGTATTCATGTGCAGGAAGTAAACCAGGTGAACAATCACCTGGATAACCGCCATGCCGACCACGACCGCCAGGATGGTAGCATGAGAGGCGGTGCCGCTCATGACCATCGAGAATGGAATTACCGTCAGGATGACCGACAGAATAAAGCCGATCACATATGACTTAACGCTGCTGTGGCTTGCGCCGCCGTGAGAGGTTTCATGGGATGAATGGCTCATTACATAACCCCCAGCAGGTAAACAACGGTAAATACGCAGATCCAGACCACGTCCAGGAAGTGCCAGAACAGGCTCAGGCACATCAGGCGAGTCTTGTTGGTTGACGTCAGGCCATGCTTGCTCACCTGAATCATCATGATGATGATCCAGACCAGACCGGCAGACACGTGCAGACCGTGAGTACCGACCAGCGCAAAGAAGCTGGACAGGAATGCACTGTGATCCGGGCCGAAGCCTTCGGCGATCAGGTGATGGAATTCATAGATTTCCATCGCCACGAAGCCGAGACCGAACAGGAAGGTCAGGAACAGCCAGGTATTGACGCTGCCCACTTTCCCTTTGTTCATGCCGATCATCGCCATACCGTAGGTGATGGAGCTGAACAGCAGCAGGAAAGTTTCAACCAGAACAAACTTCAGATCGAAGATGTCTTTGCCTGAGGGACCGCCAGCGGTCCCGTTCACCAGGACTGCATAAGTCGCGAACAAGCTCGCAAACAAAATACAGTCGCTCATCAGGTAGATCCAAAATCCGAAGACTTTGGTTTCTCCTGCATCGTGGTGCCCATGCTCTGCATGGGCTGCGTTATGGTTAGTCAGAGTATCAGTTGACATGTTTCACGCCTGCTTTGCTGATTTGTTCATAGTGTTGGTTTTCAATGTGCTCGATTTCGTCAACCTGCACATAGTAATCAACATCTTGGTCGAAGCTCTTGGCAATCCAGACTACGATCATGCCGATGAAGCCGGCCAGCGCCATCCACCAAATTTCCCAGATCATTGCGAAACCGAATATCAGGCTGAAGAAGGCGATGATAACGCCGGCGCCGGTATTCTTAGGCATATGGATCGGTTCGTATTTCGCCGGTTTCTTATACGCTTCGCCTTTTTCTTTCATGTCCCAGAATGCATCACGGTCGTGAATTTCTGGTACTACAGCGAAGTTATAGAATGGAGGTGGAGACGATGTCGCCCACTCCAGCGTACGGCCGCCCCATGGGTCACCGGTCAGGTCACGGTTCTGATCGCGGTCACGAACGCTGACGAAGATCTGAATCAACTGACACAGGATACCGCAGGCAATCAGTACCGCACCACCTGCAGCCACCAGCAGCAGAGGGTGGAACTCAGGGTTGATGTTCTGGCTGATACGACGGGTCATCCCCATAAAGCCCAGCGCATACAGCGGCATGAAGGCAACGAAGAAGCCGATGATCCAGAACCAGAAGGCACGTTTACCCCAGGTTTCGTTCAGCGTGAAGCCGAAGGATTTCGGGAACCAGTAGGTCAGGCCAGCAAAGCAACCGAACACCACACCGCCGATAATCACGTTATGGAAGTGCGCGATCAGGAACAGGCTGTTGTGCAGTACGAAGTTGGCACCCGGAACGGCCAGCAGTACGCCGGTCATACCACCGATGGAGAAGGTGATGATGAAGCCGATGGTCCACAGCATTGCCGAGTTGAACTGAATGCGACCCTGATACATGGTGAACAGCCAGTTGAAGATTTTCACCCCGGTCGGGATGGAAATGATCATGGTGGCAATACCGAAGAAGGCGTTAACGTTCGCGCCGGACCCCATGGTGAAGAAGTGGTGCAGCCATACGATGAACGACAGCACGGTAATCGCGATGGTTGCCCACACCAGAGAGGTGTAGCCAAACAGGCGTTTCTTCGAGAAGGTCGCGGTAACTTCGGAGAACACACCGAACACCGGCAGAACCAGAATGTACACTTCCGGGTGGCCCCAGGCCCAAATCAGGTTGATGTACATCATCATGTTGCCGCCCATATCATTGGTAAAGAAATGGGTGCCCAGATAGCGATCCAGGGTCAGCAACGCAATGGTGACGGTCAGAATTGGGAATGAAACGATGATCAGCACGTTGGTACACAGCGCTGCCCAGGTGAACACCGGCATTTTCATCAGCGGCATGCCTGGGGCACGCATCTTCAGAATGGTGGCGAAGAAGTTCACACCGGTCAGCAAGGTACCCAGACCGGAAATCTGCAGACTCCAGATCCAGTAATCGACCCCGACGCCAGGACTGTACTCTTTGCCCGACAGTGGCGGATACGCCAACCAGCCGGTCTGTGCGAATTCACCGACCCCCAGGGAGATGTTGATCAGGACGACACCGACCACGAAGAACCAGAAGCTCAGGGAGTTCAGGAACGGGAAGGCAACGTCACGCGCACCGATTTGCAGCGGAACCACCACGTTCATCAGGCCGACCACGAAAGGCATCGCCATGAAGAAGATCATGATCACGCCGTGGGCGGTGAAGATCTGGTCGTAGTGGTGCGGCGGCAGGAATCCGGCCTCGCCGGCGGACGCAAGCGCCTGCTGGCTACGCATCATGATGGCATCGGCAAAACCGCGCAACAGCATGACCATCGCCACGATAATGTACATGATACCAATTTTTTTATGGTCAACGGAGGTCAGCCATTCGCTCCACAACCATTTCCATTTGCCCAAATATGTTAGCAGCGCCAGCAGTGCCAGGCCTCCAACGATAATTGCAGCAACGGTGACCATGATGATCGGTTCATGGTACGGAACCGCATCAAGCGTTAATTTTCCCAACATCAGATTATTCCTCGGCTCCGGCGTGAGCATGTTCGCCCATGTCCATACCCTGGTTCATGTCCATGCCTTCGTGTGCAGTAGTCACTGCGCTCTTGTGCGTGTGCATATCACCCATGAATTTGCCAATTGTTTCCTTGAACAAATTCGGTTTGACAGTGGAGAAGTACTCAACCGGGTTGTTTTCACTCGGCTCAGCCAGTTTGTTAAAGTCGTCGGTGGTATTAAGATTCTTGGAGGATTCTTTCACCTTGGCCACCCACTGATCGAAGTCGCCTTCGGTCGGCGTGACAATGGCGGTGAATTTCATTCCGGAGAACCCGCGACCGCTGAAGCTGCTGGAAATACCGTCGTATTTGCCCGCTTCGTTGCCGATCAGATGCAGTTTGGTCTGCATGCCGGCCATCGCATAAATCTGCCCACCTAACTGAGGAATAAAGAACGAGTTCATTACCGAGTTAGAGGTGATCTTGAATTCGACTGGAACATCCTTCGGGAAGGCCAGTTCATTTACCGTTGCGATACCCTGCTCCGGATAGATGAACAACCATTTCCAGTCCAGCGACACCACTTCAATGGTCATTGGCTTCTTGTCGGTGACAATCGGCTTGAATGGATCCAGTTCGTGGGTGGTTTTCCAGGTAATGGTGCCAAGGATGGCGATGATAATGATAGGAATGGTCCAGACGACCGCTTCGATCTTGTTGGAGTGTGACCAGTTAGGACTGTACTTGGCGTCTTTGTTGGAAGCACGGTACTTCCAGGCAAAGGCGAACGCCATGATAATAACTGGTATCACCACGATCAGCATCAAAGCGATCGCGGTGAGTATCAGTGTCCGTTGCTCAACACCTATTGCTCCTTTGGGATTCATCAGAACCATATCGCAACCACTGAGCATTACAGTGGATGCAATTAATGACAGCATCCCAATACTTTTATTGTATTTCTTAAGTCTCATCTAACGACCTCAATTACAAAGGCTCTATTGTCGTTTCATGTGTGCGGGCATTTTACGGGAAGGTTGCAGTACTGTAAACATGCTTAGGGTTGTGTCAGCGGCTTGTTGACACTTTCTGTTAAGGGGGTCACAGATGTAACGTTGCGTGACAATTTACCAATGGCAACAACGCGTTGGCGCGCTGAATCGTGACGAGTGACCTCTATGTTAAGGAAAAATAAAGGTAAGCTGTTTTAACGAGCAAAAACGGTTTTTTTTAAATGACAGGGAAAGGTTTATTTAATGTAAAATAAATGTGTATCAAAGGTGAATTTAATTTTATTTCCGAGTGCATTAGTCGGATAAAAAAATTATTTGCGCCGCAATTATATTTTTTTTGCAGAATTAATTCATCCTGCTTACGCTTTTTTGACGGCCGGCGGTTACGCCGGCCGTGGCGTCAGGCGAGCTGCGTACGGCGCAGCGCCAGATAGTCCAGCAGACTGCCCATGGCAATACCCAGCAGGCTCAGCGCAGCGCCGAGCTGTAAAACGCCGTCGGTCAGCACTGGCAGCACGCCCCAGCCCAGCGCACCAACGATCAACAGCAACAACCAGATACCCAGCAGTGAGCAACCGAGGGCCAGCAGGCGCAGCGCCCAGCGGTAGAGCTGGCGGAATTTGCTGCGTGGCATGAAGTGGTCGGTTTTTTGCGTGTATTCCAGCGTCTGGCGGCACACCGCCAGCAGCAGCAGTCCTGGCAGGGCGGCGGCAATGGAGAACAGATAGAACAACGGCCAGCCGTGCGCTTCGACAAACCAGCCGGCGATGGGGCCGACATAGACGCGACCGACGGCGGACAGCGCCGACAGCAGCGCAAACTGGGTGGCGGAGAACGATTTGTTGCACAGCGTCATCAGCAGCGCGACGAAGGCTGCGGTACCCATGCCGCCGCACAGGTTTTCCAGGAAGATGGCGCTACCCATGGTGATGATATTCTTGTCGGTAACCGCCAGGATCCAGTAGCCCAGGTTTGAAACGGCCTGCAGCAGGCCGAACAGCATCAGCGCGCGGAACAGGCTGAGGCGCTGCATCAATACGCCGCCAAACAGCGCGCCGACGATGGTGGCAAACAACCCAAGCGTTTTGTTGACCAAACCGACCTCACCGGCATCAAAGCCGACGCCGCGGATCAAAAAGGTGGTGCTGAGACTGCCGGCGAAGGCGTCGCCCATTTTGTACATTACGATCAGCAGCAGGATCAGCCAGGCATTGTTGCGCGCAAAAAAGTCGCGTAGCGGCGCGACCACTGCCTGTTCGAGGGTGCGTGGGGCGGCAATGCTGTCATCTGGCTCCGGCGCCCATAGCGTAGCGGCAATGCCGATCAGCATCAGACCGGCCATCAACCAGTAGGTCGATTGCCAGCCAAAATAGCGATCGGCCAGCCACAGCGCCAATCCACCGGAAACCAGCATCGCCAGCCGATAGCCCAGTACCGAAATCGCTGCGCCGGCACCTCGTTCTTCTGCCGCCAGCAAATCGGTTTTGTAGGCATCGAACACGATGTCCTGCGACGCAGAGCAAAACGCTACCAGTACTGCCAATGTTGCCAGCCACCACAGGTGTTGTGCCGGGTTCATAAAGCCCATCGCCACAATGGCCGCCACCAGCAGTAGCTGGCTGATCAGCAGCCAGCCACGCCGCCGGCCAAGGAACGGCGGCGTGTAGCGATCCATAAACGGCGACCAGAGGAATTTGAATACATAGGCCTGACCCACCAGCGAAAAAATGCCGATGGTCTTGAGATCGATATTCTCGACGGTCATCCAGGCTTGCAGGGTGCCGGAGGTGAGAGCCAGCGGCAAACCCGACGCAAAACCCAGTAGCAGCAGAACCACGGAGTTACGCTGGGTGAAGATATTAAAGTACTGTTTCGACATGAGATCCCTGTCTGTACTGCCCGGTCGCCCGGGCAATACTGGGCACTAACGCATTAACGTGCGTTCTGCTTGATAAAGTCGTTGACGCTGGTGTCTTGCGCCATATCGGCGATGACGTCGCCCAGCACGGTGTTGACCGCATTGGTGATTTTGTCATTGGTCGCGGTGAACGCGCCCTGCACATTATAGGTTGAGCGGTAGTTCTTCACCTGCTTGTTGCCGTTTTTCGCCACTGCAATAATGGAGATGTCGGCTTTGGTGGTGATGTTATAACGCAGATTGCCTTCGGAAACGTCGGCATACAGGTTGTTGACGATGATTTGCAGGTCTACCGCGCCGTCCGGGCCGATCATGTAGCCGCGAGCGCCCATTTGTTTTTCCAGCACTTCTTGCAACAGGAAACGCAGATCGCGTGATGGCGTGAGGGTCACCAATTGGCCGTCGCGGTTCACTTTGGCCAGCGCCTGATCTTTACGCTGGTCAGCGCCGTTGATACTGATGGTCACGCCTTGCAGAGTCGGATCCTGCGTCGGCAGCACAATCTTTGGCGTAACGTTCAGGGTATTGCTGCTGGTAGCGCAACCGGCCAGCAGTAATGCGGCCAGGAAGGGAAGACAAAGTTTCTTTAACATAGTTACTGTCTCATTCTCGATGGAATAGTAATAATCTGAGCGGGATAGCCAACAATATATTGTTGACATCATAGCATCGCCGCCGGCCGGGGGAAGTGCTCAACGCGCCCGAGTGACAATTTTTTACCTACCGTTGATAAAAACATGCTTTTTTGCCGCTCTCAATCAGATAAACCCCAAGCAAAGGCCGGCGTTGGCTGTTTTTTCACCGCAAAGTGCAGAAATTTACGATAGGAATATTCTAACGGGGGCAAAACCGGCTAATATTGAACTAGATGGCATGGTCCTCTGCCGGTGTTGTAAGGAGATCCTATGATTCGCGAGCAAATAGAAGCAAAGTTAAGGGCGGCGTTCGAGCCCGCGTATCTGGAAGTGGTTGATGAAAGCTATCGTCATAACGTTCCGGCGGGTTCAGAAAGTCATTTCAAGGTGGTAATGGTCAGCGATCGCTTTCTCGGCGAACGTTTTCTGACTCGCCATCGTTCCATATATGGCGTATTGGCCGATGAACTGGCTGACGGCGTGCATGCGCTGGCGCTGCATACCTATACCCAGAAGGAATGGGAGGGCCTGCAGGACACCGTTCCTGCTTCGCCACCCTGTCGCGGGGCTGGGACCTTGGCCTGAAGCGTAAAAACTCAGGTATCAGTGGAACTTTAGCCTCGATCTAGGGTATTACTACTGACGAATTTTGAAACGGCCTACGGGCCGTTTCTGTTTTTGACGACGACGCGGCCCATACGAGATGCAACGCAGAAAGGTCGGCAACGGCGATTTTTTAGCGGAAATCGGTAAAAGTGTGAGTTTTAACGCGCATGCACCGTCTTGCTTTCCTCGACTCGCTCCGCATGCGCCGCTATAATGTCGCGTCTTATTTTTCGGAATGGTTTCGGGACGCTCTCGGCATCAGGGAACTCGGTTCTGTAATGCAGCCGTCCTGGTTCTTGGAACGGGGTTGACCGAGCACTGTGATATTTTTGAGGTAACAAGATGCAAGTTTCAGTAGAAACCACTCAAGGCCTTGGGCGCCGTCTCTCTATTACTGTACCCGCCGATACTATCAAGCAGGCAGTAAAAAAAGAGCTGATCAATGCAGCGAAAAGCGTGCGTATTGACGGTTTCCGTAAAGGCAAAGTGCCAATGAACATCGTTGAGCAGCGTTATGGCGCCTCTGTTCGTCAAGACGTGCTGGGCGACCTGATGCAGCGCAACTTCGTTGACGCGATCATCAAGGAAAAAATCAACCCGGCCGGCGCACCAAACTACGTGCCGGGCGAGTATAAAGAAGGCGAAGACTTCAATTTCTCCGTCGAGTTCGAAGTGTATCCGGAAGTCGAGCTGAAAGGCCTGGAAAGCATCGAAGTTGAAAAACCGGTAGTAGAAGTTAACGATGCCGATGTCGACACCATGCTGGACACCCTGCGCAAGCAGCAGGCGAGCTGGAAAGACACCGACCGCGCGGTAGCAGCTGAAGACCGCGTGACCGTTGACTTCAGCGGCTCTATCGACGGTGAAGAATTTGAAGGCGGCAAAGCGTCCGACTTCGTGCTGGCCATGGGCCAGGGCCGCATGATCCCAGGCTTCGAAGAAGGTCTGGTAGGTCATAAAGCCGGTGAAGAATTCACCATTGACGTCAACTTCCCGGAAGATTACCACGCTGAAAACCTGAAAGGGAAAGCAGCCAAGTTCGCCATCGTGCTGAAGAAAGTCGAAGAGCGCGAACTGCCTGAACTGACCGAAGAATTCATCAAGCGTTTCGGCGTGGCTGATGGTTCTGTTGCAGGTCTGCGCGCCGAAGTGCGTAAAAACATGGAGCGCGAGCTGAAAGGCGCGGTGCGTAACCGCATCAAGACTCAGGCGATCGACGGTCTGGTGAGCGCCAATGAAATCGACGTGCCGGCTGCGCTGATCGACGGCGAAATCGACGTGCTGCGTCGTCAGGCTGCACAGCGTTTCGGCGGTAACGAGAAGCAGGCGCTGGAACTGCCACGTGAACTGTTCGAAGAGCAGGCGAAGCGTCGCGTTGTCGTTGGTCTGCTGCTGGGCGAAGTGATCAGCACGCACGAACTGAAGGCTGACGAAGATCGCGTGAAAGCGCTGATCGAAGAAATGGCTTCCGCGTACGAAGATCCAAGCGAAGTGGTTGAGTTCTACAGCAAAAACAAAGAGCTGATGAACAACATGCGCAACGTTGCCCTGGAAGAGCAGGCGGTTGAAACGCTGCTGGCCAAAGCGAAGGTGACCGAGAAAGCCACTACCTTCAGCGAGCTGATGAACCAGACTCAACAGGCGTAATGTCTGAACCTTGGGGGCGGCGTGCCGAACCCCGGGTGTAATCTGAAAAAGCCCGTAACTTCGGTTACGGGCTTTTCTTTTTGCCACGTGGCTGATTAATCTCAGGTTAAGCGAGGCAATTTGCACTATATTTACCCTGTTGCCGGCGCTGATTGCTGGCATGATGGTGCCTGTGCGCGCGAAAGCTGCAGCTGGCGATCGCGGAAAGTTGCGCACCGGGCTTGAAATTTCGCCCGCTGCCCCCCAACTGGTATAAACCAGGGCTGTTTGCCGAGCACGGGATGATAACGACCGTCAGGGTCATGTGGCGCGAGTCGGATGCTTGAACGTAGTCAGCGTGGCTGTTCTCAAGTAGAATCGACAAACAATGGCGCCAAGGCAATTTCTATTAGGAGACGGTAATGTCATACAGTGGCGAACAAGATCAATTTGCACCTCACATGGCACTGGTGCCGATGGTGGTTGAGCAGACCTCACGCGGGGAGCGTTCTTACGACATCTATTCCCGCCTGCTGAAAGAGCGCATCATTTTCCTGACCGGCCAGGTTGAAGACCACATGGCCAACCTGATCGTGGCACAGATGCTGTTCCTTGAAGCGGAAAGCCCGGAAAAAGACATTTTCCTGTACATTAACTCGCCGGGCGGGGTGATCACTGCCGGTATGTCAATTTACGACACCATGCAATTTATCAAGCCTGATGTCAGCACTATCTGTATGGGCCAGGCATGCTCCATGGGGTCATTCCTGCTTACCGCCGGCACCAAGGGCAAACGTTTCTGCCTGCCAAATTCGCGGGTGATGATCCACCAGCCGCTGGGTGGCTATCAGGGGCAAGCGACGGATATCGAAATCCACGCGCGGGAAATTCTGAAGGTGAAAGCGCGCATGAACGAGCTGATGGCGCAGCACACCGGACAGTCGCTGGAGCAGATCGACCGTGATACCGAGCGCGATCGCTTTATGACTGCGGAAGAATCGGTAGAATACGGTCTGGTCGACGGCATTCTGACGCACCGCAGCTAGTAGCACGCGGCCGGCGAGCGTTAAGTGCGAGCCGATAGACTATAGTAAACAGAGCGGGGATAGCCCGTTCTGTACAGCATTATCGGCGTTCCCGGTATCAGTTTGGGCGCACTGCCGCCATGATTTTCCTGCGGGACAAAGACAAAAGAAGAGGTTTACTGATGACAGATAAGCGCAAAGACGGTTCAGGAAAGCTGCTGTACTGCTCTTTCTGCGGCAAAAGCCAGCATGAAGTGCGTAAGCTGATTGCCGGTCCGTCAGTGTATATCTGCGATGAATGTGTTGACCTGTGTAACGACATTATTCGCGAAGAGATTAAAGAAGTTGCCCCGCATCGTGAGCGCAGTGCGCTGCCGACGCCGCACGAAATCCGCCACCACCTGGATGATTATGTTATCGGCCAGGAGCAGGCGAAGAAAGTGCTGGCGGTTGCGGTGTACAACCACTACAAACGTCTGCGCAACGGCGATACCAGCAACGGCATCGAGTTGGGCAAGAGCAACATCCTGCTGATTGGCCCGACCGGTAGCGGTAAAACGCTGCTGGCTGAAACGCTGGCGCGTTTCCTGGATGTGCCATTTACCATGGCCGATGCCACCACGTTGACCGAAGCCGGTTACGTAGGTGAGGACGTGGAAAATATTATCCAGAAACTGTTGCAGAAATGTGATTATGACGTGCAGAAAGCGCAGCGCGGCATCGTTTACATTGATGAAATCGATAAGATTTCGCGCAAGTCCGATAATCCGTCGATTACCCGCGACGTGTCGGGTGAAGGCGTACAGCAGGCGTTGCTGAAGCTGATCGAAGGTACCATTGCCGCGGTTCCGCCGCAGGGTGGCCGCAAGCATCCGCAACAGGAATTCCTGCAGGTTGATACCTCCAAGATTCTGTTTATCTGCGGCGGTGCATTCGCCGGGTTGGACAAGGTGATTGGCCAGCGCGTGAATACCGGTTCCGGCATTGGCTTTGGCGCGACCGTGAAGGGCGAGGCAGAAAAAGCCACCGAAGGCGAACTGCTGTTGCAGGCAGAGCCGGAAGATCTGATCAAGTTTGGTTTGATCCCGGAATTCATCGGCCGTTTGCCGGTGGTAGCCACCCTGAGCGAACTGAGCGAAGACGCGCTGATTCAGATCCTGAAAGAGCCGAAGAACGCCCTGACCAAGCAGTATCAGGCGCTGTTCAATCTGGAAGGTGTCGAACTGGAGTTCCGTGACGAAGCGTTGAACGCCATTGCCAAGAAAGCCATGGCGCGTAAAACCGGCGCCCGTGGTCTGCGTTCGATTGTTGAAGGCGCGCTGCTGGACACCATGTACGATCTGCCGTCGATGGACAGCGTAGATAAAGTGGTGATCGACGAATCGGTGATTGCCGGCCAATCCAAACCGCTGTTGATTTACGGCAAGCCGGAAGCTCAGGCATCCGGTGAATAATTCGCCAGTCAAACCAGAAAGTTAATACAAAATGGGGGATTTTATCCCCCATTTCTTTTTCCTGCATTCTTGCCGTTGAATGTAAGAGATTCATCCCCATATACTCAATAACCAGATTTTATGAAACGTTTGATGCTTGCGTCTCATGAGAATCCCCTAAATCCTGGCGGAAATTAAACTAAGAGAGAGCTCTATGAACCCTGAGCGTTCCGAACGCATTGAAATCCCCGTCTTGCCGTTGCGCGACGTGGTGGTTTATCCGCATATGGTGATCCCGTTATTTGTTGGCCGGGAAAAATCGATTCGGTGCCTCGAAGCCGCAATGGATCACGATAAGAAGATCATGCTGGTGGCACAGAAAGAGGCCTCAACGGATGAACCTGGCATTAACGATCTGTTCTCGGTCGGCACCGTAGCGTCGATCCTGCAAATGCTGAAACTGCCCGACGGCACGGTAAAAGTGCTGGTGGAAGGCTTGCAGCGCGCGCGTATCACCACCCTGTCCGACAGCGGCGAGCATTTTGCCGCTCAGGCCGAATACCTTGAGTCGCCGGCGATCGACGAGCGTGAACAGGAAGTGCTGGTACGCACGGCAATCAATCAGTTTGAAGGCTACATCAAACTGAACAAGAAAATTCCCCCGGAGGTGCTGACGTCACTGAACAGCATCGACGACGCTGCGCGCCTGGCGGACACCATTGCCGCGCATATGCCGCTGAAGCTCAGCGACAAGCAATCGGTGCTGGAAATGTTTGACATCACCGAGCGCCTCGAATACCTGATGGCGATGATGGAGTCGGAAATCGATCTGTTGCAGGTCGAAAAACGCATCCGTAATCGCGTCAAGAAGCAAATGGAAAAGAGCCAGCGCGAGTACTATCTGAATGAGCAGATGAAGGCCATTCAGAAAGAACTGGGTGAGATGGACGACGCGCCGGACGAGCACGAAGCGCTGAAGCGCAAGATCGACGCGGCAAAAATGCCGAAAGAAGCGCGTGAGAAAACCGAAGCCGAACTGCAAAAGCTGAAAATGATGTCGCCGATGTCGGCGGAAGCGACCGTGGTACGCGGTTATATCGACTGGATGTTGCAGGTACCGTGGAACGCGCGCAGCAAGGTGAAGAAAGATCTGGTCAAGGCGCAAGAAGTGCTGGATACCGATCACTACGGCCTGGAGCGGGTCAAGGATCGCATCCTTGAGTATCTTGCAGTGCAAAGTCGCGTCAGCAAAATCAAGGGGCCGATCCTGTGCCTGGTGGGGCCACCAGGGGTGGGTAAAACCTCGTTGGGGCAATCCATCGCTCGCGCTACCGGTCGTCAGTACGTGCGTATGGCGCTGGGTGGCGTGCGTGACGAAGCGGAAATCCGCGGTCACCGTCGTACCTACATCGGTTCGATGCCGGGCAAGCTGATCCAGAAGATGGCCAAGGTCGGGGTGAGAAACCCGTTGTTCCTGCTGGACGAGATCGACAAGATGTCTTCCGACATGCGCGGCGATCCGGCTTCGGCGCTGCTTGAGGTGCTGGATCCGGAACAGAACGTGGCGTTCAACGACCACTATCTGGAAGTCGATTACGATCTGTCCGACGTGATGTTTGTCGCCACCTCGAACTCGATGAATATCCCGGCGCCATTGCTGGACCGTATGGAAGTGATCCGTCTGTCCGGTTATACCGAAGACGAGAAGCTGAACATCGCCAAACAGCACCTGCTGCCGAAGCAGATCGAACGTAACGCGTTGAAGAAAAACGAGCTGACGGTTGATGACAGCGCCATTATCGGCATTATCCGCTATTACACCCGCGAAGCCGGGGTGCGTAGCCTGGAGCGTGAAATCTCCAAGCTGTGCCGTAAAGCGGTGAAGACGCTGTTGATGGACAAGAAGATCAAGCACATCGAGATCAACGGTGACAACCTGAAAGACTATCTGGGCGTTCAGCGTGTGGATTATGGCCGTGCGGATACCGAAAACCGCATCGGTCAGGTCACCGGTCTGGCGTGGACGGAAGTCGGCGGCGATTTGCTGACGATTGAAACCGCCTGCGTACCGGGCAAGGGCAAGCTGACCTATACCGGCTCGCTGGGTGAAGTCATGCAAGAGTCGATTCAGGCTGCGTTGACGGTGGTGCGCGCGCGCGCCGACAAGCTGGGCATCAATGCGGATTTCTATGAAAAACGCGATATCCACGTGCATGTGCCGGAAGGTGCGACGCCGAAGGATGGTCCAAGCGCCGGTATTGCGATGTGTACCGCGCTGGTCTCTTGCCTGACCGGTAACCCGGTGCGTGCCGATGTGGCAATGACCGGCGAGATCACCTTGCGTGGTCAGGTGCTGCCAATCGGTGGCCTAAAGGAAAAACTGCTGGCAGCCCACCGCGGCGGTATCAAGACCGTATTGATTCCGTATGAGAACAAACGCGATCTTGAAGAGATCCCTGACAATGTTATTGCCGATCTTGAGATTCATCCGGTACAGAAAATCGATGAAGTTTTGAACATTGCGTTGCAGAACCCGGCCTTCGGTGCACAGCCGATCGCGGTAAAATAGTGACGTATAGCAAAATCCATTGATAAAACTTATGCTGGCAAGCCATTTCTGACTTGCCAGTATTTTTTTGTGCCGCTAAGTTAGACTACTGTTGGCCTGCGTTCTGTCCTATTGTGGGCACTTGCACAGGTTCGACGGGCTTGATATAACAGCTGCGCTGTCGCGCCGTAGGGATTTTTCGGCGCGACGATAGAATTCTAGAGGGGATGATAGAGTGAATAAGTCACAACTGATCGACAAAATTGCCGCAGGTGCTGATATTTCCAAAGCGGCAGCTGGACGTGCTTTAGATGCAATCATTGCATCCGTAACTGACTCCCTGAAGGAAGGGGATGATGTAGCTCTGGTTGGTTTCGGTTCTTTCACCGTGCGTGAGCGTTCTGCCCGCACCGGCCGTAATCCGCAGACCGGTAAAGAAATCAAAATCGCTGCTGCCAAAGTACCGGCTTTCCGTGCAGGTAAAGCGCTGAAAGACGCGGTAAACTGATTGCAGCGTCTAACCGGTTAGCGTCAATGGGTTTTGTGTCAAACAATCACCTGACGCAACGGAGTTGGTAAGGTAAGATACAAGGCGCATCGTTTGATGCGCTTTTTTTATTTTTGTCGCAGGGAACGCGCCTGCACAAGGGTTTTTAATCTATGCCCGGCAGCATCGGGTTGCAGCAAGACGGCAACGCTCCTTCGGCAGGTACGTGCAGTACCCGGTCGAGATAGGTGCAGGAGTCGGCGCGCCAGCAGTCTGACGCATAAAGGGAATACATCACAGCGGAGCGTTGTCACACTATGATGGACAATTTACGCGCGGCAGCTAACAACGTCGTGCTCAAAATAATCCTGGCCCTGATCATCTTGTCATTTGTATTGACCGGGGTGGGTAACTACCTGATCGGCGGTTCCGGCGATTATGCAGCGAAAGTAAATGGCCAGGTGATCGAACGCGCTCAGCTGGAGCAGGCCTTCCAGAGCGAACGTAGCCGTATGCAGCAGCAGTTGGGCGAACAGTTCTCTGCGCTGGCCGGTAATGAAGGTTACATGCAGCAGCTGCGCCAACAGGCGCTGTCACAGCTGATCGACAACATGCTGCTTGATCAGTACGCCAAGAAACTGGGTCTGAGCATCAGCGACGATCAGGTCAAGGATGCGATTCGCAAAGCGCCTTATTTCCAGACTAACGGCCAGTTCGATAACGCCAAGTATCTCGATCTGATCACCCGCATGGGGTACAGCGCCGACAACTATGCGCAGTCAATGCGCCAGCAACTGCTTAACCAGCAGGTGATCCAGGCGTTCGGCAACTCCGGCTTCGTCCTGCCGAGCGAGTCTGACGCGATGGCCGCGCTGGTATTGCAAGAGCGTGATGTGCGCCTGGCAACCATCGATCTGAATGCGTTGCAAGCCAAGCAGAACGTCAGCGATGACGAGCTCAAAGAGTATTACAACCAGAACAAGAACAGCTTCATTGCGCCAGAGCAGGTGGAAGTCAGCTATATCCCGATGGATGCCGCCGCGATGCAAAGCAAGATCACGGTAAACGATGCGGACATCAGCGCGTATTACGACCAGCACAAAAGCAGCTACGGCCAGCCGGAACGCAAGAACTACAGCGTCATCCAGCTGAAAACCGAAGCCGAAGCCAAGGCGGTGCTGGATGAGCTGAACAAAGGCGCCGACTTCGCCACGCTGGCAAAAGAGAAGTCCACCGACATCATCTCCAAACGCAACGGCGGCGAGCTGGGTTGGTTGGAGCCTGATACCACCGCAGACGAGCTGAAAGAAGCCAAACTGAGCGAAAAAGGCCAGCTTTCCGGCGTAGTGAAATCCTCGGTAGGCTACCTGATCGTACGCCTCAATGACGTTGAGCCGGAAAAGCTCAAGCCGTTGAGCGAAGTACGTGACAGCATCGCCGACAAGGTCAAGCAAGAGAAAGCGGTCGACGCCTATTATGCGTTGCAGCAAAAAGTCAGCGAAGCCGCTACCAATGACAACGAGTCGCTGGCGTCGGCAGAAGAAGCCGCAGGCGTAAAAGCTGCGAAAACCGCCTGGTTCACACGGGATAACGTGCCGGCTGAACTGAACTTCAAACCGGTGGTGCAGGCGATCTTCGACGGCTCGCTGATCGGCGAAAACGGTAGTCCGGGTAGCAACTCGGATGTGATCAACGTTGAGGGCGATCGCGCCTTTGTTATTCGCGTCTCGGGTCACAAGCCGGAAGGCGTTGAACCATTTGACAAGGTAAAGGATCACGTTGCCGAGCTGGTTAAGCGCAACAAGGCGGTGCAGCAGGCCAAACTGCAGGGCGAGAAGCTGCTGGTCGAACTGAAGCAGGGTAAGGGCGATGAGGCGTTGAAAGCGGCCGGCCTGAGCTTTGGTGCCGTGCAGAAGATGGCGCGTGCGCCGGAAGATAGCCAACTGACCGAAAGCGTATTTGCCCTGCCGCACCCGCAGCAAGGCAAGCCGGTATACGGTATGTCACAGGATCGCCAGGACAACGTAGTGCTGATTGCCCTGGAGGCGGTGAAGCCAGGAACGCTGCCGGCTGATGAAATGAAAACCTTTGCCGGCAAAATGCAGGAAAGCGCGATCGGCGTAACCTTCGATTCGCTGCTGGCCAATCTGCGCAAAGAAGCCAAGATCAAAATGGGCGCCGCCGAACAACAGCCGCAATAACCCGCGCATTTTTCTGCAACCCGATGTAATCACCAAAGGCCGCTTTCGCGGCCTTTTCCATATTTAACATCCGTCGATTGCTGTCGCCGAGTATCTGCCGCAAGGTGACCGTGCTGTCAAATACAAGGAGGATACAGCAATGACATCAAACGAAATCAGTCAGGTTCAAGGTTATCGGCACAGCATCAAAACCCTGTTGGCAACCACGTTGTTGCTGCTGACGCTGGCGCCGGCGATGGCGGCGGAGAAACCGGCTGCGGGCCAAAAAGCCGCCACGACGGCCTCTGCGGCAAAAGCGCCGACGGCAGCCGCCGAGGTTGAAGCGACGGTAAGCATCAATCAGGCGGATGCGGAACAGTTGGCCAGCGTGCTCAATGGCGTTGGGTTGAAAAAGGCCGAGGCGATCGTGCGCTACCGCGAGCAGCATGGGCCGTTTACCGAAATTGACCAGTTACAGGAGGTGCCAGGCATAGGTTTGTCGTTGTTTGAACGTAATCGTGGCCGGCTGAAAATGTGATCCGGATCGCGGCCGCGTGGCAAAATATGCTGGCCGCCGCATTCCTCTGCTACATTTTTACAGGTCATACCAGTGTGTGACACATTCTCACATTGGCGGGGCGCAATCTATCGCCTCGCCTTATTTTGTTACCACCGGGCAGGAGCGAACGTGCATTATGCAAACCTTGATTAAAGTCCGCGGTTATCACCTTGATGTTTATCAACATGTTAATAACGCTCGCTATCTGGAGTTCCTGGAGGAGGCTCGCTGGGAATGGCTGGATAATCTGGATGCCTTCCGCTGGATGACGGAAAACAACATCGCCTTCATCGTGGTGAATATCAACATCAATTACCGCAAGCCGGCGGTGCTGGGTGACAGGTTGCGCATCGACAGCCGGATGGAACAGTTGAACGGCAAAAGCGGCGTGCTGAGCCAGAAGGTGACCCTGGAACCACAAGGTTCAGCGGTGGCGGATGCGCTGCTGACTTTTGTTTGCGTTGACTTGAAAACTCAGCGGGCGTTACCGATTGAAGGGGAGCTGCGTGAGCACCTGATGAGCCTGCAGCAGCCGGTAATCAACGCCACGGGCGATGGGCGGCTATGAGTGCCGCCCTTGCAGAGCTTAGATCAGCCCGGTTTTTTGCTTCAGGCTCGCCATGATGTCGGCTTGTCGGCTTTGATACTGCGTCAGGCCATTGGCGCGCAGGTGGCAGGCAGCGCATTCGCCACAGCCGTCGCCCTTGATGCCGTTATAGCAGGTCAGGGTATCCTGGCGTATGCGGTCAAGCTGATGGTAATAATCCGCCAGCGCCCAGGTTTCCTCCTTGTTAAGCCACATCAGCGGCGTTTCAAAACGAATATCGCGGGCGATGCCCAGCACGATGGCCTGATTGAGCGCCTTGACGAATTCGTCGCGACAGTCCGGATAACCGGAAAAGTCGGTTTCGCACACCCCGGTAATTACCGCTTCCGCTTCCACCTGATAGGCATAGATGGCTGCCAGTGTCAGGAACAGGATATTGCGGCCCGGTACGAAGGTGCTCGGCAGGCCGCCCTCGGTTTCGCTACCAAACGCCGGAACCGGAATGTTGTCGCGGGTCAGGCTGCTGATTGCCAGTTCGTTGAGCAAGCCGACGTCCAGGATCTTGTGGGCCTTGGCGCCGAGCGAGTGTGACAGTTCCTGAGCCACGTCAATCTCAGCGCGATGGCGCTGGCCGTAATCGAAGGTGATGCAGTGAACCTCGTCATACTGCTGCAAAGCCTGGATCAAGCAGGTCGTGGAGTCTTGTCCACCGCTGAATACCACTACGGCACGTCTCATAGAATTATTCCTTTGCTGCGGCCATTCCCGATACACATTCGGGCGGCCTGATAAAAGACATTGGTCAGCATTATGGTAGCAGAACTGATGGGCTGGGCGTAGCGGCGGTTACGCCACCGGCGGGGGCAACCAGGCCTGGCAAAAATCAAACCAGCCGTGAGCGGTGAGCGTGACGCCATGAATGCGTGGCGGCGCACTGACCTGATATTGATAATTGAACAGCGGAGTGATGATCGCCGTCTCCATCAATTGTTGATAATAAGACTGCATTGCGGCAAAGCGCCGCGACTCGTCCGGGTATTGCTGAATTTGCCGCAGCCTGTGCGTCTGCTGGCGGGCCGCGGACGGCGGCAAAATGGCCTGCCACAGCGCGTCCTGCCGCAGCCAGCTTTCCAAGGTTGCCTCCGGTGCTTCACCGATCAGATTATCGGCCAGCAGCAAATCGGCCTCGGCGATTTGTTCCGCGCTCTGCCAACGCTTACCGGAAAAATAACGGATCTCCAACTCACAGCCGTGTTCGGCCAATAGCGCTTTCAGCGCCTGGGTTACCGTCATCAGTTCCACCGGCGGGCGATACAGCAGCGTGAGTTTTGGTGGCAACGCCAGGTTTTTAGCGGCCGAGTGCTGCGGAATGGCCCAGCCAGGCAGCATTTCCTGGCTGGGGGTGATGACGCCATTGGGGATCGGCAGGTTGGCCAGCAGGCCAGACTGCTGGATCAGCATCAGCAGCTTCTTGCCCTGGGCCTGGCTGAGTGCGCCGCGTCGCAGGTTGAGCGCCAGATAACACCAGCCGAGGCTCATGCTGCGTTGTACCGGTCGGGCAAAGGGCAGTTCCTCCTGCTGGCCAATGGTGATGCGTACCGGATGCTGACAACTGGCGTCGCCGCCGGCCGCCAGCGCCGGTGTGATCCAGTATTCGATACTCTCCAGGTACGGGTGCTGCAAATGATAATACGGGTGCTGTTCCAACCGTACCAGGTGCGGTTCGTTCAGCGTCAGCTTGAACGCGCCGGCGCCGAGCGTAGCATTTTCCGGGTGGGTCATCAGGCAGGGCAAGTCGGCCAATCGATGCGCCAGCCAATAATCCGGCGTATGCAGATCGAACTGGATGCATAACGCATGTGGCAGAGCGATCGCGGCGACGCTTGCCAGACTCGGCATGCTGCGCGGGTGCGAGCGCAGTTTTTCCAGGGTCTGCAATAGTTGCTGGCCGCTGAGCGGTTCGCCGTTATGCCAACGCAATTGACTACGCAGAAAAAACTGCCAACGCAGGCCATCGGGGCTGATTTGCCAGTGGTGCGCCAGATCCGGCTGTGGAAGCCGGTTGCCGGTCGTAAAGCGAGTCAAGCCGGCGTGCAGAGTGGAAACCAGATGCTGTTCCGCGCGACCGGTGAGCGACAACGGATCCAGCGATTCCAATCGCCGATAATAAGGGATACGCAACGTTGGGCTATCCGCCTGCCATTGCCCGCCGAGGTGCGGGCTCAGCACCTCCTGCAGATGTTGCGGATCCAATCGAACCAGCGCCAGCGCGCCTTGATGATCGCCTTGCTGTAATAGGCGTTGTAACAGTGCGCTGCGCAGCTCGTCCGGCATTTTCAGACACTGCAGGCTGGCGCGTTTGCCGCGACCGGCCTGTGAATGCCAACTCAGCCAGCCCTGGTGCTGCATTTGCTGCACCAGGGTGCGTGCGTGTCGTTCACTGCAATAAAACAACGCCGCCAGCTGCGCCATGGTCATCAATACCGGTTCGCTACCGAGTTGTTGATACAGGCGTTGATACTGGCCAAGACGGTGAATCAGGCGCATGGCATCCCCTCGTTATTCCATGCTGCCGCGCCGTTGGCTGCGGTATGGAATTTATCGTTGATAAATCAGGAACGGTTTTTTCAAATTGTTCACTATTACTTCCGTAAATACCACCCCATACTTTCAGCACGGTAACTGATTCGACATTTATGAGGTCTTTATGTATCGCCTGGCAGCGTTCGATATGGATGGCACATTGCTGACTCCCGACCATCGCATTGGGCCGGAAACGCTGGCTGCGCTGAATCAATTGGTTGAACGCGAGATGATCGTTACCTTCGCCACTGGCCGTCATTACCTTGATGCGCAACCGATCATGGCGCAGTTGGGCCTGCAGGGCTACCTGATTACCGGTAACGGCACCCGGGTCTACGATAATCGCGGGCAGCAACTGCATGCCAGCGATTTGCCGGCGCAGATTGCCGAACAGCTGCTGCATCGTCAGTGGGATACCTCGGCCAGCATGCACGTTTTTCGTGATGAGGGGTGGCTGACCGAATTTGCTGCGCCGGAACTGTTGCGGGCGCACCATCTGAGCGGTTTTCATTTTCAGTTGACCGATCCGCGCAATCTGCCGACCAGCGGTAACAGCAAGGTATGTTTCGTAGGAGCGCATCAGGAACTGATGCGGTTGCAGACGCAGTTGCAGGCGCATTTTGCCGGGCGGGTGGATCTGTGTTTTTCGGCTTACGATTGCCTGGAAGTGCTGCCGCTGGGCTGCAATAAGGGGGCGGCGCTGACCGTACTCGGCGCTCACCTGGGCGTCCCCATGGCGGAGTGCATGGCGTTTGGCGATGCGATGAATGATAAGGAAATGCTCGCCGCCGTCGGCCACGGCGTGGTGATGGGCAATGCATTACCGCAGTTGAAAGCGCAACTGCCGCAACTTACGGTTATCGGCCACTGCCAAACGCAGGCGGTGGCCCACTATTTGAACCATTGGCTGTGTTCACCTGGCTCCCCATATACCCCCGTATAGCGGAGCCCCCCTTGCAGCCGGCCGGGTATGATTACCCGGCTTTTTTTATCGCTGTCGCCTGCGGGATGCGCGGGTGACTTACAGGTTGCGCAGCTGTTCCAGGTACGGCGTCAGATCGCCGATATGGCTGCTGACCCATTGCGGGTTGTAGTAGGTATCCAGATAGCGTTCGCCGCTATCGCACAGCAAGGTGACGATAGCGCCTTGTTCTCCACGCTCACGCATTTGCCTGGCCAGTTGCAGCGCTCCCCACAGATTGGTGCCGGTGGATGCGCCCACCTTGCGCCCCAGAATGCCTTCCAGCCAGTGGATGGTGGCAACGCTGGCGGCATCCGGTACGCGCAGCATATTGTCGATCACCGAAGGAATAAACGACGGTTCCGCGCGTGGGCGTCCGATACCCTCTATCCGGCTGCCACAGCTGCCGATCAGCGTGCGATCGTGATGCTGGAAACAGTCATAGAACACCGAGTTTTCCGGATCGACTACCGTCAGTTGCGTATCATGCCCTTGATAGCGGATATAGCGGCCCAGCGTTGCCGAGGTACCGCCGGTGCCGGCGCTCATCACGATGTGTTTCGGCACCGGGAACGGTTCGCGCGCCATCTGGCGAAAAATACTGTCGGCAATATTGTTGTTACCGCGCCAGTCGGTCGCACGTTCGGCGTAGGTGAACTGATCCATATAGTGGCCATTCAGCTCTTGGGCCAGTTGTTCAGAAGCGGCATAGATCTGTGCGGCATGATCGACAAAGTGGCAGCGGCCGCCATAGAAGGTAATTTGCTCCACTTTGCGCCGCGCGGTGCAAGATGGCATCACCGCAATGAACGGCAGGCCAATCATGCGCGCGAAGTAGGCTTCCGATACCGCAGTGCTGCCGGAAGAAGCTTCGATAATCGGCGTATTCTGGTTGATCCAGCCATTGCACAATCCGTACAAAAACAGCGAACGGGCCAGGCGATGCTTGAGGCTGCCGGTCGGGTGGGTGCTTTCATCCTTCAGATAAAGGTGAATGCCGGGAAACTCAGCCAGGTTGAGGCGGATCAGGTGGGTGTCGGCGGAGCGCTGGAAATCCGCTTCTATTTCACCGATAGCATATTTTACCCAAGTGTTTGTCATCGTCTGGCCTTAAACTAGTAAGTTGTTTTGCGCGTAGCATAGCGCGTTGCCAGGAAAAAAAGATTGCCATTTTTCCTGTTTAATCGCCAAATAAGAGAAAATATTTCTCCATGGTGGCCTTATGCTAGATAAAACAGATCGTAAGCTGTTGCGCCTGTTACAACAGGACTGTACCCAGTCGCTGCAGGCGATGGCCGAGGCGGTCAACCTGACCTCGACGCCGTGCTGGAAGCGACTGAAGCGCCTGGAGGATGAAGGTTACATTCGCGGTCGCGTGGCATTGCTGGATAACGAAAAGCTCGGATTGGGGCTGACGGCGTTTGTGCTGATCAAAACCCAGCAGCACAGCAGCGAGTGGTATCAGGCTTTTGTCGACCTCACGGCGCAGATGCCGGAAGTGCTGGCGTTTTATCGCATGGCGGGCGAGTACGACTATCTGCTGCAAGTGCAGGTTGCGGACATGAAAAGCTACGATAACTTTTACAAACGGCTGGTAAATGGCGTACCGGGATTGATTGACGTCACGTCGAGCTTCGCGATGGAAAAAATCAAATATACTACTGCGCTGCCGGTTCCGGAGTGAAAAGTTCACCGAATTGGCCGCTCAACGGTGGTATTCTACGCTGCTAAAGCACAACAAGAGTAAAAACCAACCTATTTTGGATAAGACTGCGTGAGATTATTTGCTCAAATCGGCTGGTATTTTCGCCGTGAATGGCGCCGCTACCTCGGTGCGGTGGCACTGCTGATTATCATCGCTATTTTGCAACTGCTGCCGCCCAAGCTGGTGGGCGTGATTGTCGACGGCGTAACGGTAAATCATATGACCAGCGGCGTGTTGATGGCCTGGCTGGGATTGATGGTTGCCACCGCCATTGTCGTTTACCTGCTGCGTTACGTGTGGCGGGTGCTGTTATTCGGTGCCTCCTATCAATTGGCGGTTGAACTGCGCGAGAATTTTTACCGCCAGCTCAGCCGACAAAACCCGGCGTTCTATTTGCGTCATCGTACTGGCGACCTGATGGCGCGCGCCACCAATGACGTTGACCGCGTGGTGTTTGCCGCGGGCGAGGGAGTATTGACGTTGGTGGATTCGTTGGTGATGGGCCTGGTGGTGCTGATCGTGATGAGTACCCAGATCAGTTGGCAACTGACGCTGTTGTCGCTGATCCCGATGCCGATCATGGCTATCGTGATCAAATATTACGGCGATCAGCTGCACCAGCGTTTCAAATCAGCGCAGGCGGCGTTTTCCAACCTGAACGATCAGGCTCAGGAAAGCATGACCAGTATCCGTATGATCAAGGCGTTCGGGCTGGAAGATCATCAATCCAATCAGTTTGCCGACGTGGCGGCGCAGACCGGCGCCAAGAATATGCACGTGGCGCGGGTCGACGCGCGTTTCGACCCGACGATTTATATCGCCATTGGCGCGGCCAATCTGTTGGCGATCGGCGGCGGCAGCTGGATGGTAGTCAACCAGATGCTGACGCTTGGCCAACTGACCAGTTTTGTCATGTATCTCGGCCTGATGATTTGGCCGATGCTGGCGCTGGCCTGGATGTTCAACATCGTTGAACGCGGCAGTGCGGCCTACAGCCGTATTCGCAGCCTGTTGGCCGAAGCGCCGGCGGTGCGTGACGGCGACAGCGAACTGCCGCCGGGGCGTGGGCAACTGGCGGTCGACATTCGCCGTTTCCATTACCCGCAAAACGCGCATAGCGCGTTACATGATGTGGCGCTGCATCTGGCACCCGGCCAGATGCTTGGTCTGTGTGGTCCGACCGGCGCAGGCAAGAGCACGCTGCTGGCGTTGATCCAGCGGCAGTTTGATATTGATGAAGGCGATATCAGTTACCACGGCCTGCCGCTGACCGAATTGAAACTGGATGCGTGGCGTGCGCGCCTGTCGGTCGTTAGCCAAACGCCTTTCCTGTTTTCCGACAGCGTGGCGAATAACATCGCCTTGGGCAAGCCGGGGGCTACGCAGGAACAAATCGAGCAGGCGGCGCGCCTGGCCAGCGTTCACGACGATATTCTGCGCTTGCCGCAGGGCTATGAAACCGAAGTCGGCGAGCGGGGCGTGATGCTGTCCGGTGGGCAAAAGCAGCGAATTTCAATCGCGCGAGCGCTGCTGCTGGAGGCGGAAATCCTGATCCTCGACGACGCCTTGTCGGCGGTGGACGGCCGTACCGAGCACCAGATCCTGCACAATCTGCGTAGCTGGGGGCAAAACCGCACGGTGATCATCAGTGCGCATCGCTTGTCGGCGCTGACCGAAGCCAGTGAAATTCTGGTGATGCAGCACGGCACCGTGGCACAGCGCGGCGAGCACGCAACGTTGTCGGCGCAGCCCGGTTGGTATCGCGATATGTATCGTTATCAACAGTTGGAGGCCGCGTTGGACGAGGCGCCGGAAATCGGCGTGGAGATGTTAACCAATGAGTAAAGTACAAACGCTGTGGCCGACGCTAAAACGGCTATTGGCCTATGGCTCACCATACCGCAAACCGCTGGGGATAGCGGTGCTGATGCTGTGGGTTGCAGCGGCGGCGGAAGTGGCCGGGCCGATCCTGGTCAGCTATTTCATCGATAACTACGTTGCCAAAGGGCAACTGCCGCTGACGATCGTTACCGGACTGGCGGCGGCGTATATTCTGCTGGAGCTGCTGGCGGCGGCACTGCACTATTTTCAGGCGATTTTGTTTAATCAGGCGGCGGTCGGCGTGGTGCAGCGTCTGCGCACCGACGTGATGGACGCCGCGCTGCGTCAGCCGCTGAGCGCGTTTGATACCCAGCCGGTCGGGCAGTTGATTTCCCGCGTCACCAACGATACCGAAGTGATTAAGGATCTGTACGTGATGGTGGTCTCCACCGTGCTGAAAAGCGCGGCGCTGATCGGCGCGATGCTGGTGGCGATGTTCAGTCTCGATTGGCGCATGGCGCTGGTAGCGATCTGCATCTTCCCGGCGGTTTTGATCGTAATGGGTATTTACCAATATTACAGCACGCCAATTGTGCGGCGGGTGCGCAGCTATCTGGCGGATATCAACGACGGTTTTAACGAAGTGATCAACGGCATGGGGGTGATCCAGCAGTTCCGTCAGCAGCTTCGCTTTGGCGAGCGCATGAGCAATGCCAGTTGGTCGCATTATACTGCGCGCATGCAGACGCTGCGGCTGGACGGCTTTCTGCTGCGGCCACTACTCAGTCTGTTCTCGGCGCTGGTGCTGTGTGGCTTACTGATGCTGTTTGGCTTCAGCGGCGAAGGGAGCATCGGCGTTGGGGTTCTGTACGCTTTTATCAATTATCTCGGTCGGCTGAATGAGCCGCTGATCGAGCTGACGTCGCAGCAATCGATTTTGCAGCAGGCGGTGGTGGCCGGCGAGCGTATCTTTGAGCTGATGGATCGTCGTCAGCAGAGTTACGGTACCGACGAACATCCATTGGCAAGCGGCCGCATCGAAATCGACAACCTGACCTTCGCTTATCGTGAAGACAAAAAGGTGCTGCAACATATCTCGTTGCAGGTGCCGTCACGCGGTTTCGTGGCGCTGGTCGGCCATACCGGCAGTGGCAAAAGTACTCTGGCCAACCTGTTGATGGGCTATTATCCGGTCAATGAAGGGGAAATACGGCTGGATGGCCGACCGCTGTCGAGTCTGTCGCACCGTACCTTGCGCCAAGGGGTGGCGATGGTGCAGCAGGATCCGGTGGTAGTGGCCGAATCGGTGCTGGCCAACGTGACGCTTGGCCGCAATATCAGCGAACAGGCCGTATGGCAGGCGCTGGAAACCGTACAGTTGGCGGAACTGGTGCGGGGGTTCCCACAGGGGATCCACACGCGGCTTGGCGAACAGGGCAATAATCTGTCGGTCGGGCAAAAGCAACTGCTGGCGATGGCGCGGGTGCTGGTGCTGGCACCGCAGATCCTGATCCTTGACGAAGCCACCGCCAATATCGACTCCGGTACCGAACAAGCGATCCAGCGCGCGCTGCGGCTGATTCGCGAGCACACCACGCTGGTGGTGATCGCTCACCGTTTGTCGACCATTGTCGATGCGGACTCGATACTGGTGTTGCACCGCGGGCATGCGGTGGAGCAGGGCCATCATCAGCAACTGCTGGCGCAAAAAGGCCGTTATTACCAGATGTATCAGTTACAGTTGGTGGGTGAAGAGCTGGCCGCCAGCAGCCGTGAAGATATCCAAACGGCATGATCTGTTCTCGGGAGCCATTGCGGCTCCCGCATTAATCCTCTCGCACCACAATCAGGCAGCGTGCCAGGTAAAATGCCCTGCCATGCACCCTCACGGCGCACGCTGCACAATTGCAGTGCACACTAATTGACCACCGTTGCATATCGATCCTTGCTGGGCGCGGCTTTCGTCGTCGGCGATTGCCCTTATGCTGGGTAATTGGCTGAAACTGCATATAAAACCATTTATGGCACAACCTTTGCTTTATTAGCCTGGTACCCAGGGTGAGTTTGGGCTTAATCGTGGAGAGGCAATATGAAGCTGGTTACCGTGGTGATCAAACCGTTCAAATTGGAGGACGTGCGTGAAGCCCTATCCTCTGTAGGTATTCAAGGGCTGACCGTAACCGAAGTGAAAGGGTTCGGACGCCAGAAAGGGCATGCCGAGCTTTATCGCGGTGCCGAATACAGCGTCAACTTTTTACCAAAGGTCAAAATCGATATCGCCATCGCTGACGATCAATTAGATGAAGTGGTTGATGTCATTAGTAAAGCTGCCTACACCGGCAAAATCGGTGACGGCAAGATTTTCGTTGCCGAATTGCAACGTGTTATTCGCATACGCACCGGCGAAACAGATGAAGCAGCACTGTAAACACTGGCTCAGTTAAGTAGATGGGATGGATTGATAATGAAAAAACTTTTATCCATGTTGGGCCTGAGTACGGTGACCCTGGTTCCCTCTTTGGCTCTGGCCGCTCCGGCGGTAGCAGACAAGGCAGACAACGCGTTTATGATGATTTGCACCGCGTTGGTGCTGTTTATGACCTTACCTGGCGTGGCGCTGTTTTACGGCGGTTTACTGCGCTCAAAAAACGTCCTGTCGATGCTGACGCAGGTTACCGTTACCTTTGCATTGGTGTGCGTACTGTGGGTGCTGTACGGTTATAGCCTGGCCTTCAGCGAAGGCAACGCCTTTTTTGGCGGGTTTGAAACGGCGATGCTGAAAGGCATCGGTATTGACAGCGTTACAGGCACCTTCAGCCAAATGATCCACGTAGCGTTCCAATGCTCCTTCGCCTGCATTACCGTGGCGCTGATAGTCGGTGGCTTCGCCGAACGCATTCGTTTTTCTGCGGTGGTGATTTTTGCCGCCATCTGGTTCACCATTTCCTATCTGCCGGTGGCGCATATGGTGTGGGGCGGCGGTTTCCTGGCGGCGGACGGTGCGCTGGACTTCGCTGGCGGCACCGTGGTGCATATCAACGCCGCAAGCGCCGGCCTGGTGGGGGCTTACCTGTTGGGCAAGCGCGCCGGCTTTGGCAAAGAAGCGTTCAAACCGCATAACTTGCCAATGGTGTTTACCGGGGCTTCGATTCTGTATATCGGCTGGTTTGGCTTCAACGCCGGCTCGGCCAGCGCGGCCAACGGCATTGCGGCATTGGCGTTCCTTAATACCGTGGTTGCTACCGCAGGCGCGATCCTTTCCTGGACCTTTGCCGAATGGATTGTGCGTGGCAAGCCGTCGCTGCTGGGGGCATGCTCCGGCTGCATCGCCGGACTGGTTGCCGTAACGCCGGCCGCAGGCACCGTTGGTGTGGGGGGCGCGTTAATCATTGGTCTGGTGGGCGGCGTTGCCGGCCTGTGGGGCGTGGTCACGCTGAAGAAATGGCTGAAAGTGGACGACACCTGTGATGTCTTCGGCGTGCATGGCGTATGTGGCATTGTCGGCTGCCTGTTGACCGGCGTGTTCACGGCATCGTCGCTGGGCGGCACCGGTTACGCCGAGGGCGTCACCATGGGTCACCAGGTGTGGGTACAGCTGTTAAGCGTGATCATCACGCTGGTGTGGTCTGGCGTAGCGGCGTTCATTGCCTTTAAAGTGGCCGGCGCCATCGTCGGGCTGCGGGTACCGGAAGAACAGGAGCGCGAAGGCCTGGACGTCAACAGTCACGGCGAGAGTGCCTATAACCAGTAAGATAAGCAGTAAGTCGTAAAGAAGAGCAGTGCGCTAAACATAAAAAATAATGATGATGCAAAAAGGGCGATGATCACATCGCCCTTTTCCTTGCTGACGTATCAGGCCTGACGCTGGCGAATAACCCCTTCCTGTACCGTGCTGGCAACCAGTACGCCCTCGCGCGTGTAAAACTGACCGCGTACAAAGCCGCGGGCGCCGGACGCCGAGGTGCTTTCAACCGCGTACAGTAGCCAGTCGTCCAGGCGGAATGGGCGGTGGAACCACATCGAATGGTCAATCGTGGCAACCTGCATGCCGGGTTCGAGGAAGCCGACGCCGTGTGGCTGTAGCGCCGTTGGCAGGAAGTTGAAGTCCGAGGCGTACCCCAACAGGTATTGGTGGATGCGCTGGTCGTCCGGCATGTTGCCATTGGCGCGCAGCCAGACGTAGCGATGTGGTTCTTCTACGCTACCCTGCAGCGGATTATGGAATTTCACCGGGCGTATTTCGAGTGGCTTCTGGCCGATAAATTTGTCTCGTACCTTTTCCGGCAGCATATGCGCCAGCTTCTGTGCGATTGCCGATTCCGACATCAATCCTTCCGGCGGCGGCACTTCCGGCATGGTGTTTTGATGTTCAAAACCCTCTTCCGGGCTTTGGAACGATGCGGTCATGTAAAAGATCGGCTTGCCGTTCTGGATGGCGCTGACCCGGCGAGCGCTGAAGCTGTTGCCGTCCCGCAGCGTTTCGACGTCATAGACGATGGGTTTGCTGCTGTCGCCCGGACGCAGAAAATAGCTGTGGAACGAGTGCACGCTGCGTTCGGCGGGGATGGTCTGTTTGGCGGCGTAGAGCGCCTGGCCGACGACCTGGCCGCCAAATACCTGGCGCAAACCGAGATCTTCGCTTTGGCCGCGGAACAACCCTTCTTCGATTTTTTCCAAATCGAGCAGTTCAAGGAGATTTTGCAGTGCCTGGCTCATAAAAAGTTACCCTTTTAATAATCATTTTATGCAGTGTGCGGAATATCACGGCGGGACGTCAATATCTTGCGTTATGGCACAGACGAAATTGCCTTAATAGCGAGCGTTATTAGAACGCTAAGTGATTAATAGGTAGGCCAATAGGAATTTTTCAGGATTTTGTGCTAGGTTTAATGGGTCAGGTGGTGAAAGCCACCAGCATGTTGAGAATAAAAAAGGAGACCGATCCATGAAACTCTGGCAAATCCTTGGTGGAGCTACTGCATTAACCGTCACATTGGCCGGCTGCGCCCAGAAGAGTGCAGAGGTGCCAACACCGGCAGCAGGCAGCCCGGCGACTGCGCAGCAAATGCAGGTTCAGGGCCCGGCGGTGACAGGTTCGGTTAATATGCGTCAACGTATCGCGCTGCCGCCGAATGCGGTGCTGACGGTGACCCTTTCGGATGCTTCGCTGGCCGATGCGCCTTCCAAAGTGATTGCCCAGCGGGTGATTCGCACCGAAGGTCAGCAGGCACCGTTTAACTTCGCCATACCCTTCAACCCGGCGGACATTCAGCCGAACGCACGTATCATTCTGAGCGCGGCAATCACCGTGGATGGCCAATTGACCTTTATCACCGACACCATTCAGGAAGTGGTTAATCGCAACGGTACCCGTGCCGATTTGCAATTGGTTCCGGTACAAAACATCCCGGTGCAGGCGACGCCAACCGCCATGCCATAATGCGATAAATTTTTATCTCGGCGCGTTGTTCTACAGCCTTTGGCCAGCAGGTCAAAGGCTGTTTTATTCTAGGCGCCAGCCAAAACGGCGCAGATCGACCACGCCGTCGATGCCAAATTGGATACCTTCAGCCAATAACGCCTGGCGCTGACGCTGAAAATCCTCTCCGCGCAATGAGATTTTGCCATGACGATTGATCACCCGGTGCCATGGCAAACTGCTGCCTGGCGGTAACTTCTTCAATACGCCACCGACCTGGCGCGCAGCGCGCGGAGATCCCGCCAGTTGCGCCACCTCGCCATAGGTGGTGACTTTACCCGCAGGAATTGCCGCGACGACATGAAATACCCGTTGGCGGAAGGTGGCATCTGTCGATTCCATCTGCTGTTTACCTACCCTGTAAAACCCAGGTTGGCAGTGTGCCACAGCAAGGGTGGGTAAGAAAACAGCGGTCAGGCCCGGTTGGCTTGCTATTTGGGGTGCCATCAACGATAATGCCCACCGCTTCGAAGTACAGAAGTCGTCAATGGGGGCCCTGTTGGTTCTCCCGCAACACTAACTTGTGAACTCGGTCAGGTCCGGAAGGAAGCAGCCGCAGCAGGTGACGTGTGTGCCGGGATGTAGCTGGCAGGGCCTCCACCAATTTCAGCTCTGGCTGCCTGTCGTTATCGTCTTCAATTCCTGAATATCATGATTACCGTCTGTGCCTAACCCGTTTTGTCACTGCCGGGATCTGTCCACCTCACGCATCCTGTTGACTCGGTGGCAAACAGGTAGATGAAAGGCGGGAGTCTTAGATTGGTAGGGGGCATTTAACGGTTGCCAACGGTAGCTTGTTCAGACGAACCCTGTTGGCGTGAACTGCACTGCACAGGGTGCGGTATCCTTGCACGGTGGCAAGGCGAGTGGGGGATTCATTGCCTGGATATTAACGGAACAAGAACCGGCCTTTAACTGATGGCATAAGCACATCCAGGTTGGGATACAATGAGTCGCAAAAAGTAAATTGATTGTTCATGATGCCAGATATTGACGTAATATCTTTCAGGAATAAAAAGGGTATTAAATAACGTTATCATTGAGGCCGATCGCGGCATCGGCTCAACGCAGACAAATCTTGGATTATCTTACGTATTTCCAAACGGCAGTCGGCACTTTGTCATACAATTTATTCATCGTCAGCTCGGCCAGCCGATGATCTGCCGCAGAGTAAAAAAGTTCCAGCTCGTCGTCAGAAAGTTCATACTTGTTTTTTTCTATAACGCGTTCAAGCGTGTCAATCGTGGTGCATTTACGTAAACGCATCAGATAGTCAATTTTAGTCATGATAACCTTTAGTCTTATTAACCGTAGATATAGTTTGGGGATAATTATCCCCTAAGTTTTCATCGTAGTACAGATGCCCTCTCCTGAGAACATTCTGAATAGTCGCGCTTTGGTTTTTTGCCAACGACGCAGATCGGAATCATTAATACCGTAACTACTAAACAGCGTGTAGGTATCGTCGAGATATTCTTCGACCAGTTCCGAAAAATCGCTTTCGTCCATGTATTTTATTTTATAGCTCATGATAAACGAAGCAATATGCTCAATCAGTTCATTAAGCTGTAGGTTGACCGCAGACGTTGGATCGTTTACCCAGCCGTGGTGGCTGTCACCAAGAGTCGCGATGCCTTCGTCGTACAAAGTTTCGCACAAGAATTTGAGCTGAGCAATATCGTGCCGCTTCGGCGAATACTCATCCATATCATCCCCTCCGTAAGTCTTAATTTCGGTGTGATAACACTCTGTGAGTAAGCTGATGGACTTCTTTCTCGGAGGTAGCTTAAGTGATGCTATATAAACTTTCCGTATTATTAATATAAATCATTTTTCCGCAGCTGACCTGTAATTATTACGTAATCTTACAATTCGTCTGCCGTTGACGGGCGAGAGTTGTCGATTATATCAAAAACCAACTCTTGTCGACCCAGGCTAAAACGCACACTGTCACTAAGGTATTCCTGAGCATAGATATCAATGCAGGCATTGAAAATGTACCACTGATAACGGTAACTCATTGAATACTCAAGCGTGGATAGCTGCCGTAACTCAAATATTTCTAATGAACCCTCAGTGTAGTGAGCATTTTCTGAATAAAAGTTCAGGCCGCTGGTTAACGCGGGAACTAACTCTGACAGCCGATCGTTAATCACTTTCATTAATTGATCGCTAGAAAGTGCGCTAACGTTCTGCTGACAAGCCAAGGTTACGTGCATTTATCTCTGCCTGCTCTCGACAACGTTAGCCTTATCTTACTCTTTTTTCGCCCGGTCGTCGGCAGACTTTTCACTTACTATAGTTTTTTTACAGTTCCCAGACGTTTACCACATGGGAAATATCCTTGCTTATTTAAGAACAATCTTAGCAATAACCTTCAATGTTCTACGTAGAGAAAAAATGCAGGGTGTATTGTCGGTTGTTACGTTAAGTTGCAATAAAATCGTCTCCGTCGCTTGAGCCTGCGGTACTATTGTGATGTTATATTATAACATTTACTGAAAGGCGTTTAGCGACATGAAGCATTCTTCTGTCTACGGCAAATCGGAGCCAAAGCCGGTTTACAGCTGGTTCACCGCCTCCGCCGGGGCGCGTTGCGCCGCTGTGCTGCTGTTGTTGGTGGCATTATGGCTGGCTATTGACTGGGCGGTGGTATTGCCATGATTGCGTTACGACATGCGATTTTTGGTTACGGCACCGGCGCCCTGTTCCCACCATTAAACGGCCGTTTCGCCCGTGGATCGCTGACGGCAGTGATCGGTGTCAACGGTGCTGGCAAATCCACTTTATTGAAAACCATCGCCGGGCTGTTGCCGTTGCAGGGTGGCAGTATCGATTATGGCAGCAAAAAATTTCCCTCCATTGCCTATTTGCCGCAGCAGGCGGAACTGGATCGGCAGTTTCCGATCGTGGTCAACGATGTGGTTGCCATGGGCTGTTGGCGGCAACTGGGCATGCTGGGCGGGTTAACTGCCTGCGCGCGCCAGCGGATAGCCGATGCCTTGGCCACGGTGGGTATGAGCCAGATGGCGCATTCGCCAGTGAGTGAGTTGTCTGGCGGCCAGTTGCAGAGGGTGTTATTTGCCCGGTTGTTAGCCCAGCAAGCGCCGCTGATCCTGCTGGATGAGCCTTTTACCGGCATCGACAGTGCGACGATCGGCTTATTGCTGCAGGTGATTGCACGTTTGCATCAGCAGGGGCAAACGGTGATCGCAGTTTTACACGATATGGCGATGGTGGCCGGGCATTTCCCTCAGGCATTGCTGTTGACGCCACAGGACTGCCATTGGGGCGATGCTGACTGCGTTCTCGCGCAACTGCCGTTGCTGCATGCCGCCAGTTCCCCGGTTAGCCGGATCAAGGTTGCGCCATGATGTTGCTTCATCTGCTGATCGATCCCTTCGTATCCTTCGGTTTTATGCGCCGGGCGCTGGTGGCCTGTCTGGCACTGTCGCTCAGCACTGCGCCGCTCGGAGTGTTCCTGCTATTGCGCCGCATGAGCCTGGTGGGTGATGCGCTGTCGCATGCGGTACTGCCCGGCGCGGCGATCGGCTATTTGATTTCCGGCATGTCATTGGTGGCGATGGGGATTGGCGGGTTTATCGCCGGTCTGGCGGTGGCGATGCTTTCCGGCCTGGTTAGCCGCCATACGCCGCTCAAGGAGGATGCCAGCTTCGCCGGTTTCTACCTCGGTTCGCTGGCGCTAGGAGTGACGCTGGTATCGCTGCGCGGCTCCAGCGTTGACTTGCTGCACGTATTGTTTGGCTCGATTCTGGCGGTGGACAGCCATGCCATGGTGATGGTGGGCGGTATCGCCAGCGTGTCGTTGCTGGCGCTGGCCGCGTTGTACCGGGCGCTGGTGATCGAATCGTTTGACGCGACCTTTTTACGCGTTGGCGCACCGCGCTGGCTGGCATGGGGGCATGGTCTTTTTTTGGCGTTGGTGGTGGTCAATCTGGTGGCCGGGTTTCAAATTCTAGGCACTCTGATGTCGGTTGGGCTGATGATGTTACCGGCCGCCAGTGCGCGCTTCTGGGCAGGTAATCTGCCGCAGACTCTGGCGGCGTCGATGGCGATCGCCGCACTCGCCAGTATCGTCGGACTGCTGTGGTCTTATTATGCATCGCTGCCCGCCGGCCCGGCGATCGTGCTCAGTGCCAGTCTGATATTTTTCATTTCGATTCTATTTGGGAGGCGTGGTGGGATTTATGCCCGCGCGCGTCGTTGAGAAGTGCCATGTACAAGGAGATACCAATGAAAGGCTTATCAATAACGCTGGTGGCGGCGGCTCTGCTTTCCAGCCCGCTGGTAATGGCCAATACCGTCAACGCGGTGGCCAGTTTTTCGGTGTTGAGCGACATCGTCAAACAGATCGGCGGCGAGCACGTCAAGGTGGCGTCGCTGGTGGGGCCGAACGGCGATCCGCACAGTTTTGAACCGTCGCCTCAGGACAGCAAACTGCTCTCGCAGGCAGATCTGGTGTTTGTCAGCGGTTTGGGGTTGGAAGGCTGGATCGACAGGCTGGTGAGCGCTTCTGGTTACCATGGTCCGTTGATTACCGCCTCACAGGGAATTTCAACTCGCCAGATGGCAGAGGATGGCAAACAGATTACCGATCCGCATGCCTGGAACAGCATGAAAAACGGCGTCCAGTATGCGACGAACGTGATGAATGCGCTGATCGCCGCCGATCCACAGGATGCCAACTATTTCCGTCAGCGCGGCGCCGAATACATACAGCAGCTGCAACGGCTCGATCGCTGGGCGCTGGCGGAGTTTGCCGCCGTGCCGGCAGAAAAGCGCAAGGTGCTGACCAGTCACGATGCGTTTGGTTATTTTGGTCAGCAATATGGCGTGACCTTCCTGGCGCCGGTAGGTTTTTCTACCGAGGCGGAGGCCAGCGCCAGTGACGTTGCCCAGTTGATTAGCCAGATCAAACGGGAAAAGGTGCATACCTATTTCATCGAAAACCAGACCGATCCACGCCTGGTGAAGCAAATCGCTGCGGCAACCGACGCCAAGGCCGGTGGGGAATTGTATCCTGAAGCCCTGTCAACCGCCCAGGGACCGGCAGCAACCTATGTTCAGGCGTTCAAACACAACGTCGAAACCATTGTCGCCAGCATGAAGTAACCGTGGTTTAGCCCCGCCAGGACGGCGGGGCTTGTCAGAACTGGCCGCTAATGGAAAATAAAAAAGCCCCGTTGAACAGTCACGGGGCTTTGACGATAAACCAGGTTGTCTACGGCAGTTAACGCTTTTTCTTACGTCCCTGTACCGCTTTAAAACGCGGATTGGACTTGCAGATCACGTAGATGCGGCCTTTGCGACGCACCACGCGGCAATCTGGATGGCGATTTTTCGCCGAACGCAATGAACTCAAAACCTGCATGCTGATTCCCTTTACTTACTGCCAATAAATCGACCGAAACGCTGCTGGAAGCGCGCGGTGCTGCCTTCTTTGGAAAACTCTTTCTGCTTGCCGGTGTAGTACGGATGCGAAGCGGAAGAGACGTCGATGGTGACATACGGCAGAGTTTCCCCGTCATGATCGATAGTGCGATCGGTCTTGATGGTCGACCCTACTTTGAAATAGGCATTGGCGCTCAGATCGTGAAACACCACGGTACGGTATTCTGGATGGATATCGGCTTTCATGATGACCTCTCATGTAATGTTATACTATAACAATTAGTATGCGCCGAACGGCGTATTCGATCAAGTATAAATTGTCGACGCACAGCGGCCATTGCGCGTGGCGGGAGAGGGAAGCATAAAAAAAGGCCGCATAAGCGGCCTTGGTATTCAGGGAAGAAGGGGATCAGCGATGCTCAACCGGGTGAGAATGTTCGATGTCTTCGTTCTTCTTGGAGAAGCGGCGGCGTACCACCACGAAGAACACCGGAACAAAGAAGATCGCCAGCACGGTTGCGGTGATCATCCCGCCCATAACGCCGGTACCTACCGCGTTCTGCGCACCGGAGCCAGCGCCGCTGCTGATAACCAGCGGCAGTACCCCGAGGATGAAGGCCAGCGAGGTCATCAGAATCGGACGCAAACGCATACGAACCGCTTCCAGCGTTGACTCGATCAGTCCCTTGCCCTCTTTTTCCATCAGATCCTTGGCGAATTCCACGATCAATATCGCGTTCTTCGCCGATAGCCCAATGGTTGTCAGCAGGCCCACCTGGAAGTAAACGTCGTTGTTCATACCGCGCATGGTTGCCGCCAGCAGCGCACCGATAACCCCCAGTGGCAGAACCAGCATCACCGAGAACGGAATCGACCAGCTTTCATACAGCGCCGCCAGACACAGGAACACCACCAGAATCGAGATGGCATACAGTGAAGGGGCCTGGTTACCGGACAGACGTTCCTGGTAGGACATACCGGTCCAGTCATAGCCAACGCCGCTTGGCAGTTTCGACGCCAGTTCTTCCATCAGGTTCATGGCTTCACCGGTACTCTTGCCGGGTGCAGCCTGGCCGAGGATTTCCATCGATGGCAGACCGTTGTAACGCTCCAGACGCGGTGAGCCGTATTCCCACTTCGCGGTAGCGAAGGAGGAGAACGGAACCATCTGGCCGCTATCGCCACGCACATACCAGTTGTTGATGTCGTTCGGCAACATACGGAACGGCGCATCAGCCTGTACGTAAACCTTCTTCACACGACCACGGTCGATGAAGTCGTTGACGTACGAACCACCCAGCGCGGTGGTCAGCGTACTGTTGATGGTGGTAATGCTGACGCCCAACGCCTTGGCTTTTTCCTGATCGACGGTCAGTTTGAACTGTGGCGTATCTTCCAGACCGTTAGGACGCATACCGACCAGCATATCCGGATGCTGTGCAGCCATCCCCAACAACTGGTTACGCGCTTCGGTCAGTTTTTCGTGTCCCAGACCGCCCTGGTCGATCAATTCAAAGTCGAAGCCGGTCGCGGTGCCCAACTCGATAATCGCTGGCAGGTTGAACGGAATGACCATACCGTCCTTGATTTGCGAGAAGGCAGCCATGGCTCGGCCGGCAATCGCTTCAACCTTGTTCTCGGTGCCCGGACGTTCGTCCCAGTTCTTCAGGCTGACGAAGGACAGACCGTTGTTCTGGCCATTACCGTTAAAGCCGAAGCCGGCAACGGTAAACACCGACACTACGTTGTCTTTCTCTTTCGTCAGGAAGTAGTCGGTGACTTCTTCCAGCACTTTCGAGGTACGCGCTTCGGTGGCACCGGCAGGCAACTGCACCATGGTCAGCAGGATGCCCTGATCTTCATCCGGCAGGAACGAGGACGGCAGGCGCAGGAACAGGAACGCCATGCCGACGACGATCAGCAGGTAGATCAGCAGGTAACGACCGGTGCTGCGCAGAATGTTGGCTACGCTGTCGGTGTAGTGGTGCGTGCTCTTTTCGAACATGCGGTTGAACCAGCCGAAGAAGCCGGTCTTCACGCCGTGGTCGCCTTTCGCTACCGGTTTGAGCAGGGTGGCACACAGCGCCGGCGTCAGAATCAACGCAACCAGCACCGACAGGGCCATTGCCGAAACGATGGTAATCGAGAACTGACGGTAAATTGCCCCGGTAGAACCGCCGAAGAACGCCATAGGTACGAATACCGCTGACAGCACCAGCGCAATGCCGACCAGCGCACCCTGGATTTGGTCCATCGATTTTCTGGTAGCTTCTTTCGGCGGTAGCCCCTCTTCGGACATTACACGCTCGACGTTTTCCACCACCACGATGGCATCATCCACCAATAGGCCTATCGCCAACACCATGCCGAACATCGTCAGGGTGTTTATCGAGAAGCCGAACGCCGCAAGTATGGCAAATGTCCCCAGCAACACGACCGGCACTGCGATGGTTGGAATCAAGGTCGCACGGAAGTTCTGCAAGAACAGATACATGACCAGGAACACCAGCACGATCGCTTCGAACAGCGTTTTCACCACTTCATTAATCGAAATCTTGACGAATGGGGTGGTGTCGTACGGATAAACCACTTTCATCCCTTGCGGGAAGAACGGAGCCAGCTTGCCGAGCTCTTCTTTTACGCCAGCCGCGGTGTTCAGGGCGTTGGCGCCGGTAGCCAGTTTGATACCCAGACCTGCCGCCGGCTTGCCGTTGAAGCGTGCCGTTACCGAATAGTTTTCGGCACCGCGTTCGATGCGCGCCACGTCTTTCAGACGCACCTGCGAACCGTCGCTGTTAACCTTCAGCAGGATCTTGCCAAACTCTTCCGGTGACTTCAGACGGGTCTGCGCAATGATCGAAGCGTTCAACTGCTGGCCCGGTACCGGAGGCATACCGCCCAGCTGCCCTGCGGCAATCTGGTTGTTCTGCTCGGTGATGGCGCTGGTGACATCGGTGGTCGTCAGCTGGAAGTTATTCATCTTGTTCGGATCGAGCCAGACGCGCATCGCGTATTGCGCACCGAACAGCTGAACTTCACCCACGCCGGAAGAACGGCTGATCGGGTCTTTGATGTTGGAAGCCACGTAGTCCGCAATATCATCCTGGGTCATGTTCGGATCGTCGGAAACGAAGCCGGCCACCATCAGGAAGCTGCTGCTGGATTTTTCTACTTTCAGGCCTTGCTGTTGCACCTCTTGCGGCAACAGTGGCGTTGCCAGTGACAGTTTGTTCTGGACCTGAACCTGCGCGATGTCAGGGTCGGTGCCAGATTCAAACGTCAGGGTAATTTGTACGCTACCAGAGGAGTCACTGGATGAGGACATGTACATCAGATTATCGATACCGTTCATGTTCTGTTCGATAATCTGTGTCACGGTGTCCTGCACCGTCGTGGCATCAGCGCCAGGATAGGTGGCGGAGATCGTCACCGCCGGTGGTGCGATAGTCGGATACTGCGCAATCGGCAGTTTCATTATCGCAAGCACCCCCGCCAACATCACGATGATGGCGATTACCCAGGCGAAAATAGGGCGATCTATAAAGAACTTAGCCATGTATTACCGGCTCCTTTTTATGACTTCTGCGCGTCAGCCTGCGGCTGTTTTTGCGCCTGAGTGTCAACTTCTTGTGCTTTTACCTGCGCGCCAGGTTTGACTTTCATCAACCCGGTGACAATAACGCGATCGCCGGCTTTCAACCCTTCGCTGACCAGCCATTTGTCGCCAATTGCCTGATCCGCTTTCAGTGAACGCAGCTCCACCTTGTTGTCTGCACCGACTACCAGCGCAGTCGCATCGCCACGCGGGTTACGCGTTACGCCCTGCTGTGGTACCAGCAGCGCGTCGTTGCGAACGCCTTCATCCAGACGGGCGCGCACGAACATGCCAGGCAACAGTTCATCTTTCGGGTTAGGGAACACGGCGCGAATGGTGATGGAACCGGTGGTTTCATCAACGGTCACGTCAGAGAATTCCAGCGTGCCTTCCTGGGCGTAGGTCTGGCCGTTCTCCAGCAGCAGCTTGACCTTGGCCTTGCCGTTTTCCTGCTTCAGCGAGCCGCTGGCCAGTTCCTGTTTCAGACGCAGGAAATCGTTGCTGGACTGGGTAACGTCAACGTACATCGGATCCAACTGTTGTACGGTAGACAACGCGTTGGTTTGACCGCTGGTCACCAGCGCACCTTCGGTAACGGCGGATTTGCCGATACGCCCGGAAATCGGTGACGTCACCTTGGTGTAGGCCAGATTGATGCGCGCCGTTTCTACCGCAGCCTTGGCCGCGACCACTGCCGCATTGTTCTGCTGCAAGGTGGAGATGGCGGTATCGTAATCCTGCTTACTGATGTAATTGGTACCCAGCAATGGTTTGTAACGGTTGACCGTCAGACGGGCGATGTCGGCTGCGGCCTGTGCCTTGGCCAGATCGCCTTTGGCGCTGTCGTAGGTGGCTTGATAAGTCGCGGGATCGATCTGGTACAGCGATTCACCGGCTTTGATATCACTGCCTTCAACAAAGTTGCGTTTCAGAATAATACCACTGACCTGCGGACGAACTTCGGCGATGCGATACGCAGCGGTGCGACCAGGGAGATCGGTAGTAATGTTGAGAGGTTCGGTTTTCAGGGTCACCACACCCACTTCAGGGGCCGGTTGTTGAGCGCCTTGCTGTTGGGCTTCTTTATCATTACATCCTGTAAGCACTAAGCTGCCGGAAAGCATCAGAACTGCCGCCAGAGGCGTTAACCCTCTGTTTTTGTTCATAGAAAAACCTCAAGTGTCCGATTTCAAAATGATCAATGGATCACAAGCATTAAAACCCATTGCTGCGTTAATTATATGTGCGTGCTATGGTACATACATTCGCGAATGTATGTAAATCACAGTCCCCCTAAAAAACAACGCCATGGCACGAAAAACCAAACAGCAGGCGCAAGAAACCCGACAGCACATTCTTGATGCTGCGGTTCGAGAATTCTCTGAACGTGGCGTTTCTGCAACGTCACTGACAGATATTGCCACCGCAGCCGGGGTTACGCGTGGTGCAATTTATTGGCACTTCAAAAATAAGGTAGACCTGTTTAACGAAGTTTGGGAATTATCAGAATCGAAAATAGGCGACCTCGAAGTAGAGTATCAGGCAAAGTTTCCAGAGAATCCACTGAGGATTTTAAGGGAAATCCTGATTTACATCTTGACCGCTACGGTAGAGGACGTCCGCCGACGCGCATTGATGGAGATTATATTTCATAAATGCGAGTTTGTGGGCGAAATGATGCCGTTACATGATGTGCGCAAGGTGTTGTACCTGGAAAGCTACGAACGCATTGAATCGGTGCTGCAGAACTGCATCCGTCATAACCAGCTTCCGGTGGATCTGCATATTCGCCGTGCGGCTATTATTTTACGTGCCTATGTTACCGGCCTGATGGAAAACTGGCTTTTTATGCCGGAAAGCTTTGATTTGAAGCGCGAGGCAGCAACGTTGGTTGATGCGTTTATCGAAATGGCGCAATACTGCCCAACGTTGCGTATCAAACCGGGTGAGCGGGCGGCGTTGTCGCAACGTGCTGACTGCCCCCTTTAACTGCAAGCAGGGAGGAATGATGTCTTCAATGGTACTGATTGCCAGCGGTGCGGCCTACGGGCAGGAATCGCTGTTCAATGCACTGCGTCTGGCGATTGCCTTGAAAGAGCAGCAACAGGCGCTGGATTTGAAACTGTTTTTGATGTCTGACGCGGTGATTGCCGGCATCGCCGGGCAGCAGCCGCACGAAGGCTACCATCTGCAGCAGATGCTGGAAATTCTCAGCGCCCAACAGGTGCCGATCAGACTGTGTAAAACCTGCGCCGATGCGCGTGGCGTCAGCAGATTGACGCTGGTCGACGGGGTGGAAATCGGGACACTGATTGAACTGGCGCAGTGGACGCTGGCAGCGGACAAAGTTCTGACGTTCTGAGCAGGCGGCCTGACGCGCCATTCATCATCGGCAATATTTTTCTCGTTTTTTGCCAGGTGGCGAACATGCTAATCTTGAGACTTGTTGGTTGAAACGAAGTCAAATCATGAGTCGCAGGTTCGTCACATCCTTTTCCTCGGCCTTACTGTTACCGTCGCGCATGGCCTTACGCTGCGCGGTGGCGCTATTGCTCCTGATTGTCTGCACGTTATGGCAGCCGGCGCTGGCACAGATTTCCTATAATAGCGACCTGCCGACGCGCAGCGATATCCAGAATCAGCTTGAGGCGTTGGCCAGGCAAAAAAATCTGACGCCGGTCGAAAAACTGTCACAACAGGATCTCAACCGCACCACCGAACTGCTGGACGCTCTCGAGCATGTCCGGCAGGAAGGGGCGCAGTTGAAACAGCAGCTACAGCAGGCTCCGGTGAAACTGAGGCAGGTGACGGCGCAGCTTGAGGCGATGAAATCGCCGCCGGATGATGCCGCGGTACGTGCCGAACTGCTGTCGCTGTCGCTGCGTCAATTGGAAGGTCGCCTGTACCAAACGCTGGATGAACTGCAAAGCGCGCAGGAAAACCTGTCGACCTACAATAGCCAACTGGTGTCGCTGCAAACCCAGCCGGAACGGGTGCAAACCAGCATGTACACCGCATCGCAGCGCCTGCAGGAGATCCGTAATCAACTGAATGATCAATCGCCGGGGCAGGCGGTGTTGCGCACCAGCCAACAGGAGATGCTGGCTACCGAGCAGGTTTTGCTGAATGGGCAGATCGAACTGCAACGTAAAAGCCTTGAAGCCAATACCACGCTCCAGGATTTGCTGCAGAAACAGCGTGACTATACCAACGGTCATATCGAGCAACTGAACCATCAGGTGCAGATGCTGCAGAACGTGGTCAACAGCAAGCGCCTGACGCTGTCGGAAAAAACCGCCAAAGCGGCGCAGAACCCGGAAGATGCCACCGACATCCAGCACGATGCGCTAGTGCGTAATGAACTGGACCTCAATCGCCAGCTCAGCCAGCGGCTGATTGCCGCAACGCGTGAAAGCAACACCTTGTTCCAACAAAATATCCAGGTAAAAAGCTGGCTCGATCGCGGCCTGCAATCCGAACGCAATCTGAAAGAACAGATCCAGATGCTGAAAGGCAGCCTGGTGCTGTCGCGCATTCTGTACCAACAGCAGCAGAGCCTGCCGCAGGGGGCGCTGGTGGCAGATATGCAAACCCACATTGCCGACCTGCGTCTGGAGCAATTTGACATTAACCAGCAGCGGGACGAGCTGTTCAAGGGCAATGATTACATCGATAAGCTGTTGGCCAATGCCCAGGAAAAAGCCAGCGATGACGTGATTGATGCATTGAATGAAATCATTGATATGCGCCGCGAATTGCTGGATCAGCTTAACCGCCAATTGAGCAATCAACTGACGCTGGCGATTAATCTGCAAATCAATCAGCAGCAGCTCACCAGCGTATACGATTCGGTGCAGGACACGCTGACCCAGCAGATTTTTTGGGTGAACAGCAATAAACCCATCGACCTGGCTTGGCTGAAGGCCTTGCCCGGCGCCATCAAACAACAGTTGGCGTCGCTGGATTTCAAATTCAAAGCCGCCAAACTGCTGGACGGCGGACTGCGTGTGCTGGTGTTCCTGCTGCCGATGCTGTTGATTATCGGCCTGCTGCGCTGGCGCTATAGTCTGATTGACAGCCATATACAAAAGCTCAGCAATGACGTGGGGCAATTGAAGCGTGACAGCCAGCTGCATACGCCAAAAGCGCTGTTGCTGATTTTGCTGAAAGTGGTGCCGGGTGCCGCGTTGCTGCTTGGCGTCGGCTTTTGGTGCTACCGCTCGGAAATCAGCATCAGCGATTTTTTATGGTCGCTGTCACAGCAGCTGTCGCTGTTTTACCTGGTGTTCGGCTTCACCTTCCGCCTGATGGCGCCAGGGGGGATTGCCGAGCGGCACTTCGCCCTCGCGGCGAGCCTGTGCGCGCACTACCGCCGCCAGACAATTCGTCTGGGACTGGCGCTATTGCCGCTGATCTTCTGGTCGGTCCTGGGTGAAAAGGCGCCTTTGCGACTGGTGGAGGACGTGATCGGTCAGGTGGTGGTGATGTTGACGCTGCTGCTGCTGGCGGTGCTGGTATTCCCGCTCTGCCGCGACAGCTGGCGCGAAAAGGGCGCGCATGCGGTACGGCTGGTGATTGTTACCGCCATTGCCGCGACGCCGCTAATGCTGCTTGGGCTGATGTTCGCCGGTTATTTCTATACCACGCTGCGGCTGGCAGGGCGCTGGATCGACAGTCTGTATCTGTTTTTCCTGTGGAATATCGTTTATCTGACCGCCATCCGTGGCTTAAGCGTTGCCGCGCGGCGTTTGGCTTACCGCCGGGCGCTGGCGCGACGCCAAAGCCTGGCGAAAGAGGGCGCAGAAGGCAACGAACCGGTGGAAGAGCCGCCGTTGGCGCTGGATCAGATCAATCAGCAGTCATTGCGTTTGACCACCATGGCACTGTTTCTGCTGTTCGCGACCGCGTTCTATGCGATTTGGTCGGATCTGATCACGGTGTTCGGCTACCTCGACAGCATCTCGCTGTGGCATTACACCAGCGTGGTGGCTGGCAGCAGCCTGCCGCAGGCGGTGACGCTCGGCAATCTGATGGTGGCGTTGCTGGCGGTGATAGTCGCCTATGTCATGACGCGCAACCTGCCGGGGCTGCTGGAGGTGCTGGTGCTGTCACGCTTGCAACTGCGGCAGGGGGCGTCGTACGCCATCACCACCATTCTGACCTATCTGATCACCGCGGTAGGCACCGTAACCGCGCTGGGATCGCTGGGCGTCTCGTGGGACAAGCTGCAGTGGCTGGTAGCGGCGCTGTCGGTCGGGCTGGGCTTTGGCTTGCAGGAGATCTTCGCCAACTTTGTTTCCGGCTTGATCATCTTGTTTGAACGCCCGGTGCGCATCGGCGATACCATTACCATCGGTACTTTTTCCGGTTCGGTCAGTAAAATTCGCATTCGCGCCACCACCATTACCGATTTCGATCGCAAGGAAGTGATCATCCCGAACAAGGCGTTCGTCACCGAAAGGCTGATTAACTGGTCGCTGTCCGACACCATTACTCGGGTCTTGATCAAGGTAGGCGTGGCCTACGGTTCCGATCTGGACAAGGTCAAACAGGTGTTGCTGAAGGCCGCGCACGATAATCCGCGGGTAATGACCGATCCGGAACCGCAGGTGTTTTTCCTGAATTTCGGTGCCAGCACGCTCGATCATGAATTGCGCCTGTACGTACGCGAGCTGCGCGATCGCAGTTATACCGTCGATGAGCTTAATCGCTCAATCGATCGCTTGTGCCGCGAGAACGACATCAATATCGCCTTCAACCAGTTGGAAGTGTATTTGCATAACCAGCAGGGCAATGAGGTGCAGGAAGTGAAGCGTGACTTCAATCCCGGGCCGGAACAACCGGCCGGCTGATGGGCAACCGCTGCGCGGTGTTACGGGGTGCCGGGCAGATACGGCGTGCTGGCACCGCTGCGCTGCATTTTTTCCTGATAGTCCCGTTTGACGATATCCAGCGCCGCCAGCGCGGTGGCTGGATCGATCTCGTTACATTCCAGCAGGTAAATCAGATCGACTGCCAGCTGTAATTCTGGTGAAGCATTTTCTAGGGACATAAATCCAACATTATTTGGTTTGCGATAGGTGAATGAACTCTGACACTGGCTGAGTATAGTGAACCCTGGCCGGGGAGGGGAATATTCCTTCAAATAATGTGATAAAACTTCAAAAACCGTTTTCTTTTCTTTCAATACTGCGTTCTATGCGTGCCAACGCTTGACGGCATCGCATCAACCGGCCTTCGAGTGCCGCCAGCTCCTGCTGTATTTTTTGCTGCCCAGCCAAAGTGGTCTGTCGGCCTAACAGGCTTTCGCGATCCTGGATCATCGCCAGCAAACGACGCTCATAATCCTGATGCTCCGCCAGTTTATGGTACAGATCGACCTGCGCCGGTGCTTTGGGTTGATTCTGACGTCGCAGCGTCTGGGTGGCCAGTTCACGTTGCAGAGCGCCGATCTGCGCGACCAGCTTTTCCGCCAGGAACGCCACTTGCGCGTTGCGATTGTCATGGACGGCGGATTGCAATTGGCTGAAGTTCTTCTGCACCTGCGCCAGGTAATCTCGCAGCCGCGTCCCGTGGTTGGCAAACAACGCGCTATCGAAACGCGCCTGCGAAACCGGTGTATCGCCGCGCGGCGTTACTTCGCTGGCAAGCGCCGCGATTTGCTGCTGCAAAGCCTGTAATAAATGCTGCGTATTCACGCCGATCCCCAAGTTGTACTCACAGAAGCCTAGCTTGCCCGCGATAGTCGTTTGATACAAGCGCCATCGCCATTATCGGCTATTTCGCCAGCAGCTTGAATGCAAAAGAATTTTTGTCTGGTTGTTGCCATCAACAATCCCGATGGCAGCTTTTTTTTGTGATCTCAATTAAAAAGTATAATGGTATACCTTTATATTTTTATCATATTCACTACACTGGGTTGGTGCCAACGTTCCAGGGGGGCGAAGCAAGCAAACGGCTTGAGTCGTCAACAACCGGCCAAACGGGTCAGGTTGTGAATAATAAAAATGACCCGCAGTTGATGCCGGCGTCATACGTTATTAAAAGGTGCTCAGATGAAACTGTCAGTAATAGAGAAAGTAGGCTTTGGCGCCGGGGATATGGCAATCAATATCATCATGATTGCGATGCAATTGCTGCTGGCCTATTTTTATACCGACGTATATGGCTTGCATGCGGTCGACGTCGGCGTGTTATTTATGGTGGTGCGTTTTATCGACGCCATTATCGATCCGTTGATGGGTATGTATACCGATAAGGTCAATACACGCTGGGGACGTTACCGCCCTTATCTATTATGGTTTGCCCTGCCGTTTGGTTTTGCGGTCTATCTGATGTTTATTACGCCAGATGTTGCCTATACAGCAAAACTGGCCTGGGCCTATTTTACCTACATACTGATGACCGTGGTCTATACCGCGATAACCATTCCTTATATCTCAATGATTGGCGTTATTACCGACGATCCGCTAGAGCGATTGAGCGCGAATGGATATCGCTTTGTGATGACCAAGATTGCCGCGTTTCTGGTAACCATCATTGTGCCGATAATGGCGGTGTGGCTCGGCCAGGGTAACAAGGCGCTGGGCTATCAATTGTCTATGGGGCTGATGGGGGCGGTCGGGGCGGCGCTGTTCATCTTCTGCTTCCTGACCACGCGCGAACGTAGCCGACCGGAAATCCCTACCATGCGCAGCGGCGAACAGTTCAGGCTGCTATTGCGTAACGATCAATGGCTACTGCTGGGTGTGGTGATCATGCTGCTGATGTGCGGATATGTGATTCGTGGTTCGGTAGCGGCGTATTACGCCAAATATTATCTGAATGGCGGTGACGCGTTAATTTCACCTTTTTTAACCATCGGCGTGGTGGCTTCGATATTGGCAATGATATCTACCACCTATATAACTCGGACCTATGACAAGATAAAACTGTTCCGTCATACCCAGTTGATGACCTTTATTCTCAGCCTGGCGATGTATTTTCTGGTGGGGCAGGGCGATCTGTGGTTGGCCTTTATCGCCTATTTCCTGATTAATTATTTCTGCGATATGCAAATGCCAATTTTCTGGTCGTCGATTGCCGAAGCGGTAGATTACGGTGAACACAAAAATGGCAAACGGGTTTCCGGTCTGGCTTTTGGCGGCATCCTGTTTTTCCAGAAGTTCGGCATGGGCATCGCCGGGGGAATATTGGGTTTTCTGCTGAGTTATTTCGGTTACCAGCCGGATGCGCAACAATCGCCAACGGCATTGGCCGGCATCGCGCTAATGATGACGATAATTCCCGCTCTGTTTCATTTTGCCATTAGCCTGATCATGAAGCGTTACATCATTAATAATCACTATTATGCCGAGCTGAAGCTAGCGCTTGGCAAGCGAGGCTGATATGCAGACTAAAAATACCGTCTGGGTGATTGGCGATGCCTCGGTCGATCTGGTGCCCGATGACCAACAACGCTATTTGAAATGCCCCGGCGGCGCGTCGGCCAACGTGGCGGTGTGCGTCGCCCGACTGGCCGGCAGTTGCGGCTTTATTGGCCGCCTGGGGCTGGATCCGGTCGGGCACTTTCTGGCACAAACCCTGCGGCGTGAAGGGGTCGACATTCGCCATCTGACCCTCGACCCGGCGTTGAAAACTGCGGTACTGATTGTCGATCTGGCGGCCGACGGCGAACGTTCGTTCAGCTATCTGGTGGCCCCCAGCGCCGACAGTTTTGTCTGCGCCGCCGATCTGCCGCCGTTCGCTGCCAATCAATGGTTTTACTTCAACTCCATCGGCCTGATTCGCCAGCCAGCGCGCGATGCCTGTCTGCAAGGCGCCCAGCGCATGCGTTTGGCGCACGGGTCGGTGCTGTTTGACGTCAACCTACGCGAAGCCATGTGGGACTGTCCGGCTGACATTGCGCCACAAATCGAAAATGCCATTGCCCAGGCGGATATCTGCAAGATTTCGGCCGATGAGCTGTGTCGATTGACTCAACGGCAGGACTGGCGCGCCGCCCGCTACTACGCCCGAGAACTGGGTTGCCCGACCACCGTCATTTCGCTCGGTGACGCGGGGGCGTATCTGATACATCAACGGCAAGAACGGCATTATCCCGCGCTGCCGGTGCAGGTTGTCGATACCACCGGCGCGGGCGACGCCTTCGTCGGCGGATTACTGCTCGAGCTGGCGAAGCAACCGGACTGGCGGCAGCAATCGCTCACCTCGGCGATGCACGTTGCCAATTTTTGCGGCGCGGCGGCAGTAACACAAAAAGGCGCCATGACGGCGCTGCCGGATGCCGAACAACTGGCGGCATTCATGACCCACCAGACCCGATAAACCCCAAGGAGATTTTGATGAACGCAAATTACGACCACGTTTTAGGCTGCCTGATTGGCGCCGCCGCCGCCGATGCGATGGGCGCCGCTACGGAAGTGCGGACACAACAACAGATAAAAGACACCTTTGGCGGCTGGGTGACCACCTTTGTCAAGCCGCCGGCGGATACCTTTGGGCGTTGCAACGAAGCCGGCATGTGCACTGACGATTTTATTCAAGCTAAATATATTATGGATGCACTGCTGGCTCATGGGCGTAAAGTCACGGACTCGGCAATGAAAGAAGCCTTTCAGCGCTGGCTGGATTATCCGTTTTATGCCAATTTTACCGGCCCAACAACGCGCGCGGCGATGAAGGCGATTTTCAACGATCGGCGAGCGTCGCTGCAGGGGGAACTGGAAGGGGAAAAACAGTCGGTACAGATCATCAACGGCGGCAATGCGGCGGCTACCAACGGATCGGCGATGAAGATCTGGCCCGCAGCGGTGCTGCACCCCGGCGATCTGGACGGCGCTATTCAGTGTGCGCTCGACATTGCGCGCTTTACCCACAATAACGTTTTGGCGATGTCAGGCGCGGCCGCGATGGCGGCGGCGATCGCCGAAGCACTCTCGTCCAGTGCCAGCAGTGCGTCGATCGTCGCCGCGTCGATCTACGGAGCGGATAAAGGGCTAGTCCTGGCCGCAGAGCAGGGAGCGATGGCGATCGCCGGGCCGTCGGTCGGTCGGCGTATCGAACTGGCCGTTGCCATTGGCAAGCGTCACCGCCACTGGGAAACCGCGATCGTCGAACTGAACGATATCATCGGCACCGGGCTGCACGTCAGTGAGGCGGTTCCCGCGGCGTTGGGATTATTTGCCTGCTGTGCCGCTACGCCGGTTGATGCTATTATTTCCGCCGTTAATATCGGTAATGACACGGATACCGTCGCAACCATGGTCGGTGCGATTTCAGGGGCATACCATGGTGCTGCGGCCTGGCCTGAACATTACCTGCCTCTGCTGGATAAAATGAACCATTTCTCGCTGGAGGCGCTGGCGCGTTCAATAACCGAATAATGCATAACCAAGGGAAAGCGCTGCAACTTTCCCTTCCAACCTGACCAGGCGAGGTTTTACGTTGGTGGTAGATAAGGCGAGCTATACGCCATTATACAAGCAGTTATATTCCATTATCTGCCATCGGATCCTTGACGGCACCTATCGGCTGGGCGATCGCCTGCCGACGCAAAAAGACATCGCCCGCCAGTTTGATGTATCGCTGATTGTGGTAAAGCAGGCGTGGAACGCGCTGGTGGAAAGCGGCATCATTGCGTCGCAGCGTGGTACCGGCTCGGTGGTCAATGCGTTGCCGGAGGGCGCCAGTTACGGTCATACCTTCCGCGGTATCACCGCCGATCTCAGTTTTTCCCAGATCCGCATCGACAGTCAGATCCTCGACATTGCGCTACGCAGCGCCAAAGATGCCCTGCTGGACGGGTTGAACCTGCCACCCGGCAATAAATACCTGTTTATTTCGCGCGTGCGTTCCGCCAAGGGCAAGCCGTTCAACCATGAGAAAATCTATATCAACCTGGCGTTTTTCCCCGGGTTGCAACTGCAGCCGCAGGATCTGGCCAATCAATCGCTCTATCAGTTGCTGATGGCGCGTTATCAGATCGCCATCGGGTCGGCGGTAGAAAAAATCGACGCCATCTTGCCATCTCGTGAACTGTGTGAACTGCTGCAGATAGCGGCGAATACGCCATTGCTGTCGGTCGCTCGGCAAACTTTTCTCAGCGGTGCCGATCAGCCGTTTGAATATTGCCGTTATGCGGTGCTTTCGGAATATTTTGGCGAGATTCATTATCAGTAGTTCCGGTGTTACAGTCATTGGCATAATGACTCGCTAAAAGGATCGGCATGACGCGTTGGCTGTTGATCGCTGTAGGTTGGGTAGCGGTGGCGTTGGCCACGCTGGGCGTAGTGTTACCGTTGTTGCCGACCACCCCTTTTCTGCTGCTGGCGGCCTGGTGTTTCGCCCGCTCGTCGCCGCGGTTCCATCAATGGCTGCTGTACCGTTCATGGTTCGGCGGTTATCTGCGTCACTGGCAACGGCACCGCGCATTGCCGCCGGGCGCCAAATGGAAGGCGATGCTGTTTATCGTGCTGACTTTCGCCGTGTCGTTATGGCTGGTGAAAATCTGGTGGGTGCGCGGTCTGCTGCTGCTGATGCTGGCGACGCTGTTGATCGTCATGCTGCGTCTGCCGGTGGTTGATCCGCAGCAGCACAAACGGCGCTGATGGCGGGGTAAAATTCTTGTTAGCCTGACGTCGTCAACTGACGGCAAGCGTATGAATCTGCAGGCCCCGACGGCGTTCGCCTACCCCTGCGCGGCAGGAAAGATGCAGGGCAGAGTTGCAATTGTCAGCCAGTTTGCATAGATTTGGGCGTTTTCGTGCGCGGGAACCCTCCCTGAACGTCCTTGATTAATGGTTTCGCCCCTTGGGGTGAAGCGGGATGTCAGGCGGCCTGCGTTCCAGTTTCAAGCAGTTTTATCAGGCAATAATTATGACCGCTACTGCGCAGCAGCTTCAGTTTATCAAAGACAGTATCAAAACCATCCCGGATTACCCTAAACCGGGCATCCTGTTCCGTGACGTCACCAGCCTGCTGGAGAATCCGCTGGCTTACGCTGCCAGCATCGAGCTGCTGGTTGAGCGTTATCGCGAAGCAGGCGTCACCAAAGTGGTCGGTACCGAAGCGCGTGGTTTCCTGTTTGGTGCGCCGGTGGCGCTGGCGTTGGGCGTGGGGTTTGTGCCGGTGCGCAAGCCGGGCAAATTACCGCGTGCCACGCTGATTGAAAGCTATGAGCTGGAATACGGCACCGACCAGCTTGAAATCCACAGCGATGCCATCAGCGCTGACGACGTGGTATTGGTGGTGGACGATCTGTTGGCGACCGGCGGTACCATCGAAGCCACCGCCAAACTGATCCGCCGTTTGGGTGGCCAGGTGAAAGACGCCGCCTTTATCATCAACCTGCCGGATCTCGGTGGCGAAGCGCGTCTGAACAAGCTTGGCATCGATTGCTACAGCCTGGTCAACTTCGCGGGTCATTGATTTAACGTTCTATCCCGACGAATATCGAGCGACTGGGGCACAGGCCATTGGTCAACGGCGCTGTCGCTCGAAACAGAATGGGCTATCGCGGATCGCCGCACTGCTGTGTTAGCATGACCCTCCAGATTATTCGACTTCTCCGGTATTAATGAGCTATCAGGTTCTCGCCCGTAAGTGGCGCCCGCAAACCTTTGCAGATGTGGTTGGGCAAGAACACGTCCTGACCGCACTGGCCAACGGCCTAACGCTTGGGCGGATTCATCATGCCTATCTGTTCTCGGGCACGCGCGGCGTGGGTAAGACCACCATCGCCCGCCTGTTGGCCAAAGGCCTTAACTGTGAAACCGGCATTACCGCTACCCCATGTGGCCAATGCGACAACTGCCGCGAGATTGAGCAGGGGCGTTTTGTCGATCTTATCGAGATCGATGCGGCCTCCAGAACCAAGGTGGAAGATACCCGCGATCTGCTGGACAACGTGCAGTACGCGCCAGCACGCGGCCGTTTCAAGGTCTATCTGATCGATGAAGTGCACATGCTGTCGCGCCATAGCTTCAATGCGTTGCTGAAAACGCTGGAAGAGCCGCCGGCGCATGTGAAATTTTTATTGGCGACCACCGATCCGCAAAAACTGCCGGTGACCATTCTGTCACGCTGCCTGCAATTCCATTTGAAGGCGCTGGACGTGGAGCAAATCCGCAATCAGCTGGAAACGGTACTGCAGGCAGAACAGATCGCGAGCGACGCTCGTGCACTGCAACTGTTGGCGCGCGCCGCTGACGGCAGCATGCGCGACGCCCTTAGCCTGACCGATCAGGCGATCGCCATGGGCGAGGGCCAGGTCACCAGTGCCACCGTCAGCCATATGCTCGGCACGCTGGACGACGAACAGCCGTTGGCGATCCTTGAAGCGCTGGTGAGCGCCGACGGCGAAAAAGTCATGGCCCAGGTGGCGCAAGCGGCAGCTCGCGGCGTCGACTGGGAAAACCTGCTGGTGGAAACCCTGGCGCTGTTGCACCGCATTGCGATGGTGCAATTGCTGCCTTCGGTGCTGGACCATCATTACGCGGCTATCGAACAGCGACTGCGCGAGCTGGCGCGCAGCTTGCCGCCCACCGACGTGCAACTGTATTACCAGACGTTACTGGTGGGCCGTAAAGAACTGGCCTATGCCCCCGATCGCCGTATGGGCGTAGAAATGACCCTGTTGCGAGCGTTGGCGTTTCACCCCAAGGCGCAGATCCCCGAACCGGTAGCGATTACCCCAACGTCCTCGACGCAGGGCGTGACGCCGGCCGTCCCGGCAGCGCAGGCGAGGTCGGCAGCGCCGTCACCGTCAGAGACGCCGCCGCCGTTAGGGCAGGCCGCACCCTCGTCACCGGCGGTAAATTTACCGGATGCCACCGCGCAATTATTGAAGGCGCGCACCCAGTTGCAGCGGCAACAGGGGGCATCTACACCAAAAAAGAGTGAGCCGGCGGCGCCTGGAAGAGCGCGGCCGGCAAACTCGGCACTGGAGCGATTGGCTTCCGTGACTGAGCGCAGCCAGCAGCGTCAGGCGGAAAAAATCGTCAAGGAAAAACCGGCCAAGCCGGAGGCGTATCGCTGGCGGGCGCAAACCGCGCCAGAAGCAGCGCCAGAACCACTGGCGACGCCAAAGGCACTGCGTACCGCGCTGGAACATGAAAAAACCCCCGAGCTGTCGGCTAAACTGGTGGTAGAGTCAATCGCGCGCGACCCGTGGGCGGCGGAAATAGACCGGCTGACTATCCCGAAACTGGTGCAGCAACTGGCGTTGAACGCCTTTAAACAGCAGTCGGAACCCGGCAAGATTTGTCTCCATCTGCGGCCTGCGCAGCGCCATCTGAACACCCCCTCGGCGCAAAAGGCGTTATGCGACGCGCTCAGCGAGCTGCACGGCGGCCCGATTGAGCTGACCGTAGTGGAAGACGAAAACCCGGCGGAGCGTACGCCGCTGGAGTGGCGGCAAGCCATTTATGAAGAAAAACTGGCGCAGGCGCGTCAGTCCATCGTTGCGGATACCAATATCCAGACGCTGCGTCGCTTCTTTGATGCAGATCTGGATGAAGACAGTATTCGCCCCATTTAACCGCTGCGCACCGTGCGCGGCCCATTGCTACGAGAGACGACTATGTTTGGTAAAGGCGGTCTGGGCAACCTGATGAAGCAAGCCCAGCAAATGCAGGAAAAAATGCAGCAGATGCAGGAAGAAGTCGCCAAATTGGAAGTAACTGGCGAATCCGGCGCTGGCCTGGTGAAAGTAACCATCAACGGGGCGCATAACTGCCGCCGTGTGGAAATCGATCCGAGCCTGATGGAAGACGATAAAGACATGCTGGAAGATCTGATCGCGGCTGCGTTCAATGATGCAGCACGTCGCGTTGAAGAAACCCAGAAAGAAAAAATGGCGTCGGTCTCCAGCGGTATGCAGTTGCCGCCTGGCTTTAAGATGCCGTTCTGATGCAAACCAGTCCGCTGCTTGAAACCTTGATGGAGGCGCTGCGCTGCCTGCCGGGCGTTGGCCCGAAATCGGCGCAGCGTATGGCGTTTCAACTGCTGCAGCGCGATCGCAGCGGTGGCATGCGTCTGGCACAGGCGCTGACCCGTGCGATGTCGGAAATCGGCCATTGCGCCGATTGCCGCACCTTCACCGAGCAGGACATTTGCACCATATGCGCCAATCCGCGTCGTCAGCAAAACGGCCAGATTTGCGTGGTGGAAAGTCCGGCGGATATCCATGCCATCGAGCAGACCGGCCAGTTCGCCGGCCGCTATTTTGTGCTGATGGGCCATCTGTCGCCGCTTGACGGCATCGGGCCCGGCGATATCGGTCTCGATCGGCTGGAGCAACGGCTGGAACAGGAAAGCATCAGCGAAGTGATCCTGGCCACCAACCCGACGGTGGAAGGCGAAGCAACCGCCAATTACATCGCGGAAATGTGCGGCCAGTACGGCGTACTGGCCAGCCGCATTGCGCACGGTGTGCCGGTAGGCGGTGAATTGGAAATGGTCGACGGCACCACGCTGTCGCACTCATTGGCCGGTCGCCACGCCATCAAATACTGACGCACTTCCCTGACGGGGCGGCTTCGCCCCGTCAGCTTCGGTTAAAAAATTCCCCGTCACCCGCTTGAAAAATAAGGCTCTCATCCCCACCTGATCCTCATTGTCTGTGTTTGGTTGCAATTGTCTTTGAGGTAAGCAATGAGTATGAAAGGTCAAGAAACTCGCGGATTTCAGTCTGAAGTAAAACAACTGCTTCATTTGATGATTCATTCGCTGTACTCCAATAAAGAAATTTTCCTGCGCGAACTGATTTCCAACGCATCCGATGCGGCGGACAAACTTCGTTTCCGCGCGCTGTCTGCGCCGGAACTGTACGAAGGGGACGGCGAGCTGCGCGTACGTCTGTCCTTTGACAAAGAAAAACGTACTCTGACCATCGCTGACAACGGCATCGGCATGCGTCGCGATGAAGTGATCGAGAACCTCGGCACCATCGCCAAATCGGGCACCAAGGCTTTCCTCGAATCGATCGGTTCCGATCAGGCTAAAGACAGCCAGCTGATCGGTCAGTTCGGCGTCGGTTTCTACTCGGCGTTCATCGTCGCGGACAAGGTGACGGTACGCACCCGAGCCGCAGGCGCCGCTGCCGATGAGGGCGTGTTCTGGGAATCCGCCGGCGAGGGCGATTACACTATCGCCGACATCAGCAAAGCCGAACGTGGCACCGAAATTACGCTGCACCTGCGTGAAGGTGAAGACGAGTATCTCGACGCCTGGCGCCTGCGTTCGGTGATCGGCAAATATTCCGATCACATTGCGTTGCCGGTTGAGATCGAAAGCAACAACCCGGAAGAGGCCGACGGCGCGACCCACTGGGAGAAAATCAACAAGGCCCAGGCACTGTGGACGCGCAGCAAGTCCGATATTACCGATGAAGAATATAAAGAATTCTACAAGCACATTGCCCACGACTTCACCGACCCGCTGAGCTGGAGCCACAACCGCGTTGAAGGCAAGCAGGAATACACCAGCCTGCTGTACATCCCGGCGCAGGCACCGTGGGACATGTGGAATCGCGATCACAAACACGGCCTGAAACTGTACGTACAGCGCGTATTCATCATGGACGACGCAGAGCAGTTCATGCCGAACTACCTGCGCTTTGTGCGCGGGCTGATCGACTCCAACGATTTGCCGCTCAACGTATCGCGTGAAATTCTGCAAGACAGTCGCGTGACCCAGAACCTGCGCAGCGCGCTGACCAAACGTGTACTGCAGATGCTGGAAAAACTGGCCAGGGACGACGCTGAAGCCTATCAGAAGTTCTGGCAGCAATTCGGCCTGGTGCTGAAGGAAGGTCCGGCGGAAGATGCGGCAAACAAGGACGCAATTGCCAAGCTGTTGCGCTTTGCCTCTACTCACGGCGACAGCTCGGCGCAAACCGTGTCGCTGGAAGAGTACGTCAGCCGCATGAGCGAAGGGCAGGATAAGATCTACTATATCACCGCCGACAGCTACGCCGCGGCCAACAGCAGCCCGCACCTGGAGCTGTTCCGCAAGAAGGGCATCGAAGTACTGCTGTTGTCTGAGCGCATCGACGAATGGATGATGAGCTACCTGACCGAATTCGACGGTAAATCATTCCAGTCGGTCAGCAAGGCCGATGAAGCGCTGGAAAAACTGGCGGAAGAAACCGAAGAACAGAAAGACGCTGAAAAACAGCTGGAGCCATTCATCGAACGGGTTAAAACCCTGCTGGGCGAGCGGGTGAAGGACGTGCGCCTGACGCACCGTCTGACCGATACGCCGGCGATCGTGACCACCGATGCCGATGAAATGAGCACCCAGATGGCGAAACTGTTCGCAGCCGCCGGCCAGCAGGCGCCGGAAGTGAAGTACATTTTCGAGCTGAATCCGGAACATGCGTTGGTCAAACGCGCATCCGATGTGGGTGATAACGAACAATTTGCCGAATGGATCGACCTGTTGCTGGATCAGGCGTTGCTGGCCGAACGCGGCACGTTGGAAGATCCGAACCAGTTTATCCGCCGCATGAACAAGTTGCTTTCCGCATAATTCCGATTTGCCACGCCCAAAATCGTCTGGTTTTGGGCGTTTTCCCCGCTATAACCCGTGCAGTCGTGTCTTTTCGCCACTTTTCTCCCTGTCGATACGCAATCGATTTCCTTTCTCGTGCCTTGAGCCACCCCCCGCTAAAATGGTATGGTTGAGCGTTTTCGCAATTTTATAAAAATATAAGAGGATTTACGCAATGCGTATCATTCTGCTGGGCGCTCCGGGCGCTGGTAAAGGTACTCAGGCTCAATTCATCATGGAGAAATACGGTATTCCGCAAATCTCCACCGGTGATATGTTGCGCGCAGCCGTGAAGGCCGGCACTGAACTGGGCAAGCAGGCGAAAGAAATCATGGATGCCGGCAAGCTGGTCACCGATGAGCTGGTGATTGCCCTGGTAAAAGAGCGGATCGCCCAGGAAGATTGCCGTAACGGTTTCCTGCTGGACGGTTTCCCACGCACTATTCCACAGGCCGATGCGATGAAAGAAGCCGGTATCAAGGTGGATTACGTGCTGGAATTCGACGTGCCGGACGAACTGATCGTCGATCGTATCGTTGGCCGCCGTGTGCATGCGCCATCGGGCCGCGTGTATCACGTTAAATTCAATCCGCCTAAGGTCGAAGGCAAGGATGACGTGACCGGTGAAGAGCTGACCACGCGTAAAGACGACCAGGAAGAAACCGTGCGTAAACGTCTGGTGGAATACCATCAGTTGACGGCGCCATTGGTTGCCTACTATCGCCAGGAAGCCGACGCCGGCAACACCGAATATCACAAAATCAACGGCACCCGCAAAGTTGATGAAGTGAGCGCCGAACTGGCCACTATTCTCGACTAAGTCGAGAGGTCAGCGTCAGCCAACGTCGGGCATGCGCCCGGCGTTTTTTTTTGCTTTTTTCCCACGAAATGTGATCCCCTTAGCTTGTTGCAGCGCCGTTGTTTAAATCCCTAACGGGAATGGCGTATAACAGCCTCCATTTCAGCCGTCAGGAAGAAGCGCATGCTCAGACAGACTACTTTTCTGGAAGAATCCACCGCTCGGCAGATCGTTCAACGCGCCATGGGGATCATCAACCATTCGGTAAACGTGATGGATCACAATGGTGTCATTATCGCCTCTGGGGATGCGACGCGGCTGTTCCAGCGTCATGAAGGCGCGGTATTGGCATTGACCGAAAACCGCGTGGTGGAGATCGATATGGCCACCGCCGCACACCTGAAAGGCGTACAGCCGGGCATTAATCTGCCGTTCTGTTTCCGCAATCAGCGGGTGGGGGTGATTGGTATCTCCGGCGATCCGGCGCAGGTGCGCAACTATGCCGAGCTGGTGAAGATGGCGGCCGAACTGATGGTGGAACAGGCGGCGCTGCTTGGCCAGCATCAGTGGGAAAAGCGCTACCGCGAAGAACTGGCAAACCAGCTGTTGCAGGGAACCGGGGAGCCGGCGGCGCTGGAATCCATGGCGGCGTATCTGGGGCTGGATCTGCAACAGCCGCGAATTGTGTGGATCATCGAGTTGCACGATCGGCAACCGCACCTGCTGCGCGAGTTGCTGAGCGAACTGGAAAACACCCAGCGTGAGGCGCTGATCGCCATGACCGGCTTCAATGAGCTGGTGTTGCTGCGGCCTGCCAGCCTGGCGCAGGGAGTGTGGAACCTGAAGCAGGAGCGCAAGCAGGCGCAGCAGTTGCAGGCGCAGTTTCAGCAGCGCTTCAATCTGCGGCTGATCGTCGGCGGGTTGTTTGGCGGCGGCGACGGGGTTTTCCGTTCCGGACTGACCGCGCGAGCCACCCAGGCGATGGCAAAGCGGCTCAAGCTACGGCATAAATCGTTGTTTTACCCGGACTATCCGTTGCCATCTCTGCTGTGCGACATGAGCGACGATTGGCGAGCCCAGGAGCTGAGCCGTCCGTGGCAGCAACTGTGTGAACACGATGATAAAGGGGTACTGCGCCAAACCCTGCGGCAATATTTTTACCGGAACTGTGATCAAACGCAGACCGCGGTTCAGCTTCATATCCATGTCAATACCCTGCGCTATCGCCTGCAACGAATCGAGGCGATTACAGGATTAAAAATCAATGAATTAACCGGAACCTTGCAGTTGTATATCGGCATGCTGATGAACGAGTGAATTGTGTTAACCCACAACTTTGTTGCCACTCATCGGCGCGTTTTTTGTTGCTTCCTCTCAAGTTAATCCCGTTGTGCGGGGATATGTTGGCCTAACACCAACAACAAGAGAATAACAACAATGACAACGGTATCCACACTGGGTGCACTGGTGGCGTTGATTGTCGCCATCGTGCTGATTTTACGCAAGGTTCCGCCCGCTTACGGCATGATAGCCGGCGCGTTGGCGGGAGGATTGGTCGGCGGTGCCGATCTGGTACAAACCGTTACGCTGATGATTACCGGCGCTCAGGGCATTACCAATGCGGTGATGCGCATTCTGGCGGCGGGCGTGCTGGCCGGGGTGCTGATTGAGTCCGGCGCGGCGCATACCATTGCCGAAACCATCGTGCGCAAAGTGGGTGAAACCCGCGCGCTGCTGGCGCTGGCAGTGGCTACACTGATCCTGACGGCGGTCGGGGTATTTATCGACGTGGCGGTGATTACGGTTGCACCGATCGCCCTGTCGATCGCACAGAAGGCGGGGATCTCACGCGTGGCGATCCTGCTGGCGATGATCGGCGGCGGTAAGGCGGGCAACGTGATGTCGCCTAACCCCAACACCATTGCGGCGGCAGATAATTTCCACGTGCCGCTAACCTCGGTGATGATGGCGGGCATTGTGCCCGGCCTGTGCGGACTGGTGGTGGCCTACCTGCTGGCCAAGCGGCTCAGCAATCGGGGCAGCATGGTCAGTGCCGATGAGCTGACGGTGCAGGCCGAGGGCGTTCGCCCCGGTTTTATGGCGGCGATCAGCGCACCGTTGGTGGCCATCCTGCTGTTGTCGCTACGGCCGATCGCCGGCATAGCCATCGATCCCTTGATCGCCTTGCCGGTTGGCGGCCTGGTCGGCGCATTGCTGATGGGGCGAATTCGCCAATGCAATCAGTTTATGGTGTCGGGTCTGTCTCGCATGGCGCCGGTGGCGATCATGTTGCTTGGCACTGGCACGCTGGCGGGCATCATCGCCAATTCACAGTTAAAGGACGTGTTGATTAACGGCCTGACGCATACCGGCCTGCCGGCCTGGCTGCTGGCACCACTGTCCGGCGCGCTGATGTCCATGGCGACCGCGTCGACCACCGCCGGCACCGCCGTGGCATCAGGGGTGTTTAGCAGCACGCTGCTGGAACTGGGCGTCAGCGGCCTGGCGGGTGCAGCGATGATCCACGCCGGCGCTACGGTGCTTGACCATTTGCCGCACGGCAGTTTCTTCCACGCCACTGGCGGCAGCGTCAATATGGCGGTGCACGAGCGGTTAAAACTGTTGCCGTACGAAACGCTGGTGGGCTTTACCATTGCGGCAGTCTCTGCGCTGATGTTTGGCGTATTCAATCTGGCAGGCTAAGGAAACTATGATGAAAGCGCTGAGGAAAGTGGTAATCGCTCCGGACTCCTTTAAGGAAAGCCTGAGTGCGCTGGACGTTGCAGCGGCGATTGAACGCGGGTTTCGCCAGATTTATCCCGACGTTGAATACGTCAAGTTGCCGATGGCCGACGGCGGCGAAGGCACGGTGGATTCGATGGTGGCAGCGACCGAGGGCGAAATCGTTCAGTTGTCGGTACGTGGGCCGCTAGGCATGCCGGTTGAGGCATTTTATGGCCTGCTGGGCGACGGCGAAACGGCGGTGATTGAAATGGCGGCGGCCTCCGGCTTGCACCTGGCACCGAGCGATCAGCGCGATCCGTTGATCGCCACCAGCTATGGTACTGGCGAACTGATACTGGCGGCGCTCGATCGCGGCGTTAGCGCGATTATCCTCGGCATCGGCGGCAGCGCAACCAACGACGGCGGTGCCGGCATGATGCAGGCGCTGGGCGCCAGGCTGCTGGATGGGCAACAACGTCCCTTGCCGCCGGGCGGCGCGGCGCTGGCCAGCCTGGCCGAGCTTGATCTTTCCGGCGTGGATGCGCGTTTGCAACAGGTGAAGGTTACCGTGGCCTGCGACGTGGATAATCCGCTGTGCGGTAAAAACGGCGCTTCGGCCATTTTTGGTCCGCAAAAAGGTGCGACGCCGGCGATGGTTGAGCAGTTGGATAACGCGTTGCGTCATTACGGCACCCTGTTGGAACAGACCACCGGGCGCAAAGTGCTCAATGCACCGGGTGCCGGGGCGGCTGGCGGTATGGGCGCGGCATTGCTCGGCATGCTCGATGCGCAGCTGCGGCCAGGCATCGAAATCGTGATCGAAACCCTGCGGCTGGAAGAGGCGATCCTGGGAGCCGATCTGGTGATCACCGGCGAAGGGCGACTCGACAGTCAGTCTGTCCATGGCAAGACGCCGATTGGCGTGGCGCGCGTCGCCAAGCGGCATCGGCTGCCGGTGATTGGCATTGCCGGTAGCCTGGCGGCGGATTATCAGGTGGTGCACCAGCACGGCATCGACGCGGCGTTTTCGGTGATCGATCGCATCGTGACGCTGGAGGAGGCGCTGGGCAGCGCGGCGCATAACCTGGAAGTCACCGCGCGCAACGTGGCGGCGGTGTGGCAACTGGCACAACGGTAAAGCCTGTCGCTGTTATCGGTTCCGATAAACCTCATTTCCGTTACAATAGCCTCAGTCAATGGTTATAACCAGGATGCGCTGGGCGTAAGGGAAACGAGGGGAACAAAGATGAAGCAAGAGAAACACGGGGTGCTGCTGGTGAACTTGGGTACGCCGGATGCCCCGACTTCGCCTGCGGTAAAACGCTACCTGAAGGAATTCCTCAGTGACGATCGCGTGGTAGACACCGCGCCGCTGATCTGGTGGCCGATTCTCAATGGCGTCATTTTGCCGATCCGCTCGCCGCGCGTTGCCAAGCTGTATCAGTCGGTGTGGATGGACGAAGGTTCACCGCTGCTGGTGTTCAGTCGCCGGCAGCAACAGGCGCTGGCGGAAAGAATGCCGAACACGCCGGTGGAGCTGGGCATGAGCTATGGGTCGCCGAGTCTGGCACAGGCCATCGACAAACTGCTGTCGCAGGGCGTAACCCATCTGGTGGTGCTACCGCTGTACCCACAGTATTCATGTTCGACCAGCGCTGCGGTGTGGGACGGCGTGGCGCGCGTGCTCAAAGGCTATCGTCGCCTGCCATCGGTCAGCTTTATTCGCGATTACGCTGAGCACCCGGCGTATATCGCCGCATTGCGTCACAGCGTCGAACGGGCATTCGATCAGCATGGCCAGCCCGATCGGCTGTTGCTGTCGTTCCACGGCATTCCGAAACGCTATGCGCGGCTGGGGGATGACTACCCGCAACGCTGCGAAGATACCCTGCGCGCGCTGTCGGCATCGCTGCCGCTGGCGCCGGATCGCATCATGCTGACCTATCAGTCACGCTTTGGCCGTGAGCCATGGCTGACGCCGTATACCGACGAAACGCTGAAGGCGTTACCGGCGCAAGGCGTCAAGCATATTCAGGTTATTTGCCCGGGCTTCTCGGCCGACTGTCTGGAAACGCTGGAGGAAATCAAAGAGCAGAACCGCGAAATCTTTCTGCATGCCGGTGGTGAAAAATTTGAATATATTTCAGCGCTCAATGACGATTCGGCGCATATCGACATGATGCAGGAGCTGGTGGCGCAGCGTTTCTGATTGCCAACGGCGTATCATTTATCCGGCGGGAATGTGTTAACATTCCCCGCCTGTTAACTGCTACTACCGCCAAATTACATGAAATTTCCTGGTAAACGTAAGTCCAAACACTATTTTCCGGTGAACGCCCGCGATCCGTTATTGCAACAGGTTCAGCCCGAAAACGAAATCAGCACCTCTTATATCGTCGGCATCGATCAAACGCTGGTTGATATTGAAGCCAAAGTGGATGACGCGTTTGTTGAGCGCTATGGCCTGAGCCTGGGCCACTCGTTGGTGATTGAAGACCAGGTCGCCGAAGCGCTGTATCAGGAATTGAGCGAAAAAAACCTGATAACCCATCAGTTTGCCGGTGGCACCATCGGCAATACGCTACATAACTATTCGGTGCTGGCGGACGATCGCTCGATCTTGCTGGGTGTCATGTGCAGCAATATCAAAATCGGCAGTTACGCCTATCGTTACCTGTGCAATACCTCCAGCCGCACCGATCTCAACTATTTGCAGGCGGTAGACGGCGCGATTGGCCGTTGTTTCACGCTGATTAGCGAAAGCGGCGAACGCACCTTTGCCATCAGTCCCGGCCAGATGAACCAACTGCGCCCGGAAAGCATTCCGGAAGAGGTGATCGCCGGCGCGTCGGCGCTGGTGCTGACGTCATATCTGGTGCGTTGCAAACCCGGCGAACCGATGCCGGCGGCAACCATGCAGGCGATTGCTTTTGCCAAAAAGCATGATGTGCCAGTAGTGCTGACGCTGGGCACCAAATATGTGATCGCCGACAACCCGCAGTGGTGGCGCGACTTCTTGCGCGACAACGTCTCGATCCTGGCGATGAACGAAGACGAGGCGCTGGAACTGACCGGTCTAAGCGATCCGCTGACCGCGTCGGATATGGCGCTGGACTGGGTCGATCTGGTGCTGTGCACCGCCGGGCCGAACGGACTGTACATGGCCGGCTATACCGAAGAGGCGACCAAGCGCCAGACGCAGCACCCGTTGCTGCCGGGCCACATTGCCGAATTCAACCTTTACGAGTTCAGCCGTGCGATGCGTCGTGAGCATTGCGCAAGCCCGTTCCGCGTCTATTCGCATATTGCGCCGTATATGGGCGGGCCGGAAAAAATCATGAATACCAACGGGGCCGGTGATGGGGCGCTGTCGGCGCTGCTGCATGATATTGCCGCCAACGGTTATCACCGTAACAACGTGCCGAACTCCAGCAAGCATGCGCGCAGCTACCTGACCTACTCCTCGCTGGCACAGGTGTGCAAATATGCCAACCGCGTCAGCTATCAGGTGTTGAATCAGCATTCACCGCGTCTGACGCGCGGCCTGCCGGAACGGGAAGACAGCCTGGAAGAGTCTTACTGGGAACGGTAACCAGGGTTTGCTGCCATGCCGCTCAGGTTGAGCTGTCCGGCATGGCGATCCGCCAGGCAGGCCAATCAGATTGGGCAGGCTCCGGCTTTTTCTTCTTCGCTGATCTCGTCGAGTTGCAGAATATTCAGCATGCTGTTGGCGATTTCGCGTTCGCCCATCACCACCTGGTCGGCGCCGCGTTCGCTAATGTAGGTCACTTCATCGTCGTAATGGGCACGGGCGATAATGTCGATGTTTGGCCGCTTGCTGCGCGCCGAGGCGACGATTTCCCCCGCCTCGTAGCCGTTCGGAATGGTTAGCAGCAGCCATCGCGCGCAGTCGAGCCGCGCCAGCTCCATCACCTCTACGTTGGCGGCGTTGCCCAATACCGCTTTGATGCCCTGTTCGCGTAGCGCTTCCACCCGCGGGCGCGAGGTTTCAATCACCACCATCGGAATGCCGGCTTCGCGCAGCTTTTCGCCCAACAGGCTGCCAACGCGACCGTAGCCGACCACCAGCGCGTGGTTGCACATATCTACCGGGATCTGTTTTTCTTCTTCCACCGCTTCTTCCAGACTCTGCTCTTCCAGGGTTTCGGTTTTTGCCAGATAACGTTCGAGCAGGGTAAACAGCAGCGGGTTGAGCATAATGGACAAGATGGCGCCGGCCAGCACCAGATTGCGCCCGTGTTCCGACATCATGCCAAGCGAAATCCCCAGGCCGGCCAGAATAAAGGCGAATTCACCGATTTGCGCCAGGCTGGCGGAAATGGTCAGCGCGGTACGCTTGGAGTGTCCAAACATTCTCACCAACAGGAAGGCGGCGGCGGATTTGCCGAACACGATGATCGCCAGCGTCGCCAGCACCGCCAGCGGTTCGTTGATTAAAATCATTGGGTCGAACAGCATGCCGACCGAAACAAAGAACAGCACCGCAAAGGCATCGCGCAGCGGCAGGGTATCATGTGCCGCACGCTGGCTCAGTTCCGATTCGTTCAGCACCATGCCGGCAAAGAAGGCGCCGAGCGCAAACGACACGTCAAACAGGCCGACGGCACCGTAGGCGATACCGAGCGCCAGCGCCAGCACCGCCAGGGTAAACAGTTCGCGTGAGCCCGTGCTGGCGGTCTTGGCCAGGATCCACGGCACGGCACGGCGGCCGACGACGATCATCAGCGCCATAAAGGCCACCACCTTGCCGATGGTGATTGCCAGCTCGCTCAGCAGTTGCAGAGTGCTGGCGTGATTGCCGCCGCCCAACAGATTGCCGAAGGCCGGCAACAGCACCAGCGTCAGCACCATCGCCAGATCTTCGACGATCAGCCAGCCGATGGCGATTTGCCCGCGCTGGCTGTCGATAAGCTGCCGTTCTTCCAGCGCCCGCAGTAACACCACGGTACTGGCGGTCGACAGGCAGAGGCCAAATACCAGCCCGGAAATCAGATCCCAGCCTAGCAGATGCGACAGGCCGATACCCAACAGGGTGGCGACGGCGATCTGCGCAACGGCGCCGGGGATGGCGATGGATTTTACTGCCAGCAGATCTTTAAGCGAGAAATGGAGACCGACGCCGAACATCAACAGGATCACGCCGATTTCCGCCAGTTCCGGCGCCAGTGAGGTGTCGGCGACAAAGCCCGGCGTGAACGGGCCGGCGAGCACGCCTGCGGCAAGGTATCCCACCAACGGGGAAATGCGCAGACGGTTCGCCAGCATGCCGAGGAGGAAGGCGAGTACTAACCCTCCGACGATGGTGGTAATCAGCGGTGTTGAATGATGCATCCAGTCTCCTTCTTGCTTGCGGCGGGCGGGCTGTTACGTATTGATACATTTAGTTTATGACATTTGTCGGTACGCCGTTTGATTAAATGTTGCTATTTTGCAGAAAAAACGCTGATTGTTATGATAATCATGCCAAATGGCAGTTTTATGATGGATGGCGACAAATCACTAGTGGAGACAAGGAAGTGACCCGGTTGAAAGCTGATTTTCAACCGGGATAAAACGGCTGTTACTGCGGTTTATGATCCATATTTGGCAATAGTGCGGTGATAATGCCAATAAGAGGCAGGAAAGCACAGATTTTATAAACCAGCTCGATGCTGGTGGCATCCGCGACGTAGCCGAGTACCGCCGCGCCCAACCCGCCCATGCCAAAGGCAAAACCGAAGAACAGACCGGACACCATCCCCACTTTGCCGGGGATCAGCTCCTGCGCATATACCAGAATGGCCGAGAAGGCGGAAGCCAGAATCAGGCCGATGATCACCGTTAAAATGCCGGTCCATTCCAGCGAAACATAGGGCAGGGCCAGGGTAAACGGCGCCGCACCCAGAATGGAGGCCCAAATCACGTATTTGCGCCCGAAGCGGTCGCCAATCGGCCCACCGATAATGGTGCCGGCTGCCACCGCGAACAGAAAGGCGAACAGATGGATTTGCGCACTTTGCACCGACACGCCGAACTTGTGGATCAGATAAAAAGTGTAATAGCTACTGATGCTGGTGAGATAAAAATACTTGGAAAAAATCAGCACCAGCAAAATGGTCAGCGAAAAGGCGACGGTACGCTTGGGCAGCGGTTGCAGCAGCGCTGCCGGTTTGGCTTTGCCCTGTGCCGCACGATGCTGTTGTTGATACCATTTGCTGACCTGCAATAACACCACGATCGCCAATAGCGCCGCCAGGGTAAACCAGGCGACGTTGCCTTTGCCGTAAGGAGCAATAATCAGCGCAGCCAGTAGCGGGCCAAGCGAACTGCCAAAATTGCCGCCTACCTGGAACAGCGATTGTGCCAGTCCATGGCGCCCACCGGACGCCATGCGCGCTACCCGCGACGATTCCGGATGGAACACCGACGAGCCGGTACCGACCAGCGCCGCCGCCAGTAGCACCAGCGGGAAGGTGTTGGCCATCGACAGCAGCAGCAGGCCGCACAGGGTAAAGCCCATACCTATCGGCAGCGAATAGGGCTGCGGGTGCTTGTCGGTGTAATAGCCGATCAGCGGTTGCAGCAGCGAGGCAGTGAGCTGATAAGTCAGGGTAATCATGCCGATCTGCACGAAGCTAAGGTTAAAGTCGGCTTGCAAAATAGGGTAAATCGCCAGGATCAGCGATTGGATCATATCGTTAAGCAGGTGTGAAACGCTGATGGCGCCCAGTATGGAAAACGCGGTGCCCTTAACCGCGCTGCCTTTGGCCGGAGGCGTGGCGATGTCGCTACGGTCAGTCATATTATTGTTAGCCTGGTAAGGTTTAGTAGACAGGCTCACATCTTAAGCAGGTTGCTGGTTTTTTGCCAGATGCGACATAATCTGACGCATATCGCAAAAAATTGAAATCAGCGGTGGTTTATCTGCGTTACAATTCTGCACTCGTCACTTTGAACTGCTTATAACATGGAGATTCGTCATGCGTTTTGCGTTAAAAGCCAGCGTCTGTGCGTTGGCGGCGTCCCTCAGCGTGCTGCCAGGATTGGCCAGCGCCTGGGAAAAGGATAAAACCTACGACATCACCATTTTGCATACCAACGATCATCACGGCCATTTCTGGCGTAACGATCACGGCGAATATGGCCTTGGCGCGCAAAAAACGCTGGTGGACAGCATTCGTCAACAGGTGGCTGCACAGGGTGGCAGTGTGCTGCTGCTGTCGGGTGGCGACATCAATACCGGCGTGCCGGAGTCAGACTTGCAGGACGCCGAGCCTGATTTCCGCGGCATGAATCTGATTGGTTACGATGCAATGGCCATTGGCAACCATGAATTTGATAACCCGCTGAGCGTGTTGCGCCAGCAGGAAAAGTGGGCCACATTCCCACTGCTTTCCGCCAATATTTACCAAAAAAGCACTCAGCAGCGATTGTTCAAACCGTATGCGCTGTTTGACCGGCAAGGTATCAAAATTGCCGTTATCGGCCTGACAACCGACGATACTGCCAAAATCGGCAACCCGGAATATTTCACCGATATCGAGTTCCACGCGCCGGCCCAGGAAGCCAGGCGGGTGGTGGAGCAACTGCGTAACAGCGAAAAACCGGACGTGATCATCGCGGCGACCCATATGGGCCATTATGACGACGGAAAGCACGGCTCCAACGCACCCGGTGACGTCGAAATGGCCCGTAGCCTGCCGGCAGGCTATCTCGACATGATCGTCGGTGGCCACTCGCAGGATCCGGTATGCATGGCTGACAAAAACCATAAACAGGTCGATTACGTACCGGGTACGCCCTGTGCGCCAGACCGGCAGAATGGCACCTGGATCGTTCAGGCTCATGAGTGGGGCAAATACGTTGGCCGCGCTGACTTCCAGTTCCGCAACGGCGAGCTGAAGCTGGTGCATTATCAACTGATTCCGGTGAACCTGAAAAAGAAAGTGGACAAGGCCGACGGCAGCAGCGAACGGGTGTATTACACCCAGGAGATTGCGCAAGACCCCGGCATGATGAAATTGCTGACGCCGTTCCAGGACAAGGGCAAGGCGCAGCTGGAGGTCAAGATCGGCAGCGTTGACCGCAAACTGGAAGGCGATCGCAGCAAAGTGCGTTTTGTGCAGACCAATCTGGCGCGGGTGCTGCTGGCAGCACAAATGGAACGTGCCAACGCCGATTTCGCCGTGATGAGCGGCGGCGGGGTGCGGGATTCGATCGAACCTGGCGACATCACCTATAAAAACGTGCTCAAGGTACAGCCGTTTGGCAACACCTTGGTGTATGCGGATATGACCGGTCGCGAAGTGGAAAAATACCTGGCGGTGGTGGCCAATATGAAACCGGATTCCGGTGCCTATGCCCAGTTCGCCAACGTCAGTCTGCTGGCCGATGGCACCGGCGTCAGCCAGGTGAAGATCAACGGACAACCGCTGCAGGCGGATAAAACCTACCGTATGGCGACGCTCAATTTCAATGCCCTGGGCGGTGACGGCTATCCGAAGATCGACGGCTTGCCAAGCTATGTCAACACCGGTTTTATTGATGCCGAAGTGCTCAAGCAGTATATCGAGCAACATTCGCCGCTGAAGGCTGCGGCGTATGAGCCAAAAGGTGAAATCGTTTATCGGTAAACCTGGCGGCGGTGTTTTGTCGATGACAAGGCACTGCCGTGCGCCATGCTCACTCCCGCTTGGCGATATCGGCAAAGCTGCCTGACAGCAAACGACACAGGTCCGCTGCTGCCAGTTCAATATCCAGCCCGCGTTTGCCGCCGGAGACAAAGATGGTGGCAAACTGCTGTGCCGGGCTGTCGATCACCGTTGGCAGGCGCTTTTTTTGCCCAAGCGGGCTGATGCCACCGACCAGATAGCCGGTCACGCGTTGCGCCAGCTGCGGATCGGCCATTTCCGCCTTTTTGGCTCCCAGCGCCTTGGCCACCTTCTTCAGATCCAACTGACTGGCTACCGGCGTGACCGCCACCGCCAGGTGTTTGGCATCGCCGTTTAACGCCACCAACAGCGTTTTATAGACTTGATCGGCATTGAGCCCGAGCTTTTTGACCGCCTCATCACCAAAGTTGGTTTCGTCACTGTCGTGGTGATAAGGATGCAGGGTGAAGGCGACCTTTTGTTTTTCAAGCAGCACAACGGCGGGTGTCATAATGTTTGTCCTAGGATGATCCCGAGCGGGAAAGCGTTGCAACGTACGGCAACAAAATTACAAAAATAGCGCAAATACAGCAAGCCGTGCCGCCAATCAATAAAGCAGGTTGCCAATATGTTCACCAGATTGCTACCCTGTCAGCTGTAACCGTTAACACGGTTGCAATGCGTATAACTAGAATATGAGAAATTCCTCTTTGACTGGCCAATAGCGATATTGGCCATTTTTTTACTCTGCCAGCAGCATCGCCGGCAGGTTGTCCTCGCCGTACAAATGCAGGGCGCCGACCGCCACCACATATTTACCCGGCGGCAACGCCCGCAGTTGTTGCTGCCAGTTGCGGTTGCGCTGCTGCATCAGCACATCGTATAGCGCAGCGCTAAAGGTGGCCGGCAGCGTTTCCAGCGCCGTGTTGGGTTTGGCGTCCAGCCACCAACTGACCATGGTTTGCAGCAGGCGTGCATTGGTATGCCAATGCTCCAGCGTATCGCGCAGCAATGCCATACCGCCTTCGGGCAGCGCCTGCAGCATGTTCAATTGCTGTTGTGCACCTTCCAGCTCAATGACCTTTTTTTGCTGATCTCTGGCGGCCTGCAACAGCTGATAGTCAATGCCGTACTCCGCCCGTAGCCCAAGCCGTTGCGCTTGACGTGCCTGCATCATCAGCGCCACTTGCCAACCGGGCAGGGCGTTGAAAGCCTCAATATCCGTTCCCAGCTCCTGACACAGGAGTTGCAACTGCGCCAGCTCTTCTGCGTTGAGCCTTTCCGTCATCAAGGGCTGCGGATCGGCATCTGCGAACGGCGATGCGCTACCGGTAATGTCCGCTTCAACGATCAGCGCGTCGGCCTGCTTAAGCCGGCTGACCAACCGGGCAGGCAGTGGTTCCATGTCGACGGTGCCCATGTGAATGCTGCCAACCAGATGCAGTTGGCGATCGCCCGGCAGCGTCACGTCCAGAGCTGGATAGGCGTAGGCGATGGGAGAGATAAGGCCGAAAAAAGCGGCAATGCGGCGTAGCAGTTGACCCATACAACGTGGCTCCTGATGGCTCCGAGGACGCAGGCGATATGCTGTCGTTCATCGGGTAAAGCGTTTACCCCATGCTAAACGCTCTGCGCCGCGCAGGAAAGACAGAAAGTGGCAAAGAAGGGGCACAAAGAAAGGGGCCGCCAATGGCAGCCCCCGAGCATTACTGTTTAGGTTTAAAGCGCAATAAGCGGTTGGCGTTGCTGACCACGGTAATCGATGAGAGCGCCATTGCCGCGCCGGCCACCACCGGACTGAGCAGCGTCCCGGTGAGCGGGTACAGCACGCCGGCGGCGATCGGGATGCCCAAGGTGTTGTAAATAAACGCTCCGAGCAGGTTTTGCTTCATGTTGCGCAGCGTAGCCTTGGACAGTTCAAGCGCATCGGCAACGCCGTTCAGGCTGTGGCGCATCAGCGTAATCGCGGCGGTTTCGATGGCAATATCGCTGCCGCTGCCCATGGCAATACCGACGTCGGCCTGCGCCAATGCCGGGGCGTCGTTGATGCCGTCGCCCACCATTGCGACACGATGGCCCTGTGCCTGCAATTGCTTGATGGCGTCTGCCTTGCCGTCTGGCAGAACGCCGGCAATCACTCGGTCAATTCCGGCCTCCTTGGCGATGGCGTTTGCCGTCACCGGGTTATCGCCGGTCAGCATCACCAACTGATACCCCTGTTGATGCAAGCGCTGCAATGCGGCGACGCTGTCGCTGCGCAGCGGATCGCGAATGGCGATCAACGCAGCCGGTTTGCCGTCGGCGGCCAACAGCACCGGCGTGATGCCGCGCTCGGCCTGTTGTTGCATCTGGCTTTCCAAGGCGGTGATGGCAATCTGATGGTCCTGCAACAACCTGGCGTTGCCCAGCAGCAGTTTTACCCCGTCGGCCTCACCACTGACACCGGCACCGCGCAGGGTACGGAACTGACTAATCTGCGGCAGGTTCTGGCCCTCAGCGTGGTCGATAATGGCGCGTGCCAGCGGGTGGCTGGCGCCCTGCTCGAGCGCTGCTGCCCAACGTAGCGCCTGCTGTTCGCTCACCTGATTAAAGGTGACGATCTCCACCACGCGTGGTTGGCCTTCGGTCAGGGTGCCGGTTTTATCAAACACCAGCGTATCGAGATTACTGGCCTGTTGCAGCGCATCGGCATCACGTACCAGAACGCCAAACTCTGCCGCACGGCCGACGCCGGAAATAATCGACATTGGCGTTGCCAGGCCGAGCGCACACGGACAGGCGATGATCAGCACCGTGGTGGCGATCACCAGGGTATAAACCAGCTGCGGCTGCGGGCCGAAGAAATACCAGATTGCCGCGCTGAACAGCGCGATGGCGACCACCGTCGGCACGAACACCGCAGATATCCGGTCGGCCAACTGGCCTATTTCCGGTTTACTGCTTTGCGCCTGGCGTACCAGCTTGATGATGCGCGCCAGCGTGGTTTTGCTGCCGATGGCGGCGGCGCGGAACAGCACGCTGCCGTCTTCCACCACCGTGCCGGCATGTACGGTATCGCCAACGCCTTTTTGCTGCGGTACTGCTTCACCGGTCAGCATTGCTTCGTCGATCCACACTTCACCCTGAATGATTTCTCCGTCCACCGGAATACGGTCGCCGGTAGTCAGGCGCAGCGTCATGCCCAGTTGCACTTCTGCCAGCGGGATACTCTGCTCACCGTTATCGGTAACCAGACGCGCAGTGGGCGGTGTCAGATCCAGCAGTCTTTCCAGCGCCTGCGAGGAGCGTTGACGTGCCCGCTGCTCCATTGCATGGCCGAGGTTAATCAAGCCGATGATCATGGCGCTGGCTTCGTAATACAGATGTCGCGCCGCCATCGGGAAGAATTCGGGCCACAGGTTAACGCTGATCGAATACAGCCATGCAGCGCCGGTACCGAGCGCCACCAGCGTATCCATGGTGGCGCTGCCGTTTTTCAGCGCACGCCAGGCGTTACGGTAAAAGTGACCGCCGGCAAACACCATGACCGCCAGGGTTATCAGACCGACGATCAACCACGGCCGTTGGGTCTGCGCCGTCAGCGTCATGCTGCCGCCAAACAGACCCCAGGCCATCAGCGGGATACCCAGAGCCAGGCCGAGCGCTGCCTGCCAGCGGAACCGCTTCATATTGTCCTGTGCGGTTTGTTGCTGGCGTTCGCGACGTTCGGTTTCATCCTGAATCATTTCCGCGCCGTAACCGGCTTTTTCCACTGCGGCTATCAGCTGCTGCGGATTGGCCGCGCCGGTGATCAATGCGCTGCGCTCCGCCAGATTGACCCGCGCCTGTTCGACGCCTGGCACGCTCTGCAGCGCATTTTGCACTTTGCTGACGCAGCTGGCACAGCTCATGCCGCTCAACAACAGTTGCACGCTGTCGTCGTCCTGCTCGGATGTTGCCGGAGTTAAAACCTGTGCCGCTGACTGCGTTTCCGGCAACGAAGGAGTTGCATCAACCAACGGCTCAGTTTTTGGGTGGCTATCGGCTCCCGCCAGGCTGGCATGATACCCGGCCTGTTCGACTGCCTCGATCAAGGTCTGCGGATCGGCGTCGCCGGTGACTTTGGCGCTGTCGATGGTGACGTCCGCAGTCGTGACACCCGGCACAGCTTCCAGGGCTTTACGTGTACTGCCAACACAGTGCATGCAGGACAGTCCCTGCAATGCCAACACGGTAGTTTGTGACATAGAGTGGTTCCTCGCGTTAGGGAGTTGATTAAGACTTGACCGCCTTAACTCTTTTCATTGAGAATGAGCTTAAACCTTCCAGCAAGGGTAAGGTCAAGGGGGGGGGGAATGAATATTAGCGATGTTGCCAAAAAAACCGGTTTAACCAGTAAAACCATTCGTTTTTACGAGGAAAAAGGCTTGGTCACCGCGCCGATGCGCAGCGAGAACGGCTACCGCAGCTACAGCGCGAAGCATATAGAAGAACTGACATTATTGCGCCAGGCGCGTCAGGTTGGTTTTAATCTGGACGAATGCCGTGAGCTGGTCGCGCTGTTTAACGATCCCGCCCGGCACAGTGCCGATGTTAAAGCCCGCACGCTGCAAAAAGTGACCGATATTGAAAAACACATTCAGGAACTGGGTGAAATGCGTCAGCGCCTGTTGCTGCTGGCGGAGCAGTGCCCGGGGGATGATGGTGCAGACTGCCCGATCATTAACAATCTGGCAGGCTGCTGCCACAAACATTAGCGATTAAGCGCGCGGATCACCAGCGTAGCGCCGTCAACCGCAATCACTTCTACTTCGGTACCGGCCGGTAAATCCTGTGCTGCCTGCGCACGCCAGCTGCTGTCACCGATGTTTACCCGCCCCACGCCGTTGCGTATCGGTTCGCTCAGCGTGGCGCGGGTGCCGATCAACTGGCGGTTGCGTTGGTTCAGCACTGCGCTACCGCCGGTTTCCTGCGGGCGCTGTCGTAGCCAGTACCACCATAGATAGGCTACCAATATCACCAGAATGGCAAACAGTACGCCTTGCCATTCCCAACTGATGGCCGGTAGCAGCCAGGCGATGGCGCCGACCACTACCGCAGCCACGCCGCTCCACAACAGGTAGCCGCTGGCGCCAAGCATTTCCGCCGCCAGCAGCAGACCGCCGAGTGAAAGCCAGAACCAGTGTGGATGTGCCGCAATCTGTTCCAGCATCATTATTGGCCTTTGCTGTCTTTCAATAATTCGCTGATACCACCAATCGAGCCGAGCAGGCTGCTGGCATCCAGCGGCATCATGATTACTTTACTGTTGTTGGCGGAGCCGATTTTTTGCAGCGCGTCGGTGTATTTCTGCGCGACGAAGTAATTAACTGCCTGAATGTTTCCGTTTGCTATCGCGTCGGACACCAGTTGGGTGGCGCGGGCTTCGGCTTCGGCTGCACGTTCCCGCGCTTCTGCCTGCAGGAAGGCAGACTGACGTTCGCCTTCCGCCTTGAGGATTTGTGACTGTTTATCCCCCTCGGCGCGCAGTATCGCGGCCTGCCGTACTCCTTCGGCTTCCAGAATGTCCGCACGTTTGGTACGTTCCGCCTTCATTTGCGCGTTCATCGAGGCGACCAGCTCGGCCGGTGGGCGCACGTCGCGGATTTCGATACGGGTGATTTTGACGCCCCACGGATTGGTGGCCTCGTCGACGATATGCAGCAGTCGGCTGTTGATACTGTCGCGCTGCGACAGCATTTCATCCAGTTCCATCGAGCCGAGAACGGTACGGAAGTTGGTCATGGTCAGATTGACAATCGCCAGCTCAAGGTTGCTGACCTCATAGGCGGCACGTGCCGGATCGACCACCTGAATAAAGCACACGGCGTCGATGGCGACGTTGGCGTTGTCACGTGAAATGATTTCCTGCGACGGGATGTCGAGCACCTGTTCCATCATGTTGATTTTGCGACCAATACGGTCCATGAATGGCACTACCAGGTTCAGGCCGGGCATCAGCGTCTTGGTGTAGCGGCCAAAGCGTTCAACCGTCCATTGGTAACCTTGCGGCACAATTTTGACGCCGGCGAACACCACGATCAACGCCACGACGATGATGATGGGAATAAGGGTAAACATGGCATAACCTCCTGTCAGACATATGTAAATAGATATTACGCCACCCGGTGGGTAAAGCCTAATCAATCCACAAGATGTCATCTTCAACTATGCCAATTTGGCATGTTGCCAATAATTTTAATTCATTTCATGCCATTTAACCGCTTGGTTACAGTAATAGAGAGGACAACCTCCCATTTCAAAAATTTGTCATTTCAATTTGCGACTATGCTTTTTGAAACGTCTTTTACGGCAAGGATTCTTATGGATTCGATCGGTATTAATGAACTGTCGCAGAAAAAAGATCGCTGGCATGTCATTATTGAACAGATGCTCGGTGAGGCTGGCATAACAATTAATGGCAGCCAGACGTTTGATATTCAGGTAAAAAACCCGGCGCTGTTCAAACGTATATTGCAGGAAGGCTCGCTGGGTTTCGGTGAAAGTTATATGGATGGCTGGTGGGATTGCGAACGGCTGGATATCTTGTTCACCCGTATTTTACGGGCGGGCATTGATGAACGCCTACCGAGCAGCCTGACGGATATTGCGCGTATCGCCTATGCACGACTGGTCAACCGCCAATCGCGCAAACGCGCCTGGCAGGTTGGCAAGGAACATTACGACATTGGCAACGACCTGTTCAGCCAAATGCTGGATCCCTACATGCAGTATTCCTGCGGCTATTGGAAAGACGCGGACACGCTGCAGCAGGCACAGCAAAACAAGCTGAAGATGATCTGCGAAAAGCTGCGCTTGCAACCGGGAATGAGCTTGCTGGATATCGGCTGCGGCTGGGGTGGGCTGGCGCAGTATGCGGCGGAACAGTACGGAGTAAAAGTGCATGGCGTGACCATTTCTGCCGAACAGCAAAAAATGGCGCAGCAACGTTGTGCCGGCCTGGAGGTCGAGATTTTATTGCAAGATTACCGCGATCTGCATCGGCAGTTTGACCGCATCGTCTCGGTGGGGATGTTCGAGCACGTCGGGCCGAAAAACTACGACACTTATTTTAACGTAGCGGCACGCAACCTGAAGCCTAACGGACTGTTTTTGCTGCACACCATCGGTTCCAATCAAACCGATCTCAACGTAGACGCCTGGATCGATAAATACATCTTCCCGAACGGCTGTCTGCCATCGGTAAAACACATCGCCGAGGCCAGTGAAGGGCGTTTTGTGATGGAAGACTGGCACAATATCGGCGCGGATTACGACCGCACCCTGATGGCCTGGCTTGATAACTTCACCCGGGCATGGCCGTCGCTGGCGGACAATTACTCCGAGCGCTTCGAACGCATGTTTACCTACTACCTGAATGCCTGCGCCGGCGCATTTCGTTCGCGCAATATTCAGCTATGGCAGGTGTTGTTCAGTCCGCAAGGGGTTGAGGGCGGGGTGCGGGTTTACCGTTGATATCCCCGTTATATTTCACGCTGCCTCGGCGTTGGCTGCCTTCAGTCACCCCGGTCACACAGTGACCTATGCTGCCGGGGATTCCTGGCGTTGCCGCCTTGATGCAACGCGAACTATCCAAGGGATAACGTTCGCGTCTGGGATCGCGTCGAAAAGGGCGGTGGAGCCCGCCCACTCGGCGATCAGTAGAGCAATGAATACAGCTGGCGGCGGTACTTGGCTGCCAGCGCATCGCCGGTACCGAGCGCGGCGAGGATATCCATCAGCGTCTTGCGGGCGCTGCCGTTGGCGGCGGTCAGATCTTTCTTCAGGTGACCCATCAGCTGTTCCAGTGCTTCTTCGTTGCGACCAACCTGGTGCAATTGCAGCGCCAGCTGTACCGCCAATTCGGCGTTGGTTGGGTCGGCGTCAACCTGCTGCTGCAAAAGCTGGATTTCCGGCGTATCGGCGGCCTGTTTCATCAGTTCGATCTGTGCTACCAACCCTTGATAACGCGTGTCGCGATCTTGCAGCGGGATGGTGGCCAGCACCGCTTCGGCGTCTTCAATGCGGTTGAGCGTCAACTGGGTTTCCGCCAGTGTCAGTCCGATATCACCGCGCTGATTGCTGCTCTGCCAGGCGTCCTTCAACAGCGGCAGCGCCTCGATGGCGTTGCCTGCCTGCAACAGTTCATTGGCCTGTGCCAGCTTCAGATCTTCCGCCTTCGGCAGAAAACGCTGCAGGAATTCGCGGATAACCTCTTCCGGCTGCGGGCCCTGGAATCCGTCTACCGGCTGGCCGTCTTTAAACAGATAAACGGTAGGAATCGAACGTAACCCGAACTGCGAGGCAATCATCTGTTCGGCATCACAGTCCACTTTTGCCAGCACGAACTGGCCGGCGTATTCCGTCGCCAACTTGTCCAGCAACGGCGTCAGTTGCTGGCAGTGCTGGCTGCGATCGGACCAGAAGTAGAACAGCACCGGAACGGACATCGATTGTTCCAGCGTTTGCTGCAGATTCATTTCGTTAATATCAATAACAGTCGGAGCTAGCATGGGTTTCTCTCTGATCGTGCAAGTCTGATTAACACTAGGTGGGGGCAGGGGGGACATCGTTCAACCCCGCAATGAAATTAACCGTTGCTGCGCAACAGCCAGTCCAGCGCGCGACCGGGCAAAATACGGCGCAGTACGCTCAAGGCATGGGCCAACAGGGTCACCGGATAGCGCAGCCGCGCTTTCGGGCTTTCCAGCGCATGGCGCAATTTGGGCAACACCGCCTCTGGCGGCAGCGTCAGGCGTTTGGCAATCCCCGGATTGTGTACCGGCCGATCGCTACGCGTTTGGTTGACGTTTTGGCTGAAATGGGTAGTCAGCGGGCCGGGTTCGATCAGACTGACCTGAATACCGGTACCGTGCAGTTCCATACGCAGGGCATCTGACCACGCTTCCAGCGCGAACTTGCTGGCGGCATAGGCGCCGCGCCCGGCACTGGACACCAGCCCCATCACCGAACTGGTCTGAATAATGCGCCCTTCGCCGTGCGGCAGCATGGCCGGCAACAGCAGTTGCGTCAACTGGTGGGTGCCGAACAGGTTGGTGGAAAACTGCTGTTCCAACTGTTGGCGGGAAATGCCGCTGAGCGGGCCGTATACCCCGAACCCACCATTGTTGAACAGGCCGTACAGCCGACCGCCGGTCATGTCGATCACCTGCGCCGCCGCCCGCTCAACGCTGGCGCTGTCGTCCAGATCAAGCTCGATGCCTTCCAGCCCGAGCTGCTGCATGTTGTCGACGTCCTGCGCCTTACGACAGGCCGCCAGCACGCGGTAGCCGCGGTTACGCAAGTCCTGAGCTGCGATCAGGCCAATGCCGCTGGAACAACCGGTTATCAATACCGCTTTTTGCATAACTTTACCTAGTGTACAACCCTATTTAATTAGACTCATGTTTTACTAATGGTTTCAGGCGCTCCGCCATCCAGGTGGCGATAAACGGCTGCGCGTCGCGGTTGGGGTGCAAACCGTCATCCTGCATCCATTCCGCTTTGATCGCCACCTGTTCCATATAAAACGGCACCAGCGGAATGTTGAACTGTTTGGCCAACTGCGGGTAAATCGCGCTGAAGGCCTCAGTATAGCGGCGTCCGTAGTTCGGCGGTATGCGGATTTGCATCAGCAGCGGCTGGGCGCCAGCCTGTTGCACCAGGGTAATGATCTGGCCGAGATCGCGCTGCACATCCTGCGCCGGGAAGCCGCGCAGGCCGTCGTTGGCCCCCAGCTCAATCAGCACCCAACGCGGTTTATGCTGCGTCAACAGCGTCGGCAAGCGTGCCAGGCCTTGAGCGGCGGTGTCGCCGCTGATACTGGCATTGATTACCGTCGGCTCACCGGGCTGCTGCTGCCATTGGTTGGCCAGCAGCGTCGGCCAGGCCTGTGCGACCGGCAGCCGATAGCCGGCGCTTAAACTGTCGCCAAGAATCAATAACGTATCGGCAGCCGCCGCACGTAAACCGAATAAGCCCAACAGCAAAAGGAAGGGAAAATGCCAGCGGAAAACGTTCTTGAAGTTCATCATCTTAGTAAACACGTTGGTCAGGGTGAGCATCAGCTCACCATCCTTACCGGAGTCGAGCTGGTTGTCAAACCCGCGCAGACAATTGCCCTGATAGGCGAGTCCGGTTCGGGCAAGTCGACGCTGTTGGGGATCCTGGCCGGGTTGGATGACGGCAGCGCAGGCGATGTTCATTTACTGGGCGAATCATTGACCGCGTTGGACGAAGAGGGGCGCGCCGCGTTGCGCGCCAACAACGTCGGCTTTGTGTTTCAGTCGTTCATGCTGGTGCCGACGCTCAACGCGTTGGAAAACGTACAATTGCCGGCGTTGCTGCGCGGCGAAAGCGATCGCCAGAGCCGCGAACAGGCGGTGCAACTGCTGGAGCAGCTTGGTCTGGGGCAGCGTCTGAGTCATCTGCCGGCACAGCTGTCCGGCGGTGAGCAGCAGCGGGTGGCGCTGGCGCGTGCCTTTAGCGGTCGGCCGCGGGTGCTGTTTGCCGACGAGCCGACCGGCAACCTGGACCGCCAGACCGGCGAGCGCATCGTCGATCTGCTGTTTACCTTGAACCGCGATTTTGACACCACGCTGATCCTGGTGACTCACGATGAAACGTTGGCGGCGCGCTGCCAGCGTCGGCTGCGCTTGCGTGAAGGCAAGCTGTGGGAGGAAGCATGATCTGGCGCTGGTTCTGGCGTGAATGGCGCTCTCCCTCGCTGCTGATTGTCTGGTTGGCATTGACATTGTCGGTGGCCTGCGTGCTGGCGCTTGGCAGTATCAGCGATCGCATGGACAAGGGGCTAAGCCAGCAGAGCCGGGATTTCATTGCCGGCGATCGGGTGTTGCGCAGCGCGCGGCCGGTGCCGGAGGGCTGGCTGCTTGATGCGCAACAGCAGGGCTTGCAGGTCAGTCGCCAACTGTCATTTACCACCATGACCTATGCCGGCGACAGACCGCAACTGGCGAACGTCAAGGCGACCGATCTGGCCTATCCGCTGTATGGCCGGCTTGAGACACGCCCGGCCAACGTCAAGCCGCAACCAGGCACGGTGCTGGTGGCGCCGCGCCTGCTGGCGTTGCTGGGGGTGAAGGTCGGCGATAACCTGGAGGTGGGTGATACCCGGCTGCGTATCGCCGGGGAGATCGTCCAGGAGCCGGATTCTGGCTTTAACCCTTTCCAGACCGCGCCGCGTATTCTGATCAACATGGCGGATGTCGACAAAACCGGTGCGGTGCAGCCCGGCAGTCGCTTGACCTATCGCTATATGTTTGCCGGTACGGCGGAGGATCTGGCGCGTTATGAAACGCGTCTGACCCCACAGCTGAAAGCCGACCAACGTTGGTTTGGACTGGAAAATTCCGGCGGGGCGCTGGGTAAGTCGCTGCAACGTTCGCAACAGTTCCTGCTGCTGTCTGCGTTATTGACGCTGCTGCTGTCAATCGCCGCGGTGGCGGTGGCGATGAGTCATTATTGCCGCAGCCGTTACGATCTGATCGCGGTATTGAAAACCCTGGGCGCCGGCCGCCGGGCACTACGTCGGCTGATTATCGGCCAGTGGCTGGCGGTGCTGGCGCTGGCAGCGCTGTGCGGCAGCGTCATCGGGCTGGCGTTTGAGGCGTTGCTGATCAGATTGCTGGCGCCGGTGTTACCGGGCGAGCTGCCGGCAGCCGGCGGCTGGCCGTGGTTGTGGTCGATGGGTGCGCTGGTGCTGATCTCCCTATTGGTCGGTATACGGCCGTATCGCCAGCTGTTGGCCACCCAGCCGCTGCGCGTGTTGCGGCGCGATGTGGTGGCCAATGTCTGGCCGCTGCGCTATTTCCTGCCGGCGACCGCCATCGTGGTGGTGGCGGTGCTGACGGTGCTGATGGGAGCCAGCACGCTGCTGTGGTCGATTCTGGCCGGTATGCTGGTGCTGGCGCTGCTGTTGGGCGGCATTGGCTGGGGCAGTCTGCTGTTGCTGCGTCGTATCACGCTACGCAATCTGGCGCTACGTCTGGCGGTCAACCGGCTGTTGCACCAGCCGTGGGTGACGGTCAGCCAATTGGCGGCCTTTTCGCTGTCGTTCATGCTGCTGGCGTTGCTGTTGGTGTTGCGCGGCGATCTGCTGGATCGTTGGCAGCAGCAACTGCCGCCGGATACGCCGAACTACTTCCTGCTGAACATGACCGGCGAACAGGTACCGCAGGTCAAGGCGTTCCTGCAACAGCATCAACTGCCGGAGGAAACCTATTATCCGATTGTGCGCGTCCGTCTGACGGAAATTAACCAACAGGTGGCGACCGAACGGGTGCATGAGGACGATCCGGGCGGCGAAGCGGTCAACCGCGAGCTGAACCTGACCTGGCTGGCGGCACGGCCGGATCACAATCCGCTAACCGCCGGATACTGGCCACCGAAGGCCGGTGAAGTGTCAATGGATGCCGGCATCGCTGAGCGACTTAAGGTGACGTTGGGCGATACGCTGACCTTCAGCGGCGATACGCAGTCGTTCAATGCCAAAGTAACCAGCCTGCGCCAGGTGGATTGGGAAAGCCTGAAACCCAACTTCTACTTTATCTTCCCGCCGGGTGCGCTCGACGGTCAGCCGCAAACCTGGCTGACCAGCTTCCGTTACGACGGTGACGGCAGCATGCTGACGCAATTGAATCGGCAATTCCCGACCCTAAGCCTGATGGATATCGGTTCCATCCTGCAACAGGTCGGCGGCGTGTTGCAGCAGGTGAGTCGGGCGCTGGAGGTGATGGTGGTACTGGTGGTGGTGTGCGGCGGTCTGCTGTTGCTGGCGCAGGTGCAGGTCGGCATGCGCCAACGGCGACAGGAACTGGTGGTGTACCGCACGCTGGGCGCCAGCAAGCGTTTGCTGCGTGGCACGCTGTGGTGCGAGTTTGCACTGCTCGGTCTGGTGGCGGGGATCGCCGCTGCGGTCGGCGCAGAGGCGGCGCTATGGTTGCTGCAAAGCCGGGTGTTTGACTTCCCGTGGCAGCCAACGCCGCTGTTGTGGTGGTCATTGCCGTTGCTCAGCGCGTTGCTGCTGTCACTGTGCGGCGGCTGGCTGGGAGTGCGCCTGCTGCGTGGCCAGGCGCTGTTCCGCAGCTACGAGGGTTAACGCCGTTATGACCAGCCCAGCCCTGTGGCGGCGTTCCGCCTGCTACAGGGCTGGTGATCAATGGCCCTGCCGGCGGTGGCCGCTGTCTGGCTGCGTGAGCGCGGCTTTCAAGGCGTCGATAAAAACCGTCACCCTGTGCGGCAGATAGCGAACGGTGGGCACGACCGCCCAAATTGAGAGCTGCTGCGGGTTCGCGTCCTGCAAGCTGACTTCTTGCAACAGACCCAGGGCAAGCTCCTGTTTGACATCCCAGCGGGATAATTGCGCCAATCCTACTCCCTGCAGGCATAACGCCCTGATCCCTTCCACATTGCTGCAGCTGAAGCGCCCGTCAACGCTGCAGCCGGTTATCTGCCCATCAATATCAAACGACCACTGCGGCACGTTGGAGAGTCGCAGACAGTGGTGTTGCCCGAGCTGATTTATCGAGCGTGGCGAGCCGTGCAGCGCCAGATAATCCGGCGATGCGCAGAGTATGCGTGGGTTATCGGCGATTTTGCGCGCGATAAGGCTGGAGTCACGCAGCGGCGCCACCCGCACTGCCACATCGATACCACGGCCGACGATGTCCACCACTTCATCGCTGAGCTGCAGATCGATACGCATCTCGGGATTGTTGGCCAACAGCGTGGGTAGCAGCGGCAGCAACGTCCTGTTTCCCAGTCCTGATGGCGCGGTGATGCGCAATAATCCGCTGGCGCCTTTGCTGTTGGGGAGAAACAGCGCTTTCGCGCTCTCTTCAGCCTCGGCGATCGCTCTGGCATAGGGAATAAATTCGGCGCCTTCCTGGGTGAGCGAAATGGCGCGCGTGGTGCGTTGTATCAGGCGCTTGCCCATTTCCTGCTCCAGTGCCGCCAGTCGTCGCGAGGCTGACATCGGCGTGATGCCGAGCCGCCGCGCTGCCTGCGCCAGACTGCCGCTTTCGGTAACGGTAAGAAAAAGCTGAACATCGCTGATATTCATTATTCATTGCCTATGTCTGTCGCGCCGCTGCAATTGCCCGGATGACCGGCAACGCCGGTTCGCTGAACGGAGTTACCCTGATTATAACGATTTTCGTTATTCTGCCGTATCAGAATGGGCGATTTCCGCTTTGTCTCACAAGGATTATATTTTTTGCAGAGATAAATAGTCATCAGGAGTCGTTATGTCCCTTTCCCCGCTGTTCAGTCCCAACGCCGTTAATCGCCTACGCTTGCGCAATCGTCTGGTGGTGGCGCCAATGACCCGCGTAACCGCGTCGCAAGACGGCATCGCCAGTGAACGAATGCAACGTTACTACCAGGATTTTGCCCGCGGTGGCTTTGGGTTGACGATTACTGAAGGTATCTATATTGATGACCAATGGTCGCAGACCTATGATTTCCAGGCGGGACTGATAAATGACGCGCAGGCCAACGCCTGGTTGAGCATCACCGACGCGCTGCATGCGCATGGCGGCAAGATGATTGCCCAGTTGCAGCATGCGGGGGCGCTGTCTCAGAGCGATCGTTACCGCCAGGGTACGGTGGCACCCTCCGCCGTTCAGCCGCAGGGAGAGCAGTTGACGTTCTATCGCGGTGAGGGGCAGTACCCGTTGCCGCGCCAACTGAGCGATGCAGAAATCCGCGCTATTATCGACAGCTTTGCCGGGGCCGCCGAACGCGCGGTCAGTCAGGCGGGCTTTGATGGCGTAGAGATCCACGCTGCGAACGGTTATCTGCTGGATCAGTTCCTGACCAAACACACCAATCTGCGCAGCGATAAATGGGGTGGGGATACCGCGCAACGCATGTCGCTGAACCTGGCGGTGATCGACGCCGTCCGCAGCCGGCTCGGCAATGATGCGCTGGTTGGCATCCGTATCTCACAGGGCAAGGTGAATGACTTTCAGCACAAGTGGGAAAACGCCGAGCAGGATGCGCGCACGGTATTTACCCTGTTGGCTGAGTCGGGGGTAGATTATATCCATCTCACCGAGCATCAGGCCTGGCAGCCGGCGTTTGCCGACGGCGGGCTGTCGCTGGTTGCGCTGGCGCGAAAATATGCGCCTGAGGTAACGATTATTGCCAACGGCGGTCTGCATGAGGTTGCCAAAGCAGAAGCGTTGCTGCAACAGGGCGCCGATCTGATCGCCCTGGGACGCGGTGCGCTGGCAAACCATGACTGGCCAAAACGCGTTGAAGGTGGTGAGCCGTTGCGCGAATTTGATCGTCGCATCCTTGGGCCGATAGCCGATATCAAAGACAGCGAATTACCGTCATAGTCACCGTTTTTGGCGGTACGGCAATAAAAAAGGGCGCGATTCATTGGAACCACGCCCTTTTTGCTGCCGGTCAGCGAAGACCAGGAATTAGGCCAGCCTTTGCCGCGCCCAGTCGAGGCCGCTGCGGTATTCCGCCGGCAGCAGGGGAGTCAGATCTTCAAGTGCCTGCGCCAGTGCGTCGGCGTCGGGATCGTTGAGATTGAGGTGACCCACTTTGCGACCTTCGCGCACCTCTTTGTCATACCAGTGCAAATGCACCAGCGGCAGGCCGAGCCAGGCGGTATTCACTGCGGTGCCAATCAGATTGACCATCACCGACGGCGTATTGACCACCGGTTTGGGCAGCGGCAGGCCGAGAATAGCCCGCAGATGCAGCTCGAACTGGCTGATTGACGCGCCGTTCTGCGTCCAGTGCCCGCTGTTGTGTACCCGCGGCGCCAGTTCGTTAATCAGCAGTTTGTCGCCGACGATAAAGCACTCCATCGCCATTACGCCGACGTAGTCGAGCGCATCAAGGATGGCCGACAGCATCTGTTCCGCCTGCTGCTGTAACGCCGGGTTTGGCGTAGGCAGCGCCACGCTGGTGCGCAGAATGCCGTCTTCATGCAGGTTGTGGGTCAGCGGATAGAATACGCATTGACCATCATGACCGCGTGCACCGACCAGCGACACTTCACCCGAAAAGTTGATGCCCTGCTCGACGATGCATTCGCCGTATGCATCGGCCGGCAATTCGTGCTGCTGACCATCGCGCAAACGCCATTGGCCGCGACCGTCATAGCCGCCGACGCGGCGTTTGACAATTGCCAGCTCACCCAACGAGGCGAACACCTGCGGCCATTCGGCGGCATCCGCCAGCAGTTGCCACGGCGCGGTAGCCAGATTGAGCCGATCGAGCAGCTGTTTTTGCGTCAGGCGATCGGCCAGACGCGGGAAGATATCGCGGTTGACGAAGCTGTTATGCGTCGCCAGTTCGCGCGTCAGCGCCGTTTCTGGCCAGCGCTCGATTTCGGCGGTGATCACGCTGTTTTGGTACGGCACCGCTTCGGGTTCGGCATCCAGCCCGACAGGGTAAACGGCGATGCCCAGCGGTTCGCCGGCCTGGCGCAGCATGCGCCCGAGCTGTCCGTTGCCGAGTACGCAAACCGGTTTCATGCATCCTCCCGCGGGTCCGGATGGTTCAGCACCTCATCGGTTTGCGCCTGGCGCCAGTCGGCCAGACGCTGTGCCAGTGCGGCATCGTGCAGTGCCACAATCTGTGCCGCCAGTAGCGCGGCGTTCGCTGCGCCGGCCTTGCCGATCGCCAGCGTGCCGACTGGAATGCCGCGTGGCATCTGGACGATGGAATACAGGCTGTCAACGCCGCTCAAAGCCGCGCTCTGCACCGGCACACCCAGCACCGGTACCAGCGTTTTCGCCGCCAGCATGCCTGGCAGATGCGCTGCGCCGCCGGCACCGGCGATAATCACCTCAAAGCCGTTGGCGCTTGCCTGTTCGGCAAAGCTGAACAGTTTATCCGGCGTGCGGTGAGCGGAGACGACCTCGACATGGAACGGGACATCAAGTGAAGTCAGAACCTCGGCCGCGAATTGCATGGTGGCCCAGTCACTTTTTGATCCCATTACAATTGCGATTTTAGCCTTGGTATTGGCGGCTGAAGCAGCGTTGGCTCCCATGGATGTAAGGCTCCTGTAGATTGTTCACGCATCGGCCGGTTGCCAGCGGAGGCAGGCCGTTTGAGGGCGTAGAGCATATCATGGGTACACGGCGAGGAAAACGGTTGCGTGGCCGCTTTTCGCCGTCAAAAGCGCTAAAATTTTTAGTACAGCGTCAGCGTGGCAATCAGAACGGGAATGGGATCAGCTCAACGGCGTCGGCGGTGACCTTGACCATCGAACCTTGATGATGCCAGGCGCCAAGCACCACTCGCTGCGCTTTGCCGTTGGCGAGTTGCAACGAATGTACCGCAGGGCGGTGGGTATGGCCATGGATCATCCAGTGTACCTGATGTTGCACCATCGCCTGCTCAACCGCCTGTGGATTGACGTCCATGATGTCCAGCGATTTATGCTGATTGCTTTGCTGGCTGCGCGCGCGCATATTGGCGGCGATCTTCAGGCGCCAGCGTAAAGGCATCGCCAGGAACAGTTTCTGGATCAGCGGGTTATGTACCCGACGGCGAAACTTTTGATAGGGCAGATCGTCGGTGCACAGGGTATCGCCGTGCAGGATCAGTATCCGTCGACCGTACAGCTCCACCACCTGCTGTTCCGGCAGTAGCGTCATGCCGCTGGCGTTGGCAAAGCGTTTGCCGAGCAGAAAATCACGGTTGCCGTGGATGAAATAGCACGGGACGCCAGCCTGTTGCAGCGCTTTCAAGGCGGCGGCGATTTCAGCGTGCAGTGGTTCGGGATCGTCGTCGCCAATCCAGGCTTCAAACAGATCGCCAAGAATGTAGAGCGCTTCTGCCTGAATGGCTTCTCGCTGTAAAAAACGCAGAAAACCGGCAGTAATTGCCGGTTCCTGTGCGCATAGATGCAAGTCTGCGATAAACAGCGTGCTCATGCCGCCGCGATTACTCGCTGACGGTAACGCTGGTGATCACCACGTCTTCTACCGGCACGTCCTGGTGCATGCCGCTGCGGCCGGTTTTCACACCTTTGATTTTATTGACCACGTCCATGCCTTCAACCACTTCGGCAAATACGCAGTAACCCCAACCCTGTGCGTTCTCGCCGCGGAAGTTCAGGAAATCATTGTCTGCCACGTTGATGAAGAACTGCGCGGTAGCGGAGTGCGGATCGTTGGTGCGCGCCATCGCCAGGGTGCCAACGGTATTTTTCAGGCCGTTGTTGGCTTCGTTGTTGATTGGCGACTGGGTGCTTTTCTGGTTCATGCCAGGTTCAAAACCACCACCTTGAATCATAAAGCCATTGATAACACGGTGGAAAATGGTGTTGTCGTAGAAACCAGCGCGGCAGTAGTTCAGGAAGTTTTCAACGGTGACCGGTGCTTTGTCAGCGAAGGTGTTGATGACGATGTCGCCGTGATTGGTGTGGAAAGTAACCATAGTTTTAATCCTAACAAGATGAAGTGAGATGCCACAAAACAGGTGTGAACAATCAGAACGACCTTATAACATATCTCCTTTGGCGAGTCAGTAGCGGCAACCGGACACGCCGTCGCCACAAACGGGGATGTTATGTTATAACTCATCAACCAGATCGCAGGTTTCTGTCGCCCGCCAGCGCAAACCTTGGCCTTGACCTTGCATTAGATCGGCCTTCGCGGTTCAATACGCTGATCCCTGTTATTAATACTGTTACTACGCACACCACGGAATGTCCCGATGCTAAAGATTTTTAATACCCTGAGTCGTCAAAAAGAGGAATTCAAACCTATTCATGCCGGAAAAGTCGGTATGTATGTGTGCGGGGTAACCATTTATGACCTGTGCCACATTGGCCACGGGCGTACCTTTGTTGCTTTCGACGTAGTAGCGCGTTATCTGCGTTACCTCGGTTACGATCTGAATTACGTGCGCAACGTGACCGACGTTGACGACAAAATCATCCGCCGTGCGGCGGAAAACGGTGAAACCTGCGATCAACTGACCGGTCGCATGCTGGCAGAAATGCACGCCGATTTTGATGCGCTGCTGATCGAACGTCCGGATCTGGAACCGCGAGCCACACAGCATATCGCCGAGATCATCGAGCTCACCGAGCGTTTGATCGCTCGCGGTCACGCCTATGTCGCCAGCAACGGTGACGTGATGTTCGCCATCGACAGCGATGCGGATTACGGTCTGTTGTCGCGCCAGGATTTGGACCAGTTGCAGGCCGGTGCGCGCGTTGAGGTTGACGACGTCAAGCGTAACCCGATGGATTTCGTGTTGTGGAAAATGTCCAAGCCGGGCGAGCCGAGCTGGCAGTCGCCGTGGGGCGCTGGCCGTCCTGGCTGGCACATCGAATGTTCGGCGATGAACTGCAAGCAGCTCGGTACCCATTTCGATATCCATGGTGGTGGTTCGGATCTGATGTTCCCGCACCACGAAAACGAAATCGCCCAGTCCAGCTGCGCCCATGACGGTCCATACGTCAATTACTGGATGCACTCCGGCATGGTGATGATCGACAAAGAGAAGATGTCCAAGTCGTTGAACAACTTCTTCACCATTCGCGACGTATTGGGCTATTACGACGCAGAAACCGTGCGTTACTTCCTGATGTCCGGCCACTATCGCAGCCAACTGAACTACAGCGAAGAGAACCTCAAGCAGGCGCGTGCATCGCTGGAGCGCTTGTACACCGCGCTGCGCGGTACCGATCCGTTGGCGACTCCTGACGGTGGCGCCGAGTTCGAGGCCCGTTTTCGTGAAGCGATGGATGATGACTTCAACACGCCGGAAGCCTATTCCGCCCTGTTTGATCTGGCGCGTGAAGTGAACCGTTTGAAGAACGAAGACATGGCGGCCGCTAACGCAATGGCGGCGGAATTGCGTAAACTGGCCAAGGTGCTCGGCCTGCTGCAACAAGAACCGGAAGCGTTTCTGCAAAGCGGTGCACAGGCCGACGACGGAGAAGTGGCGGAAATCGAGGCGTTGATCAAACAGCGTAACGATGCGCGCAAATCCAAAGACTGGGCGCTGGCGGATGCCGCGCGCGATCGCCTGAACGAAATGGGTATCGTGCTGGAAGATGGCCCGCAGGGCACCACCTGGCGGCGTAAGTAAGTTTGTCTCGGTAATAAAAAAGGCGCCTGAGGCGCCTTTTTTACTTGACCGTGTTCAGGGTTTTACCGTCACTTTACTGCCGGCGAATTCGACCACCTGGTCGGCAACGATCTTGCAGCGTTTACGCGTTTCCACCTTGCCATCAACCTTCACCAACCCTTCGGCGATGACTTCTTTGGCGGCACCGCCGCTTTCGCACCAGCCCTGAAACTTCAGCAGATCGCACAGTTCGACGTGAGGGTGACTTTCCAGATTAAAAATTTCCATACTGCCTTACTTATTTAGGTTGAACGTCATGGTATTCCTCGCAGGCCTGCAAGGTATTCTGGATCAGTGTAGCAACGGTCATCGGGCCGACGCCACCCGGCACTGGCGTGATGTAGGCCGCACGCTGGCTGGCAACGTCAAATTCTACGTCGCCGACCACTTTGCCGCTTTCCAGGCGGTTGATGCCGACATCAATGACGATCGCGCCCGGCTTGATCCAGTCGCCGGGAATAAAGCCCGGTTTGCCCACCGCCACCACCAGCAGGTCGGCGTTCTCGACGTGGTGACGCAGGTTCTTGGTGAAGCGGTGGGTAACGGTGGTGGTGCAACCGGCCAGCAGCAATTCCATGCTCATCGGTCGACCGACGATGTTGGATGCGCCGACCACCACGGCATTCAGGCCGTAGGTATCGATATTGTAGCGTTCCAGCAGCGTAACGATGCCACGTGGGGTGCAGGGGCGCAGCTTGGGGGCACGCTGACACAGGCGGCCGACGTTGTAGGGATGGAAGCCGTCGACGTCTTTGTCCGGATTGATGCGTTCCAGCACTTTGACATTATCAATACCGGCCGGCAGCGGCAGCTGTACCAGAATACCGTCGATGTCGCCGTCGACATTCAGTTGGTCGATCAACTTCAGCAGTTCGGCTTCGCTGGTGGAAGCCGGCAGATCGTAAGAGCGGGAAACAAAACCCACTTCTTCACAGGCACGTCGCTTGCTGGCAACGTAAATTTGCGAGGCCGGGTTCTCGCCAACCAGCACTACTGCCAGGCCTGGCGCGCGTTTACCCGCGTCCAGACGTTGTTTAACTTGCTCAGCCACTTCGTTTCTAACCTGCTGCGCAATCGTTTTACCATCAATAATCTTTGCTGCCATCGGTGTGGAAATCCATCAAATAAGAAAAGCGGGGATGCGGCTATTTTGTCAGAAGCTGAGCGCGCTGTCAGGCGCTGAATCAGGATATGCATCGTTTACTGCGGATGAAACGCTCCCATCCCGGGCATTTTTTGCCGGCTTGTGTGGGTTGCCGGCGGCAAAATATCACGGCGCACGGCCAGATAGCGGCTGGTAAGCCATTGCGCTGGATGAAAAATCAGCATAAGGCGCGCTTGGCGCGGCGAGGTTATGAAAAGGCATTGACTCAACAACCTCTGACCGTATAATCCAACCCGCAACTTCGGTTGCCGCATCCCAATGCGCCCTTAGCTCAGTTGGATAGAGCAACGGCCTTCTAAGCCGTAGGTCACAGGTTCGAGCCCTGTAGGGCGTACCATTTTCGCTTCTCCCGACCTCTACTAAAGTCCACCGGTCTTCCATCACATGCGACTTCTGCAAGCAGCTTGTCTAGCCATACCTCTTAAGGTGATTAATCCCTGGCCGTTGCATAGACACTTGGTACATTCGCAACCGGGAGATCATAAAGCGTATCGCTATTGCAGTTGCGGCAGATAATACGATCGCCATCGATGGCATAAATAGCTCAGGCAAGCTATCTACAGCGAGGAACTACATACAACAGACCATTAAGTGCTATTGATCGTCTGCGGTATTCCGATAACAACTCAAGCTTGCCGGTTGGTATCATGCTATAACCCGATTATGGCGGTGTACTGACGGCGCTAATCTATTAACAGCGGACGATTAACGCCGGTTGATTGTATTAATCGCAGCTGAAAGTGATGTTTTTTTCATAAACAAATATTTGTTTATCGCCAACATTGATCACTTTCGATGGAGTGCCAAAACTTTTGATGATTATCTCTCGCATTAAATTATCGTCTGTTATTATGAAGTTTCCGCCGCGTTGGTACCACTCAGCTTTCGACAACCATCTATTGCAGGCGAGGATATTCAAATCTCTATTTACATTAAGTGGAGCAACGGATATATCACCGTCAATGCTAACAGATGACGCAAACCAAAATGAGGCGTATCCATTTTCCAAGTGATTTTCTCTAATAGCGAGTTTTAACTGGTTTATGATGTCACTTGATATGTCTTTTTTCTCACTAACCACAACGGAAGAAACTAGCACTGCAATGACAACAGCGCCAAGCATGCAAAATCTCCATCCTTTGGATAAGGACGATCTACCAATGACTACGGGCGCTAGAATAAAGAAAGAAACGATATATCTTATTGTCCATACATCTATCGGGCGATTACTGACAAGATAGGCTGGCACCATAACCAGGCAGGCTAGGCAAATGGTCATGTTCAATATCGATGTCGTGAATATCTCTTTTATTGATAATGCACAGGCAATAAGCAAAATGGTCAAAATAATAAAGCAGAAAACAGAAAGTATAGCCGTGATATCAGAAGGTGACTTGCCAAAAAAGAAGGCGCCGCTATAAAGAAGGAATCCTTTTGTGAAGAGGTACAGATTGTTCCCGATATCATCAAAGGCAACAAACGTTGGGGCGGGGATCCCGGGCAGGATGAACCAACCGTTGGATCTCGCATACCTGACCATCATCTTTGATGCCACATATGCCAATAGGCTGGCAAACAGTATTATAATATATACAGGTCTTTTTTCCTTTGCAAAGAAATAAATAGAAGATATTAATATCGGTGTAAGTATAATTAGTTTTATTATATCGTCACTGAAACAGGCCAACGTTAACGATAAGGTATAAATAATTATCGACAATAATGAATCTGTTTTAGTGTAACGTTCAATCATTATGAAGCATACAAGCATGCAGACATAGGTACCGACATGTATTACCGCTATTAAGGTGTTGAATGCAGCGAATCCAGATGGAATAGCCACGCAAAACGCAATGGCCCATAGCGAGCCAGCGTCTTCCCTGGACAGATAAAATGTCATCAACGTCACCATTGAATACATTATCGCTGGTATTAAATATGCTTGATATGCTCCGTAGCCGAAACTTTTTGAAGCAAGACCGTACCAGATTATATCGGTAAAATAAAATGACACGGTAGAAAGATGCCAGCCGCCAAGCGTCCAGTTCCCGTTAGCCATATCCTTGCCGGCTAACAATCCTGAAACGGCATCTGAATTTGGTAGTATCTGGCTGGAAATGTGTGCATAGAACAATGTTAAAATTACAAAAGCAATGGCGTAAAAAACTATTTTCTTTATAGATGATGGCATCTTACTGTTCCTTTAAAATTTATCTATTATTATTTGAAATAGTTGACAGTATTTATATGGGCCTTGCCTATAGTTTTAGATTGCAATCTCCAAACATGTTTTTTGTTATATGGTTTTTGAGCGACATTACAGGAAAGCCATTCGTCTGCGTGCATCCTACGTTCAGTGCTTTCTTTCTTTAATGTAAAACAGCCAGCCGGGAAGTGCATCGCGGATATTCAGCCGGTGACGGAGCAAGCAAAGCTATTATTGTTATTAGCTAATGGCCACCGAGCCAACGTTAATTCAAACCTTGACGATGTGATATACACCAGTTAAATACTTAAGTGCTATGTAATAGCCCCCCGTTATACGGGAGGATCTGTCATCGGCTTGTTACCCGTGGGATCTCCGGATCTGGTTCGTGAGTTATTCGGTTACGCAGATCTCTGCGGATAATTTCAATCGACCAGAACCAGACTAAATGCCCAAAAATTTCAGACACATTTTCATACCATGGAAGGTCTAACAGAGCAGGAGTCAACCCCATAAGAGGGAAGGAAATCATATGTACAAATAGCTGTGCTAATGCACCCGCCAATAACCCCTGCCAGAGTTTGATTTTCGGGAAAACCTCGGCTACAACGCAGTAACCCAGCGCGAAAACTATTGAAAAGATGATGTGTGTGACACCGACCCAGTTAAACACATGTCCGGCAAAGGTATAGACTGCCGAGTTAGGATCGGCAATACCCAACCAGTCACGCAGAAAAATATAGGGTGGGTTGAGGAAGTTGCGGGAGCAATCGATTTGTTCCGCCGCTCTGATTAATGATTCAGGGCCACAGGCAGCAGTAAAAATATCCGTTGGGCTGCGAGGGGGGAAAGGAACTTCGGCCCCCCATTTGACGAATGCTGACACGATGCCGGCAATCAGGCCGATAAAAACAGCCAAACCATAACGTCTACGCTTTGCTGGAGTCTGTTCAAATATATTCATATTCCATCCATTGAATTTACTTATGTTAATGTAATCATTTATTAGTATTCCAAAAGGTTAGGAATATAAATAAATGCCTTGATGGGGAGCTCAATTTTACTATTGCAATATAAAGCATTCACCCGGACCAGCCAAGCCACCGGTCGGGTTCCAATTCGCCAGTTCACTACCTTGCTAGCGCCGCAGCCCACCACCGGCGACGGTAATCCTTCCCTTTATTCCTTTTGTCGTGGATATATTGCAAGCCTTTGTAGGCTAACAGAGGGGGCGTCGCTGGCAATGAGAAGTCTTTTTTAGTGGTTAAAACGAGGACGTTTGATTGAATTTATATGCGGAGCGTAACAATATGAGGGTAATCCGGCAATGCTTAAAGTGACCATCAGCAAGACAACGTTATACTAATTTTTAGTAACATAACTCTCATGCTTGTTTTCAACCCGACTTGATGGTCGGTTATTATTGAAAAACTCTGAGTGAAAGCAAAAAGCCAGCTGTCGGGGGAGTTGTTGAGCATCCCCTCAGCAACCATGCAGCTTTTGGCGGCGTGGCTGCATTGCTGTGCCTATCAGCATTGTTGAGACGGTTTTTGCCGGCTTCTCATGCTGACGGGAACACTAACGTCGGCGATTGATCCCCTGGTAGAGGGATCGCCAGGGGAGCCTAACCGTAGTAAGGAGATCATGGCCGTCAGCGCGGCCATGGCCATCAGGCAATTTTCTTGGACAGGAAAATTGAGGGTTTTTCTACCGTATAATGCAGCAGCGTTGATAATAATAGGATAAAGGCAAAGGTAATAAAAAATGCGGCTGCAACACCCACGTTATGATCAACCAGGATGCGTAAGGTGGCATAGCCAATAACGGAATGTAACGCGTAATAGGGATAGCTGATACTAGACAGGAATGAGAGTACCCGGAATTCCCTGAATTTATCTCTCAATGCATAGCATGTGCTAAATAGCAGCAATGCATAAGCGTAGCTCATGGGGGAGTTGGGAAATTGATCGGCGATCGGCCCTATGTACCAGGTAACCAGCACTATGGCAAACAACGCTATAGCGTAGATAATTAACTGTCTGCTATTTATCCTCTGCTCTAAATGATAGTGGAATAAAATACCTATCGACATAAACAGCATAAAAAGTAGACACATTTTTATACCGTACGGGGAGAGTTTAAATTCGCCGATAGAATAGGTATTCGGCATTCCTTTTGATAAATAGGTCAATAAACAAACGGTGAGAGAGGTGATGAAAATCAATGAGACGCTGCCGCTCAATATCTTGCCCCTGAAAACGGCGCAAAACAGGTAAAATACGATCTCTATCGATAGCGTCCAGTTGACCGCATCCATTGAGCGCTGATCAAAGATCAGCTGTGTTAGCGTCAGATTTGCCAGCACGTTCCAGAAGGAAAACTCAGGCGCGGCTCCCCAGTAAAAGCGTGAGGTCATAAATATAAATAACATCATAGTCAATGACGCAAATATATAGGTTGGGTATATTCTTACTGCCCGTGCCATTATAAATCGGGCTGGCTTTTTGTTTTTTAACGAAAATGGGATGACAAATCCGCTGATCAGAAAAAACACTGCAACGCCAAAGCTCCCATAGTCAAACCATGGCACCGGCGGCATCAGCCGGTCGATGTAGTGTGGGGTTATGCCAATAATTTCTGGTGATTTTGTCAGATATGCCACCACGGGTTGCGCCTCCCAAAATCTGCCAACCCAATGCGTTATCACCACAGAAATAAATGCCAAAACGCGAAGTTGATCGGCAAATACGACTTTCCCGGCCTTATTGTTCACTTTTAGTTCCCTGTTTTTCAATAGCACAGCTTGCCGGCAAAGCTTGAGCCATACATGACGCAAGCTTAAATTATGCAAACGCCACAATGCCGACATCAGCGTTAAGCAGCAGATCCTGACGGCGCTGAGAGTGTTGGTTAGGCCTGGCAAAAAGCAAGGCTACTCAGCATTTTACCTGGTGATAAGCGATAGGTCACGGGGGATGCTGGTGGAACGTTAATGATGTTAGCGTTGATGAACGGAAAAATGGCTTGGTGAACGAGGATTACGCTTTATTCCTTTACAACGCATTACGATAACTGACAGTTTAATAACATTTGATTTACAAAATAACCTTATCAGCGGGATTTAAACGTCGATGGGGCACCAGGTGATTTTTTATGTGTATCACTAGCGCGAGTCATCTTTTTGCAAACTCTTTATGCTGATAAAAAAACTGCGCATCTTTATTTTGTGGGCGAATAGTGAATGAAAGATTATCTGAAGCTTGCATTACACCTTCAATTTCCTGCACTGAAAAGATCGGCGATGAGTTAGGATGATCGACCTTACAGATTGAAATCCATGAGTTTTTATCAGAAGATAATGAACAGAAAGTGTTGTGATGAGTGATTGCGCTGATTCTCTTTTCGATAAGCTTGTTGGCATTAACCGCAAAGGAAGGAGGGGATTGATCACAGCCGACAATTATTAATGCAACAACAAAAATAGACAATTTCTTACACAAGCCATCCATATATTTACCTATTAATTATATATTAATTTACGGGTGATTGAGCTTGGTGATTATACCAGATGCAGTATGTGTGACAATATTTCGCCGCTAATCATTCACAGAATAAATAATAAATGCGCACTTTAGGTAAATACATTCGACATAATAAGCCATGCGTGCCGTTTGTCGTGTCGAGGCGTTATCCCTGATAACTGGGTAAGGAAAACCTGATAGCAAGCCAATCATGGGCCACTCCGGGCAGTGCGTCAGCCACCCTGGGCTCGAACCTGTGACCTGCGGCTTAGAAGGCCGTTGATCGATTATTGGCGTTTTGCAGCATATTACCGGGTGGTCGGCAACAGCACCACGGCAGCTGGCAGCGTGGCACATTGACCGCCGTCGGCAGCTTATACCTGTCGGGGGTAGCGTAGCGCATCGACAAACAGCGAAAAGGCGGTGGTGTGCTGCCTACGGCTTGGGTAATACAGGTAATAGCCAGGAAACGGCGCGCACCAGTCGTCAAGCACGTTGAGTAACTGGCCGTTGGCAATATCTGCCGCTACCGTGTCTTCTGGAACGAATGCAATCCCCAGACCGCTGCGCGCGGCATCAATGCGCTGTGGTAGGCTGTTGATGGTCAATTGACCGTCAACGCGCACGTTGACGGTACGGCCGTCTTTTTCAAATTCCCAGGCGTACAATCCGCCTTGCGTCGGTAACCGCATAGTAATGCAGCGATGACGTTGCAGCGCTTGCGGTGTCTCGGGCTGGCCATGCTTGGCGAAATAGTCTGGCGATCCTACTGCGACAAACCGCAGCTGTGGGCCGATGGGTATGGCGACCATATCTTTTGCCAGCTGTTCTCCCAAACGAATGCCGGCGTCAAAACGGCCGCTGACGATATCGGTGAGCGAATTGTCGGCGATCACTTCCACGTGGATATCTGGGTAACGTTGTAAGAAGGGATTCAGCACTGGCCATAGCACCGAATGAATGGCATGTTCACCTGCGGTGAGGCGAATATTTCCCGCCGGCGTTGCGCGCATATCCCCCAGCGCCACCAGTTGATGTTCAATTTCGCTGATGTGTGCGCCGATGGCGTTGACCAGGCGCTCACCGGCCTCGGTCAATGCAACGCTGCGCGTGGTGCGGGTCAGCAAGCGAAGATCAAGACGCTCCTCCAGCCCGCGAATGGCATGGCTCAAGGCCGACTGTGATACGCCGAGCCTGGCGGCGGCACGGGTAAAACTGCGTTCTTCTGCCACCATAAGAAACGACAGCAAGTCGTTGAAATTCTCTTTTAACATTTCTCTGCCTGAGTGAGTCATCGTGTCAACGGCTGGTTGCGCCGCCGCGAAAATGAGGGGTTTCCAGCAGTAACGAAACCGCAGATTTAATGAGTTTACCTCATAAGCGCATTCTTATTTTGCACTCTAATCGGCAAAGTCCGTCGCTGTTATTCTTGCCATTACCGTCGGTGGTAAAAACCGTTGCATGCCGAATCTACGGCAGTTCGATACCGAATCGGCTAAACCTTAATGAGGAGCGATTATGAAATTACTCGCAGCGTCAGCGGTAATGATGTCTATGTTAGCCCCGGCAGCGTATGCCGATGTGGAGGAAAAAATGAAAATTCAACGCAGTGGTTCGCAACCGTCGCAAGCCGGACCGGAAGCCTATTTCAGCGGTCAGGTGCGTATCGATGCGCCTTTTCAGGGCAGCGAGCCGGCGCGGGTGGGGGGTGCGACCGTCACCTTCGAACCGGGCGCGCGTACTGCCTGGCACACTCACCCACTGGGTCAAACGCTGATCGTCACCCAGGGGCGTGGTTGGCTCCAGCAGTGGGGCGAGGCAATGCAGGAAATCAATCAAGGTGATATTGTCTGGATCCCGCAGGGCGTCAAACACTGGCATGGCGCAACCGCCACCACGGCAATGACGCATATCGCGATTGCCGAATCACTCAACGGCAGCCCGGTTGAGTGGATGGAAAAAGTCAGCGACGAACAGTATCAGCAGTAAGCCACAGAACCGCCGTTGCTCATTGTTAGCTATCCCGCCGAACAGGAGTCTAGATGATGAAAGTACTTGGTTATGCAGCTAAGTCAGCGCAGGTGCCGCTGGCGCCGTTTGAATTTACTCGCCGCGATCCACGCCCGGACGACGTGGTGTTCGAGGTTCTTTATTGCGGTGTGTGCCATTCGGATTTACATCAGGCACGCAACGACTGGGGAATCAGCCTTTATCCGCTGGTGCCGGGTCATGAGGTGATTGGCCGCGTGACGGCGGTAGGTGACCAGGTGACCGGCGTTAAACTCGGCGATATTGTCGGCGTGGGGTGCATGGTGGACTCGTGTCGCCAATGCCAACCATGTCAGCAGGGACTGGAGCAGTACTGCGAGCAAGGGAACATCCAGACCTATAACGGCATCGATCCTCACGACAGCTTGCCGACCTATGGCGGTTATTCGCAAACCATGGTGACGACGCAAGATTTTGTGCTGAAAATTCCCGCAGGTATGGATCCCTCATCGGCGGCTCCGCTGTTGTGTGCTGGCATCACCACCTGGTCGCCGTTGCGCCGTTGGCATATCGGCAAAGGCAGCAAAGTGGCGGTGATTGGCCTGGGAGGGCTGGGCCATATGGCGCTGAAGCTGGCAAATGCGCTGGGTGCCGATGTTACGCTGTTCACCCGTTCGGCGTCGAAAGAGGAGGACGCTCGCCGGCTGGGGGCGCATCATGTGATCCTGTCCAGCAGCGACGCGCAAATGGCCGAAGTGGCAGGGACGTTTGATCTGATTATTGATACCGTGCCGTACGTCCATGATATCAATCCGTATATGTCGACCCTGACGCTTGACGGTACGCTGGTGTTTGTCGGTTTTCTGGGTGATATCGATCCGATGCTGAACACCGTTCCGCTGATTTTAGGGCGTCGTTCGGTGGCTGGCTCGTGCATCGGCGGTATTGCCGAAACGCAGGAGATGCTGGATTTTTGTGGGCAGCATGGCATTACCTGCGACGTTGAGATGATAGCGATACAGGATATAAACCAGGCTTATGAGCGGATGCTGAAAAGCGACGTGAAATATCGCTTTGTCATTGATATGGCCTCGCTGCATGCATAACGGACGAATGGAATAATGCGCTCAAGCCCTGGCCGCTGACGTCAGCAGCTAACGCCAGCATGGCCAAGGTTTATTTTTCCATTCGGCGTTACATCTGTCACAGCAAACTTACCGAGCCATGACAAATCTATACACTGGAATTGCTAGTGTTAACTCACCCGATGATGTTGTGTGTTATTCCTTTCCTGTAGTGTATATCCCATCCCTATCGAGTTTACCCCGCCTGGTGCGGGATTTTTTTTATTGGCGCGGTGACAGTTAGCGTGCCGGACATAATAAGCCACCAGCGCCGGCATGGCGGAGACTGTTTTTTCCATTCGGCGTTACATCTGCCTCAGCAAACTTACCGAGCCATGACAAATCTATACACTGGAATTGCTAGTGTTAACTCACCCGATGAAGTTGTGTGTTATTCCTTTCCTGTAGTGTATATCCCATCCCTATTGAGTTTATCCCGCCTGGTGCGGGATTTTTTTTATTGACGTGCGGCGATATTTATCTCGCCGGACATGATGTTGCGGGTGGTAGGCAGGGCCAAAAAGTCATGCGGGAAACCGAGTTCGATGGCGCTGACCTCAGCCAGCCGTTGCCATTGCTCCGCCTCCAGGCAGACTTCCAGCGCGGCCAGGTTATCCTCTAGCTGCGCCAGCGTACGAGCGCCGACGATCGGCGCGGTGACCGCCGGGTTTTGCAACGTCCAGGCCAGCGCAACCTGCGCCGGGCTGTAACCGGCCTGCTGCGCAATGATTTGCACCGTTTCGGCGATGGTGAGGTTACGTTCACTCAGCGAGCCCTTGCTGCGCGCGACGTCACGTCGGGTACCGCTCTCATCGCCAGTGGGGCGTAGATCCTGGCGCGAATATTTGCCACTCAACACGCCGCTGGCCAGTGGCGACCAGGGGATGACGCCCATACCCAGGGCCTGTGCCATCGGGATCAGCTCACGTTCAACGGTACGCTCGGTCAGGTTGTATTCAATCTGCAAGGCGATCAGCGGCGACCAGCCGCGCCAATCGGCCAGCGTTTGCATGCGTGCCGCCTGCCAGGCAGGGATATCGGAAATCGCCAGGTAAAGCACCTTGCCGGCACGCACCAGATCGTCCATTGCGCGCATGATTTCATCTACCGGCGTGGTGTCATCCCAGGCGTGCAGGTACAACAGATCGAGGTAATCGGTTTTTAGCCGTTTCAGGCTGTTCTCTACCGAATGCACCATGCTTTTCCGGTGGTTGCCGCCGGAGTTGGCATCGCCAGGATAAGTGGGCAAAGTGTATTTGCTGGCGATCACCAGACTGTCGCGGCGGCCGACGGCGAATTCGCCGATAAACTGCTCCGCGCTGCCTTCGGTATAACGGTTGGCGGTATCAATGAAATTGCCGCCGCGATCGACATAAGCGTCAAATATATGGCGTGATTGCTCTTTCTCGGCCCCCCAGCCCCAATCGGCGCCAAAGGTCATGGTGCCGAGCGCTAACGGCGAAACGCGCAGGCCGGAGCGGCCGAGTAAACGATAGGTATCCAGCGTGGTGGTAGCCATGGGCATTCTCCTGTGGTGTTGGTATTTTTAAGATAGTTGCCCAGCGCTATCGACGGAATACACTATAATGCGCATGTATTATTAAGTCAGAGAGGCATAATGAGAGGCGGTGACTTTGCAGAACTACGCGCCTTCGTGGCGATTGCCGAACACGGGAGCTTTGCTCGCGCGGCCGCTCACCTTGGCATGTCGGCGTCGGCGCTTAGCCAGACGCTGCGCAATCTGGAAACCCGCCTCGGCGTGCGGCTGTTAAACCGTACCACCCGCAGCGTGGCGCCGACCGAAGCCGGCGCGCAGCTGTGGGAAAGGTTACGCCCGCTAATGGCGAACCTGGACGCTGCCGTCGCACAGGTGATTGACCAGCGTCAGCAGCCGGCCGGATTGCTGCGGCTCAATATCACGCGGGTGGCTGCGATGCATTTTCTTGCGCCGCGCATCAGCGCTTTTAACGCGCAGTACCCGGATATTACCCTCGATCTGAACGTCGAAGATAAGCTGGTGGATATTGTCGCTGGCGGTTTTGATGCCGGGGTGCGGCTGCACGAAAAACTCGACAAGGATATGGTGGCGATCAAGCTTGGCGGGGAACTGCGGATGCGCGTGGTTGCCGCGCCAAATTATCTGTCGCGCTATGGCGAGCCGCAAACGCCACGCGATCTGTTGCAGCATCGCTGTCTCAACTATCGCTGGCCGACCAATGGCAATCTGTACCGCTGGGAGTTTGAGCGCGGCGCGGAGAAGCTGGACATTGCCGTCGAGGGGCCGTTGGTAGTTAACGAGCCGGAGATATTGGTGCAGGCCGCCATCGACGGCATGGGCATCGCCTATCTGTTTGAGCATCAAATAGCCGCTGGGTTGGCGGAGCGGCGGCTGCTGCCGTTGCTGGATGACTGGACGCCGCCGTTTCCCGGTTTTTATCTTTATTACCCAGCTAACCGGCAGATGCCGCGCCCGTTGCGCGCGTTTATCGACTTCGCCCGGGCGAAGCGTTAAATGTGTGCCGTCGCTGCCCCTGTTCATTTTTTCTGCACATTTTGGCGGTACCGTATGCGCGTTATTAGCCCGCTTAGGCTAACACTGCATACTGGTACAAATACTCCCGGTTCCTAGACCGGGTTTTTTGTTGGCATTTGCCAGCACGTCACATAATCCCGCGCGAAAACAGCAGCATCTCGGTAAGTAGCCCTAAGAATAATGTGGCTTACTGTTTGTTCCGAAAGACTACGGCTTGCGCTATGCTGTTGACGTCTAGCCGCTCACCGAGAAAGCTGCGGCGATGCTGATAGAGCCGACCATTAAGCGATTTGCCCGAATAATGCGTTAGAATGTTCTTGTTAAATAAAATTAACGCGGCAGACAGCCTGATTTGCGGCTTATTTATCTTCCCTATTTTGCTGGGTCATAGAATATGCACACAACTATTCTGGTTATTATGCGCGCGTGGTCAACACCATGAACGCCAGGATAATTTCTAAATATGGCCTACCGGTTGCACTTCAGCTTATTAACCTTTTCTTACTGACATTTCTGCTATCGCTGGTAGGGATATTTTCTCGTCCGATCGGCTCGCTGTCATTATTCTGGCCGGTCAACGCCATTTTACTGGGACTGTTATTGCGCAAGCCGGCGTATGCCACGCCGATGGGCTGGCTGGCCACCTACCTTGGCATGGTCAGCGCCGATCTGACCACCGGTGAAGGCGCGCCGCTGGCGCTATGGCTGAATGCCTGCAATATGGCGTTGATCGCCACCGGTTACGGCGTGATGCTGTTACTGCCCCAGTCGCAACGGCGGATGGGCAAGCCGCAGGCCATTCTGTATATGTTCGCTGCCAGTTTATCCGGCGCGGCGGTGGCGTCGACGCTGTCGGTGCTGCGCAATGACAGCCTGTATAACAATACGGTGATTACCGCCTGGCTGGCCTGGTTTAGCGAACAGTTTTCCACCACCTTGCTGATTCTGCCGGTGCTGCTGGCTGCCCCGCGCCTGAAGCCACTGCTGCGGATGCGATTCAACTGGCGGTTGAGCGCCAGCCTGCCGTTACTGGCGCTGATCGCGTCGTTGCTGTTTAGCGTGTACATCGGTGGGCCGGGAGCGATTGCCTTCCCGATCCCGGCGCTGCTGTGGTGCGCAGTCAGTTATCAATTGTTTACCGTTACGCTGTTGACGCTATTGACCGGCATTATCGAAATCAGCAGTATTTCGGCCAATGTAATGCTGTATGAAACCCCGAGCACCCGCGGCGCGCTGCTGGATACGCTGATGTCCGCCCGCTTGGGTATTGCCATGCTGGTGATGGGGCCGTTGATTGTGTCGAGTTCGATAGCCGTTAACCGCAAGCTGATGCGGCGGCTGGAACACAGCGCCAGCCATGATTTTCTCACCGGCACCTTGACGCGCAGCGCGCTGATGCGCAAAACCCGCGAACTGCTGGAGCAGAAACAGCGCTGCAAAGAGGCAGTGTCGTTACTGTTGATTGACGTCGACCATTTCAAACTGATTAACGATAGCTATGGCCACGTGATTGGCGATCGGGTGTTGGCGAATTTTATTCATCTGCTGCGGCGCGAATTGCGCCCCGATCAACTGCTCGGCCGTCTGGGCGGTGAGGAGTTTGCCATCGTGATGCCGCGTGCCCTGGCGGCACAGGCGGTGGCCATGGGGGAGTATTTGCGGCGTCAGGTGGAAAAAGCGCAAATCGACACGGGCGATCGCGCGCCGTTGAAACTGACCATTAGCGTCGGCGTCGCCAGCCTGGCGATGAACGAAGACAAGTCGCTGGAGCAGTTGATGAACATGGCGGATATCGCGCTGTATCGCGCCAAATCGCTGGGGCGTAACAGGGTCGAACCGTTTAACGTGCTCAGTGGCAACAGCGTCGATCACATCCTGTTCAAATAGGGGCTCAGCCCTGCTGTGGTTTGAATTTAACGCCGCAGTTTGGGCAAATCAGCATCACGCTTTGCTGCAGGCGCGAGCACTGTTGATTGGTGACATAGGCACATTTCGGGCAGGCGATTCGCATGGTGCGATGAATGATGCCTTTAACGTCGCGGGACTCAGACATGGCAGCTCCCTGTGTGAGGTGAAAGTCCACGCTAACACAGGTGCTTTGAAATTGCCTTAGGGATTTGTTGCCGGCGTTACAGCGCCTTCAACGCGCTCAAGGTTTCATCCATATCAATCTCGTGTTCAGAGAAGGTGTGGGTGACGTTTTGAAAGGTGACGATCGACAGCATGCGCAGACTTTGCATGGCTTGCGGCTCGGCCGCTGCCTGCGGGCGGATGCGATTCATCAACAGGCCGACTGACAGCACGGTATTTTCTTTGTCCACCTCGGCTTTTACCGGCACCTCTTTGGTGAAGGTATGGAACGACTTGATGCTGCTGATCTTGATGCGTTCATTGGCAATAATGATGTATTTGCTTGGCGCCAGAACTTTAACCGCAAAGGCAGAAGGCCCCTTGGCATTGTTGGTCGGTTCAAAGGTCACCGCGGCATTTTTCTTTATCAGCTCCGGGTTTTGCACTTTAATCACGTGAAAATAACGATTTTCTCCGTTCTCATCGGTAATAAAGCCGAAGCCTTTGTCTTCAAAAAAAGTCGTTATCTTGCCGTTCATGGTCATTCTCATCAGTTTGTACAATACAGTGCTTATGATAGCGCGGAATGTGGCGCAGTGACAGCCGGGCAACGCTAGCGGAGGCGCTGTAAGCGGGACGTCTGGGGGGCACAACCCCTTGTTCGGCATGATTGGCGGCGACACGTTGGCGGTATGCTGAAGTGGGCGCGGCTGGTCAGGCGATTATTTCATTTTTTATTGGTTTTATGTGATCTCGGTGGTGGACAAAATCTCGCCCAGTTGCTGTACTGTAATGGACACACGTTTTGTGTCTTACATTCACGTTAAAGGTAAGTTTGATGTCTAAGATTAAAGGTAGCGTTAAGTGGTTTAATGAATCCAAAGGTTTCGGCTTCATTACCCCGGAAGATGGTAGCAAGGACGTTTTCGTTCACTTTTCTGCCATCGCTAGCAATGGTTTCAAAACTCTTGCTGAAGGCCAGCGTGTAGAATTTGAAATCACGAACGGTGCCAAAGGGCCATCTGCTGCTAACGTTATCGCTATCTAAGCTATAATCGCTAATATTCTTAAAACCCGCTCATCGAGCGGGTTTTTTATTGCCCGTTTATGCCGTCTGCGGTTTACGCACCAGCGTGGTGAACAGCGTGATGGCGATAGCATAACAGCCGACGATGGTCAGCGCCATTGAGGTGCTCGAGGTGCCGCCCAAGCCGGTGATTGGCACGCTGCACGCCCCGAGCGCGAACATGCATACGCCAATCAACGCCGATGCGCTGCCGGCCCGATCGCCCTGGCTTTGCATCGCCAGCGATGAGGCGGTGGGGCCAACGGTGCCAACCACCGCTACTGACAGGAACAGCGGCACCAGCAGCAGTATCAGCGGCGCATGCAACCAGCCGGCCAGCAGCAGTAACAGCGACGAGATGGCCGCCAGGCTCAGCCCGGCTTTCAGCACCCGCAGTTCGCCGAAGCGATGACTCAGGCGTGCCGCCGTCTGGGCGGAAATCACCAGACCAATACCGTTAATCGCAAAGCACAGGCTAAACATTTGCGGGCTGAGTCCGTAAATTTCTTGCAGCACGAACGGCGAGGCGCCGATATAAGCGAACATGCCGGCCATCACAAAGCCCTGCGTCAGGCACAGGCCAATAAACTGGCGTTGGCGCAGCAGGCCGCCCAGCGACATCAGCATGGTCAAAATGCCGCCCTGACTGCGACGCTCTGCGGGCAATGATTCATGCAGTTTCAGTAACGAAAGGGCAAACAGCAGCAAGGCGATCAGCGCCAGCGCGCCAAAAATGCCACGCCAATCCATAAACTTCAGCAGCACGCCGCCCAACACCGGAGCGACGATCGGCGCCAGTCCGTTCACCAGCATCAACAGCGCAAAAAAACGCGTCAATTCATGGCCGGAATACAGGTCGCGGGCGATGGCGCGAGAGATCACCGCGCCGCCGGCGCCGGCCAGCCCCTGCAATAAACGGGCGATCAGTAACTGATCGATACTGGGGGCCAGTGCGCACCACAGCGAGGCCGCCAGTAGCAACAGTAGTGACAACAGCAATGGGCGCATTCGCCCCAACTTGTCGCTATAAGGACCGAATATCAGTTGACCGAGGCCCAGACCGAGCAGGCCGGCGGTCAGGCTCAGCTGCGCAGTGGCGGTGGTGGTATTCAGTTCCCCTGCCAGTTCCGGCAGGGCGGGCAGATACAGGTCGGTACACAGCGGGCCAAGCGCTGCCAAAAGGCCGAGCACCAGTGCATAAACCAGGCGCTGGCGATGTTGTTGTTTAGTCATTAGGCGTTTCTAGCTGGTGGAAAAGATGTGAGATAGCCTGCTGATACAAACCTTCCAGCAGGGTGATGTCGGCTTTTTGCGTGGTCAACAGGCGGTAGCCGGTGCCTTCGCTCAGCACTGCGATGAACTCGACCCGCGCAGCGATTTCCGCATCGCTAAATTGCGGATAGAGCGTTTTCAGGTTGCGGCAGACATGGTGGAACAGACGCGCTTCGGCATCGCTGAGTATCTTGGCTACTAGCGGATTGCGCGTGGCTTCGGCGGTGACTTCCAGCATCAGCAGGTGATCGATCTCGCTTTGGCCGGGCGTTTGATACAGCGTACGGGCGGCGAGGGTAGCGGCGATCAGATTGATGTGGTCGCTGATGTCTTCCAGCCGCCGCATTTTCTCATTGATGATACGGTTGACGATTTCTTCAATGATGGCGTCTTTATTGGCGAAGTAGCGATAGATCTGGCCAACGCTCAGCGCAGAACGCTGGGCGATTTCCGCCATGCTGGCTGCGTGAAAGCCACGTTGCCGGAAGCAGATTTTCGCGGCATCGACGATTTGGTTGCGTCGCAGTTCGGCTTTGGCCTGTCTGCTTGCCGTTGGGGTTGGCATAGTCCGATCCTGTGCCAGCAAATCGCTGACGTTTGGGTGTGAACGTTCATTCTCAATTGTAAGGCAAGATCGGTTTTTTGTGGAGTTTTTTATACCCGCGTTAATAACGCTAGGCGAACAGGTAAACGTTGATAAACGTCACCACGATCGCCAGGCAAAATACGGTCACCGCCATTTCAGACAGGTTTTTCGGCAAGCTCGGCATAGGGAATCTCATCCAGTTGATCACATGGGATAAGATTATCCGTACGCAGGATTAAGAAAACATTAAGCTGAGGTTACTGGCCGCTGATCCAGTTGACCAACATGAACGCCAGTAAGGTCATTGCCAGTGAACCAGCCAGGTTAATCAGGGCATTAGTCAGCGCCCAGAGCATGCGCCCGTCCTGAATCAGGTAAACGACTTCCAGCGAAAAGGTTGAAAAGGTCGTCAGACCGCCGCAAAAGCCGGTGGTGATCAATAAACGCCAGGTGGCGTCAATGGAGCCCGCGCGGCTAAACAGCGCCATCGCCAAGCCGATGATAAATCCGCCCAGCAGATTGACCGCCAGCGTGCCAAGCGGAATATGCGCATGCAGTGGGTTCAGTTTCATTCCGACTAGCCAGCGCAGTACGCTGCCCAACCCGCCACCAATAAAAACAGCCAGTAAAGAACTCATCATGATCGGAAAATCCCTTGATTAAAATTGACCATCTCAGATAGGCGGTGCTCACATATTCATGTTGCAGATGGGGTAGTTCACCGATCCCGCATAACAGCGTGGAGAATCAATGCCAGCTACGCCGTTGTGCTTTGTGATATGACAAGTACCGGCGCGACGCTACCCACCTCTCTGAGGTAACGTAGGCATCATCAGCCGGTAAGGGCGGTTATGGAGGAATGCCATCTCCAAGGGAAGAAATCTTACACCTTGTGTGGCGGATTTTGTAGTCCCGTCAGCGGTCGGAACGCGACCATGACGATCGAACTCTGTTACAGGTTGCAGTTGTTTTAGCCGATCAAAAGTAGGTAAATATCCACAGGCAAGGTTTGTTTCTTCGCTGCCTCCGCAGCAAACATGAATAGAGAAGGGATATATGGAAGGTATCAGTATTACCAAACTGCTGGTGATTGCCGTGTTGATCGTACTGCTGTTCGGCACCAGTAAGTTACGCACCCTGGGCGCGGATCTTGGCGCAGCGCTGAAAGGCTTTAAAAAAGCGGTTGGCGATGATACGCCGCCGGCTCAGAATAACGCCGAACAACAGACCACGGCGCAAAACGTCGAAAAGAAAGATCGCTAAGCGCAGGTCGACGAAATAACAAAAACGGATGCCGCAAGACATCCGTTTTGTATTTTTTGCAGGTCAAAGCGTAACAAAAAATTACGCTATTACCCCGTGCTTATTTTACTTCCATGCCTTTAGCTTGCAGATCGGCATGATAGGAAGAACGCACAAACGGGCCGCAGGCTGCGTGCGTGAAGCCCATCGCCAGCGCTTCTTCTTTCATTTCGTCAAACTCGGCCGGGCTGACGTAACGTTGTACCGGCAGGTGGTGACGGCTTGGCTGCAGATACTGGCCCAGCGTCAGCATGGTCACCCCGTGGCGGCGCAGATCGCGCATCACTTCAACGATTTCGGCATTGGTTTCACCCAGGCCGACCATCAGGCCGGATTTGGTTGGAATATCCGGATGTGCTTCCTTGAAACGCTCCAGCAGCTTCAATGACCATTCGTAGTTGGCGCCCGGACGCACCTGGCGATAAACGCGCGGCACATTTTCCAGATTGTGGTTGAACACATCCGGCGGCGTCGCGGTCAGGATATCCAGCGCGCGATCCATTCGGCCGCGGAAGTCCGGCACCAGCGTTTCAATCTTGATGTTCGGGCTTTTGGCGCGAATGGCGGCGATGCAATCGGCAAAGTGCTGGGCACCGCCGTCGCGCAGGTCATCGCGGTCAACCGAAGTGATTACCACGTAGCGCAGACCCATATCGGCGATGGTTTGCGCCAGTTTTTCCGGCTCGTTGACGTCGGGGGCCACTGGACGGCCATGCGCCACATCGCAGAACGGGCAGCGACGGGTGCAGATGGCACCGAGGATCATAAAGGTGGCGGTGCCGTGGTTGAAGCACTCGGACAGATTGGGGCATGAGGCTTCTTCACAGACTGAATGCAGGCCGTTCTTGCGCATGGCGGCCTTGATGCCCTGGATACGCGTTGAATCGGCAGGCAGCTTGATCTTCATCCACTCGGGTTTACGTAACAGCTCCTGCCGTTCGGTGACCACCGTTTTTACCGGGATCAACGCCATTTTGTCTGCATCGCGGTATTTTACGCCGCGTTCCATCTGAATTGGTTTACTCATAGTCGTGCAGGTTCCAGTTACGAGACTCGACCGTCTGGTAGCCGAGTAAATGAACAAATTCCTGAACCAGGATTGGATGTACGTCTTCTATGCCAACGCCGGGCGCCAGGGCGCTGACCTGGGTCATCTGCATGCCAGCGTAGCCGCAGGGATTGATACGTTGAAACGGGCCGAGATCCATCGACACGTTAAGGGCCAGGCCGTGGAAGGAGCTGCCCTTGCGAATACGCAGTCCCAGAGAACAGATTTTCTGTTCCCCCACATAGACGCCGGGCGCGTCGGGGCGCGCACGTGAATCAATGCGAAAGTGGCTGAGGGTATTAATCACGGTATCTTCTATGGCGGTGACCAGTTGGCGGACGCCAACCTTGTTGCGTTTAAGATCGATCATTACGTACAGCACTTGCTGGCCTGGCCCATGATAGGTGACCTGACCGCCGCGATCGCTCTGGATCACCGGAATATCGCCGGGCATCAGCAGGTGCTCGGCCTTGCCGGCCTGCCCTTGGGTGAATACCGGCTGATGCTGCACCAGCCACAGTTCGTCGGGCGTGGTTTCGCTACGGCGATCGGTGAAGTTGTGCATGGCTTGGGATACAGGCGCATAAGGCTGTAACCCCAGCTGACGCAAAATGATCTTATTGTGTTGCAAATGAATCATCGTCAGGTTACAGAGGTGGTAAAGCGATTATACCGGGCGCTCTGGCTCGCGACCAGCGTTTCGCTGAGCAAAAATGCGCAACCCGGGCAGAGGATGGTCTAGCCCGGGTTGCTAAGCAGTGTTTTATGCTGGGATTACAGCACCATGCGGACAATTTCAATATTGCCCAACTCTTCGTATAAGGTTTCCACCTGGTCGATATGACTGGCGGTAATGGTGATGGAAACGGAGTGGTAGTTGCCTTTGCTGCTCGGCTTGACCTGCGGGGTATAATCCCCCGGCGCATGGCGCTGCACCACTTCAACCACCTGGTCTACCAGCTCGGGTTGCGCCAGGCCCATCACCTTGTAGGTAAAGGAACAGGGGAATTCGAGCAGTTCGTTCAGTTTAGTTTTTTGCATGTGCGCTCCAGAGTGACATCTTTTAAACCCGATATTTGGCGTTGCGGCATGGCGTGTACGGCGTTTCGGGTTGACTGGCAAACCAGGGAACCGACATCAGTGTACGCTGCTTCAAATCTGCGGGCTGTATAAATTATAACTCCCGCCGGAGCGAGAGTTAGTGTTAATTGCTATATGGGGGCGTTTTCGCCGATTTCAAGCGTTAGCCGAACCAGTGATGGAACATCAATTTGATGTAATCCACGATGCGGCTGACGAAGCCGCCTTCCTTCACTTCGTTCAACACCACCAGCGGGCGTTGATCGATGGTCTTGCCGTCCAGTTGGAAGTTGATGCTGCCAACCACCTGGTTTTTCGCCAACGGCGCGTGAATTTCCGGCGTGTTGAGCACGTAGCTGGCTTTCAGATCTTTCATCCGGCCGCGTGGAATGGTCAGGTAAACGTCTTTGTCGACGCCCAGTTCGACGCGATCGGCGTCACCGAACCATACTGGTTCAGAGGCGAATTCCTTGCCGGCTTTCAGTGGCGCAACGGTTTCAAAGAAACGGAAGCCCCAGGTCAGCAGTTTCTTGCTTTCGGTTTCGCGACCCTTATAGGTACGACCACCCAGCACCGCCGAAATCAGACGCATCTGGCCTTCGGTCGCCGATGCCACCAGGTTGTAACCTGCGGCAGAGGTGTGGCCGGTCTTGATGCCGTCAACGTTCAGGCTGGTATCCCACAGCAGGCCGTTACGGTTCACCTGACGGATATTGTTGAAGGTGAACTCTTTTTCTTTATAGATGGCGTATTCGTCCGGCACATCGCGGATCAGCGCCTGGCCGATCAGCGCCATATCGCGCGCCGAGCTGAATTGACCCTGCGCATCCAGGCCGTGCACGGTCTGGAAGTGGGTGTTCTGCAGGCCCAATTGCTTGACGTAGGTGTTCATCAGATTGACGAACGCGTCCTGGCTGCCGGCAACGTAATCGGCCATTGCCACGCAGGCGTCGTTACCGGATTGCAGGTTGATGCCGCGCGTCAGTTTGGAAACCGGCACGCGATCGCCAGGCTTCAGGAACATCAGCGAAGAGCCCTTGAACACCGGGTTGCCGGTAGCCCATGCATCTTGACCGACGGTCACCAGATCTTCCTGGCCGATTTTGCCGGATTTGAGCGCCTGGCCGATGACATAACTGGTCATCATTTTGGTCAGGCTGGCGGGATCGCGACGCGCATCCGCATTGGATTCCGCCAGAACTTTACCGGAGTTGTAATCAATCAGGATGTACGATTCCGCATCGATTTGCGGGACACCCGGGATCATGGTTTTGATATTAACATCATCGGCATGCGCGCTGTTGGCTGCGCTCATCGCGATAACGGTACCGAGCGCTAGGCTCTTGATTATGCGAAAAGAAGTTACATGTTTCATGATCTGGACTACAACATCCGTGAGAAAGTAAATGAAAAAACGAGCCACACTATAACAGATGGGATCCCGGCAAGCATTAGTCATTCATCCGACTAACAATGCTTTACACTTTTTTGCTGAAAGAAAATGTTTCCGCAAATTCTTGCCAGCCGGGTATCTGATCACGGTGCCGCAGTGACAAATGATTGTTGTTGTGCCTCGGTTGCCAAGCGTTGCTGCAGCTGCAGCGCCTGCTGACGATCGCTGAACGGGCCAAGCTGCACACGATACACGTTACCACTGTTGCTGACGGTGCCTGGCACGCTGAACTGCTGGCTGAGCTGTTGCTGCCATTGCTGCGCACGTGCGGCATTGCTCAACGCGCCGACCTGCACCACAAACCCGGATGCAGAACTGGCAGAGGCTGTGCTGGTCGTCGCAGCAGTTGCCGCCACGCCGGCAGCGACAGGCGCTACCGCGTTCACCGGTTCGTCGCTTTCCAGCACGCCGGCCGGTACGGCGCTTGGCGCGCCGAGGAAACCACTACGGCTGTTGCCGGTCGCTGGCGTTTCGCCGTTGTTCAGGCTGGCATTGTCAATCGGACGGACGTCGTTGGCGTTCATGGCCGGCGGATCCTGCTGAATGGGCGTACCCATGGCGCCACTGCTCAGATCCGGGCGCGCCGGCAGCGCATAGCTCTGCTTGGCGACGGTGGTGCCGATGGTGCCTGGTCCGCTCAGCGTACCGTCCGGGGCGACGTTGATAAAATCAACCTTCACCTTGGTATTGTTCGACAGGTTCAAACGATCGGCCGCCGCTTTGGACAGATCGATAATACGCCCCTTGGTATACGGGCCGCGGTCATTGACGCGCACCACCAGTTGGCGGCCGTTGGCCAGGTTGGTCACCCGCACGTAGCTTGGAATTGGCAGAGTAGGGTGCGCGGCGCTCAGTGCGTTTGGATCAAACGGCTCGCCAATGGCAGTGGTATTGCCACTGAGCTCCTCGCCATACCAACTGGCCAGCCCGGTTTGCGAGAAGTTTTGCGGATCCTTGACGATGCGATAGGTGTCGCCATTAACCTTATAGTCCTGCGAGGTGCCAGGGTTATAGGGTTCATAGTGAGGCTCCACGCCGCCGATTTCCACCACCGGTCCGTTATACGGCTGCTGCGGTGGCGCCTGCTGTTCTGTCGTTGTGGTGGTGCAGGCGGAAAGCAATACCGCAACTGCGCCGATCCAAAGCCATTCCTTACGCATTACTCACCTCTTATAAACTCTTAGACAGCATTTTCCGATGCGTGTGGATCGACATCACGATGCCGAAGCCCGCCATGAGCACGATCAGCGCCGATCCACCGTAACTGACCAGAGGCAAAGGTACGCCAACTACCGGCAAAATGCCACTGACCATACCAATGTTAACAAACACATAAACGAACAGAATCAGCATTAATCCGCCGACCATCACGCGGCCAAAGGTGGTTTGCGCCTTGGCGGCGATCATCAGCCCGCGAATGATCACCAGCAGGTACAGCGCCAGCAGCACCAGTACGCCGATCAGCCCCAGTTCTTCTGCCAACACGGCAAAAATGAAGTCGGTGTGGCGTTCCGGCAAAAACTCCAGCTGCGACTGGGTGCCGTGCAGCCAGCCTTTGCCCGACAGGCCGCCGGAGCCAATGGCGATTTTCGATTGGATAATATGATAGCCGGCGCCCAGCGGGTCGCTTTCCGGATCGAGCAGCATCATCACGCGGTCGCGCTGATAGTCATGCATCAGGAAGAACCACAGCACCGGAATGAATGCGGCCAGCAGCACCGCAGCGACGGCGATCAGCTTCCAGCTCATGCCGGACAGGAACAGCACGAACAACCCGGATGCGGCAATCAGAATCGAGGTGCCAAGGTCCGGTTGCGCGGCGACCAGCAGCGTCGGCAGGAAAATGAGCACCAGCGCAATGCCGGTGTTTTTCAACGACGGCGGGCAGACGTCACGGTTCATAAAGCGAGCCACCATCAGCGGCACGGCGATTTTGGCTATTTCCGACGGCTGAAAGCGCACGAAGCCGAGATCCAGCCAGCGCTGCGCGCCTTTACTGATTTGGCCGAAGGCGTCCACCAGGATCAGCAGGATAACGCAGAAGATATACAGGTACGGCGCCCAGCTTTCATATACCCGCGGCGGGATCTGCGCCATCACGCCCATCACGATCAGGCCCATGACGATTTGGCCGATCTTGCGCTCCATCATGCCGATATCCTGGCCGCTGGCGCTCCACATGACGAAGGCGCTGTATACCAGCAGGGCCAGAATGAAGAGCAGGAAGGTGGGGTCAATGTGGATTTTGGTCCAGATTGAGCCCTTTTGTTGGCTTTCGGTCATGGTCTGTTAATCACCTTCTGAACCGGGCGGCGCCGGTGGCGCGTCCGGTAATTGCGTATTGTCGTCGCCCAGCAAAATATGATCCAGGATCTGGCGGGTAATGGTGCCGACCGCCGGGCCGGCGCCGCCGTTTTCCAGAATGATGGCCACCGCAACCGTTGGGTTTTCGTACGGTGCAAAGGCGGTCATCAATTTGTGGTCACGCAGATGCTCTGCGAGTTTGTGGGCGTTATAAGTTTCATAGCCGAATACCTGAGCGGTACCCGATTTCGCCGCGGCTTTGTACGGTGTCTTGTCAAAATACTTGCGTGCAGTACCGTTGGGACGGTTGGCAACGCCGTACATGCCGTCTTTGGCAATTTCCCAGTAGCCAGAGTGAATATCGCCGATTTGCAGGCTTTCCTGCTGGCGGAACGGCACCCGGGTGCCGTTGATTTTGGTGCTTTCCAACAGATGCGGCGTTTTGACGTTGCCGTCGTTAATCAAGGTGTTCAGCGCCTTGGCCATCTGGATCGGTGTGGCGGTCCAATACCCCTGGCCGATACCGACCGGGATGGTATCTCCCTGGTACCAGGGTTTCTTGTAGCGTTTGAGCTTCCATTCGCGCGTTGGCATCAGGCCGGAGCGCTCCTCGGAGAGATCGATGCCGGTATAATCGCCGTAGCCGAACTTGCCCAGCCAGCTCGACAGCCGGTCGATGCCCATGTCATACGCTACCTGATAGAAATAGGTATCGGCGGATTCTTCCAGCGCTTTGGTCACGTTCAGGCGACCGTGACCCCATTTTTTCCAGTCGCGGAAACGTTTTTCCGAGCCAGGCAACTGCCACCAGCCCGGGTCGAACACCACGGTGTTTTTGGTGATCACGCCGGCGCTGAGGGCAGAAACGGCAATGTAGGGTTTCACCGTTGATGCCGGCGGATAGACGCCCTGCGTCGCGCGGTTGATCAACGGGCGATTCGGGTCGTTCAACAACCCTTGATACTCTTTGCTGGAGATGCCGTCAACGAACAGGTTCGGGTCATAGCTGGGATTGGACACCAGCGCCAGGATGCCGCCGGTACGCGGATCGCTCACTACCACCGCGGCACGGCTACCGACCAGCAACTGCTCGATATAACGTTGCAGGTTGAGATCGAGCGTCAGATAGATGTCTTGCCCGGCGGACGGCGGCTGTTCGTGCAACTGGCGGATCACCCGACCTCGGTTGTTGACTTCAACCTCTTCATAGCCGGTTTTGCCGTGCAGCGTATCTTCGTAATAGCGCTCGATGCCCAGTTTGCCAATATCGTGAGTGGCGGCGTAGTTCGGCATTTTACCGTCTTTGTTCAGCCGTTCGACGTCGCGGTCGTTGATCTTCGACACATAGCCGATCACGTGGGTGAGGGCGGAACCGTAAGGATAATAGCGGCGCTGATAGCCTTTGACTTCCACGCCGGGAAAGCGGAACTGGTTGACCGCAAAGCGGGCGACCTGAACTTCGCTCAGCGCGGTTTTTACCGGAATGGAGACGAAGCGGCGCGAGCGTTTGCGCTCTTTTTCAAAGTTGGTGATGTCGTCATCGGTCAGATCGACCACCGGGCGCAGCGCCTGCAGCGTCGCTTTCAGATCGTCGACCTTTTCTGGCATCAGCTCAAGCTGGTAAATGGTGCGGTTAAGCGCCAGCGGCGTGCCATTACGATCGTAAATAATGCCGCGGCTGGGGGCGATTGGCACCAGCTTGATGCGGTTTTCGTTGGAACGGGTGCGGTAATCCTCAAAGCGGTCGATCTGCAAATTGTACAGATTGGCGATCAGGACGCTGGTCAGCGCCAGAATAACCAAGAACGCCACCAGGGCGCGGCGTACAAACAGGGCAGATTCAGCCGTATAGTCGCGAAAAGGGTTACGTTCTATTTTCATCCCGTTGTTTTATTTCACTCTCACTGTCAGCGCCGGTCATTCCCGGTGGTAAGGATGATTGGTCGTAATGCTCCAGGCGCGATAGAGGCTTTCCGCCACCAATACGCGCACCAGAGGATGCGGCAGCGTTAACGGCGAAAGCGACCAGCTCTGTTCCGCTGCGGCTTTACATGCCGGTGCCAGCCCTTCCGGACCGCCGATCAACAGGCTGACGTTGCGGCCATCCTGTTTCCAGCGTTCCAGCTGCTGCGCCAGCTGCGGCGTTTCCCATTTGCTGCCGGGGATATCCAGCGTGACGATACGGTTGCCTTTGCCCACGGCCGCCAGCATTTGCTCGCCTTCCTTGTCCAGAATGCGTTTGATGTCGGCATTCTTGCCGCGCTTGCCTGCCGGGATTTCGGTCAGCTCAAACGGCATATCTTTGGGAAAACGGTGCAGATAATCCATAAAGCCGGTCTGAACCCAGTCCGGCATTTTGGTGCCAACGGCGACCAGTTGCAGTTTCACCGCTTAACTCCAGAGCTTTTCCAGTTCGTACAGGCGGCGGCTTTCTTCCTGCATGACGTGTACGATCACTTCGCCCAGATCGACAACCACCCAGTCAGACGCTTCCTGGCCTTTCATGCCGAACAGTTCCATGCCCTGGGCACGGGATTCCTGCACTACGTGGTTGGCAATCGACATCACATGGCGGGTTGAGGTGCCGGTGCAGATGATCATGCAGTCAGTGATGCTGGATTTGCCCTGGACGTCCAGAGCGATAATGTCTTGGCCTTTCAGGTCATCGATTTTATCGATAACGAAATCTTGGAGCGCTTTACCTTGCAAAGGTTCCCCCTCGGGTGTGTTCTGTTCAATCGGTTTCATGCAGGCGGATACCTGAAAAATAGCGGCGCAGTATATCACGGGGTCTGAGCTAGCGATATAAACCCTGCAACTCGATATAGCGCTGCACCGAACGCGGTAACAGATCGTCGCAACTGATGCCGTGATGGCGGCGTTCGCGGATCTCGGTGGCGGAAATTTCCAGCAGCGGAGTCTGCGCCAAATAGAGATAGCCCTGCGGCTGTTCGCTCAGCGCGGCGGCGTCGCGGACGCGATGTCGCTCCAGCCAGCGTTGCAGTGCCGGCGTCTCCATCTGCTCACCGTAGCCCGGGCGCGCCAGCACCAGCAGGTGGCAATAGCTCAGCAGATCTTGCCAGCGGTGCCATTTGTGCAGACTCAGCAATGAATCCTGGCCAATGATAAATGCCAGTGGCTGCGTACTGCCACGTTCTTTACGCAGCGTTTCCAGCGTCTCAACGGTGTATGACGGCGAGGAGCGCTGCAATTCGCGATCGTCAACGGCAAACAGTGGGTTATCGGCAATGGCCAGCTCGACCATTGTCAGACGTTGCTGGGCGCTCGCTTCCGGCTGTGGACGGTGCGGCGGCACGTGGTTGGGCAGCAGCGTCACCTGGTTGAGGCCGACTTCAGCGGCCAGCGCTTCTACCGGCCGCAGGTGGCCGTAATGGATAGGATCAAAGGTGCCGCCGAACAGGGCGTGCAGCGCCGCGGCGCGCGGTGGGTTAGTGGGCATCGGGGACGCTCGTGGCCAGAGGTTTACCGCACAGCAGCATCGACAGGCTCTCCAGTTGTGGCCATACCGATTGGCCGTAGTCCTGTTTCAGCGTGATTTCAATCTGCGTCAGCAGGTGCACCGCCTGTTGCAACTGGGCGGCGGACAGCCGCTGCAGCGCCTGGGTGATCAGGTTACGGCGATTCTGCCAGACTTTGTGCTGGTCGAAGAGGGTACGCAGCGGTGCGCTGGCCATGCGGCGTTGCAGCGTCAGCAACATCAGCAGCTCGCGCTGCAGCGTGCGCAGCAGGATCACCGGCTCGGCGTCCTCCTGTTGCAGCTGTTGCAGGATATGCCAGGCACGTTTGCTTTTGCCGGCCAGCAGCGCATCCAGCCAGTGATATGGCGAGAAGTGCGCGGCATCGTTTACCGCCTGCTCAACGCGCGGCAGCGTCAGTTTGCCGTCCGGATACAACAGTGACAGCCGTTCCAGCGCCTGTGCCAACGCTAGCAGATTGCCTTCGTAGCAGTAACACAACAGTTGGTTGGCGGCGTCATCCACTTCCAGCTTCATCGTTTTGGCGCGCGTGGCCACCCAGCGCGGCAGTTGCGCCTGTTCCGGCGTCTGGCAGGTGACGTAAACGCCGTTCGGGCTCAGTGCCTTGAACCAGGCGCTGTTTTCCTGCGCCTTGGTGAGACGCGGGCCGCGCAGCATCAGCAGAATATCGTCGTGCAGCAGGCTGGACAGTTTCACCAGTTGTTCGCCAATCGGCGCCGTCGGGCCATTTTCCGGCAATATCAGCAGTAGCGTTTGCCGGCTGGCGAACAGGCTCATCGCCTGGCAGATGCTGAAGATGGCATCCCAGTCGGTGTGGGCATCGAGGGAAATGCTGTAGTGTTCGCTGAACTGCTGCTGTTGCGCGGCCTGCCGAATCAGATCCTGGCTTTCCTGCAATAACAGCGGTTCATTGCCGCTCAGTAAATAACAAGCGCGCAGCCCCTCTCGGAGCTGCGCGGCAAGTTGTTCAGGGTAAAGGCGGATCATTGCGCTGGGCGACTGACCGGTTGCTCAGCGACGGCCGCCGCAGCGGCTGCGGCTTTTTGCTGGGCTTCTTCTTCTGCCGCATGCACGCTCAGCAGTTTACGTACCAGCTGCTGTGCTGCCTGCTGACGCATTTCCTGCAGGATGATTTCCTGTTCGGAGTCTTTTGCCAACGCGGTAAGCGGGTTGTCGAAGAACGAGCGGAAGACCTTCGCATCCAGCGGATAAATGTCATGGCCCGGGATCAGTACCTGCGCCTGGACGGTCATCACCATCTGGTATTCCGCAGTTTTGCCGTCCTGGAAGATTGACACCGTGTCCTGACTCTGGTTGGTGCCGACGATACGCAGGGAAGGGATGTCCTGACGCTTGGCATCCTTGACGATAGTCACGCCGTTCAGGCGCAACTGTTCACGCACCGCGCGGGTCAGCGGACCGTAAGGGTCATAGCTGTCCAGCATCAGCGTTTTCATTTCCGAGGGAACCTGCGTGGTGCCACGCAGGTGAAAACCGCAGCCGGCGGTGACCAGCACCGCCAACCCCAGCAACAACGTCATAATACGAAGTCGCACAACGCCTCCTTGTGTTAACCCACAACCAGGTTAAGCAATTTGCCAGGAACATAGATCACTTTACGTACCGTGACCCCGTCCAGATATTTAGCCACCAGATGCTCCTCAGCGGCACGTTCACGCACCTGTTCTTCGGTTGCATCGGCTGGCACGGTAATTTTAGCGCGAACCTTGCCATTGACCTGTACCACCACCAGCTTGGAGTCTTCGACCATGGCGGCGTCATCGGCCTGCGGCCATGGCGCGGTGTCGATATCGCCAGCGCCGCCCAGCGACTGCCACAGGTCAAAGCACACGTGCGGTGTGAACGGATACAGCATACGTACCACGGCCAGCAGCGCTTCCTGCAGCAGCGCGCGATCCTGTTCGCTGTCCTGCGGTGCGCGGCCCAGTTTGTTCATCAGCTCCATCACTGCGGCGATGGCGGTGTTGAAGGTCTGGCGGCGGCCAATGTCATCGGTCACCTTGGCAATGGTTTTGTGCACATCGCGGCGCAGCGCCTTTTGATCTTCGTTCAGTGACGCAACGTCCAGCGGTTGTACGGCGCCTTTTTCGAGGTGATCGAAAGCCAGTTTCCAGACGCGTTTCAGGAAGCGGTTGGCCCCTTCAACGCCGGACTCCTGCCATTCCAGCGTCATTTCTGCCGGTGAGGCGAACATCATGAACAGACGCACGGTGTCGGCACCGTATTTCTCTACCATCTCCTGCGGATCGATGCCGTTGTTCTTCGACTTCGACATTTTGCTCATGCCAGCATAGACCAGTTCGCGGCCTTGTGGATCGGTTGCTTTGACAATGCGGCCTTTTTCGTCACGTTCAACGGTGGCGTCAACCGGGGAAACCCACACGCGCTCACCGCTGTTGCCGGTGTAGTAGAAGGCGTCAGCCAACACCATCCCCTGGCACAGCAGACGTTTGGCCGGCTCATCGGAATCCACCAGGCCGGCGTCGCGCATCAGCTTATGGAAGAAACGGAAATACATCAGGTGCATGATGGCGTGTTCAATGCCGCCGATATACTGATCGACCGGCAGCCAGTAGTTGGCAGCCGCCGGATCCAGCATCCCGTCGTCATACTGTGGACAGGTGTAGCGCGCGTAATACCAGGAAGACTCCATAAAGGTGTCGAAGGTGTCGGTTTCACGCAGTGCCGGCTGACCGTTGACGGTGGTCTTCGCCCACTCGGGATCGGCCTTGATCGGGCTGGTGATGCCATCCATCACCACGTCTTCCGGCAGGATCACCGGCAGTTGATCTTCCGGCGTCGGCATCACGGTGCCGTCTTCCAGCGTTACCATGGGAATTGGCGCGCCCCAGTAGCGTTGGCGGGAAACCCCCCAGTCGCGCAGACGGTAGTTGACCTTGCGCTGGCCTACGCCCTTGGCGACCAGTTTGTCGGCAATGGCATTGAAGCCGGCTTCGTGGTCCAGACCGTCGAACTCGCCGGAGTTGAACAGCGCGCCTTTGTCGGTCATGGCTTCGCTGCTCACGTCAGGCTGGCTGCCGTCAAGGTTGAGGATCACCGGCGCGATGCGCAAATCGTATTTGGTGGCGAATTCCCAGTCGCGCTGATCGTGGGCGGGAACGGCCATGACCGCACCGGTGCCGTATTCCATCAACACGAAGTTGGCGACCCACACCGGCAGCTTTTCACCGCTCAACGGATGAATGGCGAACAGGCCGGTGGCCATGCCTTTCTTCTCCATGGTGGCCATTTCGGCTTCGGCAACCTTGGTGTTGCGGCATTCTTCGATAAACTCGGCCAATGTCGGGTTGTTGATGGCGCCTTGTTGCGCCAGCGGGTGGCCCGCGGCGACTGCGACGTAGGTCGCGCCCATAAAGGTATCTGGACGGGTGGTGTACACCGTGACCTTCTCGTCGCTATCGGCGACGTCGAAGGTGATTTCCACGCCTTCAGAACGGCCAATCCAGTTGCGCTGCATGGTTTTTACCTGCTCTGGCCAGCTTTCAAGCGTGTCCAGATCGTTCAGCAACTGATCGGCGTAAGCGGTGATCTTGATGAACCACTGCGGGATTTCCTTGCGCTCGACTTTGGTATCGCAGCGCCAGCAGCAGCCGTCGATAACCTGTTCGTTGGCCAATACCGTCAGATCGTGCGGGCACCAGTTGACCGCAGAGGTTTTCTTGTAGACCAGGCCTTTCTCGTACAGCTTGGTGAAGAACCACTGCTCCCAACGGTAGTAGTCGGGCTTGCAGGTCGCGATTTCACGATCCCAGTCATAACCGAATCCCAGCAGTTTCAGCTGGTTCTTCATGTATTCGATATTGTCGTAAGTCCACGGTGCTGGCGCGGTGTTGTTTTTAACCGCGGCGCCTTCCGCCGGCAGGCCGAAGGCATCCCAGCCGATTGGCTGCAGTACGTTTTTGCCCAGCATGCGCTGGTAACGGGAAATTACGTCGCCAATGGTGTAGTTGCGCACATGGCCCATGTGTAGACGCCCGGAAGGGTACGGCAGCATCGAGAGGCAATAGTACTTCTCTTTGCTGGCGTCTTCGGTCACCTTGAATGTCTGTTTTTCTTGCCAGTGACGCTGTACGTTGGTTTCGATATCTTCGGGGCGATATTGCTCTTGCATGGCGGCTGGTGGTCCTGTAGGTGTCAAACAGCTACATCCGTAGCATTTTGTTTAGTATTTAGATCCGCATAGCATAGCTGATAAGGCCTGCCGGCAACAACTCCAAGCGCCCCTGTGCCGGCGTATTTAAATTTATGCCCACCATGATGCGCTTCACAACCTGGCAATCCCATCGCTTGCCACATGACATCAGTAATTTACGGCTAAAATGAGAACAGGTAGTTTAAAACGGCTTCTGTCGCAGACGTTCATCGAGGAGAGAATATGAACAAGGTTGCTCAGTACTATCACGAATTGCTGACATCACTGACCGAGCGTTTAAAGAACGGTGAGCGTGACATTGACCAGCTGGTCGCCAGCGCCGAACGACGGCTCAATGCGGTTGGCGAGCTAAGCCGTAGCGAGGTGGAGCAGGCAAAACAGGCGGTTCGACGCGATCTGGAAGAGTTTGCCCGCAGCTATGAAGAGAATCGCGACGATTTTACCGACAGCGTCTTCATGCGGGTGATTAAAGAAAGTCTGTGGCAGGAGCTGGCGGATATCACCGACAAAACTCAACTGGAATGGCGTGAAGTGTTTAAAGACGTTAGCCACCATGGGGTGTACCACAGCGGAGAAGTGGTGGGGCTGGGGAATCTGGTGTGTGAAAAGTGCCATCATCATCAGGCATTTTACACACCGGAAGTGCTGCCAAAATGCCCGAAGTGCGGGCACGATCAATTTCAGCGTCGGCCGTTTGAGCCGTAATCCGCGCAACGGCCTGCACGCCGCCTGCGCCGGGATGACGCCGGCGGTTAACCTCGCACTGCCCGCCATCGGCGCCGCTCGGTAACTTAATAGCGGCGCAGGCAGCTTAGCAGCAGTTCGACGAAACCCTGGCGATCAATGCCGGTCAACAGCTGTACGTTGGCCGCGTTGCCGCTTTGCTGGAACTCATCCACCACGGTTTGACCAAGGGTATATGTACCTTGGGTTTCCACCCCCACCCAGCATTCGCGACTGTCGAACAGCTGCGGCGCCAGCAGCCAGGCAATGGCGCAGGGGTCATGCATCGCCGCACCCGGCAGCCCGCGCGCATGGCGCAGATAGACGGGCAGATAAAAATCGAGCATTTCACCCACCGCCTTGGCCACCGGATTGTCGATCGCTTTAACGCGTTCGACGTCTTGCGGCAGCATCAGCGCCTGATGAGTCACGTTCAAACCGGCCATGGTCAGCGGTACGCCGGATTGCAGCACCATCTCCGCCGCTTCGGGATCGACATAAATATTGAACTCGGCCACCGGCGTGGCGTTGCCGCCGTGCAGCGCGCCGCCCATAAACACGATGCGTTCGATGTTGGCCTTCAGTTGCGGATACTGAGCCAAAAGCAGCGCGATATTGGTCATCGGCCCGGTGACTACCAGCGTGATGGGCCGTGGGCTGGCGCGCAGCAGATCGGCGATCAGCGTCACGGCACTGGCCGCCGCTGGCTGGATGCGCGGCGTTGGCAGGCGGGTGTTGCCCATACCGGTTTTACCGTGTACCTGTTCGGCAATCACCAGCGGGCGCAACAGCGGCTTGGCGGCGCCGCCGGCGACCGGGATATCCTCGCGTTGCATCAGCGTCAGCAGGGCGAGGGCGTTATGCAGGGTCTTGTCCGGCGTCTGGTTGCCGGCTGAGGTGGTGATGGCTTTTACGTCCAGGTCGGGCGCTCGCAGCGCCATTGCCAGGGCTATGGCGTCGTCGAGGCCGGGATCGCAATCAATAATTATTGGGCGTGGCATGGCGTTATGTCCTCTGCGCGTCGGTTTTACCCTGAGCATCGGATCAAACTTGCCGATAAACAAGCGTTTTTAATGCGCCCACCGCGGGCGCATTGGCAGGGATCAATGCAGGATTTTCGCCAGGAAGTCTTTGGCGCGTTCGGATTGCGGGTTATTGAAGAAATCGTCTTTATTACGATCTTCAACGATTTTCCCCTCGTCCATAAAGATCACCCGGTGTGCCACCTTGCGCGCGAAGCCCATTTCGTGCGTGACCACCATCATGGTCATGCCTTCGTGAGCCAGTTCGACCATCACGTCCAGCACTTCATTGATCATTTCCGGGTCGAGCGCCGAAGTCGGTTCGTCGAACAGCATGGCGATGGGATCCATACACAGCGCACGGGCAATGGCCACACGCTGTTGCTGGCCGCCGGAAAGCTGCGCCGGGTATTTGTCAGCGTGGGCGGTCAATCCGACGCGCTTGAGCAGTTTCAGGCCTTTTTCGCGCGCCGCGGCCTTATCACGCTTGAGCACTTTGACCTGGGCGAGGATCAGGTTTTCAATGATCGACAAATGCGGGAACAGTTCGAAATGCTGGAACACCATGCCGACTTTGGAACGCAGCTGCGCCAGGTTGGTTTTCTTGTCGTTGACCGGGGTATCGTTGACCAGGATCTGGCCTTGCTGGATCGGCTCCAGGCCATTGACGGTCTTGATCAAGGTCGATTTGCCCGAGCCTGAAGGACCACAGACCACGACTACCTCACCTTTTTTTACCTCTGTGGAGCAGTCGGTCAGCACCTGAAAGTGACCGTACCACTTCGAAACATTTTTCAGGGAAATCATCAAACAGTCCTTTTCTTCAAATAGCTGACCAGCGCCGAGGCGGCGATGCTGATCACAAAGTAGACAAAGCCGGCGAACAGGATCATTTCGACCTGCGTACCGTCACGCTCGCCGATGCTGGAGGCCGTACGGAAGAAATCAGCCAGGCTCAGCACGTAAACCAGCGACGTATCCTGGAACAGCACGATGCCCTGCGTCAGCAGCAGCGGCACCATGGCGCGGAACGCCTGCGGCAGAATCACCAGCTTCATTGATTGCCAGTGGGTCATGCCCAGCGCCAGCGCCGCGGAGGATTGGCCGCGCGACACGCTTTGAATGCCGGCGCGGATGATTTCCGAGTAGTAGGCGGCTTCAAACAGCGAAAAGGCTACCATAGCCGAGATCAGGCGAATATCGGTTTTCGGCGAGATGCCTAGAACCTGTTGTAATAAGCTTGGCACCACCAGATAGAACCACAACAGCACCATCACCAGCGGTACCGAGCGGAACAGGTTGACGTACAGCGTGGCGAACCAGCTGATCGGCTTGAGCGGCGACAGGCGCATCACTGCCAGAATGGTGCCCCAAACGATGCCGAAGACCACTGCGGTGACGGTGATCTTGAGCGTAACTATCATGCCCTGCATCAGATATGGGAGGCTTGGGACTATCGATCCCCAGTCAAACTCGTACATTATTTACTCCCCATATTGCCAGGCAACTGCACTTTTCGTTCAACGACACGCATCACCAGCATAATCACGGCGTTGATGCCGATATAGGCCAGGGTAATGGCAGTGAAGGACTCATAGGCATGCGCGGAGTAATCCAGCAGTTTGCCGGCCTGAGCGGCCATGTCCACCAGCCCGATGGTCGAGGCGATGGCGGAGTTTTTCACCAGGTTGAGCATTTCCGAGGTCATCGGCGGTACAATCACCCGGTAGGCGTTCGGCAACAGCACATAGCGGTAGGTTTGCGGCAGCGTCAGGCCCATCGCCAGGCCAGCGGCCTGTTGGCCACGCGGCAGCGACTGAATGGCGGCACGTACCTGCTCGCACACTCGGGCGGCGGTAAACAGGCCAAGACAGATGGTGGACGACACGAAGAACTGCACGTTGGGATCGAGCTCGGCCTTGAACCACATGCCGATGTCTGGCGGCAGCAGTTCGGGGATCACCAGATACCAGGTAAAGAACTGCACGATCAGCGGCACGTTACGGAACAGTTCGACGTAGGCGGTGCCGATGGCAGCCAGAAAACGGTTCGGTACGGTACGTAAAATCCCGAACAGCGAGCCGACAAAGAAAGCGATAATCCATGCACAGACGGAGAGGGCAATCGTCACCTGAAAGCCGGACCAGATCCAGCCAAGATAGGTGGTGTTGCCAAACGGGGCCTGCTGCAAGAAGATACCCCAGTTCCAATCTATTGACATAACAAACTCCGATAAACACGCGTCGGGCGCGCTAAATATTGATGGTTGCATGACGCAAAACGCCGCAGCGCCAGTCGGGCTGGCTTGGATGTGCGGTGACTGCGTTGGGAAATGCGGCAGGGGAACGGCCTGCCGCATCGGTTACCTGTCTGTCGCGACCATCAAAGGGCGGGGCGGCGTTCAGCGCACCCGCTCTATTGTTATTAGTTCAGTGCCTTGTCGTTTGGTTCTTTGAACAGTTGCTTCATGTCATCAGACAGATCGAAGTTCATGTTCAGGTTTTTTGGTGGGATAGGCTGTTTGAACCACTTGTCAAACCATTTGGCGGCCTCGCCAGAGGTTTGCGCTTGTGCGATGGTGTCATCAACCAGTTTCTTGAATTGCGGATCGTCTTTGCGCAGCATACAGCCATAGGCTTCCTTGGACTGTGCAGTACCGATGATTTGCCATTGATCCGGTTTTTTGGCCTTGGCGCGTTCACCGGCCAACAGCGCGTCATCCATCATGAACGCCACCGCACGGCCGCTTTCCAACGTGCGGAACGAGTCGCCGTGGTCTTTGGCGCTGATGATGCGCATGTTCATTTTGTCTTTGTCGTTCAGCTTGTTGAGCAGCACCTCAGAGGTGGTGCCCGAGGTGACGACCACCGCTTTACCGGCCAGATCCTTGAAGTCCTTGACCTCAGACCCCTTTTTCACCAGCAAACGGGTACCCACCACGAAGATGGTGTCAGAGAAGGCGGCCTGTTTCTGACGCTCGATGTTGTTGGTAGTGGAACCGCATTCGAAGTCAAAGGTACCGTTTTGCAGCAAAGGGATACGGTTTTGCGAAGTGATCGGCATCATTTTGACCTGCAGATCGGGCGCATTGAGCTGCTTTTTGATCGCTTCAACGATCTGGTTTGAATAATCCTGGGAATACCCCACCACTTTCCGCTGGTTGTCGTAGTAGGAGAACGGCACGGAGGATTCGCGGTGGCCGACAACGATCACGCCGTTGTCTTTGATTTTCTTCAGCGTACCGGTCAACTCTTCCGCATAGGCTACGCTACTTGCCATTCCGATCAGCAGTAACGATAACGCCAGTTTACGCATTTGCATGGTCCAACTCCTTGCTGTTGTGGTGGCTCTGACTAAAGAGCGTCAGGGTAAAAATGGCTATCTGTTGCTCACATTATAAAGATAGTCTTGGTACAGATTACCGTTAGAAAATAGCCGATTGTGAACAGGTTGAAACTAAAATGTTTCATAATTTGAGACATCACGCGCACCAAATGAATGCAATAAAACGCCGGTGCACCATTAGGGTGCTGCTGATGCACGCAGGTTGTGCGCAGGTGCGAGCAAAGGTCTCTAAAAGTAAATCAGCGATTGATTACAGGGGGATTAAAGCAAGGAGTGTGCCAAAAACGTTGATTTGCCGGCGCTTGAGCAACCGGAAGCGGGGCGCAGCGGGCTGCGCCCCGGTGGGTTATTTGCGACGCAGACTGCACACCAGTGCCAGACCACCGAACAGCGCGGTGATGATCCACCACGGCAGCGAACCGAAGCGGGCATACGGCGTGACCCCGGTGGTCGGCGTCACTTTCACTTCCAGCACCTGACGGGTGAACTGCGGGATCTCGGCAATCACCTCGCCGGTCGGGCCGACCGCGGCGGTAACGCCGTTATTGGTACTGCGCAGCAACGGGCGTCCCAGTTCCAACGCCCGCATACGCGCCATTTGGAAATGCTGCCACGGGCCGATGGAATGGCCGAACCAGGCGTCATTGGAAATGGTCAGCAGGAAGTTGGTGTCCGGGCGGAAATTGTCGCGCACCTGCTGGCCGAGCACGATTTCATAGCAGATCGCCGCCGTCAGGTTGAAACCGTGCACCTTCAGCTGTGGCTGCACATAGTCGCCGCGACTGAATGACGACATTGGCAGATCAAAGAACGGCGCCAGCGGTCGCAGCAGGGTTTCCAATGGCACGAATTCGCCGAACGGCACCAGGTGATGCTTGTTGTAGCGATCGGCAGCCGGATAACGGTAAGGCTGTTGCTCGCCCAGCACGATCACGCTGTTATAGAACTCGGTGCCCCGTCCGGTGGCGCGTGCGTCAACGATACCGGTAATCAGGCTACTGTTCTTGGCGCGCATCAGCTCGTCCATCATGGTCAGGAATCCGTTCTGGTTGCTTTCCACGTCGGGAATGGCGGACTCGGGCCAGATAATGATTGGTGCTTTGCCGACGTAAGGGCGGCTGGCGTCCAGATAGGTTTGCAGCGTACCGATCAGCGCTTGTGGATCCCACTTCATCGACTGCGCGATATTGCCTTGCACCATGGCGACGTTGACCGCGCGTGCTGGCTGTGGGGTAAACCAGTGCAGCTGGCGCAGTGGCCACGGCAACAACAGCATCGCTATCGCGATCGCCGCCGGCACGATACGCCGCTGATTGAGGGCGTAAACCAGCAGGCCACTCAGCGACATTAGAATAAAGGTAATGGCGTCAACGCCGAACAGGGGCGCGAGGCCTTTCAATGGGCCGTCGATCTGGCTGTAGCCGAATTGTAGCCATGGGAAGCCGGTCAGCACCCAACCGCGCAGAAACTCGGTGACCTGCCACAGCGCCGGCGCGGCAATGGCCAGCCGCAGCCAGCCGGTTTTCGGCCACAGTCGCGTCAGCACGCCGGCAAACAGACCGGTGTAGAGCGACAGATAGGCGGCCAGCAGGATCACCAAAAAGATGTTGACCGCGAACGGCATGCCACCGAAATCAGCGATGCTGACATACACCCAGTTGACGCCGCTGCCAAACAGACCCATCCCCCAGGCAAAGCCGAGCAGGGCGGACTGTCTGACGCTGCGATTCAAGGTGACGGCCAGCAGGCCGAACAGGGAAACAATGGCCGCAGGCCAGAGATCGTAAGGGGAAAAGGCCAGCGTTCCGCTGGCACCGAACAACAGCGCCAGCAGGGTTCGGACCCACTGGCGTTCAAGTAAAGAGGCTTTGACCATGTGAAGTTTAGTCTTCCAGTTTCGGTTGCGGAGCGTCGTCCGGAATTTTTACATGAACCTGGATGATACGTCGACTGTCGGCCATGGCAACTTTAAACAGGTAACCTTCGATTTCAATGGTTTCCCCGCGTGCCGGCAGATGGCCGAAGGCTTGCATGATCAGGCCGCCAATGGTGTCGACCTCGTCATCGCTGAAGTGGGTATCGAAGGCATCGTTGAAGTCTTCGATCGGCGTCAGGGCGCGCACGGTGTACATGTGGCGGCTGAGCTGGCGGATATCACGATCTTCCTCATCGTCATATTCGTCTTCGATTTCACCGACAATCAGTTCCAGAATGTCTTCGATGGTAACCAGGCCCGACACGCCGCCGAACTCGTCAATGACGATAGCCATATGATAACGCTGGGAGCGGAACTCCTTCAGCATGCGGTCAACCCGTTTGCTCTCCGGGACCACCACCGCGGTACGCAGCACCTTGTCGATGCTGAACGGCTCGGACTCGGTGCGCATAAACGGCAGCAGGTCCTTGGCCATCAAAATGCCTTCGATATGATCTTTATCTTCGCTGATCACCGGGAAACGTGAGTGGGCGGATTCGATGATCACGTCCAGGCACTCTTCCAGCGTCTGGTTACGCTTAAGCGTCACCATCTGCGAACGCGGGATCATGATATCGCGCACGCGCTGCTCGGCGATATCCATCACGCCTTCCAGCATGTCTCGGGTATCGGGATCGATCAGATCGTTTTGCTCGGAATCACGGATCAGCTCTACCAGATCGCCACGGTTTTTGGGTTCGCCGTGGAACAGCTGGTTAAGGATAAGAGTAAAGAACCCCTTTTTGGGACTGGGGCTGTCATTGCTTGATGAATGGTCGTCGCTCATGGCGTTTTAGTTAATATCACTCATGTCAGAGTAAAGAAGTTAGCGACAGCCCGTTGCCGGGCTGCGGGGGACTCAGCTAACGCGTTTAGGCGGGGTCTTTTTCCGCAAGGTACGGGTCCTGGTAGCCAAGGCCCTGCATAATTTCGGTTTCCAAAGACTCCATTTCTTCGGCTTCATCGTCTTCGATGTGGTCATACCCTAGCAGATGTAAGCTGCCGTGAACAACCATATGCGCCCAGTGGGCTTCCAGCGCCTTGCCTTGCTCAACCGCTTCCTGTTCAACCACCTGTCGACAAATGATCAAATCGCCCAACAACGGCAGTTCGATGCCCGGCGGGGCTTCGAACGGGAACGACAGCACGTTGGTCGGTTTGTCCTTGCCGCGATAGGTCAGGTTCAGCTGATGGCTTTCCGCTTCGTCCACCAGGCGAATCGTGACTTCGGCCTCGGCCTGAAACTGTGGCAGCACACCCTCCAGCCAACGCTGGAAGGCGGCTTCGTCAGGCAGGCCGTTGGCGTGTTCACAGGCAATTTGCAAATCCAGAATCACCTGGCTCATGGTGTCTCCTGCTCAGAGGCGATCTGCGCCTCGCGTTTGCGCTGTTCGGCGACGGCATCCTTGCGTTTTTGTTCAGCCGCTTCCCAGGCTTCATAGGCAATAACCACGCGTGCGACCACCGGGTGGCGCACCACGTCTTCGCTATGGAAGAAGTTGAAACTGATTTCTTCCACTTCCGACAGCACTTCTACCGCATGACGCAGGCCGGACTTCTGGTTGCGCGGCAGGTCAATCTGCGTCACGTCGCCGGTGATCACCGCCTTGGAGTTAAAACCGATGCGCGTCAGGAACATCTTCATCTGTTCGATGGTGGTGTTCTGGCTTTCATCAAGAATGATAAAGGCGTCGTTCAGCGTGCGGCCGCGCATATAGGCCAGCGGTGCGACTTCGATCACGTTGCGTTCGATCAGCTTTTCTACCCGTTCAAAACCGAGCATTTCAAACAGTGCGTCGTACAGCGGACGCAGATATGGGTCGACCTTCTGGCTGAGATCGCCCGGTAGAAAGCCCAGTTTTTCGCCGGCTTCCACCGCAGGGCGGGTCAGCAGGATACGGCGGATTTCCTGGCGCTCCAGCGCGTCGACCGCGGCGGCAACCGCCAGATAGGTCTTGCCGGTACCGGCCGGGCCGATGCCAAAGGTAATGTCGTGATCGAGAATATTGGCGATATATTGCGCCTGATTAGGCGTGCGCGGTTTCACCATGCCACGCTTGGTCTTGATGTTTACCGCTTTACCGTAATCCGGCACGCTGTCGGCCACCTGCTCCAGCACCCGGCTCTCTTTGATCGCCAGATGAATCTGTTCCGGATCGATATCCGGGACTATGCCGCGGATTGGCGCGGTATCGACATACAGATGGCGCAGGATATCGGCGGCAGCCACCACGCAGGGGTTCTTGCCGACCAGCTTGAAACGGTTGTCACGGCGGTTGATTTCGATGCCCAACCGGCGCTCCAGCTGTTTGATGTTGTCATCAAACGGGCCGCACAGGCTCAGCAAGCGCTTGTTGTCTGCGGGCTCTAACAGAATTTCTTGTGTTGCGACGTTCAAACGATTCCTCAAGGCTCGCACAGGGCCTGGTTGATGGTTCACGGTATAGGTCACCGACGGGCGCTTGCGGGGCAATCCCGCGCGCCAATACAACGCAGCAGGTTTGCGTTGCAGCGCGGTGACCGGCGCTGCGCCCCGACAGCCTGGACCATCGGGCTGGGGGAGCGTGAGCGGCTAACGCACCAGCGACTCGCCGCATGACGGCTATAAAGTGAATTATTCATGGTGCGCGGCCGACGCGCAAGTTTACCCCTGATCTATCTGTGCGCCAGCGGTGGAATTCAAGGCCTGATGGCTAAAAAATGCACGTTGGGCCCATCTGACTATCGGCCCAACCGCCAGCGGCTCAGTTTTTCTTCACAAATTCCGATTTCAGCTTCATCGGGCCGAAACCGTCGATTTTGCAGTCGATATTGTGGTCGCCTTCCACCAGACGAATGTTCTTCACCTTGGTGCCGATCTTCAGCATCGATGAGCTGCCCTTGACCTTGAGATCCTTGACCACGGTGACCGAGTCGCCGTCTGCCAGCAGGTTGCCGTTGGCGTCTTTTACCGTCAGTGTTTCATCGTCCTGCGCGGCGCTGCTGTCGTTCCATTCGTTGGCGCACTCCGGGCAAACGTACATGTCGCCGTCCTGGTAGGTGTATTCGGAGTTGCACTTCGGGCAGTGTGGGAGTTGCATGATGCTGTAGCCTCTTGATAAAAAATAAAAAACATCGCCGGACGCGGACGCCCGGCGGCGAAATAAAGGGGAGTAATCCCCGAAGGGCGCCAGAATGCCTGGCGTTACCTCGGGGGTTCAGCGATGGAGGGAAGGCTGGTAGCTGCCGACACCCAGGGCATCTTCCTTGCGGGTACGGGCAATCACCGACTGTGGGGATTCATGTACGCGCAGATCCATCTGCTGTTCGGTACGTATCACCAGGCCACGCAGCGAATTGGTCAGCACCTCGGTAATTTCCACATCGACAAACTGGCCGATCATGTCCGGCGTGCCTTCGAAGTTTACCATCCGGTTGCACTCGGTGCGTCCGGCCAGTTCCATCACGCTTTTGCGCGAGGTGCCTTCGACCAGAATGCGTTGCACCGTGCCGAGCATCTGGCGGCTGAAGCGCATTGCCTGCTGCAGGATGCGCTCCTGCAAAATGTACAGCCGCTGCTTTTTCTCGTCTTCGCTGACGTCATCGACCATGTCTGCCGCCGGCGTGCCGGGGCGTGAAGAGTAGATGAAGCTGAAGCTGGTATCGAAATTGACCTCGGCAATCAGATTCATGGTCTGCTCGAAGTCAGCCTGGGACTCTCCCGGGAAACCAATGATAAAATCGGAGCTTATCTGGATATTCGGCCGTGCCTTGCGCAGTTTGCGAATGATGGCCTTGTATTCCAGCGCGGTGTGGGCGCGTTTCATCATGGTCAGAATGCGGTCGGAACCGCTCTGAACCGGCAAATGCAGGAAACTGACCAGCTCCGGCGTATCTTCATACACGGCGATGATGTCATCGGTGAATTCAATCGGGTGGCTGGTGGTGAAGCGAATACGGTCGATACCGTCAATCGCCGCCACCAGGCGCAGCAGTTCGGCAAACGAACAGACGCCGCCATCGTAGGTGGCGCCGCGATAGGCATTGACGTTCTGGCCGAGCAGGTTGACTTCACGCACGCCCTGTGCGGCCAACTGGGCTATTTCGAACAGCACGTCGTCGCTCGGCCGACTGACTTCTTCGCCACGGGTGTACGGCACTACGCAGAAGGTACAATATTTGTTGCAGCCTTCCATGATCGACACATAGGCGGTCGGCCCTTCGGCGCGAGGTTCCGGCAGACGATCGAATTTTTCGATTTCCGGGAAGCTGATGTCGACGATCGGGCTGTGAGTGCCCTGCACGTGGTTGATCATTTCCGGCAGACGGTGCAGGGTTTGCGGCCCGAAAATAACGTCGACGCACGGTGCGCGCTGGCGAATGTGCTCACCTTCCTGCGAGGCGACGCAGCCGCCGACGCCGATAATCAGGTTCGGGTTTTTTTCCTTCAGCAGCTTCCAGCGGCCCAACATAGCGAAAACTTTTTCCTGCGCTTTTTCACGGATCGAGCAGGTATTCAGCAGCAACACATCCGCCTCTTCGGCGTTGTCGGTCCATTGGTAACCGTGCGTGCTTCCCAGTAAGTCGGCCATTTTCGATGAATCGTATTCGTTCATCTGGCAACCCCAGGTTTTGATATGTAGTTTCTTGGTCATTGAATAGCCATTAATCAGTGCGGAGCGAAAAAAGGTGCATTAGCGCCATTGCAGGGCGCTTATTGTAAACACTTGATGCGGTTGTGACCAGCATCAGGAAAACGCCCTGTGACCTGAAGCCGGAGAAAAAATCCGGTACACTGACACAAAACGCCGTTAGCGGTTGAACGGCGGCAATCAACCAACAAGCATAGTCAAACATGAAGACATCTCAAACACGGGTTGACGTCGTTGTCGTGGGCGGCGGAATGGTCGGCGCAGCAGCGGCGTTGGGACTGGCACAGGCGGGTTTTGACGTGGCGTTGCTGGAGCACCAGCCGCCGCAGGCGTTCGAGCCGCACAGCCCGCCGGATTTGCGTATTTCCGCGATCGGTTGCACCTCGGTCGGCTTATTGAAACAGCTTGGCGCCTGGCCGGCGGTTGAGCAGATGCGCTCGGCGCCGTATCGCCGGTTGGAAACCTGGGAGTGGCAGTCTGCGCGGGTGGCGTTTGACGCTGCGGCGCTTGGCCTGCCTGAGCTGGGTTTTATGGTGGAAAACCGTATTCTGCAGCTGGCGCTATGGCAACAGCTGTCGCACTGTAACAACCTGACGCTGCATTGTCCGGCCAGACTGCAGCATCTGCAACGCGACGCCGAAGGCTGGCTGGTGACGCTGGACAGCGGCGAAGTGCTGGCGACGCGGCTGGTGATCGGTGCCGACGGTGCACATTCGCAGGTGCGCCAACGGGCGGCGATCGGCACCAGTGGTTGGCAATATCGCCAGTCCTGTATGCTGATTACCATACAGACCGGTGCCGCTCAGCAGGACGTTACCTGGCAGCAGTTCTTCCCGTCCGGACCGCGGGCCTTTTTACCGTTGTATGAGGACTGGGCTTCGTTGGTGTGGTACGACAGCCCACAGCGGATCCGCCAGTTACAGGCGATGCCGATGGCTCAGTTGCAGCGTGAGATTGTCGATGCCTTCCCGGCGCGACTTGGCGCGGTCAGCGCGCATGCTGCCGGCGCCTTTCCGCTGGTGCGTCGACATGCGCAGCGTTATGTGCTGCCGGGACTGGCGCTGATCGGTGATGCGGCGCATACCATCAACCCGCTGGCGGGGCAGGGCGTCAACCTCGGCTACCGTGACGTGGATGCGTTGCTGGCGGTGTTGAGCGCGGCGCGTGAACAGGGTGACGACTGGGCCAGCGAGGCTGTACTGTTACGCTATCAGCGCCAGCGGCGTACCGATAACCTGCTGATGCAAAGCGGCATGGATCTGTTCTATACCGCGTTCAGCAATAATCTGGCTCCGCTCAGCGTGGCGCGCAATCTGGCGCTGATGGCGGCCGAACGCGCCGGCGTATTGAAACAGAAGGCGTTGAAATACGCTCTGGGACTGTAGCGCAGACGTGCAGATACGGGTCGGTTACAAACCGGCCCGTTATTTTTGCAGGCGCAGAAAAGCGAAAAGCCCACCGAAGTGGGCTGTTCTGAAGATGGCTGGGGTGCCAGGATTCGAACCTGGGTATGCTGGTATCAGAAACCAGAGCCTTACCGCTTGGCGACACCCCAATAGTATGTCAGTAAAAATGGTGGCTACGACGGGATTTGAACCTGTGACCCCATCATTATGAGTGATGTGCTCTAACCAGCTGAGCTACGTAGCCATGCTAATTTTTACTGCGTTGATTTGCAAGTTGTTTGTATGGCTGGGGTACCTGGATTCGAACCAGGGAATGCCGGTATCAAAAACCGGTGCCTTACCGCTTGGCGATACCCCAACAACTTAACAAATCTTCTGCCTTGACCCCTTCCCGAAGGAAAATGGCTGGGGTACCTGGATTCGAACCAGGGAATGCCGGTATCAAAAACCGGTGCCTTACCGCTTGGCGATACCCCATCAGCAGAGTTAACTCAGATGAAGAGAGTGGTGCGGGAGGCGAGACTTGAACTCGCACACCTTGCGGCGCCAGAACCTAAATCTGGTGCGTCTACCAATTTCGCCACTCCCGCAAAAAAAAGATGGTGGCTACGACGGGATTCGAACCTGTGACCCCATCATTATGAGTGATGTGCTCTAACCAACTGAGCTACGTAGCCATCTTTTTGCGCGCTGCCTTCATCTGCGTTGCGGGGCGCATTATGCGTATATGGCCGTTTTGCGTCAACAAGTTTTTTGCCGAAAAACCCCAGCGATGTGCCGTTTGTCTGGGTTGTGAACAGGTTGGCGATAAAATCGACAATTCATGCAATTAATGGTTGAAAACATCAACAAAAAGGCGAGCCCGGAGGCTCGCCAATCAGCAAAAAGCGGCGCTTATTGATATGCGGATTGATGCACGCCGACGGCACGGCCGGAGGGATCGTCCATTTTCTTGAATGACTCGTCCCATTCGACGGCCTTGGCTGACGAGCAGGCGACGGAAGGGCCGCCCGGTACGCATTCGGCCGCGCTTGGCAGCGGGAACAGCTGTTCGAAGATTTCGCGGTACAGGTAGCCTTCTTTTGACGTTGGCGTATTGTACGGGAAGCGGAAACGGGCGGTTTCGAGCTGTTGATCGCTAACCTGCTGCGCAGCGACTTCTTTCAAGGTATCGATCCAGCTATAACCCACGCCGTCGGAGAACTGCTCTTTCTGGCGCCAGGCCACGCTGGCCGGCAGATAGGATTCGAAACATTCACGAATGATATGTTTCTCCATTTTGCCATTGCCGCACATTTTGTCTTGCGGGTTGATGCGCATTGCGACGTCGAGGAAGTTTTTATCCAGGAACGGTACGCGGGCTTCAACGCCCCAGGCCGACATCGCCTTGTTGGCGCGAGCGCAGTCGTACATATGCAGTGCCAGCAGTTTGCGCACGGTTTCTTCGTGGAACTCTTTGGCGTTTGGCGCTTTGTGGAAGTACAGATAGCCGCCGAACACTTCATCGGCACCTTCACCAGACAGCACCATCTTGATGCCCATCGCCTTGATTTTTCGTGACATCAGATACATCGGCGTTGAGGCGCGAATGGTGGTGACGTCATAGGTTTCGATGTGGTAAATCACATCGCGAATGGCGTCCAGCCCTTCCTGTACGGTGAAATGAATCTCATGGTGCACGGTGCCCAGATGGTTGGCCACTTCCTGCGCGGCGCGCAGATCCGGCGAACCTTGCAGACCGACGGCGAAGGAGTGCAGCTGCGGCCACCAGGCTTCGCTGCGCTCGTCGTCTTCAACGCGGCGTGCGGCGTATTTCTTGGTAATGGCGGAGATCACCGAGGAGTCCAGCCCGCCAGACAGCAGTACCCCATAAGGCACGTCGGACATCAGATGGCTTTTTACCGCCTCTTCCAGCGCGTTGCGCAGGGCGTTGGCGTCGGTAACGTTATCCTGCACGTTGGTGTAATCGAACCAGTCGCGTTGATAATAGCTGCGGATCTCGCCGTCCTGGCTAGACAGATAGCTGCCGGCCGGGAATTCTTTAATGGTACGGCACACCGGCACCAGCGCTTTCATTTCCGAGGCGACGAACAGGTTGCCATGCTCGTCGTGGCCCATATACAGCGGGATAATGCCCAAATGGTCGCGGCCAATCAGGTAGGCGTCCTTTTCTGCGTCATACAGCGCAAAGGCGAACATGCCTTGCAGATCGTCGAGGAAGTCTGCGCCTTTCTCCTGATACAGCGCCAGGATCACTTCACAGTCGGAACCGGTCTGGAATTGGTAGCGGTCGCTCAGTTTCTGACGCAGCGCCTGGTGGTTGTAAATCTCACCGTTGACCGCCAGAACGTGGGTGTGCGCAGCGTTGTACAGCGGTTGAGCGCCATTGTTGACGTCGACGATCGACAAACGCTCATGGGCCAGAATGGCTTTATCGCTGGCATAAACGCCAGACCAGTCCGGCCCGCGATGGCGCATCAGGCGCGACATCTCCAGCGCTTTCTTGCGCAGCTCTGTCGGATCGGACTTCAGGTCGAGCACACCAAAAATAGAACACATACAAACTCTCCTAAACGACTTTTATTAGACTGTGATGTTGTCTTGCTGTTATGGGCAGCGTGGCCGGCGGGGCAATGCCGACGCGGCTTTGCTGCGCTGTTGATTATGAAAATGCGTCAAAAGCGCAGGCAGATGCAAGCGTTTTAACGCCAGGCTGAAAAATAGTTGTTTGTCGAGGTTGGAAACTTAACGGATGTTCAGTTTTAGCATCATAAAATTATGGAATATTCAAAAAACGGGCCTTGCCGTCTGTTTTATAAACGACAAAGCCCGTCTGCATTACATTTATCGATACTGGTGCCAATTACGACATTGGCAGCCATAAGGCGAGGGTGGTATCCGGCGTCCAGCCGATGTTGGAAGTGTGCGTCTGGCGGCAGGTGTATAGCTTGCCTTGGTAGCTCACCCGCTCGCCTTCCTGATAGGCATGGTTGACCTCCCATTCACCCACTACCGGATCCGGCGGCGTGGTGCCATCTGCGGCGGTGGTGATCGCTAACGCCACGCTTGGCGCAGAGGCGTTGTTTTTGCTGTCGATGGCGATAACGGTGTAGCTGTAACGACTGTCTGGCGTCAGGCCACTGTCATGCAACAACGGCGCATCAGGTTGAGCAATGACGCTGCCATTGCGCAATACGCGGTAGCTGACGATCGGGTTGGGGCCGGTGGCTGGTGCCCAGCCGAGCGTCAACGAGGTGGCGGTGAGTTCGCTAACGTTCAACGCCTTGGGGGGCTGTGGATTTTCTACCGGTGGCGTAACCTCGCCCTCGATCAGCGCGGCATAACGTGTGCTGAACTCCCCGTTGTACGGCACGCCGTTTTTGTTGTTGCCGTTATCCCAGTTCACCGACCAGGTCATCAGGCCCTTGATCGACAATCCCTTGGCATCCAGGCGTTTGAACGCGTTGTACACCGCCTGTGGATCGACGACATAACCGGTGGCCGCCGCATCGACGTTGCTCGGCAGGCCAATGGCGAATTTTGCGGCAGGAATGCGAGCGTAGTCGCGGGTGCCGCTGACCAGGCTTTCGGTCAGGTAGTACAGGAAATCCTCTTTCATGGCGTCGTTGTTTTGCGAGATCCACGCACCGGCACCGCCGTTGGCCTCATCCACCCAAATGCCGTCGCCACCCTGGTTATAATATTGCGGCGCAATAAAATCGTAATAACCTTCGAGAGCGGAAATATATTCCAGGTAGCTGCCTGAAGTGCGCAAATAAGGGAACTCCGGCGCCATACTGATAATAAAGTTTTTACCCTGCTCGGCATAATGCTGTTTTACGCTCTTCAGCGCGGCGGGCAATACCGTTTTATTATTGGCGGCGTCAATAGCGGTCTGTTCCAGATCGATATCCAAACCGTCAAAGCCGTAGGTTTCCACCAGACGGATAATTTCGTCTTTCAGTCTTCCTTCGTCGCCGGTTGTTAGTTCGATATGGGCATCGGCGCCACCGAGCGAGATCAGCACCGCGCGCCCCTGGGCGTTCAGCACGCCGACCTGACGGCGGAACTCGGTGTCGCTCAGGTTGTAGGGCTTGAAGGTCGGAATGCCGGCGCCTTTCATAAAGGCCACCGCCACCACGTTGTAGGCCGGCGGGATATCCGTCAGGTTCATATTGGCGAACTGGCCATGCTGGTAACCGTCGCTGGTGCCGGCCTGCCAGTTGTGCCAAAAGCCCATCATGATTTTTTTGCCGGACATATCCGGCATTGCCGATGCGTCATCATTGGCGGCGGTGGTAACTGTGTTTGAATTTAATGAATTCATTATGGCCTCGTCATCGCGTAATAGAAATAGAGTGTTGCTTACCGGCAATATTTGTTGCCGGTGAGAATCATTCTGCGCGAATTAATGCCGGGTATAATGAAAGTTTAGCCGGGCATAAATAAATTAAATTCATCAACAGCGCGGCTCGGCGTTTTATTGGCGTGGCGAAGTAAAAAATGGCGGCATTAACGGCCGCCAGCGTGAACTAGAACAGGTTGATATCGGCAACGGAGGGGAAGATATAACTCGGTCGGAACGGCATGGTTTCAATATCGTTGAGGGTCGATACCCCGGACAGTACCAGAATGGTTTCCAGCCCGGCCTGGAAGCCAGCCAGTATGTCGGTGCGCAGGTTATCGCCGACGATCACCGTTTCTTCCGAATGCGCCTGCATTTTGTTCAGGGCGGCGCGGATGATCCACGGGCTGGGTTTGCCGACGTAAAACGGTTTGCGGCCGGTTATTTTTTCGATCGGCGCACAGAGCGCGCCGCAGGCCGGCACGTAGCCGTGGCCATGGGTGTCAGGATTGGTGGCGATAAAGCGTGCGCCGTTGTTCACGAAATACGCGGCCTTATGCATCATATCCCAGTTGTAGGAGCGTGTTTCACCAACGATAACAAAATCAGGGTTGATATCGGTGATGGTGAAACCGGCTTTATACAGTTCGTGAATCAATGCGCCTTCGCCGACCACGTAGGCTTTTTTACCTTCCTGGCGCCGCAGAAAATCGGCGGTGGCCATTGCCGAGGTGTAAAAGGCGCTTTCCGGTACCTCGAGACCGGCCGCAGCAAAGCGGTTGGCCAGATCCTGCGCGGTTTGCGACGGGTAGTTGGTCAGCATCACCAGCGGCATGCCCTGCTGCTGAATCCGTGCCAGAAACAGATCGGCGCCGGGAACGGCGGTGTTGTCATGCATCAGCACGCCGTCGATATCACAGATAACGTTTTTAATGGTCATTGGTGCAGTGTCTCATGATGGCGGCGAGCAAAAGCGACAGCGGCCTGCTCGCCGAAATGCGTTTTAGCTTTCCAGCAAACGCTGTAACAGAACGCCGTTGAGCATTGCGCGTTTCGCCAACGCAAACGCCCCGATCGCCGAGCGATGATTCAGTTCGGAGGTGACAATCGGCAGGTTCTTGCGGAAGTCCTTCAGTACCTGATTATTGATGCAGCTCTGGATGGCCGGCAACAGCACTTTTTCGGCTTCGGTAATTTCGCCGGCGATCACCACTTTTTGCGGATTAAACAGGTTGATGGCGATGGCGACGGCCTTGCCGAGATAACGACCAACGTGCTCGAGCACCTCGCTGGCCAGCAAATCGCCACGGTTGGCGGCTTTGCAAATGGCGTTGATGCTGCAGTCATCGAGCGTCAACTTGCTGGGATAGCCCTGGGTCAGTAACTGGCGCACGCGCTGTTCAATGGCGGCGTTGGCGGCCACGGTTTCCAGACAGCCGAAGTTGCCGCAGTGGCAGCGCTCGCCGAGCGGGTCAATCTGGATATGGCCAATTTCGCCGACGTTGCCGTTGTTGCCAAGAAAAATCTGGCCGTTAACGATAATGCCGGCGCCGGTGCCGCGGTGCAGTCGAACCAGAATGGAGTCTTCGCAGTCGCGTGTGGCGCCGAAATAATGCTCGGCCAGCGCCAGGCTGCGAATATCGTGGCCGACAAAACTGGTGACGTTAAAACGCTGCTGCAGGTTATCGACCAGCGCCCAGTGATTGACGCTGATGTGCGGCATATAGCGCACCACGCCCAATGCCGGATCGACCAGGCCAGGCAAAATCACGGAAATGGCGATCAGCTCGCGCAGTTTGCGTTGATAGCTCTCGATAAACTGGGCAATGGCGTTGAACAGTGCATTTTCCAATGTCTCCTGGGTACGCTCCGGCAAAGGGTAGTGCTCTTCGCCGAGTGATTTGCCGCTCATGTCATACAGCGTGATGGTGGCGTCGTGCCGGCCAAGACGCACGGCCACGGTATGAAAATGACGGGTTTCGGTGACAATGGAAATGGCACGGCGACCGCCGGTGGAGGCTTGCTGATCGACTTCCTTGATCAGCCCGCGCTCCAACAGCTGGCGAGTAATTTTGGTGACGCTGGCGGGAGCTAACTGGCTCAGTTCGGCAATTTGAATGCGCGAAATCGGACCCTGTTGGTCGATAAGGCGATACACTGCTGCTCCATTTAGTTGCTTGACTAAATCAACGTTGCCAATCTGTGCCTGCCCGCCAGTGCTCATCAATAAATTTACTCGCTGTTTGATTAAACCTCGTTGCCGTTAACGAGAGTTTTGGTGATGTTGAATTCTCGGTCAAAGGCGGTGAGGTTCGCCACCTTACCGGCTTCAATACTGCCCAAATGCTGGTCGACGCCGATGGCGCGCGCCGGATACAAGGTTGCCATACGCAGCGCTTCATCCAGGGCGATACCTACATGTTCGACGCTGTTCTGCACCGCTTCGATCATGGTCAGCGCAGAACCGCTCAGGGTGCCGTTTTCATCAACGCACAGCCCGTCACGATAGTATATTGTTTTACCAGCGAAAATAAATTGGTCAATATCTGCACCTGCCGGCGCCGTGGCGTCGGTGACCAGCACCAATTTATCACCTTTAAGGCGTTTGGCGTTACGGATACTCGCCCAGGCGACGTGATGACCGTCGGCGATGATACCGGTATAGACTTCCGGCGTATCGAAAATCGCGCCCATCAGGCCCGGTTCGCGACCGGTGATGTACGGCATGGCGTTATACAGGTGAGTGGCAAAACTGATGCCGGCGGCGAAACCGATGCGCGCCTGATCGTAGCTGGCGTTGGAGTGGCCAGCGGAAACCACGATGCCTGCGTCACGCAGCTGCTTGATAAAGTGCGGTTCGACCATTTCCGGTGCCAGCGTCACCTTGGTGATCACATCGGCGTTGGCGCACATGTAATCGACCATTTCACGGTCTGCTTTTCGGATAAATGCCGGGTTATGGGTGCCTTTTTTGGCCGGGCTCAGGTAAGGCCCTTCCAGATGCAGACCAAGTGCCTGATTGGCGTGTTTTTTCAGATAAGCGCGCATCACTTCGATGCTGTGCTTCATAAATTCATCGCTGCTGGTGATAAGCGTCGGCAGGTAACTGGTACAGCCCGACTTTTCATTGGCGCGCTGCATGATATCCAGCGTTTCCTGCGAAATGGCTTCCAACGAATCGTTGAACTGTACGCCACCGCAGCCGTTAAGCTGAACATCGATAAAACCTGGGGCTAGCATGGCACCACCCAGATCGCGCGTTTCGATACCGGCAGGCAACTCGGCCAGCGGGCAAACTCGTTCAATCAGACCATCGGCAATGATTACGGCGTGGTCATCAAGCACGTCGTGGCCGGTATAAATCCGACCGTGGGTTAAAGCGAACATGTAGCCCCCTAAAAAAAATTAAATATTCTTCATGCTTTCCGCTTCTAACTCGCGGAAGTACTTAACGGTTTTGACTTTCAGTTCCATGGTGGACGGCTCATCGCACACGACCACGGCCTTGGCATGCAGTTGCAGACAGCTAATGGTCCACATGTGGTTGATATTGCCTTCAACCGCGGCTTCCAGCGCCTGCGCCTTGCCGTGACCGGTCACCAGGATCATCACTTCTTCCGCGTCCAGCAAGGTGCCTACCCCAACGGTCAGCGCATATTTAGGCACCTGATCGACATCGCCGCCAAAGAAACGGGAGTTGGCGATACGGGTATCTTCGGTCAGCGTTTTGATGCGGGTACGCGAAGCCAGGGACGATGCCGGTTCGTTAAACGCGATGTGGCCGTCAACGCCTACGCCGCCCATAAACAGGTGGATTTTACCGTAAGATTTGATTTTCTCTTCGTACTGACGACATTCGGCATCGACATCTGCGGCATTACCATTCAGCAAGTTGATATTTTCACGCGGAATATCAACATGATCAAAGAAATTACGGTACATAAAGGTATGATAGCTTTCCGGGTGTTCCTGCGGCAGGCCAACGTATTCATCCATGTTGAAAGTCACCACATGCTTAAAGCTTACTTCACCTGCTTTGTGCATCGCAATCAGATGTTTGTACGCTTCGAGCGGCGTGCCGCCGGTTGGCAGACCCAGCACAAACGGACGATCGGCCGTTGGCTTGAACGCATTGATGCGCTGCACGATATGGCGCGCCGCCCATTTGCCAACTTGTTGGGTATCTTTCAGTGGGATAAGTCTCATCATACACCTCTTGGGTAAGTAAACTATGGCTATACTGTACGGGCTTTGGCAGACGCCTTAAGCGTAACTCAGCTTTGTGCTTTGCGTGTGAAAGGCCATCCGCTTTGATTTTTTGAATGATAAAATAAGTTTTGTGTGATGGCTAGCAATGTGACAGATAAAGGCACATTTTTGGTGATATAAATCACAAAAAATGAGGTTTTAATTTGCGATACGAAATAATTTTTTTACACTCCGCATGAACAGACTGCATCCCACCATTACAGCTGGGAGTGGCTGGTGGTGATTTGAGCGCACTGCAAGACGTGAACCATGAAATCTGCGGGGTCAAACCCGCGGTCAGGTACGCACCGAGGTGTTCAAATGAGCCAACCCGCAGGGGCGCGCACCCCAAGAGTCCGGCGGTCATGGTGGGATACAGTCAGTCAAGTGTCATACGTTATTTCTAAAAGGTAGTGAGCTGGTCTCAATAAACTACCAATAGGGTCCGTCCGCGGACGAATAGGGGGAAAAGGTGAACATTCTTAGTTACTTGCAAAAAGTGGGGCGGGCCTTGATGGTTCCGGTCGCCACGCTGCCTGCCGCCGCCATCTTGATGGGCGTCGGGTATTGGATTGACCCTGTTGGTTGGGGCGGTGACAACGCTCTCGCTGCTTTCTTTATCAAATCTGGCTCAGCCATCATCGACAATATGTCGGTGCTGTTTGCCATTGGTGTGGCTTACGGGATGTCAAAAGACAAGGACGGTGCCGCGGCATTGACCGGCTTTGTCGGCTTCCTGGTGTTGACTACGCTCTGTTCACCGGCCGCGGTGTCGATGATTCAAAAAATCCCCCTCGATCAGGTGCCAGCTGCGTTCGGTAAAATTCAGAACCAGTTCGTGGGTATCCTGGTCGGTATCATTTCCGCCGAGATTTACAACCGCTTTAGCAGCGTGGAGCTGCCGAAGGCGCTGTCATTCTTCAGCGGCCGCCGTCTGGTGCCGATCCTCATTTCCTTCCTGATGATCCTGGTGGCCTTCATTCTGATGTACATCTGGCCGGTGATTTTCAACGGTCTGGTGAACTTCGGTGAACATATTCAGAAAATGGGCTCGACCGGCGCGGGTATTTACGCATTCTTCAACCGTCTGCTGATTCCGGTTGGTCTGCACCATGCGCTCAACTCGGTGTTCTGGTTCGACGTGGCCGGCATTAACGACATCCCTAACTTCCTTGGCGGCCAGCAGTCTATCGAAGCCGGTAAAGCGGTGGTGGGCATCACCGGTCGTTATCAGGCGGGCTTCTTCCCGATCATGATGTTCGGCCTGCCGGGCGCGGCGCTGGCGATTTACCACTGCGCACGCCCAGAGAACAAAGCCAAGGTCGCCGGTATCATGATGGCAGCCGCCTTTGCCGCCTTCTTTACCGGCATCACCGAACCGCTGGAATTCTCCTTCATGTTCGTGGCTCCGGTGCTGTACGTGATCCACGCGGTACTGACCGGCATTTCGGTATTTATCGCAGCCAGCATGCATTGGATCGCCGGCTTCGGCTTCAGCGCCGGCCTGGTGGATATGGTGCTGTCGTCACGTAACCCGCTGGCGACGCACTGGTACATGCTGATCCCGCAAGGGCTGGTGTTCTTCGTTATTTACTATGTGGTGTTCCGTTTCACCATCAACAAGTTCAACCTGATGACCCCAGGCCGTGAGCTGGCAGTTGCCGGTGATGAAAGCGACGGTTATGACGTCAACGTTGATGCCTCTGCTGGCAAAGACGAAAACGAAACCACCACTATCGCTCGCCGTTACGTCAGTGCGATTGGCGGCTCCGACAACCTGACTGGCATCGACGCCTGCATTACCCGCCTGCGTCTGAACGTGAAAGACTCGGCGCTGGTCAATGATGCACTGGCGAAGCGCCTCGGTGCATCCGGTGTCATTCGTCTTAACAAGCAAAGCGTGCAGGTTATCGTTGGTACCCGTGCCGAACTTATCGCCAGCGCCATGCGCAGCGTGGTGGCTGCCGGTCCAGTGCCTGCCGCTGCCGCCGCGACCGCCGTGCCGGCAAGCGAAGCCAAGCCGCAGGCGGTGCCAAACGCGCCGAAAGCGGTACTGGAAGCGCTGGTCGCACCGGTCACCGGTGAAGTGATCGCGCTGGATCAGGTGCCGGATGAAGCCTTCGCCAGCAAAGCGGTAGGTGACGGCGTGGCGATTCGCCCGACCGACAAAACCGTTGTGGCGCCGGCTGACGGCACCGTGGTCAAGATCTTTAACACCAACCACGCTTTCTGCCTGGAAACGGCCAACGGTGCGGAAATCGTGGTGCATATGGGCATCGATACCGTAGCGCTGAACGGCCAGGGCTTTACACGACTGGTGGAAGAGGGGGCCGACGTCAAAGCTGGGCAACCGATTCTGGAACTGGATCTGGCGTTCCTCAATGCCAATGCCCGTTCGATGATCAGCCCGGTGGTGGTCAGCAACGCCGACGATTATGCCGGTTTGAGCGCGCTGGCCAGCGGCACTGTGGTTGCCGGCCAGACCATCCTGTTCGAGATTCAAAAATAAGACAGTTTTTCCTGAGTAGTACCTTGGGGGCCAGCGAGTCATGACGTGACGCTCCCAGACGTTGGCGGGAGGAGAGCAATCTCTTCCCGCTTTTTTTTGGCCACTCGCCGCCGCCCGCTGGCGACAGGGTGGAGCGCGCTGGGGCATAGCCTTATACTTTTTGATGAAACTAACGGTTGTTTCCGCGCGTGGGTTGTTGGATCATAGGCGGTTATGTGAAGCACTCTGGCATTTGAGGAATAGTGAAATGAGTGAGGCTGAAGCCCGCCCAACCAATTTTATCCGTCAAATCATCGACGAAGATCTGGCATCAGGGAAGCATTCAACGGTTCATACCCGTTTCCCGCCTGAACCTAATGGCTATCTGCACATTGGCCATGCGAAATCCATTTGTCTGAACTTTGGCATTGCCAAGGATTATCAAGGCGAGTGCAACCTGCGTTTTGACGATACCAACCCGGTAAAAGAAGACATCGAGTTCGTTGAGTCGATCAAGCGCGACGTTGAGTGGCTGGGTTTCCATTGGAGCGGCAATGTCCGTTATTCCTCTGACTATTTCGATCAACTGCACCAGTATGCGGTTGAGTTGATCAACAAGGGCCTGGCCTACGTTGACGAACTGACGCCGGAACAGATCCGCGAATACCGCGGCACCCTGACTGCGCCGGGTAAAAACAGCCCGTACCGCGATCGTACGGTGGAAGAAAACCTGGCGCTGTTTGAAAAAATGCGTAACGGCGAATTTGCCGAAGGTACGGCGTGCCTGCGCGCCAAGATCGATATGGCTTCGCCGTTCATCGTGATGCGCGATCCGGTTCTGTACCGGGTTAAATTTGCCGAACACCACCAGACCGGCAAAAAATGGTGCATCTATCCGATGTACGATTTCACCCACTGCATTTCCGATGCGCTGGAAGGCATTACCCATTCGCTGTGTACGCTGGAGTTTCAGGACAACCGTCGCCTGTATGACTGGGTGCTGGATAACATCAGCATTCCATGCCATCCGCGTCAGTATGAGTTCTCACGTCTCAATCTCGAATACGCCATCATGTCCAAGCGCAAGCTGAACCTGCTGGTGACCGAGAATATCGTTGAAGGCTGGGATGACCCGCGTATGCCGACCGTCTCCGGCCTGCGTCGCCGTGGTTATACCGCAGCGTCAATTCGCGAATTCTGCCAGCGTATCGGCGTGACCAAGCAGGATAACAACGTTGAAATGATGGCGCTGGAATCCTGCATTCGCGACGATCTGAACGAAAATGCCCCGCGAGCCATGGCGGTTCTGGATCCGGTCAAGGTGGTGATTGAAAATCTGCCGGCAGACGCGGTGGAAATGGTCACCATGCCCAATCATCCGAATAAACCGGAAATGGGCGACCGTCAGGTGCCGTTCAGCCGCGAAGTGTACATTGACCGCGCTGACTTCCGTGAAGAAGCCAACAAGCAGTACAAGCGCCTGGTGTTGGGTAAGGAAGTTCGCCTGCGCAATGCCTATGTCATCAAGGCCGAGCGCGTGGAAAAAGACGCGGACGGTGAGATCACCACCATTTTCTGCAGCTACGATGCGGACACCTTAAGCAAGGATCCGGCCGATGGCCGCAAGGTGAAGGGCGTGATCCATTGGGTTTCCGCGGCGCATGCGCTGCCGGCGGAAATTCGCCTGTACGATCGTCTGTTCAGCGTGGCGAACCCGGGTGCGGCAGAGGACTTCCTGGCGACCGTCAACCCTGAATCGCTGGTGATCAAGCACGGCTTTGTCGAACCAAGCCTGGCGGCGGCACAGCCTGAGCACGCCTACCAGTTCGAGCGCGAAGGCTATTTCTGCGCCGACAGCCGCTATTCTTCGGCTGAACATCTGGTGTTTAACCGCACCGTCGGCCTGCGTGATACCTGGGCCAAAGCGGGCGTCTAAAGCGCGCGAGCCGATCTGAACAACAAGCGCAACGTCGGTTGCGCTTTTTTTTTGCTGCTTTCCCGCAGACCATTGCCGGCTGTTTTCTTCCGCGCCGATCAATCCGCAAACCGCCTGTCCGCTGTATATTCGCGTTGCGAATTAATGTCATTTGGAGAGCGCTCTCTAAACTGGTGATAATTCACGGCTTTACCCGCGCTGAATCCATTCAATTAAGATTCTTAAAACTGATTTATCAATAATTATTCTGATTTAATTGAATTTTTTATTCAAAATGACCGAATTCTGACGATGTAATAATTTCTCATCAATATGTGCTCTTTGTCATACTTTGACAAACCTATGGTAATTTTCAATTGATAATTCGCGTCGCGAAAAATAGTCTATCAGTAGCAATAAATGCTGTGGGGTTTTTCCCCCATGGCGAAAAACTTTTACCCGATTGGGTTTTTATTAGCGGCCGTGCAGGGCAGTGGTGAACACGGCGGCCGCACTTTTACGTTACGTCAAAGAGGAATTTTATTATGGCTACGCACGGTGCACAGCGTAAATCGCTGGCGCTCGCAGTCGCGGGTGCACTGTTGGGAACGGGTTTTACTATCGCCCCCGAGGCGAAAGCGGCAGGGTTTATTGATGACTCCACGCTGACCGGCGGTATTTATTACTGGCAACGTGAACGCGACCGTAAAGACGTAACGGACGGCGACAAATACAAGACCAACCTGTCGCATTCCACCTGGAATGCCAACCTGGATTTCTCCTCCGGCTATGCCGCGGATATGTTCGGTATCGATCTGGCGGCCTTTACCGCCATCGAAATGGCGGAATCCTCCGAAAGTGGTCACCCGAACGAAATTGCCTTCTCCAACTCCAACCATGCCTACGATGAAGACTGGTCCGGCGACAAGAGCGGTATCAGCGTTTACAAAGCGGCGGGTAAATTCAAATACGGTCCGGTCTGGGCGCGAGCCGGCTGGATCCAGCCGACCGGCCAAACGCTGCTGGCGCCGCACTGGAGCTTTATGCCCGGCACCTATCAGGGTGCTGAAGCCGGAGCCAACTTTGATTACGGCGATGCCGGTGCCCTGAGTTTCTCCTACATGTGGACCGACAAATACAAATCCCCATGGAACCTGGAAATGGACAAGTTCCGCCAGGGTGACAAGAAAACCGGTGTGTCTTATCTGCACTCGCTGGGCGCCAAGTATGACTTCAAGAACGATCTGGTATTGGAAGCGGCATTTGGCCAGTCGCAAGGCTATATGGACCAATACTTTGCCAAAGGCTCTTACAAATTTGACGTTGCCGGCAACCCGTTGAGTGCCAGTTACCAATTCTATGGCGCGCGCGACCGCATCCATGATGCCAAGGACGTCAATCCGGCAAGTACCAGCGATCTGTATGACGGCATGGCCTGGCTGCAAGCGCTGACGTTTGGCTACAAAATCGGCCAGGTCGATTTGCGGCTGGAAGGCACCTGGGTGAAGGCGGAAGGCAATCAGGGGTTCTTTTTACAGCGTATGACGCCAACCTACGCCTCCTCCAATGGCCGGCTGGATATCTGGTGGGATAACCGTTCCGACTTCAATGCCAATGGCGAAAAAGCGGTGTTCGCCGGCGCGATGTATGACCTTAGCAACTGGAATCTTCCGGGCTGGGCGGTGGGCGCATCCTACGTTTACGGCTGGGACGCCAAGCCGAGCACCAACCCGATGTATGACCAAAGCCAGCGTTTGAAGGAAAGTGCCTACAGCCTGGATGCACTGTACACCGTGCAGGAAGGGCGGGCGAAAGGCACCTTGTTCAAGCTGCACTTTACTCAATACGACAACCATACCGACATCCCAAGCTACGGTGGCGGCTACGGCAACATCTTCCAGGATGAGCGCGACGTGAAATTTATCGTGATTGCGCCATTTACTCTCTTCTAATGCTCCTTGCCCGGTGGTGACACCGGGCAAGCATGCTCAAGGAACAGCGATGAAAAACCTATTGTTGTTGGTGGCTGCGGTACTCGGGCTTAGCGCCTGCGTTCAGCCGCAAACCCCGCCGGAAGACGCCAAACTGCGTCAGGCCTACAGTGCCTGCATCAATACGGCGGAAGGTTCGCCAGAGAAACTGCAGTCCTGTCAGGCGGTATTGAACGTATTGAAACAAGAGAAACAGCATCAACAGTTCGCCGAACAGGAGACGGTCCGCGTACTGGATTATCAGAGCTGCATTCAGGCTGTACACACCGGCAATGGGCAGGCGTATGACAGCCAGTGCGGCAAGATCTGGCAAGAAATTCGCGCAAATAATCACTGATTACGGATGAGGTCGAAGATGAACATATTCAAATTGAGTGCCCTTGCCGCATTAACGGCCAGCGTTGGCATGTTCGGCAATATCGGCAGCGCCATGGCCGATCAACAGCTGGTGGATCAACTGAGCCAGTTGAAACTGAATATCAAGATGGTTGACAATCGCGCGGCTGAACATGGCGTTGATTGCGCCAAGCTGGGCGCAGACTGGGCATCGTGCAACAAGGTCCTGATTACGCTGGCCAACGACGGCCAAGATATCACCGGCAAGGACTGGGTTATCTACTTCCACAGCCCACGCCAGACGCTGCAGGTCGACAACGATCAGTTCACCATCTCTCACCTGACCGGCGATCTGTATAAATTGGTGCCAAGCGAAACCTTCAGCGGTTTCCCGGCTGGCAAAGCGGTGGAAATTCCGATCGTGACGGAATATTGGCAACTGTTCAAAACCGACTTCCTGCCGCGCTGGTATGCGACCTCTGGTGACGCCAAACCGAAAATGCTGGCCAATACCGATACCGAAGATCTGGATCAGTTTGTGGCACCGTTTACCGGCGATCAATGGAAACGTACCAAGGACGATAAAAACGTTCTGATGACGCCGGCCTCGCGCTTTGTCAAAAACGCCGAGTTGAAAACCCTGCCGACGGCGTCGTTGCGCGGGCAAATCATCCCGACGCCAATGGACCTCAAGGTTCATGCCCAGGACGTGGATCTGAGCAACGGCGTGGCGCTGGACCTGAGTGCGCTGGCCAAACCGTCGGCCGATGTGGTCAGTGAGCGTTTTACCCTGCTGGGGGTGGCACCGACACGCAGCGGTTATCCGATTAAAACCGACATCAAGCCGAACGCCTTCAAGGGCGACCTGGCGGTGGCAGGCGCCTATCAGTTGCAGATCGGCGCCAAACAGGCGGTGGTGACCGGCTTCGATCAGGCTGGGGTGTTCCATGGCCTGCAATCGATTCTGTCGCTGATCCCGACCACAGGCGACAAGAAAATCGCCACGCTGGATGTTAAAGATGCGCCGCGCTTTGAATACCGTGGCCTGTTCCTCGACGTTGCGCGCAACTTCCACCACAAGGATGCGGTGCTGCGTCTGCTGGATCAGATGGCGGCCTATAAGCTGAACAAGTTCCACTTCCACCTGACCGATGATGAAGGCTGGCGCATCGAGATCCCCGGCCTGCCGGAGCTGACCGAGATCGGCGGCCAACGCTGCCATGACCTGAGCGAAACAACCTGCCTGTTGCCGCAGTACGGTCAGGGGCCAGAGGTTTACGGTGGTTTCTTCAGCCGTCAGGACTATATCGACATCATCAAATACGCCCAGGCACGCCAGATTGAAGTGATCCCGGAGGTCGATATGCCGGCGCACGCGCGTGCGGCGGTGATATCCATGGAAGCGCGTTATAAGAAACTGCTTGCCGAAGGTAAGCAAAAAGAGGCCGAGGAGTTCCGTCTGCTGGATCCTACCGACAGCTCCAATACTACCTCGGTGCAATTCTTCAATCGCCAGAGTTATCTGAACCCGTGCCTGGATTCATCAACCCGCTTTGTCGACAAGGTGATCGGTGAAATTGCCCAAATGCATAAGGAAGCCGGTCAACCGCTGAAAACCTGGCACTTTGGCGGCGATGAAGCCAAGAACATCCGTCTGGGCGCCGGTTATACCGACATCAAACAGCCAGAACCGGGCAAAGGCATGCTCGATCTGAGCAAAGAAGACAAACCGTGGGCCAAGTCGCAGGTTTGCCAACAGATGATCAAGCAGGGCAAGGTTGCCGACATGGAACACTTGCCGAGCTACTTCGGTCAGGAAGTCAGCAAACTGGTTAAAGCGCACGGCATCGACAGAATGCAGGCCTGGCAGGATGGCTTGAAGGATGCCAAAGACGCCAAGGCGTTTGCCACGGCGCGCGTTGGCGTCAACTTCTGGGATACCCTGTACTGGGGCGGGTTCGATTCGGTAAATGACTGGGCCAACAAGGGTTACGAAGTGGTGGTTTCCAACCCCGACTACGTCTATCTGGACTTCCCGTATGAGGTCAATCCAAACGAAAGCGGCTATTACTGGGGCACCCGCTTCAGTGATGAGCGCAAAATATTCAGCTTTGCACCGGATAACATGCCGCAGAACGCTGAAACGTCGGTGGATCGCGATGGCAACTATTTCACCGCCAAGAGCGATAAACCGTGGCCGGGCGCCTATGGCCTTTCCGCCCAGCTGTGGAGTGAAGTGGTGCGCACCGATCCGCAAATGGAATATATGATGTTCCCGCGCTCGCTGTCGGTGGCGGAACGAGCCTGGCACCGCGCCAGCTGGGAACAGGACTATAAGGCAGGTCGAGAATACAAGGGCGGGGAAACCCACTTGGTCGATGACAAAAAGTTGCAGCAGGACTGGCTGCGGTTTGCCAACCTGCTGGGGCAGCGCGAGTTGGGCAAGCTGGATAAAGGCGGGGTAAAATACCGCCTGCCGGTGCCAGGTGCGCGGATCGTCAACGGCAAGCTGGAGGCCAATATTGCTTTGCCGGGACTGGCTATCGAGTATTCCACCGACGGTGGCAAACAGTGGCAACGCTATGATGACAGCGCCAAGCCGGCAGTAGCCGGCGAGGTGCAAATTCGCGCGGTCAGCCCTGACGGCAAGCGCTTTAGCCGTGCGGAACCGGTGCAGGCGTAGTGACCAATGCCTCGCTGCGTGTCGGCGGCGGGGCGTTTGGGGTGTGGAGGGGGTAATACCCTGATGAAAGAGGTGGTTTGCCGCTGCATTGTTATCTTTTGTGACATGATTTCCCCGGCGCGTCCGGGGATTTTTTTGCCTGTCTGACAGGCATAAAAAAACCGCCGTCTGGCGGTTCCTTGCTTATTAATGCATCAGCATTATTTTTTGTCGTGCAGCGTATCGTCTTCGCGGCAATCACCGATGGCGCAATGACCGTACAGGTACAGGCTGTGGTTGGTGAGTTTGATGCCGTGCTGTTTGGCAATGTCACGCTGACGCGCTTCGATGGATTCATCGCTGAATTCGATCACTTTGCCGCAGTCCAGGCAAATCAGGTGATCGTGATGGTGCTGCTGAGTCAGTTCGAATACTGATTTGCCGCCTTCGAAATTATGACGGGTGACAATCCCGGCGTCGTCAAATTGGTTCAGTACGCGGTAAACCGTCGCCAGACCAATTTCTTCGCCCATATCAATCAGTTTCTTGTACAAATCTTCCGCACTGACGTGATGGCAAGCCGGATCTTGCAGTACTTCCAGGATTTTGAGTCGCGGAAGCGTGACTTTTAAGCCGGCCTTCTTTAATGCGGTATTGTTGTCAGTCATGCGGATTCAGTCCTGTTACTATGCTAATCAAGTTGAGGCATTTTTGCCTATGGCATCGGTCGGCACAAAGAATTTATTGCGTCTCATTATAGAACCGGTTGACCTAAATGGAAACCGCCGGTTGTTAACAAAGATATATTCGCACCGTTACATGTCACACATGTAACATCTTGATGGGTGGGATAAACCGAACCGCAGTCTACCGTGACGAGGGGGGAAGTTACAATTTTGTAGCTTCTATCGCTTCAATCCGTGATGTCGATAACGGCCCTGCGTTAATCATGCGTCTCGCAGGGCCTTGAACGGCGGGGAAATAACCGCTGCTTAACCTACGATGTCTGCCAGGCTCAGCTCTGCGCTGATTTGCGCCACCCAGCCCTGCACGCGTTCGTCGGTCAGTTCGGGTTGGCGATCTTCGTCAATCGCCAGGCCGATAAAGTGATCGTCGTCTGCCAGACCCTTGGAGGCTTCGAAATGATAGCCTTTGGTTGGCCAGTGGCCGACAATCGCTGCGCCGCGAGGTTCGATGATGTCACGAATGGTCCCCATCGCATCACAGAAATATTCCGCGTAATCTTCCTGATCGCCGCAGCCGAACAGCGCGACCAGTTTGCCATTGAAGTCTATTTCTTCCAGCGTAGGGAAAAAGTCGTCCCAGTCACATTGTGCTTCACCGTAATACCAGGTTGGGATACCGAGCAGCAGAATGTCGAATGCGTCCAGATCTTCTTTGCTGCTTTTGGCAATGTCATGCACCTCAGCCACATCGTCGCCAAAGCTCTGACGAAGAAGTTTTTGGATCATCTTGGCAATGTTTTCGGTATTGCCGGTGTCGCTGCCAAAGAAAATGCCTACGTTAGCCATATCGCGTATAACCTTTAAATTCAATTAATTACAATACTCGACGCCCGGCTTTCGCACCGGTATCGTTTAAAATATCGCCATGGTGAGGAGCCAGCTCCCACCGCTAAACGCGTATCATGCCAGAAATTTGCCCCGGGGTTTTATCGCGTTTATGCGATGCCCGAAGAATAAAATGCGGAGTTGATCCGGCGTCATCCTTAACGCCGCGCCGCGCGTGCGGCTGATAAGATCATTGTTCTGGCTGTTCTTCCGCCAGTTGCGCCAGCAGCATTTGCTCAATGAGCTCGCTGCGACTGATATTACGCTGTTCCGCCAGTTTGTTCAGAGCGTCCACCGCATCCGCGTTGATTTTCAGCTCCACACGCCGCAAACCACGTACTTTATCGCGCCGTAGCTGATTCCGCTTATTGATTCTAAGCTGTTCATCACGGGATAGCGGGTTGGTTTTCGGGCGCCCCGGACGGCGTTCATCTGCGAACAGATCCAGCGTCGTGCGATCCGTTTGTTCTTTTGCCATAGGTAGCGGTACTGCAAGGGAGTTTGCATCAAAAAGCGTTTCACGCTTCCGGACGGTTCGGTTAATACAGTTCAGGTCGATAAAACCTAACCCAAATTTGCCCCCATTCCGGCGTTTTACACCACGCTGGCGACGGCGGCAAAATTATAGCGCGCCATATTACCCCAGCAGATGGAGCAACGACAATGCTTTACTGCGTTGCAAACGCGCTAAGCCGTTATCTTTAGCGCGTTTTTTCGCCAACTGGCCGTCAGGCCTGGTCGATGAAGCGATGAATGGCACGCAGTACCGCATCCGGTTTCTCGGCGTGTACCCAGTGGCCACTGCCAGCCACTTCATACGCCCGTGCCTGCGGGAACTGGCGGGCGATGTCGTCGCGGTAGTCGTTTTTTACGTAAGGCGACAGCCCGCCACGAATAAACAGAATCGGCTGCGGCCAGGCCGGCACCGGTTGCCAGCCAATGATGGTTTCATATTGCTCGATCAGCACCGGCAGGTTGAAACGCCATTCGCCCTGATGGAACGATTTCAGCAGAAACTGAATCACCCCTTCTTCATCCAGCATGGTGCGCATCAGCGCCGCCGCCTGCTGACGCTGAGTCATGCCGGCGGCGCTCACTGCCTGCAAGGCGGCGAAGATTTCATCATGGTGTCGGGTCTGATAAGCCACCGGTGCGATATCGATAACCACCAGTTTGGCAATACGCTCGGGAGCAATCGCCGTCAAGGCCATTGCTGCCTTGCCCCCCATGGAATGGCCGATGACGATGGCACGCTCGATATTCAGGCTGTCCAGCAGCGTAAGCAAATCCTGCGCCATCACCGGATAGCTCATTTCGGCGGCGTGCGGCGAAAGCCCATGGTTGCGTAAGTCGACTTTCACCACCGGATGCTGGCGGTGCAAATCGCGCGCCAGTACGCCGAGGTTGTCAAGGTTGCCGAAAAGCCCGTGTATCAGCACAATCGGCAGCGCGTTTGTCTGTTCGGCCTGGGCGGCCAATAATTGATAGTGTAATTTCATGGCGAAGTTCATGACCTGAAAACATTCTGTTAGGGTATCATACCCATCAGCAAAGAGGTGGGCGGGTGATGCCGGCTATAGGTAATAGTCTGCTTTTGCCCCCAGAGGGCACTTTGTTATGTTTGCTCTCGCGCTTTTAACCTTATAATCCCATAGCTTGAATGCAGAACCCGGTTTCGGATTCTACGTAGAAAAATACAGTACTGGATAAAGATGAAAACTATTGAAGTCGACGAAGAACTTTACCGCTATATTGCCAGCCACACGCAACATATTGGGGAAAGTGCGTCTGATATTTTACGGCGTATGTTGAAGTTTACCGCAGGGCAGCCAGTGCGCCCCGTGTCTACCGCTGCGAGTGGCAGCGCGGAGCCGGAAAAAGCCACCGCGTCGCGCCCACGGGATCGCGTCCGCGCCATGCGTGAACTGCTGCTGTCGGATGAATACGCCGAGCAGAACAAGGCCGTAAATCGTTTTATGCTGGTACTGTCAACGCTGTACACCCTCGATGCGGCCGGCTTCGCTGCCGCGACCGACGCATTGCATGGCCGTACACGCACCTATTTTGCCGGCGATCAGCAAACGCTGCTGGCAAACGGAACGCATACCAAACCGAAACACGTTCCCGGCACCCCTTATTGGGTGATCACCAATACCAATACCGGCCGCAAGCGCAGCATGATTGAACATATCATGCTGGCGATGCAGTTCCCGGCGGAACTGACAGAAAAAGTGTGCGGCACGATCTGATTTAGCGAACCGCCCGTCATAGTGGTCGCGCAACCTTTCGCCCGGCCGCTGGACAGAGGAAAGGGAGAAAAGTTGATGGCGAACAATCCACGCGCCGGGCAACCGGCTCAGCAAAGCGATTTGATCAATGTGGCTCAGCTGACGTCGCAGTACTACGTGCTGCAACCGGAAGCGGGCAACGCCGCCCATGCGGTGAAATTCGGTACCTCGGGTCACCGTGGCAGCGCGTTGCGCCACAGTTTCAATGAAGCGCATATTCTCGCCATCGCGCAGGCGATTGCCGAAGTACGCCGCCAGCAGGGCGTCAGCGGTCCGTGTTACGTCGGCAAGGACACCCACGCGCTGTCTGAGCCAGCGTTTATTTCGGTGCTGGAAGTGTTAACGGCCAACGGCGTCGACGTGGTGGTACAGGAAAACAACGGCTTCACGCCGACGCCGGCGGTTTCCCATGCCATCCTCAGCCATAACCGCTCGGGCGGCGCGCTGGCTGACGGTATTGTCATTACGCCGTCGCACAACCCGCCGGAGGACGGCGGTATCAAATACAACCCGCCGAACGGCGGTCCGGCTGACACCAACCTGACCTCAGTGATTGAAAAACGCGCCAATGAACTGCTGGTGCAAGGGCTGAAGGGCGTACAGCGCCAGTCGCTGGACCAGGCCTGGCGCAGCGGCCACCTGCACGCGCAGGATTTGGTGCAACCGTATGTCGAAGGGCTGGCGGATATCGTTGACATGCCGGCGATCCAACGTGCCGGCATGAAGCTTGGGGTCGATCCGCTCGGTGGTTCCGGTATCGCCTACTGGCAGCGTATTGCCGAGCATTACGCGCTGGATCTGACGCTGGTTAACGATTCCATCGATCAGACCTTCCGCTTTATGCACCTTGACCACGACGGCATTATCCGTATGGACTGCTCGTCCGAGTCGGCGATGGCCGGCTTGCTGGCATTGCGCGACAAGTTTGATCTGGCGTTTGCCAACGATCCGGATTATGACCGTCACGGTATCGTGACGCCTGCCGGTCTGATGAACCCGAACCATTATCTGGCGGTGGCGATCAACTACCTGTTCCAACATCGTCCGCAGTGGGGCGCCGACGTTGCCGTGGGCAAAACGCTGGTTTCCAGCGCGATGATTGACCGAGTAGTGGCCGATTTGGGTCGCAAGCTGGTGGAAGTGCCGGTCGGTTTCAAATGGTTCGTTGATGGCCTGTTCGACGGCAGCCTGGGGTTCGGCGGCGAAGAAAGCGCGGGAGCGTCGTTCCTGCGTTTCAACGGCACGCCGTGGTCTACCGATAAAGACGGCATCATCATGTGCCTGCTGGCGGCGGAAATCACCGCAGTGACCGGCGACAATCCGCAGCACCATTACGACCATCTTGCCAAGCGTTTCGGTGCGCCAAGCTACAACCGCATTCAGGCACCGGCCAGTCACGCGCAGAAAGCCGCGCTGGCCAAGCTGTCGCCGGAAATGGTCAACGCCAGTACGCTGGCTGGCGACGCGATTACCGCGCGCTTGACCGCCGCACCGGGCAACGGCGCGTCGATCGGCGGCCTGAAGGTGATGACCGATAACGGTTGGTTCGCTGCGCGTCCATCCGGCACCGAAGAAGCCTACAAAATATACTGCGAAAGCTTCCTGGGGGCGGAACACCGCGCCAAGATCGAACAGGAAGCGGTAGAGATCGTCAGCGAAGTGCTGGCTTCTGCCAAGTAATCTCCCTGTCTCCAAACAAAGCGCTGTTTTTACAGCGCTTTTTTTATGCCTGCAATTTAGATATATCTAAATTTGTTTTTCCGCTTGCTCATTTCGATATATCGATCTAGATTAGATATATCGAACCAGATTCGATATATCTAAAACTGAGCATGAGGTAGACATTATGTTTCATCGTTTTCGCGCCAGTCGTTGTAGCGATCGCTACGCCGATCACGGCGAAGATCATCATCGCTGTCATCACCAGCGCGCCGGCCGCCATCATTTTGGCGCGCACGGCGAAGAGCACGGGCGTGGCCGCGGCCGCGGCAATAAACTGCACCGCCTGTTTGAACACGGCGATTTGCGCATGGTGCTATTGGCACTGGTCGAACGCAAACCGAGCCATGGTTACGAACTGATCAAGGCGATAGAAGAGGCCTCCTCCGGCCTGTATGTGCCGAGCCCGGGGGTAATTTATCCCACCTTGACGCTGCTGGAAGAGCAGGACTTTCTTGACGCTACCACCACCGGCAAGGGCCGCAAGAGCTATCACATCACCGATGCCGGCAAGGCAGAACTGGCGCAGCACCAGCCGGCAGTGGACGTGATCTTTGCGCGTCTGGCGGACGTGAGCCGTCGCCGCGAAGGCAATCTGGCCGAAGGTATCGCGGAAACCATGCAGCGACTGAAACGTGTACTGCGTGGCAACATGATGCGTGCTGACTTGAGCCAGCAGCAGGTGGAACAGATCAATCAGGCGCTATTGACCGCGGTGGAAAGCATCGAAACCACCGTGGCGCAGGCGGAACAGCCAGAGGAGAACCGCTGATGCCGGGACACCGTTTTCGTATTACCGTTGAAGCGCTGACCGATCGCCAGGGTAAGCCGGTAGAAAAAACGCCGCTGGTGTTTGAAGTGGAAAACCATGATGACATCCTCGGCATCGTTGAACGGATCCAGGCGCGCCAGGATCTGAACTTTGGTGAGGAAAAAAGTGCGGCGTTCGCCGTTGGGTTAAAGCTGTTTTCTGAAGTGATGATTGAAAACCGCAAACATCCGCTATTTTTGCCGCTGCGTGACGCGTTCAAGGATTTCATGATCGGTCTGAAGAAAGGCCCCGATGCGCCGTAATGCCCGCGGCCTGCAGCAAACGGTTGATAGCCAATGAGCCTCATAGGCGAGGCTCATTGTATCGCATTGCCTAGAAGGTATAGCCTAACCCGACGCGAAAACGCGTTTGGCGTTCATCGGTGGTGCTGCGTACCGAAACGTTGCCGATTTCGATAAACGGCGACCAGGCGTCGATGTGATAAGCCGTTCTAAAATTGTATTCATAGTTATAGGTGTGGTTATCATATAAATTATATTTTTCCGCTTTTTTATAGATACCTTCCACAGAAAAATCCCAACTATTAACCTTATAACCAGCCCATAAATCAATACGGTTTATTTTATCATCTTCGCGCTGATCGGAAGAACGGCGGAAATACTCAAAACGATAGCGTCCCGCAATCCACCAGGACTCATTCAATACCTTGGTGGCACGAATATACGGTTTGTAAACCGAATAACCATTGCCGGTTTCCAATACCAGGCCAGGTTGAATATCAACGCCGTGGTATTTAAACTGGTAATTGGCCGTGTACTCATTGCCCTGGCTTTCCATATCGTTGAATGGCTTATTGGTGTCGTCGCCGCCAGACTTTGAGATGGCTTCCAAGGCGAAACCGAAACCGCTGTCAAAACGGTGCGAGATATAGACACGATCGTAGTTGGCTTTGCTGTCATCTAAATATTCATGTCGAATATCCACATAGGTTGCGAATGCAGAGGACGAGAAAAAAGGCAATAGCAGTACCGAGAATTTCTTCATGTAAAATTCCTTTCAATAATTATCATTGTTTATTTTTATTGAACCCAGAGGGAAGTGCCTGTTTAAAATGGGCGCTACATCACGCCCAGTATTCTTGGTAAAAATAACGTGAGCTCAGGAATATAGGTAATCAACAACAGCATACTGACGATGGCGACATAGAAGGGCATCAGCGGACGGACCAGTCCCTCGACCTTTACATTACCGACGCTGGCACCAACGTAAAGGCCGCTACCGACCGGCGGAGTGATGGTGCCAAATGCCAGGTTATACACCATAATAATGCCGAAATGGACCGGATCGACGCCGACCTTGACCAATATTGGCAGCAGAATAGGCGTGAATATCAGAATGGCGGGCCCAATATCCATAAATGCGCCGATAATCAGCAGAAAAACGGTGATGATTAACAAGATAACCAGCTTGTTTTCCGAAATACCCAATATCATATTGCTGAGCGCTTCCGGGATACTGGTGATCGCCATGGCAAATGACATTGCCGACGATGTGGCAAGCAAAAACATGATGATGCCGGTCATTAATGCCGTCTGAACCAAAATGGCGGGAATATTTTTCAGCTTTAGCGTCTTGTAAACCAGCATGGTTAAAAACAGGGTATATACCACCGCAACCGCCGAGGCCTCAATGGCGGTAAAAATACCCAATACGATCCCGCCAATGATAATGACGATCAGCAACAGGCTGGGTAACGCTTCCCAGGTGACTTTCCAGAGCAGTCCCTTTTGCACGGTGAAGAAATTAATATAATTATGGCGTTTGGCGACAAACCAGGTCACCAGCATGCAGCTGACGCCCCAGAGCAGCCCGGCGACCAGACCGCCGGCAAACAGGGCTGCAACCGAAGTGCCGCCGCTGGCCAGGGCATACAGGATAAAAGCCGTGGTTGGCGGGATCAGCATGCCGGTCGGCGCCGAGGCAATATTCACCGCGGCGGCAAATTCGCGGTTATAGCCTTCCCGCGCGCTCATCGGCACCAATACGCCGCCGATTGAGGTTGAAGCGGCAATCGCCGAGCCGGAAATGGCGCCAAACATCATATTGCCGGCAATATTGGTATAAGACAGCGAGCCCGGCAATTTACCGGTAAACAGCTTGGCAAAATTGACCAGCCGAGCCGCGATGCCGCCACCGTTCATAATCACGCCGGAAAGAATGAAAAAGGGCACCGCCAACAGTGAAAAACTGTCGAGGCTGGAAAACATTTTTTGCGCCGTCGCGAACATCGAAATGTCAAAAGGCAATACCAGCAGCATGGTACAGCAGGACGCCACGACAATACATAAGCCTATTGGCGCGCTCATTGCCAGTAACACCATGAAAACGCAGACCATTACGCCAGAGGCCAATACCGGGTCAATCATAATGCCTCTCCGTTGCTGTTATTGTGTGACACAGTGACTCGACGCTTTTCATGCATCAGATCATAAATATTGAGTACGCTATAGACGATGATCAGCAGCCCGCTAATTGGCAAGGCGTAATAAACCCTGCCCATCGGAATATTGAGCGCTGGCGATAATTGCTGCATGGAAATAGATGATATTTTTAACCCGCCAATAATCAGTATGTATATTGCCAGCAGCGCAAAGCATACCTGCAATAACGACACCCATAAAAAATGCAGCGAGCCCGGGATCTTGTCGAGGAAGAACGTCAGGCTGATGTGCTGCTGTTTGCCCGCGGCGTAAGCCATGCCGAACATCGACAGCCACACCAGTGAAAAACGCAATAGCTCCTCGCTAAAGGTACTGGGCTGTCCCAGTGCATAACGGCTAATCACCTGCCAGCATGAAACGATCACCATCATGGTGAGCAATAAACAGCAGATGGCTTCAAGTAATTTATCAAGTCCTTGTCGGATGGCGTGCATAATATGCCTCTGAGTTAATTTTTTGCTGCTTCGATCGTCTGGTAAAGCTGATAAAGCACCGGAGTGCTTTTCAGGCTGTCATAGATAGGCTGGACGGCGGCTTGAAACGGCTTTTTATCGATGTCAAAGAATTCGACGTTGAACTGTTTGATTGCCAGCGCTCTGGTTTTTTCTATTTCTTTATCCCAGGCGGCTTTTTCAAAAGCAATTGACGCCTTCACTGCATCACTGACGATACGCTGCTGCTCGGGCGTCAGTTTTTCCAGCGTCAAGGCGCTCATCAATAAGATATCCGGAATACGCGTATGCATATCATAGGTATAATAACGGGCTACCTCGCCATGACGGGCAATGGTCAAGGCAAACTCGTTATTTTCCGCGCCGTCTAAAATACCTTGCTGCAACGAGGTATAAACTTCCGCCTGCCCCATGGCAATTGGCGACGCGCCGAGCAGTTTCATGGTGCGTATTGCGGTAACGCTCTGCATGACACGAATCTTTTTGCCCTTCAGATCGTCAATGGTGCGGACAGGCCCTTTGGACATGTAAAAGTTACGCGATCCGGAATCATACCAACCGATGCCGATAAAGCCTTGCGCTGCGGTAGATTGATATACCGTATCCATAACATCAGGATTATCCATCACACGATAAAATTCTTCTTTCGATGAAAAAAGATAGGGCAGGGAGAATACGCCGTATAAAGGTGAAAAACTCTCCATTAACCCGGAAGAGACCTTGGTGATATCTACCACTCCGGTCTGAGTGAGTTCCACCAGTTCGCGTTCGCCGCCTAACTGACCGTCCGGGAAATAGGTAACCTTGACTTGGCCCTGGGTTTTTTCCTCGATTTCCCTGCCGAGAAAATGTAAGGCATCTTTTATCGGTTGGCTATTTTCAGCATACGCCAGCCGTAAAACGGTTTGCGCCTGACCGCCAAGCGATAAGCTAAAAAATAATGCGATGGCGAGCGTGGTTTTTATTATTGTCTGCGGTTTCATAAGCACTCGTATGTACTTTATTCCAGAGGGAGTATCATACGAGCGCCCGAGGGGGCAAACCTTTTGGATTTTGCCTTTAAACGCCTTTTATTGGCTCTGGCAGAAAGGTTTTACCAACCAAGATCACATATTTATCATTGTGACGACGGAGGGGAGTGATGCCAATAGCGCACCGTATCAGGGCATAAAACGATAGCCGACGCCGGTTTCGGTCAGGAGGTGCCTAGGTCGCGCCGGGTCGCTTTCCAGTTTTTGGCGCAAGTGTCCCATATAGATACGCAGATAATGGCTGTGTTCGACGTAATTCGGCCCCCAGACGTGGTTCAACAATTGGCGTTGCGTCAGCACTTTGCCGGCGTTGGCCAGCAGCTCGGTGAGTAGGCGAAACTCAATCGGCGTCAGATGCAGTTCTTCACCGCTGCGCAGCACCCGGCGGTTGATCAGATCGACGGTGATCTCCGAAAAGGTGACCAGCGGATTTTCTTGCTGGCTGCTGGCGTGGCGGCGCAGCGCCACTCGCACGCGAGCAAGCAGTTCGCCGATGCCAAACGGTTTGCTGAGATAATCGTCGGCACCGGCATCCAGCGCCGAAACCTTGTCTTCTTCCGCATTGCGTGCCGACAGCACGATCACCGGAATGGCGCTCCACTGGCGCAGATCGCGGATAAAACTTAAACCGTCACCGTCCGGCAACCCCAAATCGAGAATGATCAAATCCGGTTTGCGGGTGCCGGCCTCAATCAGCCCGCGTTGCAGCGTTTCGCTTTCAAACACCCGCAACCCTTCGCTTTCCAGCGCGGTACGCACAAAACGACGAATTTCTTTTTCATCTTCAACGATCAGGATGTTGGTTGGCGTAGTGGTCACATTACCTCAATATTGTTTTGGCAGATCAAAAGCATCGCTGTCCATCTCCGGCATTTTTTCCAGCGGTAGCAGGAACTTGAAACTGGCTCCGCCCTGGCTGGCATCATCGGACCAGATACGGCCGCCGTGCACTTCAATAATGGCACGGCAAATTGCCAACCCCAAACCGACGCCGGGAATCGGTGATTCTTTATTGCCGCGAGCAAACTTGTCAAAAATGCGCTGTTTCTGTTCTTGTGGAATGCCCGGGCCGTTATCCCAGACTTCAACTTCCAGCCAGTCCGGCAAGGTGCGAGCACGAATGCCGATAATAGCATCGTGCCCGGCATATTTATTGGCATTTTCCAACAGGTTGGTGAATACGCGTTCCAACAGGCTGCCGTCACAATTGATCAATACCATGTCGTCGGGCAGCTCGACCCTGATGTCATGCTGGCTGAGGATCGGCTCGAGCATATGCAGCGACGCGCCAACGATCTCCTCCAATGATTGCCACTCTTTACGCAGGCTGAAACCGCCCGACTGAATGCGCGCCATGTCCAGCAGATTGTTCACCAGCCGGGTAGTGCTCAGCACCTGCTGACGGATCTGGCTGGCCTGCTGCGCATGTTGGGAACCTTCGCTGGCCAGATCCAGCGTGAGGATTTCCGCCTGGCCGAACAGCACCGTCAGCGGGGTACGCAAATCATGGGACAGGGCGGCCAGCAGCGAATTGCGCAGCTGTTCGCGTTCAGCGTCCAGTTTGGCTTCGGCGGCACTGCGCGCCAGTTGCAAACGCTCGAGGGCGCTGGCGATCAGCACGGTGAAGGTTTGCAACAGGCGTTGTTGCTCCGGTACCATCAGTTGCCGCAGGTTATTCGGCTCAATCGCCAACAGGCCAAAGGTCTGCTGTGAGGCGGTCAGCGGCAGCAGTTGGTAGGGTACACCGGGCAGCGTATCGGTGCCGGCACCGGCAGGTAGGCCTTTGTCGTAACTCCAACGAGCGATGGCGTCGTCCACCGTCAACAGGCCACCTTCTTCACCGACCATCTGCCTGAGATGGCCGTCGTCCTGTGGCAGCAGCAGAACCGCTTTCGCCTGGAAACTGCTGGCAAGAAAATGACGACTGGCGCTGGCGATGTCCTCGATAGTCAGTGACTGGCTCAGACCTCGCGACATTTCATACAGATGACGCGCCCGCTGCTCGCGATAGCGCGCCACCCGCGCCTGATAACGCACGCCGGCGGTCAGGTTACCGACGGTGATGCCGACGATCAGCATCACCGCAAACGTCAGCAGATACTGCACGTCGCTTACCGCGAATGACCAGTGCGGCTGGACGAAGAACAAATCGAAGCTGGCGACATTGATCACCGCCGCCAGCACCGACGGCCAGCGGCCGTAAAACAGCGCCACGATCACCACGCCCAGCAAATAGATCATCACCAGGTTGGCCTGATCGAAGCCCGGCAGCAACCATTGCGAAAGCAGCGTAATTGCCGCACACAGCGCAAAGGCCACCGCACAGCCACGTAGCTGGATGCGCCATTTGTCACTGAAATTGCGGCCGTCGGCCTCTTTGGCGAGGGGCGACGGCGGTTCATGTTCCAACGCCACGATCACCAGATCGAGATCCGGCCCCAGTTGCCCCAGCCGATCGGCAAAGCTGCTGCGCCATTTCCAGCGCTGTTCGCCGTGGCGACCAATGATGATTTTGCCGAGGTTATGCTCGCGCGCGTAGCGCAAAATGGCACGCTCCTCACTCGGATCGGACAGCGTAGCGGTTTCCGCTCCCAGTTCCTGCGCCAGACGCAGCGCGCGTAAAATGGCGCGTCGCCGATTTTCCGGCAGCCGGTGCAGCGTTGGCGTTTCGACATACACCGCGTGCCAATCACATCCAAGGCGTGCCGCCAGCCGTGCGGCGATGCGCACCAGTTTTTCGTTGCCGCTGTGATGGCCAACGCACAGTAGGATGCTGTCGCGCGTATGCCAGACTTTTTCGCGCCCTTGGGTATCGCGAAAGGCGCGCATTTGATCGTCCACCCGGTCTGCGGTGCGGCGCAAGGCCAATTCGCGCAGGGCAATCAGATTGCCTTTGCGGAAAAAGTGCTCGATAGCGCGTTCAGCCTGGCCGGGAATATACACCTTGCCTTCGTGCAGCCGCTGGCGCAGGTCATCCGGCGGCAGATCCACCAGCACCACTTCGGTCGCTTCGTCAAATACGTGATCGGGCACGGTTTCACGTACGCGCACGCCGGTTACGCCGCCAACGATGTCGTTCAGGCTTTCCAGATGCTGCACGTTGACGGTGGTCAGTACGTCGATACCGGCGTCCAGCAGTTCTTCCACGTCTTGCCAACGTTTGGGGTGACGTGAACCGTGGGCGTTGCTGTGCGCCAGCTCGTCCATCAGCACCAGCGCCGGGTGGCGCGCCAGCGCGGCGTCCAGATCGAACTCATGCACGGCCCGCCCGCGGTGCTGGATACGTTTTTGCGGCAGTATTGGCAGGCCGGCCAACAAAGCGGCCGTTTCGCTACGGCCGTGGGTTTCGACCACGCCGATCAGCACGTCCAGCCCCTGGGCGCGCTGGCGCTGCGCCTCCTGCAGCATGGCGTAGGTTTTGCCGACGCCGGCGCAGGCGCCAAAAAACACCTTCAGCCGGCCGCGAGGCTTTTCGTTGGCGGCGGCCAGCAGGCTATCGGGGTCGGGGCGCTGTTGTTCATCAACCATGTCGGATCCTTGTCACTCAACGCAAAACGGGTCCGGCACGCCGGACCCTTGATGTTATCGCGTAACCTGCGATTACTTTAGCGCATCCAGCGCCATATTCAGTTTCAGCACGTTAACCACCGGTTCACCGATAAAATTCGGCATCGGGCGCTCGCTATTTTGTTCGATCAAATCGGCGAGCCGTTGCGGCGGCAAGTGGCGCGCTGCCGCCACCCGCGCCAGCTGATAGTGCGCCGCTGCCGGGGAAATCTGCGGATCAAGCCCGCTGCCTGAGGCGGTCAGCAGATCGACCGGGATCGGCCCGCGCATAGTAGGATTGGCCTGGCGCAACTGTGCGGCGCGTTCGGCGATGGCCTTATCCAGTGCCGGATTGGAAACCGCCAGATTGCTGCCGGCAGAGGCTTCGGCATTATAAGCCGAATCAGCGGTGGCAGAAGGGCGTCCCCAAAAATACTGCGGCTGGCTGAAGTTCTGGCCGATCAGCGCGGAGCCAACCAGCTTGTCCCCTTGATACAAGAGTGAACCCGCGGCGCGCTCGGCAAACAGCAGCTGTGCCAGTCCGGTGGTCAGCAGCGGATAGGCAATACCGGTGAGCAGCGCCAGTAACAAAAGCATCACCAATGATGGGCGTAAATAAGACATAACTATCTCCTCTCGAGCTTAGCCGGCAACGTGCAGCACGGTGAGCAGCAGGTCGATCAGCTTGATGCCGACAAACGGCACCAGCAGACCGCCGACGCCATACAGCCACAGGTTGCGGCGCAACAGAGCCGCCGCGCTCAGCGCCTTGTAACTGACGCCCTTCAGCGCCAGCGGGATCAGAAACACAATCACCAGCGCGTTAAAAATCACCGCCGACAAAATGGCCGAAGCGGGTGAATGCAGATGCATCACGTTAAGCGCATTCAACTGCGGATAGGTGGCGGCGAACGCTGCCGGAATAATGGCGAAGTATTTCGCCACGTCGTTGGCGATACTGAAGGTCGTCAGCGAACCGCGCGTCATCAGCATCTGTTTGCCGATATGCACCACTTCGATCAATTTGGTCGGGTTGGAGTCCAGATCGACCATATTGCCGGCCTCTTTGGCCGCCTGGGTGCCGGAGTTCATCGCCACCGCGACGTCAGCCTGCGCCAGCGCCGGGGCGTCGTTGGTACCATCGCCGGTCATTGCCACCAGTCGGCCTTCAGCCTGATACTGGCGAATCAAGGCCAGCTTGGCTTCCGGCGTCGCTTCCGACAGAAAATCGTCTACCCCGGCCTCGGCGGCAATGGCGGCGGCGGTCAAGCGGTTGTCACCGGTGATCATCACCGTTTTGATGCCCATTTTGCGCAATTCGGCAAAACGTTCCTTGATGCCGCCTTTGACAATGTCCTTCAGCGCGACCACGCCCAGCACTCTGGGGCCTTCCGCCACCACCAGCGGCGTACCGCCGGTACGCGCCACGCTTTCCACCAGCGCATCTACCGCCGCCGGGAAGTGGCCGCCGTTGGACTCCACGTGGCGACGAATTGCGTCCACCGCACCTTTACGGATCATGCGGTCCTGCACGTTGACGCCGCTCATCCGCGTTTGCGCCGAAAACGGCACAAAGGTGGCATTCAAGGTCTGCAGGTCGCGTTCGCGCAGATTAAAGCGCTGTTTTGCCAGCACCACGATGCTGCGACCTTCCGGCGTTTCATCCGCCAGTGAAGACAGCTGCGCGGCATCGGCCAGTTCCTGTTCTTTTACGCCGGGGGCCGGCAGGAACTCCGAAGCCTGTCGATTGCCAAGGGTGATGGTGCCGGTCTTATCCAGCAGCAGTACGTCGACGTCGCCGGCCGCCTCAACGGCGCGGCCGCTGGTGGCGATGACGTTGGCGCCGAGCATGCGGCTCATGCCGGCGACGCCGATGGCTGACAGCAACCCGCCGATGGTGGTCGGGATCAGACACACCAGCAGCGCCACCAATACGGTCACGCTGACGACCGAGCCGCTGCCGGCGGCATTGACGCTATATTGCGAGAACGGCAACAGCGTGGCCACCGCCAGCACGAACACGATGGTCAGTGCCACCAGTAAAATGGTCAGCGCCACTTCATTCGGCGTTTTACGGCGTTTGGCGCCTTCGACCATGGCAATCATGCGATCGAGGAAGGTCTCGCCGGGGTTGACGCTGCATTGCACCACCAGCCAGTCGGACAGCACGCGCGTCCCGCCGGTAACCGAGGAGAAGTCACCACCGGATTCGCGGATCACCGGCGCCGATTCGCCGGTAATGGCGCTTTCATCCACCGACGCGCCGCCTTCCAGCACTTCGCCATCGCAAGGCAGGGTATCACCGGCTTCCACCAGCACGATGTCGCCTTTGCGCAAGCTGTCTGCGGCGACCTTTTCCGTCGCGCCATCGCGTTTCGCCGCGGCCAGCTTTTTAGCCCAAATGGTTTTCCTGGTGCCCTTCAGACTGGCAGCCTGTGCCTTGCTGCGGCCTTCGGCCAGCGCTTCGGCAACGTTGGCGAACAGCACGGTAAACCACAGCCACAGGGCGATACTGCCGGTAAACGCGGCGCTGCCGTCAGTTTTACCGGCCAGCAGACTGAGCCAGATCAGGGTGGTCAGCACGCTGCCGATATACACCACGAACATCACCGGATTGCGCCACTGGACGCGAGGATCCAGCTTCTTCACCGCGTCGAGCAGCGCGGCCCGTACCAGAACCGGTTCAAAAAGCGCACGTTGTTTGCGAGTCATACGATTTCTCTCTTTATGCCGGTTAGTGTGCCAGCCAGACCTGTAAATGCTCGGCCACCGGGCCTAGCGCCAGCGCCGGAACGAAAGTCAATGCGCCAATCAGCAGTACGGTGCCGATCAACAAGCCGATAAACAGCGGCCCGGTGGTCGGCAGCGTGCCGTTGCCCGCCGGTTGGCGCTTCTTCACGCACAGCGAACCGGCGATGGCCAGCACCGGCAGGATCACGCCAAAACGGCCGACAAACATGGCAAATGCCAGTAACAGGTTGTAGAACGGGGTGTTGACGCTCAGCCCGCCAAATGCGCTGCCGTTGTTGTTGGCGGCGGAGGAGAGGGCGTATAGCACTTCGCTAAAACCGTGTGCGCCAGGGTTAAGGATCCCGGCGCGGCCGGCGGCGGTGCCGATGGCCAGCGCGCTGCCCAGCAGCACCAGCGTTGGCGTCACCAGAATCGCCAACGCGGTCATCTTCATATCGTAAACGTCAATTTTCTTGCCGAGGTATTCCGGCGTGCGGCCGATCATCAACCCGGCGATAAACACCGTCAGCAACACGAACAGCAGCATGCCGTACAGGCCGGAACCGACGCCGCCGAACACCACCTCGCCGATCTGCATCAGCCACAGCGGTACCATGCCGCCGAGCGCGGTGAACGAATCATGCATGGCGTTAACCGCGCCACAGGAGGCGGCGGTGGTCACCACCGAAAACAGGCTGCTGGCGAGAATGCCAAAGCGCGACTCTTTACCTTCCATATTGGCGTTGCTGGCGCCACCCAGGGCGCTCAGATGCGGGTTGCCTGCCAGTTCGGCATACATCACCACCACTACCGCCACCACGAAGATCAGCCCCATTGCCCAGATCAGCGCATGGCCCTGACGGTTTTCGCCCGCCACCTGGCCAAAGGCAAAGCACAGCGCGCATGGGATCAGGAAGATCGCCAGCATCTGTACGAAATTGCTCAATGCGGTCGGGTTTTCAAACGGGTGCGCCGAATTGACACCAAAGAAGCCGCCACCGTTGGTACCGAGCATTTTTATCGCCTCTTGCGACGCTACCGGCCCCATGGGCAGGATCTGCTGCGCGCCTTCCAGCGTGTGCAGGTGCAGGTATGGCGACAGGTTCTGCAGCACGCCCTGGCTTACCAGCAACAGTGCGATAATCAGCGATAGCGGCAGCAATACATACAGCGTGATACGCAGCAGATCTACCCAGGCGTTGCCAATGGTGGCGCTTGAACGGCGAGCGAAGGCGCGAATCAGCGCGAACGCGACGGCGATGCCGGTGGCGGCGGACAAGAAGTTTTGCACCGCCAGACCTGCCATCTGGCTCAGATAGCTCAGGGTGCTTTCACCACTGTATGCCTGCCAGTTGGTATTGGTGACGAAGCTGACGGCGGTATTCAGCGCCAGATGCCACGACAATCCCGGAAAGCTTTGCGGATTGAGCGGCAGCGCGCCTTGCCCCATCAGCAGGGCAAACAGCAGTACGATACCCAGCAGGTTGAACATCACGATCGCCAGGGCATATTGCCGCCAGTGCATTTCTGCGCCGTTGTTGCCGCAGCAGCGCCAGACGCCGGCTTCGAAGCGGCGTAATATCGGCAGTGGTTCGCCTTCTATAAGACGGGCCAAAACGCTGCCCAGCGGGCGGGACAGCACCAGAAGAACCAGCATGAAGCTGGCGATAAGTAGAAAGGCCGACGCAGCCATCAGAAATCCTCCGCATTAAACAGCGCGTAAACCAGATAGCCCAACAGCAGCAGAACCAACAGCGCACCACTTATGACGCTGAAACTCACGGGACACCTCCACAGGTGTAGGTTTGGATAGCGGGAGTGTAGAGAGGGCGGTAGAAAGAAGATGAAAAAATAGGGTGGGCCGGTGTAAAAAAAGTATAAAAACGCCGACGTGCGCGGCAAAAAAAGAGGGCGATGCGTTACGCAAGGTAAACTTGCCATTAACGTAGCCTTGGTTGTTAGTTAACCTTTATGTAACAAACTTTCAGTATAAGCAGTAAATGAGTGATTTTTTGTGCGATCTGGTGGTCGGATGAGTAGTAAACTTTCAGCCGATGCGCTAAAATTTTGTCCAGTTAACACATTATCCCGTTTTCTTTTACGCTGAGCTGTTCCTGACCGTTGTGCCCCGCAGCCGGCGTTATATTAACCCCGCAATTTGTTGGCATCGTATCAAGCCGGCCATTCGGTAAACGCGGGTTTACCGGCTGAGGCCGTGCGGCAGCGATGTTAAACAATAGGGTCAAAGGAGGTTCGCATGTCCCTGTATCACGCTTATCCATTGCATCGGATTCTCCTGCGCCGCAGCGCAGTAGTCCTGCTCGGCATATTGGCTTTGCCGATCATGCTGTTCCGCGCCGATCGCGCACGGTTCTACAGCTATTTGCACCGCGTCTGGTCCAAGACCAGCGATAAACCGGTGTGGCTGCAACAGGCGGAGCTGGCGTCTGGCGATTTTTACTAAACCGCGCTGCCGTGCCTGCAACCCTCGCATTGACATGCGGGGGTTTTTTTTCGCCATTTTTTAGCGTATTACCTTCGGTAGGTCGTATTAACTCACGAATTATTCTACACTTTTAGCATAATCCATCCTGCAGGGAACCAACATGAGCGATAAAATTCCGATCGGTATCAGCGCTTGCCTGTTAGGGGGCGCAGTGCGTTTCGACGGCGGCCATAAACGGCTGGCCTTTGCGGTGGAACAGCTGGCACCGTTCGTGCAATTCGAGGCTATCTGCCCAGAAATGGCGATGGGATTGCCAGTCCCTCGTCCAGCGTTGCGGCTGGTCAAAAAGGGCCAGCAAACGGCGTTGTGCAACAGTAATGACAGCACGGTGGATGTTACCGATGATATGCAGCAGTTTTCCGCCCAACGGGTCGCGGCGCTGCAGCATTTATGTGGTTACATCGTCTGCGCCAAGTCGCCGAGCTGCGGCATGGAACGGGTCAGGGTGTATGGCGAACACGGCGAGGGCGCACGCAAAAGCGGCGTTGGGCTGTTTACCGCCGAACTGATGCGGCAGATGCCCTGGCTGCCGGTAGAAGAGGACGGCCGACTGAATGATGCGCAGCTGCGGGAGAATTTTGTCGAACGCGTCTACACGCTGTACGAACTGAATATGCTGTGGCAGCAGGGTTTGACGCGTGGCGCGCTGATGGCTTTTCACAGCCGTTACAAACTGTCGCTGCTGGCGCATTCACAGATGGAATATCGCCAGTTGGGGCGCTTTGTGGCCGCCATCGACCAATGGTCGTCGCTGGACGCCTTTGCACAGGAATACCGCAGCCGGTTGATGAAATTGCTGGCGCATAAGGCCACGCGGCGTAACCACACCAACGTACTGATGCACGTGCAAGGCTACTTCCGTCGTCAGCTCAGTGCGGCACAACGGCAAGAACTGGCGCAACTGATTGACCGTTATCGTCAGGGAATGCAACCGCTGTTGGCACCGATCACCCTGTTAAAACATTATATGGCGGAATATCCCGACAGCTATCTGGCGCAGCAACGTTATTTTGAGCCCTATCCGGAAGCGCTGCGGCTGCGTTACGGCCATTGAGCGCTCGGCGATGGCCGGGATCTGCCAGCCGATATTATCAACCCGCAAAGGGATAGCTCACCATAAAGGAGTGTTATGACCACCCATCTGGTCTGGTTGCGTAACGATTTGCGTGTCACCGACAACCAGGCGCTGTATGCCGCCTGTCGCGATCCCCAGGCCACGGTGATGGCGGTATTTATCGCCACGCCGCAGCAATGGCGGCAACATCATATGGCTGCGCGTCAGGCGGCGTTTATTCACGCCACGCTGCGGCAGCTGCAACAGGCGTTGGCGCAGCGCGGCATCCCGCTGGTCACCCAGCAATGTGACGATTTTGCCGCCGCCGTCGATTGGCTGGCTGATTTCTGTCAGGCTTTGCACGTTGATGCGCTGTTTTACAATCGCCAATACGAATTGAATGAACGACGGCGCGACCGCCAGCTGGAACAGCGTCTGAACGGCATGGTGAACTGCCAGGCGTTTGATGACAGTCTGTTGCTACCACCCGGCAGCGTACTGAGCGGTAACGGCGAAATGTATAAAATGTATACGCCGTTTCGCCGGGCGTTTCTGGCGCGTTTGGCGGAGTCTGACATTGCCAGTCTGCCGGCGCCCGTGCAGCGGTCCTGCGGTCAGTGGCAGGCCATCACGCCGCCGGCGCCGTTCGATTATCCTGCCGCTGAGCTTGACGACGGGTTCCCGGCGGGAGAGGAGGCGGCGCTGCGCCGGCTGCGCCATTTTTGCCGGCAGCAGGTGCAGGACTACCATCATCAACGCGATATTCCTGCGGTTGATGGCACCAGCGTTCTGTCACCCTATTTGGCGGTCGGCGCGCTGTCACCACGGCAATGTGTCAATCGTCTGCGTGCCGAATGTCCAGATATGCTGGCCAATCCGCACGGCGGTGCTTTCTGCTGGTTGAACGAGCTGATTTGGCGCGAATTTTACCGTCATTTGCTGGTGGCGAATCCGGCGTTGTGCCGCCACCGTCCCTTTATTGCCTGGACAGACCGGGTACGCTGGAACCCGGCGGCTGACAATTTCCTCGCCTGGCAGCAGGGGCGCACCGGTTATCCGATCGTCGATGCCGCCATGCGTCAGCTCAACCAGACCGGCTGGATGCATAATCGTCTGCGGATGATCGCCGCCAGTTTTTTGGTGAAAGATTTGCTGATCGACTGGCGTGCCGGCGAACGCTACTTCATGTCGCAACTGCTGGACGGCGATCTGGCCGCCAACAACGGTGGTTGGCAATGGGCAGCATCGACGGGCACTGACGCCGCACCGTATTTTCGCATTTTCAATCCCACCACCCAGGGCAAACGTTTTGATCCACAAGGCAGTTTTATTCGCAAGTGGTTGCCCGAACTGGCGGATGTGCCCGACAATGAACTCCATCAGCCCCACCGTTGGGCGGAAAAACAGCAACGAGTGCTGGATTATCCGTTGCCGATTGTCGATCACCCACAGGCCCGGCTGGCCACGCTGGCAGCGTTTGACGCGGCGAAGCGAGGAGCAGGGTAACGCGAGCAAGGAGCGAAGTATGTTGAAGAAGGTGTTGGCCGTTTGTCTGAGCGGTTACTCGGCGCTGGCGATGGCCGGTTTTGACGTGGTCGCACTGGGGGTAAACGGTGGCATCAGCGACGGCAATCTGACGTCCTACCTGATCCGCAGCGACGGACAGACACAGTATGTGGCGCTGGACGCCGGCTCATTGCTGCCCGGCATCGCCAAAGGGCTTGAAAAGGGCAGTTTCCCCCAGGTCACACCTCAACTGGCTGCGCCCTATACGCCGCAGGGGTACGTGTTTCGTCAATTGATTGGCGGCTATTTTATCAGTCACGCGCATCTCGACCACCTGGCGGGCCTGGTGCTGGCGGCGCCGGAAGATAACAAGAAAACCCTTTATGCCTCTTCAGATACCGTACTGACGTTGCGTAATCACTACTTCAACTGGAAGGTCTGGCCCAACTTCACCGATTCCGGCAACGGCGCCCGGCTGGGAACCTACCGTTTGCAGCCGGTGCGGGAGCAGCAGCGTTTCACCTTCGGCACTACCGGGCTGAGTGGCGTACTTTACCCCCTCAGTCACGATCGTTACCCTTCGTCGATGGTGTTGCTGTCCGATCGCAGCGGCGCATTTGCCTACTTCGGCGATACCGGGCCGGACGCGGTGGAGCAGTCGCGTCATCTGGATACCGTCTGGCGTGCGTTAGGTCCGCTGATCCAGCAAAAAAAGTTGAAGGGGATGATTATCGAAACCTCTTACCCAAACGGGGTGGCGGACAATCAGCTGTATGGTCATTTGACGCCGGACTGGCTGCTAAAAGAGCTGCATAACCTGCAAAAGTACAGCGGCGGCGACGGTTCGCTGCAAGACCTGCCGGTAGTGATAAGCCACGTCAAGCCGAGCATCAGGCAAGGTGACGATGTGCGCACCACCATTAAACGACAGTTGGATCAGGGGAACGATCTCGGCGTGAAATTTATCATGATGGAACAGGGCGATCGGCAGACGTTTTAATTTTAAAGAGAGAAATCCATGCATAACCTCGATCTGGAAAAACTGATCAACAACGAACTTAACTGCGCGGCGTTCCAGGACTATGCGCCCAACGGCCTGCAGGTGGAAGGGCGGCCACAGGTGCAGCGCATCGTCACCGGGGTAACTGCCTGTCAGGCGCTGTTGGACGCGGCGGTTGAACAGCAGGCTGACGCCATTGTGGTGCACCATGGCTACTTCTGGAAAAACGAAGCGCCGGCGGTGCGGGGCATGAAACGCAACCGCTTGAAGACGCTGCTCTGCAATGATATCAATTTGTACGGCTATCATCTGCCGCTGGATGCGCATCCGGTATTGGGCAACAACGCACAGTTGGCGCAGATGCTGGACATTGGTGCGATCGGTGAAGTGGAGCCGTTGGTGCCGTACGGGGAGCTGACTCAGCCATTGAGCGGTGAGCAATTGCAGCAGCGGATAGAAAGCCGCCTTGGGCGTACGGTGTTGCACTGCGGTGACAACGCGCCGGCGCAAATCCGTCGGGTGGCCTGGTGTACCGGCGGCGGACAGGGCTTTATCGACAGCGCGGCGCGCTTCGGCGTTGACGCCTTTATCAGCGGCGAAGTGTCTGAACAAACCATTCACAGCGCACGGGAAATGGGCGTGCACTTCTTTGCTGCCGGCCACCATGCCACCGAGCGTGGTGGCGTCAAGGCGTTGGGAGAATGGCTGGCGCAGCAGCATGGTTTTGACGTGACCTTTATCGATATCCCTAATCCCGCCTGATTTTTTCTCTTCAGGATCAGCCCGGCCACCGCGCCGGCTGAATCCTTTTACCGGCCTATCTCCTTATTTTCTCAATGGTTGCGTTCTATTGACAGCCAGAGCCCTGTCGAGCATAACTGATACGCAGACAAATAATAAATCCCCTGATGGGTTTCAAACGGCAGCCGTGCTGCGGTTTGCAATACCACGGGTACAAGGAGCATAAGGGTGCAACGAGCACGTTATTACCTACTGGGTGAAAGAGCGGTAGTGCTTGAACTGGCGCCACCGGTGACGCTGACCAGCCAGCAGCGCATCTGGGCGCTGGCGGAAAAACTCAACCACCATCCTCAGGTTCGCGAAGTGGTGCCAGGCATGAATAATCTGACCTTGATGCTGGATACGCCGCAGGCCGATGCCGAAGCGATGCTGGTATTATTGCAACAGGGGTGGGAAAGCAATGAAACGCTGGTACCGGAATCACGCCAGGTGGATATTCCGGTGGTTTACGGTGGCGAACAGGGGCCGGATCTGGCCGACGTGGCGCGCCATACCGGCATGACGATACAGCAGGTGGTCGAATGCCATGCCTCGGCAGACTATATCGTGTATTTCCTGGGATTTCAGCCGGGGTTCTCCTACCTTGGCGGCATGCCGGAACGCCTTGCCACGCCGCGTCGTGCCGAGCCGCGTCTGTCGGTACCCGCCGGTTCGGTGGGCATCGGCGGCAGCCAGACCGGCATTTATCCGCTGGCGACGCCGGGCGGCTGGCAACTGATTGGCCGTACGCCGTTGGCGCTGTTCAATCCGCTTGAAATGCCGCCTACGCTGCTGCGCCCCGGCGACAACGTGCGCTTTGTGCCGCAAAAGGAGGGCGTATGTTGAATATTTTACGCGCCGGCATTTACACCACGGTGCAGGATCTGGGCCGTAATGGCTTTCGTCGTTTGGGTATCAGCCAGGGCGGGGCGTTGGATACACCCGCGCTTAAAATTGCCAACCTGCTGGTGGGCAACGCGCCTGACGCCGCCGGCCTGGAAATCACCCTGGGCCAGTTCAGCGCCGAATTCACCCGCAGCGGCTGGATAGCGCTGACCGGGGCGGGTTGCGATGCGCAACTGGATGGCAAACCGCTGTGGACCGGATGGCGTTATGCGGTCAAAAAGGGTCAGAAGCTGGTATTGAGTCAGCCCAAACGCGGCATGCGCAGCTACCTGGCGCTGGCCGGTGGCATTGCGGTTGCAGAAATGCTCGGTTCACGCAGCACCGATCTGAAAGCCGCCTTTGGCGGGCTGGAGGGACGGCTGTTGAAAGATGGCGATCGCCTGCCGTTAGGCAAAAGTGCCTCGTTGCCGGCCACGTCGGTTGGGGTGAAGCAACTGCTGTTCAACAACCGCATTCGCGCCATGCCGGGGCCGGAATACGACGAGTTTACGCCGGAGGCACAGGAGGAATTTTGGCGTACCGCCTGGCAGCTCAGTCCACAGAGCAACCGCATGGGCTATCGACTGCATGGCAGCGGGATGCTGGCGCGTACCACCGATCGCGAAATGCTGTCGCACGGCCTGCTGCCGGGCGTGGTGCAGGTGCCGCACAACGGGCAGCCGATCGTATTGATGGCCGATGCGCAAACCACCGGTGGCTATCCGCGGATTGCCTGCGTGATCGAAGCCGATCTCTACCATTTGGCGCAGATCCGCCTGGGCGAACCGATCCATTTCATTCCTTGCAGCGTGGCGCAGGCGCAGCGCGCCAAAGCCGAGCAGGATCATTTTATCCAACAAATTGCCTGGGGGTTGAATGTTCGTTGATTTAAACGCCGATCTCGGTGAAGGCTGCGCCAATGACCAGGCGCTGCTGCAATTGGTCAGCTCCGCCAATATTGCCTGCGGCTTCCATGCTGGCGATGCGCAAACCATGCGGCAGTCGGTACGTTGGGCGCAGCAATACGGCGTAGCCATCGGCGCGCACCCGAGTTTCCCCGATCGCGAAAACTTTGGTCGCACGCGTATGCAACTGCCGCCGGAAACGGTGTTTGCACAGGTGGTGTATCAGTTGGGGGCGCTGGCCGCCATTGCCCGGGCGGAAGGCGCAGTGATGGTACATGTGAAGCCACACGGCATGTTGTACAACCAGGCGGCGGTCGAACCTGCACTGGCGGAGGCGATAGCCCGCGCGGTGCAGGCGGTTGACCCGGCGCTGCGGCTGGTAGGCCTGGCCGGCAGCGAGCTTATCCGCGCCGGGGAACGACTCGGGCTGGCAACGCGGCAGGAGGTGTTTGCCGATCGTGGATATCTGGCTGACGGCACGCTGGTGCCGCGTGGTCAACCGGGGGCGCTGATCGATAACGATGAGCACGCGTTGCAACAAACGCTGGAAATGGTGCGCCATCATCGCGTGCGCAGCGTGGAGGGTAAGTGGGCCGCCGTTCAGGCCGAAACCGTCTGCCTGCACGGCGACGGCGAACATGCGTTGGAATATGCAAGAAAACTGCGTGAAAGCTTTAAAAAACATAATATTAGCGTTAGCGCAGAATAATAATAACGCCAGATTGATGACCAGGTTGCCGTCGGGTACGACAGCCTGGCGGCTGGCGTAGCGAAAGCTGCTACCGGTGATTATCCTGCGGGGCAGGCCAGGGGATGCCAGGGGAACATTTGATTTGTCGGCGCTTTATGCCGCCACTTCAACGGCATGTTTTCGCTACGTTCTGCCGTTGTCAGCAGTCAGCACACAACATTACTAACATCATAAAAGGGAAACACTATGGAACAGGTGGTTAATCTCTGGCCACTGATCGGCATTGCCGTCATCGTGGTTGGCTTTGTTTTACGCTTTAATCCGGTATTGGTGGTGATCGCCGCCGGTATCGTCACCGGGCTGGCGGCATTTATGCCGCTGGCGCAGATTCTGGAAAAGCTGGGGGAGGGGTTTCTCAATACCCGCAACCTGCCGCTGATATTGCTGTTGCCGCTGGCGGTTATCGGTTTGCTGGAACGCCATGGACTGAAAGAACGCGCACAGGCATGGATCGCCAAGATCAAAAGTGCCACCGCCGGTCGTTTGCTGATCGTCTATCTGTTTGTACGTGAAATTACCGCGGCGATGGGGCTGACCAGCCTGGGCGGGCACCCGCAAATGGTGCGTCCACTGCTGGCGCCGATGGCAGAAGGTGCGTCGGAGAACCGTTACGGCGAACTGCCTGAGCGCGTGCGACATCGCCTGCGTGCCATGTCGGCGGCAACCGACAACGTCGGGCTGTTCTTTGGCGAAGATATTTTTGTGGCGTTCGGCGCCATCATCTTTATGCACAATTTTATGCTGGAATCGGGGGGGATTCAGACCGAGCCGCTGCATATCGCTTTGTGGGGGATTCCGACGGCGATTTTTGCCTTCCTGATCCATTCCTTCCGTCTGTATCGCATGGACCGGCAGCTCAGCGCCGAACTGGCGCAGCTTAATCAGGCGGCGCTGCAGAGCAAGGGAGACGCATGATGCATTTTCAGCAGCAATATCTGTATTGGTTGGCCGGCGTGGTACTGGTGATTATCGCCGCGATGTCGCTGCGCGATCGCGCCAATCCGCGGCGTGTGACTACCGCCCTGTTCTGGGGGCTTTATGGCCTGGTGTTCCTGGTGGGTGACTGGACTTACGCGCTGTTCGGCAGCGGGGCAGAGGCCAAGCGTTATCTGCATATCGCCATCGGCGGCCTGGTGGTGGTGATGGCATTGATTGCCGGCTTCGGCGGTGTGCGCCTTGGCAGTTATCATCAGCGTACGCCGCAGGAGCGTGAGGTTAGCGCCAAGCGGCTCGGTAACCGATTGTTTATTCCCGCGCTGGCGATACCGGTGGTGACGGTCGTCGGCGTACTGCTGTTCAATAATATTCCGGCGTTGCAAATGGCGGTGTTTGGCCCGGGCAATCACTCCACCCTGATTACGCTGTTTTCCATGGCATTGGGGGTAGTGCTCGGCGGTATCATTGCGGTGAGGATGACCCGTGAAAGCGCGACGCAGCCGTTGCAGGAGGCGCGACGTCTGCTGGATTCGATCGGTTGGGCGTTTATCCTGCCGCAGATCCTGGCCACGCTCGGTCTGCTGTTTACCGTGGCGGGCGTCGGCACGGCGATTTCACACCTGACGCAGGAGTATCTGGCGGTGGATAACCGCTTTATTGCGGTAGCGGTATACGCTATTGGCATGGCGGTGCTGACCATGGTAATGGGCAACGCCTTTGCCGCTTTCCCGATTGTCACCGCCGGTATCGGTATTCCCATCTTAGTGTTGCAGCACGGCGGTAATCCGGCGGTGATGGCGGCAATTGGTATGTTTTCAGGCTATTGCGGTACGCTAATGACGCCAATGGCGGCTAACTTTAATATTGTGCCGGCAGCACTGCTGGAGTTGCCGGACAAAAATGCGGTGATCAAGGCGCAGATCCCGACCGGTGCCTTGCTGTTGCTGGTCAACGTATTCCTGCTGTATTTCTTGATGTTCCTGTAGGAGAGCGCATGCAAAAAGTATTGATAACCGGCTTTGAACCGTTTGACGGCGAGCGTGTGAATCCTTCATGGGAAGTGGTCAGGCAACTGAACGATATGCAACTGGCCGGCATACGGGTAGTGGCGCGTCAGTTGCCGTGCGTGTTTGGCGCGGCGCGTGAGGCGCTGAACGCGGCGATTGACGAGGTCGAGCCGCTGCTGGTGCTGGCGATCGGTCAGGCCGGCGGCCGCAGCGATATTTCGCTGGAGCGGGTGGCGATCAACGTCGACGATGCGCGCATCCCGGATAACCAGGGGCAGCAACCGATCGATGAGCCGATTGTCGCCGACGGCCCGGCGGCCTACTTCAGCAGTCTGCCGATCAAGGCAATGGCAACGGCAATGCGCGAGGCGGGTATTCCGGCGTCGGTATCGCAGACCGCCGGTACCTTTGTCTGCAACCATGTGATGTACGGTCTGCTGCACCATTTGCACCATCGGCCACACATCAAGGGCGGGTTCATTCATATTCCCTACCTGCCGGAACAGGCGGCGGCGCATCCCGGTGCGCCAAGCATGGCTGCCGGCACCGTGCTGTTTGCCCTGGAGCTGGCGATTTCCATCGCCCTGCAGGTGGAGCATGATTTGAAAATCGGCGGGGGCGCTACGCATTAACCCCCGTATCAGGAGACGTTAGCATGCCGGAAGGACCGGAAATTCGCCGGGCGGCAGATAGCTTGGCGGCGGCGGTGCTGGAGCAGCCGCTGACCGAGGTTTGGTTCGCCTTTGCGCAGTTAAGGCACTACCAGCCAGAGCTGATCGGTCAGCGGATCGTGGCGATTGAACCGCGCGGCAAGGCGCTATTGACGCATTTTTCCAATGGGTTAACGCTGTACAGCCATAACCAGCTGTATGGCGTATGGAAAGTGGCGAAGGCCGGGGAAACCCCGACGACCAAGCGCGATCTGCGGGTGAGGTTGCAAACGGCGCAGCAGGCGATTCTGCTGTACAGCGCGTCGGATATCACCCTCGGCCCGCGGGAAGAGATAGCCATGCATCCGTTTTTACAGCGCATCGGCCCGGATGTGCTGGATATGGCCTTGACGCAACGGCAGGTTACACAACGTTTGCTTGCGCCAGCATTTTGCCGGCGGCAGTTGGGCGGGCTGTTGCTCGATCAGGCATTTTTGGCGGGGCTGGGTAACTACCTGCGGGCGGAAATCCTGTGGCTGGCGCAGTTGGCGCCGCAACACCGGCCGCGGGACTTGTCTGCCGATGCGCTGCAACGTCTGGCGCAGGCAATATTGGCATTACCGCGATTATCTTATCAGACGCGTGGTCAGGCCAATGACGATGTGCATCATGGGGCGTTGTTCAGCTTTAAGGTGTTTCATCGCAGCGGCGAGCCGTGCCTGCGCTGCGGAGCGATGATCGTGAAAACCACGCTGTCGTCGCGGCCGTTTTACTGGTGCCCAAATTGCCAGCATTAACCGCTGGTGGCGGGTGTTGATAATGCCTGTCTTGTTTGACGGTGGCCCAAATTGCCAGCATTAACCGCTGGTAGTGGTTAATAAAAAAACGCCGCCCTGATGGGCGGCGTTGTCAGATTCAATCTGGGTCAATGCGGCGTTATTTCTTCAACTGAGAATTGAAATCACGCTCGGCGTAGCCGGTATACAGCTGGCGCGGACGGGCGATCTTGATGCCTTCGTCGTGCATTTCGTTCCAGTGGGCGATCCAGCCTATGGTACGCGCGATGGCGAAGATCACGGTGAACATCGAGGACGGAATGCCCATTGCCTTCAGAATAATGCCTGAATAGAAGTCGACGTTCGGGTACAGTTTCTTCTCGATGAAGTACGGGTCGTTCAGCGCGATGTGTTCCAGCTCCATCGCCACGGCCAGCAGGTTATCGTCTTTCTTGTTCAGTTCTTTCAGCACTTCGTGACAGGTTTCACGCATCACCGTGGCGCGCGGATCGTAATTTTTGTACACCCGGTGGCCGAAGCCCATCAGACGGAACGAATCGTTCTTGTCTTTGGCGCGCTTGATGAACTCTGGAATGTGTTCAACGGTTTTGATTTCTTCCAGCATCTTCAGTGCGGCTTCGTTGGCGCCACCGTGCGCCGGCCCCCACAGGGAAGCAATACCGGCCGCGATGCAGGCAAACGGGTTGGCGCCTGAGGAACCGGCGGTACGCACGGTAGAGGTGGACGCGTTCTGCTCGTGATCGGCATGCAGGATCAGGATGCGATCCATGGCGCGTTCCAGCACCGGGTTCACCACGTACTCTTCACACGGGGTGGCGAACATCATGTGCAGGAAGTTACCGGCATAAGACAGATCGTTGCGCGGATACACGAACGGCTGGCCAAGAGAGTATTTGTAACACATCGCCGCCACGGTCGGCATTTTGGACAGCAGGCGGAATGCGGTAATTTCACGGTGGCGTTCATTGTTGACGTCGAGCGCATCGTGGTAGAACGCCGCCAGCGCGCCGGTTACGCCACACAGCACCGCCATGGGGTGCGAGTCGCGACGGAAGCCACGGAACAGATGGGTGATCTGATCGTGGATCATGGTGTGGCGGGTGACGGTGGTCTTGAAGGTTTCGAACTCTTCCGGCGTTGGAGTTTCGCCGTACAGCAGGATGTAACACACTTCCAGATAAGAAGATTGTTTCGCCAGCTGCTCGATCGGGAAGCCACGGTGCAGAAGAACACCTTTGTCACCGTCAATGAAGGTGATTTTGGATTCGCAAGAAGCGGTGGAGGTAAAGCCGGGATCGAATGTGAAATAACCTTTGGAACCCAGGGCGCGGACGTCGAGGACATCGGGACCCAGCGTTGGGGTTAGTACGCCCAGTTCGATCGGAGCTTCGCCGCCATTGATGGTTAGCGTCGCTTTCTTATCAGTCATTTACAGTCTCCTTAGCGCCTTATTTTAAAAACCTCTAACAACTGAAATACCTTAAATCTCCGCCAGTTGCCCACAAATGAGCAAAACCGGCGCCAACTCTGTGAGCGACTGCGCAATTGCGCTGGTAGGGTACAGAGTGTCAAACCGTTCGTCATTCATGTCGCAGCGGTGTGGCCGCGTGCCGACCCCGATGGTGTATGCCGTTCAGGCAGTCGGGGACATACGCTTGCCTCCTGGCTACAATGTGACATCCATTGGGTTTGACCAGGCGAACGAGACGGGTGACCAGTTGTTAACGATTCGTTGAATTCGTTATTTTCTGTTAATCATTACCTACGACGTGTTCGGGGGTTTTAACCAAATACACTGTTGCATAACTTGTGCGTAGGGGGAAGTGTATCTGCTGACCTATAGCGCATCATAGGACCGTTTGTGCCCCTATATGTAATGGAAATGTTGATCTCTTGTCAAATCAGATAATTAATTTTGTACCAATTGTGAAAATCGTGATCTAAATCACTGTTCGGGGGAAATGTTATCAAAGGGATTGTACGGGAATTGTAATCAGAATGTGATCCTCCTATACTGCCGCCAGGTCTCCGGATTACCCTGAAGTAGGAGCACCCAGCGTTATAACTACGCGCCGTTTAAGCACAGAGGATGTTGATGTTTGAGCGCGTGACGTGTAAGGGTTTTGGCTCTTAACGCTGTCTGATCCCCACCCAGGCCCGGAGGAAGGAAAATAATAAGAGCTGTGTGGGCAAAACCGTGAAAAAACAAAGACCTGTCAACCTGGATCTGCAAACGATCCGGTTTCCCGTAACTGCGATAGCGTCCATCTTACACCGAGTCTCTGGCGTAATTACCTTCGTTGCCGTGGGTATCCTCCTCTGGCTGCTGGGCATGTCACTCTCCTCCCAAGAGGGTTTCCTGCAGGCTGCCGCCATCATGAATAGCTTCTTCGTCAAATTCATCTTCTGGGGGATCCTCACTGCGTTGGCCTATCACATTTGCGGTGGCATTCGTCACTTGTTAATGGATTTTGGCTATATCGAAGAGAGTTTAGCCGCTGGCCAGCGTTCTGCCCAGGTGGCGTTCGTTCTGACCGCCGTGCTGTCAATTCTGGCTGGAGTCCTCGTATGGTAAGCAATGTTTCTGCATTAGGACGTAACGGCGTACACGACTGGTTGTTACTGCGTGCTTCCGCCATCGTCATCACCCTGTATGTTCTCTATATCCTGGGCTTTGTTGCCACGGCTCCGGACATGACCTATGAAATCTGGCGCGGTTTCTTCGCAACCAGCATTACGAAAGTATTCACCCTGTTAACGCTGTTGTCGATTCTGGTGCACGCCTGGATCGGTATGTGGCAGGTGCTGACGGACTATATCAAGCCACTGGCGTTACGCCTGATGCTGCAACTGGCGATTGTCGTCGCGTTGCTGGTCTATTTACTGTACGGAACAATCGTAGTGTGGGGTGCGTAAACAATGAAACTGCCAGTCAGAGAGTTTGATGCAGTGGTTATCGGTGCAGGCGGCGCAGGTATGCGCGCGGCACTGCAAATTTCCCAAGCGGGCTCAACCTGTGCCCTGCTGTCAAAAGTATTCCCGACCCGTTCCCATACCGTGTCTGCCCAGGGCGGTATCACCGTTGCGCTGGGTAACAGCCACGAGGACAACTGGGAATGGCATATGTACGATACGGTGAAAGGCTCCGATTACATCGGTGACCAGGACGCCATTGAATATATGTGTAAAACCGGCCCGGAAGCGATTCTGGAACTGGAACACATGGGCTTGCCGTTTTCCCGCCTGGACGATGGCCGCATTTACCAACGTCCATTCGGTGGCCAGTCGCTGAACTTCGGCGGCGAGCAGGCGGCACGTACCGCGGCGGCGGCTGACCGTACCGGTCATGCGCTGCTCCACACCCTGTATCAACAGAACCTGAAGAATCACACCACCATCTTTTCCGAGTGGTACGCGCTTGATCTGGTCAAAAACCAGGATGGCGCGGTGGTGGGCACTACCGCCATCTGTATTGAAACCGGCGAAGTGGTGTACTTCAAGGCCAAGGCGACCGTGCTGGCCACCGGCGGTGCGGGCCGTATTTACCAGTCCACTACCAACGCCCACATCAATACCGGCGATGGTGTCGGCATGGCTATTCGTGCCGGCGTGCCAGTGCAGGATATGGAAATGTGGCAGTTCCACCCAACCGGCATCGCCGGAGCCGGGGTACTGGTTACCGAAGGTTGCCGCGGCGAAGGTGGCTACCTGCTGAACAAGCACGGCGAGCGCTTTATGGAGCGTTATGCGCCAAACGCCAAGGATCTGGCGGGTCGCGACGTGGTTGCCCGTTCGATCATGATCGAAATCCGCGAAGGTCGCGGCTGCGAGGGTCCATGGGGTCCGCATGCCAAGCTGAAACTGGATCACCTCGGTAAGGACGTGCTGGAATCTCGCCTGCCGGGCATTCTCGAGCTGTCGCGTACCTTTGCTCACGTCGATCCGGTTAAAGAACCGATCCCGGTTATCCCGACCTGCCACTATATGATGGGCGGTATTCCGACCAAAGTGACCGGTCAGGCGCTGACGGTGAACGAAAAAGGTGAAGACGTCGTGATTCCGGGGCTGTTCGCGGTGGGTGAAATCGCCTGCGTATCGGTACACGGCGCCAACCGTCTGGGCGGTAACTCGCTGCTGGATCTGGTGGTGTTCGGCCGTTCCGCCGGCATGCACCTGCAGGAATCGTTGGCAGAGCAGGGTGAAAGCCGTGACGCCAGCGACTCTGACGTCGAAGCTTCGCTGGACCGCCTCAATCGCTGGAACAATACCCGCTCCGGTGAAGATCCGGTCGAAATCCGCAAGGCACTGCAATCCTGTATGCAGCACAACTTCTCGGTGTTCCGCGAAGGTGATGCGATGGCGAAAGGATTGGAAGAGCTGAAAGTGATCCGTGAACGCCTGAAGAACGCCCGTCTGGACGATACCTCCAGCGAATTCAACACCCAGCGTATTGAATGCCTGGAGTTGGATAACCTGATGGAGACTGCGTTTTCCACCGCCGTTTCGGCCAACTTCCGTACCGAGAGCCGTGGCGCGCACAGCCGCTTCGACTATCCGGAACGTGACGATGCCAACTGGCTGTGCCATTCGCTGTATCTGCCGCAGTCGGAAAGCATGACGCGTCGTGAAGTGAACATGCAACCGACACTGCGCCCGGCATTCCCGCCGAAAGTGCGTTCTTACTAATTTCGCGGAGATCGATTGATGAAACTCGAATTCTCAATATATCGCTATAACCCGGATGTCGACGACGCTCCGCACATGCAGGATTACCAGCTTGAGGCGGAAGAAGGGCGCGACATGATGCTGCTGGACGCGCTGATTCTGCTGAAGGAAAAGGATCCGACGCTGTCGTTCCGTCGCTCATGCCGTGAAGGCGTGTGCGGTTCCGACGGTCTGAACATGAACGGTAAAAATGGCCTGGCGTGTATCACCCCGGTGTCGTCGCTGAGCAAAGGCAAGGGTAAAATCGTCATTCGCCCGCTGCCGGGGTTGCCGGTAGTACGCGACCTGGTGGTCGATATGGGGCAGTTTTATACCCAGTATGAAAAGATCAAGCCTTACCTGCTGAACGACGGAAAAACGCCGCCGGCGCGCGAGCACCTGCAATCGCCAGAACAACGGGCTAAACTTGATGGTTTGTACGAGTGCATTCTGTGCGCCTGTTGCTCCACCTCGTGTCCGTCGTTCTGGTGGAACCCGGACAAATTCGTTGGCCCGGCTGGCCTGTTGGCGGCGTATCGCTTCCTGATTGACAGCCGTGACACCGAAACCGCAGCACGTTTGGATGATCTGGACGACGCTTTCAGTGTTTTCCGCTGCCATAGCATTATGAATTGTGTCAGTGTATGTCCTAAAGGCTTGAACCCGACCCGCGCTATCGGTCACATCAAGTCGATGCTGCTGCAACGCGGCGCATAATCGGATGGTGCGCCGGGCTTGCCCGGCGCACCATTGGCAGGAAACCTCTAAAAACTGACCCGTGATTGTGGCAGCAGACAATCAGGTTCGTCCCGCCGGTTTTTAGAGGTTCCTTGTAAGGGACCGCAAGGTCCATAGCAGAACGTAAATAGATACCCGAAGTCGCCGATGCCCTGCATTGGCAGCCCAGGGGATACGTCCAGTGAACCGTTTTTACGGCAAACCGTTTCAATCACGGTAATTATGTTAACCACGGCGAAAACTAAAGCTTTAAAGCTTAAGGGATCATAATGCAGAACGGCGCAATGAAGGCCTGGCTGGATTCCTCCTATCTGGCGGGCGCGAACCAGTCCTACATAGAGCAGCTCTATGAAGACTTTTTAACCGATCCGGGCTCCGTTGAAGATAGCTGGCGTTCCATTTTCCAACAGCTACCAACTGCGGGTGTCAAACCCGATCAACTCCACTCCCAAACTCGTGAATACTTCCGCCGGCTGGCGAAGGACTCTGCGCGTTATAACTCCACCATCACCGATCCTGAAACCGATGCCAAGCAGGTCAAGGTATTGCAGCTGATTAACGCCTTCCGTTTCCGCGGACATCAGCATGCCAACCTCGATCCGCTCGGGCTGTGGAAGCAGGAAGCGGTTTCTGACCTCGATCCGGCATACCACAACCTGACCGAGGCGGATTTCCAGGAAAGTTTCAACGTGGGTTCATTTGCCATTGGCAAGGAAACCATGAAGCTGGCGGATCTGTACGCCGCGCTGAAGCAGACCTATTGCGGTTCGATCGGTGCGGAATACATGCACATCACCAACACGGAAGAAAAACGCTGGATCCAGCAGCGTATTGAGTCCGTGGTCGGTCATGCCAGCTTCACCACTGACGAAAAGCGTCGTTTCCTGAACGAGCTGACCGCGGCGGAAGGGCTGGAACGCTATCTGGGCGCCAAGTTCCCAGGGGCGAAACGCTTCTCGCTGGAAGGCGGCGACGCGCTGGTACCCATGCTGAAGGAAATGGTGCGTCATGCCGGTAAGAACGGCACGCGCGAAGTGGTGCTGGGCATGGCTCACCGTGGGCGACTGAACGTGCTGATCAACGTGCTGGGTAAAAAACCGGCCGATCTGTTCGACGAATTCGCCGGCAAGCACAAAGAGCACCTCGGTACCGGCGACGTAAAATATCACCAGGGCTTCTCCTCCGACGTTGAAACCGAAGGCGGCATGGTGCACCTGGCGCTGGCGTTCAACCCGTCACACCTGGAGATCGTCAGCCCGGTGGTCATGGGCTCGGTTCGCGCACGTCGCGATCGTCTGGACGAAGCGCGCAGTAACATGGTGCTGCCAATCACCATCCACGGTGACGCTGCGATTACCGGTCAGGGCGTGGTGCAGGAAACCCTGAACATGTCTCAGGCGCGCGGCTACGAAGTGGGTGGCACGGTGCGTATCGTCATCAACAACCAGATTGGTTTTACCACCTCCAATCCGCAGGATGCGCGCTCGACCCAATACTGTACCGACATTGCCAAGATGGTGCAGTCGCCTATCTTCCACGTCAATGCGGACGATCCGGAAGCGGTAGCCTTTGTTACCCGTCTGGCGTTGGATTTCCGTAACACCTTTAAACGTGACGTGATGATCGATCTGGTCTGCTACCGTCGCCATGGGCACAACGAGGCCGATGAGCCAAGTGCAACCCAGCCGGTGATGTATCAGAAGATCAAAAAGCATCCGACACCTCGCAAGATTTATGCCGACGTGCTGACCGAGCAAAAAGTCGCCACGCTGGAAGATGCCACGGAAATGGTCAACCTGTATCGCGATGCGCTCGACCGCGGCGAATGCGTGGTGGAAGAGTGGCGGCCGATGAATCTGCACTCCTTTACCTGGTCGCCGTACCTCAACCACGAGTGGGACGAAGAGTACCCAAGCAAGGTTGAAACCAAACGCCTGCAGGATCTGGCGCGCCGTATCAGTACGGTGCCGGACGCGGTAGAAATGCAGTCGCGGGTAGCAAAAATCTATGGCGATCGCAGCGAAATGGCCGCCGGCAACAAACCGTTCGACTGGGGCGCGGCCGAAACGCTGGCCTATGCCACGCTGGTAGATGAAGGCATCCCAATCCGCCTGTCCGGTGAAGACGCCGGTCGCGGTACCTTCTTCCACCGCCATGCGGTGGTGCACAACCAGAAAAACGGTTCGGTGTACGTCCCGCTGTCCAATGTGCATTCCGGCCAGGGCGAGTTCAAGGTATGGGACTCGGTGCTGTCTGAAGAAGCGGTGCTGGCATTCGAATACGGCTACGCCACCGCAGAACCGCGTACCCTGACCATCTGGGAAGCGCAGTTCGGTGACTTCGCCAACGGCGCGCAGGTGGTGATTGACCAGTTCATCAGCTCTGGCGAACAGAAATGGGGCCGCATGTGTGGTCTGGTGATGTTGCTGCCGCATGGTTACGAAGGCCAGGGCCCGGAGCACTCCTCCGCACGTCTGGAACGTTATCTGCAGCTGTGTGCCGAACAGAACATGCAGGTGTGCATCCCGTCTACGCCGGCGCAGGTTTATCACATGTTGCGTCGCCAGGCGTTGCGCGGCATGCGCCGTCCGCTGGTGGTGATGTCGCCGAAATCTCTGCTGCGCCATCCGCTGGCCATATCCTCGCTGGATGAACTGGCCAACGGCAGCTTCCTGCCGGCGATCGGTGAAATCGACGCGCTGGATCCGAAAGCGGTCAAGCGTGTGGTGATGTGCTCGGGCAAGGTGTATTACGACCTGCTGGAACAACGCCGCAAAAACGACAAGAAAGACGTCGCCATCGTCCGTATCGAACAGCTGTACCCGTTCCCGCACCAGGCGGTGCAGGCGGTACTGGAACAGTATGCGCACGTGCATGACTTCGTCTGGTGTCAGGAAGAGCCGCTGAACCAGGGGGCCTGGTACTGTAGCCAGCATAATTTCCGTGAAGTGATTCCTTTCGGGGCCTCTTTACGTTACGCCGGGCGTCCAGCCTCTGCCTCGCCGGCAGTGGGTTATATGTCCGTACACCAGAAGCAGCAACAGGCTCTGGTTAATGATGCGCTGAATATTGATTAAAAATTTAAGGGAAAGCTAATGAGTAGCGTAGATATTCTGGTTCCTGACCTTCCTGAATCGGTAGCGGATGCGACCGTGGCGACCTGGCATAAAAAACCGGGTGATGCGGTAAACCGTGATGAAGTGCTGGTAGAGATCGAAACCGACAAAGTGGTACTCGAAGTACCGGCCAGTGAAGCGGGCATCCTGGATGCGATCGTTGAAGACGAAGGTGCCACGGTGCTTTCTCGTCAAATCCTGGGGCGTATTCGCCCGGGCGACAGCGCGGGCAAACCGACCGCAGAAAAGAGCCAGAGCACAGAATCCACCCCGGCCCAGCGCGCTACCGCCAGCCTGGACGAAGAGAGCAATGACGCGCTCAGCCCGGCGATTCGCCGTCTGATTGCCGAACACGATCTCGATGCTGCCGCCATCAAGGGCAGCGGCGTGGGTGGCCGTATCACCCGTGAAGACGTTGAAGCGCACCTGGCGAACGGCGGCAAGCAAGCCGCCAAGCCGGCGGCAGCGGCAGAGGCCGCACCGCAGCCAGCCTTGAGCGCACGCTCCGAAAAACGCGTGCCGATGTCTCGTCTGCGCAAACGCGTGGCCGAGCGTCTGTTGGAAGCGAAGAACAGCACGGCCATGCTGACGACTTTCAACGAAATCAACATGCAGCCGATCATGGATCTGCGCAAGCAATACGGCGAAGCCTTCGAAAAACGCCACGGTGTACGTCTGGGCTTTATGTCCTTCTACATCAAGGCGGTGGTTGAAGCGTTGAAACGCTATCCGGAAGTGAACGCCTCTATCGACGGTGAAGACGTTGTCTATCACAACTACTTCGACGTCAGCATCGCGGTTTCTACCCCGCGTGGCCTGGTAACGCCGGTTCTGCGCGACGTGGACACCATGAGCATGGCGGACATCGAGAAGAAAATCAAAGAGCTGGCGGTCAAAGGCCGTGACGGCAAATTGAAAGTGGAAGAACTGACCGGCGGTAACTTCACCATTACCAACGGCGGCGTCTTCGGCTCGCTGATGTCTACCCCGATCATCAACCCGCCACAGAGCGCGATCCTCGGCATGCATGCCATCAAGGATCGTCCAATGGCGGTGAACGGCCAGGTGGTCATTCAGCCGATGATGTATCTTGCGCTCTCTTACGATCACCGCCTGATCGACGGCAAAGAGTCCGTGGGTTATCTGGTGACGGTGAAAGAGATGCTGGAAGATCCGGCTCGTCTGCTGCTGGACGTATAGTAACGCCTACCTGGGCGCGGCAATGTCGCGCCCGCACTCTGTGCTATGTGGCCGATACGTCACGCGGTTTTTCCGCAACGGTGACCCGGCTAAAACTTCAGACCTGAATGGATAGAACATCATGAATTTACACGAATATCAGGCAAAACAGCTGTTTGCTCGGTATGGTATGCCGGCACCAACCGGTTATGCCTGTACTACACCGCGTGAAGCAGAAGAAGCCGCCTCCAAAATCGGCTCCGGCCCGTGGGTAGTGAAATGTCAGGTTCATGCTGGCGGCCGCGGCAAAGCTGGCGGCGTTAAAGTGGTTAACAGCAAGGAAGATATCCGCGCCTTCGCCGAAGCGTGGCTGGGCAAACGTCTGGTGACCTACCAGACTGACGCGCTGGGCCAACCGGTTCACCAGATCCTGGTGGAAGCGGCGACCGACATCGATAAAGAGCTGTACCTGGGCGCGGTGGTTGACCGCGGTACGCGTCGTATCGTGTTCATGGCGTCTACCGAAGGCGGCGTGGAAATCGAGAAAGTGGCGGAAGAAACCCCGGAACTGATCCACAAGATGACCATCGATCCACTGGCAGGCCCACAGCCTTACCAGGGGCGTGAGCTGGCGTTCAAACTGGGTCTGACCGGCAAGCAGGTCAGCCAGTTCGCCAAGATCTTCATGGGTCTGGCCACGCTGTTTATCGAACGCGATCTGGCGATGGTTGAGATCAACCCGCTGGTGATCACCAAGCAGGGCGATCTGATCTGCCTGGACGGTAAACTGGGCGCTGACGGCAATGCCCTGTTCCGCCAGTCCGAACTGCGTGAAATGCGCGATCCTTCTCAGGAAGACGAGCGCGAATCACGTGCAGCGCAGTGGGAACTGAACTACGTCGCGCTGGACGGCAACATCGGCTGCATGGTTAACGGCGCAGGTCTGGCGATGGGTACCATGGACATCGTTAAACTGCACGGTGGCGAACCGGCCAACTTCCTGGACGTCGGTGGCGGCGCAACCAAGGAGCGTGTGACCGAAGCGTTCAAAATCATCCTGTCTGACGACAAGGTGAAAGCGGTTCTGGTTAACATTTTCGGTGGTATCGTGCGTTGCGATCTGATCGCCGACGGTATCATTGGCGCAGTGGCTGAAGTGGGCGTTAACGTCCCGGTGGTGGTGCGTCTGGAAGGTAACAACGCCGAACTGGGCGCCAAGAAACTGGCGGACAGCGGTTTGAATATCATTGCTGCGACCAGCCTGACTGATGCGGCTCAGCAAGTTGTTGCGGCAGTGGAGGGTAAATAATGTCCATTTTAATCGATAAGAACACCAAAGTAATTTGCCAGGGCTTCACCGGTAGCCAGGGGACCTTCCACTCCGAGCAGGCGATCGCCTACGGCACCAAAATGGTTGGCGGTGTAACGCCAGGCAAGGGCGGCACCACGCATCTGGGCCTGCCGGTGTTCAACACCGTGCGTGAAGCGGTAGAAACCACCGGCGCTACCGCGTCTGTTATCTACGTTCCTGCACCGTTCTGTAAAGACTCCATCCTGGAAGCCATCGATGCAGGCATCAAACTGATCATCACCATCACCGAAGGCATCCCGACGCTGGACATGCTGACCGTCAAGGTGAAGCTGGATGAAGCGGGTGTGCGGATGATCGGCCCGAACTGCCCAGGTGTGATCACTCCGGGCGAATGCAAAATCGGCATCATGCCTGGCCATATCCATTTGCCGGGTAAAGTGGGTATTGTTTCTCGTTCCGGGACGCTGACCTATGAAGCGGTGAAGCAAACTACCGATGCAGGTCTGGGTCAGTCCACCTGCGTGGGCATTGGCGGCGATCCAATTCCTGGGTCTAACTTCATCGATATCCTGAAAATGTTCCAGGAAGATCCGCAAACTGAAGCTATTGTCATGATCGGTGAAATCGGCGGTAGCGCGGAAGAAGAAGCGGCAGCCTATATCAAGGAACACGTGACCAAGCCGGTGGTTGGCTATATCGCTGGCGTTACCGCGCCGAAGGGCAAACGTATGGGCCACGCTGGCGCCATCATTGCCGGCGGCAAAGGCACTGCGGATGAGAAATTCGCCGCGCTGGAAGCGGCAGGGGTGAAAACCGTACGCAGCCTGGCTGACATCGGTGACGCCGTGAAAGCGGTATTGAATCGCTAATCAGTACGCGATAACACCATTTCGACATGTTTGGCCGCCCATTGGGCGGCCTTTTTTATGTCCAGTGATCAAAACGTGCCTTGCTGCGGCGTAAGAAAATAAAATTATAAAATTTGCGATCGACTCCGCAAACTGACGCTATAGTTAATTAGCCTATCCGTCATTTTGACTCAAGGCAGGATAAGTCTTGCAGGAAAATAAAAGGTTAATATTCGGTGCATTAAAATAGCCGTTTACTCTAATGTCAGCCTTTTCGGTCACAAGCCATTAACACAAAAATATCATTAAAAAACAATTAAACCATTAATTAACACGGCCTCAAGAAAATTAGACGAAATCGTGTGATGAATCTGGAAATAAACTCCAGTTAGGCTTAAATTGTTCCAGATCAATTTGCACCCGAGTACCACTTTTGGCTACGTTTTGACCTGTATCCAAATTTCCAACCCGCGTCACGTAAAAACCTATTTATTGTGTGGGTTTGGGCGAGTATCATCATAATGTAATTATGAATTGTTGATCTTGTTGCATTTGTTACCCGCTGTCGGTTTTCGGTGGTGCGTTCATACCTGGTCTGGTCCAGGTTGGAGTGCATAGCTGAAAGCCGAGAGGCTGGATCAAAATTGTTGTGTTTAGGGCATTCACTGCGGGGCGTTATTGGTTAGCTTTCTGGATGGGGTAATACCAATAATTGCAATTCGGAGTCTTCCTGCGAGGAGCAAGGAGTCAAGATGTTTGATATTGTCGAACTGTCGCGCTTACAGTTTGCTTTAACGGCGATGTATCACTTCCTATTCGTCCCATTAACGCTTGGCATGGCGTTTTTGTTGGCAATTATGGAAACGGTATATGTGCTGTCCGGCAAACAAATCTATAAAGACATGACCAAATTCTGGGGCAAGTTATTTGCAATTAACTTTGCCCTGGGTGTGGCCACCGGTTTGACCATGGAGTTCCAGTTCGGGACCAACTGGTCGTATTTCTCTCACTACGTCGGTGACATCTTCGGGGCGCCGTTGGCTATCGAAGGTCTGATGGCGTTCTTCCTTGAGTCAACGCTGGTCGGCCTGTTCTTCTTCGGCTGGGATCGCTTGAGCAAGGTCCAGCACATGGCGGTAACCTGGTTCGTGGCGCTTGGCTCCAACCTGTCGGCGCTGTGGATCCTGGTCGCCAACGGCTGGATGCAGAACCCCATCGCTTCAGACTTCAACTTCGAAACCATGCGCATGGAGATGGTCAGCTTCTCCGAACTGGTGCTTAACCCGGTTGCGCAGGTGAAGTTCGTTCACACCGTGGCGTCCGGCTACACCACCGGCGCGATGTTCGTGCTGGGCATCAGTGCCTATTACCTGCTGAAAGGCCGCGATGTCGCCTTTGCCAAACGCTCCTTCGCCATTGCTGCCAGCTTCGGTATGGCTGCCGTGTTGTCGGTTATCGTACTGGGTGATGAATCCGGTTACGAAATGGGCGACGTGCAGAAAACCAAGCTGGCGGCGATTGAAGCCGAGTGGGATACCCAGCCGGCACCGGCGGCGTTTACCCTGTTCGGCATTCCGAATCAGGACAAACAGGAAAATGCCTACTCCATTCAGATCCCGTATGCGCTCGGTCTGATTGCCACCCGTTCTACCGATACCCAGGTGACCGGTCTGAAAGACCTGATGGCGCAGCACGAAGTGCGTATCCGCAACGGTATGAAGGCCTACCAACTGCTTGAAGAGCTGCGCTCTGGCAACACGGACCCGACCGTGCGCGCCGAGTTCAACAAAACCAAGCAGGATCTGGGTTACGGCATGCTGCTCAAACGCTATACGCCGAACGTGGTTGACGCCACGGAAGCGCAGATTGCCCAGGCAACCAAAGACTCCATTCCACGCGTAGCGCCGTTGTACTTTGCCTTCCGCATCATGGTGGCCTGTGGGGTGCTGATGCTGATCATCATCGGTCTGTCGTTCCTGAGCGTGGTGCGCGGCCGCATCGGCCAGAAAAAATGGCTGCTGCGCGCGGCACTGTACGGCTTGCCGCTGCCATGGATTGCGGTAGAAGCCGGCTGGTTCGTTGCCGAGTATGGCCGTCAACCGTGGGCTATCGGTGAGGTGCTGCCAACGGCGGTTGCCAACTCATCCCTGACGGTGGGCGACATCCTGTTCTCGATGGGGCTGATTTGCGGCTTGTACACCTTGTTCCTGGTGGCTGAAATGTACCTGATGTTCAAGTTTGCGCGTTTGGGGCCAAGCAGCCTGAAAACTGGCCGCTATCACTTTGAACAACCGACTGCCGCCGTGCAGGAAGCGCGCTAAACAGGAGTCCATGTATGTTTGATTATGAAGTACTACGCTTTATCTGGTGGGTGCTGGTTGGCGTGCTGCTGATTGGTTTTGCCGTCACCGATGGTTTCGATATGGGCGTTGGCATTCTGGTGCGCATCATCGGGAAAACCGATACCGAACGCCGGGTGATGATCAACGCCATTGCCCCGCACTGGGACGGCAACCAGGTCTGGCTGATCACCGCCGGTGGCGCGTTGTTTGCCGCCTGGCCGATGGTGTACGCCGCCGCATTCTCCGGCTTTTATGTGGCGATGATCCTGGTGCTGGCCGCCTTGTTCTTCCGCCCGGTCGGTTTTGATTACCGTTCCAAACTGGAAAACAGCCGCTGGCGCAACATGTGGGACTGGGGCATCTTCGTTGGTTCCTTCGTGCCTGCGCTGGTGTTTGGCGTAGCGTTCGGCAACCTGCTGCAGGGCGTGCCGTTCCATATGGACGAATACCTGCGTCTGTTCTATACCGGCAACTTCTTCCAACTGCTGAACCCGTTCGGTCTGTTGGCGGGTGTGGTCAGCCTCACCATGCTGATTACCCAGGGCGCCACCTACCTGCAAATGCGTACCACCGGTGAAATTCACCTGCGTTCACGCGCTGCGGCACAGATCGCTACGCTGATCATGGCGGTGTGCTTCCTGCTGGCAGGTATCTGGCTGGTGAAAGGCATCGATGGCTATGTGGTGACCTCGGCGCTGAACACCGCGGCGGAATCCAACCCGCTGCGCAAGGAAGTGGCACATCAGGCCGGGGCTTGGCTGATCAACTTCAACAACTATCCGGCGCTGTGGGCGCTGCCGGCGCTGGGCGTGGTGTTACCGCTGTTCACGCTGCTGTTCTCACGTCTGGAAAGGGGAGCGCTGGCGTTCCTGACATCGTCACTGACCATTGCCTGCGTCATTTTGACCGCCGGCGTGACCATGTTCCCGTTCGTCATGCCGTCCAGTACTAACCCGAACATGAGCCTGACCATGTGGGATGCCACCTCCAGCCTGTTGACGCTGAAAGTGATGACCGTGGTGGCGATCATCTTCGTGCCAATCGTGTTGGGCTACACCTGTTGGGCATACTACAAAATGTTTGGCCGGCTGGATAAGAACTTCATCGAAAACAACAAGCATTCGCTGTACTAAGAATAAGGAGCTAAACCATGTGGTATTTTGCCTGGATTCTCGGAACGCTTCTTGCCTGCGCCTTCGGTATCATCACGGCGCTGGCGCTTGAGCACAGCGAAGATGCCAAAGCCCAGCAAGACGGCAAGTGATGAGCTCGCTGACTGACAGGCTGTATGCCGTTGTCGACAAGGGCCCGATTCGGGCCCTTTCACTGGCATTGGCGCTGTTTATGGCCGGCAGCGTATTCTGGGATCCGACGCGTTTTGCGGCGCGCACCAGCAGTCTGGAGATCTGGCAGGGCATCCTGCTGGTTTGGGCGGTGTGTGCCGGGATGGTGCATGGCGTCGGTTTCCGGCCTCAGCGCCTGCTGTGGCGCGCTTTTTTTGCGCCATTGCCCGCAATTGTGATCCTTGCCGCTGGATTACTTTACGTTTCTTTATAATATGCGTCACACCCCATGATATGGGCTCTCGCGGCCCATAATTATTTTCGTTCCCCTCTTGTAACCCATTCCCAACCCGATCGCTCTTGCGTATAGTAGCAGCGTTAAATTGCATTGCTGGGAAGTCTAGTGAGTAATACGTTATTTCGATGGCCGGTCCGGGTTTATTATGAGGATACCGATGCCAGTGGTGTGGTGTATCACGCCCGCTACGTCGCCTTTTTTGAAAGAGCGCGCACCGAAATGCTGCGTCAACGTAACTTTCATCAACAGCAGCTGCTCAGTGAGAATATCGCTTTCGCTGTCCGGCGCATGACGGTGGATTACCTGCTGCCAGCTCGTCTTGACGACCAGTTGGAAGTACAGAGTGAGATCACCCAGATGCGCGGGGCGTCCCTTACGTTTGCCCAACGCATTGTCAATGCCGACGGGACTCTGTTGAGTCAGGCGGATGTATTGATTGCATGCATTGATCCACACCAAATGAAGCCCAGAGCGCTTCCTAAGTCTATTGTCGCGGAGTTTAAGCAGTGACTGACATGAACATCCTAGATCTATTCTTGAAGGCGAGCCTGCTGGTTAAGCTTATCATGTTGATTCTGATATGCTTTTCAGTGGCTTCATGGGCGATCATCATCCAGCGTACCCGCATCCTCAATGCGGCCACGCGTGACGCCGAAGCCTTTGAAGACAAATTCTGGTCTGGTATCGAGCTTTCCCGTCTGTATCAGGAAAGCCAGGCGCGTCGAGACAGCCTGACCGGCTCAGAGCAGATTTTCCATTCCGGCTTTAAAGAGTTTGCTCGCCTGCACCGCGCCAACAACCATGCGCCGGAGTCGGTGATTGAAGGTGCGTCGCGTGCGATGCGCATTTCAATGAACCGCGAGCTGGAAACGCTGGAAAACCATATCCCGTTCCTGGGGACCGTTGGTTCCATCAGCCCGTATATCGGCCTGTTCGGTACCGTTTGGGGCATCATGCACGCCTTTATCGCGCTGGGTGCGGTGAAACAGGCCACGTTGCAAATGGTTGCACCGGGCATCGCCGAAGCGTTGATCGCCACCGCGATCGGTCTGTTTGCCGCGATCCCGGCCGTTATGGCCTACAACCGCCTCAACCAGCGCGTCAACAAGCTTGAGCAGAATTACGACAACTTTATGGAAGAGTTCACCGCCATTCTGCATCGTCAGGCCTTCTCCAGCGACAGCAAATAAGTAGGAGGTTGTATGGCGAGAGTACGTGGCCGTAAACGGCGTGAGCTGAAGTCGGAAATCAACATAGTTCCATTGCTGGACGTACTGCTGGTGTTGCTGCTGATCTTTATGGCAACCGCGCCGATCATTACCCAGAGCGTGGAAGTTGATCTGCCGGACGCCACCGATTCCAAAACGGTATCCAGTGACGATAATCCACCGGTGATCCTTGAGGTGTCCGGCGTCGGGCAATACACCATGGTGGTTGATCACGATCGCATGGAACTGTTGCCGCCGGAGCAGGTGGCAGCGGAAGCAAAATCGCGCCTGGAAGCCAATCCGAAGACGGTCTTTTTGATCGGTGGGGCGAAGGAAGTACCGTACGATGAGATTATCAAGGCATTGAATATTCTGCATCAGGCGGGCGTGGCTTCCGTGGGGTTGATGACCCAGCCAATCTGACCGTAAGGCGAATGGCAACCCGGCTCCCGTTCTGCGGTTCGGGAGCCCCGTTTAAGCACCAGTTTTTGGGAATCTATTTTGGTAAAGGCAACTGAGCAAAACGATAAGCTGAACCGCGCCGTTATTGTTTCGGTGGTTCTGCACATTGTATTGATTGCCCTGTTGATTTGGGGATCGCTGCACGAAAACGCTGAAATGAGCGCCGGCGGTGGCGGCGACGGCTCGGTGGTCGGCGCGGTGATGGTCGATCCTGGCGCGGTGGTGGAGCAATACAACCGCCAGCAACAGCAGAGCAACGACGCGCAGCGTGCAGAAAAGCAGCGCCAGAAAAAAGCGGAGCAGCAGGCGGAAGAGCTACGGCAGCAGCAGACCGAAGAGCAACAGCGTCTGAAAGCGCTGGAGCAGGAACGTCTGGCGGCGCAAGAGAAAGCCGAAGCCGAAAAAGCGGCCCAGGCCGCGCAGCAAAAACAGGCCGCCGAGCAACAAAAGCAGGCAGTGGAACAGCAGAAGGCGGCAGAAGCCGCTGCAGCGAAGGCCAGAGAACAACAGAAGGCGTCTGAACAAGCTGCCGCCAAGGCAAAAGCCGACGCGGACAAGATAGCCAAGGCTCAGGCCGATGCTCAGAAGAAAGCGCAAGCCGAGGCCAAGAAAGAAGCCGCCGCTGCCGCCGCCGCCAAAAAACAGGCGGAAGAAGCGAAGAAAGCGGCGGAAGCCAAAGCGACCGCCGAGGCCGAAAAGAAAGCCGCAGCGGAGGCCGAGAAGCAAGCCAAGGCCGAAGCCGCTAAAAAGGCCGCGGCAGAAAAAGCCGCCGCCGCCAAGAAAGCGGCAGCGGAAGCGAAGAAAAAGGCCGCAGCAGAAGCCGCCAAGCAGTCTTCCGAGGTTGAAGATTTGTTCGGTGGTCTGGCCGACGGTAAAAACGCGCCAAAAGGCGGCGGCAAGCAACAGGGCGACGGTAAGCCGGCCGGACAGGGCAATGCCAAGACCGCCGGTGCCAGCGGTGCAGAAATCAGTGGCTATCTGGGGCAGATTACCGCCGCCATCCAGAGCAAGTTCTATGACGCCGACCTGTACAAAGGTCGCCAGTGTGATTTGCGAATCAAACTGGCGCCGGACGGTCTGCTGATTAGCGTGAAGGCTGAAGGGGGCGATCCTGCGCTGTGCCAGGCGGCCATCGCCGCGGCGAAACAGGCGCGGATCCCTAAACCGCCAAGTCAGGCGGTCTATGAGGTATTTAAGAATGCTCCTCTTACCTTCAAGCCGCAATAATGGTTGTTTAGCCGAGTGAAACGGCAGGGATGTACTAAGGTAACCAACAGGGATTATGCCCCTTGGATTTCGAGCCGTCGCGTCGTCGACCGCGCGTATGCCCGCCGGTGGCTTGTTAGCGCAAGCGCCGGAGGAGCGCGTTTTTGACGCCCCGACTATCGCCTGAAATGCGTTGGGTAAACGTAGTTTTGTTTGCGTTGGTTTGTTAAAATTCTGCTAATTTATCGCAGGCATCCCGCCTGGATAAGGGAGATGAGATGAAGCAGGCATTTCGAGTAGCGCTAGGTTTTTTAATACTGTGGGCCTCCGTGTTGCACGCGGAAGTTCGCATTGAAATCACCCAGGGGGTCGACTCTGCGCGGCCGATTGGCGTGGTGCCGTTCAAATGGGCGGGTCCAGGCACGCCTCCGGAAGACGTAGGCAAGATCGTCGCCGCGGATTTGCGCAACAGCGGCAAATTCAACCCGATCGATGCGGCACGTATGCCACAGCAACCGACCACCGCGTCTGAAGTGACGCCGGCGGCCTGGACTGCGCTGGGTATTGATGCAGTCGTGGTCGGCCAGGTTCAACCGGGCGCTGACGGCGGTTATCTGGTTTCCTACCAGCTGGTAGACACCTCCGGTTCGCCGGGCACCGTGCTGGCACAAAACCAGTACAAGGTAACCAAGCAATGGCTGCGTTATTCGGCGCATACCGCCAGTGACGAGGTGTTTGAGAAGCTGACTGGCATCAAGGGCGCGTTCCGCACCCGCATCGCCTACGTGGTACAGACCAACGGCGGCAAGTTCCCGTATGAATTGCGCGTTGCCGATTACGACGGCTACAACCAGTTTGTGGTGCATCGTTCGCCGCAGCCGCTGATGTCGCCGACCTGGTCGCCAGATGGCAGCAAATTGGCGTATGTGACCTTTGAAAGCGGTCGTTCCGCGTTGGTGGTGCAGACGCTGTCTAACGGTGCCATCCGTCAGATCGCTTCGTTCCCGCGCCACAACGGTGCGCCGGCGTTCTCGCCGGACGGTAGCCGACTGGCGTTTGCGTTGTCCAAGAGCGGTAGCCTGAACCTGTATGTGATGAACCTGGGCTCTGGCCAGATAACTCAGCTGACCGACGGGCGCAGCAACAATACCGAACCAACCTGGTTCCCGGATGGCCAGTCTCTGGCGTTTACCTCCGATCAGGGCGGCCGGCCACAGATTTATAAAATTAGTGCAAGCGGCGGTGCCGCACAGCGTCTGACCTGGGAAGGTGGCCAGAATCAGGACTCTGAAGTCAGCGCCGACGGTAAATTCCTGGTGATGGTGACCACTAACAACGGTGTTCAACATATCGCCAAACAAGATCTTGGATCGGGAGCCGTTCAAGTATTAACGGACACGTTCCTGGACGAAACGCCGAGTATCGCGCCAAACGGCACCATGGTGATCTATAGCTCCACGCAAGGTATGGGCTCCGTGCTGCAATTGGTATCGACCGATGGGCGTTTCAAAGCGCGTCTTCCGGCAACTGATGGACAGGTCAAATTCCCTGCCTGGTCGCCGTATCTGTGATGCATGTGTAAATATGTATGGCAAACTATAAAAGGATCAAAGAAATGCAACTGAACAAAGTGCTGAAAGGGCTTCTGCTGGCACTGCCAGTTCTGGCTGTAGCAGCTTGTAGTTCTAACAAAAGCGCGGACAACGACCAATCTGGTGTAGGCGCAGGCGGCACTGGTATGGAAAGCGGCAGCAGCAACCTGTCTTCCGAAGAACAAGCTCGTTTGCAGATGCAAGAACTGCAAAAGAACAACATTGTCTACTTCGGTCTGGACAAGTATGACATCTCTTCTGAGTTCGCTCAGATGCTGGATGCGCACGCGACTTTCCTGCGTAACAACCCATCTTACAAAGTGACCGTTGAAGGTCACGCGGATGAGCGCGGTACGCCAGAATACAACATCGCCCTGGGCGAACGTCGTGCTAACGCGGTTAAAATGTATCTGCAAGGTAAAGGCGTTTCTGCCGATCAGATCTCTATCGTTTCTTACGGTAAAGAAAAACCTGCAGTACTGGGCCACGACGAAGCGGCTTACTCTAAAAACCGTCGTGCCGTTCTGGTTTACTAAGAGAATCGCATGAACAGTAACTTCAGACGTCACCTGTTGAGTCTGTCGTTACTGGTTGGCGTAGCGGTCCCATGGGCCGCTACTGCCCAAGCGCCAATCAGTAATGTCGGCTCCGGCTCGGTCGAAGACCGTGTCACCTCACTTGAGCGAATCACCAATGCTCAGGGTCAGCTGTTAAACCAACTCCAGCAACAAGCCTCCGATAACCAGCGTGATATCGACTCACTTCGTGGTCAAATCCAGGAAAGCCAATATCAGTTGAACCAGGTTGTTGAACGCCAGAAGCAAATCTATGAACAGATAGACAGCCTCGGGCAGGGCGGCGCTCAGAATTCTGCAGCTACGGCAGGCGCTGCCGCGGCGGCTTCTTCCGCCGCTAGCAGCAGTGCCCCGGCGGCAGCTTCGGCGGCTCCGGCCAGCACGGGCGACGAGAACAGTGACTACAATGCCGCTGTCTCTCTGGCGCTGGAAAAAAAGCAGTACGATCAGGCTATTTCCGCGTTTCAGGGCTTTATAAAACAGTATCCAAAGTCTACTTATCAGCCTAATGCCAATTATTGGCTTGGTCAGTTGTTCTACAACAAAGGTAAGAAAGACGATGCGGCATACTATTTTGCGGTAGTGGTAAAAAATTACCCGAAATCGCCAAAAGCGCCGGACGCGATGTACAAGGTCGGTATCATCATGCAGGAAAAAGGTCAGGCGGATAAAGCCAAAGCCGTATTCCAGCAGGTGATCAAGCAATACCCAACCAGCGATGCGGCCAAGCAGGCCAACAAGCGTATTGCAGGTTAATAGCAAAAAAGAGCCCGGAATTTGGCCGATCAGGCCGAATTTCGGGCTCATTCGTGTGAAGAACAAGCAGTTGAACCCGATGAGTCAAAATTTAGGTTGCGCTGCTGAGATAAATTAGTAATATATGCCGCCGTTGCCAAGACATCTTGCAAGGTGTTAAAGCAGCAAGGAAATTGGGTCGTTAGCTCAGTTGGTAGAGCAGTTGACTTTTAATCAATTGGTCGCAGGTTCGAATCCTGCACGACCCACCAATTCTTAACGGATTGGTAAGCGTTGAGTCGGAAAGGATGAGAACCGTCAAGGTTCGAGTCGAGCGCAAGCGAGACAACATCACCCAGTGATGGCCCGAAGGGCAAGGCGCAAGCCGCGTCATCCTGTACGACCCACCAGTTTTGGAATTGCAAGTTCAAAACGGTGAGTAAAATTTCCTGGTAGTTGGCAGTAACCACGTCAGTGGGTCGTTAGCTCAGTTGGTAGAGCAGTTGACTTTTAATCAATTGGTCGCAGGTTCGAATCCTGCACGACCCACCAATTCTTAACGGATTGGCAAGCGTTGAGTCGGAAAGGATGAGAACCGTCAAGGTTCGAGTCGAGCGTAAGCGAGACAACATCACCCAGTGATGGCCCGAAGGGCAAGGCGTAAGCCGCGTCATCCTGCACGACCCACCAATTCTTGACGGATTGGCAAGCAAAGCTTCAGACGGCAAAGCAGTAAACCACGTCAGTGGGTCGTTAGCTCAGTTGGTAGAGCAGTTGACTTTTAATCAATTGGTCGCAGGTTCGAATCCTGCACGACCCACCAATTCTTAACGGATTGGCAAGCGTTGAGTCGAAAAGGATGAGAACCGTCAAGGTTCGAGTCGAGCGCAAGCGAGACAACATCACCCAGTGATGGCCCGAAGGGCAAGGCGCAAGCCGCGTCATCCTGCACGACCCACCAATTCTTGACGGATTGGCAAGCAACGGCTTCAGACGGATTAGCAGTAAACCACGTCAGTGGGTGATTAGCTCAGTTGGTAGAGCATCTCCTTTACACGGAGGGGGTCGGCGGTTCGAGCCCGTCATCACCCACCACTGCATGGGTCGTTAGCTCAGTTGGTAGAGCAGTTGACTTTTAATCAATTGGTCGCAGGTTCGAATCCTGCACGACCCACCAATTTAGAAAAAAGCGCCTTTAGGCGCTTTTTTTGCATTTGAGCTCGGTGTAATCTCGAGCGCCGACCTACCATACGCAAAGATGTCGTGTGGGTGAGGACCTGCGTTCAGGTTCGACAAAATCGCCGGGAGCGATTTTGAACAGCGCTTGCGCTGGCCCGCAGGGCGAGTCTCATGGATGAGACGAGTAATAAGCGAAGCGAGACGACAACGCATAGCGTTGCCCGCAAGGCGAGGCCAACGGCCGAGTCAATCCTGCACGATTTCTTCTACCCGTAACCGCACTCTTTAGGCGCTTTTTTTGCATTTGAGCTCGGTGTAATCTCGAACGCCGACCTACCATACGCAAAGATGCCATGCCAGATACCTAGGTTGAGGTTCGCCAGCATCTCCGCTACCCGGCAAGCTCGTTGATACCAGCCGCCAGTACCCTGACGCATTGTTGTTTAAGTAAGGCAGCACCGGCTCGGTGATGACTGCAAATGGCGCCTCATGTTCTGCAAAATAAACATTTTTCGCCAATAGATGAAAATTACAGCGACTTTTTGCTATGAATTAGGTATTTTGTTTAGTATGTAAAACAAGGGCGCGAAGAGGATAGCAACACAGGTCCGGCAGGCGCCCAGCCTAGCACGAGATGACGGTGATGAGTGAAATGTTTGATGTCAACGCGGCGATTTATCCTTTCCCGCCCAAACCGGCAACGCTGGACCAGGCGGAAAAAGCCTTCTATCGCGAAAAAATAAAAAAGCTGCTTAAACAGCGCGATGCGGTGATGGTCGCGCACTATTATACCGATCCTGAAATCCAGGCATTGGCGGAAGAAACCGGTGGCTGCGTGGCGGACTCGTTGGAAATGGCACGTTTTGGCAGCCAGCATCCGGCCTCGACGCTGTTGGTGGCCGGCGTAAGGTTTATGGGCGAAACCGCCAAAATTCTTAGTCCGGAAAAAACCGTGCTGATGCCGACGCTGTTTGCTGAATGCTCGTTGGATCTCGGTTGCCCTGAAGCAGAATTCAATGCCTTTTGCGACCAGCATCCGGACCGTACGGTGGTGGTTTACGCCAACACCTCCGCGGCGGTAAAAGCGCGCGCCGACTGGGTAGTGACCTCCAGCATCGCCGTTGAACTGATTGAACATCTCGACAGCCTGGGGGAAAAAATCCTCTGGGCGCCGGATCGCCACCTCGGTAATTACGTACAGAAACAAACCGCTGCCGACGTGCTATGCTGGCAGGGTGCCTGCATCGTTCATGACGAATTTAAAACCCAGGCGTTGCTGCGCATGAAGGGGTTATATCCGAACGCGGCGGTACTGGTGCATCCGGAGTCACCGCAGGCGGTGGTAGAACTGGCTGATGCCGTCGGCTCCACCAGCCAGCTGATTCAGGCCGCACGGCAACTGCCGCATCGGCAACTGATTGTTGCCACCGATCGCGGTATTTTCTACAAAATGCAGCAGGCATGTCCGGACAAAGAGCTGTTCGAAGCGCCGACGGCGGGCGAGGGTGCGACCTGCCGCAGTTGCGCGCACTGTCCATGGATGGCGATGAACGGTTTGCAGGCGATTGCCGAGGGGCTAGAGCAGGGCGGTGTACAACATGAGATCCTGGTGGATAGCGCACTGCGCACCAAGGCGCTGATACCGCTCAACCGCATGTTAGATTTTGCCGCACAGCTGAAAATGCAGGTTAAAGGGAACGCATAAAACTCACCACGAGATAAGGAAGGCCAGATGAGCTTTTTCAGTACCAGCAATATCATGGTGCACATCCCGTTGGGTGCCGGTGGCTACGATCTGTCGTGGATTGAAGCCATCGGTACCCTGTTCGGTCTGCTATGCATCTGGTATGCCAGCAAAGAAAAAATCATTAACTACCTGTTCGGCTTGATCAACGTTACGCTGTTTGCGGTGATTTTCTTCCAGATCCAGCTGTACGCCAGTCTGCTGCTGCAGCTGTTCTTTTTTGGCGCCAATATTTACGGCTGGTATGCCTGGAGCCGCCAGACGGCGGATCATCAGGCGGAGCTGCAAATTCGCTGGCTGTCGCTGCCAAAGGCCCTCGGCTGGGCGCTGGTATGCGTGCTCGGTATCTTGCTGATGACCTTCAACATCGACCGGGTATTTGCCTGGTTGACGCAGATTGCAGTGGCGGTGATGCAAATGCTCGGTATACAGGTACAGCAGCCAGAGCTACAGCCGGACGCCTTCCCGTTCTGGGATTCCACCATGATGGTGCTGTCGATTGTGGCGATGATCCTGATGACGCGCAAATACGTTGAAAACTGGCTGCTGTGGGTGGTAATTGACGTTATCAGCGTAGCCATATTTGCCTATCAGGGAGTTTACGCCATGGCGTTGGAATACGTGATCCTGACGCTGATTGCGCTCAACGGTTCCTGGCTGTGGATACGTAGCGCGGCCAGGAACCAATCCCGACCGCTGTCTTCAGGCGAGTAAACCGCTAGGGGCGCTGCAATGCGCCCCGTTGGCTCAATGGTGATGCCCCAGATGAGAATGTGAGTGTTCACTCGGCTCTGGGGCGCGGTTGATACCGCAATCCGGCGCGTCACAGTGTTGGTATTCCATCTGAATGGTGGCATGGCCAATCTGGTAATGCGTCAGTAAATAGGCTTCGATACGCCGCAGCAGCCCGTCATGATCGTGCGGTGGAATAACCTGGGCATGCAGCGTCATCAGTCGTTGCTCACCGATTTGCCACACGTGCACGTGGTGAATATTCCGCACCTCCGGCAAATTCAGGCACAGGTCTTTTTGCAGTTTGGCGATATCCACTTCTTGCGGTGTCCCTTCCAGCAGTTCATGGAAACTTTCTTTCAGCAGTTTCCAGGCGCTGCGCAATACCAGGCATGACACCAACACCGACAGGATCGGGTCAATCGGCGTCCAGCCGGTAGTGAGAATGACCACTGCAGCGGCAATGGCTCCGACCGAGCCGAGCAAATCCCCCAACACGTGCAGCGCAGCGGCACGAACGTTGATGTTTTTTTCTTCACTGCCGCGATGCAGTAACCAAAAGGCGAACAGATTGGCCAACAGGCCGGCGATAGCAATAATCAGCATCGGCGTGCCCATTACCGGCTGTGGTTCGAAGAAGCGCCGTATCGCCTCCCACAGAATGAATACCACGATAACCAGCAGTGCAGCGGCGTTGAGAAACGCGGCCAGGGTGGTCAGTCGCAAATAGCCAAAGGTGTGGCGTGCATTGGGCTTGCGTTGCGAAAAGTGCACGGCCATCAGTGCCACCAGCAGGGCCGCGGCGTCGGTGAGCATATGTCCGGCATCCGCCAGCAGCGCCAGCGAACCGGAAAGCAGTCCGCCGATCGCTTCGGCGATCATAAAGACGGCAGTGACCAGAAAAGCGGTCAGTAGGCGTTTACTATTACTGTCTTTCGGCAGGTGAACGTGAGAGGTTTCCGACATCTGTTATCCCTTTGCGTGATAAAAACATGATTCGCCAGCGCTGAGCAGGCTATCCAGTCCGCTCAGTATTTCTGCCACCGACGCCATCATATCAGTATAGGCATCTGGCGCTAACCGTTGCGCATGTGCGGCATCGATCACCTGTTGGCACGCTTGAGCCGCCTGCGGCAGTTGCAGCATCAGCACACTGCCTTTGATGCGATGTGCCGCCTGGCCCAATAGCGCCCATTGCTGCCGCTCGGCCGCCTCGCTGGCACGCTGACGATCTTCGCGCAGGGTGGCCACTAGCGTGGTTGCCAGCTTGTGTTGCATCGCCGGGTGGTGGCCGGCCATGGCGGACAGTACGTTTTTTAGGTCAGTAAGGGCTGACTGCGATCTTACCCCAGGTGCGGCCTGAGACAACAGTTGACCAAGGACCGCCAGCGGGATCGGTTTGGTCAGCAACCGATCGACCGCCAGCGACTCGGCTGGAATACGGGTAAACTCCTGCACGTCGGCCGAGCACAGCACGATTTGGCTGGCGGCCAGTCCACGTCGTTGCTCGTCGCGGCGTATTAGCCGCGCCAACGTCAGGCCGTCTGGACGAGGCATATTGTAATCGATAAACAGCATGGCGAACGGCTGCTGACGGTGGGCTTTCAACAGGTCATGGCCGCGTTCAAATAGCGTGGGCGCAAGGCCGAAGTGCTGTAACTGGCGTTGCATCAGCAGCAGGTTGGTTGGGTGGTCGTCAATCAACGCCACCCGCAGCGACGGGGTGGGTAATGTCGGCGGTGTGGCCTGTGGCAGACCGTCTGCCTTACTCTCCGCCAGCGAGGCAGGGATAACGACATGCACCTGGGTGCCAACGCCGGCCTGTGATTGCAGCTGAATATGCCCGCCCATTTGCTCGACGATCTCTTTACAAATCGACAATCCCAGCCCGGTGCCCTGTACTGAAATGCGCTGGGCGCTGCGCGCGCGATAAAACGGCTGGAAAAGCCGGTCAATTTCACCGGCGGCGATGCCACAACCGCTATCGGACACGCTCAGCCGTAATTCTCCCCGTTGCGCCTCCTGCGGCTGCCAGTCCAGGCTGATATCAATGTTGCCGCGAGGGGTGAATTTGATCGCATTGTTGATCAGATTATTCGCTACCTGGAGTAAACGCTCACCATCAAGCATCAGTGCGACAGGCAACGTCTCGCCGAGATGAATCTCCAGCGTCACCGGCCGTTGGCCGATCAGCGGACGATACAGCGCGCCAAGGTGCTCCGCCCAGGGCCGCAGTGCCAGCGCCTTCGGAGCCAAAGTCAGCGAGCCGGTTTCCAGCTTGGCGTGATCCTGCAGGTCATTCAGCAGGTTCAGCAATGAGGATGCCGAACTGTAGATCACCGGCAGGCTGCTGGCCGCCGATGGCTGTTTCAGCTCCAGTTCCAACAGGCCGAGGATCGCATGCATCGGCGTACGCAATTCATGGCTGATGGTGGCGAGGAATTTACTCTTTCTGCGGTTTTCCGCTTCGGCTTGTTGCCGCGCCAACTCCAGCTGCGCTCGCTCACGCCGTTCGCGGCGTTGTTGAATATAACGGCGTAGCAGCAAGAGCAGTAACAACGCAACGCAGGCACCAAGCAGCGCCAGCAGCCAGGTAGTTTGCGGTTGCATGCGGTTATCATTCACTGCGTCAATTAAACTGCTGCGATCGACGATCCATTCGTCGCGCAGCGATTGCAGCGTTTCGGCCGGGATCTGCATCAGGTTTTTATCGATGATCGCCAGCAGCAACGGCTGGTTCGGCTGAACGCCGAAGGCGATGGGATAGGCAACGTTATTGGCGGCAAACGCCAGCTTGATGGCACCAGAGTAACGCGAAAGGGCAACGAAATTGGCTGAAATGATATTGTCGATCAGGGCATCCAACTGCCCATTGGCCAGCGCGTCGTACATTGCTTTGCCGTCATTGAAGGCAATGGCGACACCGTCGGCCGGGATCAGGCTTTGCCCGAGGTCGCCGCGCACAAAGCCGATGCGCTTGCCATGCAGGCTGCTCCAGCCTGAGACGCCGCTGGCATATTGGCCGATGTACACGCCCCATAACGCACGGTGGATCGGCATGCTGGCCGCGTAGCGTGCCTTCACCCCGTGCGCCAAAGGCAGGGCGATACGGAAACTGGCATGGCCGTCGCTCACCAGCCGGTCGGCCTGCTCGGCATTGCGCGCCCAGCGGGGAACAAACTGCATGCCGGTATTTTGCGCAATGATATTGAGGATATCGATGGCATAACCGTGTGGTTGACCATCGGAGCCGCGATAGGCAAACGGGAAATCGTTCTCGATGGCGGCAAAGGTCACGCTGCGGTGCCGATCGACCCACTGCTGCTCCATTTGGGTCAGATCGGCATTGCCGCTGTCCAGGTAGCTGGGGATTTTCTTACTCCAGCGACGTTGGATGGTATTCATCAGCTCCATTGGGGTGTTGGCGATAGCGGTATTCAGCGTGGTTATTAATGAGCGGTTGGCTGCCGCAAACACAAACGATAAATTGCCAAGATTGACGCTGCTTTCGATTTGGTAGAGTTGCCCCAATTGCAGCTGATCGAGGATAAAACTGGCGCTGGCTTCGTCTGCGATAAAATAGTCGCTGCTGCCGTTGAGCAAGGCGTACACCGCCTGCAGATTATTTTCGTAACGTTGCAGGTGCGACGTTACCGCCTGGAGCGCCGAACCGGCCTGCATATCGGTCAGGGCGCCGATGGCGACGCGCGCATCGGCGGAATTGAGCATCACCTGACGCTTATTGGCACGATCGCGCAGCACGCGCAGATTACTGACGTAATACGGCTGCGAAAGCGTCAAACCGTGCAGCGCCGCGTGTTGCGGTATGCCGTACAGCAGATCGATGTCGCCGCGCTGCAGTGCCTGCTTTAGCTGCGGCAGGTCGGCAAAGCCATAAATGGCGAAGCGAATGCCCGTTACCTGTTGAATATAGTCGAGGTAATCGGCGTTCAAACCGTATAAATCCTCATCCACCAGAATGTTATAAGGGCTGGTATTTTCACTGATGATACCTACCCGTACGGTACGCTCACGCCAAGGCGTTTTTTCGCCGGCGATCAGCATATTGGTGGGGAGGGTCAGATTGCTGATCAACTGGTAGCGCTGCGGCGGCTCGGCTCGCGCGGTGCCGCACAGGCATAACAACAGCAACAGCAGCAGCCAGCGGTGCATTATGGCGTCAGCTCTTTGAACACCGCGACCAGTTCAAGCAGGTTACTGGCGCCGGTCTTGCGCAGGATGTTCTTTTTGTGGGTGCTGACGGTCTTGTTGCTGATGTTTAGCATTGCGGCGATTTGCAGATTCGACAGTCCCTTGCTGAGTAGCCCGAGCACCTGCAGCTCTTTCGGCGTCAACTGGGGGCTGTCGGTTGCCGCTGTCTCGTCAGTCGGCAGGTCGGCGGGAAAGCCGCTTGCGCCGCCGAGCACCGCGTCGATCGCCTGCACCAGCTGTTCCAAAGGCTTGCCCTTGTGGACGAAACCGTTGGCGCCGGCGCTGTAGGCCATACGTGCATACACCTCTTCTTCCTGCGCGGTGTAAATCAGCATCGCCTGTTGCGGATAATGACGGCGAATTTTTTTCAGCAGTTGCAGGCCGTCTACCTGCGGCAGACCAATGTCCAGAATCACCAGATCAAAACGGTTGGCCGCCAGTTCGCTCAGCGCCTGCGTATCGTTATGTACGGCGTGCAGCGCATAGGCGTGGGGGGAAGTCATCAGCGCCGCTTCCAATGCGACATGAACCACCGGGTGGTCATCTACCAACAATAGAGAGTGCATTATGGTGCTCAAGTCAGAGAGTCCTGAGCGTTAGCATAACGAAAAAGGGGAGCGGATGCTCCCCTGGATCGCCGTCGATCATTGCCGGGGCGGCTGATCCATCCCTTCTTTTTCAGCCTGGTCCTTTTTTTGCGGATCCGGGCAGCGGCCGTCTTTGCACATTGCACGCTTGTGCATTTCATCCTTGCTCATGTTCTGACTGTTGTTCTGTCCATTGCTTTGGCTGTCGCCGTTGGTGTTGATTTGGCTGTTATCAACGTTATTGGGCGGCATGGCGTCTTTAGCCCCTTCGCTTTTGGTCATATTGGCATGGCCATTATTGCTGTTGGAGCCGCTATCTTCTGCCAGCGCCGCGCCGCTGGCCAAGGCCATACACAGTGTCAGGAGCAGGGTCGCAAGTTTATTCATAATGTTTCTCCATCATTGTTACAGATTCGTGACTGATGGTGAGCGGCTGTATGCTGTGGCCGCTCGCTGAGCTGCCGTTAATTGGTAAGTTTAGTTTATATGTCATGACGATCAACCAGACAGCTCTCATTCAGCTGGTCAAAGGTGATTTACAGCGCCAGTCGCACAGGCTAGATTGGTTGGATCTACGCATTGCGAATTACCCCTGTTGATACCGAATGGAAATGTTATGACCTACCAAAACGACGACTTGCGCATTACAGAAATCAAGGAACTGTTGCCACCGGTGGCGCTGTTGGAGAAATACCCGGCCAGCGAACGGGCAGCGGAAACGGTGTCATTGGCGCGTAGCGCAATTCATAAAATTCTCCGTGGCAGCGACGATCGTCTGCTGGTGGTGATCGGGCCGTGCTCGATCCATGACACCAAAGCGGCCAAGGAATACGCCGCTCGCCTGCTGACGCTGCGTCAGGAACTGCAAGGCGAGCTGGAAGTGGTGATGCGCGTTTATTTTGAAAAGCCGCGTACCACCGTGGGCTGGAAAGGGCTGATCAACGATCCGCTGATGGACAACAGCTTCCAGATCAATGAAGGCCTGCGTCTGGCGCGTAAGCTGCTGCTGGATATCAACGACAGCGGGCTGCCGGCAGCGGGGGAGTTCCTTGACATGATCACCCCGCAATACCTGGCGGACCTGATGAGCTGGGGAGCGATCGGCGCACGTACCACCGAGTCTCAGGTGCACCGTGAGCTGGCGTCCGGCCTGTCCTGCCCGGTGGGCTTCAAGAATGGCACCGATGGCACCATTAAAGTGGCGATCGACGCCATCAACGCTGCCAGCGCGCCACATTGCTTCCTGTCGGTGACCAAGTGGGGGCATTCCGCCATTGTCAACACCAGCGGCAATGGCGACTGCCATATCATTCTGCGCGGCGGCAAAGAGCCAAACTACAGCGCGGCTCACGTCAAGGCGGTAAAAGAGGGGCTGGGCAAAGCGGGTCTGCCGGCCAACGTGATGATCGATTTTAGCCACGCTAACAGCAGCAAACAGTTCAAAAAGCAAATGGACGTCAGCGCTGACGTTTGCCAGCAGATTAGCGGCGGCGAGAAAGCGGTGATCGGCGTGATGATCGAAAGCCATCTGGTAGAAGGCAATCAGAATCTGGAAAGCGGCGAACCGCTGGTTTACGGTAAGAGCGTTACCGACGCCTGCATCGGTTGGGACGATACCGAAACCGTGCTGCGCAATCTGGCCGCGGCGGTAAAAGCCCGTCGTAGCCTGTAAATTGACGGCATAAAAAAAGCCCCCGGCGCAAACCGGGGGCTTTTTATATGGGGGCGAAAATTACTTCGCTTTACCCTGGTTGGCGACGGCAGCGGCTTTCGCAGCGATTTCGTCGGCATTGCCCAGGTAGTATCGTTTGAGTGGTTTGAAGTTTTCATCGAACTCATACACCAACGGCACGCCGGTCGGGATGTTCAGCTCGAGGATTTCATCTTCGCTCAGGTTGTCCAGGTATTTCACCAGCGCACGCAGGGAGTTACCGTGGGCGGCGATGATCACGCGCTCACCGCTTTTGATGCGTGGCAGGATTTCAGCGTCCCAGTAAGGGATAACGCGATCGATGGTCAGCGCCAGGCTTTCGGTCAGTGGCAGTTCGCTTTCGGTCAGCGCTGCGTAACGCGGGTCATGGCCAGGGTAGCGCTCGTCGTCCTTGGTCAGTTCTGGTGGCGTTACCGCGAAGCCGCGACGCCATTGCTTAACCTGCTCGTCACCGTATTTTTCTGCGGTTTCCGCTTTGTTCAGACCCTGCAACGCACCGTAGTGGCGTTCGTTCAGCTTCCAGGATTTTTCGGTCGGCAGCCAGGCCTGATCCAGTTCGTCCAGTACGCTCCACAGGGTGTGGATCGCGCGCTTCAGTACGGAGGTATAAGCGAAGTCGAAAGCGAAACCTTCATCTTTCAACAGCTTGCCAGCTGCTTTCGCTTCGGTGCGGCCTTTATCGGACAGATCAACATCATACCAACCGGTAAAGCGGTTTTCGTTGTTCCACTGGCTTTCGCCGTGACGCACCAGAACCAGCTTAGTTACAGCCATAGCTTAACTCCTTAATAATCTGACAGTTCAATGATAACTAATATCATTATATTGCCGCCATGGTCGGCGCGGCAATCGATAGTGTTAAACCATAGCGAATTTATTGCCGTTTAGTAAGGGTTGGCGTGCGGAAAAGCTGAATCGTTCAGGCGGCAAAACAGGGATGACGGCGCGCAGTAGCGCGCCGAGGGGCAAGGCGGTCAGGCGGTTTTTTTCAGGCAACCGCTCATAAAGGATTTGCGCTCTTCGCCTTTCAGGCTCTTCTTGGCGGCATCGGCGTTGCAGCTCTTCATTTTCTGCTGCTGTGGCGTTAGCGCCTTATCGGTAGTCTTGTGGCCTTCCGACTTCAGGCAGGTGCTCATAAAGGTGGAGCGATCGGCGCCTTTCAGTGATTGAGTGGTGGCTTGCTGATTGCAATCGGTCATGCGTTTTTGCTGGGCTGCCTGCGCCGGCGACGGCGTTTTGGCCGGCGTTTCGGCTGCCATCAGGGTAGTGCTCAACAGTAAACCGGCCAGTAATGGGAGTGCAGTAATCAGTCGCATAAGTGTTCCTTCAGCTATTAACCGGGCTATACAGCCGTTGTTGCCGCTGCCTCGTTGCTGGCGCTGCCTGTCTGCTTCGACGCCGAACCGGGCGGTTGCCGAAACGGAGCTGGCTGCCGCCGCGATGCACCATCAATGACGGGCGGTATAAAGACCGAAAATTGTGACGTTGCACAAGACGTTGTGCCTATCACGGTAGCCTGATTCTAGTGTGCGCCTGACGATAAGGAAAGGCGGCAGAGGGGGGCGTGGGCAGGGAAAACGGTAAGGATTTATAACAGTACGCCCCGCACCGCATGGCACGGGGACGCCGATCATAATGCAAGAAACTGATAATGGGTGGCGCTGCGGTAGGTTTGCCCTGGCTGTAGCCAACAGCTTGGCTGCGGCCACTCTGGGTGATGCGGGCTGTCGGGCAGGAACTCGCTTTCCAGCGCCACGCCGGCGTAATTGGCATAGCTGCCGCCGTCACGTGCCGGTACGCCGCCAAGGTAGTTGCCGCTGTACAATTGCAGCGCTGGCGCGTCGGTGAACACGCTCATTTTTACCTTGCCGTCCGCAGACCACAGGTGTGCCGCCGGGCTTGCCAACGCGCCGCAGCCAGTATGCAGCAGATAGGCGTGATCGTAGCCTTTTACCCGTTGCTGGTCGCGATCGCGCAGCAGGTCCTGCATGATGGTTTTTGGCTGACGGAAGTCCATGCCGCTGCCGCTGACCTCGTTGAGCGGCGCGCAGGGAATGCCTTCGCTGTCGACCGGCAAATAACGATCGGCAAACAGTTGCAGCGTTTGCAGACGCGCATCCTGACCGGCGCCGTCAAGATTAAAATAGGCGTGGTTGGTGAGATTGACCGGGCACGCCCGATCGGTCTGCGCCTGATAGCGGATTTCCAACCGGTGATCGTCGGTGAGGTGGTAGCTGACGCTGACCTGCAGATTACCGGGGAAGCCCTGATCGCCATCGGCCGAATGCAGTTGATAGACCACCTGCTGCGCATCCTGGCTGGCAATCTGCCAGCGGCGGGCGTGAAACCCCTGCGGTCCGCCATGCAGCTGATGTTCGCCCTGATTGGCGACCAATGGGCAAGGCGCGCCGTCGACGGTCAGGCTGGCGTGGGCGATGCGGTTGGCGTAACGGCCGACGGTAGCGCCAAGGTAGGCGTCCTGCCGTGGATAGAGCGCCGGTGACGCGCATCCCAACAGCAGCTCGCGCTGTGAGCCGTCATGCAACGGCAGCAACGCAGACAGCCAGGTCGCGCCCCAGTCCATCAGCGTAATGCTCATGCCGCCGGCGTTTTGCAGCGTCGTCAGGGTAAACGGCTGGCCGTCGGGGGCCAATAGGTCGTCATGGTTCAGCATCGGCCGGCTCCTTGTGAAGCAGTGCAGATATAGAAGGTTTCCTGTAGTCCGTTGGTCAGTTTAGGATATTCGCGCTGTACCGTGCTACGAACCGCTTCCACCAGATCCAGCGGCATCAGCGCGACGATACAGCCACCAAAGCCACCACCGGTCATACGAACGCCGCCGCGATCGCCAATCACGCCTTTCACGATCTCGACCAGCGTGTCGATCGGCGGTACGGTGATTTCAAAGTCGTCGCGCATCGACGCGTGCGATTCGGCCATCAGCACACCGATTCGCTTCAGATCGCCGGCCGCCAGCGCCTCTGCCGCTGCCAGCGTGCGTTGGTTTTCACTGATTACATGGCGCGCGCGCTTGGCCACCAGCGGATCCATTTCATGCTGGATCGGGAAAAACAGCGCCGGACTGACGTCGCGCAGCGCCTTGACGCCAAAGAAACGGGCTGCCGCTTCGCACTGCTTGCGGCGGGTGTTGTATTCGCTGTCGACCAGTCCACGTTTGACGTTGGAATTGATGATCACCACCGCAACATCCGCGGGCATTGGTACCGCGCGCGTTTCCAGCGTGCGGCAGTCGATCAACAGGGCGTGATCCTTTTGGCCGAGGGCGGAAATCAGCTGATCCATAATGCCGCAGTTACAGCCGACGAACTGGTTCTCCGCTTCCTGGCCGTTCAGCGCCAGTGCCACACCGTCGAGCGGCAGCTGGTACAGCGCCTGCAACGCCTGGCCGACGGCCACTTCCAGCGAGGCTGAGGAACTGAGGCCGGCCCCCTGGGGCACATTGCCGCTGATCACCAGATCCGCACCGCCAACGTCGGCGTTGCGGCTTTGCAGATGTTTCACCACGCCGCGCACGTAATTGGCCCATTGCAGTTGTGGATGCGCTTCGATAGCGGCGTCGAGGGAAAATTGATCCAGTTGATGATGGTAGTCGGCGGCCAGCACGCGGATCTGGCGATCGTCGCGTTTGGCAATGCTGATTACCGTTTGATAATCGATGGCACAGGGCAGTACGAAGCCGTCGTTGTAATCGGTATGTTCGCCGATCAGGTTCACGCGACCGGGAGCCTGGATGGTCATGGTCGGTGCGTAACCGAAGCGTTCGCTGAAAACGGTTTGTGTCAGGTTTTTCAAACTCATTATGCGGTTCCTTACTTCACTTGGGCTTCACGGTAATGAATATCGCTAACGGCGCGCAGGCGTTCGGCGGCCTGTTCGGCGGTCAGGTCACGCTGGGTTTCCGCCAGCATCTCGTAGCCCACCATAAATTTGCGCACCGTGGCTGAGCGCAGCAACGGTGGGTAGAAGTGGGCATGCAATTGCCAGTGGCGGTTATCCGCCTGGTTGAATGGCGCACCGTGCCAGCCCATGGAATAGGGGAAGGAACACTGGAACAGATTGTCATAACGGCTGGTCAGTTTCTTCAGCGCCAGCGCCAGATCGGCGCTTTGCTGCGGGCTGAGTTCGCTAATGCGCTGCACTGCGGCCTTTGGCAGCAGCAGCGTTTCAAACGGCCAGGCGGCCCAATAGGGCACCACCGCCAGCCAATGTTCGGTTTCTACCACCGTACGACTGCCATCGGCCAGTTCACGTTGCGCATAATCCACCAGCATCGCCGAGCGATGCTGCGCGTAATATTCACGCTGTAGTCGGTCTTCGCGTTCGGCCTCGTTGGGCAGGAAACTGTTGGCCCAGATCTGGCCGTGCGGATGCGGATTGGAGCAGCCCATGGCTGCGCCCTTGTTCTCGAAAACCTGTACCCACGGGTAGTCGCGCCCCAGTTCGGTGGTCTGCGTTTGCCAGGTTGCCACCACCTGTTCCAGCGCCGCCAGCGTCAATTCGGGCAGCGTTTTGCTGTGATCCGGCGAGAAGCAGATCACCCGGCTGGTACCGCGGGCGCTTTGGCAGCGCATCAGCGGATCGTCACTTTCTGGCGCCTGCGGGGTATCGCTCATCAGGGCGGCAAAATCGTTGGTGAACACATAGGTGCTGTGATAGTCGGGATTCTGGTCGCCGGTGACGCGGGTATTGCCGGGGCACAGGAAACAGTCCGCATCATGCTGCGGCAGCATTTCCGGCGCCGAAGCCTCTTGCTGTCCTTGCCACGGTCGCTTGGCGCGGTGCGGCGAAACCAGTACCCACTGCGCGGTCAACGGGTTGTAGCGGCGGTGTGGATGATCGATGGGATTAAAGTCCGTCATGTCGTTTCCTTCAGCATGCTTGCACAGCGGTGTGTAATCGCTTCCAATTCACCGTTGCCCGGCATCGGCCGGATGGCGTTGTCTATTTAATGGCTGAAAAGATAGCATGCTCGCGGCAATAAAAAGGTGATCCAGCGCGAAAAATGGAATCGTTTACACAGGCTGGCGTCCAAGTGTGACAAGGTCAATCAGATTCTTTAATTGGCGTATATCATCACGGTGAGCAATAGCGAAGCGATTGGTGGTAGCGTTTTCATCCATATTATCGGCAGGAAAATCCCTGCCGACGTGTACAGTTTATGGATGTTGATAGAGCGGATAGGTGAAAAACAGCAGGTGGATCAGGTTGAGGCCAAAATGCAATGCGATAGGCAGCCATAAACGGCCGCTCCACATCCAGGCCAGGCCATAGATCAACCCGCTCAGCGTGGCGAAGGTCACCATCAGCATGCCGGCGGGGAAGTGTGCCGCACCGAACAGCAGCGATGCCACGATCAGCGCCGGATAGGCTCCCAGCCACGCGCCCAGCCGCTGTTGCAGATAGCCGCGGAATAACGCTTCTTCCGCCATCGACACAAAGAACAGATTGGCCATGCTAAAGGTCAGGATCCAGTACGGGAAATGAGGTTCTATTTTGAGTCCGCCAATCGCCACCGCCACCAGCAGCAGCAACGGAACGCTGGCGAACAGCCCCAGCCAGGCCCCAACGCCGACGTTTTTCTCCGCCTTGCCGGCGTTGAACAGGGTGGGCAGACAGGCAAACAGCAGGAACGGTATCAGCGCCTTGTCAAAGTTGTAGTACATATTGAACGGCGCGCTGAGCGGGCCGGCTTTCACGTTCTCTATCGCCAGCGGATTATTGAACCCTGGCAGCAGATGAAAGAACAGCGCGACGCAGCCGGCGACCAGCAATGCTTCCAGCACGCTGGCCAATCCGCGCTGTGAGCGGTAATGATGGCGCAACGCGGCCAACCCGGCGAGAACGGCCATACCGGCCAGGCTGGACGGCGTCAGTATATGATGATAGATGCCCATGCCCGTCGCGGCAGCCAGAATGCACCAGGCAATCAGGCGATTAAATGGCAAAAAAAACAACGAAGCCGATAGTACGCCCCACATAATCGTATCCCTTTAAAATTAATACACGGCGCTCATTACCGAAGGCAGTCATTGCGATCTCGGCATGTAATGAGCCAATGAAGTGAGAGTAAACCGGATAGTAACATAAGCAAATGCCCGACAAGGTCGGTGCAGTGAGCAATTAGGATAAAACGCCGGCCGAGGCGGCTGGCGTGATGTTGAAATCAGCGCTTCATCCAGTGTTGCGAGCGGGTAATTTCTGCCAGATTCTGCAACGTTTCCAGACTTTGCAGGTGGAGCTCTTCGCTTGGCGCGGCGCATAAGTCCTGCAGTACCGTCACCTGAAAGCCGTTGTCGTGCGCCTGTCGCGCGGTGCTTTCAATCGCCAGCGGAGTACTGACGCCGCCCAGCAACAGATGATGGTAACGATGCTGCTGCAGCCACACTAACAAATTGTTACCGGCAAACGCCGAGACGGCGGTTTTTTCAAAGCAGACATCTTGCTCATATACCTCTAACCCGCTCGCCCATTCGCAGCCGGGGCTGCTCCGGCGCAGAGCGCCTACCTGTTTTAAGCGAGCAAACAGCGGCGAATGGGGGGGAATGTCGTGATAGTCGTCGGCAAAACCCACCCGTACCCAGACCACCGGGATTTTACGCACTCGGGCGTAGGCCGCAGCAGTATTGACGTGCGCGATAACCGCATGCTGTTCGACCTGTTGGTGACATTGGTTGGCGCGCCCGGTGGCGCCGATCAGATCCTCGATCAGATCGATAATAATCAGTGCGGTAGACATGTGTTCTCCTGCAACGGCTCTCCATCCCCTTATCATAAAAGGCCAGATGTGACGTGCTGCGGGGAAGTGTTGCCGAATATGTCGCAGATGCGTGGAATACCACGCATCCATACAGGTTACGCCAGGCTAGCAGATTGATACCGGTAGCCGTCGGCGTCGGCAATAAAGCTAAGTCGATGGGTGATGCACTGAGGAGCATCTTCCGCATGGTGTGACACAAACAGCAACTGGGTAGCGCCCTGGCCGATCAGTACGTCAACAAAACGGCGCACCAGTTGGCGGTTGATCGGATCCAGTCCCTGTAATGGCTCATCCAGAATCAGCAACGCCGGGTGCTTGACCAGCGCGCGCGCGATCAGCGCCAGACGTTGCTGCCCCCAGGAAAGGCTGTGGAAGGGCGTTTCACCGCGTGCGCCGTCCAGTCCGAGCAGCTGTAACCATTGGTCGGTCAATTGCCGCTGGCGATCGGAAACCGCCTGATAAATGCCAATGGAATCAAAGAAGCCGGAGGTAATGACGTTGCGCACGCTGCTGCTGACGCGATAATCCAGATGCAGGCTACTGCTGACGTAGCCGATATGACGTTTGATGTCCCAGATGGTTTCGCCGCTGCCGCGTCGGCGGCCGAACAGCGTCAGATCGTTGCTGTAACCCTGTGGATGATCGCCGGTGATCAAACTGAGCAGGGTGGATTTGCCGGCGCCGTTGGGGCCGATGATTTGCCAGTGCTCCCCGGGATTGACCTGCCAGTCGAGATGGTTGAGGATCGGCCGATCGTTGTAGCTGACCACGCCGTCGCGTAACAGGATCAACGGCTGATCCGCCGGCAGCGTCGACGTTTGCTGCGGATCGTCGCTTTCCGGCAGCGCCAGACCGGCGAGGTTTTCGCTGTGTGCCAGCTGGGCCACCAGCGCATCGCGCATCACCTGCTCACGTGGACCTTGGCTGGCCAGCGTGCAATCCGCCAGTATGCCGACCTGCTGGACAAAATCGGGAATTTCGTCAAAACGATTCAAGACCAGTACCAGCGTGCAGGCCTGCTGGGACAGCGTCGCCAGCAAAGCGGCCAGCTGTGCGCGCGAACTCACGTCCAGTCCATCGAACGGCTCGTCGAGGATCAGCAGATCCGGCTGCGGCATCAGCGCGCGGCACAGCAGCGTTTTGCGGGTTTCACCGGTGGAAAGATATTTGAAGCGTCGCTCAAGCAGGGCGCTGATACCGAACTGGGCGGCCAGCTGTGCGCAGCGCGCGGCATCTTTTACCTCTTCCTGAATGATTTCTGCGGCAGTACGGCCGGTGTCCTCTTCGTCCGGACTCAGCATATCGGTATTGTTGCGTTGCCATTCGTCGCTGACCAGCTTTTGCAACTGTTCAAACGAAATTCGCACCGCGTGCTGAAAGTCACTGCGACGTTCACCTCGCAGTAACGGCAGTTCATCCGCCAGGGCACGCGCCAGAGCAGACTTGCCGCTGCCGTTGGCGCCAACGAACGCCCAACTGTCGCCGCAACGGATCGTTATCTCGTCCAGCGTCAGGGTACGGGTATCGCTTAACCGGAATGAACCTTGCGAAATGTGCAACGATGACATCATCTATTCCTTTTTATGCAATTATTAGGATTAGAAATAAGCGCATCGTCATGGGATGTCAATTGACAAAAATGCAACGACACATTGCGTTCAGCACAGCGTGGCGACGATCACCCGATCGGCATTGAACAAGGCATTGACCGCCATGCCGGGCCGCAGTTTGAGCTGTTGTAGCTCCGGGTTGGCTACCGTCGCGCACAAGGTTTCGCCACCGTTCAGCGTCACCAGCACTTCACTGTGATCGCTACCCGGCTGGATGCTGGCCACCTTGCCGCTCAGGGCGTTGTCTGCGGCGCCGGCCAGCGCCGGATCGGTATTGAGTTTTACCCAGGGCGCCTTGATCAGTGCCAGTACCTCTTTGCCGGGCGACAATTTCAGGCGCTCGGCGCTCTGTTCGGTGACGGCGGCGGTCAGACGGCTGTGCCCATCGGCCAGCAACAGCTGGACATGCTGCTGCACCTGCTGGCCATCACGTTCGATCACCGTGGCGAAGAACTGGTTGCGTGCGCTGGTTTGCAGCGAAAAGCGTGAAATTGCCGCCAACAGGCTGTCGAGTGGCAGCGTGTCATCCTGTTGCAACACATCAAAGGCTTTTTGCTGGATCTGGCCCAGCAGATCGTACAACTGCATCAGCCGCTGACCGTAGCGGGTAATTTGCGCACCGCCACCGCCTTTACCGCCGGTCGCGCGCTCCACCACGGTGTGCTCCGCCAGCAGGTTCATTTCGTTAATCGCGTCCCAGGCGCTTTTGTAGCTGATACCTGCCAGTTTGGCGCCCTGACTGATTGAACCGGTCTGTGCCACCTGTTTGAGCAGCGCAATGCGGCGCGGATCGGCAAACAGTTTTTGCTGGAGCTTGAGAGTAAGAAGAATTTCGGCCTGCATGACACATCCTGTCGGCTGCAAAAGGTTGATTTTGCCATTGTCGCCGATCTGACGATAAGCGCCAAATCGCGTGGTTTCAGCACGTTTGGCTGAGGATTAACTTCACACTGTCGCTAAAATACCCGCGTTTTTACCGTGAATATAGTTTACAGTAAAGGTTGAGCCGTTGTTTAAATACGCAGTATAAGTGAGGCTAACATGTTGGAATTATTGAAAAGTCTAGTGTTCGCCGTGGTGATGGTACCCGTCGTCATGGCAGTGATCCTCGGCCTGATCTACGGCTTGGCGGAAGTGTTCAATATCTTCTCCAAAGCCAGCCCTTCAAAAGAAAAACGTAGCTGATCCCTTTTTCTGACGCCCGTCGTGCCTGCGGCGGGCGTTGTTCAAGTTAATTTCCCCACTGCCGATAAACGCATTATTCGACCATAAAGCGCATGACAAGCTTTTGCTCAACGTTATATCATTTTGTATATAACGAAAATTAACCCGGCGTATAATTGGCAAAGAGAGCGGAATGATGAAACAGCAATGGACTCAATGGCTCGGCGGTATCGTATTGGCATCCGGCATGGTGATGCAGGCTTCGGCGGCAGATAAAATCACCGTTTTTGCCGCGGCGTCGTTAACCAATGCGCTACAGGATATTGCCGAGCAATATCAGCAGGGTAAAAACGTGCAGGTGGTGTCTTCCTTCGCTTCCTCATCCACCCTGGCGCGGCAGATTGAGCAGGGCGCGCCTGCCGATCTGTTTATCTCCGCCGACCAGCAATGGATGGATTACGCTATCGACAAGGAGCAGATGGTAGCAGACAGTCGTTATACCCTGCTCGGCAACGATCTGGTGCTGATCGTCGCCAGGGACGCCAAACTGGACAAGGTCGCCATCACGGCGCAAACCGACTGGGCTCGACTGCTGGACGGCGGCCGACTGGCGGTGGGCGATCCCGATCACGTGCCGGCCGGTATTTATGCCAAGCAAGCGCTGCAAAGCCTCAAGGCCTGGCCGCGGTTGGAACCGACACTGGCGCGTGCCAATAACGTACGCAGCGCGATGGCGCTGGTGGAGCGCCAGGAAGCGCCGCTGGGCATCGTTTACGGTTCCGATGCCGTCGCCAGCGATAAGGTGAAGGTGATCGGCGTGTTCCCGGCCGAGAGCCACAAACCGGTTGAATATCCGATGGCGATAGTCAAAGGCCATGACAGTCCGAGCGTGAGCGCTTTCTATACCTATCTGAAGAGTCCGCAAGCCGCGGCAATCTTCCAACGTTATGGGTTCTCCCCACGTCAATGATGCTTAGCGAGTATGAATGGCAGGCCATTGAACTGAGCCTGAAAGTCGCCAGCCTGGCGGTGATAGGCAGTTTGCCGTTGGGCATTCTGATCGCCTGGATCCTGGTACGTTGCGACTTCCCCGGTAAATCGCTGCTGGACAGCATTATCCATTTGCCATTGGTGTTGCCACCGGTGGTGGTGGGGTATCTGCTGCTGATCGTCATGGGACGACGCGGTGCGATAGGCGAGTGGCTGTATGACTGGTTCGGCTTCAGCTTCAGTTTCAGCTGGCGTGGCGCGGCGCTGGCGTCGGCGGTGGTGGCATTCCCGCTGATGGTACGCGCCATCCGGCTGGCGCTGGAGGCGGTCGATAGCCGTCTGGAACAGGCCGCGCGCACCCTTGGCGCATCGCCATGGCGGGTGTTTTTTACCATTACGCTGCCGCTGTCGTTGCCCGGGGTGATCGTCGGCGTGGTACTGGCGTTCGCCCGTTCTCTGGGCGAATTTGGCGCCACCATTACCTTTGTATCCAATATTCCCGGTGAAACCCGTACTATTCCGCTGGCGATGTACACCTTGATCGAAACGCCCGGCGCTGAGACCGCCGCCGCCCGTTTATGTGCGATCGCCATCGTACTGTCGCTGGTTGCGCTGATGGCGTCGGAATGGCTGGCCCGTTGGGGCCGTAAACGGATGGGAGGCTGAAATGCTTACGCTGGATGTCAGCCAACGGCTGGGGGAACTGCAACTGGAGGTGCAGGCTGAGCTGCCGGCGCAGGGCATCACGGCGATTTTCGGCCTGTCCGGTGCCGGTAAAACCTCGTTAATCAACGCCATTGGCGGGCTGACCCGGCCGGATCGCGGGCGCATCGTGCTCAATGGCCGCACGCTGGTGGACACCGCTGCCGGCCTGTGTTTGCCAGCCGAAAAGCGGCGCATCGGCTATGTATTCCAGGACGCGCGCCTGTTCCCGCACTACCGGGTGCGTGGCAATCTGCAATACGGCATGGCGCCGTCGATGCGTGGACAGTTTGACGGCATCGTTGAGCTGCTGGGCATCGAACCCTTGCTTAACCGACTGCCGCTGACGCTGTCCGGCGGCGAGAAACAGCGGGTGGCGATTGGTCGCGCGCTGCTGACCGCGCCGGAACTGCTGCTGATGGATGAACCGCTGGCATCGCTGGACTTACCGCGCAAGCGCGAACTGCTGCCGTATCTGGAACGTCTGACACAGGACGTTAACATCCCGATACTGTACGTTAGCCACAGTATGGATGAGATCCTGCGCCTGGCTGGACAGGTGATGGTGCTGGACGGTGGGCGGGTGCTGGCCTGCGGCGGCCTGGAAGAGGTTTGGGCCAGCAGTGCGTTGCGACCGTGGTTGCAGCGCGAGGACCAGAGCAGCGTGCTGTGCGTCAGCGTGCTGGAACATCACCCGCGCTATGCGATGACCGCATTGCGGCTGGGAGATCGTCGCCTGTGGGTCAGCGCAATTGCTGCGCCGATTGGCAGCGCGTTGCGTATTCGCATTAACGCGGCCGATGTGTCACTGGTATTGCAGCCGCCCAGCAACAGTAGTATTCGCAATATCCTGCCGGCCAAGGTCATCGAATGTCTGGAAAGCGCCGGGCAGGTCGAAGTGAAACTGGCGGTAGGGGACAGTGTACTGTGGGCGCGCATTACCCCCTGGGCGCGTGATGAGCTGGCGATCAAAGCCGGGCAGTGGCTGTATGCGCAGATAAAAAGCGTGTCGATCAGCCGTGAAACGGGATAGCGCCTCGCTGCCCGGTGAATGCAGAGCGAATTAACCCAGCACCCGCGTGCGGATCACCTCTGCGATACCGGGCTGCAAGTGATCGGCAATCACCAGATCGGCGCGCTGTTTGATGGCGTCGTCGGCATTCCCCATGGCGACGCCGAGCCCAACCGCTTCCAGCATGCTGAGATCGTTGTAATTGTCGCCAAACGCCACCACCTGATCCATACGCAGCCCCTGGGCAGTAACCCACTGTTGCAGGCGGTTGCCTTTGCTGTTGCCGCTTTTGGCGATGTCGACCTGATCGTGCCACGACCATTCGCATGCCAGACCCAGCTCTTTTTCCACCATCTCGGCAAAACTGCGCAGCGCCGGAATATCCGCATGCGAGGTGGCGAACTTCCAGATCGCCTGCGCGTCTTCGGCCGCCTGCGTCAGGCTGTCAACCTGCAACAGCGTTGGGCGCTGTGCAACCGGCAGGGTTTCCGCCCACGCCAGGGAACGGATCACGTGGCCGCTCGGTTCCTGGTATAGCATGGCGTCGTCAACGTACATCAGGCCGTGAATATCGCTCTGTTTGAGCATTTGCAGCACCAGCTGCGCTTGCTGTTTGGGCAGCGGATCGGAAGCCAGCACTTTTTTCTGCTGAAAATCATACAGGTAGGTGCCGTTGCAGCAGATAGCCGGGGTATCCAATTGCAGCGCCTGGTAGAACGGGTGAATGGCGACGTGGTGGCGACCGGTCACCACCACCACCTTGATGCCTGCCGCGCGCGCTGCGGCCAGCGCTTCCAGGGACTGCGGCAAGATGCGTTTCTGGTTGTCCAGCAGGGTGCCGTCCAAATCGAGAGCGATTACGCGGTAGGTCATAGCGGTTCCATTATCGTTAGCAAGAAAATTAACCTGATGGTACACCGGATCCTTGCGGGATAAAACCGCGCCGAATTCTGTTGCAAGCCGGGGTTGTTATGTCAGCTTTGTCAGGTAAGCTAAGGGAAACCGAAAAACCTGCAACCGGTTTCTCTTTTCCCTTTCAAGGAGCCAAAATGAAGCAAATCGTTTATGTCGCCAGCCCGGAAAGCCAGCAGATTCACGTCTGGCAGTTAGCGGATGACGGCGCGCTGACGCTACTGCAAACCGTTGATGTCCCAGGGCAAGTACAGCCGATGGCCATTCACCCGGACAAAACCCACCTGTACGTCGGCGTACGCCCGGCGTTTGGCGTGGTCAGCTACCGCATTGCGCACGACGGTCAACTGCAGCAGGCCGGCATGGCGCCGCTCCCGGGCAGCCCGACCCATCTGTCGACCGATTTACAGGGCCGCTATGTGTTCTCGGTTTCCTACAGCGGCAACTGCGCCAGCGTTAGCCCGATTGGTCATGACGGCGTGGTGACAGCTCCTCTACAGCAGATTGATGGCCTGACGGCGCCGCATTCCGCCAATATCGATCCCACCAATCAGCGGGTACTGATCCCTTGTCTGAAGGAAGATCGCGTTCGTCTGTTCGCTCTGCAGCAGGATGGCACGCTGGCAGAGCAAACGCAGGCGGCGGTAGCCACCGTTGCCGGCGCAGGCCCGCGTCACATGGCCTTCCACCCAAATGGTAGCCATGCCTATCTGGTGAATGAGCTGGACAGTACGGTTGAGGTGCTGGCGATTGGCGACCATGGCGACAGCTATACCCGCGTTCAAACCCTCGACGCGATGCCGGCCGATTTTAACGGCACCTGCTGGGCGGCGGATATTCATATTACCCCTAACGGTCGTTTCCTCTATGCCAGCGATCGCACCGCCAGCATCCTGTCGATCTTCAGCGTATCGGCAGACGGCAGCCGTCTGACCGTCGTCGGCCATCAGCCGACCGAAGAGCAACCGCGCGGTTTCAATATCGATCACAGCGGCCGCTTCGTGATTTCGTCCGGCCAGAAGTCCGATCACATCGCGGTGCATGAAATTGATCAGGCCAGCGGTCAGCTGACTATGCTGGCGCGTTATCCGGTGGGCAAAGGCCCGATGTGGGTAAGCGTGTTAGATACCCGTCATACTTGAAGCTGCCTCTGTGTTGGCTGCATTTGCTCACCCCAGTCACTTACTTGAGTAAGCTCCTGGGGATTCACAAATTTGCCGCCTTGATGCAGCTCCAATTATTTAGGGTATAGATACCCGTGATACTTGAAGCTGCCTCTGTGTTGGCTGCATTTGCTCACCCCAGTCACTTACTTGAGTAAGCTTCTGGGGATTCACAGATTTGCCGCCTTGATGCAGCTCCAATTATTTAGGGTATAGATACTCGAGATACTTTATTTAGGGTATAGATACCCGTGATACTTGCAGCTGCCTCATATGATCTGCGCCGAATCAACTTTCCGTCGGGGCGGATACACCTGTCCCGAGCGTTCTCAGTTGTATTTTACCGTCAGCGTGGCGCTGCCGAGGCTGTGGAAATGCACGTTAAAGCCCACCAACGCGCCGCTGGAACCTTCATCCACCTCAATGCTTTCCACGTCCAGCGCATGCACGGTGAACTGATAGCGGTGGCTTTCGCCCTGCGGCGGTGCCGCACCGCCGTAGCCCGCCTGGCCGAAGTCGGTGCGGGTTTGAATGGCGCCGGCTGGCAGTGCCGCCTTGCCGGAGCCAGCACCCTGAGGCAGCTCACGCACCTGTGCGGGGATATTGACTACCACCCAGTGCCACCAGCCGGAACCGGTCGGGGCATCGGGATCGTAAACGGCGACCACGAAACTTTTGGTGCCTTCTGGCACGCCATCCCAGGCCAGATGCGGCGACAGGTTATCGCCGTGGTAGCCCATGCCGTTAAATACCTGGCGCTCCGGCATTTTCGTGCCGTCTTGCAAATCGTTGCTGTACAAACGAAAAGTCATAATGACTCCCAGTTGTCGATAAAAGCTGAACCCCTAAGCTAGATCGTTTTAGCGGAACAATACAACCCCCTGCGCCAGCGGCGGTCGGTTGATCTCGACCGTGACGTGCACCAGTTCATGATGCACGGCCAGCAGTTGGCGCACCCGATCGGCGGTCAGCGTGGTATCGGCGCTGCTCAGCGCGATAACGCACTGGTATTTCCCTTTGCCGATGCGCCCAAGGTGTAAATCAGTAACAGTCAGCGCATGGCCACAGCCGGCCAATTGTTGGCGAATTTCTGTTACCACCGGCGCGTCCATCTCGGCATCCAGCAAGACTTTGCCGCAGTCGCGTATCAGGCTAAAGGCCCATACCGCCACCAGGGCGGCACCGGCGATCCCCATCAGCGGGTCGAGCCAGTTCGCTCCCCACAGCTTGCCGCCAAATAGCGCAACGATCGCCAATACCGAGGTCGCCGCGTCGGCGATAACGTGCAGATAGGCTGAGCGCAGATTGAGATCCTGCCGATGTTCGCCAGCCGGCGGCGTATGTGCCGGGGAATGATCGTGATGACCATGTTGATGATGGTGGTGATGGCCGCTATCGCGCAGCAGCCAGGCGCAGGCCAGATTTACCACCAGCCCGACCATGCCGATGACGATGGCCTGGTTGTAGTGAATGGCGCTTGGGTTGAGCAGCCGTTGCGCCGATTGGAACAGCATCAACGCCGCCACCAGCATCAGCAATAGCGCGCTGGTATAGCCGGCCAAGACTTCTATTTTCCAGGTCCCGAGGCTGAAGCGGCGATCGCGCGCCAGCCTGCGAGCGGCAGCGTAGGCCAGCAGCGACAGGCCCAGCGCCAGCGCGTGCGAGCTCATGTGCCAGCCGTCGGCCAGCAGCGCCATCGAGTTGAACCACCAGCCGCCAACGATTTCAATCACCATCATCAGTGCGGTCAACAGCACCGCCCAGCGTGTGTTTCTTTCGGCCAATGGGTTACCATCATCAAAAACGTGGCTGTGTTCACGCTGGCGGCTGGGGGCGTATAAAGACATGGCGGCGAGATTTCCTGTCGTAACTCCATCTTCAATTATACTATACCCCAGTATAGTAAGTAGCAATGGGAAGTGAGCATGAGCCATACCATCAAAGACCAGAAAAAACTGCTGGCACGGGTGCGACGAATCAAAGGACAGGCGGAAGCGTTGGAAAGAGCGCTGGAGAATCAGTGCGAATGTTCTGCTATTCTGCAACAGATCGCGGCGGTTCGCGGCGCGGTAAACGGTTTGATGGCGCAGGTGCTGGAAGGGCATGTGCGCGAGCATCTCGCCGCTGAAGATTCGACGCAGCAGCAGCGTGAGCAGAACATTGAGCAATTGATGACGGTTTTACGTTCTTATATGAAGTAAACATGATTTCTTTGAAAAAACGCACGCCGTGGTTTGGTTGGCTACGCCGCTGGGCCAAGGGCATCAAACGCGACATTGTAGCGCTGTGGCTGGCGGCGCGCGATCGCCGTACGCCGTGGTATGCCAAGCTGATCGCCTTGCTGGTGGCGGGCTATGCGGTGTCGCCGATCGATCTGATACCGGATTTTGTTCCGCTGCTGGGCTATTTGGACGACGTGATTATCGTACCACTGGGCATCATGTTGGCGGTACGTTTAATCCCCAAACCGCTGATGGCGGAGCTGCGCGCCAAGGCGCAAAAGCGCATTGACAACCCGCGGGGGCGTTTCGCCGCGCTGGTGATCGTGGTGCTGTGGATCCTGTGCCTGGTGTGGCTGGCCCGTTATCTGGACCAGCACTGGTAAGGCTAGGCGACCGCAGCGCCAATCGCGTCGGTCAGGCGGCTGAGCTGTTGCGGCTGGATGATATACGGCGGCATCAGATAAATCAGTTTGCCAAATGGGCGTATCCACACGCCGCGCTCGACAAACAGGCGTTGCAGTTGCGCGACGTCGACCGGCTGATGCATCTCCACCACGCCAATCGCCCCCAATACCCGCACGTCAGCCACCTTGGGCAGTGCGGCCAGCGGCAATAGCTGCTGCTTGAGTTGCTGTTCGATCGCCGCCACCTGTTGTTGCCAGCGATTTTCCGCCAGCAGTGACAGGCTGGCGCTGGCAACGGCGCATGCCAGCGGATTGCCCATAAACGTCGGGCCATGCATAAAACAGCCGGCCGCGCCGTTACTGATGGTTTCAGCGACGTGGCGGGTAGTCAGCGTGGCGGAGAGCGTCATATAGCCACCGGTCAGCGCCTTGCCCAGACACAGGATATCCGGGGTGATATCGGCATGCTCGCAGGCGAACAGTTTGCCGGTACGGCCAAAGCCGGTGGCGATTTCGTCGGCAATCAACAACACCTGATGGCGATCGCACAGTTCCCGTACTCGACGTAAATAGGTCGGATGATAAATCCGCATTCCGCCGGCGCCTTGCACCACCGGTTCCAGGATCACTGCGGCCACTTCACCGGCATGCTGTTCCAGCAGCGCGGCAAACGGCGCGATATCCTGCTCGTCCCACTGGTCGTCGAAACGACATTGCGGCGCGCTAGCGAACAGGTGCGACGTCAGATAGCCCTGATACAGGCTGTGCATCGAGTTGTCCGGATCGCACACCGACATGGCACCAAAGGTATCGCCGTGATAACCGTGGCGCAGCGTAAGGATCCGCTGGCGTTTCTCGCCACGCGCCTGCCAGTATTGCAACGCCATTTTCAACGACACTTCCACCGCTACCGAGCCGGAATCGGCCAGGAATACGCATTCCAGCGCCGCCGGCGTAATGTCAACCAACTGACGGCACAGGGCGATGGCCGCCGGGTGGGTAATGCCGCCGAACATCACGTGGGACATTTTTTCCAGTTGGCTGTTTGCCGCCTGATTTAACCGAGGGTGGTTGTAACCGTGGATCGCCGCCCACCACGAGGACATGCCGTCGACCAGTTTGCGGCCATCGGCCAGCTGCAGCTCGACGCCCGACGCGGCCTCGATCGGGTAGCAAGGCAGCGGGTGACTCATCGAAGTGTAGGGGTGCCAGATGTGGCGTTGATCAAATTCAAGGTCGGCGGCGGAGATAGACATACTTGTAAACCAAATCAATTACTGAATGGTTGACAGTATATCCACAATATCTAAACTGACGACACTTTTTTCGTTTTGGAGACGCCGTCATGGCTGACCGCATTCACTGGACCGTAGGGCAAGCCCAAGCCCTGTTTGACAAGCCGTTACTCGAGCTGTTGTTTGAAGCACAGACCATTCATCGCCAGCATTTCGACCCACGCCAGGTGCAGGTCAGCACTCTGTTGTCGATCAAGACCGGCGCCTGCCCGGAAGACTGCAAATATTGTCCGCAAAGCTCACGTTATAAAACCGGGCTGGAAACTGAGCGGCTGATGCAGGTTGAGCAGGTGCTGGAATCGGCGCGCAAGGCCAAAGCCGCCGGCTCGACCCGTTTCTGCATGGGCGCGGCGTGGAAAAACCCGCACGAGCGCGATATGCCGTATCTGCAACAGATGGTGCAGGGCGTGAAGGCAATGGGGATGGAAACCTGCATGACACTGGGCACCCTTGACGGTACCCAGGCCGAACGTCTGGCCGACGCGGGGCTGGATTACTACAACCATAACCTGGACACCTCGCCAGAATTTTACGGCAATATCATCACCACGCGCAGCTATCAGGAGCGACTGGATACGCTGGATAAAGTGCGCGACGCAGGCATCAAGGTCTGTTCCGGCGGCATTGTTGGCCTGGGGGAAACGGTACGCGATCGCGCCGGCCTGCTGGTACAGCTGGCCAACCTGCCCAAACCGCCGGAAAGTGTGCCGATCAACATGTTGGTGAAGGTGAAGGGGACGCCGCTGGCGGATAACGACGACGTCGATCCGTTTGATTTCATTCGTACCATCGCGGTGGCGCGCATCATGATGCCTGGCTCTTACGTGCGGCTGTCCGCCGGTCGTGAGCAAATGAATGAACAGACGCAGGCGATGTGCTTTATGGCCGGCGCCAACTCAGTCTTCTACGGCTGTAAATTACTGACCACGCCGAACCCGGAAGAAGACAAGGATTTGCTGCTGTTCCGCAAGCTGGGCCTTAATCCGGAGCAGACCGCGACGGAACACGGTGATAACCAGCAACAGCAGGTGTTGGCGCAGCAATTGCTGAATGCCGATACCGCCGAGTATTACAACGCGGCGCTGTAATGAGCTGGCAACAACGGATCGATAGGGCGCTGGCCCAGCGGCGACAGGCAGCCGCTTATCGTTCGCGTCAGGTGAATCAGGGCGGCAATGGCCGCCATATTCAGCTGGACCAACGGCAATATCTCAATTTTTCCGGCAATGACTATCTGGGGTTGAGCCGGCACCCGGCGGCGATCGCTGCCTGGCAGCAGGGGGCGCAGCAGTATGGCGTCGGCAGCGGCGGATCGGGCCATGTGACCGGATTTAGCCTGCCGCATCAGCAACTTGAGTCGCAGTTGGCGGAGTGGCTCGGCTATCCACGCGCGCTGTTGTTCATTTCCGGTTATGCCGCGAATCAGGCATTGCTGGCGGCGTTGATGCAGGTTGATGACCGTATTCTGGCAGATAGGCTCAGCCATGCTTCGTTGCTGGAAGCGGCCGCTCACTCACCTGCGCAACTGCGGCGTTTTCAACATAACCAGCCGTCGTCATTGGCCGGTCTGCTGGCAAAACCCTGTAGCGGGCAGCAGTTGGTGGTGACCGAAGGCGTGTTCAGCATGGACGGCGACGCGGCGCCGTTGGCGGAGTTGCAGCAACTCAGCCGGCAGCAGGGCGCATGGCTGATGGTCGACGATGCCCACGGCATCGGGGTGCATGGCGAGCAGGGACGCGGCAGCTGTTGGCAACAGCAGGTGCGGCCGGAGGTGCTGGTCGTCACCTTTGGCAAGGCGTTCGGCGCCAGTGGCGCAGCGGTACTGTGCGACCAACCGTTGGCGGAATACCTGCTGCAGTTTGCCCGCCATCTGATTTACAGCACCGCCATGCCACCGGCGCAGGCCTGTGCGCTACAGGCGGCGCTGCGTTGCGTGCAGCAGGGGGATGAATTACGCCGCCGTCTGCACCACAACATTCAGCGTTTTCGCGCCGGCGTTGCCGGCTTGCCGTTAACCTTGACCGAGTCGCACACCGCTATCCAGCCGCTGCTGGTAGGGGATAACCAACGCGCGCTCGATCTGGCAGAGCAACTGCGTCAGCACGGGCTGTGGGTCAGCGCCATTCGGCCGCCCACGGTTCCGCCGGGCGGCGCGCGGCTGCGCATTACCCTGACGGCGGCGCATCAGCCGCAAGACATCGATCGCCTGCTGGAGGTATTGCATGATATCAGCACAGAAAACTATTGATAAACATGCGGTTGCATCGGCGTTCAGTCGTGCGGCACAAAGTTATGACGCCGCTGCAGCACTGCAGCGTGAGGTTGGCGAGCGCTTACTGGGGATGGGGAGTATGCATCCGTCGCGGCAGGTGCTCGACGCCGGTTGCGGCACCGGTTATTTCAGCCGCCGCTGGCGTGAGCTGGGCAAGCAGGTCACCGCGCTCGATCTGGCGCCGGGCATGTTGGCCTTCGCCCGTCAGCAGCAGGCGGCGGATGACTATCTGCTCGGCGATATCGAGCATATTCCGCTGCCGGACGCCTGCGTTGATCTCAGCTTCAGCAGTCTGGTGGTGCAATGGTGCAGCGATCTGCCGGGTGCATTGGCCGAACTGCGCCGCGTCACGCGGCCGGGCGGTCTGACCCTGTTTTCGACTCTGGCACAGGGATCGCTACATGAATTGGGCGATGCCTGGCAGCAGGTTGACGGCGAGCGCCACGTAAACCAATTTTTGCCGCTGTCGGCGATCGAAGCGGCCTGCGCGCCGTATCGCCACCGACTTGAGGCGGTATGCCGCACGCTGAATTATCCGGATGTGATGACCGTGATGCGATCGCTGAAAGGCATCGGTGCGACGCATTTGCATCAGGGGCGCGATGCCGGGTTGATGTCCCGTCGCCGCCTGAAGGCGTTACAGGCGGCGTATCCCTGCCAACAGGGACAATTCCCGCTCAGTTATCAGTTAGTTTATGGAGTGATTTATGGCGATTAAGCGTTGGTTTGTCACCGGAACCGATACCGAAGTGGGCAAAACCGTGGCCAGTAGCGCATTGCTGCAAGCGGCGCAGTTGGCCGGTTACCGCTGTGCCGGTTACAAACCGGTGGCTTCCGGCAGCGAAATGACGCCGGACGGTCTGCGCAATAGCGATGCGCTGGCCTTGCAGGCCAACAGCAGCATTGCGCTGGGCTATCATGACGTCAACCCTTATACCTTTGCCGAACCGACCTCGCCGCACATCGTCAGCGCGGCGCTGCAACAGCCGATCGTCTTTGAGCGACTGTCTGCCGGTTTACGCAGGCTGGAGCAACGCGCCGACTGGCTGCTGGTGGAAGGCGCCGGCGGCTGGTATACGCCGCTCAGCGAAACGCAAACCTTTGCCGATTGGGTACAGCAGGAGCAACTGCCGGTGCTGTTGGTGGTCGGTATGAAGCTCGGTTGCATCAACCATGCGCTACTGACCGCGCAGGCGGTGCAGCAGGCCGGCTTGACGCTGGCCGGTTGGATCGCCAATGATGTGGCGCCGCCGGGGCGACGCCATCAGGAGTATCTGACCACGCTGCGTCGCATGCTGCCAGCGCCGATGCTGGGGGAAATTCCGCATCTGCCGCAGGCCGAAGGTCAGCCGCTGGGGCAGTATCTGAACCTGTCGCAGCTGTCGTCGGCAGTATGATATGACACAGCAGCGCGCCTGCTGCTGCGTCATACCGTCAGATAGGCGCTGATCAGCCCCTCGTCCAGTTGCTCCACGGTGCCGGTAGCGACGTTGCGCCCTTGATCCATCAGGCAGAAACGATCCGCCACACGGCGAATAAACGGCAGTCGGTGTTCGACCAGCAGGATGGTGATGCCGAGTTCCCGGTTGAGTTTGTGGATCACGTTGCCTATCTCCGCCGCGATAGACGGCTGGATGCCGACCGTCGGCTCATCGAGGATTAGCAGCTCAGGTTCCAGCACCAGCGCCCGGCAAATAGCCAACTGCTGCTGTTCGCCTGCGGCCAGATCGCCGGCACGGCGGCCGCGCATCGCTTTCAGATTCGGGAACAGGCTGTAGATTAGCGGTGGGATACGGCGGGTTCTATCGTGTCCCGCCATCAGCGCAACCTGCAGATTCTCCTCGACGCTGAGCGGCGAAAAAATCTGCCGCCCCTGCGGCACATAACTGATGCCCAGCGCCGCGCGAGTCTCGACCGGCTGCTGCAACAGATTTTGCGGCGGCTCGTCGGCCAGCTGCCAGGTCATACTGCCGCTCACCACTGGCAAATGTCCCATGATGCAGTTCACCAGCGTGGTTTTTCCCACGCCGTTGCGCCCCAGCAACACCGTACATTGGCCACGTGGCAACTCCAGATTGATATCCCACAACGTATGGTTCTGCCCGTAAAATTGATTTACTGAACGTAGGCTTAACATTCGGCATTCTCCTCAAAGACCTGTTTCACACTCATGCAACCTGTGCCTCCGTGCTTTTTCCTTTCCTTCGCGGTTAGCGATTTCTTTCCCGAGTGGTTTAACGTCCAGAACAAAATGCCGCCTGGGCTGCGCGGTAATTGCAGTACAGGTTGGGGCTAAAAAAACGATGTTTGGCTAAAAATGGTGCTTTATGACCGAATAACGCGTCTATTCGCTTTTTTTGGCGCTCTGAGCCATCATCCTTTGTATGGCGACGGCGTCACGACAAACAGTTATTCCTGTCGTCTCTCAATAAAAAGCAAGCGGTCTGCACTTGTCTGCCACTCAGTATTGCAACTCTCAGGCCAACTTTTATCGGTCAATAAAAAAGCAGCTTGTTATTGTTATGTTAAGCTGAGCGCTTGTGGCGACCGGGGCCGCTGCGCAGGGCAAAATATCGACGCAGCTTGATTCGAACGTTTTTTGCACTGTTACGGTGCCACCTCGTTGAAACATGGTGCAAGGCTGTGGCGGCGATGGTCGGCGTTTCGCCACCGTCGGAGGCAAATGAGTGAAATGCATTTATGGCAATGGGCATTTTTAGTATTTATAGGCATAAACAAAGCAATAAAAGTGTCAAAAAATAACTAAAAAAGCCGCCTCGAAGCCGATGCCAGCGAAAAAACGATTTTTCTGTAACTCCCGTGGCTGGCGGGGCGGTGAGAGTTATCCACCATTCCTGTGGATAACCTTGTGTATTAGATTTAGAAAAGCGGTTTAAAGCGAGAGCCGGCGCGGGTTGTCTTCGCATTGTCCGGATTCTCGTCTTTTTACTAAAGTCTTTTTTTATCAAGTACTTAATTAAAAGCAATATGCGAAGGCATTGCTGGCAATCCTATGTATGATTTTTCGCCTCGCCGCTATCAATAAGTTAATTCGCGACAAATTCTGGGGATAAAACGGTTATTGACAATAAAAATGTCACCGCAGTGTAACCTTGGCGGTGCAACGGGTTTTTGGCCGGGTACGACAAAGCCACTAATCCGCTTGAAGCTGGTTTTATATCCAGTATCATAGGCACTGGCGAAAATCGCCGCGACTTTCCATACTTACAGGCCGCTGTGCCGACGGGTTCGCATCCGCGGTTGGGGTAGGCGCAGGCAACCCTGCGGCGACGGGAATGATGAAGGGTATATGAGTAAACTTTTTAAACTGCATTCAGACTTCAAACCGGCCGGCGACCAGCCGGAGGCCATTCGCAAGCTGGAAGAAGGGCTGGAAGATGGCCTGGCGCACCAGACGCTGCTGGGGGTTACCGGTTCGGGGAAAACCTTCACCGTTGCCAACGTGATCGCCGATCTGAACCGGCCAACGATGGTGCTGGCGCCCAACAAAACGCTGGCGGCGCAGCTGTACGGCGAAATGAAAGAGTTCTTCCCCGAGAATGCGGTGGAATACTTTGTCTCGTATTACGATTACTACCAGCCGGAAGCCTACGTGCCGAGCTCGGATACCTTCATCGAAAAGGACGCTTCGGTAAACGAACATATTGAGCAAATGCGCCTGTCGGCGACCAAAGCGCTGCTGGAGCGGCGTGACGTGGTGGTGGTGGCGTCGGTCTCGGCGATCTACGGTCTGGGCGATCCGGATCTGTACCTCAAGATGATGCTGCACCTGACCAAGGGCATGATCATCGACCAGCGTTCGATCCTGCGCCGACTGGCGGAGCTGCAATATACCCGTAACGATCAGGCGTTCCAGCGCGCTACCTTCCGGGTGCGTGGCGAAGTGATCGATATCTTCCCGGCGGAATCCGACGAGCTGGCACTGCGAGTTGAACTGTTCGACGAGGAGGTCGAGCGGTTGTCATTGTTTGATCCGCTCACCGGTCAGGTCGAACAGGTGGTGCAGCGTTTTACCATTTACCCGAAGTCGCATTACGTCACGCCGCGTGAACGCATTCTGCAGGCGATGGAAGAGATCAAGGTCGATCTGACCGAGCGTCGTCAGGTGCTGCTGGCCAATAACAAACTGCTGGAAGAGCAGCGGCTGACGCAGCGCACCCAGTTCGATCTGGAAATGATGAACGAGCTTGGCTACTGTTCGGGCATCGAAAACTATTCGCGGTATCTGTCCGGTCGCGGCCCGGGTGAGCCACCGCCGACGTTGTTCGATTATCTGCCTGCTGATGGCCTGTTGGTGGTGGATGAATCGCACGTCACCATCCCGCAGATTGGCGGTATGTACAAAGGCGACCGTTCGCGCAAGGAAACGCTGGTGGAATATGGTTTCCGCCTGCCTTCGGCGCTGGACAACCGACCCATGCGCTTTGAGGAGTTCGAGGCGCTGGCACCGCAAACCATTTACGTTTCGGCGACGCCGGGCAAATACGAACTGGAAAAATCCGGTGGCGACGTGATCGACCAGGTAGTGCGGCCGACCGGTCTGCTGGATCCGCAAGTGGAAGTGCGGCCGGTGACGACCCAGGTCGACGATCTGCTGTCGGAGATCCGTAAACGGGTAGCAGTCAACGAGCGGGTGCTAGTGACCACGCTGACCAAACGCATGGCGGAAGATCTGACCGAATATCTTGAAGAGCACGGCGAGCGCGTACGTTATCTGCATTCCGACATCGACACCGTCGAACGCGTCGAAATCATTCGTGATTTGCGTCTGGGCGAGTTTGACGTGCTGGTGGGCATCAACCTGTTACGAGAAGGCCTGGACATGCCTGAGGTGTCGCTGGTGGCGATTCTCGACGCAGATAAAGAGGGCTTCCTGCGTTCCGAACGCTCGTTGATCCAGACCATCGGCCGTGCGGCACGTAACCTGAACGGCAAGGCGATTCTGTATGGCGACAGAATCACCGACTCGATGGCCAGAGCGATCGGCGAAACCGAGCGGCGCCGCGCCAAACAGCAGGCGTACAACCAGGAAAATGGCATTGTGCCGCAGGGGCTGAACAAGAAAATTGCCGATATCCTGCAACTGGGTCAGCCGTCATCGCGTGGCAAGGGCAAAGGGAAGAGCAAGGCGGCAGAAAACGCTACCCAGTATCAGCAGCTCACTCCTAAAGCGCTGGATCAGAAGATCCGCGAGCTGGAAGCACAGATGTACACCCACGCACAGAATCTGGAGTTCGAACAGGCGGCGGCGTTGCGGGATGAAATCCATCAGTTGCGCGAGCAGTTTATCGCCATCTCCTGACGCAGTCGTAGCCGGGGGCGATAAAGTAACAAATTTCTTGTCGCGCCCGGCAAAGCTGATTAAGGTGTGCGGCCGAATATGCCAAGCCAAATGAGTTGAATTGCACGATGAGCGAACATAAATCCAAAGATCCGTTGCATGGCATCACGCTGGAGCAGTTGTTAAACCGGCTGGTGGCGACCTACGGCTGGTCCGGGCTGGCCGAGCGCATCCGCATCAACTGTTTCAGCAGCGATCCGAGCATCAAGTCCAGCCTGAAGTTTTTGCGCCGCACGCCGTGGGCGCGCAAGCAGGTAGAAGATCTTTATCTCGCCATGATCGGCGAGAATCCATGGTATCAGGGCAAAGACTAAGGGCGTGCCGCCAGTTCAATCAGCGCCCTTTCGAGCGCCTGGCGCAGGAGTTGGCGATCGTGACGGTAGGGAATGTCGCTGGCCTCAAGGTTTTGCTGAATCACAACCCGATCCTGCACCGAAGCGCTATTGATCGCCGGGCTGACGATCACTGCGTCGATCATTTTACGGCCGATCTTTTCTTCCATCAGATCCAGCTTGTCTTTTAGCGACAGCGCGGCGGCGGCAACGCTGAGCTCGCGCCCCAGATTGTCGATATAAATCAGGTTGGCGCTACTGCGGCGCAGGGCCTGGGTCAAATCGTCAAGCAACAGCAGCGGCATCAGGCTGGTCAGGAAACTGCCCGGGCCAATCAGAATCAAATCCGCCTGCGCAATCGCATCCACCGCTTCTCGGGTGGCGTGCACATGCGGCGACAGCATCAATTCCTGCGGCATCGCGGTCAGTTGATCGACATTGACTTCGCCATAGACGTGATTGCCTTCGTGATCGTGTGCCATCAGATCCACCGGCTGTTCCGACATCGGGATCAACGCCGCATCGACTTTCAACAGACTGCGAACCAGGTTGATCGCTTCCAGCGGCCGCACGCTCAGGTGATCGAGTGCCTTCAGCATCAGATTACCCAGATTATGTCCCGACAGCTCGCCGTTGCCGCTGAAACGGTATTCAAACATGGCGGAGGCGACGCTGGGTTCGGTTATCAGCTGGTTCAGGCAGTTCCGGGTATCACCCCAGGCAATGCCGCCCTCAGAGCGACGGATCCGCCCGGTGGAGCCGCCATTATCGGTGGTGGTGACGATGCCGGTCAGGCGGGATCCCAAAGACGACAGCGATGACATCACGCGGCCAAGGCCATGGCCGCCGCCTAATGCCACCACGCGATCCAGATCGGCGAGGGTACGATTACGCATAAAATTCCTTATACCTGTCCGTTTGCTATCGCTGGACTGGCGTATTTCTGAGACGGTTTACCGGCAGATGCCCGTTACGCTGCACGCTGTTTAGCGCATAAAGTAGCGGATTTGGCGCAAAAAGGCGAAGAAGAGTGTCATTTGCCTGATTCTGGTCAATTCGTCTGCGCAAGCAGCGGTTATCATGCTTAACTTGTTTGGCAGAGCCTAAAATCGCTGTATAGACAATTATATAGCGAAATTGCACATTGGCTATCGTCGATAATTGGCGCTAGAATTCTGCTGAAAACCACGGTTTCATTCCGGCTACGTGCATGGTCGTATCCCCGCAGGTGGCAAACAGCATCCGTCACTGGCGGTGCGGTTTGCCAGACGCAGGCAGATGAAATCAAAACTCCTAGCCCTTGGGCCTACGTTATTCCACGTGAATGATATGGCGCCTGGGCCGTGGCGAAGTCAGCCACCAGGGTGCAGCTAGAAATGTCTGCATCTCCCGACTTGGAAAGGTGTTATGGTGCCGCAACTTACCGATGCTTTTGAGCGCAAGTTCTATTACCTGCGCCTGTCGATCACCGACGTGTGCAACTTCCGTTGTACCTACTGTCTGCCGGATGGCTACAAACCGACCGCCAGCCCCAAGGCCTTTCTGTCGCTGGATGAAATTCGGCGCGTCAGCCGGGCGTTTGCCGAACTCGGCACCGAAAAGGTGCGGCTGACCGGCGGCGAGCCGTCGTTGCGCCGCGACTTTACCGACATCATTGCCGCCGTGCGTGAAAACCCGGCGATCCGCCAATTGGCGGTGACCACCAACGGCTATCGCATGGCGCGCGACGTTGCGCAGTGGCGTGACGCCGGCTTGACCGCCATCAACGTCAGCGTCGACAGTCTCGATGCGCGCCAGTTTCATGCCATTACCGGTCAGGACAAGTTCCACCAGGTGATGGCGGGAATCGATGCCGCTTTTACTGCCGGCTTCAGCAAGGTGAAAGTCAATGCGGTGCTGATGCGCGACGTCAACCATCACCAGCTTGACACCTTCCTCAACTGGATCCGCCAACGCCCGATTCAACTGCGTTTCATCGAACTGATGGAAACCGGCGAAGGCGGCGATTTGTTCCGCAAACACCACGTTTCGGGAGAAGTGCTGCGCCAGCAACTGGAACGGCAAGGCTGGCAGCGGCAACCGCGTGGCCGCAGCGATGGCCCGGCGCAGGTGTTCAGCCATCCGGATTACCTGGGCGAAGTCGGGCTTATCATGCCATACGAAAAAGACTTCTGCGCCAGCTGCAACCGGCTGCGGGTTTCCGCCATCGGTAATCTGCATTTGTGCCTGTTTGGTGAACAGGGGATCCCGCTGCGCGACCTGCTGGCTGACGATCGACAGTTGCAGGTGCTGAAACAACGTATTCAGAGCGGCTTGCTGAGCAAGAAACAGACCCATTTTCTGCATCAGGGCAACAGCGGCATTACCCAGAACCTTTCTTTCATTGGCGGCTGATCCGGCGTTTGCCAAGGCAATCAGGATCTTACAGTACAGGAGCAGCGACATGAGCCATGCCAGCAGCGAATTCATCCCGGCGCGTATCGCCATTTTGACCGTCTCTGACAGTCGCGGTGAAGCAGAGGACACCTCTGGTCACTATTTGCAGCAAGCGGCGTTGGAAACCGGGCATCAGGTGGTGGCGCGCGCCATTGTCAAAGACGACATTTACCAGATTCGCGCGCAGGTTTCCGCCTGGATCGCCGACCATCGGGTGCAGGCGGTGCTGATTACCGGTGGCACCGGCTTCACCGCGCGTGACAACACGCCGGAAGCGCTGCTGCCGCTGTTCGACCGTCAGATCGACGGCTTCGGCGAACTGTTTCGCATGGTGTCATATGAAGACATCGGCACGGCGACCATTCAGTCGCGCGCGCTGGCCGGTATTGCCAACCAGACGGTGCTGTTCGCCATGCCGGGATCTACCCGCGCCTGCCGTACCGCATGGGAACGCATTATCGAATCGCAGCTGGATGCGCGTAACCGCCCGTGCAATTTTCATCCACATCTGAAGAAGTAACCCCATGACGCAGCTAACTCATATAAACGCCGCCGGCGAAGCGCATATGGTCGATGTTTCGGCCAAGGCGGAAACGGTACGCGAAGCGCGAGCCGAAGCCTTTGTCGAGATGCATGCCGCTACGCTGGCGATGATCGTCGACGGCAGCCACCACAAGGGCGATGTGTTTGCCACCGCGCGCATTGCCGGCATTCAGGCGGCGAAACGCACCTGGGAACTGATCCCGCTGTGCCACCCGCTGATGTTGAGCAAAGTCGAAGTCCAACTGGAAGCACAGCCGGAGCATAGCCGGGTGCGTATCGAAACCCGCTGCCGCCTGAGCGGCAAAACCGGGGTGGAAATGGAAGCGTTGACCGCTGCGTCGGTGGCTGCGCTGACCATTTACGACATGTGCAAAGCGGTGCAGAAGGACATGGTGATTGGCCCGGTGCGTCTGCTGGCGAAAAGCGGCGGAAAATCCGGCGATTTTGAGGTGAGATATGATTGATATTCTGTTTTTCGCACAGGTACGTGAACTGATTGGCACTGAAAGCCTGAGCCTGCCGGCGGAGTTTGCCAACGTCGAAGCACTGCGTCAGGCGCTGTGCCAGCGCGGCGATCGCTGGGCGCTGGCGCTGGAGTCAGGCAAGTTGTTGATGGCGGTAAATCAGTCGCTGGTGGGCGCGGAGCACCCGCTGAACGCCGGTGATGAAGTCGCTTTCTTTCCGCCGGTAACCGGAGGATGAGCGTGGAAAATACGCGTATTCGCGTGGGTAGCGCGCCGTTTGGCGTGGGCGAGGAATACCAGTGGCTGGCGCAGTGCGATGATGATGGCGCGGTAGTGACCTTCACCGGCAAGGTGCGCAATCATAATCTGGGCGCTGACGTCAGCGCATTGACGCTGGAACATTATCCCGGCATGACCGAAAAAGCCTTGACCGCCATCGTGGTGGAAGCTCGCGAGCGTTGGCCGCTGCAGCGCGTCAGCGTCATCCATCGGGTGGGCGAACTGTTCCCTGGTGATGAAATCGTGTTCGTTGGTGTCACCAGCGCACATCGCAGCATGGCGTTCGACGCCGCCGAATTTATCATGGACTATCTGAAGACCCGCGCCCCGTTCTGGAAGCGTGAAGCCACCGGACAGGGTGAACGCTGGGTTGACGCGCGTGACAGCGATCGGCAGGCGGCAAAACGCTGGTAGGCCGCAGGCTGGGGTAACAAATCCATACCTTTGTCCGCAGCGGGTTACATATTCTGTGGTACGCTTAATACCGGTGGGGGCTTTCCCCGAACTTTGGTTTTACATGTAAAAGGTAACCGTCATGGACCGATATCCACGTTCCAATGGTTCGATCGTCGAACGTGCCGGCAGCGGCATTCAAACCTATATGGCGCAGGTGTATGGCTGGATGACCTGTGGCCTGCTGTTAACGGCCTTTGTTTCCTGGTACGCGGCGAACACGCCGGCGATACTCAACTTCATCTTTTCCAGCCAGATCACCTTCTTTGGCCTGATCATCGCGCAGTTGGCGCTGGTGTTCGTTATTTCCGGCATGGTGAACCGCCTGAGTGGCGCGGTGGCCACCTCGCTCTTCATGCTGTATTCGGCGCTGACCGGCTTGACGTTATCCAGCATCTTTATCGTTTATACCTACAGTTCGATTGCCAGCACCTTCGTGGTTACCGCCGGCATGTTTGGCGCCATGAGCCTGTATGGCTACACCACCAAGCGCGATCTTAGCGGCTTCGGCAATATGCTGTTTATGGCGCTGATCGGCATCGTGCTGGCCTCGCTGGTCAACTTCTGGCTGAAGAGTACCGCATTGATGTGGGCGATCACCTATATCGGCGTGGTGGTGTTCGTTGGCCTGACGGCCTATGACACCCAGAAACTGAAAGCGATGGGCGAGCAGCTCAACCCGGATGACAAGGACGGTTTTCGCAAATACGCCATCGTTGGCGCGCTGACGCTGTACCTGGATTTCATCAACCTGTTCCTGATGCTGTTGCGCATTTTCGGCAACCGCCGCTAATAGTCGGAGCGCGTCATAGCGGCGCGCAAACGATCGAAAACCGCCCCCGGGCGCTGTCTGACGACGGCGCCTTTTTTTGCGCCAGCGTATAATACATTAATAATTCTTTGCTGTTTTATTGACATCAATAGGGCTATTTCGTTGAATGACTAGGCTCTATGGAAAGGTCATAATTTAAAAATTACAGTGATGGTAAAGAGGTGTTTATGCATAAAGAGTTAAGCCTAAAATGGCAGGCGCGTTTTGCGCTGTTCGATAGCGTCGGCGGCGATATCACGTCTGACGAATACCGGCAGAAAATCAAGGAGCTGGGTTTCTTTGGCCGCTTGAAGTACATGATGAATTTTTTCGCCTTTTTCTTCGGCATTATCTATTTCTGCATTCTCGGATTGTGGAAGAAAGGGCTGGTGCTGTTCGTCGGCATGTGCGTAGTTAACGTGATCATCGGCATGGTTGAATATTCGACCGGCAACGATCTGGACGGGCTGGTACGCGGGGTGAATATCGCCTATGCGGTGATGTGCGCAATGACCGCCAATTACGCCTACTACCTGAAGGAAACGAAGGGTATCCAGGGTTGGAACCCGTTTGAAGGCTTTAGCAAAAGCTCAGCGGCCAACATCGCGCAACGCTAAGCGCCAGCCATCGGCAAGGCGGGTTGCCCATGGCCAGGCTGCCACTGCCGGCTAGGTCACCAGCAACAGGGCAATGGCGTAGAGCGCGAACACCGCCAGCGCAGTCAGCAATGACAGCAGCGCGCGCCATTTCAACGACGATTTGAACAGCCCGACCAGCGCCAGGTAAAACACCGCCAGATTGGCGATCAGATTGCCGCCGACCAGCGCCAGCATCGCCAGATTGACCCATTCCGCGCTGTCCTCCGGCAGCAGTACGCCGGCCAGATAGATAATCACCACCATCAGCAGGCTGATGATGGCCAGCCGAAAGGCAAAGCGGATCATACTGTTGAATTCGTCGTTTTTTATCGTCGGATTATCGCTCATCACCGTTTCTCCGTGGGGGCGACGGGCGCGGTTACCGAGCCGCATCGCCGTGCCGTCAGGCAATCTTGCGGCGGAACATGGCATAGGCGGCGCTGCCGGTGGTCACGGTGATCGCCAGCAGCGGCCATAGACTGTGCCAGATAATGGCAAAACTGGCGTCTTTCAGGTAGATCTGTTTGGTGATGTCGGTAAAGTGGCGAATCGGATTGGCCCAGGTCAGGTTCTGCAACCACACCGGCATGTTTTCCACCGGCGAAACGTAGCCGGAAAGCAGAATGGCCGGCATCATAAACACGAACACGCCGATAAACGCCTGCTGCTGGGTCGCGCACAGCGATGAAATCAGCAGCCCGAAGCCCACCAGCGACAGCCCGTAGATCAGCATGGTGGCATAGAACAGCAGCAGTGAGCCGGCAAACGGGATCTGATAGAGAAAGATGCCAATCAGCAGTACGATCGAGGCCTGAAAGGTGGCGACCATCAGTGCCGGCACCGCTTTGCCGATAAATATCTGCCAGGTATTGAGCGGGGAAACCAGTAGCTGCTCCAGCGTGCCCTGTTCCCGTTCGCGCGCCACCGACAGCGAGGTGACGATCATCACGCCAATGGTGGTGATCATGGCAATCAGCGACGGCACGACAAACCATTTATAATCGAGATTCGGGTTATACCAGTTGCGTACCACCAGCTCGCTGTTATTGGGTTTCTGCCGTTGACCAATCAGTTCATTTTGATAATCCTGCACGATCTGCTGAACGTAGTTGGCGGCAATCTGCGCGCTGTTGGAGTTGCGGCCATCGAGGATCAGCTGCAGCGGTGCCGGGTTGCCGTTGGCAATATCGCGTGAAAACTGCGCCGGAAAGCGGATCAGCAACAGCGCCCGCTGATTATCGATGGTATCGCGGATCTGCTGCGGACTGCGCAACAGCAGCACATGCGGGAAGGCTTTCGCTTTGGCGAAGCGTTGGGTCAGCTCGACCGACGCGTGTCCGCTGTCCTCGCTGTACACTGCAATGGTGGCATTGGTCACTTCCAGCGTAGCGGCGAACGGGAACAGCAGCACCTGCAAAATGACCGGCAGTACCAGAATGGCGCGGGTCTGCGGATCGCGCAGCAGCGACTGCATTTCCTTGATAATCAATGTCCAAAGCCGATGGAACATGGTTTCCCCTTAATCCAGTCGTCGCTGGGTCTTCCAGGCGGTCAGACCGATAAACACCACCGCTGAAGCAACCAGGAACAGCAGGTTGATCAGCAGCATCGAGCCGATATTGCCCGCCAGAAACAGCGTTTTCAGCGTGCTGACAAAGTAGCGTGCCGGGATGATATAGGTAACGGCGCGCACCACTGCCGGCATGCTGTCGATCTGAAAAATAAAACCGGAAAGCATAATCGAAGGCAGGAAGGCGGCGTTCAGCGCCACCATTGCCGCATTAAACTGGTTGCGGGTAACGGTGGAAATCAACAGTCCCATGCCCAGCGTACCGATCAGGAACAGGCTGCTAATGACCCACAGCAGCAGTAGCGAACCGCGGTACGGCACGCCAAAGATAAACACCGATACCACCATGCACAACGCCATGGCGATCATGCCAAGGAAATAATAGGGCACCAGTTTGGACAGCAACAGCTCGCTGCGCGTCACCTGCGTTGACAGCAGCGCCTCCATGGTACCGCGTTCCCATTCGCGGGCGATCACCAGCGAGGTGAGGATCGCGCCGATTACCGTCATGATGATGGTGATGGCGCCGGGAATGATAAAGTGCTGGCTGATGGCCGCCGGGTTGAACCAATAGCGCATCTGCACCTCGATCAGCGGCCGATCCTCACGCCCGGCGTCGGTGGCGCGCTGTTGCTGCCACACTTGCCATACCCCCTGGGTGTAGCCCTGCACAAAATTGGCGGTGTTGGGCTCGCTGCCGTCGGTGACGATCTGGATCGGCGCCTGATCGAACGGCCGCGCCATGCGCTGGGCGAAATCCACCGGGATCACCACCAGACCGCGGATGGTGCCGGCCTGCATTTTTTCGATCAGCGCCTGACGATTATCACTGATGGTGGGATCGATATACGGCGATCCGGCAAAGGCATTGGCCAGATCGCGCGCGTCTTCACTTTGCTGCTCAAGTAGAATACCGAGGCGCAGCTTGCTGGAATCCAGATTGATGCCATAACCAAAGATGAACAGCAGCATCAGCGGGATTAAAAACGCGATCAGCCAGCTGCTGGGATCGCGCAGCATCTGTCGCGTTTCCTTGAGGCACAGTGCGCGCAGCCGTCGCCAGGAGAATCGGCTGTCGCCCGTCGGCAACGAATTGCGGTTATTGGCCACCTTGTCGTTCACGGCTGTTCCTCCCGATCGTAACCCTGCACCAGTTCGATAAACGCCTGCTCCATTGACGGATTCGGATTGTGGTCGCTGGCGATGCGTTGTTTGAGATCGTCCGGCGTGCCGGCGGCGATGATTTTTCCGCGATACACCAGCCCGATGCGATCGCAGTATTCCGCTTCGTCCATAAAGTGGGTGGTGACCATCACCGTCACGCCTTTATCGACCATGCCGTTGATATGCAGCCAGAACTCGCGCCGGGTCAGCGGATCGACTCCGGAGGTCGGCTCATCGAGAAACAGAATGTCCGGTTCGTGCATCAGCGCACAGGCCAACGCCAAACGCTGCTTGAAACCGAGCGGCAGCGCATCCGGCGTCTGGTTGAGGATGGGCGCGAAATTGAAGGCGCTGGACATTTCGTTGATTTTCTCGCGCTGTCGCCTGCCGCTCAACCCATAGACGCCAGAAAAGAATTTAAGGTTCTGCGCCACCGTCAGGTTGCCATACAGCGAGAATTTCTGCGCCATATAGCCCAGATGTTGACGCGCCTTGCCGGAACCGGTTTTAAGATCCATCCCCAGTACCAGCGCCTTGCCGTCGCTGGGCACCAGCAGGCCGCACATCATTTTAAAGGTGGTGGACTTGCCGGCACCGTTCGGCCCCAGCAGGCCGAAGATTTCACCGCGCTGCACCTTGAAATCCACATGGTCGGTGGCGGCGAAGTCGCCGAACCTTTTGGTCAGGCTCTGCGCTTCGATCACCGTCTCCGTACTGTTGCCCTCGACGCTGGGCATGATATCCGCCAGCGCCGAACGACTGTTTGGCCCACCGCCGAGCAAATCGATAAACGCATCTTCAAAGCGCGGTTCCGCTTCCATCAGTTGCGCATCGGCAACCGCCAGATCGTCAAGCACCTGACGATGATCGACATGCGGTTTCAGGATCAACCGCAGGTACTTGCCCTGGATGACGCCGTCGGTGACCGTCGGCAGGCAGATCGCCCGTTGCAGCAGCGCGCGATGGCTGCCGGCCGGTACGGCGATCAGTACCGTTCGCCCGGCCATGCGCTGGGTCAGCTCTTTGGGAGCGCCGCTGAACAGCAGTTCGCCTTCGTTCAATAGCAAAACTTCGCGACACTGCTCGGCTTCGTCGAGGTAGGAGGTGCTCCACAGGATCAGCATGCCGTCGTTAGCCAGCTCGTGCACCATGCGCCACAGTTCGCGGCGCGAAATCGGATCGACGCCGACCCCTGGCTCATCCAGCAGCAGCACCTGCGGTTCGCCAACCAGGGTACAGGCCAACCCCAGCTTTTGCTTCATGCCGCCAGACAGCTTGCCGGCCAGGCGATCGGTAAAACGCGTCAGATCGGTAAACGCCAGCAGGCGTTCGAAGGTGGTGCGGCGCTGTTCGCCGATAACGCCGCGCAGATCGGCATACAGCGTCAGGTTTTCCATCACCGTCAGATCTTCATACAGGCCGAATTTCTGCGGCATATAGCCAAGAATGGCGTGCAATTGACGATCCTGGGCGATCGGATCCAGCCCGGCGACGCGCAGCGTGCCGCTGCTGGGCTTCAACAGACCGGCCAGCATGCGCAGCAGGGTGGTTTTACCCGCGCCATCCGGCCCCACCAGCCCGGTCACCGCGCCGCTGCGCAACTGGATGGTCAGGCTGGCTACCGCCGGTTTATCCAGCGCAGGGAAGCGTTTTTCCAACGCCTCCAGATCGATGGTATGTGCCCGTTGTTGTTCCATCACCATTCCCAACAGATTATGACCTAGGGTTGCTGGCCGTTGGCAAAGCGCAGGGTGACCGGCATGCCCTGGCGCAATCCGTCGTCGGCGTCGGTGACGATCACCCGCAGGCGGTACACCAGATCGGTACGCAAGTCGGTGGTTTCGACGCTTTTCGGCGTAAATTCGGCGGTTGGCGACACGAAGCCGATTTTGCCGTGATACGGTTTGCCCGGACGCCCATCGGTATAGATTTCCAGTTCGGTCCCCGGCGCTGCCTGGCCGAGACTGGCTTCACTGACGTAGGCGCGTACCCACACCGGCGTGGTCAGCGACAGGGTGAATACCGTACTGCTGGCGCTGAGCATGGTGCCCGGCTCCACCGCCCGAGTCAGTACGGTGCCGGCGGACGGTGACAACAAGCCGGTGTCCTGGACGTCCAACTGCGCCTGAGCCAGTGAGGCTTGCGCCTGTGCCACTTCCGCTTTGGCCTGCTCGATTTCCTGCGGCCGATTGCCGCTGAGATATTGCGCCAGTTTGTCCTTTGCCGCCTGCAAGTTGGCCTGTGCCTGGTTGCGCGCGGTGCGTGCATCCTCCAGCGCATCGGCGGACGTGGCGCTTTTCGCCCATAATCCCTGCTGGCGTTTTAGAAAACTGTCGGCATAGTTAAAGGCGGAGAGTTTTTGCGCCATTTCGGATCGCACCTGGGCTATCTCTTCGGCGCGATAGCCGGCCAGCAACAGCGCCAGTCTGGCCTGAGCGCTGCCAACGTTGGCCTTGGCCTGCTGCAATGCATTGCGATAAGGGCCGTCATCCAGTTTGCCGAGCAGTTGACCGGGTTGCACGGTATCGCCTTCATCCACCGTCAGCGAGGACAACCGCCCGCTGACGCGAAAGCCCAGATTGACGGTGCGGATGTCCACATTGCCATACAGCGTCAAGGGCTTGTGCTGTTGCTGCTGGTAATACCACCACCCGGCGGCTGCGGCGGCGAGCAGTGCCACAATCGCCAGCATCCAAATGACTCTTTTGTTGTTCATAACACTCCCTGCCAAAGTTTATGCGCCATAACGGTGGCGTAAGCCATTAACCAGAAGATCGATATGTTCAGCCAGTACCTCAGCGATTTGCGCCGCTTCATTCGGGCCAATATGCTGCCAGCCGGCCTGACGGCGGATGGTCTCGCGCGCCACGCGAAACGACAGCACCTCTCCGAGCAGCGCATGGGTATGCAGCACGATTTTGGTGGATTGCGCGTCGATACCGCTGTAGGCCGCCAGCAGTCGGCACAGTTTGTCATGCAGCGGCGCGATGACCTGCTGATGGATCAGCGGATAGGCGTCTGAGGGGGAGAGCTGTTCGCGCGACATGATTTTGCTGAGATTGAGCGTATGCGGCTGGGTCATCAGTTCACTGAAGGCCAGCAGTCCGCGCTTGAGGTGGTAGAGATAGTGTTCCGGCAAGCGTTCCGTTGCTGGCAGCAGCCAGAAACGGTCGATTTCGTCGGCCAGCGGTCGGAAAGCCTGTTGGATAAAATCGGCAATCCATTGTGCGACCGCCAGATAAAGTCCTTCTTTGGAGCTGAAATAGTAGGTAATGGCGGCGATATTCTGGCCGGCTCGCTGGGCGATAACGCGGGTAGTGGCACCCTGAATGCCGAATTCGCCAAACACGTCGATGGCAGCGCTAATCAACTGTTCGCGCGCCTGTTCGCCGCGTGGGCGGTTGTTCGGGGGCGTACTTTCAGCAAGAGGCATACGGCATCGCCTGCAAAAGTTAATCAATCGTATGATTAACTTTAGGCGGGTTGCGTGAGAATGCAAGCACTATAACCCTTCATTTAGTAAGTCAATGAGTCGTCGCCTGGCCAGTTTTCCGGCATAATGTGCTATCGCGCGCTAAAATTGCCTTTTCTTGTTCGACTTCTGCTACAATCGGCCGCTTGGTGCACTGCAGTTTGTGCCAATCCCTCGTGGTCATGCTTAATGTCCCGTCTGATCGTCCTCCCCGGAAACTGCACCGAACTTTGTTTAGGTTAGGGGGGATCTGGAGTCTTTCTCTACTATGTCATTTGAAACCCTCGGCTTAAGTGCTGAAATCCTGCGCGCTGTTGAAGAACAGGGCTATCGCGAACCTACGCCAATCCAGCGTCAGGCGATCCCTGTGGTGCTTGAAGGCCGTGATTTGATGGCCAGCGCCCAGACCGGTACCGGCAAAACCGCTGGTTTTACCCTGCCGGTATTGCAACTGCTGAGCAAGCATGACCATGCGGTCAAAGGCCGTCGTCCGGTGCGTGCGTTGATCCTGACGCCAACCCGCGAACTGGCGGCGCAAATCGGCGAAAACGTGCAAGCCTACAGTAAACACCTGCGTCTGCGTTCGCTGGTGGTGTTTGGCGGCGTCAGCATCAACCCGCAGATGATGAAACTGCGCGGCGGCGTGGACATTCTGGTGGCAACGCCGGGCCGTCTGCTGGATCTGGAACATCAGAACGCCGTTGACCTGTCCAAAATCGAAATTCTGGTGCTCGACGAAGCCGACCGCATGCTGGATATGGGCTTTATCCATGATATCCGTCGCGTGCTGTCCAAGCTGCCGCCGAAGCGCCAAAACCTGCTGTTTTCCGCCACCTTCTCTGACGAAATCAAAGGGCTGGCCAGCAAGCTGCTGCACAACCCGGCGTCGGTGGAAGTTGCACGTCGCAACACCGCCTCCGAACAGATCGAACAAAGCGTGCATTTCGTTGACAAGAAGCGTAAGCGGGAACTGTTGTCGCAGATGATCGGCGAAGGCGACTGGCGTCAGGTGCTGGTGTTTAACCGCACCAAGCACGGTGCCAACCACCTGGCTGAACAGCTGAACAAGGACGGCATCACCGCCGCCGCGATCCACGGCAATAAAAGCCAGGGTGCGCGTACGCGTGCATTGGCCGACTTCAAGGACGGCAAAATTCGCGTGTTGGTTGCCACCGATATCGCCGCACGCGGTCTGGATATCGACCAGCTGCCGCACGTGGTGAACTACGAGCTGCCGAACGTGCCGGAAGATTACGTGCACCGCATCGGTCGTACCGGGCGTGCCGAGCGTACCGGTGAAGCGATCTCACTGGTGTGCGTCGACGAACATAAACTGCTGCGCGACATCGAACGCCTGCTCAAGCGTGAAATTCCACGTATTGCCCTGCCGGGTTATGAACCGGATCCGACCATCAAGGCGGAGCCGATCATCAACGGTCGTCAAGGCGGCGGGCGCGGTGCGCCACGCGGCAACGGCGGCGGCCAGCGCAATGGCAACGGCGGCGGTCAGCGTGAAAACCGTGGCAATGGCAACGCGCGGCCACAGGGCGATGGCCAACGTCGTGGTGCGCCACCGGCGCGTCGCCCACGTCGCAGTAAACCGGCTGAGTAAGCTCACCGTGTAAATCATCAGGCCGCCGTTTATCGGCGGCTTTTTTTATGCTGAGATTACGTTGTCTGGCGCCGGGGTTCCCCCGTATCATGGCGCCTCTTTTTTAACTGGAGTGGGTGTTAATGCGCGTTTTATTGGCGCCGATGGAAGGCGTTCTCGACTCCCTGGTCCGCGAATTGCTCAGCGAAGTGAACGATTACGATCTGTGCATCACCGAATTTCTACGCGTGGTCGATCAACTGCTGCCGGTGAAATCGTTTTATCGCCTGTGCCCCGAACTGCACCATGCCAGTCGCACACCGTCCGGTACGCTGGTGCGTATCCAACTGTTGGGTCAGTACCCCGAATGGCTGGCGGAAAACGCCGCCCGCGCGGTAGAACTCGGCTCCTACGGCGTGGATCTCAACTGCGGCTGTCCGTCGAAAACGGTCAACGGCAGCGGTGGCGGCGCGACGCTGCTCAAAGATCCCGAACTTATCTACCAGGGCGCCAAAGCCATGCGCGCAGCGGTGCCGGCGGAGCTGCCGGTAACCGTCAAGGTGCGGCTGGGGTGGGATTCGCCCCAGCACAGCCTTGAAATCGCCGACGCGGTGCAACAGGCCGGTGCAAGCGAGCTGGCGGTACATGGCCGTACCAAGGAGGACGGCTATAAGGCCGAGCGCATCAACTGGGCGGCGATTGGCGAGATTCGCCAACGGTTGACGATCCCGGTGATTGCCAACGGCGAAATCTGGGATTACGCCAGTGCACAGCAATGTATGCAGATCACCGGCTGCGACGCGGTGATGCTCGGACGCGGTGCGCTTAACATTCCCAATTTGAGCCGGGTGGTGAAATACAACGAACCACGGCTACCGTGGCCGCAGGTGGTGCAGTTGCTGAAAAAATACGTACGGTTGGAAAAGCAGGGCGATACCGGCCTGTATCACGTGGCGCGCATCAAGCAGTGGTTGGGCTATTTACGTAAGGAATACGCCGAGGCCAGCGATCTGTTTGCCGAGGTTCGCGCATTGGCGACGTCAGCCGATATTGCGCGGGTGATTAGCGCGCAAAAATAATGGGGCGCCATGGCGGCGCCCCGGATAACCCGGCGCTTACTGCTGGGGCTGCTCTTCGTGCGCCTGTTGTTCCAGTTTGACTTCCGCTGCGCGTTTGCGCAGACCGAACCAGCCCAGAATCAGCAATATCGCCAACACCGGAATGGTACCAACCGTCCAGGTGCCGTTCGGGTAATCGAAGGCCATCATGATCACCACCACCAGCAGGAACAGCAGCGTCAGCCAGGAGGTGACCGGCGCCCCCGGCATCTTGAAGGAAACCGGTTTGGCTTTGCCTTCTTTGATAGCCTTACGCAAACGCATCTGACAGACGATGATAAATGCCCATGAGCTGATGATGCCCAGCGAGGCAATGTTCAGCACGATCTCAAAGACTCGCGACGGCACCAGATAGTTCAGCAGTACGCCGATCACGTAAATGCCACAGGTCACCAGAATACCGGCATACGGCACTTGCTGGCTGCTCATCCGGGCCATGAATTTCGGCGCCGAGCCGCCCATCGACAGTGAACGCAGAATGCGCCCGGTGGAATACAGCCCCGAATTCAGGCTGGACAGCGCGGCGGTCAGCACCACGATATTCATGATGGTACCGATGTACGGCACGCCAAGCTTGCTGAAGAAGGTGACGAACGGGCTTTGACCGGCCTGATAGGCGTTCCAGGGCAGCAGCATCACCAGCAGCACCACCGAACCGACATAGAACAGACCAATACGCCAGATCACGCTGTTGACCGCTTTGGGCAACATTTTTTCCGGATCCTTGCATTCACCGGCCGCGGTGCCGATAAGCTCGATACCGGCAAAGGCAAAGATTACTCCTTGCACCAATACCAGCGCCGGTAGCAGGCCGTGTGGGAACATGCCGCCGTTATCGGTAATCAGGTGCAGACCGGTGTTGTTGCCGTCAATCGGCGTACCGACGCCGAGGAACACCACGCCCACCACCAGAAACAGCGCAATCGCCACCACTTTGATCAAGGCAAACCAGAACTCCATTTCGGCAAACCATTTCACGCCGATCATGTTCATGGTCGCGACGATACCCAGCGCGCACAGCGCAAACAGCCACTGCGATACGTCGGCGAAGGTACCCCAGTAGTGCATGTACAGCGCCACCGCGGTGATATCGACGATGCCGGTCATCGCCCAGTTGAGGAAGTACATCCAGCCGGCGACGTAAGAGGCTTTTTCGCCGAGAAATTCGCGAGCATAAGACACAAAACTGCCGCTGGTAGGGCGATGCAGCACCAGTTCGCCCAACGCACGCAAAATAAAGAACGAGAAGATCCCGCATACCAGATACACCAGCGCCAACGCCGGTCCGGCCATTTCGAGGCGCCCGCCGGTACCAAGGAACAAACCGGTGCCGATGGAGCCGCCGATGGCGATCATTTGTATTTGCCGGTTGCCCATACTTTTGTGATAACCGGATTCATGTGAGTCTAACCAACGTCTTCTCGCCGCGTGCTTGTCATGCGCCGACTTTGTGTGTGATTTCATCATCCGTCCTGTTTTTCCTGTCTATCGTTGAGTTTGCTCTGACTGCAAGCAAACGATTGCTATTGGCAATCGCATGAGAATGAGGTCATGGCGTCATTCTGCTGTTTATTGTTTGTACATCTGCCATTAAATAACGGCGGAGCATGCTACCTTTTCTGTTTAAATGAGGCAAAAGTTCCCTGCACGAAATCGTGAATAATTGTGTTTATTATTTGTTAATTGAATGAAATGATATATTTATCAAAAGGATGAAATATGTATAAAAATATTATCGATAAATAGAATAATGTGATGAGTATCGCAAAAATAAACCGCATTTTCGTCGGGGAAATAATACGGTGGCAGTAGGATGCTTGTTATAAAATATATTTGTCTGATATTTAAAACTGGTGACAAGGGAGAATATTAGCCACCTTAGTAATCAGCAGTTTCTGCTGGAGAGAGAAGGGGATCCGTCAGTTCATGTTGGCAAGCAGGGCAACGGTGGCGGTGAGTCGCGCGGGCTTGGCAGATTAACCGAGACGTGGCGCATCGTCTGGCTGCGCCACGGCCGGTGGTTCAGGCGGTTTCTTCTGCTGGCAATGCCGACGCCGGTAAGCCAAACAGTTTATCGAATGCCCAGTTATAGACGAAGGTGTAGCAGGGGATAATGACAATCAGCGCCATATCCAGCAGCAGCGCCTGCCACAGTGAAATCTCCATCCACCAGGCAATCAGCGGTATCAAATACACCACCAGCGTCAATTGAAAACCAACCGCATGGGCAATGCGGCGCTTGACCGTACGGGTGCGCGACGCCTGGCGACTTTCCCAGAATTCAAACAGGCAGTTGTAGATGAAATTCCAACTGACCGCGATGGTAGTGATCACCACTGCCAGCGGTCCGGTACTGCTGGGGGCGCTGCCGGACAGCAGCGCCAGCCCGAGCGCCGAAATTGCCATACCGATGATTTCATAGGCGGTGATATAAACCAGTTTGCGTTTAACGCCTTGCATGGTGCCTTGCTCCTTTATTTTTGGCCAATAAGCGGATCGCCGGGTGACGGCCGGCCAACGGACGGCTAAGATAGCGTCAATACTATTGATAGAAAAAGTCAGGAGCTGTCAGATTTACTGATAGATTGGCTGTTATGAATTTTTCCAGTGACAATATTGAGCTGTTTCTGGCGGTGCTCGATCGCGGTTCGTTTTCCGCAGCCGCCCGGGCGCTACGACGCGTACCATCGGCGGTCAGCATGGGCATTGCCAACATGGAGGCAGAGCTGGGGTTTCAGCTGTTCGACCGCTCGCATCGCGAACCGGTGCCGACGGCGATGGCTCTGGCGTTGGCGCCGCATGCGCGGCTGATTGCCGACCAGCTGAAGCAGTTGCATATCCACGCTATCGAGCTTTCGCAAGGGCTGGAAAGCACCTTGTCGATCGGCGTGGCGTCTGACATTAACAGCAGCGCGTTGCTGACGGCGGTAACCACGCTTGCCGAACATTATCCGCTATTGAATATCGAAGTGCTGACTGCGCCACAGGACGACGTGTTGCATATGTTGCATCAGGGGCGGGTGGGCGTTTGCCTGGCGTTCGGTGGTTTGAACGTCAATATCAACGAGCAGTTTCACTTTGTCGGCAGTGAATCGCTGATCGCCACGCTATCGGCGCAACATAGCGCGTTGCGGCATGCCGATGCGGCGCTGTACCTGGAGGATCTGGTCAATGTGCGGCAAATCATCATCGCCAGCCGCGACTTGCCGATGGCCGATCTGCGGCCGCGGGTGGCGGAATCCTATTGGCGGACCGACAGTTTGCAGATGGCGCTGAACATGGTGGAAGCCGGGTTGGGCTGGGGTAACTTCCCGCAGTCGCTGATCGCTCCGCTGTTGGCGCAGGGGCGGCTGACACGCCTGAAATTCAAGAATACCAAGAACGCGCTGCGGTTGCCGATCCACCTGATCTGGTTGAAGCATCAGCCGCTGGATAAAGCCGCCCGCGAGCTGGTGGCACTGATGCGTCAGCAATAACCGGCCGGTGGTTCACCGGCGTTATCCGATTATGTACTGGCATGACTCGGGCTGACGCTGATGCTGAATAAATGACTATTCATTTGCATGGCGGCGGCGCCACCAATAGCGCAGCAGCCAGATAAGGGCAACCGCCACGACCACCAGCAGCAGAGCGGAGAACTTTTTGTCGATGCCGGCAAGAAAGCCTTCCATTGCCTGCCCGCCAAAGTAGCCGATCAGCACAAAAATCGTTGCCCATAATAGTGCCCCGAGCAGATTCAACGGGATAAAACGCGACGGCGGTAATCGACTGGCACCGATCAATACCGGGCCGATAATGCGAAAGCCGTACATGAAACGCACGCCGATGACAAACAGCATCGGATGGCGAGCGATCAGTTTTTGCGCGCGCTCAATGCGCTGCTGCTGGCTCTTCAAGCGGGCGATCGCCTTGCCGCCAAAACGCCGGCCGGCGAAATACAGCAGTTGATCCCCCAACGTGCCGCCAAGCGCCACCACCGCCAACACCCAGGGCAGTTGCAACAACCCTTCATGCGCGGCCATGCCACCGAGCATGGTAATGGTTTCCCCTTCCGCCAGGCAGCCGATGAATAACGCCCAGTAACCGTAATCCGTAATATAGTGGGCCAGTTCGTTCATCCCAGACTCCTTGTATTGCCGACAGTTGGCGTTAAGTATACGCGTCAGTGTGACAACCGGGCAGATTGACGGTGCGCCATCGGCCCAGCGACTGGGCTTGATCGACTGCGGCCAGCGGCGCTGTCACTTTTTAACGCAGGCCGACAAGCCCGCCAGACTGGCGCTTTGTGCCTGTTTGCCGCCGACAGAATTTGTCACAAATAGGCGCGCATATTCACAGTGCCAAGACCCTAGTGCTAATTTATACTTCCTCGCAGTTTCTCAAGCTATCCCCTCTATCTGTGACAGAGTAATTCATGTGAAAATCCGAGTTTTGGTTCTGACCCTATTGGCATTGCAGTCTGGCGTGGGTTTGGCGCCACGCGCACTGGCCAGCGAAAGTGCTACCGCTCTGCATGCCACCCAGCCTGAGCTGGCCTCTGGCAGCGCGATGGTAGTGGACATGAGCAGTCATAAAGTCCTTTATGCGCGTAACCCGGATGAAGTGGTGCCGATTGCCTCGATCACCAAGTTGATGACCGCCATGGTGACGCTGGATGCGCATTTGCCGCTCGATGAGATGTTAACGGTGGACATTCATCAGACGCCAGAAATGAAAGGCGTCTATTCCCGCGTCAGGTTGAACAGTGAAATCAGCCGCAAGGATATGTTGCTGCTGGCGTTGATGTCGTCGGAAAACCGTGCTGCCGCCAGTCTGGCGCACCATTATCCTGGCGGATATAACGCGTTTATCAGCGCGATGAACGCCAAGGCCAAGGCGCTGGGGATGACCCGAACTCATTACGTTGAACCGACCGGTCTGTCGATTCACAACGTGTCTACCGCGCGCGATTTGAGCAAGCTGCTGCTGGCCACCAAGCAGTACCCGCTGATCGGCCAGCTCAGCACCACCACCGAACGCATGGCGAGCTTCAAGGATCCCAATTACACGCTGCCGTTCCGTAACACCAACCATCTGGTGTATAACCCGAAATGGAATATCCAACTGACCAAGACCGGTTTTACCAATCAGGCTGGTCACTGTCTGGCGATGCGTACCATGATCGGCAACCGCTCGGTGTCGCTGGTGGTGCTGGACGCGTTCGGCAAGTACACCCACTTTGCCGATGCCAGCCGACTGCGCAGCTGGATTGAAACCGGCAAGGTGACGCCAATTCCGGCCGCCGCGCGCGATTACCGCCGTCAGAAGGATGCACGTCTGGCGAGCAACGCCGCCGAATAAGCCGTATCCCGGCCCGGATTGCCACGGGCCGGCCATCTCCTGCCGCAAGATGTTCTATGCTTAATCAAACGCTGGCTGATTCATAAGATAGCCACGCATCCGTTGTTAAATCCCGTTATGCTTACAAGGTATTGCTTTGTGAGATTGGTGACAAAGTCGACCGTTGGGGCGAGATACCCGGACCTGACGCAGCCAGGGGCATGCTGGGACAGATCCCGGTGTGCCGGTGGTTCAAGTTTGCTCCCGGCAAATTTGTCCGACGGTTGATGCCGCAACGCGCCCAACGGCACGTTCTCCCGACTCTTTGACGTTGTCGGCAGTCTGGCTTTGTCGCATTTGATTTTCTTTTTGATAAGGATGACCCAAATTGGCCGGAAGTAGCTTACTGACTCTGATTGATGACATCGCTTCGTTGCTGGACGATGTCTCGCTGATGACCAAAATGGCGGCTAAAAAGACCGCCGGGGTGTTGGGGGACGATCTGGCGCTGAATGCGCAGCAGGTCACCGGGGTAAAAGCCGATCGTGAATTGCCGGTGGTATGGGCGGTGGCGAAAGGCTCATTGATCAACAAGGCGATTCTGGTACCGCTGGCGCTGCTGATCAGTGCCTTCGCGCCTTGGGCGATTACGCCGTTGCTGATGGTGGGTGGCGCCTACCTGTGTTACGAAGGTTTTGAAAAGGTGTTCCATAGCCTGACGCATAAAAAGGGCGAAGGGGAGCACAGTGAACCGCTGAACCTGAATGAAGACGTGGCGGCCTTTGAACAGCGCAAGGTGAAAGGGGCGGTACGCACCGACTTTGTGCTGTCGGCGGAAATCATCGCCATTACGCTCGGCACCGTAGCCGCTGCCAGCTTCAGCCAGCAGGTGATCGTGCTGTGTGGCATCGCCATTGTCATGACCGTCGGCGTGTACGGCATCGTTGCCGGCATCGTCAAGCTGGACGATCTGGGGTTGTACCTCAGCCGCAAGACCAGCTCGCTGGCGCAGGCGGTTGGTCGGGCCATTGTCGGTGCGGCGCCGTATCTGATGAAAACCCTGTCGATCGTCGGCACCATCGCCATGTTCATGGTCGGCGGCGGCATTTTGACCCATGGCTTGCCGTCAGTGCATCACCTGTTTGAAGACTGGGCGTCGCATATCACGGTGATGCCATCATTCGATCACATTGTGCAGGGCGTGGTGCCTTCGCTGCTCAACGTGGCGTTCGGCTTTGTTGCCGGCGGCGTGGTGCTGTTGCTGGTATCGACCCTTGGCGCGATCCGCGGCCGTTTCAAAAACTGACCCGACGTGCGGCAGGGCGCGTCCGTGCGCTGTCGCCTACTCTGCCAGAGTGGTATTCCCTGCTGCCAGTGCCCGCTGCATCAGGTGGGTATCGCGCCAGCAACCGAACTTGAAGCCGACGGCGTTCAAGGTGCCAATGCTGGCAAAACCCAGTTTGCGATGCAGCTCCAGTGAGCCGAGATTGTTTGCCGAGTCGCCGACCACTGCCAGCATCTGGCGCCACGGGCCGCGTTCGCAACGGGCAATCAATGCGCCAAGCAGCGCTTTACCTATGCCTCTGCCCTGCATGCCGGCGGCGATATACACCGAATCTTCCACGGTAAACCGATAGGCGGGGCGCGGGCGATACGGCGTGGCATAACAATATCCCACCACCTGACCCTCCAGCTTCGCCACCAGCCATGGCAACCCGGCAGACCGCACGCTATCGTGGCGCTGTTGCATTTCTGCCAGCGTCGGTGGCGTTTCTTCAAATGAACCTGCGCCATGCAACACATGGTGACGATAAATATCTGCCACGGCGACGAGGTCTGCCGGCGTGGCATCGGTAATCGACAGCAGCGCCTGCGGCATTGCGGAAAGTGACATGGTATATCCTGTTTACTGAATGAAATCAGACGGGAAACCATTATGCGTGCTGCCAAACGACAAGGTAAATTGCTCTTTGTTATCGCGTTATAAGCAAGCGATCTGACCGCCGGGGAGGCCGTTACCCGCCACGGCGAGTAACGGCGGGAAACCTATTGGCCGCGCATCAGGTTGTTCACCGCCTGGCGCAGATAGGTCAGCAGCGCCGGCGTCAGCCAGGTGCCTTCGCTCAGCGTTGGTTCCTGCTCCATCGCCTGGCGGATTTTCATCTGCGTTGCCGGGTTGTCGCCGGCATAGGAACGGAACAGCGCCAGCCACTGGGACGCCAACTGGCGGGCGTGCTCGCCATCTGGGGGGACGCCGTCGTCAACCGCCTGTTGAAAGCTGGCGATCAGCGCCGGCCATTCCTGCATCCGATCAAAATAATGCCGGCGCACGTAGGCATATTCCTCGGCGGACAGGTATTTTTGGTAAATCGCCAATTTGGTTTCGGCAAATGCCCGAGTAATGTAATCGGTCATTGCCGGCGTAATGCCGGTTTGCTGGCGCATGGACGGTTCGTCGGCGTGCATGGTATTCAGGCGGGTAAGAAACGCCGGATTGCCGGCGGTGTCGCGTTCCAGCGTCACCATCCAGCGCCGTGCGATGGCTTGCGCCTGCGGATCCTGCGCCGCAACGCCGTTTTGCATCAGTTGGCGCACCTGCTCCACCATGGATGCCCACTCCTGCTGACGCTCGGCGTCAGGGTGGTAGAACGGCAGTTGCGTCAATTCGTCAGTGGTAAAATACTTGTCGTACATGGTCATTAACTCCAACGTGGTCAGCCAGTCGTTCAGCGCCGGTTCATTGCCAACGGTCAGCTGTGTGTGCAGCTGCTGCAAGCGATGGCGCAGCGTGGCGATCTGTGTCAGTTGCCGATCGAGCATGGCAATCTGCTTTTCAATCACCGCCGGCAAAGCCAGCTCCGAACGTGCCAGAATCGTCCCGACTTCCGCCAGCGTAACGCCCATACGGCGCAGCGCCTGTATCTGATGCAGACGGGTGACATCAGCACGGTTATACAAACGATAACCGGCGTCGGAACGCGCCGAAGGGACCAGCAGGCCAATATTGTCGTAATAATGCAGGGTGCGAACGGTAATACCGGAGCGGCGTGCCAGTTCACCGACTTTCAATAACATGCTGTATTCCTCCCTTATGCGTGCAGAAAGACTACAGCCTGACGTAACGTCAGGGTCAAGCGGAGGATCGCCATTTTTTTTGTCCGGCTATCGGGGGGCTGAATGCCACCCCGATAGCCGATCGGGCGTTGCGGTTTACCAGCCCTTGACGGCGCCGCCGTTAAACAGGGTGGCCGCGGCGTTGGCGACCTCGTCCGACTGATAGGCTTTCACGAAGTTTTGCACGTTTTGCGCGTTTTTATGGTCTTCGCGCGCTACCACGATATTCACGTAGGGCGACTGTTTATCCTCAATGAAAATACTGTCTCGGGTGGGCGACAGGCCGATTTGATTGATATAGGTGGTGCTGATGATCGCCACCGCCACCTTGGCATCGTCCAGCAGGTGCGGCAGCTGCGCACCTTCCAGTTCCATGATGCGGTAATTGTGCGGGTTGGCGCTGATGTCCAAAGCGGTCGGCAGCAGCCCTTTACCTGATTTGAGCGTAATCAGGCCGGTTTTTTGCAACAGCAGCAGCGCGCGGCCAAGGTTGGTGGGATCGTTGGGAATGGCGATGGTGGCGCCGTCCGGTAATTGGCTGACCGAGGCGTATTTTTTCGAATAACCGGCCATCGGGAAGACGAAGGTGTTGCCGACCGCAACCAGCTTGTAGCCATGATCCTGGTTCTGCTGTGCCAGGAATGGCCGATGCTGGAACACATTGGCATCCAGCTCGCCCTTGTCGGTGGCATCATTGGGCAGCAGCGAACCGCTGAATCCCACCAGTTCGACCTCCAGGCCGTATTTTTCCTTTGCCACCCGTTTGGCCACTTCGGCAACGTCCTGCTCGGCGCCGTTGATCACGCCGACCTTGATATGGTTTTGATCGGACTTTTGCTCACAGCCTTGCAGTAACACCGTTGTCGCCAATGCGGCCGCCAATGCGCCGTACCGCCAGTTAATCGCCATCTGTCACTCCCTGAAAAAAACAAGAAAATCAGTCGTTTTGTCCTGACAGATAAGCGCAGCCGCGTTGGGAAGTCAAACCCGGCCTCAGCACATTCGCTTATAAATAATAAATACTCGATATAAATTCCATCACCTTGTTCTGTCATACCTCAGCAAACAGCAGATGGTCGTTTAAGAAATATGTTTCGATATAGTTAATTTCCCTGTCCGAGAAATACGTCTCTGACAATATTATTAAGGGATAAACTATGTCATTGCCCGTATTAAGTGCCACTTATTATGTACCAACGTTGAATGATGTTGCGGTGAATACGAGTGACGTGGAGGAGATCGTTGTCACGGATAGTTTTACTGGCGGCAGATTTATTAAGAAAGTGTCCAGCCCGACGGTTGATCGTTGGGATGTTGACGGTGTGATTTTGATAAAAGATGCTAACAATACGATTTGGGAGCGTATTTATGATGACTGTGTCGATCCCGAATGGTGGGGAGCCAAGCCGTTTTACCGCAACAAGGCGGGAGAGTTTGTTAATGACGGTTATGACAACGCCCCTGCCTTTAACCGCATGCTGACATGGCTAATTGATACGGCATCAGGGGCGCACATCAACTGGACACCCAAACCAGCGGGAGTGCGCTTTAAGGGGAACCGCCAATATGGTTTGGACACTCCTGTCATTTGGAACACACGTATCAATCTTTATGCTAACGGTGGCGCCTTATTCGCCAATGAAGGATTTAACCAGGATGTAAATTCACCCAAGGCATTATTGCGCCTGTATAACGTGCAAAACCGCCCGACTATCGAATGTACCCTGGAAAAGATAGAAATGTATCCATGCAGCCCCGATCGTATCGATAGTGGTACGATCAACCAGGGCGTAATGGCGATGCTGTTTGATGGTGAAGGTACTGCCGGTGATTTTCGCTTTTGTCGCTGTGTTGTTAGAGAGGCGAAATTTTATCAATTCAGAACTGCACCTGCGGTAAAATATGGCGCACGCGCTTATTTAATTAGGTTCTATGACTGTTATTTCTCGCAGAATGCTGGGGGGGATGTTTATTTCCCCGCTGGGATTGCTGATGCAGGTGAAAACTTCAGCTACACCAATTGTATTTTCGGTAATGGTGGCGCAATTAATCTCGAAGGCGGTGGGCATAACTTTGTCAATTGCTCAATTGATTATCAAAAAGTTGCTTTTTTAATTCATAATGCCCGCGTTTGTATGATAGGCGGTCACGTGGAAATTAACAGTAGCAATGATAAGAGTCGGATCGTTATTACTGGAACCGGGAGTTTTACTGCCATGGGGACCAAGTTCTATGGCACTACAAATACTCCTATCATCGCTCCGTCTTATTTTGATGCTCAGCAATACCATAGTAAAGTCATCTTGCAGAGTTGTGAGTTTCAGACTACTTACGGATACGCGTCCCTGTTGTCGGGTAACGGCCAACTGAAAACGAAAGATTGTTTTATGGTTGACCAAAATCAATGTCAGATATTGCAACCATTGACATCCAAAAATAATCGAATGCACAAGGTACAAACGGCGGAACAGGTGACCTCTTATTTGGCAACTTTGTATGGTTATGCATTTACAGCCGCCAATTATCTAGTGCAAATGGTGGATGCACCCACAGGGTCCGGTTTTATCGGTCGGGTGATAGAAATCAGAAAAACGACGATAACCAGCGGAAGCCAGCGCATAGCAATTCCCATGTCAATGGGTGAAGGGCGGGTGCCGTATTGCGATATACAAGTGATGGGCACGACAGCATTTACTACTACGGCGGGGTATGCGTTCTCTGGCGAAGGGGTACGGAGTTCCTCATCTCCTGCCGGATATTATTTCTCTAACCTGAAAAATACTTGGAATTATGGTTCGGCCAATATTACAACCTCGCCAACGACGCCAATCAGTATGTTTGGCAATGCCAGCGATTTTAATATTGGCAGCGGGCAGATACCGCGTAACATCGCTGATAATAGCCAGCAGTGGCTGTTATTCTACATTGACTTATCCAATTTACCACTTAATGGTTCGCTATATATTGGTAATATTAACTTTAATGTTCTGTAACATGACAGACTAAAGGCTCGCCCGTTTTTAACCGGGCGAGTCTTGGTTATATTTAAGCTTTATTAACGGAAAAATATAATTTGCTAACATTAAAGCGGCCGCAGAACCACGATGCCGGGGGTGGCAATTACATAGTCGATAAAGGGTGAATCCACCACCCGGCGGTTATGTTCGCGCGAGGAGGCATTGCGCAGTACCGGACCGCTGGGGGTCATGACGTAGATACCGACGTGGCTGACGTCCAGCCCGGGCAGATTGCTGTAAATGCCGATATAGTCGCCGGTACGCAACTGACTCAGCAGATGGTCGTCAACGTAACCGCTGGGGATATAGCTGATGGCACGTGTGACGTTTGGCAAGCCGGGCAGGTATTGGCCGCCGTCGGCTTTGTGGTTCAGCGTCTTGTGCAGCGTGACCGCCTGCGGGCTGAGTTGGGTGCTAATGTCTTTGGCGCTGGCGTGCGGCGGCTGTGACCAGTCGCTGAAGAAATGTTTGCGGGTCAGGAAACCGATCTCGCCGTTGACGTAACGCGCAGTGGTCAGCTGGTGGATAAACTGCGGGTAATCCTCGGCGTTGCGCAGCGCTTCAACGTAATCCAGCAAGGTGAAGCAATCCAGCGCGCGAAAATCAATCGTCAGCCGTTCTGCGTTGCTGGCGGAGCCGATCAGCCTATCCGCCAGGTAAGGCGTGTCGAGAAACTGTTGTGAAATCAGGGCAATGCGTTGCCCATCGTTCAGCGAGGGCTGCGAATTGCGCAGGGCGAGTATGGCGTCGATCTTGGCACGCGTTAAAGGGTCAATATTCACCTGGCTGTCCGTGGATTGTGTGGGTTGCGGGGCGTGGGGGGCAAGCGGTGGCTGCCCGGCGCATCCGCCCAATAATAGCATTAACATCCATTGTGCTGCCTTGCCCATGTATCCCCCGCCGGTGGCCTGTGGTGTCGAATGATGGTAATTATCACTCCACCGTGACGGATAAAGTCTACACCATGACCAAACCACCGTGCGTTGATACCACCTGAGGCTAATATCCGACCTGATTGTTGAAGGGCAAATACCAAAATAGCGCGATTTCATGGTCGGCGATATCTGGCTGGCCGCGGTACAGCAAGCGATCGATTCCCCCCAGGGTAAAACCGTAACGCTGATAGCAGCGGCAGGCGGTCAGGTTGTTATTTTGCGTTTCCAGCATCAGGCCGGCGGTGTCGCGCTCGCGCGCCCATTGCTGCGCCGCATTCAGCAGCGCGGTACCGATGCCGCGCCGCCGTGCCTGGCGGCTGACCGCCACCTCTTCAATCAGCGTGTAATCGTTCCAGTTTTTGCTCAGCGTAATATGGCCGACTGCTACGCCGCGCTGACGGGCAAGAAAGGTATCGCCTTCGTCATTGACGAACGGCGCCAGCGGGTAGTTTTTGCGAAACGGTACCACCGGCAGCATTGGCCACTGTTCCAGCGGTGTGTCAAAGCAGGGCTGGGCGTACTGTTCGACGTAAAAGGTAAAATCGTTATCTTCCAGATAACCCATAGGCAAGTCGGTGATGCGTTCAATCACGATCTCGCTCATTACGGCAACTCCCGCAGCAGTTTGGCCGGATTGCCGGCATAGATACCCTTGCGCGTGATATTTTTTGTTACCACCGCGCCTGCGCCGATCACCGTGCCGTCGCAGATATCTACCGCTAAAATGGTCGCACCGGAACCGATAGATACCCGATTGCCAATCTGCGAGCGTCGCCAGTTCTCGGCATTGGCGTCCGGCGCGCCCTGCTTGAACAGATCGTTGGCAAACATCACGCCATGACCAACAAAACAGTCCTCGCCAAGCGTGACGTATTCGCAAATAAAACTGTGCGATTGAATTTTGCTGCGTGCGCCGACGGAGACGTTTTTTTGTATTTCGACAAACGGCCCGACAAATACGTCGTCCCCCAGATAGCAGCCGTACAAATTGCTGGGTTCAACCACCATTACGTTTTGCCCGACCTCAACGTCGGCAATACCGCTTTGGCGGGTACGAAGTTTTGGCGTCATGGTATTTCCTCCCAAAGTGCTAACAGTTTGATTATAGAGTAAACGGCCCGACGAACCCGCGCCCGCGAACGTTTTTTCAACAAAAGACTATAATATTGTCAGGGGGAGAGCCCTGTGGCCGCTGTCCTCAAGCGGATCAATGTCCGTCAGAGGTGTGTTTCTCCTCGCCGAGTGCGGCCTACGGCGAGATGAGGAGGTGTTTCATGGTTAATCATGTTTGGGGGCTGTTGACTCATCCCAACACCGAGTTCAAGGAAATTCAGCGCGAGAACGAAAGCGTCTCGCATCTTTATACCCACCACGTGCTGTTAATGGCAGCCATTCCGGTAATCTGCGCGTTTATCGGCACCACCCAACTGGGCTGGCTATCCGGTGACGGACATGCCATTCAGCTGGATATGTTTACCGCCTTGTATACCGCGGTGGCCTTTTATCTGCTGATGCTGGCGGGTGTGGCGGTGATGGGCAAGGTGATCCACTGGATGGCTCGGCGTTATGAATCCCGCCCGAGCCTGCATCGCTGCATGGTGTTTGCCGGCTATGTTGCCACGCCGATGTTCCTCAGCGGCCTGGTGGCGCTGTATCCGGTGGTATGGCTATGCCTGTTCGTCGGCGTTGTCGGCCTGTGTTATTCTGGCTATCTGCTGTATCTGGGCATTCCGCATTTCCTGGGCATCGACAGTCGGGAAGGGTTTATCTTTTCGAGTTCCACCTTCGCCATCGGCATTCTGTTGCTGGAACTGCTGCTGGGTCTGACGGTGCTGATGTGGGGCTACGGTGTCTGGCTGTTTTGACCGTTACTCCCTGCCGGTGAATCGCCGCGCATGCCGGTTTGGCATGCGCGGCTTGTTGCTTATGCCTTACGGAACACCAGCATCACGCCGCAGACAATCGCCGCCATGCCGGCCAGGCTCAGCGCTGCCAGACGGTGGCCGAGCAGCAGGTAATCCAGCAACGCGGTGACGGCGGGGATCAGATAAAACAGGCTGGTGACCTGCACCAGATTGCCACGCTGGATCAGCCGGTAAAGCAGCAGCGTGGCCAGTACCGAAATCACCACCGCCATCCACAGCAGCGCTACCAGCAACGCCGGTTGCCAGTCGATGTGTTGCGGCGTAAACGGCATTGCCGCCGTGCACACCAGCAGCCCGATGGCATACTGCAACGGCAGCACCGCCAGCGGCGGTTGATCCATCCCTTTTTGTAGCAGCGTACCGGCGGTCATGCAGCCCAGGGCGATAAACGCGCAGGCGATGCCGGCCGGCGAGAAATGCGCCACCATCACGCTCTGATATACCACCAGCGTCAATCCCCCCAGCGCCAGCAGCAGGCCAACTGCGCGCAGCCCGGCGCAGCGCCGTTCGGTAATGACCTGAGTGAGGATCGGCTGGACGCCGAGCAGGGTCGCCAGCACCCCGGGGGTGATGCCCAATTGCAGCGCCAGCAGATAGGCCGTTTGGTAACTGCCGATCATCAGCAGGCCGACAAGCGCGACCCGCCAGCGGCTGCCGGGCGCCGGTAATAACCGCCGTTGCCACAGGCCGAGCGCGATCAGCAGCGCGAGCGCAATCGCGCAGCGCAGGCTTAGAAATGCCAGAGCGGAGGCGTGCTCCAGCCCCATACGCGAGAAGATGGCACCGCTGCTCCACAGCAGCACGAACAGCGTTGCCAGGCCGGCATTGGCCGGCTGAGAGATAATTCGCATTCAATTTCACCTGTCAGGGAATAACAGACTCCGGCGCAGACGACGCGTTAGGTCATACGCAATCAGGTAACCGGAGGGATAAATTCAGTGTGGATTTAACGCACTACCACGCGGCGCGGCGGTGAAACCACGCCAGCCGTGACGGCGACCACGACAGATGAAACGGCAGGAGGGGAGACGCAAACACAGGGCACAACGGCGGCCGGGAAGGTCGCTGATGCTGGATCGGTTGCCGGTGTGAAAGCGTTCATTGAGATGCCCGTCAGGATGGATTTAACCAGGTAAACAACCGACGGTGTCTCAAGGCGAAGCGTGGAATAGCGCTAGACCCGGAACACCACCAGCGGTGATTAAAGTAAATTATGCGTTCTGGCGCTGGTTTGCAACAATAAATTAACAGCACGCTCCGCAAAGAGAGTGCTGTAGAGGGCGGTTAGTGGCGACTGACCACCACCAGTTTCTGGTTAACGAATTCCTTGATGCCCAAATCCGACAGTTCACGGCCAAAGCCGGAGCGTTTCACGCCGCCGAACGGCAATTCTGGTGCGGTATCGGTCAGCGAATTGATATACACCATACCGGTTTCAATGCGCGAGGCCAACCGTTTGGCGCGCTCGATATCGCCGCTGAATATCGCGCCACCGAGGCCGTAGTGCGAGTCGTTGGCCAGTTGCACCGCGTGGTCATCGTCTTGCACCACGTAAACCTGTGCCACCGGGCCGAAGAACTCTTCGAAATAGGCCGGATTTTCCCGGCTGATATTGGTCAGAATGGTGGGTTGAAAGAAATTGCCGTCATGCTGCGGCGCCTCGCCGCCATAATGCAGCGTTGCACCATGATCGACGGCGTTTTTCACCTGTGCGATCAGCCCGTCGAGCGCCGATGTTGACGATAACGGCCCGAGTGTGGTGGCTTCATCCAGGGGATCGCCGAGGGTGACCGCGCGGAAGCGCGCGGTAAGTTTTTGCAAAAATGCCTCGGCGACCTGCTGATGCACGATAAAACGCTTCGCTGCGGTACACACCTGTCCGGCATTGTTCAGCCGCGCCTGGGCGCCCACCGTTGCCGCTCTGTCCAGGTCGCAGTCGTCGAGTACCACAAACACGTCATTACCGCCGAGCTCCAGCGTGGCCTTCTTCAGTTTTTTCGCTGCCTGTGCGGCAACGATGCTGCCGGCCTTTTCCGAGCCGGTGAGTGCCACGCCCTGTACCCGTGGGTCGGCGATGATATTGGCCACCTGATCCGCTGAAATAAACAGATTGGTATAGGCACCCTGAGGGGCTCCGGCATCCAGCAGCAGCTGTTCAAACGCAACGGCACAGTTAGGCACGATGCTGGCATGCTTGACCATCACCGGGTTGCCGGCGGCCAGGTTCGGTGCCAGTACGCGCATCAGTTGATAATAGGGAAAGTTCCACGGCTCCACCGCCATCAGCACGCCAATCGGATGATGTTCCACCCAGGCTTCGCCGAGGCTGGAGTCATAGCGTACCGGTGCCAGGAACTGCTTGGCATGCTCCGCGTAATAACGGGCGATTTGCGCGCACAGGGCGACTTCACCGCGGCTTTGCTTAATCAGCTTGCCCATTTCCACGCTGGCGATCTTCGCCAGTGCTTCCTGCCGGCTGTCGATCAGATCGGCCAGTTTATGCAGTACCGGCAGGCGTTGCTCGATCTCGCCCTTCGCCCAGGTGGAATGGTACAGTGCGCCGGCCTGCGCCAACGCCTGTTCGATTTGTTGGTCGCTGTGCGGCGTATATGCTTTGATCAACTGATTGTTAAACGGATTGATGGTCTGGTATGCCATGAAATAGCTCCTTTCGTCGTGCAGAATGGCGCAAACGCAATGACGCAGGAATAGCTGCCGCGTCCATCATCAAGTTTAGGTCAACGGCGTAGGGGGAAACTGGCGGGCATCGGCAAATTGCTGCCGCTGCCCCGTATCACCGGGTTACAGCGGCAGACGCAGATGTTACCGGGTATTGCTGCCCCAGTTTTTCAGCTTGCTGGTTTTACCCAGACCAGGGTTGAAACTGTTGGTGGGATCGGCCTGCTGATAGAAGGTTTGTAACGCCGGTTTGGCGTAGTACAGGTGGCCGACGTTATGCTCGGCCGGATATTCCGCGCCACGCCGATCGAGGATTGCCAACATCTGCTGTTTCAGTTGGTGCGTGTCGACGCCTTTCTTCACCACGTAGTCCTGATGGAACACGTGACACATAAAATGGCCGTAATACAGTTTGTGCACCAGTTGGCTGTCGATTTCCGGCGGCAGCGTTTCGAACCATTGGTTGTCGTTGCGGCGCAGCGCGATGTCCAGCGCCAGAATATCCTCCACCTTATCGGCATGTACCGCGTGGTAACGCACCGCGGCGCCCGCGGCGGCAAAGCGATGCAGGAAGGCTTTTTTGCCTTCGTCGGCGGTACAGACAAAAAAGTCGCCGTCGGCGCTGGCAAAGTAGTGCTTCAGATAGGCATAGGCCTCTTCGGTGCCGGCGCCGGACATTTTCAACAGCAGGTGGTGTTCAAACCGCTCGCGATATGCCTTCATGCGTTTCGGCAGGTGACTGGGGGCCAGATGGCTCAACCCCTGCATCAGGCGGTCGGTCAGGTTGTGCGGCAGCAGCGGCAGTTTGTTGAACGTGGCATCGACGCGGCCCTTGAGGGTAAAAAAGCGCGGCATCTGGTCGGTGCCGAGCTTGTCGATCATCAGGAACGTGTCTTTGCCGTAGGTTTCGGCGATGTCAAAAATGTCCCGATGCATATACTCACCGGCCACCGGCAGGTTTTCGAACTGGCTCAGCATATGGCGACGCAGTTCGGTCAGTACCGCCGTGTCGTTGGTGCCGATATAAAATACCTGTTCCTGCGTTTCCTTTTCGAAGGTGTCGAGCCGCACCGCGAACACCGCCAGTTTGCCGGCGCAGCCGGAGGCTTCGTATAACCGGCGCTGGTCGGCGTTGAAGCGCGAAGGGGTGTCGGCATCCACGTCGCGCACCCGTTCGGCGTATTCGTTATCCGACGCGCGCAGCTCGCCGTACTCCACGTCCTGCGGACGGTAATCGCCCTGTTCCAGCCGGGTGAGAATTTCTTCCGGCGTATCGCCAAGCCGGATACCCAGATGGTTGACCAGCCGCAACTGGCCATCGGCGCCCAGTTGGGCGTACAGCGCCATTTCGGTGTAGGCCGGGCCGCGTTTGACCAGCGAACCGCCGGAGTTGTTGCACACGCCGCCGATCACCGACGCGCCGATACAGGACGAACCGATCACCGAATGCGGCTCGCGGCCATAGGGCTTTAGCAACTTTTCCAACTGGTTCAGCGTGCTGCCCGGAAAGCCGACCACCTGCTTGCCATTATCCAGCACCTGGACATGATCGAGCCGCAGGGTGCTGACGATCACCACATCGCGATCGTAGTCATTACCGCTCGGCGTAGAGCCTTCGGTCAAACCGGTATTTGCCGCCTGCATGATGACAATCTTGTCGGCAGCGACGCAGGCCTGGAGGATTTGCCACAGTTGCAGTAATCGGGTGGGAAACACCACCGCCAGCGCGTTGCCAACGCCGGAGCGGAACCCCTTACGGTAGCGTTCGGTACTGCGTGCGTCGGTCAGCAGCTGCGGGCCGCCGACGATGTTTTTCAACTGACTGATAAAAGCCTGCTTTTCGCTGCTGGCGGACTGCGTCATGCCGATCTCCCTGTCACGTTATCTTGGCGTTCGGATTAATAGCGTTCTGAAAACCCGTTCTGACGTTCTTCTTCACGCAGCGTCAGAATTTCCACTCCGTCGGCGGTGACCGCCACGGTGTGCTCCCATTGGGCTGACAGTTTTTTGTCGCGGGTGATCACCGTCCAGCCGTCTTTCTTCTGTTTGATACGGCGATCGCCCTGGTTAATCATCGGTTCGATGGTAAATACCATCCCTTCCTGCAACGTCATGCCGGCACCCGGTTGGCCGAAGTGCAGCACCGCCGGCTCTTCGTGCATCTCGCGACCGATGCCGTGGCCGCAATATTCACGCACGATGCTGTAGCCGGCCTGTTCGGCGTGTTGTTGTATGGCATGGCCGATATCGCCCAGCGTCGCGCCCGGCTTCACCGCGCGGATGCCGGCCCACATCGACTGATAGACATTGTTTACCAGCCGTTTGGCAACCGGCGACGGTTGGCCGATGCAATACATTTTGCTGGAGTCGGCGATATAGCCGTCGTTTTCCAGCGTGATGTCGACGTTGACAATCATGCCGCTGCGCAGGATTTTGCTGGCGGACGGGATGCCGTGGCACACTACTTCGTCGATCGAGGTGTTCAGCACATAAGGGAAATCGTACTGGCCTTTGCTGGCCGGGCGCGACTTCAGCTCATTGACGATGAACGCCTCGGCGCGGTCGTTGATCTCCATGGTGGAGATGCCTTCACGGATCGCGCCATCAAGCATAGCAAACACCTTGGCCAACAGTGCGCCAGAGTGCCGCATTTTGGCAATCTGTTCCGGCGTCTTGATCACAATCTGTTTCACCCGACAATCTCCTTCAGCGTCAGCGCGTTATCTTTCATCATTTTCTTGACCAGTTGTGGATAGGTCAGTTCCGGGTTGAATTCGGCCAGCATGCCGATCTTGATCCAGTATTCGGCCTGCGCGTTGATGGAACGCGTCATGGTCAGGCTGGCAAGGCGCAGATCGTCGTGCAGGGCGTCGGTGATTTTCACAATCCCCATCTCGGTGCTCCCTCAGTGGAAAATATACGAATTGTATACGCTTCGTATGGTGGCGGTGTGGCCGTTTGTGGCGTCGGAATTTTCTGCTCGGCGCCGATTGCCGTGGCCTGGCAATGCGTCTATTGTGTTTGTCGAGGTATTGGCATCACTTTTTTAGAAGGATTTCTGGCGTGACTAAACTGCGTGTTGGGGTAATTTTTGGCGGTAAATCGGCGGAGCATGAGGTTTCACTGCAATCGGCCAAAAACATTGTCGATGCTATCGACAAGGAAAAATTCGAGGTCACGCTGTTGGGGATCGACAAGCAGGGGCAGTGGCATATCAACGACGCGTCCAATTATCTGTTGCATGCGGAAAACCCGGCGCTGATCGCGCTTAACCATTCCAATAACAATGTGGCGCTGGTGCCCGGTCAGCAAAGCCGGCAACTGATCGCCGCCGACGGCGCCGGTGCGCTTGGTCAGCTTGACGTGGTGTTCCCGATCGTACACGGTACGCTGGGCGAAGACGGTTCGCTGCAAGGACTGCTGCGCATGGCCAACCTGCCGTTCGTCGGCGCGGGCGTGCTCGGTTCGGCGGTCAGTATGGACAAAGACGTCACCAAGCGCCTGCTGCGCGACGCCGGGCTGGCGGTAGCACCGTTTGTTACGCTGACGCGCGCCAACCGCAACAAATACGATTTTGCGCAGTTGAGCGAACGCTTGGGATTGCCGCTGTTCGTCAAGCCGGCGAATCAGGGCTCGTCGGTTGGCGTCAGCCGGGTACAGGATCGCCAGCAGTATGAGGCGGCAGTCGCGCTGGCGTTCAGCTTCGATCATAAAGTGCTGGTGGAGTCGGCGATCGTCGGGCGTGAAATCGAATGCGCGGTGCTGGGCAACGATCAACCGCAAGCCAGCGTGTGCGGCGAGATTGTGCTGAACGATGAATTCTATTCCTACGACACCAAATACATCAACGAGCAGGGCGCTCAGGTGGTGGTGCCGGCGGCCATTTCCGAGGCGGCCAGCGACAAGATCCGTCAGGTGGCGCTCAAGGCGTTCCGTGCGCTGGACTGCCTCGGTATGGCGCGTGTCGACGTGTTCCTGACGGCGGACGATAACGTTATAATTAACGAAATCAACACATTGCCTGGATTCACCAACATCAGCATGTACCCGAAACTGTGGGCCGCCAGCGGCGTGGACTACCGGCAGTTGATCACCAGGCTTATCGAACTGGCGCTGGAGCGCCATCAGCAGGATCGCGGGTTGCAAAGCTCGGTGTTTGAGCGCGCATAACGCGGCTATGTCGCCCCTCGGTCGCTGGCCGAGGGGCAAAATGCTACTTCACCGTGACGTCGATGTCGCCGAAATACTTCTTCGCCAACGCCTGCACCGTACCCTGTTGCTGCACCTGGGTAATGGCCGCATCCAACCGCTGTTTCAATTCCCGCTCGTCTTTGCGCAAACCGAAGGCGATGCCGGAACCGAAGATTTTCTCGTCCTGTACCGCGTCGCCGACAAAGGCGAAGCCCTTGCCGTCTGGGTGTGCCAGGAAGCCGCTCTGCCCAGCAGGTGCCATGATCAGCGTAGCGTCGAGGCGACCGGCGGTCAGATCCAGATAGACCTGGTTCTGATCCTGATAAGCGACGACCTCCACGCCCTGCGGCGCCCAATGAGCTTTGGCGTAGTTTTCCTGAATCGACCCTTGCAGCACGCCGACGCGTTTGCCGGCCAGTGCGGTGGCGTTTGGCGTCAGGCCGCTATCGGCTTTGGCGATCAGGCGGTTTGGCACCTGATAAATCGCCTTGGTGAAGTCGATAGCCTGCTTGCGCTGTTCAGTCACGTTCATCGCCGAGTTGATGACGTCGAACTTACGCGCCTGCAGCGCCGGGATCAGGCTGTCGAACGAGGTTTCTACCCAGCTGCACTGCAGCTTGGCGGCGGCGCACACCGCATTGCCCAGATCGATATCAAATCCTTCCAGCTGACCGCTGGCGGATTTTGACTCAAACGGCGGGTACAGCGCCTCTACGCCAAAGCGCAGGCCATGCTCGGCGGCCAGGGTAGAACCGGCGGCCAACAGGCAGCCGGCGGCGATCAGCGTTTTCAAAGTCGTTTTCATCAGTGCCCCTTTCCCATGGTGAGATACGGTCGGTTATACGCGGTGCAGGCGACGGGCGCCTTCCAGCAGGGTCTCGTTATCTTTGGAGAAACTCAGTCGAATGATGCCGGTATCGCTGCCGTCGCTATAAAACGCCGACAGCGGCAGGGTGGCGACTTTGGCTTCGCGGATCAGCCGCACCGCAAAATCGTTGTCGCTTTCCTGGCTGAAGCCGCTAAAGCGCGCCAGCATAAAGAAACTGCCGCGGCTTGGCAGCAGCTGCAGACGCGAACCCTGTAACGCGGTCGCCAGCAGATCGCGCTTTTGCTGATAAAACGCCGCCAACCCCAGGTACTGTTGCGGATCTGCCAGGGCGTTTGCAAAGGCGTATTGCATCGGCGTATCGGCGGAGAACACCATAAATTGGTGTACTTTGCGTATTTCCTCCATCAACGCTGCCGGCGCCATGCAGTAGCCGACGCGCCAGCCGGTGACGTGGTAGGTTTTACCGAAGGAGGAGACGATCACGCTGCGTTCGGCCAGCTGTGGATGGCGGGCCATGCCGTGGTGGATTTCGCCGTGGAATACCACATGTTCGTAGACTTCATCCGACAGGATGATGATATCGGTGTCACGCGTCAGCGCCATCAACCGCTCGATGTCATGCTGGTCGAACACGCTACCGGTGGGGTTATGCGGGCTGTTGACGATAATCATACGGGTTTTGCCGTTGATGGCGGCAGCCACCCGCTCCCAGTCAATCTGCAGGTTATGCAGTGACATGGCGATCGGCACCGCGGTGGCGCCCTGCAGGCGCACGATCGGCGCATAGCTGTCGAACGCCGGTTCGAAATAAATCACCTCATCGCCGGCGTGCACCAGTGCGCTGATGGCGGAGTATAAACCTTCGCTGGCGCTGGCCAATACCGTGATTTCATCGTCAGGGTGGTAACGTGCGCCATACAATCGTTCAACTTTGTCGGATAATGCAGCGCGCAATGCCGCCACGCCGCTCATGGGCGCATATTGATTATGACCTGCGCGCATGGCTTGCGTCACATCCGCGATCAACTGTGGGGCACAGGCGAAGTTGGGGGCGCCCTGTGACAGGTTAAGCGCCTGATGTTCGGCGCTCAATTGGCCGATAACGCTGAAAATGGTGGTGCCGACGTCGGGTAATTTCGAACGCGGCGAGCAGGCGCTGAGCATGGCGTCTCCTGGCAACGGTGAGAGATTGAGTGATTAAGCATCAGTCTGCATGGCGCGACAAGAGAAACTTTGTCATGCTTGCCATGCGTTTTGATCATGGCTGGAGAGGCCAATATGCGAACATCACTGCCGTCACTCGACGTTTTAAAAACCTTTGTTGTGGTAGCGCAACGGCTGAACTTCACCCATGCCGCGCAGGAGCTGCATCTGACGCAGGGGGCGGTGAGCCGCCAGGTGCTGGGACTGGAGCAACAGCTGGGCTATGCGCTGTTCAGCCGGCGTGCCCGTGGATTGACGCTGACGCCGCAGGGGGCGCAGCTGTTGGTGCCGGTACAGCAGACGCTGGAGCAACTGGCGCAGGCGCTGGAACGCGTTGCTGCGCAGCCCGGCGTACTGCGTATCAAATGCCCGACCTGCGCGATGCGCTGGGTGTTGCCGCGCATTATTCGCCTGCAGAACGACAGGCCGGAAATGCGTATCGAATTAACCGCCTCGGTGTCGCACGGGCTGGATTTCGCCAGCGAGCCGTTCGATGCCGCAGTGGTGTTCGGCGTGCCGCGCGGCAAACGCCTGAGCGTCCATCCGCTGTTTGACGAGGTGCTGACGCCGGTATGTACGCCGGATTATCTGGCCGCCGCCAGCCAGCCTTTGACTGCCGCCGATCTGGCGGAGCAAACCCTGTTGCATCCGACCCGTGACCGACGCGACTGGCTACGCTGGCTAACGGCGGCTGGGCAGGCACCGTTGCCGGATGCCAAATCACAGCATTTCGATACCCTCGATTTGGCGATGAGTGCGGCGCTGCAAGGTTTTGGTATCGCCATTGGCGATCTGTGCCTGCTGGAAGACGATCTGCAGGCGCGTCGCATCATCACGCCATTCCCGCTTAGCGTCGCCAGTGGTAGCGGCTATTATTTGGTCTATCCTGAACATGCGGTACTGCCGACGACATTAGTACAATTGGTGGATTTCTTGACCGAGGAAGCACAACACAGTCGCAATAGGCTCAATCGCTACCTGTCTACCACCTCTAACAGCTTGTAACCATTAACGTTACGAATTGTTTCTGCTGAGAAAAAGAGTGTGGCACACTGTCAGACAGCGGATAAAGCCGGCGCATGACAAGCGTCTGCGCTGGGGTTACAGCGGCATGCAGCGCCATTGCATTTGCCGGTAGCCATTGTGTGTTCCCGGTGGTTGGCCCAGGGGATGAAACGCGCTTCGTTTGTCTGCCGAGTGCGCCGGAGGCGAGCGGACAGCTCGCTTTGCCATCAACCGCATCCGTTTTCCTGTTTAATTTTCCTGCCGTGTCTGTGGCGGGAACATGCCTGAGATAACAATATGAAATGGCTTTGTGTAGTGAGTCTGTTGTCCGGTCTGGCCATCAGCCCGGCATTTGCGCAGGACACCTCCAGCGCAACGCAAGGAATCCACGCGCAACAGCGCGATGCGTTCGTTAGTAATCTGATGAAGCAAATGACGCTGCAAGAAAAAATTGGCCAGTTGCGGCTGATCAGCGTTGGACCGGACAACCCGAAAGAAGCCATTCGCGAAGGCATTCGCCAGGGGCAAATCGGCGCGATTTTCAATACCGTCACCCGGCCGGATATCCGCGTGATGCAAGATCAGGCGATGCAGCTCAGCCGCCTGAAAATCCCGTTATTCTTCGCCTATGACGTGCTGCACGGTCAGCGTACCGTATTCCCGATCAGCCTGGGGCTGGCGGCCAGTTTCGATTTGGAAGCCATCGCGCTCAGCGGCCGGGTATCGGCGCAGGAAGCCAGCGACGACGGCCTGAACATGACCTTTTCGCCGATGGTCGACATCACCCGAGATCCACGCTGGGGGCGGGTGTCGGAAGGCTATGGCGAGGATACCTGGCTGGTGTCGAAAATCGCCAGGGTGATGGTGGATGCCTACCAGAACGGCGACCCGTCCAAACCAGGCTCGGTGATGGCCAGCGTCAAGCATTTCGCGCTGTATGGCGCCACCGAAGGCGGCCGTGACTACAACTCCGTTGACATGAGTCCGCTGCGCATGCAGCAAGACTACCTGCCGCCATACAAGGCGGCGATTGACGCTGGTAGCGGCGGGGTGATGGTGTCGCTCAATGCGATTAACGGCATTCCAGCCACCGCCAACCCGTGGTTGCTGAAAGATCTGCTGCGCAACCAGTGGGGCTTTAGCGGCATTACCATCAGCGATCACGGTGCGATCAAGGAACTTATCAAGCATGGCGTGGCGCAGGATGCGCGCGATGCGGTGCGGCTGGCGATCACCTCCGGCGTCGATATGAGCATGAGTGACGAGTATTACGACAAATACCTGCCGGGGCTGATCAAGGAAGGGCTGGTGTCGGAAAGCGATATCGACCGTGCCTGCCGCAACGTGCTGAATACCAAGTACGACATGGGGCTGTTTAAAGATCCGTACACCCATCTGGGGCCGGTGGGGTCCGATCCACAGGATACCAATGCCGAAAGCCGGCTGCACCGTGCCGAAGCGCGAGTGGTGGCGCGTAAGACCATGGTACTGCTGAAGAACGAACATCAGACGCTGCCGCTGCACAAGCAGGGCACCATTGCGCTGGTGGGGCCGATGGCCGACAGTCAGCGTGACGTGATGGGCAGTTGGTCGGCGGCGGGCGTCGCCAAACAATCGGTAACGCTGCTGCAAGGCATGAAAAACGCCGTCGGCGACAAGGCGAAAATCATCTACGCCAAAGGCGCCAATATCACCCAGGACAAGAGCATCATCGATTATCTGAATCTGTACGAGCCGGCGGTGGAGTTCGACCCCCGTCCTGCGCAGCAAATGATTGATGAAGCAGTCAATGCCGCCAAACAGGCCGACGTAGTAGTGGCGGTAGTGGGGGAGTCGCAGGGCATGGCGCATGAAGCCTCCAGCCGTGCCGACATCACTATCCCGCAGAGCCAGCGCGATCTGATCGCCGCGTTGAAAGCCACCGGCAAACCGCTGGTGCTGGTGCTGATGAATGGCCGACCTCTGGCGCTGGAATGGGAAAGCCAGCGGGCGGATGCAATGCTGGAAACCTGGTTCAGCGGCACCGAAGGCGGTAACGCGGTGGCCGACGTGCTGTTTGGCGACTATAACCCGTCCGGTAAACTGCCGATGACCTTCCCGCGTTCAGTGGGGCAGATCCCGATGTATTACAACCACCTGAACACCGGTCGTCCGTTCAATAAAGAAAATCCGGGCAAGTACACCTCGCGTTACTTCGACTCGGCGAACGGCCCGCTGTATCCGTTTGGCTATGGCCTGAGTTACAGCAGCTTTGCGCTGTCGGACTTCACGCTTTCCAGCCCCACCATGGCGCGCAACGGCAAAATCACCGCCAGCGTCACGCTGAAAAATACCGGCAAGTACGACGGCGCCACCGTGGTGCAGTTGTATATTCAGGATGAAACGGCAACGGTCAGTCGCCCGGTGAAGGAGCTGCGCAACTTCAAGAAGGTGATGCTGAAAGCCGGCCAGGCGCAGACGGTGGAACTGCCGATCGTTGAAGACGATCTCAAGTTCTACAATGCCAAGCTGCAATGGGGCGCCGAGCCGGGCAAGTTCAACGTATTTGTTGGACTGGATTCCGATAACGTACAACAGCAGAGCTTTACGCTGAAGTAATCCGCCGCACGCGGGGCGCAGTCTGATCCTGCGCCCCGCGTGGCATTCCCACTGGTCGTAGGGATTCTGAAGATAACCTTTTATTTTAATCGGTTATCTTGATTTTATTAACTTATTAACTTATTAACTTGCTGATTTAATAGCTTACTTGCTTAGTAAGCTATTATCTTGATGGCTTGCTCAGTTCTTTTTCAGCAGTGCCAGCAACTGGGCTTCGGTGTTGTCGGCCAGGCCGTCGATCGCCAGCTTGATAATGTCGGAGCGGGTGATACGTACCAGACCGTTGCGCGCCGCCAGTACGATGATGTCGTCGATAGCGTCGACGTGGCTGTCGGTCAGGCTGACAGAAATGGCTTTATAGGTGCGTTTACGGCCCTGGGTTTTGGTTTCGCTGGCGGTGGCGGTAGGGATCAGCGTATGCGATGTGGCGCTGTTGATAAACTCGTCTTCCGACATGCGGTGGGTCGGCGTCCGCTTTTTCATAAGATCACCTCTTTTACCAGGCTTTCGATTTCGTGCTGCGCTTTGGGGTTATGCGCTTCATGAATGGTCTTTGCTTCGCCCCAGGCGTCACGATAAATCTTGCGATCGCACAAGCGGTTGCTCACCAGCGTGAATTGCGGGTATTCGCTTAACACCGCAGCCGCTTCATTGGCTTCGTTAATGAAGATATTGGTCGGACACATGTTCAGCACAATGTAGCCCTTCACTTTTTCATTGTATTCCTGCGCGGTGGAGAACATCTCTGACAGATAGCCGACGGTGTCGAGATCCATCTGCGACGGACGCAGCGGCGACAGGAAGAGGTCGGCGGCCAGTAGGCCGGAGCGCAGTTCGGCGCTGTCGCGGCCGGCGGTATCGACGATAACGTAATCGTAATGGCGGTTCAGCTCCAGCAAGGTCTCCTTGATTTTGCCGGACGCCGCCACCACCGGAATATGTGGCAGCCCATCGCCGTTTTGCCGATCGTTGTACCAGGTCATGATCGATTTTTGGTCGTCGGCGTCAACGATTATCGCTGTTTTGCCTTCCTTGAGGATCAGATACCCGGCGATATTTACCGCCTTGGTTGATTTCCCTACGCCGCCTTTCTGCGAGCCAATCAAAACAATCATGCTGCCATCTCTCAAGTTATTAAGCTGATAACTTATTAAGTTAGTTGCTTATTAGGTTGATAATCAAACAGGTTAACAGGATACAATATGCCCGAAGCCGCCGAGCTTGCCAAGCGGCTATCCTGCTAACTTAACGCATTATTTTGCTGGCAAGCGGCCAGGCAGGTAAGTAGGAATTCTCTGGGAATAAGCATGGGAGAGGTTGGCAGCTTACGGGGCTGGTTGGTTGTTAGGTTATTAGCTTAATAAGTAATTGCGTTATTGGCCTGGCAGCTTATGGCGAGTGTGGCGCAGCCGGCCGGTCGGGCGCCGCTGGCGCAGCGCCCGTTGCGTTACTTTTTCATCAATGCTTTCAGGTTGGCGAACGGATTGTGCGTGGCGATGCCGACGTCCTGCTGCGCATCCTCGCCGGCCACCACCGTCGAACCGTACTGGTCTGCTTCGGTGTATTTTGAATGCTCATGATCGTGGCAGTACAGGCACAGCATTTCCCAATTGCTGCCATCCTCCGGGTTGTTGCTGTGATCGTGATCGATGTGATGCACCGTTAATTCGCGCAGGTTGGAATAAACAAATTCGCGTGAGCAGCGGCCACAGACCCACGGGAACAGTTTCAGTGCCTTTTCGCGATAGCCGACTTCCAGTTTCGCGTAGTTTTTTGGGATATATGCCATGGTATGCCTGCCGATAGGAAACGATATTGGCGCAATAATACCACAAAGTTTCTGCTGACAACGGTTGGCCGTTAACTGAACCGCTCCACTGCCCACTCGATAAACACTCGCAGTTTGGCGCTTAAATGGCGGTTGGACGGATAGACCACATACAGGTGATCGGCCGGTGGCTGCCAGTCGGCCAGAATGCTGACCAGTTCGCCGCTGTCCAGCTGCGGCTGGGCCATAAAACGCAGCGTTTGTACGATGCCCAGATCGGCCAGCGCCGCTGCGATCAACGCGTTGCCTTCGTTGACGCTGATTTGATAACGATGCTGAATATCGATGGCTTTGCCGCCGTCGACAAAATGCAGTGGTTGAATGCGATCGTTCACCGCGTGGCGATAATGCGCCAGCGGAAAGCCTTGTTCCAGATCGCACGGATGGCGAGGTGTGCCGTGGCGGGCAAGATAGCTCGGCGTGGCGCAGGTGACCCACTCCAGCGCCAACAGCCGGCGGGCGATCAGACTGGAATCCGCCAGTGGCCCGCTGCGCAGCACGCAGTCGGCGCTGTCGCTGATTAAATCAATTTGCCGATCGCCAACCCCCAGATCGATCTGAATCTGCGGATAGCGAGCAAAAAAATCCGGCAGGGCAGGCAACAGTAGCTGGCGTGCAGAACCGCCGCCGACGTCGATACGCAGCACCCCCTGCGGCGCGCTTTGTGATTCCGTCATGCTGCCCTCCATCTGTTCCAGCTCTGCCAGCCATTTCACCGTACGTTGGTAATAGCATTCGCCTTCCGGCGTTACCGATACGCTGCGGGTGGTGCGCTGGAACAGCTTGGTTTGCAGGTGGTTTTCCAGATTTTGTACCAGCTTGGTGACGGTGGCTTTCGGCATGCGCAGCGAGTCTGCCGCCCGGGTAAATCCGCCGGTTTCAACCACGCGGGTAAACACGCGGATGGCAAGTAAATGATGATCCATAATGCTCCCAAGGCCCAGAACCCGGCGCTAGCCGGGGAGATTTTCACTCTGCTTCTAGGATTGTTTAGCGTCAACCATGCCGGAGCGCAAGGACAAACCGAACACCAGCGCCGCGGACAGGATCAGCGCACCGCCGAACAGCATGGCGCTGCTGACGCCTTGCCAGTCAACCACTTCACCGCCGAGCAGCGCGCCCGAGGCCAGGGCGATCTGAATGACGCACACCAGTAACGCCTGACCGGCTTCCGGTGCCTGCGGTACGGCGTTGAACATCCAGTTGGTGGCGCAAACCGGCACTGCGCCAAACGCCAGTCCCCAGATCAGTACCATCAGCGTTGCGCCAGGGATACCGCTGAGCAGTGGTGACACAATCAGAATGCCCGCCAGCATAACGGCAATCAGGATAAAGGTGGCGCGCAGGCTGTATTCAGCCAGACGCTCGCCGGCGAAGGTGCCCAGCAGACCGATCGCGCCGTAGGCCAGCAACTGCATCGAAATGGCCGATGGGCTCAGCACAAACACCTGTTGCAGCAGCGGTCGCAGATAGGTGTAGGCGGCAAAGTGACCGATAAACAGCAGTACGATGGCGATCAGGCCAATGCGCGCCAACGGCAGGCGCAGCGGCAACAACAGATCGCGCGGCGTCACCGCGCGGCTCGGCGGCACCGAGGTCAACAGGCGCGCTTGCGCGATCAGCACCGCCAGTGCCAACACGGCGCTGCCAAAGAAGGCGGCGCGCCAGCCGAACATATCGCCAATCAGCGCACCCGCCGGCACGCCGCATACTGCACCGACCGAAATACCGCTCAGGATCAGCGCCGTTGCCCGACCCTGGCTGGCTTCCGGCACCAGATGGCGGCCATAGTTGGCGGCGAATGACCAGAAGCCACCGACGCAAACGCCGAGCAGCACGCGGCCGAGCAGCATCATCGGGAAGTTGACCGCCAGCGCGGAAACCAGATTGGAGACGATCAACAGCAGCGACAGACCGAGCATCAACAGGCGACGATCTAGCCGCCCGGAGGCCAGACTCAGCGCCGGCGCGGCGACCGCAGCGACGATGCCGGGCATGGTCACCATCAGGCCGGCGGTACCGGTACTGACGTTCAGGGAAGGGGCGATATTGGTCAGCAAACCGATCGGCAGGAATTCTGTTGTCACCATAACAAAACAGGCGACCGTCAGTGAAAAAATGGCCAGCCAGGCTGATGATGCAGGTTTATCTTTATTATTCAGCATAATACCGCTCGTCTCAGGAGATATTGTGATTCGCTCGCACCGGCAGCGAGTGACAGAGATCACAATTTACGCAGCGTTGTGCGCCAGATAAATCCGTTTGCGGTAATTACACTGTTTCTGTACAGGAACAATCGTGCCGTACGGCGGCCAGACTAGAGCCCCGGCGCCTTCCACAGCGAGGTGGTCAGGCCGTGATCCACCAGCGTCAGTTGATCGGCATACACTTCCAGCCAGGTCTCCTTCTGCCGTTGATACAAGGTATGTAGGGCCATATCCGGTTGATATTGCCGCTCCCAGCGTACCAGCCGTTCACCGGTTTCCGCCAGCGAGGGATACAGCCCGACGCCAACCCCGGCGGCAATGGCGCAGCCCAGTGCGGTCGCCTCTTTCACTAGCGGCACCTGCACCGGCAAGCCGGTGACGTCGCTGAGGATCTGACTCCACAGCTTGCCTTTGGCACCGCCGCCGGCGAATACCAGCGATTGCGGCTGTACGCCGGAAAAGCGTGCAATTTGCTGCAGATTGCAGGCGGAAACGATCGCCGCATTTTCTTCCAATGCGCGAAACAGCGTCTGCTTGTTGCAACGCTCGGGATCCAGCGACATATTGATAAATGACGGCGCGGCGTGATACCAGTGGTTAAAATGCATGGCGTCGGAAAAAATCGGCATCACGCCGTAGGCGCCGGGCGGCACCCGTGCCGCCATCTCCTCCAGCAGCGCATAGGCATCGACCCCCAGCCGCTGCGCCAGCAGTTTTTCTTCTGCACAGAATGCATCGCGGAACCAGCGCATGGTCAGGCCGGTGAAGAAACTGATGGATTCCGCCTGCGCCATGCCGGGAATAACGTGCGGATTAATGCGAATGTTCATCTCGGGATCGGTCAGCGGCTGGGGCAGATTGACGATTTGCTGCCAAAAGGTTCCGCCCAGCACCGCCGTTTGCCCGGCGCGCACCACCCCCAGCCCCAGACAGCCCAACTGCACATCGCCGCCGCCCATCACCACCGGCGTGCCGGCCAGCAGCCCGCTTTGTTGTGCCGCCAGCGCGGTGACCTGGCCCAGCAGGCTGCCGGTTTCCTTTACCGGCGACAGCATATCGGCGCGCAGACCGGCCATATCCAGCAGTTCGGGACGCCAGTTACGGCTGGTCAGATCCAGCATGCCGGTGGTGCCGGCATTGGACGGATCCACCGCCAGTTCACCGCTGAGACAGTTTGCCAGCCAATCGCCGATCATAGTGACCGTCGCCGCGCGGCGATAGATGTCAGGGCGATTATGCGCCAACCACAGCAGGCGCGGCATGGCGCTCAACGCCAGCGTCTGGCCGGAATAGCGATAAACCTCGCGCTCAAAGCCGTGATTATGCAGCTCCTTGAGCTCGCTGACCTCGCGGCTGGCACGAGCGTCGACGTTGGCGCAGGCCCAGATGGCTGCGCCGTCGCTATCGTACAGCACGATACCTTCACGCATCGAACAGCATGCCAGCGCACGGATCTCCTGCGCCTCGGCGTTGGCCTGCTGCAACGCCTGTCGTATGCACTGACAGGCCAGTTGCCAGTTGTGGCTGAGCTCGAACTCCATCGAACCGGGCACGTTCGGCACCGCCAGATGGCGCCATTCCTCCTGGCCGCTGGCGATTTGCTGGCCTTCCAGATCGAAAATGACCGCTCGAATGCTGCCCGTACCTGCGTCCAATGCCATCAATAAATTGCGCATAGTTCACACTCTCTGGAAGACCAGTCTTAACTATAGATGGCGGGTGGGATTGACGAGGCAGGCGACGCGGGCGTGAGGTTTAAGAACTGTGAGGTGGGCTGCAAAAACGCCGAGCTGAGGCGGAAATCCGCCCAATAGCGCCTAGCATTGGGGGATATCCCCGTGTCAGCAAGGAGCCGTTATGCAGGTTACGTTAGTCGAAATCAACGTCAAACCCGACCAAGTGGAGCAGTTTCTCGCGGTGTTTCGCGCCAACCATCTTGGCGCCATTGCCGAGCCGGGCAACCTGCGATTTGACGTACTGCAGGATGAGAACATCCCGACGCGCTTTTATATCTATGAAGCCTATAAGGATCGGCACGCGGTGGAGGCGCATAAAAAAACGCCGCATTACCTGCAATGCGTAGAGCAACTGGAGGCGCTGATGACCGAGCCGCGCAAGAAAACCTCGTTTATCGGCGTGATGCCGGCGTAGCCTTTATCGCCGCGCGTCGTCGGCTCGCAGAAAATTTAATTGAGTTGCAGGGTACATCACCGCTAACGTTATACCTATCAACTATCCCGTTGCTCTGGAGCAAACATGGCAGTCCGCGATCGGTTATTGGCGTTGTTGGTGGTGATTATCTGGGGGGTGAATTTCGTCATTATCAAGTACGGCTTACAGAGCATGCCGCCTTTTCTGCTGGCCGGGCTGCGTTTCCTGTTGGTGGCGCTGCCGGCGATATTTTTTATTCCCCGCCCGCAACTGCCGTGGAAATGGCTGATGCTGTACGGCCTGAGCATGAGTTTTGGCCAGTTTGCGCTGTTGTTTCTGGCCATCAAGGTCGGCATGCCGGCCGGGCTGGCGTCGCTGGTGCTACAGGCGCAGGTGTTCTTTACGCTGTTATTGGCGATGCTGTTGCTGGGAGACCGGCTGCGAGCCAACCACCTGGTGGGGATCGTTATCGCCACCGCCGGCATGCTGTTGCTGGCGCAGGCCAGCCTGCAACAGCAGGGGAGCGGCGCGGTGCCGCTGGCCGGACTGTTGCTGACGCTCGGCGCGGCGTTGTCCTGGGCGCTGGGTAATGTTGCCAATAAGAAAATCATGAGCACCTTTCGCCAGCAGGGTATCCTGCCGCTGGTGGTATGGAGCGCGCTGATTCCCATATTGCCATTTTTTGCCTGTAGCTGGCTGTTCGACGATCGTCAGTTGGCGCTCGACAGCCTGCGTCATTTGCGCTTAAGCAGCGTATTGGTGATTGCCTATCTGGCGTTTGCCGCCACCCTGTTCGGCTATTCTATCTGGGGCAGCCTGCTGGCGCGTTATGAAACCTGGCGAGTGGCGCCGCTGGCGCTATTGGTTCCGTTGGTTGGGTTGCTCAGTGCCTGGTTGCTGATGGGGGAAACATTATCCACGCTGCAAATTGCCGGTGCGCTGTGCGTGTTGGCCGGCATGGCAGTCAATATGTTTGGCTTGCCGCGTTGGCGGCCGGTCGCCGCTGCCGGCAAATAACCAACGCAGACGGCGCGTGTTTACTCTTCGTTGCGCGCCATCTGCTGGCGCTGGTAGGCGTCGCTGGCGGCCTGTATTTCGTCCAGCACCGACCCCACGTCGGCGCTTTTGCTGCTTTCCTGATAGTGGCCGGTCAGCGTGCTTTCTGGCGTCAGTTTGCCTTCCTGATACAGCGCCCAGATTTCCTTGGCGTATTTGCTGCCCAGCAGCTGCGGCGCGAACTGGCCGTAATATTGCGTCATGTTGTTGATATCACGTTCAAACATGCTTTTGGCGTGATTGTTGGCGGCGGCGTCGACCACCTGCGGTAGATCGATGATCACCGGGCCGTTTTTATCCATCAGCACGTTGAATTCCGACAGATCGCCATGCACCAGCCCGGCGCACAGCATGCGCACCGCGTAGTTCATCATCAATGCATGATCGGCCAGCGCCTGCGCCGGCTCCAGCGTGATGTCGCTCAGGCGCGGGGCCACCAGGCCTTCTTCATCGGTGATAAGCTCCATCAGCAGCACGCCGTCAAGGCAGATATCCGGTTGTGGCACGCGCACGCCGGCCTTTGCCAGCAGGTGTAGCGCATCGACCTCGGTGTTTTGCCAGGCTTCTTCCTGCTGTTGGCGACCAAAGCGGGAACCTTTGCTCATCGCACGCGCATCGCGGCTGTTACGCACTTTGCGGCCTTCCTGATAATGCACCGCTTGTTTGAAGTTGCGTTTGTCCGCTTCTTTGTACACTTTGGCGCAGCGGATGTCGTTACCGCAGCGCACGATAAACACGTCGGCCTCTTTACCGCTTTTCAAACGACGAATGACGTCGTCGATTAAACCATCATCTACCAATGGCTGGAGTCGTTTTGGAATTTTCATGCAGCCTTGTACCCTATTTAGGCTCTGGTGTGAATGGTTTGCCTGGTCAGAATTGCCAATTAGACCAGAAAGCGGGTAATTAGTTTGCCCGCCGCCGGCGTTGCTGCGGCCTGTCAGACATTTTCCGCCAATACCCATACGCTGACGCTGCCGCCGTTGACCGGAAAGTCGGCGCGGCCCTCCTGGTCCGTTTCGATCGTCTCTGCGCGGTTGCCAAGGAAGTCGCGCCATTGCCGATGCGCCAGCGCATTGCCCAGCGTCACCGTTTTGCTGTTTTCTGCGCCGTTGGTCAGCACTACCACGCAGCCCGGTGCCTCTGCGGTACCGCTGCGGCTGAAGGCGACACAGTGCCTATCGTCGAAGTAATCGGTTTGTGCCCCGTTGGCAAAACGCTGGCGGGCGACGATCAGTTTTTCCAACTCGGTGATGACCGGCATGTCGATCGGGTACTCGCCGCCATCACGGCCGGTATCCTGATAGCTTGCGCCATACAGATCCGGATAAAACACGCAGGGTACGCCCTGTTCGCGCAGCAGGATCAGCGCGTAGGCCAGCGGTTTGAACCAGGGTTCAACCGGCGCTTCCAGCGATTGTAGCGGCTGTGTATCGTGGTTGGCGACAATCGTCACCGCGTGGCTGGGATGGGTGGCGGTCAGGGTATCGGTAAAGATCTGCGCCATGTCGAATTGATCGGCCTGTTTCGATGCCTGGTGGAATTTCAGATGCAGTGCCACGTCGAACAGCATCACTCTGCCGTCTACCATGTCGATGTATTGTTGCAGCGACGCCAAATCGTGCGACCAGTATTCGGCGACGACCAACAGATCGCGCTGTGCCGCTTCTCGCACGTGGTCGGCCCACTGTTTGAAGAACCAGGCCGGAATGTGTTTGGCGGCGTCGAGGCGGAATCCGTCACAGGGCAGGGTTTCCAGCAGCCAGCGCCCCCAGTATTTCAACTCTTCTGCCACCGCGCTATTGCGTAACTCCACGTCGGCGCCCATCAGATAATCGAAATTGCCTTTCTCGTCATCGACCTGCTCGTTCCAGCCGTCATCGCCGTAGTCGTTGGCGATTTTAAAGATGCCTTTTTCCTGCGGATCTTCCAGGTAATCTACGCCGCTAAAGCAGGTGTAGTCCCAAACGAAGGCGGAATATTTCCCCTGACGGCCTGGAAAGGTGAAACGGGTGTAGGCGGTGGCGTCAAAACCGCGGTCGTCAATGTCATTACGATCCTGCGTATCGGTGCGGTAAACATGCACCCGTTCGGTTTCGTCAGCCCCCATCTTGTGGTTGAACACCGTGTCGTAAATGATGCGTACCCCGTGCTCACGCAGAGTATTGGCGGCATGGATCAGCGATTCCCGGTCGCCGTATTTGGTGGCGCGGCTGCCTTTCTGATCGAACTCGCCCAAATCGAACAAATCGTAGCTGTCGTAGCCAACCGAATAGCCGCCGGATGCGCCTTTGTAGGCCGGTGGTAACCACAGGTCGGTGATGCCGATCTCGGCAATCTGCGCAGCGCGTTGCGCCGCTTCTTGCCATAGCTTGCCGCCATCGGGGTAATACCAATGGAAAAACTGCAATAAAGTGGTTTTTTTCGTCATGAGCCGGCATCCCGCTTAGCCAAAGTAAAGAGGAGGGCGTCCGCAACTGACCGTTTACCTGCCGCGGCTGGCCTCGTTTAAGCATGGGCCAAAATTGGCAAAAGGGAAAATCACCCACGGCTATCAATGCGCACCAGGTTTGGTGCATAGCGTAGCGATAGTCGAGACAACGCTAGCAAACCAGATGCGGAACCGGCCTCGCTGGCGCTGAATGTTCAGCACCATGGCGCTGGTGTTGGGGGACGGCAAGCCGGGGCGGGGCATTGGCGCGCAGCCGGATTACGGCGATGAGTTCATCACGCGACGGGGTGGCGGGGTTTTCCAGAAAACACAAAAGGCGGCCAGGGCCGCCTCTTTGCGCAATTGCCGTGTCAGCAATTGATTAATTGTAGATGATCGCAGTGCCGTGCAGTTTGTTGTCACCGGCAGTTGAAATGATCTGGAATGATTTTGCACCGGCTTCATCCGCTTTGGCTGCCAGTTTGTTTTCCAGGCTAGTCAAGTCAGAAGCACCGCTTACCGTTACCACACCGGCTTTTTGCAGATCGGCAGGTTGGCTGTTAACCAGTTCGGCAGCGAAGCTACCAAATGAAACAGAAGCAAGAGCAAGAGCAGCGATGGTCATTTTCAGGTTTTTCATAATCATATTCCTATCTTATGTTCGGTATGAAGTTTGTTCTGTTGGTCGTTAAATTAATTAACGATCGATAATTTAATGTTAGACGCCGGTTTGGCGAATTGCAAGTTATTTTTTAATGTTCGTTAATTAATTCCTGGTTTTTCGTATCTCTGCGAAGGGTAAAACGGCATTTCCCGGCGCTGGAATTAAATTAACTTACTGTTATTTATAAATAACTGCCGTTCCGTGCAGCTGGTTGTTACCACCGGCACCGATGATGCGGTATGACGAGGCGCCTTGTTGCTCGGCTTTTTTTGCCAGGCTGGCTTGCAGAGAGGTAATATCCGACGCGCCGCTGCTGCTGACGACGCCGATTTTCTGTTGGTTTGCCGGTTGACTGTTGACCTGTTCTGCGGCGAAACTGCCGAAGGAGAGGCTGGCCAGAGTCAGTGCGGTTAATACTATTTTTAAGTTTTTCATAAAGTTGGTTCCTATCCGAGAATTCGATTGAGTCATTTTGTCTTTGTCGTTACATTTAAATAACGATCGATAACTAAATGGTAATCGCTTCTCGACGCCGGCGCAATATTTTTTTATAATGATCGTTAATTTAATTGGCAAGCCCTGATTCGGGGCGCAACACGCGAGGGTCTATGACTATCAAAGAAGAGGTATGTGCGAAGAAAACGCGCGGCAGACCGAAACAGTTTGATCGCGACCAGGCGCTGGACCGTGCGCTCGATCTGTTTTGGCGCCACGGTTATGAATCAACCTCGCTGGCCGATCTGGTCGAGGTCACCGGCGCCAAAGCGCCGACGCTGTACGCCGAGTTCGGTAACAAAGAGGGGCTGTTTCGTGCCGCCGTTGAACGTTATCTGAGCAAGTACACCACCTGTACCAACCAGTTGCTGGAACAGACGTTACCGATAGCCGAAGTGGTTGAAGCCTACGTGCGCTCATCGGCGGAGGTATTTACCGATCCGCAAACGCCGTCGGGCTGCTTTATGGTGTGTGCTTCCGCGGCATTGTCTCCGGCATCCGACGACGTGGCCGAAATGCTGCGTCGCAAACATCATACGCAGGAAGCCAGCCTCAAGGCCTGTTTCGATCGCAAGGTACAGCAGGGGGAGCTGTTGGCGAAAACCGACACCGCGTTACTGGCCAAGTACATTATGTGCACCATTGAAGGCATGTCGGTTCAGGCGCGTGAAGGAGCCAGCCGTGACGATTTGCTACGCCTGGTGGAGACGCTGATGATGATTTGGCCACGCCTGAGCCAGGTGGGCAACAAGGTTTGATGCCGGCAGCGCCGGCAACTTGCAGGTCATCGAGGCCTCGCTAAGGTGTGCCACGTCTCATGTGCAGCAGCGGGAACGGCTTACCCTGACCGTCACGCTCTGAGCGGCCGATAACGCTGAAGCCGTAATGCCGATAAAACGCCATGGCCTGTGGGTTCTGTTCATTGACGTCGAGCAACAGCACATCATGTTGCTGCTCGACAAATGCCAACAGCGATTTGCCGATGCCTTTGCCGCGCTGTTCGGCGGCAACGAACAGCATCTCGACCTTGTTGGCGTTCATGCCGATGAAGCCGCCAATCCGACCGGTGTGAGCCTGAGCGACCCAAACGGCCAGCGTGGGCAGATAGTCATTGGCGATCAACGGACGCAGATCGGCAATCTGCCTTTCCGTCAGAAAATGATGGGTTGCGCGCACAGAACTCAGCCAGACCGCCAGCAATCGTGGGTAATCGTCGGGGGTGCCGGCTCTGATAATCATCTTTTCTACCTCCTGTATTAGCCCACCGGCTACTCTATAACAAAGCCGAACCACGGGGAACGCCCCGTCACCCTATACTGCGCGGCATGCTCTGAGCGGGCGGGAATTCGCCAGCGCCATGGCGTCGTTACTTGCCGTATCCGACCAGAGTGCGCAACCGGGCGGTGAAAAACGGTAAAAAATCGACTGCTTAGCGGAATTTTGAGAGTTTTACGCGTGATCCGGTTGGCGAATGCGTTTTACACTGGCAAAAAGCAGATTTCTATTTCGCGCAGGATTATTTTCCTTGTCTGCGCAGTGACCCTATTGAGGCGATATGAACCAGTCATATGTACTTGCTGAAGTCAGTAATGAAAACCAAACGCTGGTGGCGGTGGTTCAGCAAGATCACCGGGCAGCCTATTTTTATATTTATCCCGCGGAGGCGTTCAGCGAACGTTTTCAGGTACGCGCCTGCTGGCTGCGTAACCTGGCGGCTGCGCCGCAGCAGGAAGATTGCGCCGCGCTGGAACTTGGCCAGCCGCCGATGCTGGCCGCGGAATTTTGCCGCAACCTGGAGGGGGAAGCGCCGCTGAATCCGGAAGGGTTGCAGGTGGTGTGGAATGAAAGCGATGACGGCGCCGCGCTGTGGTATTACGGCCAGCTGCTGTCGGTGATCCCCGGTTGGAGCCTGTATATCGACCATTCGGTGTGTTATTCCGCCAGCTGCATCAAGGAAAGCCCGTTAGCTTATCCACTGGGCTCCGCATCGACCAATACGCAATATGCGCTGGCGGAAAACACCCGCCAGTTTTGGCGCAGTTGGCAGCGCGAAGAAGGCAACCCGTGGCCGAAAATGCAGCGCGACTATCTGGCGCAGTATGAACAGCATTTCGGTCCGTCGGTTAAATATTACGCGATCGATCAGGGCAAGTGGCCGCCGATGGCCATCAGCCAACATGAACGCGACGGCATTTACTATTTTCTGACCATGGGGATCAGCATCCGACCGATGCCGTGGGTCGAGATCCTGTTCAATGATGACGCCACGCAGTACCGGCGCATGGAGCTGGGTATCGCCATTGACGGTCAGTACATGACCGAAGACAACGCGATACAGATGGCCAGTGCGCTGGCGGGCTTTGCCCACGTGCCCTGGGCGCAGATCACCTGGATGGGAGAAGGGCACACCCTGGCGTCGGAAGTGGCACCACAGGGTTATGCAGGCTATGTGCTGTCTTCGCGGTTCTACCCTTATCAGCAGCATTTGACGTTGCCGACCCAGTACGGCGATCCGGTCAATCTTTACTGGGCCAGCCCGGTATTTGAAAACGAACGCATCCAGACTCAGGCGACGCCGAACGGCGGACATGAGCTGGTGACTGGCCTGCGTGAGCAGGGGGTTGACCATATCTTTCGTCCGCGCCAACCGCTATGCTGATGTGAAACTTATCGATGGAGACCCCAATGACCGCAGCGCTGTTGATTATTGATGTGCAGAAAGGCCTGTTTATGCCGCCACCGGCCGATGCCGATGCGGTGATTGATCGGATCAACATGCTGAGCGCCGCGGCGCGCCAGGCGCAGGTGCCGGTGATTTTCATCCAGCATCAGACCGCCGATGATGAACTGGCCCATGGCAGCGATGCCTGGCAGGTTGATCCGCGCTTACAGCAGGTCGCAGGGGATTTGCGGGTAGAAAAAACCACGCCGGACTCTTTTTTGCGTACCAATCTGCAAGCGCTGTTGCAACAGCACGGCGTTACGCAACTGGTGATTTGCGGTTACTCGACCGAATATTGCGTTGACAGCACCACTCGCCGCGCCGCCGGGCACGGTTATCCGGTGGTGTTGGCAGCCGATGCCCACACCAGCCATGACAAGGCGCACGCCAGCGGTGAGTGGATACGTCAGCACCATAACGCCGCGCTGTCGAGCATGGAGAGTTTCGGTGTGCCGATCCGCGCGGTTGCCAGCAGAGATATCCGTTTCTGATCCCTCGGAGCGCCAGACCGGCGCTCCCTGTCCCTAGCTGCCGACGCGGGCTCCACCGTTAATCGGTAACAGCGTACCGGTAATGAATGCCGCTGCCGGCGACGCCAGCCACAACGCCGCTTCGGCAACGTCCTCCACCCGACCGGTACGCGCCAGCGGCGTGTCGGCGGTAATGGCGTCAATAACGCTGGCTGGCAGACCATCGCCAAAAAAACGCGTATCGGCGATGTAACCAGGCGCAATGGCGTTAACGGTAATGCCTTGCGGCCCCAGTTCACGCGCCAGACTGACGGTCAGGCCAACCACGCCGGCCTTGGCGGCGGAATAGCCCAGCGCGCCGGGGTTGCCACTGCCGCATTGCGCAGCGATTGAACTGATATTGACGATGCGTCCGCCCGGCTTGCGCAGGTGCGGCAGCATGGCCTGGGTAAACAGAAAGGTACTCTTCAGGTTACCGTCAATCACCGCATTCCACTGCTGTTCAGCCTGCGCCAATGGCGTATCGACGCTGATAACGCGGGTAAATCCGGCGTTATTGATCAGCACATCTACCGTGCCCAAAGCCTGGATCAGACGCGGCATCAGTGCGTCAATCTCGGCGCGCTGGCTGAGATCCGCCGAAAAGTGCAGCGTGCCGCTGCCGATCCGTTGCGCCGCAGCCTGCAAACGTTGCAGGCTGCGCGCCACGATGGCGACACGGTAGCCCTGCATCGCCATTCGTTGCGCGGTGGCCAGGCCAATGCCGCTTGAGCCACCGCTAATCACGACCGTAGGTTGTGTCATGTGAAACTCCTCCAACTGCCGATGGCGCGTCTGCGCCGGTGATGTCGAGGGAAAGTATTGGTATTTACCATTGATACCGCCAATACTGTTTTTATGATTTGATAATATGAAAAAGGTATCGCGTGATTGAACTACGCCAATTGCGGCAGTTTATTGCCGTGGCTGAAGAGATGAGCTTTCACCGCGCCGCACAACGCTTGCATATGGCGCAGCCGCCGCTGACGGCGGCAATCCGTAAAATCGAGCAGGAACTGGGGGTTAGGCTGCTGGAGCGTGGCAACCGCATTACGCGTATTACCGACGCCGGGCAGGTGTTTTTGCTCGAAGCGCGGCGCACGCTGGCGCAGTTCGAGCGCACGCTGTTACATACCCAGCGTGCTGCGCAGGGGCAAACGGCGTCGCTGCGGCTGACCTTTGTCGACAGCACGGTCAATGCACTGTTGCCAGGGCTGCTGCGTCAGTTTCGTCAACGTTATCCGCAGATAGATTTTCAGCTGCAGGAAGCCGCCACGGCGGAACAGTTGGTGGCCTTGCGTGACGATCGCGCCGATGTCGGTCTGGTGGTGCTGCCGATTGCACCGCAAGAGGGCATACAGTTAACGCCGTTGCTGTTGGAGCGCATGATGCTGGCGTTGCCGGAACACCATCCGTTGGCGAACGCCGCGCAGATCGGTTTGTCAGACGTGTCGGAGGAACCTTGGGTGCTGTTCCCGGCGCATTATGGGCCGGGGATGCACGCGGCGATTCTACAGGCATGCGCGATGGCCGGTTTCACTCCGCGGGTAGTACAGCAGGCGCGGCAAATGCAAACCATTGGCGGGTTAGTGGCCGGTGGGGAGGGCGTTGCGCTGATGCCGTCGCTGTTTGCGGCGTTGCGGCCGCCCGGGGTGGTATTCCGCGAACTTAGCGGTATCGGTACGCCGGTGGCGTATTCACTGGCTCTGGCCTACCTGCAGGCATCGCCATTGATCGACGATTTCATCCAGCTTGCGGTGCGGCACGCGGCGGAGTATCAGCAACAGGTATTGCCTCTGGTGCTCTAAGGCGACAAGCGCCATTCCTGCCGCATCGGCAACGGGAATGGCAGCGGCGTTGCGGGTTAGGCCGGGCTATCGGTAATCGGGTGTTTGACCACGAAGATATACGACAGGGCGCCAATCAGGGTAAAGCAGGAACACAGCGTCAACGCCAGGCTAAACGAGTTGGTGGTATCGAGGATCCAACCGGTGATCACCGGCGCAAACGAGGCGAAGATAAAGCTGGCGAAGTTCTGGATGCTGCCCACCGAGGCGGTCATGCGCGAAGTGACCGCCACATGGATCAACCCCCAGCAGGAGGTGCCGGCAAAGTGAATGCAGAACAGCGCCATGCCGATCAGCAATACCGCGCTGTAGGTGGTGGTGGCCTGCGCCACCACCGAGGTGAAGGCGGCGGAAAGCAGCATGCCGGCAACGATGCAGATCTTGCGGCTCTTGAGCGGCACCATGCCGCGCTTGACCAGCCAGTCGGTGACGAAGCCGTTAGACAACATGCCGGCGGCGCCGAACAGGAACGGAATGGCTGACAGCATCCCGGTGCTTTTCAAATCCAGATGGTAGGTGGTTTGCAAATAGCCGGGCAACCAGGCCAGATACAGCCAGGCGGTGTAGTTGATGCCGCTAAAGCCGATCATCATGCCCCACATGGTGCGATTCTTGAACAACGCACGCCATTCCTTCAGGTTCATCGGTTCGCGGCGCGCGCTGACGCTGCCGGCGTTCAGGTAGGTTTGCTCCTGTGCGCTGAGATCGAGATCCTGACGGTTGCGATAAATCATGTACCAGCCGATCGACAGCGCGATGCCCAGCACGCCAATGGTAATGAACATGCCACGCCAGCCAAACGCGATCATCATCGCGGTGAGGATTGGCGGGCTGATGGCCAGGCCAATGGTCGAGGCGGCGTTGAAGATGCCCATCGGCATCCCGCGATCTTTAATGTTGAACCAGTCGTTAATCACTTTTACGCCACACGGGTTCATGGGCGCTTCGCCAATGCCCAGACCGATGCGTACCCAGATAAATTGGGTAAAGCTCTGGATCATGCCGGACAGGGTCTGGAACAGCGACCAGACAAACATCCCCAGTCCGAGCATGATACGCGGCCCCTTGCGGTCCAGCAGCGGGCCACAGGGCAGTTGCGCTATGCCGTAGGCCAATGAAAACGCCGAAAGCAGCAGGCCGATTTCGGTACCGCTCAGCCCCATTTCTTCGCGAATTGTCGAGTTGGCAACCGACAGTGAACTGCGATCGAGAAAGTTAATGATTGCCGCCAAGAATAATAAAATCATTGAGGTGGTCTGGATTTTTTTTATTCTGGCTGAACGAACGATGGCACCGTCAGGTGGCATAGGAATAATGGTATCCGTGTAATTTTCCTGTTTTCCATCACCGGTGCTGGCAGGGCTCACTTTTTCCATCTTTATCTCCAGATGTGTATTTTGTATGTGACTGCAAGTAATCGGTATAGAGGGCGCTGCGATTTGGTGGTGTGATTAATGCGCATTCCGTGCGCCGGATAGGCTTTTACTGTTTTTTATCGGTTTTAAATATGCCGATGGTAAATAAAAGGGAGGGCGTCAGGCGACGGACTGATTAATCGAACGAATCATCGATTGTTTGGCGGTGTCGAGATGATGGTGCAGCTCGCGGATGGCTTCCTGATCGTTACGGCAGATAAGCGCGCTGAGGATCGCCATGTGCTCCTCGATGGCAATGATGTTTCGCTGCTTGAGATCGGTTTCATCCCATTGATAATGAAAGTGGAAAATCACCGAGATAATCTCCAGCGACTGGTTGAAGAACGGGTTGTTGGCGGCAGAAAGGATCAGTCCGTGCAGATCCCGATCGAGTTGCGAAAACAGCCGGTAATTGCTGCTGATGGTTTCACGCAGCTCACGGTGACGGCTCAGCAGTTCTTTGGCCTGCAACCAGCGTTCATCATGCGACGGCAGATTCAAAAAGCGTGACAGGGCGTGGGTTTCCAGCATCTGCCGCAGTTCAAACAGTTGCTCGGCGTAGTGCCGATCGAACTGCTTCATGCGCCACTGGCCGCGTTTGACATTGTCGAGCAGATTGTAGCGGCTAAAGCGCAGCAAAAATTCCCGGACCACAACCGGGCTGACGTTGACCAGCCGCGACAGTTGCAGTTCGCTGAAACAGTCGCCGGCGCGCAGCTGTTTTTGGTTAATCATCTGATAAAACGCCTTTTCAAACAGCGTGCTTTGCGCGTCCAGGGTCTGTGCCATGCAGTCGAAACCGTCTTCCGCCTGCGGCAAACGCAGGATCGCATAATTATCCTGCACCTTTGCCAACACCCCGCAGCGCTGAAAGTGGTCCAGGGCATGGCGTACCGTGGTGCGACTGATGTTGTACATTTCGGCCAGCGCCGCCTGGGAGGGCAGCGGCGAGCGGATATGTCCGTGAATCAGGCCATCGATCATCTGGTTAATCACATTTTGTCGCAAATTTTGGCTTCGGCTCATGGCGTATCTCAGCTGTTTTTTATGAATTTAAAACCAATTTAAAACGGTTTATTTGGCGCTGAATCACAAATCATCATAATTAAAACGCCAGCCGGTTATTTTTATTTAATAACCAACTCCAGATAACTGGAGGAACCATAATGACCACAATGAATACATTGATTTGCCAGCAACCCACACAATTGGTTTATCAGCAGCGGCCGATACCGACGCCGGCGGCGGATGAGGCAGTGATTAAAATGATTACCGTGGGTATCTGCGGCACGGATATTCATGCCTGGTCGGGTCATCAGCCTTATTTCAGCTATCCCCGAGTATTGGGCCATGAAATATGTGGCGATATCGTCAGCGTGGGTAGCCAGGTCAGCGGTTTGCGTGTCGGGCAGCGCATGGCGGTGATCCCGTATCTGTCCTGTGGCCAGTGCGGGGCCTGCCACAGCGGCCGCAGCAACTGTTGTGAAAACATTTCGGTGATCGGCGTGCACCAGGACGGCGGTTTCTGCCAGTATCTTAGCGTACCGGCCAGCAATTTATTGCCGGTGGGGGATATCGCGCCGGAGGCCGCGGCGCTGATCGAACCGTTTGCCATCGCCGCCCATGCGGTGCGACGGGCAGCCATCGTCGCCGACGATCATCTGCTGGTGGTCGGAGCCGGGCCGATTGGTCTTGGCGTGGCGGCGATTGCCCTGGCGGACGGCGCCCGGGTCGTGGTGGCCGATACCAGTGAACAGCGGCGGGCGCATGTTGCGCAGGTGCTCGGCGTCGCCACGCTGGATCCGGCGCAGGCAGGGTTCGACGCGGCGCTACGCGAGCAGTTTGATGGCCGGTTGGCAGCAAAGGTGATTGATGCCACCGGCAATCAGCGGGCGATGAATAACACCGTTAACCTGATCCGCCATGGCGGTAGCATCGTGTTTGTTGGGCTGTTCAAAGGCGAATTCAGCTTCTCCGATCCGGAGTTCCATAAAAAGGAAACCACCTTGATGGGCAGCCGCAACGCCACCCATGAGGACTTCGTCAAGGTAGGCCGATTGATGGCAGCCGGCAGCATCACCGCTGACATGATGCTGTCGCATCATTTTGACTTCGACACCCTGGCACAACGTTATGAAAGCGACGTGATCAACAATAAATCATTGATTAAAGGCGTAATTCATTTCAGCTGAATAATGCCTTCCCGCTTGCCAGCGACGGGCGCAGCATACGGCACCCGTCGCTCGGCCGTCATTTTCCGGCCATAAAACCATCATCCAGATGTCATAAACTTATCCCTTAATAGGTGCCGATAACGAATAGCCAACCTAACCAATGAGAGATGGCTTATGGCTCAGGCACAGTTAAAACTTGCAACAACCGATTTCCCAGGGCAACAGCCGATCCCACTGCGCAAAGTCCTGGCGGTCAAAGGGCTGGGTAAAGCCTATAAATCCCAGCAGCGGGTATTGGACGATATCAATTTCGATTTGCACGCCGGCGAATTTGTCGCGGTGATCGGCCGCTCTGGCGCCGGCAAATCCACGCTGCTGCACACGCTCAACGGCACCATTCCTTCCAGCTGCGGTGAAATGCTGCACTTTGACGAAGCCGGCGTGGCGCAGGACATCGCGCAACTTTCCGCCCGCCAGATGCGCCAATGGCGTGCCTGTTGCGGCATGATTTTCCAGGATTTCTGCCTGGTGCCGCGTCTGGACGTGATTACCAACGTGTTGCTCGGGCGGCTCAGCCATACCTCTACGCTCAAATCCTTTTTTAAAGTATTCGACGACGCCGATCGTGCGCGCGCCATCGAACTGTTGCAGTGGCTCAATATGTTGCCGCATGCGCTGCAGCGGGCCGAAAACCTGTCCGGCGGGCAGATGCAGCGCGTGGCGATTTGCCGCGCATTGATGCAGAACCCGAAGATCCTGCTGGCCGACGAGCCGGTTGCCTCGCTGGATCCGAAGAACACCCGCCGCATTATGGACGCATTGCAGAAAGTCAGCGAGAACGACATCGCAGTGATGGTGAACCTGCACTCGGTGGAACTGGTGCAGGAATACTGCACGCGGGTGATTGGTATCGCGCAGGGGAAAATTGTTTTTGACGGTCATCCATCACAGCTGAATGACCGGATTTTGCACCAGTTGTACGGCGAAGACGTTAATCAAATACATTAATTTAAAAGGCTACAGCAATGAAAAAAGTATTCAGTCTGACCACCATGATGGCCGGCGCGATGATGGTATTTAACGCTGGCGCTGCGGACGCGCCCAAAGAGCTTAATTTAGGCATTCTCGGCGGTCAGAACGCCACCCAGCAGATTGGCGACAACCAGTGCGTAAAGCAGTTCTTTGACAAGGAGCTGAACGTTGATACCAAACTGCGTAACTCGTCCGACTATTCCGGCGTGATCCAGGGGCTGTTGGGCGGCAAGATCGATCTGGTGCTCAGCATGTCGCCAGCGTCGTTCGCCTCGGTGTATATCAAGGATCCGCAGGCGGTCGATCTGGTCGGCATTGCCGTCGACGATGTCGATCAGTCGCGGGGTTACCATTCGGTGGTGGTGGTCAAAGCCGACAGTCCTTACCAGAAACTGGAAGATCTGAAAGGCAAATCGTTCGGTTTTGCCGATCCGGATTCTACCTCCGGCTTCCTGATGCCAGATCACAGCTTCAAACAGCTGTTTGGCGGTAACTCGGACAATAAATACAACGGCTTTTTCTCTAGCGTGACCTTTTCCGGCGGCCATGAGCAGGACATTCTCGGCGTGCTGAACGGCCAGTTTGAAGGCGCCGTCACCTGGACATCGCTGATTGGCGATTACAACACCGGTTATACCAGTGGCGCGTTCACCCGCATGATTCGCATGGATCAGCCGGATCTGATGAAAAAGATCCGCATCATCTGGCAATCCCCGCTGATCCCGAACGGCCCGATCCTGGTGCGCAATGCACTGCCGGCCGACTTCAAGGCCAAGGTCGTGGCGGCGATCAAAAAGCTGGATAAGGAAGATCACGGTTGCTTTATCAAGGCGATGGGCGGTAAGCAGCACATTGGCGAAACCACGCTGGCGGAATACCAGCCGGTGATTGACCTGAAGCGCGCGTTGGCGAAAGGCGAACGTTAAACCAGCGCCGGAGGTTCAAGCACGGGGCGCGGTACGCCGCGCCCGATTGGCATCAACAGGTTAACGTGGACCGTGCGGTTCAGTCTCTGACGGTGAGTTATTTTGAATACAGATTTTGCGCATTATTACCAGCGGGTTCGCAGCAAACAAAAGCGTGAAACGCTGATATGGTCGCTGACGCTGGCGGTACTCTATCTTGGCGCCGGCAAGCTGGCCGAGTTCAATTTGCATACCGTATGGGTATCGCTACCGAATTTCTTTGATTACCTTGCCGAAACGCTGCCGATCCTGCATTGGGATCGCCTGTTCGCCGATGGCCATACCGAAGGCTCGTTGGCCTATTGGGGCTACCGCCTGCATATCCAGCTGCCGTTGCTGTGGGAGACACTGAATCTGGCGCTGGCGGCAACCCTGCTGTCGGTGCTGGTTGCCGGCGTGCTGGCGTTTCTGGCTGCCAACAACACCCATAGCCCGGCGTCGCTGCGCATGGCCATTCGCACACTGGTGGCCTTTTTGCGTACCATGCCGGAGCTGGCCTGGGCGGTGATGTTTGTGATGGCGTTTGGCATTGGCGCGATACCGGGCTTTATGGCGCTGGCGCTGCACACCATCGGCAGCCTGACCAAGCTGTTTTATGAAGCGCTGGAAACCAGTTCCAACAAACCGGTGCGTGGACTGGTCGCCTGTGGTGCGACGCCGCTGCAACGCATGCGTTTTGGCCTGTGGCCGCAGGTCAAGCCGGTGTTTCTGTCATACAGTTTCATGCGCCTGGAAATCAACTTCCGCCAGTCAACCATTCTGGGATTGGTGGGGGCGGGTGGCATCGGTCAGGAACTGATGACCAATATCAAACTGGACCGTTACGATCAGGTCAGCATGACGCTGCTGCTGATTATCGTGGTGGTATCATTGCTGGACTACATCTCCGGCGAACTGCGCAAACGCGTGGTGGAGGGGGGCAAATGATGCTCGGACAAACGGTTTCCGCAGAACGGTTACAGACCTTGCAACGGCAGCATACGGTCATTTTTTCGCAGCAGCGCCGTTACCTGCGTACCCTGGGCCTGATTGCCGCGGCGATCGGCGTATATTATCTGTTCTTCTTTCTGTTCTTCGGCATTTCCTGGCCGCAGTTGCTGAATGGCTGCCAGCAAATCGGCCGCTATTTTATGCGTATGTTCGTCTGGCATGACTTCGTCAACTGGCCGTTCGGCTATTATTTCCAGCAGATCTTCATCACCATCGGCATTGTGTTTGCCGGCACGCTGACCGCGACGCTGCTGGCATTGCCGCTGTCGTTCCTGGCGGCACGCAACGTGATGTCGACGCCGCTGTTGCGGCCGATCGCTGCGCTGGTGCGCCGCTTGCTGGATCTGCTACGTGGCATCGATATGGCGATCTGGGGGCTGATTTTCGTGCGCGCCGTCGGCATGGGGCCACTGGCCGGGGTGCTGGCGATTGTGGTGCAGGATGTCGGCTTGCTGGGCAAGCTGTATGCCGAAGGGCATGAAGCGGTGGACAAGTCGCCGGGGCGTGGCCTGACGGCAGTGGGCGCCAACGGTTTGCAGAAACATCGCTACGGCATCTTTACCCAGTCGTTTCCTACTTTTCTGGCACTCAGCCTGTATCAGATTGAATCCAATACCCGTTCTGCGGCGGTGCTGGGCTTTGTCGGCGCCGGCGGTATCGGGCTGGTGTATGCCGAAAACATGCGGCTGTGGAACTGGGACGTGGTGATGTTTATCACGCTGCTGCTGGTGGCGGTGGTGATGACCATGGACAAGGTTTCTTCGGTACTGCGCAACAAATACATTATTGGCGAAGACATTCCGCTGTATCAGCAAAAAAGCCAAATCGATTGAGAAACCCCTTACCGATCCCTATACTGCCGCACATATTCAAGGCGTGCGGCAGCCTTTCCATGTCGCGCCGCGCGTCTTCCCGCTTTACCAGCTAAAGGCAATTCCATGATTAACAATGACGTCCTGCGCAGTGTGCGCTACATGCTGAGCATTAACGACGCAAAAATGGTTGAGATCGTCAAACTGGACGGTTTTGACGTTGATGTCGCGGCGATGGGCGCTTATGTCATCAAAGAAGGCGAACCGGGCTTTGAAAAATGCCCCGACGAGGTGATGGCGCATTTCCTGAACGGCCTGGTGTTCTTTAAACGCGGCAAGGATGACAAATTCCCGGCACCGCCGGTAGAGCTGCCGATCACCAATAACCTGGTGCTGAAGAAACTGCGCGTGGCGTTTGAACTGAAAGACACCGATCTGTTCCAGATCTTCACCGCCGTTGATTTCCGTATCTCCAAGCCGGAGCTGAGCGCGCTGTTCCGCAAGCAGGGCACCAAGAACTACCGCCCATGCGGCGATCAGATGCTGCGCTACTTCCTGAAAGGGCTGGCGCAGCGCGTACGCGGCGCATAATCCGTGCCGGGCCGCTAACGCATCGGCTCGTGGCAATCTCCAGCACCTCTCTCGAGGTGCTTTTTTTTTGCACCTTTTTTGTTCGCCCCCTGCGCGCCGCTGGTGCATGCTTTTTGTCCGTTTCGTAATGAATTTTTATTTAATCATTTAAAATCATGTGGATGAAAAACTGGCACGCGGGTTGCTCAGCTGAATTCAATCTTGTGTACTAGATGGAATTCAGCCGATGACCCAGCCAGTAAAGCAACACGGTTTTACCCTCAGCGAATGGCAGCATTACTACCAGACCCAGCCGAGCGCCGAACGTATCGCCTGCGTGCGCCTGACCATCGATGCGCTGTTGCACGGCCTCGACGCGCAAGACAACGCCTGGATCTGTCTGGCTGACGCCGAGCGCCGCCAGGCGCAGTATCGCCAATTGGCACAACGGCTGGAGGCGGTGGCGGGGGATCTCAGCCGCTTGCCGCTGTTTGGCATACCGTTCGCGGTGAAAGACAATATCGACGTGGGCGGCTGGCCAACGTCGGCTGCCTGCCCGGCGTTCGCCTATCAGGCCAAGGCGGATGCAGAAGTGGTTGCCAGGCTGCGTGCCGCCGGTGCCATCGTTATCGGCAAGACCAACCTTGACCAGTTCGCTACCGGATTGGTAGGTACTCGCTCCCCGCACGGTGCGGTGGTCAACAGCATTAACCCGCTGTACGTCAGCGGCGGATCCAGCTCAGGTTCGGCGTCGGTGGTGGCGCGTGGGCTGACGCCTTTTTCGCTGGGCACCGATACCGCCGGTTCCGGACGTGTACCGGCCGGCTTCAATAACATCGTCGGGCTGAAGCCGACCAAAGGCTGGCTGTCGAATCGTGGCGTGGTGCCGGCGTGTCGACTCAATGACTGCGTATCGGTTTTTGCGCTGACGGTGGCCGATGCGGCGCTGGTCGCCGAGCTGGCCGGCGGTTATCACGCCGACGACGCCTATTCTCGCGCCAATCCGGCCACTGCCCCGGCGGACTTGCCACACGCGCCGCGCTTTGCCGTGCCGCAAACGCTGGAGTTCTTTGGCGACAAACAGGCCGAACGGGCATTCCAGGCGGCGCTGGACCAATTACAGGCCGCCGGCGTGCGGCTAGAACCACTGGATTTTACGCCGTTTCGCGTGCTGGCGGAGCAGCTCTACTACGGCCCGTGGGTGGCAGAACGCACCGTGGCGGTGGAAGGCCTGCTCAGCAGCCACCCCGACGCCATCGATCCGGTGGTGCGCGGCATCCTCGGTAACGGCCAGCAATACAGCGCCTGCGACGCCTACAAGGCGGAATACCTGCGTGCCGAACTGGCGCGCCAGATTAACCGGCAACTGGCGCAGTTTGATGCGCTGGTGGTGCCAACCTCACCGACCATCCGCACTCTGGCGGAAATGGCGCAGGAACCGGTGCTGTTTAATTCACAGTTTGGCACCTATACCAATTTCACCAATCTGGCTGACCTTTGCGCGTTGGCGCTGCCGGCGCCGATGCGCGCCGACGGTCTGCCGGCGGGTATCACGCTGATCGCACCGGCCTGGCACGATCGGGCGCTGGCGGCGTTTGGCCAGCGCTGGCAGCAAGGTCAAGACTGGCCGTTGGGGGCTACCGCTCGCGGCATGTCGCCGCAGCCGGCGCTGGCGCCTTCCCCACAGCATCTGCGGCTGGCCGTAGTGGGCGCTCACCTTAGCGGTATGCCGCTCAACGGCCAATTAACCCGGCGCCAGGCGGTGTGGGTGGAGCAAACCACCACCGCGCCGTGCTACCGGCTGTATGCGCTGGCTGACACCCAGCCACCCAAACCGGGGCTGGTGAAGGCGCAGAGCGGCGCGGCGATCGACGTTGAACTGTGGGATATCCCGCTGGCGCGCGTTGGCGAGTTTTTGGCCGAGATCCCGGCGCCGTTGGGTATCGGTACGCTGCTGCTGGCGGATGGTCGCCGGGTGAAGGGGTTTATCTGCGAGCCGGCTGCGTTGACCGCCGCCGTGGATATTACCGACTTCGGTGGCTGGAGAAATTACACCCGCCAACTGGCGAGCCGCGATGACGTGGGTGCAAGCGACGCTCCCGGTTGCTGACATCGCTGATGGCCGGATGCTCCCCGTTTGTCGACGGCGATCGGGGCCGGAAACGTTCTGGATACATAAGGATTTCATAATGTTTACCACCGTATTGATTGCCAACCGTGGCGAAATTGCCTGCCGCGCGATCCGTACCCTGAAACGTCTGGGGATCGCCAGCGTCGCAGTGTATTCCGCTGCCGATCGCCATGCACCACACGTCACCGACGCCGATTGCGCGGTAGCGCTGGGTGGCGAAAAGGCCGCAGACAGTTACCTGTGCATTGACAAGATCCTGGCTGCGGCGGCGCAGAGCGGCGCGCAGGCGATTTATCCCGGTTACGGATTCCTGTCGGAAAGCGCCGAATTTGCCGAGGCCTGCGAGGCGGCCGGCATCGCGTTTATTGGCCCGACAGCCCGGCAGATCCGCGAATTTGGCCTCAAGCACCGCGCCCGTGAACTGGCGGCGCTCGCCGGGGTGCCGATGACGCCGGGCACCGGTCTGCTGGATAGCGTAGAGGCAGCGGTTGAAGCGGCGGCACACATCGGTTACCCGGTGATGCTGAAAAGTACCGCCGGCGGTGGCGGTATTGGCCTGTCGCGCTGCGATGATCAGGCCGCGCTGCGGGAAGCCTACGACGGTGTGAAGCGTATGGGACAACAGTTCTTCCGCGACGCCGGTGCGTTTGTTGAACGTTGCGTCGAACGGGCGCGCCACGTGGAAGTGCAAATCTTTGGCGATGGTCAGGGGCGCGTGCTGGCGCTTGGTGAACGAGACTGCTCATTGCAGCGGCGCAACCAGAAAGTGGTGGAAGAAACGCCGGCGCCAAATCTGCCCGAGGCGACCCGGCAGGCGCTGCATCGCGCGGCGATTGCACTGGGTGAATCGGTCAACTATCGCAGCGCTGGCACGGTGGAGTTTATCTATGACGGCGAGCGCGACGAGTTTTACTTTCTGGAGGTGAACACCCGACTACAGGTTGAGCACCCGGTGACCGAAGCGGTAACCGGCCTGGATCTGATCGAATGTATGCTACAGGTGGCGGCGGGTGACGATTTGGACTGGGCGGCGTTGCAACGCGCTCCGCAGGGCGCGGCGATCGAGGTGCGCATTTATGCCGAAGACCCGCTGAAAAACTTCCAGCCAAGCCCCGGCGTACTGACCGAGGTCAGTTTCCCGCCTGACGTGCGGGTTGACGGCTGGGTCAGTACCGGCAGCGAAGTATCGGCGTTTTACGATCCGATGATCGCCAAGCTGATCGTGTATGGCGACGATCGGGCGCAGGCGCTGGCGAAAATGCAGCAGGCGCTGGGCGCCACGCAACTGCACGGCATTGCCACCAATCTGGATTACCTGCGCCAGATCGTGGCGACCGAGGCGTTCCGTCACGGCGACGTCTGGACGAGGATGCTCGACGACTTCAGTTACCAGGCGCACTGCATTGAAGTGCTGCAACCCGGCACTTACAGCAGTGTACAGGACTATCCCGGCCGGCTGGGGTATTGGGATATCGGCGTGCCGCCGTCCGGGCCGATGGATGATTTTGCTTTCCGTCTGGCCAACCGCATCGTCGGCAACCATCCGAGTGCCGCCGGGCTGGAGTTCACCCTGCAAGGCCCGACGCTGCGTTTTCACTGCGCGGCCACCATTGCCCTGACCGGCGCCGACTGCCCGGCAGAGCTGGACGGCGAACCATTGACCTATTGGCAACCGATCGCGGTGCGTGCCGGGCAGCGACTGACGCTCGGCCGGGCGCGCCACGGCTGTCGAACCTATCTGGCAGTGCGCAACGGCTTTGACGTGCCGATGTATCTCGGCAGCCGTTCCACCTTCGCACTCGGCCAGTTTGGCGGCCATGCCGGCCGCATTCTGCGGGTTGCCGACATGCTGGCCATCGCCCAGCCAGAGCTGTCTGCCAGCAGCACGCCGGCACCGATCGCCGCGCCGCAGGCGATGGACGACAGCCTGATCCCGCAGTATGGCGAGGTCTGGAATATTGGCGTGCTGTATGGGCCGCACGGCGCGCCGGATTTCTTCACCCCACAATCGATTGAAACCTTTTTTGCCAGCGAATGGCAGGTGCATTACAACTCCAACCGTCTTGGCGTGCGGCTATCCGGGCCAAAACCCGACTGGGCACGGCAGGACGGCGGCGAAGCGGGGCTGCATCCTTCCAACGTGCATGATTGTGAATACGCCATCGGCGCCATCAACTTCACCGGTGACTTCCCGGTGATCCTCACTCGCGACGGGCCGAGCCTCGGTGGTTTCGTCTGCCCGGTAACCATTGCCAAGGCCGAACTGTGGAAAGTCGGTCAGGTGAAACCGGGCGATCGCATCCGTTTCCATCCGATTGGCTTCAAGCAGGCGCAGTCGCTGGAGCAGGCGCAGCTCGGCAGCATTGAAGCGCTGGCGGCGATCAAGGCCATTACTCTACCGGCTCCGGCGTTGACGCCGGGCGATACGGCGTCGGCGACCATCGTTGCCGCGCTGCCCGCAGAGCAGGGGCGACCGGCGGTGGTGTATCGCCAGGCGGGGGACGGCTACCTGCTGATGGAGTACGGCGACAACGTGCTGGATCTGGCATCGCGGCTGCGTATTCATCTGCTGATGCAATCGCTGGAGCAGCAGCCGATCGCTGGTGTGGAAGAGCTGGCGCCGGGGGTTCGCTCGCTGCAGGTTCGCTACGACAGTCGGGTTATCGGTCAGCGCGATCTGGTGGCGCGCCTGCTGACGCGCGAACTGGCGTTGGCTGACGTCAGCAACCTGAAGGTGCCGACGCGCATCGTGTATTTACCGATGGCGTTTGAGGATTCCGCCACGCTGGGGGCGGTGGATCGCTATCAGCAAACCGTGCGCTCCAGCGCACCATGGCTGCCCAACAACGTCGATTTCATTCAGCGGATTAATGGGCTGAGCCAGCGTGAACGGGTGCGTGACATCATCTTCGACGCCAGTTACCTGATCCTCGGGCTTGGCGACGTCTATCTCGGCGCGCCTTGCGCGGTGCCTGTCGATCCACGTCATCGCCTGCTGAGTTCGAAATACAGCCCGGCGCGAACCCATACCGCCGAAGGGACGGTAGGCATCGGCGGTATGTATATGTGCATTTACGGCATGGATTCGCCGGGGGGCTATCAATTGGTCGGGCGCACGCTGCCGATCTGGAACAAGTACCTGAAAAACCCGCAGTTCTCCGCCGGGCAGCCGTGGCTGCTGCGCTTCTTCGACCAGGTGCGCTTTTATCCGGTCAGCGAACAGGAGTTGGAACAGCAGCGCGAGGCGTTCCGTGAGGGGCGCATGCAAATCCGCATTGAACCCGGTGAGTTCGACTTCGCCGAATACAACCGTTTCCTGGTGGATAACGCCGGGCAGATCGCCGAGTTCCAGCAGCGTCAGCAGCAGGCATTTCGCAGCGAAGTGGCGCGCTGGCAGGCTGAAGATGCCGAGCCGGAAGCGCAACTCTTGCCGCCGGTGGAGGACGATAGCCAGATCGACGGCTATCTGGTCAGCGCCGATTTGAATGGCAACGTGTGGAAAATCCTGGTCGAACCGGGCCAGTCGGTCGAAGCGGGCCAACCGCTGATTGTGGTGGAAGCGATGAAAATGGAACTGGCGGTCACCGCGCCGCGCGCCGGCGTGGTCAAGCGCATCAGTTGCCAGCCCGGTAGGCCGGTAGGCCCGGGCGATGCGTTGCTGTGGCTGGAACACGCCAGCTGAGCGACGCGCACAGGCTTTGCGGAGCCGGGCGAATACCCACGGGACAGAGAGGAAGCGTATGCAAATCGCCAATCACCACAACAAGACACGGCCGGAGGGGCTGGCGGAGCGCATCTATTTGCAGCTCAAGGACGACATCTTTGAGTTTCGGCTGCTGCCGGGCGACCGCTTCAGCGAAAGCGACGTCGCCGCACGTATGGACGTCAGCCGTACGCCGGTACGCCAGGCGCTGTTCTGGCTGGAACGGGAGGGCTATGTCGACGTGCATTTTCGCAGCGGCTGGCAGGTGCGCCCGTTCGATTTTGCCTATTTCGAGGAGCTGTACGACCTGCGCATCGTGCTGGAGCGGGAAGCGGTGAAGCGCCTGTGTGCCCGGTCAGTGGGGGAAACGCCGCCGACGCTGACGGAACTGGCGGCGTTCTGGCTGCATGACCCGCGGCTGGAAGAGGGCAAAACCGTGGCGCTGCACGATGAGCAATTTCACCTGACGCTGGTCGCTGCCGCCGGTAACGGGGAAATGGCGCGCATTCATCGTGACGTCACCGAGAAGATTCGCATCATTCGTCGGCTGGACTTTACCCAGGGGCCGCGTATCGAGGCGACCTATAACGAACACGCCGCGATTTTGCAGGCGATTTTGCAACACCGCACTGAGGAGGCACAAACGCTGCTCGCTAATCACATTGCCGTCAGCAAGGCCGAAGTACGAAAAATAACCCTGCATATGCTGCATCAGGCGCGGCGTTGACAGGGCAGGCATTCATCTCATTTCACCAGGAGTCGCACTATGCAACGTCGTCATTTTATCAAGGCTTTCGCTCTGTCCGCCAGCGTGATCGGCATGGGTATCGCCTGGAGCGTACAGGCCGCCGACACCATCAAGGTCGGTATCCTGCACTCGCTGTCCGGCACCATGGCCATTTCTGAAACGCCATTGAAAGACGTGGCGTTGATGACCATTGCGGATATCAACGCCAAGGGGGGCGTATTGGGCAAAAAGCTTGAACCAGTGGTGGTCGATCCGGCCTCCAACTGGCCGCTGTTCGCCGAAAAGGCGCGCCAGTTACTGACGCAGGATAAAGCGGCGGTGGTGTTTGGCTGCTGGACCTCGGTGTCGCGCAAATCGGTGCTGCCGGTGTTTGAAGAGCTGAACGGCCTGCTGTTCTACCCGGTGCAGTATGAAGGCGAAGAAATGTCACCCAACGTGTTTTATACCGGCGCGGCGCCAAACCAGCAGGCGATCCCGGCGGTGGAGTACCTGATGAGCGAAGACGGCGGCAGCGCCAGGCGCTTCTTCCTGCTGGGTACCGACTATGTCTACCCGCGCACCACTAACAAGATCCTGCGCGCCTTCCTGCATTCGAAGGGGGTACAGGATAAAGATATCGAGGAAGTGTATACGCCATTCGGCTATAGCGATTACCAAACCATCGTCGCCAACATCAAGAAGTTCTCCGCCGGTGGCAAAACTGCGGTGATCTCCACCATCAACGGCGATTCCAACGTGCCGTTCTATAAAGAACTGGCCAATCAGGGACTGAAAGCCACCGAGGTACCGGTGATCGCCTTCTCGGTCGGCGAGGAGGAGCTGCGTGGCATCGACGCCAAGCCGCTGGTGGGCAATCTGGCCGCGTGGAACTACTTCCAGTCGGTGGATAACCCGGTCAACCGCAAGTTCGTCGCCGAATGGCGCGCCTATGCCAAAGCGCATAACCTGCCAAATTACGCCAGTGCCGTAACCAACGATCCGATGGAAGCGACCTACGTCGGCATCCATATGTGGGCGCAGGCGGTGGAAAAAGCCGGCACCACCGACGTGGATAAAGTGCGCGCCGCGATGGCCGGGCAAAGCTTTGCCGCGCCGTCGGGCTTTACCCTGACCATGGACAGCACCAATCACCATCTGCACAAACCGGTAATGATCGGTGAAATCGAAGACAACGGGCAGTTCAACGTGGTGTGGCAGACCGACCAGCCGGTGCGTGCGCAACCGTGGAGCCCGTTTATTGCCGGCAACGACAAAAAGCCAGACAGCCCGGTGAAGGGCGGTAAGTAATGCCATTGGTCGGCAGTGGCGCGGCGTGCCGCGCCGTTTGCCGACCAGGCAAAGCCAAGGCCGGGTACGCCCGGCGCAACGGAGAGACAGCCAATGCCATTATTGAGCTTATCCAGACTGCGGCTGTGGTTATGGCTGCTGTGTTGCCTGCCGCTCTGGGCACAGGCCGGACCGGCCAGTGATTTTGCCGCCGCCAGCCGCGCTCAGCAGGCGCGATTGCTGCAGGCGTGGGCCGCCGAGCCGGACGCTGCGCGGCTGCCATTGTTACAGGCGCTGAAGCAGGAAAAGGTGGTGATTGACGGCGCCGGGCAGGCGTTCGTCCAGCAGGGCGATAAACTGCTGCCGCTGGAGGGGGATGCCGCAGCGCAGGGGACGGTGAAAAAAGTGTGGCTGAATAACCGGCTGCGCATCCTGATCGCCAATGCCCTGTCGGCGCACCGCCTGGTCAGTGACGATGCACAACTGCGATTGCAGGCGGCCACCGCGCTGCAACGCGAGGCACAAAGCGACCAGTTGCCGTTGCTAAGCCGACGGCTGGCGGTGGAGCAGAACGCGGAGGTTCACCTGGCGTTGAGCGTGGCGCTGGCCAACCTGCAACTGGCTGCCGACAGCCCGCAGGTGCGGCTGAACGCGGTGAAGTTGCTGGGCAGTTCGAGCGATGCGCAAACCCTGGCGCGTCTGCAAACGCTGACACAGGCGGCCAACGAGCCGGATGCCGCGGTGCGGGCCGCCGCGCAGCAGAGTCTGGACAGCATCAAGCACCGACTGATGATCGGCGATCTGATCGGTCAGGCGTTTGCCGGGCTGTCGCTGGGATCGATCCTGCTTTTGGCGGCGCTCGGACTGGCGATCACCTACGGTTTACTCGGGGTAATCAACATGGCTCACGGCGAGATGCTGATGCTCGGCGCCTATGCCGCCTATCTGGTTCAGGGGCTGTTTCAGCAGTTCGCACCGCAGTGGCTGGCGCTGTATCCGCTGGTGGCGCTGCCAGTGGCGTTTGCCGTGACCGCGGCGATTGGCATGGCGCTCGAGCGCACGGTGATTCGCCACTTGTATGGCCGGCCGCTGGAAACGTTGCTGGCGACCTGGGGCATCAGCCTGATGTTGATCCAACTGGTGCGGATGCTGTTTGGCACACAGAACGTGGAGGTGGCCAACCCCGCCTGGCTGTCCGGCGGGATCGCACTGTTGCCCAACCTGGTGCTGCCGTGGAACCGCATCGCGGTAATGGTGTTTGTGGCGCTGGTGCTGGTGTTTACCTGGCTGTTGCTGAATAAAACCCGGCTCGGCATGAACGTGCGTGCGGTAACGCAAAACCGCGCCATGGCCGCGTGCTGCGGCGTGCCGACCGGGCGTGTTGACATGCTGGCGTTCGGTCTCGGTTCCGGCATCGCCGGGTTGGGCGGCGTGGCGCTGTCGCAGCTCGGTAACGTTGGGCCGGAACTGGGGCAGGGATATATCATCGATTCATTTCTGGTGGTGGTGCTGGGGGGCGTTGGGCAATTGGCCGGCACGGTGGTGGCCGCGCTGGGACTCGGTATTGTCAACAAAATCCTCGAGCCGCAACTGGGCGCCGTATTGGGCAAAATCCTGATCCTGGCGCTGATCGTTCTGTTTATTCAAAAGCGTCCTCAAGGGCTGTTTGCCTTTAAGGGCAGGGTGATTGACTGATGAGCCAACCATTGACCGTGACCGGACTGCAAAAAGCGCCGCGCGTCGCCTGGAGCCTCGGCGGACTGCTGTTGCTGGCGCTGATGAGCATGCCGTTTCTGGCGCTACTGCCGGCGGAACACCCGCTGGCGATCTCCACCTATACGCTGACGCTGGTGGGCAAAATCCTGTGCTATGCGGTGGTGGCCGTCGCGCTGGATCTGGTGTGGGGCTATGCCGGACTGCTGTCGCTTGGCCATGGGCTGTTCTTTGCGCTCGGTGGCTATGCCATGGGCATGTACCTGATGCGCCAGGCGGCCGGCGACGGCCTGCCGGCGTTTATGTCCTTCCTGTCGTGGAGCGAACTGCCGTGGTTCTGGAGCGGTACGCAATACTTTGCCTGGGCGCTGTGCCTGATCGTACTGGTGCCGGGGGGGCTGGCCTGGCTGTTTGGTTACTTTGCCTTCCGCTCCAAAATCAAGGGCGTCTATTTCTCTATCATGACCCAGGCGCTGACCTATGCCGGCATGCTGTTGTTCTTTCGTAATGAAACCGGCTTTGGCGGCAACAACGGTTTTACCGGTTTCACCACGTTGCTCGGCTTCTCCATCACCGCTACCGGCACGCGCGTGGCGCTGTTTTTGGCCACGGTACTGCTGCTGGTCGCCAGTCTGGCGTTAGGCTTTGCGCTGGCGCGCAGCAAATTCGGCCGCGTGCTGACGGCGGTACGCGACGCAGAAAATCGCCTGATGTTCTGCGGCTATGATCCAAAGGGATTCAAACTGTTCGTCTGGACGCTGTCGGCGGTGCTGTGTGGGCTGGCCGGCGCGCTGTATGTCCCACAGGTCGGTATCATCAACCCGAGCGAAATGTCGCCGACCAATTCGATCGAGGCGGCGATCTGGGTGGCGTTCGGCGGGCGTGGCACGTTGGTGGGGCCGCTGCTCGGCGCGGGTATCGTCAACGGCGCTAAAAGCTGGTTCACCATGGCGATACCGGAATATTGGCAGTTATTCCTCGGGCTGATGTTTATCCTGGTGACGCTGTTTCTACCGCGCGGCGTGATGGGTTTGCTGCGCAGGAGGAAGTCCTGATGAGTTCGATGCAGATTAGCGAGCCACTGTTTACCCACCCACTGCCGGCCGACAAACGTCGCACGCAGACCGATCCGATCCTGCTGCTGGACAAGATCAACGTCAGCTTCGACGGATTTCACGCGCTGCGCGATCTGTCGTTGCAGATCGGCGTCGGCGAGTTGCGCTGTGTGATCGGGCCTAACGGCGCCGGTAAAACCACCTTGATGGACGTGATCACCGGCAAAACGCGGCCGGACAGCGGGCGGGTGTTTTACGATCAAACGCGCGATCTGACGACGATGGATCCGATCCGCATCGCGCAGAGCGGCATTGGCCGCAAGTTTCAAAAGCCGACGGTATTCGAAGCGCTGACGGTGTTTGAAAACCTGGCGATCGCGCAGAAAAACCCGAAATCGGTGTGGGCCTGCCTGCGTGCCAAACTGAACGGCGAACAGCGCGATCGCATTGACCAGATGCTGAAAACCCTCAGGCTGAGCCATGAACGACACCGCCCGGCGGGGCTGCTGTCGCACGGGCAAAAACAGTTTCTGGAAATCGGCATGCTGTTGGTGCAGGAGCCGCACCTGCTACTGCTTGATGAACCGGCTGCCGGTATGACCGATGCCGAAACCGAATATACCGCTGAACTGTTCAAATCGCTGGCCGGCAGCCATTCGCTGATGGTGGTGGAGCATGACATGGGGTTTGTCGAAAGCATTGCCGACCACGTGACGGTACTGCATCAGGGGCAGGTTCTGGCAGAGGGATCCCTGGCGCAGGTACAGGCTGACGAGCAGGTGATCGAGGTCTATCTGGGGCGCTGAGCCAATCAAAGAGGGAACATAGCCATGTTGCACGTTAGCGAACTGAATCAGTTTTACGGCGGCAGTCATATTTTGCGCGGGCTGTCTTTTGAGGTGCCGATCGGTGAAGTCACCTGCCTGCTGGGGCGTAACGGCGTGGGAAAAACGACCCTGTTGAAGTGCCTGATGGGGCTGGTGCCGGCGAAGAGCGGCGACATTGTCTGGCAGGGCAAGACCATCAATAGCCGTAAACCGCACCAGCGGGTACAGGCCGGCATCGCCTATGTGCCGCAGGGGCGCGAGATATTCCCGCGCCTGACGGTAGAGGAAAACCTGCTGATGGGGTTGGCGCGCTTTTCCGGCGGCGCGGCGAAACGGGTACCGACGCAGATCTACCAGCTGTTCCCGGTGTTGGAACAGATGAAGCAGCGGCGTGGCGGCGATCTGTCCGGTGGGCAACAACAGCAGTTGGCGATTGGCCGCGCACTGGCCTGTCGGCCACGGCTGCTGATCCTTGATGAGCCGACCGAAGGTATCCAGCCTTCGGTGATCAAAGAGATCGGCACGGTGATCACACAGTTGGCGGCGCAGGGAGACATGGCCATTTTACTGGTGGAACAATTCTATGATTTCGCCGCCGAACTGGCGGATCGCTATCTGGTGATGTCGCGCGGCCAGATTGTACAGCGCGGTAGCGGCGGCGAGATGGAGCGGGACGGCGTACGGGGACTGGTGGCGATTTGATCGCCAGCCCCCGGTGGAGGCTAGAGAGGATTGGCTACTGCGGAGCTGTCAAAAGGGGCGCTGACGTGACCGACGGCATACCACTGGGCCGCACCGCTCAACCGTGCCGGCGCCGTTCGCCACAGCCGCATGCGCAGCAACTGCCAGGCGGCGGGGTCGAACGCGCTGATGCTGGCCACGGCCTGAGGATCGGCGCGTTGCCGGCTGCGCAAGCGTGACAGGTCGCTGAAGGGAGCGATTGGCCGGCGTTCAATGCTGGCAAAGCGCGCGTGCGTCAACTGCGCGCGATCGATGTGCGCCAGCCAGGGCAGCCAATGGTCGACCTGCGGCCAGCCGAACGACTGGGTCAAGCCGACAAAACCCTGGCCGAGCAAAAACGCGCTCATGCCCTGACTGCTGTTCCACAGATAAAACGGCGCATAGCGGTTTTCCGCGCCGTGCTCCCCCTTTAGCGCATAAAGATAGGCTTTGATCATCAGCTGTGGACAGTTGTCGAGCAGCGGGCCGGCGGTAGCGATGCGTTGGCGGATAATCTCCATCGGATAGTCGGCCGGCAGGGTAAAGCGGTATTGCATGGCAAGCATGATGATTCTCCTGAAAGTCGTTGACAGCTCCAGCCTGACACGCGATGTTTGTGATTAAAATCGACATTATTTTGACTAATAGTCCATAAAATCAGGATAGTCAGCATGGGGCGTATCACCTTTGATCTCGACGACTTGCGCAGCTTCGTCACCGGCATTGAGTTGGGCAGCTTTGCCAGGGCGGCGCAACGCCTGGGGCGTTCGACTTCCGCCGTCAGCGCGCATCTGAAAAAACTGGAGCAGCAGGTGGGGGCGCCGATTTTGCGCAAATCCGGGCGTGGCATGGTGATGACCGAAGCGGGAGAAATGCTGCTCGGCTATGCCCGTCGGCTGCTGGAGTTGAACGATGAAGCCGCCTGCGCGGTGCGCGGCTGGGATCTGCACGGCACGGTACGGCTCGGGTTACAGGAGGATTTTGGCGAAACCTTCTTGCCGCAGGTGCTTGGCAGTTTTGCCCGGGCGCATCCACGGGTGCGCATTGAAGCGCGCATTGCCCGCAACGCCGAATTGCTTGATTGGGTGATCAACGGGCAGCTTGATTTGTCGCTGGCCTGGGATAGCGGCGTCAGTACCCCCTTTCAGCAGGCGCTGGGGCAACGCATGATGCGTTGGATAGCGCCGCCGGAGTTTGCCGTGGCGCCATGGCAAGCCAGTGGGCAGCCGTTGCCGCTGGTGGTGTTTGATGCACCCTGCCTGATGCGCAGCGCGGCGACGCAGGCGTTGGATCGTGCTGGCATCCCCTGGCGTATTGCCTTCACCAGCCGCAGTTTGAATGGCATATGGGCAGCCGTCAGCGCTGGCTTGGGAGTCACGGTGCGTACCGAGGCCGGCATGCCGGCAGGCGTGACGCCGTTGCCTGCCGGGCAGTTGCCGGCGCTCAGCCCGTTGGGCGTGGTGCTGCATCGCGCCGAGGATCAGCCAGATGCCGCGGTGCAGCGTCTGGCGCAGATCGTGGTTGAACGGCTGGCGCTTTAGCGGGTGGCTATCGGCTGGTTGCCGTCCAGCGCTCCCCACTCGGTCCAGGAGCCGTCGTACAGCCGTACCTGCGGCGCTTGCAGTGAAAGCAGCGCAAACGCCAGCACCGCAGCGGTAACCCCGGAGCCACAGCTGGTGATAATCGGGCCGTTGAGATCGACCCCCTTATCGCTAAACAGTTGTCTCATCGCCTCCAACGACTTGAAACGGCCATTTTCCAGCAGCTCCGGATAGGGAATATTGATGCTGCCGGGAATGTGGCCACGGTGCAGGCCCGGGCGTGGTTCCGGCGCGTCGCCATAAAAACGCGGCGCGGCGCGGGCGTCGAGTATTTGCGTCGAGCCGCCCAGCGCCTGTTCAACCTGACGCAGATTTACCCGCGCATCGGCGTTGAAGCGGGCGTTGAACTGGGTCGGCGCGCGAGCGCCATCACCGGTTGCCAACGCGTTGCCGCGCGCTTGCCAGCCGTCCAGCCCCTCGTCCAGCACATAAACCTGTTTCGCGCCGAAGCTGCGAAAGGTCCACCAGCCGCGCGGTGCGGAAAACTGATTGCCCTGGTCGTAAAACACAATGGTGCTGTTTTCGCTGATGCCCAATTGACCGGCGGCGGCGGCAAAGGTCTCGGCATCAGGCAGCATATGCGGCAGGGTAGTGGCGGTGTCGGCGACCGCGTCGATGTCGAAATACACTGCGCCCGGGATGTGGCCGGCGGCAAATTCTGCCCGCATGTCTTTTTTCGGCACCAGCCCGACTGGCGACATGCGCACGTCGACCACCCGCAGATCGCTGTCGTTAAGGTGTTGTTCAAGCCATTGAGGAGTCACTAAAAAAGGAGAGTTCATCGATCCTGTTCGCCTGTAGAAAAACCGTTTTTTACTATACCCTAAATTATTCGGCTTGCATCAGGGCTGTATGGCTTGAAATGCCATCGAGGTTTATTTCTAGCGGCTGACTATCATCGACGGCGCGGGGCGTCAGGGGGAGCAGGCATGCAAGCGCAGAGTTTCGGTGGGGCAAAAATTGCCTTGCTGCATCAGGATCGGCTACTGGTTTATTTACGCGATGAGCGCTCAGACATCCCCTGGCCTGGCCTGTGGGATCTTCCCGGTGGTGGACGCGAAGGCAACGAAACGCCGTTGCAGTGCGTACAGCGAGAAACGCTGGAAGAGTTCGGGCTGCTGTTACCGCCACAGCAAGTGCTGTGGCAGCGCCGTTATCACGGCATTCAAGCCGGCTCTCCCGCCACCTGGTTTATGGTCGGCACCATCACGGCACAGCAAATTGCCGCAGTGCAATTTGGTGAGGAAGGTCAATACTGGCAGATGATGGCGGTTGAGCAATTCGTGCACCATCCGCAAGGGATCCCCCACCTGCGCCAGCGGCTGTCGAGTTATCTTGCCGGGCGCTGAGCCCGTTCATGCTGTTCGACGCGCCGGATCAGCGCCGCTATCTGACGGTGCGAGAACACCTCAATACCGTGTTGACGCAGCAATGCGCTGGTGACGCCGTTGCCGGGCTTGCTGCGCCCGGCGAAGGCGCCGTCATAAATCAACTGGCTGCCGCAGGACGGGCTGCCGTCGGTGAGCAGCGCGAAACGACAGCCTTGTCGACGGGCCGTTTCCAGCGCCAGATGTGCGCCAAGCAGATATTGCGCCGTGACGTCGTTGCCGGTGGCTTCGATCACCTGTGCCCGTTGTGCGAGCACCGCTTCGCCGTCGGCCGTCGGGCTGATTTCCGCCGGCGGGCGCGGTGTGGCAAAGCCGGCGGCCAGTTCCGGGCAACATACCACCAGACGGCCTTCCTGCTGCCAGCGAGCCAGCGTAGCATCGACCATCGGCTTGTCAGAACCGTTATAACGTACTTTAAAACCTGCCAGGCAGGCGCTGATGAGTATTTTGGCTGACATGGTTAACGTCTCTAATCGCGAGGGCGGAAGTGCAGGGCATGGCCGCTGCACGCGCGACATTATGCTAGCAAAATCGCGCAGGCAACACACCTGTCATCCCCTTCAGCACGCCAGAGATGGCCATGATGACGGCACAAAATGAAATTTCCAATTCATTATATTCAATTGCGTTTCATCTTGGATAGATGCAATACCCTGCTAAAAATCCAATTTCCTTCTGATAATCGGCGAATCATGAACGCTATCACGAATAGCAACGTTTGTTTTCCATTTAACTTGATGTTGGATTATTAATTCCATATAAATCTTTAATAAATTAAATGTTCCATTTAATGGCCGACTGGCGACAGGCTGGCCCAACGCTGAGGAAACAACGATGAAGCAGGTTCGCGTCGGATTAATTGGCACCGGTTATATCGGCCGCTGCCATGCCATTGCTTATGCACAGGCAAGCACGGTTTTTCCACTGAAAGGTGAGTTGGTGTTGGAAATGCTGGCGGAAGTCACGCCGGAACTGGCCAGCCAGCGCGCCGTGGAGTTTGGTTTTGCACGTTCTACCGGCGATTGGCGGCAGTTGGTGGCCGATCCTGCCATTGACGTGGTGGATATCTGTGCGCCCAATTTCCTGCACAAGGAAATGGCGCTGGAAGCGATTCGTCATGGCAAGCATGTCTATTCGGAAAAACCGCTGGCGCTGGATGCCGATGATGCGGCGATTATGGTGCAGGCGGCGCGCGAACGGGGCGTTAAGACGCTGGTGGGGTTCAACTATATGAAGAACCCGACCAGCCAGCTGGCGCGTGAAATTATCGCCAACGGTGAAATCGGCGAGGTGGTGCATTTTTACGGCACCCATAATGAAGACTATCTGGCCGATCCGCGCACGCCGATTGACTGGCATTGCCGCAAGGCCAGCGCCGGCCTTGGGGCATTGGGCGATTTGGCGGCTCATATCGTCAATATGGCGCATTATCTGGTGGGTGACATCGTGGCGGTCTCTGGCGACATGCAAACCCTGATCAAACAGCGGCCTGACCCGCAGCATCCGACCCGGTTGTGCGAGGTGGAAAACGAGGATCAGGCCAGCGCACTGGTTCGTTTTGCCAGTGGCGCCATGGGGACCATTGAAACTTCGCGCATTGCCTGCGGCCGCAAGATGGGACTGACCTATGTGGTTACCGGCACCAAGGGGACGCTCAGCTATACCCAGGAGCGGATGGCGGAACTGAAGATATACCGCCACGATGAACCCGCCGAACGGCAAGGGTTCAAGACGCTGCTGGTGGGGCCAAAGCACCCGGACTATGCCGCATTCTGTATCAGCGCCGGGCATGGCATCGGTTTCAACGATCAAAAAACCGTGGAAGTGCGCGATCTGGTAAACGGCATCGCCGCCGGCGATCGCCTGTGGCCGGATTTTGAAGAAGGCTGGAAAGTTTCTTGCGTGCTGGACGCTATTGCCGCGTCGGCGCAGCAGCGTCGCTGGCTGGAGGTCAATAATAAATGATTAACCTGTTAAGTTAATAGGCTGGCAAGTGGCGATGGCGGCTTGGCGAGGTGCGACGCTGCTGGCTTAATTAGTTAATTAGTTAATAAGTTATCAAGTTATTGAGTTATCGAATTGGCAAGTTAGGCGGTGAGTAAGCTGACAGGCTGCCAGAGTATGACGCTGGCAGCCCGTGCAATTAGCCGCTTCAGTGCTTAGAACGCAAAGCAGGAACAGCCAAAGGCGCCCCAGAACGCATGTTCATCGGCCACCGGGATGCTGGAGCGGCGAGCAAGGTCATGCTGGTGTGCGTGTACGCCGCACGGGCCACAGCATTGATGTGCCTGACTCAGCACGCCGGTGCCGACCGTTGCAGCAACTGGTGCGGCTCGGTAATGTCCCGGAACCTGGCTGACCGGCGACCATTCCGGCAGCACCGGTAACGGCGGCGGTGCCAACGGCGAGAAGCTGCCGGCGGCATACACCACCTTGCCGTCGACCACCGTCATCAGCGATTCAATGTCCTTGATCTGCTGTTCCGGCACGCTGAAATAGTCCTGCGACAGCACCGCCAGATCCGCCAGTTGCCCGACCTTAATTTGTCCTTTCTTGCCCTGTTCGGTTGAAAACCAGGCGCTGCCCTGAGTCCACAGCATCAACGCAGTGTCGCGATCCAGCCGTGCATCGTCGTGGTACATCGCCATGCCGCCGACGGTACGGCCGGAAACCAGCCAGTACAGCGCGGTCCACGGGTTGTAGCTGGCAACGCGGGTGGCGTCGGTACCCAGTCCGACCGGCAGTTCCGCTGCCAGCATTTTCGCCACCGGCGGGGTGTGACGGGTGGCTTCCTGGCCGTAGCGTTCGGCAAAATACTCCCCCTGGAAGGCCATGCGATGCTGTACCGCAATGCCGCCGCCCAACGCTTTGACCCGTTCGATATTGCGTTCGGAAATGGTCTCGGCATGATCAAAAATCCAGTGCAGCCCGTTAAACGGGATTTCACGGTTCACCTTTTCAAACACGTTGAGCATGCGGCTGATGGATTCGTCGTAGGTGGCATGCAGGCGGAACGGCCAGCGGTGTTCGACCAGATGGCGTACTACGCGCTCCAGCTCATCCTCGGTGCCTGCCGGCAGATCCGGACGTGGCTGCAAAAAGTCTTCGAAATCGGCGGCGGAAAACACCAGCATTTCGCCGGCACCGTTATGGCGATAAAAATCCGTGCCCTGGCCCGGCTTGAGCATATCGGTCCACTGCTGAAAATCCTCCAGCTCCTGTTTTGGTCGTTGGGTAAACAGGTTGTAGGCGATGCGGATGGTCAACTGCTGTTTTTCATGCAGTTCGGCAATCACCTGATAATCGTCGGGGTAGTTCTGGAAGCCACCGCCGGCGTCGATGGCGCTGGTCAAACCGAGGCGGTTCAGTTCGCGCATAAACTGACGGGTTGAGTTCACCTGCTGCTCCAACGGCAGTTTCGGCCCTTTTGCCAGCGTGGCATACAGGATCATGGCGTTGGGCTTTGCTATCAGCATGCCGGTCGGATTGCCGTTGCGATCGCGCTGAATTTCACCGCCCGGCGGGTTTGGCGTGTCTTTGGTATAGCCAACCACCTTCAGGGCTGCCCGGTTGAGCAGAGCGCGATCGTACAGGTGCAGGATGAATACTGGCGTATCCGGCGCGGCCTGGTTGATTTCCTCCAGCGTCGGCATGCGGCGTTCGGCAAACTGGAATTCGCTCCAGCCGCCGACCACCCGCACCCATTGCGGGCTTGGCGTGCGTAACGCCTGTTCCTTCAGCATGCGTAGGGCGTCGGCCAGCGAAGGCACGCCTTCCCAGCGCAGTTCCAGGTTGTAGTTAAGCCCACCGCGAATCAGGTGCAGGTGGGAATCGTTCAGGCCGGGAATGGCGGTATGGCCCTGCAAGTCGATGACCTGCGTTTGTGGACCGGCGTGGCGCATCACCTCGCTTTGGCTGCCGACCGCCAGGAACTTGCCGTCCTTGATGGCGACCGCCTGTGCGCTAGGGTTGTCACGATCGACGGTATGAAACTTGCCATTGGTGATAATCAATGAGGCGATATTACTCATACTTTTCTCCCGACGCCGTCTCAATGACGGGTCAGCCATTGATGAAAGACGCGCGTCACGATCGGCATCCACAGGAACACCACTAATGCCACCACGCTGGCGTCGTTGAGCAGGTGGCCGCCGAGCGTCCCTTGCAGATTCGGCAGCAGCGAGCTCCAAAACCACGGCACCAGATTGGTCGACGGGAAGATCACCAGCAGGGTGATCAGGAACTGTTTCCACTTGGCGGGCGGGCGTACCTGCGCATTGGCCGGCGTGAACCAGAATTCCGCGCCGGGGCGGATTTCAATATGATCCTGTTCCTGCAGCAGCGACGATACCTCGGCAATATATTGATTGCGCTTGGGCGAATGCAGCCAACGGTAAAGGTTGTCGATATTGTCGAAACGCACCAGGATGGTATAGGCCTGCTCAGTGCTGGATGGGCGAATCACGTTAACGCCAAGATGTCCGTCGTATTCGGCGGCGTCCGGCATGATGCGCTTGAGCCAGGCCTCATAGGCCTGTTGCTGGCCTGGCGCCAGACGATGGGTGATCACCAGGGTGACATGTTGGGGGTGTGACATAAACGCGCGCTCCTGAAGCCGTCTCCCCGGCTGGCAGGCCGGGGAGGGGCATATTATTTGAGTTCGCGCGCCGGCGCGTGGTGCACCATGGTGTAAGCATAGTCAACGCCCATGCCGTAGGCGCCGCTGTGTTCACGAACCAGCTCCATGACCGCGTCATAGGTTTCCTTGCGCGCCCAGTCGCGTTGGTACTCGAGCAGCACCTGTTGCCAGGTCACCGGGATGGCGCCAGCCTGTACCATGCGATCGATCGAACGTTCATGCGCATCCACCGAGGTGCCGCCCGAGGTATCGGTTACCACATACACCTCATAGCCGGCTTCCAGAGCCATCAATGCCGGGAAGGTCAGACAGACTTCGGTCCAGAGCGCCGAAATGACCAGTTTTTTGCGGCCGGTGGCTTCGACGGCGCGCACGAATGCCGCGTCTTCCCATGAGTTCATTGAGGTACGTTCAATGGGTTTCACCTGCGGGTGAACCGCCAATAATTCCGGCCAGATATAACCACTGAAGCTTTCGGTTTCAACTGAGGTGAACAGGGTTGGCACATTGAAGATTTTACCGGCCTTTGCCAGCGCCACCACGTTGTTTTTCAACTGCTGGCGATCGATATTGGCAACGCCAAAAGCCATTTGCGGTTGATGGTCGATAAAAATCAATGCGGAATTGGTTGGGTCAAGCAATTGAAACTTGGACATGTTTTACCTTCCTGATGGTACGTCGGTTGAACGAACTTTCAGCATTGCTGCAATGGAATGCATGGTAGGCAGGTGGTGATTTCAAAGATAGCGTAGAATTTTTGTGGTCTTGTTAAGTTTTTTTATACACAGGGGAACAGTGTGAGATTAAATCTGGATGCGTTGCTAATTCTTGATGCGCTTGACCGTTACGGTTCGTTCGCCGCGGCGGCGGCCCGGCTGTATAAAACGCCGTCGGCGCTTAGCTACATGGTGCAGAAATTGGAAAGCGATCTCGACGTGACGATTCTGGATCGCTCCGGTCACCGCGCCAAATTTACCGATACCGGTAAGCTGATGCTGGAAAAAGGCCGTTTACTGCTGCGGGCGGCGCAGGATCTGGAACAACAGGCGCGCTATGTCGAAAGCGGCTGGGAAAGTGAAATCACTCTTGGTATCGATGCTTCGTTTCCCTTTGAGCGTCTGCTGCCGCTGATCGACAGGTTTTACAGCCAGCATCACCATACGCGTTTGCGCTTTAGCCATGAAGTGTTGGCCGGCTCCTGGGAGTCGCTGATTTACGGCTGCGCCGACATTATCATCGGCGCCATCTGCGAACCGCCGTCACGCGCCGGCTTTGCCTTCAAGCCGTTGGGCAGGCTGGAATACGTGTTTGCCGTAGCGCCGCAGCACCCGTTGGCGGCGCTGCCTGAACCGTTGGCCAAAGACACGGTGCGCCAGCATCGCGCGGTGGTGGTGCGTGACACCTCACGAATCAATACGCCGCAAAACCTGCATATTCTGGATGAGCAAGACGCTTTGACGGTGTTTAATTTCGACGCCAAGCTGGCCGCACAGCTTGCCGGGCTCGGTTGCGGCTATCTGCCGCGCTATTTGGCACAACCTTATCTGGCGCGCGGCGAGCTGGTGGCGAAGAGCGTTGAAGGGGAATATTGCAGTGATGCGGCTTATTTCGGCTGGCGTGAAAGTGCCACCGGGCTGGCGGTGAAGTGGTGGCGTGAGCGCTTGCAGGCTTACGCCGACGGTGAACAGGCCTATCCAGGCTAATCATTGCCCGGCGCTGCGCGCAGCGATATCAGGTGCGCGGCGCCGGGGAACGAGGGGGGAGAATGCTCGCAGGCTACGGTCAGCCCTGCTGGAAGTCCTCGGCGTCGACGTCATAACCGGCCGGTTCCCAGCGGATCGCCAGCAGGGCCATCAAGCCGGCTAACGGTGCTAGCGCAATCACCCAGAACACGCCGGTGCCGAGCGCTGCCGACAGCACCGGAAACAGGAACAGCGACAGGGTGGAGCTGGAACGCATCAGGGTTTGGTTAAAGCCGACGCCGACGCCGCGCAATGACGTTGGATAGCTCAAGGAGGCAAACGTCATGCTATGCGATCCGGGGCCAAAACCCTGCCCGAGCAGGAACAGCGCCAGCATGGCGATGGAAAATGCCGCCTGTCCGCCATTGTCCGGCAGACCAATCAGCGCCAGCCCGAGCAGTGCCGCCAGTTGGCAGGCGTAACCGAGCACCGTCATCTTCCAGGCGCCGAAGGTTGGCACCAGCCGTACCGCCAGCAGGCCGCCGACAAAGGCGAACAGCAGGTTAAGCGCCAGCGACACCAGAATGGTGCTCAGCATGGACTGCGCCAGGAAGGTCGACAGGATCACCGGCAGTCCAAACGCCACTGCGTTATAGGCGAAGGAAGAGGCAATAGCGATGATGGTCGCCAGTATCGTCCGCCGCAAATATACGCCTTGCAGCAGGGTGCCGTAGTTGCGCCACGACGCTTGTCGCGTCTGCGACGGTCGGCCTGTTTCGGCATCATCGGCCACCACCACGTTGACGTTGTACGAGCGGCGTAAAATGGCCGCCGCGCCCGGCAAATCGCCCTGATTGGCCGCCCAGACCGGGGATTCGCTCATATAGCGGCTGCGAATGGCGATAATCAGCAGTGCCGGCACCGCGCCAAAGCCGAGAATCAGCCGCCACAGCCAGTCGGTGTGGCTTTCTGGTAGTACGGCGTAAAGCAGCAGTACCAGCAGATAGGAAACGCTGATCGCCGCGTACCAGGTAGGGCACCACATGGCAATGCGCGCAGCCTTGTTGCCACGGCCGGAAAGGCGTGAAAATTCCGCGAGAAACGCCATTGCTACCGGCAGGTCGATGCCGACCCCCAGCCCCATGACAAACCGTGCGCCGCCCAATACCCATTCGTTGGGGGCAAACGCGCAGGCCAGCGCGGCCACCACAAAGAAAAACATATCGGCCATAAACACCCGATAACGGCCGATTTTATCGGTCAGGTAACCGCCGATAAATGCGCCGATAATGGCGCCGAAGGTGATGGCCGAGGCCACCAGCCCGGTGCCGGTTGGCGACAGATTGAACTCGCGCGCCACGTCCTTGATGCCAAATGCCAGCGCACCGAGATCGTAGGCATCAAGGAACACTCCGCCCAGTGCGATGGCGACGACAATGCGCGCGTCGTTACGCTTGGCGGCGCCGCCGTTGACCAGTCGGGCGACGTCGGCGGCGCTGCGGATCGCTATCACCTCGTTGCTGCTGACCTGTGGGTTCCCGGTTGAAACAGTGGCGTCAGGCGCCACAATGGTTGTCGACATAATGATTCTACTTTTATAGGCAAAAATCCGAGCATAACGGCGCGGCTCGGCGTTCAACCAATTCTTTCTGGTTATAAGCATACAACCAGAAGATGTTGAAAAATCATCATGTTAAACACGGGTTAAGAGTGTGGTTTTTTGCATTCAGGCAAAGCGTAGCACCGCCTTGATGCTCTCACCGGACCGCGCCGCGGCCAGCGCCTGATTAATCGCCTCAAAGGGATAGAAATCAATCAAGCGATCGAAGGGAAAATGCCCGGCCTGCCACTGCGCGATCAGATAGGGAATGAAACGCTGCGGGACGGCGTCCCCCTGAATAACGCTGATAATCTGCCGATGATGAGAAAGTTTCATCGCGCCGCCGCCGGTCAGGCGCACCAGCGTGCCCCCGGGGCGTAACCGATCCAACGCCTGTTTTTCCAGCGCCGCGTTGCCAGTGGTGTCGATGACGTAATCCAACGGCGCCAACTGTTGCAACCGTTGCGCCGTCTGCAGCGTTTGGGTTGCTCCCAGTTCGCTTGCCAGCTGCAGGCGTCGCGCCTGGCTATCGAGCGCGACGATCGACGTCGCTCGCCGCAGTCTGGCCGCCATCACCGCCGCCAGACCAACGGTGCCGACGCCCAGCACCAGCAGGCGCTCGCCGCGCTGCAGGTTAAGTGAGTTGAGTACCGTACCGGCGCCGGTTTGCAGCCCGCAGCCGAGCGGCGCCAGCGTCGCCAGCGGCAGGGTATTGGCAACGCGTACCACATTGCGTTCGCTGACCAGCGCATGGCTGGCAAAAGAGGACTGACCAAAAAAATGGCCGTGCAGCGGGGCAAGATAGCCGCTGCTGCCGTCGAGCCGCTGAAAGTCGAAGTTCAACTGCCAAAAATTGTCGCAGTGCGCAGGGCGTTGCTGCCGGCAGGAGGCGCAGCGACCACAGGACTGATAGGAAAGCAGCACCGCATCGCCGGGCTGCACGGCGCGTACCGCGCTGCCGGTTTGCTCGACGATGCCAGCCCCCTCGTGGCCGAGTATCGAACCGGCGGCGGCGCTGGCGCACATATCGAGGTCGGTGTGGCAGATACCACAGGCCACCAGGCGCACCCGCAGCTCATCGACCCGGGGCGGCCGCAGGCGCAGCGGCCGCATCACCAACGGGGTGCCGGCGGCATCAACCACCGCGGCACGGCGTTTTGCGCTCATGGGATCTCCTCGTCGTTGGCGGCGTATCTCTTCAGTATAGTTTTCGAACAACGGGCAGGTTTTCACTAAGCTTTGCCATTTTGCTTATTTTGCGCGCCGATCCGGCTCGCGGATACTGTGGCAAATTATCGCCAGCGAGCCGCTAACCGATGTCAACGCCACCACGTCAGAGCCACTACCTTCACCCCGCGCAGCGGGCCTGGATCCAGCAACTGAAGCGACAGTGGCTATGGCGGCTGGAACTGCCGACCTGGTGGGTGATGGCGCTGGTGTATGGTGGCTGGTTCGGCGTGGTGCTGTGTTGGCAAACCCTCGGCCCCTGGCTGGGGACACCGTTGCTGATTTTGCTCACCACCGGCTATATGTCGTTGCAGCATGAACTGATCCATGGTCACCCGACGCGTTGGCCACGACTCAATCAGCTGTTTGGCCTGGCGCCGTTGGCGGTGTGGTATCCCTATGGTTTGTATCGCGATACGCATTTGCAGCACCACCGCAATTCTCACCTGACCGATCCGCGGCACGATCCGGAAAGCTACTACTTTACGGCCGCGCAATGGCAACGCTTGCCCGCTGCCGTCGTCTGGTTGGTAACAATTCGTAACACCTTGCCCGGGCGAATTTTTCTTGGCCCGCTATGGGATATTGGCAGCACGGCGTTTGGCGCGCTGAAAAGCGTAGCGGCTGGCGATGGTCGTGCGCTGATGATGTGGTTGATCCACGGTGCGCTGCTGACATGCCTGCTGGGCTGGCTGCAGCGGCAGGGTGTATCGCCGCTGTTTTATCTTCTGGCGGTCAGTTATCCGGCGTTAGCCATCACCAAAATTCGTTCGTTTTATGAACATCGTGCAGAGAGAGCCGTGCTGGCCCGTTCGGTTATCAACGAGGCCGGCTGGCCGTGGCGGCTGCTGTTCCTCAATTTGAACTATCATTTAGTGCATCATGACTTACCCGGTTTGCCGTGGTACGGACTGAGAAAAGTCTATCAGGCAGAACGCGTTGCCTACCGACAACGTAGCCAGGGATTCGTGGTGCAAGGCTATGGCAGGTGGTTGGCTGACCATGCCGTTGCGCCGGTCAGCGTCGCCGTGCACCCGTTTTTAGCCGGGGAGTCGACGGAACATCAGGGGGTCGTCGCACCATCGGCGGCGATCGTGGCTCGCGGGAAGCGGGCCGTAGCGGATTTTTGCATCGAAAAATAATCAAGGGGAAGCAACAATGGCATTTATCTCTTCACGCGGCCGTTTTCTGGCGTTGGCGCTGGGCATCGTCACGTTGGCCACTGGCACGGCACAGGCTGCCGACTCGGTGCGCGTAGGGTCAAAAATCGACACCGAAGGCTCGCTGCTGGGCAATATCATTGTTCAGGTACTGGAAGCCAACGGCATCAAAACCACCAATAAATTACAGCTTGGTACCACCAAAGTGCTGCGCGGGGCGATCGTCGCCGGTGAGATTGACATCTATCCGGAATATACCGGTAACGGGGCGTTTTTCTTTGCCGATGAGAAAGATCCGGCGTGGAAGGACGCCAAGGCCGGTTTTGACAAGGTCAAAACGCTCGATTACGACAAAAACAAGCTGGTGTGGCTGGACGCCGCACCGGCCAATAATACCTGGACCATCGCAGTGCGTCAGGACGTCGCCAATGCCAACCACTTGAAAACTCTGGCCGATCTTGGCAAATGGATCAACGGCGGCGGCAAGTTCAAACTGGCAGCCTCGGCGGAATTTATTGAACGGCCGGATGCGTTGCCGGCTTTCCAAAACGCCTACGGCTTCACGCTGAACCAGGATCAGTTGCTGTCATTGGCCGGCGGTGATACCGCGGTGACCATCAAGGCGGCGGCGGAGCAAACCTCTGGCGTCAATGCGGCGATGGCCTACGGTACCGACGGTCCGGTGGCGGCGCTTGGTCTGCAGACGCTGGAAGATCCGCAGGGTGTCCAGCCGATTTATGCGCCGGCGCCGGTGATCCGCGAGGCGACGCTTAAACAGCATGCCAATATTGCCCAGTTGCTCAAGCCGGTGTTCGCCACCCTGGATGGCCCGACGCTGCAGCAACTGAACGCGCAGATAGCGGTAGAAGGGCAGGATGCGAAACAGGTTGCGGCAAGCTATCTGAAACAAAAAGGGTTGATCAAGGGATAATACATCGTCGGGGCGAAGCACGGTCTTCGTCCCGGCGACATGGGCACACCATGGAGCCGGAGAGTTTGTTTGACTAGCGTCCTGAAAAACCGCGTCTTACTGACGCTGTTTATCCTGTTGATACTGGCAGCGTTCAGCCTGCCATTTCTGAGTTATGCCCCCAATCGCCTGTTGTCGGGCAAAAGCATCGGCTTGCTCTCGCTGTTACACGGCGCTGCGCTGTGGCTATTGCTCCCGCTGGGCGCACTGGCGCTGCTCAGCCTGCTGCCGCCGCTGCGGCGCTTTGCGCTGCTGACGGCGATCTGCGCATCGGCGCTGCTGGGCCTGATTTTCTGGCTCAGCGGTCATGGCGCGCAGCAGCTGGCGCTGGAGGGTTCCCGGTTGGCGCGCACCTCCTGGGGCAGCGGCTGCTGGCTGATGCTGGCGCTGAGTCTGTTGATGGCGGCAGACGCCATCGCGCGCATCACCCCCTCGCACCTGTGGCGCATTGTCGGCAATACGCTGGTGCTGTTGCCGGCGGTGGCGTTGCTGTTCAGCCATCAGTTGGACGGGCTATCGCTGCTGAAGGAGTACCGCAACCGGCAAGAGGTGTTCGACGCCGCGCTGTTGCAGCACCTGACCATCTTGCTGCTTACCGTGCTGCCGACGCTGGCGATTGGCACACCGCTCGGGGTGCTGTGCTACCGTTCGCAACGCTGGCAGACGCCGATTTTCTCGACCTTGAACATCATCCAGACGGTGCCGTCGATCGCCCTGTTCGGGCTGTTGATCGCACCGCTGGCCGGGCTGGCGGCGGCGTTTCCCTGGCTGGCACAGCATGGTATCAACGGCATTGGCCTGGCGCCGGCGATCGTGGCGTTGGTGATGTACGCGCTGCTGCCGCTGGTGCGCAGCGTGGTGGCGGGGTTGCAAAGCGTGCCGGCCAACGTGATTGAATCCGCGCTTGGCATGGGCATGACGCGCGGACAGATTTTCCTGCGTATCCAGTTGCCGCTGGCATTGCCGCTGTTTTTGACCGGTGTGCGCATTCTGGCGGTGCAAACCGTCGGCATGGCGGTGGTGGCGGCACTGATCGGCGCCGGTGGTTTCGGCGCCATCGTTTTCCAGGGATTGCTCAGCAGCGCGCTCGATCTGGTGCTGCTCGGCGTGATCCCGGTGATCGCGATGGCCGTGATGGTCGACTCGCTGTTTAAATTCATTATTTCAGCTTTGGAAGTGAAGCGCCGATGATTGACTTTGACCAGGTAAGCAAAATATTTCAGGGCAAAGCGGCGGTGGATACGCTGTCGCTGAACATTGCCGAAGGGGATTTCACCGTACTGATCGGCACCTCCGGATCCGGCAAGTCAACGACCTTGAAAATGATCAACCGCTTGATCGAGCATGACCAAGGCAAGATTTATTTCGCCGGTGAAGAGATCCACAAGTTCAAACCACAGGATCTGCGGCGACGCATGGGCTACGCCATCCAGTCGATAGGCCTGTTCCCGCACTGGACGGTGGAGGAGAACATTGCCACGGTGCCGCAGTTGCTGAAGTGGCCGCGTGCGCGCATTCGCGACCGGGTAACCGAGCTGATGGAATTGCTGCATCTGGATGCCGAGCTGTTCCGACGGCGCTATCCGCATCAGCTGTCCGGCGGGCAGCAGCAGCGCGTCGGCGTGGCACGCGCGCTGGCGGCAGATCCCGAGGTATTGCTGATGGACGAGCCGTTCGGCGCGCTCGATCCGGTGACCCGCGCGGCACTGCAAACCGAGGTGGCGCGTATTCACCAGCTGTCCGGGCGAACCATCGTATTGGTGACGCACGATATCGACGAGGCGCTGGCGCTGGCCGATCGTATCGTGCTGATGGACGCCGGTCGGGTGGTGCAGCAGGGCACGCCGCTGGAAATGCTGACCGCGCCGGCGAACGACTTTGTGCGCGATTTCTTTGGCCGCAGCGATCGCGGCATCAAACTGCTGGCGCTGGGCAGCGTCGGTGAACGGGTACGGCCGGGGCAGGCGCAAGGAGAGCCGATTGCGGCCGAGATGAACCTGCGTGAAGCGCTGTCGGTGTTTGTGGCGCGCGGCAGTGATTGCCTGCCGGTGGTCAATGCGCGCGGCGAAGCGCTTGGCGTGCTGCATTTTGCCGATCTGATTGCGCAGCGGGCGCTGTCATGAGCCGCGTCGGCGCGCCGCAGGGCGCTGGCGGGCGACGCGGATGGCGCGATCCGTTGCCGTGGCTGATCGCGCTGCTGCTGGCGCTGGTGTTCGGCATGAACCATCTGCAGGGGCTGTTTGCCGTCTGGTTCCCCGATCTGCAACGGCCGGTCTACCAGCAGGACAGCTTTATTTCGCTGCTGCTGGCGCACCTGCTGCTGGTAGCGGTTTCCAGCCTGATCGCGGTGCTGATCGGCGTGACGGCCGGCGTGGCGGTAACCCGGTCGGCCGGCAAAGAGTTTCGTTCGCTGGTGGAAACGGTGGTGGCGGTTGGCCAGACCTTTCCACCGGTGGCGGTGTTGGCGATCGCGGTACCGGTAATGGGATTCAGCGAACAGCCGGCAATTATCGCGCTGGTGCTGTATGGCCTGTTGCCGATCCTGCAGGGTACGCTGGCGGGCATTGATTCGCTACCCGCCGCCACGCGCGAGGTAGCGCAAGGCGTTGGCATGAGTCCACGGCAGATTCTGTGGCGCGTCGAGTTGCCGCTGGCCGCCCCGGTGATCGTGGCCGGTATTCGCACGTCGGTAATCATCAATATCGGCACCGCGGCGATCGCCTCTACGGTCGGTACCAAATCGCTGGGATCGCCGATTATTATCGGCCTGAGCGGTTTTAATACCGCCTATGTGATTCAGGGCGCGCTGGTGGTGGCTTTACTGGCTATCATTATCGATAGGATCTTTGAGCGTTGGGTGAATCATCTCACCGCCTGGCGTCAGCAGACGCTGACCACATCGTCTACCGTAGGATGAGGGAATTATCATGCAGGTCTCTTTGCCCATGTATGGCGTCACTCGGCAACAGGTTGAACCGTTCTGGCGCGCGCTGCGTGACAAATTGCTGCGGCTTGGCCTGGTGGAGGTGCCGGAAACCTTGAACTGGCCGCAGGATCTGGCGCAACACTGGCAGCGGCCGGACCTGCTGCTCAGCCAAACCTGTGGTTATCCGCTGGTGGCCTATCTGCCGCAGGTGCAGCTGGTGGGTACCTATCACTTTCGGGTAGAAGGGTGCAACGGCCCGAACTACAGCAGTTGGCTGGTGGTACGGGACAACGATCCCGGCCAGCGGCTGGTGGATTTTCGCGGCCGGGTAGCCGCCTACAACAGCACCGACTCGCAATCCGGCTACAACAGTCTGCGCGCCCTGATTGCGCCGCTGGCGGACAACGGCCGTTTCTTCAGCAAGGCGATCGCCTCCGGCGCGCATTATCAGTCATTGCAGCTGATTCAGCGCGGCAAGGCGGATATTGCCGCCATCGACAGCGTCAGTCTGGAATTGTTGAAACGCGCGCAGCCGCAGGCGTTGACCGGGCTGAAGATCATCGGGCGTACCGCGTCGGTACCCGGTCTGCCGTTAATCACTGCGGCGGGCACCCCGGCGGCACAGCTGGAAATATTGCGCGCTGCGGCCAATGAAATGGTCAACCATCCGGCCAGCGATAGCCTGTTGATCGGTGATTTTAGCCTGGTGACGCGTGCGGAGTATCAGGTGATTGCACAATTGGAGCAGCAGGCCGCCGAGGCTGGCGTAACGGCGCTATAGCGCCGCCTGAGGATCAGTGCGTGTCGACCACTGGCGCAGGGGTTACGCTCGGGGCAGCGCTTTCGCTGGTGGTTTCTTGCTGTGGCGTGGTGGAGCGGGTATAGATGTTCAGCCCGGCCAGGAATACGCCGCCAAGGGAACCAAAGGCGCACAGGGCGATGATGATGACAAACGCTTTTTTCAGCATGGAATTATTTTCGCAGGTTGCTTAGAACAGCGGCAATTATAATCCTTGTGCGTGCTTTGTGAAGTCCCTTGCCAAGCGCTGATTTTTATTGCAATAAATTCAAAAGCCTACCGAGAGCGTTGTTGCGACTAAGCGCTAATTCTGCGGGCCAAACGCCTCTCGTGCCTGACGAAATGCTTCGCTATGACCCACAATCCATTCCCACAGCGGCAACATATTAAGCAGCATGCCTTCGCCCAATGACGTCAATTGATAATCCACCCGCGGATGCGGCGTTTTCTGTTGATGGTCGTGGCGGGAGATCAAACCGTCGCGCTCCAACTGGCGCAGGGTTCTGGTCAACATGCGCTGGGTCACGCCGGGCAAGGCGCGCGCCAGTTGCGCATGACGCAGCGTGCCTTGGGTGCCCAGTGCGTAAATCACTCCCAGCGACCAGCGGTTGCCGGCATGGGTCAATACTTCGCGTTTCAGACTGTCGTCCTGTTCACTGAGCGCATCACAAATGCGTGAAAATTGGGCTGCCTGCGCCGCACTGAGTTTCATAAATTCCCCGGTATCATCGGTGTACCTGATTGCAACTGCTGCGCTGGGTTGGCAGCATGAGGCCGCAATCACAGGAGGAGCATATGAACGATACCACGCAGCGTCAATGGCGCGACATACTGATTCTCGGCGCAGGTGAACTGGGAATGGCGGTGCTTGAGGGATTTGTCAAACAGCGCGAGATGCATCCGGAGATGCGCCTGAGCGTGTTGTTGCGGCCGGCATCGTTGCAGCGACAACAGGCCAGCGATCTGGCTCGACGCCGGCAATTGGCTGACTGGAATATTGCCATCGTTAGCGCTGATTTCAGCCGCCAATCAACGCAACAGTTGGCGCAGTGCTTTGCCGAGTATGATGCAGTGATCAACTGCAGTGGCTTCGTCGGCGGGCCCGGTACGCAGTTGAAGATCACCCGTGCGGTGCTGGCCGCCGGGGTCGGCCGTTATATCCCCTGGCAGTTTGGCGTTGATTATGACCGCATTGGCCAAGGCAGTGGGCAACCGGTGTGGGATGAACAACTGCAGGTGCGTGAGCTGTTACGCAGCCAGCAGCAAACACGCTGGGTTATCGTGTCGACCGGCATGTTTACCAGCTACCTGTTCGAGCCTGCTTTTGGGGTAGTAGATGTGCCGGCACGCCGGGTGCTTGCGCTCGGTGATGCGGATTATGCCTTGACTCTGACGACGCCGCAGGATATCGGCACCCTGACGGCGGCGATATTCTGTCATCGCCCCGAGTACCAAAACCAGGTGGTCTATGTTGCCGGCGATACCTTGAGCTACCGTCAACTGGCCGAGCTATTGAGCCGGCATTATCACCAGCGGTTTACCCTGGTGGTGGCGGAGCGGCAAACGCTGCGCGCGGCGGTTGATGCTCGTCCCGACGATAGCGCCGCCGCATATCGGCTGGCGTTTGCCCGCCCCGATGGCGTAGCCTGGCCGTTGTCGACCAGCTACAACGCGCGCCATGGCATTGCGCTCACTGACGTCAAGGATTGGCTGGTCGCCAATGCCCGCTGAATCAGGCGGCCTAGCGGCCGCTGTCGGTCACTCCAGCGATTCGACGCGGCTTGGGCGCTGGAACAGATACTTGCCCAGCGTCACCAGCACCACGGCGGAAACGATCACCAGCAGCGCCAGCCATTCGCGCAGTTCCAGCGTCTCGCCGGCGAAGCCGACGCCGAGCAGTACCGCCACCACCGGATTGACATAGGCGTAGCTGGTTGCTACCACCGGACGTACGTTTTTCAGCAGGAACATATAGGCGCTGATCGCCAGCATCGAGCCGAAAACAATCAGGTAGCCGAGTGCGAAAAAGCCGCCGGCGGTTGGCATGCTGGTCAAGCGCTCACCGCTGAGCTGGCTGACCAGCAGCAACACCGCTCCAGCCACCAGCATTTCGGCGGCGCCGGCCATCGGCCCGGCGGGCAGCGAAATGCGTGACCCGAGCACCGAGCCAAATGCCCAACTGGCGGAAGCCAGCAGGATCAGCAGCGCACCGGTGGGATTGCCAACCAGGTTATTGCCGGTGTTGAGCAGCACGATGCCTACCAGTCCGAGCACAATGCCGGCCCATTCCAGTTTGGTGTTGCGGATGCCCCAGAACATGCTGAAGCACAGGGTAAACAGCGGTACCGTCGCTACCATCACCGCCGCGATGCCGGAAGGCACCTCCTGATGCTCCGCCACGGTGACCAGGCCATTGCCGACCGCCAGCAACAGAATGCCGATAGCACCGGCGGAGAACCATTGTTTCAGCGTCGGCAAGGCATGGCCGCGCAGTGCCAGAAAGCCGAACAGAATAATGCCGGCGCTGAGATAACGGATGCCGGCCATCATCAATGGCGGCCAACTGGCGACCCCGATGCGAATAACGAAATAGGTCGATCCCCAGACTATATACAACGTAAACAGAGCGCCAATCAGCGGTAACAGACTACGACTTTGTTGACTCAACATGGGTTTTTATCGGTAGGCTAAAATAGTGGGAAGGGGGTTAGTAAACCCCAAGCGGCATGTAATAAGCAACGAATTTTATTGTTAAAATTTGGTAAAAACACGCCGATGGCAGCATAAAATCCGCGCAAGGTGTCGGCGTCAGCGCGCGGTGGATTGGCGCATCTGCGGCCAGCTTACCGCAGGCAGGTAAATGGCCCAGCCAATGGCCAGCACCAATAACATCAACTCGGGGGCCATCAGCGGCGTGATGGCGGTCAGTTTCCAGCTAATCAGAGCGCTGAGAGGGCCAAAGACTGCGCCAAATACCGCTACCGGCCAGCTCGCACTTCTTACCAGGCTCAACAACCAGCACCACCAGCAGCTAAAGGTCAGCCACAGCGCCATCATCCACAGCGGCACGCTGCCATGCCCGCTGAATTTCAACACCCCGGTGTAACACCAGACCGCGTCCATCGCGATACCGCCCAACGTTGCCAACAGCACCCACTTGCGGCGCGGCGCAGCGGTGAACATCAGGGACAAGGCCGCGCCCGCCAACAGTAGCGCTACCGTGGTGTCTCGGCTCAGCACTGCCAGCGCCCAGTAGGCGCCGAGGCCAAGCGTTGCCAACCAGAATCCGGCGTGCAGTCTCATGGCTGCTCCATCTCGGTCAATAACGCGCTGCTGCCGATCAGGGTAATATCCAGCCCGAGCTCCTGCCAGACGGCGAGCTGTTTGCGCTGCGGGGCGCTCAATGCCCCTTCGGCGCGCAGAAAATAGCGATCGGCCTTGAACAACTGCGGCTGCGGCTGCGCCAACGGCTCCGGCAGCAGATCGACCCGCATACCGGACTTGGCCAGAATGATCGCCTCCAGCCATAGCTCGGTGCGATCGGCGCTTGCTCCCCACGCCAGCAACAGTGCGTTCTGCCCCGGTTTTTTCCGCGCGGCGGTCATGCAAAACGCCGCATATTCGATGATGATGCCGTCTAGCAACGCGCGCAGGGATTGCAACAGGGGATTTGCCGCGCTCAACTGGGCACGCAACGGGCGCAGTACGTGGTCGATAAGCGCATTGACCGGATATTCGCGGCCCAATTCGTAGAGGCGGTTGCGCAGCGCGTTGGCCGCCGGCGCATGCAGCAGACCCATCAACTGCTGCTGCAGCAGAGCCCAGTTGGCCTGGCTGCTGGCCGGCGCATCACCGGCCAATAATGCCTTGACCTGGCTAACCGGTACGCCAAGGGCGATCCAGCTGATTATCGCGCGGATGCGCGCCACGTCGCTGTCATCAAACTGACGATGGCCGCCTTCGCTACGCTGCGGCTTTAACAGCCCATAACGGCGTTGCCAGGCGCGTAACGTCACCGGATTGATTCCGCACAGCTGCGCCACTTCGCCAATGCTGTAAACCGCCATTGCGTCTCCTCGTTGCATGCGCCACCGCAGGAAACAGGGTGACGAAAGGTAAACTTATACAACTCGCAACAGTGGTACAACTGCTTGGGTTCCTAATTCACCCGGTGGCGGCCGATTAAACGGGAGAAATGTGATAGGCACAGCGTCGCGCACCGGCAAGAATGTGTTCAACGCGTTCGACCTGCGCCCGTAGCACCTCGCTGAAAATACTCAGCTCGGTGCGACAGAAGCCTTGGCATACGCTGGCTGCCGCGCAGATCGGGCAGTGATTTTCCACCAGTTGGAAAGTTCCGTCCTGCAGTTGGCACCATTCGGCCATATAGCCTTCCCGGCAGCGGATGGCCGCCAGTCGCGCCACGCGTTCCTGTAGCGTGGCGGCCCCCACCATCGCCTGAATATAATTGATGCGGTTTTCCTGCTCGCGGCTTTCAATCAGCACATCCAGCGCGTTTTCCCCCAGCTTGTCGCGTACCGTGCGCAGTAGTTGCACCGTCAGTTCGGCATGGGTGTCCGGAAAGCGGGCGTCACCGGCCGGCGTGAGCTGCCACAGCTGTACCGGGCGGCCCACGCCGCGGGTTTCCGCCTTGGCTTCCACCAGCCCCTCTTTCGCCAGTTTGACGAACTGCTGGCGTGCGGCTTCGCCGGTGGTGCCGAGGGCTTTGCCTGCGTCGGATGCTTGTTGCGGGCCACGGGTTTTCAAGAGCTTCAATAAACGGTCGCTGACAGAATGTGCTGTGCATTCGCCATTTTCCAAGCTAATCCTTGACATATTTCACCGCCTCACCCTTAATTATTCCAAGTTAACACTTGTTAAATTTAACGCAATCTAACCTTTAACTCAATCACCGATACGCTGAAACGGAATGATAAACGTGATAACTGATGATGAAACTCGCTGGAGCGACCTGTTCTCCGGTAAAAACGCCGCCAGTGCCATTGCGCTGTCCCTCGGGGTGGCGCTGCATGCCGTCAACATTCTGGTGGCTACTACCATTTTGCCATCGGTGGTGCAGGATATCGGCGGGCTGAATCTGTATGCCTGGAACACCACGCTGTTCGTGGTGGCGTCGATTCTGGGTTCCGCCCTGTCGGCGCGGTTGCTGAGTGCTTACGGCGCCCGCAGCGCCTATCTGGTGGCGTCGCTGTTTTTCATCATCGGCGCGGCGTTGTGCGCGCTGGCACCGTCGATGCCGGTGATGCTGATTGGACGCACCGTGCAGGGGTTTGGCGGCGGCCTGATCTTTGCGCTGTCGTATGCGATGATCAATCTGGTGTTTCATCAATCGCTCTGGCCACGCGCCATGGCGCTGGTGTCCGCCATGTGGGGTATTGCGACGTTGATCGGGCCGGCGGTCGGCGGCATCTTTGCCGAGCTGCACGCCTGGCGCTGGGCATTCGGTATTCTGTTGCCGATCATGGTGCTCTATGCGGCGTTTACCTTCAGCATTCTGCCGAAGGGCAAAGCGCAGCAGGCGGCAGCACCGTTGCCGCTGGCGCAGTTGACACTGTTGGCGGCCTCGGTGTTGATCGTTTCGGCCGGCAGTCTGGCGAGCAACCTATGGGTCAACGTGGGCGGCATTGCGTTGGCACTGCTGCTAATGGCGTGGCTGTTGCGGCGTGAGGCGCATTCCCGCGCCCGCCTGCTGCCACAGGGCGCGCTGCGGCGTGGATCGACCCAGGCAGCGCTGTACCTGACCGTTTCGCTGTTGGTGGTCGGCATGACCAGCGAGATCTTCGTGCCGTATTTCCTGCAGATACTGCACGGCCAGTCACCGCTGATCGCCGGTTATATTGCCGCTACCATGGCCGCCGGCTGGACGCTGGCCGAAATCCTCAGTTCCGGTTGGCGCGGTGCGGGCATTCGCCGGGCGATTTTCAGCGGGCCGCTGCTGGTGATGGCAGGCTTGCTGGCATTGGGGCTGCTGATGCCGATCGCGTCTGGTGGTCACTGGACGACGCTGGCGCCGATCGTTATTGCATTGACGCTGGTCGGTTTTGGCATCGGCTTCGGCTGGCCGCATTTGCTGACGCGGATACTGCAGACGGCGCCGGAAAGCGACAGGGACATCGCCGGCGCGTCGATCACCACGGTACAACTGTTTGCCACCGCCTTCGGCGCCGCGCTGGCTGGCCTGATAGCCAACCTGGCAGGGCTGAACGTACCGGGTGGCAGCGCAGGCGCAAGCTCGGCCGCTCGCTGGCTGTTCCTGCTGTTTGCCCTGGCGCCATTGATGGCGGTCTATTCTGCCTGGCGTTGCGCCTATCTGCCGCACAACGCGAGCAATTTTGTACAAAACCCGACTTCCGACCAATGCTAGAATAGCTGGCATTGGCGGAGGTAACGATGACCAGGCAAGCCCAGGCGGGACGACAAGAACAAACGCACTTTATGCACCTCGATGAACTCGGTGGGCTGGAGGTATTGCAGGCCAGTTATCTGCGCCAGTCGTTTTCCCGTCACAGTCATGAAGGTTACTGCATTGGCGTTATCGACGATGGTGCGCAGCGATTCTACCGTTCCGGCGGCGAGCACGTAGCGCCGCACGGCAGCATCATTCTGGTGAATGCTGACGAAGTCCACACCGGCAGCTCGGCAGCAGAAAACGGCTGGGCCTACCAGGCGATGTATCCCACACCGGAACTGCTGGCCACTCTGGCGCGTGACCTGAAAACCAGCGGCGGCGGCGCGCCCCATTTCCCGCAGGCGGTGGTGCATGACGTTGGACTGGCGGAGCAACTGCGGCTGGCGTTTGGCCTGTTGCACGGTAAGGAAAACCGCCTGCTGAAGGAAACCATGCTGTTCTCCGCCTTGACCTGGCTAATGTTGCGCCATGGCAAAAGCCGCATTGAGCCGGCGGCGCAGAGCAGGGCGCAACGCCAGGTGGCACTGGTCAAGGCGTTGCTCGACGACTTTCCGGAGATTGACATCTCGCTGCTCGAACTGGCCGATCGAGTGGCGCTCAGCCCGTATTATCTGCTGCGCCAGTTTCAACGAGTTACCGGTTTGCCGCCGCATGCCTATCAGATCCAGGCGCGCTTGCGCAAAGCACGCGACATGTTAAAACGCGGGCATGGGGTGCTGGAAAGCGCACTGGCCTGCGGTTTTCACGATCAGAGCCATTTTCACCGCCATTTTCGTAAATCGATGGGCGTCACCCCCGGCGATTACGTCAATTCACTGCGCTAACTGCGCTAACTGCGCTAACTGCGCAACGGCGTGCAATACCGGCGCCGCCTCCATCACCTAGGCTGCTCTTTTTTGCCGGAGAGAGCCATGCACCATCCCGTTACACTGACACCTACGCCAATATTACGGCCTGCGTTACAGGGGGCGGTTGCGATGCTACCGCTGTGTCTGGCGGTGCTGCCCTGGGGCATGCTGGCCGGTTCGATGGCGATGCAAAGTGGCCTGACCGCCGCACAGGGGCTGGGCATGTCGGCCATCGTCTTTGCCGGTGCCTCGCAGTTGGTGGCGCTGGGCATGCTTAAAACCGGTGCCGGGTTGCTGGCGATCCTGGTTTCCACCTTTTTTATTACCGCACAGCATTTTCTCTATGCGCTGCGATTGCGAGACTGTGTTGCGCCTCTGCCGCTGCGTTGGCGACTGCTGTTGGGCTTTTTGCTCACCGACGAGCTGTTTGCCCTGACCGGCGAGCAAGGGCCGGCGCGTTTTAACCGCTGGTATGCGCTGGGTGCCGGGCTGACGTTTTATATTTGCTGGTTTTTGGCCACCTGGCTTGGGATCGCGGCTGCCAGCCTCGGCGACCTTGACGGTTACGGGCTGGATTTTTCCATTGCCGCCACCTTTATCGCCATCGTGGTTCCGCTGATCCGCACCTTGCCGATACTGGCCTGTTCGCTGAGCGCGCTATTGCTGTCGGTGGTGCTGCACCACTATCAAATCCCCGGCGCGCTGGTGATTGCCACCCTGACGGCAATGATGGTGGGGCTGCTCTGCAGTAAGGGGGCGCAATGATGGTGTGGCTAATTATCGTGCTGATGGCGCTGGTGGTGTTTTTCAACCGCTACTTTTTTCTGGCGCCGAGCCTGCGTTTGCGGCTGTCGGCACGCATGCATACGCTGCTGGGATTTTCGGTGCCGGCGGTGTTGAGTGCCATCTGTGGACCGATCGTGATGTACAGCGACGATCGCTGGCGCGGCGTGGCGGAAAATCCCTACCTCTGGGGCGCGCTGTTTGCGGTTATTCTGGCGTTCTTTCTACGCAATATGCTGCTGGTGGTGCTGTTCAGCATGCTGATTTTTATCACCCTGCGCGGGATGATGTGAAAATACGCTTGCAAATTCCCTTATTTGAGATAATTTCTCTTAATTGAGATGTTAAGGGGGTAAGCATGCAGCAGATACAGAACGACATTGACCAGCGCCTGGCGCAGCGGTTGGTGGCATTGCGCCAGCAACGGGGGTGGTCGCTGGAGGCATTGGCGCAGCAAACCGGCATCAGTCGTGCGACGCTGTCGCGCATTGAGCGCATGGAAACCAGCCCGACGGCGTCGCTGCTGAACACGCTGTGCGCGGCATATGGCCTGACCATGTCACGCTTGCTGAGCGAACTGGATAATGAGCCGCCGGAGTTGTTATCACGCCAACAGCAGCCGGTGTGGGTCGATCACGCCAGCGGATTTCATCGGCGTTCGGTGTCGCCGCCTACCGCGTTGTACCAGGCCGAATTTATCGAAGGTACATTACAGTCCGGCGCACGCATCGAGTACGACGCGCCGTCGATTCACGGTCTGGAACACCATCTGTGGATGATAGACGGCGAGCTGACGTTGACCCTCGACGCGCGGCCGTTTCGACTGCAGGCTGGAGATTGCCTGCGCTATCGCCTGACCGGCAGTTCGCAGTTTCACGCTACCGGCACACAGCCGGCCCATTACACCATTATCATTTGCAGGCCATAACCATGATTGACATTCAGCAATTGGACGCCGCCGCAGCGCAAGCGGCTATCCCCGATCTGGCACAGGTGCTGCACGCCAGCGTCTGGCAGGGCGCCAGCATTGGCTTTGTTACGCCGTTCAGCGTCGAGCAGGCGGCGGCATTTTGGCACGGCCTGCTGCCGGCGATCGCCAGCGGCGAGCGGTTGATGCTGGCGGCACGGGACGGGCAACGCATTGTCGGCACGGTGCAACTGCTGCTGGCGATGCCGGCTAATGGCGCCCACCGGGCGGAGATCGTCAAGCTGATGGTGCATCCGCAGGCGCGTCGTCAGGGCATCGCCCACCGTCTGATGCAGCAGGCCGAGCAATTGGCCATAACGCATCAGCGTCAGCTGTTGGTGTTGGATACCGTCAGCGATTCGCCGGCGGAGAGCCTGTACCGTCTGCTGGGGTTCCAGCTGGCAGGGCGCATCCCGCAGTATGCCCGTGCCAGCCTTGGCGATACGCTGGATGCGACCAGCTATATGTACAAATTGTTGTAGGTTGGCCGCCGGCGCTTTTCAGGGCACGCCGAGCGTTAGGGTCATTTCGCATTGCCGCAGCGGCTCCTCGCGCCAGCCGATACGGGTAAAGAAACCGGCTGCGCACTCCGGCACGTAGACGTTGGCCATTAGCGGCAAGGGCGCGTACTGGTGCTGCAACGCCTGCAGCAGCGCACGGCCATAGCCCTTGCCACGCAGCGCCTGCGGGACGTAAACCATACGCAGGGCGCATCGTTCGGCGCTGGGTGCCACCAGGGCGAACGCCTGCTGATGCAGGGTAAAGGCGCGCGATCCGCCCGCTAATTTGTACAGCGTTTCTGGGGCGATTAACCATGGTAATGACAGGATGTTGTCCGCAATCAGGCGGCGTGACAGCAGCAGTGGGTCGATCTCTTGCAGCGGTTGCGGAGGCGGCACGGCGTCGAGTGGCGCATGAAAACCGCGTAACGTGCCGCTGACGGCTAACCCGGCCTGTTGATACAGCGCCAGCGCCGCATGGTTACCGTCGATCACCTCGAGAGAAAGCTGCCGGTCGCCGCGTGCCCGCGCGTCGGTGATTAGACGCGCCATCAGCGCCTTGCCCAGCCCCTGACCGCGCATTTCGGGGCGAATCGACAGGGCGGCTATCCGGCTGTGGCGACCGCGACGGGCGATCAGCGCCAGGGCCACCGGCCGTTGGTGATAAGTGACCACCAGGCTGTGGTTCAGGCTGAGGTCTTCGGCGTGGAAACGACTGGCAAAGGCGATGCCCTCCATGGCAAACGGCACGATATAGTTTTCAAAACAGTGGGTAAGAATTTGCGCCAGCCGATCGCTGCTGTATCGCAGGGCAGTATGGTATTCAACTTCGGTGGCGTGCATGGAATGACTCCGGATGGCGACAGAAGCTATACATGTAGACCGGATTACCAGCGATGACAAGCCGCGTTGCCGACTGATGGCAGAAAACAAAAAAACCGGGCGCAGCCGCCCGGTAAAAGATGCATGAACAGGTTAATTAGCCGTAGCTAAAAATTGCAGTGGTGGTTATGCATGACGGTTTAGAACTGGTAAACCAGGCCTACGGCGACCACATCATCATCGGTCAGACCCAGTTTATTATCGCTATCAAGCTGGTTGATTTTATAATCCACGTAAGTAGACATGTTTTTATTAAAGTAATAATAGGCGCCAATATCGACATATTTAACCAGGTCTACGTCGCCGAGATTTTCAATATCCTTGCCTTTGGATTGCACATAGCCAATTGACGGACGCAGGCCGAAGTCGAATTGATATTGTGCTACCACTTCAAAGCCCTGGGCTTTATTGGCGAAGCCGCTGACTGAGGTCGCGGAACTGTTAATGGTGGCGGTGCCGGAAATGGGTACAATATTACGGCTTTCCGAGTAGGTCGCTGCCAGATAGACGTTGTTATTGTCGTACTTCACGCCGGCGGCCCAAATGTCGGCCTTATCGCCTTTGCCGAAGCTGCCCTGTTTCTGGGTTGTGGTGCGGTTGGACGAGGCATAGGCTGCACCGACGCTGAAGCCGTCGATGATTTCGTAGCTGGATGACAAGCCCCAACCGTCGCCGTTGGCCTTGCTGCTGGAGCGGCCGTCGTTTTCATTTTTGCCTTGGTACTGTACGGCAAACTTCAGGCCGTCGACCAGACCAAAGAAGTCATTGTTACGGTAGGTGGCGACGCCGTTGGTACGGCCGTTCATAAAGTTGTCGGTCTTGACGTAGGCGTCATCACCGAACTCCGGCAGCATATCGGTCCAGGCGCCGACGTCATAAATAATGCCGTAGTTGCGGCCATAATCGATAGAACCGACGTCTTTCAGTTTCAGACCGGCAAAGCCCAGACGGGTTTTGGTGTCCTTGGCGCTGTCAGATTCGGTATGGTTGGCGGAAATCTGGTATTCCCACTGGCCATAGCCGGTCAGTTGATCGTTGATTTGCGTGGCACCCTTAAAGCCAAAGCGGACGTAGGATTTGTCACCGTCGCTGCCAGCATCATCAGAAAAATAATGCAGCCCTTTGACTTTTCCGTACAGGTCGAGTTTATTTCCGTCTTTATTATAAATTTCTGCTGCGTACGTCGAAGGCGCGATCAAAAGTGCCGGAATAATAACGGCAAGAAGTTTCGTTTTCATATTTATCCCTGCTTTTCTCTATTAAAAGACGCTTATCATCAAGCTTATTTCTGTTAGGTTTGCTGTCGGATTTATCGCAGCGCAGAATTTTTACCAAGGTTGTGTGATGTATTTATGACAGAATATTTATTTCTATGTTGAATGATGAAAAAAACGCCGCCAAAGGCACGATTCGCTGCCGGACAAGGCCAAAACGGTGGTCTACAGTTAACGGTACGGTTTATTGGTCTGCGGAGGAATCATGCGTGAGGCTTATACATTACTCGGTTGCCGTGGTTGCGGTTCCACTATCGTTGCCGCCGCACTGGAATTGACCGGCTTTCCCTGGGGTTATGAAGAGGTCGACTACGATGTCGACAGCCCCGAACGTGACCGTCTGCTGGCGATGAACCCGTTGGGGCAGGTACCGACGCTGATCCTGCCGGACGACGAGATAATGACCGAAAGCGCGGCAATTATTCTGCTGCTGCATGACCGGGCGCCGCATGCCGAATTGGTGCCCGATGCCGGCGCGGCCATGTTACCGCGCTTTCTGCGTTGGCTGATGTTCATCAATTGCGCCATCTATCCGACCTTTACCTATGGCGACAACCCGGAAAAATGGCTGCCGAAAACCCGTCATCCGGAACGGCTGGAGGAGACCATCGGGCCGCACCGCGAACAGCTGTGGCGGGCGTTTGCCGCCGCCGCCAGCGATACGGGACCCTGGTTCCTCGGGCGCACCTTCAGCGCGTTGGATTTGTATATTGCGGTCATGTGCAATTGGCGTCCGGGACGCCGCTGGTTCGTTCAGCATTGCCCGCGGCTGGTGGCGATTGCCGAAAGGGTGGAGCAACTGCCGGAGTTGAATGCGCTGTTTCATGCGCACTTCGATCACGTCGCCCCGTTGGAGTAGTGGCGCATAATCGTCCTGTTTTTCTGAATCATTGGTGCTGAAAATACCGATTTTCCTCGCGGTCGGCGACGGGTAGCGTAAGGCTATCGATCACTGTCCGGAGGACATCATGCAGATGCAAAACACCCCTAACCCCCAATCAAGCGCCGGCCAACAGGCCTTTGGCGATATCGCACCCAAGCTGGCGCAGCTCAGCGATGCGGTGTTGTTCGATGACGTCTGGCAGCGGCCCGAACTGGGAGCGCGTGAGCGCAGTCTGATCACCGTGGCGGCGCTGGTGGCGCTTAATCGGCTGGAGCAACTGCCGTTCCATTTGCAGCTGGCGCAGCGCAACGGCGTCAGCCGTGAACAGTTGGCCGAGCTTATCACCCATCTGGCTTTTTATGCCGGCTGGCCGGCGGCGGCCTCGGCGGTAGCGCGCCTGCGCGAAATGGAGGAGTGAGCCATGCCGTTTACCCGCATCGCACTGCATAATGGTAAAACGCCGGCCTATCTGCGTACGCTGTCAGACTCGCTGCATCAGGCGCTGGTTGAAGCGTTCGAGGTGCCGCCGGACGACAGGTTTCAGGTTATTGACCAATATCGTCCCGGTGAACTGATTTATGATGCCCATTACCTTGGCGGGCCGCGCTCCGAGGATTACGTGCTGTTTTACATTACCGTGGGGCGGGCGCGTACTGCGGCGACCAAGCAGCGTTTCTACCAGCGACTGGCGGCGCTATTGCAGCAAAACCTGCAACTGTCGCCGCAGGATGTGATGGTGGTGGTGGTGAGCTCGCAGCGAGAAGACTGGTTATTTGGTCCCGATGATGTCTGAATCCCGCCACGATACGCGGGGCGCTGCGCAATATTGAACGCTGGGCGAGACGTGGGCTGACTGTACGCAGCGCTTGTGGGACAATAGCGCCATCATTTCGTTTAGATAAGAGTTGAATGGCGCTCTCTACCTCAGTTAAAACTCAGATCGGTCAGTGGTATAAAGCCCTGCAACAGCAAATACCGGATTTTATTTCCCGCGCGCCGCAACGGCAGATGATTGCCGAAGTGGCGAAAACCCTGGCCGGCGATTACCCGCGCCATCTGGCGATTGAAGCTCCGACCGGCGTGGGCAAAACCTTGTCGTATCTGATCCCCGGCATCGCCGTCGGGCGCGACGAAGGCAAGCCGTTGGTGGTCAGCACCGCTAACGTGGCATTGCAGGACCAGATCTTCAGCAAAGACCTGCCGCTGCTGAAGAAGATCATTCCCGATCTGAAATTCACCGGGGCGTTTGGCCGCCGGCGCTATGTGTGTCCACGCAATCTGGCGTCGATGAGTACCGACGTGGCCGAGCAGGGCGATTTGATGCTCTACCTGGATGACGACGAACGGCTGCCGTCCAATGGCGAAGAGCAGGCGCTGTGCCAGAAACTGTCCGCCTCGCTCAGCCGCCATCAGTGGGACGGCCTGCGCGATCACTACGCCCAGTCGATCGACGACACGCTGTGGGCCAAGCTGAGCACCGACAAGGTTAACTGCCTCGGGCGTAACTGCCATTATATTCGCGAATGCCCGTTTTACCTTGCCCGCAAGGAAATCGAAAGCGCCGACGTGGTGGTGGCCAACCATGCGTTAGTGATGGCGGCGCTGGAAAGCGAATCGGTGCTGCCGAATCCGAAAGAGCTGTTATTGGTGCTGGACGAGGGGCACCACCTGCCGGAGGTGGCGCGCGACGCGCTGGAAATTGAAGGCGAAATCACCGCGCTGTCGACCAATTTGCAACTTGATATGATCGTGCGTCAGGTGGAACAGTGCATGGTGCAGTACCGGCCGAAAAACCCGCCAGGCCTGTCGAATAGCGAACGCTTGAAGAACCACTGCGAAGAGCTGCGCGAACGGGTGCAGCTCTTCGAACACCAGGTGAGCGCCTACCTGCCGGGCGACGGCAGCGAGGCGGAATACCGTTTCGAGATGGGGGCGCTGCCGCCGGAGATGGTCGAGGCGAGCGCGCGGCTGTTCAAATTGACCGATGCGCTGCGTGGGCTGGCGGAATTTATTCTTAACGATCTGACCGAGCAGAGCGGCAAGCATGACATCGTGAGGCTGCATCGCGCCATTTTACAAATGAGTCGCACGCTGGGTTATCTGGAGGCGATGAGCAAACTGTGGAAGCTGGCCGCGCTGGAAAAATCCTCCAATGCACCGATTTCCAAATGGGTGACGCGCGAGCTGCGCGATAACGTCAGCCATCTGTATCTGCACTGCGTCGGTATTCGCGTCAGCGATCAGCTGGAAAAACTGCTGTGGCGCAATGTTCCGCACGTGGTGGTAACGTCGGCCACCCTGCGTTCGCTCAACAGCTTTGCGCGGCTGCAGGAGATGAGCGGGCTGAACGAAAAGGCCGGCGATCGCTTCGAAGTGCTGGCTTCGCCGTTTAACCACGTCGAGCAGGGCAAGATCGTCATTCCGCAAATGACGTTCGAACCGGCGATCGCCACCGAAGCGGAACATCTGGAGGAGATGGCGCGCTTCTTCCGAGCGCAGGTAGCTGGCGCGCAGCACAAGGGCATGCTGATCCTGTTCAGCAGCAACCGGGCGATGCAAACCTTCCTTGGCTACGTGACCGATCTGCGTCTGATGTTGCTGGTACAGGGCGATCAGCCACGCTATCGTTTGGTGGAAGAACACCGCAAGCGGGTGGAAAAAGGCGTGGCCAGCGTACTGGTCGGCCTGCAATCGTTCGCCGAAGGGCTGGATCTCAAGGGCGAGCTGCTGACTCAGGTGCATATCCACAAGATTGCGTTTCCCCCCATCGACAGCCCGGTGATCCTCACCGAAGGTGAATGGCTGAAAACCCTGAAACGTTATCCCTTTGAGGTGCAAAGCCTGCCCAGCGCGTCGTTTAATTTGATCCAGCAGGTCGGTCGATTAATCCGTAGCAACGAATGCCGCGGTGAAATCGTGATTTACGATCGCCGGCTGTTGACCAAGAGCTACGGCGCGCGCCTGCTGTCGGCGCTGCCGGTATTCCCGATAGAGCAGCGCGAGGTGCCGGAGGCTGACAAGGCGCATAAAGCGGCGCTGAAGTCGGTGGCCGAGGCGGCAAAAAAGCAGAAAAAAGCCGCCAATCCGTTTGCCCGACGCCGACGCCGCTGAGTATCACAGCGGCGGCAGGCGGCGTTTCACCGGCGTGGTTTTCACTATCGAGGTGTTGCTTTGCGCCCGTTCGGCCAGCCGATCGAGGATCTGGTCGAGCTGCTCCAGTGAGTGAGCCACCAGGCGCACGATAAAACAGTCTTCGCCGGTGACCTTGTCGCATTCGATCACCTCGGGCGTCTCGGCGATCATCTGTTCCACTTTCTTCAGCATGCCCGGCAGCGGCTTGACGCGCACCAGCGACTGGAACGCGTAGCCCAGCGCCGGCAGATTGACGTTCAGGGTGTAGCCCTGGATCACGCCGCTTTCTTCCAGCCGCCGCAACCGCTCCGAAGTGCTCGGCGACGACAGGCCCACTTTGGCGCTCAGCATCTTCAGCGACATGCGCGCATCCTCGGCCAGCAAGGCCAGCATTTGGCGATCGATATCGTCCATAGCGACTCCATTAGGTTAATTTAGGTAATTTCCTTCAATAAAAAGGAGTTTAAACGATAATGCCTTTTTTATGCCATGTATTGTCGGCAGAAATCGTTGCACACTATTTCCTCTGAACACGGGGGAACGAGATGAAGACAGAAATTAAACGCGGCTCGCTGGAGATGATTGCGGCGATGCTGATTTCCGGCAGCATTGGCTGGTTTGTGCTGATGTCGGGCCAGCCGGTGGTCAACGTGGTGTTTTGGCGCTGTGTGTTTGGCGCCGCGGTGCTGTTGGTGGTATGTGGGCTACGGGGACAACTGCGCCGCTCGACGTTGAACCGTGCCATATTGCTGACGGCGGTGGCGGGTGGTATTGCGTTGGTGATCAACTGGCTGCTGCTGTTTGCCGCCTATGCCTACGCCTCTATTTCCATCGCTACTGCGGTGTACAACACCCAACCGTTTATGCTGGTGGTATTGGCGGCGCTATTGCTCGGTGAAAAGCTGACGGCGCGTAAAATGCTGTGGCTGACGCTGGCGTTTATCGGCATGGCTCTGGTGGTACTGTCGCAACCAGGGCAGCAGAGCGAACAGCAACATTATCTGTTGGGCATTTTGCTGTCGCTTGGCGCGGCATTTTTCTATGCGCTGATGGCGCTGGCAGCCAAACGCCTGACCGGTACGCCGCCGCATGTGATTGCACTGATCCAGGTCAGCGTCGGCGCGCTGATGCTACTGCCGCTGGTGGACTTTGGGGTGGCAACCAGCGCTGGGCAATGGGGGCTCTTGATTACCCTGGGCGTGTTGCACACCGGCGTGATGTACGTATTGCTGTACGGCGGTATCCAGAAATTGCCGACCCACCTCACCGGTTCGCTGTCGTTTATTTATCCGCTTGCGGCCATGCTGGTCGACCGGTTTGCCTTCGGCCATCAACTGGTTGCGCTGCAACTGGCCGGGGCGACGCTGATCCTGCTGGCAGCGGCCGGAATGAATCTGCTGGGGGAGCGGCGGGCGCCAACCGCCTTGAGCACCGGGTGTAATAATTTGCCGTGTGGCTCTAGTAAAACGCCGCGTGCGGATTATGATTGAAGGCAACTTCCCCGCTGAATGATAAGGTAGCATCGAATGGACATTGCAACGCTGTTGCTGTTTTCCGCCGCCTGCCTGGCACTGGCCGTTACGCCAGGGCCGGATATGTTGTTGATCGCCTCGCGTAGTCTCAGCCAGGGGCGGCGCGCCGGCTTTGCCTCGCTGGCCGGTATCCAGCTTGGCACCTATTGCCACGCTCTGGCCGCCGCGCTTGGGTTGTCGCAGCTGTTTGTGGCGGTACCGCTGGCTTACGATGCGGTTCGCCTGTTGGGGGCGGCTTATCTGTTGTATCTGGCGTGGAAAACGCTGCGCACGGGCAGCAATTTGCAGGCCACCGCCGGCTTGCAGACGGTAGCGGTCGGGCGCATTTTGCAGCAAGGGCTGTGGACCAATATTCTTAATCCCAAAATGGCGCTGTTCGTGCTGGCATTGTTTCCGCAGTTTATCAATCCACAGGCCGGATCGGTGGTGGTGCAGATGCTACTGTTGGCGACGGTGCTGAACGTGATCGGCCTGGCGATCAATGGTGGCGTCATTTTGCTGATCGGCGGGATGAAAAGCCGCTTCGCCGGGCGGCAGTTCAGCGCTCGCTGGCCAAACTATCTGCTGAGCGGCGTGTTTGCCGGCCTGGCCTGCAAGCTGATTTTCGACAGTCGTAAATAAGCGCGGGGCGCATGGCGTCTCAGCTTCTTTCTACCAGCGCCACGATGGTGATGAGCAGCTCGCGTTTGGCTTCATCGGCGCTGATTTGCTGGCAGACCGCCGCGCAGGACAACGCTTCTGCCGCCCCCAGCATCGCCCATAACCCCGCGGCGGCAATCTGCTTGCCGCTGGCGAACGGCACCAGCATCTGCCGGCATTTTTCGATAAATGCCACTTCATAGGCGCGTTTGATCTTTTCAAGCTCCGGCGTACCGGCCAGCGCGGCGATAATGCCGGGGATCTCGCGTCCTTGCAGCAGCACGCAATCGACGTACGCGGTGGCAATCAGCGTGGCGCGGCCAATCAGCGTGGCTTCGCTGGCTTGTAATAGCTCATCAAACAGCGCGTTCTGGCGCGCGTCGAACTCTTGATACAACGCTGCCAACAGTCCAAGGCGCGTACCAAAGTGATCGTACACCACCGGTTTGGTTACGCCAGACTGCTCAGCAAGCCTGCCCAGCGACAGGTTTTCCGTTCCTTCCTGACCGATTATCTGCCATGCGGTATCCAAAAGTTGACGGTTGCGCTCCTCGCGTGACAGACGTTGCCGCGGCATTGCCGTGGCGGATTTTTGTTGCGTGGAAAATTTGGCCATTGCTAATATACCAATGGTAGGTTACTAATGGTATATAGTTTACGCCAGTTACTGAAGAACGGCAATCAGAGAGGTTAACATGCATTATCTTATCGTTACCGCACACCCGGTTCAGAGCTCGTTGACTCACGGCGTGGTGCAGCGCATCGCAGCGGGCATTGCCGAGGGCAGCCACAGCGTCGAGATCGCCGACTTGGCGGCGGAAGGGTTTGACCCGCGTTTTTCTACCGATGATATCAGCGCATTTCAATTACAGGCACCCATCCCGGCGGACGTGCTGGCCGAGCAGCAGCGTATCGATCGCGCCGACGCCGTGATACTGGTCTATCCGGTATATTGGTGGTCGATGCCAGGCCAGCTCAAGGGCTGGATCGATCGGGTGTTCACCAACGGCTGGGCGTATCAAGACGGTGGTGATGGCAAGGTGAAAAAGAAACTGTCGCATCTGCGGGTGCATCTGGCGGCGATTGGTGCCGCCGATCGGAGCACCTACGACCGCTATGGCTATACCAGCGCGATACAGACCCAGATCGATCACGGCATCTTTGATTATTGTGGTGCGCAGGTGGTGACGTCTGAACTGCTGCTGACGCCGGAGTTTCCGCATATCGAGGCGCTGCTGGCGTCGGCGCAGGCGCTGGGCAGCAAGATGGCTGGCGTCGCCCAGTCGCAGATGGCACTCTAGCGTTTCGCGATAATATTGCCTCGAATGCCGCGCTGGCCGGTGCATCGGCCAGCGCGCTGTACATTACCAGCCGCTGATGATTTTCCTCATCCACCACGAAGGAGGCGCGTTCAAAGGTCACTTCGCCCGCGCCGTCGATGCAAAACGAGCGTTGCCCCTGGCAGCGGCCATGAATGAGGTTGAGCACGCTCGCGGATAGGGTATGCTAAACAGACGCACCAGGGGAGGCCTGCATGGATTACACCAAAATTATCAAAGAAATAGGGCGTGGCAAAAATCACGCACGCGATCTGGATCAAGCGACGGCATTTGCGCTTTATCAGGCGATGCTGGCCGGCGAAGTACCGGAGCTGGAGCTGGGCGGCGTGCTGATCGCCATGCGCATCAAAGGAGAGGCCGAAGCCGAAATGCTCGGCTTTTACCAGGCGATGCAGCAGCAGGTGCTGCGGTTGCAAAAACCGCACGGTCGGCCGATGCCGGTGGTGTTGCCGAGCTACAACGGCGCGCGCAAGCAGGCCAACCTGACGCCACTGTTGGCGCTGCTACTGGCGCGCGTTGGCTTACCGGTGGTGGTGCACGGCGTGCTGGATGACAGCACGCGGGTCACCAGCGCCGAAATCTTCCAGGCGTTGGGAATCGACTGGTCGGAAAATGCTGCCGATGCCCAGCAGCGGCTGGAGAGCGGCGAGCCGGTGTTTATGCCGGTTGGTGCGTTGTCCGCCGCGCTCGATCGCCAGTTAAGCCTGCGCTGGCGCATGGGGGTACGCAACAGCGCCCATACGCTGGCCAAACTGGCGACGCCATTTGGCGATGCCGACGTGCTGCGCATCGCCAGCGTTTCGCACCCGGAATACGTGGGCCGCGTGGCGTCGTTTTTCCGCCAGATAGGCGCCCGCGGTTTGTTGATGCATGGCACCGAGGGCGAAGCCTACGCCAACCCGCTGCGTTGCCCGCAGATCCACTATATCGTCAATGGTGAGCAGCAGATTATGCTGGAACGCCCGGCGCAGGAAGCTGCGCCGCAGCTGCCGGCGGCCAGAGATGCTGAAACCACCGCGCGCTGGATGGAACGCTGTCTGGCCGGCGAGGTGGCTATTCCGGACGCCTTGGCGCGTCAGGTGGCCTGTTGTCTGCTGGCCAGTGGCGAAGTCGACACGTTCGAACAGGGGTTGGCACGCCTGGCATGATTGCCGGCGGCTATACTGATTGCTTTCATCGCGCAGCGGAAGGATGGTTATGCAACAGGCTCTCGACTATTTCAATCAATTGAACCAGGATTATTTGCGCGTTCACCAGACCAAGGAAGATCTGTTCTGGCAGAACTATATGGGGGTCGGCGCCGCAGACGTGTCGGCACGCTTTGCCGCTGCCGAAAGCGCCTATAAGCGTTTTATCGCCGAGCCGCGCCGTCTGTCGGCGATTCGGCAACTGCTGGCCGAACTGGAGGCGTTGCCGCCATCGCAGCAACGCCTGGCGTTGCAGCATGGGCTAAATGGCTGGCTGCGGTTCTTTGACTGTAACGTGATTGAGGATCCGCAGGCGCAGGCGTTGCTCGATCAGATCATTGCCGCCGAAGCCGATCTGTACGATCGCCGCAAAGGCCATCAGTTAACCCACCTGAATGCCAAAGGGCAGCGGGTGGCGGCGTCGCTGGGCGAGCTGCTGACCAACCAGGCCACCAACCAGAACGAAGAGTATCGCCGCAGTTCGCAAACCGCGCTGCGCGAGCTGGAGCAGTGGCTGCTGCATAACGGCCTGCCGGCGCTGATCGGGCTGCGCAATCGCTTTGCGCGCCAGATGGGCTATCGCAACTATTTTGATTACAAGGTGAACAAGACCGAACGCATGACGCCGGAGCAGCTGTTCGCCATTCTTGACCGTTTCGAGCAGCAAACCCGCGACGCCAATGCGCGCAGTCTGCAACAGCTGGCGGCGGAGAAAGGCGCACAGGCGCTGGAGCCGTGGAACCTGCGCTTTGCCAGCGCTGGCGATGTTACTCGCCAACTGGATCCGTATTTGCCGTTCGCTCTGTCGTTGGCGCGTTGGGTCGACAGTTTCAAGCGGCTGCATATCGGTTTTCGCGGCGCGCAAATGAACCTCGATCTGTTGGTGCGCGCCGGCAAGTATGAAAATGGCTTTATGCATGGCCCGCAGCCGCCGTTTTTCCTGCAGGGCGAGTGGCAGCCGGCCAGGCTCAATTTCACCAGTCTGGCGCAGCCGGGGCAGGTCGGTAGCGGCGCCCATGGCTTGAATACCCTGTTCCATGAGGGCGGGCACGCGGCGCACTTTGCCAATATCTGTCAAAACGCTCCCTGTTTCTCGCAGGAGTTCCCACCAACCTCGATGGCCTATGCCGAAACACAGTCGATGTTCTGCGACAGCCTGCTGGATGACGCAGACTGGCTGAAACGTTATGCCAAAAATTCCGCCGGTGAAACGGTGCCGGATGCGCTGATCAAGGCCAGCATTCAGGCACGTCAGCCGATGCGCGCTTTCAACGAGCGCCATATTTTGCTGGTGCCGTATTTTGAATGGGCGCTGTATCAATGGGATGAGGCACAGCTGACGCCAGAGGCGATTACCCAGCTGGCGCGCGACACCGAACAGAAAATCCTCGGTATCAGCGGCAGCCCGCGACCGACGCTGGCGATACCGCACCTGCTGTCGCTGGAATCGGCCTGCTCTTATCAGGGCTACCTGCTGGCGTTGATGGCGGTAGAACAGACGCGTCAGTTCTTCTTGCAGCGCGACGGCTATTTGACCGACAACCCGGCGATAGGCCCCGATCTGGCGCAGCACTATTGGCGGCCGGGCAATAGCGTCAGCCATGACGACACCTTGCGCAGCCTGACCGGTGAAGGCTTCAACCCGGATTATCTGGCCGCGGCCTGTAACCAGACGGTAGAACAGGCGTGGCTGGCGGCGCAGGCAACCATGGCGGCAGCGGCGCAGCGTCCGCAACCGGCAGCCGACTTTGACCTGGCAGCACGCATTCGGGTGGTAGACGGCGATGTGCTGCTGGCGGACAACGCCGACGGCGACCAGAAGATGTGCCAGGATTTTGCTGCCGCGATCGCCGCCCGGCTGTAGGTCGTTTGCCGCCGGCCGGCCCCGGCGCCAGGGTTATTTACGCGCGTCCGGTCGCACCAGATCGAAACGCTGCTGCTCAGAAATAGCGTAATACGCCGTCGGCCCACCGGCGCGCAGAATCGGCTGGGCAGCGGCGGTTTGATACAGGCCATGTTGATCCAGCAACGTGCGATCGATATGCACCGCCACTACTTCCCCCAGCACCAGCCAGGTTTCCACCTGCTCGCCGGCCGCCGTTTGCAACTGGATGCACTGGCTCAGTCGGCATTCAAAGTGGACCGGGCTTTCCGCCACCCGATCGACCGCGACCTTGCGACCCGGCAGCGGCGTGACGCCGGCAAAGGCAAACTCATCCCCGTCGCGCGGTAGCGACGCCGAGCTGTTGTTCATTGCTTCCGCCAACGGGCGGGTGGCGAGGTTCCAGACGAATTCGCCGGTTTCGACGATGTTCGCCACGCTGTCCTTCCAGCCAGAGCTGGCGAAGCCGATGATCGGCGGGCGATAGTTGAAGCAGTTAAAGAAACTGTACGGCGCCAGATTGCGTTGTCCGGCGGCGCTGACGGACGAGATCCAGCCGATCGGCCGAGGCCCGACGATGGCATTCAGCGGATCGTGCGGCAAGCCATGCCCGGCGGCCGGCTCATAGTAGTAATGCGTTTCACTGCTCATAGCGTCCCTTGTCCTGGTAAACGAAGCTTTTATTCTGACCGGTTTGTCACAGGCTGCAAGTTTGGTCGGGGGATATGTTATCTTATGCGCCAGAACCCGCCAGCAAGAGTCAGTCAGGTGCAAAAAAAGAAAACCTTCCCGCAGCAGAAAAAAGGCCTGCATCCCCGTAACCGCCACCGTTCCCGCTACGACTTCCCGGCGTTGATCGCCAGTTGTCCAGCGCTGGCGCCGTTTGTCAAAGCCAACGAATGGGGCGATGAGTCGGTGGATTTTGCCGATCCGGCTGCGGTGAAAATGCTTAACCGCGCACTATTACAGCATTTTTACGGTATTGAGCATTGGGATATTCCTGCCGATTACCTGTGTCCGCCGATCCCTGGGCGTGCGGATTATCTGCACCATCTGGCGGATCTGCTGGCGACCAGCAACGGCGGCGAGATCCCGCGCGGCAAGAGCGTGGCGATCCTCGACGTTGGCGTGGGCGCCAATTGCATTTATCCGATCGTCGGTCTGCGTGAGTACGGTTGGCGTTTTACCGGTTCGGAAATCGATCCGGTTTCGCTGAACTCGGCCAAAATGATCGTGGCGATGAATCCGACGTTGAAAAACAGCGTGCGCTTGCGGTTACAAAAACAGCCGACACGCATTTTTGACGGCATTATCGGCGTTGCCGAGCGTTTTGATGCCACGCTGTGCAACCCGCCGTTCCACGCCTCCGAACAGGAAGCACGCGCCAGCACCCGGTTGAAGCTGCATAAATTGGGCAAGGGCAACGTGGCGGATAAACCGGTGCAGAACTTTGGCGGCAAGAATAATGAACTATGGTGTGACGGCGGCGAAGAAGCCTTCGTGCGCAGCATGGTGGAAGAAAGCGTCGCCAAGGCAAAAAACTGCCTGTGGTTTACTTCGTTGATCTCAAAAAACACCACGCTGCCGTCGATTTACCACGCGCTGAAGCTGGCCGGTGCCCAACAGGTTCGTACCATCGAAATGGCCCAGGGGCAGAAAATCAGCCGCTTCGTCGCCTGGACATTCCACGACGCTGAACAGCAAGCAGCCTGGGCTGCCGAACGCTGGCAAAACGCCCCGCTAGCGCAGGGCTAATCAACCAGTCTGGGAGGCAACTCCCAGACTGGTCTTTTGCTGTCACCGTTTGGTTGACAGAATGCTTAACGGTTCCTTAACTGTATCCATACCTACAATACGCCTTTCCAGCAGTGTGCAGCGTCTCCGTTTATGCCGCAGGAGACAGGATCACGGCGCCTGACGCCGCGTTGCTACCCTTCACATAGCGAGAGTTCCCATGACTTCTTTATCAACGCAGAAAGAGGTTGGCGCATTGATTATCGGCATTTATGGCCGACAGCCGACGCTGGCCGAAATCAACCAGCTTGATAGCCAATACGATCTTGGCAGCCTGCCGCCCGCCTATATTGCCACGGTTCTGATGAGTCAACCCGACGCCGACTGGATGAACGGGCAAAGTGATTTTGACATTCTCAGCACGGTCTATAGCTCGATTTACCAGCAACCCGCCGATGCTGATTACATTAATTCCTTGCTCGAAATGGGGCATTTTAACGCCGCCGTCGCCAGCGTGGTGATGGATCTGTTTAATTATCTGGGCGATGACCCGGCGCTGCTGGCGCAGCAGCAGACGCTGGAACAGCAGATTGACGATGCGCTGTTCCCGAACGATCTGCCGGGCAGTCTGTATCAGGAGCAGGTCGCCGCGGTTTTCCTGGCGGTGCCCGAACGCGCAATTGATGCCGGTTCGCTCGATCATTGGAGCAACACGCTGGCATCGGGCGAAATGAACTACCATCAGTTGATTGGCGCATTGCTGGCGACGCCGGAGTTTCAGCAGCAGATCGGCGATTTGCAGGGTGACGCGTTTATTCAGCATATCTATCAGGCCGTGCACGGGCGTGCGGCGAACGCCGAGCAACTGGCGGTGTACCGCGAGCTGGGAGATGACCAGGCACTGATCGTACAGCGGGTGGTGGAGGATCTGCGCGGCGCCGACTCGCCCGATGCGGTCACGCAGCATGAGCAATGGCAGTTCGCCCGTGATATCGGCAACAGCCTGACCTATAAAAGTACCGCTTCGCTCAGCACCAGCGAGGACGGTGGCAATGCCTACGGCACGGTGAACAGCCACAGCGGCCATAGCTTGAGCGATGCGGAAACCGCAGTGCTGTACCGCGTCTTTCTTGACGCCGATGCGGCGGTATCGGTGGATCTCAGCTATGCCTATCAACTGTCGTCGCTGACCGTCAACGGCAGCAGCGCCGCCAATATTACGCTGCATAACAATCAGTATGTGAATTATGGCGTCGACATTATCCTCAACAATGCCAATGTCACGCTTAACGGCGCTTACGGCGACGATACGCTACAGATTAGCGCACTGGCGCAGCTCAACGACGCGAGCGGTAATTTCTTGCTCAACAACGGTAATGACCGCTTGCTGTGGGCCGGCAACGGTGATGGCGGCGCCAACCAGGTCGGGGCTGAATTGAGCGCCGACGGCGGCGCGGGGCGCGACGTGCTGTCCGCCAATCTGATCGTCAAATCGATCGCCAGTATCGATCTGTGGGGCGCACGGGTGACCACCATCGACAGTAACGTGGACAATTTCCGCCATTTTGAGCAGTTGGATATGGCCGGCTACATCGGCCAGGCGGAGGCCACGCTGCAACGCATCAACTGGAGCGGCAGCAAAACCGACAGCGTGGCCACCCAGGCCCATGTGTTCGACTATGGTTTGTTGACCGGCAATGCCACGGCAGAAGGCAGCCGTGGCGGTTATGTGATTCAGCATACGCTGCCGGAGGATCTCGGCAGTGCAGGACTGTTGCTGTCGGGCAAGGCGGATAACGTCAAGGTGATCAATGCCAGCGCAGCCGCCGGTAAGCTGGAGATCGACAGCGTCGGCAACCAGGCTGACAGTCTGTTGCAGATCGATTTTCTGGCCAACGCGCTCAACCGCTTTGAGGTGCTGTTCTCCGGCGGCAACAATGCCGGTACGCTGGTGCTCAACAGCAGCGGCGATGACAATCCGCTTAGCCAGATTGCCATTACCACCGGGGCCTGGCGCAGCGGCGAGCTGACGCTGGCGGGCGATAATCAGCAGGTACGGGAAATTATCCTCGACGGCAAGGCTGCCCTGACGCTGCACCTGTCTGACGGCTACGACAATCTGGCGCTAGTCGATGCCTCGGCGTTCGATCGTAATGCGCTCAATCTGACAGCCAGTGACGGCGGTAGCGGAGACGGTATGCTGATTCAAATGCTGGACTTGCTACCGTTAAGCGATAGCGCGCAGGCGGCGCTGGCGCCGATATTGACCGATCTTGGCCTGCACGGGGAGCAATTGCTGGTGAGGGGCGGCGACGGCGACGATCGGTTCAGCGTTGCCGGGGATACCTCCCTCGTCGGCGGCGGCGGTAATAACAGTTTCTCTCTGCAATCCAGCACCGCCGAATCCGGCGTAACGCTGCGCGATTTTTCGCTATCCAGCGGCAGTATCAGCGATGCCTTATCCAACCTGCGTTTCTCGACGCAAAGCGGTAGCGCGTTGACGGATTATGGCGTCAGTGACGCGCAGGACATTGAAGCGCGGATTGGTGTATTGAGTGAACAACCGCTCAGTGCCAGCGCGCTGTTGGCTGCACTGCTGGATCTGGAGCAGCCCGGCGCGCTCAGCGCCAAAGTGGGCATCAGCAGCGTGCTGGGGGAGGTAAGCAGCAGCTACCTGATTGTCGATAACAATGACAATCAGGCGCTGGACGCGGCGGACAGCGTCATCATGTTGCAGGGACTGGAACACCAGGCGCTGCTTGATGGATTGCACTATGCGCCGCAGCAGTTGGCGATAAATGGCGTTGCCGACCCGTCAAGCGATCTGGCGGCGTAGCCCGCCAGCCGTAACCATGGTGCCGGCGCGCTGTCGGCATCATGTCGCTGACCCTCAGTTACCTGTTGACGGGGCGCGCCATCACGGCGGCGCAGGCTGCGCAATGGAGGGAGGGCTCGGCCGCGGCCTGCGCAAATAAATAGTTTGTCGGTCCCTTTTCTTTTTTCTGCTTTACGTTATTCTCAAATCAGCATTATTTTCTCTGCACAATTAAAAATTACTATTTTAAATTTAATAATTACTTTTATTTATTATTTCTCTGCGGTTACATAACGGCGGGTGAGCGTTTGCTCGCCAGCGGCAGTGCGTTAGTGTGGGCTAAACGTACGGCATTAAAAATATCCGAACGTTAAATCACCTGTCAGAAGGATGCCCACTTTATGCTGTTACGATTCAGTCAGTTAACTATTCCCTGGCGCGGCGAGCTGCGCGCCATTGAACATGCCGTGGCGATGATCGTATTTAAACCCGATGGCACCGTGCTGCGTGCCAACGATCTATTTTTGCAATGTCTGGGGTTTGAACGTAGCGACGTCATCGGCCAACACCACCGTATATTCTGCGACCAGCAATACGCCGCCAGCGCCGCTTATCGCCAGCATTGGCAGCGGCTTAATCAGGGTGAATCAATTACGGATAATATTAAGCGGCGGCGCAAGAATGGCGAGCTGCTCTGGCTGCAAGCTACCTATACCCCGGTTATTAACCGTCGAGGGAACGTGTCGGCGATAGTCAAGCTGGCCTGCGACGTTACCGACCGCCTAGTGCAGGCACAACAGCAGCGCAGCTTGCTGGCGGCATTGGATCGTTCGATGGCGATCATCACCTTTACCCCGCAGGGAGTGATTGTGGATGCCAATGACAACATGCTGACGCTGATGGGCTACCATCTTGAAGAGGCGCGCGGCCAGGCACACAGCGTGCTGTGTTCGGCAGAGCTGGCCGCCTCGGCGCAATATCAGCAGCATTGGCAGCGCCTGGCGGATGGCGAATTTATTACCGGTCGCTTTGAGCGGCTTAATCGCCGTGGTGAGCGGGTCTGGCTGGAAGCGAGCTACAACCCGATACTTGATGAGCAGGGGCGGGTGATCAAGGTGGTGAAGATTGCCCAGGACATCACGCGACTGATGATACAGCAGCAACAGGAAGAGGCTCTGGTTCGCGATGTACACCATCTGTCGCTGGCGACCGATAAAAGCGCGGCACAAGGAGCGACCATCGTTCAGCAGGCGGTCAACGGCATGCAACAGGTGGAACAGGCCGCCCGCCAGACGTCACGGGTGGTGAGCGATCTGGGTGACTATTCGCAACAGATTGACGGCATTGTCGCGGCGATGCGCAAGATTGCCGCGCAAACCAACCTGTTGGCGATCAACGCGTCGATTGAAGCGGCGCATGCCGGTGAGCATGGACGCGGCTTTGCGGTGGTAGCCAATGAAGTCCGCGTGCTGGCGGAGCAGTCTCGCAAGGCCGCGGTTGAAATCGAAGGTATGACAAAATCGATTCAACAGGGGGTCGCCGCGGCGATAGCCGGCATGACCACCTGCGTCGAACAGGCCGGCGGCGGCGTGGCGTTGACCCAGGATGCCGGTCAGGTAATCCAGCAGGTGAACGTGGGCATGCAGGATGTGGTCAGGCTGATGCAGACGTTTAGAACGGTGAAGCAGGAGGAGACGTTGTCCTGACGGCGCCGCCAGCAATACGCCGGGTGGGATGAACGGCGGCCAGCAAAGGCCGCCGTGGCAGAGCAGGGCCCGCGTCAGGAAACGTGTTGCAGGAACTCCTGCAAACGCGGGCTTGGCGGGGTGTTGATCAGGGTATGCGGATCGCCATCTTGTGCGATACGCCCTTTATCGATAAAGATCAGACGTGAGGCGACTTTTTCGGCGAAGCCGACTTCGTGGGTGACGATCACCATGGTCATGCCTTCTTCCGCCAGATCCTGCATCACTTTCAATACTTCGTGACGCAGTTCCGGATCGAGCGCCGAGGTCGGCTCATCAAACAGCATCATTTTCGGTTTGACCGCCAGCGCCCGCGCGATGGCGACGCGCTGCTGCTGGCCGCCGGACAGCTCGGACGGATAGTGGTGCGCACGCTCCGCCAACCCGACTTTCGCCAGCAGCTCGCGCGCCAGCTTTTCGGCGTCGGCTTTCTTCAAACCACGCACGCGAATCGGGCCGAAGGCGACGTTTTCCAAAGCGGTCAGGTGTGGGAACAGATAAAACTGCTGGAACACCATGCCGGCTTCCTGGCGGATCAGTCGTTCGTCGACCTTGGGATCGTTGACTTTCAACCCGTCGACGATCAGATCGCCGCTGGTGATCTCTTCCAGTTTGTTGATACAGCGCAGCAGGGTAGATTTTCCCGAGCCGGAAGGCCCGATAATCACCACCACTTCGCCCTGATTGATCTTCAGATCGATATCATGCAGCACCTGGGTTTTACCGAAGTGCTTGGAGACGTTTTTAAATTCAATCACAGGATTTTCATCCTTCTTTCCAGACGACGCAGAACAAAGCTCAGCACCAGGGTGATAATCAGATAGATAACCGCGACCGCGCTCCAGATTTCCAGCGCACGGAAGTTGCCGGCGATGATTTCCTGCCCCTGCCGGGTCAGTTCTGCCACGCCGATAACGATAAACAGCGAGGTATCCTTGATGCTGATAATCCACTGGTTACCGAGTGGGGGCAGCATGCGGCGCAGAGCCAGCGGCATCACGACGTAGCGGATGGTTTCCCGGCGCGACAGGCCCAGCGCCAGCCCGGCTTCACGGAAGCCGCTGTGAATCGACAGCACTGCCCCGCGGGTGATTTCCGCAATATAGGCCCCGGAGTTGATCATGATGGTCACCACCGCCGCGGTGAACGGGTCGATGCGTAAATCGCTGAATGCCATTGGCAAGGCGAAGTAGATAAACATCACCTGCACCACAATTGGCGTACCGCGAATCACTTCGATAAAGGCCAGTGCGATATGGTTGGCGATCCAACCGCCGTAGGTGCGTGCGAACCCGGCAACCAGGCCGATGATCAAGCCGCCAATCAGACCGAGGACCGAAATCCACAGGGTCATTTTGGCGCCTTCTAACAGAATGGGGATGGCGGGCCAGATGGCACTCCAGTCGAACTGCATGGTATTTTCTCCCGGTGATCCCAAATCTGGGTATCAGATACGGCAAAGCGCAGGGGCCGTGCGGCGCCCCCGCGTTTGATACGTTAACTGCCTAAAGCCATTACGATTACTTCGGCTCGGTGCCGAACCATTTTTTGTAAATTTCGTTATAGGTGCCATTTTCGCGCAGGGTTTTCAGCGCGCCGTTCACTTTTTCACGCAGATCGCTGCCTTTCGGGAACGCGATGCCGTACTGCTGTGCTTCCAGCGAATCGCCTACCGTCTTGAACTTGCCGGCGCCAGCGGTTTTGATGAAGTACAGAATGTTTGGCGTATCGTGAACCACGGCGTCAGCGCGCTGGGTGCCAAGTTCCATATAGGCATTGTCGATGTTCGGGAATTGGCGCAGATCCTTGGTTTTCACGTTTTGTTTAACGTAGTCCACCGAACCGGTGCCGCTCTTCACCGCCACCACTTTGCCGTCCAGATCCTTGACGCTCTTCACGTCGTTATTGTTGGCATTGACCATCACCAGCAGGCCGCTCTTGTAGTAGCCGTCCGAGAAGTCGATGGCTTTTTTACGTTCGTCGGTGATGGTGATGCCGGCCAGCGCCAGATCGATATTCTTGGTCTGCAGGGCCGGGATAATGCCGCCAAAATCCATGGGTTTCAGGGTGTAGTCCAGCTTCAGCTCTTTGGCGATGGCGGCCCACAGATCGATATCGAAACCGACGTACTGGTTGCCCTGTTTGAATTCAAATGGGACGAAAGCGGTATCGGTGGCGACCACCAATTTATCTGCTGCGTGGGAACTTACTGCAAAGGCCAGCGACAGTGCGGCCAGCGAGACGTTAAAAATTGACTTCATAAGAGGAATTTCCTGTACAGGTTGCGGTTTACCCATTTTGTTATTGCATACATGCCATGAAATATTCGTGCCATAGTTGCAATTATTATAAAAACAAGGGGTTGTGATGTGATGTTGTGCCGAATTGGCCAATTTTTAAGGTAATGCACCAAAAGGAGGCCCTGAAATGGTGCTCTGCGAGCCTGGATGGTGCATTTGGTTATGATTAACCAATTTATGGCTGGGAAACAACCGATAATTAACAATTATGCATCAATACTGATAACTAACTCTAACTTTAGCGGTGCGATACGGCACAAACAGGTGCAACCCGTGCCGATGGGATTGGCATTCAGGCAGGAAAGGGCGGTCGAGCGCTAACGATCAGGCCCGGCTGGGACAACGGGGAAACTAGCGCAACTGGCTATCTTTGCTACCGCGCCGGTTGTACAGACTGGCTGCCGCGTGCTGTTTATCCAGCGCGTTCTGGCAGGCCAGACAATAGCGTACGCCTTGCAATGCGTCGCGACGTGCCTGCGGGATGGCTTCGCCGCATTCATGACAATATTGTGCGCTTTCGCCGTGGCCCAGCGCTCCCCGCGCTCGCTGTACGGCATCGTCGACGGTCGAATCTATCTGATCCTGAACTGCGCCATCTGCTGCCCATCCACTTGCCATGCTCACCTCGCTTACGCCGGATATTAGGGGCGTTATCGGTTTGCGCGTTGACGCGAAACGAAAAAACAGGTTGGGCATCAGCCGCAACCTGTTCTGTCACCCTACAACACGCAGGATGTGTGCCAAACAACCCTATCGCGGTTATTCAATATTGGATTCGATAAACCACAGGAACTTGTCCAGATCGCGTGAGGCAGCGGTGAACATGTCTGCAGTATCTTCATCGGTCACTTCGCCAATCGCTTGGCGAATGTCGTTGGCTACGGCGCCGTAGCGATCCGCCAGCGCCTTCAGGTGTTCCTGCACGCTGTGAATATTGGTTGGGTAGCTTTTTAACGGCGTTTTGTCATTAACCACCTGCACGGTACCCAGTGCTACGCCGCCCAACTGCACCACGCGCTCGGCAAAGGTATCCTGGTGGTCGATAATGGCGGTACGGAAACCGTCGAGCATTTCATGCACGGCGATAAAGTTGGCGCCACGCATGTTCCAGTGAGCCTGCTTAGTGATCAACGACAGGTCGATAAACTGGACTACCTGATGATTCAGGGCTTTGATGGCCTCCAGTTTGGTTTTTTCATCCATGTCATTGCGCGTGTAAAGTAGGTCAGAAGATTTCGTTTTAACCAGTTTAGCGGTGCTCATATCAGATATCCTCTTGATTAGTCGTTGTCCTAATTTGCTACGGGAGTAATTATAGCAGTGACTGCGCATTTTGCTGGATGAAAAAAGCGATGGATTAAATCGGTTTAATCCATTGTTAAATTACTTTTAACAGGAGTAAGATAAAAAGGATTATATCTAACTGTTTGTATTTTAATTATTTGTAATTTTACCGCTGTCTGGCGCTGAGCGAATGTTAATAATAGTTAACAACGCTTTATCAAATATTACAATCAGTTCTCTGAACATCCCTCTGAGTTATTCTCCGAGTAATCATAGCCCGCCGACGGATTTATTTAACAAGCAATTACCATGCCGCTAATCCGGCCAGCCGTTGGTCAGCAAAACTGCAGCGGCCAGGCAATGGCAATCACCTGCCGATGCCGATGCTGGCATCAGTCACCATGGCGTAGCCTTTGGTTGCCGATAAACCCGCTCGTCACGGCCGCACACCCGTCTGATGAGGCGCACCTTGCGATGCATGGGTTGAGCGTCGGCCAGGATATGGGCTGTCATATCACCACCACAGGGAGCGCCAAGCTGATACATTTCAGCATTTTCAGCATGAATGGTGATTTTATGCACAGTTAATTGTGAGAATTAATTATGAATTTCAATTAAATTTGCCATGCATCACGTATTAATCGTTCGGAAATCGACCTTTTTTCGAAAAGTGACCCGCTTCGCATTTTCACCCACGATGAAAATCTACTTTGTGCTGACTTTAGCTAAAACCTTTCAGCTAACCACAAGGGCAGGAAAAATGAAGACGCTAATCGCAGTTTCAATAACTATCTCTTTGATTTCCGGGTATGCCGGCGCGCAGACCTTTGTATTGACCGACAGTGAAAAAGGCATTGAACAAGGCAATTGGCAAACCGACAGCCAAAAGCTGAACTTGCCGGGACCACGTTTCAGCGTGCAGCAGCAGATCCTGCATGGCGGCAAACAGGAGGGGTCGAAAGTGATCACCTTGACCAGCCCGGGCCTGACCATTGCGCTCAGCCCCACACGAGGCATGGACATTCTGCATGTGAATGGATCTGGGGTACGTTTGGGCTGGGATTCGCCGGTTACCGAGGTGGTCAATCCGGCATATATCAATCTTGATAGCCGCAACGGTCTCGGCTGGCTGGACGGTTTTAATGAAATGATGGTGCGTTGCGGATTTGAATGGACCGGCCACCCGGGAGTGGAAAATGGCACGCTGTATACCTTGCATGGCCGGGCTGGCAATACGCCAGCGTCCAAGGTAGTGGTGGAGATTGATGACAAGGCGCCGTATGCCGTGCGTATCCGCGGCTTGTTGAAGGAAAACACCTTCAAGAAAAGCAATCTGGAAACCTGGACAGAATTGCGTTACGTGCCGGGAGAGGAGAGCTTTACCCTCCACGACAGGTTAACCAACCGGGCGGATTACCCACGCGATTACCAAATCATCTACCACAGCAATTTCGGCAAACCGTTGCTGGAAGAGGGGGCGATATTCAGTGCGCCAATCAAGGAAATTTCACCGTTTAATGATTACGCCAAGGCTGGGTTGCAGGAATGGCAGCGTTATCAGGGACCAACCAAGGGTTATGACGAGATGGTATTCAATATCGTGCCATACGCCGATGCCCAGGGTAAAACGCTGGCGATGCTGAACAACAAACAGGGCGATCGCGGCGTGGCCATCGGTTTTGATACCCGGCAGTTGCCATTACTGACGCTGTGGAAGAATACCGATACCGAACGGCAAGGCTACGTGACCGGCATTGAACCGGGCACCAACTATGCGTATCCGGTGAAAATAGAACGCGAGCAAGGGCGTATCAAGCAGCTGCAGCCGGGCCAGAGTGCTGATTTTGAACTGAGCTATACCCTGCTGAAAAATGCTGAACAGGTGAAGGCGTACCAGCAAAAAGTCAAGGCATTGCAAGGGGGGCATCAGGTCAAGCTGGTGCCACAGCCGATCGCGGTAGAATAACCGCGCGTCAACAGCTGCGCCAGGTCAGCCGGTCAGCACACCGGCTGACTGTGCTCAGCTGAGCTGTTCGATTTGCGGCTTGGGCTTAATGGTCAGCGTGGACCCCATCGACGCCATGATAATGGCCGCCAGTGCCAACCATTGGATACCGTTGAGGTGCTCATTGAGGAAGATCATGCCGGAAAGGGCCGCCATCGCCGGTTCGAGACTCATCAGCGTGCCGAAGGTACGCGCCGGGATCTTCGGCAGTGCGATGATCTCGAGGGAATAAGGTAGCGCGGTGGACAGGATCGCTACTGCCAGCGCCAGCGGCAGGATATCTAGGTTGAGCAGCGCGCTGCCGGTTTGCCAGGCACCGATCGGGCAGAACACCAGCGCGGCAATCAGCGACCCCACGGCGACGGTGCCGGGACCATGATCGCCCCCGGCCTTTTGCCCAAAGATGATGTATACCGCCCAACAGGCGCCGGCCCCGAGCGCACAGGCCGCACCAAGCGGATCGATGCTGCCCATGTCATGACCCAGCGGCAACAGGAACCACAGCCCGATCATCGCCAGCGCGACCCAGATGAAATCAACCGCCCGGCGTGAAGAAAACATCGCCACCGCCAGCGGCCCGGTGAACTCCAGCGCGACGGCAATACCTAGCGGAACGGTGCGTAGCGAGAGATAAAACAGATAGTTCATGGCACCAAGCGACAGGCCATAAATCAGCAGCGGCAAGCGGCTGCCGGCGGCGAAGCGCATTCGCCACGGTCGAAATATGACAAACAGAATCAGGGTGCCGATACTCAGGCGCAGCGTGGTAATGCCTTCGGCACCCACCAGCGGGAACAGGCTTTTCGCCAGTGACGCACCACCTTGAATTGATACCATGGCGACCAGCAGCAGACAGATCGGCAGCAGTCTGGCAGAGGTTTTTGCAGTAGGAGACGACATCCTTTCAGCCTTCTTGAACACCACCCCCACCGGCTGGCAGGAGCACACTAAACAGAGGTCCTTGAGTGTAAATGAAATGCTGTCTATCTGTCTGAGAAAAGCGTGGAAAGCAGGGAATTAAACGTTTCGTTTAAGCAAAAGTGGTGGTTTAGTGCAAAAAGTGCGCAATTGTTTAAGAATTATCTGGATATTAAATAGGTGATTTTTGTCACATAAAAGTTTAGAATACGCCCGAAAATTAAGCGAAATGAAGCAGATGCGTTGTTCTTGAAATCTTCTGTTACACGATACTAAGTATTAGACATCGATTTCAGGGCAGAGTTTCACGCTGATTTTTGTTATATTTTCAATGCATGACAAATGGATGTACTTAATAATAAAACGCGTTTGAGGTGGTTATGAAAAAAATTGCATGTCTTTCCGCAGTAGCAGCTTGTGTATTAGCAGTGACCGCAGGTACCGCTTTCGCTGGTCAGAGCACCGTCTCCGGTGGCTATGCTCAAGGCGACCTTCAAGGTGTTGCTAACAAAGCAGACGGTTTCAACCTGAAATACCGTTACGAGTTCGACAACAGCCCACTGGGTGTTATCGGTTCCTTCACTCACCTGGAAAAAGATCGTGCTGAAGCTGGCCAATACAAGAAAGCTCAGTACAACTCCATCACCGCAGGTCCAGCTTACCGTTTCAACGACTGGGCAAGCATCTACGGTGTTATCGGTGTAGGCTACGGTAAAAACGTTGATAACGCACAAAACGGTTCTAGCCGTGGCGGCAGCAGCGATTACGGCTTCAGCTACGGTGCTGGTCTGCAGTTCAACCCAATCCAGGATGTTGCTCTGGACGTAGGCTACGAGCAGAGCCGTATCCGCAGCGTGGACGTTGGCATCTGGAGCGTTGGCGTAGGCTACCGTTTCTAAGAATTCCCGTCGGTGTGCCGCTTCGGTGGCTTCCGCGACAAAAATCCGCCTTCGGGCGGATTTTTTTTGCCTGCGGTTTGGCGCTATTGTCCCTTGGTATTGGTGGGCTGCTGCGAAAAGCGCACGCTGCGGGCAACGACGGCTGGACAGCACACCGTGCCTTAACGCGGGCGTTGCATAACGACGATCGGCTTCTGGTGATACTCGCTGCGGTGGCTTTCGCTGAAGCCGACCTTGGCCGCCAGCTTTAGCGAAGCGCGATTCTCGGGCGAAATGATACACAGCAGTTTATCGGCCGGCAGGTGCGCTTGCGCCCAGCCCAGCGCCGCTTGCAACGCTTCGGTGGCGTACCCCTTGCCGTGCGCTGCCGAGGCCAGCGTCCAGCCCATTTCCGGCGCATCCAGCGGCGGGGTGATATCCCGTTGGAAGTTGATAAAGCCGATGCTGCCGATAAAGGCTCCGCTGGCTTTCTCACGCACTGCCCAGCAGCCGTAGCCCAACAGCTGCCAGTGGCCGATGTAGCGTAACAGGCGGCCCCAGCTGTCTTCGCGATCGCGCGGCGTGCCACCGATATAGCGCACCACCTGCGGATCGGCCCACAGGGCGGCTATCGCGTCAAAATCGTCAATGGTATGGCTATCCAGGATCAAACGGTCGGTGACTAACAACGGGGCGGTGGTGTAGAGGTTCATTTGCTGCTCCAGCATATACGCGGGCGGCCTACCAACGCCGCCCGCATCAAAGGGATGACAAACGTTATATCATTAACCACACCAACCAGGTAAACAGGAAGCCGCTAACGCCGAGGACGGTGGTCAGGACGGTCCAGGTTTTCAGGCCGTCGGCAACCGACAGACCGAGATATTTGGTGACGATCCAGAAGCCGGAATCGTTAACGTGCGACAGTCCCAGCCCACCGAAGCAGGTGGCCAGCGTCACCAGCGTCAGCTGAATGGCGTTCAGCCCACTTACGGCTTCAGACAACAAGCCGCCGGTGGTCAAAATCGCCACCGTCGCAGAACCTTGCGATGCCCGCAGCGCCAGCGAGATGATGAACGCCGCCGGGATCAGCGGCAATCCAACGGTGGTCAGCACCTCCGCCAGCGCCTTGCCGACGCCGGATTCCACCAGCACTTTGCCAAATACGCCGCCGGCACCGGTGACCAGAATCACCACCGCTGCGGTAGGCAGCGCTGCGCCCATTACGTCGCTGGTGTGTTGCAGACTCCAGCCACGACGTGCCGCCAGGAAGTAAAAGGCCAGCGCCAGGGCAATCATCAGCGCTACTGCCGGCGCGCCAATCAGTGAAAGCACGTCACGTAATGCATTACCCGGTTCAAGCAGCGTGGCGGAAACGGTACCCAGCATGATAATGGCGATGGGAATGACGATCAGTGCCGACACCAGCCCGGCGCTTGGCGGGTTCAGGCGATCGCTGAGCGGTGCCTGGTCTGCCGTTGCCGGCTCCGGCGCCGCCAGCTGCAGTTGTTCCAATACTTCGATGGACAGTGGATAGGTTTTGCGGTTGAGGTACTTCGCCACAAAGTAGCCGATGATGCCAACCGGAATACAGATGGCGATACCGATGATGGTCAACCAGCCAATGTCGCTACCCAGCAGACCGGCGGCAGCCACCGGACCCGGGTGCGGCGGCAGTGCGACGTGTACCGTCAGCATCACGCCGGCCATCGGCAGGCCGAACTTGAGCGGCGAGACTTTGGCCACTTTGGCGAAGCCGTAAATAATCGGCGCCAGAATGATAAATCCGACGTCAAAGAATACCGGTATGCCGAGAATGAACGCCGCCAGAGTCAGTGCGGCAATGGTGCGTTTAGGCCCCAGCGCCTGGCTGAAGCGCTGCGCCAGCGATTCAGCACCGCCGGAATGTTCTATCATCCGGCCGAGCATCGCACCGAGGCCGATAATAATGGTAACCGAGCCGAGCACGCCGCCCATGCCGGCGGTCATCACTTTCATGACCTCACCGGTTGGAATGCCGGCGGCCAGCGCCACCAGCAGGCTGACGACCAGCAGCGCGACAAACGGCTGCACTTTGGCCTTGATGACCATCAGCAGGAGCAGCAATACGCCTGCCAGGGCGATTAACAGTAACATTGTGGTAGACATGGTGTAGCCTCGGGTAAGCGTTCGGCACCGCGATCGCCTGGCGGGGCGATACGGATGCGTTTAGTTTTTATGTTTGCTATTGGGTAGTAATCTGGTGTTGGCGCGCTCGCCGATTATAAATAGGGGGTTACCCAGGCCAGCCCGGCGCGGGTTTCGCCGCGTGGCTTGTATTCACAACCGATCCAGCCCTGATAACCCTGCTGGTCCAACCGTTCGAACAGCCAGCCATAGTCCAGCTCGCCGCTGTCCGGCTCATGACGATCGGGCACCGAGGCGATTTGAATATGTCCGTAGCGACCCGCCAACGAGGCGATCAGCCCGCTGATGTTGCCGTCGACCAGTTGGGCATGGAAGAAATCGAACTGGATAAACACATTAGCGCGATCGATCTCCGCCTGCAGTGCCGCCGCCTGGTGTTGGCTGGAGAACAGATAGTTCGGCTTCACCTGTGGGCTGAGCGCTTCGATCATGACCTTGACGCCGTGCTTCGCATAGGTATCGGCCGCGTAGCGCAGGTTGTCGATAAAGGTATCGCGATAGCGCTGGGCGTCTTCGCCCGGCGGTACTACCCCGGCCATCACGTGCACATTCGGGCAGTCGAGCGCCAGCGCATAGCTCAGCGCACGATCGATGTCGGCCCGCGCGTCCTGCTGGCGGCCCGGCAACGCCGCCAGCCCCCACTCGCCGGCACCGACATCGCCCGGCGCGGTGTTGAACAGTACCTGTTGCAGACCATGCTGGCGCAGTTTTTCCGCCAGCAGATCGGCCGGATAGTCATAGGGAAACAGGAACTCTACCGCGTTGAAACCGGCGTCCGCGGCGGCGGCGAAGCGATCCAGAAACGGCAGTTCGTTAAACATCATCGATAAGTTGGCAGCAAATTTAGGCATGATTAACTCCGTAACTCGGCAATTTCGTCATCGGTCAAATAACGGATCGGGCGGTCGCCAAGCGTGAAAATCAGCTTTGCCGCATCTTCCATTTCTTCGGTGTTGTCGGCTGCGGCGCGCAGATCCTTGCCGGTCACTACCGGGCCGTGGTTGGCCAGCAGGAAGGCGCGGTGCGTCGGGGCCAGTTTGGCCAGGTCGTGTGCCAGTCGCTCGTCGCCTGGGCGGTAATACGGGACTACCGGCACTTTGCCCACCCGCATTACCACGTACGGCGTAAACGGCTTGATGGCGTTCTCGGTATCCAGCCCCTGCAGACAGGACAGGGCGGTGAGATAGGTACAGTGCAGGTGCACTACCGCTTTGCATGCCGGGTTATTCAGATACAGCGCCCGGTGGAAGCTGATCTCTTTTGACGGTTTGTCGCCGGAAAGCCACTCGCCGCTCAGGCTGACTTTCGACAGGCGCTCGGCCTGCAGTTCCCCCAGACAGGAGCCGGTCGGCGTTGCCAACAGCGTACCGTCCGCCAGTAGCAGCGACAGGTTGCCGGCGGAGCCGGTGGCATAGCCGCGCTGGAAGAACGACGCGCCGAGACGCACCATCTCTTCACGCGAGCGTAGTTCGGCGGCGAGCAGTTGCTCAGTAGTCAACGTCATAGCGGAAACTCCGTTTGTGCCCTGGCAAAAAAGTTTTCATCGCCAAAATTGCCCGATTTCAGGGCCAGTGAGACCGGTTGTTCGATGGCGCGCACCCAGGGCACGCCGGGTGAAATGCATGGCCCAATGTGGAAACCGCGGATGGCCAGCGCCTGAGTCACCACGCCGGAGGTTTCACCACCGGCAACGATAAAGCGGCTGAATCCGGCCTGTTGCAGCTGTTTCACCAGTGCGGCGAACAGCGCTTCGACCGCATGACTGGCGGCGTCTACCCCATACTGGCGCTGGATTTGTTGCAGGGTGTCCGGTTCGGCGGTGGCGTACACCAGCGGGGCCAGCGCGTTGGTGTCGGCGTGTTGCTGTACCCAGGCACTTAATTCGCCAGCATAGGCCGCACGATCGTCGGCGGTGATACAGCGTGCCACATCAATGGCATGTGAGGCTGCCTGTTGACGATAGCAGGCGACCTGCCGGTTGGTCATGGTAGAACAAGATCCGGACAGTACCACCGCTTTGGCTCCCTGCGGTGCTCCGGCGGCCTGTGCCTTGCTGTGACCCGGTTGCGCCCATTGGCGCGCCAGGCCAATCGCCAGGCCGGAACCGCCGGTCACCAGTTTCATGTCTTTCAGCGCCTGGCCCTGTGTCAGCAGGTGCTGTTCGTTCAGGGCGTCCAGCACCGCATAGCGCACGTCCTGCTGCGCCAGCTGGCGCAGTTTGTCCTGAACCACCGTGGCACCGCGATCGATTTCGCTGGCGTTGACCAGGCCGCAGCGGCCTTCTGCCTGCGCTTCCATCAAACGCAGCAGGTTACTGTCGGTCATCGGCGTCACCGGGTGGTGGCGCATGCCGGATTCAGACAGCAACTGATCCATAACAAACAGATAGCCTTGATATACCGTGCGGCCGTTTACCGGCAGTGCAGGTGAAATCACCGTCTGGCTTTCGCCCAACGCGTTGAGCAGCGCGTCGGTAACCGGGCCGATATTGCCCTGCGTGGTACTGTCGAAGGTGGAGCAATATTTGAAATAGAATTGTTGGCAACCCTGGCGTTGCAGCCAGGCCAGCGCCTGTAGCGATTGTTCGACCGCCTGTTCCACTGGGCATGAACGTGACTTCAGGCCGATCACCACCGCCTGCGCGGCCAGCGGGCTGTCATCCTGCGGCACGCCGTTGAGCTGTACCGTCGGCAGACCGTTTTCCACCAGAAAACTGGCGATATCGGTGGCGCCGGTAAAATCGTCTGCAATAACCCCCAGCAACATTATGGCTGCTCCTTCTTCTGTGGCAGGTTAATGCCGGAGAAAATCTTGATCACTGCGCTATCGTCCTCTTTACCGTAGCCGGCATTGCTGGCGGAGGTAAACATATTGAAGGCGGTGGAGGCGAGCGGCAGCGGGAAATGCAACGCTTTGGCGGTATCGGCCACCAGTCCCAGATCCTTGACGAAGATGTCTACCGCCGATTTTGGCGTGTAGTCGCCGTCGACCACGTGGCGCATGCGGTTTTCAAACATCCAGGAATTGCCGGCCGCATTGGTGACCACGTCGTACATCACGTCCAGCGGGATACCGGCACGGGCGGCCAGCGCCATCGCTTCGGCGCCGGCGGCGATGTGCACGCCGGCCAGTAGCTGGTGGATAATCTTCACCGTAGCGCCGAGACCGATCTGTTCGCCGATGCGATACACCTTGCCGGCCACCGCATCCAGCACCGGTTGCAGTAGTGCAAACGCCTCCGTGCTGCCGGAGGCCATGACGGTCATTTCTCCAGCGGCCGCCTTGGCTGCGCCGCCGGACACCGGTGCATCCAGCATGAGCAGTCCCTGTGCCAGCAGCTGGCGCTCGATCTCCTGGGCATCGGCGGCGGAGATGGTTGAAGACACCATCACCGGCGTGCCGGGTTTCAGTCGCGCAGCCAGTCCGTTATCGCCAAACAGAATCTGTTTGACCTGCGCGGCATTCACCACCAGCAACACCACGGCGTTCAGGTCGCTGGCGAAGGCTTCTGCGCTGGTGGCGGCCTGTTTGGCGCCAGCCTGTTGCAGCGTCGCTAATGCCTGCGGGTTAAGATCGACACCGTAGGTGGACAAACCGGCCTTGACGCACGACTGTGCTGCGCCCATGCCCATTGATCCCAAACCGACGATGCAAACGGCGTAATCACCTGGCTGTGTCATAACTACCTCGTGTTAATTTTAGTGATAATTTGTTTTGTTGTGTTAAATATAAGCGTTTTTTTACGTCGTGTAGGTGATCGTCTTCACAATAATTAACAGTTAAATTTATCAGGGAATAGGGCAGAGTGTCACAAGGTGGATGATTTAACCTTTTGTTTTTAAATGTTATGTAATGAATGTTTTCATTGGGATGACGATCACGTGCTGATAAAGTGGAGCTGTGCCAGCACGAAAATTGACGTAAAATCACATTTATTATCACTAACGAGACGAGTGAAAGCCGTGATCCCTGTAGAACGTCATCAACAAATTCTGGCTCTGGTCGCTGAACGTGGCGTGGTCAGTATCGCAGAACTGACCGAACGGTTGGCGGTGTCGCATATGACCATCCGCCGAGATCTGCAGAAACTGGAAGAGCAGGGGGCGGTGGTAACGGTGTCCGGCGGTGTGCAGTCTGCAGAGCGGGTGGCGATTGAACCTTCCCATCAAGATAAAGAAGGCATGTCCAGCCAGCAGAAGGCGGCCATCGGCGCGCTGGCCGCGCGCCAGATCCCGCCCAACAGCTGTATTTATCTGGACGCAGGCACTACCACGCTGGCATTGGCCAGGCAGATTGGCGAACGTGATGATTTAACGGTGGTGACCAATGACTTTGTTATCGCCGGCTACCTGATAGAAATCAGCCAGTGCAAAATCATTCACACCGGCGGTACGGTATGTCGCGAGAACCGTTCCTGCGTTGGAGCCGCCGCCGCTCAGGCGTTACGCAATCTGTTCATCGATCTGGCCTTTATTTCCGCTTCGTCATGGAGCATGCGCGGCCTGTCAACGCCAAACGAAGACAAGGTGATGGTCAAGCAGGCGATTATCGACGCCAGCCGACGCCGGGTACTGTTAAGCGACAGCTCAAAGTATGGCAAGGTGGCAACCTATCTGGCGTTGCCGATCGGCGTCTTTGATACCATTATTACTGACGTCCATTTGCCGGAAAGCGCGCGTGACGCAATCTTGCAGGCAAATATCGCGCTGATGATCGCGGGAGAGTAAAAGCCCCTTTGTCGGGGTAGAACGAAGCGGGTTAGTTTCGTTTTACCCCTAATTTGTTACCGCTGGCGGTGAGCGGGTTACCATGCCGCTCAGACAACGGCATTTGCATACGGCGATTTTAATCCGATATGTAGATTTATTTATCGTTTTATGTAAATGATTTTGGCATTAAAAGAAACTGATAAGTGCACTCTATAAGAATTTAAATCGTAAAATAACCTTATCGGCAAAATAAAAAACTAACTTTATCTAAATTTAAAATTAATTATATCAATAAGCCTCGGGTTTGTATAACCTTGAATTAATACCTATGAGAATTTTCCTATACCAACGAAAGTCTTTGGGTGGAGCGCTATGGGGATGGCGGCTAATTAATTGATTTAAATCAAAATTAGATAATTATTATAATTTAATTAACTTTTTTAGGCATTGATTAATGTTTTTAAAACATACAACGCCCATCGCCAGATACAACAGTGGATACCATGAAATATAGAATCAATGGACATGTTCTTTTTGATGCAGACAGCGGAAGCCTGAGTTTAATGGATTTTTCTGATGATCCTCTTGCCGTTTCCAATCCCACTAAACGCCTGTTGTTGCTATTGATTATCAATCATGGGGAACCGGTTAGCCGTGAAGTGATATTTCGTAAGGTGTGGGATGATTACGGTATGGTATCAAGTAATAATAATCTCAATCAGTGTGTCAGTAAATTACGTCGCATACTCAAGACATTGGGGATTGATGACGAGGTGATTATTACCGTACCAAAGGTTGGATTTATGCTTAGCCGCGATATAGCAATCGAATGCGCGGATGAGCCGTCCACCACATCGGCGATAAGCGAAGAAGACATTATCGCCGCCGCGGTGTCGGATCGGTTGCCCACGGTGGACGCGCGCGTGGCACCCCCACGGAAGAAAAGGCGGCCGTGGCACCGTTGGGCGGCGATCGGCGTTGCCCTGGTGTTGCTGATCGCTCTGGCAGTCGGCATGACCATTTACTTCACCAGTTACGGCAGTAATCAGGAACGGTTTATCGGTGCGACCGATCGCTGCAAGGTATTTATGTCGACCTCCGGCTTGGCTTTTACCGCTCAGGGCTCTTTTAATCGCGATATTTTATCGTATGCCAACACCAAGCCCGGCAATTGTAATGCCGATGAGTATATTTTGGCGGTACGCAGTAATCAGGTTCATACCTACATATCGGGCATATCTCGCCTGTTTCTTCTGAAGTGCAAAATATTACGCGAATATCGCGTGGAGGTCTGTTATGGCCTGCAAGATGAACAATTTCACTGAATGGGTAAAACATTTAAATCTGGGACGTGTGTTGACGTATGGCTAAAGTTCAGGCGTGATGCCGAACAATAAATCCGCGACGCCAACCGGTGCCATTCTGCAAGGATGATATCGCAATGGAACCTATGCAAATAAAGATGGAAGCAGGTAACTTTATATTTTATGACCCGGTTTCCTGGGTTCATGAGGGATTAATGGTGCTGTTACAGCCCAGCATTATTGGTTTATACCAAGCGGTAGCCTTTAATCAGATCACCGCGGCTCTGGAAATGCAGCCACGTCAAACGGTGATTATGGAGCTTTACGGTGTCAACGAACGGGTGATCGACGGCGTACGTTTTATATTGGAAGCAAAAAATCTGTGGCCGGAAACCGCCTGGGTAGTATTTACCGATATAGAAAATTACAGCGTGTTGCATCTATTGGCATCGATACCGCAGATAGCGCTCGTATCAAAACGCGATGGCATGGCGTTATTACTGACCGGTATCGAATCCGCCCGTGCCGGGCAGGGTTATCAAAGCCCGTGCATTGCACAAACGCTGCTGCGCCACCCTTGTCCTGCACCGGTGAAAGGGCTTTCCGGCAGCGAATGGCGCATCATGGCGATGATGGTCGCTGGCCTGACCCCGCAACGCATCGCCATCAGCACGCGGTTGGCGTATAAGACGGTCAGCAGCCATAAACGCAATATCTTGAACAAATTGTGTTCGACGCGGACCGGTTTTATCAAGATGTTACTGACACTGCGTAAACGTGCCATATAACTCCCTCCTTTGCTGATTCCGATCGGTACGTTTTGAATGCCGGATGCGCTATCCGGCATTTTGCTGCTGCGGCATAAAACCGCTCCCCCCGCCGAAGCGCAGCAGACAACCGATACCAGGCCATCAATGCTGAGCATCTCTCAGACTATTCCCTGTCGTTAGCCCCTGGTGCCTATGCATAAACCCGGCCATCCGGCGAATGTGCACAGTCTTGCCTGCCGTTGCCCTGATGACACGTCGGCTGGATGTGGGGTGTGCCGCTATAGGGCACGCGTAGCCATGCTGAAGATAAGGTCCACGGTCCGATAACTTACCGTGCGGCATGGTGTGCAGTGCGGGACATGATCCCTTGCAACGAGCGTGGTTAATTGCTGCTTGGTAGGCAAAATCTCAAGGGGCTTGTTCTGCTTTGAATCTCTCGCCTTGTATTTTATACCTTAAATTACATTTATTTATATTAAAAATAGAATTAATTACTAAATTTTTGACTTTTAATAGTTAATGATTCTTTTGGATTGGTTTGGCGTTAAGATTTTTCCTGTCATTCGTCGACATCATCGTTTTGGCGGATATCGCCGGGAGAGATGTCCCGCTGGCAGCTGGCTTGCCAGAGCAAAGTGGAGATGACACAGCACGTCACGTCAAAGGACGAAAGAGAACGCATTCAACATTTAAGGGAGTTTTACCATGAAAAAAATGACACTGGCATTGGCTATCGTTTCTGCATTTGTCGCGGTGAACGCCGCTCAAGCTGCCGACGTTACCGCGCAGGCCTTGGCAACCTGGTCGGCAACCGCCAAGAAAGACACCAGCAGCAAACTGGTAGTAACGCCGATTGGCAGTCTGACTTTCCAGTACGCGGAAGGCATCAAGGGTTTTAACAGCCAGAAAGGCCTGTTCGACGTCACGGTAGAAGGTGATGCCACGGCGACGGCGTTCAAACTGACTTCCAAGCTGGTTTCCAACACGCTGACGCAGCTCGACACCTCTGGCTCTACGTTGGATGTGGGCGTGAACTATAACGGTACCGAGGTAGTGAAAACGGCAGAAACCACCATGATTGATACCGCCAACGGTATTCTGGGCGGCAACCTGAGCGCGCTGTCAAACGGCTATAACGTGGCCAGCCGTAGTAGTGCACAGGATCAGTTCACCTTCAGCATTATTGGCGCAACCACCGATGGCACCACGGCAGTTACCGATTACTCCACGCTGCCAGAAGGGATCTGGAGCGGTGACGTCAGCGTCGAGTTCAACGCCACCTGGACTATCTAATCCGCTGAGCTTTTGAATTTTGCAGGGGGGAACTTCCCCCTGCTTATTCACGTTGTTGATGACTGCCATCTGGAATAGCGCCATGAAACGATTCCATCTTGCCCTTTATCTGCTGCTTCCCCTGAGCCCGGCCGCCTTTGCCCTCGACGTTGGGGAAATCAGCGCCTTTATGCACAGCGACCAGGCACGCCTGACGAAAGAAATTAAAAATACTACCGACAGCGGTCGTCTGGTGAATATCAACGTTGAACGCATTACCAACCCGTTGGAATCCGGCCAGGTGATGGCGATGGAGTCGAAAGACGAAATGCTGCTGTCGCCGGCCAGCGTGATGCTGCCAGCCAACGCCCGCGAGGTGATCCGTTTTTATTACAACGGGCCGAGCGATGCCCAGGAGCGTTATTACCGCATTGTCTGGTTCGATCAGGCCTTGAGCGATGCAGAAGAAAATAACGCCAGGCGCAATGCCGTGGCGACCACTTCTGCGCGTATCGGCACCATTTTAGTGGTAGCGCCGCGCCAGGACCGCTTCGACTACCAGTTTACCAACGGAAAAATCAAAAATACCGGCAATGCCACCTTCAAGGTGGTGGCCTATGGCACCTGCCGGACCAACAAAACCCCCGAAGGGTGCAAGGAAAACTATTTCGTGATGCCCGGTAGAGAAAAGGCCTTTAGCCGGGTTGACGTCAATGACAAGAAAGGCCGAGTGGCCCTGTGGCACGGTGAGCGATTTATTCCGGTGAAATAAGCGTCGACACCCGATGTGCAATGACCAAGGAAGGGGCGCCATGACAATGGAACAAGGGAGGCCGATGTGAAAAGGACTCTGCGTAAGGTATTGACCCACTCGTTGATGGTGACTGGCGCGGTGATGATTCCTGTTGCGCTTTTACCGGCACAAACGGCGATGGCAGCAGGGTTGACGCAAATTGATGGCGTGCTGATACCGCAGGCTTTCAGCCAGGCATTGCGCGAAGGCATGAGTATCCCGTTATTGCTGCACTATGAGAAAAATAAAGGCATCAAAGACGATCAGCGTATCGGCCATGCGTTGCTGTTTCTCGACGCGCAAGGGGTGAAAATACGCCAAATAACGCTGGAAGATAATGAGGGCGGCGCCCGTCTGACCGAAGATACCATCCGGCAGATTGAGGCGCTGAATAACGTCGGCTTTAACCCGCAGCAACGTATTGAGCTGACGGAAAACGCCTGGCTGGCGTTGAATTTCCGTCAGCTCAATCTGCAACTGGTGGTAAAAGAATCGGCGATTGGCACGGTGTTGCGCGCGCGTTCCAATGATATTGGCGCGTCCAGCGTCGATACCCTCAGCAGCACGCTCAATTACGATCTGGGAATTTATGATTACCGCGCCAAGGCCAGTGAAGGCAATACCTCGAGCTACCTTTCGCTAAACAGCGTGACGGCGTTGCGTGAGCATCATGTCGAGTTGAACGGTTCGCTGTATGGCATTGGCAGCAATAATCAGGATGTCACCTGGTACAAGGCGATGTACGAGCGTGATTTTGCCGGCCGGCGCTTTGCCGTCGGTATGCTCGATAGCTGGAACCTGCAGTCGCTTGGGCCGGTTACCGCGCTTAACGCCAGTAAGATATACGGTTTTTCCTATGGCAACCGCGCCAGTTCCACCGTGTTTGACAATTCGCAGTCGCTGACGCCGATCGTGGTGTTTTTCCCCTCGGCCGGCGAAGTGCATTTGTCTCGTGATGGACGCTTGCTCAGCGTACAGAACTTCACCATGGGTAACCACGAAGTGGATACCGCGAATCTGCCGTACGGCATTTATGACGTGGAGGTATCGGTAGTGGTGAATGGCAAGGTGGTCAACCGGCATCGGCAGCGCGTCAATAAGCTGTACAGCCCCGATCGCGGCGCCAATGCCGCGTTATCCTGGCAGGTTTGGGGCGGGATGATCCGCATGGATCGCTGGCGGCGGCAAGACGACCATGACATTGCTGCCAAAGATGCCTATCTGGCGGGGATATCCGCCACTGGCAACCTGCAAACGCTCAACTGGGCGCTGTCCGGCTATTCGTTTGACGGCAATTCGGTTGGCGAGGGGCGTTTCTCGCTTCCCTTGACCGAGTCTATCCAGTTTACCCTGCAAAACATGGCGGCATCGGACAGTTCATGGAGTCTGGTGAACAGCCTCAGCGCATCGCTGCCGGGCGGCTTCAGCTCGATCTGGCTGAATCAGGAGAAAACCCGCATTGGCAGCAGGCTGTTGCAAAGCGATGCGGAAAACCGTGCGATTGGCGGCACGCTCAACTTTGGTGCGTTAACCCCCAAACTGGGTACCTTGAGCGTCAGCTATAACGACGATGTCAAAAACGATACGCGTTACTATAACGTTGATTTTTACCAAAATGTTTTTACCGGACGCTATGGCACGCTCGGCGTGCGCGCCGGCGTTCAGCGTTACAATAACGGCCGCTCAGGCTCCGATACCGGTAAATATATTGCCTTGGACTTCTCATTGCCGCTGGGGAACTGGTTCAGCGCCGGCATTTCCAATCAGAACGGTTATACCACCGCTAACCTTGCCGCACGTAAAGAGCTGCAGGATGGGCCAATTCGTACCGTTGGTGCCAACCTGTCACGGGCCATTTCCGGTGACACCCAGGGTGACAGTAGCTTGAATGGCGGCGGCTATGTCCGCTTCGATACCAAATATTCCACCGGGACGGTCAACGTCAGCAGTTCCGCCGACGGTTATGTCAATACCAGCCTGAGCGCGAATGGCAGCCTGGGCTGGCAGGGGAAAAACATTGCCGCCAGCGGCCGCAATGAGGGCAACGCCGGCATCATCTTCAATACCGGCATCGAAAACGATGGGCTGCTGGCGGCGCGCGTCGATGGGCGCGTGGTCAAGCTGAGCGGCAACAAAAACTATCTGCCGCTGTCCCCCTACGGCCAATATGACATTGAACTGATGAACAACAAGAACTCGGCAGAAAGCTTCGACATTATCACCAAACGCAAGAGCCGACTGACGTTGTACCCGGGCAACGTGGCGGTCATTACGCCCGAAATAAAGCAGATGGTGACGGTGTTTGGCCGCATCAAGGCGGAGGACGGTACGCTGCTGACCCATGCCGATATCAAGAATCACATCGGCCGCACGCGCACCGACGACAAGGGCGAATTCGTGATGGACGTCGACAAGAAATTCCCGGTGATCGACTTTGAGCACGGTGAAAACCAGCGCTGCGAGGTGGATTTGGACCTGAGCAAGGCACGCGGGGCGATTTGGGTCGGTGACGTGGTGTGCGTCGGGTTGAAAACCTATGCCGATCGTCAGCTGACAGGAGAAAAGAATAATGAGAGTTGATAAGGTGCTATTGGCTCTGGCATTGCTTGCCCCGGCGGCGCAGGCGGCGGTCAGCGTCACCACCTGGGCGGATGCGACAGCGACCAAGTTTGCCTTTGTCGAGAACAATGCCGACGATAACTATTTTGTCACGCCCGCCGGCGCGCTGGATCCACGCATGACCGGCGCCAATCAGTGGACCGGGCTGAAATACGGCGGATCGGGCACCATTTACCAGCAAAGTCTGGGCTATGTGGACAACGGCTATAACACCGGTTTGGTGGCCAATTACCGTTTTGATATGTGGCTGGAAAATGCGCCGATCAAAAATCCGTTCCTTGGCCTGCGCTGCATCAACTGGTACGGCGGGTGCAATATGGACACCAGCCTGATCCTGCCGCAAACCACCGATGAAAAAGGCTTTTATGCGGTGACGGTGCCCAGCGGTGGGCAAAAATGGATGCATGGCATGATGTCGCCGAGTTTTTACCAATACTTGAAACAGATGGCGCCAGGCGACAGTTTCAGCATGCAGATTAACGGCTGCCAGACTTCCGCCGCCTATGATGCGGCAGCCGGCGGCCGCTGCCAGGATCAGGCCAGCGGTAACTGGTACAAACGCAAGGTAACGCACATCAAGGCGGCGCACCTGCGTTTTATCAACACCAATGCGGTGTCGGAAGTGTTCGTCAACAGCGACGGTGTGCCGATCATCGGTGAAGGCAATGCCGACTGTAAGAACCAGAGCGTCGGTACCCGCTCCGGCATTATGTGCAAGATGGTCAGCTATGACCTCCAGACCGACGGCAGCGTCAGTAACACCTCGATTCACATTTTCCCGGCGATCAACAATGCCCCGCTGAATTCCGCGGTGGCGGCGGCCGATCTGCAGTTCAGCCTCGACGGCAACGGCTGGAAGTCGACCTCCGGCATCGCCAACTACTACAATTTTAACGACTTGAAGAGCAGTAACGCCATTTACGTCTTTTTCTCGAGTAACTTCTTCAAGCAGATGGTGCGGCTGGGGATTTCCGACAGCGGCACGCGAGATTTGATCAATTTCCGTTTCCAGAACACCAGCTCGGCGGAATCCGGCTGGTACGAATTTTCTACCTCTAACCAATTGATCATCAAGCCGCGTGATTTCAGCATCAGTATCATTTCTGATGACTATGAAAATAATCCGCATCGTGAAGGTTATGTTGGCCCGACGGAGCCGGCGCTGGCGTTTGATTATATTGTCACCACCAGCGGTAAAACCTCAGCCGACAGCGTGCGGATGATGGCCACCGGCCCGACCCAGGCGCTCAACGGCATCAATTACTGCATTTTTTCTTCGCCGGATAATTCTGCGCGGGTACCTTTTCCGGCGCAACTGAGCATTCGTACCAGCACCGGCGGTCAACAGGTGTTCGATGCCGGTTGTGACGGTCAGTGGCATGACATCACCAATGCGTTGTGGAGCAGCACGCCATGGAATGATATTTCCGGCGACGTCGGGGTAATGAATAAAACCAACGTCAGGTTTACCCTGCCGATGAACGATCCGATCTCGTTGAAAACGGTGGAGGGCAATGGCTGGTACGGCAATGTCAGTGCGGCGGGCGAGATCCACGTGGAAGCAACCTGGCGTAATATCAACTAGGAGAGGGATGATGAAGGGATTGTTGCCGTGGCTGTTGTTATTGCCCTTTTCCGTCAGCGCCATCAATGTCGGAACCCTGACGTTTGCCATGGATCAACACCAGACGTTTGTCTCCAAGCGGGTGCTGAATAACAACAAAAGCGCGCGCATCTACCAGGTTGCCATTCGCGCCGTCGATCGACCCGGCGAACAGGAAGTGCGTAGCCGGCCGGCCGACGGTGAAATGCTGTATGCGCCAAAACAGCTGATGCTGCAAGCCGGACAGGACGAATACTACAAGTTTTTCTATCATGGCCCGCAAGACAACCGCGAACGTTACTATCGCATTTCGTTTCGTGAAATACCTGCCAGTTACTTTGATGTGTCGCAACGCAGTCGCAACGGTGCCAGACTGGAGCCGGTGGTAGTGATGGACACCATTCTGGTGGTACGTCCGCGCAAGATAAACTTCGCCTATCAGCTTGATAAAACAGGTGGTTCTCTGAGCAATACCGGCAATACCTACTTCAAACTGTTGATTAAACCGGGCTGTGACAGTAGCGATGAAGACGGTCGCAGTTATTATTTGCGGCCGGGGGACCGGCTGACGGAAAAGACGCTGAGCTTGCGCGGGCAGAAATTTATTATCTATAACGACAGGTTTATCAATATCGATCGCAGTTGCGAGCAGTGACGGGGGAAAGCGGGGAGAGCGTCGGTTGCTCCCCCGCCATCGGGGTTACATATCCGGGAAGGTCAGGGTATTACCCGGCGCTTCACGATGAATATGCAGGAAATTCAGGTGTTTTTCATATTGGTCAAGAATATCGCCAATCACCTGTTCTTTGCTGTAGTCCATCAGGTCATTACCTTGGGTGCCTTCCATCAGGAAGGTTTCCAGCCGGTAATAGTGTGATTTACCGGAACGGGCGCGGTAGGTGAAGCCCGGCACCGAATAACGCTGCGGCCAGATCTGGTAGACAAAATTCTGTTCTTCGCCCAGACGCACCAGTAATTCCAGATGCGGCAAACGCTCTTCTTCGCTGGGTGGAACCTCGGTAAAATCGACCTTGGCGCCGCGCAGTTCCAGCTCGCGCGCCACCTCCTGCATCGCCGGGCGGCACACCAGATCGAGCATTTTCTGGGTGTATTTGGTGCCCGGGTAGTTCATCACCCGCGACAGGCGCTGTTTCCAGTTCAGCACATCGTTGCTGGATACCGGCGTTGGCGCCGACGTGTTCAGCGCACCGGCCTTGCGGTAATCCTCGACCCGCAGCGATTTGTACAAACCGGCCATCACAAAGAAAATCACGAAGCTGAACGGCAACCCCATGATCACCGTGGCGTTTTGCAGTGCCGACACGCCGTTGGTCATCAGCATGCCGATGGTCAACAGACCGATGGCAATCGACCAGAAGATGCGCAGCCAGTTCGGCGCATCGTTGTTGATGTCGGCCAGGCGCGAGGTAAAGTTGCCCAGCACCAGCGAGCCGGAGTCGGCGGAGGTGACGTAAAATAGCAGACCGGTAATGGTCGCCACCGACGCGCTGAAGGTAAAGGCCGGGTACTGTGCCAGCAGGCTGTAGAAGCCACGCTCAGGATACTGCATCACTTCCTGCGCAAAGCCGATATTGCCGTGAATCACCTGGTACAGCGCGCTGTTGCCGAAGATAGACAGCCACAGCAGAGTGAACACAAACGGAATAATCAGCGTGCCGACCACGAACTGACGGATGGTGCGCCCGCGTGAAATACGCGCCAGGAACAGCCCGACAAACGGCGACCAGGCAACCCACCAGGCCCAGAAGAACAGCGTCCAGTTGTTCATCCACTCGACCGGACGATCGAAGGCGAAGCTGTTGAGCGTCATGCCCATAAAGCGATTGATGTAATCACCGACGTTCAGTACCAGCGCGTTCAGCAGGAATTCGGTATTGCCGAAGAACAGCACAAACGCCATCAACCCCACCGCCAGCCAGACGTTCAACTCAGACAAGATACGAATGCCCTTGTTGACCCCGGAGGTGACGGAAATGGTCGCCATCACTACCGACAGCAGGATCAGCGCCGCCTGAACCGTCAGGTTCTCCGGCAGATGGAACAGCACCTTGAGACCATAGTTCAACTGCACTACGCCAATGCCCAGGGTGGTGGCGATACCGAAAATGGTGCCAACTACCGCGGCAATATCCACGCTGTGGCCAATCGGCCCGTTAATGCGTTTACCAAAGATCGGGTACAGCGCCGAACGAATGGTCAACGGCAGGTTGTAGCGATAGCTGAAGTATCCCAGCGCGATGCCCATCAGCGCGTACATTGACCAACCGGTCAGGCCATAGTGGAACAGCGTCCACACCATGGCCTGGCGCGCGGCTTCCAGCGTCTGGCCCTGGCCTTCCGGCGGCATCATGTATTGGGTGATCGGTTCAGCGACCGAAAAGAACATCAGATCGATGCCGATGCCGGCGGCAAACAGCATGGCGGCCCAGCTTAACAGGCTGAATTCCGGTTTGGACTGTTCTGGCCCCAGCTTGATCGAACCGAAGCGAGAGGCGGCAATGAACACCACAAATACGATATACAACGTCGCGGCCAGCAGGTAATACCAGCCAAAGGTGGTTGAAACCCAATTGAGCGTCCGGGTAAGCCATTGACCGGAGAAGTCGGTGAAAAATATCGTCATCAGCGAGAAGGCCAGTATCAGCCCTGCCGAGGTAAAGAAAACCACCGGATTTAGTCGATCCTGTAGCGGTTTTGAGGAGGTTTCGCGTGTTGTCATCGTCTTCCTCTGGTTTTTAACAACTGAGTAAAATCGAGCACCTGCCGAACAGCCGACAGGGCGCGGTCGACAGACCCGCGGCAATCATTACTTTTTCTTGCCAAATATTGCCGAAGGTGCCGTTAACGCAGCCAGCCAGCACTGCGGGGTGGGAACCGCTTACAGCCACTGATTTTGGTCAGATTCGTTAAATACCTCACAAAAATCAGCCAGTTCCACAACCGAAAAGTACATTTTTGTAACCAAGCGGCAATAAAATATATGCAATTTTTATTGAACGTTCAATCAAAAAAAAGTTTAATAGTTAACGTTAAGACCTGTTTTGAGAGTCGGAGCCATGCCAAAAGTAGGAATGCAGCCGATACGAAGGCAGCAATTGATTGATGCCACGTTGGCTGCGGTAAATGAAGTGGGAATGCACGACGCCACCATCGCGCAGATTGCGCGTCGGGCCGGCGTATCGAACGGCATTATCAGTCATTATTTCAAGGACAAGAACGGCCTGCTGGAAGCCACGATGCGCTATTTGATCAGCCATCTGGGCGAAGCGGTAAAGCTGCGGTTGCAGGCACTGCAAGATAACAGCCCGGCGTCGCGCTTGCAGGCCATCGTCGCCGGCAATTTTGACGACAGCCAGATCAACAGCGCGGCGATGAAAACCTGGCTGGCATTTTGGGCCAGCAGTCTGCACCAGCCGCAGCTGAACCGGTTGCAGCAGGTGAACGGCCGCCGGCTGTATTCCAATCTCAGTGCCGAATTCCAGCGCGCGCTGCCGCAGGCGCAGGCGCGGCTGGCAGCCAAAGGGTTGGCGGCATTGATTGACGGCCTGTGGCTGCGCAGCGCATTGCGCGGTTCCGCCTTCAATCAGGCTCAGGCGCTAGCGCTGACCACCGACTACATCATGTTTCAACTCCGGGGGCATACGCCGCCCTGAGGACTGTAATAAAGGAGAACCTTATGTCCCGTTTTGGCTTACAGAAGCTCTATATCCATGGTGCTTATGTAGACAGTAGCGAAGGGAAAACCTTCAACGCCATCAACCCGGCCAATGGCGAGGTTATCGCCGAAGTGCAGGCTGCCAGCGCTGAAGACGTCAACCGTGCGGTGGCGAGTGCAGCCAGCGGGCAGAAGGTGTGGGCGGCAATGACGGCAATGGAACGCTCGCGGATCCTGCGTCGCGCGGTAGATATCCTGCGTGAGCGCAACGACCAGTTGGCCGAGTTGGAAACGCTCGACACTGGCAAGGCGCTGTCCGAAACCACGGCGGTTGATATTGTGACCGGCGCGGACGTGCTGGAATATTATGCCGGCCTGATCCCGGCCATCGAAGGGCAGCAGATCCCGTTGCGCGATACTTCCTTTGTCTATACCCGCCGTGAACCGCTCGGCGTGGTCGCCGGTATTGGTGCCTGGAACTACCCGATTCAGATTGCCTTGTGGAAATCGGCGCCGGCGCTGGCCGCGGGCAACGCGATGATCTTCAAACCCAGCGAAGTGACATCGCTGACCGCGCTGAAGCTGGCGGAAATCTACAGCGAAGCCGGTCTGCCAGACGGCGTGTTCAACGTGGTCACCGGCAGCGGGGCAGAGGTTGGCCAGTACCTGACCGATCATCCGGGCATTGCCAAAATCTCGTTTACCGGCGGCGTGAAGACCGGTAAGAAAGTGATGGCCAACGCTTCCAGCTCGACGCTAAAAGAAGTCACCATGGAACTGGGCGGCAAGTCGCCGCTGATCGTTTTCGACGATGCCGATCTCGATCGCGCGGCGGATATCGCCATGATGGCCAACTTCTACAGTTCCGGACAGGTGTGCACCAACGGTACTCGCGTCTTCGTCCCTGCGGCATTGCAATCGCAGTTTGAGGACAAAATCCTGCAGCGGGTCAAACGTATTCGCCTGGGCGATCCTACCGATCCGAGCACCAACTTCGGGCCGCTGGTCAGCTTCCCGCACATGGAGTCGGTACTGCGCTTTATCGAAAGTGGCAAAAACAGCGGCGCACGCCTGCTGTGCGGCGGTGAGCGGGTGACCGACGGTGAATACGCCAAAGGCGCATTTGTGGCGCCAACGGTGTTTAGCGACTGCACCGACGAGATGGAGATCGTACGTGAAGAGATCTTTGGGCCAGTGATGAGCATTCTCAGCTACCAGAGCGAAGCTGAAGCGATCAAACGCGCTAACGACACCACCTATGGTCTGGCCGCCGGCGTGGTTACACGCGATCTGGCCCGTGCCCATCGGGTGATTCATCAGTTGGAAGCCGGCATCTGCTGGATTAACACCTGGGGAGAATCACCGGCGGAAATGCCGGTCGGCGGTTACAAGCATTCAGGGGTTGGCCGGGAAAACGGTCTGGCCACGCTGGAACACTACACGCAAATCAAATCGGTACAGGTAGAACTGGGCGACTTCGCTTCGGTCTTCTGATCTCCCCGCCGCATTTCCAACTACAGCGTTAGCAGAGCCCGGTCACTGGTTGCGTCAATGGCCCGGGCTTTCTGACCGCCTGGCGGTAACGCGAAATCCACGGGGGAATAATGCCCCCAGATGTTGAATGAAATCTGGCCTGACCATCATGTGCAGGGCTTTCTGGCCACATTGCGCATGCAGGCAAATAATTATCAAGGAGATAATGAATGGAATTTGATTACATCATTATCGGCGCCGGCTCGGCCGGCAACGTACTCGCCACCCGTTTAACCGAAGACGCCGACGTCAGCGTGCTGCTGCTGGAAGCTGGCGGCCCGGATTATCGGATGGATTTTCGCACCCAGATGCCGGCCGCGCTGGCCTTCCCGCTGCAGGGCCGCCGCTATAACTGGGCGTATGAAACCGATCCTGAACCGCACATGAACAATCGCCGCATGGAGTGTGGCCGTGGTAAGGGGCTGGGCGGTTCGTCGCTGATCAACGGTATGTGTTACATCCGCGGTAACGCGATGGACTTTGACAACTGGGCTACGGCGCCGGGTCTGGAAGACTGGAGTTATCTCGACTGTCTGCCCTATTTCCGCAAGGCGGAAACCCGCGATATCGGGCCGAATGATTACCATGGCGGCGACGGTCCGGTGAGCGTCACCACGCCGAAGACCGGCAACAACGAACTGTTCCACGCGATGATTGAAGCGGGCGTGCAGGCCGGTTATCCGCGTACCGACGATCTGAACGGCTATCAGCAGGAGGGCTTTGGCCCGATGGATCGTACCGTGACGCCAAAAGGCCGCCGCGCCAGCACCGCTCGCGGTTATCTCGATCAGGCACGCTCACGGCCCAACCTGACCATCGTCACTCATGCGCTGACCGATCATATTGATTTTGCCGGCAAGCGTGCGGTTGGCGTCAGCTACCTGAAGGGCGAGGGTAATCGCATCCACAGCGCGCGTGCGCGTCGGGAAGTGTTGCTGTGCGCCGGCGCAATCGCCTCGCCGCAGATTCTGCAACGCTCCGGCGTCGGCCCTGCGCCGTTGTTAAACAGCCTCGATATCCCACTGGTGCACGATCTGCCGGGCGTCGGTGAAAACTTGCAGGATCACCTGGAAATGTACTTGCAGTACGCTTGCAAGAAACCGGTGTCGCTGTATCCGGCGCTGCAATGGTTCAATCAGCCGAAGATCGGCGCAGAATGGCTGTTTAACGGCAGCGGCGTCGGTGCCAGCAACCAGTTTGAAGCCGGTGGCTTTATCCGCAGCCGCGAAGAGTTCGCCTGGCCGAACATTCAGTACCATTTCCTGCCGGTGGCGATTAACTACAACGGCAGCAATGCGGTGAAAGAACATGGTTTTCAGGCACACGTTGGCTCGATGCGTTCGCCGAGCCGCGGCCGGGTTCAGGTGAAGTCGAAAGATCCGCGCCAGCACCCGAGCATTTTGTTCAACTATATGTCCAGTGAACAGGATTGGCAGGAGTTCCGCGATGCGATCCGCATTACGCGTGAAATCATGGCGCAGCCGGCGCTGGATCCCTATCGTGGTCGCGAAATCAGCCCAGGGGCCGACGTCACCAGCGACGAACAGCTGGACGCCTTTATCCGCGAACATGCGGAAACCGCCTTCCACCCGTCCTGTTCGTGCAAAATGGGCGAAGATGACATGGCGGTGGTCGACGGCCAGGGTCGGGTTCACGGCATGGAAGGGCTGCGGGTTGTGGATGCGTCGATCATGCCGCAGATCATCACCGGCAATCTGAACGCCACCACCATCATGATCGCGGAAAAGATCGCCGATCGTATTCGCAACCGCGCCGCGTTGCCGCGCAGCAGCGCAGATTACTATGTGGCGGGCGATGCGCCAGTGCGCAAATAACCCCGATTTTTGCAACATGCCCTCTCGCCGCCGAGGGGGAGGGCAGCCGTAGCAAGCACCCCTCTCCAACGCTCTTCCCTGAGGCGAGGGGGCAATTCCCGTCAATTTATCCTGCCAGCGCAATCACCTGCGCATCAAAACTGTATGGCGTAGCCATGCGCCACATACGGGCATAAAACTCGCTTTCGATCTCTTGCTGCAACAGGGCACCCGGTGCCAGATAATAGTAGATATCGGCATACACCTTGATTTCCGTAGCGGTAATACGGCGCAGCATATGATGTGACGTCAGCTGCTCTGGCCGGCTGATGCCCGCCGCTGCCAGCATTTCCGCCAGCGCTTTCAGCGTATTTTGCTGGAAGTGATAGACCCGCTCGGCCTTGTTTGGCACCACCAATGCTTTCTGGCGCAACGGATCCTGGGTGGCGACGCCGGTTGGACAATGATTGGTGTGACAGCTCTGCGACTGGATACACCCCACGGCGAACATAAAACCACGGGCGGAATTCACCCAGTCGGCGCCCAGCGTCATCACGCTGGCAATGTCAAAGGCGCTGATGATTTTGCCGCTGGCGCCGAGTTTGATTTTGTCACGCAAACCACAGCCGACCAGGGTGTTGTGCACGAACAGCAGCCCTTCGCGTAGCGGCATCCCCATGTAATTGGACAGTTCGAGCGGCGCGGCACCGGTGCCGCCTTCCTTACCGTCGATAACGATAAAATCCGGCAGGATCCGGGTGTGCAGCATCGCCTTGGCGATGGCGACAAATTCCCATGGGTGGCCAATACACAGTTTGAAGCCGATTGGCTTGCCAGCGGACAGCTCGCGCAGTTGCTCAATGAAATGCATCATTTCCACCGGCGTGCGGAAGGCGCTGTGCGATGACGGCGAAATACAATCCTCACCCTCAGGCACGCCGCGGGTGGCGGCGATTTCCGCATCAACCTTTTTAGCCGGCAGTATGCCGCCGTGACCCGGTTTGGCGCCCTGGCTGAGCTTGATTTCAATCATTTTTACCTGTGGGCTTTGCGCCTGTTCGGCAAAACGCTGCGGATCAAAATGGCCATCGGCGCTGCGGCAGCCAAAATAGCCGCTACCCAGTTCCCACACCAGATCGCCGCCGTGCTCGCGGTGATAACGGCTGATGCTGCCTTCGCCGGTGTCATGATAGAAGTTGCCTTTGGCGGCGCCAAGGTTGAGGGCGCGAATGGCGTTGGCCGATAGCGCGCCAAAACTCATCGCCGAGATGTTGAAGATGGACGCCGAGTACGGCTGGCGGCAGTCCGGCCCGCCAATCAATACGCGATAGCTGGCCGGATCGGCCACCGGCACCGGGCACATCGAATGGCCGATGCATTCATAACCGGTCTGGTAGACGTCGAGAATGGTGCCAAACGGCTTGTCACCCATTTCGTTTTTGGCGCGACGGTACACCAGCGTGCGCTGCGTGCGCGAAAAAGGGATCTGTGCGTCGTCTTCCTCAAGCAGATACTGACGCAGTTCGGGGCGGATAAATTCAAACAAGAAGCGCAGGCGACCGATGATCGGATAGTTGCGGCAAATGGCGTGGCGCCGTTGAGCCAGATCGTAAATGCCCAAGGTGGTCAATGCGCCAAAAATCAGGCTCGGCAACCAGAACCACGGCTGTTCGACGGTGCTGAATAAGCAGGCGAGGGTAACGATGATGCTCAGCACAAAGCAGGTATAACGGCTGAATAAAGAGGATTTCATAACATCTCCCGATATTGGTTTTTTAATCCAGACGACGTTGCAGTTGGCGGGGCTGGTCACGCATAAACGCTGCCCACGGCCGTGGGGCTGCCGTGGACGAATGGTAAACAATCGGCTTGTATGTTATGTGGCTGTTACTGCTGGCTCATCATTTGTTACACTAATTTAACGTCATGCGCCAGGCTGGGATTGCCATGGGCTCATGAACGCAGGCGTGGCACCGATGTGGCCGACGCCTGTGTCAATACCGTTGCGCCTACGGCATCATGGTGGTGGAACATCCGATGCGGCGGTGCGTGCGGCAGAGCCGCAGCCGGTTTGCACACCGACTGCGGCGTGGTGCAATGGGTTATTTCGCCGCAACGAAAATCGAGCTCATGCTGCGCAGCCGTAGCTTGCGCATCGCGCTGTATTTCTGCGAGAAAATGGTTTTGGGGTGGGTGCCGCGTTTTTCGGCAATATGCAACAGGCTGTCGCCGCGCAACAGATTGAAGATCACATCGCTTTCCGCCGGGCTGAGCTCGCGGGTTTTTTGTACCCGGATCCCGCCCGGTGCCTTGCTGTCCAACAGCTGCTGCAATTTTTCCTGCAACGAATAAAGTGGCATGCGGGTAGAGACCAGCTCAACGGAAATGCCCAAAATCGACAGCAGTTTCACCACCCGCTCGTCATCATAGAACACCAGGATCCGCGTTTTGCTACGGTATTGCTGATGCATCGCCACCAGGCTTTCAATCACGTTGACGCTTTGTTCCAGATTCTGCGAGGTAAAAATCAACGCAATATCATGCCTTGTTATTTTTTCCGCCTTCGAACCGCCACGCATAAAGTCTGAAAACAGGCGCAGATCGTACTGGCCATAATTTTTTTTCAGCAATACGGACAGCCCAACGTAACTGTACTTACACTCACTGATTACAAGGACACTATTTTTCGACATACTGGTTAACACCATAAATGAGTTAAAAGTATTCAGCGGTAAGAAGCGAGTTTAAATCCTTGATATTGGACTCCTTCCACAGCTTTCCCTGCAATGCGTAATAGGGCATTTCATCCAGCCATTTTTTATGGTCGGTGGTTTCCACGCCTTCAATAATCACTTTGTAATGATTCAAGTAAAAAAAACGCAATAACGCGCGCATCAACCCTTCACCGCCGGGTTTTTTCATAAAGTTCCACAAGAGAAAACGGTCTAGCTTAACAAAACGGAACTGGCTGTTATAAAGCGCGGAAAATCCGGCGTAGCCAGAACCAAAATCGTCGAGCCAGAATGAATAACCGTTCAATAGCGGATCGCCATGAACCCGATCTTTTACCAGACGCGTGGCGCTTTCACTGATTTCAAAATGAATACAATGAACCGCCCTGATTCTTTCAGCCAACTGGCTGCTGGCTAATGAATGCAGCGTAGCGTCATCGACGTTAAGCGTGACGATGACTTGATTTTTATCGAACCAGCTTTGGTATTTCTCAATCAGTTCTACCTGTTCCAGCAAAATCCCGACGCGCATTGCACTATCGGCATGCTGGAAAAACTGCTCGGGAGAAAAGTGCGCATATTCACTGTCAAACGTGAAGCGTGATAAGCATTCGACAGCCAGCAGTTGCCCCGTTCTTCCAAACATTGGCTGGAAAACAAAATAAATTCCGTTATTTTTCGATCTAAAAGAACCCTTCATTTCCCAATCCTTGGATTGAATTTTAACTGACTGTTTTTGATGGTTAAATAAATTAACGGCGCGTATTTTATAGGTAATATTCTTATATTTTCGGCCCGCTTGGCGACGCGGTGTTTTTCGTCAACAAAATGCATGCCGACTCGCAATGTCAAAAAATATCAACGCGTTACAATGTGTAACTTTACGGGATAATATCCTGATTTTAGGGGCTATTACTGATATCTATGACCTGTAAGCTTTTCAAAACACAGATTATTCCTATTCCGTTGAATCGTCAACATCGATCGATAGGTATTTGTTGATAGTTTATTCCTATCAAGGAGGGTGTTATGAATGTTTTAAACGATTTAACAATAAGAATCCGCTTAGTTTATATTTCGCCGGCAATGGATTCATCGGGCTTCATTCCTGACAAGGAGTAGCATCGTTGAATGTACTTAATAGTTGTATTAATTCATCGAGAGTCTAAATATGAAAATCACCAAATTGTCTGCTGTATTGGCATTGGCAGTAAGCACTGCTGCAATTTCTTCTTTCTCGGCGCAGGCTGCGGATGGCACTATTACTTTTAATGGCAAGGTTACTGACCAGACTTGTACTATTAGCACCCCAGGCGGTAAAGATTTCACCGTAACTCTGCCAACCGTTTCTTCTTCCACTCTGGCAGCGCAGAGCGCAACAGCAGGCCGTACTCCATTCGCTATTAACCTGACTCAGTGCTCTAAAGGCCAGGTTGCAACCTATTTCGAACCAGGTTCAACCGTTGATTTCAACACCGGCCGTCTGAATAACCAGGCGCAGGCTGATGCGGCAACCAACGTACAAATTCAACTGTTGGGGAGCAATAACCAGTTCCTGCCAATCCTGGCGGCGACCAATAACGGCGCTCAGGCTAACTCCCAATGGGTTACCGTGGCTAACGAAGGTGATTCTGCCGACCTGAACTATTATGCTGAATATTACGCTACCGCTGCTGCGGGCGCGGGTGATGTGACGTCTAACGTGCAGTACACCATTATCTACCAATAAGTAATATTCTTAATTCTGGCGGGGAATATATCCCCGCCAATATTCCCTACCTCAGTGATAAAAAATGAAAATGTCATTTAAAAAATACAGTGTATTGCTGGTTGCAACGCTTTTCAGCAGCAGCGTTTTTTCCAGTGTCATTATCAACGGTACGCGTATTATTTATCCGGGAAAACAGCGGGAAGTTACCGTTCAATTAACCAATAACGGCCAGTCTCCGGCCCTGATTCAATCCTGGATCGACGAAGGCAATCCGCAAACCACGCCGGAAAACAGCAAGGCGCCGTTTATCCTGACGCCACCCATCAGCCGCGTAGAGCCGAAAACCGGCCAGGCGCTGCGGGTATCGCTCACCAGCAGCTCGCTGGCGCAAGACAAAGAATCCCTGTTCTGGTTGAACGTGCTGGAAATACCGCCGGCGCCGACCGGAGCCAAAGACAGTGCGCCGGAAAACTTCCTGCAAGTGGCGTTTCGTACCCGCGTGAAGCTGATCTATCGCCCGGCAGGTTTGAGCGGTGAGGCCAACGATGCCCCGGAGAAACTGCAATGGCGCTTTAGCGCCGCCGGCGTCAGCATCAAAAACCCAACGCCGTATTACGTCTCGTTCACCGAAATCAACGCCGTGGTTAACCAGAAAAAGCTGCCGTTAGCGCCACACGGCGACATGCTGGCGCCAGGCCAGGAAAAAACGCTGGCGTTCTCGGGTGACAGCACGCGTATCGCCGATGTGGAATTCACCACCATCAACGATTTTGGCGGACGCGTAACACGGACGAAAAACAAACAAAAGTAACTCTTGGAACAGCGCCTCGGGCCGCTGCGCAAGCGGATGGCGGAGTGAGCTTAATTTGGTAAAGGAATGCTTATATATGAAAGAGTTACCTCTATCAGCCGCGGTAAGAACGGCATTATTCACTTATCTTCCCTGCGTTATTCAGGCGGCATCGTTATTGGCGTTGCCGGCGCTGGCTCGCGCCGCCGCGCCTGCCGCCGAAAAGCCGGCTGCGCCGGTCGAGGCCACGTTCAACAGTAACTTTTTGATCGGTGATGCTCAGGGCGTTGACCTTTCGCGTTTCCGCGACGGCAACCCGGTATTGGCCGGCAAATATTCATTGGATATCTACGTCAACGGCGAATGGAAAGGCAAAAAGAACGTTGAGTTTAAAAACGTGCCGGGTAAAAACAGTGCCGACACCTGTTTTTCGCTGCTGGCGCTCGACGAGTTTGGCGTGGATACCGCAGCGATGAGCAGCGACCCAACGGTGTCGACCTCCACCTGCCAGCCGCTGGGGCAGTGGATCCCGGAAGCGTATTACCGTTTCGATACCAGCACCCTGCGTCTGGACATCAGTATTCCGCAGGCGGCGCTGCGCCGCACCGCGCGTGGCTATGTCGATCCCAAGTTCTGGGATCGCGGCATTACCGCCGGCAGCCTGTCGTATAACTTCAACGCCTTCAACACCCACAGCTCCAGCGGCAGCAACAGTCAGGATTCGACCAATGCCTACCTGACGCTGAACGCCGGGTTAAATATTGCAGGTTGGCAATTGCGCCACGATTCCAACGTCAACTGGCGTTCGAAGGAAAGCACCCATTGGCAGAACACCGCCACCTATGCCCAGCGCGCCATTCCGTCAGTACGCGGCATGCTAACGCTGGGGGACGCTTATACCAACGGCGACTTCTTTGATTCCATCGGTTTTCGTGGCGCTCAGATCGCCAGCGATGACCGTATGTTGCCCGATTCGCTGAACGGCTATGCCCCAGTGGTACGTGGCGTAGCGCAGAGCAACGCGCTGGTGGAAATCCGTCAGAACAATCAGCTGATTTACCAGACCACGGTCGCTCCCGGCGAGTTTGTGATTAACGATCTGTACCCCACCGGCTACGGCGGCGATCTGAACGTCACCATCAACGAAGCCGACGGCAGCAAGCGCCAGTTCAGCGTACCTTATGCCTCGGTGGCACAGATGCTGCGCCCGGGCATTGCGCGCTATGCGCTGACTGCGGGCCGAGTACGCGATGATAATTTGAGCAAGGAGCCGGAAATGCTGCAGGCGACTTATCAACGCGGGTTCACCAATATTTTCACCGGCTATACCGGCGCCACGGTCAGCGATGGCTACAGCGCCGTGCTGATTGGCAGCGCGGTGGCCACCCCGGTCGGCGCCTTTGCCCTCGACGTGACGCAGGCAAATACCCGCCTGAAGCAGGGCGATCAGTCAGGCCAGAGCTACAAGCTCAGCTACAGCAAACTGATGAGTGAAACCAATACCAACTTCACCATCGCGGCTTACCGTTATTCCACCTCCGGCTATCTGTCGCTACGCGATGCGCTGTATTCCCGCGACAACGAACGCAAGGGGCTGAGCGCCGACGCGGTTAACCGCCAGCGTAGCGAATATCAGCTGACGCTGAATCAGGGACTGGGTGACAGCTGGGGATCGCTGTACATCACCGGTTCGGTGCGCGATTACTGGAACCGTGGCGGCAGCACCAAGCAATACCAGGTCGGTTACAACAACTTCTTTGGCCGCGTGACCTATGGGCTTTCCGCCATGCGCACCACCGATGCCAACAACCGCGACGAAACGCGTTATTACCTCAACTTCTCGGTGCCGTTCAACGTTGGCTCGCAGATGCTGAGCCTGAACAGTTCGCTGGGTTACAGTGATAACGGCTATGACAGCAGCCGTATCGGCGTTAACGGTTCAACCGGCGAAGATAACAACATCAGCTACAGCGCTACGCTGGCGAACGATCGCACCGGCGGCACCAATACCAGCGTCAGCGGTGAATACCGTAGCCGCTTCTCAACGCTGAACGGTTCCTACAGCTATGGCAAGGATTACCGCCAGTCTTCGGTCGGCGCCTCGGGCAGCATCGTGGCGCACAGCGGCGGCGTGACCATGACGCCGCAGCGCGGGCAGACCATGGTGCTGGTAGAAGCGCCAGACGCCGCTGGCGCGATTGTCACCAACTCGCCGGGGGTGCGCATTGATAACAATGGCTATGCGGTGGTGCCTTACGTCGCACCATACCGCATGACCAATGTGACGCTCGATCCGAGTGGCATGTCGCGCGATGTCGAGCTGGAAAGCAATAGCCAGCAAATTGCTCCGTATGCGGGAGCGATTGCACGTCTTGAATTCAAGACCAACAAAGGCCAGGCCATGGTGATCCATGCATTGGCGCCAGATGGCAGCGCATTGCCGTTCGGCGCGGAAGTGCTGGATACGCGTAACCAGGTGGTGGGGATTGTTGGCCAGGGCAGCCGTATTTATCTGCGCAGCGAATCGCAGCAAGGATTATTGCAGGTTAAATGGGGTACGCAGCCAACGCAGCAGTGCTCCGTCAGTTATCGCGCTACAGCCAACAACAGCGCCGACTACGAATTTATCGAGGCAAGTTGCAAATGAAAAACCGTATCCGCACATTGGCCCATCTGGGCAAGCGTGCCCGGCAGGCCGCGCTGTTGCTGCTGCTGTGCGCCGTGGGCCCGCAGGCTTATGCCACCTGCTATGTCACCACCAATAACCCGCAAGACATCATCATGAACGTCGGTCGGGTGTTGATTACGCCCACCACCAAGGTGGGAGACGTGCTGGCCACCGGCAAGTTCGACATTCGCCGGGACAACAGTATCTCCTGTTCTGGTCGCAGTACCCTGTACGGACGGATTTTGCAGGGGGGACCAAGTACCCTGAGCGATAAAATCTGGACCACCAACGTGCCGGGCGTCGGTATTCGTCTTTATCGCCAGATCGGCACCCAGGAAGGAGCCTATTATCCGCATGAGCTCTACCGTAACGGCGGGGTGTATCTGGCGGAAGGCTATTTTGTGGTGGAAGTGATCAAGATTGCCGAACAAACCGGTACCGGCTCGTTGGCGCCGGGGCAATACTCCACGTACTATGTTGATGGCAGCGGCCCCTCGAGGCCGATCCTGATTTCTCACGTATTGGCCAACAGCATCACCATCGTTACCTCGTCGTGCTCGGTCGACACCGGTTCGAAAAACAAGGTGATCAACCTGGCCACCGTGCCGTCCGCCACGTTCAGAGGGGTGGGCAGTACCGCAGCCGAGCAGGATTTTTCTTTGAACATCAACTGCGTTGGCGGGACTGGCACCGAGTTTCTGCCGGGCGGCGGTGGAGAAGGGTTGGTAAACGTACGCTTCGACTATACGCCGGATGGTTCCAACGCGCCGGGCGTGCTGAAGTCGTTGCAGGATACCAACGCGGCAAGCGGCGTTTCCGTGCAGTTGTTGAACGGCAGCACCTCGGCGCCGATCAAAAACGGTGAGTCGGTCTATGCCGGTCACACCATCGCCAACCAGACCAATACCATCACGCTGCCCCTCAAGGCGCGTTACTATCAGACCGGCACCCGCATCAAGGGGGGGGTGATTAAATCGATCGCCACCTTCACCATCGAATATAACTGATCGGCGGCCAGAAGGTTAAAAAGCCAATGCGGGCAACCGTATTGGCTTTTTTGACGTCGGCGTGAACTCAGTGCTGCCCCATCCAGCTATTGCACTTGCCGTCGACGCATTTATTGGCAAACAGCAACTGCAAGCCGGGCGATTCGTGGTGATGTTCCTGCAGCGGTTTGGCCTGCAAAGGTTGCGCGTCGACCACGTCCCAACGGGTGGTGCGGCGGTACACCGCCGGCGTTTTGCCAAACTGTTTCTTGAACGCGCGAGAAAATGAAGGCTGGGAATCAAAATGGAATTGCAAGGCGATATCCAGAATCGGTCTAGGGGTAGAGCGCAGCGCCTGCGCCGCCTTGGACAGACGTCGTTCACGGATGTAGCTGCCCAGCGCGTGGCCGGTAGTACTACGGAACATACGTTGCAAATGCCACTTCGAGTAGCCAGACTTGGCCGCCACGTTATCTAACAACAGCGGTTGATCCAGATGAGTTTCAATCCAATCCAGCAAGTCGTGAATGATATTGGCGCGATCCATTATTTAAATTCTCCCGCAGGTACGACATTCAGGTCACAGCAGATAAGTCTAATTATCCAAGTTCGTTCTTTGATAATAGGTGCGCAATGGCGGTTATGCAAGCGTAAACTTGGTAAATGGCGGTAGCGAAAAATGCTCCGTCAGCAGCAGGGGAATAAAAAAGGCCGCACGTGGCGGCCTTGGGCTGAAGCGAAAACTCAGTGGGTTTCCGGCTTCACATCGATATAGTTCAGCTGCAATACGTCACTGGTGTAGCGACGGATCTTGTTGGTCATTTCCACGTCGCCGTTCAGCTTGCTGCCGTAGGACGGGATAATTTCTTTCAGCTTACCCTGCCATTCCGGCGTGGCAACTTTATCCTTGAACACTTTTTCCATCAGGTGCAGCATGATAGGCGCAGCGGTTGAGGCGCCCGGTGATGCGCCCAGCAGTGCAGCTATGCTGCCGTCCTGAGAGCTGACCACTTCGGTACCGAATTGCAGTACGCCGCCTTTATCCGCATCTTTCTTGATGATCTGCACGCGCTGGCCTGCGGTCCACAGCTTCCAGTCTTCCTGCTTGGCATCCGGGTAGTATTCTTTCAGCGCGGCGAAACGGTCATCGTCGCTCATCATCAACTGGCCCAGCAGATACTTCACCAGATCAAAGTTGTCCAGGCCAACGTGGGTCATCGGCATCACGTTTGAGCTGTTCATGGACAGTACCAGATCAAACAGCGAACCGTTCTTGAGGAATTTGCTCGAGAAGGTGGCGAAAGGTCCGAACAGCAGTACGCGCTTGCCGTCGAGCATGCGGGTATCCAGGTGAGGAACCGACATTGGCGGTGAACCGACGCTGGCCAGGCCATAAACCTTCGCCAGATGCTGGTTGGCAACCGCCGGGTTGGAGGTGACCAGGAACTGGCCGCCAACCGGGAACCCACCGTAACCGTCGGCTTCCGGAATGCCGGATTTTTGCAGCAGGTGCAGCGCTGCGCCGCCTGCGCCGATAAAGACGAACTTGGCGTTAACGGTGGTTTCCTGCTCGCCATTTTTCAGATCGGCAACGGTAACGGCCCAGGTATTGTCCGGGTTGCGTTTGATATCGCGCACTTCATGGCTCAGGTTGAGCTTGAAGTTTTTGTCCTTTGACAGGGAGTCTACCAGCTGGTGAGTGATCACGCCGAAGTTGACGTCGGTGCCGAGCGGCATGCGGGTGGCGGCAACTTTCTGCGTCGCATCGCGGCCGTTCATTGCCAGCGGCGCCCACTGTTTGATTTGCGCAGCATCTTCCGAATATTCCATACCACGGAATAAGGTGCTGTGTTGCAGGGCGGCATAACGCTTGCGCAGGAAGTTGATGTTGTCATCTCCCCAGACAAAGCTCATGTGCGGTACGTTGTTAATAAAGCTTTTCGGGTCGCGCAGGATATTGTTTTTAACCTGATATGACCAGAATTGACGGGAAATTTCGAATGATTCGTTCACCACCACGGCTTTGCTGATATCAATGCTGCCGTCTTTTTTTTCCGGGGTGTAGTTCATTTCGCAAAATGCCGAATGGCCGGTACCGGCATTATTCCAGCCGTTCGAGCTTTCTTCTGCCACGCTGTCCAGACGCTCGTACATGTCGATGGTCCAGTTCGGCTCCAGCTCACGCAGGTAAGTACCCAGCGTGGCGCTCATGATACCGCCGCCGATCAAGACAACGTCAACGTTTTTGTTTTCTGCCGCTACCGCATTTTGGCCCAGGCCAAACAGGTTAAGACAGAAAAACAGGACGACTAATTTTCTCATTAAATCAAATCTCTTGTGTGTAAATTCTCTACATCTGCAGGTGAAAAGAATTAGCGGGATTACCCTGGAATACGTGAAAGGCATGACGCGGCGGCTAGCGAAATAGCCATGAAAATCCTTTTGGTTAATAGGGTATTTAACGAAAAGCGATCTGATTGCCACGATGTCGCCGTTTAATTGTGCGATTCACGTTTACGGACGGGGTATTATTGTTTGCAAGAATGTTAAAAACTACTTTTGTAACTAAAAAAAGTTTTAATTCGGTAGGCAGGGTAGGGGTATTGGTGCAGTAATAAGCGGTTTAGCGTGATTTCGCGCCGGCTTGCGTTAATTAACGCGGCCACCGTGCGGTAACGGGGTTATTTAGCGTCATCTCAGCGCAATTAACGGTAAATGGCAATCGCCAGACGGTAACAAAAAGAAAATACCGTTTATCTGCTCGATAAACGGTATTTTCCCGCGGATTATGGCATTGTCTGTCGACAGTGGCCATGCAGCAGGCTGGGGAACAGTTTTTCGGCTTTGGCATCATCCAGTGCAATACGCAGATCGGCGGTATCCAGCGGCTGCTGAATCATCACGGTATTGATCCATTGCTGATTGATATACAGCGCCATTTGCTGTTTTACATGCTGCCGGGTAAATGCGGTCAGCCGTTTGCCGGCCTCGGCAGTCAAGGTAATCTCCAGCAGGCGTAAATCAGGTGAAGCCTGCTGCGGCTCTATCAGTCTGATGCTGGCCGCGGTGAAATCGCAGGCCGAATCCAGATGGAACGGGGCTATCGCATCTTGCGCCTGCACCGTTGGGCTGATGAGCGACTGAGCCAACAGCAAAACGGCCCCCAGCACCGCTATTCGACATCTAAACATGGTTATCCCTCTCATGAATTAACCGTCGCTGATTTATACCGCTGAGCGGGTCAATCGCGCGCCGGGATCAGCAATCCGCGCTGTACCGCCGGGCGTGCCAGCCCGCGAGCCAGCCAGGCTGCCACCTGTGGGAAGCTGTCGAACTCCACCAATTCCCGCGCCTCATAGAAGCCTATCAGGTTGCGCACCCAGCCGAGCAGTGAAATATCGGCGATGCTGTACTCGTTGCCCATGATCCACTCGCGGCCTGCCAGTCGGGTTTCCAGCACGCCGAGCAGGCGTTTTGACTCTTTCTGATAGCGTTGCAGCGGGCGCTTGTCCTCATACTCACGGCCGGCGAACTTGTGGAAGAAACCGAGCTGGCCAAACATCGGGCCGACCGCCGCCATCTGGAAGAACACCCATTGCAGAGTTTCGATTCGTTGTACCGGATGGTCGGACAGCAGTTGGCCGCACTTTTCTGCCAGATACAGCAGGATGGCGCCGGATTCAAACAGCGCCAGCGGCTTGCCATCTGGCCCGGCCGGATCGAGGATCGCCGGTATTTTGCCGTTCGGGTTCAGCGTCAGAAATTCTGGCGTCCAGGTTTCGTTGTTGCCGATATCAATCAGATGGGCTTCGTAAGGCAGGCCGATCTCTTCCAGCATGATCGACACCTTGACGCCATTGGGCGTTGGCAACGAATAAAGTTGCAGCCGCTCAGGATGCTGCGCCGGCCAACGTGTGGTAATCGGGAATTGGTTGGGATCAAACATGATGGTTCCTCACCGTTTGCGGGTTCAGGTTAAGCGTACCGTTCAAGTATTGCAGTAAAGCTAACGCAGTCCATCATCACAACGCCAGACCAAAATGCGCCATCAGCGCCTTTTTGCCGGCGGTTGTCAGTTGCAGTTCGCGACCGTCGAGCCGTTTACGTAACCAACCACGTTGTTCAAAGGTGGCCAGCAGCGCCGCACCCAGCGCACCGCCGAGATGCTCGCGCCGTTCGCTCCAGTCAAGGCAACCGCAGGCAAAGCGCCGGCGGGAAGGCGTTGGTGCGCAGTTTACGCCCAACTGGTGCAACGCCGTGCGGCCGGTTTCGCTGAGTTGATAGTCGCTGTCTCCGTGCAGCCATTGCAGTTCAAATAGCCGGTTGTGCAATTTTACCGCCACTTCCCCGGCCATATGGTCATAACAGGTACGGGCGAACTGCAGTGAGTTCGGCGTACTGCTTTTGACCCGCGGCCGCTCGACGCCGGCCAGCGCCATCAATGATTCCAGCGTGGTCGCCACGGCGTTGCCGGCCAGGCGGAAATAGCGATAGCGCCCCTGTTTGACGCAAACGATCAGCTGTTGTTGTTGCAGGCGCGCCAAATGGCTACTGGCGGTAGACGCAGCCACCTCTACCGCCACGCTGAGTTCGGTGGCGGTATAGGCGCGACCGTCCATCAGCAGGCACAGCATGCGCGCGCGGGTACGGTCGGCAATGGCGGCGCTCAACGCCGCCAGTCGGTCTTCGATATCTCCGTCATGCATATTTCGTTCCTCAGCGAAGCGTTGCGGATGCGCTGAGTTTAGGCTGGCATCAACCGATCAACAAGGAGTATGCCAATGAGTCATTGTCCTTTTCATCTGACTGATGCCCAACGGGTGCAGGCCGCGCTGAGTCATGCCGAACTGACGGTACGGCCGTGGCAGCAGCCGGTACCGCTACCGTTGATCGACACGCCGGCGCAGAGCATTTTTGCTGCCATGGTGCGTATGCGCGACGGCGAGGTGCACCGGGGGCTGAAGATGGCGGTCAGCCAGGCGTTGGCGGATATCAGTGCGCAGCAGATTGAACAGCTTACGCGACACGTCGCGCAGCAGCTGGCGCCACAGATGCCTGACGCCGAGGCGCTGACGCGGTTCAATTATGCGTTGCCGGTGTGCGTGCTGGGGCTGGCGTTGGGGATTGAACCACCACACTGGGTCGCGCTGGTGGATGAGGTGCTGGATTTTGTGCGTTGTATCGCGCCAGGGGGAACGCCAGCGCAAATGGCGAGCGGGGCGGTCGCCGCTGGCCGGTTGTATCAACGGGTCAGTCAGGGGCAGGGGCCGCTGTGCGTCGCGCTGCTGAACCGTTGCAGGCAATACGGTAGCGACAGGCACAGCGCGCTGGCCAACGCGGTGGGTTTGCTGTTCCAGGCCTGTGAAGGCACCGCGGGGCTGATGGGGTTGGCATTGCTGGCCGGCGCCGCTACGGTCGTCAATGCAGAAACCGCCATTGAGCAGGTACTGCGCGATACGCCACCGATCCAGAACACCCGGCGCTTTGCCGGTCGCGACGGCGCGTGGCTGGCAGGGCAATGGCTGGCGGCTGGGCAAAGCGTACGGGTGCCGCTGTACACGCCGCAGGCCAGTTTCGCCTTCGGCCATGGCGCTCATCGCTGCCCAGGAGAAGGCTGGGCCACCATCATCGCGCTTAACGGCCTGCACCATCTGGCGGCATTGGAGATCGACCGCCGGCTGCTGCTGCATGTTCGCTGGCGCGAGTCGCAAAATGCGCGCGTCGCTGAATTTTATACTCTGGAGGAACAGCCATGATTGCAGTTATTTTTGAATTACAGGCGGCCGACGGCCAGCGCGACGGCTATTTGCAACTGGCTGCCGAACTGAAACCGCTGCTGGCGCAGATTGACGGCTTTATTTCAATCGAACGTTTTCAAAGCCTGGCCGAGCCGCAGAAATTGCTGTCGTTGTCATTCTGGCGCGACGAGGCGGCGGTGCAACAATGGCGTAATCTGGAAGCGCACCGGGTGGCACAGGGGCGAGGTCGCAGTCAACTGCTGGCGGATTATCGTTTGCGGGTAGCGCAGGTGGTCAGGGATTACGGGCTGGAACAACGCGAGCAGGCGCCGGGCGACAGTCGGCAGCTGCATGGTTGAGGCGCTGAAAACCACAGCCCGCCATATGCGGGCTGAAGCTGTACAGGGTTATTTGCGGGTGATGATTTTACCCAGAATGAAACCTGCACCGGCGGCAATCAGCAATGCGGCCAGCGGTGACGATTTGGTTTGATCCTTCACCGATTCAATCACGTCATCCACGGTATAGGCGCCGCGTGCGAGCTGTTTGCGAACTTTACCTTTGAATTCGTGCTCAGGTTGGTCAAAGGTTTTGCCAAACTGCTCCTGTCCTGCGCCGATGGCTTCATCGATCTTGTCATTAGCCTTATCGAACATATTGCCTCCTTGGTTTAGGTCAGCCCGGGGCGGGCACAGTTTTAAAGGTAGTTGAGAACGCGGGTCGCCGCGCGATTAAAATGTGTTCAAGTATTGCATCGACGCCGATAGAAACGGTTTATTGCCCTGCGGCGTCGGCATTTTTTATCAGCAAATGCTCCAGAACCAGTCGATAGTTGTGGAGCTGGCGTTCGTCCGACTCCAGTTCCAGTTTATGTACCAGTCGTGCCACCAGGGTTTTATTGGATACCGGCTGTCCATCCTGCACCATTTCGCTGACCAGGGCAGTCAGGGTTGGCGCATGCTGCCTGGTTTCGGCATCGGAGGTATTGAAGTACTCGCTAATTTCTTTGGCCGTTTGGCGAATGCTGTGCCGCATGATCGTTCTCCAACATGAAGGGGTCTTCACTCGCTGTGCTAAGCCCGGCGGTCACGGCGCCGGAAAATAAAACCACTGGAGGCAAAAAGAGTTATCGCCTCCAGAGGCGATGCAACTGCACCTTTCGTTACAGGGATGTGGCAATCCCCGCGAGTAAACTTATACAACAAGTGTTGATTTGTACAATATGTTGGCAATCAATTTGTGCTGTTTTTAAGCGCCGCCGGCCTCAGACGCCGTTTCAGCCCGTGGTTTGGCCGGTACGTTGCTGCGATAGATCAGCACCAGTGCCACTGCCAGACAAAGCAGCGCCAGCGCACGGTTAAGGGAAAACGGGATTTCCGCATTGCCCAGCCAGCCAAAGCTGTCGATCAGTACGCTCATCGCCAACTGGCCGAAAATCACCGCCACGGTGGCTACGGCGGTGCCGATGCGCTGTACCGCCAACACCATAATGATGATGTAAGGCACGCCAAACAGGGCGCCAAGCAGTTGCCACTTAGGAACGCTCAACAGGGTGGCGCTCATCGGTTGGGCGAAAAACAGAATCAGCAACGCGGTGACCAGCGCGCCGAGGAAAAAGGTGAGAAACGCACTTTTCAGCACGCCGACGCTCTGGCCCAATCGGCCGTTTATTGCCGCCTGCATGCTTAATACCGCACCGGCCAGCACCGCCAGCATAATCATGATCAATGTCATAGCTTGTCTCCTGCGATCAGTGCCAAGGCTGCGATGATAAATACCAGCGCCAGCATACGTTTGCCGTTAACCCGCCGTGCCGGGGTACCGAACCAGCCAAAATGGTCGATCAGCAGGCTTTTACCCACCTGTCCGGCCAGTATGGCGATCATCGTCATGGCAATGCCGATGGTGGGTGTCGCCAGGGTCAATACCACCACGTATACCGGGCCGAGAATGCCGCCCAGCAGTTGCCAGCCCGGCTGCGCCAGATAGGAGGGCGCATTGCGTGGACCGAAGAAGATCACCAGCAGCAGAGACAGCACCGCGCCGACGCTGAAAATACTGAAGGTAGCCCATAAATGGCCGACTTCGCCCCCCAGCGGCCCGAGCAGACCGGCTTCCACCGACAGTCCCATGCCACCTAATACCACCAGTGCGATCAAGACGATATTCATCAATTGTTGCTCCAAAAAAACCAGTCGCACACTGTAGGCTGTTGCATCGTTTCGAAAAACAGCATAATAAGAGAAACAGCTTTGCAGGATTTGCACAAATGGAAGACTTGCAACAGATCACTATCCGCACCATGCGGTTGTTTGTGGCCATCGTCGAACTGGGGAACTTTTCTGAAGTGGCCCGGCGAGAAGGCATCGCCGCCTCCTCGGTTTCGCGGGTAGTACAGCAGTTGGAAAGCGCCTTGCAGACGCAACTGCTGTATCGCAATACGCGGGCGGTAGTGCCGACCGAAGCCGGGCGGCTATTTGCCCGTTACGCCCGCTCGATGCTTGATCAGATGAACGAAGCGCAGTGGGAATTGCAGCAACAGGAGCACGAGCCGAGCGGGCTGGTGCGGCTCAATGCTCCGGTGGTGTTTGGCCAGCGGCACATTGCGCCCTGGCTGGCGGAGTTGGGCGAACGGTTCCCGCAGCTCAACATCGAACTGATGCAAACCGACGAGTTTATCGATCCTCACCGTGATGCCACCGATTTGCTGTTTCGTATTGGCGTGCTCAACAGCTCGACTTTGCATGCGCGGGTGTTTGCCACGCCACAATATCATCTGGCGGCCAGCCCGGCGTATCTGGCGCATGCACCCGCGCTGATGCAGCCCGCAGATCTGTATCAACACAACTGTCTGGTCTATCGCGGCTTTACCGGGCCGCAACGCTGGTTCTTTCTCGATAGCGACCAGCGTTGGCAGCCGCATACGTTCAGCGGATCGCTGACCTCGAATAATGCCGAAACGCTGGTCAGCGCCGCGCTGAACGGCATGGGGATGGTGGTGTTCCCGGACTGGCTGATTGGCGACGCGTTGAAGAACGGCACGCTGGTGCCGGTTTTGCCGCAGTTTGCCGTGTCCACCACGCTGGAGCCGCAGGCGATCGCGGCCATCTATCCCAACGCCCGCCGGCCGCCATTGAAGGTTCGTGCGGTGATTGACTTTTTCGTCGAGAAATACGGCTCGCCGGCCTATTGGCAATACCGCTGAGCGCCGTGGGGCTGACAATTTAGCCACCCAATGCTGCCATCAGCGCAAGCCGCACAAATCTTCACCAAAACTTCCGACGATCTCTGTGTTTCGTTATGGCATAATGCGCGCCAAATCACATTCCCAATGAAGAGCGAGCGTTGTGTTAAGTACTAACAACATCACTATGCAGTTTGGCAGTAAGCCGCTGTTTGAAAACATTTCCGTCAAGTTTGGCGGCGGTAACCGCTACGGTTTGATCGGCGCCAACGGTTGCGGCAAATCGACCTTTATGAAAATCCTGGGCGGCGATCTGGTGCCGAGCGGCGGCAACGTGTTCCTCGATCCGAACGAGCGTCTGGGTAAACTGCGTCAGGATCAGTTCGCCTTTGAACAATTCAGCGTGCTTGATACCGTGATCATGGGTCACACTGAACTGTGGGCGGTGAAGGAAGAGCGCGACCGCATCTATGCCCTGCCGGAAATGAGCGAGGAAGACGGCTATAAAGTGGCCGATCTGGAAGTCGAATACGGCGAAATGGACGGTTATACCGCCGAAGCGCGTGCCGGCGAACTGCTGCTGGGCGTGGGTATTCCGGTTGAACAGCACTACGGCCCGATGAGCGAAATCGCACCGGGCTTCAAGCTGCGCGTGTTGCTGGCTCAGGCGCTGTTCTCCGATCCGGAAATCCTGCTGCTTGACGAACCGACCAACAACCTGGACATCGATACCATTCGTTGGCTGGAGCAGGTGCTTAACGAACGTAACAGCACCATGATCATCATTTCGCACGACCGCCACTTCCTGAATATGGTCTGTACGCACATGGCGGATCTGGATTACGGCGAACTGCGCGTTTACCCGGGTAACTACGACGAATACATGACGGCGGCAACCCAGGCGCGTGAACGTCTGATGGCCGACAACGCCAAGAAGAAGGCGCAGATCAACGAACTGCAATCGTTCGTGAGCCGCTTCAGCGCCAACGCCTCCAAGTCCAAGCAGGCGACCTCGCGCGCGCGCCAGATCGACAAGATCCAGCTGGAAGAGGTCAAGGCTTCCAGCCGTCAGAACCCGTTCATCCGTTTCGAGCAGGACAAGAAACTGTTCCGTAACGCACTGGAAGTGGAAGCACTGTCCAAGGGCTTCGACAATGGCCCGCTGTTTAGCAAGTTCAATCTGATGGTTGAAGTGGGTGAGAAAGTGGCGGTGCTGGGCCCGAACGGTATCGGTAAATCTACCCTGCTGAAAACGCTGGTGGGTGATGCGCAGCCGGACAGCGGTACCGTCAAATGGTCGGAAAACGCGCGCATCGGTTATTACGCGCAGGATCACGAATACGAGTTTGATGAAACCCTGACCGTTTTCGACTGGATGAGCCAATGGAAACAGGAAAAGGACGACGAGCAAGCGGTACGCAGCGTGCTGGGCCGTCTGCTGTTTAGCCAGGACGACATCAAGAAGAAGGTGAAGGTGCTGTCAGGGGGGGAGAAGGGCCGTATGCTGTTCGGCAAGCTGATGATGCAGCGCCCTAATATCCTGATTATGGATGAACCGACCAACCACATGGACATGGAATCGATCGAATCGCTGAACATGGCGCTGGAAATGTATGAAGGTACACTGATCTTCGTTTCCCACGACCGTGAGTTCGTCAGCTCGTTGGCGACCCGCATCCTGGAGATGACGCCGAACAAGGTGATCGACTTCAGCGGCAACTACGAAGATTACCTGCGTAGCCAGGGCATCGTTTAATTGCCCGCCCTCACGCTATGTTCTGCCGAGCGTAGCGTGAGGGATTGCTAGCTTTTTCCGCACACCTCGCACTGCGCATCCTTCGGCAGCTTCATTTCGCGAAACTGCATCGACATCGCATCGAACATCAACAGCTTGCCAACCAGCGGACGGCCAAAATTCGCCAACAGCTTGATCGCTTCCATCGCCTGCAGCGTGCCGATGGTGCCGACCAGAGGGGCCATCACCCCGGCCTCGACGCAGCTGAGGGCATTGTCGCCAAACAGTCGGCTCAGGCAGCGATAGCAGGGTTCGCCAGGTTGATAGGTGAACACGCTAAGCTGCCCCTCCATGCGGATTGCCGCCCCTGACACCAGCGGTTTGCGCTGCGCATGACACACCCGGTTCAACTGGTCGCGGGTCGCTACGTTGTCGCTGCAGTCCAGCACCACGTCGGCGGTGGCTACCAGCGCCGTCATCTGCCGTTCGTCCAGTTGCTGTTGTACGGTGTCGATCTGCACATGTGGATTGATCATCTGCAGTGCCTGCTGTGCCGAGGTGACTTTGGCCATGCCGATACGGCTGTCGTTATGCAGGATCTGGCGCTGTAAATTGGACAGCGCCACGCTGTCGAAATCAACCAGAGTCAGTCGCCCTACGCCAGCCGCAGCCAGATAGGGTGCTGCGGCACAGCCCAATCCACCAAGGCCGATCACCAGCGCATGAGCGGCCTTCAGCTTTTCCTGGCCGTCAAAGTCGAAACCGCGCAGCACGATCTGACGGTTATAGCGCAGCGCTTCGGCATCGGTTAATTCCGGCAGCATCATCAGTTCCTCAGCAGCATATTGAACGGCTCAATCTCAACCATTTCCCCCGCCGCCACCGCGCCGCGATCGCGTTCGAGCACGATAAAACAGTTGCCCTGGCTGAACGAGCTGAAGACGTGCGATCCCTGATGGCCGGTGGTGCTCACTTCCAGCTCGCCGAGGGCGTTGCTGGCGAATACGCCACGCTGAAAGTCGAGGCGGCCGGGGGCTTTCTTCAAAGGCGTCAGCGCACGGGCGCGCAGGCGCGGCGGCAGATGCCATTCGTGGTGACCAGCCAGCTTGGCCAGCAGCGGCTGTACCAGTTGGTAGAAGGTCAGCGCGGCGGATACCGGGTTGCCCGGCAGGCCGCAGAACCAGGCGTGCTGCAATTTGCCGAAGGCGAACGGCTTGCCGGGTTTGATGGCCAGTTTCCAGAAACCGACCTCACCCAGTTCATCAAGCATCTGCTTGGTGTAATCCGCTTCGCCCACCGAAACACCGCCGCTGCTGATCACCAGATCGGCACTGCGATCGGCCTGTTCGAACGCTGCGCGCAGCGCCGTCCGATCGTCGCGGATGATCCCCAGATCGATGACCTCACAGCCCATCTGTTCCAGCATCAGCCGCACCGCAAAGCGGTTGGTGTCGTAAATCTGGCCGTCCTGCAGCGGTTGGCCGACCGGTTGCAGTTCGTCGCCGGTGGAAAACACCGCGACTTTCAATTTGCGCATCACCCGTAGCTCGCTGATACCCAGGGAGGCCAGTAACGGCAGCTGTGCGGCACCCAGCCTGACGCCAGCCGGCAGTACGCTGGCACCCTGCTGAATGTCTTCGCCCGCCAAACGCACGTTTTGCCCGGCGTGCACTACGGCGTTAAAGCGTACGCCTGCTTCGCTGACCTCTGCCTGTTCCTGCATGATCACTGCCTCGGTACCGGCAGGTATCGGTGCGCCGGTCATGATGCGTATGCAACTGTTTGCCGGCCAGGCGTCATTGAACGGTGCGCCGGCGAACGCCTTGCCGGCGATCGGCAATGGCGCGTTGGCGTTGAGTTCGCTGATACGCACCGCATAGCCGTCCATCGCCGAATTGGCGAACGGCGGCACGTCAATCGGTGAAATGACCGGCGTGGCGGTAATGCGCCCACAGGCGTCGTTGAGCGCGATGGATTCGGTTTCGTCAAGCGGTACCACCTGGCCGAGCATGGTGTCCAGCGCCTGTTCAAGGGAGATAAGACCGGAAGTATGGCAATGATCCATAAAGAGAACTCCGTAATCAATGTGCGCGAAAATAAGCGGCAAAGTGTGGTCATTATGGCAGATAACCCCGCGCGGGAGAATGCCGCCAACGGGTAATGCCCTGCCGGTGCTGGGGCAGGTTGCGCACGCAGCGCACGCCGGTCGGGCGGCTTTTGCGCTATACAATGATATTTGGACTGGAGAGAACGGCGATGCACAAACAGATAATCGACTTTTGGTTCGAGGAAATCGACCCGGTAATGTGGTTTAAAAAAGATGATGAGTTTGACCGTCAATTGCATAGGCGATTTGCCGAACTATGGCATGCGGCGGCGGCGGGGGAACTGGCGCAGTGGCGCGATACCATCGAGGGGCGGCTGGCGGAAATCATCGTGCTCGATCAGTTCAGTCGTAATCTGTTTCGCGGCACGCCGCGTGCGTTTTCCTGCGATGGCATGGCGCTGGTGCTGGCGCAGGAGGCGGTGCGCAGTGGGCAATGCGCCCGGCTCAGCGTGGAACAGCGCGGTTTTCTTTATTTGCCATTTATGCACTCGGAATCGGCCCTGGTGCATCAACAGGCGCTGGCGCTGTACCGTGAACTGAATAATGGCGACCAGTTGGAATACGAATTGCGCCATAAGGCGATTATCGATCGTTTTGGTCGTTATCCGCATCGCAATGCGATATTGGGGCGTACCAGTACCGCCGAAGAACAGGATTTTTTACGCCAGCCTGGCTCGTCATTCTGATATTGCCTGCCGAGCGCCGGCAAACGGTGAAATAGCCGTTTTCCGGGAACAAGATTAATTAACGAGCTGTTTTTATTCCTGAAAATAATATATCTCGCCAAAAAAATCTTAGGCGACGGCAGGAAATTCTTGGTGTGATATTAAGCCTTTACATCGATTGTCGGGCTAAATATAGTCAGAAAAGAGTGCATAATAAATCACCGCACTTCTGTTGCGGATATAATCGAGTTGACACAGGGTGGCAGGCAAATGAGCAAACCAGTGATTGCCATTCATGGCGGCGCGGGCGCTATTACGCGCGCGGCAATGAATGCAGAAAAAGAACAACGTTATATTCAGGCGCTCTCGTCGGTGGTGGCAGCCGGGCAGCAAATACTGGCGCAGGGCGGCAGCGCGCTGGATGCGGTAACCGAAGCGGTGCGGCTATTGGAAGAATGTCCGTTGTTCAATGCCGGCGTGGGATCGGTATTTACCCATCAGGGCACCCATGAAATGGATGCGTGCGTGATGGACGGTCGCACCCGCGATGCTGGCGCGGTAGCCGGCGTCAGTCGGGTGCGCAATCCGATACTGGCAGCGCGTGCGGTATTGGAAAACAGTCAGCATGTGCTGTTTGCCAGCGAAGGCGCGGAGAAGTTTGCCGCAGCCCATGGGCTGGAAATGGTCACGCCCGATTTCTTTTTTACCCAGGAACGTTTTGATCAACTGCACCGCGCTCAGGCGGAGCAGGGTCGGGTGTTGCTCGATCATGACGGCGCGGCGGCGTCACAGGCTGGCGATCCTCTCGATGCCGACCGTAAATTCGGCACCGTAGGTGCGGTGGCGCTCGACGCGCTCGGTAATCTGGCGGCGGCGACCTCCACCGGCGGCATGACCAATAAGCAGGCCGGTCGGGTGGGTGACACGCCGATTATCGGCGCCGGTTGTTATGCCAATAACGCCACCGTGGCGGTATCCAGCACCGGCACCGGCGAAATTTTCATGCGCAGCGTGGCGGCTTACGACGTTTCCGCACTGATGGAATACGCCGGGCTCAGCTTGCAGCAGGCCAGCGATAAAGTGGTGCAGGAGAAGCTGCTGGCGCTGGGCGGCAGCGGCGGACTGATCGCTATCGATCGCGACGGCAACGTGGCATTGCCGTTCAACAGCGAAGGCATGTACCGCGGCTTCGGCTATGTTGGTGATGCGCCTACGGTGGGAATTTACCGTTAACCGGCGGCCGGGAGGCAAGATGTCCGAGACTGTTCTGACGCCGGAGGCCGGCGGCGGGTTGTTGCTGCCGCCTCAGCGCGTGCTGTCGGTGCGCGATCTCAGCGTGCGGTTTCAGCGTGAGGGTGAAACCGTCGACGCGGTGCGTGGATTGAGCTTTGAGGTCGATCGCGGTGAAACGCTGGCAATCGTCGGTGAATCCGGTTCCGGCAAGTCGGTAACCTCGCTGGCGCTGATGCGTTTGGTGGAGCAGGGCGGTGGGAAACTGACCGCGGGCAGCATGGTGTTTCGCCGCCGCAACGACGCGCTGCTCGATCTGGCGCAGGCCAGTCAGAGCGCGATGCGCCGACTGCGCGGTGCCGATATGGCGATGATTTTTCAGGAACCGATGACCTCGCTGAACCCGGTATTTCCGGTCGGCGAGCAAATTGCGGAATCCCTGCGCTTGCATCAGGCGATGGATCACCGTACTGCCCGTCGCCAAGCGTTGCAGATGCTGGATCTGGTGCGTATTCCCGACGCTGGCAACGTGCTTGGCCGCTATCCGCACCAGCTATCCGGCGGTATGCGCCAACGGGTGATGATCGCCATGGCGCTGTCGTGCAAGCCGGCGCTGCTGATTGCCGACGAACCAACCACCGCGCTGGATGTCACCATTCAGGCGCAAATTCTGCAATTGATCCGCGTGCTGCAGCAAGAGATGCAGATGGGGGTGATTTTCATCACTCACGATATGGGCGTGGTGGCGGAAATCGCCGATCGGGTACTGGTGATGAAACAGGGTGAAAAGGTGGAAGCTGGCGGCGTGCGCCCGCTATTTGCCGCGCCGCAACAACCTTATACTCAGGCACTGCTGGCCGCGGTGCCCAAGCTGGGCGCGATGGCCGACGCAGATTTCCCGGCAAAATTTCCACTGCCGGGCGACGAGCAGGCGGTTCAGCCGCAGGATACCGTACCACGCGACGCGCAGCCGATTCTACGCGTCGACCGGTTGGTTACGCGTTTTGACGTGCGCAGCGGCATTTTCAACCGCGTTACGCGGCGAGTGCATGCGGTGGAAAACGTCAGTTTCGATCTCTATCCCGGGGAAACGCTGGGGCTGGTGGGCGAATCCGGCTGCGGCAAATCGACCACCGGCCGCTCGCTGTTGCGGCTGGTGGAAAGCCAGCACGGTACCATTACCTTCAACGGTCAAACCATCAATCAACTGCAAGGCGCAGCGTTACAGCACCTGCGGCGCGATATTCAGTTCATTTTCCAGGATCCCTATGCTTCGCTCGATCCGCGGCTGACGGTGGGCTTTTCCATCATGGAGCCGCTGCTGGTGCACAACGTGGCGCGCGGCAAGGCGGCGGAACAGCGGGTCGCCTGGCTGTTGGAGCGCGTTGGCCTGCGGCCGGAACACGCGCGCCGCTACCCGCACGAGTTTTCCGGCGGCCAGCGCCAGCGGATCTGCATCGCCCGCGCGCTGGCGCTCAACCCGAAAGTGGTGATCGCCGATGAGTCGGTATCGGCGCTCGACGTGTCGATTCAGGCGCAGATCGTCAACCTGCTGCTGGATCTGCAGCGTGAATTCGGCATTGCCTTTTTGTTTATTTCGCACGACATGGCGGTGGTGGAACGCGTCAGCCACCGGGTGGCGGTGATGTACCTTGGCCAGATTGTCGAAATCGGCCCGCGCAGAGCGGTGTTTGAAAACCCGCAGCATGCCTATACCCGCAAGCTGATGGCCGCAGTGCCGGTGGCCGATCCGCGCCGTGCACACCTGCGCCAGCCGTTGCTGGTGGATGAAATACCCAGCCCGATTCGCCCGTTAGGCGATGAACCGGTGACTGCACCGCTGGTCGAGGTCGGTCCTGCGCATTTTGTCGCACGCCATCCTATTGCCGGCATCTATTAATCTTTGGGAGAACAAGCCACATGACTCAGAAACGCAGTTTATTGGCCGTTGCCGTGCTATTGGCCGTAACCGGCGCAGCGCCGGCCTGGGCAGCGAAAGATGCGGTGATCGCCGTCGCCTCCAACTTCACCACCCTCGATCCCTATGACGCCAACGACACGCTGTCGCAGGCGGTGGCGAAATCGTTTTACCAGGGGCTGTTCGGCTTTGACAAGGACATGAAGCTGGTCAACGTGCTGGCCGACAGCTACCAGGCCAGCGCCGACGGCCTGAGCTACACCATCAAGTTGCGCTCCGGGATAAAGTTCCACGATGGCAGCGAGTTCAACGCCGAGGCGGTAAAGGCCAACCTGGATCGCGCCAGCAATCCGGACAGCCACCTGAAACGCTATAACCTGTTCAAAATGATCGACAAAACCGAGGTGGTCGATCCGACCACGGTGAAGATCGTATTGAAAGCGCCGTTTTCGGCGTTTATCAATAACCTGGCGCACCCGGCTGCCGCGATGATTTCGCCGGCGGCGCTGAAGCAGTACGGCAAGGAGATCGGTTTCCACCCGGTGGGCACCGGGCCGTACCAGTTCGACACCTGGAACCAGACCGACTACGTCAAGGTGAAGAAATTTGCCGGTTACTGGCAGCCGGGACTGCCGAAACTCGACAGCATTACCTGGCGCCCGGTGGTCGACAACAATACTCGGGCGGCGATGTTGCAAACCGGCGAGGCGACGTTTGCCTTCCCGATCCCGTATGAGCAGGCCAAGGTTTTGCAAAACAACGACAAACTGGCGGTGGTGACCGCGCCGTCGATCATGCAGCGCTACATCAGTATCAACGTCACCCAGAAGCCGTTTGATGACCCGAAAGTACGCCAGGCCTTGAACTACGCCATCAACAAGCAGGCGCTGATTAAAGTGGCGTTTGCCGGTTATGCGGTGCCGGCGGAGGGGCCGGTGCCACCGTCGATCGATTTTGCCACCCGCTATCAACCGTGGCCGTACGATCCGGCCAAGGCGCGTGAATTGCTGAAACAGGCCGGTTACCCGAACGGTTTCACCACCACGCTGTGGTCTTCGCATAACCACAGTACCGCGCAAAAAGTGTTGCAGTTCGCCCAGCAGCAGTTGGCGCAGGTGGGGGTAAAAGTGAAGGTCACCGCCATGGACGCCGGGCAGCGAGCGGCGCAGGTTGAAAGCGTTGGCGTCAAGGATACCGGCGTGCGCCTGTTCTATACCGGCTGGTCGGCTTCGACCGGCGAGGCCGACTGGGCGCTATCGCCGCTGTTTGCCAGCCAGTCGGCGCCGCCGAAGCTGTTCAATACCGCGTTCTACAGCAATCCGCAGGTCGATCGGGATCTGGGCGATGCGCTGGCAACCACCGATCGAGCCAGGAAGCAGCAGCTGTACAAGGACGCGCAGGATCGCATCTGGGCCGATGCGCCGTGGATCTTCCTGGCCACCGAGCGCTTGCTGTCCGCCAACAACAAACAGCTCAGCGGTTTTTACGTGATGCCTGATACGTCATTCAGCTTTGAAAACGCCGATCTCAAGTAAGCGCTGCATTGCCGTCCTCTCCGTGCGGGGAGGGCGGTATGAGGGGTTAACCAACCGATGCTTAATTATTTTGTTAAACGGCTGCTCGGGCTGATCCCGACGCTGTTGATCGTCGCGGTGCTGGTGTTCCTGTTTGTTCACCTGCTGCCGGGCGATCCGGCGCGGCTGGCGGCCGGGCCCGAGGCCGACGAGTCGGTGGTGCAGCTGGTGCGTAAAGACCTGGGGCTGGACAAACCGCTGCCGCAGCAGTTCGTGCATTTCTTCGTTAATGCGCTGCAAGGGGATTTCGGCCACTCGATAGTGTCCAAACGGCCGGTCAGCGAAGAGATCGCCAGCCGTTTTATGCCGACCTTCTGGCTGACCGTGAGCAGCATGCTTTGGGCGGTGATCATCGGCATGGCGATTGGCATGGTGTCGGCGGTGTGGCGCAATCGCTGGCCTGACCGTTTGGGCATGACGCTGGCGGTGTCCGGTATTTCGTTCCCGGCGTTTGCGCTTGGCATGCTGTTGATGCAGGTGTTCTCGGTTGAACTCGGCTGGTTGCCGACGGTGGGCGCCGACAGCTGGCAGCACTATATTTTGCCGTCGATAACCCTGGGGGCTGCGGTGGCGGCGGTGATGGCGCGTTTTACCCGAGCCTCGTTCGTGGAAGTGATGCAGGAAGACTATATGCGCACGGCGCGCGCCAAGGGCGTGCGGGAAACGGCGGTGATCGTCAAGCATGGTCTGCGTAATGCGATGATCCCGGTGATCACCATGATGGGCTTGCAGTTCGGCTTTTTGCTCGGCGGTTCGATCGTGGTGGAAAAGGTGTTCAACTGGCCGGGTCTGGGGCGCTTGCTGGTCGATTCGGTAGAGATGCGCGATTATCCGGTGATTCAGGCTGAAGTGCTGCTGTTCTCACTGGAATTTATTCTGATTAACCTGTTGGTGGATATGCTGTATGCGGCGATCAACCCGGCAATACGCTACAAATGAGGGCACGGCATGATTAATTGGCGACGCAATGCCGCAATGAGCACGCTGCCGGTGCTGAACCCGCAGGCGGTACGTACGCCGTGGCATGAGTTCTGGCGGCGCTTTCGCCAGCAGCGGGTGGCGGTGATAGCGGCGCTGTTTGTGCTGTTACTGGCGGCCGCGGCGGTGTTCGCTCCGTGGCTGGTGCCGTACGATGCGGAAAACTACTTCGATTATGACCGGCTGAATGAGGGGCCGTCGCTGGTGCACTGGCTGGGGGTCGACTCGCTTGGGCGTGACATTTTCAGTCGGGTGCTGATGGGCACGCGTATTTCGCTGAGCGCCGGGGTATTTTCGGTGCTGGTTGGCGGTGTGATTGGCACGCTGCTGGGGCTGTTGGCCGGCTACTATGAAGGCTGGTGGGACCGGATCGTTATGCGTATCAGTGACGTGCTGTTTGCCTTTCCCGGTATTTTGCTGGCGATCGGCGTAGTGGCGGTGATGGGCAGTGGTATGGCGAACGTTATCGTTGCGGTGGCGATTTTCAGCATTCCGGCGTTTGCCCGACTGGTGCGCGGCAATACCCTGGTATTGAAGCATTTAACCTATATCGAGTCGGCGCGCAGCATTGGCGCCTCTGACTGGACCATTATCATGCGCCATATCCTGCCGGGCACCATTTCGTCGATCGTAGTCTATTTCACCATGCGGATTGGCACCTCGATCATTACCGCCGCCAGCCTGTCGTTTCTCGGGCTGGGGGCGCAGCCGCCAACGCCGGAGTGGGGTGCGATGCTCAACGAAGCGCGTGCGGATATGGTGATTGCACCGCACGTGGCGATCTTTCCGAGTCTGGCGATCTTCCTGACCGTACTGGCGTTTAATTTGCTGGGGGACGGGTTGCGCGATGCGCTGGATCCAAAATTGAAGGGTTAACGGTGATAATTCAAAGGCATGAGCGATAAGCGTGCCGCCTGGCAGGATAAGCAACCGATTGATGTTCAGCGTCAGTCACCCGGCGCAACGCGTCGTAATCAATAACAAGCTGTTATTGCTTGTCGATTTTTATCGTTGGTATTCAGACGTTCCACCGCAGTAAGCCGCGTTTGTGACGGATGAGCGTAGCTTTTTCATTGGCGTCATTAGATAAATTATAGCTACAGGGTGACGAGCGCTGGGGTTACGGAGGTTATGCCACAACAATTATTATGGATTAAAGCGCCGAAAATTGTCGCTATCGGTAATGACTGCTTGCGACCATCCTTAGCGCAAGCAGCGGTCTGGCTATCAGCGGAACAGGTGTTCCGCATGGAAGCGCAAATGGTCTTCAATAAAGGTCGCGATGGTGAAGTAGCTGTGATCGTAACCCGGCTGTATGCGCAGCGTTAACGGCCAGTCGCGCTGGCGCGCCAGTTCGGCCAGCTTGGCCGGTTGCAGTTGATCGGCCAGGAACTGATCGTCATCGCCCTGATCGACCAGCACCGGCATTTTTTCCGCGCCGCTGGCCAGCAGGTGACAGCTATCGTATTGCAGCCACTGGCTTTCGTCGTCGCCGAGATAGGCGCTAAAGGCTCGGCGCCCCCAGGGTACCTGACACGGATTGACGATCGGCGCAAACGCCGACACCGAGCGGTAACGCTGCGGATTGCGCAACGCCATCATCAACGCACCATGGCCGCCCATCGAGTGGCCAAAGATCGACTGGCGATCGCTGACGCTGAAATGCTGGCCGATCAGCGCCGGCAGCTCGTCACTGATGTAGTCGTACATGCGGAAATGCCGGTTCCACGGTGCCTGGGTGGCGTTGAGATAAAATCCCGCGCCCTGGCCGAGATCGTAACCTTCGTCATCCGGCACCTCATCGCCGCGCGGGCTGGTATCGGCCATCACCAGCACCAGTCCCAGTTCGGCTGCGATGCGCTGTGCGCCGGCCTTCAACGTGAAGTTTTCGTCGTTACAGGTCAGACCGGACAGCCAGTACAGCACCGGCGGCGGGTTATCATCACGCGGTGGCGGCAGATAGATGCTGAACGTCATATTGCAGTTCAGGCTTTGCGCCGCGTGGCGGTAGCGCTGTTGCCAGCCGCCGAACATGCGGTGCTCTTCGAGAAGTTCAAGTGACGTATTCATGCCGGATTTGCCTCCCTGCTTATTTATCGAAATGAATTACAGAACGAATCGATTTGCCTTCATGCATTAAATCGAACGCTTGGTTAATCTGCTCCAGGCCCATGGTATGAGTGATAAAGTCGTTCAGGGCGAACTCGCCGTCGAGATAGCGCTGAACAATGCCCGGCAGCTGTGAGCGCCCCTTGACGCCACCAAAGGCGGAACCACGCCAGACGCGGCCGGTTACCAGCTGGAACGGGCGGGTAGCGATCTCTTCACCGGCGCCGGCAACGCCGATGATCACCGACTCGCCCCAACCCTTGTGACAGCATTCCAGCGCGGAACGCATCACGTTAACGTTACCGATGCACTCAAACGAGAAGTCGACGCCGCCATCGGTCAGCTCGACGATGACTTCCTGGATCGGCTGGTCGTAGTCTCGCGGATTGATCAGATCGGTGGCACCCAACTTGCGTGCCAGATCGAATTTACTGGTATTGATATCGATGCCGATAATACGACCTGCGCCGGCCATTTGCGCGCCAATGATCGCCGACAGGCCGATACCACCCAGTCCGAAAATCGCTACCGTATCACCGGCCTGGACTTTGGCGGTATTGATCACCGCCCCCATGCCGGTGGTGACGCCACAGCCGAGCAGACAAACTTCTTCCAGCGGCGCTTCCTTGCTGATTTTCGCCAGCGAAATTTCCGGGACAACGGTGTATTCGGAGAAGGTGGAAGTGCCCATATAGTGGAAAATCGGCTGACCGTCCTTGAAGAAGCGAGTGGTGCCGTCTGGCATCAGGCCTTTGCCCTGGGTGGAGCGGATCGCCTGGCACAGGTTGGTCTTGCCGGATTTGCAGAACTTGCATTCGCCGCATTCCGGGGTGTATAGCGGAATGACGTGATCGCCGATCGCGACGCTGGTGACACCTTCGCCGACGGCTTCCACCACGCCGCCGCCTTCATGGCCGAGGATCGCTGGGAAAACGCCTTCCGGATCTTTGCCCGAGAGGGTATAGGCATCGGTATGACATACCCCGCTGGCGACGATACGCACCAGCACTTCGCCTTTTTGCGGCGGCATCAGATCGACTTCTTCGATCTTCAACGGCTGGTTGGGGCCCCAGGCGACGGCGGCGCGGGTTTTGATCATTTCCATTACATTCTCCTCAGTGGTATAGATTTTTAAGCGAGTTCGCTGTGTGCGACGGCTGGGGTTTCAGCCTGTTCTATAATCAGTTGTTTCAAGGCGCGTACGTTGGGGCCGAAGGCGTCACGACGCCACAGCAGCCAGGTGGCGGTTTCGGCAATGTCGGGCGGCAAGGGATGGATGCTGACCCGTTCATGCCCCGGCAACAGCGTCAGCACCGAATGGGGGATCATCGCCAGCCCGGAACCGCTGGCGACGCAGGCCAGCATGGCGTGATATGACTGAATTTCCATGATCTGACCGGGCAATGCGCCATCGCGCTTGAACCACGATTCCAGCCGTAGTCGATAGGAACAGCTGGGGCGGAAGGCAAACAGCGTTTCGCCCTTGGCATCCTGCGCGCTGTGGATGGGCGCATGGTCAAGACAGGAGATCGCCACCATGCGCTCCTCGAAGGCGACACAACCGTTCAGTTCGTCGTGCTGCAGCGGACCATCGACCAGCGCCGCCGCCAGCGTACCGGCGCGCACGCGTTCGGTGATTTCGCCGGAGGTGCCGGTGATCAACGACAGGGAAACCCGAGGGAAACGCTGGTGATAGGCTGCCAGCAGCGTGGGCAGGCGCGTCGCGGCGGTGCTTTCCATCGAGCCTAGCGCAAAGTTACCCGCCGGTTCGCCAGCGTGGGTGATGCTCATCGCCTCTTCGCTCAGCGCCAGAATGCGGTTGGCGTAACACAGAAAATTATGGCCCATCGGCGAAAGACGCAGGCGCTGTTTTTCGCGAATAAACAGATCGGCACCCAGCTCGTGCTCGAGCTGGCGTAGACGGGTGGTCAGGTTCGACGGCACCCGATGCAGCTGTTCGGCGGCACGCGCGACGGAGCCGGTTTCGGCGACGCTGCAAAACATGCGAAGTTGGGTCAGATCCATGCCTTTCTCTTTTCGTGATGAACTTTGTGATAATTATTCAGTTTTTGTGAGTGTAATACTGCGGCATGATACTGGCAACTTTCTTTTAACCGTTGGGATGGCCAAATGGCATTGAGAATTGCATTGAGTGGATTTGTGGCTCTGATTGTAGCGATGGGGATCGGCCGCTTCGCGTTTACGCCGCAGGTGCCGCTGATGATTGCCGAACATCAGTTTACGCTGACCAGCGCCGGGCTGGTGGCGGCGCTGAATTACCTGGGTTATCTGTGCGGAGCCTACGATGCGATGCGCGCCAGCCGTCATGTCGAACGTCGGCTGTGGCTGGGCGTATGGGGCGCGGTAGCGCTGACGCTGCTGTCCGCCTGGGTAGAAGGCGCGTGGTGGCACGGCGCGGTGCGTTTTGCCATTGGCTGGGCCAGCGGCTGGGCGATGGTGCTGGTGGCGGCATGGACCAACGAGCGTTTGGCGCATTACGGCCGTCCGGCGCTGAGTGCGGCGGTATTTGCCGGCCCCGGTGCGGGGATCTTTATCAGCGGCATGCTGGCGGTGGGCATCCACGGGTTGGCACTGAGTGCCGGCCAGGCCTGGCTGGTGTACGGCGTATTGGCATTGCTGTTGATTGGCGCCATCAGCGTCAATTTACCGCGCGCTGGGGAACTGCATCGACCGAACCTGACGCCGGAACCGCTGGTGTTGACGCCGGCGCTGAAACGTCTGGTGTGGAGCTACAGCCTGGCCGGCTTCGGCTATATTCTGCCGGCGACGTTTCTGTCGCAAATGGCCAGCGAGCGTTTCCCGGGCAGCGTATTTGCCCAGTTTGTCTGGCCGGTGTTTGGCGGCGCGGCGGTGTTGGGAATTGTGTTGGGTATTCTCACTCGCCACCGATTGACCACCCAGACCCGTCTGGCGCTGACGTTATGGGTACAGGCGCTGGGGGTGCTGTGTGCGGAGGTAGTACCGGGCGTCACCGGCCTGGCGTTGGGGGCGTTGTTCACCGGCGGCGGTTTTCTCAGCGTGGTGCAGCTGGCGTTGCAGCATGGCCGTGAACTGGCGCCAAACCATGCGCGCTACATGGCCGGCCTGCTGACTACCGGTTATGCCGTCGGTCAGTTGGTGGGGCCGATGCTGTCGGCGTTGTCCAGCGCGCTGACCCAACGTCTGGAGCCGGCATTGTATGTCGCCGTGGTCAGCTTGATGGTGGCCGGTTTGCTGGTGGTGAACACCCCGGCGCGTGCCGCAGTGGGCAATTTGTCGCGCAATTGTACAAAATAGCAACAAAAATCCGCAACCAGCCCGATCGTGCTATATGCGGATTTTTCACCACTGGTTGAAACACAATCACTGGATAAACGACTCACTCTCATTTACAGTGGGCAAAATCTTGATCGGCTTCACGCTGTTGGCGTTAAATGTCGGTCGGAGACAAGAATCAATCCCTGCTCCATCATTCAACGTTACGGCAACAGTCTGGACGGGTAATCAGGGTAGCCTGCTGGAGACACACACAAAATGACTACATTAAGTAAAGAAGCGGCATTGGTTCATGCCGCGCTGGAATCGCGCGGTCTGGAAACCCCGTTACGCGGCGAAATGCTGGATCGTGAAACGCGCAAGCGTCGTATTCAGGAGCACATGACGGAAATCATGCAACTGCTGAACCTCGATCTGACCGACGACAGCCTGGCGGAAACCCCTCATCGTATCGCCAAAATGTACGTCGACGAGATTTTCTCCGGCCTGGATTACGCCAACTTCCCTAAAATCACCGTCATTGAAAATAAAATGAAGGTAGATGAAATGGTGACGGTGCGTGATATCACATTGACCAGCACCTGCGAACACCACTTCGTCACCATCGACGGCAAGGCCACCGTGGCTTATATTCCGAAAGATGCGGTGATTGGCCTGTCGAAAATCAACCGTATTGTGCAGTTCTTCGCCCAGCGCCCTCAGGTGCAGGAGCGTTTGACGCAGCAAATCCTGGTGGCTTTGCAAACGCTGCTGGGCACCAATAATGTGGCGGTATCTATCGATGCGGTCCATTATTGTGTCAAGGCGCGCGGTATCCGCGATGCGACCAGCGCCACGACCACCACCTCGTTGGGCGGACTGTTCAAGTCCAGCCAGAATACCCGTCAGGAATTCCTGCGTGCGGTACGCCATCATCAGGGGTAAGGGTTACAGCGTTACGCGACAGGCGCCTGCGGGCGCCTTTTTAATGAGCGAAATACGGCGAAACAGATGAATAACCAATCGACAGCCCCCTTGCCGCGTATCGCAACCCTGGATTGCGTACGCGGTATCGCCATTCTCGGCATTCTGTTGCTGAATATCAGCGCCTTTGGCTTGCCAAAAGCAGCCTATCTCAACCCGGCCTATGCCGGGCTGCCGGCACTCCATGACGCCTGGACCTGGGCGTTGCTGGATCTGCTGGCACAGGCCAAGTTTCTGGCGATGTTTGCGCTGCTGTTTGGTGCCGGTTTGCAGCTGTTGCTGCACCGCGGCAAGGGCTGGATGCGTGCACGTTTGAGCTGGTTGGTGCTGTTTGGCCTGGGGCACGCCATTTTCCTGTGGGACGGTGATATCTTGCTGGCTTATGGTCTGATCGGGCTGGTGTGCTGGCGCATGATCCGTGAGGCGAAAGATACGTTTACGCTGCTGAAAACCGGCGTAGTGCTGTATCTGATCGGCGTCGCGGTGCTGTTGCTGCTGGGGATTATCAGCCGCGGAGAGCCCGGCAGCTTTTGGCAGCCTGGCCCGGCGGTTCTGCAATATGAGCAGTTCTGGAAGTTGCAGGGCGGGATGGAGGCCTGGCGTAATCGTGTCGATCTACTCTCTTCCAGCCTGTTGGCGATTGGCGCGCAGTACGGTTGGGAATTGGCTGGCATGATGCTGTTCGGTGCGGGCCTGATGCGCAGCGGTTGGCTGCGTGGTCATTTCTCGCCGGGGTATTATCGCCGGCAGGCCGCCTGGCTGATACCGCTGGCGCTGGCGATCCAACTGCCCGCAGTGGTGCTGCAATGGCATTTGCAGTGGGATTACCGCTGGAGCGGCTTCCTGCTGCAAGTGCCACGCGAACTGGGCGCGCCGTTGCAGGCGATGGGCTATCTGGCATTGTGCTACGGTTTCTGGCCGCAGCTGGCGCGGCTGCCGCTTGGCCGTTGGCTGACGCAGGTAGGGCGCATGGCACTGAGCAACTACCTGCTGCAAACGCTGGTGTGCACCACGCTGTTCTACCGTTTCGGCTGGTATCAGCAGTTTGATCGCCTGCAGCTGCTGGCACTGGTACCGCTGGTATGGGTAATCAATCTGCTGTTTTCTACCCTGTGGCTACGTTATTTTAGCCAGGGACCGATGGAATGGTTATGGCGTAAATTGACAGCGCTTGGTGCAGGTAACAGCGATCGCCGGCGGCAAAGCGAGATGTAAACTGGTTAAGTTAAAAAAATGTATGTAAACGTTTTCTTTTATGTGACGCAATTCGCGTAGGGAGAGCGGGATCTCGGGGTAGGATAGCGCCACACGTAGCTTACCCCGAACCAGGATCCTTGATGCGTCCAGCCCATCTCATCACTATTCGTGACGTTGCCGAACGTGCCGGCGTTTCGGTGGCGACCGTTTCTCGCGTATTAAACAACAGCGCGGTGGCCAGCCCACAGACGCGCGAGCGAGTGTTGCAGGCGGCAGCGGCGCTGGGTTATCGACCGAATGCCAATGCCCAGGCGTTGGCGACGCAGAACAGCGAAACCATTGGCGTGGTGGTGATGGACGTGTCGGATCCGTTCTTCGGCGCGCTGGTGAAAGCGGTTGATACCGTTGCGCAGCAGCATCACAAATATTTGCTGATCGGCAACAGTTATCATCAGGCGGAAAAAGAGCGACATGCCATTGAAGTGTTGCTGCGCCAGCGCTGCAATGCGCTGATAGTGCATGCAAAAGCGCTGGATGACGACGAACTGGCGGCGTTTATGGACCAGGTGCCCGGCATGGTGCTGGTTAACCGTATCGTGGCCGGTTACGAGCACCGCTGCGTGGGGCTGGCCAACGTCTGCGGCGCGGAAATGGCGCTGCGGTTGCTGTTATCGCAAGGGCACCGGCGTATCGGCTACCTGGGCTCCAACCATGGCATCGAGGACGGCCCGCTGCGCCAGCAAGGGTATCTGCAGGCCATGACGGCAGCCGGGGTGCAGGTGGGGGAAAGTTGGTGCGCCTTTAATTCGCCGGACTTGCAGGGTGGCGAAGCGGGGATGGTCGAGCTGCTGGGGCGCAATCTGCGTTTAAGCGCGGTGTTCGCCTACAATGACGCCATGGCCGCAGGCGCCATGGCGGTGCTAAAAGAAAACGGTATCACGGTACCGCAGCAATTTTCGCTGATCGGCTTTGATGATATTCCGATTGCGCGTTACACCAGTCCCAAACTCACTACCGTACGCTATCCCATTGTATCCATGGCCACTCTGGCGGCCGAGCTGGCGCTCAAGGGGGCCGCAGGGCAGCTGGAACCCCAGGCCAGCCATCTGTTCATGCCGACGCTGGTACGACGCCATTCGGTGGCGCCGTGGCAAAGTGAGGCGGTGGTCACTCTCTGAACATTTAATCTTGTGTAACCGTTTTCAATCTGTGAGAAAATTCACAGAATATTAACATAGTGCCGTTTATGCTCTAGGCGTTTTCCGGCGCAAAGGCTCTTGCCACCGATTATTTATCCGCGCGCTGACACAGCATTTTCAGGAATAACATGATTCAAGGATGACAGGGATCCTGCCAGGCTCGGTCGTGTGCGCACGCCGTGAAATCTGGCTTATTACATCGAGAACGACCCTCTATAAACCGGAGACACACAATGAATAAGAAGGTTTTCACCCTGGCCGCACTGGCCGCCAGCATGCTGTTTGGCGCTGCGCACGCAGATACCCGCATTGGCGTTACCGTTTACAAATACGATGATAACTTTATGTCGGTGGTGCGTAAGGCGTTGGAAAAAGATGCCAAGGCGGCACCGGATATCACTTTGCTGATGAATGATTCGCAGAATGACCAATCCAAGCAAAACGATCAGATCGATGTGCTGATTGCCAAGGGTGTTAAAGCGCTGGCGATCAACCTGGTTGACCCGGCTGCGGCGCCGGTGGTGATCGACAAGGCGCGTGCCAACGACATTCCCGTGGTGTTTTACAACAAGGAACCTTCGCGCAAGGCGCTCGACAGCTATGACAAAGCCTATTATGTCGGCACCGACTCCAAAGAATCCGGCGTTATCCAGGGCGAGCTGATTGCCAAGCATTGGCAGGCCAATCCGAACTGGGATCTGAACAAAGACGGCCAAATTCAATACGTGTTGCTGAAAGGCGAACCGGGCCACCCGGATGCCGAAGCGCGTACTACTTACGTAGTGAAGACGCTGAATGAAAAGGGCATTAAGACCCAGCAGCTGCAGATGGACACCGCCATGTGGGATACCGCCCAGGCGAAAGACAAGGTGGATGCCTGGATGTCGGGCCCGAACGCCAGCAAGGTTGAAGTGGTCATCGCCAACAACGATGCCATGGCAATGGGCGCCATTGAGGCGCTGAAGGCGCATAACAAGTCGGCTATTCCGGTGTTCGGCGTGGATGCGCTGCCAGAAGCGCTGGCGCTGGTGAAATCGGGAGCGATGGCCGGTACCGTGCTGAACGACGCCGACAACCAGGCGAAAGCTACCTTTGCACTGGCGAAGAATCTGGCGGCGGGCAAACCGGCCGCTGAAGGCACCAATTACAAGATCGACAATAAAGTGGTGCGTATTCCTTACGTCGGCGTAGATAAAGACAACCTGTCACAATTCGTTAAATAAACTTCGGTTATACCCGGGCTTATGCGCGTTGCATCTATCGGCCAGGGCCAGGATGCAGCGTGAACGAGCACGGGTAGAGACTAGCGTTCCCCGCCGGCGGCGACCTGACGCCAACACCCATTGGCCGTGCGGCGGGGAATTTCAGTACATTAAGGTATATCTATGGCCGACAGTTCTCGCGAATATCTGCTGGAAATGACCGACGTCAATAAGTCATTCCCCGGCGTCAAGGCATTGGATAATGTCAATCTACGCGTTCGTCCACACTCCATTCATGCATTAATGGGAGAAAACGGCGCCGGTAAATCGACGTTATTAAAATGTCTGTTTGGCATTTATAAAAAAGATTCGGGCAGCATTGTTTTTCAGGGGAAGGAAGTCGATTTTAAAAGTTCCAAAGAAGCGCTGGAGCATGGCGTTTCCATGGTACATCAGGAATTGAATCTGGTATTGCAGCGTACCGTCATGGACAACATGTGGCTGGGGCGTTACCCCACCAAAGGTCTGTTTGTCGATCAGCACAAGATGTACCAGGATACCAAAAGCATTTTCGACGAGCTGGATATTGATATTGATCCGCGCGCCAAGGTCGGTACGCTGTCGGTGTCGCAGATGCAGATGATTGAAATTGCCAAGGCATTTTCCTATGACGCAAAAATAGTGATTATGGATGAGCCAACCTCGTCATTAACGGAAAAGGAGGTCAATCATTTATTCACCATTATCCGTAAATTGAAACAGCGCGGCTGCGGCATCGTGTATATCTCGCACAAGATGGAGGAGATATTCCAGCTGTGCGACGAAATAACCATCCTGCGCGACGGCCAATGGATTGCTACCCAGCCGCTGGAAGGGCTGGATATGGACAAGATCATCGCCATGATGGTCGGACGTTCACTGAGCCAGCGTTTTCCCGATCGCCAGAATACGCCGGGAGAGGTGATTTTACAGGTGAAGAACCTGACATCACTGCGCCAACCGTCGATCCGCGACGTGTCGTTTGATTTGCACCAGGGTGAAATTCTGGGTATCGCCGGGTTGGTCGGCGCCAAGCGTACCGATATTGTCGAAACCCTGTTCGGTATTCGCGAGAAAGTGAGCGGCACCATCACACTGCACGGCAAAGCGATTAATAACCACAGCGCCAACGAAGCAATCAACCACGGATTTGCCCTGGTAACCGAGGAGCGGCGTTCGACCGGTATTTATGCTTTTCTGGATATCGGTTTTAACTCGCTGATTTCCAATATTCGCAATTATAAAAATAAGATCGGCCTGCTGGATAATGCGCGCATGAAAAGCGATACCCAATGGGTGATCGACGCGATGCGGGTAAAAACGCCGGGGCATCGTACCAATATCGGTTCCCTGTCTGGCGGTAATCAGCAGAAGGTGATTATTGGTCGCTGGCTGCTGACCCAGCCGGAAATATTGATGCTGGATGAACCGACGCGCGGTATTGACGTTGGCGCAAAGTTTGAAATTTATCAGTTGATGACCGAGTTGGCGAAAAAGGGCAAGGGGATCATTATCATCTCGTCCGAAATGCCGGAGCTTTTGGGGATTACCGACAGAATATTGGTGATGAGTAATGGTCAGGTTGCGGGCATCGTTAATACCAAACAGACCTCGCAAAATGAAATCTTACGCTTAGCCTCCTTGCATCTTTAAGGGAAACGAATTATGAGCGCGCTAAACAAAAAAACGTTATTCACCTATTTTAAAGAGGGTGGCATCTATATGGTGTTGCTGGTTTTACTGGCAATCATCATTATTCAGGATCCGACCTTTCTCAGCTTGATGAACCTGAGCAATATCCTGACCCAATCTTCGGTACGTATTATCATCGCCCTGGGCGTGGCGGGGCTGATTGTTACCCAGGGTACCGATCTGTCGGCCGGTCGCCAGGTGGGATTGGCGGCGGTGGTGGCAGCAACGCTGCTGCAATCGATGGATAACGTCAACAAGGTGTTCCCGCAGATGGAGACCTGGTCGATTCCATTGGTGATTTTGCTGGTCTGCGCCATCGGTGCGCTGATCGGTCTGGTTAACGGCCTGATTATTGCCTACCTGAACGTGACGCCGTTCATTACTACCCTGGGCACCATGATCATCGTCTACGGCATCAACTCGCTGTATTACGATTCGGTCGGTGCGTCGCCGGTGGCGGGCTTTGATCCCGGTTTTTCCAGCTTTGCGCAGGGCTTCTTGAAGTTCGGCGATTTCAAACTGTCGTACATCACCTTTTATGCGTTGATCGCCATCGTTTTTGTCTGGATCCTGTGGAACAAGACCCGCTTTGGCAAAAACATCTTCGCCATCGGCGGTAACCCCGAGGCGGCGAAAGTCTCCGGCGTTAACGTTCCGCTTAACCTGATCCTGATTTATGCCTTGTCCGGGGTGTTCTATGCCTTCGGCGGCATGCTGGAGGCCGGGCGTATCGGCAGCGCTACCAATAATCTGGGCTTTATGTATGAGCTGGATGCCATTGCTGCCTGCGTGGTCGGCGGGGTGTCATTTGCCGGCGGCGTCGGCACGGTATTGGGGGTTGTGACCGGGGTTATTATTTTCACCGTTATCAACTACGGTTTGACCTATATCGGCGTCAATCCGTATTGGCAATACATTATCAAGGGCGGCATCATTATTTTCGCCGTGGCGCTGGATTCGCTCAAGTACGCCAAGAAAAAGTAATCAATTGCGCAGTAACAACACAACGGCCAGCAATTGCTGGCCGTTGTTGTTTGTGCCGCGCCGATGGCGCGCGTGCGATTATGATTTGCCGCGCGCTTTCTGTTTCTCTGCGGCCAGTTTATGTTCCAGCTCTACCAGCTGTTCCGGCGACACCGCCGGATAGCCCTGCGCATCCTCCGGCACCTTGTGCATCGAGGAAATCGGTATCAGCGGGCCGAGGAAGCGTGGTTCGCGTTTCAGGATATACAGGTCGTTCAGCGCCCCCAGACGGGCGAAAATCTCGCGCACCCGCACCGTCAGCATGTCTTTTGGCGACGGCACGGCGAAACATTGCGCCTGGATGCCCATATGCAGGGCAATGAACAGCGCGCGCTCGCAGTGAAAACGCTGGGTAATGATGGTGAAATCATTGGCGTCGAACACTTTGCGGGTGCGTACAATTGAATCCAGGGTACGGAATCCGGCGTAATCAAGCACGATATCGCTCGGCGCGATGCCGGCGGCGATCAGATCGCGCCGCATGGTCATCGGTTCATTATAGCTCTGCAGTGCGTTATCGCCGCTCAGCAGCAGGTATTTTACCTTGCCGCTGTTGTAGGCATTTATCGCTCCCTGAATGCGGTAGCGGTAATACTGATTGATCACACCGGTGCGGTAATATTTGGCGGTGCCGAGTACCACGCCAACCTGACGGTTTGGCAACTGTTGCAGCTCGTCATAAATATAGGGCGCGGTTTTCCAACTGATCCAGCGATCGAGCGCGATAGCCGATAGCATCAACACCGCGGTGATGACGAAAAGGCTGATAATCAGGCGTTTCCACATGTTGAGGCCTTACGCGCACAAATCTGAAAAAGGGTGGATCAAGGCTACTGTACCTGACTGGCGGACGCAAGCTGTCCACCGTGCCTAGCGCGGGGGCGCCGCATTTTTCAGCGCTTTTTACCATAAAAAAAGACCCGGCATGCCGGGTCTGTTGCTTTTATCGACAGATTAAAACGAGGTGCGTTTGTAACTGCGGTACTGCGGGCGCCAGAAGTTGTGTTCGATGGCTTTGGACAGCGCCTCTTCGGAGGTGACTACCGCCACGCCCTGCAATTGTGCCGCCTTGCCCACTTCCATGGCGATGCACTTGGAGACGCCTTGAATATCATCGATATCCGGCAGCAATGCGCCATGGCCATCGGTGGCCAGCGGTGAACAATCAGCCAATGCCCGGCTGGCGGCCATCAGCATGGCGTCGGTGACGCGCGCCGCGCCGGATGCCAGCACGCCCAGGCCAATGCCAGGGAAGATATAGGAGTTGTTGCACTGGGCAATCGGGAACTGCCGTTCCTTGTAATTCACCGGGGCGAACGGGCTGCCGGTAGCCACCAGTGCGGCGCCGTCGGTCCAGTGGATAATGTCTTCCGGACGAGCTTCCACGCGCGACGTCGGGTTGGACAGCGGCATCACTATCGGCCGTGGGCAATGCCGATGCATTTCGCGGATCAACTCTTCGGTGAACAGGCCTGGCTGGCCGGAAACGCCGATCAGAATGCTTGGCTTGGCGTTGCGTACCACGTCCAGCAGCGAAATCGCATCGTTGGAGACGTCCCACGCGGTCAGGTTTTCGCTTTTTTGCACCAGCTTGCTCTGGAAATCGAGCAGGTTCGGCAGCTTGTCGGTCAGCAGACCGAAACGGTCAACCATAAAGACGCGGGCGCGGGCTTCGTCTTCGCTCAGGCCTTCCGACTTCATTTGCGCGATGATCTGCTCTGCGATACCGCAACCGGCGGAGCCGGCGCCGAGGAAGGTGACGGTCTGGTCGCGCAATTGACTGCCGGCGGCGCGGCTGGCGGCGATCAGGCTGCCGAGCGTGACTGCAGCGGTGCCCTGGATGTCGTCGTTAAAGCAGCAGATTTCGTCACGGTAGCGGTTTAACAGCGGCGTAGCGTTGTTTTGCGCAAAGTCTTCGAACTGCAACAGTACATTTGGCCAGCGACGCTTGACCGCCTGAATGAATTCTTCGACAAACGCGTGATATTCGTCACCGGAGATACGCGGATGACGCCAGCCCATGTACAGCGGATCGTTCAGGCGTTGCGGGTTGTTGGTGCCGACGTCCAGCACTACCGGCAGCGTATAGGCCGGGCTGATACCGCCGCAGGCGGTGTACAGCGACAGCTTGCCGATAGGGATCCCCATGCCGCCAATGCCCTGATCGCCCAGGCCGAGAATGCGCTCGCCGTCGGTAACCACAATCACCTTAACGTTCTGCTTGGTGGCGTTTTGCAGCATATCGTCGATGCGGTCGCGATTCGGATAGGAAATGAACAGACCGCGTGCCCGGCGATAAATGTCCGAGAAGTGCTCGCAGGCTTCACCGACCGTCGGCGTGTAGATGATCGGCATCATTTCGCTCAGGTGGGCATCGAGCAGGCGGTAGAACAGCGTTTCGTTGGTGTCCTGAATGTTGCGCAGATAAATATGCTTGTCGTTGTCGTTTTTGAAGTCCTGGTATTGACGATAGGCACGTTCAACCTGTTCTTCAATGGTTTCTACCGCCTCCGGCAGCAGGCCGTGCAGATTGAAATGGCTACGCTCGTCTTCTGTAAATGCACTGCCTTTGTTGAGCAGCGGGAATTCCAACAGAATTGGACCGGCATAGGGGATATACAGCGGGCGTTTGCTTTCGTATTCAAGTTCCATCAGTTTACTCTTAACGTATCAGATAATTTTTATAACTGGTGATCCTAAAAGATAAGGAAAATATGTACAGCAATTGTTATCGGATCATGAGGCAAATTGATGAAATTATCGACGTTCAAATCATTTTTTAACTAAAAAAAGTGTTTTAGAAGATGAATGGCATTGTATTTGGCCGGCGGGACTGGTAGCTGCGGAGCCGAACGGCCCCGCGTCCAAGGCGTCAGAAGGTGATACGGCTGACCGCGTCGCAACCCAATGCCGCCAGCGTGGCGCGGGTGGCATCCCATTGGCTGAGTATGGCGCTCTGCGGCTCCGCCAACACCGCGCGGCGGATTTGCCGGCAATCGCCGCCGGAGAGGTTTAACAGTACCAGTGCCGCTTGCAACGGCGGCAGGCTTGGGTTGAAGGCGGCGTTTTCGGCATAGCGACCCGCATGGATTTTACCTTCGGCGGTTTCCAGCGCTACGCCGCTGTGGGCGTTGCTGTAGGGCGCATGGCTGCGGTTGGCGGCGTTCAGCGCCGCCTGGTCCAGTGGGTCGTTCAGCGGCAGTTGGAAACCATGATCCACCGGGTCCATCAACAGGGTGCTGATAGCCAGATCGCGCGGGCCAAATGCATCCGGCAGATAATCTGCCAGCGTGGCCGCGTCGCGCCCCGGCAGGCGAATTTGCAGTTCACCACCGCTGTTCAACTCGTTCATAAACTGGCGGCAGTGGCCGCACGGCGTGTAGTTGACGGTGATGGAGGCCAGTGAGCGTTCGCCACGCAGCCAGGCGTGGGTCACTGCACATTGTTCGGCATGGATGGTTTGTTGCATCGGCGCGCCGTGAAATTCCATATTGGCGCCAAAATACAGATTGCCGCTGACGCCGCGGGCGATGGCACCGACGTTGAAATGTGAGATCGGGGTTAAGGAACAGGTTGCCGCCAGCGGCAGCAGGGCAAATGCCAGGGCATCATCATCCAGCCCGCAGCGCTGCTTGATTGCCTCAACCTGGCTGAGGTCGAACATCGCCGGGAAATCAGGTGTGTCCATATAAGGCTGCAGGGCGCTTTGCAAGGAAGCGGGCAATTGGCTGAAAGCGGTGTGAAAACGCGTATGCATGGTAGGTCTCTCTATTGATTAACGGGGAGGCCGCTGTTACCGATTCACATCGTTGGCGGTTTGCGCCACGCCTGACGTATCAGGCTTTTGCAGGCAGCCGCCGCAATGCAATCTCGAATTAATTGGATAGGGCATTCTAGGCAGCCCGCCATCAATAAAGTGTGATTAAGATCTCCTTATTGGTGAAATTCATGTAATAGAAATCATTATTGCGAGATGTATCGCAAGTTTTGGCCTTAGGCAAACAGATGCAACAGCAGCGGGAACAATAACGGCGCCAATAACGAGGTAATAATCCCGCAGACAACCAGAGCCAGTGAGCTGAATGCGCCCTCCTGATAGTCCAGTTCTACGCTACGCGCGGTCCCCAGGGCGTGTGATGCGCTGCCCATCGCCAGACCACGTGCAGATTTGGTGTTTATCCTCATCAGGTTGAAGAGGGGGTGGGCGAAAATAGCGCCGAAAATCCCGACAAAAATCACGCAGACGGCGCTGATGGCCGGAATGCCGCCGATCGATTCCGCCGTTGCCATGGCGATCGGCGTGGTGACCGATTTTGGCAGGATTGACGCGACGATTTCTGGCGTAGCGCCCATCCACAGCGCGATGGCGCCGCCGCTGATCATCGCGGTCAGACTGCCAATAAAGCACACGGTAATGATCGACTTCCAGCGTGCGCGGATCTGGTGTATCTGTTCATACAGCGGAAAGGCCAGCGCCACCACCGCAGGTTGTAAAAAGTCGTTCAGTATCTTGCTGCCCTGGAAGTAGCGTTGGTAAGGAATACCGGTGAACAGCAGAAAAGGAATGATGATGGCCATCGACACCAGCAGCGGGTTGAGCAGTGGCATTTTCAGTCGCTGCGACAACGCCCGTGCCGCGTAAAACACCACCAGCGTTAACGGTAACGACCACCAGATGTTATCCATCATTTGTCCTCCTTGGCATCGCGCTTGCCAGCGGCCAGGCTACGGTCGCGGTGAAAATAGTGGGAGGAATAACCCACCACCACCAGTACCAGCACGGTACTGACCAGGCAGGACACCAGCAGCGGCGCCAGATGATCGACAATCTGCCGATAATATTGCATGACACCGACGCCAATCGGCACAAACAGCAATACCATGTAACGGATGAAGACGTTGCAGCCCGGACGCACCCATTTGGCTGGCAGCAGTTGCGATGACAGCAGCGCAAACAGCAGCAACATGCCGATGATGCTGCCGGGGATGGTGATGGGTAAAAGGGCGGAAATCGCATTGCCGGCAAACAGGCAGAGATAAATTAAAGCGAAGGCCCGCAGGTATTTCCAACACAGTGCGAATAGGTTGGTCATGATTCTTTCCTGTTTAACTGATGTATTCATCATACAATTAAACTGTGAGCTTGGCCACAAAACACGCCATGAATCCTGTCTATGCATACGATGCCATTAGGCGCTATTGACGGCATGGAACAAGTGTAGGTTACGCCTCCTGTGCCAGCCGCTGTCGTTGCGCCAGCCGATGTCCGAGAAAGAAAAACAGCAGGCTGAACAGTGCGGCAGCAATCAGCATGACGAACATCAGCGCCGGTGCGGCATAGCTCAGCAACAGGCCGCACAGTACCGGATTGATGGCCCCTCCCAGATTGCTGAGGTTTTGCACGCCATAGTAACTGCCTTTTAAATGCCCGGGAGCAATGAAATCGATGAACATGTATTCCACCGGGATGACAATGATTTCGCCGAGGGTGAAAACCGCCATGGCCGTCGCCCACAGCCACAGCGACTGGCCGGCAAACAGAAAGCCCAGCAGGCCGATAATGAAAAACAGCGTGCCCAGCGTCAGCCAGCGCAGAATGTTGTCCTGCCGCATGCCGCGGCTCAGCAGATACTGTAACGCAATCACGATACAGGCGTTGACGATCATCACCAGCCCAATCACCCGGTAGGCGAAGTCGGCACTGGAGACGGTGATCAGGTACTGCGACAGATAACCGGTGAACTGGCCGAACACTACCGCGCCCAGCGTGCTGCCCAGGGTAAAGTAGATCAGCCGGCGATCCTGACGCAGGATTTTTGCCGTCTGGCGGAAGCTGGGCATCACCGTGGGCGCGTCCGATTGGCGGGTAACCTGCGGCTGCGCCTGTTGCTGGCGCAGCCGCAGGTTCACCATCACTACCGTCAGCAGTGCCAGGCCGCCGGAAAGGTAGAACGGCAGCAAGGGGCTAAAGCCGGCCACCAGTACGCCGAGCGATGAGCCGATCGCCCAGCCGACGTTCACCAGGGTGTAATTGATCGAAAACGCCTTGATGCGCTGCGCTACCGGCAGCCATTCGGCGAAACAGGCTTTAATGGTAATGCCAAGCACGGCATATGCGGTATGCAGCACCGCCAGCACGATGACTATGCTGCCCGGTTGCGCAATCCAGGGAATAATGAAAAAGCTCAGCGCGAACAACAGTATGGAAAGCGCAATCAGGGTGGTTTTGTTGAACTTGTCCACCAGATAGCCGCCATACAGGCTGCTGAGAATGCCGATCGTCAGGCTGAGACCAAGGATGATGCCGACGCTTTTAGGCAACAGATGGAAATGTTCGGTGAGATAAATGGTAATGAATGGCAGCGTAACGCCGCGGCCAATGGTCAGCAGTAACGAACTGGCCAACAAGGTATTGATTTGCGCCGGGAATCCCTTCATGACAATGCCTGTCTATGCATACAGTTATTAACACAGTGTTGATAACATAGCGCATTTTGGCAAACAGGAAAGGGGCTGATGGAAAATAAGCACAAAAAAGGGGCAACCGCTGTCGCCCCCGCTTAAAACAGCTTATTTGCCTGCCTGTGACTGTAGCGTGGCAAACCATGGCTGGACGAAATCGTCACTGCTGCCCCAGCCGGGAATGATTTTGCCCAGGCTGGCCACGTTTACCGGCCCCGGTTGGCTGACCAGTAGCGCCTGCGGAATGGCGGCGGCCTTGAATTGGTAGCTTGCCGGCGTAGTTTCACCGGCAATTTTGTTGGCGATAAGCCGCAGGTTTACCGCGCCGATCAGTTTGGTGTCTACCGCGACGCTGACTTTCCATGGGCTGCCGGCTTCACGCATCAGCTGCAGGTCCTGATTGGAGATATCAATGCTGTACAGCTTGATTTCGCTGCGACCATTTTCCTGCAATGCCTTATAGGCACCTTGCGTAAAGGCATCCCAGGTTCCCCAAATGGCGTCAATCTTGCCTTTCGGGTATTTGGCCAGTACCGCGCCGACTTTGTTGGCGGTATCGCCCTGCACGTCGGAAGACACCGCGCCGATCGATTCCAGCTCATGGATGCCGGGGTGTTGCTTGAGCAATTGTTGATAGGCGGCCTGACGCCGTTCCATCGGCGGAAAACCGGCCACCCACAGTTTGATGATGTTGGCACGTCCGTTGAAGTCTTTCACCAACTGGCCGAAGGATTCATTGGCCAGCGAGGCGTCATCCTGCTGGGAAACGGTCACGCCGGGAATAATGCCGCTGACGTCGGTATCAAAGGCGGACACGGCAATACCCGCGGCGGCAATACGCTTCACCAGATCGGTGGAGTAGGGGGCACGCCCCTGCGAAAGAATAATGCCATCGTATTTCTGGCTGATGGCCTGATTGACGAAATCCTGGAAGCGGGCATCGTCGCCATTGCTGAGGAACGTATCCACCTTGAACCCCAGTTTGCGGCCTTCCTGAATGGCGCCGGCCAGGAACTGAGTGGTGTTGTCATCGGACCCCAGATTGCGGATCACCGCCACGCGGATTGGCCCCTGATGATTGGCGATGGCGGCCGGTACCGCTGCCAGCGTTGCGTCTGGCGCGGCGTATAACGGCAGCGCGCTAAACAGGCCCAGCGCAAGCAAAGAGATTTTTATCGTTTTCATTATCAACTCCGAAGCAGGTAAGTCTGGCCGATTAAAAGGTAAATAGCAGTCTTGCTATCCAGACGTCTATTTTGTCTGGCTAGCATCATAACCAGAAGGGTTTTGATAGGGAATTGTCTTCGTTATGACTTTTTGGCTGGCGTTATAGCGAAATGTTTGACTGGCAGGCGACGGGCATAAAAAAGCCGGGCAAGCCCGGCTCTCACTAGCACGTTGATGATTATTTTACTTGCATACCCGGCTGGGCGCCGCTGTCAGGGCTCAGCAGGAAGATTTCCTTTCCGCCAGGACCGGCGGCCATCACCATGCCCTCGGAAATACCAAAGCGCATCTTACGTGGTGCCAGGTTAGCCACCATGATGGTCAGCCGGCCTTCGAGCAACTTGGGATCCGGATAGGCGGAACGGATGCCGGAGAAAATCTGCCGGCTCTCACCGCCCAGATCCAGCTGCAGCTTCAGCAACTTGTCGGAACCGTCGACCAAATCGGCGCTTTTGATCAGCGCGATACGCATGTCCACTTTGGCAAAATCATCAAAGGTAATGGTTTCCTGAATCGGATCGTCCGCCAGCGGGCCGCTAACCGGGGCCTGGCTGGCAGCCATGTCTTCCTTGGATGCGTTGACCATGTCATTTACCTTGTCGAGATCGATACGATTGAACAGCGCCTTGAACGGGTTGACCGTGTGATCCAGCAGCGGTTGCTGGATGCCTTCCCAGCTCAGTTCACCGTTGAGGAACGCTTCGGCGCGCTCGGTCAGTGACGGCAGCACCGGCTTCAGGTAGGTCATCAGTACGCGGAACAGGTTGATGCCCATCGAGCAGATGGCTTGCAGATCGGCGTCGCGGCCTTCCTGCTTGGCCACCACCCACGGTGCCTGCTCGTCCACATAACGGTTGGCCAGATCCGCCAGCGCCATGATTTCACGGATGGCGCGGCCGGATTCACGGCTGGCGTAAGCCTCGGCAATACTGTCTGCGGCATCGGTGAAGGTTTGGTACAGCGCCGGATCGGCCAGGCTGGCTGCCAGCTTGCCGCCAAAGCGCTTGTTGATAAAGCCGGCGTTGCGCGAGGCCAGGTTCACCACTTTGTTGACGATATCGGCATTGACGCGCTGCACGAAGTCTTCCAGATTCAGGTCGATGTCATCGATGCGCGAGGACAGCTTGGCCGCGTAATAATAGCGCAGACAGTCGGCGTCCAGGTGCTGCAGGTAGGTGCCGGCCTTGATAAAGGTGCCGCGTGACTTGGACATTTTGGCGCCGTTGACCGTGACGTAGCCGTGTACGAACAGATTGGTCGGTTTACGGAAGTTGCTGCCCTCCAGCATTGCCGGCCAGAACAGGCTGTGGAAATAGACGATGTCCTTGCCGATAAAGTGATACAGCTCGGTGGTGGAGTCCTTGCGCCAGAACTCATCGAAGTCCAGATCGCCGCGCTTGTCGCACAGGTTCTTGAACGAACCCATATAGCCGATTGGCGCATCCAGCCAAACGTAGAAATATTTGCCTGGCGCATCCGGGATTTCAAAGCCGAAGTACGGTGCGTCACGCGAGATGTCCCACTGCTGCAGCCCCGACTCGAACCATTCCTGCATCTTGTTGGCCACCTGCTCCTGCAATGCGCCGGAGCGTGTCCAGGCCTGCAGCATTTCGCTAAAGGACGGCAGATCAAAGAAGAAGTGTTCGGAATCGCGCATCACCGGCGTGGCGCCGGATACCGCCGATTTAGGATCGATAAGCTCGGTCGGGCTGTAGGTAGCGCCGCACACTTCGCAGTTGTCGCCGTACTGATCCGGTGATTTGCATTTCGGGCAGGTACCTTTCACGAAGCGATCCGGCAGGAACATGCCTTTTTCCGGATCGTACAGCTGAGAAATGGTGCGGTTCTTGATAAAACCGTTTTCCTTCAGGCGGCCATAAATCAGGCTCGACAGCTCACGGTTTTCATCGCTATGGGTTGAATGATAGTTGTCATAGCTGATGCCAAAACCGGCGAAATCCTGTTGGTGCTCCTGGCTCATTTCGGCAATCATTTCTTCCGGCTTGATACCCATTTGCTGTGCTTTCAGCATGATAGGGGTACCGTGCGCGTCGTCTGCACAAATGAAATGAACTTCGTTGCCGCGCATTCGTTGGTAACGAACCCAGATATCTGCCTGGATATGCTCGAGCATGTGGCCGAGATGGATGGAACCATTTGCGTACGGTAGCGCGCACGTCACCAATAATTTTTTCGCGACTTGAGCCATAGTGAGAACTTGCTTTCTGTTATGTATAAAAGGGGCTTTGATGTTAACCGATCGCACGCGTCGCGGCTAGGGCGGTTTCTTTTGTCTTGTACGCGCCAGCCGTGGTGCAGTTCTGATATGCTTGAGCATAACGCCATTTATTCGCTATCTATTAAAATCAAGGAGCCGGGATGAACGCAAAATCCCCCGAGCAGAGCAATCCCGAAGTTCTGCGTGCCCTGGTGACCGGTGTACTGGCCGCCTTTGAACACCCGACGCTAAAAAACAACCTGACGGCGCTGAAAGCGATTCATCACTGTGCGTTGCTGGATGATGTACTGCATATCGAACTGACCATGCCTTTTGCCTGGTACAGCGGTTTTGAAGCGCTGAAGAGCGGCGTGAGCGACGAACTGCTGCGCGTCACCGGCGCCCGTGCCATCGACTGGAAGCTGAAGCACGATATCAGCACCTTGAAACGCGCCAACGATCAGGCGGGCGTCAAGGGCGTACGCAATATTATTGCCGTCAGTTCCGGCAAGGGCGGGGTGGGAAAATCCAGCACGGCAGTCAATCTGGCGCTGGCGCTGGTGGCGGAAGGTGCAAAGGTCGGCATTCTTGACGCCGATATTTACGGGCCGTCGATCCCCAACATGCTGGGTACCGAAAACCAGCGGCCAACCTCGCCGGACGGCCAGCATATGGCACCGATCATGGCGCACGGGTTGGCGACCAATTCAATCGGCTATCTGGTGACCGACGACAATGCCATGGTGTGGCGTGGCCCGATGGCCAGCAAGGCGCTGATGCAACTGTTGCAGGATACGCTGTGGCCGGATCTGGATTATCTGGTGTTGGACATGCCGCCGGGCACCGGCGACATTCAGCTGACGCTGTCGCAGAACATTCCGGTGACCGGCGCGCTGGTGGTGACTACGCCGCAGGACATCGCTCTGCTGGATGCGGCAAAAGGCATTGTGATGTTTGAAAAGGTGCATGTGCCGGTGTTGGGCATCGTCGAGAACATGAGCGTGCATATTTGCAGCAATTGCGGTCACCATGAGCCGATCTTCGGCACCGGTGGCGCCGAGAAACTGGTACAGAAATACCACAGCCGCCTGCTGGGGCAGATGCCGTTGCACATATCGCTGCGTGAAGATCTGGACCGTGGCCAACCGACGGTAATTAGCCGGCCGGACAGTGAGTTCGCCGAGATGTACCGCCAACTGGCCGGGCGCGTGGCCGCGCAGATGTACTGGCAGGGCGAAGCGATCCCGACGGAAATCGCCTTCAGAGCGCTGTAATGGTCGGCAACGCCCAGGCATGAAAAGCAAAACCCCGGACAGTGTCCGGGGTTTTTTACTTGGGCTGCGCTGACCATTGCCGCTCGCCTCGCGGGCAGGAACGGCCGCTGGCCGCCGTGGCATGGTTAGCGGGCATCAGGTGACACCGACGCCGGCGATACCGGCTTGCGGTGCAAATCGGCACGGGTAAACGGCTTGCTGGCAGGGGAAATGGTCACCGCTATCTGTTCAAGCAGCCCCTGGGTCGGCGCGGCTTTGCCGCTATTGACCAACAACAGTGGCAAAGCCAATGCCGCCACGCTTCTGCGCAGCGACAGCCGCGGAGGTTCGACGCCGCGCTGCAAGAACAGGAAGGTAGCGCTGACTATCACACCTAACGCCAGACCGGTCACCACTTCCGAAGTGGAGTGTACATGGATCATCAAGCGGGAATAGCCAACGGCGAATGCCAGCAGGTAACCGACGATAATGGCTAATCGGCGCACCGTTGTCGGGAAGCGCCCGGTCAACAGCCACAGCATCACCGGCCAGATACTGGCCGATAGCGCGGAGTGGCCGCTGAAGCCGGTGAAGTCAAATTCGCGGCTGCCGATGCCCCAGCCCATAAATGCCAGTTTTGAAATGCACACCACGCCACCGACGGCGCCAAACAGCATTACCCATTGCCAGGTGCGTTTGCTGCTGGCGGGTGACAGTAGCAGCAGAATAAACACGATCGCTGCGCTTGGCAGTAGCAAGGTGCTATCACCAAAGAAGGTAAGAAAATGCCAGTTCATCAAGGTTGCTTCGGAATCCGTCAATAAAGCAGGCGATGGTTGAGACGCATAACCAGCCTGAATAAAAATCTGTGAAAATGTTCAACAATTCTACTTTAGCTTGGGGTAATGCCCTAGCGTAAATGTTCTGAAAACGGCATTTGGCCTTTGATCATCTGACAATATTGGCCTGGTTTGCCGCCGTGTCCGCTAAGTGCTGGCGCAAAGCCCGGTAACTCCCTATAATTGTCGCGTTTTATATCCCCCTCCTCACATTACGAATTCAGGTCTTTAATTTTATGACTGACAAGCCGCATCAGTGCGTCATTATTGGTATAGCTGGCGCATCTGCCTCTGGGAAAAGCCTTATTGCCAGCACCTTGTATCGCGAACTGCGCGATCAGGTTGGCGATGAACACATTGGCGTGATCCCTGAAGACAGTTATTACAAAGACCAGACTCACCTGACCATGGAAGAACGGGTCAAGACCAACTACGATCATCCTAGCGCCATGGATCACAGCCTGCTGATTCAGCACCTGCAGGCGTTGAAGGCCGGCAAGGCCATTGAGCTGCCGTTGTACAGTTACACCGAGCACACGCGCAAAACCGAAACGGTGCACCTGGAGCCGAAAAAGGTCATTATTCTGGAAGGGATACTCTTGTTGACCGATATTCGCCTGCGCCAGGAAATGAACTTCTCGATCTTCGTTGATACGCCGCTGGATATTTGCCTGATGCGTCGCATGAAGCGTGACGTGAACGAACGTGGGCGCTCGATGGACTCGGTGATGGCGCAATACCAGAAAACCGTCCGCCCGATGTTCTTGCAGTTTATTGAACCTTCCAAGCAATACGCTGACATCATTGTGCCGCGCGGCGGCAAGAACCGCATCGCGATTGACATTCTGAAAGCCAAAATCAGCCAGTTCTTTGAATGATGCAGCCCCGGGCCGGGAGTGCCAATTCCGGCCTGTAGTCAACTATTTACGTCCTGACGTAGACCTTTTGCCCGTTGTATGGCAATTTTTGTGGTAGTTAATGCGCCCTGATGGAGAAACAAAGATGAGACTGTGCGACCGTGATATTGAAGCCTGGCTGGATAGCGAAAAACTGGTTATTTCGCCGCGCCCGCCGGTAGAGCGGATTAACGGGGCCACAGTGGATGTCCGTTTGGGCAATCAGTTCCGCGTATTTCGTGGACATACCGCGGCATTTATCGATCTCAGCGGGCCGAAGGATGAAGTCAGCGCCGCGCTGGATCGCGTGATGAGCGACGAAATCGTGTTGCCGGAAGGCGAGGCCTTCTTTCTGCACCCCGGCGAACTGGCGCTGGCGGTAACGCTGGAATCCGTGACGTTGCCCAATGATTTGGTCGGCTGGCTGGACGGGCGTTCCTCACTGGCGCGACTTGGCCTGATGGTACACGTCACTGCGCACCGTATCGACCCCGGCTGGCAGGGGCGAATCGTTCTGGAGTTCTATAATTCAGGTAAGCTGCCGTTGGCTCTGCGCCCCGGTATGCTGATCGGCGCATTGAGCTTTGAACCCTTGTCCGGCCCGGCTGCTCGGCCGTACAACAGCCGTCAAGATGCGAAGTACAAGGACCAGCAAGGCGCTGTGGCCAGCCGTATAGACAAGGACTAACCGCGGCGGGTGCCGCGCGGACGCGCGCTGACAAGAGGAAAGCATGAGACGATTATTGACGACGTTGGTGATTTTACTGGTGGTGCTGGTGGCAGGAATGTCCGCCTTGGTGCTGTTGGTCAATCCAAATGATTTCCGTAGTTACATGGTCAAAAAGGTCGAACAGCGCAGTGGCTACCAGCTGACGCTGGAGGGCGATCTGCGCTGGCACGTCTGGCCGCAGCTGAGCATTCTGGCCGGCCGCATGACCCTGACCGCCCCGGGAGCCAAGGCGCCGGTGGTCAGCGCGGAAAATATGCGTCTTGACGTCAAGCTGTTGCCGCTGCTGTCGCATCAGCTGTTCGTCAAACAGGTGATGCTGAAAAACGCGGTGATTCGTCTCACGCCGGACAGTGAACAACAAAGCCGAACGGATGCGCCGATCGCGCCCGGTGGCAGTAGCGTCGAATCGGTAGATACGCCGTGGAAATTCGATATTGATAACCTGCGCGTCGCCGACAGTCTGTTGATCTGGCAACGTGCCAACAATGAACAGATCAACGTACGCGATCTTAATCTGACGATGCAGCGCAGCGGTGACCGACAGGCGGAAATGGAACTGTCCAGTCGGGTTAACCGCGATCAGCGCGATTTGACCTTCAATCTGTCGGCGGACCTGGACTTGCAGCAATTCCCGCGTCAGTTCAGCACCACGGTAAATCAGTTCAACTATCAGCTCGAAGGGGTTGATATCCCGACCGGCGGCATCAAGGGGCAGGGCTCGGTACGGGCGGTGTACCAGCAGGATCCACGGCAGTTGACGCTCAATGACCTGATGCTTGGCGTCAATGACAGCCAACTGAAGGGCCGAGCCGATATCAGCCTTGGCGATGTGCCAAACTACGTGGTTGAACTCTCGTCGCCGCACCTGGATATGGATGCACTTTCCGGTTGGCGTAGTAATGCCGGTCAGGGTGAGCAGCCAATGCAGGCGATGGCCGGTGCGCCGGTGATTGCCAGCGCCGGTGAAGAGCAGCAAAAAAACATGCAGGCGCTGCGTGATTTCGACGCGCGCTTCCATCTCAGCGCTGACCAACTGACCTACCGCGGGATGGATATCACCCGGCTTGATCTCCAGGCGGAAAACCAGCGTGGCCTGCTGGCGGTGAAAACCCTGTCCGGTCACGTGGCCGGCGGTGATTTTTCCCTGCCTGGCTCACTGGACGCCCGTGGACAAAAGCCGATTATCGGCGTTCAGCCACAGCTGACGTCGGTTGAGCTGGGAACGGTATTGAAGGCTTTCGCATTGCCGCAGGTGATGACCGGGCAATTGACCATGCGCGGCGAGCTCACTGGCGACCGGTTGACCGCACAGTCGTTCGAGCATCACTGGCAGGGCAGCGCCCAGTTGGCAATGAGTAATGCTCAACTGCACGGCCTGAATATTCAGCAGTTGATCCAACAGGCGGTGGCACGCAACGACAGCAGCGTGCGCGGTCTGGATCAGTACCAGCGTAATACCGAAGTGCGTCAACTCGGTGCCAATGCCAAGCTGGATAATGGCGATATTACCATTAGCGATCTGAATGCCGATTCGACGATGCTGAACATTACCGGCGGCGGCAAGCTGGATATGCCGGGCAAGCAGTGCGACATGCGGCTGAATGTACGCGTCACCGGCGGCTGGCAAGGGCGCAGCGAACTGATTGAACAACTGCAAAAAACGCCGATTCCACTGCGCGTTTATGGTCCATGGCAGCAGCTGAACTATCAGTTGCAGGTCGACCAGGTGTTGCGCAAAACGCTGCAAAACCGGGCCAAGGATGCACTCAATAAATGGGCCGATAAAAACAAAGAGTCGCGTGAAGGGCAGGATCTGAAGAAATTGCTCGATAAGCTGTAAGTCTGTTCGGCGCGGGGTCTGCTACCCGCGCCGCTTTTCTGATGGTAAATCGCACTCTCCCACTGTTTTCCTTTTTCCCCTTTGACAAAGGTCATGTTCCCTTATACTGAATTTGGGCACAGTGAGGCTCGATTCTGTCGGCTCTGACGGACAATTCGCATAAAAAGAGATAGGGGAAATATGATAGAGCTTCTGATTGGGGTGATCGTGGCGGTGGGGGTGGGGCGTTACATCATCAAGGGCTATTCTGCCACCGGTGTGTTGATGGTCGGCGGCTTGCTGTTGTTGGCGATCAGCGTGGCGATGGGGAAAAACGTGTTGCCGGCCAGCGCCACCGCGACCGGCTGGGGCGCGACTGATATTCTCGAATACGTCAAAATCCTGTTGATGAGCCGCGGTGGCGACCTTGGCATGATGATCATGATGCTGTGTGGCTTTGCCGCCTACATGACCCACATCGGCGCTAACGATATGGTGGTCAAGCTGGCGTCACGTCCATTGCAAATGATCAACTCGCCGTATTTGCTGATGGTTGCCGCCTATATTGTCGCCTGTCTGATGTCGCTGGCGGTGTCTTCTGCCACCGGCCTGGGGGTGTTGCTGATGGCGACGCTGTTCCCACTGATGGTTAACGTCGGTATCAGTCGCGGCGCGGCCGCGGCCATTTGCGCCTCACCGGCGGCGATCATTCTGGCGCCGACCTCCGGTGACGTGGTATTGGCGGCCAAAGCGGCTGAAATGCCGCTGGTGGACTTTGCTTTCAAAACCACGCTGCCGATTTCGATTGCCGCCATTGCCTGTATGGCGGTGGCACATTACTTTTGGCAACGCTATCTCGACAACAAAAGCAATGAGCAGCATCACATCATGGACGTCAGCGAAATTACCACCCACGCGCCGGGCTTTTACGCTGTACTGCCGTTTACGCCGATCCTCGGCGTGCTGGTATTTGACGGCAAGTGGGGGCCGGAACTGCACATTATTACCGTATTGGTGCTGTGCATGTTGCTGGCGGCGGTGATCGAGTTTGTACGCAGCTTTGATGCCAAAACGGTGTTCAGCGGTTTGGAGGTGGCCTACCGCGGCATGGCGGATGCCTTTGCCAGCGTGGTGATGCTGTTGGTGGCTGCCGGGGTGTTTGCCCAGGGGCTGAGCACCATTGGCTTTATCAGCGGCCTGATAGGCATGGCGCAGTCGTTCGGTACCGGAGGCATCATCATGATGCTGGTATTGGTGGTGATCACCATGCTGGCGGCGATGACCACCGGCTCCGGCAATGCGCCGTTTTATGCCTTTGTTGAACTGATCCCGAAACTGGCAGCGCAGATGGGCGTCAACCCGGCGTATCTGGTGATTCCGATGTTACAGGCCTCCAACCTGGGGCGTACGCTGTCACCGGTTTCAGGGGTGGTAGTCGCGGTTGCCGGCATGGCCAAAATTTCGCCGTTTGAAGTGGTTAAACGCACCTCGGTGCCGGTGATTGTCGGACTGATCGTGGTGGTGGTGGCCACCGAGCTGTTGGTGCCGGTGCATCTTTAACCGTCAGAGCCCGGGCGCGGGAGGATGCGCGCCCGGCAAGGTTCAGACCTCATAATCCGGGTCGGGAGGATTCAGCGGCGTGATTTTCACCCGCATGATGCGATGACTGTTGATTTCCAATGGTACAAACAGATAGTCGCCGATCGTCAAGCGTTCGCCCTCCTGTGGAATGCGCTGACAATGCTCCATCAGTAACCCTGCCAAGGTGTGGTATTCGCGTTTTTCCTCCAGCGGCAGCGGCAGATAAATCACCAAATCTTCCAGCGGCATAAAACCGTTAGCAATCCAGCCGCCGTCATCAGTTTGCTGAATGTCATGGCGCGGATCCAGCTCGCCGTCGGCTTCCGGCAGGTTGCCAGCGATGGTTTCCATCACGTCAGTCAAAGTAACGATACCTTCCAGCGAACCAAATTCGTCGACCACAAAGGCAAAGTGGGTCTGCGCCAGCCGAAATTGTTCCAGCGCGCCAAGCAGCGTCAGTTGCTCGGGGAAAATCAGCGGTTGGCGGATTAGGCTGCGCAGATCCAGCGTCTGCTGCGTCAACTGCTGTTTCAGCACGTCGATGGTGTGTATCACGCCGAGCGGTTCGTCGCTGGCGCTGTCTTCGGTTACCACGATGCGCGTATGCTGGTTTTTTTCCAGCAGCTGTCTGAGTTTCTGTTGCGGATCGTTAAGCTCAAGGTATTCAACGTCATGGCGTGATGTCATGATGCTGCTGACCGTACGTTGTGCCATGCCGAGCACCCGTTCGATCATATGCCGTTCCTGCTGATTAAAGATCTCTTCGCCTTCGCTGTCGGCCAGCAGGTCGGCCGACTCCCGGTCGACTTCGGCGTCTTCGTGCCTGCCGCTCAGCATCCGCAGCACCGCCTCGGCGGTACGTTCACGTAGCGGTCGAACCTTGGACAAGAAACGCCGACGATTAAACTGCGCTAGCTGGTTGAGCGCCTCAATCATTACCGAGAAGCCAATCGCCGCATACAGGTATCCTTTGGGAATATGGTAGCCAAACCCTTCGGCCACCAGGCTGAAGCCGATCATCAGCAGGAAACTCAGGCACAGGATAACGATGGTCGGGTGGGCGTTGACAAAGCGCGTAAGCGGCTTGCTGGCCAACAGCATCAAGCCGATGGCGATACAGACTGCCAGCATCATAACCGCCAGATGATCGACCATCCCCACCGCGGTAATGACCGAATCCAGCGAGAACACGGCATCGAGCACCACGATCTGCGCCACCACGGGCCAGAACCGCGCGCCTTTACGCTGCCCCTGCTGTTCTTCGTCTTTACCTTCCAGCCGTTCGTTCAGCTCCATCGTCGCTTTGAACAGCAGAAATACCCCGCCGGTAAGCATGATCAGATCGCGACCGCTAAACGGTTGATCCAGCAGGCTAAACAGAGGTTTGGTCAGCGTTGACAGCCAGGATATGGAGGCCAGCAACACCAGGCGCATCAGCAGCGCCAGCAGTAGGCCGACGACACGCGCCTTGTCTCGCTGCTGCCGGGGCAGCTTTTCTGCCAGGATGGCAATGAAAATGAGATTGTCGATTCCCAGGACGATTTCCAGCACCACCAGCGTGGCCAAACCCGCCCAGATTGTTGGATCAGCGATCCATTCCATACGCCCGTTTGCACCTTATTTGTTCAACGGCTTATGCCGTAAAAACAATGATGAGTGCTGTGATGAGAAAATTCAAATCAAGATCTGATGGGGTGATTATCGATTGGTGGTTTTTTATGCGTTTTACTTGCGTATAAAACCGCCCGCAAAAGTGAGGCATAGTCTGAATTTTACGAAAAAAAAGACGTTTCAGTGCGCAGAATTGGACTTTTTTCCACAGTGATTTTGACAATTCATTTAAAATAGTCGCCGTAAAAAAATCATAAAATCAATTGGTTATGTTGTTATTCTGTGACGAAAAACCGTTGAATATTTCTGTTTTGGTAGTCTTATTCTGAAAAGGCTATCCATAGGCCATGTTTGGCTTGTATCGATACCGCAATAGTATAAGAATCTTAGCCACATAAACGTTAACAAGTATCATCGTTTACTTATAAGGACATACTTCTTTTTTAGTTTTCTGTGAGCTGCATACCACTTACAGCACACAGTGACGGAATACCAGGCGAGTCCGGGAACAACAAAGCCGGCCGCAGGACATCGATGACAGTGCATTGGTAGCTGAAAGCCAAGGGCGGTAGCGTGTCTGAACGCTGCTGATATGCGGGCAAATCAAACCAGAGTGGTGTGATTGAGCTACATTTATAAGTTATTTGATTGTAGGTAAATAAGATGCAAAAGAGACTGAAAGCTGTAATCCCCGTGGCGGGTTTGGGAACCCGAATGCTGCCTGCAACAAAAGCCATTCCTAAAGAAATGTTGCCGGTGGTCGATAAGCCATTGATTCAGTACATTGTTAATGAATGTGTGGCCGCAGGCATTAAAGACATCGTGCTGGTGACCCATTCGTCCAAAAATGCCATCGAAAACCACTTCGACACCTCTTTTGAGCTGGAAGCCGTACTGGAATCACGCGTTAAGCGCCAACTGCTGGAAGAAGTACAAAGCATTTGCCCGCCGGACGTGACCGTCATGCAGGTACGCCAGGGGCAGGCGAAGGGACTGGGGCATGCGGTACTGTGTGCCAAGCCGATGGTGGGTGATGAGCCGTTTGTGGTGTTGTTGCCGGACGTATTGCTTGATGACGCCACCGCCGATTTGCATAAGGAAAACCTGGCCAAGATGATCGAGCGCTTTACCGAAACCGGTTATAGCCAGATTATGGTAGAGCCGGTGCCAGAAGAAGACGTGTCGAAATACGGCGTGGTTGACTGTGGCGGTGTGGCGCTTGCGGCGGGGGAAAGTACCCCGATGACCGCAGTGGTTGAAAAACCGGCGCGTGACGAGGCGCCGTCTAACCTGGCAGTGGTTGGCCGTTATGTGCTGTCGGCGGATATCTGGCCGCTGCTGGAGAAAACACCACCGGGTGCGGGTAACGAAATTCAGTTGACCGATTCCATCGCCATGCTGATGGGGCAGGAAACCGTTGAAGCTTTTCATATGAGCGGTAAATCACATGACTGTGGCGATAAACTGGGATATATGAAAGCATTTGTACAATATGGTTTGCGTCATAAAACCGAAGGCGAAGGTTTTAGCCAGTGGCTAAAACAGGCGTTGAAGCAACCCTGAGTGACGCTTTTACGATCACAATATTTGAAGAGGATTACCATGACCAAGTTGAAAGCCGTTATTCCTGTTGCTGGTCTGGGTATGCGCATGCTGCCGGCTACCAAGGCGATTCCGAAGGAAATGTTGCCGATCGTTGATAAACCATTAATTCAATATATCGTGAATGAATGCGTGGCCGCCGGCATCAAAGAGATCATTCTGGTTACGCATTCGTCTAAAAATGCCATCGAAAATCACTTCGATACTTCTTTTGAACTGGAAGCGATGCTTGAGGCGCGGGTGAAGCGTCAACTTCTGGACGAGGTGCAATCCATCTGCCCGAAAGGCGTGACCCTGATGCATATTCGCCAGGGGCAGCCGAAAGGGCTGGGACACGCGGTTCTCTGTGCCAAACCGCTGGTAGGTGATTCACCGTTCGTGGTGTTGCTGCCGGATATTTTGCTGGACGATGCCAAGGCCGACTTGAGCAAAGACAATCTGCCGCACATGATTGCGCGCTTTGAACAGACCGGTCTCAGCCAGGTTTTGGTGCAGGCAGCGGACGAAAACGTGTTGCATGACTATTCGGTCGTCGAGTGCGAGACCAATTCGCTGCAACCGGGTGAAAGCGCCCGTATGACCTCGATTATCGAAAAGCCGGGGCGTGAGATCCAACTGCGTTCAAACTATTCTGCCGTCGGCCGTTACGTGCTGTCAGCCGATATCTGGCCGATACTCGAGCAGACCGAACCCGGTGCCTGGGGCCGTATTCAACTGACTGATGCCATCGCGTCATTGTTGAAAAACAAGCCGGTCGAGGCGATGGAGCTGGTGGGGGAATCGTTTAACTGTGGCGAGAAGCTCGGCTACCTGAAAGCGTTTGTCACCTATGGCCTGCGCCACCCGACTCAGGGTAAGGCATTCCAGGCATGGGCCAATCAACTGACGCTGTAATTTGACCTGCGATCCGCGTTTAATCAGTATTTATTGACGGGGATCCTGCCGCGCCAGTTAATTTTTAGGAAAAGTCACTGTTTCATTTTGTATAATGGTATACATTCTGTTACTGAGTATTGGACCGTAAGCCGTAAGGGGTATCTGGCCTGGGCGTTGTGCCAGCGCCAATACGCGGTGGTCGGTTACAAATAAGGCAACAGATAATGTGCTCAACAGCGAAGGTGGCGTGCTGCTGGTGTTTTTTTGTACGTTGCGCTTGTTAATAACAATACCGTTATCTAATTCAATAACAGATAAACGCTGTAAGTTTTATTGCAGGTTTTCCTCATACGCGCTGGGGAAATATACCGAGGCATATTGGTAAAGCTACAGCGACGAGGCCAAGGCTGGCTAGTATTGTAGCTTTGCAGATACATTTACTTTGAAGTGATGAAAATTTGATGGCAAAACGACAATTGAAAATGATATCGCTACTGGTATCACTCAGCATACTCAGTGGTTGCACCATATTCCCGGGGACCCACCTCTCTACATCAGGCAAGGATGTTGTCAAACAGGAAGATGCGGACTTCGATATTGACAAGCTGGTCAATGTATACCCGATGACGCCGAAACTGCTTGACCGCATGCGCCCTGACAAAGTGGTTGCCCAGCCCAACAACGAGTTAGACGCATCGCTGCGTAATTATGAATACCGTATCGGCGTTGGCGACGTGTTGAACGTTACCGTCTGGGATCACCCGGAACTGACCACCCCGGCGGGGCAGTACCGTAGCGCCAGCGATACCGGTAACTGGGTACATTCCGATGGCAGCATCTTCTATCCGTATATCGGCAAGGTGAACGTGGTCGGTAAAACGGTTTCGCAGATCCGCGATCAAATTGCCAACCGTCTGGCCCAGTTTATCGAAAGCCCTCAGGTTGACGTCAATATTGCCGCATTCCGTTCGCAAAAAGCCTATGTTACCGGCGAGGTCGCCAAATCCGGCCAACAACCGATCACCAACGTCCCGCTGACGGTGATGGATGCCATCAACGCCGCCGGCGGCCTGACGGAAAATGCCGATTGGCGCAATATCGTGCTGACCCATAACGGTAAAGAACAGACCCTGTCTTTACAGCGGCTGATGCAAAATGGCGATCTGACGCAAAACCGTCTGCTCTATCCTGGCGACATCCTGTATATCCCGCGCAACGACGATCTGAAAGTGTTCGTGATGGGGGAAGTGAAAACCCCGGCAACGCTGAAAATGGATCGCAGCGGTATGACCTTGACCGAAGCCCTGGGCTCCTCGCAAGGCATTTCCCAGGCCAGTGCCGACGCGACCGGGATATTTGTTATCCGTCCGCTGCACGGTACCGAAGGGAACAAACTGGCGAATATCTATCAGCTGAATATGGCGGATGCGACAGCGCTGGTGATGGGGGCTGAATTCCACCTTAAACCTTACGATATCGTTTATGTGACCGCCGCGCCTGTGGCCCGCTGGAACCGTTTGATCACGCAGTTGGTGCCGACAATCGATGGTTTCAACAACCTGACGGAAGGTACTTTGCGTATTCGTAACTGGCCGTAGAGGACGCTGTAATGTTTGATTCTATTTTGGTTGTCTGCGTCGGCAATATTTGCCGCTCACCAACGGGTGAGCGGTTGCTAAGGCAGCATTTGCCACAGAAGGACATTGCGTCCGCGGGAATTAGCGCGCTGGTGGGTAAACCTGCAGATAAAAGTGCTACGGCCGTTGCACAGCAACATAATCTGTCGCTGGACGATCATGTCGCTCGGCAGTTAACAAAAGAAATGTGCCGTGAGTATTCGCTGATTCTGGTGATGGAAAAGGGGCACGTTGATGCCGTCTGCCGGCTGGCGCCGGAGGTCAGAGGTAAAACGATGCTTTTTGCCCACTGGTTAGGGCAGAAGGAAGTCCCCGATCCCTACAGAAAAAGCGCTGAAGCGTTTGAATTCGTTTACCGCCTTCTTGATGAAGCCGCTCAAAAATGGGCGCAGGCACTAAATCGTTAACCAGAGATGACAATGACTGATAATACAAAACCAGGCTTATCGACGGCCAATAATCACGACGAGATCGACCTGAGTCGTTTGCTGGGTACTTTACTTGACCATAGATGGTTGATTATCGGTATCACCACGCTGTTTACCGTTAGCGGTATCATTTATTCACTGTTTGCCACGCCGATTTATCAGGCTGATGCCATGGTGCAGGTCGAGCAAAACGTGGGTAATTCTCTTGTCAACGATCTGTCGCAAATGTTGCCGAACAGTCAGCCAGGTTCCTCTACCGAAATCGAGCTGATCAAGTCGCGGATGGTTACAGGCAAAACCGTTGACGATTTGCATTTGGATACCGTTGCACAGCAGCAATATTTCCCTGTATTTGGCCGTGGCTGGGCACGATTGACCGGGCAAGAGCCAGGTCGTATCGCGTTATCTCGCCTGACGGTGCCTGAAACCGATGCCGATCTTGAACTGGAACTGACGGTAGTAGATAAAAGTCACTATGTTCTGAGCAAGAACGGGACGGAAGTGATTAAAGGCCAGGTCGGCAAAATGGAAAGCGGCGGCGGTATATCACTGTTGGTCAGCGAAATTATCGCGGAGCCTGATACGGTATTCGACGTTGCCAAATTACCGCGTCTGGTGGCTACCAATAACCTGCTTGATGCGTTAACCGTCGAAGATAAGGGCAAAGATACCGGCGTGCTGGCGCTGAGCCTGGTGGGCGATGACCCGCTGCTGGTGCGCAAGATCCTGGACAGCATCAGCAAAAACTATCTGTTGCAAAACGTCGAGCGTAAATCCGAAGAGGCCGCCAAAAGCCTGGATTTCCTGAAAGAGCAATTGCCGGAAGTACGCAATTCTCTGGATCTGGCAGAGGACAAACTCAATCGTTTCCGTCAGGAAAACGATTCTGTTGATTTATCGCTGGAAGCCAAATCGGTGCTGGATACCATCGTTGGCGTTGAAGCTCAACTCAACGAGTTGACCTTCAAGGAAGCGGAAATTTCCAAGCTGTACACCAAAGAACACCCGGCTTACCGTGCCTTGATGGAAAAACGCGCTACGTTGGAGCAGGAAAAGAACAAGCTCAACAAACGCGTCAGCGGCATGCCTAAAACTCAGCAAGAAATCCTGCGTCTGACGCGCGACGTACAGGCCGGCCAGGAAATCTACATGCAGCTGTTGAACAAACAGCAAGAGCTGGGCATCACCAAAGCCAGTACCGTCGGTAACGTACGTATCGTTGACCCTGCGGTAACGCAACCACGGCCGGTCAAACCGCAAAAAACCCTGATCGTGCTGATCGTTACCCTGTTGGGTGGCCTGTTCTCTACCGGTTTTGTGTTGCTGAAAACCATGTTGCACCGTGGTATTGAAAGCCCGGAACAGCTGGAACAGCAAGGCATCAACGTATACGCCAGCATTCCGCTGTCGGAATGGCAACAGAAAAGCGACCGTGAAACCATGCTGTCCGGGCGTAGAAGCAGCCAACGAAACTATACGTTATTGGCGGTGGGCAACCCTGCCGATCTGGCGATCGAAGCGGTTCGCAGTCTGCGTACCAGCCTGCATTTCGCCTCGCTTGAAGCCAAGAACAATGTGCTGATGATTTCAGGCGCCAGTCCAAGCATTGGTAAAACCTTCGTCAGTATCAACCTGGCGGCGGTGATTGCCCAGGCGGGTCAGCGGATCCTGGTGGTCGATGCGGATATGCGTAAAGGTTATGCCCATTCATTGCTGAACTGTGAACTGGGTACCGGTCTGTCTGACGTACTTTCTGGTCAGGCTTCTGCGCAGCAGGCCATCAAGAAAACGGCGATTGAGAATCTGAGCTTCCTGTCGCGCGGGAAAATCCCGCCGAACCCTTCCGAACTGCTGATGCATAACCGTTTGACGGAGTTCCTGGAGTGGGCAGGCAAAGAGTACGATATCGTTCTGGTGGATACACCGCCAATTCTTGCGGTAACCGACGCGGCGATTGTGGCGCGTAATGTGGGCACCACACTGCTGGTAGCCCGTTACGGCGTGAACTCGTTGAAAGAGATCGAAGTCAGTATTCGTCGCTTTGAACAGAATGGCATGGAAATCAAAGGTATTATCCTCAACGCCGTCGAGAATAAATCCGGCAGCGCATACGGCTATTACGCTTACGAATATAAATAATCAATCAGTTACAATGGCTCCTCCGTTCGGGGGAGCTATCTTCTGGCAAATTTCAGAATTTCCATTCGCGGAGATATTATATGAGTAATCTTGCAATTATTCCGGCAAGGGGTGGGTCAAAGGGTATACCTAAAAAAAATATCAAAGATATTGCAGGGAAGCCTTTAATTGCATGGAGTATCGAGCAAGCATTGAACTCCAAGGAAATCGATCGCGTTATTGTTACCACTGATTGTGAAGACATTGCCGCCGTCGCCAGAGAACATGGCGCTGAAGTTCCTTTTATGCGACCGGCACATCTGGCGGTTGATACTGCGGCAACTGAGCCTGCCTTGTTGCATACTCTGGAGTGGCTGGCCGAGCATGAAGGTTATCACCCAGAATATACCGTCCTGCTACAGGCGACGTCGCCTGTACGTAAAGACGATGCCATCGATCTGGCCGTGCGCAAGATTATCGACAAGCAGGCAGATTCACTGCTGAGCGTGTGCGAGTTTTGGCATTTCTTATGGGAAAACGAAGATAATCCCAAAGCACATTATGATTATCTGAATCGTCCTCGCCGTCAGGATATCAAGCCTGAAAATATTAAATTGAAAGAGAACGGCTCAATTTACGTTACCAAAAGCGATATTTTGCTGTCCAGCGGCAACCGGTTAGGCGGTAAGGTCGTTGCACACAAAATGTCTGAAGAAGAAAGTTTTGAAATTGACACCATGCTCGATTGGGCAGTGGTAGAAGTTATTTTGAAGAATTGGAATGGGAGATAATATATGTTAATTCAGAAAAAGATTTCTGATTTTTTAGTGTTTGAAACAGAGACAATTATTAAAGCACTGGAAAAAATCAACTCGAACAAAAAACGCATTATTTTTATCGTTACCGAAGATGGTAAACTGTGTGGTTCATTTTCTGACGGCGATTTCCGTCGCTGGATCACCCAAGGTGACTTCGACCTGAACCGTGAAATGTCGGAAGTGATGAACCAGAACGTGCGCTACAAAAAAGTGGATGCGCCACGTGCTGAAATCGACACCCTGTTTACCAACGGCGTTGACGTTATTCCTTTGGTTGACGATTATCGCCGCCTGGTTGCCGTTGCGCTTGAAAGCGAAAAAGGACTGACCATCGGTAAACATACCATTACCGAAACCTCACCGACCTACATCATCGCCGAGATTGGCAACAACCATAACGGTGATATCAATCTGGCCAAGCAACTGGTTGATCTGGCCGTTGACGCCGGTGCCGACTGCGTCAAATTCCAGATGCGTGATTTGAGCTCGTTGTACAAGGGCGGTAATGATAAAGACAAATCAGCCGACCTGGGTGCGCAATACACCATCGACCTGCTGCGTAAGTTCCAGCTGTCGAACGAGCAACTGTTGGAAGTGTTCGACTATTGCAAAGACAAGGGGCTGACGCCGATGTGTACCCCTTGGGATCTGAAGAGCCTTGAAGTGCTTGAAGATTACGGTATGGAAGCCTACAAAGTGGCTTCTGCCGACTTTACCAACCATGAAATGCTGGGGGCTTTGGCGGCAACCGGTAAGCCACTGATCTGTTCAACTGGCATGTGCAGCGAAGCGGAAATTAAAAGTTCGGTTGATTTCCTCAAGTCGAAGGGCGCCGAGTTTGTCATCTTACACTGCAACTCCACCTACCCAACGCCGTTTAAAGACGTAAATCTGGCTTATATCAAGCGATTGCAGCAGGTGACCGGCTGCCTGGTCGGCTATTCCGGCCATGAGCGCGGTATCTCGGTGCCGATCGCCGTAACCGCATTGGGCGCGCGCGTTATCGAGAAGCACTTCACCATCGATAAAAGCATGGAAGGTAATGACCACAAGGTTTCCTTGCTGCCGCCAGAATTCAAGGAAATGGTGATCCGCATTCGTGAAGTTGAAGAATCAATGGGTCAGGGCGGTGAGCGTGCGATTACTCAGGGCGAGATGATCAACCGTGAAACCCTGGCGAAAAGCCTGATCATCAACCGCGATCTGAAAAAAGGCGAAATCATCACCCGCGAAATGGTAGAAGTGAAAAGCCCGGGCCAAGGCCTACAGCCGCTCTATCTTGAGCAGCTGGTGGGTAAAAAAGCCAATCGCGATCACGAAAAAGGCGGCTATTTCTACGAGTCCGATCTGAACGAAATCGCTATCGAAGCCAAGGACTACGATTTTGATCGTCCGTTTGGCATTCCGGTTCGTTACCACGATTACAGCAAACTGAAGCACAAATCCAATCTGGACTTTGTTGAGTTCCACCTGAGCTATCAGGATATGGAACTGGATCTGACGGAATTCTTCTCCGGTCCTGAAGATATCGGTTTTGCGGTACACAGCCCGGAACTGTTTGCCAACGACCATATTCTGGATTTGGCTACCGAAGATGACGCCTACCGTGCACATTCGATCAAACAGATGCAACGCGTGTGTGACGTTACCCGTGCGCTGAAGCAGTACTTCCCGAAAACCGAACGTCCGGTGATTGTGGTGAACGCAGGCGGTTTCAACACCACCGGTTTCCTGCCGAAGGAAGCGCGTCAGGCGATGTACGATCGTATTGCCGAATCGCTGAAAGAGGTAAATCAGGATGGTGTGGAAATCATTATCCAGACCATGCCTCCGTTCCCATGGCACTTTGGCGGTCAGAGCTACCACAACCTGTTTGTTGATCCAGATGAAATCCAGTCCTTCTGCCAACAGCACGGTTACCGTATCTGTTATGACACCTCGCACTCGATGATGGCATGTAACTACTATCAATGGGATCTGCACGAGTTTACCCAGAAAGTGGGCGCTTATACCGCACACATGCACATTGTCGATGCGTTGGGCGTTGATGGCGAAGGCGTGCAGATTGGCAAGGGCGACGTCAACTTCGATGAACTGGCGGACGATCTGCTGCGTTATGCGCCGGGCGCCCAGTTTATTCCTGAAGTGTGGCAGGGCCACAAGAACCAGGGCGAAGGTTTCTGGCACGCCCTGAACTTCCTGGAAAAGTATCTGTAAATGAGCAGAGTCATTATTGGGGCTGCGGCCTTGTCGATTGGGGATATTCTCGGCAAGGTCATCGGCTTCATTATTCTGCCTTATTTAACAGCACACCTTGGCGCGTCGGGATACGGCGCGCTAACTCTTTATCTTTCCGTCATTCAGATCCTGATCATCTTTATCTCATTCAGTGGTCAGGGTTTGTTGCCGGTCAAATATATGCAAGAGGGGGAAGGGAGTTCCCTGGTGTTCCGTCGGGATAACATCACGCTGGCTGTCGCTTCAAGCGTGCTGTTGGTGGCGATTTACTTTGTCGCTACGCGTGTGGCCAGCATACCGGTCAGCTTCACTGACGGTAGCCTGGTGATTTTGGCATCCTTGGCGCAAGCGTTGAATTTCATCAACCTTTCACATCTGCGTATCAGTCAGACATATAAGGTTGCTGCGATTGGGCAGTTTTTGCTGTCGGCGTTTAACGTCCTGTTTACCATTGCATTGTTTGAAATGATCGCCGCAACGCCAGGGCAGCGCCTGATAGCCATTGCCGCATCGTTCTTCTGCATCCAACTGGCGTACGAGTTCATCATCTATCGCAAGCGCAGCAAAGATATCAAGTCAGATGCGCCGTTGGGCAAGCGATACAAAGAGATTGTCAGCTACGGTATTTCGCTGTTGCCGCATCATGGCAGTTACTGGATTAAATCGTCGATCGATCGCTTCTTTATTGCTCACTATATGAGTACCGCCGTGGTGGGTATCTATGGGCTGGCGTTCCAGTTGACATCGATAGTGATGTTATTCTTTAGCGTGATAAACCAGGCGTTCCAGCCGTTTATCTACCGTAAGCTGAAGGACAAAGACTTTAAAGGCGTAGAGCTCATACAGTATGGTTATACTGGTCTGGTGGTAGTAGCGTGTTTAATCTATTTCCTGATCATGCCATTTGTTTTCCCATATCTATTCAAGCCCGAATTTAACCGCGCAATTTATTATTTTAATATCTTGCTGCCGGGCACTGCCTTTATGTCGATCTATTATATTTTTACCCACTCGCTGTTTTACTATCGTAAAAATAAAATGATCTCGATAATCACCATGGGATCAATGTTAACGCATTTGCTGGGTATTGTGATTATTACCATGACCTCGATAAAGGTGGAATATTTTTGCCTGGTGTATGCCATTTCAAGCTTGTTCTCGTGCGTGGTGACATTTATCTATGGCAAACGACAGATTCGGATTGAGAGGAAAAGATGATAGCGAGCATGAAGCGTTGGCTGCGTAACCGTCGTAAAGGGCGTTACACCGCGAAGGTCATCAAGACGGCAGCCAAATGTGGTCGTGAACCCAAAATTAACTTCCCGACGTTAGTGAATAATAAAACCCGCCTGGGTGACAACTTCAACTCTAACGGTCTGACGATCGTCGGTAAAGGGGCGGTAACCGTCGGTGATAATTTTCACTGTGGTTTTGGCTGTGTACTGATCACGGAAAATCATAACCATAACGGTAACGCTATTCCTTATGACAATACTTACGTTATCAAGGACATCACCATCGGCGACAACGTCTGGTTGGGAATCAACGTCATCATTTTACCCGGTGTGACCCTCGGTGAAGGCGCCATTATCCAGGCGGGCAGCGTGGTGGTGAAGGACATTGAGCCGTATGCCATTGCCGGAGGCCATCCGGCAAAAGCGTTCGCCCAGCGCGATGTGGAGCATTATCTGCGGCTAAAGGCTGAAGGCAAGTTCCATTAATTGACACGGAAACGTTGAGTGGTTATAGGGTAATAAGAAATGAGTAAGTACATCGCGTATATAGAGTCACCGCTGCAAGCGTTTAATCTGATCGAATACCTTGATGCAAAAGAGATTGTTCTTGATCTGCTGATTGTCAACAAGCGTACCGCCAATTCGCCGTTGAATCATGGACAGATCAGTTATTTGCTCAATATGATACAGCACCGTTCCCTGATGACGATTGACGTTGAAGGAACGCTGGGCAAGGTGATGGAGATCCGCAAACAACTTAGCGGCATCACGGACAGCGTGGCACGCAATCAGTCGGTAACCCTGATTGCGGGTGAATATCGCGCCCGGGTGTTTTGGATGTTGGCCAATAAGTATCCCAAGCGCAATATCGTTTTGCTGGACGACGGCACCGCAACGCTGCGCATCAAGCGCCATGGCAAACTGACGCCGCGCGGCGTGGCCAAGAGCCTGTTCCTCAAGTCGTTGGGTATGACCAACAACGAATTTGAAAAAATAACTTTTTTCACCGTTTATAATATCGAAGACAACGTATCCGGGCGCGATGAGGTTATACGGCATAATTATCAGAACTATAAAACCAAGCTGGAAACCCTGCCACAAAGTAATAATAAAACCTTTATTATTGGGACGCCGCTGTACGAGGCGGGGGTGACCAAGGTTGATGACATCGAACTGACCTTGAAGATGATTGAGGATCTTAAGCTAAACAATAGCGATATTGAGCTTATTTACATCCCACACCGTCGGGAACGTGACGAAAAAATCACCGCGATTAAAAATGTCGTCACCGTACAGCGCCTGGATTTTCCTTTCGAAGTCTACCCTATCGTGGCGGGTGAGAATGTGGTTTCAATTGCGGGTTTCTATTCTTCTTTATATGACAACCTGATAAAGATTTATGATGATAAAATTAAAATTACCGCATATGTTCTTGACGAAAAAAGTCTGGCGCCGGATTGGCTAGGGTTTGTCAACTCTATTTATAAGAACTATGAGGGTTATGGCGAGGCTAATATAACTTTGCTTAGAGATAAGTTTTAATTTTAAACACTTTTGGTGGCCTGTAAATGAAGATTGTTATAATAAATACACTGTATGCTCCTTACAAGATAGGTGGCGCTGAAGTTTCTGTGCAAATGCTTGCGGAAAGTCTGGTAAAATTAGGGCATCAAGTTTGTGTATTTTGTCTTCATGAAGGTGATGAAATCAAGAAAGACACCATTAATGGGGTGCAGGTAAGCTACTTCCCATTATTGAACCTATATTGGCCATTCAAGAGTGAGTCGCCGTCAAAATATAAGAAAGCACTCTGGCATCTTCTTGATATACACAATCCCTTCATGGCCAAGCGCGTGAGTCAGGCTTTGGCGGAAATCCGCCCGGACGTGGTTCATACCAATAACCTGAGCGGATTTTCGGTGGCGGTCTGGCAAAGCGCCAAAAAACTGGGTGCGCGGGTGGTGCATACGACACGTGACTATTATCTGTTTCATCCGAACGGCACGCTGTTTAAAAACGGACAGAATATGGACGTCAACGGCAGGTCGGTACGCGTCACCTCTTGGCTGAAAAAAGCGGCTAGCCAGAAAGTCGATGCGTTTGTCGGTATCAGCCAGTACATTTCCAATTTGCATAAAGATAATGGCTTCGCCAGCCAGGCGCAACATGCCTATGTTTACAACTCCGTTGAGCCGATTGATTATACGCCGACTACGAGTGATAACATCCGCATCGGCTTTGTCGGCCGGTTGACGGAAGACAAGGGCTTTGATGAGTTTTGCGCGTTGGCAAAAGCGGCAAAACAGGATCCGCGCGCCGAGTTCTATGCGGCGGGGCGCTTTAACAATGGCGTCTCCGGCGAGGAAATGGCTGCGATGGCACGGGATGCCGGTGTGATCCTGCTCGGCTTTATCAAAGTGGATGCGTTCATGGCGCAGGTGGACGCCGTGGTGCTGCCAACCCGCTGGAATGAGCCCTTTGGCCGTGCGGTTGCGGAATCCGCCATCTCTGGTAAGGTTGTTTATACTACCTTCAGCGGCGGCGTAACCGAAATTGCCAATTTCTACGATAATATATTTGAAATCAAAAACTTCACTATCGAAGGTGCGATTGACGCCGTGAAAGCCAACCAAAACAGGCTGCGAACCTCTTGTTTTGAAAAAGAAAAAATTGCCAGCAGTTACGAAGGTTTGTACAGAGGATAATAATGAGAGTTTCTACAAAATCGCTGGTCGTTTTCATTTTGTTGGCATATATAGCTCTGCTGTCGATTAATGGTGTCGTTACCGTCGCAGCCTATATGACAACACGCAATATTCTGCTTTATAAGGATTTTTTTGCTCTTGTTGTTCCGGTTTTCGTGCTGATACTGTTGTATGCGCGCAATCCCAGAGTCACACCACAATGCCGTAGCGTGCTGGTTTTCTTTATTTCGATGGTGTTGTGTTCGTTGATTTTTATGCTGTTAAGCATGATGACTGGTCAGTTTGACTTCTTTCGTTCCATCGTGCAATTCCGTCTGGAATTGCTGACGTTTGGCTCATTCTTCTTTGCCGCCGTCCTGATGCTGTTCGAATATGAAGAGCGGGTTGAGATCCTCAACAAAATCATCAAGTTCTATATTGTTTGTGCTGTGATCAATGCGCTATTTGCCATTGCGGAATCCACGCTGGCCGGGGCGCTGTATGCGGTTGTCGGTTTTGACCCGGGTCCTCAGTTGACCGAGTTCGGCAAACAATACGGTCTGCTGCTGCGTACGGTTCAGGGGCAGCTACGCGCCTTTGGTTTGCTGACCGGACCATTTAGCCTCAGTGAATATCTATTCTTTGCCCTGGTATTATCTCCTTTTGTCAGCGACAAAAATCGCAAAAAATATATCATCCTGATTCTTGTCGCGATTGTGTTTTCAACCTCCAAGACGGCGATCATCATGGCGTTGCTGTATATCATGTATCTGATGATGCGACGGGTGCTGTCTCTACGCTCCAGCCTGAATATCGTCACGATGGTTACGTTGGTTCTGTCGCTGTTCTTCTATGTGACCACCACTAACTACAGCATTTACGAGATGATCTTCCCGGAGGAAAATACCTACGCTGAAAACAGCATATTGCTGAGAACCGTAAATATTGAGGCGGTAAAAAACGACAGCGAATACTCACCGTTTATCGGCGCGGGTTACGCTGTGAATGGTAACGCCGTGGTTGGGGACGATAACTCCAATACCGTTCCATTAGACAGCCTTTATATTTACATGCTTTCCAGTTACGGCAATGTCGGGATTATTCTTCTGGTGCTGGTGTCGGTGGTGATATTGAGCATGCTCTATTCGCGGACATTGAATGGGCTCACCGCCAGCGTATACCTTTACTGGATGATCTCGTTATCAATGAACTTTGTTTATAACAACCCGATCAGTAATTACCCTGGGTATATTTTTGCCATCATCGTATCCATATTGCTGATGTCGATTAGAAAATCCCCACAGCGGGAAAGGGCGCAAACCAGCGCTAAACTGGCAAGAACATCCACGACACATTGACAGTAAAATTATTTAAATGGAATGGAGTAAGCGAATGATTTATGTCAATGCGCGCTTTTTGACACAAGAATTGACCGGGGTTCAGCGCTTTGCTCAAGAGATCAGTTTGGCGATTGCTCAATTGAGAGATGATGTGGTGTTTGTTTCTCCAGCCAATATCCTGCATCAGGATATTGCCGCCAGGCTTAACGTTCAGATTGTAGGCACACGTCAGGGGCACCTTTGGGAACAATGGGATCTGCCAAACTACTTGCGCCAGCAAGGGAATCCTTTGCTGATCAACTTGTGCAATACGGCGCCGGTGTCATATAAAAATAAGCTGGTCACCCATCACGACGTCATTTATAAACGTTATCCGCAGAGTTTCTCGGCGAAGTTCCGGTTGGTTTATAACGCTCTGGTGCCGCTGATGTTGAAATCAAGTCGGGGTTTGCTGACGGTCAGTGAGTTCTCAAAAAAAGAGCTGCATGCCGTATTTGACTATCCGTTGGAAAATATACATGTGATTTATAACGCTGTTGCATCGCAGTTCCAGCCGAGCGGCGATCGGCACACGCAGGCCAAGCCATACTTGTTGGCGGTGTCATCGCCAAACTACCACAAGAATTTTCATGGTTTGATAGCCGCTTTCTCCAGGATGAAAGGCGCTGATAACATTGTGCTTAAAATCATTGGTTCGGCGAATAAAAACTTCTCGGGCGTTGATTTTTCTCAAGGTAGTGCCAATGCGGAACGCATACAGTTTGTCGGCCGGGTGTCTGACCAGGAATTGATTGCGTTATATTCAAACGCCAAGGCGTTTGTTTTCCCCTCCCTGTATGAAGGTTTTGGCATTCCACCGCTAGAAGCGCAGGCTTGTGGCTGCGCCGTTATTTCATCCAACCGAGCATCGTTGCCAGAAGTGTTGGCTCAGAGCGTGATCTATTTTGATCCGGAAAATACCGAGGAAATGACACAAACGCTGGAGCGAATTGTGACAGATGAAAACCTGCGTCAAGAACTGGTCGAGGCAGGCTATGAGAATGTTAAGCGTTTTGACTGGGCAAAATCCGCACAAGAATTAAACAGAATCATAATGAGTGTCAACCGATGAAAAAAAAGGTATTACATGTAGCTGAAACCGTTAAAGGTGGGGTAGCGACGGTGATTCGGCAATTGGTCAAACCCAATGATGATTTTGATTTTTACTGTTTACTCCCTGATAGCCAATATAAAGAAATCGGCGCTTTCCCGACGGAGAAGCTGACGCTGTTTTCCCGCAGTGGAAGAAATATCAAGTCATTTATTTCTTTGGCAAGGCAATATATAGCGCTGGTGAAACGTGAGAAACCTGACGTTATTCATATCCACAGTACCTTCGCCGGTGTTATTTGTCGCGTACTGACGCCTGTTGTGCGGTTGAGTTATAAGCCAAAGATTATTTATTGTCCGCATGCTTTTTCATTTTTGATGGATACATCAACGATGAAGAAGCGTGTTTATACCGCCATCGAACGGCTGTTGCAAAAACAAACCGATGTCATTGTCTGCACCAGCGAATATGAGAAGGCAGCGGCGTTGAATGTCGGCGTCAAGGCGCACAACATGGTGGTGGTCTATAACGGTGTGGAAGCACCGACCACGGGAGCGGATTCAGGCGATCCCTATCCGCAGGACAAAACCAATATCCTGTTTGTTGGCCGCTTCGACTACCAAAAAGGTTTTGACCTGGTATTGAAGATTGCCGATAGGTTAAATGATAACTTCCGTATTACCGTGGTGGGTGGCAACGTGCATGCTACCGAGGCGCCACAGCAACATCCGCGCATCGACTATAAAGGCTGGCTGTCGTCAACGGAAATTGCGCCTTATTTTTCCCATGCTGATGTACTGCTCATGCCGAGCCGTTGGGAATCCTTCGGGCTGGTTGCGGTAGAAGCCGAAAGCTATGGTTTACCGGTGGTGGCCAGCCGCTGCAGTTCACTACCCGAGGTGGTTGACGAGGGCAAGACCGGATATTTGTTCACCACCAACCAGTCTGATGAGGCGGTGAATATTTTGAATTCCTATAACAAAGAACATTGGGCTACGATGCATCAGGCCTGTATTGATTTTTATTCTGCTAATTTTACATCCGAAAAAATGATACATAACACTTATAGTCTTTATCGCTAATCCAGTGGTGTGTATCCCTATAGCCTAACTGCGTATCATGCTCCGTAATTGTTCGAGCTTTTATTTATATATTTGATCGGTGAGAGTGAAAATGAGTAACCTTTATCCTGTTATTATGGCTGGCGGAACAGGCAGCCGACTATGGCCACTTTCTCGCGAGCTGTTTCCGAAGCAGTTTTTAGCGTTATGCAATGAATTTTCGATGTTGCAATCGACCGTTATGCGCCTTCAGGGTCTGGAAATTATGAGCCCTTTGGTGATCTGTAATGAAGAGCACCGTTTTATCGTTGCTGAGCAACTGCGTCAGATCACACAGTTGTCGCACAATATCATTCTTGAGCCCGTAGGGCGCAATACGGCGCCGGCAATCGCGCTTGCAGCATTGCAGGCGGTGTCAAATGGCGACGATCCGATCCTGCTGGTATTGGCCGCCGATCACGTCATTCAGGATGAAGCCATTTTCCGAGATGCCGTCAATCAAGCCATTCCTTATGCCGAGGCTGGCAAACTGGCGACATTTGGCATTGTGCCAACCGGGCCGGAAACTGGCTACGGCTATATCCAGCAGGGCGCACGCATCGACGAGTCTGCCATTTCCGGCGTTGCGCGTTTCGTTGAAAAACCCGATCTGGAAACGGCTCAGCAATACCTCGACAGCGGCGAATATCTGTGGAACAGCGGCATGTTCCTGTTCAAGGCCAGCCGTTATCTTGAGGAACTGGAGCGCTTCCGCCCCGACATTCTTGAGGCATGTCAAAAATCCCTGGCGCACCTGACGCCGGACATGGATTTTGTTCGCGTCGATCGCGAAGCCTTTATCGCTTGCCCGGATGAATCCGTCGATTATGCGGTGATGGAAAAAACCGCCGATGCGGTGGTGGTGCCACTCGACGCCGGCTGGAACGATGTTGGTTCGTGGTCTGCGCTGTGGGAAATCAGTGAAAAAGACGTCAAAGGCAATTCTACCTTTGGCGACGTATTGGAGCACAATTGCTCGAACAACTATATTCGTGCAGATCATAAACTGGTTGCCACCGTCGGCGTTGATAATCTGGTGGTGGTTGAGACCAAAGATGCGGTGCTGATCGCCAATAAGGATTGCGTGCAAGACGTTAAAGAGATCGTTAATCAGCTGAAACGCCAGAAACGCCCGGAAAGCAAGCAGCATCGGGAAGTTTACCGCCCATGGGGCAAGCATGACGCCATTGCCCAGGGCGAGCGTTTTCAGGTTCGGCGCATTACCGTCAAACCAGGCGAAAAGTTATCCTTGCAGATGCACCATCATCGTTCAGAGCACTGGGTTGTGGTGTCAGGCACGGCAAAAGTGCATACCGACGGCAAAACGCAGTTAATCAGTGAAAACGAATCGATTTATATTCCGTTAGGGGTTGTACATGCTCTTGAAAATCCAGGTAAAATAAATCTGGATCTGATTGAGATACAGTCAGGTACCTATCTGGGCGAAGACGATATTATTCGTGTTGAGAGCGTAGATCAGCACAAGTGAATTTAGCGGCGCGACATTTGCGCAACGCTGCAATATTTATTGGTAAGGACGTCAACATGTCACAATCATTGAACTGTTTTAAAGCTTACGATATTCGTGGGAAATTGGGCGAAGAACTGAATAGCGATATTGCCTATCGCATCGGGCGAGCATATGGGGAATTCCTCAAGCCGAAAACCGTGGTGGTCGGTGGGGACGTTCGCCTGACCAGCGAAGAGTTGAAGCTGGCTCTGGCGGATGGCCTGCGTGATTCCGGCGTGGATATTCTCGATATCGGCGTCAGCGGCACGGAAGAAGTCTATTTTGCCACCTTCCACCTGGGTGTTGACGGCGGCGTTGAAGTTACCGCCAGCCACAACCCGATGGATTATAACGGCATGAAGCTGGTTCGCAGCAAAGCGCAGCCTATTAGCGGTGATACCGGGCTGCGTGATATCCAGCATCTGGCGGAACAAAACAATTTCGCCCCGGTAGATCCGTCAAAACGCGGCGAATACAAGCAGATCTCCATCGAGCAAGACTATATCGATCACCTGTTGGGCTATGTTGACACCGCGAACTTTTCCCCGTTGAAACTGGTGGTGAACTCGGGTAACGGCGCGGCCGGCCATGTGATCGACGCCATCGAGCGCAAATTGCAGCAAAAAGGCGTGCCGATCGAGTTTATCAAGGTGCACCATCAGCCGGACGGCAATTTCCCGAACGGTATTCCCAACCCGCTGCTGCCTGAATGCCGGGAAGATACCGCGCAGGCGGTGCGTGAGCACCAGGCCGATATGGGCATCGCGTTCGACGGTGACTTTGACCGCTGCTTCCTGTTTGATGAGCAGGGTGGGTTTATCGAAGGCTACTATATCGTTGGCCTGTTGGCCGAAGCCTTCCTCGAGAAAGAGGCTGGCGCCAAGATTATCCATGATCCGCGCTTGAGCTGGAATACCATTGATGTAGTCACTCAGGCTGGCGGCGTCCCGGTGATGTCCAAAACCGGTCATGCGTTCATTAAAGAACGCATGCGCAAAGAGGATGCGGTGTATGGCGGGGAAATGAGCGCTCACCATTACTTCCGTGAATTCTCCTATTGCGACAGCGGCATGATTCCATGGCTGTTGATTGCCGAACTGTTGTGCACCAAAAAACAGTCGCTCGGTCAGCTGGTGAAAGACCGCATGGCAGCCTATCCGGCGTCGGGCGAAATCAACAGTAAATTGGCTGACCCGGCGAAGGCCATTGATCGCGTGTTGAAGCGTTATCAGCCAGAAGCGCTGGTTTACGATACGACCGATGGCATCAGTCTGGAATTTGCCGACTGGCGTTTCAATCTGCGTAGTTCCAACACGGAACCGGTGGTGCGTTTGAATGTAGAATCAAGAGCTAACCCTGCGTTGATGCAAGAAAAAACAGAAGAAATACTCGCCTTGCTGCGCAGTTAATCTCTGCGTTTCCGCTATATTCTTTAGCTGGGTCCGGTAGATGCCGGCCCAGCAAAATGAAGTGATATAGGTACCAAAGGAAACTAACAAAAGGCATCTATACTATGATAGTGAATAGGCAGTTATCTATGAACGGCTTCCGTCGAGGCGCATTGCATACCAATGCTTCATTGACCTCAATGATTCAGCGCTTTTCAGATATTTTCATCATCTTTGCAGGCCTCTATTTATCCTGTTTGCTCTCTGGCGCAGATTTTATTATGCAGCACTGGGTCATGGTGCTGATTTCGATCGTTATTTTCCAGATGATCGGTGGAATAACGGATTTCTATCGTTCCTGGCGTGGCGTTCGCGCGGGTCTGGAAGTGCAGCTTATTTTGCAAAACTGGACCCTGAGTCTGTTATTGACCTCCGGGGTGGTGGCGCTGCTGAGTCCGTTCCACAATGAGTATATTGTTTATATCCAGTGGTATTTAATCGTTAGCTGCGGTCTGGTAATTACTCGAAGCATTATTCGCCTTGGCTTGAGCTATATGCGCAATATCGGCTTCAATACCCGTAACGTTGCCATCATGGGCTCGATGCCGGTCGGTATTCGCCTGGCTGAAACGTTGCGCGATGCCCACTGGATGGGATTCAAAGTCCTTGGCATCTACGACAATAGCAGTGCGCCAATCGAGACATCGGTAGAAAAACGGGGCGATCTGAATCAACTGGTGGAAGACGCCAAGTGTGGGCGTATTGACCGTATTTATATCGCCATGTCCATGGAGCAGGAAAAGCTGATCAAAGATACCGTGGCTGAACTGTCGGATACCACCTGTTCCGTCATGCTGATCCCCGATATCTTCACCTTTAATATTCTGCAATCACGCTCTGAAGAAATTAATGGCGTGCCGGTGGTGTCGCTGTTTGATACGCCAATGAGTGGGATTAACCAGTTAATTAAACGCGTTGAGGATATTTTGCTTTCGGTGTTTATCCTGCTGTTTATTTCTCCGGTGTTGCTGCTGTTGGCGGCGATGGTCAAATTCACCTCTGCCGGGCCGATTATCTTTAAACAGCGTCGTTACGGTATGGACGGCAAAGCGATTGAAGTGTGGAAGTTCCGCTCGATGACGGTAATGGAAGACGGCGACAAGGTGGTGCAGGCAACCAAGGGCGATTCACGCTTGACGCCGGTAGGGGCATTTTTACGTCGTACTTCCCTCGACGAGTTACCGCAGTTCGTTAACGTGCTGAAGGGTGACATGTCGATCGTTGGGCCACGCCCGCACGCCGTTGCACATAATGAGCAGTATCGTAAATTGATCAAGGGTTACATGCTGCGACATAAAATGAAACCGGGGATTACCGGCTGGGCGCAAATCAACGGCTGGCGCGGTGAAACCGACACCCTGGAAAAAATGCAAAAGCGCGTTGAGTTCGATCTGGACTATATCCGTAACTGGAGCGTCTGGCTGGATATCAAAATCGTGTTTTTGACGATATTCAAAGGCTTTATTAATAAATCAGCGTATTGATCATATTGGCTCTATTTTTACATACGGCGAAATAAACTCCTGTCTTTTGGGTTCTCAGGCAGTTAACTCTTTATCTACAGCTGGAGGTCAGATGCTGACGATTGCAAGCCGTAAGCTAAAAACCAATCATGGTAAGAGAGCGCTATCCGTTGTCGGTTTTACGCTCTTGTCACTTTTTTACAGCAGCAGCGCGGCTGCTTTTGAAGTCGGAGTCCATACACATTTTCGCTGGTATCCGAAGGATCCGGACAATTATCTGGAACTGGTAAAGCGTTATGGCTTTACTTCCTATCGTGCTGATTTTCCCTGGAGCGGTTTAGAGCAAAAGAAAGGTCAGTACGTGGTGACAGGGAATATGCAAAAGTCTGATAAGGCTTTTAATGACGGCCATGCAAAATATGGTCTGAATGGATTGCTGGTATTGGCTTACGGCAACAAGCTGTACGATCCGTCAGGTTATCCGACCACGCCTGAGGCGATGGACGCTTTCGCCAACTACGCCTATTGGACGGCGAGTAAATATAAAGGGAAGATCAAATATTACGAAATATGGAACGAATGGACCAATGCGACGGCGATAAAACCGAAGCCGCGTAATCCGCCAGCGCCGGAAGTATTTGTGGCGCTGGTGAAAAAAACGGCGGCGGCAATTCGCAAAGCCGACCCGGACGCCATCATCATGACCGGTTCGGCGAATCCAACCGGGACGCGCGATCCGGCCTGGTTCAACAAGATCCTCAAGCTTGACGTATTAAAATACGTTGATGGCGTCTCCATTCACCCTTATTCATACGGTAACGACAATTACGCCTGGCGCACCCCCGAGGGGAACCTTGGCGTCGTGGACAAGTTCCAGGCGGTACTGGCAAAAGCGGCCGGACGTCCGGTGCCGATCTACATTACCGAAATTGGCGTGCCGACCTATTCAGGGAAGGGCGGGATATCGAAAGATGCTGCTGCGCAATACATAGTCAAGTACACCTTCCTGGCCAAGTCGCGCCCGTATATCAAAGGTGTCTGGTGGTACGATCTGCTGGACGATGGCGATAATCCCAAGATTAACGAACATCGTTTTGGCTTGTTAACGCGCAATGGCCAGCCGAAACCGTCGATGTTGGCGTTTAAGCGTGTCTCGGACGTTGTGCGTTCATATTCGGTTGATAAATACCAGGTTTCGCAGGACGGAAAAATCACCATCCAGCTCAAAAACAATCAGCAACATGCAATGCTGTTTTGGCAAGAGAAACCGGTAAAGCAGCCTGATGAGGGCATTGCCTCGACGTTGCGCAGCCTCGTCAGCAGTGACCAGTCGCAGCAGGCGCCGGTAACGCCGCTCAAAGAAGTAAGGGGCAATAAGGCGACACCGGAGGGAGATGTGCCGGTCATGGTGCGTTCAGATTCCCCAATCGCCTCACCTTGGTAACGGTAACCTAGTTAAATTGCATGACCTAAGAAAAAGCCCGGGCAATGATTGTCCGGGCTTTTTTATTGACGTCAATCGGCTGATTGGCGTCTTGATTGTCGATAGCAGATTACGCGGCTACCAGGTCAGCACTGGCACCGGCATCGGCGATGCCGTTCAGTGCAACCTGTGGTGCGTAGTGCAGCGTATCAAGCAGGTTCTGGTGATTCTGGTCGGTCAGGTAGATTACCGAGTCAGCATTATCCAGCGTACCGTTATCGTTGTTGTCGACGATCAGATAGGAATCGGTATTCAAGCCATCAAATACCACCGACGCCACACCCACTTTCGCGGTCAACGAGTTGCTGTTGCCCAGCCCGAGGATGCCGCCCAGCAGGCCGGCCGCAGAACCCACCACCCCACCCAGCAATGTCCCCAGAATACCATCCAGCACGTCGGACGAACGTGTGCCGTAGTCCGCAATTGCGGTGCCAGACTCATCATTGGAGATTTTCAGGCCGGACAGCCCGTCAACGATGTTGTCCTTCGCACTGCTGAAGTCATTGATGGTCACACCTGCGGCTGAAGTACTGGATTTCAGTTCATAGGTGTTGGCGCCGGCACCACCGGTAACGCTGGTGTTGGCAGCAATGTCGAAGCTGTCTGCAGTCCCGGTACCCGTTACGTTCAACTGATAACCGTTCAAGCCCAGCGCTGTCAGTACTGGCGCCAACAATGTGGTGGTGACCGCGCTCAATGGCAGGGCGTTCAACAGCTGCACGATCAGGCCGTCACCGGTACCGCCGTGTGCCGAATCAAGGTTCAGCCCGCCGGTGTTGGTAGAAGCGTTGATGGTACGTACGTCGGTAAAGCCACTGCCCAGGTTCAAATCAAGCGTATGATCGCCAGACACGTTGATGGTTTGTACCTGATCGTTGGTGCCCGTCAGTGCCAGAACGTTGTCAAAATCACCGGTCCCGCCGGAAGAAATATTCACCGTACGCAGGGCGGTACCAGCCAGCAGGGAACTGCTGCTGCTCAGGCTCAGCGAACCGGCATTGATGTCGGTATTGCTTTCAGCGGTGAAGTTGACGTTAAAGTGATCGGTAGCGTTCTGGCGGAAGGCGATCGCCACATCGCTGGCAGAGGTAGCGTTACCGGTGACTTCCAACTGCGCGGAGTTACCGCCAGCGGCGTTGATCACCTTGACCTGATCGGCCAGACCGGAGAGCACGAAGCCCTGTGAACCGACGGTTGAGGTCGCCGCCTGGTTGGTGGTCGAAACAGAGGTGCTGGACTCGGTAGTGGCATTACCGGTCAGTACGCCGAAGTCGAAGGTATGGTTTGCCGCGGTAGAAGTGCCGCCGGTAACCGTTGCCTTGCCGATATAACCGGCCAGATCTACTTTTTCAAAGTTGCTGAACTGCGAAGAGTTGGACGTAATGGTTGCGGTGCGCAGTAGGGTGCCGGTGATGGCGACGTTCTTGGTGATAAAGTTGGCAGAAATGGTGTCGATACCGTCACCACCGTTAGCGCTAATGCCGCTACCGACGGTGTTGGCTGCACCGGTGGCGGCGTTGCCTGCCCATTTCAACGATTCGTTGCCTGCGCCAAGGTTAAAGTCACCGGTGCCACTAGCCACGTTGGCTTCGCTGGTGAGCAGCACATGATCCTCGCCAGAGCTACCGTTAAGGATTACGTTGCCGTTATTCACGGTGACGGCGACCCCTGCGCTTACGCCATTATCGGACAGGCTGACGGTGGCGGCGCTGCTGCCGTTGATGGTCAGGTTAGCCAGATTATCGGCGAACTTCAGGTTAACCGCGCTGGCGGCGTTGGCGTTTAACACTACGTCAGTCAAAACGGCAGTTTCAGCGTTGCTCAGCACATGGCTGGCACCGGTATTTACCGTGCCGGTCGCGTTGCCGCCGGCAGTGGTTGCCGACAGCGCTGCCGCAGTTTTGTACAGCAGGCTGGCACCGATATCCGCTTCAAACGCATGCTGCTGGGTCACGGTGGTGGCATCGGTGGCGGTCGAGGTACGCAGATCGTTGATGATGGCCTGAGTGATCGCGGTTTTATCGCCCAGACCACTGTATTGTGCCAACTGGGTAGCATTGGCCGCAGTACCATGCACCAGCGTGTAAACGTGCTGGACAAAATCATCCCCGGTCAGCTGTGCGCCTTTCTTCTGCGATTCGGCAGAATTGAGCAGCGTAGTGATCATTTGTGCAAACGTATCGCCGCTGTACAGCGTTTTACTCCAGGTATCCAGACCTGCAGCGTCAACGCCGCGGCCAGGAATACTCAGGAACGCGGCTGCGACCTGCTCCTGGAAGTTCAACGCTGGCAATTCACCCGGCTGCCATACGTGCGTCGCCGCCTGGAAGTGTTGCTGAGCTACGGTATCACCGGCGGCTACGGTATCTTTCAGTGCACCGATTACCTGCGCCACCACGTCACCGCGGCTAGCGCCACCGTTAATTGTCTCTTGATAAGAGGCCAGCTCGGCGCTGGTTGGGGCACGTTCATAGGCATTCTGGAACAGCGCGGTGATGAATGCGCTATCGGACACGCCATTAAGCGGACTGTTGTTGACGAAACTTTGCGCGATGTCAGCCAGCGTTTTAGCGCCGTTCGCCAGCACGGTACCCCAGTAGTTGACGCCTTCCTGGGTTTGCGTCAGACCGACAACGTGGAAGATCCCCTGAACGTCAGCGGCACCAGCGGAAGCCGCTGCGCTGGCAACCGGGAACAGAGACTGCTCAACTTTGGTTTCAAAGGCGCTTTGCTGAGCCAGTGTGGTGGCGTCAAAGCCCTGATAGCCAATTAAATCACCGATGATGGAACTTACCGCAGAGGCGGATGTTGCACCGTTAGCCAACAGTTCGGCCAGCACGGTGCCGCTTGGTGCACTGCCGTGAACGTTGGTGTAAATGGAGGTCACAATCTCGCTGGTGCTGCGCCCGGCATAGGCAGCCGTACCGGCAATGAATTTCTGAGCAAGTTGCTCTAAAGAAAGTGCATTGGTTTCAACCTTTTGCGAAAAATAGTCTAACCCTGCTTTATCAATATTCTTCCCGGAAATCGCCAGGAAAAAGGCAGCAGTTGTTTGCTGTGTGACTAATGTGGCCATACGTTACCCCTTTAGATATAACCAGAGCTGAAAAACCTAAGCATATTAAGCAGCAGGCCTGTTTAATAAATCACAGGACCCGCAATCCAAATAAATGTGCATGCACGCGAAAACGGCCAAATGTTAAAAAAGACGCATTAATGGCAATTCTGTTTTCACCGTTTAAGCAAAGGAGTGAAAGCGATTTTTGTCAAGATGGTCGGATTATTTTTATTTTTTTAATTATTCGATGGAGAGCTAAGCTTTTTTATTCGGCGGAAATGGCGCTGACCAGAGAAAGGCAAAAATCTTTTTAACAGAGTTATTATAGGGTTATATTTCCAAAAATTATTGTTTATTATTAGTATTCTAATGATTCAATTTGGTGACATTAGGCAAAGTGAACGATTCTTCACCGCACTAACCCTACAGTAACTGATGTTATGCTTTTTGCCTGTCTGTTTACCTAAGAAACCCTATAAGATTCATGTTGTTATTTATTCTCTCTGCGATGATTTTTTTTTCGTTGGTATCTTGCCGAAACTCGGATTGTCTAACTATAGTTAATGAAAAAGCCGCTGTAGTCTTGAGCAGGGTTGGGATGATGAGCGTATTAAGATTTTCCTTAGTACGTATCACTGTGGATTTGACTGGCAGCGTAGGTGAAGTAAGGATAAAAAGTGAACCAATTCATACCGCGCAATGAGATTGCGGATGTTATACGCACACGCAGTAAAGTTTTTTGGACCGTTGGTATATTTACTGCATTTATAAATTTATTAATGCTCGTTCCTTCTGTTTACATGCTTCAGGTATATGACAGGGTTCTTCCTTCGCGTAATGAAATCACTTTGCTGATGTTAACGCTGATCATGCTGGGGTTGTTCGGCATGATGGCCATGCTGGAATACGTGCGCAGCATGGTGGTGATCCGCATCGGCAGCCAACTGGATATGCGCCTCAATACGCGTATCTACACCGCAGCATACGAATCAAATCTTAAAAACGGCTCGTCCGACGCCGGGCAAATGCTGGGCGATCTGACTACGTTGCGTCAATTTCTCACCGGTAGCGCCTTATTTGCGTTTTTTGATGCGCCCTGGTTTCCGATTTACCTGCTGGTGATTTTCCTCTTCAATCCGTGGTTGGGACTTTTTGCCCTGGTCGGATCGCTGCTGTTGATCGCGCTGGCGGTGATTAACGAAATGGTGTCGAAAAAGCCGTTGGGGGAGGCCAGCAAACTGTCCATCATGTCCGGCAGTCTGGCGAGCACCAATTTGCGCAATGCGGAAGTGATCGAAGCGTTGGGCATGTTGCCGAATTTAAAGCGTCGTTGGTTTGGTCTGCATCAGCGGTTCCTCAATAGTCAACGTGTGGCCAGCGAACGCGCTGCCAGAGTGACCTCGGTAACCAAATTCGTCCGTCTTTCGTTGCAGTCGCTGGTGCTGGGGCTCGGGGGATGGTTGGCGATCGACGGTCACATCACGCCGGGGATGATGATCGCCGGTTCGATTCTGATGGGGCGAACCCTGGCGCCGATTGAACAGGTGATTAACGTCTGGAAGAGCTGGAGCGCCGCCAAACTGTCCTATGGCCGTCTGGTCAAGTTGCTGGATGAGCATCCGCAGCGCGGAACCGGCATGTCGCTGCCGCGTCCGGAAGGGGTACTGTCGGTCGAGGGCGTTACCGCCGCTCCGCCGGGATCCAAGGTCGAAGCGGTGTTGCACAACGTGAGCTTTGCGCTGCAGCCCGGCGACGTGTTGGGGATTATCGGCCCGAGTGCATCGGGCAAGTCGACGCTGGCGCGTTTGCTGGTCGGTATCTGGCCGGTCAGCGAAGGTATTGTCCGCCTGGACAATGCCGACATTTATCAATGGAACAAGGACGAACTGGGGCCGTACATCGGCTATCTGCCACAGGATATCGAGCTGTTCGCCGGCACCATTGCCGAGAACATCGCCCGCTTTAACGAAGTGGACTCCGAAAAGGTCATCGAGGCGGCCAAACTGGCCGGCGTGCATGAACTCATTTTGCGCTTCCCGAAAGGCTATGACTCGATTATCGGTAACGGCGGAGCCGGCCTGTCCGGCGGCCAGAAACAGCGTATCGGGCTGGCGCGGGCCTTATATGGCGATCCGTCGCTGGTGGTGCTCGACGAGCCGAACTCCAATCTGGACGACGCCGGCGAGAAAGCCTTGAACCAGGCAATTCTGTTCCTCAAACAGCGCAATAAAACCGTGATCCTGATTACGCACCGCACCAATTTACTGTCGATGACCAGCAAACTGTTACTGCTGACCAATGGCGTGGTCAATGCGTTTGGTCCAACGCAACAGGTATTGCAGGCGTTGACCAATGCGCAGAAAGCCCAGGCTAGCCAACAGGCGGTGCGCGCGGTGAATACACCGACGGATGAAGGCAACTTCCCAAAAACTCAAACAAATTAGTTGTGAACTTGCCTGGCGGTGCTGTCATGGCCGCCTGCAGTCAAAGGAGTTGGTATGTCTATGCAAATTGGCGAGCCGCAGGACTCGTATTCACAGCAGATCCCGCAGGATGAACGTCGTTTTACCCGCATGGGGTGGCTGGTGGTGGGCGTGGGGCTGTTTGGCTTCTTCGCCTGGGCGGCCTTCGCGCCGTTGGACAAAGGCGTGGCGTCACCAGGCTCGGTGATCGTGTCCGGTAACCGCAAAACGGTGCAGGCGCCGGCCAGCGGTATCATCAAAAACATCGCGGTAAAAGAAGGCGACAAGGTCAAGGCCGGCGAAGTATTGGTACAGCTGAGCCAGGTACAGGCGCAGGCGCAGGTTGATTCACTGCGCGATCAGTATTACACCACCCTGGCGACGGAGGGCAGACTGCTGGCCGAACGCGATGGGCTGGATAAAGTCACCTTTTCACCGGTACTGCTGCAGTTGCAAACGCAGCCGCGGGTAGCGGAAATCATTGCGCTGCAAAACCAGCTGTTCCATTCACGTCGCCTCGGCCTGCAAAGCGAAATTGATGGTTATAAACAATCGATGGATGGCATGCGCTTCCAGTTGAAAGGGTTGCAGGATTCCAAGGTCAATAAAAACATCCAGCTTGCCAGCCTGCGCGAGCAGATGAACAGCATGAAACAGCTGGCGGCAGACGGCTATCTGCCGCGCAACCGCTATCTGGAAGTGCAGCGCCAGTTTGCCGAAGTCAATGGCAGCATCGATGAGACCTTGGGACGCATTGGTCAACTGCAGAAACAGCTGCAAGAGTCGCAACAGAAAGTGGATCAACGTTTTGCCGATTATCAACGGGAGGTTCGAACCCAGCTGGCGCAAACGCAGATGGACGCCAGTGAATTTAGAAACAAGCTGGAAATGGCGAACTTCGATCTGGGCAATACCGCAATCACCTCACCGGTCGACGGCACGGTGGTCGGTTTGACCATCTTCACTCAGGGGGGCGTCGTGGGAGCGGGGGATCACCTGATGGATGTGGTGCCAAGCCAGGCCAATCTGGTGGTGGATGCGCGCTTGAAGGTAGACATGATCGACAAGGTCTATCATGGCTTGCCGGTCGATCTGATGTTTACCGCCTTCAATCAGAACAAAACCCCGAAAATAGAAGGCTCGGTGACGCTGATTTCCGCCGACAGACTGGTGGATAAGGCCAACGGCGAACCTTATTACCAGATGCAGGTAACGGTGACGCCGGAAGGGATGAAAAAGCTCAACGCGGAAGAAATCAAGCCAGGTATGCCGGTTGAGGTGTTTGTTAAAACCGGTTCGCGTTCGCTGCTCAGTTACCTGTTTAAACCTATTTTGGATCGCGCTCATACTTCATTGACTGAGGAATAATTTTGAATCGATTTAAACGGCGGGCGACTGGCCTGGTGGCCAGCGCCTGTATGTTTGCGATGTCTGCGCCGGTTTATTCGATAGGGATTTTGGACGCATACTCGCTGGCACTTGATAAGGATCCGACCTTCCAGGCGGCATTAAAAGAGAAACAGGCAGGGGACGAAAACAAAAATATCGGTCGAGCCGGCTTGCTGCCAAAAGTGGCATTCAACTACCAGAACGCCCCCAAGAACTGGCAAACGGTGAAACAACCGCAGAGCAATATATTTACCGGCGAAACGATCCAGACCACCAACAGTCAGCAATATCGCAGTTATTCCGGCTCGGTGACGCTGACCCAGCCGGTGTTCGATTACGAGGCCTATGCGCGATATAAAGCCGGCGTGGCACAGACGCTGATGTCTGATGAGCGTTACCGTGCCAAATTTATGGATCTGGCGGTGCGCGTGGTTGGCGCTTACGTCGAAGTCGCGTATGCCAAAGATCAGATTGCCTTGGCAGAAGCGCAAAAGGCGGCCTATAAAGAACAGCTGGCGCTCAACGATCGTTTGCTGACTGCCGGTGAGGGGACGGTCACCGACCTGTCCGAAACGCAGGCGCGTTATAGCCTGGCCGAAGCGCAGGAGATCGAAGCACGCGACGCGCTGGACGCGGCGCAGCGGGAACTGGAAGTGATCATCGGCATGCCGCTCAGCCAGTTTGACGAGTTACAGGTATTGCGGCCGGGCAAATTCCAGATCGCGCCGTTGATCCCCTCCAAGTTTGAGGAGTGGCAGAAAATTGCCATGCAGAACAACCCGGAACTGGCGGCTTCGCGTCATGGGGTGGATGCAGCCAAGTACGATGTGGAACGCAGTCGTGCCGGCTTTATGCCGCAGGTACAGATTTACGCCAGCCATTCCGAGAATGACTCCAGCAGCGATAACACCGTCAACCAGAAATACCGCACCGACAGCATTGGCGTGCAGGTCAGCATGCCGATCTATTCGGGCGGCGGTGTCGCCGCCTCGACCCGCCAGGCGGCGGCACGCTATGGTCAGGCGATGTACGAGATGGATGCGCAGGTAGGCACCACGCTCAACGATTTGCGTAAACAGTTTAATTTGTGCATCAGTAGTCGCGCCAAGCTGGCGGCCTATGAGCTGGCGGTCAAATCGGCCACCACGCAGGTGGAGGCCACGCGTAAAAGCGTGCTGGCCGGGCAGCGTGTCAACGTTGACGTGCTCAACGCCGAGCAGCAACTGTACAGTGCGCAACGCGATCTGGCGTCGGCCAAATACACCTACATAAAATCCTGGATCACCTTGCTGAGCGATTCCGGCACCCTTGATGAGAACGATGTGAAACGCGTAGCGCAGTATTTCGCGCGGGCGAAGTAGGCATTTCCCCGGCCTGACGGTGTCTTACCGTCGGGCCTTTTCAGTTCTTTCTGACAGATCTCGGCGCGGCCTCGTTTTACTCTCATCCAGCCTTATGACCTCGGACGTGAAGGTTGACCGCAGCAACCCGCGGTTTTTTTGTCCATTTCTACTTTGATGACGGTGACAGTTAGCACACAGAAAGATAATTAAGGAGTAGAATAAGGCAGCTGAGTTCGAACTATATCGTGCCATCGGGCACAAATGAGGAGAAGTTATGGCGATTTTGGTCACCGGCGGTGCCGGCTATATTGGGTCACATACCGTATTGGCGCTGTTAGAGCGTGGTGAAAATGTCGTAGTACTGGATAACTTGTCGAACGCATCCGAGGTATCTCTGCACCGGGTCGAACAATTAACCGGCAAGGCCGCGGTGTTCTATCAGGGCGATATCCAGGATCGCGTATGCCTAAAGCGCATTTTTGACGCGCATGACATCTCCTCGGTGATTCATTTTGCCGGTCTGAAGGCGGTCGGTGAGTCTACCCGCAAGCCGTTAGAATATTACCAGAACAACGTTGCCGGCACCCTGGTTCTGCTGCAGGCGATGCGCGAGGCCGGCGTACACCAGTTTATCTTCAGTTCTTCTGCCACCGTCTATGGCGCCAATGCGCCGGTACCGTACGTAGAAACCACGCCGATCGGCGGCACAACCAGCCCTTACGGCACCTCAAAGCTGATGGTCGAGCAGATTCTGCAGGATTTCGCCAAGGCCGAGCCGGCGTTTTCCATTATCGCGCTGCGCTACTTCAACCCGGTGGGAGCGCATCCTTCGGGGCTTATCGGTGAAGATCCGAACGGTATTCCTAACAACCTGTTGCCGTACATTGCGCAAGTGGCCATCGGCAAACTGGAGAAGCTCGGTATCTTTGGCGGCGACTATCCGACCAAGGATGGCACCGGGGTGCGTGATTACATTCACGTTATGGATCTGGCCGAAGGGCATCTGATGGCGATGGATCATTTAAACGGCAACAGCGGCTGCAAAGCCTACAATCTCGGCGCCGGGGTCGGTTACTCGGTGCTGGAGATGGTTCATGCCTTTGAAAAAGCCGCTGGGGTAACGATCCCCTATCAAATTCTGCCACGCCGAGACGGCGACCTGCCGGCGTTCTGGGCCGATGCCGCGTTGGCCAAGCGGGAGCTGGGTTGGGAAGTCAAACGCGGCATTGATGAAATGATGCGTGATACCTGGAACTGGCAGAGCAACAATCCCCAGGGATATAAAAAGTAAAGTCAACCCGTTGCTGGCAAGCGGATCCGCTGCGGAATAAGCTTTGCCGGTAAGGTAATAACGTGCGTTATTATCCGCTGGTGCATCAGATCGCTATTTGACTCGGCCAACTGAGGCGCAAATTAAATATGCGGTTCCGGCGTCGGGCAGGGCAAGCGCTAAGATATGTCTTAGCGGAGGCAAATCAGGCAATCGGTTTTTTTTAAATCATTTGTATTTGCTGGCGAGGGGAAAACGGCCTACTATCGCTGGCCAGCGGCGCTGTTGGTGTTTCAGTCGCTATGGTAACATTGGCCAAATTTGTTTAGTAAATGTATTAACAGCGGTTATCTAATTGACACGCGCTGGCAGAAACTGGACGTCAAGCCGGGCGTTTTTGGTCGATGAACGCCGTTTATGAAATCCCCAGTGCATTGGTAGCTGCAAGCCAAGGGCGGTAGCGTGCATAAAATCGGCGCTGTCGAGGCGTGTTGCAGGTTTAAACCCCGATGTTATTTCCGAACCAAACAAGTCGCCGGCGTATAATGTAAACGGTTTTCATTACGCAGTACGGCTATCTGTTAAATTTTCTTCATTGTTTGCTGGCGAGTTAAGCCAGAAATAATGCCATTTTCGTCAAACCGTGGCCTTCTGAAACAGGTTTGAGTAATAAACAAGCGCATGGCTGAGTAGTAAAATGATTAAAGAAATATTATCAGATGGTTTTTATTCGCTGATTAATAAAATATGTTATTTCAGTCTTAAAACGCTGGCCATTATCCTTATTACCCGTTCTTTAGGTATCGAAAACGGCGGGGACTTTGTGCTGCTGGTCGGTATCATCGAAATCATGCGGATCGTGGTTGATTTCGGTGTCGATGTATTTGTTATCCGTCGTTATACCGAATTACAGCAGCAAGAAAGAACGCGGTTGCTTGAGTTGGTGTGTTTACAAAAGATCAGCGTTGGTGTGATCGTCAGCCTGGTGGTTTTTTCCGTGTTGATTTTCCAAGGCTATGAGGCAGGTTTCCTGCTGCCATTAGCGCTGGTGTTGCCTTTCTCGTTATTATTTAATCTGGCAGTCAGTTATTTTCAGTCGCAGAACAATAACCGCATGCTGTTGGATCGGGTTATTTTGGCCACGTTGTTACTGGGGGTGTTTTTTGCCATCAGTTATTTTTCGGCCATGGCGTTATCACCCTGGGTATATCTGTGCGTTGAGGTGATCTTCTCGTTGCTGGTGGTGAGTAAACTGATGTTCGCCACCGATTTTTCCTGGCTGCGGGTATTGCGCCTCAGCCGGTTAAAAGAGATTGCGCCGCTCTATCGACATACCTACAGCATTGGGCTTACTGCGGTTATCGTCATATTTTACAGCCGTCTGGATAACTTCTACATCAAGCATTTCTCGCCGGAAAACCTGGCTGCCTATGGGCAGGTTTTCCGCATGGTCGATCCGCTGGTGATGGTGTCATCGGTGCTGTCGACGGTGGCATATGCCAAGTTCTGCGGTATTCCGCTCGGTTTCAATCGTAATTGCTCGGCGTTGTTAACCAAGTTTTTCGGCTTGATTATTGGCTACACCCTATTTTCGACGCTCGCTTATTACCTGTTGATACTGCTGTTTGGCAAGTATTTCCTGCTGGATAATGCGTATACCCAAAGCCTGATCGTGATTTTCTTAATGATTGCCGCGGTCAAGTGCGTTAACGGCGCGCTGACGGCAATGCTGCAATCGCAAGGGTTATTCAAGGTCGGTCTGTTTACCTCCATTCTGTGCTTTATCGTCGCATTGCCGGCGATGTACTATGCCACCACCCGTTGGGGGGTGACTGGCACCGCAGGCTCTATTCTGCTGGTAGAGTCGATCAGTTTTGTCTGCTTATTACTCTTCCTGTTTATCTATATGAAAAAAGACAAGCCTACTTTATGAGCCAAACCTATTCCCCCCTGCAGATAGACATGAGGAAGCAAAATGTCGTTTTGACATTTTCTCTTGCCGCGCTGTTTGCGGTTTTCATGGCGATAACCTCGGCGCTGAACCTGCTCGACAGTAACAGAAATATTACCTTTGCCATCGTCAGTATCCTCTTCTTCAGCGTGTTGGCGTTTTTCTACTTTAACCGGATACGTTACTTCTCGCTGGCGCTGATGTTCTGCTTTATGTTTTCGCTGATACTGGGCATACCGGCGGTCTATCTTATCTATACGACCACGGACGCCAATTTTCAGCTTTTTTTACTGTCGGTTATCTGGGTCAACCTGTTCCTGTTTGCCTGCTGTCCTCTGTTTGAGGTCAAGGCCACGACCTGGCGCAACGAGTATCAGTTAAGCCAGATTTTCTATCTGGTGTTTCTGCTGGTGGCGGTTTGCCAGTTTTATAAAATATTTGTCTACGCATCATTCCTGATTTCTTCCGGGCTGGGTCACTTGGCGATTTATACCGAGGGCGATGAGTTGCACGCCTCGGTGCCGTTTATCATTCGTTCGATCAGCGGGTTCTCCAATGTGCTCGGTCTGGCGGTGTTCCTGTTCCCCAGCTCTAAAAAGGTGAAGTTCATTGGCTTGTTGATGATTGCCTCGGATCTGGTGATCGGCGTCAGGAACAAGTTTTTCTTCTCATTGATGGCGCTGTTCATTTTGGTGGCAATACAAAACAGACAACGGGGTTACCAGCTGTTTAAGCGTATGACCGGGGTGGTACCGGTGATCGCGGTGTTTGTGTTGCTCAGCGTGGTGTCATACGTGCGTGAAGGTTTTACCATCGATTTCACCAGCTACCTGCTGATCGTGCTGGATTCGCTTTCTTCGACCGTGTTTGGCATCAAGGACGTACTGCAAATGTCGAGCGGGCCGGAGGTGTTGGCCGGCGTCGACCCGGCCCTGGTGTTCAGACAGTTCTTCGATCTGATTGGCATCGGTAGCGGTGACGCAACGGTTGCACAGGCCTATACCCATGTGGCGCTCTCCGGTGCCAGCGAGGGGATTGCCCTGTCATCGTCGATTCTGCTTGAGTCGATGATTGTCTCCACGGTGCTGTTCCCGCTGGTGCTGTTCGGCTATTGCATCCTGTTTATCGTGGTGATTGATAAATTATTACAAACGCGCAATCCAATCCTGAACCTGTGCGGTATCGCCATGCTGCCGTTCCTGTTCTATACGACCCGCGCGGAGATGGTTCAACCCTTCGTCTCGTTGTTTAAAGCGTTGCCCGTTATTTTGATTTCCTATCTTTTTTTTGTAAGGCCACAGCAATCTGATGAAAAAAATCTTGATTAACAATTTTTTCTCTGGCTACCTGCATCGAGGTATCCCGGTATACTGTGACAATCTTGCGTTTGCCCTGAATAAACTGGGCTATGAGTGTGTCCAGCTGCGCATGCCTCGTTTATGGTACAAGCTGCCACGCGGGCTGATTAATATTCTCTTTGTACTGTTCGAGCAATGCTACGTACCGCTTTACGCCTGGTTTTCACGGGCGACAGTCACCATTTATCCTTATAATTCGATCGCCCTGTTGGGGGCGCTCTCGCCAAAGTCGGTGATGGTGGTGCATGACTTTATCCCGAATAAAAAAACCAGCTTTGCGGCGTTGTATATTCGTATCAGTCAGCAGTTTGCCTGCGCCTTGAAGCGCAAGGTGTTTTTTGTTTCCCAGGCGATCTTGCGGCAGGCCAATATCTATAACTGCTTCCCGGCGTGTGAAAAGCGCGTTTTACTCAACGGTTTTTATCGCTTCGAGAGCCTGATTGCCAAAACCAGCCCTTCGGATGAAAAGTTCATCCTGCTGTGTTCCGGACGCGGCGAAAACAAAGATTTCCACGGCGCGCTGATGCTTTACCTGCAAAGCGGGTTATACCGCCAGCTGCCGCTGCGGGTGATTGGCATGAGCGGCGATCGTTCGATGCTCGCACGGCCCGAGTTCGCGGCTATTCAGCAGCACGTGACCATCTATCCGCAGATTGCCGATGAAGACATTGTCGCACTGTATCACTCTTGTTCGTTTGTCTGGGCGCATTCGCTTAACGAAGGGTACGGGCGTACCATTGCCGAAGGTAAACTGGCCGGTAAACTGGTCCTGGCGTCCGACATTGCTACCTTCAAAGAGCAGCGTGACGAATTTGTCTGGCTGTACCGCGACGGCCATGACTTCAAGCAAGGGCTGGCCGCCATGGAGCGTTTCTTGGGGCAAGGGTTTGGCGACGCGTTTTATTCGCCGCGTGCGCCGCAAGAGCATCATCAAATAGAAAGTGAATTAAACCGTCTACTGAAGAGAGGGAACGGTGAATAAAATTTTGATAGTCACCCCGCGGTTTCCATATCCGGTAATTGGCGGTGACCGTTTGAGAATATTTAATATTTGCAAAGAACTCGCCAAAAAGTATGAATTGATTCTGGTCTCTCTCTGTGAAACGCCAAGCGAATTAAACTATCCGGTGCCGCAGGACGGCGTATTTTCAGAAGTGCATCGCGTCATGTTGCCCACCTGGAAATCCCGACTGAACACACTGCTGACAATGGTAAACGTTTTTAAACGTACGCCATTGCAGATTGCCTACTACCGTTCGGACGAGTTTCAACAGCTGGTCAATAGCAAGGCCAGAGAGTGTCAGCTGTTATTGGCGCACCTGGTGCGCACCAGCGAATACATCGTTAATCTTCCCCAACCTAAAGTGGTAGAGATGACCGACGCCATCTCGATGAATTACGAACGGGTGCGTCAGGTCGCGGGTAAGGCGGGGTTAAAAAACTTCATTTACTCGCTCGAGCAAAATCGCTTGAACTGTTATGAAAGACAATTAATCGAAAAAATTGATTTGGCAGTATTTGTTTCTAAAGTAGACAAAGAATATTTATATAAAAATAACTACGATAATAAAGTTTTGGTGTGTTCTAACGGCGTAGATATGTCGTCCTACACTAACAGCGAAAAGAATGATTCAAAACGTTTGGTCTTTATCGGCAATATGAATTCCGTGCAGAACATGGATGCCGCCCTGTGGTTTGCCAGTAAAGTGATGCCGGTATTACGCCAGCATGGCGATTATACCTTCGTGGTGATTGGCCGTATCCAAGAAAGCAGCATCAAGAGCCTGCTGCAGTACCCAGGCGTTGAAGTGACGGGGGAGATCGAAGACATCGGTCATTATACGGTGCCGGCACTGGCCGGTATCTGTTCCGTGCGCCTTGGCGCCGGCGTGCAAAACAAAGTGCTGGAATATATGGCGCATGGCATTCCGGCGATTGTTTCTTCCGTCGGTTATGAAGGCATCCATGCGCAGCCGGATCGGGATCTGATCATTGCCGAAAGCGTAGACGACTACGTACAGGCAGTTTTGAAACTGAACAGCAATCAAGACTACTATCAACGCATTTCGCTAAACGGCAAGGCCTTCATTGCACGCAATCAAAGCTGGGCCACGCAATTACAACCGTTTGTCGAGCAGATTGATAAATTAATCGAAGGTTAACTCATGTCCAAGTTAATTCCTGTCATCATGGCAGGTGGTACCGGCAGCCGTCTGTGGCCTCTGTCGCGCGAAGCTTTTCCCAAGCAGTTTTTATCGATTGATAATACGGGCTTCAGTTTATTGCAGCAAACCCTGCAGCGCCTGACCGGTCTGCAAGGCATCGAGGTCGCGGATCCGTTGGTGATTTGCAATGAACAGCATCGCTTCCTGGTTGCCGAGCAACTGCGCGAAATCGAACGTCTGGGTAGCAATATCATCTTGGAGCCAAGTGGCCGTAACACCGCGCCGGCAGTGGCGCTGGCTGCGCATTTGGCAGCGGAAAGCAGCCCGGGTGATACGCTGTTGGTACTGGCCGCTGACCATTTGATCAAGAACGTGGATGTTTTCCACCGCGCAATTAACCTGGCAATGGAATACGCTGCCAAACGGCAGTTGGTCACCTTCGGCATCATCCCTGAACATCCGGAAACCGGTTACGGTTACATCAAACGCGGTAGTGCGTTCTGCGATGCGTGCTTCGAGGTTGATGCCTTCGTGGAAAAACCTTGCCTTGAAAAGGCGCGGGAATATTTGGCCAGCGGAGAATATAGCTGGAACAGCGGCATGTTTATGTTCAAGGCGGAGACCTTCCTGGCCGAATTGAAAACCCTCAGCCCGGAAATTTATCAAATCACGCAACGCTCGATTCAGCAAAGCCACCGTGATATGAACTTTATTCGCGTCGATGAGCAGATTTTCAATCATTGTCCAAGCGACTCGATCGACTACGCGGTGATGGAAAAAACCCAGGCGGCGGTGGTGATCCCGATCGATGCCGGCTGGAGCGACGTGGGTTCCTGGTCTTCGTTGTGGGATGTGTCCGATAAAGATGCGCAGGGTAACGTGACGGACGGCGAAATCATCTCCATCGACTCGAGCAATAACTATATTTCTTCAGAGAACGCTTTGGTCGCTACTATTGGCCTAGAAAATATAGTTGTCATCAATACCAACGATGCATTGCTCATTTCGGTAAAAGACCGGGTGCAGGAAGTGAAAAAAGTGGTCGATGAACTGAAAAAACGCAACCTCCACCACTTCCGCCAGCATTCATCGGCCTACCGCCCGTGGGGGAAAATCAGCGATATTGACCGCGGCGAACACTTCGAAGTGAAGAAAATCATCGTTCGTCCGGGGGAGGGCCTGTCGGTGCAGCGCCACCTGCATCGTGCCGAGCACTGGGTGGTGGTCAGCGGGATGGCAAAAGTAAACGTTGATGGTAACGAGTTTTATCTGGCGGAAAACCAGTCGACCTTCATCGCCGCCGGTAGCGTTCATACGCTTGAAAACCCGGGTAAAATCGATTTGGAAATGATTGAGGTCAGGTCCGGACACTATCTGGGTGAAGATGACATCGAGCGTTTGCACGATCGCTACGGGCGGATTTAAGGCAACGGTGTCGAAAATACGTTGAGGTGTTTATCGCCGAGCAGGCGCGAGGCAAGCTTGCCAGTGGAGATGCGCTCGCATTGCGGCCGAAGGTCGAGTTGTCGGCTAACGGGCAATTAATGAAAGAAAAAACAGAAGAAATTCTCGCGGTGCTGACGCGTTAAGAATTCATGTCATTTGCAGATGTGTGGAATAAAAATGAGCAATTACGAGGAGTTACTGCGTGTTTTTCTTACTTTTATTGCCTATCACATCAATTGCTATCCTCTTTCCTTGTACCTGAGTTAACATGCTTGATACATAGCTGAGGCACGAGTTGTAGCCTCAGACGTCCTACTTCAGACAGGAGTTAGTAATGTCCAAACAACAAATCGGCGTTGTCGGCATGGCGGTAATGGGCCGCAATCTGGCACTCAACATCGAAAGTCGCGGTTATACCGTTTCCATCTTCAACCGTTCTGGAGACAAGACTGACGAAGTTATCGCCGAGAACCCGGGTAAAAACCTGGCGCCGTACTATACCGTCGAAGAATTCGTTGAATCGCTGGAAAAACCACGTCGCATTTTGCTGATGGTCAAAGCAGGCGAAGCAACCGATAAGACTATCGCGTCTTTGACGCCGCATCTGGATAAAGGCGACATCCTGATCGACGGTGGCAACACCTACTATCAGGACACCATTCGCCGTAACCGCGAACTGTCTGACCAGGGTTTCAACTTCATCGGCACCGGCGTTTCCGGCGGTGAAGAGGGCGCGCTGAAAGGTCCTTCCATCATGCCTGGCGGCCAGAAAGAAGCCTATGAACTGGTTGCGCCAATCCTGGAGAAAATCGCCGCGGTTGCCGAAGGCGAACCTTGCGTGACCTACATTGGCGCCGACGGTGCCGGTCACTACGTGAAAATGGTACACAACGGCATCGAATACGGCGACATGCAGCTGATCGCCGAAGCCTACTCGCTGCTGAAGCAGGCGCTGAACCTGAGCAACGAAGACCTGGCCACCACCTTTGCCGAATGGAACAAAGGCGAACTGAACAGCTACCTGATCGACATCACCAAAGACATCTTCACCAAAAAAGATGAAGAAGGTAAATACCTGGTTGATGTGATCCTCGACGAAGCCGCCAACAAAGGCACTGGCAAGTGGACCAGCCAGAGCTCGCTGGATCTGGGTGAGCCACTGTCGCTGATCACCGAGTCGGTGTTTGCGCGCTACCTGTCCTCGCTGAAAGAGCAACGCGTTGCCGCGTCCAAAGTGCTGAGCGGCCCAACGGCGGCGGTCATCTCCGGTGACAAGGCCGAGTTTGTCGAAAAAGTGCGTCGCGCTCTGTACCTGGGCAAAATCGTTTCTTACGCGCAGGGCTTCTCACAGCTGAAAGCGGCGTCCAAAGAAAATAACTGGGATCTGAACTACGGCGAAATCGCCAAGATCTTCCGCGCCGGCTGCATCATTCGTGCGCAGTTCCTGCAGAAGATCACCGATGCCTACGCAGAAAATGCCGACATCGCCAACCTGCTGCTGGCGCCTTACTTCAAGCAAATCGCCGACGAATACCAGCAGGCGCTGCGTGATGTGGTTTCCTATGCGGTACAAAACGGTATCCCGACGCCAACCTTCTCCGCTGCCATCGCCTACTATGACAGCTACCGTTCTGCGGTGCTGCCGGCGAACCTGATCCAGGCGCAGCGCGACTACTTCGGTGCGCACACTTACAAGCGCACCGATAAAGAAGGCGTGTTCCACACCGAATGGCTGAGCTGAGTTTCCAGCGGTCATAAGGTTTAAAAACAAAACGTTCTTCCGCCTGGAAGAACGTTTTTGCATCTTCTCCAGCATCTCCCTCATCGCGTCATTTGTCACACGGCAACGCGCAATTTTTTGATTTTCATGCCTGTTAATTGTCTGAGAAATATATGACTTTTGAAAATAAACCGTTAGCCTCTTCACGCGGCGATGACTTTTCCCTGATTGGCGTCGTACTCCAGTTATGGCAGGGTAAAAAGACGATAATTATTTCGATCATAGTGACATTGATTCTGGGTGGCATTTATTTGGCGGTTGCCAAACAGCAATGGACCTCGGAAGCGGTGGTGAGTCGTCCGACGGCCGGCCAGCTGGCCAACTACAATACTGCGCAAAATATTATTTTCACCTCTTCGCCACAGGATAAAACCTCTATTCCGGCGTTGCAGGAACTGCTGTTCAACCGCTTCAATGGAACCATGACTTCCTTGTCGATGTCGTTACAACGTATGAAAACGCCATTGAAACTGAACGTTAATCCTTTGGTCAGCGGCTCCAACGATCCTCTGCGGATCTCCTTTACCGCTACCAGCGCCGCCGAAGCGCAGAAAAAACTGCAGGTCTACATTGATAACGTCAACCGCGTGGTGGTGAACGGTGCCAAAGATGACATTAAAAGCACGCTGGTGGTGAAGAAAAAGGAATTAAACGAAACGCTTGCCGCACAGTTGGGCGTGGCCGAAGAGAAAAAGAATCAGCGCTTGAAAGTGCTGCGCGAAGCCGTGAAAGTCGCGACGGCGGCCAAGATCCAGGAGCCGAAGGTCCAGATGTCGGAAGACCTGTCCGATGACAGCCTGTTCCTGCTGGGCGCACCGGCGCTGAATTCGTTGCTGGCCAACGAAAGTACGCGTCCTCTGGCGCTGGATCGTGAGTACTATGAAACCCAGCGTGCGTTGATTGCACTGAACAATTATGAAGAAAACCTGGACGGGTTGAGCGCCTACCGCTATATCCAGCGTCCCGATCTGCCCGAGTTGCGTGACAGTCCGAAACGCGCGCTGACCATTTTGCTGGCGCTGATTGTCGGCCTGATCGTCGGCTCGGCGATTGTCATTTTGCGCAATGCGGTGAAAGATCTGAAGAGAACGTCGTAACGATCGGATTATGTTGATTAAAACCCGGCGCTGCCGGGTTTTTTTTGGCCAAAATTCGGTTATTTGGCGTGGCGCTCGCGCAGACGGCCGATCACCGTACTGAGATCTAGCTGCTGATCCTGCAGCAATACCAGCAGATGGTAAATCAGATCTGACGCTTCGTTGGTCAGCTCGGCACGATCGTTGACCGTTGCGGCCAGTGCGGTTTCCACGCCTTCTTCGCCGACTTTTTGCGCGATGCGCTTGGTGCCGCTGGCGTACAGGCTGGCGGTGTAGGAACTGCTCGGATCGGCATGCTTGCGCTCTGCCAGCAGCTGCTCCAACTGATACAGGAAGCCCCAGTCGCTGTTCGCCGGGTGGAAGCAACTGCTGTTGCCAAGGTGACAGGTCGGGCCGATCGGCCTGGCCAGAATCAGTAGCGTATCGTTATCGCAGTCCGGCGTGATGCTGACCACATTGAGGACGTTGCCGGAACTTTCGCCCTTGGTCCACAGGCGCTGTTTGCTGCGCGAGAAAAAGGTCACTTTGCCGCTCTGCTCGGTCGCTGCCAGCGCCTCCTGGTTCATATAACCCAGCATCAGCACTTCACCGGAAACGGCATGCTGGACGATCGCCGGCATCAGCTGGCCGGTTTTTTGCCAATCGAGCCGGTTTTTTTGTTGTTCTGTTAACACACGCGAATCTCCACGCCTTGATCGGCCAGGAACCGTTTCAGTTCGCCGATATTGATAATTTGCTTATGGAACACCGATGCGGCCAGGGCGCCGTCAACGTTGGCGTCACGGAAGGCCTGCAGGAAGTGTTCCATGGTGCCGGCGCCGCCCGAAGCGATCAGCGGCACGTTGCACACCTCGCGCACGCGCTGCAGCTGTTGCAGATCGTAGCCGTTACGCACCCCGTCCTGATTCATCATGTTCAGCACGATCTCGCCGGCACCGCGTTTTTGCACTTCTTTCACCCAGTCCAGCGTTTCCCATTGGGTAACGCGGGTGCGGCTTTCGTCGCCGGTATACTGATTGACGTGATACTTGCCGCTTTCGCTGTCATACCAGGTATCAATGCCGATCACGATGCACTGCACGCCAAAACGATCCGCCAGGCGACCGATCAGGCTGGGATCCGCCAATGCCGGTGAGTTGATCGAAATCTTGTCTGCGCCGAAAGACAGTATCTGGCTGGCGTCATCGACGCTTTTGATGCCGCCGGCGACACAGAAGGGAATATCGATCACTTCCGCCACGCGTGACACCCAGCTTTTATCCACCACGCGGCCGTCGCTTGAGGCGGTGATATCATAAAACACCAGCTCGTCGGCACCTTCTTGCGCATAACGCTGCGCCAGCGGCACGATGTCGCCAATGATTTCGTGGTTGCGAAACTGCACGCCTTTCACCACCTGTCCGTCCTTCACGTCCAGGCAGGGTATTATCCGTTTTGCCAGCATGCGATCGCCTCCTCAACGCTAAATTTACCTTCCAGCAGGGCGCGCCCCACGATAACGCCTTCTACGCCGCTGCCGCGCAGCGCCGCAATATCATCCAGCCCGCCAATGCCACCGGACGCCTGAAAGGCGATCTGCGGATAACGCTGGCAGATTTCCCGGTATAGCGCCACGTTGGAACCGGCCAGGGTACCGTCGCGTGAAATATCGGTACAAAGAACGTGTTTCAGACCATAGGGCAGAAACTGTTCAACCACCTGTTCCAACTGGGCGTCGGAATTTTCCTGCCAGCCGCTGATGGCTACCTGCTTGCTGCCTTCGGCATTGATGCGTACGTCCAGTGCCAGTACCAACGCGTCGGCGCCATAGCGCTCAAACCAGCTCTGCACCAGCGCCGGCTGTTTGACGGCGGTAGAGCCAATCACCACCCGGCTGGCGCCGGCCTCTAACAGCGCCTCAACGTCCTGTTGGCTGCGAATACCGCCGCCTACCTGCACCGGCACGTTCACCCCGGCCAGCAGTTTACGCAATAGCGGAATCTGGCGTGCCGTCGGGTCTTTGGCGCCGGTCAGATCCACCAGATGCAGCACCTGTGCGCCTTGCTGCTGATAATCCTGCAGCCGCAACAGCGGATCGCTGCCGTAGTCGCGTTGTTGGCCGTAATCACCCTGATGCAGGCGCACCACGTTGCCATCGATCAAATCCAAAGCGGGAATAATCATGCTGCCTACATCTCCAGAAAGTTTTTCAGCAGTTGCGCGCCGGCCGTACCAGAACGTTCTGGATGAAACTGCACGCCGAAGAAATTGTCTTTTTGCACGGCGGCGGTGAACGGCTCGCCGTAGTTGGCCTGGGCGATGGTGCTTGGGCATATTGGCATCGCATAACCGTGGACAAAATAAAAGTAGGTACCGTCGTCGATACCGCGGAACAAATGGTTGCCTGCCTGGGCCGATACCTGATTCCAGCCCATGTGCGGCAACGGCAGGCCAACGTCGCTCATCTGTTGTACCGGCGTGTCGATAATGCCGAGCGTTTTGATGCCGCCATTCTCATCGCTGCCGCTGGCCAACAGTTGCATGCCGAGACAAATGCCCAACACCGGCTGGGTGCAGGCCTTGATCAGCTCGATAAGTTCGCGCTGCTCCAGCTGTTCCATCGCCGCCTGCGCGGTGCCGACACCTGGCAGGAACAGTTTGTCGGCGCGCAACACGATCTCGGGATCGCGGCTGACCGTCGGCTGGTAACCCAGGCGTTGCACCGCGTAGGTCACCGATGACAGATTGGCGCAGCCAGTATCAAGAATCACCACGTTCATCACAGCACTCCTTTCGAGCTCGGCAGGGTATTACCCTCAACGCGAATCGCCTGGCGCAGCGTGCGGCCGAACACCTTGAACAGGCTTTCTACCCGGTGGTGATCGTTTTTGCCCTTGGTCTTTAGGTGCAGCGTGCAGCCCATGGTATAGGACAGTGAACGGAAGAAATGTTCAACCATTTCGGTGCTCAGATCGCCAACGCGCTGATAGTTGAATTCCGCTTTATATTCGAGGTGCGGCCGGCCGGAAATGTCCATCGCGCAGCGCGCCAGGCATTCATCCATCGGTAACACGAAGCCGAAGCGCGCAATGCCGCGTTTGTCACCCAGCGCTTTATTCAGCGCTTCACCCAGCGCCAGCGCGGTGTCTTCCACCGTGTGGTGATCGTCGATGTACAGATCGCCGTTGACCTGGATATCCATACGGAAGCCGCCGTGGGTGGCGATCTGATCCAGCATGTGATCAAAAAAGCCGACGCCGGTTTTTATCTTGCTGCCGCCTTCACGATCCAGCCAGACGTTGACGTCAATCTGCGTTTCCTTGGTGACGCGATTTACGTGAGCATGGCGATCGCGCTGGGTCAACTGACGAGCGATCTCCTTCCAGCCGAGGGTTTCACGCTGATACAGCAAGCCTTGAATGCCCATATTGGCCGCCAGTTGCACGTCGGTCTGGCGATCGCCGATCACGTAGCTGTTGGCCACGTTGATCACGCCCGGTTCCAGATAATGTTTTACCAGCGCGGTTTTTGGCTTGCGGCAGTCGCAGTTGTCTGCCGGCAGGTGTGGGCAGATCAGGATATCCTCGAACTGAATCCCTTGCGACGACAGGATCTGCATCATCATATTGTGCGGCGCATCGAAGGTATCCTGTGGGAAACTGGCGCTGCCGAGCCCGTCCTGATTGGTGATCATCACCAGGCTATAGCCTGCGGCCTGCAATGCCAGCAGGGAAGGGATAACGTCTGGCTCCAGCGCCAGCTTGTCCAGGCGATCAACCTGGAAATCTTCGGGAGGTTCAGCAATCAGCGTGCCGTCACGGTCAATAAAGAGAAATTTCTGGCTCACATTGGCTCCTGGCGAGTCTCGGTTGCTCCGGGCAGGGTCTTGAGTGCGTCAATAACGCGCTGACATTCGTCGCGGGTGCCTATAGTGATACGCAGGCAACCGGACAGCCCAGGCTGTTTATTTTGGTCTCTCAAGATAATGCCCTGATCCCATAAGGTTTTAAATACATTACTTGAGGCGCTAAAGCGTACCAGCAGATAATTGCTGTCGCTGGCAAATACCTGTTCGACACAGGCGCAGTCAGCCAATGCCTGCTGCAGCCAACTGCGGTTGGCGGCAATCTCGCCAACCCGTTGGCGCATCACGCGCAGCCCTTCAACGCTCAACGCCTGTGCGGCGATATCGGCCACCGGAGTGGAGAGCGGATACGGGGCGATCACCTTCAGCAACAGTGCGATCAACGGTGGATTGGCCAGGGTAAAACCACAGCGCAGACCCGCCAGCGCGAACGCTTTCGACAGGGTGCGCAGGATAGCCAGGTGTGGATAGTCGTTCAGCCAGCCGACCACGCTGGCCTGCGGGCAAAACTCGATGTAGGCCTCGTCAATCGCGACAATCGCCTTGCCTTTGGTCATCTCCAGCAGCGCGCGCAAGTCGTTCGGATCGATCAGGTTGCCGGTCGGGTTGTTTGGGCTGCAGACATACACCAGCTTGACGTGGTCCAGGCTGTCGGCAATCGCCGGCAGATCGAGCTGCCAGTCGTCTTTCGCCGCTACCGTGCGGCGCTCGACGCCGAAGGTTTCGGCACTGACGGCGTACATGCCGTAGGTTGGCGGGCAAAACAGAATGGCGTCCTGACCCGGCTCGCAGAATGCGCGGATCAGCAGTTCGATGCCTTCGTCCGCGCCACGGCTGACCAGCACCTGCTGTTTCTGCACGCCGGCATATTCGGCATAGCGTTCAATCACCAATGCCGGCTGGCATTCCGGATAGCGATTGAAGGTCTGCGCGGTCAGTTCGAAGGTCGGCGCCAATGGATATTCATTGGCGTTCAGCCATACGTCGCCCTTGCCGCCGAGCCGGCGCGCCGACTGGTAAGGCGTTAACTCACGTACGTTCTGGCGTGCCAGATTGTCTATGCTCATGCTTGCTCCTTCAATGCGGCGACGCGCAGAGTGACGGCATTCTTGTGGGCGATCAGCTGTTCGGCAGCGGCAAGCTGCTCAATGGTGGCGGCCAGGTTGATAAAGCCTTGCGGCGTCAGTTCCTGCACCGTCATGCGCTTTTGGAAATCCGCCAGCCCCAGGCTGGAGCAGGTGGCGGTGTAACCGTAGGTCGGCAGCACGTGATTGGTGCCAGAAGCATAATCACCGGCAGATTCTGGCGACCAGTCGCCGAGGAACACCGAACCGGCGCTGGTGACGGCGTCGACCAGTTCGCGGGCGTTACGGGTCTGAATGATCAGGTGCTCCGGGCCGTACTGGTTGCTGATGCGCAGACATTCCGCCAGATCCTGTGCGACGATCAACCGGCTGCTGGCCAGCGCCTGACGGGCGGTTTCCGCACGCGGCAATGCGGCCAACTGCCGATCAACCTCGTCGGCCACCGCCTGTGCCATGGCGGCATCCGGCGTTAATAAAATCACCTGGGAATCCGGCCCGTGTTCGGCTTGCGACAGCAGATCGGAGGCGACGAACGCCGGGGTGGCGCCGCTATCGGCAATCACCAGCACTTCTGACGGGCCGGCGGGCATATCAATGGCGGCACCGTCGAGACGTTGGCTAACCTGACGTTTGGCTTCGGTGACAAAGGCGTTGCCCGGGCCAAAGATCTTGTCTACCCGTGGCACCGAGTCGGTACCGAATGCCAGCGCTGCGATAGCCTGTGCGCCGCCGACCTGGAATACCTCCTGTACCCCACACAGCTGCGCGGCGTAGAGGATTTCGTCGGCAATCGGCGGTGGCGAGCACAGCACTACACGGCGGCAACCGGCGATACGCGCCGGAGTTGCCAGCATCAGCACGGTAGAAAACAGCGGCGCAGAACCGCCGGGAATATACAGACCGACCGAGTCAATCGGGCGGGTGACCTGCTGGCAACGCACGCCGGGCATGGTTTCAATGTCCACCGTTGGCAGTCGTTGCGCGTTGTGGAAAGTGTCCACATTGCGTACCGCTACCGCCATCGCCTGTTTGAGATCGTCGCCCAGACGTGCGGCGGCGGCGGCGATCTGCTCGGCGCTGACGCGCAGCGTGCTCACCTCGGTGCGGTCAAATTTGGCGCTGTATTCGCGCAATGCGCGGTCGCCGTTGCTTTTAACGTTATCGAGGATCTCGCGCACCGTGCGGGTAATGCTGTCCGAGGCGGAAATCGCCGGGCGCATCAACAGTTCGCTACGCTGCTCCGCGCTGCATTCGGCCCAGTTCACCAGGGTATTGAAGTTCGACATGGCCTTTACTCCATCATCTTCTCAATCGGCAATACCAGAATCGAACTGGCGCCCAGCGCTTTCAGTTTTTCCATGGTTTCCCAGAACAGGGTTTCGCTGCTGACCATGTGCATCGCGACGCGGTTTTGTGCACCGGCCAAAGGCAGAATGGTTGGGCGTTCGGCACCCGGCAGCAGCGCGACGATTTCGTCCAGCCGCTCGCTTGGCGCGTGCAGCATGATGTATTTGGATTCACGCGCCTGGATCACGCCCTGAATACGCGTCATCAGGCGATCGATCAACTGCTGTTTGGCTTCTGGCATTTCACCGTCGCGCTGAATCAGACAGGCCTTCGAGCGGTAGATCACTTCCACTTCACGCAGGCCGTTGGCTTCCAGCGTTGCACCGGTAGAGACCAGATCGCAGATGGCATCGGCCAGGCCGGCACGGGGAGCAACTTCGACCGAACCGTTCAGCAGGCAGGATTTGAAACGAACGCCCTGTTTGTCGAGGTACTGTTTGAGAATGTGCGGATAAGAGGTGGCGATACGGGCATCTTGCAGGCTTTGCGGACCGGTATACTCGCTGTCGAGTGCGGTGGCCAGTGACAGACGGCAACCGCCAAAGTCCAGGCGGCGCAGGGTGAAGTAACGCGGGTCTTCGCCTTGGGCACGGCGGTTGAGCAGTTCTTCTTCCAGCACGTTTTCACCGATGATGCCCAGATCGACCACGCCGTCCATCACCAGGCCCGGAATATCGTCATCGCGCACCCGCAGAATATCAATCGGCATGTTTTCCGCGAAAGCGATCAGGCGCTGTTGCTGCAGATTGATCTTGATACCGCAACGCGCCAGCAGTTCCTGAGACTCTTCGCTCAGGCGGCCTGATTTCTGCATTGCTATCCGTAAACGTGTTTTGTCCAGCATGGTAACCTCTACTCTCTGTAATTTTATGAATTTGTTATTGAAATTTTTGTTCTGTCTGTCCGGAGCCAAAAAAAAACCCTCGGAAGAAATCTTCCGAGGGCTCTCTCTTGCAATCTGCGCGCCACTGGAAGATTCTAAAACCGTCTCCCAGCACACATCGCCTGAAAGACTAGTCAGGATGATGGTGATGATGGTGGCTGAACTGAATGCGCGTCATGGTAATCTCGTAATAATGATGTCAGGAATGACTCAATTGCTAATTAACCTAAACTATTGAGCGCAGATCGCGCAACCCTTTTTTACTGACATAAATTTAATTCATTGAAACGGGTCTGGTTATTAGCCATACGCCGCTTTATCTCAGAGTTGCGTACGTTGATTGTAACCGAATACCGAGTGGCGTAGCCTTAACGAATCAATCGCTGCGCTGTGCAGGAGAGGAAGAGATGAAAAAAGTCGCCATTGTTGGCCTGGGTTGGCTGGGCATGCCGTTGGCATTGTCACTGATGAGCCGCGGGTTTGAAGTGGTTGGCAGTAAAACCACCCCGGACGGTGTCGAAGCCGCGCGCCTGAGCGGCATCGAATGTTATCAACTGGAACTGACGCCGGAGCTGATCTGCGAACCAGACGATCTGGATGCGCTGTTACAGGTGGATGCGCTGGTGGTGACCTTACCGGCGCGTCGTACCGTCGACGGCAGCGAAAACTACTTTAATGCGGTGCGGATGCTGGTGGACAGCGCGATGGCGTACAACGTGGCGCGCATCATTTTTACCAGCTCGACCTCGGTCTACGGCGACTATTCCGGCACCCTGCGCGAAACGTCGCCGATAGCGCCGGTCAGCGCGTCTGGCCGAGTGCTGGCCGACCTGGAGCGCTGGCTGCATGAACTGCCGAATACCTCGGTGGATATTTTGCGTCTGGCCGGGCTGGTCGGTGCCGAACGCCATCCAGGCCGTTTCCTGGCCGGCAAGGTGGACGTGAAGGGCGGATCGCTGGGAGTCAATCTGGTGCATCAGGACGACGTCATCGCCGCCATTCAGTTACTGTTGCGTTTGCCGAGCGGCGGGCACGTTTACAATTTGTGCGCACCAGGCCATCCTATCAAGCGTGAGTTTTATCCGGCCTTGGCCGAACGGCTGCAGTTGCCGCCCCCGCAGTTTGCCGACGAGGCGCCGCAGGAAGGGCGGTTGGTGGACGGCAGTCGCATTTGCAAAGAACTGGGGTTCGAATACCAGTATCCCGATCCGGCGCGCATGCCGGTCAGCTGAGCGCCTGGCGGGTGTCGCTTGACCTCGGCGGCAGAGCGCCGTCGGGTTGCCGGATTACATCCATCCCCCTCAGGGGGGCAGCGTAAGCGTGGTTTTGCGCCGGGTTCTCCGCTCGACGTGCTGCGTTTACAGCCAGCCGGAGCCTTTCAGTTTGCGGTACAGCAAGGCGCAGCCGACCACGGTAACGCCCAGCGTGACGTGGTAGGCCCAGGGCAGCTTCAGTTCCGGCATATTTTCGAAGTTCATGCCGTACAGGCTGAAAATCACCGTCGGAATAGCCAGAATCGCCCCCCAGCCGGCCAGCCGTTTCACCACCTCGTTCTGCTTGACCGTTACCAGCGCCAGATTGACATGCATGGCGTTGGTCAGCATTTCGCGCATGTCGTCAATGGTGTTCACGACCTGACGCGCATGGTCCTGCACGTCACGCACATAGGCGCGCAAATCCTTCGGGATCACCTCTTCATGCAGGCGGATCAACTGGCTGCAAATTTCGTCCATCGGCAGCGCTGCATTGCGCAGCGCCAGCAGATGCCGCCGCAGGCTATGGACGCGGGCGATCGCAGCCTGGTCAAAGTCGGACTGGAACATATTGGCTTCGATAGTTTCAATCGCGCTCTCAAAGTGCGTGACGATCTGCCGGTAATTGTCGACGATAAAATCCATAATCGAATACAGTGCGAAGCCCGGCCCGCGGCACAGCTGTTTCGGATTGCCCTCGGCCTTGGCGCGGATCGGCGCATAGCTGCTGGAGGCGCCGTGCCTGACGGTGATCAGGAAGTTTTTACCAACGAAAAAGTGAGTTTCTCCGTATTCAATGGCCTCGCCCTGGATATGCGCGGTTTTCACCACGATAAATAACGAGTCGCCATAGGTTTCGATTTTGGGTCGCTGATGGGCGCACAGCGCGTCTTCGATCGCCAGATCGTGCAGGCCGAACTCTTCCTGGATTTTACGCATGAAGGCGTCTTCCGGCTGCCACAGGCCGAGCCAGACAAAGGCATCCGCTTGCTTCACCACTTCGCTGATATCGTCGATGGTCACATCGCCCAAGCGTTTTCCGGCCTTATAGGCCACGCTGTTTACCACCATTCCGGTACTGTTCATTATGCCGCCGGTGAATTATCGATGGTTTTGGTGAGAAAATAGCATTCATGCTCCACCGGATAATCCCGCAGCGTCATTTGTAGCTGATAGCCCAGTTTTTCATAGAACGGTCGTGCCTGAAAACTGAAGGTGTCGAGGCGGCAATAGCGGCAGCCGCGAGCCACGGCGGCCTGCTCGGCGGCGTGCATTATCTGCCGGCCAATGCCGCTACCGCGCTGTGAATCGGCTACCCATAGCCAATCGATGCTCAGCCAGTTGCCCCAGGTCACGGCGGTCAGTCCGGCGATCACCTGGCCGGCGTCATCCTGGGCAAAAACGTTGAGTGGCGTGCGCAGGCTGGTATCGATAAACGGGCGGTTATGCGCCATCAGGCCCTGACGAATGGCTTCACGCGTTTGCTCGTCCAGCGCCGCGGTAATGGTGATTTCCATGTGTTCTCCTTGGTTACTCGTTAACTTAAGCATAGCGTAGCCAAAAGGCAACCGATTGATAAAACACCGAAACGGCGAAGCCATTCAGCTGGGCTACACTGAATGAGCACGTTGTTAACCCAGGAGGATGCATGCCCCGAGTGATATTGATGGCCGGTTTGTTATTGGTTAGCGGTTGGTTGCAAGCCGCGCCGGTGGTAACCCAATTACAGGACAAACTTGAACACCCTTGGTCGCTGGCCTTTTTACCCGGCGAACAGGGGATACTGATTACCGAACGCCCTGGCCGCCTGCGTTTGTGGCAGCAGGACAAGGGACTGTCGCCGCCGATCGCCGGCGTGCCGCAGGTGTATGCGCGAGGACAGGGCGGGCTGCTGGAGGTGTTGTTGTCACCGGACTTCGCCAGCAATCGGCGGGTTTATCTCAGCTTTGCCGAGCGTGGCAGCGATGGCAAGGCTGGCACCGCGGTGGGTTATGGCCGTTTGAGCAACGACAATGCCCGGCTGGACGATTTCCGCGTGATCTTCCGTCAGCAGCCGAAGCTGTCGGTCGGTAACCACTTTGGCGGCAAAATGGTGTTCGACAGGCAGGGACATCTGTTTATTGCCCTGGGGGAAAACAATCAACGACCGACAGCGCAGGATCTGGACAAGCTGCAAGGCAAGATCGTGCGGCTGACCGCCGAGGGCAAGGTGCCAACGGACAACCCGTTTGTCGGCCAGTCGGGCAAGCGGGCCGAGATCTGGTCATACGGTATCCGCAACCCGCAGGGGCTGGCGCTGAACCCGTGGACCGGCGTGGTCTGGGAGCATGAACACGGCCCGCGTGGCGGCGACGAGGTCAATATTCCGCAGGCCGGCAAAAATTACGGCTGGCCGCTTGCTACCCATGGTATTAACTATTCCGGTTCGCCGATCCCTGAAGCCAAGGGGGCGCAGGCCGACGGCACCGAAGTGCCATTGCACCACTGGGAAACCTCTCCGGGGATCAGCGGCATGGCGTTTTATGATGCATCGCGCTTCCCTGCCTGGCAGCATTCGCTGTTCATCGGCGCGTTGGCGCAAAAAACCTTGATTCGCCTGACGTTGGTCGGTGACAAGATCGTGGCGGAAGAGCGGCTGCTGAGCGATCGCGACGAACGTATTCGTGAGGTTCGTACCGGGCCGGACGGTTATCTGTATCTGCTGACCGATGACAGCGACGGCAAGCTGTTGCGGGTGGGGGCCTCCTGACGCCTCCTGGCGAGGCGTCAGGGCACATCAGGTCATGGCGGACATCACGCCGCTGCGGTAAGCCGGTCGGGCGCACAATTGCTGATACCAGCGTTCCATATGCGGACGTGGGCGGCGGGCGATCGGCATTTCAAACCAGGCATAGATAAAGCTGCCGAGCGGAATGTCGCCGATGCCGAGCTGGTCGCCGGACAGGTACGCCTGCTGGGAAAGGGTGTGTTCAACGATATCGAGGCACTTTTCCACCTCGGCGATGGCCGCTTCGATTTTCAGCATATCGCGCTGGTCGGGTGGGGTGCGCACCATGCCCCAGAACACCGGGCGAAACGGGGTGACGATGGTTGCGGTCGCCCAATCCATCCATTTTTCGGCCGCGGCGCGCTGCTGCAGATCCTGCGGGTAGAACGGCGCCTGGCCGTATTTGGCCGCCAGGTAGCGTACGATGGTGTTGGATTCCCACAGTACAAAGTCATCGTCCTGCAATAGCGGCACCAGGCCGTTTGGGTTCAGCGCCCGATAGGCGGCCTCGTCCACCTTGCCATAGGCACCGCCGGCATTGATATGGCGATAACTCAACTCCAGTTCTGCGGCGCACCAGAGTACTTTTCTGACGTTGTTCGAATTTTCACGGCCCCAGATGGTCAGCATAAAACGCCTCTTCGGTTGATTGACGGATTAGCCTTAATTCCTACGCTACAATCCGTAATTTGTCACTGTCGGATGCGTTTTTTGCCTTTCTTCAGCGTTCCCAGCGGCACACTTCCCAGCCGTTCTGCAGCGCCAGCGCATGTAAATCGGCATCCGGGTTGATTACCGTTGCGCTGTCGACATAGTCCAGCATCGGCCGATCGTTGATCGAGTCGCTGTAACCGTGAATGTAGGCGAATTGCCGTTGTGTCTGCTGTTCCAGCCACTGTTGCAGACGGATCACCTTGCCTTGCTGATAGGTCATGGTGCCATAGGTATTGCCGGTATAGCGGCCTGCGGCGATTTCGACGCCGATGGCCAGCGCGCCGTCGGCGCCCAGCCGCTCGGCAATCGGCGCCACCAGATGCTCGCCGGTGGCCGAAACCACCAGAATGCAATCGCCACGTTCACGATGCCATTGCAGGCGCTCGCGTGCGGCGGGGTAGACGCGCGGCAGAATATCGCGGCGGATGTAGCGCTCCACCCAGCCGGCAACGGTCGGCACGCTGCAACCGGCCAGCGGTGCCAGCGTCGCTCGCATGTAGGCTTCCATCGACAAGGTGCCTTGATAGTAATGCTGCATCAACTGCTGTTCTTGCGTGGCCAGCTCCGCCGGCGCGAACCCCTGAGACACCAGCCAGCGGATCCATAAGCTGGCGCTGTCGTCGTCAATCAGGGTTTCATCCAGGTCGAACAGGGCTAAATCCATCGGTGCTTCTCCGGCAGGGGTATTTCGCGCTTAAGGATAGCGAACAAGGGGATCGCCAGCCAGCCACGGCGGCGAAATTGCGCTGAGCATAAGAAACACCGATGACGTTTTTGCGACGGTTGGATGAATGTTTGTCTACCGTAGGCTATTCCTCCAGCGCCTGCTGCAGATCGGCGATCAGATCGTCGGCGTCCTCGATGCCCACCGACAGGCGCAGCAACTGTGGCGTAATGCCGGATTTCAGCCGCTGTTCCAGCGGGATTGAAGCGTGGGTCATGCTGAACGGCTGGCCGATCAGGCTTTCCACACCGCCCAGGCTTTCGGCCAGCGTGAACAGCGACAGGCGGCCAATCACCCGACGCGCATAGGCGTCATCCCCCTTCAGGCGCAGTGAGATCATACCGCCAAACTGTTGCATTTGCCGCGCCGCCAGCGCGTGTTGCGGATGGCTGGTCAGGCCGGGATAGTAGACGTTTTCCACCTGTGGTCGGCCCTCCAGCCACTGGGCGATACGCAGCGCACTGTGGCTGTGGCGTTCCATGCGCAGCGCCAGGGTACGGATACCGCGCAGGGTCAGGAAACTGCTGAATGGATCGAGGATGCCGCCCACCGCATTGTGCAAAAAGCCAAGCTGTTGCGCCAATTCGGGGTTGTCGCCGACCACCGCGACGCCGGCCACCACGTCGGAATGACCGTTCAGATATTTGGTGGCGGAATGCAGCACCACGTCGAACCCATACTCCAGTGGGCGCTGAAGCGCCGGCGAGGCGAAGGTATTATCCACTACGCCGATCAGTCGATGCTTTTTGGCGATCGCGGCGATGGCTGCCAGATCCGCCAGCTTCAGCAGCGGATTGGTCGGGGTTTCCACCCAGATCATTTTGGTATCGGGCTCGATCGCCTGTTCCAGCGCGGCGCTGTCGCCCGGGGCGACATAGGTCACCCGTAGCCCGGCGCTACGGCTGCGCACCTTCTCTAACAGGCGGTAGGTACCGCCATACAAATCGTCTACCGCCACCAGATGGCTGCCTTGATCGAGCAGTTCCAGTACCGTTGCGCAGGCCGCCAGTCCCGAGGCAAATGCATAACCGCGACTGCCGCCCTCCAGTTCGGCAATGGCGTTTTCCAGCGCGCTGCGCGTCGGATTGCCACTGCGTGAATATTCATAACCGGCAGGTTCGCCGGGCGCTGGTTGCGCATAGGTCGAGGTGGCGTAAATTGCCGGCATTACCGCGCCGGTAGCGTCCGGAGTGTAACCTGCATGCACGCTTTTAGTGGCAAATGTGCTCATGATGATTCCTTTTAGGCTAATTTCTGACGCCAGGCGTTCAGTACGTCGGTACGTGTGATAAGACCGAGGAAGCGCTCGCCGTCGAGCACTACCGCGACGTGGCCGTGAGAAAACGTCGCCATCAACTGCCGTTGATCGGCGTCTTTTTGCAGGGTTTGCACCGCGCGCGTCATGGCACGCTCGGCCGGCAGGTTGAAGTGACTGGCGTCGGCCTGCAGCGCATTGAGCAGATCCCATTCGTCAATCAGCCCGACCACGCGGTCGTTGTCCAGAACCGGCAGTTGTGAAATGTCATACAGCCGCATGCGTGCATGTACCACTGCCAGCGTGTCGTCCGGCGCGGCGGCAACCGTCGCACCCTCATCATGGCGATAGGCAATCAGATCGCGCAGGTCACCCTGCGGCGGGCGCTGCAGCAGTCCCTGCTCACGCAGCCAGTAATCGTTATACATTTTTGACAGGTATTTATTGCCGCTGTCGCAGACAAAGGTGACAACGCGTTTTGGCGTGGTCTGCGCACGGCAGTAGCGTAGCGCGGCAGCCAGCAGCGTACCGGTTGACGATCCGGACAGAATGCCTTCCTTGCGCAGTAGCTCGCGGGCGGTGCTGAACGCTTCACGATCGCTGATGCGATAGGCGTTGCGCAGCCGTTCGAAGTCACCGAGCGGTGGCACGAAGTCTTCGCCGATGCCCTCGACCAGCCAACTGCCGGCGTCGCCGATTTGGCCGTTATCAAGATAATCCGCCAGAATCGAGCCGGCCGGATCCGCCAGTACCAGCTCGGTGTCCGGCGAGACGGTGGAAAAATATTGGCTCAGCCCGCCCAGCGTGCCGCCGGAGCCAACGCCGACCACGATAGCGTCAATCTGCTGTTCCATCTGGCGCCACAGCTCCGGCGCGGTGGTCTTGGCATGCGCCGCCGGGTTGGCCGGGTTGTTGAACTGGTCAATATACAGCGCGCCGGGGGTTTCTGCCGCCAGCCGTTGGGCGTAGTCTTGATAATACGCCGGGTGACCCTTGCCGACGTCGGAGCGGGTCAGCAGCACTTCTGCGCCCAGCGCGCGCAGGTGGAAAATTTTCTCGCGGCTCATCTTGTCCGGCACCACCAGCAGCAACCGATAGCCTTTCATCGCCGCGACCAGTGCCAGCCCCAGCCCGGTGTTGCCGGCGGTGGCCTCAATGATGGTGCCGCCGGGGGACAGTTGTCCGTCGCGCTCCGCCTGTTCGATCATCGACAGCGCCACGCGGTCTTTGATCGAACCGCCGGGGTTTTGGTTTTCCAGCTTCACGAACAGGCGGCACGGGCCGGTATCAAACTGTGTCAGTTCCAGCATCGGCGTATTGCCGATGGTGTCGAGTGCGGATGTCGCGATTGCCATGGCTTTCTCCAGAATAATTCGGTTTTAAAACCGTTGTTTGGATGATAGCGCTGCAATTGTGGCTATTGAAAAGAACAAATAACCTGGTTATATGCGGTTTTGGAATATATTAGTCTTGATTTGGGCGTCAAGGCGTATAGCCGTATGGCGGTTAAAACGTTTGGCTGGCTGTTGGCACGAGTAGAGGCTGTAACGGCAACACAGCGCTGTCCGGTCAATCGGCAGTGGTACTAAAAATGGCTGTTTGGCACGGTTTTTACTCAATTTGTGGCCTAAAGCGTACAGTTATGTAAAAGTCCTGAAAATCACCGCTAAACCCTGCAAAAATAAGATAAATCTAATAAACTCACAGCAAGGGCCGTTTCGGTACATAACTTAAATTAATACGCAATCGCCGGGAGTTGGCGATTGGAATGATGTACCGGGCACTTCTCGCTGGTTGGCTGAAAACGCAACAGGTTTGAAAGTTAACGCTATTTCAATGGTTTGAAAGGACACTCTGGCGACGATATGATGAAAAAAAATTTATCTTCTTCCCTTAAAAAACTGACCTTTAGCGTCGGTATTCTTTGTCTTGCCTTGCCTGCGGTTCAGGCTGCCGCGCCACCGGCTCCGCCACAGGTCGATGCAAAGGCATTTGTATTGATGGACTACAACAGCGGCAAGATCCTGGCGGAAGGCAACCCGGATAGCCGGCTCGATCCAGCCAGTCTGACGAAAATCATGTCCAGCTATGTGATCGGTCAGGCAATCAAGGCCGGCAAGATCAAGCCGACCGATCTGGTTACCGTTGGTAAAGACGCCTGGGCTACCGGCAATCCGGTATTGCGCGGTTCATCGCTGATGTTTATCAAACCGGGCGATCGGGTGCCGGTGATGGAGCTGAACAAAGGTATCGTTATTCAGTCAGGCAACGACGCCAGCATTGCGCTGGCGGACTATGTGGCCGGCAGTCAGGAATCCTTTGTTTCATTGATGAACGGCTATGCCAAGCACCTAGGCCTGCAGAATACGCATTTCCTGACGGTACATGGTCTGGATGCCGAAGGACAATTCAGCACCGCGCGCGACATGGCGCTGCTGAGTCAGGCGCTGATTCGCGACGTGCCGGATGAATACGCGCTGCACAAGGAAAAGGAATTTACCTTCAACAAGATCCGCCAGGTAAACCGCAATCGGCTGCTATGGAGCAGCAATCTGTCGGTTGACGGCATCAAAACTGGCTATACCAGCGGCGCTGGCCACAATCTGGTGGCCTCCGCCACCGATGGCCCGATGCGGCTGATTTCGGTGGTGCTGGGTGCGCCGAGCGATCGCGTGCGTTTTAGCGAGAGCGAAAAGCTGCTGACCTGGGGCTTCCGTTTCTACGAAACCACCACGCCGATCAAGGCAGACAAGCCGTTTATCACCCAGCGGGTGTGGTTTGGCGACGTCGGTGAAGTGCCGTTGGGCGTCGCGAAAGATGCATCGATCACCATTCCGAAAGGGCAGATGAAAAACCTCAAAGCCAGCTATAAGCTCAACAGCGATAGCCTAAAGGCACCGTTGGCCAAGAATCAGGTGGTGGGCACCATCGACTTCCAGCTTGATGGCAAAGTCATCGATCAGCGCCCGCTGGTGGCGATGCAGGAAGTCAAAGAGGGGAACTTCTTCAGCCGGATCTGGGATCGGGTGATGATGACGCTGACCCAGTGGTTCGGCAGTATCTTCGGCTAAACCGGTTAGCGATCGGTTGCAGCCTGTGACGGGGCACCTTGAACGGCGCCCCGTCTGTTGTGCGGCATCAGCCAATCAGTTGCAGGCCACCACTTTGATCGCCAGCCCGCCTTGCGACGTTTCGCGATATTTGGCGTTCATGTCCTTGCCGGTTTCATACATGGTTTCGATCACCTTATCCAGGCACACGCGCGGCTCGCTGGTACGGCGTAGCGCCATGCGCGCGGCATTGACCGCCTTCACGGCGGAAATCGCGTTACGTTCGATACAGGGCACCTGAACCTGGCCGGCCAGCGGATCGCAGGTCAACCCCAGATGGTGCTCCATGGCGATTTCTGCCGCAATGCACACCTGAGCCGGGCTACCGCCCATCAATTCTGCCAGACCGGCAGCCGCCATCGAACAGGCTACTCCAACTTCGCCCTGACAGCCGACTTCGGCGCCAGAAATGGAGGCGTTCATTTTATACAGTGCGCCTATCACACCCGCGGTCAGGAAGAAGCGGCTGTAGGAATTGGTATTCACCGGTCGGATGAACCGATCGTAATACGCCAGCACCGCCGGAATGATCCCGCAGGCACCGTTGGTCGGCGCGGTAACCACCCGTCCGCCGGCGGCATTTTCTTCGTTCACTGCGAAGGCGAACATATTGATCCAATCCACCACGTTCATCGGATCGATATTGTTTTTGTCGCCGGTGACCAGCATGCGGCGCAACGCGGCGGCGCGGCGCTGTACCTTCATCGGCCCTGGCAGCAGTCCTTCCGTGTTCATACCGCGCTCGATACCGTCACGCATTACCTGCCATACGGCGGCGAAATGGGCGTCGATCTGGTCTTTGCTGCGCAGCGCCAGTTCGTTCTGCATCACCAGCCCGGACAGTGACAGGCCGGTGTCCTTACAGTGTTGTTGCAGATCGCGTGCGCTGTGATACGGGTACGGCAGTGGCCGTGCATCGCTGGCGGGCAGGCCAAAATGCGCTTCATCGACGATAAAACCACCGCCGATCGAATAATAGGTTTGGCTGTGCAGCAACTGTTCCTCGGCGAACGCACGGATGCGCATGCCGTTTTCATGCAGCGGCAGATTGTCGTGGTGGAAATTCATGCTGCTGGCCAAGGGGAAATCCACCTGATGGCGGCCACCGGCAATCGGCAGACGAGCGGTGACTTCTACGTCACGGATAAAGCCGGGGATGCTGTCAATGTCCACGTCATGCGGCAGGTTGCCTGCCAGCCCCATGATAATCGCAATGTCGGTATGGTGGCCCTTACCGGTCAGCGACAGCGACCCATAGACATCCACCACGATATGACGGGTTTGCTCGAGTAGCCCGCCGTCAATCAAATCGTCGACAAACTGTTTGCCGGCTTTCATCGGACCGACGGTGTGGGAACTGGATGGACCAATGCCAATTTTGAAAATATCGAAAACGCTAACCATGGTCTCGCCTCCTTATAATGAATAAAGGCGTCAATCAAAAAGGGGAATGGGGTCGTGCAGAAGTGCCGGCGCACGGAGCGCCGGCGGTACGGGATCAACTGAACAGGGTGTACAGGATGGCCGACATGGCGATCAGACCCATCAGCACCACGAAGGCGTTGCTGATATGCCCGCTGTACTTGCGCATGGCAGGCACTTTGCGAATGGCATACATCGGCATCAGGAACAGCAGCATGGCGATAATTGGGCCGCCGAGGGTTTCAATCATGCCCAGAATGCTTGGGTTCAGCGTTGCCACGATCCAGGTGGTTACCAGCATGAAGATGGCGGTGATGCGGTTCAGCTTGTTGGTGCTGATGGTTTTGCCGCGGCTCTTCAGGGATTTATGCACCATACCGTTAAAGCCTTCACGGGCGCCAAGGTAGTGACCCAGGAACGATTTGGTGATGGCAACGAAGGCGATTACCGGCGCGATGTATTCAATCATCGGGTTATGGAAGTGGTTTGCCAGGTAAGACAGAATCGAAATGTTCTGTGCCTTGGCTTCCGCCAGGTTGGCCGGTGACAGGCTCAGCACGCAGCTGAACACGAAGAACATCACGGTCAGTACCATCATGATGTGTGCGTAAGCCAAAATGCGTGAACATTTCTTCTCGGCGTCCGCGCCGTATTCTTCGCGTTTTGCCACAGCAAAGGCGGAGATGATTGGCGAGTGGTTGAACGAGAACACCATCACCGGAATCGCCAGCCACAGCGTCATGATCAGGCCGTGACCCAGACCGGCACCGCTGCCAGACAGTGACACGTTTTCGAAGATGGCGCCGGTCCAGTTAGGGATCAGATACAGCGCCAGCAGCATCAGTACCGCGACAAACGGGAATACCAGAATGCTCATGGTTTTAACGATGGCCTGTTCGCCAAAGCGCACGATGGTCATCAGCCCGAGGATCAGGATTAACGACAGAATGGCGCGCGGCGGCGACGTCATGCCCAACTGGTGAGTAATGAAGCTGTCGACGGTATTGGTGATAGCGACGCTGTAAACCAGCAGAATCGGATAGATGGCAAAGAAGTACAGCAGGGTAATCAGCTTACCGGCGCTGATGCCAAAGTGTTCTTCTACCACTTCGGTGATGTCTTCGCCGGGGTTTTTGCCGGACAGTACGAAGCGGCACAGGCCACGGTGGGCGAAGAAAGTCATTGGGAAGGCGATAATCGCCATGATGATCAGTGGAATCAAACCACCGATGCCGGCGTTGATCGGCAGGAATAGCACACCGGCGCCAATTGCCGTGCCGTACAGGCCCAGCATCCACATGGTGTCAGTTTTGCGCCAGGTACTGCTGGAACCCGAAGCCGCAGAGGCAATAGTGCCGGTCTGAGTAGTGTCCATAAATATCTCCGAAGTGAACACGTTAATTTAAAATTAATAAAACGTAAGCTTAAAACCCTCGACGTAATAGAACATTGGCGCCGACGGTGAAATCAAATGTGACTGTCGGGGATAAGTACGTCCCCCTGGTTATATATTGTGCTAAGCACCGTTGCCGGTTAACTGGTTGCAAATTTTTCTGCCGCAGGCAGGCAGATAAATGCCTTTTATGCCGGAGGATACCTGTCCGCCGATTTTGTTGGCGGCAAGATAACGATTTGCAGCAGAAACAACCGTGATCACGCTCTCAAATGCACAATATGCGCAGGCATAGGCTTTTTTGTGTTTTTTTAATGCACCTGTTGCGCATTTGTGTAATATTTTGTGCTGAAAGCGCTCTCAGCAGAACCTCTATGTTTATCTGGTTTGTTGAAACTTTGACCAGATAAAAGGCTGCTTTTAGGAATAAGTCGAGCAATATATTTTATGCGGGTGGCGTGATCTAGTTAAAAACTGTCAATAAGCGTTTTTAGTGATGTAGATCACATTTGTTGTTTAAGTGGGGTTTTTGTTAATATATTGATTTAATTCATTTATTTTTGTTTTTTGCTCAGTATTGGTCGTTGCCCTTATTGACTCTCATCGGTATAAATCTGCGCAATCATTCATCATATAAATAACCGTGCCAGATTGTTTTTTCAGCAATTTGGTTAATTCAATGTGAATATTTAGATAAGAATCTTCTTGCTCTTTGTCATATAAATAGCGGCCGTTATTACGGCGTCCGCGGATTAATGCATCAGGATTACCAATACGCTAAAAAATGCCGTCGCACTTTGTTGCAATTTATTAACCTGGCGCCGCAGAAAAATCGCGCTACGCGTCGATCGATCGCGCATTAATTGCACAGTATTACGCAGTATTTTCGGTAGGGGAAACCGCCGGGCAGTCCGCCGGCGGTGAATAAATCATCAATAGCGAAGGGCGATACCGTGCTGGTCAAAGAACTCGCTGAATGCATGGTCGGGTTGCCGATCGGTAATGATGCGGTCAAATTGGCTCAGTGGTGCGATACAGGCCGGTTTCACCTTGCCGAACTTACTGTGGTCGGCCACCAGAATGGACTGCTGCGCCATCGCCATGGCGCGGTGTTTCATTTCCAGTTCATCAAAGTTGAAACAGGTTGCCCCCTGTTGCAGGCTGAGGCCAGCGGCGGAGATAAACGCCAGGTTCGGGCAGATATGATCCATCTCGTTGTGTTTGCCGACGCCGCTGAAGATGTAGTTATTGGGTTTGAATTCGCCACCGCACAGGATCACCGTGCACTGTGGTTTGTCCTGCAATGCCAGGAAAGTATTTAAGGAGTGGCAGACGGCAACAAACGGCAGATCGTCGGAGATAGCGTCAATAATTGCCGGGGTGGTGGTACCGCAGTCGAAAAATACCGTGTCGTTTTCGTTGACCAACGGCGCGGCAAGCAACCCGATACGCCGTTTTTCGTTGACCTGTTTGGCTTTTTGGTCGGAGACAAAATAGTGGGTAACGCCGTTGTTGCGTGGATCGGCTACCACATAACCGCCGAGCAGCACCACGGCGGCAGGCTCGGCGCTAAGATCGCGACGGATGGTCATTTCAGAGACGCCCAGTAGTGCAGCGGCTTCTTTTAAATGAATCTTGTCAGCACGCTTTAGCGCCTGGATTAGTCGGTTGATACGCTCTTCGCGCCGCGTTTCCATGTCGTGTTCCCAAAGGTCTAGAAATAAAGAATCATGTTGCAGCTTGCGCGGGCCGCTACACCGAAAAGGTGATAAGCACAAAAATGCGGGGCTGCGTATAGAACGCATTACCCCGCATGTTATTCGCCCGGTTAACGGTGGCGCAGTCAACCGTCAGAATCAGTAACTGCCGGCAGCGGCCTCGGCACCGGAAACGATTGCGACGCCGGAGCTGGTACCAATACGCGTGGCGCCTGCGGCGATCATCTTCTCGGCGGTGGCACGGTCGCGCACCGCGCCAGACGCCTTCACGCCCATTTCACTGCCGACGGTTTCACGCATCAGCTTGACGTGCTCTTCGCGTGCGCCGCCGGTGCTGAAACCGGTGGAGGTTTTCACGAAGGCGACCTCAAGTTCGCGGCACATTTCACACACTTGTACGATTTGCGCGTCGCTGAGCAGACAGGTTTCCAATATTACCTTCAACGGGATCGCGGCGCAAACCTCGCGCACTGCGGCGATGTCGGCTTTTACCCGATCGTTGAGGCCGCTTTTCAGCCAACCGACGTTGATCACCATATCGATTTCCTGCGCCCCGGCAGCGATGGCCGCTTTGGCCTCGAACGCCTTGGCCACCGTCAGACCCGCACCCAGTGGGAAACCAATCACCGAACAAACTTTGACCTCGCTTTCCTGCAGCAGGTGTGCCGCCAGCGGAACGTAGCCGGAGTTAACACAGACCGCATAAAAATTGTGCTGTTGTGCTTCTTCGCACAGTTTGGCGATTTGCGCTTCACTGGCGTCCATCGCCAGCAGGGTGTGATCGATATAGCGAGCGTAGTCAATGTTTTCAATAGTCATTGCGATTCCTTAATCAGAGTCAGCCAGATAAACGTGAGTAATGTGAGAATTATAACATCTGTCACGGTGCAAATATAGATTGTTTTAGCGTGTAACCGGTGATTCATAGTTGCGATCGATGTCACACATATAACAATCACGCGTTGATAATGTTATTTAATTAACATCATATGATTAAAAAAACAACGGGGACACAACGATGGATATTGCAGTAATCGGTTCGAACATGGTGGATTTAATCAGCTATATCGACCAGATGCCAAAGGCCGGAGAAACGCTGGAGGCAGCGGAATTTGAGCTGGGTTGCGGTGGTAAGGGGGCCAACCAGGCGGTAGCGGCCGCCAGGATGGGGGCCGATGTGATGATGGTGACACGGGTAGGGGACGATCTGTTTGCCGATAACACGCTGCGTAACCTGCAACGGGCCGGTATTGATACGCGTTTTGTGAAGAAAGTGCCGGGCGTCAGCAGTGGCGTTGCGCCGATATTTGTCGATCGTTCAACCTCGCAAAACCGTATCTTGATCGTCAAAGGGGCTAATAATCACCTGTTGCCGGCAGATATCGACCAGGCCGCCGATGCCCTGCAACAGTGTCGATTGATCATTTTGCAACTCGAGATTCCACTGGAGACGGTGTATGCGGCGATTGATTTTGCACGGCGACATCACATCAAGGTGATCCTTAATCCAGCCCCCGCAGCGCGCGAGCTGGATATTCGCTACGCCTGCCAATGCGAATTCTTTATCCCCAATGAAACCGAGCTGGAAATTCTTACCGGCATGCCGGTCGACAACGATGACAATATTCGCCGCGCCGGCCAGAGCCTGCTGGATCAAGGCTTGCGCAACCTGATTGTTACTCTTGGACAACGCGGCGCACTGTGGATGACTGACAACAGCTGTGAGCATGTTGCGTCGCTGCCAGTGAGGGCGCTGGATACCAGCGGCGCCGGCGACGCATTTATCGGCTGCTTCGCGCAGCATTATATTCGTCAAAACGATGTCCTGAGCGCCATGCAGCAGGCGGTTGCCTATGCCGCCTATAGCGTCACCGGCAAGGGCACGCAGCGTTCTTATCCTGATGCTGCGCAGTTCCATGACTTTATCTCCACCAGACAACAAGGAGTATAAAATGCGCCAGACCATCGAGCAGCAAGCAGACGGTTATCTGAACAGGACGCCGCTGTTTCAATTTATCCTGTTGTCCTGTCTGTTCCCGTTGTGGGGCTGTGCCGCCAGCCTGAACGACATTCTGATAACCCAGTTCAAGAGCGTGTTTGCGCTGAGCGATTTCGCCAGCGCGCTGGTACAGAGCGCGTTCTATGGCGGTTATTTTCTGATTGCCATTCCGGCATCGCTGGTGATTAAAAACAGCAGTTACAAAGCGGCAATTCTGATCGGCCTGACGCTGTATATCGTCGGTTGCATGCTGTTTTATCCCGCTTCGCATATGGCGACCTATACCATGTTTCTGGCGGCGATTTTCGCCATTGCCATTGGCTTGAGCTTTTTGGAAACCGCTGCCAACACCTACAGTTCGATGATTGGTCACCGCGATTACGCAACGCTGCGGTTGAACGTCAGCCAGACGTTTTATCCGGTGGGGGCGCTAATGGGCATCGTACTGGGAAAATATCTGGTATTTCAGGAAGGGGACAGCCTGGAAGCGCAGATGGCCGGCATGTCGCCGGATCAGGTTCATCAGTTCCGCCTGTCGATGCTGGAACATACGCTGGAACCGTACAAATACCTGATTATGGTGCTGGTGGTGGTGATGCTGCTGTTCCTGCTGACCCGTTATCCACGCTGCAAGCCGCAAGATGAGCAGGGTGAGCAGGCCGCGGCGCCGGCATTGGGGGAAACGCTGAAATACCTGGCGGGCAACGCGCGGTTCCGTAAAGGCATTGCCGCACAGTTTTTATATGTCGGCATGCAGGTGGCGGTGTGGTCGTTCACCATCCGTTTGGCGTTGAACCTCGGGGCGGCCAACGAACGTGATGCGTCCAACTTTATGATTTACAGCTTTATCTGCTTCTTTATCGGCAAGTTTATTGCCAACTTCCTGATGACCCGCTTCAAAGCCGAAAAAGTGCTGATTGTCTATGCGCTGCTGGGCCTGGTTACGCTGGCCTATGTAGCGCTGGCGCCGAACTTTACCGCCGTTTACGCAGCGGTGTTTGTTAGCGTGCTGTTCGGCCCCTGCTGGGCGACCATTTATGCCGGTACCCTGGCAACGGTAGAAAACAAATATACCGAAGTGGCCGGGGCGATCATCGTCATGTCGATTGTCGGCGCGGCGTTTGTTCCGGCATTGCAGGGTTATGTTTCCGACCGTCTTGGTTCGATGCAACAGGCGTTTGTGGTCTCGCTACTGTGTTTTGCCTATGTCGGGTTCTATTTTTTGGCGGAGCTTCGCCATCAAAAACGTCAGACTGCGCACAGAATGGCTACCGATCAATCATAAGGAGAATGCGGATGAAAGCGAAAATACATTTATTTCCTGAGTTGTTCGGTCCTGCACCGCGTGAGGTATACCGCTGTGCATCATTCTGCGTAACGGCGTTTCGCTATCCCAGCGGCATTGCCGGTTTAACGCTGGCGAATAGCCGCGGCCATCTGACGGTGCTGCCGTACTACGGGCAGATGATCTGGGACGCGCAGTTCGACGGCCATGATTTAAAAATGGAGAATATGTTTAGCCAGCCGCGGCCAGGCGACAACATTGTAGATACTTATGGTTGCTTTGCCTTCCATTCGGGACTGTTGAGCAACGGCTGCCCGTCGCCGGAGGACAGTCATTCGCTGCATGGCGAAATGCCGTGTGCGACCATGGACGCAGCCTGGCTGGAGGTGGAGGGCGATCGGCTGGCGATAGGCGGCAGCGTAGAATATGTCAAAGGATTCGGCCACCGTTATCGAGCGCAGCCGGCGGTGAGGTTGACGGCGTGCAGCGCGCAGTTCGATATTGAAATGCAGGTCACCAATCTGGCCGGTGTGCCAATGCCGCTACAATATATGTGTCATATGAATTATGCCTATGTGGCGGGCGCGACGTTTCGACAGAATTTGCCCGGTTCAGCGCTGCAACTGCGTGAAAGCATCCCGGCGCACGTTAAGCCGACGCCGTCATGGTTGGCGTTTACTCAACGTCTGGCCGAGCGTGGTCAAGGGGTCTGCGAATTGAGCGAGCCGCAGCATTACGATCCGGAAATCGTCTTTTTTGCCGATCGACTGTCGCAGTATGTCGACCAGGCCGAGTTCTTCATGCTCGCGCCGCAGGGGCACCGGTTCGTGACACGCTTTTCCACCGAGCAGTTCAATTATGCCACGCGCTGGATTTTGCATAATGCGGATCAGAAGGTTGCCGCGTTTGTTTTACCGGCAACCTGTCGGCCTGAGGGGTATCTGGCGGCTGAACGCGCCGGGAGCTTGCTGATGCTTGCCGCTGGCGAAAGCCGGGCGTTTTGTGTGACCACCGGGGTCGTTTAAATAACGGGGCGGTAACGCCCCGCAGGTGATTACTCTTTTACCCAGCCTTTGCGGATCGGGAAGGCAAACAGGAAGCGATACAGCCGTTCCAGTTTGGCGGCAATCAGATCGCCAAACAGATTCCATACCAGTTGCGCGAACAGACAGCCAACCATGCCCAGCAACAACCCGCCCACCATATCCAGCGGCCAGTGTACGCCAAGATAGACGCGTGACCAGGCAATGCCTGCCGCGACAACCATCAACATGATGCCGGACCACATGCGGTGCCAGCACAAAAATGCAATGGCAAAGGTGAAAATCGCAGTGCCGTGATCGCTGGGGAAGGAGCTGTCAGGAGCATGTTGCAGGAAGGTATAACCGATGCCGGCAACGAATGGCCGTTCGTGCGGTAGCAGCATGCCGATGGAGGCTGAGGCCAACAGGGAAAAACCGAGAGCAATTGTCGTCTTCGCCACTACCGCACGTTGTGAAACCAGCGCGTTTTTTGGCCCCCATAACCACAGTCCGACAATCAGCAGCGGGACGATGGCGATCAGATCGCGTGCCAGGAAGGTGGCGAGATCGATCGTCCATTCTGGCGAGGCCGGGGTCGCGTTAATCCAGGCGAAAAGAAGATAATTCAACTGCTCCATTATAGTTACCTCGTCTTGCGGCTTAAGTAGCCGCTAACCCACCAATAAACAGCCAGTTGGCTGAACCAAACCCACCAACCTGCCCACAGGTTATGGGAAAAGAAATGTGCGCCGCGCATCACCTGGCCAAAGCCCATCAGCATGCCGAGCGTGAGGCCGCCAAACCACCAGGTATAAGCGATGCGCGGCCGCAGCGGATAAAACAGAAAAAACACCGCCATCAGCGCAAATCCGCTGGAGGCATGCCCACCCGGGAAGCAGCGTCCCGGCCCCGGGTGGGGCGGTACCGCGCCCAGCAGGGGATAGGACATCGCCTGACCGCCGTATTCCAGCAGGTCCCATGGGCAGGAGTGCGCGCTGCTGGCCTTCAGGACGCCGACCACCAAGGGGCCGATACCCAGCAGCAGCATGCAGAACGCCAAACGCGCATGCCGCTGGTAGATCGCCCACAGCAAGCTGGCCGCTGCCGCGCCGATCACGCTTATTTTCAGCAGTCGATGATTGATTAAATCGAGCCAAAAATTGTTTTGCCAGGGAAAATGCCCGCTGGCAGCGTCATACCAGTAATTGCTGATCGCCCAGTCCAGTTGCTCGTTGCGTGAAAGCCACATCAACAGCAAGCCACTGACCAACAAACCAAAAACCTGCCAACGGTAAAAGGATGTCGGCAAAGAGTAAATGGCAGATGTCTTAATATGTGGTGTTGTTGAGGTTTGATTTAACAAAGGTTGTGCCAGTTTTTGTCGCTTCACAGGGGCGCTCGCGAGATAACAGGGATATGCCGACTGTAATAATTCTGTCTTAAGAAAACCTTAATACGGAATTTTGCGTTATTTATCCGTTTTTTATGCTGTATTTTATTTTTATGTTGGTTGTTAAGTTTATAGATATCTATATGTAAAGAAGATTAAACCGTTGGCATGTGGCAAGGGAGTGTATTAACGTATGCTCGGATTTTAGGAAAATCATAGGGAAAGTTAATGAAAAAGATCTCTTTGCTGGTTGCCGGCATGCTGATGGCAACCACCGCCGGTGCGGCGACCTCTGCGACCGACAACGACCCCCTCAGCCAACAGCCGCTGGAAAAGGTAGCGCCTTATCCGCAGGCAGAGAAGGGCATGACGCGACAGGTCATTTACCTGCCGAAGCAGGACCATGAAGAAAACTTTAAAGTGGAACTGCTGATTGGCAAGACGCTGGAAGTGGACTGCAACCGCCATATGATGGGCGGCAAACTGGAAAGCAAGACGCTGTCCGGCTGGGGTTACGATTATCTGGTGCTGGATAAACTGTCTGCGCCAGCCTCTACCATGATGGCCTGTCCAGACGGTAGCAAGCACCGGCAGTTTGTGGCGGCAAATCTGGGGGATGCCGCAATGCAGCGCTATAACAGCCGCCTGCCGATCGTGGTCTATGTGCCGCAGGACGTGGAGGTGAAATACCGCGTGTGGCAAGCCGCTGAAACCGTTAACAGCGCGGTGAAGAAGTAATTATCCGCCGTTGTAGCCGCTTACTGATGTTCGCGGCATTCAACTGCCAATGCAATGCCCCGGTGACGGCGACCTCACCGGGGCATTGCGTTTATGGCGTGACGATATTAAACCAGAAGTCGAACTTATCCATATAGCCCAACAGTTCGTTTAGCTTTTGGCTATCGCCGGTGATTTTTACATCCCCTTTGTCTTGCTCTTCTTTCAGCGTCTGTTCTTTCAGAACGATACGGTTCAAGGCGTCACGGGAAAGCGTAATCGTCGCATCGGCGTCTTTGGCTTCGGCGTTGGCGGTGTGGTTGAGCACGCCGTTTTCCAATTCGATTTTGTATTTACCGTCTTGCTCGCCGAAGTCAAAGTTCAGCACGATATGCGCCTTGGCGGCTTTTTCACCGTTAATATGCACGCCTAAATAGTCAAAGAACATCTCCGGCGTCATGGCGCGTACCGTGTCCGGACTGGCGGTATTTGGCGTTGGTAATTGCTTGACGCCGTTGCGCAACTCTTGTGCCCCGGTCAGGTAGAAGTTGCGCCACGGGCCGGATTCTGCCTGGTAGCCAAGCTGTTCCAGCGCATCCGCCTCAAGGTGGCGAGCCGCTTCGTTCTTGGGATCGGCAAAGACCACTTTACTGACCACCTGTGCTACCCAGCGATAGTTGCCCCGATCATAGTCAGCCTTGGCTTTCTGCAGAATATTGTCCGCGCCGCCCATGTACTCAACGAATTTCTTCGCCGCTTCTTCTGGCGGCAGTTCATCCAGCGTGGCCGGGTTACCATCAAACCAGCCAAGATAAAGCACATAGGTGGCCTTGACGTCATGACTTACCGACCCGTAATAGCCACGGTTAGCCCAGGCCGTGGCGAGCGCGGGCGGCAGGGTAAAGTTGGCGGCGATTTCGTCGCGCGTTAGACCTTGGTTCGCCATACGCAGCGTTTGGTCGTTGATATACCGATACAGGTCACGCTGGCTTTTCAGCAGGTTTTTAACGTTGTCGTTACCCCAGGTCGGCCAATGGTGTTGCGCCATGATAATTTCGGCTTTGTCACCCCATAACTGCAATGCATCGTTGATATATTTTGACCAAGGCAGCGGTTCACGAATTTTTGCCCCGCGCAGAGAATAGGTGTTGTGCAGCGTATGTGTGACGTCTTCTGCTGCTTCAATCAGCTTTTTCTCTTCGATATACCACAGCATTTCAGCTGGCGCTTCAGAGCCTGGAGCCAGCATAAAGTCATAGGTCAATCCGTCGATCACTTCCTTCTGACCGGTTTTGGTAATGTAGTTCGTAGGTGCGATCAGGGTCACGGTTCCAGCGGAGGTTGTGGTACCCAGACCGGCGCCGACCTGTCCTCTGGCCTCTGGTTTGAGCAGGTTGCCATACATGTAACTGGCGCGGCGGCTCATCACGTTGCCCGCCATGATATTTTCGGCGACCGCAGAATCCATAAAGCCGTCAGGCGCATAAATTTTCACTTTGCCGTTTTTGACATCTGCTTCGTCTACCACGCCGCGTACGCCACCGTAGTGGTCAACGTGGCTGTGGGTGTAGATCACTGCAACCACCGGTTTCTTGCCACGATTCTTATAGTACAGTTCCATACCGACCTTGGCGGTTTCTGCTGATACCAATGGATCGACCACCGTGATGCCTTCTTTCCCTTCAATAATGGTCATATTGGAAAGATCGAGGTTACGAATTTGATACACCCCATCGGTGACTTCAAACAAGCCGCTAATATTGATGAGTTGCGATTGCCGCCACAGGCTGGGGTTGACCGTATCGGGGGCTTTTTCCCCCTCTTTAATAAATGCGTATTGTTGCGGGTTCCAGATAACGTTGCCCTTTTCGCCTTTAATTATCTCTTGCGGTAGAGGGGCAATAAAACCTTTGTGGGCGTTGGTAAAGTCGGTGTTATCGGAGAAGGGGAGTTGTTCATACAGGGCATTATTTGCCTGTTTTGTCGCCGCTGTCGCATCTTTTGTTGTTTCTTGTGCCAAGCCAGGCATCGCTATGGTAGTGAGTAATCCCGCTAAGGCGAGGCTTTTGACGATTGGTTTTAGTCTCATCTGTTGGCCTTTTAGTGATGTAGGGAACATATCCCTGTGTTGGGAACGTAGAATAGTTTCCCATCGGTATGTTCAGTGATGCTAAATAATTGAGATGTAAAAATAAATATAATACAACATTTACATTTTGCAAGTTTTAGACATGGAATTAATTATTAATGTAAGCGTAGGTAATTTTTTTAATTGCTGGAGTTTGGGCTGCAAATTCCCTGGCTGGCCTATCTGGTAATATACAGGGGGCATATTTTAATTTTATTTAAACCATGGAATAATATGAAATGCAATAAATTAGAAATAGTTATGTTTTGTATGTTTTTCACTCTTAATGGCTATGCAAGAAACGTCGGTTGACGTGGAGTAGGTGAGTAATTCATTGGTTATTATGGCAGTGCTTATATTGATATTACCTTTGGGGTTATAATATTTAATGAGTGATTTATTTTGGCGGTATATACCCTATCGTCTGCTTTTATATAATGAAATAATGTAGTGGTGATTTTAGATAAAATCCCCTGTATTTTTCTTTGAATGATATTTCGCTAAGGTAAGTTCAATAAAATACCAGCTTAGTAACAGCGCTAAATTAAGTACCTCAACACCATGTTCGTCTCTCGGGTGTTGTCGACTGTCAGGTTTAATTGTTTTCCAACACAACACACGGCCAGATAACTATCTTGGCAATAGCCCGCAAATCTGCGGCCTCTTGTGTTCTGGCCACCATTGGTGTAGGCGCCGATCGGCAATGTTATCAGCGAGCCGTGACTTATACAGCCCATCCTTGATGACGGTTTACTCTGAGGCCAAGGGAAGGCTACAATGGCATGGCATATGTATAAATAAACAGGTATCTTGCTATGACGTTGATCCTCAAGGGTGAAAAGATTGAACGTGATCGATTTACTGGCGCCAAAATTGAACATGCCATTTTCCACAACTGTAATTTTTCCGGCGTTGATCTGACTGGCAGTGAGTTTATCGGCTGTCAGTTTTACGATCGCGAGAGTCAACAAGGCTGTAGTTTCAGTCGGGCACAGCTTAAGGATGCCAGTTTTAAACATTGCGATTTATCCATGGCAGACTTCAGAAACGCCAACGCATTGGGCATCGAAATCCGTGAATGCCGGGCACAGGGCGCAGATTTTCGCGGCGTCAGTTTTATGAACATGATCACTTCGCGCAGCTGGTTTTGCATCGCCTACATCATAAAAAGCAATCTGAGCTATGCTAACTTTTCGAAAGTGGTGCTAGAGAAGTGCGAATTGTGGGAAAACCGCTGGAATGGCGCTCAAATTCAGGGGGCGAGTTTCAGTGGTTCGGATCTCTCCGGCGGAGAATTTGCTTCATTTGACTGGCGTTCCGCCAATTTTACCCATTGCGACCTGAGCAATTCGGAGTTAGGAGAGCTTGACGTACGCAATATCGATCTACAAGGCGTTAAGCTGGACAGCTACCAGGCGTCGCAACTGATGGAACGCCTGGGCATCATTGTTTTAGGCTAGCATTGCCTTGTGTGGTCCTACTCGGGGCGAAAGGAAATATAACGCCGCCAATAATGGCGGCTTTTTGATTTTTGCTTATTCGCTTGGCCGCTCAGACAGTGCGAAGCGGATCGCAGCTTCCCTGAACCACGGGCTAATCTCTTTCTTACTTGCCAGTCGCACGTTACGAAAAAACGTCTGGGCGGTTTGTTTGACGCCGCCGAAACCGCCGATATTCCATATGATTTAGAGCGGCACGCGCCGGTTGCTCAACGGACGATCGTGGCTGACCTTGTTAAGATGGGAATTCGATGTCTTGATGATTTTGATTACACTAACTTTTTGATAATTATCATAAAGTTATATGTATAGGGAAAGGGTATTTCATCAATAGGAAATATGAGATAACTCTTAACAATACATGATGTATTTTATTGGAGGCGATGATATTAAATTGATAAGAGATGAACTTAATTATTTATCATCTTATACAGTTTGTGGCATTGATGCTATGGGGTTTTTTTCGGCTTCATACGCAATAATCTCATGTCATCGCTAAAGGTAATACATTTAATTTTAATCAGTAGTTGTCATATTTCTACAAAGGAGTGAGTGATATGTCATTCGTAAAAACTAAAGATGGCGTTAATATTTACTTTAAAGACTGGGGGGCGAAACAGGCGCAGCCTATTGTTTTCCATCATGGTTGGCCATTAAGCGCTGATGATTGGGATAATCAGATGCTGTTTTTCCTGGCAGAGGGTTTTCGCGTAATTGCTATCGATCGCCGTGGCCATGGCCGTTCAGATCAGGTTAGCGAAGGGCACGATATGGATCACTACGCGGCTGATGCTTGCGCGGTGGTTGAAAGCCTTGATCTGCATAACGCCATCCATGTTGGCCATTCAACCGGCGGCGGTCAGGTTGCTCGCTATGTGGCTAAATATGGTCAACCGCAGGGCAGAGTAGCCAAAGCGGTGCTGATAAGCTCCGTACCGCCGTTGATGGTGAAAACCGAGAATAACCCTGGTGGCACGCCCATCGAGGTGTTTGACGGCTTCCGCAAGGCACTTGCCGCCAATCGCTCTCAATTCTATCTCGATGTCGCCAGTGGTCCATTCTATGGCTTTAACCGACAGGGGGCTGAAGTTTCCCAAGGAACCATTCAAAACTGGTGGCGCCAGGGGATGACCGGCAGCGCTAAAGCGCACTATGAAGGGATCAAGGCGTTTTCAGAAACCGATCAGACCGAAGATCTCAAAGCGATTACCGTACCGGTGCTGGTGATGCAGGGCGATGACGATCAGGTTGTTCCCTACCAAAATGCCGCCATTTTGCAGGATAAGTTGTTGGCCAATAGCGAACTGAAAATTTATCCGGGATTACCTCATGGTATGCACACTTCGCACGCGGATGTGATTAACGCCGATCTGCTTGCCTTTATTCGTTCTTAAGCTGCTCTAGCCGTTGGGGCGTTATCCCCAGCGGCCATACCATGGCGTTAATGGCTGTCGCCATTGGGCGGTTGTGAGGATATTATAGCTCTGTGCTATAAGGTTATTTTTTTCAGGCAACAAAAAACCCGATAATCTTGAACCTAAAAAGGCGGGACTATCGGGCTCCACAAAATGGGGACATCAAAGAAAAGCAGTGGCACTAATTCAGACTGCCCCCCAGGCAAAAAGTTCTGCCTGATGACAAAAATTTCAAAAATATTTTGCGCTAACCCATTTCTTTTTCTTAACTGTCAGCCGAGAATTCCCGGCCACAGCACCACGATCAATGAACCCGCCAAGGTTAACAATACGTTAGCGATAGCGTAGGTACCGGCATAGCCCAGCGCAGGAATGTTACTGCGTGCGGTGTCGCTGATAATTTCCATTGCTGGCGCGCAGGTGCGGGCGCCCATGATGGCACCGAACAGCAGCGCGCGGTTCATACGCAGCACGTAGGCACCGAACAGGAAACAAATCACCACCGGCACCAGGCTGACAATCAGGCCGGAAATCAGCATCTGCCCACCGACGGCGCCCAGGCCGTGGCCAATACCGGCGCCGGCGCTTAGGCCAACCCCGGCCATAAACACCATCAGCCCGAACTCTTTGACCATATTCAACGCGCCCTGCGGGATATAGCCGAAGGTAGGGTGGTTGGCACGCAAAAATCCCAGCATGATGCCGGACATCAGCAGCCCGGCGGCATTGCCGATGCCGAACGAGAAATTGCTGAACTGAATGGTGATCTGACCAATCAGCAGGCCGATAATGAAGAAGGCGCAGAACGCCAGCAAATCGGTGACCTGGCTGTGAATCGAAATAAAGCCGATTTTTTCTGCCACGCTCTTCACTCGGCGGGCATCGCCGCTCACCTGCAGTACGTCGCCCTTGTTCAGCACGATGCTGTCGTCAATCGGCATTTCAATCTGGCTGCGGATCACGCGGTTGAGGAAGCAGCCGTGATCGGTCAGTTTCAACTGGCTGAGGCGCTTGCCAACCGCATTGCTGTTTTTGACCACGATTTCTTCGGTAACGATGCGCATATCCAGCAGGTCGCGGTCGAACACCTCCTTGCCGTTACGGAAGCTGGGATCCAGCCGCGCATGGGCGTCCGGATAGCCGACCAGTGAAATCTCATCGCCCACTTGCAGTACCGCATCGCCATCAGGGTTCGCCAGGATGCCGTTGCGGCGAATGCGCTCGATATAACACCCGGTCTGGCGATAGATGCCCAGTTCACGCAGATTCTTGCCGTCAGCCCAGGCCACCAACTCCGGCCCGACGCGGTAGGCGCGGATCACTGGCAGATAGACCTTGCGCTGGCTGTCGGTATCCAGGCCGCGTTCACGGGCGATTTGCTGTGCGGAGGTCGGCAAGTCCTGATGTTGCAACTTCGGCAGATAACGCGCGCCAAAAATCAGGCTGACCAGACCGATCAGGTAGGTCAGGGCGTAGCCCAGGCTGAGGTGATCCTGCGCGGAAAGCAGCGCCGGGCCGTTGGTGATGGTATTACGTAATGTATCGCCGGCACCGACCAAAACCGGCGTTGAGGTCATTGACCCGGCGAGCATGCCGGCGGTCAGGCCGATATCCCAATGGAACAGCTTACCGAGACCGATCGCCAGTACCATGGCAGTGCCGACCATCACCAGCGCCAACATCAGATAGTTTTTGCCGTCGCGAAAGAAAATAGAGAAAAAGTTGGGCCCGGCTTCTACTCCGACGCAGAAAATAAACAGCATAAAGCCCAGGCTTAGCGCTTCGGTGTTAATCGCGAAATGTTGTTGGCCGAGCAACAACGAAACCACTAAAACTCCAATGGAGTTACCGAGTTGGACGGAACCCAAGCGAAGTTTACCGAGGCAGAGCCCCAGGGCGAGTACCACGAACAGTAACAGAATGTAGTTACCGTTTAACAAACTAGCGACGTTTATGTTCACGGAGGATAACTTATTGTTTACCAGTAAGTGCTTGATATGGCTGACTATAAAAGATAAATTCAGCCATGGGATATAGGGATAGATTACGATAAAAAACCAATCAGCGAAGATAACGCGATCCCTCGATCGGCGGCGCTTATTCTAGACGCTCTGAGGCAGGACAGCCAGCATAAAGCAGCTATCCTGCACGCCTTTCTACCTTTAACTCTCTTTTAGCCAAGGAAAAAGTCCAGCTGCGCACCGTTTTTTGCGGCTGTGGGTTCCGATTTCTGTGGTCTGGCTGCAGTGGTTGTTTGCAAAGGGAGGTAAACCTATGGCGGGTTATCGCGATTGGCTTGGGGTAATCGGCAGTTTTTTATTGTTTGGCGTGATGTTCTTTTGCCAGCAGAGCGGCATTGCCGATCACCATCAGGGGAAGACCGGTTTGTTATTGTTTCTGATCCCCGGCGTTATCGGCAGTTACCTGTCCGGCTCCAAACGTCTGCTGGCGCCATTGCGCGGTGCGTTGTATGCGTTGCCGTTGTGTCTGTTGCTACGCTATTTTTGGCTGGCGCCGCCGCCTTCGTTCTGGCAAGAGCTGGCTTATGGTATCAGCGCGGTGTTTTGGTGCGCATTTGGCGCCATGCTGTTGCTGATGGTACGCAAGCTACTGTCGCCATGCCTGCCTTCGCGACGGCATTAAAAAAGGCGCCTCAGGCGCCTTTTTATTGTTCCATAACAACTTATTGGAACAGATTCAGGTTTTCTTTGGCATAGGCTTCAAAGTCGGTGCAGCCGCCAATATGTTGCTGATCAAGGAAAATCTGCGGTACCGTTTCAACCGGTTTACCGACGGTTTTTTCCAGATCGGCCTTGGTGATGCCTTCAGCGTGGATATCAACATAACGGAAGTTGAAATCATCGCGCTCTTCAGTCAGTTTTTCTGCCAGTTCTTTAGCACGGACACAATATGGACAGCCCGGACGCCCGAAGATTACTGCAAACATGAAATACTCCTCGTTTATTCAATCTATTATCGCTGTTGTAACGACATCCCGTCAGTCAAAAAAGACCTCAGCCAACGCATCACTTCAGGTGCAATGGCGCTTACTATGCCCGTTGGGGCCGATAAAAAAAAGCAGGATTTACCTGTTAATCTGATTTACGCCGCCTATTAGTTATCTGGCGCTGTTGTCAGCGCCGGGAATTCACTACACTGTGCGCAGCATGACAGGAGGGAGCAATATGCGTTCATTCGGCGATTTACCACGCCCGGTATTGGCGTTGGAAGGCGTGGGTATGGTGATGCTGGTGCTGGCGTATCTGAGCATTCATGACTATGTTCAGTTGCCGGGCTGGCTGGGGTCGCAAACCGCCGCGGTTGGCATGATTTTCCTTGGCGTGGCGCTGATGATACCGGCTGCCGCGTTTTTGGTCTGGCGTGTGGTTCAGGGGTTCGGCCCGTTGATGCACGGCGGTTTACCGCCAGAAAACGATCGGCGCAAAGCATCGCCGGAAGATCAAAAAGACCGCCCGCCGCACGACTGAGCGTTGTGCCGTCGGGAGTTGCCCGTTTGGGGGTAATACGTTGAAAATTGCCATTCTTTCGCGCGATGGATCGCTGTATTCGTGCAAACGGCTGCGCACAGCGGCGGAGCAGCGCGGGCATACCATTGAGGTGATCGATCCGCTCTCCTGCTATATGAATATCAATCCGGCGGCGCCGACCATCCACTATCGTGGCCGCCAGTTAGATCGTTATGACGCGGTTATTCCACGCATCGGCTCGGCGATCACCTTCTATGGCACCGCGGTGCTGCGTCAGTTTGAGCTGCTCGGCAGCTACCCGCTGAACGAGTCGGTCGCCATCACTCGCGCGCGTGACAAACTGCGTTCGCTACAGCTGCTGGCGCGCCAGGGTATCGATCTGCCGATCACCGGTTTTGCCCATTCCCCCGACGATACCGGCGATTTGATCGCACTGGTTGGCGGCGCTCCGCTGGTGGTCAAACTGGTGGAAGGCACGCAGGGCATCGGTGTGGTACTGGCGGAAACGCGTCAGGCGGCGGAAAGCGTGATTGATGCGTTTCGCGGCCTGAACGCGCACATTCTGGTGCAAGAGTACGTTCAAGAAGCGCAGGGGCGGGATATTCGCTGCCTGGTGATCGGTGGGCGCGTGGTGGCGGCGATTGAACGGCGGGCCAAGGCGGGGGAGTTTCGTTCCAATCTGCATCGCGGCGGCACGGCGAGCAAGGTGACCATCACCGCCAAGGAACGGGCGGTAGCGGTGAAAGCGGCGGCAACGCTGGGACTGGATATTGCCGGGGTGGACATTCTGCGCGCCGAACGCGGCCCGTTGGTGATGGAAGTCAATGCCTCGCCGGGGCTGGAAGGGGTGGAAACCACCACCGGTTTGGATATTGCCGGTATGATGATCGACTATATTGAGCGGCGTGGACGTCCGGGCTTCCGGCTTAAATCGGGGGGGTAGTCCACCACCCGACGAGCATTTTTGCCGTTCAGCGCTCGGTACGGCAACAATTTCTCGCCGATAATGATTGCATTAGCGAATTAAGCCGCATTGATCGTGGCATCACGGATGAATATTCCGTAAGCTATGCGCCTTTTCGTATTTATGAACCTTGTGAGGCTGGTACCGTATGGATTCACTCATCGTCCCTGATTTGGCGTTATTACGACGTTGGCTGGATCAACTGGGCATCTCATTTTTTGAATGTGATTCCTGCCAGGCGCTGCACCTGCCGCATATGCAAAACTTCGACGGCGTGTTCGACGCCAAGGTTGACCTGGTCGATGACGTTATCCTGTTTTCCGCGCTGGCGGAGGTCAAACCGACGGCGCTGATCCCGTTGGTGGCCGATCTCAGCCAAATCAACGCTAGTTCGCTGACCATCAAGGCCTTTGTCGACGTTCAGGATGACAACCTGCCGAAACTGATCGTTTGCCAGGCGCTGAGCATTGCGGTCGGCGTGACGCTGGAACAGTTTGCCCACTTTATGCAGCAGGGCGAAGAGCAGATCTCGATGGTGATCCTGGAAGCCAGGGCGAACGATCTGCTGTTTATGGGCGACGAAGAAGACAACAACGCTGGCACCGCCCGCCAGGCAATGCTGCACTGATCCCCGCTGAATACTGACATGCCGTTGCCCAAACGGCATGTCGTCCGCAGTTCCTTCCGCCATAATTTATTCTGCGTTTTACCCACTGTTGCCAGATATTTCTCGTCGTTTATGCCGTTAATGGCGTATCAACATAGAGAAAAATGCATAAAAAATCGATAAAAGGCGTTTTTTACCCTAGCGTATGGTGCGATGCCTGCGCAGCGGTTATGCTGCTGATGCGGCCAAAAGGTCGGTAAATCACCTGGTGGCCATGCAGGCTGTCAAGCAATAAAGCATTAGGTAATCAATTGCATAGGCATGCACTTTCCATTGCAACGATTGCACTCGGGCAAGACAGGTTTTGTATCATTCTGGGATACAAATTCACCCTTTGTTTTGGAGGTAGTTACGGATGGTCACCCAACGTAAAAAGTGGTTGTCGGGCGTTGTTGCCGGTTTATTGATGGCGGCAAGCGTGACCGCGTCGGCAGAAGAAAAAATCCTGCATGTCTATAACTGGTCCGACTATATAGCACCGGACACCCTGGCGAAATTCCACAAGGAAACCGGCATCAAGGTGGTGTACGACGTCTTTGACTCCAACGAAGTGCTGGAAGGCAAACTGATGGCGGGCAGCACCGGTTTTGACCTGGTGGTACCGTCGGCCAGCTTCCTGGAGCGCCAACTGTCCGCCGGTGTGTTCCAGCCGCTGGATAAAAGCAAACTGCCCAACTATAAAAATCTCGATCCTGAATTGCTAAAGCTGGTGGCCAAGCACGATCCAGAGAACAAGTATGCCATCCCTTACCTGTGGGCCACCACCGGTATCGGCTATAACGTCGACAAGGTCAAGGCCGCGCTGGGTAAAGATGCGCCGGTCGACAGCTGGGATCTGGTGCTGAAGCCGGAAAATCTCGAGAAGCTGAAAAGCTGCGGCGTTTCCTTCCTTGATGCGCCCAGTGAAATATTTGCCACCGTGTTGAACTATCTTGGCAAGGATCCCAACAGCAGCGATGCCAAGGATTACACTGGCCCGGCCACCGATCTGCTGCTGAAACTGCGACCAAGCGTGCGTTATTTCCATTCCTCTCAGTATATAAACGATCTGGCCAACGGCGATATCTGCGTGGCGATCGGCTGGGCGGGTGACGTCATGCAGGCGTCCAACCGCGCCAAGGATGCCAAAAACGGCGTTAACGTGGCGTACAGCATTCCAAAGGAGGGCGCGCTGGCGTTCTTTGACGTCTTCGCCATGCCGGCCGACGCCAAAAACAAGGATGAAGCCTACCAGTTCCTTAATTTCCTGATGAAGCCGGAAATCATTGCCGATATCAGCAACCACGTCTATTACGCCAGCGGCAACGCGGCCGCCACGCCGTTGGTGAATGCCGAGGTGCGTGATAACCCGGGCATTTACCCGCCGGCAGAGGTGCGCGCCAAAATGTTCACGCTGAAGGTGCAGGAGCCGAAGCTTGATCGCGTGATCACCCGTGCCTGGACTAAAGTTAAAAGCGGCAAGTAATCATCGCGGCGCCCGGATCGTTAATCCTCGACGATCGGCAGGCGGCATTGACCGCCTGCCTTGCCCTTGTTAGTGCCACGGCGATCGCCGTGGTTTTTGAGCTGCCTTAGCACCGGAGAACACCCCGATTGAACGACGCGATCCCCCGTCCTCAAGCCAAAACGCAGAAGGTGTTTACCCCTCTGCTGGAAATTCGCAACCTGACCAAAACCTTCGATGGCCAAAACGCCGTGGAAGACGTCAGCCTGACCATCTACAAAGGCGAGATTTTTGCCCTGCTTGGCCCATCCGGCTGCGGCAAGTCGACGCTGTTGCGCATGCTGGCCGGCTTTGAACAGCCGACCCGAGGGCAGATCATGCTGGATGGGCAGGATCTGGCGCTGGTGCCGCCCTATCAACGCCCGGTCAACATGATGTTTCAGTCTTACGCGCTGTTCCCGCACATGACGGTGGAGCAAAACATCGCCTTCGGTCTGAAACAGGACAAAATGCCACGTGGCGCAATCAATGAACGGGTAGCGGAAATGCTGTCGCTGGTGCATATGCAGGAATACGCCAAGCGTAAGCCGCATCAGCTGTCCGGCGGCCAGCGCCAGCGTGTGGCGTTGGCGCGTAGCCTGGCGAAGCGGCCGAAACTGCTGCTGCTGGATGAACCCATGGGCGCGCTGGATAAAAAGCTGCGCGATCGGATGCAGCTGGAAGTGGTGGATATTCTGGAGCGAGTGGGCGTTACCTGTGTGATGGTTACCCACGATCAGGAAGAAGCAATGACCATGGCAGGACGTATCGCCATCATGAACCGCGGCAAGTTTGTGCAGATCGGCGAACCGGAAGAAATATACGAACACCCGAACAGCCGCTTCAGTGCGGAATTCATCGGTTCGGTCAACGTGTTTGACTGCGTATTACAGGAACGCCAGGACGAAGCGCTGATCCTGCAAAGTCCGGGGTTGCGTCATGCGATCAAGGTCGATCCTGACGCCTCGGTGGTGGACGGCGTACCGATCCAGGTGGCGCTGCGGCCGGAAAAAATCATGTTATGCGACGAAGTGCCGCAAGACGGCTGCAACTTTGCGCTGGGAGAGGTGGTGCATATCGCCTATCTGGGCGATCTGTCTATATACCATGTAAAGCTGCTCAGCGGTCAGATTATCAGTGCTCAATTGCAGAACGGTCACCGTTTCCGCAAGGGGATGCCGACCTGGGGCGACGAAGTGCGCCTGTGTTGGGAAACTGACAGTTGCGTCGTGTTGACGGTGTAGGCCGTCGGTGAGGATTCCGTTATGACACTGTTTTCTGAAGGTACGCCGCCGCAGCCCGCGATCCGCTCGCCTGGGCCGCTGGAAGCGTTGTTCCGCCGCCTGCGCATGGCCCATGGCCGCAAATTGGTGATCGCGCTGCCTTACCTGTGGCTGATATTGCTGTTTTTACTGCCGTTCCTGATCGTATTTAAAATCAGCCTGGCGGAAATGGCGCGCGCCATTCCACCTTATACCGATCTGGTGAGCTGGGCGGACGGGCAATTGCAGATTGCGCTGAACTTCGCCAATTATCTGCAACTTACCGACGATCCACTGTATATCGAGGCCTATCTGCAATCCTTGCAGATCGCCGCGGTCTCCACGCTATGCTGTCTGGCGATCGGCTATCCGCTGGCCTGGGCGGTGGCGCACAGCAAACCGTCCACGCGCAACATATTGTTGCTGCTGGTGATCCTGCCCTCATGGACCTCGTTTCTGATCCGGGTGTATGCCTGGATGGGGATCCTGAAGAACAACGGCATTTTGAACAATTTCCTGCTGTGGCTCGGGGTTATCGATCAACCGTTGGTGATTCTGCATACCAATCTGGCGGTGTATATCGGCATCGTCTATTCCTACCTGCCATTTATGGTGTTGCCGATCTATACCGCATTGATACGGCTGGATTACTCGCTGGTCGAAGCTTCGCTGGATCTGGGCGCGCGGCCGCTGAAAACCTTCTTCAGCGTGATTGTTCCGCTGACGCGCGGCGGCATTATCGCCGGATCGATGCTGGTGTTTATTCCTGCGGTGGGGGAGTTCGTTATCCCGGAATTGCTCGGCGGGCCGGACAGCATCATGATCGGTCGCGTGCTGTGGCAGGAGTTCTTCAATAACCGCGATTGGCCAGTGGCCTCGGCGGTAGCGATTGTGATGCTGTTGCTGCTGATCCTGCCAATACTCTGGTTCCACAAACACCAGAACAAAGAAATGGGAGGGCAGGGATGAACAACTTGCCGGTAGTGCGTTCGCCATGGCGCCGAGTAATTCTGGCGCTGGGCTTTACCTTCCTGTATGCGCCGATGCTGATGCTGGTGATCTATTCGTTCAACAGTTCGAAGCTGGTAACGGTGTGGGCCGGCTGGTCCACCCGCTGGTATAGCGAGCTATTCCATGATTCGGCGATGATCGGTGCGGTGGGACTGAGCCTGACCATTGCCGCCGCCTCGGCAACGGCGGCGGTGATCCTTGGCACTATAGCCGCCGTGGTGATGGTGCGTTTCGGCCGTTTTCGCGGTTCGACCGGCTTCGCCTTTATGCTGACCGCACCGCTGGTGATGCCCGATGTGATCACTGGGTTGTCACTGCTATTGCTGTTTGTGGCGATGGGGCATGCCTTTGGCTGGCCGTCGGAACGTGGCATGTTCACCATCTGGCTGGCGCACGTGACCTTTTGTACCGCCTATGTCTCGGTGGTGATTAGCTCCCGTTTGCGCGAACTGGATCGTTCAATCGAAGAAGCGGCAATGGATCTTGGCGCCACACCGTTGAAAGTGTTCTTTGTGATCACTTTGCCGATGATTGCACCGGCGCTGATTTCTGGCTGGATGCTGGCGTTTACCCTGTCGCTGGACGATCTGGTGATTGCCAGCTTCGTCGCCGGCCCCGGTTCGACCACCTTGCCGATGCTGGTGTTCTCTAGCGTGCGCATGGGGGTAAACCCGGAAATCAACGCCTTGGCGAGTCTGATTCTGCTGGTGGTGGGCGTGATTGGCCTGATCGCCTGGTGGTGGATGGCGCGCTCGGAAAAACAGCGATCGCGCGATTTGCAAAAGGCCGCCCGTAGCTGATTGCCTGTAAACCTGCTATTTTTTGCAATTATATTCTCACAATAAATGATTCACTGACTTTATACGCCGCCGCCTGGCGGCATTTCGTTTCGGAACGCGGATATGTCAGACATGTTGAGAAGCAGGCAGGGAACAATAAAAGCGCAATCTGATGCACCGGTGGCGGTGATGGTCGCCGGCAGCGCTATGGTGGCGATTAAATGCGTCAGCGTGCTATTGCTGCTGGGAGAGCTTGGCGTGTCCGGCACACGGGAGTTTGTCAGTACCAGCGCACAGGCCTGGGATTCCACACTGATCTTTTTGGCGGGGATTTTGATGCTATGCCTGCAAATCTATTGTGGCTTTGCCGTGATGCGTGGCCGCAACCGGGGCCGTTGGGGTTATGTGCTGTGCCAGGCGGTGGTGGTCGGTTATTTGCTGTTGGCGACTATCGGCAGTTTTTTACCGGAAGTATTTACCGTTGACGGTGAAACCAACGCTCAAATCCTGCATACCCTGATGCTCGAAAAAATCCCCGACGTGGTGATTTTGGCTTTGTTGTTCCTGCCCGCCGCCAGCCGACGCTATTTCGCCGCCCGTCGCTGAGTGCTAAACTCTGCGCCCTCAATCTGTGCCTGTAGTTAGAAAGATGAAGGTATCTTATGCATTGCGCGTTGTACACGGCGGGCAGCTGTCGTTCCTGCCAGTGGCTGGAAAAGCCTTATTCGCAGCAACTGGCTGACAAACAGCATCACCTGCAAACGCTGCTGGCCGGGCGCCAGGTGGCGCAATGGCTGGCGCCCGCCGCGGGTCAACAGGGCGCTTTTCGTAATAAAGCCAAAATGGTGGTCAGCGGCAGCGTAGAGCGCCCGCTGTTAGGCATGCTGCACCGTGACGGCACGCCGGTGGATTTATGCGCCTGCCCACTGTATCCCGCCAGCTTCGCGCCGATGTTGACGCTACTGAAAACGTTTATCGCTCGCGCCGGTTTGACCCCGTACAACGTTGCTCGTAAACGTGGCGAACTAAAGTATCTGTTATTGACCGAAAGCACGCTGAACGGCGAGGTGATGCTGCGATTTGTCTTGCGCTCGGAAAGCAAATTGACGCAGCTGCGTGCCGCTTTGCCATGGTTGCAGCAACGTTTGCCACAGGCGACGGTGATTTCCGCCAATATTCAGCCGGTGCATATGGCGATCCTGGAAGGCGAGCGGGAAATCCCGCTGACCGAGCGACAGGCGCTGGAAGAGCGGTTTAACCAGGTGCCGCTGTATATTCGCCCGCAAAGTTTCTTCCAAACCAATCCGCAGGTAGCGGCCGATCTGTATGCTACCGCGCGTGACTGGGTGCAGGCGCTGGCTATTGACAGCATGTGGGATCTGTTCTGCGGCGTCGGCGGCTTTGGACTGCACTGCGCCCGCGCGCAAACGCGTCTTACCGGTATTGAAATCAATGCCGAAGCCATTGCCTGCGCGCGGCAATCGGCGGCGGCGCTGGGCTTACGTCAGGTTAATTTCCAGGCATTGGATTCCACCCATTTTGCCACCGCCGAAGGCGAGGTACCGCAGCTGGTACTGGTGAACCCGCCCAGACGCGGTATCGGCCAGGCGCTGTGCGACTATCTGCACCGTATGGCACCGGACTATATTCTGTATTCAAGTTGTAACGCGCAGAGTATGGCAAAAGATCTGGCGATGCTGCCAGACTACCGGATCGAACGCGTGCAGCTGTTCGACATGTTCCCGCATACCGCGCATTATGAAGTGTTGACCCTGCTGGTGCGCGGTTAAGCCGGTGCCAGGCAGGCGGGGCGCAACAATGCGCTGCGCCCCGGAGCGGATTACTGTGGGAACCACTTATCGTTGATGGCCTTATAGGTGCCGTCAGCCTTGATGGCGGCCAGCGCGGCGTTCAGTTTGGCCAGCAATGCCTGATTGTCCGGGCGAACCGCTATGCCCAGCCCGGTGCCGAAGTATTGCGCGTCGGTAATGTGCTCGCCGACCGGCGCCAGGTTCGGGTTGCTCTTCAACCATTCATTGACCACCGCGGTGTCGCCGAACACGCCATCAACCCGGCCGTTCTTCAGCTCCAGAATGGCATTCTGATAGCTGTCGTAGGCGACGGTATTAATTTCGGGATGTTTGTCCTGCATGTATTTCTGATGGGTGGTGCCGTTTTCCATCCCCACTTTTTTGCCTTTCAAATCAGCCAGAGTGGCGTATTTGCCCTTTTGCGCGATGACAATCGCCGAATTGGCATAGTACGGCTGGGTAAAGCTGACCTGCTTGCTGCGCTCTGGCGTGATGTCCATGCCGGAAATGACCGCATCGTATTTTTTGAACTTCAGCGCCGCAATCAGGCTGTCGAACGCCTGGTTGGTAAAGGTGCATTCGGTCTGCATCTGTTTGCACAACGCCTTGGCCAGATCGATATCAAAACCGACGATTTGATTATTGGCATCCAATGATTCAAACGGTGGATAAGTTGCCGAGGAGGCGAAGCGAAGCGTCTCGGCAGCCTGCACGCTGAAGCTCATTGCGGCCAGCACCGCCGCCGCGACTAATAATTTTTTCATGCGAAAACTCCTGTCTGCAAATTTGATTGTCATTATGCGGCCATCGTTTGATTTTTCTGACGAAATGCGACGGGGTGCCGCTGATGGTGCCGTAGATAACCATGCCATTGAGTGAATTAATATGCAATAAAAATGATTAAAAAATTAACGCATTGGAGGGCGGCCCTGCGGGACACAGGGCCAGAACACGACGGGATCAGTTTCGGCGTTCAAACGCCAGCGCGCGGCGTTCCACCAGACGCATCAGCAGCGTCAGCAGGCCATTGACGATCAGGTAGACCAGACCAGCGGCGGCGAAAACCATCACGTCGTAGGTGCGTCCGTACATCAACTGGCTGTAGCCCATCACCTCCATCAGCGTAATGGTGTAGGCCAGCGAGGTACTTTTAAACACCAGCACCACCTCGTTGGAATAAGAGGACAGGGCACGTTTAAAGGCAAAGGGCAGCAAGATGCGCAGAGTCTGGCGTCGTGACATGCCGAGTGCTTCGCACGATTGCCATTGGCCGGCCGGGATCGCCCGTACCGCACCGTAGAACAGCTGGGTGGTATAGGCCGCGCTGTTGAGCGCCAGCGCAATCATGGCGCACAGCCACGGTTGCGACAGCAGGCTCCATAACCACGGGTAATCGCGGATGGCCGGGAACTGACCGGGGCCGTAGTAAATCAGGAAAATCTGCACCAATAGCGGCGTACCGGTAAACAGGGTGATATAGATTTTCACCAATGGCGTCAGCACCGGGATTTTCAGCGTCAGGATCACCGTCAGCAGCAGCGACAGGATCAGCGCGACCACCAGTGCGGCCATCGTCAGGGTCAGGCTGGTGTGCAGCCCTTTGGCGATTTCCGGTAAATATTCCAGCATCAGACCGGCCCTCGCTCAAAACGTGTGGTACGCAGCTCGATGCGCTTGATTACGTATTGACTCAACAATGTGACCAGCAGGTAAATCGCTGCGGCAATCACATACCAGGTAAAGGGTTCCTGGGTGCGGGTGGCAATGCTTTTGGTTTGCAGCATCAAATCGTTCACGCTGATCAGCGACACCAGGGCGGTGTCCTTCAGCAGCACCAGCCACTGATTGCCCAGCCCCGGCAGCGCATGACGCCACATCTGCGGCATGATCAAACGGAAGAAAATCGCCGCCTTGCTCAGCCCGAGCGCCTGGCCCGATTCCCATTGCCCCTGCGGCACCGCTTTCAGCGCGCCGCGCAGCGTTTGCGACGCGTAGGCCGAATACAGCAGCGCCAGCGCGATCACCCCACACAGGAACGGGCTGACTTCGAAGTTTTCGATATCAATCTGGATCGGCAGCTCAAACAGGCCCAGATTGAGCGTAAAGCCGTCGGACAAGATCAGCAGCAGTTGCGACGAACCGAAGTAAATAAACAGCACCACCAGAATTTCCGGCAGGCCGCGCAACAGGGTGACCCAGGCGGTGCCCAGCCAACTGACGACATTCCAGCGTGCAGACTCCCAGACGGCAAACAGCATCGCCAGGATAAGGCCAAGCGCCAGCGCGCACACCGCAAGGCCGACGGTCATCCCGGCGGCGCTTGCTAAAGGTTGAAATTCATTCATTGGGGTTGATTACTGCTGAAACCATTTTTTATAGATGGTTTCGTAGGTCCCATCCTGCTTGATCTTGTCCAGTGCAGCGTTGAACTTGCCCTGCAGATCGGTGTTTTTCTGGCGAACGGCGATGCCAAGGCCGGTACCGAAGTAGCCCTTATCGGTTACCTTGTCGCCGACGGCGGTCAGTGCGTCATTCTGTTTCAGCCATTCATTGACCACGGCGGTATCGCCGAAGACCGCATCGACGCGACCGTTTTTCAGATCGAGGATCGCGTTCTGGTAGCTATCGTAAGGTACGGTAGTGATTTCCGGGTGCTTGTCAGTCAGGAATTTCTGGTGCGTGGTGCCGTTCTGCACGCCGACCTTTTTGCCCTTCAAGCTGGCGACGTCGGCCACTTTGCCTTTCTGCGCGATGAACAGTGCGGAGTTGTCGTAGTAAGGTTTGGTGAACAGCACCTGTTTTTCACGCTCGGGGGTGATGTCCATGCCGGCCATCACGGCGTCGAAACGCTTGAACTTCAGGCTAGGGATCAGGCTGTCAAACGCCTGATTGGTGAAGGTACAGGTGGCCTGCATCTCTTTACACATCGCATTGGCCAGATCGACGTCAAACCCCTGGATCTTGTTGTCGGCGCCAACGAATTCAAACGGCGGATAAGAGGCTTCGGTAGCGAAACGAATCGTTTCGGCTGCGGTAGCGGAAACGCTGATGCCGGCTAAAACGGCGGCAATTATTAGTTTTTTCATCGCAAACTCCCCTAAAAACAGCTGGTGTAATAATTAGTGTGATAAATAGTTGGCAAACTCGGTGGTCTGTGGCTGGGCAAAATGGCTGGCGTCGCCCTGTTCTACCACCCGGCCGTTTTCCATGTACACCACGCGGCTGGCGGTCTTGCGCGCCACTTCCACTTCGTGAGTTACGATCACCTGGGTAATGCCGGTGCCGGCCAGTTCGCGAATGATGCTGACGATCTGGGCGGTAATTTCGGGATCCAGCGCGGCGGTGGGCTCGTCGAACAGCAGCACCTGCGGTTCCATCATCAGCGCCCGTGCGATCGCCACGCGCTGTTGCTGGCCACCGGACAGGTGCAGCGGGAAGCGATCGGCAAAATCGGTGAGGCGCAGACGCGTCAGCAACTTGTCGGCACGCGCCATCGCCTGCGCCTTGCTCAGACCCAGCACGCGGCAGGGCGCTTCGATCAGGTTTTGTACCACGGTGAGATGCGGCCACAGGTTGTACTGCTGAAACACCATGCCGACGTTCTGCCGCAGTTCGCGAATGGCTTTTTCACCCGGAGCCTGCTTGAAGTCGAACTGGTTGCCGGCAATCTGCAAATGGCCGGAACGCGGCATTTCCAGCAGGTTCAGCACCCGCAGCAATGAACTTTTGCCGGCGCCGCTTGGACCAAGCAGCACCAGCGTTTCTCCTGCTGGACAATCCAGCGTGATGTTAAACAGCGCCTGATGCGCGCCGTAAAAGCAGTTTATCTCTTTTAGTTGAATGCTCATGCGCCGGAATTGAATAGACATTGATGCCGCGAATGTTAACTTCCACAGAATACTTATGCAATCTTTGTGAGTTAAAATTTATTACTGCGCAGCGGGATAATAAAAGAATAGCACAACATATCGTACTGCACGCCAGATGGCTGGTTTTGTCGCGCACGGTGTGAGATGGCTAGCGAAATTTGTTTGTTCGATTAAAAAAACAGCGGAATCAATGTGGTGAACGGGCTGCCGAACGGGGGGATCGGCAGCCGCGGCGGTAAAATTAACGATTTTCCAGAATCTGGCGCAGGGTGCCGCTGGCGGCATGCGCGGGAACGTTCATATAACGAACGTCATCAACCACCCAGCAGCTGCCTTCACGTACCATCAGCACTTCGTTTTGCCAGCTTTTGGCACTGCCGCCGTCTTTTTGATAGCTCAGTTGCACGCGTAGCGGAATATTCTTGGCGTCGGTATTGGGAATGGTGGAGGAACTGGCCACCTTGGCGCTGGTGGCGCCTTCGGCATTACCGGTCAGCAAATCGCCTGCCGCCGGTTGGCGCCCTGCGTTCTGGTTGGCACTGAGCAGATCCTGATACAGCACTTTGCTCAGGTACGGCTGGAACTGGGCCAGACGATTGGCGTCCGGCAAAGTGAGGCTACCCTGTTCGATGCGCAGATCGTAGAACCTCTGTGCCACCTGGCTTGGGCCGCCTTCGATGCACGCGCCGGTGCGGGTGCCAATATCCTTATAGGCCGGCTCGACGGTGGTACACGCACTTAACGCCAGGGCTAAAGGTAAAACCGCCGCAATCGTTTTTGTTTTCATCTCATTACCTTATGTGATGTTTCTTGAAGATCGACAACTTACAGTTTATACGCAGAAAACTTTACCACCAAAATACCCGACAGGTTTTATCAGATGCTGCACTTTTTGCCTTATCGCTGCGCCGGCTTCTTGATCGGGAATGCCACGAACGGTTTGATTTCCTTTAGCACGAACATGCTTTGCATTTCCTTGATGCCGGGCAGGCGGCGGATCACCGACATGGCGAACTCGGCGTAGGTGTCCAGATCCCTTGCCACCACCTGCAACAGAAAGTCTGCATCGCCGCCGATGCTGTAGCAGGCTACCACGTCGTCCAAATCGCTGACTTGCTGTTCAAACTTCAGCGCTTCGGCTGCGCTGTGACTGTCGATGCTGACGCGTATGAATACCATCACGCCTAGCCCAATCTTGCGGCGGTCGAGCACCGCGCGATACCCCTGGATCACCGCGTCATCTTCCAGTTTGCGCACTTTGCGCCAGCACGGGGAGGCCGACATACCGATTTGATCGGCTAATGTCTGGTTAGTGACGCGCGCATCCTGTTGCAGAGCGTCAAGAATTTTTATCTCTGCCGGTTCCAAGCTGCTTTTATTCATTTTATTTCTCTATGCGGCTGTAAATTGGTTAATCCTACCCAATTTGGCGGGTGTTTCAAGCCATATAGGTCACTTTTACCTCAAGGTGACTGGCATAATAATCCTCGGTCGTTTCCAGGTTGTCGAAGCGAATAGCTATGCAATTTGATTAATTTCTTTAAGGAATAAAAATGAAGTTTGATGCTGCGGTGCACAAGTGCGCCATTATTGTCGATCGGGATCTGGGTGTGGGGCTGTCAATGAATGCGGTGAGCGTGATCGGCATTGGCTTTGGCAAAACGCTGGAAAACCTGGTGGGGTCGGATGTTGCCAGTCAGGACGGGGTCAATTACCCCGGGGTAATTTCGGTACCGTTGCCGATCTTGCGTGCATCGGGAGCCGCGCTGCTGGCGTTGCTGGCCCGTACCGAGCACGATGACGAGATTTATTGCATGCCGTTCAGCGCGTTGGCGCAATCATGCAAAACCTATGACGACTACCGTGCACGGATTGCGGCGGTAGCCAGCGAGCAAATCGAGCTGGTGGCGCTCGGCCTGATCGGGCCGAAAAAGAAAATCAACGCGCTGACCGGCAATCTGCCGCTGTACCGTTAACGTCAGCCAACCGTGGCGCGGCACTTCCGGTGACCTGCGGCAGAACATAATGCTAAACTGGTGGTCAGAGTAAAGCGATTAAGGCATATATCAAGGAGATCACCATGCAGCTTTCCACCACCCCAACTCTGGAAGGATTCACCATTAGCGAATATTGCGGCGTTGTCACCGGCGAAGCGATCCTCGGCGCCAACATCTTCCGTGATTTTTTTGCCGGCGTACGTGACATCGTCGGCGGCCGTTCCGGCGCCTATGAAAAAGAGCTGCGCAAGGCGCGTCAACTGGCATTCCAGGAACTGCAGGAACAGGCGAAAGAACTGGGCGCCAATGCGGTGGTAGGGATTGATATTGATTATGAAACCGTCGGCAAAGACAGCAGTATGCTGATGGTGACGGTCAGCGGCACGGCGGTAAAGGTCGCGCGTTAATCCCGCGAGGCCCGGCATTACGCCGGGCCGCATGACAAACCAGGAGGGCGCGTGAGCAAGTGGTTATGGATTGCCGCTATCGGGGTGCTGGCGGGCTGCCAGGGCCAACCGCAGAATACCGTCGTCGACCATGGCGGTTATCGGCTGGAAACCCTTCATCAGGCGCAGGGCGCCGATCAACGTATTCGTTTTCTGGTGATGCATTACACCGCCGAAGATTTTCATTCCTCGCTCAAGACCCTGACTGACGAACACGTCAGCGCCCATTATCTGTTGCCGGCGCGGCCACCGGTGCAGAACGGCAAGCCGTTGGCGTATCAACTGGTGCCCGAACAGATGCGTGCCTGGCATGCCGGTGCCAGCCAATGGCGCGGTCGTAGCGGCCTGAATGACACCTCAATCGGCATCGAAATTGTCAACCGCGGTTATCAGCGTCGGTTGCTGTCACAATCCTGGCAGCCTTACACGCCGCAACAAATTGCACTGTTGACCGAACTCGCCCGCGACATTATTGCCCGCTACGGCATACAACCCGTGGATGTGGTGGGGCACAGCGATATCGCGCCGCAGCGCAAACAGGATCCGGGGCCGCTCTTTCCCTGGCGGCAACTGGCGCAGGCCGGGGTGGGGGCCTGGCCGGATCCGGGCGTGGTGCAGCATTATCTGGCGGGGCGCAAGCCGCAGGCGCCGGTGCCGATGCTGCCGCTGCTGGCGAAGCTGGCGCGCTACGGTTATACGGTTGATGCCAAATGGGACGCGCGGCAGCAGCACAACCTGTTGGCGGCATTTCAGATGCATTTCCGGCCCAGCGATTATCGCGGTGAGCCGGATGCGGAAAGTGAGGCGATTATCGATGCCTTATTGCAGAAGTACCCGCCAGCGCGCTGATCACAGACCGTGCAGCTTGCCGTGATTTTTTAACCAGCGGGCGGTGCGGGCTATCCCTTCGTCCAGCGATACGATCGGTCGGTAGTCAAGTTCCTGCTGGGCGCGCGTGGTGTCCAGCGTCAGGTCGAAATTGAGCTTTGCCACGCCGTAGTGGGTCAGCACCGGTTCTTTTTCGCTTTTGCTGCCCAGTTTTTCCATACCACGAGCCATCATGTCGAGCATCGGGTAGGGCACCGAGCGAATGCGACACTTCATGCCCAACTCATCAATCAGCTGCTGCACGACCGTTCGTAACGGACGCGCCTGCTGATTGGTAATGTTGTAGGCGCGCCCGGACGGCGTGTTCTCTTTTTGTGTCGCCAGCCACATGGCATGCACCGCATTTTCCAGATAGGTCATATCCACCAGTGCCGCGCCGCCGCGTGGCAGCAGCAGGTTGCCGTAGTGTTTGATCATATGCAGCAGGCGCGGCAGCATCACCTTATCGTGCGGGCCGAACAGCCCCTGCGGGCGCAGAATGGTGAAGTGGGTCTGCGGATTGGACATCGCCAGTTGCTCAATCACCTGCTCGCCGGCGGCTTTGCTACGGGCAAATTCATTGGCGTAGCGCACCGGGCGGAACTCTTCGGTGACATTGCGATGGTGATGATAATCAAAGTAGATCGCCGGCGAAGAGATATGGATAAACTGGGCGACGCCATACGCTGCCGCCCATTCTCCCAGGCGGCGGGTAGCGCGCACGTTGGCCAGTTCGAAGGCTTCTTCGGTACCCCATGGCGAGGTAAAACTGGAACAGTGCCACAGCACGTCCACTTCGGCCAGCATCGCTTTGGCCTGTGAAGACACCAGATTGGTGAGATCGGCTTGAATGAATTCGGCGCCCATTTTCTCCAGCAGGCTGCCCATGGCCTGATTACGACCGGTAGCGCGCACTTTAATGCCCTGACGGCGGAGATATTCAACGGCGTTTCGGCCTAACCCACTGGTTGCGCCGGTGACCAATACCTTCATAACGAACTCTATTCTCACCAAAAATCAGAGGGCTGGGCGCAGTTTTCGCGTCCCAGCAAATAAGGTGCCATTCTTTCGTGATTTCGTGCGCTATGCAATCGGAAAGGGCCTATCCACAGCGGCAAACTGTGCGGTTGATCGACAATTGAGCATTGCCTACGGCAAACGGTGGTCGTATTGCTCCGCAAGCTGCGCAATGCGTTTCGCCATGCCGCGGAAAATAAACAGATGCGCCGGCATCATGGCGAACCAGTACAGCAGACCGCTGAAACCGGCCGGGTGCCACCAGGCACGCACGTCCAGCGTACGCCGGTTGCCATGATCCCTGATGCTGAACACCAGACGGCCCAACCCCGGCGCCTTCATGCCAAACAGCAGCGCCATCTGGCGCTCCGGTTTGATGGTGATCACTTTCCAGCCGTCAACCACGTCACCCACCGCCAGCGTTTCCCGTGGCGGTCGGCCGTACACCACGCCGTTACCGATCATGTCGTCCATCCGAGCGCGGATCTGCCACAGGATATTGGCGTAAAAATAGCCCTCTTTGCCGCCCAACTGCTGAACCACGTGCCACAGTGCCGCGGCGGAAGCCTGCGTGTCCAGCGCGTAACCGGCCTGTTTGGGATAAAAGCCGTAACCGGGGCGCCAGCGGGCACGAGCCTGCGCGTCGTAGCCCCAGTCGGCGGAGTCGACCACTTCATCTTCACGACGCAGCGTTTCTCTGACCGCGTCGTCAAAGGTGGTTAAACGCTGTGGAATCAACGCTTGCAGCGGCGTGCCGTTGGCGGGCAGATCGTGATTCAACCCCTGGATCAGCGCGCAGGCAATCGAGGTCGGCACCGAGGTGACCATGCTGATAAACCACACCGAAATAAAACGCGTTGGCAGCGGGATGGGGATCAGCCAGCGCTTTTTTCCGCTGATGGCGATGAAACGCTCGAACAGGGTTTGATAGCTGATATATTCCGGCCCGGCAACGTCAAAAATACGGCTTTCGTCAGCCGGGTGGTGCAACAGTTCGGCCAGATAGACCAGCAGGTTTTCCAGGGCGACCGGCGACGATTTGGAACGCACCCAGCGTGGCGGCGTGAGGATCGGCAGGTTGTAAACCATGTCGCGCATGATTTCGAACGCCGCCGAGCCCGGCCCGACGATGATACTGGCGCGCAGCTCGGTGACCGGAATACCGCTCTGACGCAGGATCTCGCCGGTCAACTTGCGCGCCAGCAAATGCGGCGAACTTTGCCCTGCCGGCTGTAACGCACCGAGAAAAATCACCTGCTTGACGTTGGAACAGCGCAGGGCATCACGCACGTTTTCGGCGGCCTGACGCTCTTTTTCGATAAAGTCGTCGCCATCACCCATGCCATGGATCAGGTAATACACCACGTCGGTGTCCAATAGCGCGGCCGCCAGCGTTTCCACTTGGTACACATCGACATAACGGCAATCGACCTGCGGCCAGCGTTGCTGCTGCAACCATTCGAGGCGGCGGGCAGCGGCGGTGATGGCATGCCCCTGTGCCGCCAGATGGGGGATCAAGTTTTGCCCGATATAACCACTGGCGCCAAGTACCAGGATGCGTTGGGGGATCATCAGCACGACCTTATGCAACAGATAACGGTAAATACAGCCTAACCTAGCATGCCAACTTTGCGGTATAAATGCACTTTTTGTAAGGATAATGGGTGGTTGCAACGATTGCCGCACGGCGTCACACTACGCGCCGTCACTTTATGCGGGCTTTGCTATGCGATTGAACCTGGTGTGTTATCTGTTATTGGCGCTGGCGTTTGTAGCCAGTTGGTTTTTCCTGCATCCGCTGTGGATGTGGTTGCTGCTGGTGAACCTGCTGACGCTGGTGATCTACGGCGTGGACAAGCTGGCGGCGATCAACGCCTGGCGACGGGTGCCAGAGTTGACGCTGTTGCTGTATGGTGTCGTCGGCGGTTGGCCTGGCGCGTTATGCGGCCAGCAGCTGTTCCGGCATAAAACCAGCAAACAGCCGTTCAAAACCTGGTTTATATTCAGCGTGGTACTGAACGTGGCCGCGATAGCGGCCCTAGGGTACGCGGTTTATGGTCGTTTCCTGTAGCCACCCGCATCGCTGACTACAGCAATAGCGGCAGCGTGGCGCTGGCGGTGGTTTGTAGCGACTGCAGATAGGCGGCATCACGTTGCGCCAGTTCGGTCGCCATTAATTCTACCAGCAACATCGCCCCGACCTTGGCCGGCAGCGCGCCGGCGTTCAGCGGTCCTTCGGGTTTGGCGGCCACCAGCAGAGTATTTGCCAGTTTTGCCAGCGGGCTGCGCTGGTTATTGCTGATGACGATCACCTGCGCATGACGTTGCTTCGCCAGGGTCACCGCATGCAGAACGTCTTTGGTGGAGCCGGAACTGGAAATGGCTATCGCCACGTCGTTTTCCGCCAGCGATGCGGCATTCATTGCCGCCCGGTGCATATCGCTGAACAGCAGCGCCGGCTTGCCGAGACGCAACAGTTTATACTGCAGAAAATCGCCGATAATCGCGCTGGCGGCGACGCCATAAATCTGTATCGAGCGGGCCTGATGCAGCGCCAGTGCCGCCTGCTGCAAAGCCAGCCGATCGAGCAGCGCTCCGGTATCGCGCAGCGCCTGCACGCTCTCTTCCACCAGTGATTCGCTGACGCTCCGATCGTTGGCCGTTTCCTGTGTGCCTTGCTGCACACACAGTGCCAGTGCCATCTTGAATTCGGTATACCCCTTGCAGCCCAGGTGGCGGCAAAGTCGCGTAACGCTGGCTTCGCTGGTGCCACTCTCGCGTGCCAGTTCGGTAATCGTGAAGTAGAGCACCCTGGACGGTTGCTCGATGACATAATTCCCCAATTTGTGCAGCGTCGGGCTGTAACCCGCCAAATCTTGTCGCAGCCGCAACAACAAATTTCCGCTATTCATCACGTTACCCTTTTGATTTGGTCTTTTTCTATTGTGACGGAAAGGCGTTGTCGCCCGCCAGTGAATTCCACGCTTTGTGATGACGATCATCTTTGTGATTAAAATTTTCAGTTATTGATTTTATTTGTGGTAAAAATTTTCATCAATAAAAAATATAAACGAGGAAAATTTATGTCATCAATCGGGGAAACATCGTCGAAAAGCTGGTTCGAAAAAGCCCAGCTTTTCGGTAAATCGTTTATGTTGCCGATCGCTGTGCTGCCAGCCGCCGGGCTGCTGTTGGGCATCGGCGGGGCGCTCTCCAATCCCAATACCGTTGAAGCGTATCCGTTTTTGAATATCGGCTGGCTGCAAGGAGTGTTTAGCGTGATGGCCAGCGCCGGATCGATCGTCTTCGCCAATCTGGCGGTGCTGTTCGCCGTCGGCGTGGCGGTGGGATTGGCCAAAGGAGATAAGGGCACCGCCGGCCTGGCTTCGCTGATTGCCTATCTGGTGATGAACGCCACCATCAATGCGTTGTTAAAAATCAACGGCACGCTGGCGGCTGAAAACCCTGGCGCAGTCGGCCAGGGCATGATCCTTGGCGTTCAGACGCTGGAAACCGGCGTGTTTGGCGGTGTGACGATCGGTCTGGTGACCTGGTATCTGCATAACCGCTACAACAAGATTGCGCTGCCGCAGTTCCTCGGATTTTTTGGTGGTTCACGCTTTATTCCGATTATCAGTTCGCTGGCGGCAATGGCTATCGGGGCGCTGATGACCGCGATCTGGCCGTACGTTCAGCAGCTTATCTTTGGCCTGGGTGGATTGGTGGAGGCCACCGGTTATTTGGGCACCTTTATCTACGGCTTCGTGTTGCGCATGCTTGGCCCGTTTGGGCTGCATCACATCTTTTATCTGCCGTTCTGGACCACCGCGCTCGGCGGCAGCGAGGTGATTCAGGGGCAACTGGTTGAAGGCACCCAGCGTATTTTCTTTGCCCAGCTTGCCGACCCGACCACCCAGCAGTTTTACCTTGGCACCGCGCGTTTTATGTCTGGCCGATTTATCACCATGATGTTTGGTCTGCTGGGAGCCTGTCTGGCGATGTATCAAACCGCCAAACCGGAAAACCGCCAGCGGGTCGGGGGCCTGTTGCTGTCGGCAGCGCTGACCTCTTTTCTGACCGGTATTACCGAGCCGATCGAGTTTTCCTTCCTGTTTATTGCACCCGCGCTGTACGTGGTGCACGCGGTATTTGACGGCCTGGCTTTTATGCTGGCGCATATGCTGCAGATTACCATCGGCCAGACCTTCTCCGGCGGCTTTATCGATTTCATTCTGTTCGGCGTGTTGCAGGGCGAAGCGAAAACCAACTGGATGTGGGTGCCGCTGGTCGGCGTGCCGTGGTTCCTGTTGTATTACTGTACGTTCCGCTTTCTGATTGTTCGCTTCAATTTCAAAACACCGGGGCGTGCTGACGACACGGTCAGCGAAACGGTGCAGTCCGCGTCGGCCCGCGCGCAGCAGATTCTGGCTGCGCTGGGTGGCAAGGACAACGTGGTCGATCTCGACTGTTGCGCCACTCGGCTGCGCGTCACGCTCAAGCATGGTCAACGCGTCAACCAGGCCGAGTTGAAAGCCAGCGGCGCTCGGGCGGTGATCGTGCGCGGCAACGGCGTTCAGGTGATTTATGGCCCGCACGTTACCATTATTAAAAACGAAGTAGAGGAATTATTGGATTTATGACGGTTTCCATGTTGCAGCAGATCAAAGGGAAATTGGTGGTGTCATGTCAGGCGCTGGAAGGCGAACCACTGCACAGCGATTATATTATGTCGCGCATGGCGGTTGCGGCCGAAGCCGGCGGCGCGGCGGCAATTCGCGCCAACGGCGTTGAGGACGTGAAGGCGATCGTGCGTGCCGTCTCGCTGCCGGTAATCGGTATCATTAAACGTGATTATGCCGACAGCGCGGTGTATATCACGCCGACCCTGCGGGAAATCGATGAGCTGATGTGCCTGTCGCCGCAGATGATCGCCATGGATGCGACGGCGCATCCTCGGCCGGGGGGATTGTCGTTGGCTGAGCTGGTGCAGGCGATTCGCAGCAAATACCCACGGCTGTTGCTGATGGCGGATATCGCTACGCTGGCTGAGGCGATCAATGCCGATACGCTCGGCTTTGACTGCATCGGCACCACTTTGCACGGCTATACCGCGGAAACGCAGGGGCGCCAGTTGGCGCAGGATGATTTTTGCTTTTTGCGTGAGGTGCTGGCGGCGGTAGGACGACCGGTGATTGCCGAAGGCAATGTGGCAACGCCGGCCATGGCGGCACGCTGCCTGGCTCTGGGCGCCCACGCGGTCGTGGTTGGCGGGGCGATTACCCGACCGCAACAGATAACCCAGCGGTTTGTGCAGGCGATCGGTGGCTGACGCGACCGCCCTGAACGGAGCAGGGCGGTATTTGCTTCTATCGTTGCTGTTGCAGGAACTCACGCCACAGATTGACCACCTGCTGCAAGTCCTGCCGGCTGACGTCGATGTGGGTGATAAGGCGGGTTAACGGGCCGCTGCTCAGTAACACGCCGCGCTCGCGCATCCACGGGCCCAGCTTGGCCGCCTGTTCTGCCGGTTGACGCAGGTACAGCACATTGGTCTGGGCGCCGGGTTCGACGATCTCCAGGCCGATATCGCGCAACTGCTGTTCCAGCCAGGTGGCATTGTTGTGGTCTTCCCGCAGACGCTCGACGTTGTTTTCCAGCGCATATAAGCCCGCCGCTGCCAGAATACCCGCCTGACGCAGACCGCCGCCGGTCATTTTACGCCAGCGAATGGCACGCTGGATAAATTCGCTGCTGCCGCACAGCAGCGATCCTACCGGCGCGCCCAGGCCTTTCGACAGGCAAAGGGTAAAGGTATCGCAGTATTGCACGATCTCTTGCAGCGGCACGTTGAGCGCCACCGCCGCGTTGAAAATGCGTGCGCCGTCGATGTGCAGCGCCAACTGGCGCTGGCGGCTGAACTCCCACGCCTGCTTCAGATATGCCAGCGGCAGCACTTTGCCGCTGATGGTGTTTTCCAGACTCAGCAGCCGGGTGCGGGCAAAGTGAATATCATCGGGTTTGATCGCGGCGGCGACGGCAGCAAGCGGCAAAGTGCCGTCGGCGTCGGCTTCTATCGGCTGCGGCTGGATGCTGCCCAACACCGCAGCGCCGCCGGCTTCGTATTTGTAGTTGTGCGCCTGCTGACCGACGATATATTCCTCGCCGCGCTGACAGTGGCTCAGCAACGCCACCAGATTGGCCTGGGTGCCGCTGGGCAGAAACAGCGCTGCCTGCTTGCCCGACAGGCGCACCGCTTCAGCCTGTAAGGCATTAACCGTCGGGTCATCGCCATAGACGTCATCGCCGACCTCGGCATTGGCCATGGCGGCGCGCATTGCGGCGCTGGGGCGGGTTACGGTATCACTGCGTAAATCGACAAACATGGACGTCCCTTATTCTGGATATGAAGGTTAGCGTTCCATCATAACCGCAATGGCGAACGGGGAAAGTGAAAACTGGGTGCGACGAATGTCACACCCATGGCCGTTAACGCAGCCAGTTGGTTTTGGCCAATTCGACCACTTCATCGCCGCGGCCGTTGATGATCGCGCGCAGCATATACAGGCTGAAGCCCTTGGCCTGCTCGAACTTGATCTGCGGCGGCATCGCCAGTTCCTGCTTGGCGGTCACCACGTCCAGCAGCGCCGGGCCGGGGTGTGCCAGCATCTCCTGTAGCGCAGCGTCCAGCTCGGAGGCCTTTTCCACACGGATGCCCTTAATGCCGGCGGCGTTGGCGATCGCCGCAAAGTCCGGGTTATGCAGATCGGTGCCGTCGGTCAGGTAGCCGCCGGCTTTCATTTCCATCGCCACAAAGCCCAGCACGCTGTTATTGAACACCACCACTTTGACCGGCAGCGCCAGCTGCGCCAGCGACAGAAAATCGCCCATCAGCATGGTGAACCCACCATCGCCGCACAGGGCAATCACCTGCTTATCCGGCGCGGTGGCCTGCGCACCGATGGCCTGCGGCATGGCATTGGCCATCGAGCCGTGGTTGAACGAGCCCAGCAGCCGTCGTTTGCCGTTCATCTTCAGGTAACGGGCAGCCCACACCGTCGGCGTACCGACGTCGCAGCTAAAGATCGCGTCATCGCTGGCATAACGGCTGATTTGCTGCGCCAGATATTGCGGGTGGATCGGTTGATCGTCATTACAGGTTGCCAGGCCATCAAGATCCTTGCGTGCTTCGCGATAGTGCGCCAGCGCCTTGTCGAGGAATTTGCGGTCGCTCTTTGGATCCAACTGTGGCAACAGCGCGGTCAGCGTGGTCTTGATATCGCCGACCAACGCGGTATTGACCGGACAGTGGGCGCCGATGCTGCCCGGATTGATATCAATCTGAATGATATTGGCGCCGGTCGGATAAAATGCCCGGTAGGGGAACTGGGTGCCGAGCAGCAGCAGCGTATCGGCGTTCATCATCGCATGATAGCCGGAAGAGAAGCCAATCAGTCCGGTCATGCCGACGCTGTAGGGGTTGTCCCATTCAATGTGCTCCTTGCCACGCAGTGCATGCACGATCGGCGCCTGCAGCAGTTCCGCCAGCTTGACCACTTCGTCATGCGCGCCGGCACAGCCGCTGCCGCACATCAGGGTAATGTTTTTAGCGCCGTTGAGCGTTTCCGCCAGCGCGTTCAGTTCGCTCATCGGCGGTTGTACCAGCGGCAGGCGTGGGGTTTGCCAGACGATATTGGCATCTTCCGGCGCCATGCGCAGCGCCACGTCTCCCGGTAGCACGATCACCGACACGCCGCGGTTGAGAATCGCCTTGCGCATGGCGATTTCCAGCACCCGCGGCAGCTGTTCCGGATTAGACACCAGCTCGCAGTAGTGACTGCATTCGCGGAACAGTTCTTGCGGGTGGGTTTCCTGAAAATAGCCGCTGCCGATTTCGCTGGAAGGGATGTGGGCGGCAATCGCCAGTACCGGTACGTGATTGCGATGACAGTCGAACAAACCGTTGATCAGATGCAGATTGCCCGGGCCACAGGAGCCGGCGCAGACCGCCAGTTCGCCAGTCAATTGCGCCTCGGCGCCGGCGGCAAAGGCGGCGACCTCTTCGTGTCGCGTGCCGAGCCATTCAATGGTACCCATGCGATGCAGGCTGTCGCTGAGGCCGTTCAACGAGTCGCCGGTGACACCCCAGATCCGTTTTACGCCAGCCCGGTCCAGGGTTTTGGCGATCAAAGTGGCTACTGTTTGCTTCATGATTCCCCCATCAGGTGAAAACACGCGGCTCATTCCGATGAGATGCGTGCAGAACAACTGCAAGCATAGCTCACAGCCGTGCGTCGTTGGCGTCAGGAACGGTAAAGCGCACCCGACCAGAAATAACCCTAGTCAGCGATGGGGAAATGGTCTTACCAATAAATGCCTTATCGCGGAGATAAGGCATCAAGCGTTTAAGCGAGGGTGACGTCGCCTTGCAGCTGACAGCTGCAGGCCAGCACGTAGCCTTGGGCAATCTCGTTCGGCGTCAGTGTCATACTGCTGGAAGTGGTGTAATCACCGGATAGCACGCGGGTTTTACATGAACCGCACACCCCGGCGCGGCAGGCGGCGGTTACTGGCAATTTATGCATCTCCAGCGCCGCCAGCAGCGTGCTGCCGATCGGTACGCGGAACTCACGCAACGGTTGGCCAATGCGCAGCGCCAGCGAGGTTTCGCTGCCCACGTCGCCGGGGGTCGGCGTGTGGAATTGCTCCTGGTGGAACCGCGCGGCGGGGACGCCAAGCTGCTGGCACAGTTGCTCGACCTGCGCCATGTAGGGCGCGGGGCCGCAGGTCATGACGGTGCGCTGTGCGATGTCCGGCACGGACTGTTGCAGCAGTTGGGCGTTGATACGCCCGCTGAGAAAGCCGCGACGGGCGTCATGTTCGGCCATCAGCGTCAGTTGCAACTGCGGGTGCGCGGCGCACAGCTGCGACCATTGCTCGGCGAAAATCACCTCGTCCGGGTGGCGTACGCTGTAGATCACCTGCACATCGCAGCGTGGGCGATTGACCGCCAGCCAGCGGCACATTGCGATGATCGGCGTTACGCCACAGCCGGCGGCCAGCATCAGATAGCGTTCGCTCGGGTGCTGCAGACAACTGAATTCGCCTTGTGCATCAGACAGCCACAGCGTATTACCGGGTCTGACCGCCTGAGTCAGCCAGCCTGAGCCGACGCCTCCTGGTAGGCGGCGCACGCTGATGCTGATAAAGCGACTCAGGCCGGGTGAGGACGAAAGAGTATAGGCACGCAGTGTTTCATTGCTGTTATCAATACTGACCAGTGCGAACTGGCCAGGCTGATACGGGTAAAAATCGTGGTTTATCAGGTTAAGCGTCCAGACATCGGCGGTTTCCTGCTGGATCGAATGCACCTGCATGCGGTTTGGGCAAAGTGGGCTGGGTTGGGTCATAAGGCACCTCAAAACATACGGGGCTGCCTTAGACAGCCCTGGGAAATAATGGCATCAGCCGAGAATGGTGTGCAGATCCTGCTCAACGCTGGTGATCGGACGCATGCCGAATTTTTCGTTGAGGATCGCCAATAGGTTGTCGGTCAGGAAACCTGGCGCGGTCGGGCCGGTAAAGATGTTTTTCACTCCCAGCGATAGCAGCGTCAGCAGAATCACAATGGCTTTTTGCTCAAACCAGGACAGCACCAGACTCAAGGGCAGATCGTTCACCGAGCAGCCCAGCGTGTCGGCCAGTTTCACCGCCAGCATGATGGCGGCGTAAGCATCGTTGCACTGACCGACGTCCAGCAGACGCGGCAGGCCTTCCAGCGTGCCGAAATCCAGCTTGTTAAAACGATATTTACCGCAGGCCAGCGTCATGATCAGGCAGTCTGAGGGTATGGCGCGGGCGAAGTCGGTATAGTAGCTGCGCTCGCCGCGGCTGCCGTCGCATCCCCCTACCAGAAATACGTGACGCAGTTTTTTGCGGCTGACCAGATCGATCACCGTATCGGCCGCATTGAGTAAGGTCTGGCGGCCGAAACCGACGGTGATCAGATGTTCGATTTCACTGTACGGGAAGCCAGACATGCTCTGCGCCTGTTGAATAATGGCCGAGAAGTCATCGCCTTCCAGATGATTGACGCCTGGCCAGCCGACGATGCTGCGGGTCCAGATGCGATCGCCATAATTGCCGACCTCAGGATCGATAATGCAGTTGGAGGTCATCACGATTGGACCTGGGAATTTGGCGAACTCCACCTGTTGGTTTTGCCAGCCGCTGCCGTAGTTGCCCACCAGGTGTTTGAATTTTTTCAGTTGCGGATAGCCGTGTGCCGGCAGCATTTCACCGTGGGTATAGACGTTGATGCCTTGTCCTTCAGTTTGTTCAAGCAGCATGCGCAGGTCTTTCAGATCGTGGCCGGAAATCAGGATCGCCTTGCCGGCGACCGGACGCACGTTAACGGCGCTGGGCTGCGGATCGCCGTAAGCCTGCGTTTCGCCACGATCGAGGATCGCCATCACGTTGAAGTTCATCTTGCCGATGCCCATCGCGTTATTCAGCAAGGTATCGAGATCGCGCGGCTGGGTGCCGAGCCAGGCCATAAAGGCGTGGTATTCGGCATAAATCTGCGGGTCGAACTGCCCCAGTACGTGTGCGTGCTCCATATAGGCGGCAGCGCCTTTCAGGCCATACAGACACAGCATGCGCAGACCGTGAATATCATCGCCGACCGCGGCCTTGTCGGCGTTCAGGGCGAACTGCGCGGCCTGTTGCCGTAGCGTGTCAATATCGTTGCCGGCCAGTTGCAGCGATGCCAAAGGGTGATCGACCTGCGCCGAGGCGTCCAGCAGGCGACAGCGAGCTGCCAATGTATCACGCAGGGCAAGGGTTTCACGCGCATAGCCAATGATGCGTTCAGAATCGAAATTGACGTTGGTCAGGGTTGCGAAAAAGGCGCGTGGGGCGAAGCTGTCGAGGTCATGATCGACAATCCCCAGGGCGCGAGCCTGTAGCGCCCAGGCGGAAAGTCCTTGTAGCGCAGCCACCAGCAGATCCTGCAGATCGGAGGTTTCCGCCGTTTTGCCGCACATCCCCTGAGCATAAGAGCAGCCGTTGCCGGCAGGGGTACGGATGGTTTGTTCACATTGCACGCAGAACATAGTCGCTTCCTTTTTAAAGTTGCATTTTAAATGCTTGTTTAAAAGCATAGATCGACAATCGGTGCTGAAGAAGTCTTTTATCGAGCAATGTGGGGCAAATTTGATTTAGCGCAAAATTGGCTGAGGATGGGAATTATTTCGGGGGCGCACCCCCGATAGCCATTATGAAAACAGAGCGATTAGCACCGGTGCCAGCAGGCTCAGCAGGAAGCCGTGCACGATGGCCGGCGGCACCATTTCCAGACCGCCACTGCGTTGCAGAACCGGCAGAGTGAAATCCATCGAGGTGGCGCCACACAGGCCGAGAGCGCTTGACCGGCTGCGACGGACCAAGGTGGGGATCAGCATGATCGCCACCAGTTCGCGCGCCAGATCGTTGAAGAACGCCGTGCTGCCAAGCACCGGGCCGTAGGCGTCGGTGATCAGGATACCGGACAGCGAATACCAGCCGAACCCCGATGCCATAGCCAGTCCGGTTTTGAGCGGCAGCCCCAGCAGCAGCGCCGCCAGCGTGCCGCCGGCCAACGCGCTGATAGCCACCGCCATGCCGACCAACATGCCGCGGCGATTGATCACAATCTGGCGCAGCGTCATGCCGCTGTTGCGCAGTTGGATGCCCACCAGCAGCAGCAGGAAAATCAACGCGTATTCACTGCCGGTGGCGGCGTGTTCAAACCACGACCACTGCGTCAACCCAAGGGCGAAACCACCCAGCACCACGCCGCAGAGCTTGAGAGATTCCAACGCCATATGCAGGCGCGACGGTAGCTTTTCCTGTTTATGGCCGTTGCGCCAGGGGTGATTGCGTTCCAGTAGGTACAGCGCCAGCAAATTGGCGCAAAAGATACACAGGAAGAATACCGCGGTGTACTGCAGGATCAGTAGCAGATTACTGCTGAGGTTCTCCAGAAACGCCAGGCTGATCCCCATAAAAAACAGAATGACGTATACCATCCAACTTAATAGTCGGTTAATACGTTGGATGAGCGTTTTGCTGCGCAACGGGATCAGATAACCGATAATCAGCGGCAACAGAATAATCAGCAGACCGGAATACATGATGAAACAATCTTCCTTGGATTGGGATAAGGCGAGGCCAACACGCTAACCAAAAGCCGTCATGGAGTAAAGCGGCAGATTTATGCTGGTCTGCTTGACCTGCAAGGGGTTTTTTGACCATGCTCTGGAGGTCACCCCATTCGGGACGGTGATGGTTCGCACGGGAGGCGACGGATGTACTTAGAACGGGTTGAGATTGTAGGTTTCCGTGGCATAAATCGGCTGTCGCTAACGCTGGATGACAACACGCTGTTGCTAGGGGAAAACGCCTGGGGTAAATCCAGTCTGCTGGACGCGTTGACATTATTGCTGGCACCGGAACAGGCTCTCTATCGCTTCGAGCCTCATGACTTCCATTTTCCACCGGGGGATGAGGCGGCGAAGGAGCGGCATCTGCAAATCATTTTCACTTTCTGTGAAAAGGATGTCGGCCATGCCCACCTACCGCGCTATCGCCATCTGTCGCCGTTGTGGATCAAGGGAGCCGATGGGTTGAACCGTATTCATTACCGTTGTGAGGGCGAACTGGCCGATGATGACACGGTATGTACCTGGCGCGGTTTCCTGGATGCCGAAGGCTATCCATTGCAATTGCACCATATCGATCAATTGGTGCATGCGCTTATTCGTATTCACCCGGTGCTGCGGCTGCGCGATGCGCGCTTTATTCGCCGTCTGCGTAACGACACGCACAACCAGCGGTTACCGGTCGACCATCAGGCGATGACCGAACAATTGAATCAGCTAACGCGAGAGCTGGTGCGTAACCCGCAAAAGCTGACTAACGGCGAGTTGCGCCAGGGGCTGGCGGCGATGCAGCAACTGCTGGAGCACTATTTTGCCGAGCAGGGGGCACAGGTCAGCGGGCCGCGCCGACGCCGACAGCAGCAGGAACAACAGGCATGGCGCTCGCTTGACAGCATCAATCGGATGGTTGCCGAGCCGAACAGCCGCAGCATGCGACTGATACTGTTGGGGATGTTTTCCACCTTATTGCAGGCCAAGGGCAATGTGGCGCTGGAGCCGCACGCGCGGCCTTTGCTGCTGGTGGAAGATCCGGAAACCCGTTTGCACCCAATCATGCTGTCGGTCGCCTGGGGATTGCTCAACCAGCTGCCATTGCAGCGCATTACCACCACCAATTCCAGCGAGCTGGTGTCGCTGGTGCCGGTCGATCAGGTTTGCCGACTGGTGCGCGAATCCGGCCGGGTCGCCACCTATCGCCTTGGCCCGCAGGGGCTTGGTGCCGAAGATGCCCGGCGCATTGCCTTCCATATCCGTTTCAATCGGCCGTCATCGCTGTTTGCCCGTTGCTGGCTGCTGGTAGAAGGGGAAACCGAAGTCTGGCTGCTGAACGAACTGGCGCGTCAATGTGGCTATCATTTTGAAACCGAAGGCGTACGGGTGATTGAGTTTGCCCAGTGCGGTCTGAAGCCGTTGCTGAAGTTTGCTCGCCGCATGGGTATCCAGTGGCATGCGCTGGTGGATGGCGATGAAGCCGGTAAAAAATACGCCAATACCGTGCGCAGCGTGCTGGAACATCATGGCGATATTGAACGCGATCGTCTGACTGCCTTGCCGGCAATGGACATGGAACATTTCATGTACAAGGAAGGATTCAGCCCGGTCTATCACCGCGTGGCGTCGGTGCCGATTAACGCGCAGGTGCCGATGCGCAAGGTGATTTTGAAGGCGGTGCATCATTCCTCGAAACCGGATTTGGCGATCGAGGTTGCGTTGCAGGCCGGCGAGTGGGGCACCGATTCGGTGCCGCCACTGTTGAAAAAAATGTTCTCGCGGGTGATTTGGCTGGCGCGCGGCCGGGCCGACTAACCTTGCGCTCCGGGGTTAGCGAGCAAAGTGCGTTGCCAGCGTAAACGCCAACTCATCGAGTAACTGGTAGCGACGGCGGTATTCGGCGCGCTTTTTGCTGGCAATTTCCACCAGCGGCTTGCGTGCAATACGATCCGGCAGCAGAAAATAGCCATTGGCCAGCGGCTTGCCGCCCATCGACAGCCAAAACTGATCGTAATCGGCATGCAGCTTGTCGCGCTTTTTACTTTTATATCGCCAGTTCTGGTAGATATGGGTGCCGTTGCCGACGGCGACCAATTGCTGGATCCCCAAATGGCGTGCCAGATGTCCCACGCCTTCCAGTACCAGGCGTTTTGGGAACAGACCGTGACAGGCCTTGGTGGTTTGCTGGATTTCCGCGTGCGGCACCTCATGGTTCGCGCCTTGCAGACCGCCGATAAACAGCGTCGGCTGCTGCTGAAAATGCATCAGGGTAAAGGTGATTTCCGCCAGCATCACGCCGCCGGCGTTACGCAGCAATAGCGTCGCCTCTCCTTCTTTATTCAATTTATCAATCGCCGCCAGTTCCAGCGTAATGCGTTCGCCATTTTTATCGCTGGCGCTGGCGATGGTCATCGGCTGTGGAGCGAGGTGACCGATACGCAGTTTCATCGGCATGCGCTGGGCGATCAGATCATAGTGATCGCGCAGTGCGAACAGGCTTTCTAGCTGAGTCATGTTCGCCGCCAGATACGGCCGGTGCAGTTTGCACGGCAGGTTGGGCTGCGCGCGCAAGATTTCTTCCCGCAGCGGGTTGCTGGCCAGCGTATTCATCAGACCGCAGGTGGTGCGCCAATGTAACAGCGAACGGCTGACAAACTTGAGACGGAATGCGGTTTTGTGCCAGGCCTGGCTGGGCGCCAGCGAGCCGTTGATCAGCGAGAGCATCAGTTGCAGACCGTTAAGCGGCCGAGTGGATACGAGGGGATAGCTGAGCTGTGACATGATGTGATCCTTGGCGGTATTGAATGCGCGTATTTCATCAAGCAGTCACTAAACGAGAGTTCAATACCGGGGTCTGAACAGGGGCGGCCGTGCGTAATGTTGAGCTTAGGTTTAGTTATTAGGCTGCGGTCATGATAATTTAGCCCCGCTGCCGGCGTGAGCAGTGACATTTGGTCATAGACAGGAATATATATTGATGTGGTTTAAAGGACGCAAGCGACGCTGGGTGTTGGTCGTTGCCCTGCTGGCGATGGTGGCGGCGCTGGTTTATTGGCGCGTCAGCCATCCGGCGGCGGTGAATTTCAAAACGGTCAAGGTTGCCAAACGTGACCTGCAACAGAATGTACTGGCAACAGGGCAACTGGATGCGGTGCGCAAGGTTGACGTTGGCGCACAGGTCAGTGGCCAGTTGGAAAGCCTGACCGTTGAAATCGGCGACAAGGTGAAGAAAGGGCAGTTGCTGGGGGTCATCGATCCGCAACAGGCACAAAACAGCATTCGCGAAAGCGAAGCGACGCTGCGTGAACTGCACGCGCAACTGAACCAGGCGCAGGCCGAACAGCAACTGGCGGCGGTGACCTTGCAGCGTAACCGCGAATTGGCCCGGCTTCAGGCGGTGTCACGTCAGGATCTCGACAAATTCGCCACCGAACTGGCGGTGAAAAAGGCGCAGGTAGAAACCACCCGGGCGCAGATTGCCAAGAATCAGGCCAGCCTGGATACCGCGAAAATCAACCTGGCGTATACCCGTATTGAAGCACCGATGGACGGCGACGTGGTGCAAATCACCACGCTGCAGGGCCAGACGGTGATTGCGGCACAGCAGGCACCGAACATTCTGACGCTGGCGGACCTGAGTACCATGCTGGTGAAGGCGCAGGTGTCAGAGGCGGACGTCATCCATCTGCGACCAGGGCAGAAAGCCTGGTTTACCGTGCTTGGCGATCCGAGCAAACGCTTTGACGGCGTGCTAAAGGATATTCAACCCACGCCGGAGAAGGTCAACAACGCCATCTTCTACTATGCGCGTTTTGAAGTGCCGAATCCGCAGGGGCTGTTGCGTCTGCAGATGACTGCACAGGTACATATCCAGCTTGGCGGCGTCAGTCAGGCCACGGTAATCCCGCTGGCAGCGCTGGGCGAACAGATCGCCGATAACCGCTATTACGTTGCGCTACTGCGACAGGGTAAAGAAGAAAAGCGTGAAGTGACCATCGGTATGCGTAATAACGTCGATGTGCAGATCCTGAAGGGATTGGGCGTGGGGGATGAGGTGATCGTCAGCCGCGGCGGCGCGGAGGCCAACTGATGGCGAGCTTGTTGGAACTTCACGGCATTCGGCGCAGCTATCAATCCGGCGAGCAGACGGTGGACGTGCTGAAGGACGTGTCGCTGAGCATCGACGCCGGTGAAATGGTGGCGATTATGGGCGCTTCCGGCTCCGGCAAGTCGACGCTGATGAATATCCTTGGTTGTCTGGACCAGCCGAGCGCCGGTACCTATCGGGTGGCCGGGCAGGATGTGGCCACGCTTGACGGCGATGCGCTGGCGGCGTTGCGGCGCGAGCACTTCGGTTTTATCTTCCAGCGCTATCATTTGCTGCCGCACCTCAGCGCCTCGCACAATGTCGAGGTGCCGGCGGTGTATGCCGGACTGGGCAAGGCGGCGCGCCGCGAACGGGCGGAGGCGCTGTTGCGGCGGCTGGGGCTGGCGGAGCGCGTCAATTATCGGCCAAGCCAGCTTTCCGGCGGCCAACAACAGCGTGTCAGTATTGCCCGTGCATTGATGAACGGCGGACAGGTGATACTGGCGGATGAGCCGACCGGCGCGCTCGACAGCCACTCCGGCGAAGAGGTGATGGCGATCCTCAAGCAGCTGCGTGAACAGGGGCATACGGTGATCATCGTAACCCACGATCCGGCGGTGGCGCAGCAGGCGGAACGGATCATCGAAATCCGCGACGGCGAAATCATCGCCGATTCTCGACCGGTGTCGGCAGAGCGGCCGCAGGCCAAGGCGCTGGAACTCGCCACGCCGGCGCCGTCCTGGCAGCAGATTGGCGGGCGGTTTCGCGAGGCGCTGGTAATGGCCTGGCGCGCGATGGCGGCCAACAAGATGCGTACCGCGCTGACCATGCTCGGCATCATCATCGGCATTGCGTCGGTGGTGTCGATCCTGGTGATTGGCGATGCCGCCAAACAAATGGTGCTGGCGGATATCAAATCCATCGGCACCAACACCGTTGATATCTATCCTGGCAAGGATTTCGGCGACGACGATCCCACTTACCGCCAATCGCTGAAGTATGACGATCTCGATGCGCTACGCGAACAGCCGTATGTCAGCGCGCTGTCGCCATCCATTGGCAGCAGCATGCGGTTGCGCTTTGGCAACGTCGACGTGGCGGCCAACGTCAACGGCGTCAGCGAGCAATATTTCCGCGTATACGGCATGGGCTTCAGCCAGGGGACGGGGATCGACGCGCTGCAGCTGCAATCGCAGGCGCAGATCGCGGTGATCGACGAAAATACCCGGCGAAGGCTATTTCCGCATAGCCGTAACGTCATCGGCGAAGTGATTCTGGTTGGTAATATGCCGGCGACGGTGATTGGCGTGGCGCAGCAAAAACAGTCGATGTTTGGCAGCAGCAAAACCCTCAGCATCTGGATACCGTATAGCACCATGGCCAATCGCCTGATGGGCAACGCCTATTTTGATTCGATCACCGTGCGCATACGTGAGGGCTACAACAGCCAGGAAGCCGAGCAGCAGTTGACGCGCCTGCTGACGCTGCGGCACGGTAAAAAAGACTTCTTCACCTACAACATGGACAGCCTGGTGCAAACCGCAGAGAAGACCACCCGTACGCTGCAACTGTTCCTGACGCTGGTGGCGGTGATTTCGCTGGTGGTCGGCGGCATTGGGGTGATGAATATCATGCTGGTGTCGGTCACTGAACGCACGCGTGAAATCGGTATCCGCATGGCGGTTGGCGCCCGATCCGGCGACGTATTGCAACAGTTTCTGATAGAAGCGGTATTGGTGTGTCTGGTAGGCGGGGCGTTGGGGATCATGCTGTCATTAGCCATTGGGCTGCTGGTGCAATTGGTGCTGCCTGGCTGGCAGATCAGTTTCCCGCCGGCGGCGTTGGTGAGCGCGTTTGCCTGTTCGACCGGCATCGGCGTGGTGTTTGGCTATCTGCCGGCGCGTAATGCTGCGCGTCTGAACCCGATTGACGCATTGGCGCGCGAGTAATAGAGTAAATAAAAATGCCAGTCATACGGCGGCTGGCATTTTTGACATGGCATTGCAGATCGACTGCTTCTGCGGGAAACGTTCAGGCCAGCGCCTCGCTTTCCAGGGGCACAATAAGACTCGCATGGTTTCCTTTGGGGCCTTGGTGTACGTCAAACCTGACCTGTTGGCCCGCCTTCAACGTTCTGTAGCCATCCATCTTGATTGTCGAATAATGTGCGAAAATATCTTCGCCGCCGCCTTCAGGGCAGATAAAACCGAAACCCTTGGCGTTGTTGAACCATTTAACAGTACCCGTCTCCATGCTTCTACATCCCTCGCAACGCTATTTTAAGTGAGATGAATAACTGATTTCTGGTGAGCGCGCAGTGGTTAAAAGACCAACAGCTCACGAATTTACACTCTAGAGCAAATGATCATCACGTCAAGCGATCGGCTTTTGTCGGGCGGCAGCAGTTCACCAAAGTTTGAAGCAGGTAACGCTATTGACATGCTTTGGTAACAAAATATCAGTGATTTCAGCGACGGTCTCGCAGCGGCACAATACGACCGAAGATGATAAAATAGTAACGATCCCCGTTTGAATAACCTGAACGCGACCCCATATCTGAGGGTACACAAGAGAAGACGAGCAGCGATGGGCAATAACAACGACTGGCTAAATTTTGAACACTTAGCCGAAGAAAAACAAATCGATGCGGTAAAACCGCCGTCAATGTATAAAGTTATACTTAACAACGACGATTACACACCGATGGAATTTGTGATTGACGTTCTGCAAAAGTTCTTTTCTTATGATATTGAACGCGCAACGCAACTGATGCTCACGGTCCACTATCAAGGCAAGGCGATTTGCGGGGTATTCACCGCCGAGGTGGCGGAGACCAAAGTCGTCCATGTGAACCGGTACGCAAGGGAGAACGAGCATCCGTTGCTTTGTACGCTGGAAAAAGCCTGAACAGGCGATTTATTGGGGAGGTGCTTATGCTCAATCAAGAACTGGAACTCAGTCTCAACATGGCTTTCGCCAGGGCGCGTGAGCACAGACACGAGTTTATGACCGTGGAGCACCTGTTGCTGGCGTTACTCAGCAACCCTGCCGCGCGTGAAGCGCTCGAGGCATGTACGGTGGATCTGGCGGCATTGCGTCAGGAACTGGAAGCCTTTATCGAACAGACCACGCCAACGCTGCCCGCCAGCGAAGAAGAGCGCGACACACAGCCGACGCTCAGCTTCCAGCGCGTACTCCAGCGTGCGGTCTTCCATGTACAATCTTCCGGCCGTAGTGAAGTTTCCGGTGCCAACGTGCTGGTGGCGATTTTCAGCGAGCAGGAATCACAGGCGGCTTACCTGCTGCGCAAACACGACGTCAGCCGTCTTGACGTGGTGAACTTCATTTCTCATGGCACACGTAAAGACGAGCCGGGCCAGGCACCGAACGCGGAGAACCCGGTAAACGAAGAGCAGTCCGGAGGGGAAGACCGTATGGAAAACTTCACCACCAACCTCAATCAGCTGGCCCGCGTGGGCGGGATCGACCCGCTGATTGGCCGCGACCGCGAACTGGAACGCGCGATTCAGGTGCTGTGCCGCCGTCGTAAAAACAACCCGCTGCTGGTGGGGGAGTCGGGCGTCGGTAAAACGGCCATCGCCGAGGGGCTGGCGTGGCGTATCGTGCAGGGCGACGTGCCGGAAGTGATGGCAGACTGTACGCTGTATTCGCTGGATATCGGTTCGCTGTTGGCGGGTACCAAATACCGCGGCGACTTCGAAAAACGTTTCAAAGCCCTGCTCAAGCAGTTGGAGCAGGATCAGAACAGCATTCTGTTTATTGACGAAATCCATACCATTATCGGCGCCGGTGCCGCTTCCGGTGGGCAGGTTGACGCCGCCAACCTGATCAAACCGCTGTTGTCGAGCGGCAAGATCCGGGTGATCGGTTCGACCACCTATCAGGAATTCAGCAATATTTTCGAAAAGGACCGGGCGCTGGCTCGTCGCTTCCAGAAAATCGACATTACCGAGCCGACGGCGGAAGAAACCGTCCAGATCATCAATGGCCTGAAGACCAAATATGAAGCGCACCACGACGTGCGTTACACCGCCAAAGCGGTGCGGGCGGCCGTTGAGCTGTCGGTGAAGTACATCAACGATCGTCATTTGCCGGACAAGGCGATTGACGTGATCGATGAAGCCGGCGCGCGTAGCCGTCTGATGCCGGTCAGCAAGCGCAAGAAAACCGTTAACGTGGCGGACATTGAATCTGTGGTGGCGCGTATTGCGCGTATCCCGGAGAAAACCGTCTCTGCGAGCGATCGCGACGTGCTGAAAAACCTGGGCGATCGTCTGAAGATGCTGGTGTTTGGCCAGGATCCGGCGATCGAGGCATTGACCGAAGCGATCAAGATGAGCCGCGCAGGCCTGGGGCACGAGCGCAAACCGGTCGGTTCCTTCCTGTTTGCCGGTCCGACCGGCGTCGGTAAAACCGAAGTCACGGTACAATTGGCGAAGGCGCTGGACATTGAGCTGCTGCGCTTTGATATGTCCGAATATATGGAACGGCATACCGTCAGCCGTCTGATTGGCGCACCTCCGGGCTATGTCGGTTACGATCAGGGCGGTTTGCTGACCGATGCGGTCATCAAGCATCCGCATTCGGTGGTGCTGCTGGACGAAATCGAAAAGGCGCATCCGGACGTGTTCAACCTGCTGCTGCAGGTGATGGACAACGGAACGCTGACCGATAATAACGGCCGCAAGGCGGATTTCCGCAACGTGATCCTGGTGATGACCACCAACGCCGGCGTGCGTGAGACCGAACGCAAGTCGATCGGCCTGATCGAGCAGGACAACAGTACCGACGCGATGGAAGAAATCAAGAAAGTGTTCACGCCGGAATTCCGTAACCGTCTGGACAACATTATCTGGTTCAACCATCTGTCCACTGCGGTTATCCAGCAGGTTGTCGACAAGTTTATCGTCGAACTGCAGGCGCAGCTGGATGCGAAGGGGGTATCGCTGGAAGTCAGCGACGACGCACGCGACTGGCTGTCGGTGAAGGGCTACGATCGTGCGATGGGTGCTCGTCCGATGGCGCGTGTGATGCAGGAAAACCTGAAGAAACCGTTGGCCAACGAATTGCTGTTTGGTTCGCTGGTGGAGGGAGGATCGGTGAAGGTCGAGCTGGACAAGGAAACCCAGAAGCTGACCTACCATTTCCTCAGTGCGCAAAAACGCAAGGCGGACGAAGGCGTGCATTGATTGCCGCTGGGTTAAATAACAAAAAGCGATGCTTCGGCATCGCTTTTTTTACGCGTGCAATTCGCGTACGGCACAAATAGGCGAGCCCTCTCAGTTTACCTACGCACGACCAACGGGGTAATGAACGTTGCGGCGGGGATAAACGGAAAGGGCTCCGGAGGGATTTACATCCTCGGTGTCGCCAGCGACTGGCGACCAGTTAGCCGATTAACGGCTACGGAAGACAATGCGGCCTTTGCTCAGGTCGTACGGGGTCAGCTCTACAGTGACTTTGTCGCCCGTCAGGATGCGGATATAGTTTTTACGCATTTTACCGGAGATATGAGCGGTTACCACGTGCCCGTTTTCCAATTCAACGCGGAACATGGTGTTCGGCAGCGTATCAAGAACGGTGCCCTGCATTTCAATATTGTCTTCTTTGGCCATCGAATCCTCTAGGTGTAACTACCTTAGTTTTTAACCGGCAAGATAATGCCGAAAAACCCACATTATGTAAAGAAGTGTCGGTGAACATTGCACCGTTTCCGCAAAATTAGTTTGTTGGGGAGGGTGGTTCAACCTGCTGTGGGGGTAACGCTTGCGGCATCCAGCACTCCGAGGCTAACGTCCGGCGCTGAAGGTAACTGAGCTGCTGCAAAAATTGGCGGCGAGGGATTTCGCGTGCGCCAAGCCGGGAAGTGTGCGCGTTAAGCACCTGACAGTCAATCAATTCACCGCCGAAAGCTGAAAAATGCTGGCAAAAGGCCATCAATGCGCATTTCGAGGCGTTGTCAGTGCGGCTGAACATCGATTCACCGCAAAACAGCGCGCCCTGCGCCACGCCGTACATGCCGCCGACCAGTTGTTCGCCTTGCCATACCTCAACCGAATGCGCATGGCCGAGCTGGTGCAACTGAAGATAGGCGCGTTGCACTTCCGGGCCGATCCAGGTGCCTTCGAGCGGCCGTTCGGCGCAGGCGGCGATCACGGCGGAAAAATTATGGTTCAGGGTAATGCGAAAAGGGTTGCCGCGCAGGAAGCGCTTGAAACTGCGGCTGAGGTGGCGTTCGTCAGGGAACAGCACCGCGCGCGGATCCGGTGACCACCACAGAATTGCCTCCCCCGGCGAATACCAGGGGAAGATGCCGCGCTGATAGGCCGCCAATAGCCGTGGCGCGCTCAGGTCGCCGCCGATGGCCAACAGCCCGTTGGGATCGCGCAGCGCGGCCTCTGGCGAAGGGAACGCCAGTGAATGCGACGAGAGCTTGACGATACGCATAAATCTCCTTAGCGGCCTGTACAGCGCGAATCAGATACGTTGCCGGAATTGGGCGTAACGACCTTGCAGCCGCAGCAGGGTAGCATGGTTTCCCTGTTCAACAATCTGCCCGCCGTCCATCACGCAGATGCGGTCCATATGCTCCAGACCGTACAGGCGATGGGTGACCAGAATCAGCGTCCTGCCCTGACAATGCAGGCGCAGCAGCGCCAGGATCTGCTGCTCGGTTTCCGCATCCAGGCCCTCGGTCGGCTCATCAAGCAACAGTAACGGCGCCGGATGCAGTAGCGCACGGGCGACGCCCAGACGGCGTTGCTCGCCGCCGGAAAGCTGACGACCGCCTTCGCCCAGCCAGGCGTTCAACCCGTCATTTTCCAACAGTTTTCCCAGACCTACCTGTTCCAGCACCGTTTTCAGCGCGGCATCGTCTGCGTCTGGTGCCGCCAGCAGCAGGTTTTCACGCAGGGTGCTGCTGAATACGTGTACACGCTGGCTGACGACGCTGGTCATGGCGCGCAGCGTGTCTTCAGCGTAGCTGGCCAACGGCTGGCCGTTCAGCAATATTTCACCGCTGTCGGCGTTCCAGGCGCGGGTCAGCAGTTGCAGCAGCGTTGATTTACCACAGCCGGTTCGCCCCAGCAGGGCGATATGCTCGCCGGCTGCCACCTGCAATGCCACGTTACGCAGCACCGGCTGCGGTTGCTGCGGGTAGCTGAAGCAGAGCTGTTGCAGGCTTAGCGCGGCGCTGTCTTTTGCCTGCGGCCCGTGATTTGGGAAAATCACCTCTGGCTGCTGATCGATCAACTGCTTGACGCGGGTGGCGGAAGCGATGACCTGGCCCAGGTGCTGAAAGGCACCGGCCACCGGCATCAACGCTTCAAAACAGGCCAGCGCAGTGAAGACGAACAATGCGATCAGCGCGCCGGGTTGGTTATTGCCGCCCACGCCGTTGGCGGCCAGCCACAGCAGCAGGGTAACGGTCACGCCGCTGGCCAGGATCATCAGCGCCTGCGCCTTGCCGCCCAGCGAGGCCTGCTGCCATTGACGACGTTGCCAATGGCGCTCGGTGGTGGTCAACGCCGCGCGGAAACGCTGCACCGCGCCGAATACCACCAGTTCAGCCTGGCCTTGCAGCCAGGCGGTGAGATCGGTGCGGTACTGGCTGCGCAAGGCGGTCAGTTCACCGCCAATCGGTTTACCGAGGCGATAAAACAGCGGCGGTACCAGTAACAGCAGCAACAGCAGAATGCTACCCAGCGTCAATGCCAGCGCGGGGTCGATAAAACTCAGGCCGAAGGTCACTACGGCGATCACCACCGCGGCGCTTACCAACGGCGAAATCACCCGCAGATACAGATGATCGAGCGTATCAACGTCCGCGACCAGTCGGTTCAGCAGCTCCGCCTGGCGGAAACGGGCCATGCCGCCCGGCGACAGCGGCAGGATCTTTTTAAAGGTGAACACCCGCAGATGCGACAGCACGCGGAAAGTGGCGTCATGGCTGACCAGCCGTTCGGCATAGCGCCCGGCGGTGCGGAAAATCGCCGCGCCGCGCACGCCGGCGGCCGGCAGCATGTAGTTGAACGTATACAGCCCGGCCAGTCCGGCCAGCGCCGAGGCGGCAAGGAACCAGCCGGACAGCGCCAGCAGGCCGATGCTGGCCAGCAGAGTGATGATGGCCAGCAGAATACCCAGCGTCATCAGCAAGGCATGGCGGCGATACAACGCCAGAAACGGCAGCAAAACGCGCATGATTATAGCTCCCCGCTGCGGTGTGCGATCAAGGTGGCAAATAGCCCGGATTGGGCGCCCAGCGTGGCGTAATCGCCTTGCTGGACGATTTGTCCGTTATCCATTACCCAAATTTGGTCGAAGTCTTCGGTATCTTCCAACTGATGGGTGACCAGCAGAGTGGTTTGCCGACGGGAAGCGGCGTTGAGCGCCTGCATCACCAGCCGTTCGCTGTGGGCGTCCAGACTGGCGGCGGGCTCGTCGAGCAATAATAGCTGGCGTGGGCTGATCAACGCCCGCGCTACCGCAACCCGCTGCGCCTGGCCGACCGACAGCCGCGCTGCGCTATCACCCAGAACGGTCTCCAGACCATCAGGCAACTGCGGCAGGAACTCATTGACATAGGCCTGTTCTACCGCCTGTTGCAACTGTTGTTCATCGGCCTGCGCATTGCCCAGCAGGATGTTGTCACGCAGCGTCTGTGCCGGCAGATGAGGATTTTGCCCAACCCAGCCGAGCCGCTGTCGCCAGCCTTCCGCGTTCAGATCGCGCAATTCGATGCCATTGATGCGCAGCGAGCCGCGATAGGGCAGGAAGCCGAGCAGCAGATTCAGCAGCGAACTTTTACCCGCACCGCTCAACCCCACCAGCGCAATACGCTGGTTGGCCGGCAGGGTGAAACTCAATGGCCCGGCCAGCAGCACGCCTTGCGGCGACAGGATTTCCAACTGCTCGGCGGTCAGCGTGAGCGCATCGTGCTCATTCAGCGTCAGCGTGCCGTTGCCGATCCCGTCAGCTTCGGCACTGAGGAAGGTTTCCAGCATTTCAGCGGCCCCTACCGCCTGAGCCTTGGCGTGATAGAACGCGCCCAAATCGCGCAACGGCTGGAAGAATTCCGGCGCCAGAATCAGCACCAGAAAACCGGCAAACAGCGTGACGCCAGTGCCGTAACTGCCAAAGTTCAACTCGCCCAGGTACGAGAAACCAAAATAGACCGCGACCACGGCGATCGACAGCGAAGCGAAAAACTCCAGCACTGCCGAAGAAAGAAAGGCCATGCGCAAAACCTCCATGGTGCGACGACGGAAGTCTTCGGAGGCGCTAGCGATATGGTCGGTTTCTGCCTGCCCGCGGTGGAACAGGCGTAGGGTGTCCAGACCGCGCAGCCGATCGAGGAAATTGCCGCTCAGGCGCGCCAATGCCACGAAGTTGCGGCGGTTGGCGTCGGCGGCGCCCATGCCGACCAACGCCATAAACAGCGGAATCAACGGTGCGGTGACCAGCAGAATCAGCCCGGCGGCCCAGTTGATTGGCAGTACGGTGACTAAAATCAGCAACGGAATGAATACCGCCAGGTACATTTGCGGCAGATAACGCGAATAATAATCCTGCATATCCTCGATTTGCTCGATGATGATCGACGCCCAGCTGCCGGCCGGCTTGCCCTGAACCCATGCGGGCCCTAGCCGTTGGAGTTTGTCCAGCACCTGCTGGCGTAGCCGTTGGCGGATCGCCTGGCCGCAAAGGAAGCCCACGCGTTCGCGCAGCCAGCTCAACAGCGCCCGCAGCACAAAAGTGGCGACCAGCCAGATAAACCACGGGGTCAGTTGATCGCGTGGCGTGTGTTCGACGATCAGCGCATGAAGCAGGGCGGCCAGGAGCCAGGCCTGTGCGACAATCAATATGCCGCTGAACAATCCGAGTAACATGGAAAGGCGTAACCAACGCTTTGCCAAAGCGCTCTGTGTCTTAAGCCATTGGGTGAGCTGGTGCTGTCTGGTTTTTTTCATCAGGAGTGTCTGCGTCGCCGACGCCTGTGATCACAGGCTTGGTTAACATACTGTTAAAAAAAGTGTTTGCTTCAACCGGAAGCGCACAAGTGAAGGTCAATGTTACCTCGTCACTGCGCAGACTGAAAAGCAATAAGGCGACCAATTGGCCGCCTTATTTGTCAATATCGGTAAGGACTGACTGGAGGGGTTACAGCACTTCAGCCTGAGCGATGCCGTCGAGGTAACGTTCCGCATCCAGTGCCGCCATACAGCCGGTGCCGGCAGAGGTGATCGCCTGGCGGTAGATATGATCCATCACGTCGCCAGCGGCAAACACGCCAGGGATACTGGTTTGGGTGGCATTGCCGTGGATACCGGACTGTACCTTGATGTAGCCGTTTTCCAATTCCAGCTGGCCGCCGAAGATACCGGTGTTAGGGCTGTGGCCGATGGCGATAAACACCCCGGCAACCGCCAGGTCGCTGGTGCGTTCTTCATGCCGGGTGCTGCGAATGCGCACGCCGGTTACGCCCATTTCATCGCCCAGTACTTCGTCCAGAGTATGGTCGGTGTGCAGCACGATGTTGCCGTTGTTGACCTTTTCCATTAACCGGTCAATCAGGATCTTCTCGGAACGGAAACTGTCGCGACGGTGAATCAGATGCACTTCTGCGGCGATGTTGGACAAATACAGCGCTTCTTCCACGGCGGTATTGCCGCCGCCGACCACCGCCACTTTCTGGTTGCGATAGAAGAAACCGTCACAGGTGGCGCAGGCGGAAACCCCTTTACCCTTGAATGCCTCTTCGGTTGGCAGGCCGAGGTAGCGGGCGGAAGCGCCGGTAGCGATGATCAGCGCGTCGCAGGTGTATTCACCGCTGTCGCCAACCAGGCGGAATGGACGGTTCTGCAACTCCACGCTGTTGATATGATCAAAAATGATTTCGGTCTGGAATTTTTCTGCGTGCTCGCGCATGCGTTCCATCAGCACGGGGCCTGTCAGGCCTTCCGCGTCGCCCGGCCAGTTCTCCACTTCGGTGGTGGTGGTCAGTTGACCGCCCTGTTCCATGCCGGTAATCAACACCGGATTCAGGTTTGCGCGTGCCGCATACACTGCCGCGGTGTAGCCCGCTGGGCCAGAGCCCAAAATCAATAACTTGCTATGTTTAGCCGTGCCCATGAATAACCTCTTTTCCCACAATGGCGGACAATGAAACCGATTGTAGGGAAAATGCGACAGTAAAAAAAGCACCAGCGGATGTTGTTAACGATTTGTTTGATAGCTATTGCCTATTAATTAATAAGTTGCCAGCGAGGGCAGAGCAAAATACAGCAATTTAATTTATATGAGCCACTGCGGAAAGAATAAACGGCAATGAATGAAAATTCACATTTTTGCCGGGTTTATGCCGCTATCTGCCACGCTTTTTCCACCAGCGATTCATAACCAAAAATGGGGCGCTGACTTTTCTTAACGGTACGTTCTTCTGATTTTGCTTCTTTTACTTTGACAATCCGCTGCGCATTTGCGAAAACATCATAGGAAGAAGAAATTATCCCCGCGCACAGGGTTTGACAGACAGGCTGTGCAACGGGAAAAGAGGGTAGTGAAGAAGCACTAACGCAGTCGGTTTCCAGTCGAAATCGGCGGCAAACAACAGGCATCGGGTCTTCGCTTGGAACGAGCCCTTAACACATTGACGTTGGCTAGGGTGTGGCAAGTGCAGGGAAGAAAATAAGAGAGACAATAAGAATGGCAGACAATAAGAAACGCCCGGGTAAAGATCTCGACCGTATCGATCGCAACATCCTGAATGAACTGCAAAAGGATGGCCGCATTTCGAACGTTGAGCTTTCAAAGCGCGTGGGGTTATCCCCAACGCCGTGTTTGGAACGTGTGCGTCGCCTCGAGCGTCAGGGTTTCATTCATGGTTATACCGCATTGCTTAATCCGCATTATCTGGATGCATCGCTGCTGGTTTTTGTAGAAATCACCTTGAACCGTGGCGCGCCAGACGTATTTGAGCAATTCAATTCGGCAGTACAGAAGCTTGAAGAGATTCAGGAGTGTCATCTGGTGTCCGGCGATTTCGACTATCTGTTGAAAACCCGCGTACCGGATATGTCGGCTTACCGTAAACTGCTCGGCGAAACGCTGCTGCGTCTGCCGGGGGTAAATGACACCCGTACCTACGTGGTTATGGAAGAAGTGAAACAGAGTAACCGTCTGGTTATCAAAACACGGTAAGGTGCAGGTGCAAAACCTGATAAAATTCGTTACACTCCTGTTTATTCATACAGTTTCGGCGCCGGGGAAGCTTCTCGGCGCTGTTACGTTATCCGCTAACAGGAACCTGGAGAGCCTTTCTTGAGCCAGGAATACACAGAAGATAAAGAAGTTACCCTAAAGAAACTCAGCAGTGGCCGCCGGTTGCTGGAAGCTGTGTTGATTGTGGTAGCGATTTTTGCCGTTTACCTCATGGCTGCGCTGGTCAGTTTCAATCCATCTGATCCGAGCTGGTCACAGACCGCATGGCATGAGCCGATTCATAATCTGGGCGGTGGCGTAGGGGCCTGGTTGGCCGATACACTGTTCTTCACCTTCGGGGTGCTCGCCTACGCGATACCACCGATCATGGTCATCCTGTGCTGGGTCGCTTATCGCCAGCGCGACAGCGGTGACTATATCGACTATTTTGCGCTGTCACTGCGCCTGATCGGCACATTGGCGCTGGTACTCACCTCGTGTGGGCTGGCGGCGCTTAACGTCGATGACCTCTATTACTTCGCTTCCGGCGGCGTGATCGGCAGTCTGCTGAGCAACGCCATGCTCCCGTGGTTCAATGGCATTGGCGCTACTTTGGCTCTGCTGTGCATATGGGCGGCCGGTCTGACGTTGTTCACCGGCTGGTCCTGGCTGGTGATCGCCGAAAAGATCGGCGGTGCGGTGCTGGGCGTGGCGACCTTTATGACCAACCGTTCGCGCCGTGACGAGAGTTATCATGACGATGACTCTCGTTATATCGATGAGCCGGAATCTGCAGGCCATACAACTGCGCCCACGCTTGCCGCGACTGCCGCCAGCGATAACGACGACGTGCTGTTCTCTGCGCCTTCCGTAACCGAAAGCGCACAGCAGGCGGCCGACCCGCTCGATACTCTGCGTGCCACCGACGATGAGCACACCGGCGTTGACCAGGTGGTGCCTGAGGCTGCGACCACGGCAGCGGCCTCGCCGGCGGTGCCGGCTGCTGCAGCGGTGCCAACGGCTGCGGTGACCGCTGCGCCACAGGCGCCGACGTCGGTCAGCCAGCAGCCAATGAGCGCTCAGCCGGATAACGCGCTGCCGCCGTTGTATTCTTTTGAAATCCCGGAAGAAACGCCAACGCCGAAAACGCCGCATCAGGTTGATCCCTATCAGGATGCCGATGAGCCGCCCCTGGGCGACTGGCAAACTGCGCCGGCCACGCCGCATGAATCATCGCCGTTTGATTTCTCTGCGGCGCAGCGCGCCAGCAGCGAGGTTGAGGTAGGCAACGGCTTTGCCGCCGCAGACGCCGCCTCGCCGGTTGACGGCAAACCACAGGTTGACGCCGCGGCTGCAGCCAGCGTTGCCGCTGCAGCCGCCAATACCTTTATGCCGGCATTCAGCGCCACCAGCGACGCCGGTGCACAGGTAAAACAGGGGATCGGCCCTGAACTGCCTCGGCCAAACCCGGTACGCATCCCGACGCGTCGCGAACTGGCTTCCTACGGCATCAAGCTGCCTTCGCAGCGTATGGCCGAACAGGAACAGCGCAGCCGCGACGAAGCGCCACAGCCTGCCGCCAGCACCAACCCGCAAGACGATGAGGCGCTGCAAGAGGCCGCACTGCGTCAGGCATTCGCCGAGCAACAAAGCCAGCGCTATGGCGAGCAACTTCCGCAGGATGATGAAGAGGCGTTGCAAGAGGCCGCGCTGCGTCAGGCATTTGCCGAACAGCAGCAGGCACGTTACGCCGAAACGTCGCAGCCGCAAGCCGAGCCAACATCACGCTCGGTTGATACCAGCAATGCGTTCAGCTTCTCGCCGATCGACGATCTGGTTGATGATGGTCCAAGCGAGCCGCTGTTTACCCTTTCACCGCAGGCGGAAGCGGCGCAGCCCGAGCAGCAACCTCATCAGGCTCCGCCGCAACAACCGGTGCAGCCAGCTTATCAACAGCCGCAACAGCAGGCCTACCAGCCGCCGGAACAGCCGCCACATTACGGGCAGCAACAACCGCAATCGCCAGCTTATCAGGCTCAGCCGCAGCAACCGGTGCAGCCAGCTTATCAGCAACAGCAACAGCAGGTTCAGCAGCAGGCCTATCAGCCGCCGTCGCAACCTGCCGCGCCGCAGCCGCCAGCGATGGATAGCCTGATCCATCCGTTCCTGATGCGCAACGACCAACCGTTGCAAAAGCCTACCACGCCGTTGCCAACGCTGGATCTGCTGACCGAGGCGCCAAAAGAAGTCGAGCCGGTGGATTCGTTCGCACTCGAGCAAAAGGCGCGCCTGGTTGAAGCCAGCCTGGCGGATTACCGTGTGAAGGCTGACGTGGTCGATATTCTACCGGGGCCGGTAATTACCCGTTTTGAACTGGATTTGGCGCCAGGGGTGAAGGCTGCACGCATCTCCAACCTGTCGCGCGACCTGGCACGCTCCCTGTCGACGCCGGCAGTCCGCGTGGTGGAAGTCATCCCCGGCAAGCCTTATGTTGGTCTGGAACTGCCGAACGCCAAACGCCAAACGGTATATCTGCGTGAAGTGCTCGATTGTCCGGCGTTCCGTGATAATCCGTCGCCGCTGTCAATCGTACTGGGCAAGGATATTTCCGGCGAGCCGGTGGTGGCGGATCTGGGCAAAATGCCTCACCTGCTGGTGGCCGGTACGACCGGCTCCGGTAAGTCGGTGGGCGTTAACGCCATGATCCTCAGTATCCTGTATAAAGCCACGCCGAAGGAAGTGCGCTTTATCATGATCGACCCGAAAATGCTTGAACTGTCGGTCTATGAAGGTATTCCGCATCTGTTGACCGACGTGGTTACCGACATGAAGGACGCCGCCAATGCCTTGCGCTGGTGTGTCGCCGAAATGGAGCGTCGTTACAAGCTGATGTCCGCACTGGGCGTGCGAAATATCGCCGGCTACAACGAGCGCGTCGATCAGGCCGAAGCCATGGGGCGGCCAATCCCGGATCCATTCTGGAAGCCGAGCGACAGCATGGACATCACGCCGCCGGTATTGGAAAAAGAACCGTACATCGTGGTGATGGTCGACGAATTCGCCGATCTGATCATGACGGTCGGCAAGAAGGTCGAAGAGCTGATTGCCCGCCTGGCGCAGAAAGCGCGTGCGGCCGGTATTCACCTGGTACTGGCGACCCAGCGTCCTTCGGTGGACGTTATTACCGGGTTGATCAAAGCCAACATTCCAACGCGTATCGCCTTTACCGTGTCGAGCAAGATTGACTCACGCACCATTCTCGATCAGGGCGGTGCCGAATCCTTGCTGGGGATGGGTGACATGCTATACCTGGCGCCCAACTCTTCCATTCCGGTACGTGTGCACGGCGCCTTTGTGCGCGATCAGGAAGTGCATGCGGTGGTCAAGGATTGGAAAGCGCGTGAGCGGCCCCAATATAAAGAAGGCATCCTCAGCGCCGGTGACGATGGCGAAGGCGGTGCCGGGGGCGGGATCGACGGTGATGAGGAGCTGGATCCGCTGTTTGATCAGGCGGTGGAGTTTGTGGTCGACAAACGTCGCGCCTCTATCTCCGGCGTACAGCGCCAGTTCCGTATTGGTTATAACCGCGCGGCGCGTATCATCGAACAGATGGAAGCGCAGGGCATTGTCAGCGAGCAGGGCCACAACGGCAACCGTGAGGTGCTGGCACCGCCACGGCATGAATGATTGCTGACCGATCGTTGAAACTCATAAAGGGCCGCTCTGCGGCCCTTGTGCAAAGAAGCGTAAAACCGCGCCTTCTCGGAATATTGGCCGTTTTGCCGCCCGGCGGCATTCGGTAAAGTGGGGGCGTTACGGGTCATTTGATCCGCATGGGCTTGCCCTGCGGTAAACGCATTGAATAAGGTATCTGGAATAATGAAAAAACTGTTAGTTGCCTGTTGTCTGCTGTCCGGGTTCGCTTCTACTTCTGTGCTGGCCGATGCCGCACAGGATCTGCAGACTCGCCTGGCGAAAGTGAACAGTTTCCACGCCAGCTTTACCCAGACCGTGACCGGCGGCGATGGTTCGGCGGTGCAGCAGGGTGAGGGCGAACTCTGGGTCAAGCGTCCCAATCTGTTTAACTGGCACATGACCTCGCCGGACGAAAGCGTGCTGGTTTCCGACGGTGAAACGCTGTGGTTCTATAATCCCTTTGTCGAGCAGGTTACGGCAACCTGGCTGAAAAGCGCCACCGGTAATACGCCGTTCATGCTGATCACCCGCAACAGCCCGAGTGACTGGAAGCAGTACAACATCAAACAGAAAGGCGATGATTTTGAACTGACGCCAAAGTCCAGCAGCGGCAACCTGAAGCAGTTTGCGATTTCTGTGACCAATAGCGGGACCATCAAGAGCTTTGCGGCGGTAGAACAAGACGGCCAGCGTAGCGCTTATGCCTTGAAAAGCCAGCAGAATACCACAGTTGACGCCGGCAAATTCAAATTTACCCCGCCAAAGGGGGTGACGCTGGACGACCAGCGCCAGTGAGGTTTGCGTGAGTAATAATCTGTCGCTCGATTTTTCCCACAATGAATTCCAACCGTTGGCTGCGCGTATGCGGCCAACAACGTTGGCGCAGTACATCGGTCAGCAACATCTGCTGGCGCCGGGCAAACCGTTGCCGCGGGCCATTGAGGCCGGGCAGTTGCATTCGATGATTCTATGGGGGCCGCCGGGCACCGGGAAAACCACGTTGGCAGAACTGATAGGCCGTTATGGTCAGGCCGACGTAGAGCGCATTTCTGCCGTTACCTCCGGCATCAAGGAGATCCGCGAGGCAATCGAGCGTGCACGGCAGAACCGCGATGCGGGGCGCCGCACCATTCTGTTCGTCGACGAAGTACACCGTTTCAACAAGAGTCAACAGGATGCCTTCCTGCCGCACATTGAAGACGGCACCATCACCTTTATCGGCGCCACCACGGAGAACCCGTCCTTCGAATTGAATTCGGCATTATTGTCGCGTGCGCGCGTCTACTTGCTGAAAGCGCTGACCGCTGATGACATCAGCCAGGTGCTGGACCAGGCGATGAACGACAGTAGCCGCGGCTTTGGCGGCCAGAATATCGTATTGCCTGAAGAGACGCGGCGCATGCTGTCGGAACTGGTCGGTGGCGATGCACGCCGTGCGCTCAACAGTCTGGAAATGATGGCAGACATGGCGGAGGTCGACGATCGCGGCCAGCGGGTGCTGACGGCGGCACTGTTGAAAGAGGTTTCCGGTGAACGCAGCGCGCGCTTTGATAATAAAGGCGACCGCTATTACGATCTGATTTCCGCCCTGCACAAATCGGTGCGCGGCTCGGCGCCGGACGCTGCTCTGTACTGGTATGCGCGCATCATTACCGCCGGCGGCGATCCGCTCTATGTGGCGCGCCGCCTGCTGGCGATTGCCTCGGAAGACGTCGGCAACGCCGATCCTCGCGGCATGCAGGTGGCGATTGCCGCCTGGGATTGCTTTACCCGCGTCGGCCCGGCCGAAGGCGAGCGGGCGATAGCGCAGGCCATCGTCTATCTGGCCTGCGCACCGAAAAGCAACGCGGTATATACCGCCTTCAAGGCGGCAATGCGCGATGCCAAAGAGATGGCCGACTACGATGTGCCGGAACACCTGCGCAACGCGCCAACCAAGCTGATGAAAGAAATGGGCCTGGGTGCGGAATACCGCTATGCGCACGATGAACCCAACGCGTACGCTGCCGGCGAGAACTATTTCCCGCCTGAAATGGCCAATACGCGCTACTATCAACCGACCGCGCGCGGTCTGGAAGGTAAAATCGGTGAAAAGTTGGCATGGCTCGCTGAGCAGGATCAAAATAGCCAGACAAAACGCTACCGCTAGCGTTGCCGTTGCGGTAAGGTTAGCAGGTATCACTCTTCCTTTATGCGGCTTTTCATTAGCGGCATAGAACGACAAATTTTCTTTCAATAACAACAAGCACAGGATTAGCATGCTCGATCCCAATCTGCTGCGTAACGAGCTAGACGCAGTCGCCGAAAAACTGGCTCGCCGAGGCTTTAAACTCGATCTGGATCTGCTGCGTTCACAAGAAGAACGCCGTAAAGTGTTGCAGGTAGCAACCGAAACGCTGCAAGCAGAACGTAACTCCCGATCGAAATCCATCGGCGCGGCAAAAGCGCGCGGGGAAGACATTGAGCCGCTGCGTCGCGAAGTTAACGATCTGGGTGAAAAGCTGGATGCCGCCAAGGCGGAGCTGGACAAGCTGCAAAGCGAAATCCGCGACTACGCGCTGGCGTTGCCAAATCTGCCGGATGATTCTGTGCCGAACGGCAAAGACGAGAGCGAAAACCAGGAAGTCAGCCGCTGGGGCGAACCGCGTCAGTATGATTTCAGCGTGCGCGATCACGTCGAGCTTGGCGAAATGGCCGGCGGTCTGGATTTTGCCTCGGCGGTCAAGCTGACCGGTGCACGCTTTGTGGTGATGAAAGGGCAGATAGCCCGCATGCACCGTGCGCTGGCGCAGTTTATGCTGGATCTGCACACCGAACAGCATGGTTACCTGGAAACCTACGTACCGTATCTGGTCAACCACGCGACGCTGTACGGTACCGGGCAACTGCCGAAGTTTGGTGAAGATCTGTTCCACACCAAGCCGCTGGAAGAAGAATCCGACAGCAGCAACTATGCGCTGATCCCGACCGCAGAAGTGCCGTTGACCAACCTAGTGCGCGACGAAATTCTGGAAGAAGAATCCCTGCCGTTGAAAATGACCGCGCATACGCCTTGCTTCCGTTCCGAAGCTGGCTCCTATGGGCGTGATACCCGAGGTCTGATCCGCATGCACCAGTTCGACAAAGTCGAGATGGTGCAGATTGTACGTCCGGAAGATTCGATGGATGCGCTGGAAGAACTGACCGGTCATGCCGAGAAAGTGTTGCAGCTGTTGAACCTGCCATACCGCAAGGTGCTGCTGTGCACCGGTGATATGGGCTTTGGTTCCAGCAAAACCTACGATTTGGAAGTATGGCTGCCGGCGCAAAATACCTACCGTGAGATCTCCTCATGTTCCAATATGTGGGATTTCCAGGCGCGTCGCATGCAGGCTCGCTGCCGTAATAAAACCGAGAAAAAGCCGCGACTGGTGCATACCCTGAACGGTTCCGGTTTGGCGGTTGGCCGCACCCTGGTGGCAGTGCTGGAAAACTATCAGCAAGCCGATGGCCGTATCCAGGTGCCTGACGTATTGCGTCCGTACATGGGCGGTCTGGAATACATCGGTTAACAAACCATCGATCTCACTGAAAGCGCCTTAGGGCGCTTTTTTTTTTCACTCGGCGCTGGCGGCTTGGGTGAAAGTCCTACTGCCGGAAAAACTTTCCCGCTTTATTGATAGCAGACAAAGTTTGCTACTCATTTCTGGGTAATATCCCTCACTATGGAGGGGTTATTTCGTTGCCATAAAATCACAAACGCATCCTCTGCACTCCTCCAGCCATCTGTGCATCACCAGACATGGTATTCCCAGGATTGGGATAAATTTGGAGTGAGCGTATGTCGGAAACTACAACGAGCGTGCTGACCAGGGAAATCAGTCGTCGGAGCTTGGTGAAAACCGGCTCGATGGCAGGACTGGCACTGGCTGCCAGTGGCATATCATTGCCATTTAGTCGCCGGGTGCTGGCGGAAGCGGTCAGTCATGCTGCGGCTAAAACCGCCGAGGATAAAGTGGTGTGGGGGGCGTGTTCGGTTAACTGCGGCAGCCGCTGCGCGCTACGCCTGCATGTGCGTGACGACGAAGTCTACTGGGTGGAAACGGATAATACCGGCACCGACAGTTATGGTGATCATCAGGTTAGAGCCTGTTTGCGTGGACGTTCCATTCGGCGTCGCATTAACCACCCTGAACGACTCAACTATCCGATGAAGCGCGTCGGCAAACGCGGCGAAGGCAAATTCAAACGCATCAGTTGGGAGCAGGCTTACAGCGAGATTGTCAGCAACCTGCAACGCATCGTTGCCAACTATGGCAACAAAGCGGTTTACATCAATTACACCTCCGGCATCGTCGGCGGCAATATCACCCGCTCGTCTCCCTACGCCTCGCTGGTGGCACGCCTGATGAACTGTTACGGCGGTTTTCTCGGTCATTACGGCACCTACAGCACCGCACAGATTGCCTGTGCCATGCCGTATACCTACGGCAGCAACCAGGGCAACAGCACCTCGGACATTGAAAACAGCAAGTTGGTGGTGCTGTTCGGCAATAATCCGGCCGAAACCCGAATGAGCGGCGGTGGCATTACCTATTATCTGGAACAGGCGCGTGAACGCTCTAATGCGCGGATGATCGTTATAGATCCCCGCTATACCGATACCGCCGCGGGCCGCGAAGATGAGTGGATCCCGATCCGTCCGGGTACCGACGCCGCATTGGTCGCCGGCATGGCACACGTGTTGATCGCCGAAAACCTGGTCGATCAGCCGTTTCTGGATAAATACTGCGTTGGCTATGATGAAAAGACCTTGCCCGCCGGTGCGCCGGCCAACGGTCATTACAAGGCATACATCCTTGGTCAGGGGGATGACGGTATCGAAAAAACCCCGGCCTGGGCAGCAGGCATCACCGGTATTCCTGCTGAACGCATCATCAAGCTGGCGCGCGAGATCGGCAGCACCAAACCGGCTTATATCTCTCAGGGCTGGGGGCCACAGCGCCAGGCCAACGGCGAGTTGACCGCGCGGGCCATCGCCATGCTGCCTATTTTGACCGGTAACGTCGGCATTAACGGCGGCAATAGCGGCGCGCGCGAGTCCACCTATACCATCACTATCGAACGTATGCCGGTATTGGAAAATCCGGTTAAGACGCAAATATCCTGCTTTAGCTGGACCGATGCCATCATGCGTGGGCCGGAGATGACCGCCACAGCTGACGGTGTGCGCGGTGAGGATAAACTGGGGGTACCGATCAAGTTCATCTGGAACTATGCCGGCAATACTCTCACCAACCAGCATTCGGACATCAATAAAACCCATGACATTTTGCAGGATGACAGCCGGTGCGAAATGATTGTGGTGCTGGAAAACTTTATGACCGATTCGGCGAAATATGCCGATATTCTGCTGCCTGATCTGATGACCGTCGAACAGGAAGACATCATTCCCAACGACTATGCCGGCAATATGGGATATCTGATATTCATTCAGCCCGCCACCTCCGCCAAGTTTGAACGCCAGCCAATTTATACCGTGATGAGTGAAATAGCGCGTCGTCTGGGGCCGGAGGTGCATCAGAAATTCACCGAAGGACGCACGCAGGAGCAATGGCTACGCTACCTGTACGCCAAAATGCAGGCGCGCGATCCGCAACTGCCGTCCTATGAAGCGCTGCGCGAGATGGGGATTTATAAGCGCAAAGATCCGGCCGGCCATTTTGTTGCCTATCAGCAGTTCCGCCAGGATCCGCAGGCTCATCCACTCAATACACCTTCCGGCAAGATTGAAATCTATTCCGCCCGGCTGGCCGAAATTGCCGGCAGCTGGCAACTGCAACCCGACGAAACCATCAGCCCGTTGCCGGTTTACGCTTCAACCTTTGAAGGCTGGGACGATCCGCTGCGCCAAGAGTATCCGCTGCAAATGTTTGGTTTTCACTATAAGGCGCGTACCCATTCGACCTATGCCAACATCGATGTACTACAGGCCGCTTGCCGGCAGGAGGTGTGGATCAATCCGCTGGATGCGCAAGCGCGTAATATCGCGCAAGGCGACAGGGTGCGGGTATTCAACCCGCGCGGCGAGATACGCGTGGCCGCCAAAGTAACGCCGCGCATCATGCCTGGGGTGGTTGCCATGGGACAGGGGGCCTGGCATCAGGCCAACATGAAAGGCGATCGTATCGATCATGGCGCCTGTATGAACACCCTGACCACTCACCGGCCTTCACCATTGGCAAAAGGCAATCCGCAGCATACCAATCTGATTCAAATCGAGAAGCTGTAACCGCGGGCTGACGCCCGTTTTTACCATTTTTGTTGCCGCAGCTTGGCAGTGCGGCGAATTGAAGCAACCCAGAGCGATATCATTATGAGTGAAAAAGAAACGCCAGTCCGGTCCGGTTTTGCGTGTACCAGGCGCAAATTGGTTAAGAATACCGCCATTGGCAGTCTGGCGCTGATGGCTGGCGGCATTTCATTGCCGTTTACCCGACGGGCGGTGGCGCAGGATGCTACGAACGCGCCGACAACGTCTCAACCCGAGGAGAAGATTGTCTGGAGCGCCTGCACCGTTAACTGTGGCAGCCGTTGCCCGCTGCGCATGCATGTGGCGGACGGTGAAATTTGTTACGTCGAAACCGATAATACCGGCAGCGATGACGATGAAGGTCTGCATCAGGTACGCGCCTGTCTGCGCGGTCGGTCGATGCGGCGTCGGGTGTATAACCCGGACCGACTGAAGTATCCGATGCTGCGGGTCGGCAAGCGCGGAGAGGGTAAATTCAAGCGCATCAGTTGGGAGGAGGCCTTCGCACGCGTTAGCGACAACCTGCAGCGAATTATCCGCGATTACGGCAACGAAGCGATTTACCTTAATTATGGCACCGGCACCCTGGGTGGCACCATGACCCGTTCATGGCCGCCTGGCGCGACGCTGATCGCCCGCCTGATGAATTGCTGCGGAGGTTATTTAAATCACTATGGCGATTACAGTTCGGCGCAGATTGCCGCAGGTCTCAACTACACCTACGGCGGTTGGGCCGACGGTAATAGCCCGACCGACATAGAAAACAGCAAACTGGTAGTGATGTTCGGCAATAATCCCGGCGAAACCCGAATGAGCGGCGGTGGGGTGACTTATCTGCTGGAGCAGGCGCGTGAACGCTCTAATGCGCGGATGATTGTCATTGATCCCCGTTATACCGATACCGCCGCGGGTCGAGAGGATGAGTGGATCCCGATCCGGCCGGGAACTGATGCGGCACTGGTCGCCGGTATGGCTCACGTGTTGATCGCCGAAAACCTGGTCGACCAGCCGTTTCTGGACAAATACTGCGTTGGCTATGATGAAAGAACCTTGCCCGCCGGCGCGCCGGCCAATGGTCATTACAAGGCTTACATTCTGGGTCAGGGTGACGACGGCATCGAGAAAACCCCTGCCTGGGCAGAAAAGATCACCGGTATTCCGGCTGCGCGCATCATCAAGCTGGCGCGCGAGATCGGCAGCAGCAAACCGGCCTATATCTGTCAGGGCTGGGGGCCGCAGCGCCATGCCAACGGAGAAATCACCACACGCGCCATCGCCATGCTGGCGATCCTGACCGGCAACGTGGGCATTAACGGTGGCAACAGCGGTGCGCGGGAAGGGTCGTACAGCCTGCCGTTTGTCCGTATGCCGACGCTGGAAAACCCGGTAAAAACCAGCATTTCGATGTTCTTGTGGACCGATGCTATCTGGCGTGGCCCGGAAATGACCGCCAAACGCGATGGCGTACGCGGCAAGGACAAGCTGGATGTGCCGATCAAGTTTATCTGGAACTACGCCGGTAACTGCCTGATCAATCAGCACTCGGATATTAACCGTACCCATGACATTTTGCAGGATGAACAGCAGTGCGAAATGATCGTAGTGATTGATAACCATATGACCTCCTCGGCGAAATATGCCGATCTGATCCTGCCGGATTGTACCGCGTCAGAACAGATGGACTTCTGCCTGGATGCCTCCAGCGGCAATATGGGGTATGTGATTTTTGCCAATCAGGCGATCAAACCGCGTTTCGAATGCAAGACCATTTATGACATGACCAGCGAAATCGCCCGACGCATGGGGGTTGAGCAACAATTTACCGAAGGCCGCAGCCAGGAACAGTGGCTGCGTCATCTGTATCAACAATCGCGCGACAGGATCCCGGGGCTGCCGAGCTTTGAACAGTTCCTGGCCCAGGGCATTTACAAGCAACGCGATCCGGACGGTCATCATGTCGCCTACCGCGCTTTCCGTGCCGATCCGCAGGCCAATCCGCTGACCACGCCGTCGGGCAAGATCGAAATCTACTCTGCGGCACTGGCCGACCTGGCAGCAAACTGGGAGTTGGCCAAGGACGACGTGATTCATCCCTTACCGGTCTACGCCGCCGGATTCGAGAATTACGACGATCCGTTGGCCGGCCAATATCCGCTGCAATTGACCGGTTTTCACTACAAGGCGCGCACCCATTCCACCTATGGCAATGTCGACGTACTGCAAGCGGCCTGCCGCCAGGAAATGTGGATCAACCCGCTGGATGCCAAACAACGTGGCATCAACCACGGCGATCTGATTCGGGTGTTCAACCAGCGTGGCGAAGTGCGGATTAATGCCAAAGTCACGCCGCGTATGCGGCCGGGCGTGGTGGCGCTGGGCGAGGGTGCCTGGTATTCCCCGGATGGCAGCCGTATCGATCACGCCGGCAGCATTAACGTACTGACCAGTCAGCGGCCATCGCCACTGGCGAAGGGTAACCCGTCTCATACCAACCTGGTACAGGTTGCCAAGGTTTAAGGAGTAGCTGATGACTACGCAATACGGATTTTTTATTGATTCAAGTCGTTGCACCGGCTGTAAAACCTGCGAGCTGGCATGCAAAGATTATAAAAACCTGACGCCTGACGTCAGCTTCCGCCGTATCTATGAATATGCCGGTGGTGATTGGCAGCAGGATGGGGACGGCTGGCAGCAAAATGTCTTTGCCTATTATCTGTCGATCGCCTGCAACCATTGTGAACAGCCGGCCTGTACCCAAGTGTGCCCGACAGGGGCGATGCACAAGCGTGATGACGGCTTCGTGGTCGTCAATGAAGAGGTCTGCATTGGTTGTCGTTATTGCCATATGGCCTGTCCTTATGGCGCGCCGCAGTACAACGCCGCCAAAGGACATATGACCAAGTGTGATGGCTGCTATCAGCGGGTAGCCGAGGGTCGCAAACCGATCTGCGTGGAGTCTTGTCCCCTGCGTGCGCTGGACTTTGGCCCGATTGACGAATTGCGCCAACAGCATGGTCAATTGGCTCAGGTTGCTCCGTTGCCGGCGGCGCATTTCACCAAACCGAGCATTGTGCTCAAACCGAACGCCAACAGTCGGCCAACCGGTGATACCACTGGCCATCTGGCCAATCCGAAGGAGGTTTGATATGGGTATGGGATGGCATGAATGGCCGCTGATGCTGTTTACGGTATTGGGCCAATGCGTGGTGGGCGGCGTGATGGTGACGGGATGGGTGCTGATTAAAGGGCAACTGACCGCGCGTGAAACGCAGGCACTGCATCGATCAATGTTCTTTCTGTGGCTATTGATGGGGATTGCCTTTGTTGCTTCCGTTTTGCACCTCGGTTCGCCGCTGCGGGCGTTTAATTCGCTCAATCGCGTGGGCGCTTCGGCGTTGAGCAATGAAATTGCCAGCGGTTCGCTGTTCTTTGCCGTGGGCGGCATTTACTGGCTGCTGGCGGTATTGCACAAGATGCCACCGGCGTTGGGCAAGCTGTGGCTGGGGCTGACCATATTGCTGGGGCTGTTGTTTGTCTATGCCATGACGCGGGTCTATCAGATAGATACGGTGCCGACCTGGTATAACGGTTACACTACGCTCGGCTTCTTCCTGACGGTGTTTATCGCAGGGCCGATGCTGGGCATGCTGCTGTTGCAGGCTGCCGGGTTGAGGTTGGCCTGGCGTAATGTGCTGATGATGATTGGCGTGGTTGCGCTGCTGATCAGTCTGGGAGCTGCGATGATGCAGGGCAGTGAACTGGCGACCATCAGCAGTTCGGTCCAGCAGGCGTCGGCATTGATTCCACAGTATGGTCAGTTAATGGTCTGGCGTTTGCTGCTGCTGCTGCTGGTGTTGGGGTTTGGCTGTTGGATCTGCCCACAGTTGCGCCGTGGTAACGCGAGCGTGGCGGCGTTGGCGCTCGGCCTGATACTGATAGTGGCCGGGGAACTGATTGGCCGCGGGGTATTTTACGGCCTGCACATGACCGTCGGTATGGCGGTGGCGGGTTAATATTGACTACGGGTGCCGTTGGCGCCACTGGATTTCTCATCGTTTTACGGCGGCAGCGACGTGACCGCCGGCGGTCTGGCAAAAAACGGTGTGAACGGTGGCGATTGACGGTGCCCTGTTGGAAATCTGATGCTTATGAAGCTTGATAATATTGCGTTAACCGGCCGTGTGCTGGGGGTGTTGCTGTATGCGCCGCCTGAGAGTGATGAATGCCGTGCCTTGCTGGCGACGATGGCAGACCCGGTCTGGCTGGCGGAGTGGCCTTATGGCGAGAACCAGGCTGCGGCGCAACTGATAGCCGAAGGCATTAAGGATCAACAGTCGGAGACGCTTTGCGAGGCTTATCAACGGCTGTTTGTCGGCCCGTATGCCTTGCCGGCGCCGCCGTGGGGCTCGGTCTATCTGGATAAAGAGAACGTTTTGTTCGGCGATTCTACGTTGCGACTACGCAAATGGCTGAGGAATAATGGTATTGATACTCAGCGCGAACAGAACGAACCGGAAGATCATCTTGGCACTTTGCTGATGATGGCCGCCTGGCTGGCGGAAGAGCAACAGGGCCGGTTGTTGCAGGCGCTATTGAGCCAGCATCTGTTGCCTTGGGCGCCACGTTTTCTGAGTTTGCTGGAACAGCATGCCGTCCATCCGTTCTATCTGGGGCTGGCGCAGTTGGCACAAAGTACGCTGAGCGCGTGGGCAGAACAATGCAGCGAACCGGTAGTCGAGCTGGAGCTGCATTTCTGATGAAAAGTGAACCGTCGCTGAGTGCTGAAGGCAGCCAGCGTCGACGGCTGTTCACCGGTTGGGTTACGCGCGCCAGGCAAGCGGAGATGGCTCCCACGCCGCCCAGCGCACGTCCACCGCAGGCGTTGCCCGAAGCACTGTTCTGCGCGGCTTGCAACGGCTGTGGTGACTGTAGCGACGCCTGTCCTTATGGATTATTGACGGTGCAGCAGGGCAAGGCTGTGCTCAACGTCGAGTTTACCGAGTGCGATCATTGCCTGAAATGCACATCCGCTTGCCAGACCGGCGCGTTACGCGCCGGCATGCCGAGCGACACCACTCTGCGGCCGCAAATCAGCGCGAGCTGTCTGGGGCTGCGGGACGGCTGCCGGATGTGCGTCATCAGCTGCCCGCAACGGGCGCTGTCGTTCAACCAGACGGCCAACGCTGAAGCTCAGTGGCAGTGTGACGATCGGCAATGCAATGGTTGCGGACTGTGCAAATTATCCTGCTGCCATGGCCATATTGTGCTGGTACCCACCGGCGAAAAACCTCTGCCGCCCCGCCTGTGAACGAGACTCCAGAAATTTAATAAACATATTGTGCGATCATCATGGATTAGCCGATTGACTTTTTTATCGCCAGTGGCATGATGCGCGCACTCTCATTGCGTGTTCGGTTCCCATTTCACTATGTCCGCATATTCTCGCCCAGTGCTACTCCTGCTCTGTGGCTTATTGTTGCTTACGGTTTCAATTGCTGTATTGAATACTTTAGTCCCCCTTTGGTTAAACCACGCTCAGTTGTCAACCTGGCAAGTGGGGATGATTGGATCTGCATATTTTACTGGCAATCTTGTGGGCACCCTGGTGGCCGGTAAACTCATCAAACGTATTGGTTTCACCCGTAGTTATCATCTTGCCTGCCTGGTTTTTGCCGCTGCAACGGCCGGTATGGCGCTTTCCCTGGATTTCTGGAGCTGGATGGGCTGGCGCTTCTTTGCCGGCGTAGGGTGTTCCTGGATTTGGGTGATCGTTGAAAGTGCCTTGCTGCGCAGCGGCAACCTGAGTAATCGTGGTCAACTGTTGGCTGCTTACATGATGGTGTATTACCTCGGTACGGTGCTGGGCCAACTGCTGCTGAGCATGCTGCCTACCCAGTTGCTCAGCGTATTGCCGTGGGTCACTGCTCTGGTGATCACTGCCATGCTGCCGATGTTGTTTGCGCGGGTTAACCGTGCGGAAGATGAACCGCAGCAAGCAGCGGTCTGGCCGATGCTGAAGCGCCGCAGCGCACGTCTTGGTATCAACGGCTGCATTATTTCCGGCGTTGTACTCGGTTCTTTGTATGGGTTAATGCCATTGTATTTGTCGCATCAGGGTTTTAGTGACGCCAACGTCGGTTACTGGATGGCATTGCTGGTCAGTTCCGGCATCGTCGGGCAGTGGCCGGTCGGGCGCATGGCCGACCGCTACGGTCGGTTGCTGGTATTGCGCATTCAGGTCTTTGTGGTGATTGTGGCCAGCGTGGCGATGCTGGGCAACTATGCGATGGCGCCGTCGCTGTTTATCCTCGGCTGTGCCGGTTTCACCCTGTATCCAGTGGCGATGTCCTGGGCCTGTGAGAAGGCGATGCCGCATGAGCTGGTGGCGATGAACCAGGCGCTGCTGATGAGTTACACCATCGGCAGTCTGGTAGGGCCATCCATGACGGCGATGCTGATGCAGAGCTATTCCGACCGCCTGCTGTTTGTGATGATTGCGGCCGTGGCGCTGGTATATCTGATGATGCTGCTGAAGCGGCCGGATCGCCATCACACGCCGCTGGCTGCCGCCTGAAACTAAAAAACCCGGCGCAATGGCACCGGGTTTTTTGATCCTGGCAGGGAAATCAATACATCACGGTGTGACCGTAACTCTCCAGGATCCCCTTGACGCGATCCATGGTATCCGCTTTTGGCGGATGCACGCCGTCCAGTTTGTACTCTTCCCCCATCGCCACCCATTTGTGTTTACCCAGCTCATGGTAGGGCAGCAACTCGATTTTTTCGATGTTAGCCATGTCCTTGGTGAACTCACCCAGCAAATGGGCAGACCGATCGTCGTCTGACCAACCCGGCACCACTACGTAGCGGATCCAGGTGCGTTGATTGCGTTTCGCCAGATAGCGCGCAAATTCCAGCGTGCGGTGATTGGACACCCCAACCAGATTCTGATGAATATCGTCATTCATTTGCTTGAGATCGAGCATCACCAGATCGGTGGTGTCCAGCAATTCGTCAATCACCGGATCGTAACGACGCACAAACCCGTTAGTGTCCAGGCAGGTATTGATACCTTCCTGATGACAGGCGCGGAACCAGTCGCGCACGAATTCGGCCTGCAAAATGGCTTCACCACCCGATGCGGTCACGCCGCCGCCGGAGGCGTTCATGAAATGGCGATAGGACACGGTGTCCTTCATCAATTCTTCGACGGTGACTTCCTTGCCGCCATGCGTATCCCAGGTGTCGCGGTTATGGCAGTAAAGGCAGCGCATCAGGCAGCCCTGAAAGAAGACGATAAAGCGGATCCCCGGGCCATCAACGGTGCCACAGGATTCGAATGAGTGGATACGACCTTTCACAGACATTGCAGGGGTTTCTCCAAAATTGACTGTCAAACGCAGTCTAAAAAGTAGGCGTATAGCGGTCGGCAGGGATCAGCGATGCGGCAGCAGGGCAGTGCCCGAGTGCCAGGGTGGAACGATGCCTGTCGCCGGCTATTTACCGGATAACTGTTTTGCCGGATATCCATCGATTATAGACCTCTGGCAAAACAGACTCTGCAGAGTCAGGGGGCGAGCATGATGTGTTAAAAAGGCCGGAAAATCCGGCCCCGGTGAGCAATCGGCTGGCCGAGAGGGGTTAACCACCCGACCAGGCAGAGGATTACATCGACTGAGTGAAAGTACGGGTAATCACGTCTTGCTGCTGTTCTTTGGTCAGCGAGTTGAAGCGAACGGCATAGCCGGAGACGCGGATGGTCAACTGAGGATATTTCTCAGGATCTTCCATGGCTTCCAACAGCATTTCACGGTTCATGACGTTAACGTTCAGATGCTGGCCACCTTCGATTGACGCTTCATGGTGGAAGTAACCGTCCATCAGGCCCGCCAGGTTGGCTTTACGCACGTTGTCATCCTTGCCCAGCGCGTTAGGTACGATGGAGAAGGTATATGAGATACCGTCTTTGGCGTAGGCAAACGGCAGTTTGGCAACGGAGGTCAGCGAGGCCACTGCGCCTTTCTGATCGCGGCCGTGCATTGGGTTGGCACCAGGACCGAATGGTGCACCGGCGCGGCGACCGTCTGGCGTGTTACCGGTTTTCTTACCATATACCACGTTGGAGGTAATGGTCAGCACGGACTGGGTCGGCACCGCATTGCGGTAGGTACGCAGTTTCTGAATTTTCTTCATGAAACGTTCTACCAGGTCGCAGGCAATGTCATCGACGCGGGCGTCGTTGTTACCGAATTGCGGGTACTCGCCTTCGATTTTAAAGTCTACCGCCAGGCCGTCTTCGTCACGGATGGTAGAGACTTTGGCGTACTTGATGGCAGACAGCGAATCGGCAGCCACTGACAGGCCGGCGATGCCGCAGGCCATGGTGCGGTAAACGTCACGGTCATGCAGCGCCATCAGGGCAGCTTCGTAGCTGTACTTGTCGTGCATATAGTGAATGATGTTCAACGCGGTTACGTACTGTTTTGCCAACCAGTCCATAAAGTGGTCCATGCGATCCATGACTTTGTCATAGTCCAGCACGTCATCCATCATTGGCGCTTCTTTCGGACCAACCTGCATTTTCAGTTTTTCATCAACGCCGCCGTTGATGGCATACAGCATGGTTTTCGCCAGGTTGGCGCGCGCACCGAAGAACTGCATTTGCTTGCCGACCACCATTGGGCTGACGCAACAGGCGATGGCATAGTCGTCGTTGTTGAAGTCCGGACGCATCAGGTCATCGTTTTCATATTGTACGGAAGAGGTATCGATAGACACCTTCGCCGCGTATTTCTTGAAGTTCAACGGCAGTTTTTCTGACCACAGAATGGTCATGTTTGGCTCTGGCGACGGCCCCATGGTGTACAGGGTATTCAGGAAGCGGAAGCTGTTTTTGGTGACCAGCGTACGGCCGTCAACGCCCATACCGGCCAGCGACTCGGTGGCCCAGATTGGGTCGCCGGAGAACAGTTCGTCATATTCCGGTGTACGCAGGAAGCGCACCATGCGCAGCTTCATCACCAGGTGGTCAATCAGCTCTTGCGCCTGCTCTTCGGTCAGTTTGCCGGCTTTGAGATCGCGTTCGATGTAGACATCGAGGAAGGTGGATACGCGACCAAAGGACATTGCTGCGCCGTTCTGGGATTTTACCGCGGCCAGATAACCGAAGTAGGTCCACTGCACGGCTTCCTGTGCGGTGATGGCCGGGCGGGAAATGTCGCAGCCGTATTTGGCGGCCATTTCTTTAATCTGGCCCAGCGCACGGTGCTGCTCGGCAATTTCCTCGCGCAGCTGGATAGTCATTTCCAGGTCTTCGCCGTTTTCCAGTTTGTCTTGCAGCGACTTGAACTGGTTAAGCTTGTCAGCCATCAGATAGTCGATACCGTACAGCGCTACGCGGCGATAGTCGCCGATGATACGGCCACGGCCATAGGCATCTGGCAAACCGGTCAGTACGCCGGATTTGCGGCAGTTCAGAATGTCTTTGGTATAAACATCGAACACGCCCTGGTTATGGGTTTTGCGATATTCGGTGAACACCTTTTTCAACTGTGGATCCAGTTCGCGGCCATAGACCTTGCAGGAACCTTCAACCATTTTGATGCCGCCGAACGGGATCAGCGCGCGTTTCAGCGGAGCTTCGGTCTGCAAACCAACGATGGTTTCCAGATTCTTGTTAATGTAGCCCGCGTCGTGAGAAATGATGGTAGAGGCGACGTTGGTGTCGAAATCAACCGGCGCATGAGTGCGGTTTTCCAGTTTGATCCCTTCCATGACCTGGTCCCACAGGGTGGTAGTGGCTTGAGTGGCGCCGGCCAGGAACGATTCGTCACCTTCATAAGGCGTGTAGTTTTTCTGAATGAAGTCACGGACGTTGACTTCGTTCTGCCAGTCACCTTTGCTGAAACCTTCCCAGGCCTGGGCTAACTTTTGGTTAAGTTCGGTCATTGTACACCTACCTTCTAATTGTGGATTTCGAACCCGGCGTTGCGATAGCGGCTCAGTGCTGCCGATCACCACGCAGATATATTACCCAGTAAGTCAACCCAACCAGCAGACCGCCACCGATGATATTACCGAGGGTGACAGGAATCAGGTTGTCGATGATAAAATTGCTTACGGTCAGGTGAGCGAATTGCTCGGGCGTTGCTCCTACGGCCTGCCAGAACTCCGGCGTGGCGAGATGCTTGATTACGATGCCCATCGGGATCATGAACATGTTGGCGATACTGTGCTCAAAACCGCTGGCAACGAACATGGCGACCGGCAGAACCATGGCGAACATTTTGTCCATCAGGCTGCGGCCGGAGTAGCTCATCCACACTGCCAGGCAGACCATCAGGTTAGCCAGAATGCCGAGTGACACGGCTTCAACAAAGGTGTGATGCAGTTTGTGATCGGCAGTCTGCAACACGTTCAACCCCCACAGGCCGTTGGCCGTCATATATTCGCCGGAACACCACATCAGGGCGACGAAGAACAGTGCGCCGATCAGGTTACCAATATAGACATTAAGCCAGTTAGTTGCCAGTTGGCGCCAGGTAATACGGCCGCTGGCCTTGGCAATCACGGTGAGGACGGTGGAGGTGAACAGGTCTGCACCGCAGACCACCACCAGCATCAGTCCCAGAGAGAAGCAGATACCGCCGACCAGTTTGGCCAGGCCGAAGGGCACCGCTGCGGTGCCGGTGGTAGCGGTGATATAGAAGACAAAGGCGATTGAAATGAATACGCCTGCGGTTATGGCCAGATAAAACGTTTTAAGCGGCTGCTTGGTCGCTTTATATACGCCCGCATCTTCGGCGACTTTCGCCGTTGCGGCAGGTAATAACAGATCGAAAGGATTGTCTGCTTTCACGCTAGCTCTCGCTCAAAAGGGTTATAACAACGCAATGAGATACTAGCAAAGCGGTATGCGGTAAAAGTTGATTTGGATCATGATGGGCCAAAGTAGAAGGGTCAGAAACGCGAAAATTTTGGCAAAAATTAACTCAACTATTTGTTTTTTATCTAAAAAATTTTTTTTAAACTTTGCATTCTTTTTTGAATGGATGGGCGGGGATGCTAGTCTAACGGTTAATTTTTTGTATTTATTTTGCCGTCAAAGGGCAAAATATCATCGTGCAATTAACCTGAATTTAACTTTCTTGTAACCATTGCAGGTCGGGGGAGATTTGCCCTGTGGGGCGCAGATCGCCACCAGATGAAAATGCGCCGGTTTCCCGGCAACATTAGGGTGCTGATCATCGGGCGATTGACAGGCACCGGCGGCAAGCCGTGCGGTGCCCGATCGCGGGTTAGGCTTTTGCCCAGTGGCGGCGTTTCGCCTGCTGCAGTTTTTCGTAGGCAGCCAACAGCGCCTGGTGCGCCGGCAGTGCTTGCAGATCGCTGTCGATGGCGAACAGACCGTTAAAACGCGCTTCGCCGCTCATGGCCGCGGAGGCGGCATCAACGGCTTCCTGGCCGTACATCTTCACAAAGGCGCCGTAGTACTGGGCCGGATCGCGGTCCGGTTCCTGCGCGAGCAGCAACAGCGTTTGCAGACAGCGGTAATAGTTGCTGCGTTGCGCGCTAAGCACCGAGGCGTTGAAGTCCTGCGTCCATTCGGTCCAGATTAGCGCCTGATCCATATCGCCGCCGGCCAGCGCCAGCATCGACTTCAGCTCACCGACGCGCAGCGTGTGCCAGGCGTTGTCCTTACCGGAGGCAATGCCCAACAGTTCGCGTACGCGGGTGAAATCATCCAGCCCTTCATCATCCAGACGTTCGATCAGCGCCAGATATTCCTCCGGCGCCCAGTCGCTGTCCGGCAGCGCCAGCAGCAGATCGCGCAGATGTGCGCCCATGCTGTTGTTGGCCAGCAGCAGATCTTCGGCCGGATAAATGTCGGACATCCCCGGTACGATGATGCGGCAGGCGTAGACGCCCAGATGTTCATAGTCGGCGATGTACACTTCCGCGTCTTCTTTCTTGAAGATCTCCATCAGGGTTGCGAACTCTTGCTGGGTACTGCCGCTGAAGCTCCAGTCGACGAAGGGATAATCCGCATCCCGCTTGAACATATCCCAGGAAATCAGGCCGCTGGAATCAATAAAGTGCGTTTCGAGATTGGCGTGTTCGGCCACTTCTTCGTCATCGAAGGTCGGCGCGGTGAACACGTCGAGATCCTTCAGACTGCGGCCCTGCAACAGCTCGGTCACGGTGCGCTCCAGCGCTACGCCGAAATCGGGATGGGCACCGAACGAGGCAAAACAGGTCCCGTTGGCCGGGTTGAACAATACCACGCAGATCACCGGGTAGTCGCCGCCCAGCGAAGCATCATAGGACAGGATCGGGAAGCCTTCTTCTTCCAGTTTGGCGATGGCTTCAACCACCCCGGGATAGCGGTTCAGCACCTCGGCCGGGATCTCCGGCAGGCTGATTGACTCGGCGATGATGCGGTTTTTGACATAGCGCTCGAACACTTCCGACAGGCCTTGCACACGCGCCTCGCTGGCGGTGTTGCCGGCCGACATGCCATTGGAAACGTACAGATTGCCGATGATGTTCATCGGGATATATACCGTTTCCTGATCGGACTGGCGGGTGAACGGCAATGCACAGATACCGCGATCGCCATTACCGGATTGCAGGTCGATCAGTTCGCTGGCGCGTACTTCCTGCTCAGGATTGTAGAACGCATGCAGGCGCTGATCGAGGATACCGGCCGGCAGGGAATCATCCTCCGGGATCGGGAACCACTTCTCGTTGGGATAATGTACGAAATCGCCCTCGGCGATCTGCTTGCCCAGGTAGAAGTCGGCAAAGAAATAGTTGGTCGACAAGCGTTCGAAATATTCGCCCAAAGCGGAAGCCAGCGCGGCTTTTTTGCTGGCGCCTTTGCCGTTGGTGAAGCACAGCGGGCAATCGCGATCGCGAATATGCACCGACCAAACGTGTGGAACCGGATTAAGCCAGGAAGCTTCTTCGATATTGAAACCCAGGTCGCTTAATTTCTGTTGGAAACGGCTGATGGAATCTTCCAGCGCGGCGTCTTTACCGGGGATAAAAGTCTGCGTCATTGTCTTCACTTTTTGAGCGTACTAAAAACGCGCAATGATACGGGTTTTTGCCAGCAAGCTCCATGTATTCCTAAAGCGCAGCGGGTGTCACAGTTTTCATCGTGGCAAGGGGGATAATCCAGCGCATTATTCATCATGGAGAAAGCGAATGAAATCAATGAAAATCAGCGTACTGGCGGGGTTATTGGCCGGATTTAGCGGGACGGCGCTGGCATTGCCATCGATCACCATTCTGGCCACCGGCGGCACCATTGCCGGCGGTGGCGAATCAGCAACCCAGTCCAGTTATACCGCCGGGAAGTTGGGTGTTGATGCCCTGCTGAGCGCGGTACCGCAGTTGAAACAGTTGGCGAATGTGCAGGGGGAACAGCTGGTAAGCATCGGTTCACAGGATATGAATGACCAGGTGTGGCTAACGCTGGCAAAGAAAATCAACGCCGATTGCGCCAAAACCGATGGCTTTGTCATCACTCATGGTACAGATACGCTGGAGGAAACTGCCTATTTTCTCGATTTAACGGTGAAGTGCGACAAACCGGTGGTGATGGTCGGTGCGATGCGCCCGGCAACGGCAATGAGCGCCGATGGCCCGTTCAATCTGTATAACGCGGTGCTGACGGCTGCCGATCCGCAATCTGCCAACCGGGGAGTGCTGGTGGCAATGAACGAAACGGTGCTGGATGCCCGCGACGCGACCAAAACCAGCACCACTGCGGTCCAGGCCTTCCAGTCGCCGAACTTTGGCCCGCTGGGTTACATCCACAACGGCAAAATTGATTATCAGCGCACGCCGCAACGTAAACACACCACCGCGACGTCGTTTGATGTCAGCAAGCTGGATACCCTGCCGAAGGTTGGCATTATCTACAACTATGCCAACGCGTCCGATGCTCCGGCCAAGGCGTTGATCGCCGAGGGTTACCAGGGGATTATCAGTGCCGGCGTGGGCAACGGCAACCTGTATAAAACCGTCTTCGACACGCTGGCGAGCGCCGCGCACCACGGTGTGGCGGTCGTGCGTGCCTCTCGGGTTCCGGGGGGAGCCACCACCGAAGATGCAGAAGTCGATGATGCAAAATACGGTTTTGTTGCCGCCGGTGCGCTCAATCCGCAAAAAGCCCGCGTATTGCTGCAGTTGGCGCTGACGCAAACCAAAGACGCCCGCCAGATACAGCAACTGTTTAACCAATATTGAGAACTGGAGCGCGTCCTGTCAGGGCGCGCACCTCCCAATGTCAACGCAACGGCTAAGCTATAAGGCATCTTTCTTGCTGGAGGAGTAGTCTGCATGCGTGCGTTCGATATTAAGCGTATGGCGTTTGATGAAACATCCGTGGCGTTTCTGGCGGAGGTGGCAGCGCGAAGTCTGTTTACCTTCCTGCTGGTGTTCCTGTTTCTGAAAATGTCGGGGCGCCGTGGCGTCCGGCAGATGTCACTGTTTGAAGTGCTGATTATCCTGACGTTGGGCTCCGCCGCCGGAGACGTGACCTTCTATCATGATGTACCGCTGCTGCCGGTGTTGACGGTATTTGTCAGTATCATGGTGCTGTACCGGGTTTCCACTTTTCTGATGGACCGTCACCGCAAGGTGCAGGACTGGATGGAGGGACGGGCGTTGGTACTGGTCGACGACGGGGTATTTGCCTGGGATACCATGCGTCAGGAGAACATTACCCATGACGAATTCTTTATGGAGCTGCGGCAGGCCGGCGTCGAGCACCTGGGGCAGGTGCGGCTGGCGATTCTGGAAGTCAATGGCGGCATTTCGGTCTATTTTTACCCGCCCGATCGGGTTCGACCCGGTTTGCCGGTGTTGCCATCGCAGTGCGTGACCGCCGTCGATCGGGTTGAACAGGACGGCGATTTTGCCTGTAGTATTTGTGGCATGATTGCACCGCTGCTCAGTACGCAGCAGCATCAGTGTCCACGCTGCAAGAATGACCGCTGGATCGCCGCACTTTCTCATCGACGAGTTGGCTGAATACAGCATAAAAAACCGTGATAAGCCGCTGAATTGGCCGGTGTCATAGCGTTTTATCGCAAAAAATGGCCAACGTATGGCAGAGGCTGTTACCGCCGTTGTAGGCTGTTTCCCGCCGTCGGGCGAATAAGCGTTGCAGCGGGGGGGCGCGAGTGATAAAACCGATGTGCTGGATATCACATTATCCGGCCAGGGGCGTATTTCGGTTAGCCAAGCTGATTGGCGAAATAGTGAATGTGGTGAGGGGAAATGACTCAGGTTTATAATTTTAGTTCTGGCCCGGCTATGCTGCCGGTAGAAGTTTTGCGTCGCGCGGAACAGGAACTGTGCAACTGGCACGGCCTCGGTACATCGGTGATGGAAATCAGTCACCGCAGTAAAGAGTTCATCGCGGTGGCCGAGCAATCCGAACAGGATCTGCGCGACCTGTTGAAAGTCCCCTCCAACTATAAAGTCCTGTTTTGCCACGGCGGCGCGCGTGCGCAATTTGCCGCGCTGCCGTTGAACCTGCTCGGTGAGCAGACAACCGCCGATTACATTGACGGCGGTTATTGGGCGCACAGCGCGATCAACGAAGCAAAAAAGTACTGTTCGCCAAACGTGATTGACGTTAAAACCACCGTTGACGGTTTGCGTGCCATTGTGCCGATGAGCCAGTGGCAGCTCAGCGATGACGCGGCTTACGTTCACTATTGCCCGAATGAAACCATCGACGGCGTTGCCATCGATGAAACGCCAGACTTCGGCGACAAAGTGGTGATCGGCGATTACTCTTCGACCATTCTTTCCCGTCCGCTGGACGTTAGCCGCTTCGGGGTAATTTATGCCGGCGCGCAGAAGAACATTGGTCCGGCCGGCCTGACGCTGGTGATCGTGCGTGACGATCTGCTGGGCAAGGCGCGTCGCGAAGTCCCGTCCATTCTTGATTATACCGTGTTGGCCGAAAACGACTCGATGTTCAATACGCCGCCGACGTTCGCCTGGTATCTTTCCGGTCTGGTGTTCAAGTGGTTGAAGGAACAGGGTGGGCTGGTCGAGATGGAAAAACGCAATCGGGCCAAAGCCGATCTGCTGTACACCACCATTGACAGTTCCGACTTTTATCGCAGCCAGGTGGCGAGCACCAACCGCTCGTGGATGAACGTACCGTTCCAACTGGCCGATGCGGCGTTGGATTCGCTGTTCCTCAGCGAAGCCGAAGCCATTGGCCTGCAGGCGCTGAAAGGCCACCGCGTGGTCGGCGGCATGCGCGCCTCTATTTACAATGCGATGCCACTGGCTGGCGTGCAAACATTGACTGATTTTATGGTGGACTTTGAACGTCGCCATGGTTGAGTGCCGTCGCCCCCGATAGTGGGCGAGGTTGGCTGTTGTTGCAATAAAGCGGCTCCGGCATGATTCCCGGGGCCGTTTCGTTTATCAGATTTGGAGAGTTTTGTTCACATGGTGGATTCCCTGACGTTACAACCGGTTGCTTTGGTCAATGGCACCGTCAACTTACCCGGCTCCAAGAGCGTTTCCAACCGGGCTCTGCTGCTGGCGGCGCTGGCGGCGGGCACCACCCGGCTGACCAACCTGCTGGACAGCGATGACGTGCGGCACATGCTGAACGCGTTACAGGCGTTGGGGGTAAGTTATCAACTGTCTGCCGATCGCACCGTTTGTACGGTTGACGGCGTCGCCGGGCCGCTGGTGGCCAAACAGCCGCTGGAGCTGTTCCTTGGCAATGCGGGTACCGCCATGCGTCCGTTGGCTGCGGCATTGTGCCTGGGTAACGGCGAGGTGGTGCTGACCGGTGAACCGCGCATGAAAGAGCGGCCTATCGGTCACCTGGTCGACGCCTTGCGTCAGGGCGGCGCGCAAATCGACTATCTGGAGCAGAGTGACTATCCGCCGGTGCGACTGCGTGGCGGGTTTAGCGGCGGCAACGTTAGCGTCGATGGCAGCGTTTCCAGTCAGTTCCTCACCGCGCTGCTGATGACTGCACCGTTGGCTGAGCAGGATACGCATATCCATATCAAGGGCGAGCTGGTATCCAAACCGTACATCGACATCACGCTGCACCTGATGCGTACCTTCGGGGTTGAAGTCAGCCACGAGGATTACCGCGTGTTCCACATTCGCGGGCAGCAAACCTATGTGTCGCCAGGTGATTACCTGGTGGAAGGCGATGCGTCTTCGGCCTCGTATTTTCTGGCAGCGGCGGCGATCAAGGGCGGAACGGTGCGCGTAACCGGTATCGGTACCCACAGCGTGCAGGGCGACACCAAATTTGCCGATGTGCTGGCGAAGATGGGCGCGCATATTACCTGGGGTGATGATTTCATCGAATGTCACCGCGGTGAACTGAATGGTATCGATATGGACATGAACCATATCCCGGATGCCGCGATGACCATCGCCACCGCCGCGTTGTTTGCCAACGGCCCAACCACGCTGCGCAATATTTACAACTGGCGGGTGAAGGAAACCGACCGTCTGGCGGCGATGGCCACCGAGTTGCGCAAGGTTGGCGCGACGGTCGACGAAGGCGAAGACTACATCCACGTAGTGCCGCCGGCCAAATTGCAGTTTGCGGAAATCGGCACCTACAACGATCACCGCATGGCGATGTGCTTCTCGCTGGTGGCGTTGTCCGACACGCCAGTGACCATTCTTGATCCTAAATGCACGGCCAAGACCTTCCCGGACTATTTCGACCAGTTGGCGCGTATCAGCCAGTTGGCGTAACGGATCCCTTGTTGATATAGGCTCTTGAACGGGCCTTTATTATTTTTATCCGTCAAGTTCCCTGTTTCTTCTATACTTTTTTCCCATCAGTGGCCTTATTTTCGCCAACCGGAGAGATGCAGGGTAACAGTTGACCCGGTACCCGCGTATAATACGCCACCGAATCCGCCCCGACTGGGCTGGACGGCAGGGACGCGTATATTTTGCTGTCGCCGCGATGTTGGCGGCAGTTGAGTCCCTGTGAGGTTTTTTACCCGAAGGAGAGAGAAATGACGGCTACAGCCCCGGTGATAACCGTTGATGGACCAAGTGGCGCAGGCAAAGGCACCTTGTGCCAGGCATTGGCCGAATCCCTTGGCTGGCGTTTGCTGGATTCCGGCGCAATCTATCGCGTGCTGGCCCTGGCTGCGCTGCATCATCAGGTTGATATCACGTCAGAGGAAGCGCTGGTCCCGCTGGCCGCCCATCTCGACGTCCGTTTTGTTGCTGAAAACGGCAAGCTGCAAGTGATTTTGGAAGGTGAGGATGTCAGCAATGAAATCCGCACCGAAACCGTAGGCAATACCGCGTCTCAGGCCGCCGCTTTTCCGCGGGTGCGCGAGGCGCTGCTGCGTCGCCAGCGGGCATTCCGCGAGGCGCCAGGCCTGATTGCCGACGGCCGCGATATGGGCACGGTGGTGTTTCCCGACGCGCCGGTCAAGATTTTCCTTGACGCCAGTTCGGAAGAACGCGCACACCGCCGCATGCTTCAGTTGCAGGAAAAGGGCTTTAATGTTAACTTTGAACGTCTTTTAGCCGAGATAAAGGAACGGGACGACCGTGACCGTAATCGGCCGATTGCGCCTCTGGTGCCGGCTTCCGATGCCCTTGTGCTGGATTCGACCAGCATGTCGATTGACGAAGTCATCCAGCGTGCGCTGGCATATGCGCATAAAGTTCTGGCGTTGCCGCAGCAATAAGCGCGGCGGCGTTTTTGGCTTTTTGTCAAATTTGTCATCGAATTGACATAGCAGTATCATGATATATCGGGTAAAATTTTACCCCTGTAACCTAAACCCAGTCGGCATGGAGCCAATGGCCGGGTATGTTAAACAACCCCATTCGGCGGGACGCTAAATGGACGTTAAACTAAAGAACCCTGAAGATTAACAACATGACTGAATCTTTCGCTCAACTCTTTGAAGAATCCCTGAAAACAATCGAAACCCGCCCGGGTTCCATCGTTCGTGGCGTTGTAGTTGCTATCGACAAAGACATCGTACTGGTTGACGCCGGTCTGAAGTCTGAGTCTGCCATCCCGGCTGAGCAATTCAAAAACGCCCAGGGCGAACTGGAAATCCAGGTTGGCGACGAAGTTGACGTTGCTCTGGATGCAGTAGAAGACGGCTTCGGTGAAACCCTGCTGTCCCGTGAGAAAGCTAAACGTCACGAAGCTTGGATCACGCTGGAAAAAGCTTACGAAGACGCTGAAACTGTTACCGGTGTTATCAACGGCAAAGTCAAAGGTGGCTTCACTGTTGAGCTGAACGGCATCCGCGCGTTCCTGCCAGGTTCTCTGGTAGATGTGCGTCCGGTACGCGACACGCTGCACCTTGAAGGCAAAGAGCTTGAGTTCAAAGTCATCAAGCTGGACCAGAAACGCAACAACGTTGTTGTTTCTCGTCGTGCAGTCATCGAATCCGAGAACAGCGCAGAGCGCGATCAACTGCTGGAAAACCTGCAGGAAGGCATGGAAGTCAAAGGTATCGTCAAGAACCTCACTGACTACGGTGCATTCGTTGATCTGGGCGGCGTTGACGGCCTGCTGCACATCACCGACATGGCTTGGAAACGTGTTAAGCACCCAAGCGAAATCGTCAATGTGGGCGATGAAATCACTGTTAAAGTGCTGAAGTTCGACCGCGAGCGTACTCGTGTTTCCCTGGGCCTGAAACAGCTGGGCGAAGATCCATGGGTTGCTATCGCGAAACGTTACCCAGAAGGCACCAAGCTGACTGGTCGTGTTACCAACCTGACTGATTACGGCTGCTTCGTAGAAATCGAAGAAGGCGTTGAAGGTCTGGTACACGTTTCTGAAATGGATTGGACCAACAAAAACATCCATCCGTCCAAAGTTGTTAACGTGGGCGACGTAGTGGAAGTTATGGTTCTGGACATCGATGAAGAACGTCGTCGTATCTCCCTGGGCCTGAAGCAGTGCAAATCCAACCCATGGCAGCAGTTCGCAGAAACCCACAACAAGGGCGACCGCGTTGAAGGTAAAATCAAGTCTATCACTGACTTCGGTATCTTCATCGGCCTGGACGGCGGCATCGACGGCCTGGTTCACCTGTCTGACATCTCCTGGAACGTTGCAGGCGAAGAAGCAGTTCGTGAATACAAGAAAGGCGACGAAATCGCAGCTGTGGTTCTGCAAGTTGACGCAGAGCGCGAGCGTATCTCCCTGGGCGTGAAGCAACTGGCTGAAGATCCGTTCAATAACTACCTGTCTATGAACAAGAAAGGTACTATTGTTACTGGTAAAGTCACAGCAGTTGACGCTAAAGGTGCTACAGTTGAATTAGCAGGCGGCGTAGAAGGTTACCTGCGTGCATCTGAAGCCTCTCGCGACCGTGTTGAAGATGCAACTCTGGTTCTGAACGTAGGCGACGACGTTGAAGCCAAATTCACCGGTGTTGACCGTAAGAACCGCGTTGTAAGCCTGTCCGTACGTGCTAAGGACGAAGCTGACGAGAAAGATGCTATCGCTACTGTTAACAACAAGCAGGAAGAAAGCAACTTCTCCAACGCTATGGCTGAAGCCTTCAAAGCGGCTAAAGGCGAGTAATGACGGTGGGGCGGTCTCTGACCGCCCTGATACGGTAGTTTAGCTGCAAAGCTTGGAGGAACAATGACCAAGTCTGAACTTATTGAAAGACTTGCTGGCCAGCAATCTCATATCCCGGCGAAAGCCGTTGAGGATGCAGTGAAAGAGATGCTTGAGCATATGGCTGCGACATTGGCCGATGGCGAGCGCATCGAGATCCGCGGATTCGGCAGTTTTTCTCTTCACTACCGTGCTCCGCGCGTAGGTCGTAACCCAAAAACCGGTGATAAGGTTGATCTGGATGGCAAGTACGTCCCGCACTTTAAACCAGGTAAAGAGTTACGTGACCGCGCCAATATCTATGGCTAATGTCTGATTGACCATAGAGTTGTTGCTTGTAAAAAATATAAAACGGTGCCCTTGGGCGCCGTTTTTTTTCGCTGAAATTTATCCCTGCCTTATTGGTCGCCAATCGCGCACGCACCGTTGTTTATGCGACACGGCAAGCATTTCCCTGCTGCAAGCCACGCTAGCAGCTAACGGTTTGCGCAGCGCATTCCGTGATTGGTTTTATCCCCCTGCACATCAGCTCGTCCCGACGTAACATCCGGTTATAGCGACCTTTTGTCAGGGAGAAACCTATCAGACTGTCAATGGATATTGCCGCCGCCGCCGTAGTGGTCGGCATGTTGCCGATCTTGTTTATGTCGCAATTGCCCACCTGGCAAATGCTGTTGGGGTTGGCGACGCTGATGGTTGGCTTGTGGCGTCAAACCAGTAGCGCGTTATGCCAGACCATGGCGTGGGCGCTTTGTGGGCTGGTATTGGCGTGCTTGAGCGCAAACGTCGTCATGCAGCAGATCGCCACCCTCAGCGAAAAAACCGTCGAGGTAGTCGCTACCGTCAGCAGCGTGAGACTGACAGGCAGCGAACCGGCCAAAATTCAGTTCAGGATTGAACAGCACGATCGACGCTGGCTTTTCCCTGCGCTGTCATTCAATGCCCGTTTGAAAACGCCCGACTGGTGCGCCGGTCAGCGGTGGATGCTGAGGGTTGGTTTCAGACCGGTACACGCTAACCTCAATCAGGGGGGATTTGATAGCCAGCGTTGGGCCATTGCCCGCCGTCAGCCGCTGACCGGTTACATTCACGCTGCCAGGCCGCTTGATACGCAGTGTGGCTTGCGGCAACGTATCATCACGGCGGTAGAACGACGCATCGGTGCCCTGGAGCATCGCGGCACCATGCTGGCACTGGCCTTTGGCGAACGGGCGCAGGTTGCTCAACGGCTGCGTGAACGGTTGCAAAAAACCGGCATTGCTCACCTGATGGCAATTTCAGGCCTGCATATTTCTCTGGCCGCCATGATGATCTGGGGGCTGGCGCGTTTAGGGCAGGCTTTACTGCCCGCGCGCTGGATCGGCTACCGTTTGCCATTGCTGATTGGCACCGGGGTGGCGTTGGGATACGCCTGGCTGGCCGGTGGCCACCCGCCGGCGTTGCGTGCTGCGATCGCCTTGACGCTATGGGTCATATTACGCTTGCGCGGCATATGCTGCTCCTCCTGGCAGGTGTGGCTGTGGTGCATTTGTCTGATACTGCTGAGCGATCCGCTGGCGATACTATCCGACAGTTTTTGGCTATCGGCACTGGCGGTTGCCGCGTTGATTTTCTGGTTTGAATGGGCACCGCTACCTCGGCGTTTTAGCGCAGCCTGGTATTGGGCGCCGTTACGCTGGCTGCACATCCAACTGGGGATGACGCTATTATTGCTGCCAATGCAGTTTGGTCTGTTTCACGGGGTGTCCTGGACCTCGTTGCCGGCCAACCTATGGGCGGTACCGATCGTTTCGTTACTGTCGGTACCGCTGATTCTTACCGCCGTGGTGTTGAACAATGTGCCGATGCTGGGCGAGTATTTATGGTTGGCAGCCAATCAAACGCTGGTTTGGGCGCTTTGGCCGCTGCCCTGGTTGGAGCAGGGGTGGGTACGCATCAGTTCGGGGCTGATGCAGTTCAGCGTACTGGGGTGGCTGAGCGTGGCGGCCTGGCGTTTCGGCTGGTGGCGCAGCTACCCGACGGGGTGCGCTGCACTATTTCTCATATTCCTGGTGTGGCGCGAACGTCCACCGGAACACCGTTGGCGGCTTGATATGTTGGATGTGGGCCATGGTCTGGCGGTGGTAGTCGAGCGCAATGGCAAGGCAATCATATATGATAGCGGCAATCGGTGGAATACCGGCAGCGCGGCGCAGCGCATCATATTGCCGTATTTGCGCTGGCGAGGCTTGCAACTGGAACATATCTTTATCAGCCATAGCCATCTGGATCATATTGGCGGGCTGCCGGAGTTGCTGCAGGCGTTCCCGCAGGCCAGTGTCCACTCGCCCCTGAGCGAGGCGGGGCACTTGCCATGTATACAGGGGCAGCAGTGGCATTGGCAGGGGTTGCGCATTAAGGCGCTGTGGCCACCACGGCGGGTGAATTATGCCACCAATGATGACTCCTGCGTGATTCGCCTGGATGATGGGCAACACAGCGTTTTACTCACCGGCGATCTGGAAGCCAAAGGGGAAGCGGCGCTGCTGCGTCAGCGGGCCAATTTGCCCGCCACCTTACTGCAGGTGCCGCATCACGGCAGCAAAACGTCGTCAACGCCGTCTTTTTTACGGGCGGTGGCACCGAAAGCGGCGTTGGCTTCGGCTTCCCGCTATAATGTTTGGCGCTTACCCGCAGAAAAAATCATCAGTCGTTACCGGAAAAATAATATCAGTTGGCATGATACGTCGCGTGCCGGACAGCTCAGCGTACTTTTTTTCGACAATGATTGGCAAATTAATGGCTTTCGAGAGCAATTAATGCCCCGTTGGTACCATCAGCGGTTTGGCGTAGAGAGGGATAATGAGTAAAATAGGCCGCTATTTCTTCCAATGCTGGTATTTGCATGATGAATGATAAAGATCTCTCGACCACGCAGACCTTCCGTCGATTGTGGCCGATGATCACACCTTTCAAGTCAGGGCTGATTGTGGCCGCCATCGCGTTGATTCTGAACGCCGCCGGGGACACATTGATGTTGTCCCTGCTTAAACCTCTTTTGGATGATGGTTTTGGTAAAACCGACAGCAGCGTTTTACTCTGGATGCCGCTGGTGGTGATTGGCCTGATGCTGATGCGCGGCATAACCAGCTTCGTTTCCAGTTACTGCATCTCCTGGGTATCCGGCATGGTGGTGATGCAAATGCGCCGCCGTCTGTTCGGCCACATGATGCGCATGCCGGTGGCATTTTTCGATCAGCAATCGACCGGTACCTTGTTGTCGCGCATTACCTATGACTCCGAGCAGGTCGCCTCGTCATCATCCAGCGCGCTGGTGACCGTGGTGCGTGAAGGGGCCTCGATTATCGGCCTGTTCATCATGATGTTCTACTACAGCTGGCAGCTGTCGGTAATTCTGATTATCCTGGCGCCGATTGTGTCGTTTGCCATCCGAATGGTATCGAAGCGTTTTCGCAATATCAGCAAGAATATGCAAAATACCATGGGGCAGGTTACCACCAGCGCTGAACAAATGCTGAAAGGGCACAAAGAAGTGCTTATCTTCGGTGGCCAGCAGGTGGAGACCGAGCGCTTCAACTCCGTCAGCAACCGCATGCGTCAACAGGGCATGAAACTGGTTTCCGCCTCGTCGATTTCCGATCCGATCATTCAGCTGATTGCGTCGCTGGCGCTGGCGTTTGTGCTGTTTGCCGCCAGTTTCCCAAGCGTAATGGAAACGCTGACCGCCGGTACCATCACCGTGGTGTTCTCGTCGATGATTGCCCTGATGCGTCCGCTGAAATCGTTAACCAACGTCAACGCGCAGTTCCAGCGCGGTATGGCTGCCTGCCAGACGCTGTTCTCCATTCTGGATATGGAGCAGGAGAAAGATACCGGCACGCGCGAAGTACAACGTGCCAAAGGCGATATCGAATTCCGCAACGTAACCTTCTGCTATCCCGGCAAGGAAACGCCAGCGCTGCGTGATATCAACCTGAGCATCTCAGAAGGCAAAACGGTGGCGCTGGTGGGACGTTCCGGTTCGGGCAAATCGACCATCGCCAATCTCCTGACGCGTTTCTATGATATTCAGCAGGGCGAAATCCTGATGGATGGCCACGATCTGCGAGAATATACCCTGGCCTCGCTGCGCGATCAGGTGGCCCTGGTGTCGCAAAATGTGCATTTGTTCAATGACACCATCGCCAACAATATTGCGTATGCGCGCGAAGATCGTTACAGCCGTGAAGAAATCGAAAAGGCCGCGCGTATGGCCTATGCGATGGATTTCATTGAAAAAATGGACAATGGTCTGGATACGGTGATCGGCGAAAACGGCGTGATGCTCTCCGGTGGTCAGCGCCAGCGAATTGCCATTGCCCGCGCACTGCTGCGCGATTGCCCGATCCTGATCCTTGATGAAGCGACCTCGGCACTGGACACCGAATCCGAGCGTGCAATCCAGGCTGCGCTGGACGAGTTGCAAAAAGACCGTACTTCGCTGGTGATCGCACACCGTCTGTCTACCATCGAAAAAGCCGATGAAATTCTGGTGGTGGAAGACGGGCGTATCGTAGAGCGTGGCGAACATCATGAGTTGATCGCCAAACAAGGCGCCTATGCGCAGCTGCATCGTATGCAGTTTGGTGAATAATGATCGATCGCATCTGGTCAGGCAGTTCGCTGCTCTATCTTTTACTGTTGCCGCTCTCCTGGCTGTATGGCCTGGTGAGCGTACTGATACGGCTCAGTTATCGTGTTGGTTTGCGTAAAAGCTGGCGTGCGCCAGTGCCGGTGGTGGTGGTCGGTAATCTGACCGCCGGCGGTAATGGCAAGACGCCGATGGTGATCTGGCTGGTTGAACAATTGCAGTCGCGTGGCTATCGGGTAGGGGTGGTGTCTCGGGGTTATGGCGGGAAATCACCGGTCTACCCGCTGTTGCTGGATGCACAAACCACAACGCAACAGGCCGGTGACGAACCGGTGCTGATTTACCAGCGTACCGGCGCCCCGGTGGCGATTGCGCCGAAACGCGCCGCTGCGGTACAGGCTTTGCTACAACGACACCATCTCGATCTGGTGATCACCGATGACGGCTTGCAGCACTATGCGTTGCAGCGTGATTTTGAGCTGGTGGTGATTGACGGTGTGCGTCGGTTTGGCAACGGTTGGTGGTTGCCGGCTGGGCCAATGCGTGAGCGGGCCGGGCGGTTGGACACGGTAGATGCCCGTATCGCCAACGGCGGCGTGGCGCAGCCGGGTGAAATCGCCATGCGACTACAGGCGCGTGAAGCGGTAAATATGGTCAGCGGTCAGCGCCTGGCGGCAGAACAATTACCACGGGTGGTGGCGATGGCCGGCATCGGTCATCCACCGCGCTTCTTTGCCACGCTTGAAAACCTGCGGGTCAACGTCGAGCGGGAGGTGTCGTTTGCCGACCATCAGCAATATGACCTGGCACAACTGTCCGAGCTGACTCCTCAGGGGCAAACCCTGTTGATGACCGAGAAAGACGCGGTTAAATGTCGCAGTTTTGCGCAAGCGGATTGGTGGTACTTGCCCGTCGATGCGGTGTTGCCGAACGAGCAGGCAAATTCCCTGTTGCAGCGTATTGAAACCTTGCTGAAAAACTAACTTACAGCGCCAGCGCATCAAGTCCCAACGCTTGCGCGCAGGCCTGTACAGAACGCTGCTGCGTTTGCTGATATAACGTCAATTCATCGATCACTTGCGCACCCAGCGCCATCTCAAAGGCCGAGCGGCTCGACGCTGCATTATATTGTGCGTGCTGATTGTCTCCCAGATTTGATTGGAAGATGCCCGCCGCGCTGACCGGCAGAAAATCCTCGTATACCAGCGGTTGGAAACGCACATAATCTTGCGCGATCAGCTGTTCCAGCGAGCTGTGTTTATCAAGGCTGTCTTTGGCCGCCAACCCGCACTCGGTGGGGAAGTAGCGGAACCATGCCAGTTGCTGTTCGCGCAGGGTGGTATAATCGTCGGGAAACGATTGGAAGTTATCCTGTAATAACTGGTTATACCGATCGGCATTTTTTTCGCTCGGCGCCGCCTGCAAGGCATGGTTGGTGGCTTGCAGCAAACGGTCGTACAGCGCCCGGCCTTTCGGCGTCAGTGCGACGCCGCGTTGTTCAATTTCGCCAAAGCGTGCGGTGTGGTGGCCGGCAACCGTAGTGCCGTTGTGTTCGACAAATGCCACCGGCTCTTCAAGCGCCTTGAAGCTGGTTTGCCGTAACAGGATCGGGCATTTACGGCGAGGCGGGCCTTCAATCACCGCCTTCGGCGTAATGCCACGCTGCGGCATGCCGTCTTGCACCAGGTCGATATCCAGCGTACGCGGCGTCAGGTGGTTGATATGCGGGCCTTTAAAGGCCACCACGTCGGCGATTAAACGGTGTTGGTCGTGCAGTTGCCGATACTCGGCTGCGCTGACAGTCGCCTGGGAGTGCCAACGAAAGGTTTCCAGCGCCTGTTCGATAAACTCGCTTGCCTGTGTGCGGTCGAGACCGCCTTGCGCCTCGTGCAGGGTGATGAGCTCCAGCGCTCGCTCGGTGAAGATCTGCCGGCGGCCCAGCAGTCGTTCAGCCAGTGCGCGCAGTTCGGGCTGTTCAATCAATTCCAGACGCAGCAGTGAGGTAAATACGCGAAACGGACTGGTTTGCAGATCTTTTTCATGTACCGCACGAAATGCGGTGGAATGCACGGGGACACCAGCGACCGCCAGATCGTAATAACCGACCGGCGCCATGCCCATAACGTTAAACAGTCGCCTCAGGGTAGCCAATTCGTGGGCGGTACCAACCCGAATGGCGCCATGGCGTTCCATTGCCAGCCGCTCAATCTCACCGGTAATTTGCAGTTGATGCGCCAACTCGGCGTCATTACTCAACAGTTCCCGGTTGGTTTCGGCCACCAAATCAAGCAGAGCGCCGTATAACGGCACTTCCTTTTGATACATATCAGACATGGCATGCGAGAATTTGGCACGGATTTCATTCGGTGAGATGAACTGCTGGGCGGTCATGCGCATAGCTCCTTAATTCAGCATAATCTGAAATTATTATTTTCGGCGATCGTACTGGCCAGGCGGCCATCTGCCTTGTTTTCAACTCAAGTTTAGCTATCTGACCATGGTTTTGTTATAACCGGCTCAAACATATTAGATTTTTATGCGTTAGCTCTCATTTGCTGACGTTTGCGCGCTGCATATGGGTATCTGGAAGCGGAGAAGGCTTGCCGATGGGCAGTTTTTTATAAAAATAAAACCAATGTAATCATTGTGATAAAATTAAACTGTGGGTTAAATTAAAAATGGTTTGATAAACCACTTGTGCTTGTCGTTGTTTTATGAGTAAATGCAAGTCGGCCTGTGATACAGACCTATTTATGTTCGAGTTTAGATTTAGATGTTGAGTTATGCAGTTCCTTCAAAGTCGTTATCTTTCGATTCCGCTTCAAAGACGAACCTTCTAAGTATCTCCCATAAGTAATGTTTCTGAAAACGGCCACCATTGCCTTATGGCAGATTTTGTAAATATATTTAAAGGTAAAAGTAATGTCTAAGAAGACTGGTCAAGTTAAGTGGTTCAACGAGAGCAAAGGTTTTGGTTTCATTGAGCAACACGACGGCGGTAAAGACGTATTCGTACACTTCTCCGCAATCATGACCGACGGTTTCAAGACTCTGGCTGAAGGCCAGCGTGTCGAGTATACCATCCAGGACAGCCCGCGCGGGCCGGCTGCCGCCAACGTTGTTGCTCTGTAATCACAGTCAATAGCGTAAACGTTCTTAATACAACCGGGACACGGGCACTATTGCCACTCCCTGCGGAAGATATTAAGTACACCAAGCCCGCCGTAGTGCGGGTTTTTTAATTTTTTGCTCACGAGAGGTTTGTTACGAAAAACTTTAGGATGGGCTGGTAGCGTCCCGACAATAATAAAAATGACGTTGTCATGGATGCTCAAGTAAAAGGATAGAATCTATGTTTAAAAATACCGTGTTAAAAATGGGCCGAGTGAAATGGTATGACCAAGCCGAAGGCTATGGCGTTATTTCTCCGGTTGATGGTAGTGACGAAATTTATGTTAGCCGCCGTGCTATCGCCAATACCAAAAATAAATCGTTAAACGAAGGTCAGAACGTCGAGTTCTCGATCTACCGCAGCTCTCACGGGCTGTCCGCCGCAGACGTCATCGCGTTCTAAGGCACTCCTTCCTCGCCAGTGCCGGTGCCGCCACCCCCAAGCACTGGCGAAGAAAAATCCCCCAAATTCCACTATCATCAGGCGATTGCCAAATCACCTGGATGTCCGCATGCCAATACCACAAATTTCGCTCGCCGCTGCCCGCTCGCTGCATCTTGCCGCTCAGGGCCTGCTGGTTCCCAGCAAACGCAAAGCCAGACCTGACGATGTGATTGCCGCCATTCGGCGCATGGGATTATTGCAGATCGATACCATCAGCGTGGTCGCACGCAGCCCGTATCTGGTGCTGTTCAGTCGATTGGGCGCCTATTCTCCCGAGTGGCTGGAGCAGGCGTTAGCGGGGCGCCAGCTGTTTGAATATTGGGCGCACGAAGCCTGTTTCCTGCCGATTGAAGATTTTGCGTTATTGCGCCACCGCATGCTGGATCCGCAGGGTATGGGCTGGAAATATTCTCAAGCCTGGGTCGACAAACATCAGACTGCGATTGACGATTTGCTGGCATACGTGGCTGAGCAAGGCCCGGTGCGTTCAGCCGATTTCAACGCCGAAAAAAAGGGCAGCAACGGCTGGTGGGACTGGAAACCAGAAAAACGCCATCTGGAGATTTTATTTACCGCCGGCCGGCTGATGGTGGCCGAACGCCGTAATTTCCACCGCGTTTACGATCTTACCGAACGTCTGTTACCGGATTGGCACGATGCTACCCAGGCACTGCCCGCGGCGGCGGCACGTGAGGAGATGTTGACTCGTAGCTGCCGTTATCTGGGCATTTTCAAGCCGGAGTGGCTGGCGGATTACTATCGCCTGAAGCGAGTATCGCCGCAAAAACTACTGGATCGCCTGACGCGAGCTGACGAAATCATGCCGGTACAGGTCAGCGGGCTCGACGGCACATGCTATGTGCACCATTCGCTGGCGCAGCAATTGGCGCTGGCGCAACAGGGCAAATTGAAATCTAGCGTCACCACGTTACTGTCGCCCTTCGATCCGGTGGTGTGGGATCGCCGCCGCGCCCAGCAGCTGTTCAATTTTGAGTACCGGCTCGAATGCTATACGCCGAAAGAAAAACGGCAATATGGCTATTTCACGTTGCCGGTGCTGCAGCGTGGTGAATTGATTGGGCGTATTGATGCAAAAATGCACCGTCGCAAAGCGGAGTTTGAAGTCATCAGTTTTCATACCGAGCCACAGGTACGTATGGGGCGGCAGCGTTGTCAGGATGTTTTTCAGGCGATCGAGCGAATGGCCAAATGGCATGGCGCCACGCGGGTCACGCTGGGGGAGATACCGGCTTCGGTCCGTAGCGAATGGGGCAGCGGTTGGGACGTGGGATAACGAACGACGTTGTTATGGGGGGGTAAAACGAGTGACAGCGCCGTTCGTTACAAGCTGAGCCTCAGTTGCTGAAATTGGCAAACAGGGCGATGATTTTGTGAATACGTTTCATCATTTGCAGGTATAATATTAATTATGTGATGCGTGTCACATAATTTACACCGATGCGGTGCGTAATACAACCGTAAAACCCGCTTGGGGAAAAGAGCAGCAGTTGCATCACCGATGATTAACCTGCCGCTGGACGATATGCTATTCTGTTGCACTTTCCTGATGTCACATTCCCCGCATGGAGGAAGCATGGATCACCGTTTACTCGAAATCGTTGCCTGCCCGGTCTGCAACGGAAAGTTGTACTTCAATAAAGAAAATCAGGAGCTGGTGTGTAAGCTGGACGGTCTGGCCTATCCGTTACGCGACGGTATCCCGGTGCTGCTGGAAAATGAGGCGCGTACGCTGCCACTGGACGAGAAACACGCATGAGTTTTATCGCTATCATTCCTGCTCGTTATGCATCCAGCCGTTTGCCGGGCAAACCGTTGGCAGACATCCACGGTAAACCGATGGTGGTACACGTGATGGAGCGCGCGCGCGAGTCCGGCGCCGCTCGCGTGATTGTTGCCACCGATCATCCCGACGTTGCCCGCGCGGTAGAAGCTGCCGGCGGTGAAGTCTGCATGACCAGCCCGGATCACCATTCCGGCACCGAGCGTCTTGCAGAGGTGATCGAGCATTACGGTTTTGCCGACGATCAGATCATCGTCAACGTGCAGGGTGACGAGCCGCTGATCCCGTCGGTGATTGTTCGGCAGGTGGCCGAAAACCTGGCCAGCAGCAGCGCCGGCATGGCAACCCTGGCGGTACCGATCGAAACGGCGGAAGAGGCCTTTAATCCCAATGCGGTCAAGGTGGTAATGGACGAGAAAGGCTACGCGCTGTACTTTTCACGGGCCACCATCCCGTGGGATCGTGAGCGTTTTGCCCAGAGCAGGGAACAGATCGGCGACAGCCTGCTGCGACATATTGGTATTTATGCCTACCGCGCCGGGTTTGTACGCCGTTATGTCAGTTGGGCGCCGAGCCCGTTAGAACAGATCGAACTGTTGGAGCAGCTGCGAGTGCTGTGGTACGGCGAAAAGATCCACGTCGCGGTGGCCAAGGCCATTCCAAGCGTCGGCGTCGATACGCCGGACGATTTACAACGCGTGCGCGACAGCCTACGGCGTTAAGTCGCTATGCCCAGCGCCGTCGGTACGCCCGTGCCGGCGGCAGATCCCCCTGCGTTATCCCCGTTTTATTGATCTGCGTTGAGGAATTTTCCCGTTCATCGTTCGATGATGTAAGGCGTTCTCTACGATTTCGTGAGGTTTAGCCTAAGTGGAACAGTTACGTGCCGAACTGAGCAGAGTACTGGGTGAGCCAGTCAGCCGGCTGGAGCGTGTCAGTGAACAGCCGTATGCACACCTGTATTCGCTGTACGATCGGCAGGGGCATGCCATCCCATTGGTGGCGAAGAGCTTTGTCTGCGCGGGTATTGCCCAGCAGGAGGCCTACAAGCTGTCGATGCTGGCACGGGAAGGTGACGTGCGCCTGCCGGCGGTATTCGGCGTGATTTACACCCAACAGGCGCCATACTCTGAGGTGTTGCTGATTGAGCGCTTGCGCGGCGTTGCCGTTGAAGCGCCTAGCCGCACGCCGGATCGTTGGCATATGCTGATGGAGCAGATCGTCGACGGCATGCTGGCCTGGCATCGCATCGACAGCCACGGCTGCGTCGGCACCGTCGACAGCACACAGGAAAACGATTGGTTCTGTTGGTATCAGCAACGGATAGAAGTGCTGTGGTCCACCCTTAACAACCAGGATTCTCGCCTGCTTACCATGGCCGACCGCCGATTGCTGTACCGCACGCGTGAGTCATTGACCCATTTTTTCGTCGGATTTGACGACCCTTGCGTGCTGGTACACGGCAATCTGTCGCTGCGCAGCATGCTCAAGGATGCCAAAACCGATCAACTGTTGGCGATGATTAATCCCGGCATGATGCTGTGGGCGCCGCGAGAATATGACCTGTTCAGACTGTGCGAGGCGGGGATGCCCAGCCAGCTGCTGTTCCATTACCTACGGCGAGCGCCGGTGGCGGAATCCTTTCTGGCGCGGCGCTGGCTGTATGTCATCTGGGAAGCGATGGGGCGCATGATTCACACCGGTAAACTGGATCGGCCGCAGTTTGACGTTGCGTCGCAGCAGTTAATGCCGTGGCTGGCCGGCTGACGAGCCTTGATCCACCGCCGGCGCTGCATCCTGTCCCTTTAATCGCTGCCACAGGCTGCCGAGCGTTTCATACCAGGCGCGCTCGCTGTGTCCGAGGAACATGGCCGAAGGCATCACCCGATCCCAGATATTGAGCGGTGAGGCGATCGCCAACTGATTGGCCGGCGCCGGGATCGGTTGCAATCCCTGTGCTTCAAAGAAACGCATCGCACGCGGCAGATGATTGGCCGAAGTCACCAGAATAAACCGCTGCTTGCCAACCAGTTGCGCCACCTGCATCGCTTCCTGTTCGGTGTCGAGCGGCCGATCCAGCACCACTATATCGCTGCGTGGCACGCCAAGGCTGGCCGCAACCCGCGCCGCGGTTTCCGCATTGCTGAGGGTATTGGCGCCGCGCGCGCCGGTAAACACCATTTTTGCCCCCGGGTGGCTCAGGTAAAGCCGCACCCCTTCGGTAACGCGCGGTAAACTGTTGCCAATCAGATTGGAGCTCGGCGCCCATTGCGGATTGAAAGTATAACCTCCCCCCAAAACCACGATATAATTCACCGGGTCATTACCGTTATAGGTAACATATTCTGACTCAATAGGTCGCAGCAGTCGATCGGCCACCGGTTGCAGACTGAAAAGCAGTAAAAATAGCCAGCTCAGACTGAGAATCACTTTGGCGCTTTTTTGCCAACGGGTAAACCACAGCAGCAATAAGGCCAGAGCCATCAGCAGCAAGAGCGCGGGCAACGGCATCAAAATGGCGCCGATAAACTTTTTCAGGGTAAACAGCATCAGAAATCAGGTCCTTTTGGGCGAAAAAACGACATCCGGGCGCAATCAGGCCGCAAGAAGATTTATTCTATGCCAGTCTGTGCCAAAATAGCAGGTTTGAATGGGCGGGTGCGTTGCCCCACGCCAAAAGAACATCAGCGGAGCCGTTGTCCAATGCACGATCGCAATTTTGACGATATTGCTGAAAAGTTTGCGCGTAACATTTACGGCACCACCAAAGGGAAGATTCGCCAGGCGGTGGTGTGGCAGGATCTGACCACGTTGCTGGCGCAGTTGCCGCCGCGGCCATTGCGCATCCTTGACGCCGGCGGCGGCGAGGGCCATATGGCCTGCCAACTGGCAGAATTAGGACATCAGGTGTTGTTGTGCGATCTTTCTGGTGAGATGATCCAGCGCGCGGCGCAGTTGGCCGAGCAAAAAGGTGTGAGCCAGAACATGCAATTCATACAAAGTTCGGCTCAGGAGATCGGCCAACATTTGGAACAGCCGGTCGATCTGGTATTGTTCCATGCTGTGCTTGAATGGATTGCCGAGCCGCAGGCGGCATTAAAAGCGCTGTACGACTGCCTGCTGCCCGGCGGCGCGCTGTCGCTGATGTTTTTCAATGCCAACGGCCTATTGATGCGCAATGTGGTATTGGGTAACTTTCAGTTGGTCAACCCGGAAGTCAGACGCCGCCGCAAGCGCTCGTTGTCGCCACAATACCCGCACAGCCCGCCGCAGGTTTACGGCTGGCTGGAGAGCCTGGGAATGCGCATCGGCGGTAAGACCGGGGTGCGGGTGTTCCACGATTATCTGCAGAGCAGGCAATTGCAGACACAAAAATTTGAAGAATTACTGGCGCTTGAACAACACTATTGCCGGCAGGAGCCGTATGTGAGTTTGGGGCGCTATATTCACGTCATGGCGCATAAACCAAACCTGAAGGACGAACTATGAGTGAATTTTCCCAGACTGTACCCGAACTGGTCGCCTGGGCACGGAAAAATGATTTCTCTATTTCGCTCCCTACGGAGCGTCTCGCGTTTCTGCTCGCCATCGCCACCTTGAACGGCGAGCGACTGGACGGCGAGATGAGCGAAGGTGAGCTGGTTGATGCATTTCGCCATGTCAGCAAAGGGTTTGAACAGACGCATGAAACGGTAGCGATCCGCGCCAACAATGCGATAAACGACATGGTGCGCCAGCGCCTGTTGAACCGGTTTACCAGCGAACTGGCGGACGGCAACGCCATCTACCGCCTAACGCCGCTCGGTATCGGTATTACCGATTACTATATCCGTCAACGCGAGTTCTCTACCCTGCGTCTGTCGATGCAGCTGTCGATCGTGGCGCAGGAGCTGAAGCGCGCCGCCGACGCCGCCGAAGAAGGCGGAGATGATTTCCATTGGCACCGCAACGTGTTTGCACCGCTGAAATATTCGGTGGCTGAAATCTTTGACAGCATCGACATGACCCAGCGAGTGATGGATGAACAGCAGCAGGGGGTAAAGGAAGACATCGCCGCGCTGCTCAACCAGGATTGGCGCGCCGCGATCTCCAGTTGCGAAATGCTGCTGTCGGAAACCTCCGGCACGCTGCGCGAACTGCAGGATACGCTGGAAGCGGCAGGGGACAAGCTGCAGGCCAATCTGTTGCGCATTCAGGATGCCACGCTGGGGGAGATGGAGCTGGGCTTCGTCGACAAGCTGGTGTTTGACCTGCAAAGCAAGCTGGATCGTATTATCAGTTGGGGTCAGCAGGCGATCGATCTGTGGATCGGCTACGACCGCCATGTGCACAAGTTTATCCGTACCGCGATCGACATGGATAAAAACCGCGTATTCGCCCAGCGTCTGCGTCAATCGGTGCAAAACTATTTCGACAATCCGTGGACGCTGACGCATGCCAATGCCGACCGTCTGCTGGACATGCGCGATGAAGAGCTGGCACTGCGCAGCGATGAAGTGACCGGCGAACTGCCGCCGGATCTGGAGTTCGAAGAGTTCAGCGAGATCCGTGAACAGCTGGCTGCGATGATCGAACAGGCGCTGAAGGTTTATCAGGAACAACAGTTGCCGCTCAATTTAGGGGCGGTAATGCGCGATTATCTGGCGCAATATCCGCGTGCGCGTCATTTTGACGTAGCACGCTTAGTGGTCGACCAGGCAGTGCGCCTTGGTGTGGCTGAAGCTGATTTTTCAGGGTTGCCGGCGCAATGGCAGGCAATCAATGATTACGGAGCCAAGGTACAGGCCCATGTCATCGACAAATATTGAACACATCATGCCAGTGAAACTGGCCAAGGCATTGTCTAACGCGCTGTTCCCGGCGCTTGACAGCCAACTGCGTGCGGGTCGTCATATCGGCATCGATGAGCTGGACAACCACGCCTTCTTAATGGATTTTCAGGACGAGCTGGAAATATTTTACGGCCGCTACAGCGTGGAGCTGATCCGCGCGCCGGAAGGGTTCTTCTATCTGCGACCGCGCTCCACCACGCTGATCCCGCGTTCGGTACTGTCCGAGCTGGACATGATGGTGGGCAAGATACTCTGCTATCTCTACCTGAGCCCGGAGCGCCTGGCGCATGAAGGTATCTTCAGCCACCAGGAACTGTATGACGAACTACTGAGCCTGGCGGATGAAAACAAACTGTTGAAGTTCGTCAATCAGCGCTCAACCGGCTCTGACCTGGATCGCCAGAAACTGCACGAAAAAGTGCGCACCTCGCTGAACCGCCTGCGTCGTTTGGGCATGGTCTATTTCATGGGCGGCGACAGCAGCAAATTCCGTATCACCGAAGCGGTGTTCCGCTTTGGCGCGGACGTGCGCAGCGGAGACGATCCACGTGAGGCGCAGTTGCGCATGATCCGTGACGGTGAAGCGATGCCGGTGGAAAATAGCCTGCTGCTGAATGACGAGTCGGACAGCGAAGATCCATCGACGGACCACACCCCGGACAGTGCAGAGGATGAACAGGAATGATTGAACGCGGTAAATTTCGCTCACTGACGCTGATTAACTGGAACGGTTTCTTCGCCCGCACTTTTGATCTGGATGAATTGGTCACCACGCTTTCCGGTGGCAACGGCGCCGGTAAATCCACCACCATGGCGGCGTTTGTTACGGCATTAATCCCGGACCTGACGCTGCTGCACTTTCGCAATACCACCGAAGCTGGTGCCACCAGCGGTTCGCGCGACAAAGGCCTGCATGGCAAATTGCGTGCCGGGGTGTGTTATTCCACCCTCGACGTGGTTAACTCGCGTCACCAGCGGGTGGTGGTGGGGGTTCGTTTGCAACAGGTTGCCGGCCGCGATCGCAAGGTCGACATCAAGCCGTTCACCATCCAGGGGCTGCCGACGTCGGTCCAGCCGACCGAAATTCTGACCCAGACGGTGGGCGAGCGTCAGGCACGCGTACTGTCGCTACAAGAATTAAAAGAACGCGTCGAAGAGATGGAAGGGGTGCAGTTCAAACAGTTCAACTCGATCACCGACTATCACTCGCTGATGTTTGACCTGGGCGTGATCCCGAAACGTCTGCGTTCCTCGGCGGATCGCAGCAAATTCTATCGTCTGATCGAAGCCTCGCTGTACGGCGGGATTTCCAGCGCCATTACCCGCTCGCTGCGTGATTACCTGTTGCCGGAAAACAGCGGCGTGCGCAAGGCGTTTCAGGATATGGAAGCCGCATTGCGCGAAAACCGCATGACGCTGGAAGCGATTCGCGTCACCCAATCCGACCGTGACCTGTTTAAGCACCTGATTTCCGAAGCCACATCCTACGTGGCGGCGGACTATATGCGTCACGCCAATGAACGGCGCATCCATCTGGATGGCGCGTTGGTGCTGCGCAACGATTTGTTCGGTAGCCGCAAGCAGCTGGCCGCCGAGCAGTATCGCCACGTGGAAATGGCACGTGAGCTGGGTGAGCAAAGCGGTGCCGAATCGGATTTGGAAACCGACTACCAGGCGGCCAGCGATCACCTGAACCTGGTGCAGACCGCAATGCGCCAGCAGGAAAAGATCGCGCGTTACGAAGCCGACCTGGAAGAGCTGACCTACCGGCTGGAAGAACAGAACGAAGTGGTGGCGGAGGCCAGCGAACAGCAGGCGGAAAACGAAGCACGCGCCGAAGCGGCCGAGCTGGAAGTGGACGAGCTGAAAAGTCAGTTGGCCGATTACCAGCAGGCACTGGACGTGCAGCAAACGCGTGCCATCCAGTATCAGCAGGCGTTACAGGCGTTGGAGCGCGCGCGCGCGCTGTGCCAATTGCCGGAGCTGAGCGCCGAAAACGCCGAGCAGTGGCTGGAAACCTTCCAGGCTCGCGAGGAGGAGGCAACCGACGCCTTGCTGAAGCTGGAGCAGAAGCTGAGCGTGGCCGATGCCGCTCACAGCCAGTTTGAGCAGGCCTATCAGCTGGTGTGCAAGATCGCCGGCGAAGTCAGCCGCAGCGAAGCCTGGCAAACCGCGCGCGAGCTGTTGCGCGATTGGCCTTCACAGCAGCATCAGGCGGAACGCGTACAGCCGTTGCGCCTGCGCCTGAGCGAACTGGAACAGCGCCTGCGTTCGCAGCAGGACGCCGAGCGTTTGTTGCAGGAGTTCTGCAAACGCCAGGGGCGAGATTACCAGCCGGACGAGCTTGACGCCTTGCAGCAAGAGTTGGAGGAACGACTGGAGTCGCTGTCGCTGAACGTCAGCGAAGCCGGCGAACGGCGGATGGAAATGCGCCAGGAACTGGAGCAGATCCAACAGCGTATCAAAGAGTTGACCGTGCGCGCGCCGGTATGGCTGGCGGCGCAGGATTCACTGGGCCAGTTGAGCGAACAGAGCGGCGAGCCGCTGGAAAACAGCCAGCAGGTTACCGAGTACATGCAGCAGTTGCTGGAACGCGAACGTGAAACCACGGTTGAGCGTGATGAAGTGGCTGCCCGCAAACGCGAGATCGACGCACAAATCGAACGTCTCAGCCAGCCGAGCGGCGCGGAAGACCAGCGTCTGGTGACCCTGGCTGAACGCTTCGGTGGCGTATTGCTGTCTGAAATTTATGACGATGTAACCATCGACGATGCGCCGTACTTCTCGGCGCTGTACGGCCCGTCACGTCATGCGATCGTGGTACCGGATCTGTCGCTGGTTCGCGAGATGCTGGAAGGTCTGGAAGATTGCCCGGAAGATCTCTATCTGATCGAAGGGGATCCACAGTCGTTCGATGACAGCGTGTTTGCCGTTGAAGAACAGGAAAAAGCGGTGGTGGTGAAAATCGCCGACCGCCAATGGCGTTATTCCCGCTTCCCGGAAGTGCCACTGTTTGGCCGCGCGGCGCGTGAGCAGCGTCTGGAAGTGTTGCACGCAGAGCGCGAATCGTTGGCTGAACGTTATGCCAACCTGTCGTTCGACGTGCAGAAAACCCAGCGCTCTCACCAGGCATTCAGCCGGTTTATCGGCACACACCTGGCGGTGGCGTTTGACGCCGATCCGGAAGCGGAAATTCGCACGCTCAACGGCCGTCGCAACGAAATCGAACGTGCGCTGAATAATCATGAAGCGCAGAACCAGCAGCAGCGTCAGCAATACGAGCAGGCAAAAGAAGGCATTTCGGCGTTGAACCGTCTGACGCCGCTGGTTTCCTTGCTGAATGACGACACCTTGCCGGATCGGGTGGAAGAGCTGCACGAAGAGCTCGAGGAAGCGCAGGATGCTGCGCGTTATCTGCAACAGCATGGCGTATCGCTGACCAGGCTGGAACCGCTGGTATCGGTGTTGCAAAGCGATCCCGAACAGCACGAGCAGCTGCAGCAGGATTACCAGCAGGCGCAGAGCGTACAGCGTCAGGCCAAGCAACAGGCGTTTTCCCTGACTGAAGTGGTGCAGCGTCGTGCACACTTCAGCTACACCGATTCCGCCGGTATGCAAAATGCCAACAACGATCTTAACGACAAGTTGCGTCAGCGGCTGGAGCAGGCAGAAGCGGAGCGCAGCCGTGCCCGCGATCGGCTGCGCCAGTATCAGACCCAGTTTACCCAGTACAGTCAGGTGCTGGCGTCGCTGAAAAGTTCCTACGACGCCAAACGCGACATGCTGAAAGAGCTGAGCCAGGAACTGGTCGACATCGGCGTACAGGCCGATGCCAACGCCGAAGCGCGTGCGCGTCAGCGCCGTGACGAACTGCATGCTGCGCTGAGCAATAACCGCGCCCGTCGTAACCAGCTGGAAAAACAGCTGACCTTCTGCGAAGCGGAAATGGACAGCCTGCAGAAGAAACTGCGCAAGCTGGAACGCGATTATCATCAGTTGCGTGAGCAGGTGGTGACCGCCAAGGCCGGCTGGTGCGCAGTGATGCGCATGGTGAAAGACAACGGCGTCGAACGCCGTCTGCACCGTCGTGAACTGGCTTATATGGACGGCGACGAACTGCGCTCGATGTCGGATAAGGCGCTGGGTGCATTGCGTCTGGCGGTTGCGGACAACGAGCATCTGCGCGACGTGCTGCGCCTGTCGGAAGATCCGAAGCGGCCTGAACGTAAAATCCAGTTCTACATCGCGGTGTATCAGCACCTACGTGAGCGTATTCGTCAGGATATCATTCGTACCGACGATCCGGTCGAGGCCATCGAACAGATGGAAATCGAACTGGGCCGATTGACCGAAGAGCTGACGGCACGTGAACAAAAACTGGCGATCAGTTCCAAGAGTGTGGCGAACATCATTCGCAAAACCATTCAGCGCGAACAGAACCGTATCCGCATGCTCAACCAGGGCTTGCAGGCAGTATCCTTTGGTCAGGTGAAGAGCGTACGTTTGAATGTCAACGTGCGCGAAGCCCACGCCACGCTGCTGGATGTGCTGTCAGAGCAGCAGGAACAGCACCAGGATCTGTTCAATAGCAACCGGCTGACCTTCTCCGAAGCGCTGGCCAAGCTGTATCAGCGCCTGAACCCGCAAATTGATATGGGTCAGCGCACGCCGCAAACCATCGGCGAAGAGCTGCTGGATTACCGTAACTATCTGGAACTGGAAGTCGAAGTATTCCGTGGTTCCGACGGTTGGCTGCGGGCCGAAAGCGGCGCCTTGTCTACCGGTGAAGCGATCGGTACCGGCATGTCGATCCTGGTGATGGTGGTTCAGAGCTGGGAAGAAGAGTCGCGCCGCCTGCGCGGCAAGGATATTTCGCCGTGCCGTCTGTTGTTCCTGGATGAAGCCGCGCGTCTGGATGCCAAATCCATCGCTACGCTGTTCGAACTGTGCGACCGACTGGAAATGCAGCTGATCATCGCGGCGCCGGAAAATATCAGTCCGGAAAAAGGCACCACCTATAAACTGGTGCGTAAGGTGTTCCAGAATCAGGAACACGTCCACGTGGTCGGCCTGCGCGGCTTTGCCGCAGAACCGCTGGCGGTGGGGACCAACCCGGCGGAGGCGCCGCAGGCATAAGCCAAAAGCGTCCTTAAAAATCTGAAAATAGCCGCCTTGGGGTGGCTATTTTTTTTCGGGACGAGGATGATAGTGCGTTTTTGGCCGCCGACAACCATCGGCTAGCTTAATGAAATAAACAGTAATTCTGTGCTGTCTGAGAGCAAAGCAGCCTTTCTGTTTGTATACTTGGATTAAGCAGTAAACTTTGATGTATTTTTGTGAGCATACAGGGGGCAAGGGATGTTGCTTATAAAAGGAAGCACTGTACGACGTCTGGCGCTGAGTTGCGCAATTGCAGGTAGTTTTGCCGCGTCGTTACCCGCATGGGCCACCGTGCCGGCGTTTCCCGCCGCGTCCTCCAGCATGTCGGTCGCGCAAAGCCGTTCCGAACTGGTTGCGGCGTTGCCTGGCGGCGTGACACCGCACTACCTTTCAACCTTGGCGCCGTTGTATGCGGCCAATCAGATGCAGCCGATGTGGCAGGATCGCGAGGCGGTGCAGCAGTTCCAGCAACAATTGGCGGAACTGGCCATTTCTGGCATACAGCCGCAGTTTACCCAATGGGTCAGGCAACTGACCGATCCGGCCATCAGCGATATGGGCCGGGATATCGTCCTGTCCGACGCCATGCTCGGTTATCTGCAGTTTGTGTCGTCAATCGGCGCCAACGGCAACAACTGGTTATACAGTAATATTCCGTACAAACTGGCCACGCCGCCGGGTACCGTCATCAACCAGTGGCAGTTGGCGGTGCGGCAGGGCAAGGCGCAGGCGTACGTTGAGTCGCTGGCGCCACAGCACCCGCAATATGCCAAAATGCATCAAGCGCTGCGTGACATGTTGGCCGATAGCCGCCCCTGGCCGCGACTGGCTAATGGGCCGAGCCTGCGACCGGGCGAGATCAGCAACGATATCCCCGCGCTGCGTGAGATACTGCAGCGTACCGGCATGATGAGCGATATTCCCGCCGCCAGTCTGCCTGCGCAACAGCCGACGGTGGTTAATCGCGCTGCCGCACCGGTGGCGGATGACGATTTATCCGTTGATGAAGAAGCGCTGCGCGAGAACCGCGGCACGGTGGTCAGCCCGTCGGCGGCGCCGGTGGATAATATCACTGCGCCCACCGACGGCGCGCTATTGCAGCAGCCGCCAGCAGCGGCATCGATGGCTGACAATCTGTATTCCAGCGAACTGGTCGAGGGTGTGAAGCGCTTTCAGAAATGGCAGGGGCTGAGTACCGACGGGATCATCGGCGTGCGGACGCGCGAATGGCTGAACGTGTCGCCGCAAATGCGAGCGTCGCTGCTGGCATTGAACATTCAGCGGCTGCGTATCCTGCCAGGACGCGTCAGCAACGGCATCATGGTCAATATTCCCAACTATTCACTGGTCTATTACCAGAACGGCAATGAAGTGCTGTCGTCGCGGGTGATCGTTGGTCGCCCCAGCCGCAAGACGCCGATGATGAGCAGCGCATTGAATAATGTGGTGGTTAACCCGCCGTGGAACGTACCGACCACGCTGGTGCGTGAAGACATCGTGCCGAAAGCGATGCGTGACGCCAACTATTTCCGTAAACACGGCTATACCGTGCTTTCCGGCTGGAGCAACGATGCCGAAGTGATTGATCCGTCAATGATTGACTGGAATATGGTATCAGCGCGCAACTTCCCGTATCGCATTCGTCAGGCACCGGGCGCCACCAACTCGCTGGGTCGTTTCAAATTCAATATGCCCAGTTCGGATGCCATCTATCTGCACGATACGCCGAATCATAATCTGTTCCAAAAGGATATCCGTGCGCTCAGTTCCGGTTGCGTTCGGGTAAATAAGGCGTCCGATTTGGCCAATATGCTGTTGCAGGATGCCGGTTGGAACAATAGCCGCGTTTCTTCAACCCTGAAACAGGGAAATACCACCTATGTCAATGTACGTCAGCATATCCCGGTTAAATTGTATTATTTAACCGCCTGGGTATCTGATGACGGAAAGCCACAATTCCGTACAGATATTTACAATTACGATAATACGGTGAGATCCGGCGCACAAATTTTGGCTCAGGCCGAAAAATTAATGCAATAAATGCAGTAATTATAAATAAATAACGGTCAGAATATCGGACCATATGGCCGGCGCCCAGACTCTGGGGGCCGGTAAACCGCGGGACATCACGGGTTGACTCAGCCTGCGTAGGCGGTTATGGTTCGGGCAGTGCGCTTTTTTGTGCATATTTTTTTGATATTCTTGCCGGGTTTGACAGAAACATGGACAAAATAGATCATCACCGCCGTAAGTGGTTAACGTTAGGTACGGCTGCCATGGGTATAGCGCTGCTCCCAGGGCAAGCATTTGCCAGCCTTTCAACTTCTCGCCCACGTATTCTGGTAGTAAATAACCTGCATACCGGAGAATCGCTTAAAGCCGAATTCTTTGATGGCAAAGGTTATAATAAAGAAGAGCTGGCTCGTCTAAATCATCTTTTCCGCGATTACCGTGCAAATAAAGTGAAATCGATAGACCCGCGTCTGTTCGATCATTTATATCGTTTGCAGGGCCTGCTCGGAACCAGCAAACCGGTTCAGTTAGTCTCTGGTTATCGTTCTCTGGGGACCAATAATGAACTGCGATCGCACAGCCGCGGTGTGGCCAAGCACAGCTACCATACCAAAGGGCAGGCGATGGATTTCCATATCGAAGGTATCCAACTGAGTAATATCCGCAAGGCCGCGTTAAAAATGCGTGCGGGTGGTGTAGGATATTACCCACGTAGCAACTTTGTACACATTGATACCGGCCCGGCTCGGACCTGGTAATCATGCAGTACGCTGATTGACGCGCCGGCCGGCAGGTTCGGCGCCGTGGCTGTTGGAGCTTTATGAACTATAAAATTATTCCCGTTACCGCGTTTAGCCAGAACTGTACGTTGATCTGGTGTGATGAGACACGTCAGGCGGCGTTGGTCGATCCCGGCGGCGAAGCGGAAAAACTGCAGGCGGCGGTGGCGGAGGCCGGCGTGACGCTGACGCAAATCCTGCTGACGCATGGTCATCTTGACCACGTCGGCGCTGCGGCGGAGCTGGCTGAACACTATCAGGTGCCGATCTACGGCCCTGACAAGGAAGACGCCTTCTGGCTCGATGGCTTGCCGGCGCAAAGCCGCATGTTTGGGCTGGAAGAGTGTGTGCCGCTAACGCCAACCCGCTGGCTGGCGGAAGGCGATACGGTACAGGTTGGTGCCATGACGCTGAAGGTACTGCATTGCCCGGGGCATACGCCGGGGCATATCGTTTTCATCAACGATGAAGCTCGTCTGGCACTGGTGGGCGATGTGCTGTTCAACGGCGGAGTGGGGCGCACGGACTTCCCTCGCGGCGATCATCAGGCACTGATCAACGCTATCCATAGCAAATTACTGCCGCAGGGCGACGATATGGCGTTTATTCCCGGCCATGGCCCTATGTCGACCTTCGGTCAGGAGCGCCTGCATAACCCGTTCCTGCGCGAAGAACCGGCAGTCTGGTAATCTGCCAGCGGCAGAAAACCAAAGGGGCGCATTGGCGCCCCTTTTTCGTTCGTTACCGGCCGGTGATTACAGCACGGCGACGATGGCTTCACACAGTGGCGCCATATTGTCTGGCGTCATGCCTGCCACGTTGACGCGACCGGAGTTTACCGCATACACGCCAAACTCATCGCGCAGACGCAGCACCTGTTCTTTGGTCAGGCCGCTGAACGAGAACATGCCGTTCTGGTTGATGATAAAGCTGAAATCCTGCTCCGCTCCCTTTTCCTGCAGGGTATTGACGAACAGCTGGCGCATGCGATGGATGCGTTGACGCATGTCGGTCAGTTCCTGCTCCCAGATGGCGCGCAATGCCTCATTGCTCAGGATGGTCGCTACCACCGCGGCGCCGTGTGAAGGCGGGTTGGAGTAGTTGGCGCGAATCGCCGCTTTTACCTGGCTAAAGGCACGATCGGCGGTGTCGGCATCCGCAGCGACGACGGTGCAGGCGCCTACGCGTTCGTTATACAGGCCAAAGTTCTTCGAGTACGAGCTGGCGACGATCAGTTCCTGATGCTTGGCCGCGAAAATACGCAGGCCCTGAGCGTCTTCTTCCAAGCCGTTGGCAAAGCCCTGATAGGCGAAGTCGAACAGCGGCAACCAGCCACTTTTGGCGGAAAGCTCGGCCAACTGGCTCCATTGTTCCGGCGTTGGATCGATGCCGGTCGGGTTGTGGCAGCAGCCGTGGAATACCACTACGTCGCCAGCTTGCGCCTGTTTCAGGCTGTTAATCAGACCGTCAAAGTTCAGCGCATGGTTGTCGGCATCATAATAATCATATTCCAGCACTTCCAGGCCGGCAGCACTAAACACGTTTTTGTGGTTTGGCCAGCTTGGGTTGCTGATCCAGACGCGCTTGGCGCTGGTCTGGTTGGCGATGAAGTCACCGGCAACGCGCAGACCACCGGTGCCGCCTGGCGTTTGCGCGGTGCGGGCACGCTTGTCGCTGATGATGGCGCTGTCTTTGCCGAACAGCAGTTCCTGCGTGCAGGTGGCGAACGCCGGGATGCCTTCAATACCGAGATAATTTTTGGTGGTTTCGTTTTCCAGCAGGTACTGCTCGGCTTTTTTCACGCTGGTCAGCACTGGCGTTTTGCCAGTTTCGTCTTTATAGACGCCGATACCCAGGTTGATTTTGTTCGGACGGGCGTCCGCGCGGAAAATATCGGTCAAACCCAGAATGGGATCGGCTGGTGCAGCGGTGATCTTTTCAAACATGTCAGATGCTTCCATGGCTTAGAGTTAAGCAGTCAGAGGCATCAGGGTAGCGCCAGTTATGCGCTTTGCCAACCGTTTGCGAGAAAAACACCTCGATCTTGTGATGGGCGCATATTCAGCACAAAAAATGACGGAAAAAGGCCTTCAGGCAGGATAAAAATTTAAACGGTGGCAACAAACAAAAACAGGGCCGAAGCCCTGTTTGATTAACTTGTCCGGCAGCGAACCGCCGTTAAGCGAGTAACGAATTAGAACTGGTAAACCAGACCAACAGCAACAACGTCGTCGGTAGAGATGGCGTTGGCTTTGGTGAATTCGTTTTCGTCCAGCAGGTTGATTTTGTAATCAACGTAGGTAGACATGTTTTTGTTGAAGTAGTAAGTGGTACCTACAGAAACGTATTTAACCAGATCTGCATCGCCGCCATTGAAGGTTGCGTTGTTAGCAGAACGGCCAGCCAGTTGCTTGCCTTTGGACTGCAGGTAAGACACTTCTGGACGCAGACCGAAGTCGAACTGGTACTGTGCGGTGACTTCGAAGTTCTGGGTTTTGTCAGCGATGGTGTTGTACGCTTCGCCGTAAGGAGTCATGTTACGGGTTTCTGAGTACATGGCTGCCAGGTACACGTTGTTAGCGTCGTATTTCGCGCCCACGGTCCATGCATCAGCCTTGTCACCACGTGCGGTAGACTCACGGGTCTGGGCATCGGTACGGTCGGAAGATGCGTATGCCGCACCCACGCTCACGCCGGAATCCAGGATGTCATAAGTAGTAGACAGGCCCCAACCGTCGCCGTTTTGTTTTTTCAGCTCGCGACCGTCGTTTTCGTTTTTGCCCTGGTACTGAACGGCAAAGTTCCAGCCGTCAACCAGACCGAAGAAGTTGTTGTTACGATAAGTCGCAACGCCGTTGGTACGGCCGGTCATGTAGTTGTCGGTAATGGTGTAGGTGTCGCCGCCGAACTCTGGCAGCATATCGGTCCAGCCTTCCACGTCGTACAGAACGCCGTAGTTACGGCCGTAATCGAATGAACCGTAGTCAGCAAATTTCAGACCCGCGAAGCCCAGACGAGTCTTGGTGCCTTCGGTGCCTTGAGATTCAGCGTGGTTAGCCTGAACGTTGTATTCCCACTGGCCGTAACCGGTCAGTTGGTCAGTAATCTGAGTTTCACCTTTGAAGCCGAAACGAACGTAAGATTGGTCGCCGTCGTCGCCTTTGCTGTCAGAGAAGTAGTGCAGGCCGTCAACTTTACCGTACAGATCCAGCTTGTTGCCGTCTTTGTTATAGATCTCAGCTGCGTTTGCTGCACCAGCAGCCAACAGAGCTGGAATTACCACTGCAAGAATGTTGCGCTTCATCATTATTACCCTCATTGGTGTTATTCGGACACCTTGCCACTGCCGCCAATAATTCTTTTGGAACTATTGTTGATAGATTGGTGTCGTCCTGTGTCTGCACGCAGTGTTCCATTCACCGTCGGGTTAATCTAGAGCGAAAATGCTACTAATATCGCAATCAGGTTTCAATAGGAAACAATGTGTAACAAGATATTAATGAAAGGGAACTTTGTGACGCAGGTCAATAATAAAAAATGCGAAAGGCCAGCGAGGCTGGCCTTTGTTTTGTAACAAAATGGTGTCGAAACTGTTTAGCGTCGTTAATTAGAAGCTGGCGTTTCGTGGCGTGCGTGGGAATGGAATCACATCACGAACGTTCTGCACGCCGGTCACATAGGCGATTAAACGTTCAAATCCGAGGCCGAAACCGGAGTGCGGAACGGTGCCGTAACGGCGCAGATCGCGATACCACCAGTAGTCTTCCTTGTTCAGACCCATCTCTTCCAGACGCTGATCGAGCACATCAAGTCGCTCTTCACGCTGCGATCCGCCGATGATTTCGCCAATTCCCGGCGCCAGAACATCCATCGCCGCGACGGTTTTGCCATCTTCGTTCATACGCATATAGAAGGCTTTGATGTCCTTCGGATAATTCTTGACCACTACCGGGGCCTTAAAGTGTTTCTCGGCCAGATAACGCTCGTGTTCAGACGACAGGTCAATGCCCCAGGATACCGGGTTTTCAAAGGTTTGACCGGACGCCAGCAGGATCTCGACGGCGTCGGTATAGTCAACCTGGGCAAAATCAGAGGTAACAAAGCGTTTCAGACGTTCAACCGCGTCTTTATCTACCCGCTCGGCAAAGAACTGCATGTCATCGGCACGTTCATCAAGCACGGCCTGGAAGACATACTTCAGCATACTTTCCGCCAAGCCGGCAACGTCATCCAGCGAGGCGAAGGCCACTTCCGGCTCGACCATCCAGAACTCGGCCAGGTGACGGCTGGTGTTGGAATTTTCCGCACGGAAAGTCGGGCCGAAGGTGTAAACTTTTGATAACGCGCAGGCGTAGGTTTCGCCGTTCAACTGGCCGGAAACGGTCAGGAAGGCCTCTTTACCGAAGAAGTCCTGGCTGAAGTCGACAGCGCCCTTATCGTCGCGCGGCAGGTTTTCCAGATCCAGCGTGGAGACGCGGAACATTTCGCCGGCACCTTCGGTATCGGACGCGGTGATCAGCGGCGTGGATACCCAGAAATAGCCGTTTTCATGTAAGAAACGATGGATCGCCTGTGCCAGCGTATGACGGACGCGTGCGACTGCGCCGATCAGGTTGGTGCGTGGGCGCAGGTGGGCCACTTCGCGCAGATACTCAATGCTGTGACGTTTGGCAGCCATTGGATAGGTATCCGGATCGTCCACCCAACCAACCACCTTGATGGCGGTCGCTTGCAGCTCAAAGCTCTGGCCTTCGCCAGGGGAGGCCACCACCTTGCCGGTCACTTCAACCGAACAGCCTGTCGTCAGGTGCAGCACTTCATCCTGATAATTCGGCAGAGAATTATTAACGACGGCCTGTAACGGATCAAAGCAGGAGCCGTCATAAACGGCGAGGAAGGAGATACCAGCTTTAGAATCTCTCCGGGTACGTACCCAGCCGCGCACGGTGACTTCACTGTCAACCGCAGCACGACCTTGCAGCACGTCGCATACAGGCACTACGCTCATAGATTTCTCTCTTTAATTGATTTGATGAAGAAATAGCTTACCACCCAAGAAAATGGGGATGAGACTATGTTACTTGCCGCGGTGCAGAGCACAAGCAGAAATCACCGGATTGGTGCAACATTTCTTGCATCGCGGCATGGGTGTCGTTGCAGGGAATAAAGAAGCAGGAAAAAGCCGGCCTGAGGGGCTGCCGGCTGTAGTTCAACTGGCCTTTTTCACCAGCGGCAAGTCAAAGGCCTTGCGCAGCGCCTTGACAAACGCCTGGTCCTGGCAAATGGTCTTGCCCGGGCTGTCGGACAGCTTGGCGACCGGTTTGCCTTTGCACTCCACCAGTTTGATAACGATATTCAGCGGTTTGACGTCAGGAATATCGCAGGTGAGGCGGGTGCCGATGCCGAACACCAGATTGATGCGCTGATAAAAGTGGCGATACAACGCCAGCGCTTTGTTCAAATCCAGATTATCGGAAAACACCAGCGTTTTACTCATCGGATCGATGCCGAGTTTCTGGTAATGGGCGATGGCTTTTTCGCCCCATTCGAACGGATCGCCCGAGTCGTGACGCAGCCCCTGATAGCGTTCGGCAAACTGCGGGCCGAAATCGCGCAGGAAGGCATCCATGGTGATGCAGTCGGTGAGCGCAACGCCCAACTGATCCGGATATTCATCCAGCCATGCTTGCAGCGCGGCGCGTTGACTATTGGCCAGCACCGGACTGATCTGCTGATGCGCCTGGAACCATTCGTGTGCCTGGGTACCGACCGGCGTCAGGCCGAGCCGGTGCGCCAAGTCGTAGTTGCTGGTGCCGACGAGATAAGGAAATTCCTGTTTTAGCGTGCTGACTATTGCCTGCTGTACCCCTTGCGAGAAGCGCCGGCGGCTACCAAAGTCCATCAGTCGGAAGCGGGAAATATCCAGATCGCCTGCCAACTGCTTGAACTGTATCAACTTGGCGCGCAATTGTGCGACCGCATCGTCCGGCGTCACCTGCGGGGAGCGGTGACGGTGCACCACTTCGCTGATCACCGCCAGCAAGGGGACTTCCCACATGATCACTTCACGCCATGGTCCGGCAATGCGGATCTGCAGGTGCCCATCGTGGTCATCAATGCTGACCTGCTGCGGGTCATAGCGGAAGTTGCGCAGCCAGTTAAGGTAATCCTGGCGGAAAAACGGCAAACCGGACAGATACTGGTATTCGGCATCCGTTAGCGCCAACTGACTCATCAGCGCGACTTGCGCACGGATCTCGTCGGCATATTCACCCAGCAGCTCGTCTCCGCGGCAGCGGAACTCGGCCGCGACGGTGATCGCGGGATAGCGATGGAACACTGCTTGCTGCATATGAAGCTTGTAGGCATCAGTATCAAGCAGTGATGTCAAAATCGGGGAGGCGTATTGAGTCATAGCGCGTTACAGCATCCTCGTCAGGCGCGTGTCCAAATCTGGATATACCCATCATGTCTCAAGCGTTTTCTCTCTATATAGAGGAGAGCGGCGATCGTTGCGTTTACCCTGGTCACAGCCCGTGCCGTGCCCTTGAGGATCCGCCCGCTCGCTATTGCGATGCTGCTTGACGCCATGGGGTATGCTCACAAAAGAGCGAGGAGTATACCCGGATTATCCTGTTATTGAAGCGCCATCACACCATAAATTACCGCACAGGGTCGAGGATTAAACGTGCGCTTGCCGGGCACCACGACGCGGCAGCAAAAGTAAAAGCCAGATAAACCAATAAAGTGAGTAACTTAGTCGAATTAGCGATAGAAATTATAAGGTTAATTATTTTAAACAACTGATTTTATCCGCCGTACTGGCGTGGCATTTTTTGTGCCAAGACGCAACATCGCTGTAATGCTGTTGCAGGGGGCTCTGGTAGTGCCATCGCTGCGACATTAAATGCTGCATATTGCGCAAAGTGCCGATGACACCGCTAGCAGGGGGATGATGAATGATGATCCGCTTCTAATTTCTGCTTGCCATCGCGGGTCGTCTCTGGGTTTTTTTTGTGGCTGTGATACAGTTTATTCACAATCGGGCCTGCGGGGTTCCCGTACGTCGCTGCCGTCACGCCGAGCGACCAGGCGTCGGCCCGCCACCTGTAACTCACTGAGACGTCAAAGGGTTTGTATGACACAACAGCCACAGGCGAAGTATCGCCACGATTATCGCGCGCCGGATTACACCATTACCGACATTGATCTGGACTTTGAACTGCATGCGGAAACCACGCGCGTGACCGCCGTTAGTCAGCTCAAGCGCCAGGGGGCGGCCGGTGCGTCACTGGTACTGGACGGGGAAGATCTGACGCTGGTGAGCCTGCAGATCGATGGGCAGCCGTGGAGCGCCTACCGTATTCAGGATAACCAACTGCATATTGACGAGCTTCCAGAGCAATTCACCATGACTATCGTCAACGATATTCATCCGGCAAAAAACAGCGCGCTGGAAGGGTTGTATCTGTCTGGTGAGGCCTTGTGTACCCAGTGTGAAGCCGAAGGCTTCCGACACATTACCTATTATCTCGATCGCCCCGACGTGTTGGCGCGTTTTACCACCCGTATCGTGGCGGACAAACAGCGTTATCCTTTCCTGTTGTCCAACGGCAACCGTATCGATCAGGGCGAACTGGCTGACGGCCGCCACTGGGTAAAATGGCAGGATCCGTTCCCCAAACCGTGCTACCTGTTTGCGCTGGTGGCCGGTGATTTCGACGTGCTGCAGGACAATTTCATTACCCGTTCCGGCCGTCAGGTGGCGCTGGAACTGTTTGTCGATCGCGGTAATCTGGATCGCGCCGACTGGGCGATGACCTCGCTGAAAAACGCCATGAAATGGGACGAAACCCGTTTCGGGCTGGAATACGACCTCGACATCTATATGATCGTCGCGGTGGATTTCTTTAATATGGGTGCGATGGAAAACAAAGGGTTAAATATTTTTAACTCTAAATATGTGCTGGCCAAGGCCGAAACGGCCACCGATAAAGACTATTTGAACATTGAAGCGGTGATTGGCCACGAGTATTTCCATAACTGGACCGGCAACCGGGTAACCTGTCGCGACTGGTTCCAGCTCAGTCTGAAAGAGGGGCTGACGGTGTTCCGCGATCAGGAGTTCAGTTCGGATCTGGGGTCACGCGCGGTAAACCGTATCGACAACGTGCGGGTGATGCGCGGCGCGCAGTTTGCCGAAGACGCCAGCCCGATGGCACATGCCATTCGCCCGGACAAAGTGATCGAAATGAACAACTTCTACACCCTGACGGTGTATGAGAAAGGATCGGAAGTGATCCGCATGATGCATACCCTGTTGGGGGAGCAGAATTTCCAAAAGGGCATGCAGCTGTATTTTGAACGTCACGATGGCAGCGCGGCCACCTGCGATGATTTTGTGCAGGCGATGGAAGACGCCTCCAACGTCGATCTGTCGCTGTTCCGTCGTTGGTACAGCCAATCAGGCACGCCAACGCTGACGGTGCGCGACGAATATAACGCCGAGCATCAGCAGTATCGTTTGCACGTCAGCCAGCACACGGCACCGACCGCCGATCAACCTGAGAAGCTGCCGCTGCATATTCCGTTGAACATCGAACTGTATGACGCCCAAGGGCAGGTGATTGCGCTGCAAAAAGATGGCCTGCCGGTTAACAATGTGTTGAACGTGACCGAAGCGGAACAGACTTTTGTCTTTGATGGCGTCGAGCATCCGCCAGTGCCGTCGCTGCTGCGTGAGTTTTCGGCGCCGGTGAAGCTGGATTATACCTACAGCGACAAGCAGCTGACCTTCCTGATGCAGCATGCGCGTAACGATTTTGCCCGTTGGGATGCCGCGCAGAGCCTGCTGGCCACCTACATCAAACTGAACGTCGCCAAATATCAGCAGAAGCAGCCGCTCACCTTGCCGTTGCATGTGGCCGACGCGTTCCGCGCGGTATTGCTGGATGAAAAACTGGATCCGGCGCTGGCGGCGCAGATCCTGACCCTGCCGTCAGAAAGTGAAATTGCCGAGCTGTTTACGGTCATCGATCCGAGTGCGATCGCGGCGGTGCATGAGGCGATTACCCGTTGTCTGGCGCAAGAAATGACCGACGAATGGCTAGCGGTCTATCACCACAACAAGACCGACGGCTATCGCGTTGAACATGGCGACATTGCCAAACGCGCGTTGCGCAATACCTGTCTGCACTATCTGGCCTTTGCCGATGAGCAACAGGCTGACCGTCTGGTGGCCGAACAGTTCAAGCATGCCGATAACATGACCGACTCGCTGGCGGCGCTGGCAGCGGCGGTGGCGGCGCAGTTACCGTGTCGTGATGCGCTGATGGCCGCGTTCGACCAGCGTTGGCATCAGGATGGTCTGGTGATGGACAAATGGTTTGCGCTGCAGGCTACCAGCCCGGCCGCCGACGTACTCGCCACGGTGCGCAGCCTGCTGCAACACCGTTCATTCAGCCTGAGCAACCCGAACCGTACCCGTTCGCTGGTGGGCGCCTTTGCCGCAGCCAATCCATCAGCGTTCCACGCCGCAGACGGTAGCGGTTATCAGTTCCTGGTAGAAATCCTCAGCGATCTGAACACCCGCAATCCGCAGGTGGCAGCGCGTTTGATCGAACCACTGATTCGTCTCAAGCGTTACGATACCGGGCGCGAGGCGCTGATGCGCCAGGCGTTGGAGCAGTTGAAGGCGCTGCCAAATCTGTCTGGCGATCTGTTTGAGAAGATCAGCAAGGCGCTGGACGCCTAATCGACGCCATCAAACGGCCTGATTGAGCGTAAAAATGCCGTTCGGTTAACCCTGAACGGCATTTTTTATTGATGGCTATGGCCAATATTTCAATTCGCTGCGTGCCGCGGGAGCTGCTGCGCCGCTGGCGGCGACAGTACCCGCTCCAGTAGCTGCGCTTCAAGCTCCGCCAACTTTGCCGATCCTTTGCGGCGTGGACGTGGCAGATCGATGGTCAGATCCAGCCCAATGCGGCCTTCCTCAATCAACAGTACCCGGTCGGCCAGGGCGATCGCCTCGCTGACGTCGTGGGTCACCAGCAGCACGGTAAAGCCATGCTGTTGCCACAGACTTTCGATCAATCCCTGCATTTCAATACGCGTTAATGCATCAAGTGCGCCCAGCGGTTCATCCAGCAGCAGCAGACGCGGGCGGTGGATCAGCGCGCGTGCCAGCGCGACGCGTTGTTTCTGTCCGCCGGACAGCGCGGCCGGCCATTCATGAGCGCGATCGGCCAGGCCTACCGTTGCCAACGCCTGCTGCGCATCTGCGCGCCAGTTACCGTGCAAACCGAGCCCGACGTTATCGATGACCTTTTTCCACGGCAGTAGCCGGGCGTCCTGGAACATCAAGCGGGTATCATCCTTGGCGCTGCTGAGTGGGGCGTTGTTGCCGGTCAGCAGCTCGCCGCTGCTGGCTTTTTCCAGCCCGGCCAGCAAGCGTAGCAGCGTGCTTTTACCGCAGCCGCTGCGTCCTACCACCGCGACGAACTGCCCGGCGGTGATGCGCAGTTGCACATTTTCCAATACGGTGCGCTTGCCGTAACGCTTCTCGATGGATTGCAGAGTGACCGGCGTACCTTGTGGAATGCGGGTGGGCGTCGTCGTCATAATGCTTCTCCGTGTTTCAGTTGATAGGCCGGGTGCCAGCGCAACCAGACGCGTTCAAGCAACTGGGCGCTGAGGTCCGCCAGTTTGCCGAGCACGGCGTACAGCACGATCGCCACCACCACGATGTCGGTTTGCAGAAACTCGCGGGCGTTCATCGCCAGATAGCCAATACCTGAATTGGCGGAGATGGTTTCGGCGACGATCAGCGTCAACCACATAAAGCCGAGCGCAAAACGCACGCCAACCATGATTGACGGCAAGGCGCCGGGCAGTACCACCTGGGTGAACAGCCGAAAACCGCTGAGGCCGTAGCTGCGCGCCATTTCCAGCAGGCCGCGATCGATATTTTTAATGCCGTGATAGGTATTCAGGTAGATCGGGAACAGGGTGCCCAACGCGACCAGAAAAATCTTGGCGGACTCGTCAATGCCGAACCACAGGATCACCAGCGGGATCAAGGCCAGATGCGGCACGTTACGGATCATTTGCACCGAACTGTCCAATAGCCGCTCTCCCCAGCGCGACAGACCGGTAATAAAGCCCAGCAGCAGACCGAGACTGCCACCGATGCTAAAACCGATAAACGCGCGCCAGCTGCTGATGGTCAGGTGTTGCCACAGTTCGCCACTTTCGGTCAGCGACCAGAAGGCGCCGATCACGGCGCTGGGCGCCGGCAGAATGCGGTTCGACAGCCAGCCGACGTCGACCGAAAATTGCCACAATGCCACTAACGCTACCGGCAGCGCCCACGGGGCCAGGCGGTATAGCAGACGTTGTACGTTGTTTGTCATGGGACGCTCCTCAGCTCTGGGCCGCCTTCTGCGGCACGTAAATATTAGCGACCACTTCACCCTGCGCCTTGACCGCGCGCAATGGCGCTGGGGCTGCGTTGTTGGCCAAATCCAGATGCGGGAACAGCAGTTCACCGACGCGGTAGGCCTCTTCCAGGTGCGGATAGCCGGACAGAATAAAAGTATCGATACCCAGATCGGCATACTCCTGTATGCGCGCTGCGACCGTCGGGCCGTCGCCAACCAGTGCAGTGCCAGCCCCTCCGCGCACCAGACCGACACCGGCCCACAGATTGGGGCTGATTTCCAGATTGTCTTTTTTGCCGCCGTGCAGTTCTGCCATGCGGCGTTGGCCAACCGAGTCAAAGCGGGCAAAGGCTTGTTGCGCATCGGCAATGGTCTGATCGTCCAAATTGGCGATCAGTCGATCGGCAGCGCGCCAGGCCTCATCGGTGGTTTCACGCACGATGACGTGCAGCCGAATGCCGAAACGCACCTTGCGTCCTTTCGCCGCCGCTTTGGCGCGCACCTGCTCCAGCTTTTCCCTGACCTGTGCCGGCGGTTCGCCCCAGGTCAGATACAGTTCGACCTGATCGGCTGCCAGATCCTGCGCTGCCTCAGAGGATCCGCCGAAATACAGCGGTGGTCGCGGTTGCTGCACCGGTGGGAACAGCAGTTTGGCGCCTTTGACCTGAATATGCTTGCCCTGGTAATCAACGGTTTCACCTTCCAGCACCTTGCGCCAGATATGGGTGAATTCCGCCGAGGCTTCGTAACGCTGCTCGTGGTCGAGGTGCAGTCCTTCTGCTGCCAGCTCATCGGGATCGCCGCCGGTCACCAGATTGAACAGCGCGCGACCATGGGAAAGCCTGTCCAGCGTGGCGGCCTGCCGTGCCGCCAGGGTCGGCGAAATAATACCGGGGCGCAGCGCCACCAGAAACTTCAGGCGCTGGGTGACCGGGATCAGCGAAGCGGCCACCAGCCACGAATCCTCGCAGGAACGCCCGGTGGGGATCAGCACCCCGCCAAAGCCCAGTCGGTCCGCCGCTTGGGCGATCTGCTGCAGGTAACCGTAATCGACGCTGCGGGCACCTTCGGACGTCCCCAGATAATGGCCGTCTCCGTGGGTGGGCAAGAACCAGAAAACATTCAGACTCATGATTTATTCTCCTGTATCACTGGGCGCTGGGCTGCCAGACGCGTTGTGAAATATCGACCTTGACCGGAACCAGATGGTTGGCATAGAACAGATCGGCGGTTTGCTGTTGTGCTTTGATGATTTGCGGGCTGAGCGGGGCGATCGACGTTGGCGGGCGATGATCCAGGTAGGTGGCGATCACCGGTTCCGGCAGTCCCATCGCCTTGGACAGCAATGTGACGCTTTGCGCCCGATCGCTACGGGTGAGAGCATCGGCCTGCGTCAGCACGTTCAATATCTGTTGAATGAAGGCGCCATGGGCTTCGGCATAGGGGCGCGCTGCCAGATAGAACGAACCGGTCTGGTTGAGATTACTGCCGTCGGTCAGTACCTTCACGCCGCCTTGCAACAACGCGGCAGAATAATAAGGATCCCAAATCGCCCAGGCGTCCACGTTGCCTTGCTGGAAGGCTGCGCGGGCATCGGCCGGCGTCAGATACACCGGCTGAATATCAGTGAACTTCAGGCCGGCGCGCTGTAACGCCCGCAGCAGGAGATTGTGCGAGCTGGAGCCTTTTTGAAAGGCAACCTTGCGACCCTTCAGTTCGGCGACGTCTTTGATTGGACTGTTTTCCGGCACCAGGATCACTTCTGCCTTCGGTTTTGCCGGCTCGACGCCGACGTACAGCAGATCGGCGCCGGCGGCCTGGGCAAAGATCGGCGGTATATCGCCGGTGCTGCCCAAATCGATGCTGCCGACGTTCAGCGCTTCAAGCATTTGTGGGCCAGCGGGGAATTCTACCCAACTGATGTTGACCTTGGGGAAACGCTGCTCAAGCATCCGGTGGGTCTTGGCCAATACCAGACTCACCGAACCCTTTTGGTAGCCGATACGCAACTGCTGTGGTTCATGATGCGGTGCGGCCGCGACGCCGGTTGTCGCCAGCGCCAGCAGTCCGGCCAGGGTGCCGCCAAACCAGCGGCGTAAGGAAGAAAATCGCTTCATTATTACTCCTGATTATTGTATCGGCGTTATGCGGTTTGCCCGGTCAGCAACGTCGACTTGGCCTTGACCGTAGGCGGCTTGCGGCGGCCTAGCGCCAGATAAAAACTCTCCAGTGCTTCTTCCAGCCGCAGGGAAACGCTTTCCGCCAGCGTTGCTTCACTGCCGTTCAGTGCGATCTGGCTGTCATCGGCGAACACTCCGTGCAGCACTTCCTGTGCTTTCAGCGCCGCCAGTACCGGCTTGAGCGCATAGTCCACCGCCAGCATGTGACCAACCGAGCCGCCGGTAGCCAGTGGCAACACCACCTTGTGCTCAAGCGCACGTTCAGGCAGCAGATCCAGCAGGGTTTTCAACGCGCCGGAGAATGAGGCTTTGTACACCGGCGTGGCGATCAACAGGCCGTCAGCCTGCGCCAGCTGTTCGGCAAAAGCTTTTACTGCCGGGCTGGCGAAGTTGGCGTACAGCAGATCGTCGGCGTTAAAGTCATGCAGGTTATACGCGACGACGTCCACGCCCTGTTGTTGTAACCAATGCTGGCTGAGCGCCAGCAACGCCGCTGAACGTGATGGAATGCGTGGGCTGCCGGCCAGTGATATAACGCGCATGATCACTCCTTATAACTAAAAGTTAGGTTTAATTAATAAATGCTTGGTAAGAGTTCTAAAACTAACAGCAAAGACGCGCGTTGTTTAAATCTCATTTTTTGATTTTGTTATGCGCAAATGTGAATTGACGGCACAACCTACGGCGGCAAGGAAAACGGTTGCGTAAAAAAGACCTTTTTTGCGTTTAATCAATTCCAATTACCCAGGGGATCCCGGATAATACGCCCCCGGTTTGCAACGTTCCCCAACCGCAGGCAGGCGACGTGGGTAGGGTGGGCGAGCAACAAATACACAGCGTGAAGCATGCTGGTCATCACCGGGAAATCAGGAGCGTACATGTACTACCCCCTCATCAGGAAAGCGTTGTTCCAGCTCGATCCAGAGCGAGCGCATGAATTGACCTTTCGCCAGCTGCGTCGTGTAACCGGCAGTCCATTGGCGTTTCTGGTCCGCCAGTCGGTGCCGACCAAGCCGGTGAGCTGTATGGGGTTGTCGTTTAAAAATCCGTTAGGTTTGGCTGCCGGTCTGGATAAAGACGGCGAATGTATAGACGCCTTGGGCGCGATGGGATTTGGCTTTATCGAAGTCGGCACCGTAACGCCGCGCCCACAGTCAGGCAATGACAAGCCACGCCTGTTCCGCATCGTTGAGGCCGAAGGGTTGATCAACCGCATGGGGTTTAACAACCGCGGCGTGGATAACCTGGTTGAAAACGTCAAACGTTCGCACTTTGGCGGCATCCTGGGGATTAATATCGGCAAGAATAAAGATACGCCGGTTGAACAGGGCAAAGACGATTATCTGATCTGCATGGATAAAGTTTATCCGTATGCCGGTTATATTGCGATCAACATTTCTTCGCCAAATACACCAGGACTACGATCCTTGCAGTATGGTGAAGCGCTGGACGATCTTTTAGCCGCAGTTAAAAATAAACAGGCAGAATTACATGCGCGCCATCACAAATATGTGCCGGTGGCGGTAAAGATCGCGCCGGATCTTTCTGAAGAAGAATTGATCCAAATAGCGGACAGTTTGCTGCGCCATAATATAGACGGCGTTATTGCCACCAATACTACGCTGGATCGCAAACTGGTGCAGGGCTTGAATTACTGTGAGCAAATGGGGGGCTTGAGTGGCCGTCCTTTACAGTCGCGCAGTACCGAAGTGATCCGCCGATTGTCACAAGAGTTGCAAGGCAGGCTGCCTATTATCGGCGTCGGTGGGATTGATTCTCTGACCGCGGCACGAGAAAAAATAGCGGCCGGGGCAACGCTGGTGCAAATTTATTCCGGATTTATCTTTCATGGCCCACGTTTGATTAAAGATATCGTTACGTATATCTAATATTTTTCCTTTCATTTGTTGCCGGGGGTTTATTTCTTCCCCCGGCTCGTCTATATTTTGTTCGTTAGCATAAATATCGTTCGCAGATTTATCCGATGTTTAAGCGGCTTTTATGGTGATAAAATCACCTTATTGGGGTAAATACGGCGTTGGCTTGTGGCGAGAAGGGATAAACAATGAAGATAAAACCTGACGATAATTGGCGTTGGTATTTTGACGCCGAACACGATCGGCTGATGCTCGATTTGGCCAATGGGATGATCTTCCGTTCACGTTTCCCGGCCAAAATGCTTACCCCGGACGCATTCGCCGAATGCGCTTTTTGCGTTGACGACGCCGCGCTTTATTTCACCTATGAAGAACAGTGTAAGCAAATCAAGCTCAGCCATGAGCAACGGGCTGAACTGGTATTAAATGCGTTGGTGGCTTACCGTTTTCTAAAACCCCTGATGCCAAAGAGCTGGCATTTCGCCCAGCAGCATTTCCCGTTACAGCCGAAGAATGGCGAACTGGCGGCGGTCAAGGTGATGGAAAGCGGCGAAGATGCTCGCCTGTTGGTGGTGGAGGCCGGTGACAACGCCAGCCTGTGTCTGCTGGCGCAATATCAGCTGTCAGTGGCCGGCCGCACCATGGTGCTTGGCGATGCCATCAAGGTGATGCACGATCGTCTCAAACCCTGCTCGCAGGATAATGCAGCGGCGCCGGCCTACGATCGGGCGGTATGATTACGCCAGCTGGATATCGGTTTTAGGAATACAACTGCACGACAGTATGGTGCCGTTATTCGCCACCGCGCTTTTCTTCAGCGGTGCCACTTCGCCACCGATCAGCGTCAACCGGCAGCTGCCGCAGATACCTGCTCGGCAAGAATAGGGTATGTGCAACCCTTGCTGTTCCAGCTGTTCTAACAGAATTTGCTGATTATTCCCGGTGAACACCGTGCCCTGGTAGTCAATGGTCACCTGCTGCGCGTTGTCCTGCGGCGCCTGCACGCTTTCGACAACGGCGCCTGCGCCATACGGGCGTGGCGGCTTGCTTGATAACACCTCTACCGCATCGCCGACGCGAATTACGCCGCTGTTGCGCGCAATCATATTTTGACCGAAATCGACATCACCGTTATCCGCCGTGCGGAATTGTTGCAGCGTATTCAAGGGTTCGCCGCTGGGGTGCTTGCGACCACGCTCGATGCTGATGGTGGTCAATACGCAGCGACTGCACGGTTTGACCAGATCAAACATCACCTCGCCAATGCGGATCACCTGCCAGCCGTCTTCGGCCCACGGGCTGGCGCCGCTGACCACCAGGTTGGGGCGGAACTGCTCCAGTTTGATGCTGCCGGGGCAGCGTTGCTGCAGATCGTGGAATGAGGCTTCATTAACCAGCAGAAACGGATAGCCGTCGGCGAATGACAGCGGGATTTCCGGGTGCTTTTTAACCCGACGGCTAAGTTGCGGCCCCAGCCAGCGCAGCTGCACGTCGCGTTGAAAATAGCCGCTGAGCCACTGGTTGATCGCAGGCGGTGCGATGGACGCGGTAAAGTGGTTGCCCCAGACTTCGGTCGGTTGCCCATCGTCACTGAAATCGCTGAAACGAACGGTGGCGCTTGCGCCGTCCGGCGCAGCCAGGTAAAGACCGTCGGCTAACAAGGCCGGCGTGAACAACACCATCTGCGGATATTGGCGAGCGGTAATAAAGGTGCCATCGGGAGTGGTGACCATAAAACTGCGGTCAAACGCCAGGCCATGGCTGGCAACCTGCGCATGCGACAGCTGCAAGCCGCGCATGGATTTAACCGGATGTACATAAAGCCTGGATAGCGTGATCATCCTAATCTGCCTATTGTTAATTAGGGAAAAAGGCAACTTTATGACAAGCGATGGGGTTTAGCCATAGCCATTGTGCAACAAGCGGCACCTTGGCGAGCGCTGAAGCGCCGGCGCCTCCCGGCGCATTCCTCCCTGGGAGCGGCTAAACGCTGGCGTAATAGGCGCCCCCATCCCTGCCGCCTCAATGCAACGCGGATTATTTAGGGTATAATGCGCGACAATTTTCTTTTTGGTGATAAGTACGATATGAACTCTCTGTTTGCCAGCACGGCGCGTGGACTGGAAGAACTGTTAAAAAGCGAACTCGAACGGCTTGGCGCTCACGGCTGCAAAGTGGTGCAGGGTGGGGTACATTTTCAGGGTGACGATCGTCTTCTGTACCAAAGCTTACTGTGGAGCCGCCTGGCTTCGCGCATTCTGTTGCCGCTAAATGAATTCCGCGTGCACAGCGATCTGGATCTTTACCTTGGCGTTCAGGCGATCGACTGGACGGAAATCTTTGACGTTGAAAGCACCTTCGCCGTGCATTTTAGCGGCGTCAACGAAGAGATCCGCAATAGCCAGTACGGCGCATTAAAAGTGAAAGATGCCATTGTTGACAGCTTCACGCGCAAAATCGATCGTCGTCCGACGGTGGCGAAACAACAGCCGGATATCCGCATTAACGTGTTCCTGCAGCGCGATATGGCCAGCGTGGCGCTCGATCTGAGTGGCGAAGGCCTGCATCAGCGCGGTTACCGCGATCTCACCGGTCAGGCGCCGCTGAAGGAAAATCTCGCCGCTGCCATTGTGCAGCGCTCCGGTTGGCAGCCGGGAACGCCGATGCTCGATCCGATGTGTGGCTCCGGTACCTTGCTGATCGAAGCGGCGATGATCGCGGCGGATCGCGCTCCGGGTCTGCACCGCCAACATTGGGGATTCAGCGCCTGGCATGGCCACAACCCGGATCTGTGGCGCGAAGCGGTAAGCGAAGCCCAGGTACGTGCGCGCCGTGGTCTGCAAGAAACCACCTCACGCTTCTTCGGCTCGGATATTGACCGCCGGGTGATCGAGATGGCGCGCGCCAACGCGCGACGCGCCGGTGTCGCTGAATTGATCGCCTTTAACGTTAACGACGTCAGCAAAGTAACCAATCCGCTGCCGGAAGGCCCGTGTGGCACCGTGGTCAGCAACCCGCCTTACGGTGAGCGTCTGGAAAGCGAACCGGCGCTGATTGCCTTGCACAACATGCTGGGTCGCATTATGAAAAGCGCCTTTGGCGGTTGGCAACTGTCGCTGTTTAGCGCGTCGCCAGAGCTGTTGAGCTGCCTGCAATTGCGTGCCGAACGCCAGTTCAAGGCCAAAAACGGCCCGTTGGACTGCGTGCAGAAGAACTACCAGCTGGCGGCCAATCCGCAGGGCAGCGGCGGCGTACAGGTGGCGGAAGACTTCGCCAACCGCTTGCGCAAAAATCTCAAGAAACTGGACAAATGGGCGCGACAGCAGGGCATTGAATGCTATCGCCTGTATGACGCCGATTTGCCGGAATACAACGTGGCGGTAGATCGCTACGGCAGCAAAGTGGTGGTGCAGGAGTACGCGCCGCCAAAAACCGTCGATGCGCAGAAGGCGCGTCAGCGTCTGTTCGATGTGATTAACGCCACGCTGGCGGTGCTCGATTTGCCGTCCAACCAACTGGTGCTGAAAACCCGCGAGCGGCAGAAGGGCAAAAGCCAGTATGAAAAACTGGCGCAGAAAGGTGAGTTCCTGCTGGTGGAAGAGTACAACGCCAAGCTATGGGTCAACCTGACCGACTATCTTGATACCGGTCTGTTCCTCGATCACCGTATTGCCCGCCGCATGCTTGGCGAGATGAGCCAGGGCAAAGACTTCCTCAACCTGTTCGCCTATACCGGCACCGCCAGCGTGCACGCCGGCCTGGGCGGCGCGCGCAGCACCACCACGGTGGATATGTCGCGCACCTATCTGGAGTGGGCAGAGAAAAACCTGCGCGCCAACGGTCTGACCGGGCGACAGCACCGTTTGATACAGGCCGACTGCCTGTCCTGGTTACATAATGCCGACGAACAGTTCGACGTGATCTTTATCGATCCGCCGACGTTCTCCAACTCCAAACGGATGGAGAACACTTTTGACGTTCAGCGCGATCACCTGGCGCTGATGAAAGATTTGAAACGGTTACTGCGTCGCAACGGGACCATCATGTTCTCGAACAACAAGCGCGGTTTCCAGATGGATCAGGCCGGCTTGCAGGCGTTGGGACTGGTAGCGAAAGAAATTACCGCCCAGACGCTGTCGCAGGACTTTGCCCGCAACCGTCAGATTCACAACTGCTGGCTGGTAACCCATGCCGGCGAAGGAAAATAATTACTATGTCGTTAATTAGCATGTCCGGCGCCTGGCTGTCTTTCAGCGATGCGCCGCTTTTGGATAACACCGAAATTCACATTGAAGACAACGAACGCGTTTGTCTGGTCGGGCGCAACGGCGCCGGCAAATCAACCTTGCTGAAGATCCTTGGCAAGGAAATCCCGCTGGATGACGGCCGGGTGATTTACGAGCAGGATCTGATCGTGGCGCGTCTGCAACAGGATCCGCCGCGCAACATTGGTGGTACGGTGTTTGATTTCGTCGCCGAAGGGGTGGCGGAGCAGGCTGAACATCTGAAAGCCTATCATGCCATTTCACACCTGGTGGAAACCGATCCGAGCGAGAAAAACCTGACGCGTATGGCGCAGATTATGGAAATTCTCGATCATCAGGGGCTGTGGCAGCTCGATAGCCGCATCAGCGAAGTGCTGGCCCAACTGGGCCTGAATGGCGACGCGCAGCTTTCCTCGCTGTCCGGCGGCTGGCTGCGCAAGGCGGCGCTGGGCCGGGCGCTGGTGAGTTCCCCACGCGTGCTGTTGCTGGATGAGCCGACCAACCACCTGGACATTGAAACCATCGACTGGCTGGAAGGCTTCCTGAAGGAATTCCAGGGCAGCATCGTGTTCATTTCGCACGACCGCTCCTTTATTCGCAACATGGCAACGCGGATTGTCGATCTGGATCGCGGCAAACTGGTTTCCTGGCCGGGCGACTATGACCTCTATCTGACCAGTAAAGAAGAAGCGCTGCGGGTAGAAGAGCTGCAAAACGCCGAATTCGACCGCAAGCTGGCGCAGGAAGAAGTGTGGATCCGTCAGGGGATCAAGGCGCGTCGTACCCGCAACGAAGGGCGCGTGCGCGCACTGAAGGCGCTGCGCAACGAACGCTCTGCACGCCGTGAAGTGATGGGTACCGCCAAAATGCAGGTGGAAGAAGCGGTGCGTTCCGGCAAGATTGTGTTTGAAATGGAAGACGTCAATTATCAGGTTGGCGGCAAAGTGCTGGTGCGCAATTTTTCTGCGCAGGTGCAGCGCGGCGACAAAATTGCCCTGGTTGGCCCGAACGGCTGCGGTAAAACTACCTTGCTGAAACTGATGCTCGGTCAGCTGAAAGCCGACAGCGGCCGCGTGCACTGCGGCACCAAACTGGAAGTGGCCTACTTCGATCAACACCGCGCCGAACTGGATCCGGAGCGTACGGTGATGGACAACCTGGCCGAAGGCAAGCAGGAGGTAATGGTCAATGGTCGCTCGCGTCACGTGCTGGGCTATCTGCAAGACTTCCTGTTCCACCCGAAACGCGCAATGACGCCGGTGAAGGCGCTGTCCGGCGGCGAGCGCAATCGCCTGCTGCTGGCCCGCCTGTTCCTCAAACCAAGCAATCTGCTGATCCTCGATGAACCAACCAACGATTTGGACGTCGAAACGCTGGAACTGTTGGAAGAGCTGATTGACGGCTATCAGGGGACGGTGCTGCTGGTCAGCCACGATCGTCAGTTCGTCGATAACTCGGTTACCGAGTGCTGGATCTTCGAAGGTAACGGCACGATCAGCACCTTCGTCGGCGGTTATTACGATGCGCATCATCAGCGAGCGACCGCCAAGCCGATTCGTCAGGCCGCCCCGGTGAGTCAGAACAAACCGGTAGAGAAAAAAACCGAGCAACCGAAGAAGCCGGCTGCCAAACTGAGCTATAACCTGTTACGTGAGCTGGAACAATTGCCACAGCGCCTGGAACAGTTGGAAGCCGAGATTGAAGCATTGCAGGCGCAGGTTGGCGATGCGAACTTCTTCTCGCGACCACACGCCGAGACGCAGCAGGTATTGACCGATTTGGCGGCGGCGGAAGGGCGCCTGGAAGAGGCCTTCGCGCGCTGGGAAGAGCTGGAAGCGATGAAAAACGCCTGACAAATAAATGCGCCCGCACGCTGCTGCGGGCTATTTTTGTGCTATCGGCCTGAGGTCGGGGGAGGAATAGGGTGTGTTCCCAGCAGAATCATATGCAGCATAGCCATGCGAGCAACGGCGAGCCGCCGCAAGAGGGCCTGATGTTATGCCCGCAGTGCGACATGCTGGTGGCCTTGCCGCCGTTGACCTATGGCAGCAAGGCGGTGTGCCCGCGTTGCAAAACGACGCTCAGTGCCCGTTGGGAAGAGCCGCGCAAACGACCTATCGGCTACGCCCTCAGCGCCCTGTTTATGCTGCTGTTAGCCAATATATTTCCTTTCGTGAATATGCGCGTTGCCGGTATCGGCAACGAAATCAAACTGATCCAGATCCCGCAGGTGATGGTGGCCGAAGATTACGCCAGCATGGCCACGCTGTTTATGGTATTTGTCCAACTGATCCCGGCGTTTTGCATGCTGGCGATTATCTTGCTGTGCGCCAGAGTGCGGATGCCGTCGCGCCTCAAAATCTGGATGGCCAAGGTGCTATTCCAGTTCAAAACCTGGTGCATGGTGGAAATTTTCCTCGCCGGCGTGTTGGTGAGTTTCGTCAAACTGATGGCGTACGGCGATATCGGCGTTGGCACCAGTTTTGTGCCTTATTGCCTATTCTGTCTGTTGCAGGTGCGCGCCTTCCAGTGCGTCGATCGCCGCTGGCTGTGGCAGGATATCGAGCCGGCACCGCAGATAACGCGACCGGTGACCGTCGGTCAGGCAGGCATTGGCCAGGGATTACGCTCCTGTTCCTGCTGCACCGCGATTTTGCCGGCTGAACAGCTGCAATGCCCACGTTGCCATACCCATGGTCACGTCCGTCGGCAACACAGTCTGCAATGGACGTTGGCGCTGCTGTTTACCTCGCTTATCCTCTACGTACCGGCGATGCTGTTGCCGATCATGGTGACCGAGGCGCTGGGCAACAAAATGCCGTCGACGGTGATGGCTGGGGTGATCCTGCTGTGGGGCGAAGGTTCCTACCCGGTGGCGATGGTGATCTTCATCGCCAGTATCATGGTACCGACGCTGAAAATGGTTGCTATCGGCTGGCTGTGCTGGGATGCCAATCGCCAGGGTAAACCGCGGGCTGACAGCGAACGGATGCATCTGATTTATGAAGTGGTTGAGTTTGTTGGCCGCTGGTCAATGATCGACGTGTTTGTCATTGCCGTGTTGTCGGCATTGGTACGTATGGGACAATTGATGAGTATTTATCCTGCTACTGGCGCGCTGCTGTTCGCCATGGTGGTGATCCTCACTATGTTTGCTGCCATGACGTTTGATCCCCGTCTGACCTGGGATCGCGTAAATGAAACAATAAAGAAGGAGCCGCAAGGTGACGGAAAATAATCATAGCGTCGCGGATATTGAAAAGATCAAACGCTGGTCGCCGGTGTGGATTATTCCCATCGTCACGGCGCTGATCGGTGCATGGATCCTGTTTTACCACTTTAGCCACCAGGGACCGGTGGTAACGTTATACACCACTACCGCAGAGGGGCTGGAAGCCGGTAAAACCCGAATCAAAAGCCGCAGCGTCGACGTCGGTACGGTAGAAAGCGTGACGTTGAGCGAGGACTTGAGCAAGGTGCTGATTCAGGCTCGCTTGAACTCCGGCATGGAAAAACTGTTGCGACAGGATTCCGCCTTCTGGGTGGTGAAGCCGCAAATAGGCCGGGAAGGGGTTTCCGGCCTTGGCACTTTGTTATCCGGCGCCTATATCGAGTTGCAACCGGGTAGCAAAGGCAAAGAAGGTAAAGAGGAATACCAACTACTGGACGCACCGCCGTTGGCGTCGCCTGACGCTAAAGGGCTGCGTATCGTACTGGACAGCGACAAGTCCGGTCAGTTGAACGCCGGCGATCCGGTACTGTTCCGCGGTTATCGCGTCGGCTCGGTAGAAACCAGCTATTTCGATCCCAAACTGCGCGCCATGCGCTATCAGCTGTTTATTACCGCGCCTTACGATCAGCTGGTGACCAGCAACGTGCGCTTCTGGAAGGACAGCGGCGTGGCGTTCGACATGTCGGCGCAGGGCATGCGGGTTGAAATGGGCTCGCTGGCGACGCTGTTCAGCGGTGGCGTCAGCTTTGACGTACCGGATGGCTGGGAACGTGGCACCAAGGCACAGGAAAAGGCGGAATATCAGCTGTACGACAGCCAGCGCAGCATCCAGGATTCGCTGTACACCGTGCACAAAGATTACCTGTTGTTCTTCTCTGATTCGGTTCGTGGCCTGCAACCGGGCGCGCCGGTCGAATTCCGCGGCATCCGTCTGGGCACCGTGGCGCAGGTACCGTTCTATAAACCGGGGATGGAGCAGCGTCTTGACAGCGATTACCGCATACCGGTGCTGATCCGTATCGAACCGGATCGCTTCCAGAAGCAGCTCGGTAACAACTTCGACATGGAAAAACACCTGAAAGACGCCGAAGCGCGTGGTTTGCGTGCCGCGTTGAAATCCGCCAACCTGCTGACCGGCTCGCTGTATATCGATCTGGACTTCTATCCACAGCAAAGTGCCTGGAAAGGGCCGCGTGAACTGTTCGGTTATCCGCTGCTGCCAACTACCAGCGGTGGACTGGCGCAGATACAGCAAAAACTGATGCAGACGCTGGACAAGATCAATGCGATGCCGTTGAACCCAATGATTAATGAAGCGACCAAAACGCTGTCGGAAAGTCAACGCACCATGCGCGAGACGCAGCAGACCATGAAGTCGCTCAATGACATCATTGCCAGTAAGGCGATGAAAGAGCTGCCGCAGGATATGCAAAAAACATTGCAGGAACTGAATCGCAGCATGAAAGGTTTCCAGCCGGGCTCGCCAGCCTACAATAAGATGGTTGGCGACATGCAACGTCTGGATCAGGTATTGCGTGAGCTGCAGCCGGTGCTGCGTACCTTGAATGAAAAGAGCAATGCGTTGGTATTTGAAGCCGCGACGAGCGACGATCCTCAGCCGAAGAAGGCCAAAAAATGATGAAATGGATTCCCGTAGCCCTGGCGCTGTTACTCGGCGCCTGTAGCAGTACGCCACAGAAAACCTACTATCAACTGCCGGCTCTGGCGGCGCCGGCGCAGGTCAGCGCCACTACCGCATCGCGCCAGCTGTGGCTGGAGCACGTTAGCGTGGCGGATTATCTGGCGCAGAATGGCGTGGTGTATCAGACCAATGACGTACAGTACGTCATTGGCCAGAACAACCTGTGGGCCAGCCCGCTGGATCAGCAATTGCAGCAGTCGCTGGTCACCAATCTCAGCAACGCATTGCCGGGTTGGCTGGTGTCTTCACAACCGATGAACAGCGATCAGGATGTGCTGAACGTCACCATCACCGGTTTCCACGGGCGTTATGACGGCAAGGCCATTATCCGTGGCGAATGGGTGCTGAAACATCAGGATCGGGTGGTCAAGCGGCCGTTCAATCTGGAGCTGACGCAGCAGGAAGACGGCTACGATGCGTTGGTGCGCGCCTTGGCTACCGGCTGGCAGCAAGAAGCGCAGGCGATAGCCGCTCAGGCCGGACGCCTGTAGTGGGTATCCCCGAGGCCGGGCATTCCCGCCTGGTGCCGTACGGGGCGTATAACCTGTTCTAAAACAGTCTAACGGCATGCCGGTGAGAAAGATTGACGTCGTCTCACCGGCTTTTTTATCGCTATTTTTCAAATATTTAATCTGTTCTTCGCGTTATCAGCCACTTAGCATTTTCTGCGTGCGTAGCTCACAAATATGACATTGGCGTGAATTTTGCGCATTGATCTTCCCTGCGATTAGCGCTATTGCTTATGCGTGGCTGCACAAAAAAGCGGCCATTGTTTTCTTTCCAGCAGACCAAGAAATGAGGGAAACGAGGCATGAAGAGACAGAAGCGAGATCGTCTGGAACGGGCACAATCCCGTGGTTACCAAGCAGGTCTTTCAGGGCGTTCCAGGGAACTTTGTCCCTATCAATCATTGGATGCCCGGGCCAATTGGCTGGGAGGTTGGCGACAAGCCATGGAAGACAGGGCTGTGACCGCTTAAGCGGCTCTCTGTCATCAAGAGGAATGACCTCCGCCAATGCGCGGAGGTTTTCGTTTTTATCCCGTCGATTACGCTTGCCAGCGCTTGAGCAGAATGCTGGCATTCACCCCGCCAAAGCCAAAACCATTAGACAATGCATAGGTCATCGGCATTGGCTCTGCCTGTTTGGCAACCAGGTGCAAACCTGCCGCGGCCGGATCCGGCTGATCCAGGTTCAGGGTGGCCGGCGCTATCTGATCGCGTAACGCCAGCGCGGTAAAGATGGTTTCCAGACCGCCTGCGGCCCCCAGCAGGTGCCCGGTGGCTGATTTGGTCGAGGTTACCGCCACTGGATGATCGCCAAACAGGTGACGGATGGCGTTGATTTCACCCAGGTCGCCGACCGGCGTAGAGGTGGCATGCGCATTCAGGTGCTGGATCTGTTCCGGTTGTACGCCAGCCTGGCGGAGCGCGATTTTCATCGCACGGTAGGCGCCGTCGCCGTCTTCCGCGCCGGAGGTCATATGATAGGCGTCGGCGCTGGTACCATAACCGACGATCTCTGCCAGCGGCGTGGCACCGCGCGCCAGTGCGTGTTCCAGCGTTTCAATCACCAGCATGCCCGCGCCTTCACCCATCACGAAACCGCTACGTGCGCTGTCGAATGGCCGAGAAGCGATGGCGGCATCTTCGGCTGGCGCGCTGGACATGGCGCGTGCTGCGGCAAATCCACCCAGACTGACGGTATCGATGGCCGCTTCAGTACCGCCACACAGGGCGATATCGGCCTCGTCGTTGCGAATCATGCGCACCGCATCGCCAATGGCTTGTACCCCGGCGGCGCAGGCGGTGACCGGGGCGCCGATAGGTCCTTTGAAGTGGTGCTTGATCGAGATATGGCCAGCGGCCAGATTCACCAGGAACGACGGGATGGTGAACGGCGACAGCCGTTTTGCACCGCGACTGTCGGTGGTGCGCACCGCATTGGCAATGGCCGGGAAGCCACCGATGCCGGAGGCCACGACGGTGGCGGTACGCTCCTGTTTTTCATCAGTGTCGGCGACCCAACCGGCCTGGCGAATGGCTTCGTCGGCCGCGGCCATGGCAAACAGGATAAAGCGATCCATTTTCTTTTGATCCTTGGGCGCGACCGAGGCATCGGCATCAAATCCGGCCTCGCTATCCTGTTGCAGGGTTGGCACCTGACCGCCGACCTTGACCGGCAGCTCGGCCACAATCGCTTCGGGCAGTGGGCGGATGCCGCTCTGCCCGGCTAGCAAACGTTGCCATATGGCTTCGACGCCACTGCCCAGAGGGGAGACTGCGCCCATGCCGGTAATAACGATACGACGACTGTTCATATATTCTCCTGGGGTGATTCAATAAGTGTAGCTGATGATGATTGCTGCATTCGCGCGGCGCGCTGGCGCATGGCGGCACCGGCAGCGGGGCCTGCAGCCAGCGTGATATTCTGATGGGTTATCGGTTGTTGGCTAACGCTGTCGATTAACTGCATAGTGACAGGCAAACCGCTGCGCCGATCGACCAACTGGGCGGCGATGCCTTCTGGCGCCAGATGGCTGTTACCCCATTGCAGCAGCGTTGCCAAGACCGGGAACAGCTCAGCGCCGCGTTCGGTCAACAGGTACTGATAGCGCAACGGCCGCTGCTGATAAGCCTGTTTGCAAAGAATGCCGCTCTCAACCAGAAATTTGAGCCGGCGGGTGAGGATGGTCGGCGACAACCCGAGGCTCTGCTGGAATTCGTCAAACTTCGACAGCCCATGAAAGGCATCACGAATAATTAACATGCTCCACCATTCGCCAATGCGATCCAGCGATCGGGCGATTGGGCACTGTTGAGTATCGAAACGCGTCTTTTTCATTACCATCCTCAATTACTACAATAATTGTAGTCACTAGGTAGCACACATCAGCGCATGCAGTACGCCGGTAACGGTAATCAGGGAGAAAACTCACGACGGCCGTGACCGACCGTCGTGACTGCCGTTAGAAGGCAGTAGTGTCCTTGAACAGGCCCACTTTCAGATCGCTGGCGGTGTAGATCACTTCGCCATCGACCAGTACTTCACCGTCGGCCACACCCATAATCAGTTTACGGGTAATAACGCGCTTGAAGTTAATACGATAGGTGACTTTTTTGGCGGTTGGCAGCACCTGCCCGGTGAACTTGACTTCGCCCACGCCCAGCGCACGGCCTTTGCCTTCGCCGCCCAGCCAGCCCAGGTAGAACCCGACCAGCTGCCACATGGCATCCAGGCCCAGACAGCCAGGCATCACCGGATCGCCGATGAAATGGCAGGCGAAGAACCACAGGTCGGGATTGATATCCAGTTCTGCTTCCACGTAGCCTTTGCCGTGGGTACCACCGTCTTCTGACATTTTGACCACGCGGTCCATCATCAACATGTTACCTGCTGGCAACGGCGGGCCGCCGGCGCCAAACAGCTCGCCACGGCCGGATGCTTCGAGGTCTTCTTTCGTATAGGAGTCGCGTTTATCTACCATGTTCTCAGTAAGCCTTATTTTAATGAAGGACGCAGATTAGCTAACACGTGTACGCTGAACAAGTCCGATCAGCCCTGGTTGAACCAGTTGAGCCAGCGGAAAAGCCAGGGGCGGCGGCGTTCAGGTGCGTTCACCTGCGCAATCCGTTCCTGAATTGCAGCCAGCAAATTCGGCTGCTGTTCATCGGAGTAGGGGTAACCTGTCAATAATGGCAGGGCTTCCGCCGCGCTGTCCACCGCCCACAGATGGAACTGTCCGTCGCGAACCGCATCTACCACATCCTGGCGCAGACACAGGTGCCGCACGTTGGTGGTTGGCAGAATCACGCCCTGCTTGCCTGTCAGGCCACGGCGCAGACAGACCTCAAAGAAACCTTCGATCTTTTCGTTAACGCCGCCGATGGGCTGCACGTTACCGAATTGGTCGACCGAGCCGGTAACGGCAATCTGCTGGCTAATCGGTTGCATCGACAGTGCGCTGATCAAGGCACACAGCTCGGCCAGCGAGGCGCTGTCGCCATCGACTTCGCCGTAGGATTGTTCAAACACAATCGAGGCGGAGAAGGGCAGTTGCTGATCCAGTTCCAATTCGGAAATCAGGAACGCCTGCATAATCATCATGCCTTTGGCATGCAGATTGCCGCCAAGTTCAGCTTTTCGTTCAACGTCGGTAAATTCACCGTCGCCAAGGTGGACGACACAGCTGATACGCGACGGTTCGCCGAAACCGCGTGGGTGGCCTGGATAGTCTAAAACTGACAACCCATTAATCTGACCAATGACCTCCCCTTCGGTTTGAATCAGGATCTGGCCGAGTTCAATTTCGTCCTGCATGCGTTCTGCCAGATAGCTTTCGCGCCATTCACGGGCGGTCAACGCCGCTTCCAGCGCTTTGGCGGTGATCTGGCCCTGTTCGGCATACAGTGCCGCTTCCGACAGCTGTTGGCTCAGCCAGGTAGGCGATAACGGCAGGCTGCCCTGATCGCCGCTGTAACGCACCGCCTGCATCATTAACGGCGGCCAGGCGTCAGCCGCCAGTTGCGGCAATTGCTGCTCGCTAACCAGCGTATTGACGTAGCCACACCATTGCGCCATGTCATCGGTATCGGTCAGCTGCAGGTCGTCTTCGTATTCGCCATACACCGCCTGTTCGCAGACTTCCGGCTCCATATCGTGGAAATCCGCCAGCCCGTGACGATCGCCAACGACAATCAGCCGCAGATCCAGCGGCATCGGCGGGATACTGACTGGCAACGGTCGTGTTTCATCCGGCGAAACCCAATGGAATTGGCGCTGGGTGACCATCTGCTTTAAGCGCAGCCACAACAGCGGTTGTGCCAATAACGTGCGGGCAGACAGGATCAGTACACCGCCGTTAGCCTGGTGCACCAGGCCGGGTTCGAGGGAGACATCGTTCTGATAAAGGCGTACGCAACCGAACAGTTGCTCTGGTTCCACCCATTCGGCAAACAGGCAGGCACCGCTGGCGGCAAAGGGCTCATCGCCGCTGGTTGCCGGCTCTACGCGAACCTGGCCGCTTTGTACGATATAGTTGCTACCAGGGCTGCCAGGTTGCGGCTGCAGCTGCTTTACCGCATCGGCAATCAACGCCAGATATTCGCGTGTTTCCTGGGCTTTCAACAGCATGAAGCGTGGTTGAGAACGCGGGTGGCAAAATACCGTCAGCGCGTTTTCCAACCGGGGTTGAATAGCGGCAAAGGCGACGGGTGCCAACTGAGCGGCGGAATCGAATATCGCCTGATAAGGCGTAACGGCAGGCAACAAGGATTGCCATTCAAGTCGGTTATTGGTCAAAGTGTTAGATGCAATCGTCAAAAAGGGAAAGGGCGATTATACAAGAATAACGCCAGCTTGATACAAGCAGAGTGTCAGTTGCGGTCAGGGAGTTTGACATCGCGCGACGACTGTGCAAAAAACATACTAAACGGAGACGTAATTGGCGGGGAAATTTGGCGCAAAGCTGTTATGCTTATTAACGTTACGCGGTCACTGAAGAGCTCACGATGAAATATCAGCAACTGGAAAATCTAGAGAGCGGCTGGAAATGGAAGTACCTGGTGAAAAAGCACCGGGAAGGGGAAGCAATTACCCGCTACCTTGAAAACAGCGCTGCGCAGGAAGCCGTTGACGAGCTGCTGAAGCTGGAAAATGAACCGGTCAAGGTGCTGGCCTGGATCAATGCTCATATGAATCCGGCGCTGGACAATCGGATGAAGCAAACCATCCGCGCCCGGCGTAAACGTCATTTTAACGCAGAACATCAGCATACGCGTAAAAAATCTATCGATTTGGAATTTTTAGTTTGGCAGCGACTGGCGGCATTGGCTCGTCGGCGTGGCGTAACGCTGTCCGAAACCGTGGTGCAGCTGATTGAAGATGCTGAACGCAAAGAAAAATACGCCAGCCAAATGTCATTGTTGAAGCAGGATTTGAAAGCGATCCTGGGCAAGGACGAAGAATAATCACAAGATTGTGTTTGATAAATCAACCCGGCGAATGGCCGGGTTTTTTATTGCCGGTCAGACGCGTCAAAGCGAAAAAAAACCCCGCAGAGCGGGGTTTTTTATTAAGAAGCGGTAACTTAAGCCTGTGGCTGAGTTACAACGTCTTTGATACCTTTAACTTCGATTTCTACGCGACGGTTAGGCGCCAGGCATTCGATCTGTGCTTTGGTAGCACGACCGTTTTTGTAGCCACAGCTGTCGGTAACCTGGTCAGCTTCGCCCATGCCACGTGCAGAGATTTTGTCAGCAGGGATACCTTTAGATACCAGGTAATCTACTACGCTGCGAGCACGAGCTTCAGACAGTTTCTGGTTCGCTGCATCTTTACCAACTGGGTCAGTGTAGCCCAGAACAACTACGGAACCGTCTTTAGGATCCATAGAGCTCAGTTGGGTGTACAGCTGATCCAGAGCCTGCTGGCCTTCTGGTTTCAGAGAGGATTTACCGAAGTTGAACAGAACGTCAGACTTCAGAGTGAAACGCTTGGTTTCAACCACTGGAGCCGGAGCTGGTGCTGGTGCCGGAGCAACAACATCGTCCTGGCCGAAGCGGTAAGAAACGCCCAGGCTCAGCATGGTGTTGTCTGGACGCGCGCCAACGGTACCTGCGTCGCCGATGTTGCTAACGAACTGGTAATCCAGGCGAGTAGCCCAGTTTTTGGTCAGTGCGTATTCAACACCAACAGCAGCCAGCGGAGAAACGCCGGTGTCGTGGTTGCTCAGACGCTCGCCAGTACGGCCGTAGTTAGCTTTAGAGTCTGCACGCCAGATCATGCCACCCAGACGGGTGTAGATGTCCAGGTCGTCAGCAATTGGGTAGCTCAGTTTAGCTGCCAATTGAACGCCCTGCGCTTTGAAAGCACCGTTGTTCACGCTGCCTTTGTAAGGCATACGGCCAAGCCAGTCATAGCCCAGCTCGAAGCCCAGGTATTGGTTCGCTTGGTAACCCAAGAACGCACCAGCACCCAGTTGGCTTTCATGAGTAGGACCGTTGCCGATACCTTTCTCATAACCGTTGCCGTAGAAACCTACGTCGTGATACTGGGACCAGCCCAGTTTGGCACCGGTGTACCAGGTGTTATCTTTTGGGGCGGCTTGCGCTACGGTAGCGAAACCAGCCAGTGCCACTGCTAATGCGATAGCTGTCTTTTTCATTTTGCGCCTCGTTATCATCCAAATAGGCAATGAGCTTTAAAGCTAATTTTTAAGCCCTTGGTTAAATTCCTTCGCCAAGGTTTATGCCCTCGTTTGTTACTCTGCCAGTTTTTCTGGCGTTATAGAGCAACCTTGGCGATGTAAAGTCTACAACGTGGCGCGAAAGTTACAAGTGTGATGTGATAAAGCTCTAAAAAAAAACGCAGAATTGTACATATTTGCTAACATTTTCTGGTCATTTTTTAGCCATGCCTTGCTGCAAAATGCAGTGCGGAACCGCAGCCGCTCTCGTTTTGTGACTGATCTCTAGAAGGTTCCGCTGCTGAAGAAGAAAAATAATGAGAAAACTCCTAAATTCACTCAATGATACAAAGAAGAGTGAATTTTTAAGGTCGAACACTGTCCTTGGTTCGAGTTTGTGACGGGTTGAGGACGCATGATAAAGCCGTAGGCATTTCCCAACTCGGCCGCACGACGTAATTTTAGCCTATCTTCATCCGTCAGGTCGGGTAACCAACCTAAAACCACGCTGTAATTTCCCGTCAACAACGCTTTTTCCATGGCTTCGACCGTATTTAGCGGGCTGATTTGGCTCAGCTGCACCACTTTATCGATCGGCAAGCCCGACTGCTGTAGCCAGCGTTTGCTCAATTTCTGCTGTGGCGTCAGCCATAATAGCCAACGCGATTGCATGCCCAGTTGCTGCAATAAAGGCAGTAACAGTTGCGCTACTGCGGGTTGATGCTCGTTGTAAACAAGTTCACTGATAAGACCATTTTCGTTGTTCGCGCCGGAAACCGGGGCCGAGTGATTCATTGCACGCGCGCTGTGGCTGAAATGGGGTTGGTAGAGTGATTGAGTACGCATAAAGTATCCCGCCGTAGTGTTACTGTATGCATATACAGTACATGCGGTCAGTCAGAAGATCAACCCAATTTTTAGTAACACCTCGCAGATTTGCGATTATTTTTTGAGCTGGAGGCTTTTCTCATTGGCACCGTCGGGTTTAATGCGTATTTTTTCTAATTACTTGTTCCCGTTACTTTTATTCTATTGACACAGGCAATGGTTTGCCGCAAATGACCGAGGGATAACCTTATGCAAGGAACAACGAACGCCAGAGTAGCCCAGGCTAAAGCCTGTTTTTCCGCCCTGGGGAGAATAACCACCCGCTCACAGTTTGGCGGCTACGGGTTGCTGGTCGACGGCATCATGTTTGCCGTGGTCGCCGAAGGCGAAATGTATCTGCGTGCGACCAGCAGCCTCGAAAGCGTGTTCCGTGCGCGCGGCATGGCAAATATGGTGTATTCGAAGCGCGGTGCACCGATCGTCATGCGTTATTACTACGTCGACGAGGCGTTATGGCAACAGCGACAAGAACTGTTTGCCCTGGCGTGGCAGGCGATGCGTGAGGCGCGCAAAGAGGTTCAGGTAAAAAAGCAGAGCCATGAACGGTTGAAGGATTTGCCGAATATCGACGCCGCGCTGGAGCGTCTGCTCTGGCGTAGCGGGATCTGCGGCGTCTACGAGCTGCGCCTGCAAGGGGCGAAAGAAACGTTCCTCAGATTGCAGCGAGAACAACGCCGCCTGGGGCTGAAGGTGCTGTTATCACTGGCCGGCGCGCTGGCCGGCTACCATCACGCCGCCTTGCCGACAGAGCTGCGCAGCGAACTGCTGACATGGTTTAACGCTGTCATCATACCGCCGCGTCAGGACAGTCTTTGCCCGTAGCGTTACACATAAGCGTATCCATCAGTGGCTGCCGCCGATCTGCGCATTGAGCGCGGTCAGTTCCGGCAGCAGGGCAAGCACCAAGCCAATCTGTTGCAATACCAGTTGTTCTTTGCTTTCCGGCTCGGGTGTTAACTGAGTGATACGCACGGACAGCGACTCCAGCGCCTGCGTGATGCGTTTGCCATCCTGTGCTTCCTGCTGTAGCGCACCGTCGACGTAACACACCGCATCATTAAGCAGTTGCAGTACTTCGGCACTGGCGAGTCGTTCCCGGTGAGCGCCCAGCGCGGAGATATAGCTTAATAAGGTATGATTGAGGCACAGCAGCCGGAAGGCGGCTTCCTGGGTGGTTTTATCTGCTTTGGGATCGGCCGACATATTGGAGATGACCGATGCCAGCTCTGCATCGCTGTTATGGGCATCTCGCCGTGCGATCCGGTACTGCAGGCCGTTATCTTTGCCCTGGTGGTATTGCACCATAATGGCGTCCAGATAACGGCAATCGGCATTCAGCGTTTTGCTGACGATGGCCGGCAGTTGGCGGAACTGCCAGTCCGGCCAGATAAAGGTTACCGCCGCCCAGGCAATGGCACAGCCCAGTAGCGTGTCGTAGACGCGTGGCGCGGCCACTTCAAACCCTTCGCCGAGCAGATTAAAGCACAGCAATACCAGCAGGGTGATAAACATCGTTGCGTGGGCGTACTGCACGGTACGGAAGGCAAAAAACAGCACGCCGCTGATCACGATCAGAATCAGTTGCCCTTCAACCGACGGTACAAAATACAGAATCGGCAGGCCGACCAGAATCCCGGCCAGCGTACCAACGATGCGTAATGCCAGGCGGCGGCGGGTAGCATTATAGTTGGGCTGGCAGACAAACAGGCTGGTGAGCAGGATCCAGTAGCCGTGCTGCATGCCGGTCAACTGGATAAACGCATAGCCGACGCACAGCACTACAGACATGCGGATTGCATGGCGGAACAGCGCCGACTGCGGGGTCAAGTGGCGACTGATGCGCAGGCGGATGTCACTCCAACCGGTAAGACGATCGTCTGACAGGCTGTTTTCTTCCGCCTGGCCATTGGCGAGTGCCTGTTCCGATTCGATATTGGCCAATTGGGCATCAATGGCGCGCAAATTGGTCAACAGATGCGACAGTGCTTTAGTCAGTTCGCGGTTCTCCGTGACGAGCGTCAGGTGCGAGAGGGCCTCTTCAATGCGGTGAAACGCCGGTTCGAAGCGATTATTGTGCTGATATTTCTGCCGTAGCAGGATCGACTGCGCCAGTTGCTGGCAGGCACGCGCCTGCATGCTGAGCAAACGTTGGAAGCGGAACAGAATATCGCTGTGGCGAAACTGCTTGCTCAGCGCCTGATATTGCACATGGGACGAGCTGGCGCGCTCGTGAATATCTTGCGCGACGAAGTAATAGTGCAGAGTACGGCGGGTACCACGCTGGCCGCGGTCGCCTTTCAGACGGGTAAGTAGAGAAACCTTGGTTTGATTCAGGGTGCTGACCAGTGCGCTGTTGGCCATCGCCACATCCATCCACGGCAGATCGGCGTCCTGTTCGGCGTCGGGGTCGAACAGATTGGCCTTGGCATCGAGATAATTCGCCAACTGTTGATAGCAACGCGCCAGGTTTTCCTGTAACGGGCGGATCGGGAACACCAGATGACCGATCAGCGTCAGCAGGTTGTACCATAGCGCGCCGAAAATCAGCAGCATGGGTTGTTGATACCAGGCTTCATACATCGAGGCGCCGAGCATGGTGTATACCGCAATCAGCAATGCGCCAAAGGCGATGGTGGCGTAGCGTTGCCCCAGAGCGCCCAGCAGAATGAATGCGCAGGTTGAGCTGGTCAGCCCAAGGGCGAACAGCCAGGGGTGGGGAAACAACAGTTCAATTGACGCCGAGGCGACGAAAAAACACACCAAGGTAATCAGCAAGTTGCGCAGCCTGCCGGCCAGCCGATCGTCCAGGTCGGTCAAGGCGGCGGCCACCACGCCGAGCGTCAGTGGAATGGTGAGTTTTTCCATGCCCAGCCACCATGGCACAGCCGCCGTGCCGGTGAGCGCAATCAATATGCGTAGGTTATAAAGCAGATTACTGTTATAGGCATAGCGGCGTATGGCCGGTGCAAAAGCGCGCACAAAAAATCCTCGGGCGTAGAGACAATTAGCGTTGCTGGTAGTGGCGACGCGCGTTTTCGCTGCGCGCCTGCTGCGCCATTTCGACCGACACAACGCGGCGCCCGACCGGCCACAGCGCGATGGCGGCGATTTTAAAGTTGGCGATGCCAACCGGAATGCCGATAATGGAAATGCACTGCGCGATGCCTGCGGCGATATGCGACAGACACAGCCACCAGCCGAACAGGATCAGCCAAACGATATTCAGCAGTGAACCGCCGGCGGAAATCAGCGCGTTGCTTTTCTCCGGGTACAGCTCGTTCACGTGGATAGCTTCATTGCCGTAGGGCAGAAACGACAGCTTGGTGATTTCCCAGCAGGAGCGGGTGAGCGGCAGGGTGAAAATCAGTACGATGCTGACCAGGGTGGCAAACAGCCAGGCGAGGGTGGTAAAAAAGCCCCCTAACACAAAATTAAGAATATTCAGTACAGTACGCATAGTCGTCAATCTGCTCTAATGATGGCCAAACCGCCAGGCGGTTGCGTTTGCTATCAAAACGCAGAATCTATTCTACCCTTTTTTTAGCGCTAGAGTGCCACTGCTTATCGCAGGTAAACTGGCAAACATCCAATCTCAACATAGTCATGGCGCGCCAATATGGAACTTAAAGCGACATCGCTGGGGAAACACCTGGCTCAGCATCCTTACAACCGTGTGCGGTTGTTGCATGCCGGGGTTGAGGTGAGCGGTGAAAAACACCAATACTTGATCCCTTTCAATCAGTTGATCGAAGTCAGATGCAAGCGTGGCATCGTCTGGGGTGAACTGGAGTTCGAACTGCCGGATGAGAAAGTGGTGCGTTTGCACGGTACCGAATGGCAGGAAACGCAGCGTTTCTATCACTATCTGCAGCAGGCCTGGCAAAGCTGGAGCGCTGAAATGAGCGACGTCAGCGCCGGTGTTTTGCAGCAGCAGGTGCAGAGTATTCAGCGCATCGAACAGCAGGACCACTGGTTCAAACGTTCGCAATTGGGCAAGCTGCAACAGCAGATCCGCCAGGCGTTTGAGGCATTGCCGATGCCGGTGGACCGACTGGAGGCCTTTGACAATTGCCGTGCCGACTACCATTTGTGCCTGCAATGGTTGCAACAGGGGGCGCGTAGCGTTGCCGAACGCAACCAAAACTGGACCGAGCGCATGCTGGAACAGCACGCGGATTTCTTCCAGACGGTGGAAAGCTCGCCGCTGAATGCATCGCAGAGCCGGGCGGTGGTCAACGGCGAAGACGCGGTACTGGTGCTGGCCGGCGCCGGCAGCGGCAAAACCTCGGTGCTGGTGGCCCGCGCTGGTTGGTTGTTGCGGCGTCAGGAGGCGGAACCCGGGCAGATTCTGTTACTGGCGTTTGGCCGGCAGGCGGCGCAAGAGATGAATCAGCGTATCAGCGAGCGGCTGGGGAACAGCGACATTCAGGCGAAGACGTTTCATGCGCTGGCGCTGCACATCATTCAGCAGGGGAGTCGCAAGGCGCCGGCGATCAGCAAACTCGAAACCGACAGTAAGGCGCGACGCGAACTGTTGGTGAAAACCTGGCAGCAGCAATGTGGCGAGAAAAAAGCGCAGGCCAAAGGCTGGCGACAATGGCTGATCGACGAATTGGCATGGGAAGTGCCAGACGGCGATTTTTGGCAGGACAAGCGGCTGGCGGAACGGCTGGCCGGTCGGCTTGAACGCTGGCTGGGACTGATGCGCATGCACGGAGGCAGTCAGGCGGAAATGATTGAACAAGCCAATGAGGAAGTGCGCGATCTGTTTTCCAAACGCATTCGCCTGATGGCTCCGCTGTTGAAAGCCTGGAAAAGTGCGCTGAAAGATGAGGGGGCGGTGGACTTCTCCGGGTTGATTCACCAGGCGGTGAACATTTTGGCCAAGGGGCGGTTTGTCAGCCCATGGAAACATATCCTGGTGGATGAGTTTCAGGATATCTCGCCACAGCGCGCGCAACTGTTGGCTGCATTGCGTAAACAGAATAAGCAGACCTGCCTGTTTGCGGTGGGCGACGACTGGCAGGCGATATACCGTTTTAGCGGTGCCGAAATGGCGCTGACCACCGCCTTTGCCGATAACTTTGGTGAAGGCGCGCAGTGTGCCCTGGACACCACTTACCGCTTTAATGAGCGCATTGGCGAAATCGCCAACCGTTTTGTGCAGCAGAACCCGCATCAGTTAAAGAAACCACTGAACAGCCTGAGCAAGGGCAATAAAAAATCGGTGGCGATCCTGCCGCAGGATCAGATCGAGTCCCTGCTGGACAAGCTCAGCGGCTACGCCAAGCCGGATGAGCGTATTCTGCTGTTGGCGCGTTACCATCATTTGAAACCGGAGGCGTTACAAAAAGCGGCTACCCGCTGGCCAAAGCTTAATCTGGAATTTATGACCATTCACGCCAGCAAGGGGCAGCAGGCTGAATATGTGATTATTGTCGGCCTGCATCAGGGACATGACGGTTTCCCGGCGCTGGCGCGTGAATCGATTGTGGAGGATGTGCTGTTGCCACAGCCGGAGGATTTTCCCGATGCCGAAGAGCGACGGCTGCTGTACGTTGCATTGACCCGGGCGAAGCACCAGGTTTGGCTATTGCAGGATCGTGAGCGCCCGTCGGTGTTTGTGGAGCAACTGCACGATCTTGGCGTGCCGATACAGAAGAAACCCTAGAGCAGGGCCTGATAACGTATCAGGCCGTCCGGCTTAGTTGAGGCGATCTTGCAGGTAACGCTGGTAGTCGGGAATGGCTATCTCCACTTCGCTGTCAAACAGCGAGGAGCCGATCAGGAAATCGGCGGTAGAACGGTTGGTGGCCACCGGGATGTTCCATACCGTCGCCAGGCGCAGCAAGGCCTTGACGTCCGGGTCGTGCGGTACCGCGTTGAGCGGATCCCAGAAGAAAATCATCATGTCTATCTTGCCTTCGGCGATCATGGCGCCAACCTGCTGGTCGCCGCCCATAGGCCCACTCATCATGCTTTGTACTGCAATGCCGCTGGCGCGCTGGATAAGATTGCCAGTAGTGCCGGTGGCATACAGCTGATGCTGCGCCAATAGCGTTTTATGAGTTTCTACCCATTGCAGCAGCGCCTGTTTACAGTGATCGTGTGCGACCAGGGCGATGTGCTTACGTTTCGCGATGGTGCGGGTGGTCATTTCCATGTTGAGATCCTTGATCTACGCAGAAGATGCGTAACAGATTACTGAAACTGTTTTTCACTGCCTAGCGTTTATCAACAAATTAGCCGTAAAGCTAATCGCGTCGGCAGTTCAGTTTGCATGTTGGTTGGCCCACTGCAAAAAGCGTCGCTGAGTTTCGCCGTCGGCCTGTTGGAACCAGTAGTGCAGCATGCGTTCCGAGACGTCTGACTCTTTAAGCGGGGCAAGTTGCTGCGGCACGCTCTGGGCGGCGGGGAGCGCCTGTTTACTGGTGCGTAAATGGACAAAGGCCGGCACCGATGCCGGACGACGCTGCGCGTTATAATCGGCGACGGTTTTTTCCAGCCGTTCATCGGAGATCTGCTCGTCGAGGCGCAATACATCCTTTCTTATCACCAAGGGTTTGCCGTTATTGTCGACCACCTGGTAGTTATGCAGCTTTTCGAAACGCTGTCCGTCACGCTGGTTGTCGATGCGTGGCAATTGAAATTCAACCGCGCTGACGTTTTGCGTACTGAACGCCACAATCAAGGGAGGAGAAGTGTAGAGCGCCTGGGGATGTGAACCATCGGTCAGCAGTCTGGTCACCTGGAACAGCAACTGATGCTGTCCGCCGTCCAGTTCCAGGCTGTCTGCGCCCTTCAGCAGTGAGCCGGTCATTTTTTTGCCGTCAACAACCAGCAGATCGATATCCGGAGAGAGTTTCAGGGTCGTAGCTACGGCGGACAGGCTCAGACAGGCGCTGAGTAGCCCCGTAACCATCAGACCAAATTTCATTGTTATCTCCTTATAATCAGTCATAGCTAATATTGTTGAGGAGCTGGCACAGTGTGTCAAAGTTTTTCCGTTCGGCGGCTGTATTTACATTTGGACATCTGTTTGCCGCTTTCGTCATGATCGGCGATTGCGTCGACAGGTGTTAAGACCACGATAATGCGGGTATCTTGCATTAACGCGCGTTTTGGCTGTTCGGTTACACTTGTCGTAGGGGTTTTATGGCGACTAACAGGAGGGTTTTATGCAAGATCGTGAAATAGCCGCGTTATTACAGCAGGTAAAAACCATCGCGTTGGTAGGCGCCAGCGACAAGCCGTCGCGGCCAAGCTACGGCGTAATGGCCTATTTGCTGTCGCAGGGGTATCAGGTTACGCCGGTCAGCCCAAAGCTGGCGGGACAAACCCTGCTGGGGCAGCCGGTGTACGCCAGTCTGGCGGATATTCCGCACGCTATCGATATGGTTGACGTGTTCCGCAATTCCGAGGCGGCCTATGGCGTCGCGCAGGAGGCCATTGCCATCGGCGCTAAAGCGCTGTGGTTGCAAATTGGCGTGATTAATCAGCAGGCGGCGGAGTTGGCGAACCAGGCCGGATTGACGGTGGTGATGGACCGTTGCCCGAAAATTGATATTCCACGCCTGGGGCTAGAAAAATAAAACAGGGCCTGGCGTAATATCAGGCCCTGATGCCGTTTCTCAGGTTTACTGTCAATTGCGCAGGCGAGGGGCCTGCAACTGATGGCGGATGGATTCCGCCAGCTCGTCCAACGAAGGTTGTTCAGGATGGGCGTCCTGCTCTTCGCCTGCCAGCTGTGCTTCCGCCAGATAGGTGTGAACCGGTTGTCCTTCTTCGTCCTCCATCACCACGTGATACCACGGAGCGAAGCGCAGCTCGTCATTCGCTGCTATCTCGTCGGCTTTAGGTTGTTCCAAAGAATATTCCGGGTCGATATCGATAACGACGCCCAAATACCCCAGCAGCTTATGACGAACCTGTTGCCCGATACCGAATTTGCTGGCAATCATGATGACCTCCTGAGAAACCGCGTTTTGCCCAATCTTTATCAAGATATGAGGGCAAAACCGCGTATTTCAAGTTACATCACCCGGCACGCAAACCCTTTCAGATACAGCCCCTCAGGGTAGGTGGCAATGACCGGATGATCGGCAGCCTGCCGGTACTGCTCTATAAATTGTACATCACAACCGGCGTCGACAGCGGCATCGGCCAGGATTTTCTGGAACAAATCGGTAGGCATCAGCCCCGAGCATGAGAAGCTCAGCAAGATGCCACCAGGGTTCAACAGCTGCAGTGCCAACATATTGATGTCTTTATAGCCACGGCAGGCGCTGGCCAACTGGTTTTTGTTTTCAACGAATTTCGGTGGATCCATTACGATCAGGTCGAATTTCTCGCCTTGCGCGCGGTAGTTGCGCAGCAGCTGGAATACGTCATCGCGGACAAATTCGGCTTTGCTGACGTCGAGCTTGTTCAGCTCCACGTTCTGTTTGGCAATATCCAGCGCTGCCTGCGAGGTATCCACACTGATAACCTGCTCGCAACCGCCCATCAGGGCCGCTACCGCAAAAGCACCGGTGTAGGAGAAGCAGTTGAGTACGCGGCGCCCGGCGGCAAAGTTGCGCGCGGCCAGGCGGCTGTCGCGCTGGTCAAGGTAAAAGCCGGTCTTGTGACCTTGCTGGATATCCACCAACAGTTGCATGCCATGTTCGCGGATCGGCAGCAGCGCCGGCGGCATATCGCCCAGCACCGGCCCTTGTGTCAGCGGCAGGCCCTCTTTTTTACGCACCGCTACATCCGAGCGATCGTAAATGGCGCATTGCGGGTAACACTGCTGCAGCGCAGAAAGCAGCGCCGCACGCTGGTATTCCGCACCGGCCGACAGCAATTGCAATACCAAAAAGTTCTGGAAACGGTCGATAGTAATACCCGGCATGCCATCGGACTCGCCGGCGATCAGGCGATAGCCATCCAATCCATCGCGTTTGGCGAGCCAGTCACGCCAGCGCTGTGCTTGCTGCAAGCGGCGCACAAAGAAGGCGATATCGATGTCTTCATCTTGCTGGAAGCTCCAGACGCGAGCGCGGATCTGCGATTCCGGTGAATAGGCACCGCGCGCCAACCATTTGCCCTGGCAGTCGTGAATGTCGATGGTTTCGCCAGAAAGCGGTTTTCCTTCAATGCGTTGAACAGCACCAGAAAAAACCCAGGGATGACGACGAAGCAAGGACTTTTCACGTCCTTTAGCGAGATATAAGCGCATGTTTACAGTACTTTCTATTCGAGAGGTTCAGGGGCCAGTGCGAGCATCAGCCGGAATAAGTGGCTCATGATAGCTGAATGTTGCCTCGTCCTCTACCGTTGATGATTGAGACCGCCGTTCGCCGCCGCTGCCAGGATGTTTTCAGGCTTTTCCGCATTGACAAAAAACCGCGTCTCGCCTGTTATTGAATACTTTATCAGAAAGTAAACTTTGTATTGGGATTGGGTTAAATGGCGAAAGCAAGAGATTTATCGTTCGATTTCCTGAAGGGAAGCTTGATACTTCTGGTTATTATTGGACACGTCTTGCCAGGGAGTGCTGACAGTGGGATCCGTGGAGCAATATATTTTTTCCATATGCCGTTATTTTTAGGTGTGACGGGGTATTTTGTTCGCCGCAAGTTTTTGGATGGCGGTTTGGTGAATATTTTAAAAAAGTATCAATGGCGTATGATTATGCCCTACCTGCTGGCATTTGCAGCATACAGTCTGTATGCGTTATTCACCGCTTGGCAGGGAGAAGGGGTAAGTATTAAAACGGTGCTTGGGTTGATTCTCTATCCCTATTATCACCTTTGGTATATTCCTGCCGTTATAATATTCGTCATTTATACGCTTATTGCCTATCGGAATAATACATTATTGACCCTGGTGCTGGTATTGTCGTCTTTGTTAGCCATTGGATGGTATTGCTATGCCGATCTGCTCGAAGCAAAGTATGGCATGCTGAAATTTATTGGCGATAAGCGATTCTACTATTATTACGCTTTCTTCCTGTTGGGTTATCTCATGGCTGACAGGAGTCTCTCGTTATCGGGGTGGCTAACGCTGCCGCTGGTGGTACTGGCCGGTGGTTTGAGCTATTACCTGGCCGACGCCACGCTCGCTGATGCCACTGCCTGGTTTGTCTTTAACGTGGCGTTGCTGTTCCTGCTGGTGGGCTGGTGTAAGCATATCAATATGCAATCAGAAAATCTGATAGTAAAAATGGGCCAGGTTTCGCTGCCAATTTATCTTTGGCACGTAATGCCTATTATTATCATGGGCATGGTATTTGATGCCAATTCTCCGCAGTTTTATATTGCCACTGTCACACTTATCGCTTTACTGATAGGGGTGTTTATCAAGCTACGCGGGAAAAGCCACTTTTTTGACTCTTATTTCTACGGAGAACGTCTTAACTGGAAAAGTAAGCTGCAATAAGACAATCTGCACTATTTACGGCTGAAGGGACTCGGCCGGTATTTATCTCCCCCGATGGTTTCCGTTGCCTCATTTCTATTATACTGTCCTTACCGTTAGCGGGTTAGGGAGAGTGTTATGACACAGGTTTGTATCGCCGCGTATGTCTATGGCGTAGTGCAGGGCGTGGGCTTCCGCTATAACACGCAGAGCAAGGCCAATGCGTTGGGGCTGACCGGCTATGCGCGCAATCTGGACGACGGTAGCGTCGAAGTGCTGGCCTGCGGTCAGCAGCAGCAAATTGATGCCCTGGTGGCTTGGTTGAAAGCCGGAGGCCCTCGTGGCGCGCGCGTTGAGCGCGTCCTGGTGGAGCCTCGAGGCGTTGAGGCATTTAACGGATTTGATATCCGTTATTAGCCTGTCAGATGCATTTTACCGGTTTGGGGAGACCGGCAATTTTGGTGGCCTGCTTGGCTGGCCCCTTGGGAAACAGTCGGTACAGATAGCGGCTGTTGCCTTTTTCTTCGCCGTATTTTTGCGCCATGGCCTTGACCAGCATACGGATCGCCGGTGAGGTATTAAATTCCTGATAAAAGGCACGCACAAAACGCACCACTTCCCAGTGGGCATCGGTCAGAACAATCTCTTCCTGTGCGGCCAACAGCGGCGCCAGGCTTTCATGCCAGTCGTCGCTGTTCTTCAAGTATCCTTGCGCGTCAGTGTCGATAACCTGACCTTCAAACTCCAACATACAGCCTCGATAATCGGTAATTCATCACGCTGCGCAGTTTAGCAAATTTTCGTCGCCATCAAAAACAAAGCCCCGCATAAGCGGGGCTGGAAAACGTTGTCGACTGAGGTTATCAGTTGCTGCGGGCGAAGCCCAGAATGCTCAACAGGCTGATGAACATATTGTACAGCGAAACATACAGGCCAACCGTTGCACGGATGTAGTTGGTTTCGCCGCCATGAATGATATTGCTGGTTTCCCACAAAATGGCGCTGGCAGAGAACAGGATAAACAGCGCGCTGATCGCCAGGTGCAGGGCAGGGATTTGCAGGAACAGGTTGGCTATCACTGCTACCAGCAGAACCACAAAGCCCGCCATCATCATGCCTGACAGGAACGACATGTCCTTACGCGTGGTCAGCACATAGGCAGAACAGCAGAAGAACACCAGGGCAGTACCACCCAACGCCAGCATGATCAGGTCACCGGCGCCGGCATTGAGGAACGAGCTAAGAATCGGTCCCAGGGTGTAACCCATAAAGCCGGTCAACGCAAACGCCGCCAGGATACCTGCCGGGCTGTTGGCCAGCTTGTGGGTCAGGAACATCAGGCCATAGAAGCCGACCAGCATCAACAGCAGACCCGGAGCCGGCAAGCCCAGCATGGTGCTGGCAGTGGCGGTCAACGCGGAGAAACCGAGCGTCAGCGACAGCAGGAAATAGGTATTGCGCAGCACTTTATGCGTGCTGAGCAACGAATCGCGCGAGGATGAGACGACAATGCGGTCCATAATGATCTCTCTTATCAGGTCATCACAAAATTAATCACGATGATAGGCAGCGCAAGCGTTTGATTAAAGTTTGTTTACCAATCTTTACCGTCAGTTATCATTGCTGCAACAACGCGCAAATTGCTGCTTTATTCAACGCCCGGCCGCCGCGTGCCGGTTTTTCGCGCGATCGCGTCGTGGCGGGCTTTACAAGCGAATCCACTGTGTTTATAGTGCGGCTCATTGCGGAGGGGTGGCCGAGTGGCTGAAGGCAACGGTCTTGAAAACCGTCGACGGGAAACCGTTCCAGAGTTCGAATCTCTGCTCCTCCGCCATAAAATTCAAACCCCGTGCTTCCTGGAAGCGCGGGGTTTTTCGTTTTTCTCACCCGCAGTCAGCGGGGGGTGACGATACGCTCTCCCTGCGCGTCGAGCAGGTGGGTCAATAACGCAGTGCCGTGCCGGTCGACGCGGAACTCGCCGTAGCGTGCCTTTGAGAAGCGTTCAGCCTGACCTTCCGGGAAGAAGTAACTCGAGGTGCCGATATGTACCGCGTTGGCGGCAAGGCGATATTGCATCAGTACTTGTCCGGGTTGCAGCGTCTGCTGTCGATAGAATGCGGCGTCTACGGCATGGTGCCTGGCATCCAGTCTCACCACGATCTTGCCACTGCTGGCGGGAGGTGGGCAGTTATCCTGCGCACGACAGGTTTGACGCTGCTGGCAGATCTGCTGTTGCAACTGACGGCTCAGCGCGTAGTCCAGCGCCATATAATCACCTTGCATCAATGAGCGCGGGTCTACCGGCGCCAGCGCCAGGATCACCACCGTGCCCTGTTTCAGCGTCTGTTGTCGTTGATAAATTGCCTGATTAACGCCGGCCAGACTCAGTAATACCACCCCCATAAACAGCCATTTCAGCCGCTTATTCATGTGCATGACAGCCTCCAGACGTCGGTGGTAACGTTTTACGCACCACCGCCAGCAGCGCCAACAGCACGAGTCCGCTGACGACCAGCAGCAGTGATTTTTGCAGCAAGCTGATGCCAAGAAAATAGTACCAGTCGATCAGATATAACAACAGGAAGGCCGCGGCAGCGACCAATGATACATGGCGTCCCTGATAACGAGCCAGCAATAGCAGCGCCAGCCCTAGGCCGATGCCCGGCGCAAAAACGGCGATCGAACCACAGATAACGGCGGCCGGCAGCAGAATCGGCGTAGCCGGCGCAGCGGTTTTTACCGCATACCGCCAGGCTGCCGCGATCAGGCCGATGGCGATGCCGATACCCAGCATCATCGGCAGGTTGGCCTTGCTGGCGTTGCGCCAGAAGATAACGTCGAACATGTCGGCGTGAACGCTGGCAAGGCACGACAGCGCCAGCCCTGCCGGGATGCCGTAGCCCAGCGCGCCGATCATGCCGTGGCCGGCAACTGCCGGATATCGTTGCTGTCGATGCAGCACGGACAGCCAGCCGAACGTGACCGTGGCGCTTATTGCCAGCATCAACGCCGCGCTGGCGCTGGATGACCAATGGTGCTCGGCAAGGTAGGCGCCTGGCAACAGCAGGATCAGCGTTGAGACAGCACTGGCCATAAACCGATAGCTGCGATCGGGCATCAGCCACGCCATTCCGCCCAGCACCGGCAGCAACCACAGCGCGCGGCTGATATCGGCCGGCAGCCAGCGTGTTTCATCCAACATGTAAATGCCGACAGATAAACCGCAGCTGGCGGCGATGGCCCACGCCAGGCCGATCTGCCGTGTGCCGATACCGGGTTTGCGTAACAGCACGGCGGCAGGAATGGCAATCAACAGCGAAAACAGCATCAGCGACCCGCCGTCCAGCGAATCCAGTAAGCCACTGACGTAAAGCAGCAGCGCCAATAGTAATAATATGATCATTGCCGCCAGCCAGCCGCTGATGGCCAGCGCGATATGCAGGTACCACGGTAGCCTGTCCGACGGATTGCAGCGCATCAGCTGTTCGCTTTGCGCCGTGGTCAGCCATTGCCGCTGACGTAACGGTGCCAGTAGCTCGTCCCACTGATGGTGCGTTACGCCCGATAGGGCGGATTGAGACAGCGCTCGTCGCCAACGTAGCAACAGCGCTCCGCAGGCCAGCAGCCACAGCGCCATCAGTGCGCACATCGCGAATAACGGCCCGACCTCCCATGCCCGAGCCACCAGACGATAAATCAACGCACAGCCGACCAGCATCAGGCTGGTTACGCCCAACGTCAGCATGCAGAGATCGGCCGCGCGCTGGCGATAATAGGCATATCCACCCAACAGTAGCAGCCCCCACAGCGCGGCCGTCAATGCGGCAGAGGCGACGAAGCGCCAGTCGGCAATCGCCTCAATCAACCGCAGCGTCAGGATCAGCAACACATATCCTGCCATCATCCACGACAGCCATCGGCGCGCTAGCCAGGAAGACGGCCGCGCACGAGCCGCCAACGCTTCACGCACGATCAGGCATAGCGATTGCACCAGCAGATAGCCGAGCAGCACGCTGTCGCCGTTGGCCCACCACGGGGGGGCCACGACATTTGCCGCCCAACTGGCGTAGTACAGTTGGAATGCCAGACTGGCTACCGCCCAGGCACACAGCCACAGGCCATTCTGGCGGCCAATCAGCGCCAGCGGCAACAACACGCACGCCCAGGTGAAGAACAGTTGCCAAGCGTCGGCGCCGGTTTGATAAACCTGGCCGTATAGCGCGAATAAACCACCGAAGCTTAATCCCACCGCCAGTAGCGCGCTGCGCGCGACGGCATCGTACCATCGTTGCCAAACTATCGTCGCCAGCGCCAGGATCAGCAGTTCAATCATCGCGAACCTGGCAAATACCGGCATGGCCTGCCAGTTGCTGGCGATAAAAAACACGCTGCCGGCTACCAGCGCCAGCAATCCCAATAGCGCCAGTGCCAGGGTGAGAAAGCTTCGCCAACCGGCGAGATCGGGCCGTACGTTACAGTACGCAAGGATGTGCTGATAGTTAGTGGGGGACAGCCGGGCGCTGGCCGGCGAGGTTGTCAGCAACGCCGGCAGGCTACGGCACAGCTGTTCCGCAGCCATGGTTGGCATGACTCGATGATGATGCGACGGGGGCATATTGACTTCCTTGCCGAGATGACGTTAAGCCTAGAGTAGCTCAGTGATACGTTTTATCGTAACACGGCATGGGCTAAATACGTCGGCGACGGCGTATCCTTACGCTGTCGATCGCGACCGTGGCGATACTGTTATTGATGCGGGATCGTTATGTCTGCGCTGATGCGTGCGCCATCGGCGTCAAATACCAGGCACTGTGCGGCGTCAAACCCGAGCTGCACTTTCTGGTACGGCAGAAAATGTGCATCGCCGGGCAACAGTATCTTGAAACCATCATGCCCGTGGCATTGCCCAAACAGATAGGTGTTATTACCGAGCCGCTCAACCACTTCGCAATGAAAATCCAGTCGCAACGGCGCATCGCCGGCGGTAGAGAGGTGTTCCGGGCGAATGCCGAGCGTTAGTGCATCGCCGGACTGCAACTGCCGGGTAGACAATGCCAGCGTCAGCGTGCTGCCGTGCTCAATGGCGACGGTCAGCGCTTCCGGCGACCAGTTGACCACCGTCACCGGCAAAAAATTCATCTTTGGCGAGCCGATAAAACCGGCGACGAAGCGGTTGATCGGGTTGTAGTACAACGCCATTGGCGTACCCATTTGTTCCACCTTACCGTAATTCATCACCACGATCTTATCGGCGAGGGTCATCGCTTCAACCTGATCGTGGGTGACATACACCATGGTAGTTTTCAATTCCTGATGCAGTTTGGCAATGTGCAGGCGCATATCGACGCGCAGCTCGGCATCCAGATTGGACAGGGGTTCATCGAACATAAAGACCTTGGGGTTGCGCACAATGGCGCGGCCGATGGCGGTGCGCTGACGCTGACCGCCGGAAAGCTGTTTAGGTTTACGATCCAGCAAATGCGACAGCTGCAGCGTTTTTGCCACCATTTCGACCTGATGGCGGATCTGCTCTTTTGGCATTCCGTTGACTTTCAGCCCGTAACCCATGTTTTCGGCGACCGTCATATGCGGGTATAGCGCATAGGATTGAAACACCATCGCCACGCCGCGATGGGCGGGCGCCACGTCGTTGACCCGCTGGTCACCAATCAGCACCTCGCCCTCGCTGATATCCTCCAAGCCGGCGATCATGCGCAGCAGGGTGGATTTGCCACAGCCCGATGGGCCAACAAACACGGCGAATTCGCCGCCTTCAATATCTAGGTTGATATTTTGCAGCGTCACCGCGTTGCCAAAGCGTTTGGTGACATTCCTCAGTCTTATGCTGGACATCTGTCGATCCTTAGAAAGTTATCAGTGAACGCGTCGCCGGCATCGGCCATTTTTTGTTTGTTGTATTACGTATAACAAAAAAATCAAACTCGGCGAAAAGGGCTCGAAAGGCTTGAAATGACTATAACTGCGCGTTATCCCATGCCCTATCCCGCTGTTTCATTTCTGCAATCACGATCACAGATTGGCGATATTTGTATCGTGTTATCCGTGACATAAGCGTAGCGTATAACATCGAGAAAGGACGAGGAGGTACTCTGTATTAGTGCAGATACAGCAAGGATCATATCCTGCTCGCACAAGGTTAAATCAAACGTAAAAATAAAAAATGTAATACCTTCACAAAGGGGCGTGGAATGAAAAGACATACCATGGGTGCACTGATTCTGCTGGCGCTGACCAGCCAATATGCCGGTTTTGCCGCAGCGGCCACCGGACAGCAACTGACGGTCTGGGAAGACATCAAGAAATCCGCCGGCATCAAGCAGGCGATCGGCGATTTTGAAAAACAGTACAACGTCAAAATCAATCTGCAGGAAATGCCCTATGCCCAGCAAATTGAAAAACTGCGGCTGGACGGGCCGGCTGGCATCGGACCTGATGTGCTGGTGATCCCCAACGATCAGTTGGGCGCCGCGGTGGTGCAGGGGCTGTTAACGCCGCTGAAGGTGGATCAGGCCAAGGTCGAAGCATTCACCAAGCCGGCAATCGCCGCCTTTACCATGGATAACACGCTGTACGGCTTGCCGAAGGCGGTGGAAACGCTAGTGCTGATTTACAACAAGGATCTACTGCCGCAGCCGTTGGCCACCCTGGACGACTACCATGATTTTTCCAAACGGCAACGGGCGGCGAACCAATACGGTCTGCTGGCCAAGTTTGACCAGATGTATTACAGCTGGGGCGTGATGGCTGCGATGGGCGGCTATATCTTTGGCCATAGCCAGAACGGCAGCGTGAATCCGCTCGACATTGGTCTCAATGCACCCGGCAGCATTGCCGCCGTCAATACGTTAAAAAAATTCTATGCCGATGGCCTGTTCCCAACCGGCATTATTGGCGATAGCGGCCTGAACGCCATTGACTCGTTATTTACCGAGCGCAAAGCCGCGGCAGTGATCAACGGTCCATGGGCGTTTCAGCCTTACGCCGATGCCGGTATCAACTATGGCGTAGCACCGCTGCCGAAGCTGGCCAACGGCAAGCCGATGAACGCCTTCCTGGGAGTGAAAGGTTACGTCATTTCCACCTGGAGCAAAGATCGCGCGTTAGCGCAGAAATTCATTGAATTTATCAACCAGCCTGAATATGTAAAAACCCGTTACCAGGCCACCAAAGAAATCCCGCCGCTGGTGGCGATGATTGACGATCCGCTGATTAAAAATGATGAACGGGCCAGTGCGGTGGCGATACAGGCCAGCGAAGCGACCGCCATGCCGGGGGTGCCGGAAATGCAGGAAGTCTGGGGGCCGGCCAATGCCGCGCTGGAGCTGAGCATGACCGGCAAGCAGCCGCCGGAAGCGGCGCTCAATGACGCGGTCAAGCAGATCAAAATGCAAATTGAGGCGATGCAGGCCAGCAATCAGTAACCATCTCATCTGGACGGGGGTACGTTCCCGTTAAATGAAGGAGCAGTGTGTGATTATCACTCCCAGCGAAAAACTAGCCGCAGACAAGGGCCGCAGCCACCATGCGCTGGCCGGCCTGCTGCTGGCCCTGATACCCGGTTTTGGTCAGTTCTATCACCGGCAGTGGGCGAAAGGGCTGATTTTCCTGATTTTGCTGAGCAGTTTTATTGGCGTATTTGATGATTTTCTTGCCGAAGGCTTATGGGGACTTTATACGTTAGGCGAACAGGTGCCGCGCGACAACTCGATATTCCTGCTGGCGGAAGGCATCATCAGCGTGTTGATCCTCGGCTTTGGGCTGGCGCTGTACCTGCTGTCGCTGCGTGACGCCTGGCTTAACGGCAAAAGGCGCGACGCAGGCCAGGCGCTTAACGGCGTGCGTCAGCAATACCGCATATTGCTGAGCGAAGGTTTCCCGTACCTGATGATTACCCCAGGGTTCATCCTGTTGGTGTTTGTGGTGATTTTCCCGATCCTGTTCGGTTTTTCGATCGCCTTCACCAATTACAACCTCTATCACACGCCGCCGGCCAAGCTGGTGGATTGGGTCGGGTTTAAAAACTTCGTCAATATTTTTACCCTGTCGATCTGGCGATCGACCTTCCTCGACGTGCTGCAATGGACGGTGGTCTGGACGCTGCTGGCCACCACGCTGCAATGCACCGTCGGCGTACTGTTGGCGATCCTGGTGAATCAGAAGGATTTACGCTTCAAACCGCTGATCCGCACCATTTTCATTCTGCCATGGGCGGTGCCGGGCTTTGTCACCATTCTGGTATTTGCCGGTATGTTCAATGATTCGTTTGGGGTGATTAACAATGCGATCCTGGCGTTCTTCGGCATTGCGCCAAAGGCGTGGATGACCGATCCGTTCTGGACCAAAACCGCGTTGATCCTGATGCAGACCTGGCTGGGGTTCCCGTTTGTGTTCGCCATGACCACCGGCGTGCTACAGGCGATCCCGGACGATCTGTACGAAGCGGCGACGATGGATGGTGCCAGCACCCTGACCAAGCTGCGCACCATTACGCTGCCGTTAGTGCTGTATTCGATAGCGCCGATCATCATCACCCAATACACCTTCAATTTTAACAATTTCAATATTATCTATCTGTTCAATAACGGCGGGCCGGCGGTAGCGGGTTCCAACGCCGGTGGAACCGATATTCTGGTGTCGTGGATCTACAAGCTGACGATGTCTTCCTCGCAGTATGCCATCGCCGCCACCATCACCATTCTGCTGTCGATTTTTGTGGTGGGGCTGGCACTGTGGCAGTTCCGCGCCACCAAATCGTTCAAAAACGACGACATGGCGTAAGGGGATCCTATGGCAACCTCAAAAAGCATCAAGCAAGAAAAATGGCTGCGGCTGTCGCTGTCCTGGTTGTTGATCGTCATGGTGTCGATCGTCATCATCTATCCGCTGATCTGGACCATTGGTGCATCGCTCAATGCCGGTAACAGCCTGCTTAGCAGCGCCATTATTCCGGAAAATCTGTCGTTCCAGCACTACGCCGATCTTTTCAACGGTAAGGTCAACTATCTGACCTGGTATTGGAATTCGATGAAGATCAGCTTTCTGACCATGGTATTGACGCTGATAAGCGTCAGCTTCACCGCCTACGCCTTTTCGCGCTTTCGCTTTAAAGGCCGTCAAAACGGCCTGATGCTGTTCCTGTTGCTGCAAATGATCCCGCAGTTTTCGGCGCTGATCGCCATTTTTGTGCTGTCGCAACTGCTGGGATTGATCAATAGCCACCTGGCGCTGGTGCTGATTTATGTGGCGGGCATGATCCCGATGAATACCTATCTGATGAAGGGCTATCTGGACGCCATTCCCAGGGATCTGGATGAGTCGGCGCGGATGGATGGTGCCGGCAATTTTCGCATTTTCATCGAAATCATCATGCCGCTCTCCAAACCGATTCTGGCGGTGGTGGCGCTGTTTTCGTTTACCGGCCCGCTGGGCGACTTCATTTTGTCGAGCACTATCTTGCGTACGCCGGATCAGTACACGCTGCCGATTGGCCTGTACAACCTGGTAGCGCAGAAGATGGGTGCCAGTTACACCACCTACGCGGCGGGCGCGGTGCTGATTGCGGTCCCGGTCGCCATCTTGTACCTGGCCCTGCAAAAGTACTTTGTCTCCGGCCTGACCTCGGGCAGCACCAAAGGATAATGCAATGCGAACCATCAAACCGTTGTTTTTAAGCATCAGTCTGGCGCTGGCGTTAGCCTCGCCAGGGGTATCAGCGGCGGATAGCGTCGTCATCAAGCCGTTGCTGAATGCGCCGTCTGACTTTATCAAGGGCGCTGATATTTCCACCCTGCAAGACGTGGAGCGGCATGGCGGCGTTTTTTATAACGAACACCATGTGCAGCAGGATCCCTTGGCGATTTTGAAGCATAACGGCGTCAATTACATACGTTTGCGTTTATGGGTTGATCCCAGTGATGGCGCCGGCCAGCGCTACGGCGGCGGCGATAACGATCTGGCCACCACGCTGGCACTGGCCAAGCGCGCCAAGGCACAGGGCATGAAAGTGCTACTGGATTTTCACTACAGCGATTTTTGGACCGATCCGGGCAAGCAGTTCAAGCCGAAAGCCTGGAATAGCATGACCTATACGCAGTTGACTACGGCGATCCACGACTACACGCGCGACACCATCGCCAGCTTTAAGCAGCAAGGTGTACTGCCGGACATGGTCCAGATCGGCAATGAAATCAACGGCGGCATACTGTGGCCGGAAGGAAAGAGCTGGGGGCAGAACGGCGGCGAATTTGATCGGTTGGCCGGTTTGCTGAACGCCGCCATCGCCGGGTTGCGGGAAAATCTCGATTCGCCGTCGCAGGTCAAAATCATGCTGCATCTGGCGGAAGGCACCAAGAATGACACCTTCCGCTGGTGGTTCGACGAGATAACCCGGCGCCAGGTACCGTTCGATGTGATTGGTCTGTCGATGTACACCTATTGGGATGGCCCGATCGCCACGCTGCAAAACAATATGAACGACATCAGCCAACGCTATGGCAAAGATGTGATCGTGGTGGAAGCCGCCTACGGTTATTCGTTGGAAAACTGTGATGATACCGAAAACAGCTTTTCTGCCAAGGAAGCCCAGGCGGGCGGTTATCCGGCAACGGTCCAGGGGCAGGCAGATTATATTCGCGATCTGATGCAAGGCGTTATTAACGTGCCCAACGGACGGGGGAAAGGCATATTTTATTGGGAACCTACCTGGATTGCAGTGCCTGGTGCCGGTTGGGCGACGCCGGTCGGTATGAAATATATCGGCGAATCAGGTAAGGACGGTAATGCCCGAGAGAATCAGGCGTTATTTGATTGCCAGGGTAAAGTTTTGCCTTCAATAAAAGCATTTAATTAATTGCGCGTATTTCGTTAATACCTTGGGTGGTTAATTTTAAGGAATCATGATGAACAAATTTCCTCCTTTGAATGCAAGGGCGCCCGGCCTATTGCATGGGGCAGACTATAACCCGGAGCAGTGGATTAATTATCCGGGAATGCTGGATAAAGACATTGAAATGATGAAGCAGGCACACTGCAACGTGATGTCGGTGGGTATTTTCAGCTGGGCGATGCTGGAGCCGGTAGAGGGAGAATATCAGTTCGCCTGGCTGGATGAGGTGATTGAACGGCTGTATGCACAGGGAATTTATGTTTATCTGGCGACGCCAAGCGGCGCGCGACCGGCGTGGCTGTCACAAAAATATCCGCAAGTGCTGCGCGTCGGGCGCGATCGGGTGCCAGCGCTGCACGGTGGCCGGCACAATCATTGCCTGTCCTCGCCGGTGTATCGCCGCAAAGTGAACGAAATCAACCGTCAACTGGCGCAGCGTTATGCCGACCATCCGGCGGTGATCGGCTGGCACATTTCCAACGAATACAGCGGTGACTGCCATTGCAACCGCTGCCAGAGCCAGTTCCGTGTCTGGCTGCAACAGCGCTACCAGACGCTGGAAAAGTTGAACCAGGCCTGGTGGAGCACCTTCTGGAGCCACACTTACAGCGATTGGTCACAGATTGAATCGCCGGCGCCGCAGGGAGAAGTGTCGATCCACGGATTGAACCTTGACTGGCGGCGCTTTTGCACCGCGCAGGCCACCGATTTTTGCGCGCAGGAGATCGTGCCGCTGAAGGCCGCCAACCCGTCACTGCCTGCCACCACCAATTTCATGGAATATTTCTACGACTACGATTATTGGCAGTTGGCGCAGGCGATCGACTTTATCTCCTGGGACAGTTACCCAATGTGGCATAACCAGGAGGACGAAAGCGATCTGGCCTGCTATACCGCCATGTACCACGATCTGATGCGCACGCTAAAACAGGGCAAACCATTTGTGCTGATGGAATCCACGCCCAGCGTCACCAACTGGCAGCCCACCAGCAAGCTGAAAAAACCGGGGATGCACATTCTGTCGTCATTGCAGGCGGTGGCGCACGGCGCGGACTCGATACAGTATTTCCAATGGCGGAAAAGCCGCGGCTCGGTGGAAAAATTCCACGGCGCGGTGATCGACCACTCTGGTCGACTGGATACCCGCGTGGGGCAGGAGGTTTGCGAGCTGGGCCGTCTGCTGGCCGCCATGGCGCCAGTCGCCGGCAGCCGCGTAGAAGCGCAGGTGGCGGTGATATTCGATTGGGAAAACCGCTGGGCGCTGGATGACGCGCAGGGGCCGCGCAACAGCGGCATGCATTATGAGCGCACGGTCGCCGAGCATTATCGGCCGTTTTGGGAACAGGGCATTGCGGTGGATATCATCAATGCCGACTGCGATCTGTCCAGTTATAAATTGGTGATTGCGCCCATGCTGTACATGGTGCGTGACGGCTTCGCCGAACGGGCGGAAGCCTTTGTCAGCCAAGGGGGACAACTGGTGGTCACCTATTGGAGCGGCGTGGTCAACGACAGCGACCTGTGTCACCTCGGCGGCTTCCCCGGACCGTTGCGTAACGTGCTCGGCATCTGGGCGGAGGAAATAGACTGCCTGACCGATGAGGAAACCAACAGCGTGCGCGGCGTACCGGGCAATGCGCTGGGGTTGCAAGGCAGCTATCAGGCTCGTCATTTGTGCGAGCTGATTACGCTGGAAGGCGCCAGCGCGCTGGCGGTGTACGGCAGCGATTTTTATGCCGGTCGCCCGGCGCTGACGGTCAACAGCTTTGGCAACGGCAAGGCGTGGTACGTCGCTTCACGCAACGATGCGGCATTCCAGCGCGATTTCTTTGGCAAGATCATCGCCGAACTGGCGCTGCCCCGTGCGCTGGAAACCGTGCTGCCGCAAGGGGTGACGGCGCATCGGCGCAGCGACGGCGAGAGTGAGTTCATCATCGTGCAAAACTACAGCGATCGCGCCAAGAGCGTAACGCTGCCGGCGATATACCAGGATATGTCGGACGGGGAAACGCTGCAGGGTGAGCTGCCGCTGGGGCCATGGGGCTGCCGCGTTATTACCCGTCGGTTGGATTAAGCGATTACCGCAGCGCCCGTTCATTTGAACGGGCGTTTTTTTATGTGTGTTTGCAGGAGATAACGATGGTCAGCTTGAAAGCCTTTATTCACTATTTCTCTCACCCGCCAAAACCGGCGGCAGTCAATAATGTTGATGACGACTATTTGGCGACGCTGATGCGCTGTCTTGGCGGTAGGGATAATATTGTTCACGTCGATGCCTGTATTACCCGTTTGCGGGTTAAGCTCAGGCAATTATCCGCGCTGGATAGCGAAGGGTTACAGCAGGCAGGAGCGCTGGGGGTGATTATTATCGGCCAGGAGGTACACGCTATTTTCGGCAAGCAGTCAGACAATCTGCGACAATTATTGGAACAGCGATTCGCGGTAAAGCATGCGAATTAAAAAAACGTGGATAACCGCCAATAACGGTTATCCACGGCTGACATTAACCGGAGAGCATCGTCAAAAATAGAGATGAGGGTAGGACTAAAACAGGTCATATCGTTTAACAGAAACGGCTTACCACCAGGCTTCAACCTGAACGCCGAAATTCCAGGTATCGCTTGCCGTACCATCCTGGAAGGATTTGCCCTGTTCGGAATCATTCATATAAGAAGCAAACACCCGCAGTTCCGGCCGCGACATGAAGTCCGGCCCATCCGCCAGTCCCAGCGCCACGGTGTATTTTTCACCCCCCTGTTTGTAGTGGCTACCGTCCTTGTTGTCATCTTTCTGATAAAAGCCGCCGACTTCGCCAATGGCGCGAACATAATCGGTGAACTGATACTGCGCGCGACCAACCAGCGAAATCAGGCGGCTTTTATCGATATATTCGCTGATGTCATTGGCTGAGCCCCAGGTCAGAACGTGATTGAGGGAGAACTTGTCGGTAATCGGGATCAGCCCGGTATTGATGACGCGATAGCCGGTGGCGTCGTCGGTTTTGTTCCAAACGTCATACCAGCCACCGCCCTGGGAAATCATGTTTTGCGCCAGTCCCTTGGTGGCGTACTGCAACACCGTTTTGTTGTAGCCGCCCAGCATGTCCTGGCTTATCTCGCCGGTCAGCATCACGCCGTTTTCCGCGTCGTACAGGCCGCCATACTGCTTTTGCTTGTTGGTCGGGTTCGGCATGGCGTAATCAATGCCAAACTCGGTCCAGGCACCGGCCCACGGTTTCCAGCCGGCATAGCGCAGATCGAGGTAATTGATGTTGAGATCGTTGTCGTTATCTACCCGATAGTCCACGTCGTTGCCATCGCCGCGGATCCAGGCGACGGAGACGGCACCTGGCCCGAAGCTGAGGTTTTCCACCCCGGCACCGGCGCCGGAAATGTTCCAGTATTTGGTATCGATGATGTGCAGGTCATGACGTTGGTAGTAACGTTTTCCGCCCCAGATCACCGCATTCGGATCGCCGGGGATCAGCCCCTTGATCTGCACGTTCAGCTGGCGTAGGCCAAATTCGGCATCGTCGTTCAACGTGCTTTCATTGTCATTGGAACCGTCGGAAACCATGCTGACCATGCTGTTGACATAAAAACTGACGTCGTTCTTTTTATACACTTCGGCGCCCAGCTCGATCTCGCCGTAGGTGTCAGATTCATTGCCAAGACGGCCAACCTTGTTCTTTTGCCACTCCTCCAGACCACCATCGCGAGAAACGCCAACCCCTGATCGTAAATAGCCATGAAAATCAATGGCAAAAACGGCAGGAGCGGTGAGTGCCATCGCCAACGCCACGGAAACGCTACGCAGTTTTGTGTTCATGTATGCCTCTTTATATTTTTGTAATACGTTCACATAATCGAGGCTATAAAATGACTAATTGTAAAAACGTACAATTGAATAATTAATTTATTGTGATTTAGTGCAAACAAAACAGCGGGATTTGTTACGATAAGTGAGTGCGATCACTGATTGCCATAATGTGAACGAATAACTTTCATGGTGTTTTTGTTGACTGTGACAGGGGTAACTGTGTCGAAGGTGAATAGCCTGTTACAATCATCGCAGAGCAACCGTAGGGAATTGATGATGAAGTCCAAAAGCACGACGTTAGAGGATGTCGCCCGCCATGCCGGCGTGTCTTACCAAACCGTTTCCAGGGTATTGAACAAGTCGGCCAACGTATCTGAAGCCACGCGCCGCAAGGTTGAGCATGCCATCGAAGCGTTGCGCTACGTCCCCAATCGGCTGGCGCAACAACTGGTCGGCAAGCAGAGCCGTACGCTAGGACTGGTGACCATTTCGCTGGCGTTGCACGCGCCTTCGCAGATTGCTGCGGCGGTCAAGCGTTACGCCAATGCCGAGGGCTACCAGGTGTTGATCTCGATGATCGATGAGAACGTCAATCATGAAGTGCAGGATGCGATCAACGAACTCAAGTCGCAGCGGGTTGAGAAGGTTATCATCAACGTGCCGCTGGAAACCGCAGCGGCAGAAAAGATCGCCGCTGATAACGATGACATCATTTGTCTGTTTCTTGACGTCGATCCTTACAGCTCGGTGTTTAACATCTCGTTCAATCCTGCCGACGGTACCCGCGCCAGCGTTAAATACCTGTATGAAATCGGCCATCGGGATATCGCGCTGCTGGCCGGGCCGCAGCACTCTATTTCCGCCAACCTGAGGTTGAAGAACTGGCTGGAGGCCTTACAGGATTACGCTCTGCAACCGGTCACTGTGCTGCATGGTAATTGGGACGCGCAGAGCGGTTACGCTGGCGCGCTGCAAATGATGCGCGAAACGCCGCAATTTTCAGCGGTATTGGTGGCCAACGATCAGATGGCGCTCGGGGTGCTAAGCGCTTTTCATCAGAACCAGCTGTCGATCCCAGGGCAAAAATCGGTGATTGGCTATGATGACGCCTATGAGAGCGCCTTCTTCCACCCGGCGTTGACCACGGTATCACTGGATCTGGATTTACAGGGCAGGGAGGCGGTGCGGCGGATCCTCAGCGCCAGCGACGACGAAATGCAGCGTTCTTCTTCCATTTTGCCGGCCAAACTGGTTATTCGCCAGTCCAGCGGGCCGAAGGAACGCTGTAAGCAAGACCTGCAGCAGATTGCCGACCAGTTGCGGCAGCTTGCCCACCAGCTTAGCCAGTGATTTTCGCTTGCCCCAGACCGAACGTCGGGGCAGCATTTCCCCGCAAATATCTCATCGCTAAACGGCAAAAACACGCCACTCTCACATAAATAGATACAACGATTCATTATAATCAAAACCTCGTTTTATAAAAATGGAGAGGTAGATCGTCGCCATCTTTCCGTCACTGCCACCCGGTGTGGCGTGCTGGCAAAAATGGCAAGGTTTTGCTGCGCTCATCTCCCTATTTTACCGGTAGGTTCCATAGCACCACGGGACGTTTCCCGTCATGTGGCCATGAGGATGACAGCAATGAATACTCGCCAGATAGGGCTGAAAAACTATCTTGCCTACGGCTCGGGGGATTTTCTGGGGGCGGGAACCACCGCGCTGACTGCGGCCTGGCTGCTGTACTTTTACACCACCTTTTGCGGGCTCAGTCCGATCGAAGCGACGTTTATTTTCGCCATGGCCAGAGTGCTGGATGCGCTGGTCAGCCCGTTGATGGGCTACCTGACCGACCATTTTGGCTCGACCTGGCTCGGCAGGCGCTTCGGCCGCCGCAAATTCTTCATTCTGCTCGGCATACCGCTGGTATTCAGTTATAGCCTGATGTGGGTTGGCGATATGAGCTATGGCTATTATCTGCTGACCTACCTGTTTTTTGACGTGGTATACACCTCGATTCTGGTGCCTTATGAAACGCTGGTGCCGGAAATGACCGATGATTTCAAACAAAAAACCAAGTTCTCTGGCGCGCGCATTGCGTTGGCGCAGCTTTCCGCCATCCTGGCCGCGTTCCTGCCGGGTATGCTGCTGAGCTATTTTGGTAAAGACAATCCGATCTCGTTCTTCTATGCCAGCCTGGTGTTTTCAGTGATCTGTGCGCTGGTATTGACGCTGGTCTACTGTTTCACCTGGGAGCGGCCGCCAGAGAAGAAATCTGCCGCAGCGCTGGAAGCCGAGCGGCAGAAACTGACGCTGTGGCAGAGTCTGCGTCGGCTGGGCATTGAACTGAGCTCCACCTTGCGCATTCGCATTTTTCGCCAGCATCTCGGCATGTATCTTGGCGGCTATATCGCACAGGACGTGTTCAACGCGGTGTTTACCTATTACGTGGTGTTCGTGCTGATGCAAAGCGCTTCGGTGGCCTCCAATCTGATGGGCACCATGGCCATCATGCAGTTTATTGCCGTCATTGCCATGATCCCTCTGTGCATTCGCTTTGGCCCGGCGCCCAGCTACCGCATGGTAGTGGTGCTGTTCGGCCTGAGCGCCATGTCGTATGCGCTGTTGTACTACGCCAATCTCAACGACGTGTTCTCGCTGTTGCTGCTGGTGTCGGCCCTCGCCGGTCTTGGGCGCGGCGGTATCAACTATGTACCATGGAATATTTACACCTACATCGCCGACGTTGACGAAGCGATCACCGGTCAACGCCGCGAGGGCATTTTTGCCGGCATTATGACGCTGTCGCGCAAAGCGTCCCAGGCCGGGGCGGTGATGCTGGTGGGTATCATGCTGCAATATTCCGGCTTTGTTTCCGGTCATAGCGTCCAGCGGCCGGAGGTGAGTCACACCATTTTAATGGTGCTGTGTTTTGGCACCGTGCTGGTGTTGAGCATCGGTTTCCTGATTTCCCTGCGCTTTAAACTGAATCTGGACACCCACCGGGTGTTACGCGAGGAAACGGTAAAAATGCGTGTTGCCGGCGACGTGGTACCGGAAAACATTAGCCCGCCGGCGCGCGAGATTATCGAGACGCTGGCGGGGATGCCTTACGAGTCGCTGTGGGGCAACAACAACATTGGCTATCTCAACCGCAACAAGCCGGCTGCCGCAGCGCTGCCGTCACGGCCCAGTGCGCGTGGCGTCGCCGGCTTGACTCACTACAAGTAATGATGATTTTGAGGATTACGTTATGTTGGTCTATCCCGTAAAACACAGTCCGTTATTGCGCCAGCCTGAGCGTTTCATCAGCCGTGATACGCTGCATGCGCTGATCGGTCGCCTGGTGGATAATCTGGTAAACATCACCGATGTGGACGGCGAATTCTTGCTGCGGCTGGATGATGGTCGGGTGATTGATACCAAAGGTTGGGCCGGGTGGGAGTGGACACACGGCGTTGGTCTCTACGGTATCCTCCAGTACTATCAACAGACCGGTGACGATAAAATGCGTGCCATTATTGACGACTGGTTCAGCGCACGCTTTGCCGAAGGGACGCCGACCAAAAACGTCAACACCGTCTGTCCGTTCCTGACCTTGGCCTACCGCTACGAAGAAACCGGTGATTCGCGCTGGTTACCGTATCTGGAGCGCTGGGCTGAATGGGCAATGTACGAAATGCCGCGCACCGAACGCGGCGGCATGCAGCATGTGACGCTGGCGGAGGAAAATCATCAGCAACTGTGGGACGACACGCTGATGATGACGGTGCTGCCGTTGGCTAAAATCGGTCGCTTGCTGAACCGCCCGGCGTATATCGAAGAAGCCAAGTATCAGTTTCTGATCCACACCCAGCATCTGATGGAGCGGGAAACCGGGCTGTGGTTCCATGGCTGGACCTTCGACGGCAAACACAACTTCGCCAAGGCGCGTTGGGCGCGCGGCAACAGCTGGCTGACCATCGTTATCCCCGAATTCCTCGACCTGCTGGATTTGCCGGAACATGACGCGACGCGTCGTTTCCTGCTGCAGGTGTTGCAGGATCAGGTGGCGGCGCTGGCCAGCTGTCAGCATGACAGCGGTTTATGGCATACGCTGCTTGACGATCCGCATTCATATCTGGAGGCCTCGGCCACCGCCGGCTTCGCGTTCGGCATGCTGAAGGCGGTACGTAAACGTTATATTGGCGAGCAGTATGCCGAGGTGGCGGCCAAGGCGGTAAAAGGCGTCATTGAACAGATCAATGGCGAAGGGGAGCTGTTGCAGGTGTCGTTCGGCACCGCAATGGGCAAGGATTTGGCGTACTATCGTCAGGTGCCGCTGACCTCGATGCCATACGGCCAGGCGATGGCGATCCTGTGCCTGAGTGAATATCTGCGCGTTTACCTGTAACCACCGCTGCTTGAACCACGTGCGCCGAACGGCGCGCGTGGGTTTATCCAACGCTTTCAATTCTGTGATCGTTCTCATCCGCATCTGCTGAATTCTGCCAGCGTCATATATCTCCCGGCACTCAACCGAAGGTCAGCGTTGACCAGACTTCCTAGACTCGCGTTTTATCTGCGGCCCTACGGTTCCGGGTTGCGCCGCGTGACAATAGACAAAGGAAGACAGGATGAATAACGCGATTTGGTTGGGAATACTCTGGCATCTGGTTGGCGCCGCCAGCGCCGCATGTTTTTACGCGCCGTTCAAACAGGTCAAACGCTGGTCCTGGGAAACCATGTGGTCGATCGGCGGACTGGTGTCCTGGCTGATCCTGCCGTGGAGCATCAGCTATTGGCTGCTGCCGGACTTTTGGCACTATTACGGCTCCTTCAGCGCGGCGACGCTGTTGCCGGTGTTTCTCTTTGGCGCCATGTGGGGCATCGGCAACGTCAATTACGGTCTGACGATGCGCTACCTCGGCATGTCGATGGGCATTGGTATCGCCATCGGTATTACGCTGATCGTCGGCACCTTGATGACGCCGCTATTGCAAGGGCGTTTCATGCTGCTGTTCGGTACGCCTGGCGGATTGCTGACGTTGCTGGGGGTGCTGGTGGCGTTGATTGGTGTCGGCGTGGTCAGTTATGCCGGTCTGTTGAAAGAACGGGCGCTCGGCATTCGCGCCGAAGAGTTCAACTTGAAGAAAGGCCTGGTGCTGGCGGTGATGTGCGGTATTTTCTCGGCCGGCATGTCGTTCGCCATGGACGCCGCCAAGCCGATGCATCATGCCGCGGCGGCGGTCGGCATCAGTCCGCTGTATGTAGCGTTGCCGAGCTACGTGGTGATCATGGGCGGCGGGGCGGTGATCAACCTCGGTTATTGCCTGGTGCGCCTGGCGTGCAAAAAAACGCTGTCGCTGCGGGCTGATTTCTCGTTGGCCAAACCGTTGCTGCTGGTCAACCTGCTGCTTTCTGCCCTGGGCGGCCTGATGTGGTATCTGCAATTCTTTTTCTACGCCTGGGGACATGCGCGCATTCCGGCGCAGTATGACTATATGAGCTGGATGCTGCATATGAGTTTCTATGTGCTGTGTGGCGGCATTGTCGGTCTGCTGCTGAAAGAGTGGCGCGCCGCCGGCAACAAACCGCTGCGGGTGCTGGTGCTGGGGGGATTGATCATCATTCTGGCTGCCAATATCGTCGGGTTGGGCATGGCGTACTGAAGCGAGCGCCGCCAGCGTGACGGGTTACCTTGGGCAGACGCCTGCGGCGATAAACTGCTGGCGATATTCCCTTGGAGTCATACCGGCTTCGCGGGCGAACACTACCGAAAAGTAATTGCTGTCTTCAAAACCGCAGCGCGCGGCGACTTCGCCGATCAGGTAGTCGCTGCGTCGCAGCAGGCGCTTGGCCTGACACAGCCGTAGCTGACGCAGATAGTGGCTGATGGTCATGCCGGTTTGCTGGCGGAACAGCAGCTTCAGCGCCCGCTCGGTCAACTGGTGGCGTGCGCAAAATGCCGCCAGGTCGAAATGATCCTCAATGCCATTTTGCAGCGCCGCCATCAGCAAATCCAGCTGCTCGCCATCCGGCAACAGATAGGCGTCGTCTACCGCGTAGCGATAACGCTTCAGGACGATGGCCAGTTGCAGCAACAGCGCTTCGGTGAGCTGAATCGATAGCGTATCGGTTTTGCGACTCTCCTGCGAAAGCTGGGCGACGATCGGCCGCGCCAGATTCATGCCCTGGGTGGTCAACCGCCAGTAGCGCGCATTTTGCGGGTCAAACGGCGGCAGCAGGTGGTCCCACTGTGCGCCGAAGCGCAGCCGTTCCGGACAATAGATAATGTTATCCAGCACCAGATCGTTCACCGATTCATAGCTGTGGCAGTCGCTGGCCTGAATGTAAAAGATGTCGCCGCAGGTAATGCGATAGGGATGATCGTTCAGCACGTGCAGGCCGTTGCCGCGCCAGACGATGACGATTTCATAGAACTGATGGGTGTGCGGCGCGAACCCTTGCTGCGGGTAACGTTCCGCCACCGCCACCGGCATTTGCGGCGATATCAGATAATCACGGCTTTCAAGCAGCAGGGGTCGCATGATTCAGCGTTCTCACCATCGAAAAGGGGGGAACATTATTACTTGAAATCGCAGGCATTAGGTTGATGAACGACGTATTTTTTAATTTTCACCGTTGACCGCGCAAGGTGCGGGGCGGGCAGGCAAATTCGCGTTTGAACAGGGTGGAAAAATGATTGCTGTCGCCAAACCCGCAGCAAAAGGCAATATCGGTGACGCTGGTGTCGCTATGGCATAACAGATGACGCGCCTGCAACAGGCGTAAATGCGTCAGGTAGCGCTGCGGCGTCATATTGGTGTGATTCTTGAGCTGGCGGTGCAGGGTGCGCAGCGGGATACCGAAGCGCTCCGCCAGTTCACTCCAGTCAATCGGCTCGGCGTAATGCGTCTGGAGCCAGTCGAGCAACTGGTGTAAACGCCCTTGTTGATCGTCGCCGCGTGCCGCCATACACCCTTGACGCAATTGCACCAGCAGTTGCATGAACAGACTTTCATGCAGGGCGATCTCTTCGTTGCACTCTTGCTGCGGGGCGACCATCAGACGGTTGATCAATGGTTTGATCTGTTGCAATACCTGTTGGCCGATACGCCAGTGTGCCGGGTAGACGCCGTTGCATTCCCGTGGCAGGAAATGTTCGACGCCGGACAAAAATCGAAAGGCGTCAGGCGCACGGAACAGTACGTTGGTCAGGAATAAACCGTTGGTCTGCTCAAACAGATGGCGGTCATGATCGCGGACAAAGCACACGCTGCCGCTGTTGAGCGTATAGGGATGTCCATTGAAAACGTGCACGCCGGCGCCTTGCTCAACGATGACGATTTCATAAAATTCATGGTGATGTTCTGGAAATGCCGGCTGAGGTGCCCGCGGTTCAATTGCCACCGGCTGATAGCCGGAAGGGAAAAAATCACGGCTGTGCAAAAGCGTCATCTTGCCCTCCTGAATAAAAACGTGCCGCACAATTGCCGCACGACATTACTCAGCGAGTGTATGAGATGGCTGGCACAGGAACCTTAAAGTTTTGACCGGAAACGGCGCTTAGGCGGTCGCTTTTTCAAGAATGTTACGAGAATGTTTAAAAATGTGTGCAAGGTCACAACCCTTCGGCACCCGAGCCGGGGAGTTGGGCGGGGAAACCAGATAAAAACGCGCCGGCTGGTGTTCCAATCTATTGTTATCAGTAATAACTCGTCGCATCCTCGTTCCAAATGGTACAAAATGTTTCCAACGTGATCGGGACTGTAGAATAAACTCATGCAGAAAAAAATGGTGGTGGCTTCGGCCTTGGTGTTACCGGTTATCTTGTCGACGTCAGCGCGCGCGGCGCAGAGTTCGCCAGAGCAGGAAAGTACGCTGGTGGTTTCAGCCAAGCGCGACGGGCTGTCCGAACTGAGTACGCCGGCTGCGGTCAGCGTGGTGAATGGCGAGCAGATGCGCGATGCACGGCCGCAAATCAACCTGTCGGAAAGCCTGGGCAGCGTGCCGGGCCTGCAGATACAAAATCGCCAGAATTACGCACAGGATCTGCAACTGTCGATACGCGGTTTCGGCGCCCGTTCGACCTATGGCGTGCGCGGCGTGCGGATCTATGTCGACGGTATTCCGGCCACCATGCCCGATGGCCAGGGGCAGACGTCGAACATCGATCTCAACTCGGTCGACAAGGTCGAAGTGCTGCGCGGGCCATTTTCCGCACTGTACGGCAACGCTTCCGGCGGCATGATGAACGTCGAAACGCAAACCGGCCGCCAGCCCAACCAGTTGGAAAGCGGCATGTACACCGGCAGCGACGGCACCTGGCGCTATGGCGTCAAGGCTACCGGTGCCACCGGCGACGGTAGCCAGAGCGGCGATGTAAATTACGCCGTTTCCGCCACCCGCTTTACGACCCAGGGCTATCGCGATCATAGCGGGGCACGCAAGAATCTCGGCAATGCCAAGCTGGGGGTGCGCATCGACGATGTCAGCACGTTGACGTTGCTGTTCAACAGCGTCGATCTCAAGGCCAACGATCCTGGCGGTCTTACCGCCGACGAATGGCATGAAAATCCACGGCAGGCGCCGCGCGCCGAACAGTACAATACGCGTAAAACCTTATCGCAGACGCAGGCCGGGTTGCACTATCAGCGGCAGATCGGCAGCGATGACGATCTCAGCGTGATGATGTATGCCGGCGAGCGCGAAACCACACAATATCAATCGATTCCGCTGGCGGTGCAGCAACGCAGCCCCCAGCACCCAGGCGGAGTGATCGAACTGGCACGGCATTATCAGGGGATCGACACGCGCTGGACGCATCGTGGCCAGATTTCCGCCGTGCCCTATACCCTGACCGGCGGCTTGAACTATGAAACCATGAGTGAAAACCGCAAAGGTTATGAAAACTTCACCATGGTCAATGGCGTAACCGAATTGGGGACCAAGGGGAATTTGCGGCGTGATGAACGCAACCTGATGTGGAATCTGGATCCGTATCTGCAAACCTCATGGCAGTTGACACCGCGCCTGACGCTGGACGCCGGCGTGCGTTTTAGCAGCGTCAATTTTGATTCCAACGACCATTATATTACCGCCGGCAATGGCGACGACAGCGGCAGCGCACGCTATCATCAGTGGTTGCCGGCCGGCTCGCTGCGTTACACGCTGGCGGATGGCTGGAATGCCTATCTTTCTGCCGGTCGTGGCTTTGAAACGCCAACCATCAATGAACTGTCTTATCGCCCGGATGGTGAGCCGGGGATGAATTTCGGCTTGAAACCGGCGACCAGCGACTCGATAGAGCTTGGCAGTAAAGCCCGCATTGGCAATGGCTTGCTGAGCGCAGCGCTGTTCCAGACCGACACCAAAAACGAAATAGTGGTGGCCGAAAGCCGTAATGGCCGCAGCAGCTATAAAAATGCCGGGCAGACGCGGCGCCGTGGGCTTGAGCTGGCGCTCGACCAGCAGTTTGGCGAAGCCTGGCAGTTAAAAATGGCCTGGACGCTGCTGGATGCGCGCTATCGTAACTCGATATGCGGCGATGCGCAGTGTTCCGGCGACAAAACCATTCCCGATGGCAACCGCATGCCGGGCATTGCACGCAACATGGGCTATGCGTCGCTGGGCTGGGCGCCGCCGGAAGGCTGGTACGCCGGGGCGGAAGTGCGCTACATGAGCGATATTCAGGTCAACGATCAAAACAGCGAGCAGGCACCGTCCTATACCACGGTTGGCGTGAATACCGGCTACCGTTATCCACTGGGCAACTGGATGTTTAACCTGTTTGGTCGGGTGGACAATCTGTTTGACCGTGAGTATGTCGGCTCGGTTATCGTTAATGAAGGTAATGGTCGTTATTATGAACCGGCGCCGGGTAGAAATTGGGGTGCTGGGCTTAGCGTTGCCTATAGCTTTGAATGACGACCATTGCCAACGCTGCCGGTGAGGTCAATTAAGCCAAGCGGGGTACCCCGCTTTTGGTTGCGCAGTTTTTAACCGATATATAAAAATGCAATCTTGCCTGATTTTAGCTAACCTTTTGAAATATATTAAAAAATAAATTTTTATGGTTGGCGCGGATTCGCGTGATATAGTGCAGTTGTGCCGTTGAGAAACAATGTAGATTAAAAATATTTACATTTTAGTAACGCGCTGAAGTTAAATGTCATTATACTGTAATTATCTGGCGGTAGTTTTACACGGTGCACAGCTGAAGCTGTAAATAACACTGCGGGGATCGCTAATGGTAAAGTCCTTGTTTGGGCGAATGATAAAAAATAATCTCACCTCCCTGATTTCTCGTTGTAACGAGGGTTCTCTCTCCGACTCTCAATTTCTCGCCGTTAGCTACCCTTTCCTGCAGAATTTTCGTTACTACGCCGTTTTGTCCGCAGCACATTTTATTCTCTCTCCGTCCGGTGAAGCTCGGCACAGCAATGTTGCCGTGCGTTCACTTCATTCATTGGCTTATATTGGCTCGAAGGAGGCCAAAACCTAATACGTGTGTGAAACATTAATCGCGCGGCAATAGCCGATGCGGTAGGTGAAACAAACTGTAAGGTGCCACTATGGGAAGACAGAAAGCAGTGATCAAAGCACGTCGTGAAGCGAAACGCGTAATTCGTCGTGACGCTCGTAGTCATCGCCAGCTTGAAGAAGAGTCCGTAACCTCGCTGGTACAAATGGGTGGTGTTGAGTCTATCGGCATGGCGCGAGACAAGCGCGATAGCTCCCCCATCGAGGCACGAACCGAAGCTCAGGGTCATTACTTATCAGCCATAGAAAATAAGCAGTTGATTTTTGCCACCGGTGAAGCCGGCTGCGGCAAGACCTTCATCAGCGCCGCGAAGGCGGCAGAAGCCCTTATTCATAAAGAAATCGATCGGATTATCGTTACACGTCCGGTGTTACAGGCGGATGAAGATCTCGGTTTCCTGCCGGGGGATATCTCTGAAAAATTCGCTCCGTATTTCCGGCCGGTATACGACATTCTGCTCCGTCGCTTAGGCTCTTCATTTATGCAATATTGTCTGCGGCCGGAAATCGGTAAAGTGGAAATTGCGCCGTTTGCCTATATGCGTGGACGCACCTTTGAAAATGCGGTGGTTATTCTGGACGAAGCGCAGAACGTGACCGCCAGTCAAATGAAGATGTTTTTGACCCGTCTGGGCGAAAACGTCACGGTTATCGTCAACGGTGACGTCACCCAGTGTGATTTGCCACGCGGGGTGAAATCTGGCCTTAGCGATGCGCTGGAGCGCTTCGAAGAGGATGAGATGATCGGTATTATCCGTTTTGATAAACAAGATTGCGTACGTTCTGCCCTGTGCCAACGTACGCTCCATGCCTACAGTTAACCTCCCTATCGCCTAATGAAAAGGTCGCTTCGGCGGCCTTTTTTATCGCTGGCGGTTATCGCCGTGTTGTTGAGCTATTGTGTAATATTTTGTGGTTTTTTGTGTAGAAAACAGGTTGCTTCTCCGTTAAATATTATCGACAGGGCGGATGCCGCTATCGGCATGCGGAATATTGGCTATGATTGTGCTGATGCAAAAATGAAATACATCATTCTGATTTTATTTATTTTATGCGTTGTTTATGTTCATTATCGCGGACGGGTACGCTATGGTTTTTGGCGCCAGCTTGCCGATCATTCAACCTTCACCGCGCCGCTGAACGTTTTTATGTATCTGTTTTCTCGCGCGCCAACCACGCCGTACCTGTCCGTGGCGCAGTTTCCCGAACTGGCGGTGTTGCAAGAGCATTGGCAGACTATTCGCGCAGAAGGGCAGCAACTATTGGCGATACAGCAGATCAAGGCGTCTGACCAGTATAACGATGCGGGTTTCAATTCGTTTTTCAAAACCGGCTGGAAACGTTTTTATCTGAAATGGTATGAAGATAGCCATCCGTCGGCGATGACGCTGTGCCCGCAGACCACCGCGTTGCTGCGTGGCCTGCCGTCGGTGAAGGCGGCGATGTTCGCCGAATTGCCGGACGGCAGTCGCTTGCCGCGTCACCGCGATCCCTATGCCGGTTCGTTGCGTTACCATCTGGGGCTGATTACCCCCAACGACGATCGCTGTTTTATTGAAGTCGATGGTGAGCGGTATAGCTGGCGCGACGGCGAAGGGGTGATGTTCGACGAAACCTATTTGCACTACGCGGAAAATACCAGCGGCCAAAACCGTCTGATACTGTTTTGTGATATTGAACGGCCAATGCGCTATCGCTGGACGCAGTGGGTTAACCATTGGTTGGGTCGTAACCTGATGAGTGCCGCCACGGCACCCAACGAACAGGGCGATCGCACCGGCGGCGTCAATAAGATATTTAAATACATTTACGCCATTCGCAAGGTTGGCAAACGTCTTAAAGCGTGGAACAAGACGCTGTATTACATCATTAAATGGCTATTGTTTGGTGGCATTGCTGCCGGGATCTTCTTCGCGTTGTGATAGCGGGGCGCAGCGCGTGCGCCCACACAGCCTCGGTTGAGCGTCAGGCGAAGATGGTCATCATATAGGCGGCGAACAGCGCCAGGTGCGCAGTGCCGTTCAGTACGTTGGTACGACCGGTGGAAAACGAAATCTGGCACAGGATCAGCACCGTCAGCATTACCACCATATGCGGCGGTTGCAGGCCGAAAATCAGCGTCTGGCCAGTCAGGGTGGCGATAATGGTCACCGCCGGTACGGTGAGGGAAATGGTTGCCAGCACCGAGCCAAAGAACAGATTCATGGCGCGTTGTACCTGGTTGTTGAGCACTGCGCGCAGGGCACCGAGACCTTCCGGCGACAGGATCAGCAACGCCACCAGGAAGCCGGTGAACTGCGTTGGCGCGTTCAGTTTGTTCAGCAGTCCTTCCAGCGGTCCGGCGTTGAATTTGGTCACTGCGATAACCGCCACCAGATGCACGATCAGCCAACTGGCATGCCACAGGCTGCTATGCGAAGAGGGTTTGCCGTGGTGCGGGTCGCCATCGTCGTCTTCATGCTCATAAACAAACAGACTCTGGTGCGTTTTGGTCTGAATCAGCAGGAAAACGCCGTACATGGCAGCTGAAATCATCGCCACCAGCAGCGATTGGCCAATGCTGAAATTGCCGCCAGGCAAGGCGCTCGGCAGTACCAGCACGATCACCGCCAGTGGGAAAATGGCCATCAGATACTGTTTGATACCGCCCAGATTGACGTATTGGGTCGCGAACTTTCTGCCACCCAGCAGCAGGGCAACGCCCACCAGGCCGGCGGTGACGATCATGATGATGGAATACAGCGTGTCGCGCATCAGCGCCGGTGCGGCGTCGCCGGTGGCCATCAGCGCGGAAATCAGGCTGACTTCAAGGATCACGACCGACAGACTGAGGATCAGCGAGCCGTAGGGTTCACCCAGCCGGTGGGCCAGCACGTCGGCATGGCGCACTACGCTGAATGCGCTGCTCAGGATACCGACCAGCGCCAGAACGTTGATGGCGACGATCAGCGGGAAATTGCTGGTGCTGCTCCACATGTTTAAAACGACCAGAGCGGCAATCGGGAACAGCAGGGAATATTCACTGTGGCGTGATTTTGAGCGGCCTGGGTCGTGTTGCGACTTCATTTTGGTATATCTCCTTTCTTTAACTGCAGGCTCCCGGCCGCGCCGATCGCCTGCACCGCCGGCGATGTTGCGTATCCAGAAAGTACTTCATAATAGAACACATCCGGCGGGCTGCGTGTTGTGGTGTTGTGAAATTCTGATTTTACTGGCTAAGCCGGTGCGGCTTTATGCGATCAGGGTAACAAAAAAACCGCCATTAAGGCGGTTTTATTTACTTACTTTTACGCAACTAATGAGTTTTATTTTATCTGTACGGTAAAAAGCATGGCAAACTCTGCATGCTATTGGTAGTTAAAGGAGATTATCTTGCTTAGTCATCAATGTTATCCATTATTTCATGGCGTTTTTCATGATATCCCTCTTCATTTAACCCTTCACGCCAGTAAGGAACCGCATACAGCTGATTACGCTCGCACTGGCGTTCGCGGCGCAGGTAGCGGCGCAGTTCGACCACCAGTCGGTCTTCGCCGGCCAGCCAGAAATGTGTCGCGCTCTCTGGCTGTGGCAGCGCGCAGAACTGGCTAATTAATTCGGCGGTTTTGTCGGTGCCGCCGATAATCCAGCTCAGTTCAACACCCGCCGGTTTTTTCAGATCGATCACATCAGCGCTACTGTCGACGCGGATAAACGCATGGCCTTGCGCGCGAGGTGCGAGGTTTTCCAGCAGGGCGGCAATCGCCGGCAGTGAGGAGGGGTCGCCCGCCAGGCAGTAAAAATCAGCCTCCGGCAGCATCGGCTTGGGCCCGCCGGGATTGCTGATACCGATTTTATCGCCGACTTTCGCGGCGCGAGCAAATTGCACCGCCGGGCCCTGGTGATCGTGCAGAGCGAATTCGATGTCTATTTCCTGTGATTCCGGGCGTACCGCGCGCACCGAATAGGTACGTACCAACGGACGGATGGCATCGTCAGCCCATTGTGGACCATTGGGCGTCAGGCGTGGCAAATCCGGCTGCGTTTGTCCCTGGCGTGGCAGGAACACCTTGATATGCGCAGCGGCGGCGTTGGCCGGATAGAACTGTAAATCCTCGGCATGAAAAGTGATGCGACGCAGATGCGGGGTGATGTCTTGCACGCCGGCGACGCTAATCAGATAAGGGGCTCGGTTGCGAGGGGCTTCAGTGGTCACGGTGTTCTCCTGTTGATCTTTTTGCCGCCAGTATATCACGTTGATTGATAATGAGAATCGTTTGCCAATGGAGGGCGCTGGCATGTTCAGCTAAACTTGCCTATTTAACCACCATGCAGGAGGAGAACCATGCCTTACAAAAGCAACAGCGACTTGCCTGACAATGTAAAGAATGTATTACCCGACCATGCGCAGGAAATTTATAAAGAGGCGTTTAATAGCGCATGGGATCAATATAAGGATAAAGATGATCGACGCGGCGATGACTCACGGGAAGAAACGGCGCATAAGGTCGCATGGTCGGCGGTCAAACAAAGTTATCGCAAAGGTGATGACGAGCATTGGCACAAAAAATAATGTGTGGGCGGCACAGGGAGTACCGCCAATAATCTGTCATTACGCCGGACATCAGCCCGCCTGCTACGCATTTTCATGCCGTACTTGTGCATAATTACTATTATTGCCCTCAGGGGAAAATACTTTTGCAGGATAAAGCGCGGGATAGACTTGCTTACTCTCAGAGAAAAGAATAATGTCTTTTCTATCGCGGGTTAAATATTGGACTAATAAAACTCCGTGGCAGAAAATGGTATTTTCAAAGATTCAGTGGCGTAAAGGGTGACTTAATCCGTCGCTCGGGAGGTTGCAGCAGGTGTTAACGCGAGATTTTCTGCGCAATGCAGATTGCAAAACCGCCTTCGGCACGATAGAGGAGTCGCTGTTACTGACACCGGAACAGCGTTTGGCTTCGCTGGAGTGTGCGCTGGCGCGACGTCCGGATAACAGTCCGGTATGGATTTTTGGCTATGGTTCGTTGATGTGGAACCCGGTGTTCGAATCCGAAGAGGTGCGGCCGGCCACGCTGCAAGGCTGGCATCGCGCTTTTTGCCTGCGGTTAACCGCCGGGCGCGGTACGCAATTGCAGCCGGGGCGAATGCTGGCACTGCAAGAGGGCGGGCAGACCACCGGTCTGGCATTCCGTCTGCCGGAAGACAAACTGCGTGAAGAGCTGGAATTATTATGGAAGCGCGAAATGCTCACCGGTTGCTATTTGCCTACCTGGTGCGAGTTGACGTTGGAGAATGGGCAGGTTGTTACCGCACTGGCATTTGTCATGGATCCGCAGCATCCGCTGTTCGAGCAAGACACCAATCATCAGGTGATTGCGCCGCTGATCGCCTGTGCCAGTGGCCCGCTGGGGTCCAACGCCCAGTATCTGTTTGCGCTCGACAACGAGCTGAAGAACCACGGCATGCAAGATGAGCGTATCGGCGAGCTGGTGAATACCGTACGTGAATGGTTGCAGCAAAATGCCACGGGTTCCCGCGGTAAAAGTGCATCAGCCTGACGCAGGCGGTGGCTGCTTGGCTAATCGCCGATTTTTAGTCGCCCACTGGCGCAAGATGTCCGCGCCAGGCGCAGCTGATGCATGATGAGATACATCGCTGCGTTCCACCCTGAATATGCTGCCGGCGAATGTGTTCGCCCGCCAGGCGTTATATCGCTTTATTCTATTTAATAACCGGTTAGTGTGAAACTAATTAACCACACGCCGTTGGTGGTTATTTATCTGTCTAATTTCCCCGCCTTTTAGCCAATGCTATCCAGCAAAGACCATTTTGCATCGCTTAAAAAAAGCCTTAGCATCAAAAAGCATAACTAACGGTAATTTCTTATTTGTGAGTGACCCGCAGTCTCCGTATCAATAGTAAAACGTTCGGGGCCAAAGGGGCAGTAGATGAACTTTCAACAATTAAAAATTATTCGCGAGTCGGCACGTCGCAATTACAACCTGACCGAGGTGGCCAACACGTTATTTACCTCGCAGTCGGGAGTCAGCCGACATATTCGCGAGTTGGAAGAGGAGTTGGGCATTGAAATATTCATTCGTCGCGGCAAACGCCTGTTGGGGATGACCGAGCCGGGCAAGGAATTGCTGGTGATGGCCGAGCGCATCCTTAATGATGCCAATAATATTCGTCGGCTGGCGGAGGTGTTCAGCAGCAACGATGCTGGACAATTGCATATTGCAACCACCCATACGCAGGCGCGTTACAGCTTGCCTGGCGTGATTAAGGAGTTTCGTGCGTTATATCCGCGCGTCAGGGTGGTACTGAATCAGGGCAGTCCGGAGGAGATCGTGTCGATGCTGGCGTCGGGGGAGGCCGATATCGGCATCGCCAGCGAACGGTTGATCAATGATGAATCGCTGGCGGCATTCCCCTATTACCGTTGGCACCACACCATACTGGTGCCGCAAGACCATCCCTTGACCCGCGAAGCCAACGTCACGCTGGAAATGCTCAGCACGCTGCCACTGATTACCTATCGCCAGGGCATTACCGGCCGATCGCGACTGGATGCCGCGTTCAAGGCCGCCGGTTTCACGCCGGACATTGCGCTCAGCGCCCAGGATTCCGACGTGATCAAGACCTATGTCGAACTGGGTTTGGGGGTGGGCATTCTGGCTGACATGTCGTACGAAAAAGAGCGTGACGGCGGGTTGGTCAGCCTGAATGCCGAACACCTTTTCGAACCGAACACCGTATGGCTGGGGTTGAAACGCAGTCAGTTACAGCGTAACTATGCCTGGCGATTTATCCAGCTGTGCAACCCGACATTAACCCTGACGGAAATCAAGGAACAGGTTTTTTCGGCACAATTGGATCCGGCGATCGATTATCAAATCTGACGGCGGTGGCGGGAATGCCTGGTCAAACCCGCCGCTGTTCATCGCATAATCAATTAGATATCTATATATAAAAAAAGAATAACTATAGTTATTATTATACCTTCTTCTGCGGATCCGTCTCACTTACACTCGCGAAATTATTATAAATTCCATCCGCTTGGAGAGTTTTTGATGAAAGCGTTCGCGCCCACTCTGATGTTTTTGGCTATGGCAGGCAGTTTCAATTTACAGGCGGCAACCCCGGCTAATACGCTGGTGATTGCCCAATCGATCGACGATGCGATCAGTTTTGATCCGGCGCAGGGATTTGAACTGACCACCGTACAGGCATTAAACAGCCTGTATCAGCGGTTGTTGCAGTCCGACCCGCGCAATCCTGTCGATCTCAAACCGACTCTGGCGGAAAAGTGGCAGGCGGGCAGCGATAACCGCAGCCTGACCTTTACCCTGCGGCCCGAGGCCAAATTTTCCAGCGGTAATCCGCTACGGCCAGAAGACGTGATTTTCTCGCTGTCGCGGGTGGTCAAGTTGAACCTGGAACCGTCGTTTATCCTGACCCAACTGGGCTGGAATGGGCAAAATGTTGATCAATTCCTGAGCAAGGTGGATGAGCGGACGGTAAAAATCAGTTGGCGTGCCGAGGTCAGCCCGGCCTTCGTGCTCAGCCTGTTGTCGGCGCCGGTATCGTCGATCGTCGACGCCAGACAGGTACAGGCGCATCAGCAAGGCAACGATCTGGGTAACCAGTGGCTGAGCAGCCACTCTGCGGGCAGCGGTCCATACCAGTTGCGCACCTACGTGCCGCATGAAGTGGTGGTGCTGGAAGCCAATCCGGGCTCGCCAGAAGGCGCCCCCAAACTGAAAACGGTGCTGATCAAGAACGTCCCGGATGCTGCCGCACGTCGCTTGCTGATCGAACAGGGTGACGCCGATATCGCCCGTAACCTGGGTGCCGACCAAATGGCGGCGCTGAAAGACAAGCCGGGCGTGAAACCGTTGGCGATCCCCTATGCGTCGCTGTATTTCCTGCAATTCAACGCCAAGGCTTCGCCGGCGCTGGGGAATCCGGCATTCTGGGAGGCGGCGCGTTGGCTGTTTGACTATCAGGGCATTGCCGACGATCTGCTGAAAGGCCAGTTCCAGAATCATCAGGCGTTCTTGCCGGACGGGTATCTTGGCGCTTTGCAACAGCGTCCCTACCGCTTTGATCCGCAGCGCGCCAAACAGATTTTAGCCAAGGCCGGGCTGAGCAACGTCAGTTTCAAACTGGACGTTAACAACCAGCCACCGTACCTCGATATTGCGCAGGCCTTGCAGGCCAGCTTTGCCCAGGGTGGGGTGAAGGTGGAACTGGTGCCCGGCATCAGTTCGCAAGTATCGACCAAGGTAAAGTCGCTTAACTATGACGCCACGCTGACCTCGTGGGGGCCAGACTATTTTGACCCGAACACCAACGCCGCCGCCTTCGCCTATAATCCGCAAGACGGCAGTAAAACTCTGGCCTGGCGCGCCAACTGGCACATCCCGGCGTTGAATGCGCTGACCCTGGCCGCAACGGCAGAAAACGATACCGCCAAACGGGTAGCGGATTATCAGCAACTGCAACGACAGGTACAGCAAAGTTCGCCGTTTGTCATTGGCCTGCAGGCGCGCAGCCTGATTGCAGTGCGCGATAATCTGAAAGGCTATGTGCAGGGCATCAATCCCGACATGGTGTTTTACAGCCAGGTCACCAAGTAATGATCGACAGTCAAACTCCTGCCGGGCTTGCCCGGCACGGCCGACGTTGGGGCGGGCGGTTGCTGGGCGGGGCGCTGTCGCTGGCGTTGACGCTGCTTGGCCTGCTGCTGTTCACGTTTATGCTTTCCCACCTGGCGCCGATCGACCCCACCTTGCAAATTGCCGGCGATCACGCCAGCGAGGCAACCTATGCCCAGGTTCGTCACGATCTGGGGCTGGATCAGCCGCTGCCGGTGCAGTTCTGGCGTTATCTACTGCACCTGGCGCACGGCGACATGGGTATTTCGCGCATCACCGCGCAGCCGGTATTGAGCGATTTGTTGCGCACTTTCCCGGCCACGGTGGAGCTGGCGACCTGTGCGATTATTCTCGGTGCGCTCGGGGGGATCTGTTTGGCGCTGCTGGCGGTATACAAACCGGGTAGCTGGTTGGACAATGCCGCCCGACTGGTCTCGCTGCTCGGCTATTCGGTGCCGATTTTCTGGCTTAGTCTACTCGGCCTGCTGCTGTTCTATGCCACACTGCACTGGTCGGCCGGGCCGGGCCGTCTTGACGACATCTATCTGTACACCATGGAGCCGTACAGCGGGTTTATTCTGATTGACAGCTGGCTGTCCGGCGATCGGCAGATGTTCTATAACGCGCTCGGCCATCTGTGGCTGCCGGTTGTGGCGCTGGCGCTGCTGTCTATGGCAGGCATTACCCGTCTGTTGCGCGCCGCAATGCTGGAAGAGTGTAATAAGGAGTACGTGACGCTGGCGCGCTCGAAGGGGGCGGGACGCTGGCGCATTCTGCTGCGCCATGTCTTCCCCAACGTCTTGGGCAGCCTGATCACCGTACTTTCGCTGTCTTATGCCAGTCTGCTGGAGGGGGCGGTACTGACGGAAACGGTCTTCGCCTGGCCGGGCGTCGGGCGTTACCTGACCAATGCGCTGTTTGCCGCCGATACGCCGGCGATCCTCGGCGCCACGCTATTGATCGGCAGCTGTTTTGTGCTGCTGAACGCGTTGGCGGATGCCTTAACCTACCTTGTGGACCCACGAACCCGATGAGCCACTCATTTTCCGATCCTGTATCGCCCGGCGCGGCGCTGGAGGGCGCTGTGTCACGCCGTAGCCTGACGACCCTGACGGTTGGCGCGCTGTTGGTGGCGGTACCGATCCTGGCGGCGCTGTTCGCTCCCTGGCTGGCGCCGTTCGATCCCAATATTCAGCACATGGAACTGCGTCTGTTGCCGCCGTCGTCGCAACACTGGCTAGGGACCGACGGCTTTGGCCGCGATTTGCTGTCGCGGGTCATTTACGGCGCCCGCCCGACCCTGCTGCTGGTGTCGCTGATCCTGTTGTTGACCATTCCGCTCGGCCTGCTGGTGGGGATCTGCGCCGGTTATCTCGGCGGGTGGGCGGAGCGCATTCTGATGCGCATCACCGATGTGTTCCTGTCGTTGCCGAGTCTGGTGATTGCGCTGGCATTGGTCGCCATGCTCGGACCGGGGCTGATGAACGGCGCGCTGGCGCTGGCATTGACCAGTTGGCCGCCGTTCGCACGGCAGGCGCGGGCGGAAACGCTGGCGTTGCGGCGTAGCGACTATCTGGCGGCGGCGCGCATGCAGGGCATTGGCGGGTTGCGGCTGATGGTCGGCCATATTTTACCGCTATGCCTGCCGAGCGCGGTGGTGCGCGCCGCGTTGAGTCTGGGCGGCATTATCCTTTCCGCCGCCGGCCTGGGGTTCCTGGGTATGGGCGTCGCGCCGCCGACCGCCGAGTGGGGATCGATGGTCGCCGAAGGGAGCAAAGTCATTTTCGATCAATGGTGGGTGGCCGCCGCGCCGGGCGGGGCGATCCTGTTTGCCAGCCTGGCGTTTAATCTGCTGGGCGATGGCCTGCGCGATAAAATGGATCCTCGAGATGGACACAAATAGCTTATTGACCGTAGACCGTTTGTCGATCGGTCTGCGAGCGCAGCCGCTGGAACTGGTTCACGATATCTCTTTTCGCGTCGGCCAGGAACGGTTGGCGCTGGTGGGCGAATCCGGTTCGGGCAAATCGCTGACCGCCCGTGCCTTGATGGGGTTGTTGCCGTCGTCATTGCAGCTGCGGGCGCAGCACCTGTCTCTGGACGATGACGATCTGACGCGTATCAGCGAGCGGCAATGGAGCCGGCTGCGCGGTAGCAAGATGGCGATGGTATTGCAGGATCCCAAGCATGCGCTGAATCCGACTCAGCCGATCGGCCGTCAGGTGGAAGAACCACTGCTGCTGCATAGCTCACTGCGACGCGCCGAACGACGCGAGAAAGTGTTGGATATGCTGGCGGCGGTCGGCTTGCCGGCGGTGAAGACGCTCAGCCAACGTTATCCGCATCAGCTTTCCGGCGGCATGGGGCAGCGGGTGATGCTGGCTATCGCGCTGATTAACGACCCACGGCTGTTGATCGCCGACGAGCCGACCTCGGCACTCGATCACCAGATGCGCGGCCAGGTATTGCAACTGATTGAACGTCTGGTGGAACAGCGCAATATGGGACTGATTCTGATCAGCCATGACCTGCAGCAGGTGGCACACTACTGTGAACGGGTGCTGGTGATGTATCAGGGGCGGATAGTCGATCGGCTGTCGGCCGACCAGTTGGCGCATGCCAGCCATCCTTATACCCAAACGCTGTGGTCGTGCCGCCCGAGCAAGGCGACGCGTGGGCAACCCTTGCCGGTGTTGGATCGACGTCTGCTGGAGGCGCTGAAATGAGCCTGATTGCATTGAATGGCCTGAGCGTCAGCCATCGTCAGGGCTATGAGCTGCGCACCGTAGTACACGACGTCGACCTGCGCATCGACGCGGGTGAATGTTTCGGTCTGGTCGGTCCGTCCGGCTGCGGCAAGTCATCGCTGCTCTGGGTATTGGCCGGCTTGAACGGCCAATGGCAGGGGGAGTTCAGCCTGTTTGGGCGACGCATCGAGCCGGGACAGGCCTTTACCGGCAACCTGCGTCGCGAAGTGCAGATGGTGTTTCAAGATCCCTACGCTTCGCTGCACCCTAAACACCGTTTGCTGCGTACGCTGGCGGAGCCGCTGCAACTGCTGGGGGAGAGGGGCATCGAACAGAAAGTTGCCGACGGTTTTCGCCAGGTGGGGCTGGATCCCCGCCTGCTGTCGCGCTACCCGCACCAGCTTTCCGGCGGCCAGCGCCAGCGCGTGGCGATCGTTCGCGCGCTGTTGCTCAAACCGAGGCTGCTGTTGCTGGATGAACCGACGTCGGCGCTGGACATGTCGGTACAGGCGGAAATTCTCAATCTGTTGAACGACCTCAAGCGCGCTGGCGATCTGACGCTGGTCCTGGTCAGCCACGATGCCGACGTTATCGACCATATGTGCGACCGCGCGGTGATGATGGACCAAGGGCGGCTCGTCGATTGGTCATTGACCGCCGGCCGCTGACCGTCCCCCTTACGCCGCTCCCTGCCACCCTCAGGGAGCGTTATTGCCCTGCGCGTTAACCCATCCAGTAAAGCGTGATCCGTTTCACATTCATCTTTGGCATTTTGCCAGTCAATAGCACGCGCTGGCAGTGATGAGAAGGCTGCCGCAGCGCCAACTTTCTACACTGCCTGCATCTTGTAACGACGGGCTTGTGTTATGACCACTCATCATATTGCCGCCATCGATCTTGGCGCCTCCAGCGGGCGAGTCATGCTGGCAAGCTATCATTCGGCATCGCAGCGTCTGACGCTGCGGGAGGTCAGCCGTTTCAGCAATGGCCTGCAACAGCGTAACGGTCAGCAGTGTTGGGATCTGGAGGCTCTGGAGCAGCATATTTGCCAGGCGCTGTGCGATCTGGATGGGGAGAATATCCGGCTTGACGGTATTGGCGTTGACACCTGGGGCGTTGATTTCGTACTGCTGGATGCGCACGGCGAACGCGTCGGTCAGGCAGTTTCGTACCGAGATGCCCGCACCCAGGGGGTGATGGCGCAGGCGCAGCGTGAGTTCGGCGCTGATGAAATCTACCGGCGCACCGGCATACAGTATCTGCCGTTCAATACGTTGTACCAGTTGCGGGCGCTGAGCCAGCAACACCCCGAGCTGGTGGAGCGCGTCGCGCACCTGCTGCTGATCCCCGACTATCTACACTATCGTCTCACCGGTCAGCTTAATTGGGAATATACCAACGCCAGCACCACGCAACTGCTGAATATCGCCAGTGACGGCTGGGACGCCGAGCTGCTGGCCTGGGCCGGGGTGCCCGTCGAGTGGTTTGGCAAGCCGACGCCGCCGGGCAACCGCGTCGGTGACTGGCGTAGCCCAAGCGGTCGCCAGGTGCCGGTGATTGCCGTCGCCACCCATGACACCGCCAGCGCAGTATTGGCCACCCCGTTGCAGGATGCCGATGCCGCTTATTTGAGCTCTGGCACCTGGTCGTTGATGGGCATTGAAAGCCCATTGGCGATGGTGAATGACGCGGCGCTGGCGGCGAATATTACCAATGAAGGCGGCGCGACCGGCTACCGGGTGCTGAAAAACATCATGGGGCTGTGGTTGCTGCAACGTATTACCCGTGAACTGCCGCTGGACGATTTGCCGACGCTTATCGCGCAGGCGGCGCAGCAACCAGCGTGCCGTTGGCTGGTCAACCCCAACGATCCCCGCTTTATCAACCCGGTCAGCATGCGGCAAACCATTCAGGACAGTTGCCGTGAACGGGGCATGCCGGTGCCGGAAACGCCGGCACAGCTGGTGCGCTGCATTTTCGACAGCCTGGCGATGCTTTATCGACAGGTGGCGCAACAGTTGGCCGATCTGCATGGGCGACCGTTAAGCCGACTGCATATCGTCGGCGGCGGCAGCCAGAACGCGTTGCTGAACCAGCTTTGCGCCGATGCCACCGGTTTGGCGGTCAGCGCAGGTCCGATTGAAGCCTCCACGCTCGGCAACGTTGGCGCACAACTGATGGCACTGGGGGCCGTGGATGATATTGAGCATTTCCGCCAGGTGGTGGCCGCCAATTTTCCGTTGCAACATTTTACTCCTCACGACAACCCGGATTTTGCCGCCCACTGGCCGCAATTTCAGTCGCTGAGCCAATCCTCTAAGGAATTTTGCGTATGACGAGCCCGATTGAACAGGCCTGGGAACTGGCCAAACGACGCTTTGCCGACATTGGCGTGGATGTTGACGCCGCCCTGGACACGCTGGACCGGCTGCCGGTATCGATACACTGCTGGCAGGGCGATGACGTCGCCGGTTTTGAAAACCCGCAGGGGCTGTTAACCGGCGGTATCCAGGCCACCGGCAATTATCCTGGCAAAGCGCGCAACGCCGCAGAGCTGCGTGCCGATCTGGAGCAGGCGCTGGCGCTGATCCCCGGCCCGAATCGGCTGAATCTGCATGCCATTTATCTGGAGTCGGACACCCCGGTCCCACGCAATGAAATTGAGCCGCGCCATTTTACGCACTGGGTTGACTGGGCCAAACGGCACAATCTGGGGCTGGATTTCAATCCGTCCTGTTTCTCGCATCCGCTGAGCGCCAGCGGCTTTACGCTGTCCAGCGCCGATCCGCAGGTTCGCCGTTTCTGGATTGAACACTGCCAGGCCAGCCGCAGGGTTTCCGCCTATTTTGGCCAGCAGTTAGGCAGCGCATCGGTGATGAATATCTGGGTCCCGGACGGCATGAAAGACACGCCGGTCGATCGTCTGGCCCCGCGTCAGCGTCTGGTCAGCGCCCTGGATGAGGTGCTGGCGGAAAAGCTCGATCCGGCGCACCACATTGACGCCGTGGAAAGCAAGCTGTTTGGCATTGGCGCAGAAAGTTACACCGTCGGTTCCAATGAATTCTATCTCGGTTATGCCGCCAGTCGCCAAACCGCGCTATGCCTGGATGCGGGGCATTTCCATCCCACAGAGGTGATTTCCGACAAGATTTCCAGCGCCATGCTGTACGTGCCGCGACTGCTGCTGCACGTCAGCCGCCCGGTGCGCTGGGACAGCGATCATGTGGTGCTGCTGGATGATGAAACGCAGGCCATCGCCAGTGAGATCGTGCGTCATCAGTTGGCTGACCGGGTGCATATCGGGCTGGATTTCTTTGATGCCTCGATCAACCGTATCGCCGCCTGGGTGATTGGCACCCGCAATATGAAAAAAGCGCTGCTGCGGGCTCTGCTGGAGCCGACCGAAATGCTGCGCCAACGGGAACAGCAGGGGGATTACACCGCGCGTCTGGCATTGCTGGAAGAGCAAAAATCCCTGCCGTGGCAAGCGGTGTGGGAAACCTATTGCCAGCGACACGATGTACCGGCCGATGCCCGCTGGCTTGACACGGTGCGTGATTATGAACAACAGATTCTCAGCCAACGTTAAGGACTAGCGCAATGCAACGCATACTTTCTTCCTGGTTCGTCCAGGGTATGATTAAGGCCACCGGCGACATGTGGCTAAAAGGTTGGGATGAACGCAACGGCGGCAATATCAGCCTGCGCCTGACCGATGACGATGTGGCGCCGTACTGTGCCGATTTTGTCGCTGAACCGCGCTGTGAAGAGCTCAGCCAACCGGCGGCTGAACTGGCCGACTGCTGGTTCCTGGTGACCGGCTCCGGCAAGTTCTTCCGCAACGTGCCGTTGGCGCCGGAGGAAAGCCTGGTGCTGCTGCAGGTCAACCATAACGGCACGGCCTATCATATTCACTGGGGACTTTCGCAGGGCGGCTTGCCGACCTCTGAACTGGCGTCGCACTTTCAGTCGCACATTGTGCGTATGCAGCTCAGCAACGGTCAGGATCGGGTGATTATGCATTGTCATGCCACCAACCTGATCGCGCTCAGCTTTGTCGAAAAACTGGAAAGCGCCAGCTTTACCCGCCTGCTATGGGAGGGGAGCACCGAATGCCTGGTGGTGTTCCCGGACGGTATTGGCATAGTGCCATGGATGGTGCCGGGCACCGACGGCATTGGCGTGAAAACCGCCGAACAGATGCGCCATCACAGCCTGGTCTTGTGGCCGTTCCATGGCATTTTCGGCTGCGGGCCGACGCTGGATGAGGCGTTTGGCCTGATCGACACTGCCGAGAAGTCCGCCGAAATCATGGTGAAAGTGATTGCGATGGGGGGGAAGCGGCAAACCATCTCCACCGAGCAGTTTATCGCGCTGGCCGCGCGTTTTGGCGTTACGCCAATGAGCGCCGCGTTGGAGGTGCAATAATGCCGGCGCGTGGCCAGAGTGTGGTGCCGCAGTTCGCCCGGCGTCAGTGCGGAGGAAACGGACAATGATACGCAAGGCTTTTGTCATGCAGGTAAACCCCGGGGCGCATGCCGAATATCAGCGGCGGCATGACCCGATCTGGCCGGAGTTGGCGCAGGTGCTGAAGGCCCATGGCGCGCACCATTATTCTATTTTTCTCGATGAAACGCGGCATTTGCTGTTTGGCGTGGTGGACATAGAATCGCAGGCGCAGTGGGATGCGGTGGCACAAACCGAGATTTGTCAGCGCTGGTGGCGATATATGAGCGAGCTGATGCCCAGCAACGTCGATTTCAGCCCGGTGACTACTTCGTTACGCGAGGTGTTTTATCTGAAGTAATCAGCAGGGGCGCGGTTGTCGCCCCTGCTGGCCTCATGTCGAGCTTAGCGCTGGCAGCCCATCAGTTCGGGCAGTACGCCGGGTTTTTGTTTCAGCGAGGCTTGCACGTCATCAGGCAGGCCGGCCCACAGGATCAGACCACTGCGTTTTTCAACCTCGTCAACCGTCACGCGAAACTGGCAGAAGTCAGCGCCGCGCGGCGTATTCTGGTCGAAGATAAACGCGGCGTAATGATTAACCTCCGGGCTGTTATTGATGAAAATCACTTTCCAGTAGCCGCTGGGGATGGTGTGGCTCTTGGTGGTTCCCGGCAGTTTTCCCATATCACGTTCGTACAGCGGCCCGGTCACGGTATAGACCGAGCTGATGTCGGCGCGTGCGATCAACTTGCGCTCCTGATCTTCCAGCGCGGCCCAGGAGCCCTGGTTAAGATCGGATTTTTGCGGCGTAATGTTGGACAGATAGTTCAGCGACTCCCAGTCCGACACGTTGGCCAGTGAGGCCAGCGGCGCCTGATGTCCCCGGTCCACCTGCAGCGCGGCGTTGGCGCCAGTGTAGTCGGCAGGTGCCAGCGTCTGTGCCGGATCCAGCGCCGGGTCGGTGCGCCAGGTGCGTGATTTGCCACTGGCCAGCGTATCTTTGGTGATGTGGTAGGCAACCCAATTGGCAAACTTGGTGTCGCCGTTGTTATTCAGCGTGTAGGCGTGGCGAACAATTGACAGGTTAGAATCGCCGCCGGTCGGGCAACCGACCGCACAATTGTCGATGGATTCCAGCGTGGCGGCACCGGCCTGGGTTGCCAGCAGCAAGGCGGAAAGGGCAATAATTCTGGACAAGCGCATAGTGATATCCTCAATAAGTTGGCAAAATACTGTACGTATATACAGTCATTTGAACTTATCGCAGTGATGCGGATACAACAATGCAGCGCCCTGGTTTCTTGAATGTGTCAGGGTTGATACATAGATAAATAAAATATCTAAAACAAAAACCGCCCCAGACGGGGCGGTGAGAATAAGGGGAATCCGGCGTTGCCTATCGAATGGGCCACTCGGTCACCCTGTGACAGTTAGCGCACCAGATGCAAGAAGTGCAGGTGTTTCTCGTACTGATCGAGGATATCGTGAATGATCTGCTCCTGTGTCCAGCCCATCACGTCGTAATCCTGGCCGCCTTCCTTCAGATGAACTTCGCCGCGGTAGTACTTATGCTCCTCGTCACGTTGTTCATCGTTCAACCCGGCCAGGGCAAAGGCCGGTTGAATGTAGGCACGCAGGCGCACTTCATAGACAAAGTTCAGATCCTCGCCCAGATCCACTTCAAAACGGATACGGTCGTCTTGCGAGTCGTCAATCGAGGAAACGGTACTCTGCTTGGCCAGTTCCGCTTCTACCAACGTCATTGCCGGTTGCACTACTTCACTGACAAAGCGTTTCACCTGAGAGCGTTTCGGGAAATAGGCAATATTGCGCAAACGACGCTGCCACGAGATCGGATTGCGGGCGGCGGTAGGCGCAATGGTGGTCATCATCTGACTGTCACGCTTGTAGGCGTCGACTCGCAGCGCCTTCAGCAGACCGTAAATAGACACCAGCAGAATGATTGAAAACGGCAGGGCGCTGGCGATGGTCACGGTTTGCAACGCGCTCAGGCCGCCGGCAAGCAGCAGGGCTATAGCCACCACGCCCATCAACCCGGCCCAGAAGATACGCTGCCAGATTGGCGTTTGGTCATTGCCGCCGGAGGCCAGCGTATCGACCACCATCGCACCCGAGTCGGCAGAGGTAACAAAGAACACCACCACCATCGCCATGGCGATAAACGACAGGATATTGGAGAACGGGAAGTGCTCGAGGAAGTTGAACAGCGCCAGCGAAACGTCGTTCTGCACCGTGCTGGCCAGATCGCGAGCGCCTTCATCCATAATCAGATGAATGGCGCTGTTACCGAAGAAGGTCATCCACAGCAGCGTGAAGCCGGCAGGAACAAACAGCACGCCGGTGACGAATTCGCGGATGGTGCGGCCGCGGGAAACGCGCGCGATAAACATGCCGACGAATGGCGACCACGACAGCCACCAGCCCCAGTACAGCAGCGTCCAGCCCCCCAGCCAGTTGCTGGATTTAGGCTCATAGGCGTATAGGTTGAAGGTTTTGCTGACGATTTCAGACAGATAACCGCCGGTGTTTTCCACAAAGGATTTCAGCAGCAGCACCGTTGGACCGAGCACCCCGACCATCACCAGCAGCAGCACCGCCAGACCAAGGTTCAGTTCGGACAGAATGCGAATGCCTTTGTCCAGCCCGGATACCACCGACAGCGTGGCCAACGCGGTGATCACCACGATCAGTACCACCTGCACCGTTTCGTTTATCGGCAAGCCGAACAGGTGATTCAGCCCGGCATTAACCTGCAAGACGCCATAGCCCAGCGAGGTCGCGACGCCAAACACGGTACCGATAACCGCAAAGATGTCGACCGCATGGCCAATCGGCCCATAGATGCGATCGCCGATAATCGGATATAGCGCCGAACGCAGCGTCAGCGGCAGGCCGTGACGGTAACTGAAGAACGCCAGGATCAGTGCCACGATGGCATAAATCGCCCAGGCATGCAGGCCCCAGTGGAAGAAGGTCAGGCGCATGGCCTGTTTAGCCGCTTCCACTGTTTCCGGCGTGCCGACCGGCGGCGAAAGATAGTGCATCACCGGCTCGGCGACGCCAAAGAACATCAGGCCGATGCCCATGCCGGCAGAAAACAGCATCGCAAACCACGACACGTAGCTGAAGTCAGGTTGGGCGTGATCCGGCCCGAGTTTGATATTGCCGTAACGTGACAAACCTAAAAAGGTGACGCTCAGCAGAATCAGCGCCACCGCCAAAATATAGAACCAACTGGCATTGGTGAAAATACCCTGTTGCAACGCTTTGAATTTGCGATCTGCCAATTCGGGATAAAAGGCCGCAAACGCCACCAGGACAAAAATCAAGATGGCGGAAATATAAAATACCGGAGGATTGATATGGCTACGACGTGCCACGTTTTCAGTGTCGTTTTGGCTCATAGAATACCTTTTAGCTAGTCCGTTAGGGAGTTAGGCTAATCGTTTTAACAACTCCATAAAAACGGGCGCAGCAACGCCCGAAACAGTGTGCGAGGCAGTATACCTTAAAAGGGCGCCATTTTTCAGGCTTCTGGTTAAAACGGCTATTATTGCTAATGCCTTTAGAACTTTTGACTATATGAAAAGCACGCTGCCAGACGGCACGATAACGCCGGTGCTCTCGGTGACACCGGCGTCAGCAGCCACGTATTAAGCGTAGCAGGAAAGTGGTTTAGAAGCGCCAAAAGGCGCGCGAACACAAAATCAGGATTGGGTAAATTTCCAGACGGCCAAACAGCATGGCGGCACACATCAGCCACTTGGCCGAATCGCTCAGGGTGCCAAAACCGGCGGCGGTCTCACCAAAGCCCAACCCCATGTTGTTGATGCAGGCGGCGACGGTAGCGAACGACGTCATGATGTCGTATCCCATCAGGTTCAGCGCCCAAATAAAGAAGCAACTGAATAAGACGTACAGGAAAAAGAAGCTCCACACCGAGCGTAGCACCCGATCGTGGATCGGGGCGTTACCCACTTTGATGGTGAAGATGGCGTTCGGGTGCACCAGTTGATTGACTTCGTGGCGGCTCTGCTTGTACATGATCAAAAAGCGCAACGCCTTGATGCCGCCGCAGGTTGAGCCGACGCAGCCGCCAAAGAAGCTGGCTGCCAGCAATAGCATGATGGTATGCGAGGGCATCTGTGCGTAGTCGGCGGTGGCCAGGCCGTTATCGGTCATCATTGAACTGGTGAGGAAGAAACCGTGAACAAAGGCGTCTTTCGCGCCGTACATGTCAGCACGGTAAAGCTCAACCACTACAATTGCGACGACGATCGACAGGATCAGCAAAAAGAAGCGCAGTTCGGGGTTGCGATAGAGCGGTTTGAAGCTGCGCCTGCCGACGGCAACGAAATACAGCGTAAAGTTGACCGCCGCCAGGATGGAAAAAATACCGCCGACCATTTCCACCGCCGAACTGTCGAAATAGCCGAGGCTTTCATTGCGGGTCGAAAAACCGCCGAGCGAAACGGTGGAGAGCCCGTGACACAGCGCGTCAAACCACGGCATGCCGGCCACGCGAAACGCCACGGTGCATAGCAGGCCCAACGCCAGATAAATCAGCCACAGGTTTTTGGAGGTATCGGCCAGGCGCGGCGTCAGCCGCTCTTCCTTGAACGGGCCGGGCATTTCCGACTGGTACAGTTTGGCGCCACCGATACCCAGCAGCGGCAGCACCGCCACCGCCAGTACGATAACCCCCAAACCACCGATAAAATTAAGCTGGGAACGGTAATAGAGCACCGATTTAGGCACGCCGGAAACGTCGTTCAACACCGATGCGCCAGTGGTTGTGATACCTGAAACGCCCTCGAACACCGCGTCGACCAGGCTGATATTGAGGCTATCATCCAGCCATAACGGCATGGCGCTGATTAAAGAAAATAGGAACCAAAACAAAACGATAATTAGAAAACCGTCCTGGGTGCGCAGCTGTACCCTGGACTGCCGGCTACTGAACCAGCCCAGTCCTCCGAGCGCACCAACGATCACCAGCGTGTAAAAGAAGGAAAAAACGCTTTTTTCCTTGTACAGCAGTGCCATCAGCAACGGTGGAATCATGGAAAGACTGTAGAGAACAACCAAAAAACTACACAGGTGGACAACGATAAGAATTTGTTTTGTTTTAACCATGCTTGCGCCCAAGCCGCCGTTGGCAATACGTCCAGTTAGTCAGACAATGCGTAAAGAATAAAGCGGGCAATATAAAAATTTCGTAAAAATTGATCATGCCCGCCAGCATTGGCCCGTTTTTTGACGCTTATTCCAGCAAGGCATTCACCGTATGGCGTACATAGTGCGTCATTTGCGCCAGGTCGTCGGCCGAAACCGGGCCGCCACCGGCTTTAACCACCTGCTGTTCTATTTGGCAAATTTCCTGCTCAACCTTGTTGGCGATCTGAACCTTGACGATTTTATCCACCGATGACAGCAAAACCTTGAGCACCATTTTCAACGCCATGGTTTCGCAAAATGAATCATAGTGATGGGCCGCAGGGGGTGCGACCGGCGGCACATCCGCACGCGGGGCCATAGCCTTTAAATTGTCTACATTTTCAATAATAAGATCCATGTCTCTTATTAGTTCATCAAAATCTTTAGACACTGACTTATTTCCCTTTGCAATGCGCAAAATAGACAACGCCTGCCGCAGGGCGCGAAGCCGAGCGGAAAAGCAGGACGAATTTCGACCGTGACGTTCAGCGAATGAATGGCAGGGTGGCCGCATTTTAGCGCCGGTGTGACGCCGCAACAAGATCGGGCCGGTGGCTGTCCGGCCCCAGGAAAGAGTAGTACGGTGAATGTTCAGCTTTTCAGCTTGGCGGTCAGACTGGCGACGTATTCACCCTGATAGCGCGCGATGTTGAGTTCTTCTTGGCTGGGCTGGCGCGAGCCATCGGCACCGGCAATGGTGGTGGCGCCATAGGGCGTGCCGCCACGGGTTTTTGAAACGTCAAACAGCTCCGGCGTTTTGTAACCGATAGGTACGATGATCATGCCGTGGTGCGCCAGCGTGGTCCAGGTCGACGAAATGGTGTGCTCCTGACCGCCGCCGGTGCCGGTGGAGGAAAATACGCTGGCAATTTTGCCGTGCAGTGCACCGGACGCCCACAGCCCGCCGGTCTGATCGAAGAAGGTGCGCATCTGGCCGGACATATTGCCAAAGCGGGTTGGCGTGCCGATGATGATCGCATCGTACTCTGCCAGCTCTTGCGGGCTGGCAACCGGCGCCGGCTGATCGGTTTTGCCGCCGGCGTTGGCAAAGGCCTCGGCCGGCATGGTTTCCGCTACCCGTTTCACGCTAACCTCAATGCCGCTGACTTTGCCGGCTCCCTCGGCAACAGCCTGTGCCAGCGTTTCAATATGCCCGTACATCGAGTAGTAAAGCACCAATAGTTTCGCCATCTTGCTTCTCCTGCGTTGCTGAATAAAACCCCATCGCTAAGCATAGAAGCTAACCGGCAAGTTGGCGCGTGCGGCGTTAACGGATACCGGCCAGCGCCAGCAATCCGCCAAAGGCAATCAACAGACTGCCGAACAGCCGGTCGATGCCGCTGCGCAAACGCAGGAACTGCGCATTGATACGCGGCGTTGAAAACAGCAGCGCGACCAAACTGAACCAGATGATATGCGCAATGGCAATAAACAGACCGTAGGCGATCTGAATACCGAGCGAGGTATGCGGGTTGACCACCTGCATAAACAGACTGACGATAAAGATGGTGGTTTTGGGATTCAGCAGATTGGTCAGAAAACCTGTTTTAAGTGCGTTAAAATCACCGATGGCGTTAGCGGCGCGCTCGGCATTCGCCGACGGGGCAGCGGCCTGTCGCAGCATGCCTACGCCCAGATAGATCAGATAGGCAGCGCCGATGATTTTCAGCAGGTTAAACAACCACAGCGACTGCTGTATCAGCACCCCAACGCCAATCAGCGTATAGCCGACATGGATCAACACACCGGAACCGATGCCAATGGCGGTAAGGATCCCACTGCGCCGGGAGTTCAACAAACTGTTGCGCGATACCATGGCGAAGTCCGGTCCCGGACTGATGACGGCGAGTAAGGTAATGGTGACGACGGCGATAAATTCGGTCATAGTTGCCCTGCTTGATGAAGCGTAAGAGAAGGCGGATTGTGGCGGAAAGGGAGTCGCGGGACAAACGATGAAAACTGACGATATCAGTGAGAAAATATCACCTAAAATCGGCCGGCAGATTTCGTTGGGCGGGCTACGCTGTTTTGCGGCCGCCGCCCGGCTGGAAAGTTTTACCCAGGCGGCGAGCTCGCTGAATCTGACGCATGGCGCAGTCAGCCGGGCAGTGCGCGCATTGGAGGATGAGCTGGGGCTGGCGTTATTTGAACGGCGTCATCGGCGGGTATATCTCACCGCCGCCGGTAGCACGTTGCTCCACGCCACTCAGCAGGCGTTTGGCATTCTTGAGCACGCGGTGCAGGGGCTCTATCGCCAGGCGCAGCAGGCTCCGATCGTACTGTCCTGCGAGCCGACCCTGTTAATGCGCTGGTTGATCCCACGTCTGCCGTCGTTCCAGCAGGCGCACCCGGAAATCAACGTGCAACTGGTAGCGGGTGGCGGGCCGGTGGTGTTTCACGATGGCATTACGCTGGCGATTCGCCGCAATGACTTTGCCTGGGAGCGCCATATTTACAGTTGCGTGCTGTTTGCCGAGAAGGTCGGCCCGGTCTGTAAACCGGAAGCACTCGCGCGTTTTGTCGAGGGCAGTGGCAGCGATCTCCGCCTGCGCCGCGATGCGGTGCTACTGCACAGCGCGACGCGACCGACGGCGTGGGACGACTGGGCGCAAGCGCAGGGGATGACGCTCGACGGGCTGGCGCAACAGCGTTTTGATCACTTCTATTTCAGCCTGCAGGCCGCGTCCGCCGGGCTCGGCATCGGCATCGGTCCATGGCGGCAGGTGCGCGACGATATTCACGCCGGCATGCTGGTGGCGCCGTTTGGCTTTCAGCAGGACGGCAGCAGTTACTGTCTGTTGACGCCGCAACCCATCGCGCCCGGCAGCGCCGTCGAACAGTTGCAGCGTTGGCTGCAACAGCAATAACCTCTACGCTAGCCGAGTCGTCATCGGTAACGGCATTATTTTGGGTATACACTGAAGGGATGTGCAACAGCTGGAGCAACCCCGATGGATCAGTGTCGTGGTATCAAGCGGATTTTATTGGCAAGCGGCGCCATAAAGCACGTTGTGGTCGAGGATCGACTTGGCAATCAGCGCGTTTTTGCCGCCAAGGATTATATTTCGGAAGGCATTCAGCCGCCGCTGGAGGAACTGCCGGAACAGCGGGCCGACAATGACGACTAAAACGTCACGTTGCGGATAAACCGTAGCGGTTCGCTGCCGCGGTTGGCATAGGCATAGTGTTGATCGCTGTTGAACACGTGGGTCTGGCCGGCGCTCAGGGTCAACGTCTGTTGCGTCAGGATCAGCGTCATGCTGCCGCTGACCACGTAAATGATTTCGTGCCAGCCTTGCGCATCCGGTAGCGAGTCGTAGTGCTCGCCGGGCATCAGCGTCCATTGCCACAGCTCCACGCGCTGCCGGGCCGGTACGCTGGCAGCAAGAATGGCCTGACTCTGCGGTTGGTTACCTTGCCAGGCCAATTCGCCAATCAGGTGATTGCCGCGCGCGTCAGGTGCCTGAATCAAATCGGTAAATGATACTTCAAGCGCTGCCGCCAGTTTGTCCAGCACGGCCAGACTGACGTTGCGATCGCCGGCCTCGATCCCCGCCAGCATCCGCCGGCTAACGCCAGAGAGCCCGGCCAGCGCCATCTGACTCAGGCCCGCCTGTTGGCGGTATCCCCGCACATTGCTGCTGAGGTATTGCAGCACCCGCAGCGCGTCGGGCTTTCCATTGTGCATTATATTGCTCATTGTCTGTTGATGCCTCATACTGGCAGGATCTGTGCATTATATTGCACTCTGCATGAAGGGCAAGTCGGTGTCATCGGTCAAAAAATCCTTTTTCTCTCGCCTGTTTCTGAAGATAAAACCTCAGGAGGCGATACTTATTTTTATCACCATGATTTGGGGCGGCACCTTTTTGGCGGTGCATCACGCGATGATGGTCAGCGGCCCGTTTTTCTTTGTCGGGCTGCGATTTGGCACCGCCACCTTGGCGCTGGCGCTGTTTTCGCTGGGTAGCCTGCGCGGCCTGACCTGGTACGAATTCAAGGCTGGCGCGTTTATTGGTCTTTCCATCATGTTTGGCTATGGTTTGCAAACCGTTGGGTTACAGACCATCAGTAGCAGTCAGTCCGCTTTCATCACCGCGATGTACGTGCCGATCGTACCATTGCTGCAATGGCTGGTGCTGGGGCGCTTTCCCGGCATCATGTCGTGGCTTGGCGTACTGCTGGCGTTTACCGGCCTGATGCTGATGGCCGGGCCTGGCAGTAATGAAATGACGCTGTCCCTGGGCGAGATCCTGACGCTGGTCAGCACGCTGGCGATCGCGGCCGAAATCATCCTGATTGGCGCCTACGCCGGTAAGGTAAACGTCAAACGCGTCACCCTGGTGCAGTTGGCTACCGCGTCGCTGCTGTCGTTTTTGATGATGGCGCCCACCGGGGAGTCCATACCGGCGTATTCCAATTATCTGCTGTACAGCGCGGTTGGGCTGGGCATCGCCAGCGCGTTGATCCAGGTTACCATGAACTGGGCCCAGCGTAGCGTGTCGCCGACGCGTGCCACGGTGATTTATGCCGGCGAGCCGGTATGGGCAGGGATTGTCGGGCGCATGGCCGGTGAGCGTTTACCGGGCATTGCGCTGCTCGGCGGTGCGTTGATCGTTATTGGGGTGATCGTCAGCGAACTGCGCATTCGGCGCAGGGCCAAGCCGGATACGCTCACCGAGGGCTAAGCGTCGAAGTGAGGCGAGCAGGGGATGTCTGACATCCCCTGAACCCGCATCAGGCGCGTTTTTTGTTGCGCGCCAGCCCGTAGCCGATGCCCAGCACCACGAACCACAGCGGCGTTACCATCAGTGCCTGGCGGGTGTCGCTCTGCAAGGTCAGCAAGACCAGTACAAAGGCGAAGAACGCCATGCATACCCAGCACATCAGTTTACCGGCCGGCATTTTGTAGACCGATTTCTGATGCAGTTCCGGGCGTCGCTTACGGTAAACCAGGTATGAGCACAGAATGATGCTCCAGACGAACATGAACAGGATCGCCGATACGGTGGTTACCAGCGTGAATACCGTCACTACGTTCGGGATCAGATAAATCAGCACCACGCCACTCAGCAGGCAAATGCAGGAAAACGTCAGACCGTTGGCCGGCACCGCGCGTTTGGACAGTTTGGCGAAGGGCTGAGGTGCGTCACCCTGTTGTGCCAGGCCGTACAGCATGCGGCTGGTAGAAAACACGCCGCTGTTGGCAGATGAGGCAGCAGAGGTCAGCACCACGAAATTGATCACGCTGGCCGCCGCAGGTAGGCCAATCAGCACGAACAGTTCAACGAACGGGCTCTTGTCCGCCACCACCGAGTTCCACGGCGTTACCGACATGATAACGATCAGCGAACATACATAAAACATGATGATGCGCAGTGGAATGGCATTGATGGCGCGTGGCAGTACTTTTTCCGGATTTTTGGTTTCAGCTGCCGTGGTGCCCACCAGTTCGATGCCGACAAAGGCGAAAACCGCGATCTGAAAACCGGCGAAGAAGCCGCTGATGCCTTTAGGGAACATGCCGCCGTCGTTCCACAGATGGGAGAACGAGGCCACCGTACCGCTCGGAGAAGGGTAATGGATGGCAATCATCACCAGACCGGCAACGATCAGGCCGACTATCGCGACGATTTTAATCATGGCGAACCAGAATTCCATTTCACCAAACATTTTCACCGTGGCCAGGTTCAGACTGAGCAACAACAGGACGCACAGCAGCGAAGCGACCCATTGCGAAAGCTCGGGGAACCAGAACTGGGCGTAGGCGGTGATCGCCACCACGTCGGCAATGCCGGTGACGACCCAGCAGAACCAGTAGGTCCAACCGGTGAAGAACCCGGCCCATGGGCCGAGCAGATCGGCGGCGAAGTCGCTAAAGGATTTGTACTGTAAGTTCGACAGCAGCAATTCGCCCATCGCGCGCATAACAAAAAACAGCATAAAGCCGATGATCATATAGACAAAAATGATCGAAGGCCCAGCCAGACTGATGGTTTTCCCTGAGCCCATAAACAGACCGGTGCCGATAGCGCCGCCGATGGCGATCAGTTGTATATGGCGGTTGGAAAGGTTTCTTCGAAGGCTATCTTCTGATGCAGCGTTGTCGCTGTCGGTATTTTTAGCGTGATCGACCATCTGATGATGTCCTGTTTTTACCTGTCATGAATGGAATTACCAGCTCTGTTGTGGCTGTTTTTTATACGTTTAGCCCGGCGGTGCCGGCTTTTTAAGATAGTGCAATATTTTCATCAGCGCATAATCTCAGCGTACGTCGAAACGCATGTGCTGATGACGCCAGCCAGGCTGGGCGGGCGTTCAGGGGGCGCAAGGTTACTCCTGGTTACCGCAAATTAACAGTCCCTGGCGAGGCTATCTCTTTGATAATAAAACGGCTTAAAAAATCGCATGAGAAAAACTAATGTGGGGTGATGTAAGCCATATCGCCGACAGCGTTGCCGCCGATGGTTATCGATGGGAGAGCGAAAAACGACGGCGGGCGGTAAGTTGCGCAGCGGCTGCGCTGCGCGTCGCCGGCCAGGTGACAGCAAAATCATTTGCTTAGGTTTTTCAGCCTGCGCTGGCGGAGGCTTTGCCGTTGCTGATATATGCCCTGAAAATTAATCATGCGTCTGCCGCAACGGCAGGATGGCTAAGCCCATTTGGCGCGTTAGCCACGCCTCGACAGGCAAAACTCATGCCGCACGGCGGCAACTGACCTGCAAAACAGATCATGGAAATCATGCGACTCAATACGTCGCGCATGGACGTTGCTGCATCTGCAGGCGTTGCGGGCTACGCAGAGTGCCATTCGCTAGTCCATACTTAATGACATTGGTTTGTCACGTCAGGGGCGTAACCTGAACGCAAATACGCCTTTCCCATCACTACATGGAGTATAACGATGTCCAATAGCACTACGCTCAAGCTGAAAGATGGCACTCTGCTTTATTACAAAGATTGGGGCGAGGGCCAACCGGTAGTGTTCAGTCACGGCTGGCCGCTGTCCGGGGACGCTTTTGAAGATCAAATGCTGTTCCTCGCGTCACACGGCTATCGAGTGATTGCGCACGACCGTCGCGGGCATGGACGTTCTTCACAGCCGTGGGATGGCCATAACATGGACCAGTATGCCGACGATCTGGCAGAGTTGACGGCGGCGCTGGATTTACAGAATGCGGTTCATGTCGGCCATTCCACCGGCGGCGGTGAAGTGGCACGCTACATTGCCCGTCACGGTACCGAACGGGTGGCCAAGGCGGTGCTGATTGGCGCCGTGCCGCCGATTATGCTGAAAACCGATTTTAACCCGAACGGTTTGCCGTTGTCGGTATTTGATGGCATTCGTGACGGCGTGGTTAACGACCGGTCGCAATTCTTCAAGGATCTTTCCGAGACCTTCTACGGTTTCAATCGCCCGAACTCACAGCCATCGCAAGGGATGCGTGACAGCTTCTGGTTGCAGGGCATGCAGGGTTCCATCAAGGCGCTGTATGATTGTGTTGCAGCATTTTCCGCCACCGATCAGCGGGAGGATTTGCAGCGCATGACCATTCCTACCCTGGTGATTTATGGTGATGACGATCAGATAGTACCGCCGATCTCCTCCAGCCAGGCCGCGTTGAAACTGTTACCGAACGCGCAGGAAAAGGTCTATCCCGGCGCATCGCATGGCTTGTGCAGCACCCACAAGGCGCAGATTAACCAGGATCTGCTGGACTTCATCCAACGCTGAAACATCTCGCCAGAAACAGAAGCCTGCCGGCTTCTGTTCTTTGGCATGCGTAACGGACCGCTAGCGTTTTTGCCGTTGTTCCGCTTCGCCGGCCTCTGCCGCTTCATCTGCCCTGGCTGCGGTATAGCCCGCCAGATGCCCGACCACGTTGGCATAAATGCTGATGATAATCACCCACAGGACGCTGTTCTTCCACCAGATGACGGACGGTATCGCCAAAATGATCCATAAAAACGACATCGCCAAATGTGCTTTCTTGATAACGGCAGGCGTCAGTTTCATCGCTCAAGCTTCCTTATAGTGGGGAAATGGTAAGCATAGCGGGCCCACCTTGTTCTGTGGCTTTCGGGGATTGTCGGGATGATAACCAGGCTGTTTTTGTTGATTTATTGTTAAATACTTTCAAGCGGTTATTTAGAATCGCTGGCCGATCACAAAAAACGCCTAACAGATTCCTCCTTATCATCGCAGAGCAGTAAGCTAGGCTCAGTAGAGCGACTCAATAAGGGGCGGAATATGTACAAGACAATATTAGTGCCAGTAGATATTGATGAAGAAAAACTGACGGAAAACGCGCTTAAACACGTGGAGTATCTGGCAAAAGCCTCTGGCGCCAAGGTGCATTTCTTCCATGCGTTGCCGGATGCGTCCGCTTTTGTTACCGCTTATTCGTTCGGCATCAAAGAGTTTGAAAATCAGGCTGAAACACAGGCCATTGATAAGCTAAAGAAAATAATCTCCGAAATGGATATTCCCCTGGAGCGGCTCGCCTACACCATCAGTTTTGGCTCACCGCGTGACGAAGTGTTGCAACTGGCCGAAGAGATAGATGCCGATCTGATCGTCATCGGCTCTCGCCGGCCCAGCGTAAAAACCTACCTGCTTGGTTCGAACGCCGCCGCCATCGTGCGACACGCGAAAACCTCGGTGATGGTGATCCGCTAACTGCCAACCCAGGCCGGCGATTGCCGGCCTGGAACCGGCTGAGGCAATGCCGGCAGTGGTTCAAAAATGCTACACTCAGGCATAATGTCCTCTGAACAGGCGAAAGAAGGATGACCAACGCGCTGATTACCTTGGGAATATGCCTGTTGTTAATGCCATTACTGCTGTGGCTGATTGGCAAAGCGTTAGCAACGGCGAAAAACAAGCCACACGAAGAAGATAAAACCAGGCCGAAAACCGGTATGCCGCACGGTGACGACGAATAGCGACCAGGCGTGGATTACCACTGTGGCCAATAATAGGTTTTTTCGTGCCAGCCTTTGCCGTACATGCAGGCGGCGATAGTTGCCGTGCGGGCATCCTGGTTGCGATCGCTTTGCACCGTACGCAACGACGGTCGCGGCTCGTAGCGATAGCCGTTCGGGCAGGTTTTCTTGTTTTTTTCGCAGGTGACGTATTTATCGCCGTAATCAAATTCGATATCCCGCACCACATCCGGCGGAAAGCGATCGAAGCCACGTGCTTCGCATGCTGCGTAGTCGGCCTGGCGGGCGACATCATTGGCACCGGGCCGTTCCCATCGGCTACAGCCGGTTAATGTGGCAATTGGCAATATAATTAACAGTCCGTAGGTTTTCATTGCGTCCCTATTTATTCACTTTTCCATGATTGGCGCTCGGATTAATCCTATCCAGAGCGGCGAGGATTCTAACCAAGTTGTGGTTAAAATAAAAGTGAGAATGGTTCTTGTTTGCATCCCGTTAAGGGTAGCGCGACGTCGTCATCACCTATACTCAAGTTTTAGCCTCGGCGAGGGTAATTATGCGGCGGTGGGGAATGGGTATTCTGATCATACTGGTCATGGCGGGCAGTGCGCCGTGGTGGCTGCGGCAATTGCCGCCAGGTTATCACCCGTTTTCGCCGCTGTCGGTCAACGATCCGCCGACGTTTATTACGCGCCTGAAGCTGCAACGGCTGGCGGACGATCCGCAGGCGTGCAGATCGGCGTTGGTACAGGCGAGGGATGCCGGCTACGTGGCGTTTCGCCAGGTCGCCGATGTCGCTGGTGACTGTCCGCTTGCGGCACCGATACGCGTACAGGGCTTTGGCCAGGTCAAGCTCAGCTCAAGCTTTCTGGCCAGTTGCCCACTGGCGTTGAGCAGCACCATGTTTGTTACCCAGGTCGCCGCACCGCTGGCGCAACGGCAATTAGGGACTCGCCTGACGCGCATCGATCATCTTGGCAGTTATGCCTGCCGCAATATTTATCATCGTCCAACTGGGCGTCTGAGTGAACATGCAACGGCAGATGCCTGGGATGTTTCCGGGTTTCACATGGCGAATGGCCAACGGCTGAGAATAGAAAAACAGTGGTCGAAACCCACCGACAACGGCATATATTTACGCAAGGTGTTCAATGACGGGTGCGGTTTTTTTGGCAATGCGCTCGGGCCGGAATATAACGCTGCGCATGCCAATCATTTTCATTTCGCAATGCGCGGTTTCGGTAGTTGCGGATAAATAAGCCTAAACTTACCCAAGTCTGAGAATAATCTTAAGTTGTGACTATCGGTGCCGCGAGCGTTATTTCCCACGTTCGCAATGCTTATTTTTGGTAGCTTGCTTGCGCAGTGAGAAGCGCTATTTGTGCTCTGACCGGGCGCAATAAGCGGGCAGGCCATGCCATCAGCGCGTGGGAACTAGTCCTATTTTTCATCACTTGCCGCTTTCAACTGGGGTAGCAGGCGTTTATCTTGCTATTATCAGGGCTTGTTTTTTCGAGGAGTTCAGGATGAAGCACTACGCAGCGTTACTTATTACCACCGTGCTGTTATCAGGCTGTGCCACGCAGGCCGTTCCGCCACAACAGGCAAAATCAGCGCCGCCGAGCCGCCTGATGCTTTATCAAAATCTGCCGACGACCCCTTATGCCACGATAATCATCGTGCGTGACAGTGGCATGCTGGCCGGCTCGTGCCGCACCGGGGTTTATTTGAACGGTGAATTTGCCGCGTCGTTGGCCAGCAAGGAAAAAGCCGAGTTTCGCGTGCCGGTAGGCAATAATACGCTGGGTATTGGCCAGGACATGATAGAAAACGATCTGTGCATCTGGCGTGATACCAACGGCCAGCAGCCGATGACTCTGCGAGCGGGCGAAGTACGCTATTTCCGCATTGGTGGCGATATGCGGCGTGGTTTTATTTTGCAGCCAGGGCGCGCATAGCCCATTGCAGCGAGATAAGAAACAGGCCCGCATTGCGATTGCGGGCCTGGCAAGCCGTCAGCGGAAAACGGCCAGAATTATTGGCGATAAGCATGCTTAATCTGTAACAGGCTGTTCTTGAACACTTCCGCTTGCGCAGGATCTTCAATCTGCGCAATAAACCGCTCCAGATTGATAATGACTTTCCCGGCATCCGCCTGGCCGATCGATTTGAGGATCAGCGTCAGGGTGGCTTTCAGGCAGGCGACTTCCGTTGCCAGCGTCTGTGGATCTGCGGACGTAGTGAAATCAACGTTGCTCATTTTATCTCCTGATTTTGAGGCCGTAGCCGAATAAACGCGGTTTAATGCACTCCAACTGCGATCCAATTCACTTTGGCGCGCGGCAGTGCAGTTTTCTGGGCGCGGAGTATAGCATAGCACCGCGCGGTCACGTGTAACGTTCGACCGAGAGTTTTCTTTATATCGCGCCGCAGGCTGCCAGTGACGGTTAATCTGCAACAAAAATTATCTTTGTGGCGCGATGCCGTTTAATGAATAGTTATCGACATGCAGCGACACACAATATTGTGCATAGATATTTCCAAATGGTTAATAGGTATTCGATGCGCATGTTATTGAATGTAATCACAGCCTATTTATAAATACAAATTCGCCGGTTTTGCCGATTTATGCGGTATGATTGCTTTACGGCTAGACGTCTCTTTGTCTGCGATTGCACTTATCTGCAGCAAAACGGCTAAATCGGCTGAACCACCAAGAAAATAGGTAAAATTAGGCCTGCTCCGCAAAGTTATTCGGACGTACGTATTAATCTGTATTCATTCTTTGCTGAAAAACAAGTAATATCGGGTGCGATTACAGAGGCTGATTGCGTACTCCCCTTTTTTTGGAGATTTTTCCTTGATTAGCGTTCTTCTTGTTGATGACCACGAACTGGTGCGCGCAGGGATACGACGCATTCTTGAAGATATCAAAGGCATAAAAGTTGTCGGTGAGGCCCAGTGCGGTGAAGATGCCGTGAAATGGTGCCGCGGCAACGCGGTAGATGTCGTGCTGATGGACATGAACATGCCGGGTATCGGGGGGCTGGAAGCCACGCGAAAAATTGTGCGTTACGTACCCGACATCAAGGTCATCATGTTGACCATCCATACCGAGAACCCATTGCCGGCCAAGGTGATGCAGGCGGGAGCCGCCGGCTACCTGAGCAAAGGTGCGGCGCCGCAGGATGTGGTAAATGCCATTCGTTCGGTACATGCCGGTCAACGTTATATTGCCTCGGACATTGCGCAACAGATGGCGCTTAGCCAGTTGGAACCGCAGACAGAAACGCCGTTCAATTGTTTATCTGAGCGCGAGCTGCAAATTATGTTGATGATTACCAAAGGGAAAAAGGTAAACGAGATTTCAGAACAGTTGAATCTCAGCCCCAAGACGGTAAACAGCTACCGCTACCGCATGTTCAGCAAACTGAACATCAGCGGTGACGTAGAGTTGACCCATTTGGCCATCCGACATGGATTGTTTAATGCGGAGACTTTGTTAAGCGGTGAGTGAGCGTTTCGATGCGAAGGCATTCCTTAAAACCGTAACCAGCCAGCCCGGCGTCTATCGCATGTATGATGCCACTGGCACGGTTATTTATGTCGGTAAAGCCAAAGACCTGAAAAAACGTCTTGCGAGTTACTTTCGCCTGCAGGTCGGCAGCCGTAAAACGGAAACCCTGGTTAAAAATATCGCGCAAATAGACGTTACTGTTACACATACCGAAACAGAAGCGCTATTGCTGGAACATAATTACATTAAATTATATCAGCCACGATATAATGTTCTTTTGCGTGACGATAAATCTTATCCGCTGATTTTTCTCAGCGGTGACACGCATCCACGGTTGGCTATCCATCGTGGCGCCAAACACGCCAAAGGTGAATATTTCGGGCCATTCCCGAACTCCTATGCGGTGCGTGAAACGTTGGCGCTGCTGCAAAAGCTGTTCCCGATTCGCCAATGCGAAAACAGCGTCTACCGCAATCGCTCGCGCCCCTGCCTACAGTATCAGATTGGCCGTTGCCTGGGGCCATGCGTAGCCGGCCTGGTGAGTGAAGACGAATACCAGCGGCAGGTCGAATACGTCCGGCTGTTTCTGGCCGGCAAAGATCAGCAGGTTCTGCATCAGTTGATCGAGCGGATGGAAAGCGCCAGCAAGGAACTGAACTTTGAAGAGGCCGCGCGGGTGCGCGATCAGATCCAGGCGGTGCGGCGCGTAACTGAACGGCAGTTCGTCTCCGGCAACGGTGACGATCTGGATGTGATCGGCGTGTCGTTTAAATCCGCTATGGCCTGCCTGCACGTACTGTTTATTCGTCAGGGCAAGGTGCTTGGCAGCCGCAGCTATTTCCCGAAAGTGCCGAGTGGCACCGATATCGCGGAAGTGGTGCAAACCTTCGTCGGGCAGTTTTATTTGCAGGGTAGCCAGGCGCGAACGCTGCCTGGCGAGATCCTGCTGGACTTCACGCTGCCGGAAAAAACGCTGTTGGCGGAATCGTTATCTGAACTGGCGGGGCGCAAGATTGCCATTCAAAGTAAACCCCGCGGCGATCGCGCGCGTTACCTGAAACTGGCGCGCACCAATGCCGCTACGGCGTTGTCTACCAAACTGGCGCAACAGTCGACCATCCATCAACGCATGGCAGAATTGGCGAAAACGCTCCATCTGGCCGAAATTAATCGCATGGAATGCTTTGATATCAGCCATACTATGGGCGAACAAACCATCGCTTCCTGCGTGGTGTTCGATGGCAACGGTCCGCAGCGCTCAGAGTACCGCCGCTATAATATTACCGGCATCACGCCGGGCGATGATTACGCAGCGATGGCGCAGGTGCTGCGTCGCCGTTACGGTAAGGCGCTGGAAGAGAACAAAATCCCGGACGTGATCTTCATTGACGGCGGCAAGGGCCAGCTCGGTATGGCCATTGACGTCTTTAACTCGCTGGAGGTGCCGTGGGACAAAAGCAAACCGTTACTGATTGGCATCGCCAAAGGGGCGGATCGCAAAGCCGGTTTGGAAACGCTGTTTTTTGTGCCGGAAGGTGAGGGCATCTCCCTGCCGTCTGATTCACCGGCGTTGCACGTGATTCAACATATTCGTGATGATTCCCATAATCATGCGATAACCGGCCATCGTCAGAAACGGGCGAAGGTCAAGAATACCAGTGCCTTGGAGTCGATTGAGGGCATTGGACCAAAACGGCGTCAGATGCTGTTGAAGTATATGGGCGGACTTCAACCATTATTGAATGCCAGCGTTGAGGAAATTGCAAAAGTGCCGGGTATTTCACAAGCATTGGCAGAAAAGATCCACAATGCATTGAAACACTGAGGGCAATGTAGCAACATACTCTTAATTTCCACTCCAGCCAGATAGTTACCGTAGCATTATGCAATTGAATATACCGACGTGGCTTACCCTGTTTCGTGTAGTTCTGATCCCATTCTTTGTTCTGGCATTTTATCTGCCGTTCACCTGGGCCCCAATGGTTTGCGCCACCATCTTCGTGTTTGCTGCGGTAACCGACTGGTTTGACGGCTTTTTAGCCCGGCGCTGGAAACAAACTACCCGCTTTGGCGCGTTCCTTGACCCGGTTGCCGACAAGGTAATGGTGGCAATGGCGCTGGTGCTGGTGGCCGAGCATTACCATGCCTGGTGGATAACCCTGCCGGCTGCCACCATGATCGCGCGTGAAATCATTATTTCTTCCCTGCGCGAGTGGATGGCCGAGATCGGCAAGCGTAGCAGCGTCGCAGTGTCATGGATCGGCAAAGTAAAAACCACCGCACAGATGATGTCGCTGGTTGGCTTGCTGTGGCGTCCAGATCGCAGCGTCGAGTATGCGGCGATCGGCTTGTTATACATCGCGGCGGTGCTGACATTCTGGTCGATGTTCCAATATTTGAATGCGGCACGTAACGATTTGCTGGAACCGTGATCAATGCGCTGCAAAAATCGTCAAACGATCGTAATGAGCCAACAATTTTATTGACTCATTACGTCAGGTAAGTAGAATGCATCGCATCAGACGGCAGCGATGATTTGCAGAAAGTTAGCAAAAAAATCAGTGAGTTCTGATAATGCGGGAATAGCTCAGTTGGTAGAGCGCAACCTTGCCAAGGTTGAGGTCGCGAGTTCGAGCCTCGTTTCCCGCTCCAAATTAAATCAGGCTGGTGTTTCACGAGCCTTGAGCCTGCAAAGGCAAACAGCATTACGGCGCGTTAACAAAGCGGTTATGTAGCGGATTGCAAATCCGTCTAGTCCGGTTCGACTCCGGAACGCGCCTCCAATTTTCCCGAGCCCGGGTGGTGAAATCGGTAGACACAAGGGATTTAAAATCCCTCGGCTTATGGCTGTGCGGGTTCAAGTCCCGCCCCGGGTACCAGGGAATAAAAATACCGAATAATCAAAGCAATAGTAGTAATGTCGTCAGCCGCCGCAAGGCGGTTTTTTTGTGTCTGAAAAACGTCTTTCCTAACATCATTCCTAACATCAATTAGCTCTCCCATAAGCGTTACCATGGCTTCTTTGGCTCTCGCTGCTCAATTTTCTCAATGACCTATAACTGGCCACGATGGTGCAGGTATAGCGCGTGCCTGTAGCGCAGAAGTCCTGGTTTGCTTTAACACGCAATCGTGCAATCAAGGCGCAAGCTTGAGAACAATGTCTCAGCCGCCAGGCTGCAGAATTAAAACGGTTATTGATATCAACGGTGGCGATGCACGATCGCTAAACGCGTTCCGACAGGATTGGCAGGGCAAGGGTGGCTGGCGATAAGGGTGATGGCTGTAGGGTTGCACGCTGGCGGGAACGTAACGGGATTTCGCTGTTAAACCAGCAGCAGGTGCTACTTAGCGTGGTCTGGCTTACATGATACGGCGGATGTCGACGTTGATCTGCGGCAGTGGAACAGACTCACCTCACAGGTGCAGTACTTGTCTATAGGCGTTTATATTGATGGCGGCGGCAGCGATAATGGCTAGTTGAGTAATTATTCTCAAGCCAATAATTATTTGGTTAATATAAATAATATGAATAAGTTTTCTTTAATTATTTTAAGCACAACGCTGCGGTTGTTGTAGCTAAAGTTTTATTGCTAATTGGTTAGCAATCTATTAATTATTACCCGTCCATTTAACCTGTTCTAGTAATTACAGATGATATTGATTGGATGGCGCTGAGTGATTAACGTCTGGCGACTCCTCGGTTGGAAAATTAAGGAAAAACAGTAGGCATAACTTGACCGAGCGTTTGTGGCGATCAATAATTTGGGATTATTCCTAAGGTTAATTTTTAATCTAAATACCGCAGTGCAGATAATGTTAATAAATTGATGCGATATTGCTAAATGCAATCATGATTAATGATTGCTAGCATTGGCTCGCCGCTATTCTTATAAAGGGAAATATGAAATATATAAAAATGATTATCACACTGACGCTGGTATTCATCAGTTCTATAGCTTTTGCCGATTTAAGGCTGCCAACGCAGGCAGACTGCGATCCAGAGTCATGGACGATAGACCCGGCAGTTGATTACAGCGCATGTCCTGCCGTAGAGAGTATTATTCCACCAGATGACTCTGACCCGATGCCAAAAGATGAGAGGCAATTGCAGCTATTGGGTGAGGCGCCAAAAGGAAATGAAAATTGAAAATCGCCATTGCATTATTAATGACTGCAATGGTGGTCATTGTTGGTATTGTTGGACTGGTATTGTTGGCATATAAAATTAGCTCAAGAAAAAGATCGCGACGTTGAATGCCATTAAAATTAAACGGTCAGTTTTTACTTAATCACTCAACCTATTTTTGAAAATTGTGTTTTGCTATAAATAACATTTATTCTCCGGTTGATTTTGGATGGCTGCGGCCAGTGATATTACTTATGGAAAGTCATAATTCGTTAATGCATAACTGATGAGGCTCTCCATAAGTGAGTTTTTATGGTCAGCATTAATCCTATGGCGTAATCATTATTGTCCGCGTTAATACCCTGATACTGATTTCGAATCCTGGTAAATAGGGTTAATTAATCGAGGCAGGGCAACCGGCGGTGCCCGATAAACGTCGATTCTCATCACGCTAGCGCTGGCGCGGCACGGGTGAAGTTCCATCGTGGCGCCAAGGCCATATTCAACGGCAGGTTCACGCAGTCGGGTGGCGCATGCTCGGTTAGGCAACATCTCGTGGGATAAAAAGCAGCGAGCGCCAGGTGCGGGCGAACGTGTACATGTGATGCCAGGAAGCGCATAACACGCCGTCGCTTCGCCTGACGTCGATGCGCGTCGGCACAGGCTGCCAGCCTATGTTTGCCAGGATAGGGCCACCGCTGCCAGGTTATCCTGCGACTCAACTTGCGTTGAGATGAAGGCCTAATACATAAACATGGCTTATCTATAATGTTACATTTTATGTGTGGCTATTGATGCCGAGGCGGTCATTGCCTATGTTTTATAGGGTCTTATCGGTGGGTTGGAATGAGGAGAAATTGGAAATGACAGATGAGAAGCGTCTTAGCCTGATTGAAAAGTTGGTCATCATCACGTTTGGTGTGGCGATCGCATACTTTATCGTTACGGTTGGATTATCGCTTGATGGTATCGATCGTCCCTGGCCCTTCCCGGTCAGGTAAATAAGTATTCACCAGGGATAATAAAGAATAAAAATAATTACGCCGATCGCCTGGCGTTAACAGGTTGCGCTACAGAGAACATTCTCACTGCCAGTCGGCGTTAAACGCCGATGTACTCCACTGCGAAAAGGAGTAAAGTGATGTTTTATATCGCTATAAAACATAGGTTATAAATGAAAACGTATATCGGTAAAGCGTTTACTGCGGACCGAGCCTGGGGGGCTGTCGACATCGCCAATTTTGAGGGCACATCGGTCCGCCTGCACTGGACGGACAAACCCTATAAGTGGCACGTAAATGACGGGCAGGAGGTTTTTGCCGTCATGGATGGGATGGTCGAGATGCGGTATAAAGAGCAGGGGGAACTACGCCAGGTGCTGCTCAACGCGGGTGACATATTTTATGCCGACGTGGGCTGTGAACACGTGGCTCACCCACAAGGCGAAGCGCGGATCCTGGTGATTGAAAAACAAGGCTCGGTTTAAGCTCATTACCCTCAGAAACCGGCTATCAGCATCCACCTGCTAATCGTCGCCTGCGATCGGATAGCCCGCCTGCCGTATCGCCTGTTTACTGTCGCTTACGCCGGCGGCATACCCTGACTCCATTTCGCATACCGGACTGGAACTGCAGTAGGGCAAACGAACGGGTACCGCCAGGCGCTCTTCCAGTTGTTCAATGCGCCGACGAGCGGCCAGCAGTTCGTGCGCTAGCGCGCCGGTGACTCCACTGGCATTGAGCAACTGTTGCAGATAGTCTGCTGTGATTGTCATGATTGACCTCGAAAACACCGATATACCCGTTGAGCCGCAGATGGGGGACCGGCAGTCGTCGGCGCTGGCGGCTGTCTCCTATAGATTAGGACAAGATAGCCCCTTGGCCTGAGAAATCGTCGGCAAAGGGGCTGGCCTGCTTTGGTGAGCCGTGACGTGCTTTTAGCCGGCGGTCAGTCGCGCCACCAGCTCACTGCCTTCACGTATGAATAGCGGAATACTGTCCAGCTCGGCACGAACGGTTACACGCTGTTGCCCGCGATAACGCTCACCGTCGAGGGCAATCCAGTGGTGGTTCCCGGGCAGCCAGACCTCACGCTGACGCGCGCCGGCATGCATCACCGGTGCCACCAACAACTCCTCGCCAAACAGATATTGATCTTCCACCTGCCAACTTTGTGGCTCATCGGGATAATGCCAGAACAGCGGGCGCATCAGCGGCTCGCCATGACGGTGGGCATGGTCAAACAGCGCATCGATGTAAGGACGCAATTTTTCACGTATCGCCAGCCAGTGCTGCATGATGGCACCGTTCTTTGCGCCGTAGCTCCACAATTCGTTTGGCGATCCGCTGTTGCACTGCGGGATGCCGTTACGGTAGCTCTCCGGTGGCTGGATCTGTGGTTCGCGATAGCCATGCATGCGCAGTACCGGACAAAATACCGCCCATTGGAACCAGCGAATCAACAGCTCGTGAAACGCCGGATCGTGGATATTACCGCCTTGAAAGCCGCCAATGTCGGTGGTCCACCACGGAATGCCCGCCATGCCCATGTTCAACCCGGCCGCCAGCTGGTTGCGAAACGCATGGAACGAGGAGTGGACATCGCCGGACCAGGCCAGAACGCCAAAGCGTTGGCTACCGGCCCACGAACAGCGTACCAGATTGACGATCTCGGTTTCGCCGTTGGCTTGCAGACCATCATAAAATCCCTGGGCAAAATCTCGCGGGTACTGGTTGCCGACTTCGAGCACTGGACCGGTATGATAGCGATAATTATCAAAATCATAGGCGCGGTATTCCGGCTCCGCCTCGTCGAGCCAGAACAGTTTAATCCCCAGATCGTAGTAGTTTTTCTTCACCGTTTGCCAAACGAAGGCACGAGCTTCGGGATGCGTGGCGTCAAAAAAGGTGGTGTTGCCCATAAAATCGAGATTGACCTGCACGCCGCGATCGCTGGTCACCAGCCAGCCTTTGGCCTTCATCTGTGGGTAGAGTGGGCTTCTGGCTTCTACCGTCGGCCACACCGACACCATCAGTTCAATGCCCATCGCCTTTAACTCGTCGACCATCGCTTTGGGATCCGGCCAGTCGACGGGATCAAAACACCAGGTACCCTGGTTGGGCCAGTGGAAGAAATCGATCACCATCACCGACAGTGGTAACTGGCGACGACGGTATTCACGCGCCACCTCCAGCACTTCCTGCTGGTTGCGGTAACGCAGTTTGCACTGCCACAGACCGCTGATAAACGCTGGTGCGGGTGGCGGCGTACCGGTGGCCCGCGCATATTGCCGCGTAATTTGCGGCAGGGTATCGGCGGCGGTGATCCAGTAGTCCATTTCCTGCGTGACCTGCGCGCGCCATTCGGTGTGATTTTTGGCAAATGTCGCTTCACCGATGGCCGGATTGTTCCACAGCAGGCCGTAACCGAGGCTGGATTGCATAAAGGGTACGCTGGCCTGCGAATTGCGCTGCGCCAGTTCGAGCGCGCAGCCTTTCAGATCCAGCCAGGGCTGCTGGTATTGTCCCATGCCGTAAATACGCTCTTCAGCCTGGGCTTCAAAGCGTACGGTCAGTTGATATTTTCCCCCCGGCAATGGTTTGAACTCTCGCCCGTCAAGCTTGAGCGCGCTGACGTATTTATCCTGGCTCTTTTCGCTGGCGCCGATGCCGACGGTGGAACGCTGTCGCCACATTTCTTCCAGCAGCAGTTCGCCGTGCTGGTTGTAAAAGGCCAACTGGCCCTTCAGGTTAAGTACCGCGGTGATGTTGCCATTGCGCAGCGTCAGGGTTTCTGCCTCGGTGCTAATGCTCGCCGTAACGGGCTCGGCCGGTAGCAGGGCGTGTAACCGATCGCCGAATGCCGGGCTACAGGTGGCACGTACGCGCAGGCTGTTTTTTCCCCAGGGCTCTACGCGCAGAATTTGACGTTCGAATCGCCACTCAATACCGTTGGCGTGTTGAAGAAGTTCGCTCATCAGTAACGATATCCTTTATGAAAGACTTTGTTTGGCAAGGTTGATGGATTTCATCGTGCCGTCATCCAGCTTGTACCAGCGCAACGTTGCAAAGGCGCACAGCGACAGCAGACCCGGTACGATGGTGAACAGGGCGACAATGCAATACATCGCGGTGGAGGTTTGTGCGGTCGCGTTGGCCACGTAGCCGCTAAAGCCCAGGGTCCAGCCGACAATCGCGCCGCTGATTGCCATGCCGAGCTTCAGCACCGCGAGGAAGGTTGAAAACACCACGCCATCCATGCGCTTGCCCTGTAACCATTCTCCGTAGTCGGCAACGTCGGCCATCATTACCCACATCAGGGTGGTCGTAGCTTGATAGAGGGTGGAAATAATAAAAGTGAGCGGTACCAGCACCAGGATGGATTTCGGCGCGAAGAACAACGCAATGCTGAGCACCCCGGCCAGCACGGAACAGTAACCGAACATTTGCACTTTGCCGACGTTGCGCGTCAAGCGCTTGGCCAGTACGCTGCCTGCGGCCTTGCCGAGAATATGCGCGCCCAGCATCCACATGAAATAACCGGCATTACCAAGATAATAGGTGACGAAATACATCATCGCCCCAAGGCGAATTACCCCAAAGCCGATGTTGGTGATCACCAGCACCGACACCACGCGCCACTGATCGTTGCGTAACAGATCGCGCAGTTCGGCCAGATAATTGTTGTGGGTAGCCGGGGCATTGATACGTTCGCGGGTGTTGGCGAAACAGATCCAGAACATGATCACCGCCGCCGTCGCCATAATCGCCATCGCCGCGCGGTAGCCCATCAGCTTGTCGTCGCCACCGAGATACTCTGCCAGCGGCATCATAAAGAACGTCGACATGGCGCCACCCAGCGTGGCTAAAAAGAAGCGGTACGACTGTAGGGAAATACGCTGTTCGTTATTGGAGGTAATCACCGCACCCATTGAGCAATAGGGAATGTTGATGGCGGTATACATCAGCATCATCAGGGTATAACTGACGGTGGCAAAGATCATTTTACCGTGCAGGCTCAGCGATTCCGGCACGGCGTAGGTGAGCAGACAGCTGGCACCGAAAGGCAGCGCCAGCCACAGCATCCACGGGCGGAATTTACCCCAGCGGGTGCGGGTACGATCTGCCAGGTAGCCCATCGCCGGATCGATAATGGCGTCTGCCGTGCGCGCCAGTAAAAACAGGGTACCGACAAACGCCGCCGGTAACCCCACCACGTCCGTGTAATAGAAGGTCAGGAATATGATGACATTATCCAGCCCCACATGGCTTGCCATATCGCCCAACCCATAACTGATTTTCTCTTTACGGGTGATCTGTTGACTCATGTTAATTACCTGCCGTTGTACGGTTATGCTTAGAGGTATGCTGGCTGTAAGGGTAATTCACCGACCTGGGTTCACAATTGCGAGATTTGGCATTGGCGTTACGGAAACTAATTTTCGTGATACCGGTAACAAAACGCCGGGTGAGAGTAGGGTAATTACATAAAAATCAGAGGAGTAACGCGATATACAGCTATGTTGGCGGTGTTTTAACGTTGAGGGTAGGGTTGCGGCAGATAACCAAAGGTGAAAAAGCCCACCAGAGTGGGCTATCCGAGTTATTCCCAAGTGAGCCAATTATGACAAAGGCGCCGTCAGGGATTGCGAACCCGTACGGCGCTTTATCAAAATAAGGCCGAACCAGAAAAAGAGCAAACAACACGCCAGGCGGGTCAGCGAATCTGGGATAACGCTCATAAAAAAAATCCCGCTCTATGGCGGGATGAATGGATGATGCTGCATGAGTCCTTTCGTTGTTGACGATTGAGGCTATTCTGTCGTCAATTGGCGACACTAGCCTATCGCGATGCCAGAGACAAGCGCTTTTATCTTATCTTGGGGTAATGTGTGACTTATGACCATTAGCCGGTGTCATGGTGATACCGGCCTGCCGCGAATCGCGCAGTGCGCGTGATGTCGTGCCTGCACGGCGTTGTCGGCAGGGTGTTCGCCAACGCTAAATCGCGGTAAAATGCAGCGGTAACCCCTGTCTTATAACCGCTGGGCAATCTCTGAATGCGTTATGAAAACACGTAAGCCACGCCGTCCACCAGGACGCTGGGTCTATTATATTTTACATGAAGATATGCTGTGGCCCTGCCCGGTCAAATGGGAATGGGAGGGCGGCTATAACGCCTGGCTGCCGTTCTACTACTCACCAACGCTGGAGTTCGTGGCGGGCAACCCAGCCAAGGCGACCAAAGTGAGCCGGGGCCGGCGTTAAGATCCCCAAAATGTTCCGTTAGGCTCGGTTATTTGGCTTTGGCAGGGCATAACGCCGGATCAAATACCGTTTTCCAATCCCGCTTCATATCGACAATGGTCCACCCCTTGGCCGGGGCCAGCCGCAATCCGTCGATCAGCTTGCCGCTGGCGGGTGGGTGGCTATCGTAGGCATATTCGCGTTCGGCATCGGTATGATGTACCAGTAAACCAAAGGTTTTGAACTCGGGATTGGCCGAGGTGTATTGCATCATTGCCACATCGCCGTCGCTATTGCCAAAGGCGGCTACCGGGCGCTGGCCGATAAACAGGTGAATAGCCACCGGCTTGGCGGCTGCATCATCGTAAAACGCCCCTTTCATGGTTTTACGCAGTTGCGTACCGTCGTTGGTGAGGGAAAATTCACTCAACGCGAACGACCCCACGACCTGCTCAGGCGGAATACCGTACATACGCTGTGCCAGCACGCGCATGAAGTCAATGCCGCCACCGGAGACGATCCAGGTTTTAAAACCGTTGGCCCGTAAATAATCGAGCAATTGGCGCATAGGCTGATAGCCCATGCGATCGTAACGGCAGTCAAAACGCCTATCTCGGTGATTTTCAACCCAGTTGCCGACGCGTTGTGCGAATGCTTCAGTAGTGACGTTGCTATGGGTCAGGGTCAAAAGCTGCATCAGTCCTTCCTCACCCGACGCGGCGACGGTGGCTATATCGTCCTGCAATACCGCGCGGACCAGCGGGTTCTTCTGCCATTCCGGATGCTCAGGCGCCAGACGCTTCACTTCATCGATAGCGAACTGCAATTGAAACGTCAGCGGTGCTTCCGGCCATAGCGTGCCGTCGTTGTCAAATACCACGTAACGTTTGTCCGGGGGAATATAGGTCGCGCGATCTTCGCTGGTGGCATTCTGCACCCATTGCATAATGGCCTGTTTGGCACCGGTGTCTTGCCAGGCTGCAAGCGGCTCGGCGTGAGATGCGCAGGCATAACTCAGTAACAGGGCACCGAGCGTTAGTGAGTATTTCATCGTTCACCTCTTTTGCTGGGAGTCAGTTCGGCTAGTGGGATCGGTTGCCAGAAGCGTCGCCATCTGCGGTGGCAATATTTCAGGCTGCGCCAAAGTGGGCGACGCGACAACCAGAGCAATAAGGCTATCAGCGACAGCGAAACCCCGATGATGATCGCCCGCCATTGACCGTTTGCCGTGGTGCCGCGCAACACCGACTCTCTGCCGGCGGCACGTGCGGCGGCAACCTGCATCGTGGCTCCTGGCAACTGGGCGACTTGCCATTGCCGGCGGGTGGTATCCCACCAACGCAATGCGATCGGGGGTAGGGTAACGGTGCCGGCTTGCGACGGTAAATAACGCAGCTTTTCTATACGCTGGACGTCGCCGACGTCGCCCCGGCCAGTTTTCAACAGGGTATTGATCGGCGTCAGACGCTGCGTGTCGGTGCCAGGGATGGCATAAAGCAACGGTGGGATTTGAGTCGCAACAACGCCGCCAGCCTTGACGGTAACGCTGCGTTCGATCACATCCCCTGCATGCAGTTGACCGTCGTTGGCGGCGTGAAATTGGTGAATCTGCTGGCTTAATACCAGGTGCTCGGCCGGCAGAAAACGGTCTGGTTGTTCCACCCCGGCCGGCCAGGCGACGGCTGTTTTAAGCGCCGGTAGCGTCACGGTGACCGGCGGTTGATTGGCCGAGAACAGCGTAACTTCTGTCGCAGGCAGGTTTAGCCAGCCCTGATCCCAGGCGATGACTTGCCTTTCCTGGCGGATGCCGCTCCAACTGATGCCATCCTTGCGGCGGCTAAGAAGTTGGTTTGGCAGCGGAGTCGTCAATAACGAACCGTTTTCCAGCGTGAAGGTCGGCCATTGCGGCGGTGGGTTAAACCAGCTGTCGGTCCAGAAGGTTACCGCAATGCGCAACGGTTGTCCGGGAACCACCTGCTGCGGCGCCACAAGTTCGCGCGTGATATCCATTGCCGCGCGGGCAGGGATGACAAGCGCCAGCAGCAGCAAGAGTACGGCCTTCATGGTGTCGCCTCGGTCTGGTTACGGTAGAGGTTTTCCAGCAGGCCGGATGGCGACATTTCCAGGTTGTCAAACCACTGTTCAACCTGCGGGCTGCTGCTGGCTATTGGTTGAATATCCAGCTGATTGACACCCTGGTCTTTGTCTAGATCATGTTTGATCTCGTCCGGTTTATAGTCTTGTTGTTTGCCTTGAGCAGACTGACGCTCGCGTTCCTGTTGCCGCAGTTTCATGATGATTTTGGCGATTTCTGCCCGATTGTGCCGCGCAATCTGCCAGTCTGGCTGGAGGCTCAACGCGCGGTCATAGCTATTGATCGCCTGCTGCCACTGCTTTTGCTGGGCGTAACTGTTACCCAGCCATAACAGGGTTTCCGCCGTTGGCGTCGCCTGGTGAAACGCCGATGCAGCAGCGGTAAAATCCCCGGCGCGGTAGTAGGCGATGCCTTGCCATAGTGGCTGCTGGAAATGCTCTGCCGCCCGTTGATAATGGCCTTGACGGAAAGCCAGTTGACCCTGCATATCCGGGCTGACCCAGGCATCTCGCCAGGCCGCCTGACCATAAGGCAGATAAAACAGCGGCAGCAACACAATCAGCCGGCAGAACAGCTGATGGCGACCAAACAGTAATAACGGCAGCATCGCTATTACCCACAGATAACCGACGTTAAGCCAATGCAGATCGCCACGTGCGTTGTTTTGCGCGCTTACTGATTGACGCAGGTGAGCGGCGATCGCCGATAAGTCGCTGTCGTCACTGCTGACCAACGTAACCGGCACCCCGCGGTCGCGCAGTTGGCTAAATCGTGCAACGTCGAGTCGCGTATCAATGCCGCGTTGCGCGTAGCTTTCGGGTAATTGTCCGCCGCGCGCCGTGCCGGGCACCCAAATCTGGATCGGCGCGTCGAGCTGTGCCAGCCAACTGGCATCCTGTGCGGAAAGGGTATCGGCAACCAGCAGGATATTGCGCGGCGTCTGAGCGGTATCCGCCATGTTTTTCAACGCCAGCGCGATCCCCTGCCTCAGACCGGAACCTTCGCCCTGCGGCAGCAAATCGGGTTGCTGTGCGTGCAGGAATAATGAATAGAACGTGCTGTCCAGCGTTAATGGCGTGGTCAGGTAAGCGCCCGTATGGTAGACCACCAGGCCAAAGCGCGTTCCCGGCGAGCGCGCCATTAATGCCATGATTTTGCTCTGCATGCGCTGGTGGCGGTTGGGGGTCAGATCCTGGGCATACATAGCCGGATCCTGTTGCAAAACGACCATTACATTGCTTTGCCGAGTCAGGGCGGCGGGCACATCCCGTTGCCAACTGGGGCCGGCAAGCGCGAGAACGCCAAGCGCCAGTAGCCATGGCAATATTTGCGTGATGGTGTTCTGCCGCCGGATGATCAGCGCCTTGGCCAGCGGTTTATCCATGATTCGCTGCCAGGCACTGCGCTGGCCGGCGTGGAGAAACCACAGCAGCACACAGATTACCAAGCCGAGCAGGCGCCAAGGGTAAATAAAGTGGAAATCGCTCATGTGGCTTTCTCCCGGACAAACTGCAACAACGCATAGGCTATCAACAGAGCCAGTGCGAGCAGCAGTGGCCATTGGAACAATGGCAGATGCCAGGACCAACCTATGGCTTTCACCTGAACTGGCGTGATGGCGTCGATTTCCTGCCATACGCTGTCCAATGAAGCTCCTGAGTTGGCGGCGGTCCATGATTTACCGCCGGTAATGCGCGCAATCTCCTGCAATTGCGTAAGGTCGACGTGGTCGCTGCCGGTACTGTTGCTATCACCGAAGGCGATGGTATGTACCTGAACGTGATGCGCTGCCGCCAGTTGCGCGGCCAGCGGTGGGGCCAGTTGCGACGCGGTGTCGTTGCCGTCGGTGAGTAAAATCGCCAGTTTGCTGGCATCCTGGTTGGCGCTGCTGTCGAGCAGTTTTACTGCCACCCCAAGCGCGTCGCCAATCGCTGTCTGCTCGCCAACCATGCCGGGGGACAGTTGGGTAATGCGCGTTTGCAACGCCTGCTTGTCTTCACTAACCGGGGCGAATGACCAGGCCTGGTTGGCAAAAATGACCAGACCAATGCGATCGGATTGACGTGCTGCCACGAATTTGCTGACCGAGTTTTTCACCGCCTGCAACCGAGTGATGCCGCCGGGAACGTCATTTTTCGCCATCGAGCCCGACACATCCAGAATCAGCACCAGATCGCGCATGGGCTTTTGGATATATTGCGGCGGCGTCAGGTACTCTGGGCGTGAGACAGCGGCGACCAACAGCAGCCAAATCAGCCAGAACATGGCGCCGGCCAGCTTGCCGCTGCGGACCGGCCTGTTATCGAGTTGCAGCTCGTCAATCAGATGCGGCAGAAACGGTACGCGAACATGCTCCCGGACAGCCCGCTGGCGCGGTAACAGATAGCGGCCAGCCAGAGGCAGTAGCATCAGTAGCCAGGCCCATGGCCAGGCGAAATCCACCTGGGTCAGTAGCTCAGACATAAGGCAACCTCTCCAGCCAGTCTTTCAATTGATCTTGCAGACGGGCGTTGGTGCCAGCGTCAAGTTGATTGTCCGGCTGACAATATTTTTCAGCGAGGGCAACGCGCAAATCAGCATCAATATCTATCTGTTGCAGCAGTTGTTGCGCCGTCAGCGAGCGGCTGACGGCACTGCGCGGTTGATGAATCAGCAACACGCGTTTTATCAGCGCCAGCCAACCGTCAGCGCTGTTTTCCCTGGACAACGCGGCCATCGCCTGGCGCCGCCATTGATTGCGTCGCCAGCGAGCAAGACGAAATAACAGCCACACCAGCAGAGAGATTAGCAGCATGCAACCCAGCAGATACCATCCCGGCGGCAGAGGGAACCAGGAAATGCTTGGCGGCAGCTCGGGTTGCAGGAGTTCCGGTACGCTAAATCCTTTTTCCAGCATTCAGACTCCCTTTTGCAGCTGTTTGACCAGATCCTGCGCAACCACTATCTGGTTGACGCGGATGCCCATCCGGGTGAGGCGATTTTTCTGCTCGGCCAGACGCGCGATAATATGTTGCTGGATTTGGTCTTTCAGCGTCGACGTCAGGGATACCGTCGCGTGGCGCCCCTGGTAACTGGCTGCCAGGTTACCCTGCTTTGGCAGCGTCAGAGGGAGGTCGTCGAGGATGACGAATGCACTGATGTCGCAACGCCGCTTGAGTGCAGCCAATAATGCCTCGCAGCGCCCGTCGAGATCGTGAAAATCGCTGAGCAGAGCCAGCCAGGCACCGCTGGGGATGGTATGGCTGGCCCGTTGCAAAACCTCGGCCAGTGACACGGTGGCCGGGGGTTCATCGGGATAGCGTTCCGGCAATTGTTGGTTGTAGTGCAGTACATCCTCCAGCACTCTGGGGAGACTGGTGGCGGGGGAACGGCATGGTTGCAGGTTGCATGCCGTATCGCTGAAAACCGCGCTGCCAAGGCGATCGCCGTCATGCCAACTGCGCCAGGCCAGCAGCGCGGCAATTTTGGCGGCGACGACGGATTTGACTTGCCCACGGGTGGCAAAAAACATATCCAGACGTTGATCGACAAGCAGGAAAACCGGCCGCTCTCGCTCTTCGTTATACAGCCGGACCCAAGGGGAACGCAGACGCGCCGTCGCCTGCCAGTCGATTAACCGCACGTCGTCGCCGGGCTGATAGCGGCGCAGGCTGTCAAAGTTGAGACCACGGCCCTGCTGGCGGGAAACGCGCTCACCGGCGAGCGCGCCAGGAGGAATCTGCCCCGGCGGGTTAGCCAACAGTCTAGCCTCGGCCGCAAGCGCCATCAGCGAGTTGCGATCGACCTGCAGTACGCTGTTCATCAGGCGACCACTGCGTCGAGCAGCATGCGGATTGCGTCGTCCGGTGAACAATTATCCGCGTGGGCCTGGTAGCTCAGCATCAGCCGGTGACGCAAAACCGCAGGGGCGACCCGCTGAATGTCTTGCGGCAGTACCGCATCGCGGCCTTCAAGCCAGGCCAGCGCGCGGCCACAGCGTTCCAGAGCCAGGGTGCCGCGCGGACTGGCGCCAAAAGTAATGTAGCTGGCCAGTGTGTCGCTGACGGTCTGCGGGTGTCGAGTGATATCCACCAGATTGATGATGTAATCTTCGACGGTGGGCGCGACGTATACCGCGGAGATGTCCTGCCAACAGCTGGCTACCTCCTGTTGCGACAGCATTAACGGCGGTGATGCGTCAGTGGCTGAGGTGTCGGCAACGGGATGATATTTCTGTTGTTGCTCTGCGCGAACCAATTGCATCACCTTTTTTTCGTGCTCTTTAGCCGGATAATTCACCAGCAGCTTCATCAGGAAACGGTCGAGCTGGGCTTCAGGTAATGGCCAGGTACCCTCCTGATCGACCGGGTTCTGCGTGGCCAGCACCATAAAAATGCCGGGTAGCGGCCAGGTTTTTCCGGCGACGGTAACGTGACGCTCCTCCATGGCTTCGAGCAGGGCGGATTGAACCCGTGCCGAGGCGCGGTTGATTTCATCGGCAAGGATCACATTGCCAAATACCGGGCCAGGGCGAAAGCGGAACTGATCTTGCTCGCGCGTGGCATTTTGCTGATAAATTTCACTGCCGGTAATGTCGGAGGGCAACAGATCCGGGGTAAACTGGATGCGGCGGAACTCACCTTCGACATGGCTGGCCAGTTCACGGACTGCACGGGTTTTTGCCAGCCCAGGCAAGCCTTCAAGCAGCACATGCCCATCGCAAAGCAGGGCAACAATCAGCATGCGTACCAGCGATTCCTGCCCCAAAACCCGCTGATTGATGCGCTGTTCAAGCGCCAGCAGCTTTTCGCGGTTATTCATTTACATTCTCCCGCTGCGCCAGGTTTCAACAGCGTGGCGATGCCAACCAGGATCGGTTGCGCATAATCGAAAAAGGCTTTGATGCCCGGACACAGATAATTGAGGCCCGGTTCGCCATCCGGGGTGCGCACCAGTCGATTTTTCGGACACTCGCCCCAGCACAGTTTCAGGTACGGACATTTTTTACAGTAGGTCGGCAGCGTGTCTTTTTTACCGAGACCAAAGGCTTTCTGGCGCTCCGAAAAGGCCATATGGGCAAGTTGGGTGTCGGCAATATTGCCTAACTGATATTCCGGATAAACATAGTGATCGCATGAGTAAATATCGCCGTTTTTCTCAACCGCCAGACCTTTGCCGCAGAACTCCGATGCGGTACAAATTTGCGCTGGCATGCCCATGGTCTGTGCTACCGCAGTTTCGAACAGATTGACCTGAACGCGACCGAGATCGTTGTTTACCCACTCTTCGAACACGGTGGTGAGGAAATGGCCCCAGTCATCCGGGTCTACCGACCAGTCGGTGACGATCGAATCCAGATCGCCCGGTTTGGCGCGGCGTGAACCGGTCACCGGGATGGCGTCTTGGTGCCAGAACTGTGGGGAAGTCTCTTTAAAATCGACCGGTTCAACGCAGGGGTTGAACTGAATGTAGGTCGCGCCCAATTCAGCGGTGACAAACCGGTAAACCTCCAGTGGAAAACGGGCATTGGTACGGTTTACCGTCACCAGCGCATTGAAGGGGACCTGATATTTTTTCAGCGCGGCAACGCCCTGCATCACTTTATCAAAGGTAGGCTTTCCGCTGCGGGTGACACGATAACGATCGTGCAGTTCACGCGGACCGTCGATGGACAACCCAACCAGAAAATGATGTTGTTTAAGAAACTCGGCCCATTTGTCATTAATCAGTACGCCATTGGTTTGCAGGTCATTTTCTATCCGTTGGCCGGGTTTCTGGTAGCGCCGTTGGTATTTCACCACCTTGTGGAAAAACTCCAGCCCCATCAGCGTGGGTTCTCCCCCTTGCCATGAAAAAACCACCTGTTCGCCATCCTGACCGTCAATATATTGGCGAATGAAGTTTTCCAGCACCTCGTCGCTCATGCCGGTGTGGCGATCCTGATGCAACAATTGTTCTTTGTGCAGATAGAAGCAGTAGGAACAATCGAGGTTACAGGTTGAGCCCGTGGGCTTGGCCATGACATGGAAACGTCTTTTGTATGCCGGCCCTTTACCGTTATATTTCTCTGCTGACGGTAACGCTTTAACCGGTAATGTGGTGCTGTGCTTCATCGCTCACCCCTGTATATGCCGGGTGGTTGCCCACCCGGTTAATGGCTTGATTAATTGCTTTTTGCACCTTGCTCGATCAGTTGCTGAACATCCGAAACCGTGAATGAGCCAGGTTTTTGGCGAGGAGGGAACTCCTGGAAACTTTGCAGCATATCGCCAACGTATTTTTGCGCGCCGCCCAGCAGGAACAAACGACTGTAGAACCAGTTATTGTAGTCCATACCGGTGTCGCCTCGTTCCAACGGATCGATGTCGAGATCGAACAGCATTGGCGTACGCAGCTTGACAAACGGGTAGCGCCAAACGTCCAGACCCGAATGCTCCTGGATCATGAAGTGTGCCTTCCAGCGACCGTAACGGATGGCCAGCAGATCGCCGTCGTCACTCCAGTAGAAGAACTCTTTACGCGGGTCTTCGCCTTTGCCCTGCAGGAAATCCAGTTGGTTATACCCGTCCAGATGAACTTTGTAGGTCATTGACGACGTTTTGTAGCCTTTTAGCAGTTGCTGTTTGATGTCGGGCACGCCGGCTGCGGCAACCAGCGTCGGGAACCAGTCGTTGCTGCCGAAAATATCGTTGATCACCGTGCCGGGTTTGATATGTCCCGGCCACTTGATCATGGCGGGCACGCGGAAACCGCCTTCCCAACCGGTGTTTTTCTCGCCTCGGAACGGCGTCATGCCGGCGTCAGGCCAGGTCGCGATCATCGGCCCATTATCCGTGGTGTAGATGATGATGGTGTTGTCTTCAATGCCCAGGTCTTTTACTTTTTTCAGGACTTCACCGACCGTTTTATCATGCTCAACCATGCCGTCGGCGTAAGTGCCGAGCCCTGTAGTGCCGATGCTGGCATCTTTCAGGTGGGTTTTATTGTGCATGCGGGTGGTGTTGTACCAGGTAAAGAACGGTTTGCCGGCTTTTACCTGACGCTCCATAAAGTCGTTGTTCGCTGCCAGCGTTTCTTCGTCAACGGTGCCCATGCGTTTGATGGTGAGTGGACCCGTATCTTCAATTTTACCGTCGGCGCTGCTTTTGATGACGCCGCGCGGGCCAAACTGTTTGCGGTATGCGGGATCTTTCGGATAGTCCGGGTTTTCCGGCTCTTCTTCGGCGTTAAGGTGGTAAAGATTACCGAGGAATTCATCAAAACCGTGGGCAGTAGGCAGAAACTCGTCGCGGTCCCCAAGGTGGTTTTTGCCAAACTGGCCGGTGGCATAACCCAGGTTCTTGAGAATATTGGCGATGGTTGGATCGTCTTTACTCAACCCCTGCGGAGCACCAGGCATGCCGACCTTGCTCATGCCGGTACGGAATGGCATCTGGCCGGTAATAAATGATGATCGACCTGCGGTGGAGCTCTGTTCAGCATAATACGAGGTAAATTTCGCACCTTCACTGGCGATGCTGTCAATATTTGGCGTCTTATAACCCATCATGCCCTGGTTATAAGTACTCAGGTTCCAATAGCCGACATCATCACCAAAAATAACGACGATATTGGGTTTCGATGCATCCTGCTTCGCGGTATCAGCGGCCGCATCAGCAGCGTGGGCGGTGGACACGGCACCAGATGCCAACGTCAGCATACTGGCGATCATGGTCCTTTTGAATGGGGCGTTTATAAACATCACGGAGCTCCGTTTATGAGAGGGCAAAAATGAGTATAGTAAACAACTGATATTTAATGTTACATTCCCCATTAAATCGTATTAAATAAAAACGTAATATTTACAATCAGTTATAAAATCATTTCCTTTGCGGGCTGTCTGGATAGGCGTGGATTGTGAATACTGTCACTTTTCAGAAATATAATTCACGCTGCCGCAATGCTAGTGGATGAGCCGTAATCTATAAAATAAATTTCAGTTTAAATTTAAACTTTCTGTATACGATAAAAATGGCGTGCGGTGTTGCGGCAATATGATTTCTTTCTTTCGTTATGTTACCAGTAATTCTGGCTGAAAATTGCCACCGATACGCATGCAATTATTAATACAATTAAACTATTAGCCAGTATGCTCAAGTGATTCAAGGCCGGTAACCATGATTTTCGCTGGCGAACCACAGACAGGAATCCCAGCCAATATCCCCGATCACCACCGGTGTTTATTAATGTCATGCACCAGGCTCGACATGCTTGGCTATGGTGTAACGCAGCCGCCGGCTGTTTGGCGTGAAAACCGAAAAACACCACTGGCCAGACAAATCAACGTGTTTTTTCATAAACCAGCCAACGGAGACAAAGTGCGGCATTGTTTTTTTTATAATAAAAATCTTAGCAAAGGGAAGGGAAACGTCGCCTTTGCAGGCTGATTTTTTATCGGCTAGTGCGCTTGTCGTCCACCAGAGGGATTTGGCTGGGTTGGGGGGAGTCATCGATTAGCCTATGACGCAGCGGTGCGGACAGGTGACGTTGGAAAAAAAAGCCCCTCCAGACGAGGGGCAACATACAACAACACCAGGGAAATCGGTTATTAATCATAGGTATTGTAAGGTTTTTGAGACGAGAGTTTAATAAAAAATGTGATGCAAAAATTCATTATGGTGATGCATTTTTACAGCGGATGGCGACTCACGGGCAGCAGCGCGTTTCGCTGGCTCATACGGCGTGCTATCGGCACGGTGGCGTTGGATCGGAACTGGCGGAAGCGCTGGCAGTCAGCCAGTGGTTCAGGCGCCTCGCGGCGGAAACGGCGAGGCGCTGGAGGGGTTATTTTCGGCTATCGATATGGGTGCGTATATAGAACCACCAGGTCACCAGGGTGCAGACCACGTAAAATACCAGGAACACTTTCATCGCGCTGTCTGCCGCACCGGTGAGTGCCAGCGAGGTGCCGAAGGCTTTGGGAATGAAGAACCCGCCAACCGCGCCGATGGCCGAGATAAAGCCGAGCGCAGCGGCGGAGTCGGTGGCGGCTTCGTGCGCGGCTTCCTCATCGCTGCCGCCATTGGCCTTCACGCGGCGGGTGGTATCAAAACGGAAAATAATGGAAATCATCTGGAAGGTCGAGCCGCTGCCCAGACCCGCGGTCAGGAACAGACCCAGAAATACCAGAAAGAATGCCAGGAACGATCCACCACCGTGGGTGCCGGGTAGGGTCAGAAAGATCAGTGCCGCGAAAATGCTCATCATTGCGAAGTTGAGTACCGTAACGCGCGCACCACCAAATCGATCGGCCAGCGCGCCGCCGACCGGCCGTGCCAATGCGCCGATCATCGGACCCCAGAAGGCATAGTGCGCGATCGACACCTCCGGGAACTGGGTTTTGGTCAGCATGGCGAAGCCGGCGGAAAAGCCGATGAACGAGCCGAAGGTCGCCAGATACAGCAGCGCCATGACCCACATATGCAGACGTTTCAGTACCGGTAACTGCTCACCAAGGGAGGCTTTGGCAGCCGCAATGTCGTTCATGCCGAACCAGGCGGCGACGGCAAATATCGCCAATGGTATCACCCAGACAAATGCCGCATTTTGAAGCCATAGCGTTTCGCCTTCCGCTGTGGCGTGGCCACCGCCGGCGAAGGTGCCGAAAATAGCGCTGGTTACCACCAGCGGCGCGACCAGTTGCATGACGCTGACCCCCAGGTTACCCAATCCGCCGTTCAACCCCAGAGCGCCACCTTGGTGGCTTTTCGGAAAGAAGAAACTGATATTGGCCATGCTGGAGGCGAAATTGGCACCGGCGACGCCGCACATCAAAGAAATCACCACAAACACCCAATACGGCGTGGCGGGATTTTGCACCGCAAAGCCCAACCACAAACAGGGGATCACCAGGATCAGCGTGCTGAACGCGGTCCAGCGACGGCCGCCGAAAATGGGTATGACAAATGAGTAGGGCACGCGCATAAAGGCGCCGGCCAATGAAGGCAGGGCGGTCAACATAAACAGCTCATCGGTAGAAAATGAGAAGCCGACCCGGTTGAGGTTGATGGCAACGGCGCTGAACAACATCCAGACGCAGAAGGCCAGCAACAGGCTGGGAATAGAAATCCATAAGTTACGCCGGGCGATGCCTTGGCCAGTGTGCTGCCAAAATTGCGGATCTTCGGGATTCCAGATGGATAAAACGCCTTTTTCGGCGCGATCGTCAGTTTTTGGCAGTTGCGACATAGCCGCGGCTCCTCAATGTGCAAAATCGCTGCCATTAGTCTGGTCGACAGATTCGGCAACTGCAAATGTGCGGTTTAATTCAGCGTTTTTTCTCTCATCAACCACGGCAAAGTCAGGGTTTTTGTCTATTCTGAGGAAAGTGCCGCCACGTAACCTCAACGGGCGTTCAGCAATAAACTAATCTAATTACATGTTTATATTATAAAAATATTATTCACCTGCGACGGCAGTTTCGGCTGGCGGCTTGATGGAGAATGTCGATGAGCAAATTTCTAGACCGGTTCCGTTATTTCAAGGAACTGGATGATTCGTTTTCGAATGGTTTCGGCCAAACGCTCGACACCAACCGCGATTGGGAAGACAGCTATCGCCAGCGATGGCAACACGACAAGATTGTGCGATCGACCCATGGCGTGAACTGTACCGGATCGTGCAGTTGGAAGATCTACGTTAAAAACGGTTTGGTGACGTGGGAAACGCAACAAACCGACTATCCGGAAACCCGCCCCGACTTGCCCAATCATGAACCGAGAGGTTGCCCACGCGGCGCCAGCTATTCATGGTATCTCTACAGTGCCAACCGCCTGAAACATCCGCTGATACGTCTGCACCTGCTGGAAATGTGGCGTGAGGCGCGCCAAGTGCATGACGACCCGGTGGATGCCTGGGCGGCGATCGTCGACGATGAGCAAAAAAGTCGACGCTACAAGCAGGCGCGCGGCCGCGGTGGTCTGGTGCGTGCCGGCTGGGATGAATTGAACGAGCTGATTGCCGCCGCCAACGTATATACCGCCAAAACCTTCGGCCCGGATCGGGTTACCGGCTTTTCGCCGATTCCGGCGATGTCGATGGTGTCTTATGCCGCCGGCGCGCGTTATCTGTCGCTGATTGGCGGCACCTGCCTGAGTTTTTATGACTGGTATTGCGACTTACCGCCGGCTTCGCCGATGACCTGGGGCGAGCAGACCGACGTACCCGAATCGGCGGATTGGTACAACTCGTCGTATTTGATCGCCTGGGGCTCCAACGTGCCGCAGACCCGTACGCCGGACGCGCACTTCTTCACCGAAGTACGGTATAAAGGCACGAAAACGGTAGCGATAACCCCCGATTATGCAGAAATCGTCAAACTGTGCGATCAGTGGCTGGCACCGAAACAGGGTACCGATAGCGCCATTGCGCTGGCGATGGGCCATGTGATCCTCAAAGAATTCTACCTGCAGAAACCGAGCCAGTATTTTACCGATTATGCCTCGCGCTACAGTGACTTGCCGATGCTGGTGTTGCTGGAGCCGCTTGAAGACGGCAGTTATGCCGCCGGGCGGCAACTGCGGGCAGCCGATTTGGTCAATGGACTGGGGGAGGAGAACAACCCCGAATGGAAAACCGTGGCTATTGATCAGTTGAGCGGCGAGCTGGTCGCGCCGTTGGGCTCGATCGGTTTTCGCTGGGGGGAGAAGGGCAAATGGAACCTGACGCAAACCGCCGGACAGGCGCAGCGCGAGGTCAGGTTGCAGCTGAGTTTGCTGGGACAACAGGATGCGGCGGTGTCGGTGGCCTTCCCGTATTTTGGCGGCATCGAGAGCGAACAGTTCCGTCCGGTGGCGTTGCAAGAGGTGTTGCATCACCCGGTACCGGCGAAAAAAATCACTCTGGCTGATGGTTCACAGGCATTTGTCACCAGTGTATACGATCTGACGGTAGCCAATTATGGTATTGCCCGCGACTGGGGGACTGAGCAGGTTGATAACTCGCTGGCGGCCAGCGATTACAACGATATCAAGGCTTATACCCCCGCCTGGGCGGAGCAGATTACCGGCGTGCCGCGCGCCAATATTATCCGCATCGCCCGTGAGTTTGCCGATAACGCCGACAAAACTCATGGGCGTTCGATGATCATCGTTGGCGCGGGGATCAACCACTGGTATCACATGGACATGAACTACCGTGGGCTGATTAATCTGCTGGTATTTTGTGGCTGTGTCGGCCAGACCGGCGGCGGCTGGGCGCACTATGTCGGGCAAGAAAAACTGCGCCCGCAAACCGGTTGGCTGCCATTGGCGTTCGGACTGGACTGGACACGGCCGCCGCGTCAAATGAACACCACTTCTTTCTTCTACAACCATTCCAGCCAGTGGCGTTATGAAACGCTCAATACCGCCGATCTGTTGTCGCCGCTGGCCGACAAATCCCGCTTTGGCGGCAGTCTGATTGATTTTAACGTGCGTGCCGAACGGATGGGCTGGTTGCCTTCCGCGCCGCAGCTTAACGTCAACCCGCTGGGTATCGCCCGTCAGGCAGAGCAACAGGGGAAAACGCCGCAGGAGTTTGTGGTCGACGGGTTGAAATCCGGTAGCCTGCGGTTTGCTGCCGAACAGCCCGATGCGCCGCAAAACAGTCCAAAGAACCTATTTATCTGGCGCTCGAATCTGTTGGGTTCTTCCGGCAAGGGGCATGAATACATGCTCAAGTACCTGCTCGGTACTGAACACGGCATTCAGCAGCAGGATCTGGGTCAGCAAGGACAACAAAAACCGCAGGAGGTGGAATGGAGCGAGCAGGCGCGCGAAGGTAAGCTGGATTTGGTGGTAACCCTTGATTTTCGCATGTCGACCACCTGCCTGTATTCCGACATCATTCTGCCGACCGCCACCTGGTATGAGAAAGACGACATGAATACCTCGGATATGCATCCGTTTATTCATCCGCTTTCCGCCGCGGTGGATCCGTGCTGGCAGTCGCGTAGCGACTGGGAAATCTACAAAGGGCTGGCGGCAAGTTTTTCCCGTGTCTGCGTTGGTCACCTGGCGGAAGAAACCGATGTGGTGCTGGTACCGATACTGCACGATTCGCCGGGGGAACTGGCGCAGCCGTTGGAAGTGCTCGACTGGAAGCTGGACGAATGCGATCTGATCCCGGGCAAGACTGCACCGTCGATCGCGGTGGTAAAGCGTGATTACCCGAATACTTATGCGCGCTTTACCGCGCTGGGACCGCTGCTGGACACGCTGGGTAACGGTAGCAAGGGCATCAACTGGGAAACCCAGGAAGAGATCGAACTGCTCGGCCGGCTGAACCGCCGACACAGCGGCGGCCATGCCGACGGTCGACCGGTGATTGATACCGCCCGGCAGGCGGCGGAAGTGGTGCTGTCACTGGCGCCGGAAACCAACGGCGAAGTGGCGGTGAAAGCCTGGCGCGCGTTGGGAGAACTGACCGGCCGCGAACACACTCATCTGGCGTTGCCCAAACAGGAGGTGAAAATCCGTTTCAGCGATCTGCAGGCGCAGCCGCGAAAAATCATTTCCAGCCCAACCTGGTCCGGGCTTGAGGACGATCGCGTTTCGTACAATGCCGGCTATACCAACGTACATGAGCTGATCCCATGGCGCACTCTCAGCGGCCGGCAACAGCTGTACCAGGATCATCCGTGGATGCGCGCCTTTGGTGAAAGTCTGCTGGTGTACCGACCGCCGATCGACACGCGAACTACGCGCCCATTGTTCAATCAGCGCCCCAATGGCAACCCGGAAAAGGCGCTGAATTTCCTGACGCCGCACCAGAAATGGGGCATTCATTCGACCTATAGCGACAACCTGTTGATGTTGACGTTGGCGCGCGGCGGGCCGCTGGTGTGGATCAGCGAAACCGACGCCAAAGAACTGGGCATTGAAGACAATGACTGGATTGAAGCCTTTAACGTTAACGGCGCCCTGTCGGCGCGTGCGGTGGTCAGTCAGCGAGTGCAGGCCGGCATGGTGATGATGTACCACGCGCAGGAACGCACCATCAACGTACCCGGTTCGGAAATCACCGGTCAGCGTGGCGGGATCCACAATTCGGTGACCCGTGTCAGTCCGAAACCCACCCATATGATCGGCGGCTATGCCCAGTTGGCCTACGGTTTCAACTATTACGGCACGGTGGGTTCCAACCGCGACGAGTTTGTCATCGTACGCAAAATGCGGCGCATCGACTGGCTGGACAATGAAGGGCATGACAGCGAGCAACCGGCAGCAGTGGCCGGCGGCCGGGGAGCGGCAAAATGAAAATACGTTCACAAGTCGGCATGGTGATGAATCTCGATAAATGCATCGGCTGCCATACCTGTTCGGTCACCTGCAAAAACGTCTGGACCAGTCGTGAAGGTACGGAATATGCCTGGTTCAACAACGTTGAAACCAAGCCTGGGCTGGGCTATCCGCTGAACTGGGAAGACCAGGATAAATGGAAGGGCGGCTGGATCCGCAAGATTAATGGTCGCCTGAAGCCACGTCAGGGCGGGCGTTTTGCGGTATTGGCGAATATCTTTGCCAACCCGCACATGCCGCAGATAGACGATTATTACGAGCCGTTCGACTTCGATTATCAACATTTGCATACCGCTGCCGACGGCAAGGTGCAGCCGGTGGCGCGACCGCGTTCGCTGCTGACCGGCAAGCGGATGGACAAAATCACCGGCAGCGCCAACTGGGAAGACGATCTGGGCGGTGAATTCGCCAAACGTTCGCAGGACAAGAACTTCGAAAACGTGCAAAAAGAGATGTACGGCCAGTTCGAAAGCACCTTTATGATGTATCTGCCGCGCCTGTGCGAACACTGTCTGAATCCGGCGTGCGTCTCAAGCTGTCCGAGCGGCGCAATATACAAACGCGAGGAAGACGGCATCGTGCTGATTGACGAGGACAAGTGTCGAGGTTGGCGCATGTGCGTCAGCGGCTGCCCGTATAAAAAGATCTACTTCAATTGGAAAAGCGGCAAGTCGGAAAAATGCATCCTGTGTTATCCGCGTCTTGAAGCTGGCCTGCCAACCATCTGTTCAGAAACCTGCGTTGGGCGCATTCGCTATCTCGGCGTAGTGCTGTATGACGCCGATGCCATCGAGCAGGCGGCGTCGGTGGAAAGCGACCAGGATCTGTACGAGCGTCAACTGGCGGTGTTTCTCAACCCGCACGATCCGGCGGTTATCGAACAGGCGCTGCTGGACGGCGTGCCGATGAATGTGATCGATGCCGCCCAGCGTTCGCCGGTATATAAGCTGGCGATGGACTGGAAGCTGGCGTTGCCGCTGCACCCGGAATATCGCACCCTGCCGATGGTATGGTACGTGCCGCCGTTGTCACCGATACAGTCGGCGGCGGACGCCGGAGTATTACCGCACAAGGGCATCTTGCCTGACATCGACGTGCTGCGTATTCCGTTGCAATATCTGGCCAACCTGTTCACCGCTGGCGACACTGCGCCAGTGGCACGTTCGCTGAAGCGCATACTGGCGATGCGCCATTACAAACGGATGGAAACGGTGGAAGGTGTACACGATACCAGCGCGCTGGATGAGGTCGGGCTGACGGAAGCGCAGGTGCAGGAAATGTATCGCTACCTGGCGATCGCCAATTATGAAGACCGGTTTGTCATCCCGAGCAGCCACCGTGAACTGGCACGCGATGCGTTCCCTGAGCGCAACGGTTGTGGCTTCAGCTTTGGCGACGGCTGCCACGGTAGCGACAGCAAGTTTGATCTGTTCAACTCCAAGCGCATTGATGCCATTGATGTTGGTGCAAAAACGGGGGAGCAGAAATTATGATTTCACTGCGTATAATTTCGCGTTTGCTGGAGTATCCCGACCAGGCGCTGTGGCAAGGGAAGGCGGAGCTGCTGGCGGCATTGAACGAGGCAAATGAACTCTCTTCAACGCAGCAGGTGGCATTGGGGGCGGCCATTCGCTGGCGTTGCGCCGGGCGACTGCTGGACGCGCAGGCCGAATACACCGGGTTGTTTGATCGCGGTCGTTCGACCTCGCTGTTGCTGTTTGAGCATGTGCACGGCGAGTCGCGCGATCGCGGCCAGGCAATGATCAATCTGCTTGAGCATTATCGTCAGGCCGGGTTGCAGTTGAACAGCTATGAACTGCCCGACCATTTGCCGCTGTTCCTCGATTTTCTGTCGATGTCATCGCCGAAGGATGCGCAGGAGTGGTTGGCAAGCATTGCGCCAATCCTGGCCTTGCTGGGGGCGCGCCTGCACCAGCGCAACAGCGGTTATGCCCCGCTGTTCGATCTACTGACCCAGCTTTCCGGCAGCCAGGCCCGCAGTCAGAATCTGTTGCCGAAAGTGCGTGAGGAAGCACCTGACGACACCCCGGCCGCACTGGATGCGGTCTGGGAAGAGGAACAGGTGCGATTTATGGTTGAACAGGGCGGTTGCAGTGACGAAGCGGCCAAACAGCACCAGCGCCGTTTCACCGGTTCGGTGGCGCCGCAATATCTTGACGTTGGCGCCGCGGCGCCACAAGGCAGGGGGAGTGAGTGATGGCGCATTTCCTGGAGATATTTTTCTTCGATATCTATCCGTACATTGTCGGTACGGTGTTTTTACTCGGCAGCCTGCTACGCTATGACTACGGCCAATACAGCTGGCGAGCCGGCTCCAGCCAGATCATGGACAAGCGCTGGATGCGGTTGGCCTCCAATCTGTTTCATGTCGGCGTGCTTGGCGTTCTGGCCGGTCATGCGTTTGGCATGCTGACGCCACACTGGGTGTATCAATCCTGGTTACCGATGCCGGTGAAACAGCAAATGGCGATGTTGATGGGTGGAGCCTGCGGCGTGCTGATGCTGATTGGCGGTCTGATGCTGCTGTACCGTCGATTGTTCAATCCGCGGGTACGGGCGATATCCAGCGGCGCGGACATCCTGATCCTGGTATTGCTGCTGGTGCAGGTTTCGCTGGGGCTGGGTACCATTCCATTTTCTGCCCAACACCCTGACGGTAGTGAAATGCTGAAGCTGGTCAACTGGGCACAGCACGTGGTGACCTTCCGCTTTGGCGCCTCGCAATTCTTGCAGGGGGTGGCACCAATCTATCGGATCCATCTGGTGCTGGGCATGACGCTGTTCCTGCTGTTCCCGTTTACCCGCCTGGTACATGTGTGGAGCATTCCGCTGGAATATCTGACGCGGCGACCGCAGTTGGTGAGAAAAAGACGTTGACGGCATCATGCGCCAGTGGACGGCGTGTCGTCACTGATCACCTGATTGCGGCCGTTTTTCTTTGCCGTGTATAACCGCCGATCGGCGATCATGCGCAGGTCGTTGAGGGCGGTGCTGCCATCTTCATCGGCGCAGGCCACCCCCAGTGAGGCGGTAACACCGATCGGCAAGTTGTCATCGGTTAATATCATCGCGCCTTCGAGCGAGGCACGGATCCGTTCTGCAATCTGACTGGCGACGCTTTTGGTGGTGCCAGGCAATATCACGCAAAACTCTTCACCGCCGACCCGCCCGACCACATCGTGCTGGCGTACCGCACCGAGCACCAGCCTGGCGGTCGTCGCCAGCGTGCGGTCACCGGTAAGATGGCCGTAGCAATCGTTGACGAATTTAAAGTGGTCCAGATCGATCTGAATGACCGAGTAAGGTCGGTTGATTGCCCGGCATTTTTCGACGATGGCATACGCTTTTTCAAAGAAGGCACCGCGATTATACAGCCGGGTCAAGGTATCGTAACTGGCACGGATCGCCAGATTGCCTTGAAGATCGCTCATACGGCGTACCAGACGCAGAATAACCTGATAAGCCAGCAGCAACGCGCAGCTGAACACCAGCCACATGATCAGCAACACGCTGATAATGCGACCGTATTCGCCGCGCATGCCTTCGGACAGCGAATGGACGTTGACCAGGGTGCCATCCAGGTTTTTGAGCGCGGAATAGGTAATGAAACGCGTGCCCATACGCAGGGTGCCGAAATCATCATTAGCCAATGCGCTAGCAAGCCGTCGGCGCTCTGTCGGGGTTAACGCCGCGGCGGCCGCCGTCGGCTGAGTACTGGCAATAACGTTGAATTTTTTGTCCAGGATAAGCAACGTGCCGTCGTTCTGGCTGGGCAGCGAATTGCTCAGGTATTGATGGATGTCGCGGGTAGAAAAATCCATCGCAATAACGCCAAACCATTCTGCATGGAGATCAATCGGCACGCTGGCGGTGATGGTCGGCCCTTCGTTTAATATGCCGTTATACACTTCGGTCCAGGTTAGCTTGCGCTGTGGATTGCGGCTCGGTTGGCCATTGGTGAAATAGTTGTGTGTCATCATCCGACGCCAGCTGACGATTTGTTCCTTGTGGTTCTGCGGCGGCGCAGAGGAAACATAAAATCCGGAGCGTGAAATATAGTAGGTGCGTTTTTGCAGTTCTTTGAGCTCATCGCGCAGATGCAAAATAAAACTGAACTCAAGCGCTGCCGCCAGTTCTTTATGCAACGCGCCGACAGGCAGGCGATGCAGTAGCGGAAATTGGCCGCGGAAGGCATCCGAAACGCCGTTAATCGGCATGCCTCGCGCCAGATCCACCTCCACCTGCCATACCGTTCGTTGACGGATCTGGTCAAAACGCTGCTGCACCGCACGGGTTTTATCGGTTACCAATGGTGTTTCCAGCGCTTGCACCATGATGCTTTGGTAAAAATTAAGTTGGTCGAGGCTATATTGGATCCGATTGTCCAGGGTGGTGGCAACGCTCAGCAGTTTATTACGTTGGCTTTCGGTGTATGACTCATTGATGATTATCGCTTCGCGCCAGGAAAGAACGATAAAAATCAGTACCATAAGCATAAAAGACAAGTTAACCACTTTCTGCGGATTCTTCATATTCAGCTGCGAGGGCAGTAACTTATCGAAAATCATCAGTGAGTTCCTTGCTGCTACAGGAAAAATTGTAGCGTAAGGCTACCGATTTGAGCATGAGGTGCAGTGTTAATGCTAGTACAGGGCAGGGGGGAGCGTCCATGGGGTAGACGTTATTTGCTACGGCAATAGCGCCCCAGGATGGGGCGTTGGCATGACCGAATGGTCAGGAAGGAAAACTGGCGACCTTGGGAATGGTCGGACTGCTCATGGAAATGATAAACGCACCATTATCCTTGATAATATTTGCCCCTTTCGCACGGCAAATGGTTGTCAGTTCGCAAATATCATCGGCGCTGACGGGATAATCGAGCTTTATTCTCTTCACTTTCCCTGTCGAGATGGCAACTTTAGCTTCTTTCTTGCTTTTAACTGTAATGGACATAATAACCTTTTATTTCAAAGTGTTAAAAGTGATCGCTGACCAAGTCGGCTTTAGCAAACTAGCTTTCTGGACGTCCAGGCGCAAGTTAAAATATCCCCTTGGCACAAAAACGTGATCTGCTTCGCATTTATAGTTTGCTAATAGTGCCTAAGGAGACGTAAAAGAAAATAGGGCATGCTAGCTCCCCTTGGGCCATTTGAAATATATCTGACAGCCAAGGGCAAATAACCTTAAAAAAATTGTGTAGTGCGAAAATTCCTAAACATACGTAATGACGGGCATCTGACTTGCTTGGGGATAGGAAAAATCTTATTGTAATAATTACGATAAGAATAGTTTCTGTTCATTATCACAATGATTGAAATGTTGAAGAGCCCTTTGCATTGCGGCCTTTCATTATTAGGGAAGTTTCGGGACAATGATCGACTACAGTCTGTACGGCTTGCGGCATGAGGACGCACAGCTTTATCGTGAAAAGCTGGGTGCTATTCTTGGTGATAGCATTTTTCATTTACTCATGGACCAGAGAGCAATTAATAAGGACAATATTCTTAAGCATTTGATTAGTGAAATAGAGCGGCAGCCCGATGAGATGCAGAAATATTATCGTGCCGCACTGGAAACTATCGGTGTACACGCCAGATAATGCTTTATTTTGTTACTTGTTTTTTTTGCAAATAATTTAGCCGTCGTACAACGCCCGGCGGCTAAATTACGCGTGCATAGTTAGCTGTTGCTACGCTTAAGCCACGGCATCCACTGCCGTATGAGCCACACCGCTGATTTCAACTGCAGCCTGAGTCACACCGTCCTGTGCGATATCGGCGCTGTTATTCAGGGCTGCAATCAAGTCATCAGTGCTTAGATTACCGGACGTTACGCCATCAACCACATCCGTTATCGGATCGGTAATACCGCCGGTGACGTCGCCGATTTTATCCAGAATACCATCGACCACCGACGTTACCGTATCGGCAATACCGCCAACCACACCGCTAACGGCGCCAATAGCACCGGCAACGGTACCAATTACACCGCTGACGATCCCGGTTAATCCGCCTAATAAACCCGTCAAACCACCTAAGTTCAAAGCCATATAACCTCCAGAGATAAGAATATTATTTTTTACTTTCAGTCATGTTACTTTTACCGGTTTTCTGCCGGTTAAAAATTTATAGTTCACGTATTAAAAAACTGTCAATGAAATCGATGAAATTTATATAAGGATTGTTTACCTAACCATGATGCTGGGGAAGTCAAGCCGCTGTGGCGGTTAATTGTCTGGAGAGAAAACTAAGTCGATGAAATAAATACGTTAAAAAAACATCGGATATTCTGGTCCAACCTGATAGTAATGTCCGTGTTTTTCCAGAGGGTACTTGGCAAGGATTAGACTATTTTCATTTTATTTTCTTCCCTATCTATACTGGAGGTAGGCAGCGCAAGGGTTCTAATAATTATTTATCTTGTATCGACAGGAGGAATAATGGATCAACAACTGGTGGCAGTGGCAAAGCAAGCCGGTAATGCGTTGAAGGCCAAAGGATTGAAATTATCTACCGCCGAATCCTGTACCGGTGGCTGGGTGAGTATGGCGTTGTGCGCCGCCGGTGACAGCGGCGATTTTTTTACCAGTGGATTTATCACCTACACCAATAGCGCCAAAGTGCGTTTGCTGCGGGTAGAGCAGGCAACGCTGGAGCGGCATACGGCGGTCAGTGAGCCGGTGGTGTGCGAGATGGTACAGGGGGCGCTGGCGGCGTCTGGTGAACAGGTGGCACTGGCCGTCAGCGGCTATGCCGGACCTGAAGGAGGGGCGGACGGGACGCCGGCTGGCAGCGTGTGGTTCGCCTGGGGAGGCGAGGCGATTGGCCTGTGCGCGGAGAAGCGGCATTTTGACGGCGACAGTGAAAGCGTGATCCATCAGGCGGCGCTGTTTGCGTTAACCCGCCTGACGCAACTGTTGCAGGCTGCTGGCTGATACCAAGCGGAAGGAGACAAAAAAAGCCACCCGCAGGGGTGGCTTGATGGGTTATCCGGTGCGAATCAATCCAGTTTTGGATGCTGGTCAATCAGCATCTGTTTTTTCTTCTCCAACGCCTGGATCTGGGTTTCCAGGTCGGTGATTTCATCGCTGATGTTTTCTACTTTTTGCTCGATGTTATCGTAGGTTTCCTGTAGCAGCTCTTTGGCTTCGCTAGGGTCGGATGCGGCCGGCGTGGCACCGCGCAACGGCTTGTTGGCCGTTTCCTTCATGTACAGACCGGTAATCAGACCAATGATCGCCACCGCCATCAGATAATAGGCCGGCATATACAGGTTGCCGCTCGATTCCACCAGCCAGGCGGCGATGGTCGGCGTGGCGCCGGCAATCAGTACCGAAATGTTGAACGAGATCGCCAACGCGCTGTAGCGAATATGGGTCGGGAACATCGCCGGCAGGGTAGAAGCCATGACGCCGGTAAATGAGTTGAGCAATACCGCCAGAATCAACAGGCCAAGGAAGATCAGGCCGATAACGTTACTGTTGATCAGGATAAAACACGGCACCGCCAGCAACAGCAGACCGACACTACCGCCGATGACGAACGGCTTGCGGCCGATGCGGTCGCTGGTCAGCCCGATTACCGGCTGGACGAACAGCATGCCGATCATAATGGCAATGATGATCAATACGCCGTGGCTTTCCGAATAATGCAGGTTATGCGACAGATAGCTTGGCATATAGGTCAGCAGCATGTAATAGGTGACGTTGGTGGCGATGACCAAACCTACGCACACCAGCAGGCTACGCCAGTATTTAGTAGCAATCTCTTTGAACGAGGTGCGCGGTGGGTTTTGGATCGCTTCGCGATCGCCTTTTTCCATTTTATCAACGTGCTGTTGAAACGCGGGGGTTTCTTCCAGCGCATGGCGTAGATACAGGCCGATAATGCCGAGCGGCGCCGCCAGGAAGAACGGAATACGCCAGCCCCAGTCAAGGAAGTTGGCTTCACCAACGATGCTTGAAATCAGTACCACCACCCCGGCGCCGAGCACGAAGCCGGCGATGGAACCGAAGTCCAGCCAACTGCCCATAAAGCCGCGTTTGCGGTCGGGTGAGTATTCGGCCACAAAGATCGCGGCACCGGAATATTCACCGCCCACCGAGAAGCCCTGTGCCAGTTTTGCCAGCAGCAGCAAAATCGGCGCCCAGATACCAATCGTGGCGTAGGAGGGGATCAAGCCGATACAGAAGGTACTGACCGCCATGATGATGATGGTGATGGACAGCACCTTCTGTCGGCCGAACTTGTCACCCATGGCGCCGAAGAACACACCGCCCAACGGGCGCACCAGGAACGGCACCGAGAAGGTGGCCAGCGCGGCAATCATCTGTATGCCGGGGGAGGCTCCAGGGAAAAATACTTGCCCCAGTGCATAGGCGACAAAACCGTAAACACCGAAGTCGAACCATTCCATCGCGTTACCCAATGAGGCGGCGGTAATCGCCTTCTTGAGCTTGGTGTCGTCGATAATGGTTATATCGTTAATATGCATGGGTTTATGGCGTTTTTTTCTTAGCTTCATAGCATCATCCCTTAATCCATTGGTCGAGCGTGAATTCGTTATCCTGGTTCACGTTTATCTGCCCAGATATCAGTATCTTTAATCTTAGCGTGCTCCAGCCGCTTTAGTGAAAATCATCGTTCAGCGTCAGCGTTTACCCTCTGCTGCGTGATAATCGGAGTTATTTCATTAATGTGAGTAATATTTTTTTTGCTATAGCTTAACGTTATATGTGACGACGATCAAATTATGACGGCCGGTTTATCAAGCGTTTAGTGGCGTCGCTCGACGAAAAATCAATAACAAGCGCATGAATTGCCAAGGTAAATTGCAGCCTGAATCGCTAGTATACGCGCCATGAATATAATAACGGGCGTTACTATGCAGGTTCAGCTACATCTTATTGTTAAGAAAATAATCTCCTTTGCTTTGCAGGCTGCGATGTTGGCCGCTCTGGTCGGACTGATATTTATCGATGTGCATTGGCTACACAATTTTGTCTACGAAACCTCGCTGACGGAGCTGATGCAGGAAGTCCTGCTGTTGGCGATAGCGCTGGGCTTCTTTATTTCTGGCTGGCGGCAACCGCCGTACCGGCCAGCGCGCGTGCTGATCGGCGGCTTTTTTCTCTGTATGCTGATTCGCGAAATGGACTTTGTCTTTGACTATCTGCATCACGGTGCCTGGGTATGGTTTGCCCTGCTGACTGCGATAGGGTGTCTGGTGTATGCACTATGCCGTCCCGCGGCCACCGTCAATGGTCTGGCGCATTTTTTGACTCATCCCAGCTACGGCATGATGTGCGCCGGTTTGCTGTGTATTCTGGTATTTTCACGTTTGTTTGGCATGCATCAATTGTGGCAAGGGCTGATGCTGGACGGCTATGACCGAGTGGTTAAAAACATGGTAGAAGAGGGCTGCGAACTGGTGGGATATGCGTTCTGCCTGTTTGCCAGCTACCGCTATCTGAGAGATGGCGAGAACACCTGAGTTGGCAGACGCTAGGCAATGGCGATATTTAACGCTACACTGTATATAAATACAGTCATTGCGTTGATCTGAGAGTATATACGTTGCCATGCTACCCAAGCGATTAGAGCCTGAGCTCGACATTTATCAATATCCGGAGCATTTGCGTGCCTGTCTGGCGACGCTGCCGAAGGCGCCGGGAGTATACGTGTTTCACGGTCAGCGTGACGGCATGCCACTGTATATCGGTAAAAGCGTCAATATCCGTAGTCGGGTGATGGCGCATTTCCGCTGCAAAGACGAAGGCAAGCTACTGCGGCAAACGCAGCGTATCTCGTTTACAGAAACCGCCGGCGAACTGGGTGCATTGCTGATCGAAGCGCAGATGATCAAAGCGTTGCAACCGCTGTTCAATAAGCGGCTGCGCCGTTCGCGTCAGCTATGTTCGTTGCATTTGCAGGCGTCCCGGCTGGAGATTGTGTATGCCAAGGAGATTGATTTCGCGTTGACGCCGGCGCTATATGGCCTGTTTGCCAACCGTACTGCTGCGCTGGAGAAACTGCGCACCATCGCCGACCAGCAACAGCTGTGTTATGGCCGGCTGGGTCTGGAAGCATTGCCGCCGGGCCGAGCGTGTTTTCGCCATAGCTTGCACAAGTGCGCTGGCGTCTGTTGCGGCAAGCAAAGCGAGGAGCAGCATCAGCAGCGCCTGGCACAGGCACTGGAACAGTTGCGCATCCACTGTTGGCCTTACGCCGGCAGGGTGGCACTGCATGAACAGCGCGGCGATTTTAACCAGTACCATATTATTCATAACTGGTTTTACCTGGGTACGGTCAGCGCGCTGGAACAGGTGGCGGGCCTGCAGCGCAGCGCCAGTCATTTTGACAGCGATGGCTACAAAATCCTGTGCCGGCCGCTGCTGAATGGTAATTATCCGATCATCGACCTCAGTGAATAATGGATGTGAACAGCCGGTAAGTGGTGAGATTTATCTGTAATTAGTTGCTATAGTGGCATTTTGTCTTGTCTCCTTAGGGTTAATATGGATAATGACCGTCGAAGCGAAGGAATGCGCTATTAACTCAGTTGGCAGAGTGATTGGTTTTAACATGCTTTTTGGCTACAAAATTGATAGACGCGGGTTCGAGTCCTGCATAGCGCGCCAGCTTCCTGAACTCTACACAGCGGTAGGCTAAAGCGCACCCGGGTTGATTTGTACTATCGGCTCCTCGTTGGGATTTTCGGGTGTGCTTTACCCTACCTGCTTCACGCCTCCCTGAAGATCGATCCTTTGCTAGACTGTAAGAAGGCAGGTTTTCTGCCCGGCAACCGGAGGTCGATATGTCTGAATCTGCCCAACTGCAAGAACTACTGCAACGCGTCGCCGCGCTGGAAGCCCGTGAAAAAGCGCTGACGGCGGAATCCAATGCCTATCAAGCCATTATCACGACCCTGCTGGGCAATCTGGACAAGTCGCTGCGTGATGACGTCATTGCCATGATCGATAAAGCGCATGAGATTGCCTATGCACGCGCCATTCAACGCGGCAACGGTTGCCAGCAGAACAAGATCAAGCAGGCGGACGACGTTGCTCAGCGCATGTTCATGTTTGCCCAGGGGCAAGCGTCGCAGTCACGCTGAAACTATAACAGTTGCCGGTTTTTAATTGCTGAACTGATCTACCTCGGCAAACTGTACTTATGTTAGTTTGGCGCGTAATTATCGATAGTAATAATACTTTCCTGCCAAGGTTGCCGAGATGGACGCGATTAAAAACATTCTGCTGCAAGAAATCGACCACATTAACCAGCGAGAAGGGCGTGACGGCAAGCCGCGCTTCAACAGCGAGTTTGCGCGTACCCATCGTTATCTGTGTCTGGCGATGTTTGCCGGCTATTTTGCGGTGATCGGCGTGATGTACCCGGTTCCCTACCTGGGACTGTGGTCATTGATCGGGTTTACCGCATTTGTGCTGTTCATGTTTGCCATGCTGCTGGTGGAGATCAAACCCGTATACCGTTTTGAGGATATCGGCGTGCTTGATCTGCGGGTTTGCTATAACGGCGAATGGTATTTTACCCGGGCATTATCGGCACAGGCGGTAGCGGCGCTGTTGGCTGAACCGACGGTCGGCATGGCGCTGAAGTCTCGAGTGCAGGAAATACTCGCCAACAAAGGCGAAATTGATTTCTATGACGTTTACGACCTGGCGTACGGTAAGAAGCTGCATAACCCCGGCGCGTCGGTAGCGTTGGTCAATTGAAGGGTTTGCGCCTGCCAGGATGTCGATTATACTCAGCGTTTGAAGCCCGTTAAGTGTAAGGAAGTTGCGATGAGTGATGATATTTTCGATTTTGACATCGATGCAGAGTTAGCCAAAGCCGAACAAAAAGCCGCCGAGAAAGCAAAAGAAGTTCCCGAAATGCTTGAAGACGAAGCGGACTGCGAAGGCTGTAAAATCTGATCGTGAATCGCTAAAAAACCGCCGCGGCGGTTTTTTTATGCCTGCTGTTCAGTCCAGAACAAATCCCCAGATCAATAACCCCGCAACGATCAGCACGCAAAGTGCCGAAACGGCGATCAAGATTTTCCCCAGTAAGTCTCCATCATGCTTACGCTGCGTCACGTTACGTCATCCAACCAGAATTTTATGAATTAAATCGGCAACGCCAAGATTAACGCCGACCAGTATTAACACCGCGGCTATCATTATGGCGATAAATTTTTTACTGTTATTCAAACCAATACCTACAATTACCTGCGTGTTCCCCGGTGCCGGCTCGGCTTCCCGGTGCATTTTACCGCGCTAAGGTCAGCGTTTTATTATTGCCAGTATTATGAGCTTTCCTATCGCCATAAGTTCCAGAACTGTTCGCGTTGTTTGTCTTGAGGTGGCGAAAGCGGCTCTAGCGTGGCCAGCGGCCTTGAGCGGCGTATTCGACCGGGCTGCGTCAGGAGACTCGAAGTCGGCAGAGTCGCCAGAGGGCTGTCGAAGGCGGCAGCGGTTTGCCGGGCTGCACGACGGGTTAGATCACCGGTGCAGCCTCAACGACGGCAGTGGTTAATCGTCGCCGATTTTTACGCCAATCTTGCTGACCTGATTGCCTTCCATTTCGGCGATGGTCCAGGTAAGGCCGTCCCATTCAATATGGTCACCCACCACCGGTTCGCCACCAATCATCTGCAGCACGAACTGCCCCAGCGTTTGCTGTTCATCAACGCCTTCCTGCAGATTCAAACCATAAATCTGCGAAATATCGCTCAAGCGGGCATCTGATTGCAAAATAAAATCGCCGAAGAAGCGGGCGTCGAGCGTGACGGGCGGAGCATGGCTGAACAGCTTGCCCAGCGTTGGCAAGTCATGCTCATGGCCGATGACGCACAGAATATCCTGTTCGCGCAGGCGGGTGCTGCCGCTTGGGTGCAGCAGTTCCTTACCGCGAAACAGCGCAGCGATGCGGGTACCCGGTGGCATTTTCAATTCGCGCAGCGCGGCACCCACGCACCAGTTGTCGGCCGACAATTGGTAGATAAACTGCTCCCACTGGTTTTCCGGATGAATATCCAGACCAACGCGCGAAATGGGCGTTAGCGCCGGTGGTACCACCACTTTGGCTTTCCTGGCGGCAAAAGCCAGCGTGGTGCCTTGCAGCAACAGCGAAACCAGCACCACGAAGAAGGCGACGTTAAAGAACAGATGGGCGTTTGGCAAGCCGGCCATCATTGGGAATACTGCCAGAATGACCGGCACGGCGCCGCGCAGGCCAACCCAGGAAATAAATACCCTTTCACGCAGGGTGAAGTTACGAAACGGCAGCAGGCCCAGGAATACCGAAATCGGGCGGGCGAACAGGATCATCCACAACGACAACAGCAGAGCCGGCACGGCAATCGGCAGCAGATTGCTAGGCGTCAGCAACAGGCCGAGCACCAGGAACATGGCGATTTGGCTCAGCCAGGCCAGGCCGTCAAACGTCTGCACGATGCCATGGCGGTTGCGAATCGGCCGATTGCCGAGCATCAGCCCGCACAGGTACACCGCCAGAATGCCGCTGCCGTTTAACGCGGTGGTCAGCGCAAATATCAAGATACCACCGCTGACTGCCAGCAGAGGGTATAGCCCTTCGGGCAATTTGATGCGGTTAATCAACGCCATCAGCAACCAGCCACCGCCGAGACCAAAAATGATCCCCATGCCGAACTGTTGCAGTAAATGCAGCGGGAAGCTCCAACTGAGGGTAGTTTCTCCGGCCGAAATCATTGCGATCAGCGTAATGGTCAGAAAAACCGCCATCGGATCGTTACTGCCGGACTCGATTTCCAGCGTGGCCCCAACGCGTTCGTTTAACCCTTTGCCTCCCAACAGCGAAAACACCGCCGCGGCGTCGGTTGAACCGATAATGGCGCCGATCAACAGCCCCTGGATCAGATCGATATTAAATAACCAGGCGGCTGCCAGCCCGGTTAACCCGGCGGTGATCACCACGCCGACCGTGGCCAATGACAGGGCTGGCCATAAGGCAACGCGGAAAGAACTGACGCGCGTACGCATGCCGCCGTCAAGCAGAATCACCGCCAGCGCCAGGTTACTGACCAGATAGGCCACGGGATAATTGTCAAAAGGAATGCCGCCAATGCCGTCAACGCCGGCCAGCATGCCGATTGCCAGGAAGATAACCAGAATGGGGATGCCAAGACGTGATGAGAAAGAGCTGAGGAGGATACTGGCCCCTACCAACACGGCGCCGATAATAAACAAACTGTTGATCGTGCTGGCATCCAAAATGACCTTCTCCTTTGGCTGGTTAACGCGGTGCGCGGTCGCGCCTCGGCCTGCTAATGATAGCCTGTTTCCCGGGTAAAACGCCAAGGCTGATTTGGCCAGATTTTGACTTTTATTGTCACTGTGGCAGGAAAACACCGACAAGAACGTTAAAAGTAACGTTGTTTCCTAGTTTGTTTATTTATATCAGTCGCTTGAAAATGAATGTAGGGAAGAATCATGATGGTTGTCCGGCGGATAAAACCATTAAACCCCATAGGGGATTTAATGGTTGGTAGAAATGGCCGCTCAGTGATCGAGGGATTGCAGGGCTCGCCTGATCAATTCAGAGGCCAGCTTGCGTTCGCCTTCAGAAACGCCGTCCAGATTGAAGTTGGCCAGGTCGTGTACCAGAATGCTGCGATCTTTGCCGCTGATGGACGCGTCCAATGCTGACAGCAGCCTGCCCAGAATCTTTAGCAATGTGGTGTTGGCCGGCTCGGCTTGCTGTGCTTCGGTGTTGTTGTCGGTCATAAAAATCCTCTCTGTCGTGACGGAAGGGCGCTAATGCCAGCACCGCCAATTGAGTGGCGCTGTCGTCCCTTAGGGTTCATTGAGCCCAATCGCTACCGTAAGGCAGGGATGTGGATTTCCACTTATGCAAAGCAGTTATAACAACTCGCTGCCATATACTCCAGTATAACTTTGCCGCAGTTCTGCTCCTTGAGATGAGCAATGCGTGCTTTGTCAGCCTGAATAATATTGGAGGCGAAAATAGATTATATCGGGTTTGTGGCATTTTGCGGCAGGGGGACAGGGGCGCGACATCGCCCCTGGTTAATACGTTATGGTGTTTTGACCTTGCGCTGTAGCCACGAGATATGTGGCCGCTCCAGCAGGAAGGTAAGATGCAGGCGAGTAATGACGTAATAGGCGATTACCGGGGCAATCAGGCCAAACAGCGTGCCGGCGATAACGTGGATAGCCCAGTTGTCGACGTGCAAGCCTTTGCTGAGGGCAATGCGCAGGCCACTACCGGCAAGAATGTGCATCAGGTAAATCACCATGCTCAATTCGCCCAGCTTACGCAGCCATGCCAGATCGCGCCGTGCCAGCAACACCGACAGGCAGACGATAAAGGCAATCGCCACGATGGCGAGCAGTAACGACATGATGCCGGTATCGGTATAATTGAGCCCCAAATAGCCATGGAATAGCCATTCCAGTACCACAAAGGCCACCAACGCCAATCCGGCGACACCCATGCCGACATTGGCAATCGCCGAGGCGTAGCGAATCGCCAACGCGCCAAGCAGGAAGAAGATCATAAAGCGAGTGATGTAATCAAAGTGGGCAAAATTCCCCAGGCTGTTTTGATAAATATACAGCGCGGCGGAAATCACGATCATCACCGGCAGTATCAGGTGGAACTTGTCCTTTTTATACAGCAGCGTGGCTACCACAAAAATCACGAACAGCGCATACAGGAACCAGAACTGTGCGCGTGGATGGGTAAACAGCATCAGCACATCGGAAAAGCTGGAGGGGTTGTTGGTATAGCGGGACAGCACTACTTCGATACTGCCCTGCAACAATGACCAGATGATGTACGGATAGACAATGGTGTCAATCTTGCTGATGATAAACCGTGTTTTGCCTTTGCGATTCAACGACGGCGCGAAGAACAGCCCGGACAGGAAGAAAAACAGCGGCATATGGAAACTGTAGATCACGCTGTCCAACAGCTGGTAGGACGCGTCCGAAAACTGAATGCCGGCGCTGTACAAACCACGATTGACGTGGCCGAAGACCACCAGAATAATGCCGATCCCTTTGGCATAATCTACCCAAGCTTCTCTCATTATTAACCCTATATTTATGGTAAATCGATCGTGTAGAAAGCGTAGCCGGGCATTGGGGTTTTACAACGGAGCTGAATCGCAAAACGCAGCTTTTCAGAAAATGATTAGGAATGGCGGAATAACACTTGCTTCGCAGGTCAACGGTCAGCGTCGTTTACCGATTGGCGAGAGGTGAGGGGAAGCGCGCTTCCCCTGGTTGGCCTGGTTGGGCAAGCCTATTGCGGTTTGCCGGAAAATAGAAATTTCAGTAATGGTACGCGCTTGTGTGCTTCATATAAGGCAAAGGCCAGGCCAAAGACAAACACCAGTCCCAGCGTAAAGCCCAGCAGATTATTGCCAATATAAGGCGTGATAAAGGCGCCATATATCAGCGTCAGCGGGTGGTGTACCAAATAGATGAACAGTGAGGCGTTGACCAGATAAGTAATGCGCGGCGAATGTTGATTCAGCAGCGCATGGCCAAATGAAAACACCACGTTGGTCATCAGGATACCTAGTAGCGCCTTGATGATGATTTCAATTTCAAACATAAAGTCGCTGTGCGCCAGCAGTTTCTGGTTCAGCATATAGGCGATGAACAACAGCAGCGACCCCAGCACCGCCCACGGCGATGGCTTGAGGAAAATGTCTTTAAGCCATGCGTACTTGAAGGCGTAGGCGCCAAGCACGAAGAACGGCAGATAGAACAGGGTTTCCATCACCACGAAGTTGAACACCGCGTTGGGCAGGATCTGCGGCGCGAAGGTTAAAATCATCCGGTGTGCCGTTGAATAGAGCAGCGCATACAGTAGGAAATAAAGTAAGATCTTTCCTAAATTAGTCATGCGATTGATCGGGTAGGGCGCAATGGGGGTAGCAATCGCCTTAATTCGGCGAAACAGATAAAAGCAAACGCAGGTTAACAACGCCAGGGTTAATAAAAACCACAGGTGTGAAACCAATTCCCAAATTGTTACATTTATTTTTCCGTACAGGGAAAACGCATTCCAGCCGTTTAATTTATCCGTGAAATATTTCAGCATAAAGAACTGTGGAATGGTTATTAATGGTATCGAGCTCAGCAGCGGAATGACCACGCGTTCCAGCCTTACCTTCAGCCAGCGGCGGCGCTCATAGCGCTGGTACAGCATAAAGGAAAAGTAGCCGGAAATGATAAAGAACACCTGCATGCGAAAGGCGTGGATCACGTCGTTCAGCACCGTCAGCGAGAACGACGGGCTGGCGCTGTTGACCGCCCAGCCGTGGCTGGAGTAAATCAGAGAAAGATGAAAAGGAACGCCGAGCAACATTAAATACGCTCGGATTGAATCAAGAAAAAACTCGCGTTGGTTGCTGCCGTTTGTCATAGATTACCGCTGATAATTTTTATTGAACCGTCATTAACCTGCTTATTAAGTCAGCATGCGTTAAATCGCAGCCCAAACCCTACTATACCGATTCATAATTTTCCATAGCGTCTTGCTGCCGGGCTTGGTACGCTGGGGTTTCTTCAGCTGCCTAAACTCTGAGCCATAAACATGAACCATTCATTTCTCATGTTGTCGGAAAGCTGAATAATCCATTAATATGGATTTTAAATGATTTGAGCACACGAATAGGGGGGGATGTGCTAGTTAATAATTTATCCAGACAACCACGCGCCAAGGGCGTCCGTTGGTTAGGTGCTACGACCGTATTGTTCACGCTGTTTTCCGCGCAGGCATGGGCCTTTTCCATCGATGATGTGGCCAAGCAGGCGCAGCAACTGGCGGGTAAGGGGTTTGAAGCCCCGAAGAGCAACCTTCCTTCTCAATTCCGTGACATGAAGTTCGCGGATTACCAGCAAATCCAGTTCAATCACGATAAAGCCTATTGGAACAAGCTGAAAACCCCTTTCAAGCTTGAGTTTTATCATCAAGGGATGTACTTCGACACGCCGGTGAAGATCAACGAAGTCACCGCCAATACCGTCAAGCAAATCAAGTACAGCGCAGATTATTTCAACTTCGGTTCGGTCAAGCACGATCCTGAATCGGTTAAGAATCTGGGCTTTGCCGGTTTCAAAGTGCTGTATCCGATCAACAGCGCAGACAAAAACGATGAAATCATGAGCATGCTGGGCGCCAGCTACTTCCGCGTGGTGGGCAAGGGCCAGGTGTACGGACTTTCCGCGCGCGGTCTGGCGATTGACACCGCGTTGCCATCCGGTGAGGAATTCCCACGCTTCCGCGAATACTGGATTGAGCGCCCTAAGGCCGGCGACAAGCATCTGGTTATCTATGCGCTGCTGGATTCGCCGCGCGCCACCGGCGCCTATCGCTTCGTGGTCTATCCGGGCCGAGACAGCGTGGTCGACGTACAGTCCAAAGTGTTCCTGCGCGACAAAGTGGGCAAACTGGGCATCGCGCCATTAACCAGCATGTTCCTGTTTGGTCCGAACCAGCCGTCGCCAACGCTGAACTACCGTCCGGCGCTGCATGATTCCAACGGTCTGTCGATTCACGCTGGCAACGGCGAATGGATCTGGCGTCCGCTGAACAATCCGAAGCATCTTTCGGTCAGCACCTATACCATCGAACATCCAAAAGGCTTCGGTCTGCTGCAACGCGGCCGTAACTTCAAGGATTATGAAGATCTGGACGATCGCTATGACCAGCGTCCAAGCGCCTGGGTAGAACCGCGTGGTGATTGGGGCAAGGGCAAGGTCGAGCTGGTGGAAATTCCGACGGCGGATGAAACCAACGACAACATTGTGGCGTTCTGGACTCCAGACGTACTGCCAGATGCGAAAACGCCGCTGGCGCTGAATTACCGCCTGCATTTCACTCGCGATGAAGACAAGCTGCATTCACAGGATATTGCCTACGTGAGCCAGACCATGCGCTCTACCGGCGACGTGAAGCAGTCCAACCTGATCCGTGAACCGGATGGCAGCGTGGCGTTCCTGGTGGACTTCGTGGGCCCTGTGCTGGCCGGTCTTGACGCCAACACGCCGGTTGCTTCGCAAGTCAGCGTCGGCGACAACGGCGAGCTGGTGGAAAACAATGTACGCTATAATCCAGTCACCAAAGGCTGGCGTTTAACGCTGCGCCTTAAAGTGAAAGACGACAAGAAGCCGGTAGAAATGCGCGCTGCGCTGGTCAACGGTGACAAGACCCTGTCGGAAACCTGGAGCAATCAGCTGCCTGCCAATGAATAAGACGACTCAATCTGCCCAGGATTATCTTGCGGCAATGCCCCTGACCGATGCGCGGTCAGGGGCGCTCACCCAACAACTTGACGCCGGTGATGAGCCGGCGCTGGTTACTCTGCACCGCCAGATGGGCGCTGCCGATGCCAATGTCGGCGCGCTGTCGGCTGACGACGTGGCGCTGGCGTCGGTGAAAAGCCGTATCCAGACCGCCTGGCCGGATGCGCTCAGCGACGACAACTTCGATACGGATGCGGAAGGGCGCACCATTTTGCAGGCCACGCCGCCGATCAAGCGTACCAGCATGTTCCCTGAAGCCTGGCGCACCAATCCGGTGGCCCGTTTTTGGGATTCGCTGCTGGGGCGTGCGCCGCATAATCGGCATGTCAGCAAGGAAGAAGCCGCTGCGGAAAACCGCTGGCGTACCGTCGGCTCGATGCGTCGTTATGTGCTGCTGATCCTGATGCTGGTTCAGACCGGTATTGCCACCTGGTACATGAAAACCATTTTGCCGTATCAGGGCTGGGCGTTGATCGATCCTATCGCCATGCTGGATCAGGATCTGATGCAGTCGGTGTTGCAACTGCTGCCTTATGTGCTGCAAACCGGCATTCTGATCCTGTTTGCCATTCTGTTCTGTTGGGTGTCGGCGGGATTCTGGACCGCGCTGATGGGCTTTCTGCAATTGCTGATTGGCAAGGATAAATACAGTATATCCTCCACCATCAAGGGCGACGAACCGATCAACCCACAGCATCGCACCGCGTTGATCATGCCTATCTGCAACGAAGACGTTGAACGCGTGTTCGCCGGGCTGCGCGCCACTTATGAATCGGTGGCGGCCACTGGCCAATTGGATCACTTTGATATTTATGTGCTGAGCGACAGCTACGATCCTGATATCTGCATGGCGGAACAGAAGGCCTGGATGGAACTGTGCCGCGACGTTGATGGCCATGGCCGTATCTTCTATCGCCGTCGCCGCCGTCGCGTTAAACGCAAAAGCGGTAACATTGATGACTTCTGTCGTCGTTGGGGCGGTGAATACAGCTACATGGTAATCCTTGACGCGGACAGCGTCATGAGCGGCGAGTGTCTGACCGGTCTGGTTCGCCTGATGGAAGCCAATCCGAACGCCGGCATCATCCAGTCTGCGCCAAAAGCGTCGGGCATGGATACGCTGTATGCGCGCGTGCAGCAGTTTGCCACCCGCGTTTATGGCCCGCTGTTTACCGCCGGCCTGCACTTCTGGCAGTTGGGTGAGTCTCACTATTGGGGGCACAACGCGATTATCCGCGTGAAACCGTTCATCGAGCACTGTGCTTTGGCACCGTTGCCGGGTGAAGGCTCGTTCGCCGGGTCGATTCTGTCACATGACTTCGTCGAAGCGGCGCTGATGCGCCGTGCCGGTTGGGGGGTGTGGATAGCCTACGATCTGCCGGGCAGTTACGAAGAACTACCGCCCAACCTGCTGGATGAATTGAAGCGTGACCGTCGTTGGTGCCATGGCAACCTGATGAACTTCCGTCTGTTCCTGGTCAAGGGCATGCACCCGGTACACCGTGCAGTGTTCCTGACCGGCGTGATGTCTTACCTGTCGGCGCCGCTGTGGTTTATGTTCCTGGCGTTATCCACCGCGCTTCAGGTGGTGCATACGCTGATGGAACCGCAGTACTTCCTGCAGCCGCGGCAATTGTTCCCGGTATGGCCACAGTGGCGTCCCGAACTGGCGATAGCGTTGTTCTCCACCACCCTGGTGCTGTTGTTCCTGCCGAAGCTGCTCAGCATCGTGCTGATCTGGGCCAAGGGCGCCAAAGAATACGGCGGCGCGTTCCGCCTGCTGATTTCGATGCTGATGGAAATGCTGTTCTCGGTGCTGCTGGCGCCGGTGCGCATGTTGTTCCATACGGTGTTTGTGGTCAGCGCCTTCCTCGGTTGGGAAGTGGTATGGAACTCGCCACAGCGTGACGACGACGACACGCCATGGGGTGAGGCGTTCAAGCGCCATGGTTCGCAGATGCTGCTGGGGCTGGTATGGGCAGGCGGTATGGCCTGGCTGGACCTGCGTTTCCTGTGGTGGCTGGCACCGATTGTCTTCTCGCTGATCCTGTCGCCGTTCGTGTCGGTGCTGTCCAGCCGAGCGACGTTGGGGCTGAAGAGTAAACGCGCCAAGCTGTTCCTGATCCCGGAAGAGTACTCGCCGCCACGCGAGCTGGTGGCCACCGAAGAATACTTGCAGCTGAACCGCGACCGCGCGTTGCGTGACGGTTTCCTGCATGCGGTGGTCAATCCGTCCTTCAATGCGCTGGCCGCGGCCATGGCTACCGCCCGCCATCATCTGCGTGCTGCCATCGAACGGGTACGCGAAGAACGGGTTAACGAAGCGTTGCAGGTCGGCCCCGACGCTCTGGCCAAGCCAAAACGCCTTGAACTGTTGAGCGACCCGGTTGCGTTGTCGCGGTTGCATCAGCGCGTCTGGTTACAGCCGGAGGGCGAAAGCTGGCGTGAACACTATCAACGGCTGCCACACAACGATCTGGCACACCCACGCGGTCAGCGTTAATCGCTGAACGTTTGCTACCCAGGGATGCGCATGGCGCATCCCTTTTTCGTTGGTACTTACGCAATGCTGACCTTGGGCTCGGCAAGAACTATGTTAAAATTTGCGCGGAGGTTGTTTATACCGAAACAACCATGCAGATAGGTCTATTGGGTGAAGATACGTTTTTATCTCCGTCTAGCATTGCTGGCACTCGGGACAGTCGTCTTGTCCGGCTGCGGCAGCATCATCAGCCGTACGGTGCCGGGTGCAGGGCACGGCAATCAATATTATCCGGGCGTGCAGTGGGATTTACGCGATACGCCGTGGCGTTATCTAACGGTGATTGACGTGCCGTTGTCGATGGTGGTGGACACCTTTATGCTGCCGTTTGATATGCGACACGGGCCGTATGAGTAATCGTTCAGCCGTTGGTGGCGAACGCCAATAGCCAATAGCGTTTTCCCTGGCAGTCAAAGGTACTCAATGCGTGCATCCCCAGGCCGTCAACGTGCGCAGCCAACGAATGCGGGTTGTGCTGGTCAATAAACAGCGCGCCGAGATCAAATCTTTCGTGGGTGTGGGTTTTCACCGCCGCGAACAGCTGTTTTAACACGCCTTTTCCTCGCCATTGCGTCGCCAGGCATACCGGGCCGTATAAAAACACTCGCTGCTCGGCCAGCGGCCGGCCGTTGAACGTCAGGCTGGACAGGGTCTCGACCAGCGCGTCGACCACCGGTGGGCGTGGCTGTGTGTCCGTCTGGGACAGGCAGACAAAGCCGGCCAGTTGACCGTCGTGCTCCGCCACCAATATGCCGAGGTCTTGGTTGAGGCTGGCCAACTGTGCCTCATCCATGGTTGAAACGATAAAACCTTGTTGCAGCTGCGCGCCGCTGAGATTCTCTGGCGTGTTTAGCCGTTGCAGCGTCAAAATGGCGGGGTAATCGCTGGCACGCGCCTGGCGAATAAGCATTATCGGATCCTTAAATTAACGTCGGACAGCAGAGCACGGCTCTCGACCGTTGGGCGGGCCGTAGCCAGGCCCGCCCGAGGGGGATTAACGCTCATCCCATTCATCGGCGGCCGTTTCGCCCTCTTCGGTGTCGAGCGGTGGATTCAGTTGGAAATCGCCTTCTTCCCATTCATACAGGGTATTTTCACCCAACCATTCTTCATGAATTTCCTCGTCGTCATAATCGCCGTCGAATATCGCCTGAGCCGCCGCGCCGCTGCGCAGCGTCAGGCACTCAACCGACTCGCCTTCGTCTTCAAAAAATTCAGCCTGCCACATGATATCACCGTCCAGCATCACGTATTTTTGCAGATTGAACTGTTGTGGCACCGGCGGTTCGTCATCATTACCGCCTTCGGCGGACTCAATAAACTCTTCGCGCGCTGCATCGATTGCTTCTTCCAAAGTGGCATATAGGCTCATGATCGTCTCCGGTAACAGTGCGGTTAATGAGTAAACTTCAGGACTTCTGAAGCGTCGTGACAAACGTCAAAAGTAATTGTTGTCGCAGCCACGCAGGATGCAAATTTTTTTGTTGTCCATTTTGCGACGAGGGTTGTCGCTTAAGCCGGCGAAACGGTGCCAGTGGCGAAGAATAATGGCACATCATCGTTCAACGCTCAGGAGCCCATGATGTTGCCTAATCCACAAACCAAATATCATCCCTTTCCACCGGTTGCGCTGCCGGATCGCCAGTGGCCGGCGCGCACGCAGCAACGAGCGCCACGCTGGTGTTCCAGTGATTTACGCGACGGTAATCAGGCGTTGGCGGAGCCGATGGACAGGGAGCGCAAGCAGTTGTTTTATCAGCTGTTGCTGCAATGCGGTTTTAGTGAAATCGAAGTGGCGTTTCCCTCGGCGTCGCAGACCGACTTTGATTTTGTTCGTTACTTGATCGACGAACGACAGATCCCGGACGGCGTGACCATTCAGGTTCTGACCCAGTCGCGCGACGATCTGATCGACCGCACCTTTGAGGCGCTGCAAGGCGTGCCTCGCGCGATTGTGCATCTGTATAACGCCACCGCGCCGCTGTTTCGTGACATCGTATTCCGACAAGACAAGGCCGCCACCATCGCGCTGGCGGTTAATGGCGCCCGGCGTATTCGGCAGCTTTGCGAACGACAGCCGGAGACCGAATGGACGTTTGAATACTCACCGGAAACCTTTTGTTTTACCGAATTGCCGTTTGCCCTGGAGATTTGTGAAGCGGTGGCCGAGGTGTGGCAGCCGAGCGCGCAACGGCCGATGATCGTCAATCTGCCTGCAACGGTGGAAGTCAGTACGCCGAATGTCTATGCCGACCAGATCGAATGGTTCTGTCGTCATTTCAGCCAACGCGAGCGGGTGACCATCAGCGTGCATCCGCATAACGATCGCGGTACCGGCGTAGCCTGCGCGGAGCTGGCGATGTTGGCGGGGGCCGATCGCGTTGAAGGCTGTCTGTTTGGCAACGGCGAACGTACCGGCAATGTCGATCTGGTGACGCTGGCGCTGAATCTGTACACCCAGGGGATCGCTCCGGGGTTGGACTTCAGCCGTCTGCAACAGGTGGTGGAAGTGGTAGAGCAGTGCAATCAGCTGCCGGTACATCCGCGCCATCCCTATGCCGGTGAACTGGTGTTTACCGCCTTTTCCGGCTCCCATCAGGACGCGATCAAAAAAGGCTTTGCCGCCCAGGCCGAAAGGCAGGATGGACGCTGGCAGGTGCCTTACCTGCCGCTCGATCCGGCCGACGTCGGTTGCAATTACGAAGCGGTGATCCGGGTCAACAGTCAGTCGGGTAAAAGCGGTGCCGCATGGTTGCTGGAACAGAATCACGGTTTGTCGTTGCCGCGCGGGTTGCAGATTGATTTTAGCCAGGTGGTGCAGCAGCAAACGGATGGCAGCGGCAAGGAAATGACCAGCGCCGAGCTGTGGCGGCTGTTCCGCAATCAGTATGGCCTGGTAGAGCAACCGCGTTTGCAACTGGTGAGCTATCAGACCGAAAGTCGTGGCGACCACGCCTACAGCTTCCAGGCCAGCGTGATGGTTGACGGTGAACCTCAGCCGCTTACCGGTGTAGGCAATGGCCTGTTGTCCAGTGCCGTCGATGCGTTACGCCAGCGGTTCGGCATTCAGCTGGCGATTGCCGATTATCATGAGCACACGCTGGGGCATCAAAGCCACAGCCGGGCGGTGGCCTATATTCGCTGTACGGCGCCAGGCAGCGATGCGGCATACGGTGTCGGTATTGATGCCGATTCTGCCCGCGCGTCGTTACAGGCGCTGTTCAACGTGGCGGGGCGCTATCTGACGCCACCACCGGTTGCGGCTGGCTGAAATAAACGCTGGGCGCGACGCCCAGTTGGCGACGGAACATCGCGCTAAAAGCGCTCGGGCTGTCATAGCCAAGATCCAGCGCTACCGACAGCACCGAGTGCCCGCTGGCCAACGCGTTGAGGGCGGCCAACAGGCGTGCGCGACGCAGCCAATCGCCGTAGCGCAGACCGGTTTCGCGCTGAAAACGACGCGCCAGGGTACGGCCGCTGACGTTGATATGCCGTGCGGCCTGCTCCAGCGTCCAGGGTTGCGCCAGCGAGCCTTGAATATGCTGGCACAGTGCCAGCAAGGCCCGGTCGCGAGGTTCGGGGAGATGCAGCGGCAACATGGGCATCATGCGCAACTCATCGAGAATCAACTCCATAATGCGCTCTTCACGACCGCCAGACGCATAGTTTGCGGGAATGTCCAACGCGCTGACGATCAGTTCACGCAGCAGCGGCGAGATCTGCACTACCTGACACTGGGCGGGCAGATCGGCGCGAGCCAGCGGATCGACGAACAGCGTTCTGACCGCCACCTTGCCGGTAAAGCGCAGGTTGTGTTCGACCCGTGCCGGCAACCATACCCCGCGGCCAGGCGGCACTACCCAACTGCCGAGTCGGGTATTGATCTGTACCACGCCGCTTAGGCAGTGGATCAGCTGTGCGCAGTTATGGTGGTGATCGGGTTCGATGTCACCGTGCTGATAATCCTTGGCGAATGGCACAATGGATTGATTTTCCGGCAGGTAATCATGGTGATAAAGCATTGTTACGCCCGGTTCGGTGGCAGGAGAGTATCCTGCAGCATGCCATGCAGCCCATTTTCATGCCAGTGCTGAAACGCATTTCTTGGCAAGGGTAGGCTCGGGATAACGGCTATGTTAGCTGGCGATGGCTGGTCACGTCACGCTAGCCGACACTGAGCGAATGTGACCACACGTGATGCCGTGCTGCGCATTGCGCGGCCAACCGACCAGCTTGAGGCTATCGCCAGCCTGTATTGCCAGGGATTGGGATTCCGCCGGCTGGGTGAGTTTTACGATCATCAGGGTTTTGACGGCATTATGGTCGGCCATCCGCACTATGCCTATCACCTTGAGTTTACCCATCATCACGGTGTACGGGTGGGGCGAGCGCCGACGCAGGACAATTTGCTGGTGTTCTATCTGCCTGACGAGACGCGGTGGCGCGAGCGCTGTCAGCAGATGCTGGCCGCCGGCTTTCGTCAAGTCGCCGCGTACAATCCCTACTGGCAAGTCAATGGCGTCACCTTTGAGGATTTTGATGGTTATCGCGTAGTGCTGCAACAACGGGCGTGGCAGGAATAAAAAGCCGACGCGTGGAGCGTCGGCTGGTTGTGAGGTGTATTGGCGATCAGTTATCGGTCGCCAAGGTCTGCGGTTTTTTGCCTTGGGTATTTTCCAGCATACGGCGAATAGGTACGATCAACAGAATCAGTACCGCTGCGCAAATCAGCAAGGCGATGGAGCAGCGGGCAAACAGGTTAGGCAGCATCTCCAACTGATCGGCCTTAACGTGGCCGCCGATCAGGCCGGCAGCCAGGTTGCCCAGGGCGCTGGCGCAGAACCACAGCCCCATCATTTGGCCACGCATTCTCTCCGGCGCCAGCAATGTCATGGTCGCCAGACCGATCGGGCTCAGACACAGCTCACCCAGCGTCAGCATCAGAATGCTGCCCACCAGCCACAGGGGGGAAACGCCGGCACCGTCGTTGTTCAGTACGTGCTGTGCGGCCATCATCATCAGGCCGAAGCCCGCAGCGGCAAACAGAATGCCGATCACGAATTTGGTGATGCTGCTCAGACGCACCTTGTTGCGTGCCAGCGCCGGCCAGAGCCAGCTGAACAGCGGTGCCAGCAGGATGATAAACAGGGCGTTGATAGACTGGAACCAGACCGCCGGGATTTCAAAACTGCCGATGGTACGGTTAGTGTAATCGTTGGCGAACAGGTTGAACGAGGTCGGTTTCTGTTCAAACGCCGACCAGAAGAAGGCCGCCGAGATCAGCAGGATAAAGCAGACCAGTAACCGAGCGCGTTCTTTGCGGTTCAGGCCGGCGAACATGAACAGATAAACGAAATACAGCGTTACCGAGGCGGCGATAACGTAAACCAGCGCGCTGGCCACGGCGACCGGGTTCACCACCACAATGCCGTAGGCAATCAGCGCGACGACGGCGACAATCGCCACGGCAATCACCATCAACCAGGCGCCAACGCCTTTTTTCTTGGTTACCGGGCTATTCCAGGTCGAGTCCAGGCCTACTTCACTGTCATAGCGTTTCATGGCCGGTACCGCGAAGGTACGGAAGATAACCAGGGCCACCAGCATACCGATACCGCCGATGCCAAAACCCCAATGCCAACCATGGGAACGGATCAGCCAGCCGGAAATCAACGGCGCAATAAATGAGCCCATATTGATGCCCATGTAGAACAGCGAAAAACCGCCGTCGCGGCGGGCATCGCCTTTCTTGTACAGCGTACCGACCATCACCGAAATGCAGGTCTTGAACAGTCCGGAACCCAGTACGATAAACATCAGGCCGATAAAGAACAGGTTGTTGCCCATGATCGCCGACAGGGCGATCGACAGGTGACCAAGGGCAATCAGGATTGACCCGTACCACACCGCTTTTTGCTGGCCGAGCCAGTTATCCGCCAGCCAACCGCCGGGCAGCGCCGCCAGGTACATGCTACCGGCAAAAATGCCGACGATCGCCGATGCGTTTTCGCGCGCCAGACCCATACCGCCGTCATACACCGTGGCGGCCATAAACAGAATCAGTAACGGACGAATACCATAGAACGAGAACCGCTCCCACATTTCGGTAAAGAACAGCGAACCGAGTGGATAGGGATGGCCGAAAAAGGTGCGGCTTTCAGTATTGTTAGAGGATTGCATAACTATTCCCAATAAAAAGTGCCGCGATGACACGGCTTATACTTGTGATATATGTGTTTTAAGGAAAGTAATCCGCATAACGTGGATTACTCGACAAAACTCCAGCCGCAGTGCCTGATAGCCGTGGAAAGCAAGGCGGTCATTTCTTCACTTGGCCAAATGCTGCGCATCGGCGTGATATTATTTAACCATTTGATAACCTGATGCTGGTTTTGTCTAGCCCCTGACAGTCATTTATAAGATGAAAAGTCGACAAACGTCTAGTTTTTTGGTTTTTATGTTGGCTTTGGCGGAAATGCTATTGACAGCTGAATACGAGGGTTTTTTTTATTAATTTTTTATAAAACAAATTGTTATGTACTTTATGTTGCTGTTTTGTGGCGCAGGCGACGTCGCAGGTAGGCTCAGGAGAAAAGTTGGAAAATGGCGCTTATGGCTGAAAATTCGCCAGCGGCGGTGATAATTGGCGTTAAGGTTCTTGCTGCAAGCTATCGTCCTCGTGGTGTTTCGGGCGGCGGCGCTGCAGGCACCACCACGAGTAAACCGCATTGAACAACACCACGACGGCGGTTACGCAGAATACCGCCCTAAAGCCGTAACTGGCGGAAACTGCCGCACCGAGCAAGGGACCGGTGACGTTACCAACGTCTCGAAAGGATTGGTTATAGCTGAAAATTCTGCCGGCGACCTGATTGGTGCAGTTATAGATCAGCAGGGTTTGCACTGCCGGAAGTAGGGCACCGTCCGCAGCCCCCAGCAAAAAGCGCAACACGCCGAGTTGCCACGGCGTCTGTACCAGCGCCATCGGGATCAGCAGCAGTACCGAAAATATCAGCATGCACACCAAAATGCGTTCTGGGCCGATTCTGTCGCCCAACTTACCCAGTCTTGGCGCGCTGAGCAGCGCGGCAACGCCCGGAACGGAGGCGATCAAGCCGCTGACAAATGCCAGATTAGCAATATCTCCGGCCAGATCGCGGACATACAACGTGAGGATCGGTGCTATCGAGCCGCTGGCGACCTGAATAATCATCGTGGTCACGAACAGCGCCAGAATCAACCTGGGGTTTTTCAGTGAGGAAAAAACTTGCCGTGCATCTAGCATGTCTTTCTTTTGCACCGGCGTGAACCGCTCTTTAACGAAAAACAGCGTCAGGATAAAGCACACCAACAGCACCGCCGCGGTAATGTAAAATACCGGCCGCAAGCCATAGCTGTCTGCCAGCAAACCACCGATCAGCGGCCCGATCAGTGCGCCGCTGACGCCGCCGGTCGACAGGGTGCCCAGCGCCCAGCCGCTGCGGTTACGCGGTACCTGGGTGGCGATCAGCGCATTGGCGTTTGGGATGAATCCTCCCAATAGCCCCAGTAGCGCGCGCAACGCCAAAAATTGCCAGATATTTTGTGCCATGCCCATCAGGACCATCACGATGGCCATGCCCAGCGCCGAACGCAGCAGCATCAGCTTGCGACCGCGCCGATCGGCGAGGCCGCCCCAGAACGGTGAGGCAATGGCAGAAAACAAAAAGGTGATACTGAATACCAGTCCTGACCACATATTCAACGCCTGGTGGCCGGTTACGCCGAGGGTTTCCACGTATAACGGCAGGAACGGCATGATCAGGCTGAACGCGGCGCCAGTCAGAAAGCAGCCGAGCCAGGTGACGAACAGATTGCGTTTCCAGTTTATGGGTGCAGATGCCGGAGCCATACAATACCGCGAAAGAAGGTGTCAGGTTTTGCCGTGGTGCCGTGGCAAAGCAGAAAGTTAGCGGGGTAAGTATGCGCTCTAAAGCGGTGTGCGGCAAATCAGCGATGGCAATATATGCAGCAAAATGAAAAGAAGTTTTAAAATTCTCAGCGGCAATGATTTCCCGCGTAGGCAACGCGGGAAGGGGCGACTATATGCCGTTTAACGCGTCAAAACCGCTGCTGGTGGTGGTGACCGCCATCTCGGTAACATCATAGTCTGCTACGGCGGTGAAGGGATCTTGCGCCAGAATGTGGTCTAACTGGCTACGCGCCATGCTCTTGACCAGGATCACGCCGCCGGTGCGGGGATTCTTGCGGCCAGCGGCGATGAAATCACCTTGGGCGAAGTACTTTTTCAACCAGATGATGTGCCCGTCGAGCAGGCTGTCGACCTCTTCGATAGGGCGGTGGTAGGTCAGGCTGACAATGAACATAACGGCTCCGAAAACGCAAAAAGTGAGCAGGTAACATCACACCGTTGTGATGTACGATCAAGAGATTGCGATAAAAAAACCCGCCAGTGGCGGGTTTGCAATCAATACAGCGATGGTTCGCCTTCCGGGCGGGTTTTGAAGCGGCGGTGCAGCCACATATACTGATCCGGCGCCATCAGGATCTCTTTTTCGACCACTTTGTTCATAAAGGCCGCAGCGTCCAGTTCGTTGTCCAACGGGAAGTTTTCCACCGCCGGTTGCATGATCAGCTCATAGCCTTTGCCATCCGGCAGGCGACGAGGGGTAAATGGAATGATCGCCGGCTTGCCCATGCGCACCAGCACATAACTGCCGGTGGTGGTGGCGGCCTTGTCGACGGCAAACAGCGGAGCAAACACGCTGCTGCGCGGGCCGTAGTCATGATCTGGCGCGTACCAGATGATATCGCCCTGTTTCAGCGCGCGGATCATGCCCTTGACGTCTTTACGATCCAGCATGGATTTGTTGGAGCGCATGCGGCCCCAGGTCTGTAGCCAATCCATTAGTTTATTGTCATGCGGACGATAAACGCCGATACCCGGATTGTGAATGCCAAAGATACGAGCACCCAGCTCCAGCGTCAGAAAATGCAATCCGATCAGCAACACCCCTTGCTGGTTATCGCGCGCTTTTTGTATATGCTCCAGCCCGCTAACGGTAAACCAGCGTTCGATACGCCAGTTTGGCCAGAACCAGGCCATGCCGGTTTCAAACAACCCCATACCTACCGACTCAAAATTTTTCACCACTAAAGCTTCGCGTTCCGCTTTCGGCATGTCGGGGAAACATAACGCCAGATTGCGATCGGCGATTTCTACCCGACGTTTTAAAAAGCGCATGGAGAAGCGGCCCAAAGTGGTGCCTAACTGATAAATTACCGGATAAGGTAGCAAAACCAGCAGGTATAACAGGCCAATGCCAAACCAGGTCAGCCAGTAACGAGGATGCAATAAAGATCGATTAAAAGAGGGAACTTGCGTCATGTGTTCTCAGCTTAGAAGCAGTCATTTAATAGTAAAAACAGATAATTAGCATGTTCATTCGCCCAAGGGACCTGTGGCACGCATTTCATTTTCTGCCGGTTATAGCGATATATTGTGACAGTTTTTCGGCAGAACTGGAAAACCGACCGCATTAAATCATCATTTGCCCTGCCGCGATCTTAACGTGCCAATAGCCAGTAGCGCGTTGCGTTGCGATAAAAAGGGCTGCGATGAAACATTAGCTGCCAGTATCATAGCAGCATAAATATTCAGGAGTTAATTATGTTGTTTTCATGGTTAAGCGCGGGATTATTGATAATGGGCGTACTGTTAGGCAGTCTGGCTGCCCACTGGCAATCGAACCCGCTGCTGGCGACGGCTGGCGTGGTACTGTTGGCGGGCGTGGTGAGCGCCGGATTTACCGAACGTCATGGCGGACGCTGAACGGCGCCCGCCTTGATGATTAATCGTTTTTGAACAGGCCTTTTACCGCATGTGGTTCGCTACGCCAGTACTGTGGCGGCGCACTGGCCCGCTCACCCAACTTGGCTGCCGCATGCCATGGCCAACGTGGGTTATAAAGTATACCACGCGCCAAGGCCACCATATCGGCTTGCCCGCTGGCGATAATGGTTTCTGCCTGTTCCGGTTCGGTAATCAGGCCGACGGCGATGGTGGGCATGCCGACTTCGCGTTTGATGGTTGCGGCGAACGGCACCTGATAGCCTGGCCCGACCGGGATTTTCTGCTGCGCAGATAAACCACCGCTGGAAACGTGAATATAGTCACACCCCAGTTCCTTCAGTTCTTTGGCCAAGATAACCGACTGTTGTTCGTCCCAGCCGCCTTCCACCCAGTCACTGGCGGAAATGCGAACCCCGACGGCTTTATTGGCCGGGAATACCGCGCGGACTTCACTGAAAATCTCCAGCAGCAGACGCATGCGGTTTTGCAATGAGCCGCCATACTGGTCGGTACGCTGGTTAGCCAGCGGCGACAAAAACTGATGCAGCAGGTAGCCGTGCGCGCCGTGCAGTTCAATCAACTCGAAACCCAGCCGGTCTGCACGTTTTGCGGCTGCAACAAACTGCCGTTTAAGCGTGGCGATACGCTCCAGACTCATGGCTTGCGGCGCTTCGTCATGTGGATGGAATGGCACCTCGGAAGGCGCAATGGTTTGCCAACCACCGCTGGACTGGCTGATTTGCGCGCCGCCGGCCCAGGGCACCGCGCAGGAGGCTTTGCGTCCGGCGTGGCCAAGCTGGATGCCCAGCGGCAGGGTGGCGTGCTTTTTCACCGCCTGTATCACTCCCGCCAGTGCCTGTTCGGTTGTGTCGTCCCACAGACCCAGATCGTCCGGTGAGATCCGCCCTTCCTCCGCCACTGCGGTCGCTTCAACAATCAACAGTCCGGCGCCGGACATTGCCAAATGCCCCAGGTGCATGGTGTGCCATTCGCTGGCGCTGCCGTGTACGGCGGAATATTGGCACATCGGTGCGATGATGATGCGGTTGGGCAAGGTCAGTTTGCCGAGGGTAATCGGTTGGAATAGCTGGCTCATAATATCCTCGTAGTGCGTTATTAATGAATCGCGTGCTAAGCACAGGCATATCCGGATTTGTGATGCTCGTCAAGTTTTAGACCGGGAACGGCACCATGCCGTTAATGCTGTGTTAGGTGCTTTTTTCGGGTATCATGTGCGCCGCGCGCGGGCGCTAGGCCGGCGCGCATGTTAATCCGTCACCTCCGAAAGACAGGAACGTACACCATGCCAGTGTTACATAACCGAATCTCTAACGAGGAATTGAAGGCGCGCATGCTGGCCGAAACCGAGCCGCGCACCACAGTTTCTTTTTATAAATACTTCACGCTCGACGATCCCAAGGCGTTTCGCGACAGCCTGTATCTTCAGTTCGAAAAACTGAAGGTCTTCGGCCGCATTTATGTGGCGAAAGAGGGCATCAATGCGCAAATCAGCGTGCCACAGAGCAACTTTGAGGCGTTCAAGGCCACGTTATTTGCCAGCCACCCGGCGTTGAATCAGGTACGTCTGAATATTGCGCTGGAAGACGACGGTAAATCGTTTTGGGTGCTGCGCCTGAAGGTGCGCGATCGCATCGTGGCTGACGGCATTGATGATGCCAGCTTCAATCCGGCCGACGTCGGTGAATATCTGAAGGCCGATCGGGTCAACGAAATGATCGACGATCCGGATACGTTGTTCGTCGATATGCGCAACCACTACGAATACGAAGTGGGCCATTTCGAAAACGCCATTGAAGTGCCTTCCGACACCTTCCGCGATCAGTTGCCAATGGCCGTCGACATGTTGCAGGACAATAAAGACAAAAAGATCGTCATGTACTGCACCGGCGGTATTCGCTGTGAAAAGGCCAGCGCCTACATGCGCCACAATGGCTTCAAGAACGTTTATCACGTGGAAGGCGGCATTATCGAATACGCCCGACGGGCGAAAGAGCAGGGCCTGCCGTTGAAGTTTATCGGCAAGAACTTTGTGTTCGACGAGCGGATGGGGGAGCGCATTTCTGATGACGTGATTGCCCACTGTCACCAGTGCGGCGAGCCGTGTGATACTCACACCAACTGCAAGAATGACGGCTGCCATTTGCTGTTTATTCAGTGCCCGAGCTGTGCGGCCAAGTTTGAAGGCTGTTGCAGTGAGATTTGTCGCGAAGAGCTAAAACTGCCGCGCGAAGAGCAGCGCGCACGCCGCGCCGGTCGCGAAAATGGCATCAAAATCTTTAATAAATCAAAAGGTTTGTTGCAGACGACGATGCATATTCCGGCACCGGAAGAGAAGTAACGCAGCAGGCAGCGGGGTAAAGGGGCGGCGGCGATGACCGCCCCGGTTGAGTATTACTCGCGCACGCCTTCTACCGAGATGATCAGCTCGACATCCTGCGACGCCGGGCCAAGATCGGTGGTAATGCCGAAGTCTTTCAGCGTGATCTTGCCATTGGCTTCAAAGCCGGCGCGGTAACCCCCCCACGGATCCTTGCCCTGACCCAACAGTTTGGCGTCCAGCGTTACCGGCTTGGTCACGCCGTTCAGGGTCAGGTTGCCCACCACCGCATAGCCGTCACCGTTTTTCTTCACCTCGGTGGAGACAAACGTGGCCTGCTTGTTTTTCTCGACGTTAAGGAATTCGGCGCTGCGCAAGTGCTTGTCACGTTCAGCGTGATTGGTATCAACGCTGGCGGTATTGATGGTGACGTTCACCTTGTCCTTGGAAGGATCTTTCTCGTCGAAGGTGAAGCCACCGTCGAAGTCTTTGAAGCTACCGTACAGCCAGCTATAGCCCAGGTGCTGAATGCGGAATTCGATAAAGGCATGCTGCCCCTGTTTGTCAATCTTATAGTCGGCGGCCAAGGCGGAGCCGGCGCTCAGCAACAGTGCGCCGGCGGTCAGGCCCAATACGGTCTTTTTCAACATAGCAATCTCCATAAATCCACGAGGTTAATCGGCGCTGCGACCCAGCATCCGTTTCAAAGTGACATCACCATCAACAAAGTGATGTTTAAGCGCGGCCAGAGCGTGCAGTACTGACAGTACTACCACGGCCCAGGCCAGATAAAGATGAACAGTGCCGGCGGTATCGGCCTGACTGGCCATACCGGTTGCCGTTGCCGGAACGTCGAACCAGCCGAATACGCTGATCGGTTGTCCGTCTGCGGTCGATATCAGGTAACCGCTGATCAGGATGCTAAACAGAACCACGTACAGCGCCAGGTGCGCCAACACTGCGCTGATGCGGGTGAAACGACCGTAGCTGGCCAGCGGCTTGGGCGGCGGTGATACGAAGCGCCAAATCACCCGCACCACCATCACGCAAAACAGTATCACGCCGATGCTTTTGTGAATTTCCGGCGCCTGGTGATACCAAACGTCATAATAGCCCAGGGTGACCATCCATAGCCCAAGAGCAAACATGCCATAGACGGCCAACGCGACCAGCCAATGAAGCAAAATCGAAATGTGACCAAAGCGGTCAGCGGTGTTTTTCCAGAGCATCGGACTTCCTTACTTTCCCTATGTTCGGTTGCAATAATTAAACATTAAAAAACATAAAATCAATAATTAATTTATCTATGTTACTTCTTATTTATCTCAATCAAATAATTTGTTTTAAGCTGTCGAAATTGGTCAAAGATATCGTTTGATAGTATTAGTCTTTGGCGCGTCGGTTTATTATTTTTTGTTGAATTATATAATTTTAATCTCACGATCGCCGCTTTTGTAATCTTACGTAAATATCATCGACATAATTGAGCAAAAAAGCCGTTTTCAACTGCCATGGCACGGTAAAAAAAAATGTGAACCGTTTTTGACACCATGATTCATCAGCATTGGCGCTGGGTAATCCTGCTGTCCAGCTACGGATTTTGCTAACATGGAGGCTTCACAGGCCGGTCTGGCCATGTGCCTTCAGGGTATCAAGGAAACCATAATGGGACGAACTATCTTGACCGATCGTACGCTGCGCATGGCGTTATTGCTGGCGATGATTGTGGTGATCCTGGCTGGCGTCAAAGCCGCGTCCGACATTGTCGTGCCGTTCTTGCTGGCGGTTTTTTTTGCTATCGTGCTTAACCCGCTGGTGGTGGTGCTCGAACGCTGGCGTATTCCACGCGCGCTGGGTATCGCGCTACTGGTGGCGGCGGTGGTGGTGCTACTGATGCTGTTTATCGGTATGTTGGGGGCTTCACTCAACGAATTTGCCCGCTCGTTGCCACAATATCGCGGCATGATGGCGGAGAAAATGCGTCAGTTGCAGTATTATGCCGACCGTTTCAATATCACCATTTCCCTTGAGGTTATTGCGCATTATATCGATCCCGCCGCCGCGATGAATCTGGTGACGCGCTTGCTGAGCCACTTTTCCGGCGCGATGAGCAATATCTTCCTGCTGTTGATGACCGTGGTGTTTATGCTGTTTGAAGTGCCGCTGTTGCCTTACAAACTGCAACAGGCGTTGGATAAACCGCATGAGGGCATTGCCAATATCCAGCGCGCGGTGCAAGGCGTCACCCATTATCTGGTGATTAAAACGGTTATCAGCCTGGCGACCGGGGTGATCGTCTGGATATTCCTGGCGCTACTGGAGGTGCGTTTTGCCTTTATCTGGGGATTGCTGGCGTTTTTATTAAACTACATTCCCAATATTGGTTCGGTGATAGCCGCTATTCCGCCGTTAATCCAGGCGTTGTTATTTAATGGTGTGGGCGATGCAGTGGCGGTGGCCGGCGGGTTTGTACTGATCAATATGGTGATTGGCAATATGCTCGAGCCGCGCGTGATGGGGCGCGGGTTGGGCCTGTCGACGCTGGTTGTCTTCCTGTCGCTGATATTCTGGGGCTGGCTGATGGGGCCTGTCGGAATGCTGCTGTCGGTGCCGCTGACTATCATCGCGCGTATAGCGTTGGAAGCCAGCGATGGCGGCCACCGACTGGCGGTGATCCTTGGCGATGGCCGGGAACCACGCCAGCAGCCGGCTACGCCGCCCGAGTGACGACAGGCAAGGAAAGTAGGCCTATACCGCCAGTTGCGTGAGATAGGCACCATGGAGCGGTGCAGCCGGTGGGTAAAAATAACGCAGCACGTTATATAACGAATAGAATTCCAGCCGGTTGCGGACGTTGATCTTTTCAGTGATATGGCGTTTATGCACATAAACGGTGTGTGAGCTGATCTGCAGTTTGCGCGCGATGCGGTAGTTTGGCATTTCCGCCATCCAGAACCGCATGACGGTCAGTTCCTGCGGGCTGAACAGTGAATGGGTCCGATTTTCCTGCGGCATAACCGGTTCGTCACGCAAGATGCGTAACGCCTTGGACAGGATCGACTTGCTGAACAGAAACGCGTTATCGGCGATGCGTATTGGATTATCGCTGTAGGGATAGGGGGTATCCAGGTAGATAAACAGCGTGGCGTAATGACTGTCGTCGATAAATCGCTGTAACTGGGCGTCAACGAGGTTATGCCGACAGACGCTGGTCAGGTTCAGCAGGATGTGGGTGGGTTTGAAACCGGTCAGCAGCGGCAGGGCAGATGCCAGGCTGCTAGCGCATTTTATACTGCTGAAAGCATGGGGGGTAAAATAGCCGGCAATTCCCAGGCAGGTGTAGCCGCATTCGTCCACGACAAGTAGTTTCATGGTGACATCCTTGTGATAAAGCAAAAAACATCGGGCATTACATCTGTAAAATAGGGGGAATGCCAGCACTCTACAACTCGGAAATCCAGACTACAGTGCAAGCTTTTTCCGTGGCAAAGTGAACGTAGAGCGGATAGCGAGCCGCAAGGGGTGAGCAACGAAAGTGGAATCAGCCTGCGCCGAGCGGTCGCAGGCGACGACAAACCTAATCAGTCGTGATTGAAACGGCGCAGCGCAAACGGCGATATGTCGAACGGAATGGTTTTATCCTGGGCGTACAATGCGGCAATTTCGCCCAACACGCTGGCAAACTTGAAACCATGACCACTCAATCCGCTAATGACCATCATATTCGCGCAATCGGGCACGGTATCGATAATAAAGTCTTCATCGGGACTCATGTCGTAGGTACAGGCTTTGCCATGCAGACAGACGCCAACGCCCGCCAAATGCTGGCGCAGGAAGTTGAATACCTCGCTGCCGTCGCTGGCAATGCTGCCAAAAGGCGTGCGCTGGGCGGGATCGTCGATCGGCTGGCCGCCGTCATGTTTGCCGACTTTCAAACCGTCGTTATCGGCCGGGAAACCATAATAATGGCAGCCATCCTGCGCTTCCACGGTAAACGCCGGGAAGCGGTTGGTTTCGCTATAACGCCCATCCGCCTGATGCCAGGAGAAGACTTTACGCAATGGCGTTACCGGCAACAGCGGCAGCAATTTCTTCACCCAGGTGCCTGCGGCAACCACCACCTTGCGTGCCTGGAAGCGGCCTTCCGGCGTGGTAACTTCAACCCCGTCATCCATGGCCGCAACCGATGTTACCGCACAGTTGAACAGCTGGCTGCAGCCGGCATCTTTGGCAAGTTTGATATATTGGGCTATCGCCAGTTCGGCGCGCAAGAAACCGGCATCAGGTTCAAACACCGCCACGTAGTTTGACGGTACGCTGAATTCTGGCCAGCGTTGCTGGATTTCATCGGCGGTCAGCAATTGGCTATTGAGGCGGAAAGCGTGGGCGCTGTGGCGCGCGTTGGTGATAAATTCGGCATCGTGCGGGCCGATATTCAGCACGCCGCAGGCGTGGAACAGTTGTTCACCGCTGGTCAAGGCCAGGCCATTCCACAGCGCCTGTGCGCGCAGCACTAACGGCACGTACTTTTCACCCTCGCCATAGGCATGGCGAATAATCCGCGTATCACCGTGATGACTGCCGTTACTGTGTGGCGGAATGGCGCTGTCGATCATCAACACCTTTAACCCGGCCTGCGTTGCGTAATACCCCGCGGCGGCGCCTACCGAACCACTGCCCACCACGATCAAGTCATATTCCACGTCACCCTTCCTCACTGTTGCGCGTTGCTTATCGCCCCATAATAAAAGGTTGGTCTTATCAATGCATCCGTTGTTGCGGTAACAGCCAAAGAAAAAGCGCCAGGAGTGTGCGCCGGCGCTTTAGAGGTGAGTGATGGAAGCGTTAGTGTTTTTTACGATCAAGATCCTGGTAATCCGTTGATTCGATTTTGGCGATGCCGGCTTCTAGAATGTTAATAAGTTGTCGGGCGACATCGGTGGTTAACCAAAGCGTTCTGTCTACTTGGGCTTCTTCGGGCGTTTGGTCTAGTGAAGACAGGTAATGAAGGCGTATCATCATGGCGTCATAGACGTCGACAGTACTGATATCCCAACCAACAAGCGGGTGCGTCTGAATTACTTCATCATTTCTGTCCATAAAGACCCCTTATTGAGTAGTAACTAGCATGAGTAACTAACGAGGATCGATGCGGCTCATCATCATGAGGAGCATTTACAGTATACGCATACCCTCTGTAGGGTGTCGCTTTTCCTGCGTTTTTTTGTAAAAAAAATGCTCATTTGCGCAAAAAACAGGCGAAAGTGCTGTGGGCGGCCTAACGGGACTTGACGGCCAAGGCCGGCTGAAACCAGGCTCAGGGAGCCTCTTGTGGCGGTAGGGTAGTCGGCGGCTGGACGTGTTTTTCCAATTCGGCCGCCAGGTGGGCAAAGTGTTTTTGCGTTTCGCTATCCCGATTCTGATTTTGTGATTCGAGTTTTAAACTATGAATCAACAGCTGGTTGGCTTTGCTGTCCAGACCAAACGCCAGATAGGAGAATGCCACTTCCAGCACGCTCAATCGACGTTTTTGATCGGCGATCAACGCCAACAGTTCACCGAAGGTCATCGCTTCTTCGGGTTTTTCTTTGTCCGGGGCCATGCAACACACTCCTGTCAAACGTCGCCAGATACCATGGTTAATTACAGACCAGATATCAGGTTTATTCCAGCTGACTGGCGGGATTTGCGGCGTGGCGCAGAGACAAAAAAGCCGGAGAGCGACCCCCGGCAAAAACAGCATTGCAGTGTTATTCTGCGGTGAACCAATCGTCCGCGCTTTCCCAGGTTTCCTGTAGAATTTCGGCGATCAGATCCTTGTCCGTTTTGACGCCCCCGAGCACCGAAAGCCCGTTGGCGCCAGCATATCTCACCTGTACCACTGCGTCTGGGAACTGTCGATTTAGCCGTTTGCCCAATTCACCGCTCAAGGCTTCAATCGCCCCTGGCGGCAGCGGTCTGGTTTTATCTATGGTTACTTCAACACGCATCATTGCCCCCGAAGTCATTTACTGTGTATTTATACAGTCAATGACCTGCGGGAGCAAGAGGGCACGATAAAAAAATCAGCAGGCGGTGACTGACCAGTTAACGCTTTCTCCGGCGAGGAACGGCACGATGGATTCGTTGCCGAGGGCAATCTCTGCCGGCTGGGTTACCGGGACACGCTGTAGTTCGATAAAATCTTCGTTGACCGGCAAACCATAGAAGCGTGGGCCGTTCAGTGAGCAGAAGGCTTCCAGGTGCTGCAGCGCGCCAAGTTGATCGAATACCGTGGCATAGGCCGGCATGGCGCTTGGGGCGTTGAACACGCCGGCACAGCCGCAGCTCGACTCTTTCCGGTGTTTGGCATGCGGCGCGGAATCGGTACCCAGGAAGAATTGCTCACAGCCGCTGGCTACGGCATTGCGCAGCGCTTCCTGATGAATGTTGCGTTTCAGGATCGGCAGACAGAACAGGTGGGGACGAATGCCGCCTACCAGCATATGGTTACGGTTGAACATCAGGTGTTGCGGGGTGATGGTCGCAGCAAGAAAACGATTGCCTTGTTGCACGTACTGAGCGGCTTCTTTGGTGGTGATATGTTCGAAGACAATTTTCAGTTCCGGGAAGTTGTGGCGAATTGGTTCCATGACGCTGTCAATGAAGCGTGCCTCACGGTCAAAAATATCGACGCCAGCATCGGTCACTTCACCGTGAATCAACAGCGGCATGCCAATCTTCTGCATTTGCTCCAGCAGCGGGTAGATGCCTCTCACGTCGCTGACGCCATGGTTGGAGTTGGTGGTGGCGTTGGCCGGATACAGCTTGGCGGCGGTGAATACGCCCTGGGCAAACCCATCGATCAGCACCGCGGCGTTCAGTGAATCGGTCAGGTAACAGGTCATCAGTGGGGTAAAATTATGGCCCTGCGGCACGGCAGCCAAAATACGCTCACGGTAGCGTTGCGCGGCTTCAATTGTGGTAATCGGCGGCGCCAGATTCGGCATCACAATCGCCCGGCCGAATACTTGACTGGTATAGGGCAGAACCGTTTTCAGCATGTCATCGTCACGCAGGTGGATATGCCAGTCGTCAGGGCGGCGAATTTTCAGGGCTTGAGGCTGTGCGGTCATGTTGCAAAACTCCGGCGGTCAGAAATACGTCAAAGTAAAAGCGAATAATGGGGATGTTATTCACGCCGGGGTGTAAGGATAAGCGGAAAGCGATTGCGATGCATCTGTTTGTTAATCGCAAGTTGAAAACAATCGGCCAACGGGCGCATAGTGATGAGGATCCGACTGTTTTGCCAACGGTATGGTTGGCTATCAAGTTATTAAGTATCAATGGGAGGTTGAAATGGAAGTTCGTGTGATTGCTACCTTGCAAGCCAAGGCTGAATTTTTTGATGCGGTAAATGATGCGGTGCATCAGATCGTCGAGGCCAGCCGCCAGGAGCAGGGTAATTTGCAGTACGATCTGCACCGGGATCTGGACCAGCCGGGCGCGTTTGTCTTCTTTGAGCGCTGGGCTAACGCCGAGGCACTGGAAAAACACAATGCCACTGCGCACTTCACGCAGTTTGTCGCTCAGATCGATGGCAAACTCGAGGTGCTGGACATCAAGCGGCTAGCGAAAATTGCCTGAGATATTGGCCACAAGCGATAAAAAAACCCGCCGATTGGCGGGTTTTTATTGCTTGGATTAACTTAATCGTTAACCGGCTGCGGCTTGGTGGCTGGTGCCGTTGCCGTGGTGGCTGCGGCATGCCCGCCGGCAGAGCCTTTACCTTCGAAGTTGAAGGCAGGGCGGTGCCAGTCGCTTTGCTTCGGCGCTTCCGGCTGATAAGCCGGCGCTGGCGCTTTGGTCATCGGTGCGCTGGCGATATGCTTGTACAGCGTCGCGCCATGCGTTTCCTTAACCGCCGCCGTGGCGACGGCCACAGCCGGTTCAGCAACCGTTGGCGCTTCATCGACCACCATCTCAGCTTGGGCAACCACCGGTTCGGTCACCGGCTGTGGCGCGGGCTCAACCGGCGCTTCAACCACGGTGTCGGCAACGGTTTCATCCGCCGCGTGTTCTGCCGGCGTCGCCGCTACGGTTTCAACCGCCGGGGCCAATTCAGCGTCAGCCGCTGGCGCAGGCTGAGCGTCGACCGATTCGATAGGCTCTGGCGCTGCGGCCGGGGCGCTATCTTCGGCGCTGGTTGCTGCCTGGCTAACCGGGGTCTCAGCGGTTTCCGCCACGTCCTCGGCCAGTTGGCTATTGATTACCGGTTCGGCCGTTGCCGGCTCGGCAGCAATCTGCTGCGTTGCTGCTGGCGCCGTTTCGGTTTCAACGGTTGGCTGCTCGGCGGTTGCCTGAACCACTTCGCTGGCGTCAGCCACCCGTGGCGCGGCAACGCTGGCTGCCGCTACCGCGTCGTTGGTCATAACGTTTTCAGCAGCAATATTGGTCGCTTCGGCAGTGGCTTCGGCTTCTTCTACCGCTGAAATCGCTTGCGTGACAGGGTAACTGACCCATACTTTGCCAGAGGCCATTTCAGGCGACACGAAAGCGCCTGCCAGAGGCATTGGCGACTGGGTAGGGTAACGTTCATCACGGTAACGGCGACGACGCTGACCGCTGACGCGCAGATGGCGCGGTGAGCGGCGTGAACGACGCGGCATACCGTTTTCACCGTTGCGTGCTTCACCCTGTGCTTCATCTTCAGGCGACGCTGCGACGGTTTCCGGCAACAGTTTCACGCTGTCTTCCGCTGTCGAAGTTGGCTTCACTGCGTCGGTTTTTGGTGCCAACAGCTCTTCCGCTGCACTCTGCAGTTCTTCTTCTGCGGACTGAATGCGGACACGCTGCGTCAACTGACGACGTTGACGGCGCTGCGCCGGCTGCTGATGACGATCGTCCTGATCTTCATCGGTTGCTGCTGCCACAGGCGCTTCAACGCTTTCCAGCGCCTTCACTTCCTGCTGAGCCTGACGTTTTTCTTCCTGACGGCGACGTTGGCGTTCGGCACGCTGTTCACGGCGTTGCTGCTGTTCTTCGCGCTGCGCCTTGGCGGCTTCTTCCGACTGAGCTTCGGCGGCAACCGGCGCGTTTTGCGCTGCGTTGCGACGGTTACGGCGCTGCTCGTCACGCGACTCGCGAGGTTCGCGCGCTTCGCGATTATCGCGGCCTTCGCCACGTTCTCTACGTTCGCCACGTTCTGGACGTTCACCGCGCTCGTTACGGTCACCGCGTTCGTTACGGTCACCGCGTTCGCCGCGATCTTTGCGGCCGGCGCCTTGACGGCGTTGGCCACGACGATCCTGACGACGGTTTTCGCTGTTTTCAGCTTTCGGCGTTTCAGCCGGTTTTTCTTCTACCGCCGGTTGTTCATCCGCGGCGAACAGTGCTTTCAGACCACCGAACAGACGACCCAGCAGGCCGGGTTTGACAGCAGCTGGCGCCGTTTGCTTGGCGACCGCGGCAGGTTTGGCCACTGCCACGGTTTCTTGCGCCGGCGGTGGGGCATCGGCAGCCAGAGAGAAGGAGGCCAGCGCCGGTTGTTCGGGACGTTTGCGCTCCATTGGCGCATCTTCCAGCGGCTGAGCCATCTCTTCTTCGTGCAGTTTCGGCAGCAGGTAGCTCAGGGTTGGGGTTTCTTCGCCTTTGCGCACGCGCAATACCGAATAATGTGGCGTTTGCATCTGATCGTTTGGCACGATGATGGCTTTAACGCCGCCCTGACGCTTTTCAATGGCGCTGACGGATTCACGTTTTTCGTTCAGCAGGTAAGATGCCACCTGAACCGGCACGATAGCGTGAACTTCTTTGGTGTTTTCCTTCAGCGCTTCTTCTTCGATCAGGCGCAGAATGGACAGTGCCAACGACTCGTTGTCACGCACGGTACCGGTGCCGTTACAGCGCGGGCAGACGTGATGGCTGGATTCGCCAAGTGACGGGCTGAGGCGTTGACGGGACATCTCAAGCAGGCCAAAGCGGGAAATGCGGCCAATCTGGATACGTGCACGGTCCTGACGGACGGCATCGCGCAGACGGTTTTCCACTTCGCGCTGGTGGCGTACCGGCGTCATGTCAATGAAGTCGATAACGATCAGGCCGCCGAGGTCACGCAAGCGCAACTGGCGAGCGATTTCATCAGCCGCTTCCAGGTTGGTATTGAACGCGGTTTCTTCAATATCGCCACCGCGGGTTGCACGCGCGGAGTTGATATCAATGGCGGTCAGAGCTTCGGTGGTATCGATAACAATCGAACCGCCGGAAGGCAGACGCACTTCGCGCTGGAAGGCCGACTCAATTTGCGATTCGATCTGGTAATGGCTGAACAGCGGAATTTCACCACTGTACAGTTTGATTTTGCTGCTGAAATCTGGACGGCCCAGCGCGGCAATGTGCTCTTTCGCCAGGTCGAGAATTTTCGGGTTGTCGATCAGGATTTCGCCAATGTCCGGGCGCAGATAATCGCGGAATGCACGCACGATAACGTTGCTTTCCTGATGGATCAGGAAGGGTGCAGGACGGCCTTCGGCGGCTTTCTTGATGGCATCCCAGTGCTTGAGACGGAATGACAGATCCCATTGCAGCGCTTCGGCAGATTTGCCGACGCCCGCGGTGCGGACAATCAGGCCCATGCCGTCGGGTAATTGCAGCGAGGATAACGCTTCTTTCAGTTCGGTGCGGTCGTCACCTTCGATACGGCGAGAAATACCGCCGGCACGCGGGTTGTTCGGCATCAACACCAGGTAACTGCCTGCCAGGCTGATGAAGGTGGTCAAGGCGGCGCCTTTGTTGCCACGTTCTTCTTTATCAACCTGTACGATGACTTCCTGGCCTTCGCGCAGCACATCTTTGATGTTAGGGCGGCCATGGGAGGAATAATTGCTAGGGAAGTATTCGCGGGCGATTTCTTTAAGGGGGAGGAAACCATGTCGTTCTGCGCCGTAATCTACGAATGCAGCTTCAAGACTTGGTTCAATGCGGGTGATTTTGCCTTTGTAAATATTCGCCTTTTTCTGTTCATGACCCGGGCTTTCAATGTCCAAATCATACAGCCGCTGTCCATCTACTAGGGCAACACGCAACTCTTCCTGCTGAGTTGCGTTAATCAACATTCTTTTCATCTTAACTTACTCGTTATTTTTTACATTATCGACAGAGCTGCGGGCAAAAATATCCGTCATACTTCAGGCAGTTTCTGCATTGACGGCGCTTTCTCACCCCCGTCGCACCGGTGTCGATGCGCCTGGAGACTCGTTCAGTTGCCGTCTTTATGCAACCTGATTTATTAAGGGTATAACCTCATGGCCGGGTTAAACCGAAAGCCCCGTGTCTTCTCGCAAAGCCGTCAACCTCACGGTTGTCGCCTGCATAGGGGCGCATTATCTCGGTAAGCCTGCGTTTCTTTGTGAATGCAGCGCTTTTGAGTCAGGGAATAGTCTCTGATTTACGTCGACAGATCTGATTCCATTTTACCGGCCAAGCTGCAACCCGCAGCCCGCTAATTGTTTGATTTCACATTACGTCTTACGCCATTGCTGCGTTTTTGTGCTACCAGACAAACTTTATAATTCCGCAATTTCCCTTGTTTTAACGAGAATCAAGGCGGAAAGTGACCTCATTATTCCACTGCTGATACCGTTATAGCAAGGTGACTTTTTCTTAACTGCGGAAGAAATCGCAAACGATCAAACCGGCTTGCTGCCTTATTGTTCGCCGTGATCAATTCCACCGTCAGAGTGACAGTTAAGCACATAAAAAGAGGTGGCGCTATTTACGCGCTGTATTTAGAATCTCGCCCCATGAAAACGAACAATCCCGCAGTACAACTGATCACGATTTCTGACGATGAAGCGGGTCAGCGAATCGACAATTTTCTCCTTGCCCGCCTGAAAGGCGTGCCGAAGAGTATGATTTACCGCATCGTACGCAAGGGCGAGGTGCGGGTGAACAAAGGCCGCATCAAGGCCGAATACAAGCTGGCCGCCGGCGACGTGGTTCGCGTGCCGCCGGTGCGGGTGGCCGAGCGTGAAGAAGCGCCGGTGTCCGCCAAACTGGATAAAGTGGCGGCGTTGGCCAATTGCATCCTGTACGAAGATGACCACCTGTTACTGCTGAACAAACCCTCCGGCACCGCCGTGCACGGTGGCAGCGGCTTGAGCTTTGGCGTCATCGAAGGGTTGCGCGCGCTGCGACCGGAAGCGCGCTTCCTGGAGCTGGTGCATCGGCTGGATCGCGATACCTCCGGCGTATTGCTGGTGGCGAAGAAGCGCTCGGCGCTGCGTTCGCTGCATGAGCAACTGCGGCTGAAGGGGATGCAAAAGGATTACCTGGCGCTGGTGCGCGGTCAGTGGCAATCGCATTGCAAAGCGGTGCAGGCGCCGTTGCTGAAGAACATTCTGCAAAGCGGTGAGCGCATCGTGCGCGTCAGCAGCGAAGGTAAACCGTCGGAAACCCGCTTTAAGGTGGAAGAGCGGTTTGAACATGCCACCTTGGTGAAGGCCAGCCCGATTACCGGCCGCACCCATCAGATCCGCGTCCATACTCTACATGCCGGGCATCCCATTGCCTTTGACGATCGCTATGGCGATCGCGAGTTCGATCGTCAGTTGGCCGGCACCGGCCTCAAGCGGCTATTCCTGCATGCGGCGGCGTTGCGTTTTGAGCACCCGGGCACCGGCGAAACGCTGCGTATCGAAGCGCCGATGGACGACGAACTGCGTCATTGTCTGCAAGTGCTGCGCAAGCAGGCGCAGAAGTAACATCAGGTTTATCCCAGCGGGTCGAGTCCTTCGGCCCGCAGCATCTCCAGCAGTGCGATCAGCGGCAGTCCGACCAGCGTGTTCGGGTCGCGGCCTTCCAATCGGTCAAACAGGGCAATGCCCAATCCTTCGCTTTTAAAGCTGCCGGCGCAATTGAGCGGCTGCTCACGTTGCACGTAAGCGGCGATTTCCGCCTCGGTGAGGGGGCGGAAATGGACGTGAAACGGTTCGCATAACGCCTGCAGATGCCCACTGCGGCTGTTGTACAGCGCCAGGCCGGTATAAAAGGTGACGCGTTTGCCGCTGGCCTGACGCAATTGCGCACGGGCATTGTCTTCGCTATGTGGCTTGCCGCTAATGCGGCCATCCAGCACGCATACCTGATCGGAGCCGATGATCAGATGGTCCGGGTAGGCCGACGATAACGCCTGCGCCTTGGCGGCAGCCAGGCGCAGCACCAGTGCGTCGGGGCTTTCGCCGGCCAGCGGGCTTTCATCAACCTGCGGCGCAGCGCAGATAAAGGGCAGTTGCAGCTTCTCCAGCAGCAGTTTGCGGTAGGGGGACGTCGAGGCTAACAGTAATCTCTGCATAAATTTTTTCGTAAACCGTAGCGTATTTGGTAGCAGCATCTTAAACTGTCGGCCGCTGTGGAAGCGAATATTGGTGAAAGGTGCCGTTTTACGGCCTTTTTCTTTGACTCTACGTCGTTACAAAGTTAATATGCGCGCCCTATGCAAAAGGTAAAATTACCCTTGACCATTGATGCGGTACGTACCGCTCAGAAACGCCTGGACTATGTTGGTGTCTATGCGCCTGAGCAGGTTACACGTGTTGCCGACTCCGTGGTCAGTGTGGATGGCGATGTTCAGGTGTCGTTGTCGTTTGATATTGACAACCAACGCCTGGCGGTGATTACAGGGCAAGCGGACGTCGCGGTAACGCTGATGTGCCAGCGCTGTGGAGTCCCGTTTGAACATCACGTTCACACAACATATTGTTTTAGCCCGGTCGTCAATGATGAGCAGGCTGAGGCATTACCGGAAGCGTACGAACCGATCGAAGTTGACGAGTTTGGCGAAGTCGATCTGTTGGCAATGATTGAAGATGAAATTATTCTTTCGCTGCCAGTCGTTCCGGTACATGAATCTGAACACTGTGAAGTGTCCGAAGCGGACATGGTATTTGGCAAACTGCCTGCAGAGGCGGAGAAACCGAATCCGTTTGCCGTATTAGCCAGTTTAAAGAAAAGTAATTGAGGAGTAAGGTCCATGGCCGTACAACAGAACAAACCAACCCGTTCCAAGCGTGGCATGCGTCGTTCACACGATGCGCTGACCACGACTACTTTGTCTGTAGACAAAGTATCCGGTGAAACTCACCGTCGTCACCACATCACTGCCGACGGTTTCTACCGCGGTCGCAAGGTTATCGGCTAAGTAGCGGTACCTTGACTCGTCTAACCCTGGCGTTAGATGCAATGGGCGGGGACTTCGGTCCCTGCGTCACAGTGCCTGCTTCATTGCAGGCACTGGCCTCTAATTTACAGCTTCATCTCCTGCTGGTCGGCGATCCCGACGCCATCTCCCCCTTACTTGCCAAAGCCGATCCGATTCTTTTGGAGCGTCTGCAAGTCGTGCCCGCCGAGTCAGTCATTGCCGGTGACGCCAAGCCTTCACAAGCAATACGCGCCAGCCGCGGCACCTCCATGCGTATCGCGCTGGAGCTGATTAAGCAGGGCGAGGCGCAGGCATGCGTCAGTGCGGGCAATACCGGGGCGCTGATGGGGTTGGCCAAGATGTTGATCAAGCCGCTGGACGGCATCGAGCGGCCAGCGTTGATGACGGTGATTCCCAACCAGCAGCGCAGCAAGACGGTGGTGCTGGATCTGGGCGCCAACGTGGAGTGCGACAGCACCATGCTGGTGCAGTTCGCCGTGATGGGCGCCGTTATGGCGGAAGAGGTGGTGGGCATTGCGCAACCGCGCGTGGCGCTGCTGAACATCGGCGAAGAAGAGACCAAAGGTCTGGATAATATCCGCGAAGCGGCCGCTGTTTTAAGAAAAACTCCGACAATCAACTATATTGGTTATCTGGAAGGAAACGATCTGCTCACCGGTAAAACCGATGTCATGGTCTGCGACGGCTTTGTTGGCAACGTCACGCTGAAGACCATGGAGGGTGTGATAAGGCTGTTTTTATCTTTGCTGAAATCCTCCGGCGACGGTGGTAAGCAGGCGTGGTGGTTAAAATTGTTGGGCCGTTGGTTACAAAAAAGAGTGGCCAGGCGTTTCGGTCACTTGAACCCCGACCAGTATAATGGTGCATGTCTGTTAGGATTGCGGGGCACCGTAATCAAGAGCCACGGCGCGGCGAACCAACGCGCGTTCGCGGTCGCCATCGAACAGGCTGTGCAGGCGGTGCAGCGGCAAGTCCCTGACAGGATTGCGGCGCGCCTTGAGGCTGTATTACCCAAGAGTGACTGATCGTACATGTATACAAAGATTCTCGGTACGGGGAGTTATTTACCCGTACAAGTGCGCACCAATGCTGATTTGGAAAAAATGGTGGATACCTCTGACGAGTGGATCGTCACGCGTACCGGTATCCGTGAACGCCGTATCGCAGCCGCAGACGAAACGGTTGCGACCATGGGCTTCGAGGCAGCAAAACATGCGCTGGAAATGGCCGGCGTGGCGAAAGAAGATCTTGGTCTGATCATTGTTGCGACCACGACCTCGAGCCATGCTTTCCCAAGTTCAGCCTGCCAGATTCAGCAAATGCTGGGCGTCAAGGACTGTGCGGCCTTCGATTTGGCTGCGGCCTGCGCCGGTTTTACCTATGCGCTGAGCGTGGCCGATCAATACATCAAGAACGGTGCGGTGAAGCATGCGCTGGTGATCGGCGCCGACGTGCTGTCTCGCACCCTCGATCCTGACGACCGCGGCACCATCATCCTGTTTGGCGATGGCGCCGGGGCGGTCTTGCTGGGCGCTTCCGAGCAGCCGGGCATTTTGTCTACTCACCTGCATGCCGATGGCAGTTACGGCGGGTTGCTGACGCTGCCGTATAAAGATCGCCAGCAGCAGGAGAAACCGGCCTACGTCACCATGGCGGGCAATGAAGTCTTTAAGGTTGCGGTTACGGAACTGGCGCACATCGTTGATGAAACGCTGGCAGCCAACAATCTGGATCGCAGCGAGCTGGACTGGTTGGTGCCGCATCAGGCCAACCTGCGCATTATCAGCGCGACGGCAAGAAAACTGGGTATGGGGATGGACAAGGTGGTCGTGACGCTCGATCGTCACGGTAATACCTCTGCCGCCTCGGTACCGGCAGCGCTGGATGAAGCGGTGCGCGACGGGCGGATCCAACGCGGTCAACTGGTATTGCTTGAAGCATTTGGCGGCGGCTTTACCTGGGGCTCGGCGCTGGTTCGTTTCTGATTAACAGGAAGAAAAAATGACGCAATTTGCAATGGTATTTCCTGGCCAGGGGTCACAGACCGTTGGCATGCTGGCCGAGTTGGCCACCCAGTATCCTGTAGTTGAACAGACCTTCGCCGAGGCGTCTGATGCCCTGGGTTACGACCTGTGGCAACGGGTGCAGCAGGGGCCGGCCGAAGAACTGAATAAAACCTGGCAGACGCAGCCTGCGTTGCTGGCGGCGTCGGTCGCCATTTTCCGCGTTTGGCAGCAACAGGGCGGGAAAATGCCGGCGTTGATGGCTGGCCATAGCCTTGGTGAATATTCCGCGCTGGTATGTGCGGGCGTACTGGATTTTAAGGCGGCAATCCGTCTGGTCGAGCTGCGCGGAAAACTGATGCAGGAAGCGGTGCCAGTCGGCACCGGCGCCATGTATGCCATTATTGGCCTGGATAATGACGCTATCGCCAAGGCGTGTGAAGAATCTGCCCAGGGCGAGGTGGTTGCACCGGTGAATTTCAACTCACCCGGCCAGGTGGTGATTGCCGGCAACAAGGACGCGGTAGAGCGTGCCGGTGCTGCCTGTAAAGCCGCTGGTGCCAAGCGTGCGCTGCCGTTACCGGTTAGCGTACCTTCGCATTGTGCGTTAATGAAACCGGCGGCAGACAAGCTGGCCGAGGCGTTGAAAGACGTCACCTTCAACGCACCGCAGATCCCGGTGATCAACAACGTCGACGTGCGCAGCGAAACCGATCCGCAAGCGATCCGCAGCGCGCTGGTTCGCCAGTTGTTCAGCCCGGTGCGCTGGACCGAAAGCGTAGAATTCATTGCGGCGCAGGGCGTCGACTCGCTGCTGGAGGTCGGTCCGGGCAAAGTGCTCACCGGCCTGACCAAACGCATTGTCGACACCCTGACGGCAGCGGCGGTTAACGACCCAGCCAGCCTGTCAGCGGCGCTTGAACAATAAAGAGGAAAACAATGAGCTTCGAAGGAAAAATTGTTCTGGTCACCGGCGCAAGCCGCGGTATTGGCCGGGCTATTGCAGAATCGTTTGTTGCGCGTGGCGCAAAAGTTATCGGTACCGCGACCAGTGAAAAGGGCGCGGAAGCCATCAGCGACTATCTGGGCGCAAACGGCAAAGGGGTTATGTTAAACGTTGTTGATGCTCAATCAATCGACAGCGTGCTGGCATCGATTCGTGCGGAATTTGGCGAAATCGACATTTTAGTGAATAATGCCGGCATTACGCGTGATAACCTGCTGATGCGTATGAAAGACGATGAGTGGCAGGATATTCTTGATACTAATCTGACTTCCGTATTCCGTCTGTCAAAAGCGGTAATGCGAGCTATGATGAAAAAGCGGTTTGGCCGGATCATCACCATCGGTTCCGTTGTCGGAACCATGGGCAACGCAGGGCAGGCTAACTACGCGGCGGCTAAAGCCGGCTTGATTGGTTTTAGCAAATCTTTGGCACGTGAAGTTGCTTCTCGTGGCATTACGGTCAACGTCGTGGCTCCTGGCTTTATTGAGACGGACATGACACGGGCGTTGACAGAAGATCAACGTGCAGGCATTTTGACATCGGTTCCAGCCAATCGGCTGGGTGATGCTAAAGAAATCGCCAGCGCTGTTGCATTTTTAGCCTCTGATGAGGCTGGCTATATCACCGGTGAAACATTGCATGTCAATGGCGGCATGTACATGATTTAAAAAATGCGAAAACTATTTGCGTTATTTGGGGTAAAAACCGCAAAATAGCGTAAAATCGTGGTTTGACCAGCCGGGATTTAGTTGCATCTTTTTCAACATTTTATACACTACGAAAACCATCGCGAAAGCGAGTTTTGATAGGAAATTTAAGAGTATGAGCACTATCGAAGAACGCGTTAAGAAAATCATTGTTGAGCAACTGGGTGTTAAACAGGAGGAAGTGGTAAACACTGCTTCTTTCGTTGAAGATCTGGGTGCTGATTCTCTTGACACTGTTGAGCTGGTAATGGCGCTGGAAGAAGAATTCGATACCGAAATTCCAGACGAAGAAGCTGAGAAAATCACTACTGTTCAGGCAGCTATTGATTTCATCAACAACAACCAGCAGTAAGCGAACATATCTAGGCGGTCACTCGACCGCCTAAGTTTTTTCTATCTCTAGTGTCATATTTTCCCTCCTTGGAGGACAAACGTGTCTAAGCGTCGAGTAGTTGTGACCGGACTGGGCATGTTGTCTCCTGTCGGCAATACGGTAGAGTCCACATGGAACGCTCTTCTTGCCGGTCAGAGTGGCATCAGCCTGATCGAACATTTCGATACTACTGCCTATGCAACGCGTTTTGCTGGCTTGGTAAAGAATTTTAACGTTGAGGATTTCATCTCTCGCAAAGATGCGCGCAAGATGGACCTCTTCATTCAGTACGGCATCGCCGCCGGCATGCAGGCCATGCAGGACGCCGGGTTGGATATCACCGAGGCCAACGCCGGCCGTATTGGCGCTGCTATTGGCTCCGGCATTGGCGGCCTGGGTCTGATTGAAGAAAACCACAGTTCTCTGGTCAACGGCGGCCCGCGTAAAATAAGCCCGTTCTTTGTGCCGTCCACCATCGTCAACATGATTGCCGGTCACCTGACCATCATGTATGGCATGCGTGGTCCGAGCATTTCGATCGCCACGGCCTGTACCTCAGGCGTGCATAACATTGGCCATGCCGCGCGTATCATTGCTTACAATGATGCCGACGTTATGCTGGCCGGTGGGGCAGAAAAAGCCAGTACCCCATTGGGCGTCGGCGGTTTCGGTGCAGCGCGCGCGCTGTCCACCCGCAACGACAACCCGCAGGCGGCAAGCCGTCCATGGGACAAAGACCGTGACGGTTTCGTACTGGGCGACGGCGCAGGCATGATGGTGCTCGAAGAGTACGAACACGCCAAAAAACGCGGTGCAAAAATTTACGCAGAAGTTGTCGGCTTTGGTATGAGCAGCGATGCCTACCACATGACCTCACCACCGGAAAACGGCGCTGGTGCGGCATTGGCAATGGAGCACGCGTTGAAAGACGCCGGTGTGACAACGTCACAAGTTGGTTATATCAATGCGCACGGTACCTCAACGCCAGCCGGTGACAAAGCGGAAGCGCAAGCGGTCAAATCGGTGTTTGGTGCCGATGCGGCACGGGTGATGGTCAGCTCGACCAAATCGATGACCGGCCACCTGTTGGGTGCTGCAGGTGCGATTGAATCGATCTTCACCGTGCTGGCGCTGCGCGATCGGGCGGTTCCACCGACCATCAACCTGGATAACCCGGATGAAGGTTGCGAGCTGGACTTTGTACCGCACCAGGCGCGTCAGGTAACCGATTTGGAATACACCCTGTGTAACTCCTTCGGTTTTGGCGGCACCAACGGCTCGCTGATTTTCCGTCGCGTTTAAACGTCGTTTGGTCTGTCTCTGGAAGCCCGGTCTTGCACCGGGCTTTTTTTATGCCACGCCAGGCCAACTGGCAGCTGTGCCTGTTATTCTGTCATCAAAGCCGAAACTCGCAGGGGGAGAGATGTACTGGATTAATGGGCAACAACACGATGCGCTGACGCCAAGCGATCGCGGGCTGCAGTTCGGTGACGGCTGTTTCACTACCGCGCGGGTGGTTGACGGACAAATCGACCTGTTGCCGTGGCATATCGAGCGGATGCAGCAGGCGGCGCAGCGATTGATGTTGCCGCATACCGATTGGCCGGCCCTGGAGCTGGAAATGCGTCACGCGGCAGAATCTATCCCGCTAGGCGTGGTCAAAGCGATACTGACACGCGGCAGCGGTGGCCGTGGTTACAGCCCGCAAGGGTGCAGTCATGCGACGCGCATTGTGTCGCGCAGCGCCTATCCACAGCATTATCTGCGTTTGCGTGAACGGGGGATCCGTTTGGCGCTCAGCCCGGTGCCATTGGCGCGCAGCCCGCTGTTGGCCGGCCTGAAACACCTTAACCGTCTGGAGCAGGTGCTGATTCGCGCGCATCTTGACCAGACTGACGCCGACGAGGCGCTGGTGCTTGACACTGCCGGGTTGCTGGTGGAATGCTGTGCGGCTAATTTGTTCTGGCGTAAGGGAAAGGCGGTTTACACGCCGGATCTTGGCCAGGCGGGAGTAGCTGGCCTGATGCGCCGTCGGGTGATGGCGCTGCTGGCGGGCAGCGAATATGCGCTGTATTGCGTCAGCGAGCCGCTGACTACCCTGGCCGATGCCGACGAGGTGTTGGTGAGCAATGCACTGATGCCTTTGCTGCCGGTTAATATGGCGCATCAGTGGCATTATCACTCGCGCCGGTTATACGATTTTTTAAGCCCACACTGTTGACCATGGCTGATTGATGAAGAGAAAAAAACTGAAGATTGTTTCGTTAGTGATTGTTCTGGCGTTGGCCCTGCTGTTTTGGGGTTACCAGAAGGTTGAGCGCTTTGCCGATACGCCGTTGGCGATTCAGCAGGAAGCGATCTTCAAACTGCCTGCCGGCACCGGCCGCGTGGCGCTGGAAGGTCTGCTGGTACGTGACAAATTGATTCGTTCCGGAAAATGGTTCCCCTGGTTGTTGAAGCTTGAACCTGAGCTGGCTGAATTCAAGGCCGGTACTTATCGCTTCACGCCGGGCATGACGGTGCGCCAGATGCTGGAACTGTTGGCCAGCGGCAAGGAAGCGCAATTCAGCGCTCGTTTTATCGAGGGCTCCCGTCTGAGTGACTGGCTGCAAGTGTTGCAGCAATCCCCATATCTGAAACACACGCTAGCCGGCAAGAGTGAGGCGCAAATCGCCGAGGCGCTCGGCCTGCCGGCAGACGTTAAGCCTGAAGGGCGCTTATATCCCGATACCTATGCCTATACCGCCGGTATGACCGATATTGCCTTGCTCAAGCGTGCACATTTGCGCATGGTAAAGTCTCTGGAAGATGCATGGCAGGGGCGCGATACGTCGTTGCCTTATAAAACACCAGAACAGCTGTTGACCATGGCATCGATCGTTGAAAAAGAAACCGCCGTGCCAGAAGAGCGCACCAAAGTCGCCTCGGTGTTCGTCAACCGTATGCGTATCGGCATGCGGCTGCAAACCGATCCGACGGTCATTTATGGTATGGGCGCAGGGTATAATGGCAATATCAGCCGCAAGGATCTGGAAACGCCGACACCTTATAATACTTATGTGATCAATGGATTGCCGCCAACGCCGATCGCCATGCCGAGCCAGGCGTCGCTGGAGGCCGCCGCGCACCCGGCTAAAACCCCTTATCTGTATTTTGTTGCCGACGGCAAGGGCGGCCATACCTTTACCACTAACCTGGCGAGCCACAATAAGGCGGTGCGCCTTTACCGTCAGGCGTTGAAGGAAAAGAATGAACAGTAAATTCGTGGTTATTGAAGGGCTGGAAGGCGCGGGCAAAACCACTGCACGCGACACCGTGGTCGATGTATTGCGCCAGCATGGTATCAACGACATCGTTTTCACCCGCGAACCGGGCGGTACGCCGTTGGCGGAAAAGCTGCGCGATCTGTTCAAGCGCGGTTACCAAGGTGAGCTGCCGACCATCAAGGCTGAAGTGCTGATGCTGTACGCCGCGCGCGTACAACTGGTGGAAACGGTGATCAAGCCGGCGTTGGCACGTGGCGCCTGGGTGGTCGGCGATCGGCACGATCTGTCATCACAGGCTTACCAGGGCGGTGGCCGCGGCGTGGATCAGCGCCTGATGGCATCGTTGCGCGATACCGTATTGGGTGATTTTCGCCCCGATTTAACGCTCTATCTTGATTTACCGCCGCTGGTCGGGCTACAGCGGGCACAGGCGCGCGGTGCGCTGGATCGTATCGAACAGGAAGCCTTGCCATTCTTTGAACGTACTCGCGCTCGCTATCAGCAACTGGCGGCAGCGGATGCAACGATAATCACCATTGATGCGGCACAACCGCTGGAGCAGGTGACGGGTGATATAGGCCGTTGCGTTGCTGCGTGGCTGCAACAACAGGAACACGCCTGATGAATTGGTATCCGTGGCTGAATGCGCCCTACCGTCAACTGATCGCACAATATGCCGGCGGGCGCGGGCATCACGCGCTGCTGCTGCATGCGGCGGCCGGCAATGGTGATGACGCGCTGGTCTATGGCATTAGCCGCTGGCTGATTTGCCAGCAACGCAACGGCGAAAAAAGCTGCGGTACCTGTCATTCCTGTCGGTTGATGCTGGCGGGTAATCACCCGGATTATCATGTACTGGCGCCGGAAAAGGGCAAAAGCAGCCTGGGGATCGAGCCAATTCGCCAGGTTATTGAAACGCTATATTCGCATGCGCAGCAGGGGGGCGCCAAGGTTGTCTGGCTGGCGCAGGCCGAAGCGCTGACCGAAGCGGCGGCCAATGCGCTGTTGAAAACCCTGGAAGAACCGCCAGCCAATACCTATTTCCTGCTGGGTTGCCGAGAGCCTTCGCGCCTGCTGGCCACGCTGCGCAGCCGCTGTTTTTACTGGCATCTCAACAGTCCCGACGAACAGCTCAGCCTGCAATGGTTGAATCGGCAGGCGGTGGGCAATCCGACCGATTGCCTGACGGCGCTGCGACTGCACGACGGCGCGCCTATTGCCGCCGAGCAATTGCTGCAACCGGAACGTTGGCAACAACGCAGCGCGCTGTGCGGCGTGCTGCATGATGCGCTACTGGGCCAGGACATGCTGGCACTGTTGCCGGTGTTGAATCACGACAACGTGGCAGAGCGTCTACACTGGCTGTGTAGTCTTCTGATCGATGCCATGAAGTGGCAGCAGGGCGCGGCGGGCTTTGTGCTCAACCAGGACCGGTTGCCGTTGGTACAGCAACTGGCCACGCGGTTCAGCGCTGCGTCATTGCAACACATCGTTCAACAATGGTTGCACTGTCGACATCAATTGCTCAGCGTGGTTGGCGTTAACCGCGAACTGCTGCTGACCGAACAGTTACTTAGCTGGGAGCAGATGTTTGCCTCTGCCGGCTATTCTCACCCTCATTCGCTGTAAAAGAGTTAAATATTATGTTGTTAGTAGATTCTCATTGCCATCTTGACAGCCTGGACTACCAAACGCTGCACCAAAATGTGGACGACGCACTGGCAAAGGCCAAAGCGCGTGACGTTGGCTTTTTCCTGGCGGTGGCCACCACCTTGCCGGGGTATCGGGCAATGACCGATCTGATCGGGCCGCGCGCCGATGTGGCGTTTTCCTGTGGGGTACACCCGCTGAATCTGGACGACGGCTACGATTATGACGAACTGCGTCAGCTGGCGGCGGCGGAGCAGGTGGTAGCGCTGGGAGAAACCGGGCTGGATTATTTTTATCAAAAAGACAACTGGGCGCTGCAACAGGAATCCTTCCGTCAACACATCCGTATTGGCCGCGATCTGAATAAACCGGTGATCGTCCATACGCGTGATGCGCGTGAAGATACGCTGCGGATCCTGCGAGAAGAGCAAGCGCAAGAGTGCGGCGGCGTGCTGCACTGCTTTACCGAAGATCGGGCAACGGCACAAGCGCTGCTGGATCTCGGTTTTTATATCTCCTTCTCCGGTATTGTCACTTTCCGCAATGCCGAGCAACTGCGTGACGCAGCGCGTTATGTGCCGCTGGATCGTATGCTGGTGGAAACGGATTCACCTTACCTGGCGCCGGTTCCACACCGTGGTAAAGAAAACCAACCCGCGTATGTGCGCGATGTGGCTGAATACCTGGCTGTTTTGAAAGGCGTAAGCCTTGAGACGCTGGCAGAGACCACCACCGCCAATTTTTCACGCTTATTTCACCTCGAACTCTGATCCTTGGCCTAGGCTTAGGGGACAGTCACCGATCGCATCTTTTTTTTTAAGCTCGTAATTAATTACTGAAACGGGTAATGTTCATCGCCGTTTTAGGTCGGGCAATGTGCATTTTTTCATCTTTTTTTACAAAAAAATGCGCTTTTAAGAAAAATGCCGCGTCTTATTGGGCGAAACGTGACTGTCATCAAACATTACGCAGGCTATTTATTTTACTCTGCGTAAAAATTCAAGGGGTGCTCAGACACCCTGAATTGCAGGGGATTTTCTCCCCCCCTTGCAACGCGAAAATTCGCGCGAAGAAGTAGCAAAGCACTATTACTCAGGAGCACACTCAACTATGTTCAAGAACGCATTTGCAAACCTGCAAAAAGTAGGTAAATCGCTAATGCTGCCGGTATCCGTACTGCCTATCGCAGGTATTCTGCTGGGCGTCGGTTCCGCCAATTTTAGCTGGCTACCGGCGGTAGTCTCTCACGTGATGGCGGAAGCGGGCGGGTCGGTATTCGCCAATATGCCGTTGATTTTCGCTATCGGTGTGGCGCTCGGCTTCACCAATAACGACGGCGTCTCTGCGTTGGCCGCCGTGGTAGCCTACGGCATCATGGTGAAGACCATGGCGGTGGTCGCGCCTTTGGTATTGCATTTGCCTGCCGAAGAGATCGCAGCCAAACACCTGGCGGATACCGGCGTGCTGGGGGGGATTATCTCCGGCTCGATCGCTGCCTACATGTTTAACCGCTTCTTCCGCATCCAGTTGCCGGAATATCTCGGCTTCTTTGCCGGCAAGCGTTTCGTGCCGATTATTTCCGGCCTGGCGGCGATTTTCCTCGGTGTGATCCTGTCCTTTATCTGGCCACCTATCGGTACTGCCATCCAGACTTTCTCACAGTGGGCTGCCTATCAGAACCCGGTAGTGGCGTTTGGCATCTACGGCGTGGTTGAGCGTTCTCTGGTGCCGTTCGGTCTGCACCATATCTGGAACGTACCTTTCCAGATGCAAATTGGTGAATTCACCAATGCGGCAGGCCAGGTGTTCCACGGCGATATCCCACGCTATATGGCGGGCGATCCGACCGCGGGTAAACTGTCCGGTGGCTTCCTGTTCAAAATGTACGGTCTGCCGGCAGCGGCGATTGCCATCTGGCACTCGGCCAAACCAGAGAACCGCGCGAAAGTGGGCGGTATCATGATCTCCGCCGCGTTGACCTCGTTCCTGACGGGTATCACCGAACCGATCGAATTCTCCTTCATGTTCGTTGCGCCGATCCTGTATGTGATCCACGCAATCCTGGCTGGCCTGGCGTTCCCAATCTGTATTCTGTTGGGCATGCGTGATGGCACCAGCTTCTCGCACGGTCTGATCGACTTTATCGTACTGAGCGGCAACAGCAGCAAAATCTGGCTGTTCCCAATTGTTGGTATCATCTACGGTCTGGTGTACTACACCATCTTCCGCGTGCTGATCGCCAAACTGGATCTGAAAACGCCAGGCCGTGAAGATAACGCTGCAGAACAGAGCGCACAGGGCGGTTCAGAAATGTCCGCAGCGCTGGTTCAGGCCTTCGGCGGTAAAGAAAACATCACCAACCTGGATGCTTGCATCACCCGTCTGCGCGTCAGCGTGGCCGACGTGTCGAAAGTGGACCAGGCTGGTCTGAAGAAACTGGGTGCGGCGGGCGTAGTGGTTGCCGGCTCTGGCGTCCAGGCGATCTTCGGTACCAAGTCCGATAACCTGAAAACCGATATGGATGAATACATCCGTAACAACTGATTCAGGTAGGGGAGTTTTGAGGGAGGCGAAAGCCTCCCTTTTTTATTGCCAGGGCCTGCCGCGCTGGCTACAGATTGCCCACGCCGCCGTCCATTTGCAGTTCAGCGCCGACCATAAACGCCGATTCGTCCGAGGCCAGGAATACCGCGGCGTGCGCCAGTTCCAGTGCGTGGCCCATGCGGCCAATCGGCACCAGCGCGCGAATTTCCTGTTTCAGCGTCTCCTGATCCTTGTCCTGCAATCCGAGCTTGCCGAAGGCCGGGGTTTCCGTCGGGCCAGGGCTGAGGCCATTGACGCGAATACCGCGTGGATGCAGTTCACCCGACAGCGTGCGTGCCAATGAAAGCAAAGCGGCCTTGCTGGCGGCGTAGGCATTACTTTGCGGCAGGCCGATATGCGCGCTGACCGAACCACACAGAATGACAGAGGCCGGGTTGGCCAGCATCGGCAGCAGCGCCTGAATCAGGAAAAACGGCCCTTTGAGGTTTGTGTTCATCAGGCGCTCATATTCTGCCTCGTCCCATTCTTCCAGCGAATGGTGAGTAACGTCGCCGGCGTTGACAAACAGCACGTCGAGGCGTGGCCAGTGCAGTGCCAACTGCTGTGCCAGTTGGCGTTGTTGTGCCACGTCACCGGCATCGCTCAGTAGCGTAACCACCTCGCCCAATTGACGTTTTGCCGCTTCCAGTCCACTGCGGCTGCGGCCGGTAATCGCTACCGTGGCGCCTTCGGCGATAAACCGACGGGCGGTTTCCAGCCCAATGCCGCTGGTGCCGCCGGTAATCAAGGCGTATTTGTTTTGCAATCGTGACATGTTCTTTCCTCTGGTTTGGCTGGTGATAGCCTGATTATTTGCGTTATAGTATCCTTTGCATAGTAGGTACCATTTGGATACTAAAGGGGCGGGAGGAAACAAATGACCAACAGCGCGGCATGCCCGCAAGAAAAAAATTTGACCCGCTTGCCCAGCGCCGGGCAACCCTGTCCAATGGTGGATTTTGTCAATCTGCTGTCGGGAAAGTGGGCAATTCCGATCTTATACCGGCTGATGATTATCGATGCGCCGGTGCGATTTGGTGAACTGCAACGCGCGGTGGCACCGATCGCGCAAAAAGAGTTGACGCGCCAGCTGCGCCAGTTTGAACAACGTGGGTTGGTAACGCGGCATATTTATCCGCAAGTGCCGCCACGGGTAGAATATCAGATTACCGAACTGGGCAAGACGCTGCGGCCAACGCTGGACAGCCTGGCCGACTGGATGCATCGCCACGCGCCGCAGTTGATCGGCGCTGACCGTTGATGCCCAACGGTGGGCGTTCGCTGCCGAACCCGCAGGCGTGACCGGCATCCAAACGCCACTATCACCAGCGAGGCTGGCTGATTCTGCACCACTCGACGCAGAAAGTGCGCAATCAGGTTGAAAGCAGTAGAATTTGTCACTCATACTGCGTAAACCTTCTTTCTAGCTAACAAGGAATTCCAGATGGCCGAAGAAACTATTTTCAGTAAAATTATTCGCAAAGAAATTCCCGCTGATGTGGTTTATCAAGACGAACTGGTCACCGCCTTCCGCGATATCTCGCCGAAAGCGCCTACGCATATTCTGATTGTGCCCAACGTGCTGATCCCGACGGCGAATGACGTTACCCGCGAGCATGAAGCCGCATTGGGGCGTATGGTGACCGTCGCGGCGAAGATTGCCGCCCAGGAGGGCATTGCTGAAGACGGTTATCGGCTGATCATCAACTGCAATCGCCATGGCGGCCAAGAGGTCTATCATATTCATATGCATCTGGTTGGCGGTTGTTCGCTCGGCCCGATGCTGTCTTACTGATTATTGCGAGGGATACCATGCGCTATACCAAACCGCTGCGTTGCTTGATGGCGCTGGTGTTACCCGCAGCGCTGCTGATGGGCTGTAGCAGCCCGGAAGGTATTGCGGTGAATGAACGTCAAACGGTGGTGATGGATTCGCCGGTGCTGACCGCCGGCATTCTGGCCAATCGCCCGGTGGTCAACGACGCCTCGGGGCGGATGATCGCCACCTCGGTGCTCAGCAACACCCAGCCGACCCCGGTCACCGTGCATTACCGTTTCTTCTGGTATGACGATCAGGGGCTGGATATCCGGCCGTTCGAAAAACCGCGTGAAATTACCGTTGCGCCGAATTCAGATGCCCAGGTCTATTCCATTAATGGCAATCTGGAAGCCAGGCGTGCGCGTCTGTACATCTTTTTATAAGCCATGCGCTTGGCCCCGTTGGAGAGAATAATGAAAAAGTATCTATTTGTGGCTTTGGCTGCGCTGGTGTTGACCGGCTGTCTGCAACGCCCGCCGGAACAACCACAACCGCCGGTGACCATTGAACCGGTAACCCCGACGCCTGAAGTGCCTCAGCAGCCGGAGCCGCCAGTCTCCGAGCCGGTGCCGCAGCCGCCGAAAATCCAGAGCTTCAATTGGCTGGGCAGCGTACAACCGCTGGTCAGCCAGATGCTGCAAGCCGATGGCGTGACGCCGGGCAGCGTGCTGCTGCTGGATAGCGTAAAAAACAACACCAACGGTTCGCTGCAAACCGGCAAAGCGACCGCGGCGCTGCATAAGGCGTTGGCCTCGAATCAGACCTTCCGCGTGGTGCCGGAAACCCAACTGGCCAGCGCCAAGCAAACGCTCGGCCTGTCGGCGGACGACAGCCTGGGCTCGCGCAGCAAGGCCATCGGTCTGGCTCGTATCGTCGGCGCGCAGTATGTCTTGTACAGCGACGTCAGCGGTGACGTAAAATCACCGCAAATGGACATGCAGCTGATGTTGGCGCAAAGCGGTGAAATTGTCTGGTCAGGCAATGGCGACGTCAAACGCTAACGCCGAACTGCGAACACTGTTGCAAACCAGGCTGCCGGCGGTGAAAACCGCCGGTTGTCGTTTTAGCCCGGTACAGGGGCTGACGGGGGAAAGCTGGCGCATCGAGGGCGAGGGCATCTGTCTGCTGGCGCGTCAGCAAACGCCAGACAAGTCGGTGCTGGGCGTCAGCCGTCAGCGAGAGGCGCGGCTATTGCGTCGCAGCGCGGTTACGCTTGGTCCGACGGTGGTTGCCCAGAATGCGCGCTGGATTATCGTCGAGTGGCTTGAAGGTGACGTTGTCACTGAGGCGGTATTCGACCAGCTGCGGCAAAACGGCGGGCTGGCACGTTTGACGGCGGGTCTGCATCAACGGCCGCTCAGCGGCTATCGGCTGGACCTGCCGCGTCGGTACCAGCATTATTGGCAGCATCTCGACCGGCGGCGCATAACCCCGGCCTGGCTGCGATTACAGCAACGTTTTCTGCATGCGGCTGCGCCGCAGCCGCTCAAGCTGGCACCGCTGCATATGGATATCCACCCAGACAACATGATTGCCCAGCCGCAGCGCGTGCGCTTGATTGACTGGGAGTACGCCGCCGACGGTGACGTCGCGCTTGAACTGGCGGCGATGTTTAGATTCAACGCCTGGTCCGGCGAGCAGTGCCAGCAGTTTATTGAACAGTATGTGCAGTATGGTTACCACGATGCGCGCCGGCTGACATCGCAGATATCACACTGGTTGCCGTGGGTGGATTATCTGATGCTGATGTGGTTCGAAGTCCGTTGGCAACAAAGCGGCGAGAGTGAGTTTTTGCGCTGGGCCGCAGCGTTGCGCCAGCGCTTTTGTTTATCATTACCCCGTTCCGAATGAATCAATGAAGTGAGGTGGCCGTGGGCCCAGTAATGTTAGATGTCGCCAGCTATGAGCTGGATGCCGAAGAGCGTGAAATTTTGCAGCACCCGCTGGTCGGCGGGTTGATCCTGTTTACCCGCAATTTCCATGATGTGGCACAGTTAGGCGAACTGGTGCGGCAAATTCGCGCCGCCTCGCATCACCGGCTGGTGGTGGCGGTCGATCAGGAAGGCGGGCGGGTTCAGCGCTTCCATCAGGGGTTTACCCGCCTGCCGGCGGCGCAGTCGTTTGCTGCGCTGCATGAGGCGCATGAAGCCGGTCGCCTGGCGCAGGAGGCCGGCTGGCTGATGGCGGCAGAAATGATTGCACAGGATATCGACATCAGCTTTGCGCCGGTGCTGGATATCGGCCATGCCAGCGCGGCGATTGGCGAACGTTCATTCCACAGCGAACCGGCACAGGCATTGGCGATGGCGGAACGCTTTATCCAGGGGATGCACGGCGCCGGAATGAAAACCACCGGCAAGCACTTCCCGGGACACGGGGCGGTCAGCGCCGATTCGCACAAGGAAACCCCGCGTGACCCACGACCGCTGGCGCAGATCCGCGAGCATGATATGTGGATCTTCCGCGAGCTGATCAACCGCCAACTGCTGGACGCGGTGATGCCGGCACACGTCATCTATACTGAAGCAGATTCACGTCCGGCCAGCGGTTCACCGTACTGGCTCAAGCAGATCCTGCGTGAAGAGCTGGGCTTTGACGGTATCATTTTCTCCGACGATCTATCGATGGAAGGCGCGGCGATCATGGGCAGCTATGCCGAACGAGGACAGGCCGCGTTGGATGCCGGCTGTGACATGATCCTGGTGTGCAACAACCGGGCCGGTGCCATCAGCGTGCTGGATAACCTGTCCCCGGTCAAAACAGAGAAATTGCAGCGGTTGTATCATCAAGGCCGGTTTACCCGCCAGGAACTGCGTGATTCCGCACGCTGGAAGCTGGCGCATCAGCAGTTGACTGCGCTCAGCGAACGTTGGGAAGAGCACAAACAGCGCGGCGTGGTGAAGCCGTAGCGCGTCGTATTGCGGCGTTAAATGATGAGGGTTGCGCTGCGGCCCTCGGCTTGTTGCGAGGATCCTTATGATTATCTATTTGCACGGTTTTGATTCCACCAGTCCCGGCAATCATGAAAAAGTGCTGCAGTTGCAGTTTATCGATCCGGACGTGCGTTTTATCAGTTACAGCACCTTGCATCCGCGCCATGACATGCAGCATCTGTTGAAAGAGGTGGACAAGGCATTACAGCAGTCTGGTGGACAGCAGGCGCTGATTTGCGGCGTTGGCCTGGGGGGCTTCTGGGCCGAGCGTATCGGTTTCCTGTGCGGTATCCGCCAAGTGGCGATCAACCCGAACCTGTTCCCGGAAGAGCACATGCACGGCAAGATCGATCGTCCGGAAGAATATCGCGATATCGCCACCAAGTGCGTCGAGGATTTTCGCGAAAAAAACCGCGATCGCTGTCTGGTATTGTTGTCGCGACAGGACGACGTGTTGGACAACCAGCGCAGCGCGTCACTGTTGCATAAATATTATGAAATCGTCTGGGATGAACGGCAGACGCATAAATTCAAAGATATCTCACCGCATCTGCAACGTATCAAGGCGTTCAAGACGTTGGCGTAACAGTTTTATAACCTGTCAGATGGCCGCCATTATTGTCATGATGTCGATAATTGGCGGTTGTTGTTGCTATAAAAGCAAATAAATTGACAGCCGCATGCTAAAGACAAAAATGTGATCTGGTGCTAACTATTTGAATCACAATCGTCAAAATCCCCGCACGTCCAGCCTTTAACCAAAAGAAATTGACCTATATCAATTTTGGTATGACCAAATAACCTCCCATGCTATTCTGAGCTCAGACAGCAGGTTTATTTTAAGCGAACCCTATGTATTCTAAGGATATTATTTCTTTACCCTTAGGTAACAATTGGTTCACATTTAGAGGGTTATTTTGACAATGCCAATCAAGAAAATCGTCATTGTGGGTGGCGGCGCCGGCGGCCTGGAACTGGCTACCAGCCTGGGCCACAAACTTGGTCGCAAGAACAAGGCCGAGATCACGCTGGTAGACCGCAACCACAGTCACCTGTGGAAGCCGCTGCTGCATGAAGTGGCAACCGGCTCTCTGGATGACGGTGTGGATGCGCTGAGCTATCTGGCGCATGCCCGCAATCATCACTTCAGCTTCCAGCTTGGTTCGCTGACCAACATCGATCGTGACGCAAAAACGCTGCAGCTGGCGCAGATCTGCGATGAGCAGGGTGAAGAATTGGTGCCGGCTCGCGAACTGACCTATGACATTCTGGTCATGGCGTTGGGCAGCACCTCGAACGACTTCGGTACGCCAGGGGTGAAAGATCACTGCATCTTCCTGGATAACCCGCATCAGGCACGACGTTTCCATAATGAAATGCTGAACCTGTTCCTCAAGTTCTCGGCGCAGCCGGGCGACAAAGAGCGGGTGAACATCGCCATCGTTGGCGGTGGTGCCACCGGGGTTGAACTGTCTGCCGAACTGCATAACGCGGTGAAGCAGCTGCACAGCTACGGTTTTGAAGGGTTGGACAACAGCGCGCTGAACGTAACGCTGGTTGAGGCGGGTGAGCGCATCTTGCCGGCGTTACCGCCGCGTATATCCGCTGCGGCGCATCAGGAACTGAATAAACTGGGCGTGCGAGTGTTGACCAACACCATGGTGACCAGCGCCGATGAACATGGCCTGAACACCAAAGGCGGCGAATTCATCGACGCCGATCTGATGGTCTGGGCGGCAGGCATCAAGGCACCGGACTTTATGAAGGACATCGGTGGCCTGGAAACCAACCGTATCAACCAGCTGATGGTTGAGCCGACGCTGCAAACCACCCGCGACCCGAACATATTCGCCATCGGCGACTGTGCATCCTGCCCGAAAGATGGCGGTGGTTTTGTGCCACCGCGCGCGCAATCGGCGCACCAGATGGCCTCACGCTGCTTCAGCAACATTCTGGCGCTGATCAACGGCCAAACGCTGAAGCCGTATGTGTATAAAGACCACGGCTCGCTGGTATCGCTTTCGCGTTTCAGCACCGTCGGCAGCCTGATGGGCAACCTGATGCGCGGCTCGATGATGGTGGAAGGGCGGATTGCCCGCGTGGTTTATATCTCGCTGTACCGTATGCACCAGGTGGCATTGCACGGTTACGTCAAAACCGGTCTGATGATGCTGGTGGGCGGTATTAACCGCGTGATTCGCCCGCGTTTGAAGATGCACTAAGCGTTTTCATGCCAGTCAAAAACCACGCCGCGATGGCGTGGTTTTTTTTTAACTACGCCGTCAGATTGGGACGACGACAAGCGGATTGGCAGGATAAAATGTTATTATTTTCGTGCGGATAGTTAAGATTCTTCCTAAACAACGCCGGATTGCATGATTTCCCGCATCTTTGGTCACATCGTCTTATTGCAGCAACAACAATCCTTGTGCAGACTTTATGGTGTTTACAGACGGCGCAGCGCGCACGCCGTAAACCGGGAGATCGCGTGCCGCCGATGCGCAAAATAATAAGCGCGGTGCAACGTTGGTAGAATTCCCCGGTGCAAAATGCGTGGTAACACTTTCAGGAGGATTTCCTGTGAACAAGTCAATGTTAGCGGGTGTAGGAATTGGCGTAGCAGCGGCGCTGGGCATTGCTGCCGTCGCCGGTGGTATGAACGTTTTCTCTTCCGCCCCACAGTACGCACAGGTGCTCAATGCAACACCGATCAAGGAAACCATCAAGACGCCGCGCCGTGAATGCCGCAACGTCACGGTGACACACCGTGCGCCGGTGCAGGATGAAAACCGCATTGCCGGTTCGGTGTTGGGGGCGGTTGCCGGTGGGGTGATTGGTCATCAGTTCGGCGGCGGACGCGGCCGTGACGTTGCCACCGTGGTCGGTGCGCTGGGCGGCGGCTATGCCGGTAACCAGATCCAGGGCTCGATGCAGAACAATGACACCACCACCAGCACACAGCAGCGCTGTAAAACGGTGTATGACAAATCACAGAAAACGCTGGGTTACGATGTGACCTACAAGATCGGTGACCAGCAGGGCAAGATCCGTATGGATCACGATCCGGGTACGCAAATCCCATTGGATAAAAGTGGCCAGCTGGTGTTGAACAAGCCAACCACGACCCAGGCGTAACGACAAGAATTAAACCCGCGGCCAGTGTTAGTTCTGATCGCTCAATACGTTGAGCGAGTGGCATTAACATTGACGCGGGTTTCTATTTGCCCACCATTTTGCTCGCCGCACGGCTGCGCCATTGAGCGAGTCGTGATGATTGAGCCGCACCGTTAAAAAGCTGCGTCCTGCCGATAGTCTCGGCAGAACGACGCTCAACGTGCGCTATCATGCCGCTAGCGTATGCTCGCGGAACGCCGTCAGTAACTCGTCGATAAACGTCAACCGCTTGCTGCGATCGCCCAGGTCGAGCATAAACTTCAGCTTGGCGGGACCATCCAGACGGTAAACCTGCGGTTTGCTTTGCAACAGGCCAATCAGATAGCCGGGGTCGACGCGATTTTTGTCGCCAAACTCGATAAATCCACCGCGCTCGTTACCTTCGATGCGCTTGATACCCAGGGTTTGTGCACGCTGGCGCAACGCCGCGCTGTGCAACAGATTGCGCGCCGCGTCCGGCAACTTGCCGAAACGGTCGATCAGCTCGACTTTCAGCTCTTCCAGCTCCCCTTCGTTTTTCGCACTGGCAACACGCTTATAGAATGACAGGCGAGTATTTACGTCAGGAATGAAATCATCCGGCAACAACGCTGGCATGCGCAGTTCCACTTCGGTCTGGCTGCTGGTCAAATCTTCCAGTGACGGTTCGCGGCCGTGTTTTAGCGCGTCCACCGCGCTTTCCAGCAGTTCCATATACAACGAGAAGCCGATGGTGGTCATCTGGCCACTCTGGTCTTCGCTCAGCAGCTCGCCGGCACCGCGAATTTCCAGATCGTGGGTCGCCAGCGCAAAGCCGGCACCGAGATCCTCCAAGGTGGCGATCGCTTCCAGTCGTTTGTGTGCGTCAGCGCTCATCGCCTTCGGATTCGGTGTCAGCAGGTAGGCGTAGGCCTGGTGATGCGAGCGGCCAACGCGGCCACGAAGCTGATGTAATTGCGCCAGCCCGAAACGGTCGGCACGCTCGATGATGATGGTATTGGCGCTGGGAATATCGATACCGGTTTCAATAATGGTAGTACAGACCAGCACGTTGAAACGCTGGTGGTGGAAATCGTTCATCACCCGTTCCAGATCGCGTTCGCGCATCTGACCATGGCCAATGGCAATACGCGCTTCCGGCACCAGCTCTGCCAGTCGTTGCGCGGCCTTGTCAATGTTCTCTACGTCGTTGTACAGATAATAAACCTGTCCGCCACGCAGCACTTCACGCAAAATCGCCTCGCGTACCACCAGGCTATCGTATTCGCGCACGAAGGTTTTCACCGCCAGACGGCGCGCCGGCGGCGTTGCGATGATCGACAGATCGCGCATGCCGCTCATCGCCATGTTCAGGGTGCGTGGGATTGGCGTGGCGGTCAGCGTCAGGATATCGACGTCGGCACGCATGGCCTTGATGCGCTCTTTATGGCGCACGCCAAAGCGGTGTTCTTCGTCAACGATCAACAGACCGAGATCTTTCCAGCGCAAATCGCTCTGCAACAGTTTATGAGTGCCGATGACGATATCGACCTTACCGTCTGCGGCATCGTCCAGCACCTGCTGCTGCTCTTTGGCGCTGCGGAAACGCGACATCATTTCAATGCGGACTGGCCAGGTGGCGAAGCGATCGCGGAAGTTATCGAAGTGCTGCTGCGCCAGCAGCGTGGTTGGCACCAATACCGCCACCTGTTTGCCGTTTTCTACCGCCAGGAAGGCGGCGCGCATCGCCACTTCGGTCTTGCCGAAACCCACGTCGCCACACACCAGACGGTCCATGGCCAGCGGCTGGCACATGTCGCTCAACACGGCATTGATCGCCTGTTCCTGGTCCGGGGTGGTTTCGAACGGGAAGGTTTGGCAGAACAGCTGATACTGTTCGCGGTCATGCTTGAAGGCATAGCCGCTCTTCGCCGCACGCTGGGCATAAATATCCAGCAGCTCGGCGGCCACGTCGCGCACTTTTTCCGCCGCTTTCTGTCGTGCACGGGTCCAGGCATCGCCCCCCAGTTTATGCAGTGGCGCGCTTTCATCGGCACCGCCGGCATAGCGACTGATCAGATGTAGCGATGATACCGGCACGTACAGCTTGTCGTCGCCGGCGTAGGAGAGAATAAGGTATTCGGCCTTGATGCCGCCGGCTTCCAGCGTTGTCAGGCCGACGTAGCGCCCGACGCCGTGTTCCAGATGCACCACCGGCTGCCCTGGGTGCAGCTCTGCCAGGTTACGGATCAGCGTATCGGTATTGATGGTGCGGCGATTGTCCTGACGACGTCGGTTGACGCGTTCGCCGAGCAAATCGCTCTCACAGATTAGCGCCCGCTGGCGCAGGCCATCAAGGAACCCGCGTTCGGACGCGCCGACCATCATATAGCGGCCTGCCGGTTCAGCCTGTTCGAGCCGCTGTATCAGGCTGGCGTTGAGCTTGATGCGGCCGAGCAGGTCTTGCAGCGTTTCGCGTCGACCCTCGCTTTCCACCGAAAAAATCACGCTGCCGTCGAAGCCTTCGATAAAGCGCCGCAGATTGTCCAGCGGCGCCTTTTGCTGCGCTTGAATCGCCAGATCCGGCAACGTCTGATAGCCCAGATTGGTATTGCCGGCTTTTTTGGGCAACGCTTCGGTTTTCAGCGCGATGCGCGGCCAGGCCTTCAGTTCGGCAAACAGGCTGTCGACCCGCAGCCACAGGTTTTCCGGCGCCACCAGCGGGCGCATTGGGTCAACGCGCCGGCTGTCATAACGCTGATTGACGTCCTGCCAGAAACGCTCGGCGGCGCTTTCCAGATTGCCGGTGTTGACGATCAGGGTGTTGTCCGGCAGGTAACTGAACAACGACGGCAGTGGCTGGCTGAAGAACAGCGGCTGCCAATATTCGATGCCGGCCGGCCAGGTGCCTTTGCTGACCTGCTGGTAGATGTGTTCGGCGTCGCGGCGCACCTCGAACTGTTCGCGCCATTGGCTGCGGAACAGTTCGATGGCGTTTTTGTCGGTGGGGAATTCGTGAGCCGGCAGCAGATTGATCGCCTCAACCTCGCTCAGCGTGCGTTGGCTGTCAACGTCGAAGATGCGCAGGCTGTCGATTTCATCATCGAAGAAATCAATGCGGTAAGGTTCTTCGCTGCCCATCGGGTATAAATCCAGCAGAGCGCCGCGCGTGGCGAATTCCCCGTGTTCCATTACCTGATCGACGCTGCGATAGCCGGCCTGTTCCAACTGCGCGCGTAATTTGTCGCGCGACAGGCGCTGGCCTTTTTGCATCACCAGCGCATGGCCGTGCAGAAACTCATGCGGACAGACGCGCTGCATCAGCGTATTTACCGGGAGAATGATCACGCCGCGCGCCATGGTAGGCAGATGATACAGGCTGGACAGGCGCGCCGAGATAATTTCCTGATGCGGCGAGAAGCTGTCGTACGGCAGCGTTTCCCAATCCGACAGCGTACTGACCATCTGGTCGGTGAACTGCTGAATTTCGTCGCGCAGACGCAGGGCATTTTGCATATCCGGCGCGATCAGCATTACCGGACCATTATGGCGCTCGATAATTTCCGCACATTCGACCGCACAGGCCGAGCCGGTCAACTGCCCCAGTTGGCGCAGATCGCCCGCACGCTCGGGCAGGGTGTAACGGGAAGAGTCGGACGCGGAACGGCTACGATTATCAGAATTGCTCATTCAGGTATCTTTGATCTTAAATTGAAAGTGGTCAGGCGTGGTCACGGGTGCCTTTCTTTGCTCTTATACTAGCCCAGCGGGTGGCAAACTGACATAGGCAAAAGGCGCGATGGCGGTTAAATGCTCAGCCTGAGCGCGCGCGCGGCGAATAAAACGCGCCGGGTGGTTCCCTAATCAGGGTAGAGCCTTTATTATCCATGGTTACTTTGCTTAAGCTAAGGCAACAAAACGGATTTCATGTATCAACCTGTCGCGTTATTCATTGGCCTGCGCTACATGCGCGGGCGGGCTTCAGACCGCTTCGGTCGGTTTGTTTCCTGGCTTTCCACCATCGGCATTACGCTGGGTGTGATGGCGCTGGTCACCGTATTGTCGGTGATGAACGGCTTTGAAAAGGATCTGGAAAACAACATTCTGGGTCTGATGCCGCAGGCGCTGATCACCAGTCCGCAAGGGTCGATCAATCCTCAACAACTCCCGGCTAGCGCGGTTCAGGGGCTGCAAGGCGTTAACCGCGTCGCGCCGCTCACCACCGGCGACGTGGTGCTGCAAAGCGCGCGCAGCGTCGCGGTCGGCGTGATGCTTGGCGTCAATCCCGACGAAGCCGATCCGCTGACGCCGTTTCTGGTCAACGTGAAGCAACGGCAGCTACAGCCGGGGGCATACAACATTATTCTCGGCGAGGTAATGGCGGGGAAACTGGGCGTCAAGCGCGGCGATAAACTGCGCCTGATGGTGCCGAGTGCCAGCCAGTTTACGCCAATGGGGCGTATCCCGAGCCAGCGCGTGTTCACCATTGTCGGCACCTTCCATGCCAACAGCGACGTCGATGAATATCAACTGCTGGTCAATCAGCAGGATGCCTCACGACTGATGCGTTACCCGGCGGGCAATATCACCGGCTGGCGACTGTTCCTGCAACAGCCGCTGGCGGTGGACACCCTCAGTCAGCAAACGCTGCCGCAGGGCAGCACGTGGAAAGACTGGCGCGAGCGCAAGGGCGAGCTGTTCCAGGCGGTGCGCATGGAGAAAAACATGATGGGGCTGTTGCTGAGCCTGATCGTGGCGGTGGCGGCGTTCAATATCATTACTTCCCTCGGCCTGCTGGTAATGGAAAAGCAGGGCGAAGTGGCGATATTGCAAACTCAGGGGCTGACCCGTCGGCAGATCATGGCGGTATTTATGACCCAGGGCGCCAGCGCCGGCATTATCGGTTCGCTGCTCGGCACCTTGCTTGGCGTGTTGCTGGCGCTCAATCTGAACAACCTGATGCCGGTGCTTGGCGCCTTGATTGACGGCGCGTCGCTGCCGGTGGCGGTCGATCCGCTGCAGGTGACGATGATTGCCATTGCGGCAATGGCCGTTTCGCTGTTGTCCACGCTTTATCCTTCATGGCGCGCTGCCGCCGTACAACCCGCTGAGGCTTTACGTTATGAGTAACCATCTTTTGTTGCAGTGTGACAACCTGTGCAAGACCTATCAGGAAGGCAATCTGCATACCGACGTGCTGCGCAATGTCAGTTTTGCCATGCAGCCGGGCGAAATGATGGCGATTGTCGGCAGTTCGGGGTCCGGTAAAAGTACTTTGCTGCATCTGTTGGGCGGTCTGGATTCGCCGACCACCGGCAGCGTGGTGTTCAAAGGGCAGGCGATGAATGGCATGAGCTCTGCCGCCAAGGCCGAACTGCGTAACCGCGAGCTGGGTTTTATCTATCAGTTTCACCATTTGCTGCCGGATTTCACCGCGCTGGAAAACGCCGCGATGCCATTGCTGATCGGCGGTATGAAACCGGCGCAGGCGCAGGAAAAAGCGCTGGAGATGCTGACAGCGGTCGGGCTGGAAAAACGCAGCAAACACCGCCCGTCAGAGCTGTCCGGCGGAGAGCGCCAACGGGTGGCGATTGCCCGAGCGCTGGTCAACAACCCGTCGCTGGTGCTGGCGGACGAGCCTACCGGCAATCTGGATCAGCGCACTGCCGACAGCATTTTTGATCTGCTTGGCGAATTGAACGTACGACAGGGCACGGCGTTCCTGGTCGTGACGCACGATCTGCAATTGGCAAAGCGTCTGAATCGTCAATTAGAGATGCGTGACGGACATTTACAGGCGCAATTGACGTTGCTGGGGGCCGAGTAATGAGCGCTTCGCCTCTGTCATTACTGATGGCGCTACGCTTTAGCCGCGGCCGGCGGCGCGGCGGCATGGTTTCATTGATTTCGGTGATTTCCACCATTGGTATTGCGCTCGGCGTGGCGGTATTGATTGTCGGCCTCAGCGCGATGAACGGCTTTGAACGCGAACTGCAAAACCGCGTGCTGGCTGTTGTGCCACACGGTGAAATCGAACCGGTCAATCAGCCGTTCAACGGCTGGCCGCAAATTTTGCAACGGGTCGAAAAAGTACCGGGCATTCTGGCGGCGGCGCCGTATATCAACTTTACCGGCCTGATGGAAAATGGTGCCCAACTGCGCGCGGTACAGCTGAAAGGCGTGGATCCGCAGCAGGAAAACCAACTCAGCGCATTGCCGAAATACGTTCAGGGCGACGCCTGGGCCAACTTCCACAGCGGCGAGCAGCAAGTGATCCTGGGTAAAGGCGTTGCCGATGCGTTGGGGGTAAAACAGGGTTCGTTTGTGACGGTGATGATCCCCAACAGCGACCCGCAGATGAAACTGCTGCAGCCGAAACGTATTCGTCTGCACGTTAGCGGCATTTTACAGCTCAGCGGTCAGCTGGATCACAGTCTGGCGATGGTGCCGTTGGCCGATGCTCAGCAATATCTCGATATGGGTGACAGTGTCACTGGCATCGCCATCAAGGTCAACGACGTGTTTGCCGCCAATAAGCTGGTGCGTGACGCCGGCGAGGTGACCAATTCCTACGTGTATATCAAAAGCTGGATTGGCAAGTACGGCTATATGTACCGCGATATCCAGATGATTCGCGCCATTATGTACCTGGCAATGGTGTTGGTGATCGGCGTGGCCTGCTTCAATATCGTCTCCACGCTGGTGATGGCGGTGAAGGATAAAAGTGGCGACATTGCGGTGCTGCGCACGCTGGGAGCCAAAGACGGCTTCATTCGCGCCATTTTCGTCTGGTATGGGCTGCTGGCCGGGCTGGTGGGCAGCGTCAGCGGTGTGGTAGTGGGGGTCTTCGCCTCATACCAGCTGACCAATATCATCAAGGGGATAGAAAAGCTGATCGGTCATTCTTTCCTGTCCGGCGACATCTATTTCATCGATTTCCTGCCATCGGAGCTGCACTGGCTGGATGTGCTGATCGTTTTGGCGACCGCCATCGTACTCAGCCTGCTCGCCAGCTGGTATCCGGCACGCCGTGCCAGTCGTATCGATCCGGCACGGGTACTTAGCGGGCAATGATTGATAAAAATTGGGGCGCAGCGATGCAGCCCCATTTTTTTAGCATGAGGTAGGTAAATGTATTACGGTTTCGACATGGGCGGCACCAAGATTGAACTGGGCGTGTTCGACGATAAACTGCAACGCATTTGGCAAAAAAGGGTAACCACGCCGCGCGATGATTATCGGCAACTGCTGACTACGCTGCGCGATTTGACCCTGGAAGCCGATGCGTTTTGCGGCGGTCAGGGAACGGTGGGCATTGGTATTCCGGGTTTGCCTAACGCCGACGACGGTACGCTGTTTACCGCCAATGTGCCAGCGGCGATGGGTAAACCGCTGCCGCAGGATTTGGCGGCCTTGATTGGCCGTGAGGTACGGATCGACAACGACGCCAACTGCTTTGCCTTGTCCGAGGCGTGGGACGATGAGTTCCGTCGTTATCCGGTGGTGCTGGGGCTGATCCTGGGCACTGGGGTTGGCGGCGGCTTAATCGTTGATGGTAAGGTGGTCTCGGGGCGCAATTACATCGCCGGCGAGTTTGGGCATTTTCGCCTGCCGGTGGACGCGCTCGAGGTGTTGGGGCGTGATATACCTCGCGTTGCCTGTGGCTGCGGCCATCATGGTTGCATCGAGAATTACATATCGGGTCGCGGATTCGAGTGGATGTATGCCCACTTTTATCAACGGCAGTTGCCGGCTACGCAGATCATTGCGCATTATCAGGCAGGCGAGCCGCAGGCTGTGGAGCATGTTGCGCGTTTCCTGGACGTATTGGCGATTTGCCTGGGTAATTTACTGACCATTATCGATCCGCATTTATTGGTGATTGGCGGTGGATTGTCGAATTTCGACGCGATCTATCAGGCGTTGCCACAACGCCTGCCGAAAAGCCTGCTGCGGGTGGCCAGGTTGCCACGCATCGAAAAGGCGCGCTACGGCGATGCCGGCGGCGTTCGTGGGGCTGCGTTCCTCAATGTGGTGGATGTTATTAGATAAGGAGAGGGTATGCACACGCGTCATCGATTATGCCAGTTTCGCAAAAGCAAACATGTGTTGCATCAACGCTTCCGTTCGCGGATTTTTCACCGCGATACCATGGCGGCGGCAGAATTGAAGAAACCATTTGTGGTGGTGCTGACCGGTGCCGGCATCTCTGCCGAGTCCGGTATCCGCACCTTCCGTGCGGCTGATGGGCTGTGGGAAGAACACAAGGTGGAAGACGTCGCAACGCCGGAAGGTTATCAGCGCGATCCGGCGTTGGTGCAGGCGTTTTACAATCAGCGTCGCCGTCAGCTGCAACAAGAGGACATTGTGCCCAACGCGGCGCACCGCGCCCTGGCCAGTCTGGAGGAGTGGCTGGGCGATAACTTCCTGCTGGTGACGCAGAACATCGACAACCTGCATGAACGGGCTGGCAGCCAGCGGGTGCTGCATATGCACGGAGAGCTGCTGAAGGTGCGCTGCACCAGTTCTGGTCAGGTATTTGCCTGGCCAGGCGATCTCAGCGTTGACGACCGCTGCCATTGTTGTCAGTTCCCAGCGCCGTTGCGGCCACATGTGGTGTGGTTTGGCGAGATGCCGCTGGGCATGGATGAAATCTATCAGGCGCTGGCCAAGGCAGATTTCTTCGTCGCCATCGGCACCTCCGGCCACGTTTATCCGGCGGCAGGCTTCGTGCACGAAGCGCGTCTGAGCGGGGCGCATACCATGGAGCTTAATCTTGAACCGAGCCAGGTGGAAAGCCAGTTTGATGAAAAACATTACGGCCCAGCTAGTGAAGTGGTGCCGCGGTTTGTGCATAAATTCCTGGTAGGAAAAGTCGAACGTGCCGATCGGCCTTGATAGGGTCTGACGTTGCGCCCGCCGATCGCAGCGGTGGGCGTCACAAATAATTGCTGTGAAATTCGTGCATGATTGTGAAGTTTTGCTTTACTAAAATGTAGCTCTGTCGCTGGCAGAGCACATTATTGTCATGTCGAGGTTTCATATTCATGAATATACCTAATGATAAGACTCTGCGCTTCAATCCTGCCTCACCGTCGTTCAACCAGCAAATCTATCAAGTTTATCAGCGTATGCGCCAGCATCAGCCGCTATTGCGCATTGGCAGAACCTGGGTGCTGACGCGCTATCAGGACGTCAGTACGGCGCTGCGCAGTCCGCAACTCGGCAGCAGCGGTATTCCACGACATTTAATGGCGCAGTTTGCCCGCTTGCAATCTGAGCTGAGCCCGGAACTGGCGGCGCTGGTACGGGACATCCTGCTGTTTCAGGATGGTGAACACCATCGAACGCATCGCAAACCGCTGATGGCGCTGTTCGGCCGTGAACCGCTGGCGACGCTGAAGCAGCTGGCGGCCAGGGAAATCAATCACCTGATTAACGAGCTGCAGGCCGCAGAGCAGGCCGATTTGATCGGTCAGTTGGCCAGGCCATTATGGCCGCGGGTATTTGCGGGCTGGTTGAACCTGTCAGCGCAACAGCAGCAGGTGGTTGAGCAACAAAAGGAAAGCATTCGACTGTTGCTTGACCCCAGCGCCATAGATGCCGCCGGGTTGCAGAAATTGATGGCGGCGTTACGGCAATTGGACTTGCTGTTTAGCCAATGTTATCAGCAGTGCCGACAGGGGCATCCCTCGTTATTTTTTAATGCATTATCAGCAGGCTATGCGGAGCATCGGGCATTAATGCAGCGTTATTTCAGCACCGACTGTGTAACGGTACTGATTGGCGGCAGTGAAACGACCGAAGCGTTGATCGGCAATCTGATGCTGGCCGTGCTGCAAAACCCGGGCGTAACCCAGCAACTGCGACAGCATCCGTCGTTGATTCGTCTGGCGGTACAGGAGACGCTGCGTTATGAATCACCGTTGCAAATGGCGCGCCGCACGGTGATGCAACCTTGGCAGATACATGGTCGCACCCTGCGTGAGCAGGATAACGTGTTACTTTGTCTGGGGGCGGCCAATCGCGACGAAACGCAGTTCCAGACGGCACATCAGTTTGAACTGCATCGTTCGAACAGCCAGCGGCATTTAGGCTTTGGCTTTGGTGCCCATCTGTGCGCCGGGCAGCTGTTGGCGCAGTTTCAGGCTGAAACGGTGTGTGGAAGCCTGCTTGAGCGTTTTCCACGCTTACGGCTGCTCGGCAGCGCCGACTGGCAAAGTGAAAGTCTGATCCTGCGATCGTTGCGGGCGTTGCCGCTGGCGCTGCAATAACTCGGTGGTGTTGTGCGATGGTTATGGCCGGCATCGCTTGGCTGATGCCGGCCAGACGATCAACGACCGGCTTTCAGCTTCTGGAAGTAGGTTTCATACAACGTGCTGGCGTCGCCAACGTCATTTTGCCATTCGCCGTTTTTGATCACCGCCTCGTCAGGGTACAGTGACTTGTCATTGGCGATCTCCTTGGGCAGCAGTTTTTTCGCCGCCAGGTTTGGGGTGGGGTAGCCGATGGTTTTGGCCACCTGTACCGCGATTTCTGGCCGTAGCAGGAAGTCGATCAGCTTATGCGCACCATCGACGTTCTTGGCATTGGCCGGGATCGCCAGGCTGTCCATCCAGAAAATACCGCCTTCTTTCGGCCATACGATGTCAAGTGGCGTCCCGGCTTGACGCGCCACAAAGGCCGAACCGTTCCATATCATGCCCAGATTGACTTCGCCTTCCATAAACGGATTACCCGGATTGTCCGAATTGAACGCCAGTACGTTCGGCATCAGTTTTTGCAGTTCGTGATATGCCGCTTCGATTTCTTGCGGATTGGTGGTGTTGCCCGAATACCCCAGCTTGCGCAACGCCATCTGGAACACTTCACGCGCATCGTCGGTCAGCAGCAGGCTGCTGGCGTACTGCGGTTTCCACAGATCGGCCCAGGAGGTTACGCTGTGCGGATCGATCTCTTCGCTGTTGACGCCAATGGCGGTGGCGCCCCAGATATAGGGGATCGAATAGTCGTTGTTCGGGTCAAACGATTTGTTCAGCAGATTGGGATCGAGATCGTTGAAGTGGCTCAGCTTGCTTTTGTCGATCTTCTGCAGCATGCCTTCCTTGCTCATCTTGGCGATGAAATAGGTGGACGGCACCACCAGATCGTATGCGCCGTCCTTGTAGGTCTTCAGTTTGGCATACATGCTTTCGTTGGATTCATAGGTGGAGTAAATCACCTTGATACCGGTTTCTTTGGTGAACTGTTCCAGCAGGCCCGGCGGCACATATTCAGTCCAGTTATAGAAGTAGAGGGTTTTACCCTCGTCAGCGGCGGCTGTAGAGCCGATGCTCAGTGCCATCATCCCGGCGGCGAGCAGATGTGACCACTTTTTCATGCAGCGTTTCCTTTGGCAGTTGTCGCATAACACAGTATAGGCTTGCCGATCCTTCAGTACGCTATACCCCAGAGAACGGCCATTATAGGGGGCGCATCCAGTAGGGTAAAGGTGCTTATCCCGTTGGCAAATCAGCGCTTTTTGTATGCCGCGTTGGATAGCCGCACGAGGTAATATAAATCACGGCACTGATGATTATTGGGAGACATAATGAATTTCAAACAGATATTCAGTCAGGCGGAGTTGAGCAAAACGGATCTTATGGTGCTCGAATATATCTATCAATTTCCTGAATTATGTATCGACGATGGTATACGCGCCGTATCGGCACGCTGTTACAGTTCGCCTTCTACCGTGGTGCGTTTGGCAAAGAAGCTCGGTTTTCGCGGCTATCTGGAATTGGTGTACTTTATCAAATTTAATCTGGTGGTGCCGCCAGCCGGGCAGTCTTCGCTGGAAAGTGGCATCGCCAGCAGTGTGCAACAGCAGACGCGCTTTCTCGAACTGCTGGATCACGGCAAGATCCTTATCCATGGCAGCGGTTTTTCTCAGCTGGTTGCACAATATATGTACAATAAATTCATGACCTTGGGTATCGATAGCTATTTATCACTGTGGCCCGACTTTGATATCCTCGATCAAAAGATGCGCTTTCGTTTTGACATGGTGATCGTGATTTCCAAATCTGGCAACAGCGGTTCGGCGTTGAGCTGGGGCGATGCGGTGAAGCGCAATCACATCCAATTGGCGGCTTTTTGCGGTGATGGTGACAGCCCGCTGGCGCAGCGGGCTGATATGACCTTCATCTTTGAAGATCGGCAAAAGTACGATCACGACATCTATTATCCCAACCCGTTTTTTGGCTATTGCCTGCTGGGGTTTGAAAACCTGGTGAAAGCCTGGTTTGAACGGCGTTCAGAATGAACGACCGTCAATCCGCAGGTTAACGCCAGTGGCCAGTATATTGACTATGCGCCTGCAAATACTCGTCCACCAGCGTTGTTGCCAATGAAAAAGAGTTAACCAGCGGATGGACCATCAGGGCTTTGATTGCCAGCATGCGATCCCCGTTCAGGATCGCTGTTACCGCCAGTCGTTCATATTCTTTAACGCGGGCGATCAGGTTTTTTTGTGTATCGGGTATATCGCGCATCTTGATCGGGCGAATCCCCTCGCTGTTGAGCTCGCAACTGATCTCGATGACATCTTCTGGATGCAGAAAATCAAGCGTGTCGTTATTCTGCATCGAGACGACCACCCGTTTGTTCTGGCCGCTGTTGACCGCTTCTAAAATATCAATGGCCACGCCGGCATAGCCGCCGGTATCGGGTTGTTCGATAAACTGCTGCAATGTCAGCATTTCCCGTTCTTTCACCTTCCCCTGACTGGATTCGCGCTGCATGTATGAGTTTTCACGCGCCAGATAATGGGCAAAATAGACTGTGAATGCGTGTTCCAACTGGTTGGGAATATCGATTGCGGACAGGTCCGCCATCATGCGCTGATTGATGGTGGCAATTTGTTCACCACGGGTTTCCCCGGCAGCTAAAATGGCGGTAATCGCCTGCTCGCGATAATAGTAGTAATAGAGGTACTCGTTGAGCAACTGATTATCCGAAAGAGCCACCAACGCCGGCGAAAAATATTTCATGCAGGTGTCGCGATACAGGCGCGGGTCGGACAAGAGTTGCGGCATGACGTCTTTGCCATTCACTTGCACGTTGCGGAACCAGGAAAGGTGGTTGAGGCCATAACAATCGACGCTCAGCGCGTTTTCAGTGCACTCCAGCAGTTCGGCCAGTTCGCGAATAAACTCGCTCGGCGCATCGCAAATGCCATATACCCGCCGGGTGAAGCCGGATTTGATAATCGCCTCGGTCACCATGCCGGAAGGGTTGGTAAAGTTGAACAATACGGCGTCAGGGGCGGAAATTTTTTCGATCAGGCGGCAATAGTCGACAATGGCCGGGATCGAGCGCATCGCCATGGCGAAACCGCCAGCACCGGTGGTTTCCTGTCCCAGAACCTGATGATTGAGAGCGATGCGTTCGTCGTCAATGCGGCCAGCCTCACCGCCTATGCGCAGTGTGGTAATGATGTAATTGGCGTCGCGTAATGCCTCTTGAGCATCGTCGGTAAGACGAAAGCGGATATCGCCGCGAATGCGTTCGAACACCCCCTGGGCGATGGCGCCATAAACAGCCAGCTTTTCACTGTCGTTATCCAGGAATACGACTTCGCTGACGCCAATGCGGTGGGCATTATAAGCAATCGACTTGGCCAGGAACGGTGAACGTACGCCGCCGCCGCCCAATACGGTTAATTTCATGGTTTATCTCCCAATTAAAAATTATGAAAGGGCCAACTGTTTCTCTAGCTGATTTTTTACTTTTCCAACGGTGAGGCCATAAATCACCTGAACTTCACTGCGGTTTCTGACTATTCCTTTGGCACCGGTCAGTTTTAACATTGCCTCGTCGATTAATCGCATATCCTTTATTTCCACTCGCAGACGGGTAAAGCAATTATCAACGGAAACAATGTTTTCCTTACCACCCAGGGCGTCGATAATCATACCGCTCATTTCACCTGCCTGTTTTTTATCCTCAAAATACTCCTGCTTGGAATACAATTTGACATTGTCGTCATCTTCACGCCCTGGCGTTTTTAAGTTCAGCTTCAGCACCAGCGTTTTAAAGACCAGGTAATACACCGCAAACTGCACCAGACCGATGACAATAAATAATGGCCAACGTGTAAGCGATACGGGGAGTGGCAGGTTATACACCAAAAATTCAATCAGACCGCTTGGCCCCCATGGACGAACCTGAAACAGATTGCAGGCCACCTGTGAAAGTGCGGTCAACAGCGCATGGATGACCCATAACAGCGGTGAAACAAACAGGAAAGTGAACTCAATCGGCTCGGTGATGCCAACCAGTATTGATGTGGTGATGGCCGGGATCAAAATAGCTTTCGCCAGCTGTTTCTTTGCCGGCTTTGCCGTGTGATAAAATGCCAGCGCGGCACCGGATAATCCGAAAATGGTGACCATACCCTGCTGTGAAAAGCGCAACGCTTCGTCCATCAACGGGGAGAGGCCCGGTTCGCGCATGTAGGCAAGGAAAATGGCTTGAGAGCCGGCTACGGTATGACCGTCCTGCACGATGGTGCCGCCAATGCTGGTCAGTTGGAAGGGCGACCAGATAAAGTGATGCAGCCCGGTTGGGATCAGGAATTTCTCAAAGAAGCCGTACACAAACACGCCAAGAGACCCGGCCCCCTTCATAAACCCGGTCAGCTCGGTCAGACCGTGCGAGATAGCAGGCCACAGGTAGCTAAAGCCTATCGCCAGCGCGATGATAATGGGAGTCATGGCAATCAGCACCAGTTTGGCACCGCCATAGACTGAAAATACGCCGTTCAGTTCAATATTACACAGGCGGTTATGCACCCAGGCAATAGTCACACCGAGGATCAGGCCGAGGAAAATCCCCATATCAACCACGGTGAAGCCCAACAGTTCGGTTTGTCCGGTACCGTAATATTCACCATTGATCTTTTCTGCCACCCGGCCACTGAGTTCAAGATAAGCATGGTTGGCGCCAAGAAACATAATAAAGCACATAACCGCCACTAGCGCGGCTTCACTTTTTTTATCCTTCGCCAAACCATAAGTAATACCTATGCAAAAAATTAACCCCAAATTACCAAATAGCGGCCAAAAAGTATCCCCAATCAATTTCCCACTTTGTGATAACAGACTACCTTCATTAATCAGATTGGCGTTGGTGAGAATAGAACTTAATGCCAGAATTAAGCCAATTACCGGCAGAAAAAATATTGGCCCCATCATGGCCTTGGAGAAAAGCTGTAGCTTACTTAAGATATTATCGCTAAACCCTTTCATGGCAGTACCCTTATTATTGTAGGACGACGTTGCTGATGACTCTCCGTGCACGGGTGAAATAATAGTGGTTAATCAGGCGAACCCTGCCTGCGATCGGTTATAAAATGATTATGCGCACAGGGCAATGGTTGCGGGGAAATAGGTACCGGTGGTCAATGGCTGACAACCGGTGCCAAATGTGAAGGTGTTCACACTGAAGGGCGGTTTTTACCGGCGGTAATAGGGGGGCGGCGATGCCTGACGTAGTGCTTAGGCAAATCAGCAGCCGGATAGTGAGTAGGTAAGGGCCGTTCCCTGGCCGATGACGCGGTTACGCCGATTTGACGCCGCGATCGCGCAGAATCAGCTGACTGGCGAGTACCAATAACAGCGACAGCATCAGCAGAATGGTGGCCAGCGCATTCACTTCCGGCGACACGCCGACTTTTACCATCGAATAAATCTTCAATGGCAAAATCTCATAGCTCGGCCCGGTCACGAACGATGAAACCACGACGTCATCCATCGACAGGGTGAAGCTCAACAGCCAACCGGCGGCCACCGCCGGCATCGCCAACGGCAAAATGATCTTGCGCAGGATGGTCACTTCGCCGGCACCGAGATCGCGCGCTGCTTCCAGCATTTTGACGTCAAAGCCTTTCAGGCGTGAATAGACCGTCACGACCACGAACGGCAAACAGAAGGTGATGTGCGAGAACAGCAGCGACCAGAAGCCGAGCGAAATCCCCAGTAGCATAAACAGCACCAGCAGCGAAATGGCCATCACGATGTCCGGCGACATCATCACCACAAACAGCATGCCGTTAACGAACGGTTTGCCACGAAAACGGTAGCGATACAGCGCCACGGCGGTCAGTGAACCGATCAGCGTGGCAAAGGTGGCCGACAGCACCGCCATGGTCAGGGAATGGCCGGCCGCCTGCAACAGGCTGTCGTTGTTCAACAGCGTGCTGTACCAGTCGGTGGTAAACCCCTGCCAGTTGATACCGAAGCGCGATGCGTTGAACGAGTTGACGATCAGGATCACAATCGGGATGTACAGATAGGCATAAATGATGGTCATGAAACCACCGCGAAGCAGGCGTCCGATCATTCCAGTTCCACCTTCTTGTTCAACAGCTTGGCAGCACGATAATACACCAGCAGCATCAGGCCCATCACCAGCGTCAGACAGATGCTGGTGGCTGCGCCGAATGGCCAGTCGCGAATATTCAGGAACTGGCTCTTGATGACGTTGCCAATGAGCAGGTTTTTGGCTCCGCCCATCAGATCCGCCACGAAGAACAGCCCCATCGCTGGCAGCAGTACCAGCAGGCAGCCGGCGATGATGCCCGGCATGGTTAACGGAATGATGATGCGAATAAAGGTTTGCAGCTTGCTGGCGCCAAGATCGCGTGCCGCTTCCAGGCAGGATTTATCCAGTTTTTCGATGCTGGAATACAGTGGCATCACCATAAATGGCAGCAGAATGTAGATCAGTCCGAGGATCACCGCTTCAGAGGTATACATAATGCGAAACGGTTTGTCGATCAGCCCCAGCCATAACAGAAAATCGTTTAAATAGCCGCGGGTGCTGAGAAACAGCTTCAGGCCATAAATGCGGATCAGTGAGTTGGTCCAAAAGGGTACGATCAGCAGAAACAGCAGCAGCGGCCGCACCTTTTGCGGCAGGCGCGCCAGGATAAAGGCGAAGGGATAGCCGACTATCAGACAGCACAGGGTGGCGATCGCCGCCATGTTCAGCGAGTGCAACAGCACCTCGGCGTACAGCGGATCGAACAGCCGGGTGTAGTTGTCCAGCGTAAACACCATCTGCACCAGGTTGGCGTCGTCGCGCGTCAGGAAACTGGTCGCGATGATCATCAGGTTCGGCATAAACACGAACAGCAGCAGCCAGGCGACCACGCCGACGATCACCACATTCTGGAACAGCTTACGCGAGGTTTTCATCGGCCAGTACCACCTCCCAGCTTTCAACCCAGGTCACCGCCATTTTCTGGTTCAGTGAATGGTCGACGTCCGGATCGTCCTCGTTAAAGAATTCGCTGACCATCACCATCTTGCCGTTTTCCAGCTCGACGACCGATTCCAGCGTCATGCCCTTGTAGTTTCGTTCACGCACATGGCCAATCAGGCCATCGACCTGTTCAGCACCGTTGATTTCCTCTACCCGCAGGTCTTCCGGCCTCAGCAGCACTTTGAGTTGCTGGCCTGCGCTAACCGGCTGACTGACGTAAATGTCGCATTCGCGTCCTTCCACGTTGGCTCGCACCCGCTGGTGGTCGATGCGTTGCAGCACGGTGGCAGCAAAAATGTTGATCTCGCCGATAAAGCTGGCGACGAACAGGTTACGCGGCTCTTCGTAGATCTCGCGCGGCGTGCCGTCCTGTTCAATGCGGCCGTCACGCATCACCACGATGCGATCTGACATCGTCAGCGCTTCTTCCTGATCGTGAGTGACGAACACGAAGGTAATGCCGAGTTTGCGCTGCAACGCTTTCAGTTCGTTCTGCATCTGCTTGCGCAACTTGTAGTCCAGCGCAGAGAGCGACTCGTCCAGCAACAGCACCTTGGGTTTGTTGACCACCGCGCGGGCGATGGCGACACGCTGTTGCTGACCGCCAGAAAGCTGGCTCGGGCGGCGCTGGGCAAAGGTGTCGAGCTGAACCATGCGCAGCGCTTCCTCCACCCGAGGGGCGATGTCCGCCGCCGGGGTTTTTTGCATGCGCAGGCCGAACGCCACGTTTTCAAATACCGTCATATGCGGGAACAGTGCGTAGCTCTGAAACACGGTATTGACGTGGCGATGCTCGGCGGGAATGTCGGTGATGTCCTGCCCATCGAGCACGATCTGGCCGCTGTCGGCGTCTTCCAGACCGGCAATCAGCCGTAGCACCGTGGTCTTGCCGCAGCCGGACGGGCCAAGAATGGTCAGGAATTCGCCGTGGTTAATGGTGAGTGCGAGATCGGCGATGATTGCCTTGCCGTCGAAACCTTTGCTTAGCGCTTTCAGTTCAACGAGTGGTGTCAGAGAAGATTTCTCAGTCATTTATGGTGTCACTCTATCCCGTGGGGTGATGCAGATAGAACCGCCGCTGGAAAAGACTGCGAGAGCTGCGGGGTTATCCCCTATTAACAATTAAGCTCAAAACCAGCGACGCCGCTTGAAATTTTTAGAGCGCGCATGATAGACGCTGAGCGAGCGAAATGAAAGCCAACGCGCTGATTTTCACCATTATAGCGACACAATGCTGCAATTTTATGCGCTGATTGCCTGTCGATATCGCACCGGCTTGCCGTGGGGGCAGCGTCGCCAAGCCGATTAGCGAGCCGAATCCGCCTCTTGGGGCCGTTTCTTTGACGAGCAAACATCACGGTAATTAATGATTTTAGCTAACGCGGGTTAAACTGACCTGTCTCAATATTCGGCCAGCGGCGGTTGCGCATAATGAAACGCGACATTCTGAGGGTGGAACCATGGACAAACTACTAGATCGTTTTTTTCACTACGTCACTTTCGACACGCAGTCCAAAGCGAACGTCAAACATGTGCCAAGCACTGACGGCCAGTTGAAGCTGGCGCGTGCCTTGCAGCGCGATATGATCGGACTGGGGTTTGAACAGGTATCGCTCAGCGAACAGGGCTGTGTGACCGGCACGCTGCCGGGCAACGTGGCCTGGCCGGTACCGGCCATCGGCTTCATTTCCCATCTGGATACTTCACCGGACTTTAGCGGCAAACACATTAATCCGCAGATCGTGGAAAACTACCGTGGCGGCGATATTGCCCTTGGCATCGGCGATGAAGTGCTGTCACCGGTGATGTTCCCGGTGCTGCATCAAATGCTGGGGCAGACGCTGATCACCACCGACGGCAAAACGCTGCTCGGCGCCGATGACAAAGCCGGCATTGCAGAAATCATCACCGCCATGGTGCGGCTCAAGCACAGCCAGATCCCGCACGGTGATATTCGCGTCGCCTTCACACCGGATGAAGAAGTAGGCAAGGGGGCGCATTACTTTGACGTAGGGGCATTTGACGCCGAATGGGCGTACACCGTTGACGGTGGCGGTGTGGGCGAACTGGAATGTGAAAACTTCAATGCGGCGTCGGTGACGGTGAAAATTGTCGGCAACAATGTCCATCCTGGCAGCGCCAAAGGCGTGATGGTGAATGCGCTATCGTTGGCGACCCGGTTGCATCAGGCTTTGCCCACTGACGAAATGCCGGAAACCACCGACGGCTATCAGGGTTTTTATCATCTCAGCAGCATCAAGGGGCATGTCGAACGTGCCGAAATGCATTACATACTGCGCGATTTTGAGCGCGAGGGCTTTGAAGCGCGCAAGCGTCGCATGATCGCCATTGTCCAGCAACTGGGCAAGGAACTGCCGCGCGACTGCAGCATCGACCTCACCATTGAGGACAGTTACTACAATATGCGCGAACAGGTGGCCAGCCATCCGCATGTGATCGCGCTGGCGCAGCAGGCGATGCGCGATTGCGGTATTGAACCGGTGATGAAACCTATCCGCGGTGGCACCGACGGTGCGCAGCTTTCCTTTAAAGGCCTACCGTGTCCGAACCTGTTTACCGGCGGCTATAATTTTCACGGCAAGCATGAGTTTATTACCTTGGAAGGCATGGAGCAGGCGGTGGCGGTGATTATGCGCATTGCGGCGCTGACCGCGGAGCGCGCCAAGGGAAAATAAAGCACCCACTTGCCGCATTCTGCTTTTGTGCCTAGGGTTGTGGTTACCATTTTTAGGCGCAAGGACTTGGCAATGAGCACTGAATACCGTATCAACAGCGAGCGATTAGGGCAGTTTGTGCAGGCTATCTGGCGTCACGCCGGCAGCAGCGCACGTGAGGCCGAACTGGTGGCCGAACATCTGGTGCAGGCCAATCTCGCCGGCCATGACTCGCACGGCGTCGGCATGATACCGAGCTACATGGCGTCGCTCGGGCAAGGCCAGCTGCAACTGAACGCGCATGCCAGGCCAGTGAAAGACGCTGGCGCCGTGTTGACGCTGGACGGCGGCAAGGGGTTTGGCCAGGTGGTGGCCAGCGAAGCGATGGAGCAGGGTATCGAACGCGCGCGGCAACTGGGGCTGGCGGCGGTGGCACTGCACAATGCGCATCACGTTGGCCGCATTGGCCATTGGGCGGAACAGTGCGCGGCAGCTGGCTTTATTTCCATCCATTTTGTCAATGTGGTCGGTGACCCGATGGTGGCGCCCTTCGGTGGCAGCGATCGGCGGTTTGGCACCAACCCGTTTTGTGCCATTTTCCCGCGTCCGGGCAAAACGCCGTTGCTGCTGGATTTTGCCACCAGCGGTATCGCCTTCGGCAAAACCCGGGTGGCGTACAACAAGGGCCTGACGGTGGCGCCTGGCTATCTGATCGATAATCAAGGGCGACCGACCAGCGAGCCGAAGGTGATGCATGAAGCGCCGTTCGGTTCGCTGCTGGCCTTTGGCGCCCATAAGGGCTATGCGCTGGCAACGATGTGCGAAATCCTCGGTGGCGCGCTATCCGGTGGGCGCACGACCCATGACGAGACGTTGAAGGCTGCGGGTAACGATGCGATTACCAACTGCATGACGACGCTGATCCTCAATCCGGATGCTTTTGCCGCACCACAGATGCAGGCCGAAGCGCAAGCCTTTATCGACTGGGTGAAAGCCTCGCCGGAAAGCAGCGACGTACCGATTCAGGTGCCGGGGGAATGGGAGCAGGCTAACCGTGCAGCACGGCTGGCTGACGGTATCCCGATTGACGGCAACACCTGGCAGCAGATTTGCGCCGCCGCCCATCAGGCCGGCATGCCGTCGGATGAATTGGAGCATTATCGGGGGATGGCGAGCGAGGAGCCACACTGACGGTGTGGAGAAATGCCCCTCTGCATCTAGAGAGGGGCATCCGGTTAATCGTTGAAGTACCAGTAGCCGCTGTTAACCAGCGTGGTCAGCAACGCCAGGAATGACGGATCGTCGATCGCCTCACCGAGCATGGCGGCATCGACGCTGAAGTGTTGGCACAGTGCGTCAGCGGCCTGCTGCTGTTCGGTGTCAATCAGTTCCCCGTTGACGAAACAGCGATCGCCAACGCGCAGTACGCGCAGCCCGCCCAGGCGTTGCAGCGCTTCGCCCTGTTGCAGTAGCTCGTAGATATCGCCGGCCTGATACGGCGGCTCCGGCGGCGCAACGTCCAGCTCATGGCGCGATTGCGAAATGAATTCACCAAACCACTTTTCGAAATGTTCAGGTTGTTGCACCAGATCCAGCATCATCTTGCGCAGCGCATCCACTTCCTGCGGCAGCACCGTTGCCGGTTGATCGCGCAGCGTGATGTCTGGATCGCCGTAGCGCTGGCTGCCCAGTTCACGCGCCAGTACGTAATCGGCAAAGCCGCTCACCAGTTCGCGACCGTTGGGGGCGCGGAAGCCGACGGAATAGTTCAGTGCGTTCTCCAGCGCGTAGCCTTCATGCGGGAAACCCGGTGGAATGTACAGAATATCACCCGGTTCCATTTCTTCGTCGATGATCGCGTCAAACGGCGCCACCTGGAGCAGGTCGGGGTGGGGACAGTGCTGTTTCATGGGCACTTTTTCACCCACGCGCCAGCGGCGACGGCCGGTGCCCTGAATGATAAACACGTCGTATTGATCGAGGTGTGGTCCCACGCCGCCGCCGGGTACCGAGAAGGAGATCATCAGGTCGTCCATACGCCAGTCGGGCAGTTGACGGAACGGGCGCATCAAGGCGCTGGAAGGCTCGTGCCAGTGGTCGACCGCCTGTACCAGCAGCGACCAGTTGTTTTCGCCCAGATGGTCATAACTTTCGAATGGCCCGTGTGCCACCTGCCAGCGTCCGTCCTGATGGCTGACTAAACGGCTATCCACTTCGTTTTCCATTGCCAGCCCAGCCAGCTCATCCGGGGAGATCGGATCGATAAAGTTTTTGAAGCCGCGCTTCAGAATTACCGGACGCTTTTGCCAATAACGTTGCAAAAAGTCGTTCCAGTCCAAATCTAATTGATAATCCATAGTCTATTCCAGGATAGAGGAGTGAGCGTGACAGGGATTATAACGGAAGTCAGGCCCGTTGGATCGGGGCCTGAGCAACAGAATTCACTCGTTGTGGTGGGAATCGTGCTGGCGAGCGAAGGTGACCATCATGCGCGCGCCGCCGAGTGGACTGTCGCTGATGGTAATACTGCCGTCGTATTGTTCAATGATTTCCGCCGCCACGGACAGCCCAAGGCCCTGGCCGGGACGCAGGGTATCAACGCGCTGACCACGTTGGAATATCAGACTGCGTTTGCTTTCCGGAATGCCAGGGCCGTCGTCGTCGATAACGAGGGTGAGATTTTTGTCAGAGTGGAGTGAAGTGATCTCGACAAATTCGAGGCAGTATTTGCAGGCATTTTCCAGTATGTTGCCCATCACTTCCATAAAGTCGTTTTTCTCGCCGACAAAGGTGATTTCCGGCGAGATATCCAGCGTGATCGCCACGCCTTTACGTTGATAAACCTTGTTCAGCGCCACCGTCAGGCCGTCGAGCAGTGCGGGTACCGAATGGATTTCGCGCGTCAGCACCGTCTGACCCGAGTTGATGCTGGCGCGGTGCAGATAGTAGCCGATCTGTTGTGAAATGCGGCTGATTTGCTCCAGCATGATGGGTTCGGCTTCTTCGATGGTGGTTTGCTTGCCGGAGCGCAGTGAACGCAACGTGGTCTGCAAGACCGCCAACGGCGTTTTCAGGCTATGGGTAAGATCGGACAGGGTGGTGCGGTACTTGGTATAGCGCTGGCGCTCGTTACGCACCAGAATGTTCAGGTTGCGTACCAGACCGCGCAGTTCGCTGGGTGGGTTTTCATCCAACTGTTCGCGCGCACCGTTTTCCAGTTCGCTGACCTGATTGATCAGCGCTTTAATCGGCCGCAGGCTCCAATAGGCTGCCAGCCACAGCAACGGCACCACCAGCAGCAGGTTGGCCAATAGTACGTAGCTGAACCATTCCCATACCACGTCAGAGCGTTGCAGTTCCTGTGGGATGGAATCCACCACCACGATGGTCAGTGCGGGCAGCCGTGCGGTTGCCGCGTATTTATTGACCGCTACCGAGTGCGTCAGCGCGTTCTGATCGGTATCGTCATAACGTTTCAGCTGATCCTGGGCTTTGGGGTTATCGCCGAGCACTTCGCTACTGACGTGCGTATCGGTGTCAATTTCATAAAACCCCGCTTCCTTCAGCCAGTCGCGCTGGATCAGTTTTTCCAGTTCCGGCACCTGGCGCTGGCTCCACAGCAGTTTGCCCTGTTCATCATAGATGAACACCAGCGTCGGCGAATTGATGTCGATATCCGGCGGTATGGCGATGGTCAGCTTTTGATCTTTCCACTGCGCCAGGCTGAAGAATAAATTGCTCTCGCCGCGCAGCAGGCGGAAAGCGGTCTTGTCGAAACTGACGATATAGCCGACCACCGCCACCAGGCCATAGGACAGCGACAGCGCCAGAATGACTCCGGCGGTCGCCATCAGGAAACGCGCGCGTAGCGAGAACGGTTTTTTATCCTTGTTGAACATTATGCTCACTTGGTATCGAAACGATAACCCTGACCGCGCACCGTAGTGATGACTTCCTGCGGATATTCAGCCTGTAATTTTTTGCGCAGACGCCCCATCAGTACGTCGATGGTATGGCTTTCGCGCAGCTCGGCGTCTGGATACAGTTGCAGCATCAGTGAATCTTTGCTGACCACTTTGCCGGCGTTGCGGATCAGCGTTTCGATGATGGTGTATTCGAACGCGGTCAGCTTGATCGGCCGATCGTTGACGCTCAGCTCACGCCGCGACAGATCGATCTGGAACGGCGGCAGCACGATCACCTGCGACGCCAGGCCGCTGTTGCGGCGCATCAGCGCCTGCATGCGGGCGATGACTTCTTCCAGATGAAAGGGTTTGGTGACGTAGTCGTCGGCGCCGGCTTCCAGCACTGCGACCTTGTCCTGCCAGCTTTCACGGGCGGTGAGTACCAGGATCGGCAGTTTCACCTGATGTGCGCGCCAGCGGCGGATCAGGCTCATGCCGTCTTCGCCGGGCAGGCCGAGGTCGACAATCGCAATGTCCGGCGCATGTTCCTGCAGAAAGTAATCCGCTTCTTTGGCATCTTCGGCGGCGTCAACCTGGTGACCCATTTCGCGCATTTGTACAGAAAGGTGATGGCGCAGCAGACCGTTATCTTCAACAACCAATACTCGCATAGAGCAGACTCCTGTTTACGCGCGGGTGAAGCTCCGTCGCCTAAATTATAAAGGTATCACGCATTTAAGCATGCTTTTACTGCCTGATTATCCGCAATAACCGATAAACGCTTGATAAACAGCCCGGACGTGAAGATAAACCAAACTTAAACAACGGTCGACTGCATGAAATGTGAGCAAGATCGTTGCAAAAAAACAAAGGTATTATTAAGGTATTGTATAGGTATCTTATTGATGCCAACACCAGGGTATTTCACCGCCGACCCGCTTGCATGCGGCCAGGCCAGTTAGCCAGTAAGGATATAATAATGAAACGTCCTCACCTGAAGCTGTCTGTCATGATGTTTATAGAGTGGTTCATCTGGGGCGCATGGTTCGTCCCGCTATGGCAATACCTCAACAAATTGGGCTTTACGCCAGGTGAAATCGCCTGGTCCTACAGCAGCACGGCGATTGCGGCGATCCTTTCGCCGGTGCTGGTCGGGGTGATTGCCGACCGCTATTTTGCTGCGCAGAAAGTGCTGGGTTGGTTGCACCTGGCCGGCGGTATTCTGATGTTCATCATCGCCTGGCAGACCGAGTTTTCTCGCTTCTTCCCGTTGCTGGTGGTGTATGCCATTACCTATATGCCTACCGTGGCGCTAACCAACAGTATCGCCTTCGCCAATATTGGCGATGCCGAGAAGGAGTTTCCGCGCATTCGCGTGCTGGGCACCCTCGGCTGGATTGCCTCCGGTCTGGTGATCGGCTTTTTGCTGCCGCCGCTGCTGGGCATGGGCAATATCTCCGACACCAATCAGCCACTGATCATTACCGGTATCGCCGCTATCTGCCTCGGGGTGTACAGTTTCCTGCTGCCGAATACGCCGGCACGCGGCACCGGGCCGGTGGATGTCAAAGCGCTGCTGGGGCTGAATGCGCTGGGATTATTGAAAGATCGCTCGTTCGCCACCTTTGCGCTGTGCTCGTTTCTGTTTTGCATGCCATTGGCGTTTTATTACCAGTTTGCCAATGGCTATCTGACCCAGGTCGGATTGCCCGATGCCACCGGCTGGATGACGCTGGGACAGGTATCCGAAATTTTCGCCATGCTGGCCTTGCCGCTGCTGCTTAAACGCTACGGCATTAAAAAGGTGCTGATGCTGGGGTTCGTTACCGCCGCGATCCGCTACCTGTTCTTTATCTATGGCGGCACCGCTGACGTTTGGGCATACAGCATGCTGTTCCTCGGCATCTTGTTACACGGCGTCAGCTACGATTTCTATTTCGTCACCGGCTACATCTATGTGGATAAAAAGGCACCGGCGCATATGCGTACCGCGGCGCAGGGGTTGATCACGCTGATCTGCCAGGGGCTGGGCAGTTTTATCGGCAACTGGCTAGGAGGGCAGGCGATGACCACCTTTGCGCTGCAACAACCGCGTGACGGCATGACCTTTGACTGGTTTGCGGTGTGGGGTGTGGGAGCGGCGATGGTGGTGGCGGTGATGCTGCTGTTCCTGCTGTTTTTCCGCGAGCGCAACCACAGCATCACGCCGATCAATGTGACTCAGCCTTAAACCACCGGCCGGGCCTGATGCCCGGCGATGACAACGATTCAGGAGCAACAACCAATGAAGCCATTAACCCCGCAACAACGCGTCGTAGGCGCGCTTTATGGACAGATGTTGGGCGACGCGCTCGGCATGCCGTCAGAGCTGTGGCCGCGTGAACGGGTAAAGCAGCATTTTGGCTGGATTGACCGTTTTCTTGATGGTCCGGCGGAAAATAGCGCCGCCTGCTATTTCCGTGCGGCGCAATATACCGACGACACCTCAATGGCGTTGGCGCTGGCCGACGCGCTGATCGAGGCTGACGGCGAGGTCGTGCCGGAACTGATTGCCCGCAACGTGATCCGCTGGGTCGACGATTTTGACGCATTCAATAAAAACATTCTCGGCCCCAGTTCCAAACTGGCATTAGGCGCGCAGAAAAAGGGCACGCCGATTAGCGAACTGGATAACAACGGCGTCACCAATGGCGCGGCGATGCGGATTTCACCGCTTGGCTGCGTGTTGCCTTCTGCACCGCTGGACGATTTCTGCCAGCAGGTATGGTTGGCCTCCAGTCCGACGCATAAATCGGACATTGCCGTTGCTGGTGCGGTGGTGATTGCCTGGGCGATAGCCAAAGCGGTCGAGGGCGTCAGTTGGGCGGAGATTCGCCTGGCATTGCCGGGGGTTGCGGATTATGCCCAGCGCCGCCACAGCACCACCTTCAGCGCTTCGCTGGCGGCACGTGTTGAACTGGCCTTGCAGGTGGTTGATAGCTCGACCGGCACCGAGCAGGCGTCCGAGCGCATTTATCAATTGGTCGGCGCCGGCGTCAGTACCATCGAGTCGGTGCCGGCGGCGCTGGCGATGGTGGCCTTGGCGGATACCGATCCCAACCAGTGTGCGATTCTCTGCGCCAATCTGGGTGGCGACACTGATACCATTGGCGCGATGGCCACCGCCATTTGCGGTGCGCTGAACGGCATTGACGCCTTTGACCAACGCCTGTTGGCGCAATTGAAGCAGGTCAATACGCTGGATATTCCCGCTTATGCACAGGCGTTGCTGCGGCTGCGGCAAGCTCGCCAGGAGGGCCAATGAACAGGGCACGGCACGATTTACTGTTAACGCTGACGCAGGGCGGTTGGCATCAGCAATCGCCGGTGACGCTGATCGGTGCAGCGGTGATGGACATGGTGGTCAGCGCCGAGGCGCTGCCGCAGCGGGGTGGCGATGTTGCCGCGCAGATGCAGGGGTTCCATCTCGGCGGCTGCGCGTTAAACATTGCCGTAGCGCTGAAGCAACTGGGCATTGTCAGCCGTAATCTGCTGCCGCTGGGCGAGGGCATGTGGGCCGATCGACTGCGTGGCGAAATGGCGCAGCGCGGGGTGCACTCCGATCTGGCGGTGGGCGGCGAGGATAACGGTTGGTGCATGGCACTGGTGGAGCCGGACGGCGAGCGTACGTTCATTTCCATCGACGGTATAGAAAACCGTTGGCAAACGGCGTGGCTGCAGGACGCGGCGCCGCAAGGCGGGCTGGTATACCTTTCCGGCTATCAGTTGGGATCGGGGGGCGGCGCGGTACTGCTGCAGTGGATGCAGCAACTGCCTGCCACGGTGCGGGTGGTGCTGGATATTGGCCCGCGCATCGATGTGATGCCGGACGATTTGCTGCAACGTCTGATTCGTCCCGGCGTGCTGTTGACGCTAAACCAGCGCGAAGCGCAACTGTTGGGGATGGGCGAGGATATTGAAGGCTTCTGTCGGCAGCTGTGGCAACGTACCGGGCAATGGGTGGTGGTGCGTTTTGGTGACCAAGGCGGGTACTATTACGCCGAGCCGGGCGAATGCGGCTGGGTAGCGGCCAGGGCGGTGACGGTGGCCGACAGCATTGGCGCTGGCGACAGTCATACTGCCGGTTTGCTGGCCGGGTTGGCATTGGGGCTGACACCGCAGCAAACCATGCTGCTGGCCAACAGCATTGCCGGTTATGTGGTTTCACGCCCTGGCGGAGATTGCGCGCCGACGCTGGCGCAACTGCTGGCCAGCGAAGCCGGTTAATCCTCGCTGATAAACTCGTACATGTCGCTGCGGCAAAAGCTCTCGCTGTATTCTATCGGTTTCTTCTGCCGATCAAACAGCGTTTGCTTGATGATCAGCAGCGGCATGGGATCTTTCAATTGCAGGGTGCGCTGGGTTTCTTCATCGGTCATTGCCGCGCTGACCTGGCTGCGCAGCGACCCCATTTCGACGTTGTTGAGGCGGAAATAGTCATACAGCGACAGGCCGATATCTTCAACGTTGGCGATAGCCTCCGCCACCACATAAGACACTGCCAGCGACATCGGTTTCCCGTCGATAAAGTGAATGCGTTTGAGTTTATAAACGGCGGTATTTTCTGCCAGCGCCAGCTTTGCCGCCAGTTGGCTATCGGCAACCACGCGTTCGCGGCTGATCCACACCGTATCGGGCCGTCGCCCTTGCAGCATGACCTCGCGTGAAAAGCCTTTTACATCCGCCAGTGAATAGGCCAGCTTGGCCTGTGGCGAGGTTTGGCGAATAAAAGTGCCATAACCGCGTGAACGGCCAATAATGCCGTCCTCCTCCAGACAGGCCAGCGCCTTGCGCACGGTAATGCGTGAAATGCCCAGCCGATCGGTGAAATGACGCTCGCTGGGTAAGAAGTCCCCTTCGCTCAGCACACCCTGTTCGATCGCCTGGCGTATTGACGCGTTAAAACGCAGATAGAGCGGCATGGCACCCGCGCTGCTCAGATCCTGCTGTAGTTTATCCAGCAGACGCTGGTTGGTTTCCATGCTCATAACCGGCCGAAATCCTGTTGCCTCAATACGATATGTCTTATTTAAGGTGATTTTACCCCGTGGCGCAACAGCCAGCGTGAGTGAAATCTGGCGAGAATCCGCGCAAAACGGTGGCGGCACTGGTAAGTTGATGCGCATGACGAGAAAATGCTCCTAACAGATTGATGCTGCGCCGGTATTCACCTGCGCTTTGAGACCGATTACATGAAGCAGAATGAGCATGCCACGCTGGGCTCCGCCAACGAGATCGAACTCGCTACGGCAAAGATTAAACCGCTGCTCACACGCCTGCGTCGGCAGCGAATGACCTTGAAAGCGGCGTTGCACCTGGCTATCAGGCAATTGGTAACCGCAGGCGAACTGAAAACGCTGAGCCGGCTGCCCCCGAGCCGCCGACTGGCCAGCGCACTGGGCATATCGCGCGATACGGTCGAACTGACCTACGCCCAGTTAGAGGCCGAAGGGTATCTGGCTCGAACGGTTGGGCGCGGCAGTTTTGTCAGCTACCGCAACAGCCCGCTGATTGGCCGTGAGCTATTGGCCGCCGACGCCACCGCTCAGGCTAGCCTGACTGAACAGGCGTTAAGCGCCAGCGGGCGCGTGTTGCTGGTTAGTGGCTATACGCCACATGCCGGCCTCGTTGGCGCGCTGACCCCGTCGGCGCCGGATCTGCGACAGTTCCCGATCGACAACTGGTTGCAGTTGGAAAAGTCGGCGGTGCGACATCACACCGAACAGCTTTTGGGCTATGGCGATCCTCAAGGGCTAGTGGCGTTACGTAGCGAAATTGTCGACTACCTGCGGCGGGAGCGGGGGGTAAAAGCCACCGCGGAACAGGTGGTGATCGTCAGCAGTTCGCAGCAGGCGCTGTCGTTGTGTACCCAGGTGTTGTTCAACGCCGGTGACGCGGTGTTCGTTGAGGAACCGGGCTATCAGGGAGCAAAAAAGCTGGTGTGCGCTGCCGGTCTGCGTGCTATCCCGATTGAGGTGGACCCGCGGGGGATCAACGTCGACCAACTGGTAGCAACCCGGCCGAGTGGTCGAGGTGTGTATGTTACCCCTTCGCACCACTACCCGTTGGGGCACTCGCTGGATATCGATCGTCGATTAGGCTTGCTGGCATGGGCGCGCCAGGAAAATGCCTGGATCATCGAAGATGACTACGATTCCGAATTTACCTACCACGGCATGCCGACGGCTTCGTTGCAGGGGCTGGATCAGCATCAGCGTACCCTGTATATCGGCACCTTCAGCAAGACCCTGTTTCCGGGTTTACGGCTGGGTTTTATCATTGTGCCGCCCTCCTTGATTATTCCGATGGTGGCAGCCAAGCAACTTCAGGACGGCTGCACCGCGACGCTGTCGCAGGCGACGCTGTATGCCTTTTTACGATCGGATGGTTATACCGAGCATTTAAGAAACATGCGCCTGCTGTACAAAGCCCGCCTGGACATTTTATTTGCCGCGGTCAATCAATACCTCGCGGCGTGGACACGGCCGCATTTGCCGCAAGGGGGGTTACAGCTGGTCTGCCCGCTGGTCGACGCGGCAACCGAGCGCAGGCTGGTGGCCGCTGGTGCCGAACAGGGGATCCGGCTGTACGGCCTGGCGGATTTTTATACCGACACCCCCGGGCAGGGCGCATTGGTGCTGGGTTTTGCCGCCTATACGCCGAGTGAAATCGTGCAATTTATCAAACGACTGGCACAGATATTTGCCGCCCTGCCTATGCCGAAGAACCGCTAAAATTGGTCTGCCCGCCGTGATGGATTGGTAGGTACTCTGCGCCTGGCCGCCGGTGTACTCTGCGCTTATTCAACAGACGTTGTGTAACTGGAGTGACAATGAGTTCAATAGATCGGGCAGTACAAATACGTAGAGTTCACCATGACGATCGGGCGCAGTGGCTGGCTTTATGGCAAGGCTATCTGCATTTCTATCGTGCAGAGGTAAGCGACAGCGTCAGCGAAGAGACATTTGTCCGCCTGACCCGCGAGGAGGCGGTTTATGGCCTGGTGGCGCAGGATCGGGACGGCAGATTATTGGGGTTGATGAATCTGATCTTCCACCCGTCGACCTGGAGTTCACAGGGATATTGCTATATCGAAGATTTGTATGTTTCACCCGCTGCGCGTGGACAAAAAGTGTCTGAACAGCTGTTCGAACAGGCTTATCGATTAGCGGATCAGCGTCAGTGCGACCGCGTTTACTGGATGACCCAGGAATATAACGCGCCGGCGCGCTCGCTGTACGACAAAGTGGGCAATCGCAGTTCATTCGTGGTTTATAACCGCTAACGACTGAGGAAGAGATACGGATGGCAATCAATCATTATGGCCAGCCGATAGGCGAAGCGCTAACCGACTGGCAAGCCGTGAACAGGCCTGACGCGCTGGCACTAAACGGGACTTTTTGCCGATTGGTGGCGCTGGATGCGCCGCGTGACTACCGCGGACTATTCGATGCTTATCAACGGGCGGCGGATGACCGTGACTGGACCTATTTACCGGCGGAGCGGCCGGACAGCCTGCAAGCGATGCTGCAGCATTTGCAGGCGCTGCAAGCGGATCCGTCACTGGTGTCTTATACGGTATGCGATCCCGTCAGCGGCGAACCGCTGGGTACGGTGGCATTGATGCGCATCGATCCCGCCAACGGCGTGCTGGAAATTGGTCATGTCAATTGGTCACCGGCGATGAAACAGCGCCCCAGCGCCAGCGAAGCCATTTTCCTGCTGCTGCGCTACGCCTTCAATCAGCTAGGTTATCGACGCTGCGAATGGAAATGCGACAGTCTTAACGCGCCGTCGCGACGGGCGGCACTGCGCTTTGGTTTTGTCTATGAAGGGCAGTTTAAATGTGCGATCGTGATTAAAGGGCGCAACCGTGATACCGACTGGTTTGCCATCACGCGCGACCGCTGGCCAACCATCGAGCGTGGGTTTGCACGCTGGCTGGCGGCGGATAATTTTACCCCAGACGGGCAGCAGAAAACGCGGTTGCAGGCCTTGTTCGATTAACCCGCCAGCATCCGTCTTGTACCACCGCTAGCCGGCAGCAAGGCGATGGCGAACATAAAAAAAGCGACCCGCTGAGGTCGCTTTTGGCTGTCTGCGAACGGCTTACTTCAGTTCATCAACCATGGTGGTGGCGCGACCAATGTAATTGGCCGGCGTCATGGCCTTCAGACGGGTTTTTTCTTCTTCCGGCAGTTCCAGGCCGTCGATGAATGCCTGCATGCCGGCGGCATCAACGCGTTTGCCACGCGTCAATTCCTTCAGTTTTTCATAAGGTTTTTCAATGCCGTAACGGCGCATAACGGTCTGGATCGGCTCGGCCAGCACTTCCCAGTTGTGATCCAGTTCATCCAGCAGATGTGCCTGGTTTACTTCCAGTTTGCTGATGCCTTTCATGGTCGCCTGATAGGCGATCAACGCATAGCCCAGGCCGACGCCCAGGTTGCGCAGCACGGTGGAGTCGGTCAGGTCACGCTGCCAGCGCGAAACCGGCAATTTGCTTGCCAGGTGCCCCATCACGGCATTAGCCAGACCCAGGTTGCCTTCGGAGTTTTCGAAGTCGATGGGGTTAACCTTGTGCGGCATGGTGGAGGAACCGATTTCGCCGGCAATGGTTTTTTGCTTGAAGTGATTCAGCGCAATGTAACCCCAGATGTCGCGGTCGAAGTCGATCAGAATGGTGTTGAAGCGCGCGACGCAATCAAACAGCTCGGCAATATAGTCATGCGGTTCAATCTGCGTGGTGTATGGGTTCCAGGTAATGCCCAGCGAAGTGACGAACTCTTCGCTGAAACGGTGCCAGTCCACTTCTGGATAGGCCACGATGTGTGCATTGTAGTTGCCGACCGCGCCGTTGATTTTGCCGAGGATCTCGACCTGTTCCAACTGACGGAACTGGCGGTCCATGCGGTAGGCGACGTTGGCCAGTTCTTTACCGACGGTGGACGGCGTAGCCGGCTGACCGTGGGTACGGGACAGCAATGGAATGTCGCGATATTCCTGTGCCAGACCTTTGATCGCGTCGATGATCTTGCGCCAGAACGGCAGCACCACGTCCTGACGTGCGGTGTTGAGCATCAGCGCGTGGGACAGGTTGTTGATGTCTTCCGAGGTACAGGCGAAGTGAATGAATTCGGAGACTGCGTGCAGCGCAGGCACTGCCGCTACCTTTTCCTTCAGGAAATACTCTACCGCCTTCACATCGTGATTGGTGGTGCGTTCGATAGTCTTGATGCGCTGCGCGTCTTCTTCGCTGAATTCGGCGACGATCTGGTCGAGGTAAGCGTTTGCGTCGGCGTCAAAAGCGGGAACTTCCTTGATTTCTGCGCAGGCTGCCAGTTTTTGCAGCCAACGTACTTCAACCTGTACGCGGAATTTCAGCAAGCCGAATTCGCTGAAAATAGTGCGCAGTGCGCTGACTTTATCACCGTAGCGTCCGTCAACGGGTGAAACGGCGGTCAGTGAGGATAATTCCATCGGTAGCAACTCCTGGGATCGATTAACAATGAGCAACGATATTTTGCGCCTGTTTGAACAGACGATTACGAGAAAACATTAATTGCAGACGGCTGCCGCCAACCTGCTGCCACAGTACCGCGGCGCGAATGCCGGCCAGCAGCGTGGCGCGAACCTTGGCCTGCACCTGGGTATTTTGCAAAATGGCCGGTGAACCCGTGACCTGGATGCGCGGCCCCAGCGGGCTGACCACGTCGACATAAATGCCGGCCAGGGCGCTGACAATGGTTTCGGATTCCAAATCAAAATGCGCCAGTTGGCGTTCCAATTGATCGAGACGTTCGCCCAGCGTGTTCATGGCCTGCTTATTGGCGTTGAGTTTGCGCTCAAGCACCATCAGGCTGATGGTGTAGCGCGTCAGTTCCGCGCCAGGGCCTTTATTATTGGCATTCAGCACGCCCATCAGCGTTTCAAGGCCAACCTTCAGGTTACACTCTTCACCGCCGAATACCGCCAGGGTTGAGGACGGATTCATTTGCAACAGACTGTTCAGCGAGGTATGCAACGCGTCGCGGTCACACTGGCCTTCATGCGCCAACTGTTGCACCAGACGCGCGGCCTGGCTGATCCCGGCCATCGCCAGCGTAATGTCATAATAATTCTTCGCCACGAATACTCCTGTAAACGCTGTTAACGGTACATGGCTTACGGCTAAAGGGTTTTGTGTATCGGGAAACGACGCCGCGGGCTCGGGGCCACAATGGCTGGCCGCAGCAGTCACAACGATGACAACGAATGTCACGGATCATGCCACAAAACGGCGGTTAAACCCAGTGCCAAAACGCAGGCTGCGATGCATCGACGTCCGGGGGCGAAAGGGTGGTTGAATAGTAGGCAAAACAGGTGCCATTCGGCACCTGTTGACGGGATAATTACGCTTGAGGCAGCGGCAGGCGCTGTTCGATGATGCCGCCGCCCAGGCAGATTTCACCCTGGTAAAACACCGCAGACTGGCCCGGGGTGACCGCGGCGACCGGCTCGTCGAAACGTACCTCGATACGCTCGGCGTCGATCGGCGTTACGGTGCATGCCAGATCCTGCTGACGATAGCGGGTTTTTACCGTGCAACGCAGCGGTGCGGTTAACGGCTGGCGATCGACCCAGTGCAGTTGTTGGGCAATCAGTCCCACCGACATCAGACGAGGGTGGTCGTGGCCCTGGGCGACGACCAACTGATTATTGGCAACGTCTTTATCCACGACGTACCACGGATCTTCGCTGCTGTCTTTCATGCCACCAATGCCCAACCCCTTGCGCTGACCGAGGGTGTGATACATCAAACCCTGATGTTCACCGATGGTTTGACCGTCGACGGTGACGATCGGGCCTGGTTGCGCCGGCAGATAGCGGCCGAGGAAGTCGCGGAATTTACGCTCGCCGATAAAGCAGATGCCGGTGGAGTCTTTTTTCTTGGCGGTGACCAGTTCCAGCTGTTCGGCAATACGCCGCACTTGCGGTTTTTCCAGCTCGCCCACCGGGAACAGGCTTTGCGCGACCTGCTCGTGGCTAAGGGTATACAGGAAGTAGCTCTGATCTTTATTGCCGTCGACGCCGCGCAGCAGGCGGCTTTTGCCGTCAACGTCCTGGCGGCGCACATAGTGACCGGTGGCGATAAAATCGGCCCCCAGATCTTCGGCGGCAAACTCCAGGAACGCTTTGAACTTGATTTCCTTATTGCACAGGATATCCGGGTTTGGCGTGCGACCGGCCTTGTACTCTTCCAGGAACAGTTCGAATACATTGTCCCAGTATTCAGCCGCAAAGTTTACCGTGTGCAGCTCAATGCCGAGCTTGTCGCACACCGCTTGCGCGTCGGCCAGGTCTGTCGCGGCGGAGCAGTATTCTTCGTCATCGTCCTCTTCCCAGTTCTTCATAAACAGCCCAGCGACCTGATAGCCCTGTTGCTGTAACAGATAGGCAGTAACGGAAGAGTCGACGCCGCCGGACATACCGACGATTACTTTTTTCTGGCTGTTGTCTGACATGGGGATCTCACGAACTTGAACACGAACCGTGCTGGTAAAAAACAAGCGCAGGATTTTACCACGATGCTGCCCGGCGCGCACGGCACATATTGTGCGCTAGAACGGCCAGTTAAAACTGCCGACCAGCGACAGCGGGTAGCGTTCCGGTTGCAGGTAACAGCGCAGGCTTTCCGCTACCAGCGGCGAGCGCAGGTTGGGCGCGGTTAAAATCTGCTCGGCGCTCAGCCAATGGCAACGGTCGATGTCGGCATCGTGCGGTTCGGTTGGCAGCGTTTGCGCCAGTTCAATGGCAAAGCAAAAACGCAGAAACGGCGTACGGTCCGGGGCGATCCATTGATGCAGTTTAAGGAATGACTGCGGTGCAGCGCGGATGCCGGTTTCCTCCCACAGTTCGCGTTCAGCCGCCTGGATCAGCGTTTCATCGGCTTCCAGGTGGCCAGCCGGCTGGTTCCACAATGCCTTGTTGTTTACCGTTTCTTCAACGATCAGAAACTTGCCGGCGGCATGAACCACGCAGGCGACGGTGACGTGCGGTTTGAACATGACGGCTCCTTACAGCGGTTTATCGATATGCTGATAAATGGCATCCAGTTCGGCGATGCGCGTGGCGTAGCTGTTACTCAGACAGTTGACGTCATTGCCGCAGCGATTGCGCTGCGCCAGCCAACGGGTTTGGTCGTCCTGCATATTGCCACGCATGCCCATGGCAAACAGACCGCGCAAAAACTGGTATTTGGTGGCCATTTCTACGTCTTTATCGCTCAGCGAGCGGCTGGCGCAGATGGCGCGCTCATCGGTTGCCGTCGCCTGGCGACAGTCGAAACTGGCAGCCTGCGCGCCGGCGACGCACAGTAGCGTAGACAACATCAGCGGAAGGGTTTTTCCCATAGCGGCGACTCCTTGTAGGATTACAGCGACTCGATAAGTTTCCATTCGCCGGGCTGGAGTTCGCCCAGCGCAAGCTCTCCCATACTGTAGCGAATCAAACGCAGAGTCGGAAAGCCGATATGCGCGGTCATGCGCCGTACCTGGCGGTTTCGCCCTTCATACAGGGTTATTTTCAACCAGCGGGTGGGGATGGCCTTCCGCTCGCGGATCGGAGGATGGCGTGGCCACAGCCAGGTCGGCTCGTCCACCAGCTCGACGCCGGCAGGCAGGGTCGGCCCGTCTTTCAGCGTCACCCCGGCACGTAACGGTGCCACATCGTCGTCTTGCGGCGCGCCTTCCACCTGCACGTAATACACCTTGCCGGTGCGTTTGCCCGGCTGGGTCAATTGCGCCTGCAGCTTGCCGTCGTTGGTCAATACCAGCAGGCCTTCGCTGTCGCGATCCAGTCTCCCGGCGGCGTAGACGTCATTGAAAGGGATGAATTCCTTCAGCGTGGCGCGGCCGGCTTCGTCGGTAAACTGCGGTAATACGTCGAACGGTTTGTTGAATAATATCACCCTGCGCGGCCCGTGCATGGCGGGGCGTTTGGCGGGCTTTGGCTGGCTGAATCGTTTAACTTGGTGATTTTTAACAGGGAATTTAGTCATAACGGTTGTGCTGGCAAATGATAGGCGCATTATAGCCGAATCCGTTTCGGATTGGCGCGGGTAGAATATTCGAGTAGTATTGACACGCATCTTACAAAGCATTAACAAAAATTGCGCTTGAAGGAGAGGTTGATGGAAAGCAAAGTAGTTGTTCCGGCAGAAGGTAAAAAGATTACGGTCGATGCCCAGGGTAAACTGGTTGTTCCGCATAACCCGATCATTCCGTTCATCGAAGGCGACGGTATTGGCGTTGACGTAACCCCTGCCATGATTAACGTGGTTGATGCTGCAGTAAAAAAAGCCTACCACGGCGAGCGTAAAATCTCCTGGATGGAAATCTACACCGGTGAAAAATCCACTCACGTTTACGGGAAAGACGTGTGGCTGCCGGATGAAACCCTGGATCTGATCCGTGATTACCGCGTTGCCATCAAGGGCCCACTGACCACGCCAGTCGGCGGCGGTATTCGTTCCCTGAACGTGGCGCTGCGCCAACAGCTCGACCTGTATGTCTGCCTGCGTCCGGTGCGTTACTACCAGGGCACGCCAAGCCCGGTTAAACACCCGGAACTGACCGATATGGTGATCTTCCGCGAAAACGCCGAAGACATCTACGCCGGTATCGAATGGAAAGCGGGCTCTGCCGAAGCAGACAAAGTCATCAAGTTCCTGCGCGACGAAATGGGCGTGAAGAAGATCCGCTTCCCTGAGCAGTGCGGTATCGGCGTCAAGCCGTGCTCGGAAGAAGGCACCAAACGTCTGGTGCGTGCGGCCATCGAATACGCGATCGTCAATGACCGTGATTCCGTGACGCTGGTTCACAAAGGCAACATCATGAAGTTCACCGAAGGTGCCTTCAAGGATTGGGGCTACGAGCTGGCGCGCGAAGAGTTTGGCGGTGAACTGATTGACGGCGGCCCATGGCTGAAGATCAAGAACCCGAACACCGGCAAAGAGATCGTGGTTAAAGACGTGATCGCCGATGCGTTCCTGCAGCAAATCCTGCTGCGTCCGGCAGAATACGACGTGATCGCCTGTATGAACCTGAACGGTGACTACATTTCCGATGCTCTGGCGGCACAGGTTGGCGGTATCGGTATTGCCCCTGGCGCCAACATTGGCGACGAATGCGCACTGTTTGAAGCAACCCACGGCACGGCGCCTAAATATGCCGGTCAGGATAAAGTGAACCCAGGTTCAGTGATCCTGTCTGCTGAAATGATGCTGCGTCACCTGGGCTGGTTCGAAGCGGCTGACCTGATTGTTAAGGGCATGGAAGGCGCCATCGCTGCCAAGACCGTGACCTATGACTTCGAGCGCCTGATGGAAGGCGCTAAGCTGCTGAAATGTTCAGAGTTTGGCGACGCTATCGTTAAACACATGTAATGGTGTTTAACTGATAATACTCCACGGTGGCTAATGCTTCCGTGGGGTATTTCCTCTCGGAAAAATTTCTTCAGTAAAATTCCAGTAATATCCTTCAGTAAAATCGTTCAAATAACGAACAAACATCTCAACGTTGTTCACTCCCGTTTGGTGAAATTGTTAACCAATCTTTGCCGCGATCATCGTTGTACCGATCGGTTTGCTGTTGGCTCTTGTGGCCCAGAAGGTGCTGCGTATTGATCTCTTGAGCCCGGTATAGCCGTGATCTCTTCCCTTTGTTTGGCGCCTTTTAATTAAGTATTCAACACCTGAAGTTAAATTCTCTAATAGTCAAACACTATTAATTATTTTGACTATCAAAATGGTCTCTTAGATGATGATATAGTTTACGTACTACTAAAGATAATTGGCTACGATGTGGACAGATAAAGTTGAGTGGGGCTGCTTCGCCCAATATATCCGGCAAGAGCTGTATCAGACGGCCTTGTTCAATATCTGGGCCGACATCCAACCATGATTTGTAGGCAATACCAAGCCCAGCCACAGCCCAGCGGCGTGTAACATCAGCATCGTTCGCTATAAAACGGCTATGAACAGTCACCTTTTTTTTTCCGTTTTCATCTTCGAATGGCCAGACATCATGAGTCTGACCATCGAGCAGATAAAGAAGACACTCCCGTTCTGCCAGCTGTGTTAATGTTTCCAGTGGACCTTTGCGGGCGATATAATCTGGGGATGCGACGAGACAGCGGCGGTTATTCACGACCAGAGGTTGTGCGACGTAACTGCTGTTTTGCAGCAATCCATAGCGCACAGCAATATCTACTGGATCGCGATAAATATTACTGACTTCATCGGAGAACAGTAACTTTACCGAAACTTTAGTATGCTTCTGGCAAAAGTCAGAAATTAGCGGAAGCAAGATATTACGTCCGATATCGGAGGGTAGCGAGATTTTTAATTTACCCTCCAAAATGTCGTCATTGTTTTTCAGGCTGTCATAACCAGCTCTAACCACACTTAGCATTTCTTGGGCAAAAGGCAGGTATTTCTCCCCTTGGGCAGATAATCGCAGGCTGCGAGTTGAGCGAACAAAAAGCCGGGTATCAAGATCTCTCTCCAGCCTCTGGATCGCCGCACTTGCTTGTGCAGGTAGAATGTCCGCTTCGCGAGCCGCTTGCGAAAAGCTTCCAAGTGCCGCTGCGCGAACAAAAATTCTCACATCTTCAAGGCGGACCATACTCCCTCACAACATTAGCATAATAGTAGGGTTAGTTTACCACCCATTTTCACTATTTTAGTGAAAGTGATACTCATTTTGGCTTGTTTTTTAAGATTGCCACCAGGATTACTATGACTTTAATACATGCCACAGCGGCATTTCTAAAGCAGAATGCGGGAGTTATCTATGAAAGCCATTGTCTACAGCCAAAACGATCTGCCCATCATTAACGAAGAATCACTCTATGAGATGGACCTTCCGAAACCTCAACCAGGTGAGCGCGATCTATTAGTTAAGATTTCAGCTATTGCCGTAAACCCAGTCGATACGAAGGTACGTAAAAATTCACCAGTAACAGAACCACGGATTCTGGGGTGGGACGCCACTGGAATTGTTGAAGCTGTAGGCTCAAAAGTCACTTTGTTCAAACCGGGTGATGAAGTTTTCTACGCTGGTTCCATCATACGTCCTGGTTCTTATGCTGAATATGGTCTGGTGGATGAGCGTATCGCTGGCAAAAAACCACATACATTGTCAAATGCTGAAGCGGCTGCGCTGCCTTTGACTTCTCTGACTGCGTGGGAACTCCTGTTTGATCGTTTGGAAGTCGGGCAGAGTAACAACGAAGCTATTCTGATTGTGGGGGCTGGCGGCGGTGTGGGGTCTATCCTGACTCAGTTAGCCAGTAAACTGACTAACTTGACTGTCATTGGTACCAGTTCACGGCCGGAAACTTCTGAATGGGTTAAAGCCTTAGGTGCAGATCATATTATCGATCATCGTAAACCTTTCGCTGAACAACTAAAGGCCCTAGGTATCGAAAATGTGCGCTACGTGGCTAGTCTGACTCATACCGACCTGCACTATACGCAGATTATCGACGTTTTGAAGCCACAAGGCCGTCTTGCAGTCATCGACGATCCGAATATTCTTGATGCTATGCCGTTGAAACAAAAGGCTATCTCTCTTCACTGGGAACTAATGTTTACTCGCTCGATGTTCCAAACTACGGATATGCAACGTCAGCATGAAATTCTGATGGAAGTCAGCAAACTGGTCGATGCGGGTAAACTACAAAGTACCTTAGGTGAGCACTATGGCAAAATTTCCGCCGCTAATCTGCGTAAAGCCCATGCATTAATTGAAAGCAGCAAAGTTAAAGGAAAAATCGTACTCGAGGGCTTCTAATATCAATTTATAAACTAACAGGGCAGGAAAAAGATGAAAAAGATTAGCATCACTAAAACGCTGTTAAGAGCAGCGATCGGTCTAGCGTTAGCCGGAACTTCAATTAGTACGCTGGCTTTATCAACTCATCAGGTGGCAGCGCTTGAACAACTTGCAAGTGATCGTACTGTAGGTGAAACCGAAATCGTTGCGACTTTCCGTGGTGCAATGCCTACAGGAGTAACGGTTACAGAAACCGGCAGAATTTTCGTTAATTTTCCACGTTGGGGAGATGATGTTCCATTCACCGTGGCGGAAGTTAAAAATAATGAGGTCATACCATACCCGAATGCGAAAATTAATCAGGCAGTTAATAGCCAGCCTAGAAGTCACTTCCTGAGTGTACAAAGTGTTGTGGCCGATGGACAGGGGAAACTCTGGGTGTTGGATACTGCTGCGCCTAAATTCTCTAAACCCGTGGACGGTGGTGCAAAATTAGTGGCTATCGATCTGAATACCAACAAAGTAGTCAAAACTATTGTCTTACATAATGACGTAGTCCTACCTACCACATACGTCAATGACGTACGTTTTGACTACCGAGTTGGTAAAGCTGGTATGGCTTACATTACCGATTCGTCCCTATCTGGTACTGGTGGCATCATCGTAGTTGATCTGGATTCAGGTAAAGCGGTACGCCGACTTACCAGCGATCGTTCGACGTCACCGGAGCAAGGCTTTGTACCGGTAGTTGAAGGGGAAACTCTTCTGCAGCGTAATTCGAATGGGGATACTGCTCCATTTAGCGTGGCCTCTGACGGTATTGCATTGTCTGCTGACGGTAAAACGCTGTATTACAGCCCACTTTCGGGGCGTCATTTGTTCTCGATCTCAACTGAAATGCTTCGTGACCCGAATGTGACTGAGCAACAGTTGTCTGCAGCGGTAAAAGACCTAGGTGAGAAAGGGGCTTCTGATGGCCTGGAAGCTGATGCAACAGGTGCCGTATATGCCGGAGACTATGAGCGTAACGCTATTCGTAAAATGGATAAAACAGGTAACTGGACAACCATTGCTCATGGGCCTCATATCCTCTGGCCCGATACACTTTCGATTGGTCCCGATGGTTACCTGTACTTCACAGTGAATCAACTTCATCGTCAACCAGGATTCCACATGGGTAAAGATAAACGACAGAAACCTTATGCATTACTCAGGGTGAAAATTAACGCCGCACCAGCGAGTACCAAATAACCGTTTTTTTGAATTATGGATGTCAGGGGGGGAGGCGCCCCCTTGACTTAGAATGCTTTCAATAGTGAGCATTCTATTAACAGAAATAGCTTTAAATATATTTCTTCTCTTTTTGTTTGTCTTTTTATGCGTTATTAATTCTGGTGGTTGCATGAAAATTAGTCTTAATTTGATCGTGGCATTAGATGCAGTAAATAAATTTAAAACACTTTCTTGTGCCGCAAATAAATTATGCAAAACCCCATCCGCACTTAGTTACCAGATTAAAAAGGCGGAGTCCATACTTGGCGTGGTAATTCTTGACAGGAAACAGTACAGAACCACCTTTACCGATATGGGACGACTTATACTAGAAGATGGATTAAAAGTCATCAAAGCAGCAAGGGAACTAGAATATAAAATTGAAATGTCAAAATTTCATGGTGATCGTTCGTTAAAGGTGCTTATATCTAATCGCCTCCCAGTCACACTTGCTAAGTGTTTCATATCTAGCTCACGTAGATTACCTGTCATGGAAGTCATTTTTTATGATTCTGAGGATATGATTAATGAATTGGAGCCTGATGTGGTTTTGAGCGATCGAAAAGAGTCTATTATGGGTTTTAAGATGCTTCATATGTTAGAAGGAACAATGTTCCTTCTCTCACCAGAAAAAGCATTTAGCTCTGTACCCTATGTTTCTCTCAGAAACGAAGATGTTATGTGTGATGCTAGCTGCCATCGAAATGTAGTAACATCATCTTTCTCTGATAAATGGAGTCTAATGCAATCATTGCCTGCGTCTGGAGCTATTCCTGATATTTTAGTCAATGAGTTTATGAAAACTAATGGTTTCATAAGTAAGCCAACCAATCTTACTTACTCATATTCTGTATGTCATCGAGAAAGTCTTCGGAATGAATATATCAAACACCTCATTTATATAGTAAATGATTTACCTAGGAATTAATCGGAGCAACCGACTGATATAAGGGAATATAGAAGTGTTTTAACAGTACACAGTATTTCGTTAACCGAGTTGGATCAGAAACATGTGTAACCATTGCAACTCTTCATATTCACCTATTTCAATTATTCTTATGAGTCCCACAGTGCTTAATCGGTTATAGCGTATGTGCTCCCATAACGGCTTAAACATCCTGCTGGTGGCTGTATGATAACTGGCTGACGTTTCATTTCCCGCCACCAATCTGGGCCGTAACCCCACTCGATAGGCTCGAGATGCAACTTATCGCTGCGTTGATTAATCACCAGCGCGCGGGTGCCTGGCGCCACGTTGTAGCAGCGCACTGGCAAATTCAAGATCGGAGGCGAGCATGTCGAGATAGTCTGAACATGTTTGTACTTGGGCAAAACGACCACACATTTGTATTTCCTGTATTCCTGACTCTGCACAAGTATAGCTTAGGCGAGTACGTGCTCAGGTATGACAAGGGAAAAATGGATTATCAAAATCCGACACAGCTATATATAAATCAACGGGTTACAAATGACATAAATAGATTGAAAACCATACGCCACTATATGGAATATTTATATTTTTCAAAAGATTAAATCTGGTTCGTCAAGCTAATGCTGCGCCACCTGGGCTGGTTCGAAGCGGCTGACCTGATTGTTAAGGGCATGGAAGGCGCTAATCTGCTGAAATGTTCAGAGTTTGGCGACGCTATCATTAAGCATATGTAATGGTGTTTAAGCGTTAAATGATAACGTGGGTCTGATGGTTTCCATTTTTTATTATTCAACTTGAAACGGTTATCAAAGCATTTTATTAAAAATGTTTTATAGAAATCCTGCCAAAATTACCTCTTTATACCGTTATTGTGATCCAGCCTTTTCCGCAGTCATGGTGATATCAATCGGTCTGTTTCTGGGGTTTATGGCCCGCAGCAGCTGGGTTGGCAGCTAATCAGCTCGGCAGATCACGGCGTTTACCATTGGGCAAAATTCAAAAAAAACTGTTGTTAATTTGAACTGTATCGGATTTCTACTACATTAATAATTGTTGTTCTATCTGATACAGAGAAATTTATGTCTAGTGAACCACTTTTCATGAATGTTGTTAATGGCCTGGCTGAAATGTCTCCTGTTGCAAAAGTGCTTGGCTGGAAGTTCCTTAAATACAATAGCGAAGAGAAAGAAGTCCATGTTGAGTTTGATGCAAGCAATTCGCTAGTAAACCCGATGGGATGTATTCAAGGAGGCGTACTCTCGGCAATGTTGGATGATTCAATGGGGCCAGCCATTTATATCACGATGCCTCAAGGGAAAGTTGCTGTCACCGTTGAGTCGAAGACTAACTTTGTAAATGCCGCTTTTCCAGGGAAGATATATGGCAAGGGCCGCATTGCTCATGCAAAGAGCTCTATTATATTTACATCTGGTGAATTACTTAACGAGGCAGGGGATGTTATTGCAACGGCTACTGCAACGTTCAAGATGTTTTCTTTTGAGGTGACGGATTTGACGTGGACGAAGAAAGTGTCATGACATGGAAGGGGAGATATTTACCTAATTATATCCATTTTGGCCGCCTCAGGGCGGTTTTTTATTGACCAGTATCGAGCGTCTTTATGGACGCTGCGTAATGTGCAAAGCAAAAAAACCTTTCCATTTGATGACCATAACGGGCTTATCTTTGTGGAAAATTCGACGTGAACGGGCCAACGTTGGTTAAAGGGAGAAAATGAACAGGCAGGTGAGTCAAGCCGTGGCGGGAAAGAGCAGGATTTCTGCAAGCTGCTGATAAAGGGGCACGGTTTCCCGCGCCCCTAGGTGAGTTAACCATCAATGACGGTTACTTTGCGGCATTCTGCAGCGCTTGCTTGATAAAGATGACTGAACTTTCGATGGCCTGTAGCGCTTCTGGCTGCAGCGTCGAGAAGAAATGCCAGGCGTGGAACATACCCGGCCAGACTTCCAGATTGACGCGCACGCGGTTATCGCTCAGGTGTGTCGCTAGGCGTATGGCATCGCTCAGCATCAGTTCGTTTTCACCAATCTGAATCAGTATCGGCGGCAGCTCCGTGACGTCGGCAAATACCGGGGATGCCATGGGATGATTGGGCAATGCGTCACCCAGGAAGGTACGTGCCAGTAAATCCAAACCCGCTTTGGTGTTCAGTGGATCCAGACCTTCTCTGTTGGTCATGGATGCACCGCTGTGTTCGAGGTTGGCCCAGGGGGAAATAGACACGCCGCCCGCCGGAAGCGGGAGACCTCTGTTGCGCGCTGCAACCATAACGGTGACCACCATCGCTCCACCCGCCGACTCGCCCACCAGCACGATGTTGCTGGCGTCGACGCCTTGTTCAATCAGCCATTCATAGGCATCCACCGTATCGGTGACCGGCGTTGGGAAAGGGTACTCCGGCGCTAGACGATAATCCGGCATATAGACTCGAGCACCCAGCAGGCTGGCATAGTTGCCACCAATGCCGTGATAGCCCGCGGGTTCACCGACGATATAGGCTCCGCCGTGGATATACATCACGATGGCATCGGTTTTAAGATTGTCTGGTGTAACCAGGGTTCCCGGGATACCTCCCATATCGATCTGAGTAAAACCAACGCCGACAGGCGCAGGATTTTTAGCCAACATACGGCTATAGGCGTTACGGATTTCATTCATCGAGGTCAGGGTATCCTGACCTGTGAGGACCGGAGCCAGACCGGCTACACTTTCTGACCATTCTTTTACGGCTTGCTGGGTGGGTTGAGTAATCATGGGTATTCCTGTTGGTATTTGCGTTAATGTGGAACAGGAATTTATGATATATAAACATTTCGGGAATGTGCTTCCCATATAAAGGTACGGAAACGCCCGTATACAGTGAGAGAAGTGAAGCATGGAGATCAACAGCATTGGCGATATCGCCGCGTTCGTGGCTGCGGTAAAAGCGGGCAGTTATACCCAGGCTGCGGGTTCGCTTGGGCTCAGCCGTTCGGCCATTGGCAAAAGTATCGTCAGGCTTGAAACCCGTATGGGAGTTCGACTGCTTAACCGCACTACCCGGAGTCTGAGTCTTACCGATGAAGGGAGGGTCATGTTTGACCGTTGCCGGCAAATATTGGAAGACCTTGAGGAAGTTGATGCCACCATGGCGATGCGCAGGGTTAAGCCAACGGGGACTCTCCGGCTTAGCGCGCCGCTCTCTTTTGGGCAGCGGCATATTCTTCCTATTCTGGATATTTATCTGAAAAAGTGGCCAGAACTACGGGCAGAGGTGTCTTTCAGTGACAGATTTGTCGACCTTATTGAAGAAGGCTTTGATATAGCTATCCGCATCGGTGAACCTCGCGACGACTCACGTATTCTTACCCGTACGATTGCTTCACAACGCATTGTCACTTGTGCATCACCCGACTACTTATCGTCCCGCGGCGTCCCGCAAACACCCGAACAATTAACTCACCATGACACTATCTTTCTTCTGAGCGCCGAGAAAAGACGATGCTGGCGGTTTACAACCCCAGAAGGCGTCTTTGTTTATGATGGGCCGGGAAGGCTCAACCTTGACAGCTCGGAAGCCATGCGAGAGTCGGCAATTGCCGGATTTGGTATTGTTCACTTACCGACCTATTTGCTTGCTGACGATTTGCGTAGGGGGAAATTGATACCGGTGCTAGAGAAATATCCTTTTCCGCCAGAACCTATTCGGATCATTTATCCCAGTAAACGCCACTTATCGCCGCGAATTCGTGCTTTTATTGACCTGCTGGTGGCAAGTTGGCAGCAAGGCGTGCCTTGGGAATAACTGCGGCACCCAAACGCTACTGCAAACGGCCGGTAACCCATCCGTATTTCATGCAGCCACGTTTATGGCTTTAAAACGACAGCGTGCGCCCCAGCGGCGCACGTTGACACCAGCGGTCTTTATACGCTTCCGTCGGCTTGCCAAAAGAGTAGCGCATCTCTTTATCTTGCCGTTGGCATAGCTCGTATGCAGCACGAACGTTTAACCATGTTACGATCGTGCCTGGGCAAAATCCGTTGTATTGGCGATCATAGCCACCATTGACATAATCAAAGCAGATCCACTCTGGACTGTCAGCGCGGGTAATGAGTTGGAATGCGCATGGCTGGCCGTTATAGAACAGCACATAACCGAAAATCATATCACGCAGGGAGGTTATCATGTCCATCATTTGTCGCTCATTCGCGGGTCTTTCACCCCAGCGTTTTGCATACAGCTCAAAATAAATATCGACGATTTGAGTCGGTGTTAATAGTGCCTGATCGACGACCTCACCGCCTGAACTGAGGAATTTTTTCAACTCACGGTTGCGACTGTTTTTAGTTGATGCCGAATAGCCGCCTTTGCCACAGGTTTTAGCCAGGCATATTTCACGATGACTATTCAGTGAGAAGGTGGCGTTGAGCGTACAGCGGCCGTTAATGCGGGATAGGATCTTTGAACGATAGGGGATCACTGTTTTAACACAGCGGCTGATGGGTAAAATAATTTCATCTTTGTTAAAGGGGAACAGATCGATGCCCGATTGTTGGGACGTGCGGCCAATGAGAGCAATTTCTTTCGTTCCATTGGTACACATGCCGCCGAGCAGAGCGTTATTTTCTCCTTTTTTGATGTAGTAATTATGCCGCAGGTTTAACTGACGCTGCATAAAATTTAAAACGTCAGGGTGGGTTACAAAACTGCCGCCATACAGGCGATAACATGTTCTATATTCTTCTGCTGTGCCTACGCGCCAACCGGATGCGAAGGAAATAATTTTCCGTATCATAGCCTGTATAACTTCTTATGTATTAAACGTCATTTACATGAAGGGAAACATCATGCATCAGGATGAACAATGGTCATTGTGCGGTGCTGATTGACCGCTCTTTATTAAGGGTTTCCGCGGGTAAAACTAAACTGGGACTACTGTAAATACGGATGCTTTAACCAGGGTTCAACGGCTATCAAAAAATCGGCAATTTAATTCGCGCCTATTATTCAGCGACTTATATTGTCGGGGGGCTAGTGCTGCATCGCCGACGCAGGTTTAAAGCGGCGATAGGGACTGTTAACGCCAAGGCAGGCGCAAGACCGTGACCTATGGCGTCGAACGCCTGATGGAGAGCGCTATGCCGCTGAAAGCTTTATGGATGGGCGACGCTATCGTTTAACCGTTGTAAGTTGGAGAATAAAAAAGGAACCATCAGGTTCCCGCTGGGTGCAACGTTACAGCGCAACCGTTTTGTCCAGCTGACGCTGGCAATCAATTATCGATGCCCTGTAACCGACCTTCGGTAGCCGCCAGCCCCGACCACGAATACAATCTGCCTATGAGCGTTGCTCAGCGGCGTCAACGCGAGTAATGGTCATTATGTATATTCTCAATCATTAGGTTATGTTTATGGCATAAAACAGCCCAGCTCATTGAATAGCCGTGCCGCCAGATACAACCCGATGCCGAACACGCCATGTGCCATCAGACTACGCAGACAGGCTTGCAGCGGGGATGACGTTTTGGTTGCCGCAAAGCCAAAACCAAACGCCGGCTGCATCACCAGCAGCGGTGCGATAACGCTGCTGACGCCGACCAACAGCGCCGGTGCCAGGGTTGGCGCATACAGCCATGGCCAGCCGGCGGCGGCTATCAATACCGCCGCGCAGGCCATGCCGATGGCGTAATGCAACAACCAACCGAGCTGGCGCTCCCCGGCTATCGACGGCGTGGTTATGATGGTTCGGTGGCAAAATTGCCCGTGCCTCATCAGGCCGACCCAGCGCCCTACCAAGGCATAATCCAGCGGTTTGATGCCGAACATTTTTCGCAGTATCAATGCCCATACATCCATAACGCCGGTGCCGAGGATACCGATAAAACAAGTGGCGATGATGGTATTGGTAGTGGTCATGTTTTTCTCTCAAGATGATGACGAGTGCAGCCAGTGATTGGCTGCGGTGGTAGAGTGGGCGTCATTGTGCAACTTAATGTTGACTTGAGGTCAAGCATGAACGAGCTGGACATTGCCGAGGTGGCAAAACGCAGCGGTTTGGCAGCATCCGCGTTGCGTTACTATGAAGAGCAAGGATTGATCCATTCGATTGGTCGTCGCGGCTTGCGCAGGCAATACCATCCGAGCGTGTTACAAACGCTGGCGATTATCAAACTGGGTCGGCAGGCTGGCCTGCAATTGACGGAAATCAGCGCCATGTTTAATGCGCAGGGACAAATGCAGATAGATCGTCAACGTCTGGCGGCCAAAGCGACAGAAATAGATAACACCATTCGGCGCCTGAGTGCGGTACGCGATGGTTTACGGCATGTGGTCGCTTGCCCGGCCAGTGACCATTTATCCTGCCCGTCATTTCAAAGAATGCTTAAACTATTGCCTGAGTAACAGGATGTTCCATCAAGGGATCTATAAATGCCATGGTGTTGAGTCAGGATTATCAAAGGGGGACAACCATAGCAGCCATGACAAAGTAAAAAATAATCATGGTACTCGCCTGAGAAGGGCGATGCGTGGCACCGCATTCGTGCGATAGAGAGAAAGAACCCGGCCGTAAGGCCGGGTTTGCAAATGCAAAGGGGAAATTAACTTGTCGCGATAGGTCTGCTTCGTTGAGGAGGTGGCTCAAATCCATGAGCCGTGTGGGGTAACGAAGCGACTCTATATTGTCGTGAAACGACACTTTAATAATAGACCGTCTTCCTGATTGAAACCATTAGAAATAATAAATTTTCTAATTTTTTATTTGTATTTCTTATGGCATTTTTCATAGATTGGCATAAGGGAAATAAAATAAAAATAAATTTTATCGGCATGCATTCAGTGATGGTAACGTTCCAGGTGAACAGTATCGGCTTCACACAGTATCATTCCCGATATATACATGCTTGGCCCCCGTTCGGCGAGGTGAAAGGCTATTTCCATTGCCTGGTATTTGGCATGCTCCTCATTTTTCGCTACCACATATACCGAGAATTTCCCTATCAGCAACTCATAAAGTTTCATAGGCACTCCGCTGGAGCATGGATTGCTCATTAACAATAATATGCTCAGGAGGGATCAGTAAATTGATCATGGAACGAGCGATGCCAGCCGTGCCGACACCAACGTCCAAGTTATGACGTAACAATTCTCCGTCATGATATTCTTGCTGCAAATAATGACGGAAGTATTTTATTACGCCGCACTCATCCTCCTTGCTGAGTTGCGTCAACAGCGTTAGCGTGGCGTCAATGTGCTGCTTCAACATGACGGTTTCTCCCTTCAGGGGATCGGTATAATGGGCTGACACGCCCGCACGGCGTGCATTGCGCAGGTTGCTGGCGTAGCAGGCGTCTCGATCTACGGGGACATCAGGCTGAACGGCAAGCAGCAAATTGACCAACAGCTGCGCATAGCCGCACAGCATGGCCGCATGGGGCAAGGTAAGGGGCGAATCGCATATGCCGATTTCGACGCTACCCAGCTCCGGCCTTGGTCTGATGGGGGAAGGTACCGCGTCAGCGGGGTCGGGTTGGTTAAACGGCGACGAATCATTCAATGCGATAAAATGCGGCAAGTATGCCTTTAGCGCCTGACAAAGATAAGCGGCCTGATTGGCGTCCTCAACGCTGACGTGAATATTCTGGCCAAATCCGCAGACAGCCCGGTGGTCGATTCGTGCCCCGCCGCCGCATAACCCGCAGTGGCAGCGAGCGGCGCTGTCTGCCAGGTTGACGGTAATACTTTTCAGCTCGTCAAGCAACGTAGCGGGCGTGGCATGCATGGTACTGAATACATTGATGACAGGCTGATTATTATGGGTTTTTATATAATCTTTCACCTTGCACAGGCTGACCACTTCCGGCACGCGATTGGCAAACTGAAAGGTAGTCAAATCGACCAATTGCAGCTTCAACTCGGTACTGATGGTGTGGCGATGGGCGCGTGTAAAAGAAGTGTGCTGCATGTTCAACTCCTCAAACGAATTGCTGTCGATGCCAGAAAAACAAATCTGTCATGGCGTACCGGCGGTTGTTGGATTGGTGCGGTACAGGCAGATTCAACGATGCCACATCAATGATGTTTATTATGCCAATTACCTACAGCCAACCCCATTGCAGGGCTGGCTGGCGGCAAATAACCTGGCAGAACGGCTAACGTCAAGCGCCGATACGCTTAATGTTGCCCGCCTTTTTTGCCGGCCTCAGCGGCGCGCTCAGGGTCATTTTTAAAGTTACCACCGCTGACCTGACCGCCTTTTTTACCTGCCTCCGCAGCGCGTTGTGGATCGTTTTTGAAATTCCCACCGCTCTCTTGACCGCCTTTTTTACCGGCTTCAGAAGCGCGTTCCCTGTCTTCAGCAAAATTACCTGAACCGCCACGATGCTCTACCATAATAACCTCCTGAATAAAGAGAGTTAATTTAATAAGGGTTTGCTGATATCAAAGAAATTAAGATTTCTCCGATCAGGTAAAACTATAGAACCTATGACGGTTTTTTCCATGGGATAGCGGTGTGATATAAAAATTTAAACCCACTGAAATTCTCTGAAATAATTCAATAACAAAAATAAAACATTTAATTGTTTTATTTAACCGTTGGGCGTATTGCGAAAATAATTACCACAATTTTCAGTTTTTTATCTATTACGACCTCGAAAAATCGCTATTAAGGTCTATCGTTTATAATGTGCCCGCGTGGAATGATTAACATTTTTACCGATAGCATGAGGGTGAAATAGCGGGCTAATAACCCTCATCTGTTTTAAATGGGGGATATATAAGTAATTTTAAATTTGTTAATAAAATTCCTAACCTAAAGTTTGATATATCACCTACCAGCACCCCTTAGCGAGGTAGCAGCATGACATACGAAGAAAATTATCTTGACTGGCTACGTGACGCCCACGCGATGGAAAAGCAGGCGGAAACCATGTTGCGTAGTATGGCCGACCGCTTGGAACATTATCCCGATCTCAAAGCGCGCATTGAGCAGCACATCGATGAAACGCTGCAACAACAGGCGTTATTACAAACGGTTATTGAACGCAACGACACCTCCAATTCGGCGCTGAAAGATACCATGGGCAAAATGACCGCCATGGGTCAGGCGTTGGGGGGAATGTTTACTGAAGATGAAGTCGTCAAGGGCGCCATCAGCAGCTATACCTTTGAGAATTTTGAGATGGGTTGTTACACCTCGCTGATTGCCGCTGCCGAACTGGTCGGCGATACCGAAGGCGCGCGCATCTTTGAGCAAATCCGTGAGCAGGAACAGAAAATGGCCGAGTGGGCGTTGACGCATTTACCGACGGTGACCGAGCAATTTCTGGTGCGCTCTGCCACACCGGAAGTGGAAGCCAAAAATTGACCGGAGTTGATGCCGTTTCAGCCTACAGAACCGGGCACTTGCCAAGGTGCGGGGGTACTGAACAGGAGAACATCATGTTTCGACACGTAAAAAAGCTGCAATACACCGTCCGCGTATCAGAGCCCAATCCGGGCCTGGCCAACCTATTGCTTGAACAATTTGGTGGACCGCAAGGCGAACTGGCTGCGGCCTGCCGCTATTTTATCCAGGGACTGGGTGAAGACGATCTCGGGCGCCGCGATATGCTGCTCGATATCGCCACCGAAGAGTTGAGCCATCTGGAAATTATCGGTTCTCTGGTGGGTATGTTGAACAAGGGAGCGAAAGGACAGCTGGCTGAAGCCACGGAAAGTGAAGCGGAACTGTACCGTTCGCTGACCGGCAATGGCAATGACAGCCATATCACGTCGGTGTTGTACGGCGGCGGCCCGGCGTTGACCAATTCTGCCGGCGTCCCCTGGAGTGCCGCCTATATCGATACCATCGGCGAACCCACTGCTGATTTGCGCTCCAATATCGCCGCCGAAGCGCGTGCCAAAATCATCTATGAGCGGTTGATCAACGTCACTGACGATCCCGGCGTCAAGCAGGCGCTCGGCTTTCTGATGACCCGCGAAGTGGCGCATCAGATCTCCTTTGAAAAAGCGCTGTATGCGATCCGCAACAATTTCCCTCCGGGTAAATTGCCGCCGATCGAAGAATACGCCGACCAATATTTCAATATGTCGGCGGAAGGTGAAGTACGTGGCAGTTGGAACGCGGACGAAAATCTGCACTATGTTGCCGAACCGCAGCCGGCCGTGGATGGAGGCGAAGGGGTCGCCAGCGTGGTATTGCCGTTGGAACAGCAGAGCGATGTGGAGGCGATGGCCCAACGGACCCGGTCCGACCCGCGGGTAAATCCGCTAACGGGGTGCGATCTGGGCAAAAGTGGCCCGCTGGAGGAAGATGCGGCCGACAAAACCCGTTCCGGCGGTTGATACGCAGCCATTGCTGCAGTGCAGCGTCAGGTAGTCGGAACTGTCTTATAATTCAGCGAGTGTAGTATAAAGCACTAATCCATATGGCAAAAAACATAAATTATGCTAAATATTATACTGTGTCCATTATAGGGAGTTAGCAACCATGAAAAAATTAGCCTCTGTACTGTGTGTTACGCTGATTTCTGCTTTTTTAGCAGGTTGCTCAAGCAATTATGCTATCCATACAAACGACGGCCGCACCATCATCAGTGAGGGTAAACCGTCGGAGGACAATGCGACCGGGCTGATTAAGTATAAAGATGCTAATGGTACGCAGCAGCAGATCAACCGAGATGAAGTCAGAGAGATGTCTGAAATCGAGCGCTGACGTCAGCGTCATCTGACCATGCGAGCCCGGCGATTGCCGGGCTTTTTTGGGTCCTCGTCGCGTGAGAAAACGCTACGGCCAGGAGGTTGGCGCGGCTGGGGAGTCGTTAAGGTGACCGGCAATGACCGGGTAATTAACGGCGCGCTGGTTTCCGCCAGGTGTGCATTGATGTTCGGCAACCGTATCGCCATTGGCCTAAACTGTCAGTATCTATCAGGAGGATAGAAAGCCGGTGGTCAGGAACGCCGCCTGTGGGCAAGCGCAATGCGGAGGGCAGTAATCATGGCATATCAACATATTGTCGTTGCAACCGATCTCAGTGAAGATGCAGAAATCCTGTTGGATAAGGGTGCAAAGCTAGCCGGTGCCTTAAACGCCAAACTTTCAATGATATATATCGACGTCCATCATACCGGCTATTACGCCGAACTGGGGGTTGGCGCCTACAACTACACCGACCACACCTTTTCTGAACGTGCAAAAAACATTCTTGAATCGTTCAAGAAATCCTCATCATATCCTGTTGATGAGGTGATCATCGGCCGTGGGGAATTAACGGAGGAACTGAACAACGCGGCGAAAGAAAAAGGGTTCGATCTGATTATCTTCGGCCACCATCATGATATCTGGAGCCGTTTGAAGTCGTCGACGCGCCAGGCGATTAATACGCTGCAGGTCGACCTGTTGGTGATACCGATCGAAGATTAATCAACGTCATTACCGCCAATTAGCACCGAATAATAACTCTTTGGAGTTATAAAATCGCACGTTTTGACTGGCGGTCACCCTATTGCAGGATTATCCTCGAAGCGGTTAAGGATTTGTATGATTTATGCAAATGCGCTTCACATGGAGGAGGTCCTATGCGTTTTGACAATAAAGTAGTGATTATTACTGGCGCAGGTAATGGTATGGGGGAAGCGGCGGCGCGTCGCTTTGCGGCCGAAGGTGCCACGGTGGTGCTGGCGGACTGGGCAAAAACGGCGGTTGACGCGGTAGCGGCGTCTTTGCCGGCAGGCAAGGCCCACGCGGTGCATATCGATGTGTCGGATGCCGCGGCGGTTGAGAAAATGATGGATGGGGTCGCAGCGAAGTTTGGTCGCATTGATGTGCTGCTGAACAACGCTGGCGTGCACGTGGCAGGCAGCGTACTGCAAACCAGCGTTGCGGACTGGCGACGTATTGCCGGCGTTGATATCGACGGCGTGATTTTCTGTTCCAAGTTTGCCTTGCCGTACCTGCTGAAAACCAGAGGCTGCATCGTTAATACCGCCTCAGTGTCCGGGTTGGGGGGCGACTGGGGGGCAGCCTATTACTGCGCGGCCAAAGGGGCGGTGGTGAACCTGACTCGTGCAATGGCGCTTGACCACGGCGGTGACGGTGTGCGCGTCAACGCTGTTTGCCCGAGTCTGGTAAAAACCAATATGACCAACGGTTGGCCGCAGGAGATCCGCGATAAATTCAACGAGCGCATTGCGCTCGGCCGGGCGGCAGAACCGGAAGAGGTGGCGGCGGTGATGGCGTTTCTTGCCAGCGATGACGCCAGCTTTATCAATGGCGCCAATATTCCGGTCGATGGCGGTGCCACCGCTTCGGATGGCCAACCTAAAATTGTCTAAGGTATAAAGCGTGGGCGCGCTCTGATAGACCGCGCCCACAGCATGCCGATCCCGCCTGGCGTTACACGCCGATGCGATCGCGCAAGGTGTAGTAGGCCGCACCGATGGCGGTGAAGGGGATTTGCAGATTACGTCCGCCAAAGAACGGCAGGTGCGGCAGCTTGGCGAAGGCGTCAAAGCGTTCCGCGTCGCCGCGCAGCAACTCCGCGATCAGTTTCCCTGCCAGATGGGTACAGGTAACACCGTGACCGCTGTATCCCTGCATATAATAAATGTTGTTTTCCAGCCGGCCGAACTGCGGCATGCGTGACAGCGTCAGCAGGAAGTTACCGGTCCAGCGGTAGTCGAGGCGTACCCCTTTCAATTGCGGGAAGGTCTTCAACAGCTTGGGACGCACCAGGTTGTCGATATCCTGCGGGTCGCGTGCACCGTACACCACGCCGCCGCCGTACAGCAAACGGTTATCGGCGGTCAGGCGGTAATAGTCCAGCAAATAGTTACAATCTTCCACACAGTAGTTATGCGGGATCAACGCCTGGGCGATCTCCGCTGCCAGCGGTTCGGTGGTTACCACCTGGGTGCCGCATGGCATGCTGCTTTTGGCCAGTTTCGGCTCCAGTTTGTCGCCCAGGTAGGCATTGCCTGCGACGATCACATGACGTGCTTTTACCTGGCCGTGGGCGGTGCTGACCAGCGCCGGCTCCCCGTGGCGAATCTGCGTAACGGCCGACTGCTCGAAGATCCGACCGCCTTGCTGGCGCACGGCTTCGGCCTCGCCAAGCGCCAGATTCAATGGATGAATGTGGCCGCCGCTGTGGTCGAGTAGCGCGCCGACATAACGATCGCTGGCCACTTCCTGGCGAATGCGCGCACCGTCCAGCAGTTCCAGTTGTGCGTTGCCGTAACGCTCCCAGTTCTGTTTCTGCTCGATCAGTGCATGGTATTGCTTGTTGTTGATGGCGGCGAAAATGCCGCCCGGTCGGTAGTCGCAATCGATGGCATAACGTTCGATGCGGCTGCGGATAATATCGGCGCCCTCGAACATCATGCTGCCGAGCATCCGGGCGCTTTCTGCGCCGTAGCGCTGTTCGATCACATCAATATCGCGGCTGTAGGAGTTGACCAATTGGCCGCCATTGCGACCGCTGGCGCCAAAGCCGATGCGCGCGGATTCCAGCAACACCACGTCATAGCCGGCTTCCACCAGGAACAGCGCCGAGGACAGGCCGGTGTAGCCGCCGCCGACGATGCAGACGTCGCACTCCAATGACTCGCTCAACTGTGGATAAGGCTGATGAGCGTTGGCGCTGGCGGCATAATAACTCTTCACGTGTTCAGTCATGTTGTCGGTCCTTAGTCGAGTGAAATCCAGGTGGTTTTCAGTTCGGTGAATTTTTCCAGCGCATGCAGCGACTTGTCACGTCCATTGCCGCTTTGCTTGTAGCCGCCGAACGGCACGGTCATGTCGCCATCATTGTAATTATTGACGAATACCGAACCGGCTTTCAGTTGGCGTGACAGACGATGGGCGCGCGACAGATCGCGAGTCCACAGTGCGGCTCCCAGACCGTAATCGCTGTCGTTGGCCAATTGAATCGCCTGTTGTTCACCGTTAAACGTCGTCACCGCCAGTACCGGGCCGAATATCTCCTCACGGGCAAGGTCCATACGGTTGTCTACCGCAGTCAGAATGGTCGGTCCCAGATAACCGTCATGATCGCCCAACGGGTGCGTGCGGCCGTCGAGAAACAGTGTGGCACCCTGCTGCAGGCCACGTTCAATAGCGTTGGCCACCTTCTGCCGGTGGTCGCTGTCGATCAACGTGCCCATCGCGCTGGTCGGATCGAGCGGATCGCCAGGTGTGAAGGCGGCCGCGTGCCTGCGTAGCGCCTGCAAGAACGGTTGCTGGATGCTTTCTTCTACCAACAGACGCGTTCCGGCGATGCAAACCTGTCCCTGGTTATAAAAGATACCGGCGGCGGCGTTTTGCGCGGCCTTATCAATATCCGGGCAATCGGCGAAAATGATATTGGCACTTTTGCCGCCGGCTTCCAGCCACACGCGCTTCATGTTCGATTCACCGGCGTAGATCAGTAACTGTTTGGCGACCTGGGTCGAGCCGGTGAAGGTCAGGGCGTCGACATCATGATGTAGCGCCAGCGCTTTGCCAGCATCGTGGCCGTAACCGGGCACGACGTTCAGAACGCCGTCCGGCAGCCCGGCCTGCGTCGCCAGTTGGGCGAGATAAATGGCGCTCAGCGGCGATTTTTCCGACGGCTTCAACACCACGCTATTGCCGGTTGCCAGCGCCGGACCGAGCTTCCAACAGGCCAGCTGCAACGGGAAATTCCACGGCACAATCGCGCCGACCACTCCGACCGGTTCGCGGGCGATCAGCGCCAGCGAATCGTTGCCGGTTGGGGCTATCTCGCCGTAAACCTTGTCGATGGCTTCGGCGTACCAGCGGATGCAGCGTATGGCCCCCGGAATATCGTCGCGCAGGCTATGGCGAATCGGCTTGCCGGTGTCTAGCGTTTCCAGCAATGCCAGCGTTTCTGCATGTTGTTCCATCAGCGTCGCCAGCGTTGCCAGCGTGGACTTGCGTTGCGCCGGCGAGGCCTGCGACCAGTCACCACGCTCGAATGCCTCACGCGCGGCGCGTACCGCCAGGTCGACATCGACGCCGGTTGCGCGAGCGACCTGTGTCAGCTCGCGTTGCCCGGCGGGATCGTCCACCGCAAAGGTACCGCCCTCGGCGGCGGGCAGATAACGGCCATTGATAAACAGTCGATTCTCAATCTTCAGGGCCTGCGCCCGCTGTTGCCAGTATTGCTGATGATGGAAATCCATACCTTGCTCCGTTAATCAGAATGTGGTCGGCGTGTGGGCGCTGACAATGCGACAAATGCGCGCCGAAGTGTTGCTGAAACTGTGGGGAATACCGGTGTTGATGGCGTAACTCTGGCCGGCGGCCAACGCGTAAGTCTGACCGTTGACCAACAGCATCACTTCGCCCTCCAGCAGGGTGCCGATCTCTTCCCCCTGATGCTTGATGCGTTCGCCGGTGGTGGTGCCCGGCTCATAGGTTTCGATCATCATGGCCAGCGTACGATTGGGGTCGCCGTTATGAATCAACTTCATCGATACCCCCTGACTGCCGATTTCGATCAAATCTGCTTGCTCAATCACAATTTGCGGCTCCGCAGGTTTGTCGGGCTCGGCGAAAAACGCTGACAACGACAGTCCGTACACCGTCAGCAGCTTTTGCAGCGTACTGATGGCCGGACTGACCTTGTCCTGCTCGATAGTGCTGATGGCGCTGTGGGTTAATCCAGACAGTTCGGCCACGCGGCGCTGCGACAAACCTAACTGCTGACGGATCTGCGACAGGCGTTTCCCCGGAGCCAAGCTGGCATTGCTCATTGGCGCTGTTCCTTTTCCTGGTGGTAGCGGCGGCATGCCGCGATGAAACCTTCAAACAGCAGGCGCGACAGCGCGTATTCATCGCTGTTCCACTCTGGATGCCACTGCACGCCGAGGGCAAATGGCCGATCGCGTACGCTGATGGCTTCCACCAATCCGTCGGCGGCATGCGCTTCAATACGTATGCCGGCGCCAAGGGTCTTGGCACCCTGGCCATGCAGCGAGTTGACCCAAAAGCGGTTGCAATCCGGGATCAGTTGCGAAAGCAGCCCGCCGTCTGCGACGATGACTTCGTGCGCCGGGGCATATTGCTGTTCCAGCGGCAGATCGTGATCTTCTCGGTGTTCCAACAGCTCGGGGCGTTCGTACAGGCGACGGCGCAGGGTACCTTCGGTGGCTACCACCATTTCCTGCATGCCCCGGCAAATGGCGAAAAGGGGAATGCGCCTGTCCAGCGCCAGGCGGATCAGCGCCAGGCTCAGTTCATCACGCCCAGGATCGGCGTCAGGCTCATCGCCGTTTTCACCATAAAGGTGCGGCTGCACATTGCTGGGGCTGCCAGGCAGCATCACGCCGTCCAGGTATGGCAGCAGATTTTCCAGCAAATCCGGTTCTGCCAGCGCGTGTGGCAGGGCGATCGGTAATCCGCCGGCGGCGAGTACCGCATTCAGGTACTTTTCTTGCAAGGTCTGTGTCGGATGTTGGTTTAGCCTATGGCGGCACATCACGACGCCGACGATCGGCCTGTTAAATATATTGCCCATGATATCCTCTTGGTATGTTCGAAATTATGAACGAAACACGTCTTTGCTGGCTTTTTTGTTCAATATTTAATAAATCTAGCAGTGGGTAGCCTAATATTCAAACCAAAAGTAACACTTGCAAAACAATTTTGTTGCATCTATGTTTCATTGGTGGACATTATATTGAGCATCCTGGTCGAAAACATCGACCGCAGACAGTAGTGAAAACCACTGAGCAAACATAACGGCGGGTGACCCATGCAGACCAACATCGTAGAAGTGGAAAACTTTGTTCAACACAATGAAGAAAGGCGAAGTAGCATGTTCCAGCGCGAGGTGAACAAATACCTGGAACGCTATCCGTTAACCCAGCACATTGACGTGTTGCTGACCGATCTGAACGGCAGTTTCCGTGGCAAGCGTATTCCGCTAGCTGGCTTGAACAAGCTGGAGAAGGGCTGTTACTTCCCGGCTTCGGTATTCGCGATGGACATCCTGGGCAATGTGGTCGAAGAGGCCGGGTTGGGGCAGGAACTGGGCGAGCCGGATCATATCTGCGTTCCGGTGCCGGGTAGTCTGACGCCGTCGGCGGCGGACCCGCAGTATATCGGTCAGGTGTTGCTCACCATGCTGGATGAAGATGGCACTCCCTTTGACGTTGAACCGCGCAATGTGCTGAACCGTGTATGGCAGCGCTTGCGGCAGCGCGGGTTGTCTCCCGTGGTAGCGGTAGAGTTGGAGTTCTATCTCATCGATCGCCAGCGCGACGCCGAAGGCTATCTACAACCGCCTTGTGCGCCGGGCACCCAGGAACGCAACACCCAGAGTCAGGTGTATTCGGTCGATAACCTTAATCATTTTGCCGATGTGCTGAGTGACATCGACGAGCTGGCGCGCCTGCAAGGCATTCCGGCGGACGGCGCGGTGGCCGAAGCGTCGCCTGGGCAGTTCGAAGTCAACCTGCATCATACCGGCGACGTGCTGCAAGCCTGCGACCATGCGTTGGCCTTGAAACGCCTGATCCGCATGGTGGCTGAAAACCACAACATGCACGCCACCTTTATGGCCAAACCCTATGAAGAGCACGCCGGCAGCGGCATGCATATCCACATCAGCATGCTGGACAATGAGGGAAATAACGTATTTTCCGACGCCGATGGTGAAGATTCTGCGCTATTGAAACAGGCGCTGGCGGGCATGATCGCGCTGATGCCGGCGTCGATGGCGCTGCTGGCACCGAACGTCAACGCCTATCGGCGTTTTCAGCCGGGCATGTATGTGCCGATCCAGGCGTCGTGGGGGCATAATAACCGCACCGTGGCGCTGCGCATTCCCTGCGGCGATCGCGACAGTCATCGGGTGGAATACCGGGTGGCTGGCGCTGACGCCAACCCCTATCTGGTGATGGCGGCCGTGCTGGCCGGCATCGTATATGGATTGGACACTCCGCTGTCCTTACCGGAGCCGGTAACCGGCAACGGACTGGAGCAGGAAGGGTTGCCGTTCCCGATCCGCCAGAGCGACGCGCTGTACGAGTTTGAGCATCAGCCGGTGTTGCATCGTTTGCTCGGCGAGCGCTTCACTCACGTTTACCTGGCCTGCAAAACCGATGAATTGGTGCAGTTTGAACGCCTGATCACCGAAACCGAAATTGAGTGGATGCTGAAAAACGCCTGATTCCGCCCATTCACTCCCTCGCGCGCGTCAGGCGTATTTTGTCGGCTATCCTGTGGCCCGGCGAGGCTGCGCGCTGCGGTTAACCATTTCTTCCAATTGAGCGTACAGGACGCTGGTGAGGAAATTCCCATGACAACAAATGTCATCGATGGTAATGACGCGGATAAGCCGCAATTGCGCAAGTCGCTCAAGCTGTGGCAAGTGGTGATGATGGGCCTGGCCTATCTGACTCCGATGACGGTTTTTGACACTTTCGGCATCGTTTCCGGCGTCACCGACGGCCATGTACCGGCGTCCTATCTGTTTGCGTTGGCTGGCGTGCTGTTTACCGCCATCAGCTACGGCAAACTGGTACGCCAGTTTCCGACCGCCGGCTCGGCGTATACCTATGCACAAAAGGCGATTAATCCGCACGTCGGCTTTCTGGTCGGCTGGTCTTCGCTGCTGGACTATCTGTTCCTGCCGATGATCAATACGCTGTTGGCGAAAATCTACCTCACCGCGCTGTTTCCCGAGGTTCCCCCGTGGGTCTGGGTGGTCGGTTTCGTGTTCATCATGACGGCGATCAATCTGAAGAGCGTCAACGTGGTCGCCAACTTCAATACCCTGTTCGTTCTGGCGCAGATCATGATCATCGTGGTGTTCATTTTTCTGGTGGTTCAGGGTCTACAGCGCGGTGAAGGGCTGGGAACGGTGTGGAGCCTGCAACCGTTCGTCAGTGAGAACGCCCACCTGTTGCCGATTATCACCGGCGCCACCATTTTGTGTTTTTCCTTTCTCGGTTTTGACGCGGTCACCACGCTGAGCGAGGAAACGCCCAATGCAGCCAAAGTGATCCCGCGCGCCATTTTCCTGACGGCGCTGTACGGCGGAGTGATTTTCATCAGCGTTTCGTTCTTTATCCAGCTGTTTTTCCCCACGATCGAACGTTTCAAACAGCCGGATGCGGCACTGCCGGAAATAGCGCTGTACGTGGGCGGCAAGCTGTTCCAGTCGATTTTCCTGTGCACTACCTTTATCAATACCCTGGCGTCCGGTCTGGCATCCCATGCCAGCGTGTCGCGCTTGCTGTACGTCATGGGGCGTGACAACGTGTTCCCGGAAAAACTGTTCGGTTACATTCATCCGAAATGGCGCACCCCGACGCTGAACGTGCTGATGGTCGGTGCCGTGGCGCTGTCTGCGTTGTCCTTTGATCTGGTGACCGCCACTGCGCTGATCAACTTTGGTGCCTTGGTGGCGTTTACCTTCGTTAACCTGTCGGTGATCAGTCATTTCTTTATTCGCGAAGGGCGCAACAAAACCTGGAAGGATCGCGTCCATTTCCTGATTTTGCCGCTGGTCGGTGCGCTGACGGTTGGCGTGCTGTGGCTGAATCTGGAAAAGAGCTCGCTGACCATGGGGTTGTGCTGGGCGGCTCTGGGCTTTGCCTATCTGGTATACCTCACCCGGCGTTTCCGCCAGCCACCACCGCAGTTCGAACGCCAAACCCAACAGTGACGCTGTCACATTACCAGGCGTGCAGCGGTCTCACAGCGTAATCGGGGCGTTGTCGGAAAATCTGGCTGCCTTGACGCTGTGTTGTCCGGCGCTCTGACTCTACGGGTGATTTGCCGAAACGGGGAGCCGATCTCCGTTTCACTTTTATTCTTCTCTGCGCCGTTGTACAGTCAAACGCTGGTTGAAATGAATTCATTGGAAGAGTCAAATGCCTGCGATCTCCACGACTTACCGCGCCACGCTGATGGGATTATTGGCGATTGTCCTGTGGAGCAGCGTCGTCGGCCTGATTCGCAGCGTCAGCGAAGCGCTGGGGCCGATTGGCGGCGCGGCGATGATCTACAGCGTGGGAGCGATTTTCCTGGTGGTGGTGATGGGGCTGCCCAGACTAAACCATTTTCCCAAACCCTACTTATTGCTCGGCAGCCTGCTGTTCGTCACTTATGAGATCTGTCTTTCCTTGTCACTGGGTTACGCCAACAACCGGCTGCAGGCGATCGAACTTGGCATGATCAACTACCTGTGGCCGAGCCTGACGGTATTAATGGCCATTGTGTTCAACGGCCAAAAAGCCACGCTGTGGGTGATCCCAGGGCTATTGCTGGCGTTGCTGGGCATTGGGTGGATCATGAGCGGCGAGGGGGGCTGGTCGCCGGCGCAAATGCTGGCAAACGTTCACAGTAACCCGCTCAGTTATTGCCTGGCGTTCAGCGGCGCGGTTATCTGGGCGGTTTATTGTAACGTCACCCGGCGTATTGCCCAGGGTCATAACGGCGTGGTGGTGTTCATTACCCTGACGGCGCTGGTACTGTGGCTGCAATATGCCTTCAGCAATGAATCGGCCTTGCATTTCACGCTGCCGGTCACCGCGACGCTGCTGTGCGCCGGCATGGCGATGGGGACCGGCTATGCGGCATGGAATGTCGGCATCTTGCGGGGCAACATGACGTTATTGGCCACGGCGTCGTATTTTACCCCGGTGTTGTCCTCGGTATTTGCTGCGCTATTGCTCAGCACCGCACTGACGGTGAGCTTTTGGCAAGGCGTGGTGATGGTGATTTTGGGCTCGCTGATATGCTGGCGAGCAACTCGCGGATAAGTGCAGATATTTGATACGGCTCCCTGCGTCAGGCCTGAAATCAGCTAAGCTCAAATTACGTCTTCTGTCAGAAGGAACGTGAACCATGAGAAGCGATGTGCAGTTTATTCAGCAGCCCATTATCGACGATCAGAACTTCGGCCGGGGCGATACGGTGCGGCTCACCACCGCCAACCTGCGCCACGAATATCAGCTTGACGTCAGTATCTTGCGTCGCGAAGACAAGCGCATTATTGGTACGGTGATCGCTGCCGCGCCGAAAACGGATATCCCACCCAAAGAGTGGGAAATTGCACGTGGCGAAGAAGTGGTGTTTCGCGCCGACAATATTGCCAAAGCGGTTCCAGGCGCCCGTTGAGTTAGTCAGTTTTACCCCCCTCGCTCCCCATCTCTGCCGGCTGCGCGCCGGCATCTTCCGTCAAAAAATGTAACCTGGACGATAGCCGGCTGTTGGTGGAATTGGGCACGAATCCTGCATAAAAAACGTCCGCTCATGACAAAAATCACAGCGATTGTGAATTTGCATGAAACATAATTTGACAAATGTGAACGCAATCGATTACCTATTCGCGAAATGGGTGACTGGATCACAGATTATTACACTCGGTGATTTCTATAATGCGCGCGGTGAATGTGCATTGATTCACCGTTGGTTACGCCAGGTGTCATTCAGACTCATTTGTCATTTTTTCTAACGGGCAGGAAATGGCCCTTTAAGCATGTGGTAATAAAATGAAAAAAATAGCTCTCGCAGCAGGTGTGCTTCTCGCAGCATCGTACAGTGCATCATCAATGGCTGATAGCAAAGACAGTCAATACGTTTCAGATTGGTGGCATCAGAGCGTGAACGTGGTAGGGAGCTACCATACTCGCTTCGGACCGCAGTTGAACAACGATGTCTATCTGGAATACGAAGCCTTCGCCAAACACGAATGGTTTGATTTCTATGGCTACGTCGACGTGCCGAAATTCTTTGGCGTGGGCAATACGCCGGATCGCGGTATCTGGGACAAAGGTTCACCGCTGTTTATGGAAATCGAGCCGCGCTTTTCCATCGACAAGCTGACCGGCGCCGATCTCAGCTTCGGGCCGTTTAAAGAATGGTATTTCGCCAACAACTACATCTATGACATGGGACGCAACGATTCATCTCGCCAGAGCACCTGGTATATGGGTCTGGGTACCGACATCGATACCGGTCTGCCAATGAGCCTGTCGATGAACATTTATGCCAAATACCAATGGCAGAACTACGGTGCCGCCAACCAGAACAGCTGGGATGGTTACCGCTTCAAGGTGAAATATTTTGTGCCGTTGACCCAGCTATGGGGCGGTAATCTGAATTACATCGGCTTTACCAACTTTGATTTTGGCTCCGATCTGGGCAAGGACGATTTCACCGTCAACGGCCGTCAGGCACGCACCAGCAATTCCATTGCATCCAGCCATATCCTGGCGCTGAACTACGATCACTGGCATTACTCGGTAGTTGCACGTTATTTCCATAACGGCGGTCAATGGCAAGATGGCGTAGATATCGGCACGCCGCAAGGGCCAATCAAGTCTACCGGCTGGGGTTACTATCTGGTGGTTGGTTACAATTTCTGATTGTGGCACTGAATATAAAAAACCCCGCATCGACGGGGTTTTTTATGGCATCACTGCATGACTTCGACAGGCAGGTGCTTAACCGGCATAACCAGTCGTCCCTTGATGACATAGCATTCGTTGTCGATCCAGCGGCGGATCTGATCGCTGCTTACGCCTTCCGCCTGCGCGTAGCGGTGAAGATCGCCGTTAAAATGCAGAGTGATGTATTCCATGAGGGTCATTTGCATTACTTTTGCTCCTGAACGCCCACCCGTTGCCAACCTGGCCACCGTGGGAGGTTAAGGTTTCTCAGCCGTCAAATTTAAGATATTAACCACGAAATCTCAACATAAAGCACCAGTTTGGTGCGGACGCGGCCAAAAGAGAAAAAGAGTCCCGCACCAAGCGGCGGGAAAGAGACGTGTCTTATCCTGTTTGGATCACATGAAAATTTGAGGCGTGACGAAAAAGAGCATGCTAACTCTTTTTTGTTACCTGACCAAAGTACGGCATCGCTTATTACGTCGCAAGAAAAATCTTAGGTAAACGCTCAGTAAAACCGAATGGTTATGCATTATATATTGCTGGTGGCGATCGCCACGGCAGTGTGCCCAGCGACCCACGGAGCAGGGGGAAACAATATAAGAGTTTTCCGTATACTTTATAGGGTAAACTACACTTATAGTAATCTCAGTTCCCCCACGCAGGATGTTACATCATGAAAAAACGTCGTATGACCCTGACAGCTCTGGCGCTGTGCGTATCACTGGGTATGAGCGCAGCACCGGTTTTCGCTGATAAAGGCGGTAATGGCAACGGCGGCGGCAACGGTAACGGTCATGGCAACAGTGCAAATCATGGCAACCATGGCAACGGCAATGGTAATGGAAACGGTAAAGGTAACGGTAACAGCGGCGATCATGCCAAAGGTAAACAGGGCAAAGGCGGCAATAACGACCTGGTGTCCGTGAACCTTTCTTACGATCGTGTGCGCCCGCTGGCTCTCAACTATGGCCTGACCGGCTATCAGGCTCTGCCTCCGGGCATTGCCAAGAACCTGGCACGTGGCAAGCCGCTGCCTCCGGGCATCGCCAAGAAAGCCGTACCGGCGTCCTTGCTGGGCCAACTGCCACATTATCCTGGTTATGAATGGCGCGTTGCCGGCGACGATCTGGTGTTGGTAGCGCTCAGCACGGCGATTGTCGCTTCCGTAATTAACGGTGTTTTCGACTAGCACGCAAGCAAACATATCAAGCCCTGCTCCGGCAGGGCTTTTTTGTGGGCGAAAATAAAGATGATCCGCCTGAACGCATTGCATTATATTGCCTGATTCGCAGACGGAAAAAACAGAGGGATTATGTTTAAAATTATGCTGATAGCGGGTTTACTGTGCAGTTTCTCCACGTTGGCGAACGAGGCTAAGCCGATCGCCGAAACCGTCAACCAGCGACTGTCATTGATGAAAGACGTGGCCGGCTATAAAGCGCAGCAGCATTTGCCGATTGAAGATCTGGCCCAGGAAAGCAAGGTGTTGGCCAGTACCCAGGCCGAAGCCGAAACGCTAGGGCTGGATGCTGCCACGATTAAACCGTTTGTCATGGCGCAAATGGATGTCGCCAAGGCGATTCAATACCGGTATCGGGCCGACTGGTTATCGCAGCCGGAACAGCACTGGCAGCCGCGCCCGCTGAACCAGGTGCGGCCGCAGATCGCGCGCCTGAGCAGTGCCATACTGCAACGGCTGGCGCAGCGCTTGCAGGCTGGGCCGATTAGCGAAACAGAGCGTCAGGGGTTCGTCAACGCACTGCAACAGCATAATCTGAGCGATGCCGATAAACAGCGGCTGTTTGACGCGCTGCTGGCGGTGAGAACCCGCAGCACGCCCTAGTCTGGTTTAGTCGGTACGGCCGGTGGTGCTGCGTTGAAAGGTCAGCACCCGGCTGCGGTTGGCGATCAGATCGACGCTATAACCCCGGAAATACAGACAGAAACGTTTTAGCCAGGGGCCATCCTGCGATTCAACCAGCATGCGGCCATGGCCCAGCGAGCTTAACCTGCCGATCTGCGCTGCGGGGCCAACGCCGATATGTATCCGATCGCCGCGGATTTCAAACGCAGTACGATATTGCGGGTGATACCACACTCCCTGTACGTGTTTCAGGCAATCGTTATTCAGCGTTACTGGCAAGAAATGCCGTGTGACATGTCCCACTTCACCTTCGACCGCTTCTCCATTCCAGCGCAAACGCATCGGCATATGCGCCGACAGCGATACGGCATAGCCATCCGTTCCTTGGTACAGTGGTTCGCTGATACCCAAATAGGCGACGTTGCCGTCGTTGACTTCCAGCCAGTAGGGCTCAGCCACGCTGGCATAGATGCCATCGGGTATGGCATCACTGCGCGGCGGCAGGGTTTCCCCCAACAAGGCGGCCATCACCTGCAAGGCGATGTTGAAACTGTCGCAATCTTCGCGATTGGCTACCAGCACCATGCCCGCGCTGCGATCGGCTGCCAGCAGGAAGTGGGTTTTATAGCCGGCATGCGAACCGCCGTGCCCCAACAGGCGCTGCGCTCCCAACCTGGTATGCGCCATACCGAGGCCATAATCGCTGAGCTGGCCATTGGCTAAACGCCGCGCAGCGCTTAACTGCGCCAGTACGCCAGCGCCTGGCCCGCGATCTGCCAGCAGAGATTGCAGCCAGCGGGTCAGGGCGTTGGCGCTGCCGGTCAGGCTGCCCGATGCCGATAGGTGTAGTCCGTTGCTGGCCAACTGCCAGCCGTGAGGCGTGGGCCAATAGCCGGGCACCAGTCCCGCAACGATATCGAACCAGCTCTCAGGCGCCCTCAGTTGGACTGCCAGCGGCTCGGCGATGTGTTGTTGCACCAGTCGATCAAACGTGTGACCTTGCGCGTTCAGCGCGGCCTCCACCAGCCGATAACCGGTATTGCTGTAACTGATTTCACTGCCGGGTGGGAAGTTGAGCCGGTTCAGACCATAAACAAACTCCAGCACCGGCGTGGCATCGCTGACGGTATGTCCAGAAATGCCAAGCAGGCCGAGGGTTTCCCGTACGTCGGGCAAGCCGCTGGTCATATCCAGCGCCTGGCCGACGCGAACTTTCGCCAATTCGCCGCGCAGCTGTGGCAACAAATCGCCGATAGGTTGATCGAGCTGCAACGCGCCATCGACGGCGTTAAGCGCCAGCGCAGCGAAGATATGCTTGGTGACCGAGGCATAACGAACCACGCTGTCGGCGCTAAAGGGGGTGCCCTGGGCCAGATCGGCCAGGCCGGCACAGGCGACGGCCTGCGTCTGCTCGGCGTCAAACAGGATAATCGCGCCACCGGGCTCGCCTGGGCGTTGCCAGTCGGCCAGCAGCCGTTCGGCGACAGCATGGGCCTGGCGCCAGTTTAGCGGGATATCGGACATGGTAGCCTCCAGAGTGACATGACGGACTGCATCAATTCCAGTCTCAGCAGATGGCTACTGGGACTGATAGGGATTGGCACGGTTCAGTCAGATGTTTCTTATTCTGCCGCGGGCAGTGGTTTTGCGCCGATTGTGGCGCAGCACGCGCGTCGGCAGCCGCCGTTTTGTGCGCTGGGGTAAAATGGGAACGCTGTTTTAGTTAAAACTGCGAAGCGGTACGCAAATTGCACATCAGATGCCAGCGTTGTTGGCGCTTAACCGGACGCAGCAGGATGGGGCAGGAAGAGGCAGGGTGCCTCCGGGCCAGGAAAGTGACGACCCGGAGGATAAATTAAGGGGGCAATCAGCGTTGTGCTGCGCCCCAGGCAATCATGGTTTCAAGCAATTGTTGCAACAGACGCTGTAGCGGCGCAGCCCGTTCGGCGTCAAAAGCGAACGGGTATTGTTCGGACATATAATTCACCTGCGCCAACTCCAATTGCACCGCATGCTGGTTTTCAGCCGGTTTGCCATAGGCACGCGTGATATAACCACCTTTAAACCGGCCATTAAGCACATAACTGAAGCGTTGTTGATCTTCGCAACGGCGCAGCAGCCGATCGCTCAGTGCGGTGGCACAGCTTTCACCTCCGTTGGTACCGAGGTTGAGATCCGGCAGTTGGCCGTCGAACAGCCGCGGGATCACCGACGCGATAGAGTGGGCATCGAACAGCATGGCGTAGCCGTGTTTGGCTTTCAAGCGTGCCAGCTCATCCTGTAATTGTTGATGATAGGGATGCCAGATGTGTTGTAAATAGCCGGCGCGTTCCTGCTCTGACGGCGCTTTACCCGGCTGGAAGCTGGCGCGGCCATCAAACAGCACGTCGGGGAACAGACCGGTCGTGGCGGTGGTATACAGCGGCTTATCGTCAGACGGGCGGTTAAGATCGATGACAAAACGCGAATAATTGCCCACCAGCAGGCTGGCGCCCATCGCCCGGGCGAAATCATACAGCTGGGGAATGTGCCAGTCGGTGTCAGACAGCGGCCGTGCATCGTCGGTCAGGCCGGCTTCAACCGCGGGCGTCAAGCGGGTGCCGGCGTGCGGAATGCTGATCAGCAGCGGTAGAGTGCCGGTATGAAATTGAAACGGATCTCGAATGGTCATTGACGTACTTCTCCTCGGAAAATCACCGTACAGGGCAGTTGCCCACCCAACCAATAAGCCAGTTCAGCCGGGCGTGATAACGGCCAATGGACAAAATCCGCCACTTTGCCGCTTTCCAGCGAGCCGTGGCTGTGCTGTAACCCCAAGGCCCTGGCGGCATTGAGGGTGACGCCGGCCAACGCTTCTTCCGGTGTCAGTCGGAACAGCGTGCAGGCCATGTTGATCATCAGACGCAGCGACAGAGCCGGCGACGTGCCCGGGTTGGCATCGCTGGCGATGGCCATTGCCACCTGGTGTTTACGGAACAGCGCGATCGGTGGGCACTGGGTCTCACGCAGCAGGTAATAGGCGCCTGGCAGCAACACCGCCACGGTACCGGCGGCGGCCATCGCCTGTGCATCCTGTTCGGTGGCATATTCAAGGTGATCGGCAGACAGGGCGTGATGACGCGCCGCCAACGCGCTACCGCCCAACGCAGACAGCTGCTCGGCATGCAGTTTGACCGGCAGACCGGCACGCTCGGCGGCGGCGAACACCTTTTCCACCTGCTGTGGCGAAAAGGCCAAATGCTCGCAAAAGGCATCAACCGCATCCGCGAGCCCGGCCGCGGCGGCTTCGGGAATGATGGTATCGCACACCAAATCGATATAGTCGTCAGCCCGACCGGCGTATTCCGGCGGCAACGCATGGGCTGCCAGACAGGTGGTTTTTACCTCGACCGGCAGCAGTTCGCCCAGCCGGCGTGCCACCCGCAGCATTTTCAGTTCGCTTTGCGGCGTCAGGCCATAACCGGACTTGATTTCAACGCAGGTCACGCCTTCTGCCAGCAGCGGTTTCAGGCGAAACAGCGCCTGCTGCAACAGCTGTTGTTCGTCGGTGTCGCGGGTGGCCTTCACGGTGGAAACGATACCGCCGCCCTGTGCGGCGATCTCGGCGTAGCTGACGCCGTTCAGTCGCTGCTCGAATTCGGCGCTGCGATCGCCGCCAAACACCAGATGCGTATGGCAGTCCACCAGGCCTGGAGTGATGATGCCGCCGTCAAACTCTACCGTTTTGGTCGCGCTAATCGCTGGCAACGCTGCACGTTGGCCAATCCAGACGATGTTACCGTCGCGTACCGCGATGGCCCCGTCATGCAGAATGTGATATTTGCCGTCGCGCATGGTGACAAGGTCTGCGCCATACCACAGGCTGTCGCAGTGAATTTCGGAGGACATGGTGACCAACTCCCACATGGTTGTATATACAATTAAAAACAACCTAGCGCATTCATCGGCATGCGGCAAGAGCAGGGCGGGAAATTTGTTATCAGGATGTGATCGCCGGTAACTAACGGGGGCTATCGCCCCCATCATCTCACACCTCGTTGGTGAAGCGGCCAAACAGCTGATAGCGGCTGCCGGGATACAGCAGGCGGGCAGAGGTCACCACGGTTTTCCCTGACCAGGTGCGGCGATGAATCAGCAGGCAAGGTTCGTGATCCTCCAACTGCAGCAAGTCGCGTTCCTGACGGGTTGGCGTCACCGCTTCGACGATATGCTCGCCGGCGGTCAGCGGCGCGGCCTGGGTCAGGTAGATGTAGGGCGTAACCCGATCGAAATTCTGCGCCATATAATCGGGTGCTGCCAACGGATTGACACAGCGGTTTTCCAACTGCACCGGCATCTCGTTTTCGTAATGAACGATCTGCGAGTAAAACAGCTGTTGTCCCGGCGAAATGCCCAGCGCGCTGGCTTCTTCATCGCTGGCGGCTCGCGCCTTGAACTCCAGGATCTTGCTGCTATGGCGATGACCCCGCGCGGCGATTTCATCGGCGATGTTATGCACTTCCAACAGTGCGGTATGCGCTTTGGCTTCGGCAACAAAGGTACCGACGCCCTGCATGCGGATCAGGAAGCCTTCGCTGGTCAGTTCACGCAGCGCGCGGTTAATGGTCATACGGCTGACGCCGAGCTCCGCCACCAGTTCGCTTTCCGACGGCACGCGCTGATGCGGTTGCCAATGACCCGCACGGATTTGATTGACGATAGCCTGCTTCACCCGCTGATAAATGGGGGCAGGGGTATCGCTCATTGCAGCAGCCAGCTGTAACACGGTCGGTTGATCCACCACGACGTTAACCTCGTCAAATAAAAATATCATAACACCAGTTTACTGTTGCTGCTGGCGTATGTATATGTATATACAAGTAGTGGTCAATTAACCAGAAATATACAATTGACTTACAAATGCGCGTGTCGCGCGCTTTCGCCCTTATACCAACGTTGGAATACTGCCATGCCTGCTTATTTTGCTCCCCGTGCATTGCTTGCCACCGGCTGGGCCCATGATGTCCGGCTGGACGTCGACGCCCACGGTTTTCTTGCCAAGGTTACCCCAAAATCGAACCCGGAAGGCTGTCTACGTCTGCAGGGTGACGTGGTTCCCGGCATGCCTAACCTCCATTCCCATGCGTTTCAACGCGTCATGGCCGGGTTGGCGGAGGTGGCTGGCAACCCGCAGGACAGTTTCTGGACCTGGCGCGATCTGATGTACCGCCTGGTACAGCGTCTGACGCCGGAACAGGTCGAAATTATCGCGCGCCAGCTGTATATCGAAATGCTGAAAGGGGGTTACACCCAGGTGGCGGAGTTCCATTATCTGCATCACGATGAGTACGGCAGGGCATATGCCGATCGTGGCGAAATGACCGGGCGGCTCAGTCAGGCGGCACGGCAGGCGGGGATCGGCATGACGCTGCTGCCGGTCCTGTACAGCTACGCCGGATTTGGCGCCCAGCCGGCGCAGGACGGACAGCGGCGTTTCATTCAGGACGTTGACGGTTACCTGGCGCAGCAGCAAACCCTGGCCGGGCAACTGGCCGGCGTGCCGTTGCAGAACCATGGGCTGTGCTTCCATTCGTTGCGTGCCGTGGAACTCAGGCAAATGGAGCAGGTGCTGGCCGCGTCCGACCGTGCGCTGCCGGTGCATATTCACATTGCCGAACAGCAGAAAGAGGTTAACGACTGCCTGAGCTGGAGCGGCCAGCGCCCGGTTGCCTGGCTGTATGAACATCTGCCGGTTGATGCGCGCTGGTGTCTGGTGCATGCCACCCATCTGGATGACGGTGAACTGGCGCAGTTGGCGCGCAGTCAGGCGGTGGCCGGGCTGTGTCTGACCACCGAGGCCAATCTCGGTGACGGCATCTTCCCGGGCGACCGCTATCTGCAACAACAGGGGCGTTGGGGGATCGGCTCCGATAGCCATGTATCCCTCAACGTGGTGGAAGAGTTGCGCTGGTTCGAATATGGTCAGCGGCTGCGCGATCGGCGTCGCAATCGTCTGACCACCGCACAACAGCCAGCGGTAGCAGATGTGCTGTACCAGCAGGCGTTGCAGGGCGGTGCGCAGGCATGCGGCGTGGCGCTAGGCCAACTGACGGTCGGTTATCGTGCCGACTGGCTGGTGCTGGACGGTAACGATCCCTACCTCGCTGCCGCGCCTGATGCCTCCATTCTCAACCGTTGGCTGTTCGCCGGCGGTAAAGAGCAGATTCGCGACGTGTTTGTCGGCGGACGGCAAGTGATCGAGCAGGGACAACATGCGCTGCAACAGCAGAGCAGCGCCGCGTTTATGCAGGTGTTGAAAACCTTCCAGCAGGAGGCGTAATGCCGTTTAACCGTTTCGAATTCAAACAGCTGCCGGTCAGCCCGTGGCGTAACGGCGGGGGGGAGACGCGCGAAATCGTCAGCCTGCCGCTCGGCAACGCGGATTTTGACTGGCGCGCCAGCATTGCCACCATTGCCCAGGCGGGGCCGTTTTCTGCCTTCAGCGGCATCGATCGTTCGATCACACTGCTGGAAGGCGACGGCGTGCATTTATACAGCGCCGGTCAGGTCGATCATCGTTTGACGACGATTGGCGAACCATTTGCCTTTTCCGGCGACCTGGAGGTGCAGGCGCAATTACCGGGCGGCAGCAGTCAGGATTTCAACATCATGACGCGGCGTGGGCGCCAGAGCGCCGACGTGCAAGCTGTCGTAGCCGCTACGCCGTTGCCAACGGGTCATGCCGGCGTGATCTACGTCCTGCGTGGCGACTGGCAATTGCGCCAGCCGCAGCCGCTCACGCTGCATCCACGGCAGGGCGGCTGGTGGTCAGCGATGAACCACGCCAGCCAACTGGTGCCGTTGACGCCAAACGCGTTGGCGTTATGGGCTGATATTAGGTCGCACCACCCGAGTGGTGGCTAACGGCTGCGCATTCGGCTAGAGTCGGTGGCTAAGTTATGGGATTATTTGCCTTTACATACCATTTGACGCTGAGAAGGGTGCATGGCCTCGCTGAAAGACGTAGCAAAACTGGCCGGCGTATCGCTGATGACGGTATCGCGTGCCATCAACGAACCTGGCAAACTGCGTGCCGATACCTACCGCCGGGTGAAACAGGCCATTGATCAATTGGAGTACGTGCCGGATCTGGCCGCTCGGCGTATTCGCGGCGACGGCGGTCGGGTGCAGACCATCGGCGTGCTGGCGCTGGACACCGCGACCACGCCGTTCTCGGTGGAAATGATCCTGTCGATTGAAAAAACCGCGCGTGAACACGGCTGGCAAAGTTTCGTGGTTAACCTGTTTGCCGATGAGTCGGCGGAAAAAACCGTGGACTTGCTGATGGCGCACCGCCCTGACGGGGTGATCTTTACCACCATGGGGCTGCGTGAGGTTACGTTGCCGACCAAGCTGCTGGATAAACGGCTGGTGCTGGCGAACTGCCTCAGCGCCGGTAGCCAGGTGGCAACGTACATCCCCGATGACGAACAGGGCCAGTATGACGCCATGCGCGCGCTGATCGCCAAAGGCTACCGCGCGCCGCTGTGTATCCATCTGCCGCAAAGCACGCCGGCGGCGATGCTGCGGCGGCGTGGTTTGGAACGTGCCTGGCAGGAAACGGGCGGCGATCTGGCGCAGTTGAAGCAGTATCATCTCGACCTGACCGGTGGTGATGAACACTATCGCGACTGTGTGGCACTGTTGACGCGCCATTTTGCACCGGGGCGTAAAGAGTGCGACGTGGTGGTGTGTGGCAATGACCGGGTGGCATTTCTGGTGTACCAGACGCTGTTGGCGCAGGGCTGGAAAATACCGCAGCAGGTGGCGGTGTTAGGGTATGACAATATGGTGGGCATCGGTCAGCTGTTCCAGCCGCCGCTGACTACCGTACAGTTGCCGCATTACGAACTGGGCCGGCAAGCGGCGCTGCACCTGATCGAACAACGCGAGCATCGCGACACGGTGCAGGTGCCATGCCCGCTGTTGTTGCGTGGTTCGATGTAATCCTGCCGTTGGCGGGCCCGCTACGGACCCGCCCTGGCGATTACTGCCAAATAGCGTTTAGCGCCCAGCCGGTAATTTCACCAAAGGTGGCGCTGCCGCTTTCAGCGAACAGACTGATGCGCCGATCGCCGTCGCTGGGGTAGATGCAACTGGTCAGGCAGGCTTCACCACGATTCACGAACACCTCTATTGAAGATCGATCGACAAAAATGCGCAGCTGCAGCGTTTCGCCCACCGGCAACGGTACGCTGCGGCAGCCGCACAGCCCGGCGTCGTCGCTGAAACGCTCAACCACCAGGCGACGTGCCTGATTGTCAACGTACAACCGCACGGCGCTGCCAACGCTGACGCCGTAACGCTCCGCATCGCTGGCGTCGATGGCCAGGCTCAACGCCAGTTCTTGTATCCCGTCGCCGAGCAGCAACTGCCGGTTGGCGAACTGAGTGGCGCCAAAGCGCTGTGCTTCGCCGCGCAATGCGCTGAGCTCGGTTGCCGGATTCATCAGTATGCTACCGTCCTCGGCCTGCGAAAGTTCGCGCGGCAAGGTCAATGCTCCGGCCCAGCCGTGCGCTTTGCTCGGCATCGGCGACTCCCACATGTTCATCCAGCCAAACAGCAGGCGGCGGCCATCGGCGGCGGTAAAGCTCTGTGGCGCGTAGAAATCGTGCCCGGCGTCAAGTTCGACAAACGGTTGGGTCAGTTCGAAGTCGCTACCGGGCTGCCAGTTGCCGAGCAGGTAGCCGCTCTGGAAGCGATTGCGCTGGCGGTAGCCGTGCGCCGTCAGACCCTGTGGCGAAAAAAGCAACAGCTGTTGTTCCCCCAACGGGAAGAAATCCGGGCATTCCCACATGTAGCCCTGCGATGGTTCCTCCGCCGTCGCCAGGATGCGATCAAAGCGCCAATGACGCAGGTCGTGGGAGCAATACAGTCGTATCTGGCCGAGGTCGTGCCGCTTGGCGCCCACTACCATCCACCATTGGCCATCCTGACGCCACACCTTGGGATCGCGGAAGTGCTGGATGCCATCCGGCGGCGTCAGCACCGCGCCGTGTTTGGTGAAATGTACGCCGTCCTCGCTGGTGGCCAGGCATTGCACCTCGCGTAGCTGGCTGTCGTCGCCTGGCTCACCCAGCCAGCGGTGACCGGTGTAGATCAGCGTCAATACGCCGTTATCGTCGACTGCGCAACCGGAAAAACAGCCGTCGAGGTCATCGCTGTCACCGGGCGTCAGCGCGATCGGCATCGGCTGCCAGTGCACCAGATCGTGGCTGATGGCATGTCCCCAATGCATTGGCCCCCAGTTTTCGTCATACGGATGGTGCTGGAAAAACGCGTGATAGACGCCGTTAAAGCAAATCAACCCGTTGGGATCGTTGATCCAGCCGGCGGCGGCCGCCAGATGGAAGCGCGGGTAATAATCGTCCTTACGCGTGGCGCGCAGCATTTCTACGGCATGATCGGCTTGGGCTAAAGTATTTTTCATTGGCTTGGCTCACTTACGGGATGAATGTTCGGTTTACCGTCGGCCGATTCGCCGCGCAGCAGGAAACAGGAAAGCAGGGTGGTGCAGGCCACGGCGCACCCCATCAGCAGATAGGTATCGGCAAAGCCGATATGGTCGTAGCCATAGCCCGCCAGCGGCGCCAGGAAACTGGCGGCAACCTGGCCGATAAACTGGAAGCCGACCAGGTACAGCGTGGAGGACAGGCGGCTGTCGAAGCGGCTGGTAATGTATTTGAACAGCGCCACCAACAGGATCGGCAGTTCTACCGCATGCAGCAGTTTCATCGCCGAAATCATGATGGCGCCGCTGGCCAGGCCGGAACCGAACATACGCAATGCCATCACGCTACTGGCCAGCAGCAGGCTTTGCTTGATACCGATGCGGTTGACCAGCAACGGGGCGAGGAACATGCCACCGGCCTCGAGAAACACCTGCAACGAATTGAGGAAGCCGTACATTTCGTTGCCCTGCTGCGCGCTTGAGAACTGAGAGGCAAAATAGACCGGAAACTGCTGGTCGAAAACGCCGTAGACGCTGGTGCCGATGACGAACACCACCAGTGCCCAAAAGCGCGGCAGGCGAAGCAGGTCGAGCGCGTCCTGCAAACGCAGGTTGTCCGGTTTGCCATACTCCAGCGCCGCCATGGCGTTGGGTTTCAGCACCTGCACCTGGCTGAGCAGCAACAGGAACAGCACTGCCGAACCGGAAGCCAGCCAGAAATTGATATTGGGATTAATGTTGTAGATAAATCCGGCAAAGAAGGTTGCGCTGGCCCAGCCGAGCGATCCCCACATGCGGGCGCGGCCAAACTCGAAGCCGACAATGCGGCTGACGCGCTCGGTGTAGGATTCCAGAACGCCGATACCGGCGTTGAATGCCAGACTGATGAACACGCCGCCGACCAGAGCACCCAGCGCCAGGTTGAAGCGCAGCAGCGGTGCGTAGGCATAGATAAAGAACGGACCGGTCAGCACCAGTAGCACGCCGATAAACAGCAGCAGATGCTTGCGCAAGCCGAGCTTGTCCTGAATAAAACCGTATAACGGCTGGATAAACAGCGCCATCAGCGACATGGCGGAAAAGATTAGCCCGGTTTCCGCGCCTTTCAGCCCGATTTTTTGATGCAGCCAGATGGCGATCAGTGAAAAACTGGATGACCAGGTAAAGAAAAAGAAGAACAACAGGCCGCTCAGTAGCAGATAGTATTTTTTTGTTTCGCGGTTCATGACCATGTCCCAGTGAGGAAAGTTGGCGTTATTGTTAACGTTAACTTTTGCGCTTTGGAAGATGTTCTGCGCCTTGTTTGCGATGTTAATCACAAAAGTTAACGTTAACATTTGCGATGCGCGATCGCCATCACGAAATAGGGCTATGGCCCTGCAAGCAGGGCCATAGCCGTTAGCGTTCGTTCAGCGAGCGCAAATGGTCGTCGCGCCGCAGTGTCATCAAGGCCAGCAGGCTGACTAATGAGGTGGCGACCACGTAGTAGGCGGGAATATCAATATTGCCGGTTTGTTTGATCAAGCCGGTGATGATCAGCCCGGCAGAGCCGGAAAACACCGCATTGGACAGTGAATAGGCCAGCCCGAGGCCGGTATAGCGCACCCGGGTCGGAAACATTTCCGCCAGCATTGCCGGGCCGGGGCCGGCCAGTAGGCCAACCACCGCACCGGCGCTCAGCACGGCGATACCTTTGATTGCCAGCGAGGTTTGCACATCTTGCAGCAGATGCAATAGCGGAAAGGTGAACAGGATCACCGCCAGCATGGCGGTCAGCATCACCGTTTTGCGCCCCCAGCGGTCACTGAGGATACCGGCAGGCAGGATGGTCAGAGCAAAACCGACGTTGGCCAGCACCGTAGCCACCAGCGCCTGCTGGAAGGTGGCATGCAGCGAGGTTTGCAGATAGGAGGGCATCACCACCAGGAAGGTATAACCGGCGGCCGACCAGCCCATCATGCGGCCAATGCCGAGCAGGATGGTGGTCAGCACGCCACGCAGGCTGGCCGCCGGGGCAGAGTCGGACTGTGGGGACTGTTGCGCCTGGGTAAAGGTGGGCGTTTCTTCCAGCTTCAGACGCAGCCACAGTGCCACCGCGCCCATCGGCAAGGCCAGCAGGAAGGGGATACGCCATCCCCACTGGTATAATTGTTCTTTGCTCAGCAGCGCGGCCAGCAAGGCGACCAGACCGGCGCCGGCCAGCAACCCGAGCGCCACGGTGAGCGATTGCCAGGCACCGTATTGCCCACGTTTTCCGGGCGGGGCAAATTCGGTCATCAACGACACCGCGCCGCCAAACTCGCCGCCGGCAAACAGCCCTTGCAACATGCGCAGCAGCGTCAGCAGCAGCGGTGCGGCAACGCCGATGGCGGCGTAGGTTGGCATAACGCCGATCAGCGCCGTAGCCAGCGTCATCAGCAGCAGTACCGCGATCAGCGTCGGGCGACGGCCTATGCGGTCGCCGATGCGGCCAAAGATCACCGCGCCGATGGGCCGGCAGAAAAACGCCAGCGCGAACGCGGCGTAGGTCAGTATCAGGCTGGTGATCTCGCTTTCGCCTTGCAGAGTGAAAAAGTTGGCGGCGATAACGGTTGCCAGAAACCCGTAAACGCCGAATTCATACCATTCAATAAAGTTGCCAACCGAACCGGCCAGCAATGCCTGTCGCGAACGACGGGCATCGATTACCGCTGTATGCGCTGCCATTGCCTTCCCCGTTAATCTGTTATTGTTCGACCGTTCTAAATTTAGATGGCAAAACAATCAATTGATTTCTGCGGTAAATGCGATCGTGACCGGGACGGATGGTAAACGGCTAACCGGATAATCGTGAACGGGGCATGACAGGCTGCCCCGGAAGATTGGAGCAAGGGCGCCGTGGCGCCCTTGTCGTTTACAGCGTCGGCCCGGCACCCAGCAGTTTTTCGCCGGCTGGGGTAACGGTGTATTTGGCGAAGTTATCGATAAAGCGCTGTGCCAGATCTTCGGCCTTTTCTTGCCACAGTGATTCGTCGGCGTAGGTTTTGCGCGGATCAAGAATCGACGGATCGACCCCCGGCAATGCGCTCGGTACCGCCAGCCCGAAGATCGGCAGGGTAAAGGTGTCGGCCTGATCGATGTCGCCGCTCAATATCGCGTCGATAATGCCACGAGTGTCCTTGATCGAGATACGTTTGCCGCTGCCGTTCCAGCCGGTATTGACCAGATAGGCTTGGGCGCCGGCGGCCTCCATGCGTTTCACCAGCACTTCAGCGTACTGAGTGGGATGCAGCGTCAGGAATGCCGCGCCGAAACAGGCGGAGAAGGTTGGTGTCGGCGTGGTGATGCCACGTTCGGTGCCGGCCAGCTTGGCGGTGAATCCGGACAGGAAGTGATACTGGGTTTGTTCCGGCGTCAGGCGTGATACCGGCGGCAGCACGCCGAAGGCGTCAGCGGTAAGGAAAATGATTTTCTGCGCATGACCCGCTTTTGATACCGGTTTGACGATGTTGTCGATATGGTAAATCGGGTAGGAGACGCGGGTGTTTTCCGTTTTGCCGGCGTCATCGAAATCGACGGTGCCATTGTCACGCACCGCCACGTTCTCCAACAGCGCGTCGCGGCGAATCGCCTGGTAAATCTCCGGTTCGGCCTGCGGCGACAGCTTGATGGTCTTGGCGTAGCAGCCACCTTCGAAGTTGAACACGCCGTCGTCATCCCAACCGTGCTCGTCATCACCGATCAACTGGCGTTTCGGATCGGTGGACAGGGTGGTCTTGCCGGTGCCGGACAGGCCAAAGAACACCGCCACGTCGCCCTGTTGGCCGACGTTGGCCGAGCAGTGCATCGAGGCGATGCCCTTCAGCGGCAGCAGGTAGTTCATGATCGAGAACATGCCTTTCTTCATTTCGCCGCCGTACCAGGTACCGCCGATCAGTTGCATACGTTCGGTCAGGTTAAAGGCAACAAAGTTTTCAGAGTGCATCCCCTGTTGCTGCCAGTCCGGGTTGGTGCACTTGGCGCCGTTCATCACCACAAAATCCGGTTCAAAGTCTGCCAGTTCGTCGTCGCTCGGGCGGATGAACATGTTTTTTACAAAGTGCGCCTGCCAGGCGACTTCGGTAATGAAGCGTACTTTCAGACGGCTGTCGGCGTTGGCGCCGCAGAATGCGTCCACGATAAACAGGCGTTTGCCAGACAGTTGTTCGCCAACCCGCGCTTTCAACTGCTGCCAGACCTCTGGCGACAGCGGCTGGTTGTCATTTTTACCGGTGCCGTTATCGGACCACCAGACGGTGTCGCGGGTCGTGTCGTCGCGCACGATATACTTGTCTTTTGGCGAACGACCGGTGAATTCACCGGTATCCACATTGACGGCGCCCAGGCTGGTCAGGGTGCCGCGCTCCAGTGCCGGCAAGTCGGCGCGCGTCTCTTCGTTGAACAGCAGTTCATAGCTAGGGTTGTAGACGACATCGATTGCGTGGTGAATACCATAACGTGCGAGAGTTTGAGGGGTAACAGCGGTTGAAGACATATTCTACTTCCTTATTGGCGATATTATGCCCGTTTTCAATATGCGGCGGCGTATTGAAATACGGGTTCAGATGTAGCTGACCGGATTCAGCTTGCACCGCTCCGATTCTTATTAATGAAAGGCCTGACGACAGGCTTTCCCGTATAGCATAGCAGCGAATTTTTGACTGATTAATTTAATTACAAAACGCTGACGATAATTAATTAAAATCAACCTTGGCGCAGGCTCACAATATTTAATTTACGCGAGTCAATTTTGTTCTGATTTTTTATTTTTTATCATATCGTCAGGGTTGTCTAGTGTTTTATCCACAAATAAGAATCCATCCCATCCGGTCGTAGGGTTGTGATTAATTAGTTGTTTTTATTGATTAATTAAGCTGATTACCATTCGGCGAAGCGCTTCAATCCCGACACTTTCCAGCAGGGTGAATAATGAAACAGTTAAACGCAGAACTTGCCTGTGAGAAAAACACAGCGCAATCGGACTCATCCGGAATAATTAATCAATTACGTCAATTGGATATCGGTGCGGTGCCGGTAGCCTTGTTTATCACTATTAGTGCCATCGTGGCGGTTTCCGCTTATGCCAACTTTTTGCCCAAAAACATGATCGGCGGTTTGGCAGTGATCATGACGCTGGGTTTTGCATTGGCGCAATTAGGCAAAAGCATACCGCTGCTGCGCGATATTGGCGGTCCGGCAATTTTATGTCTGATGGTACCGTCGGTACTGGTGTACTTTGACTTCTTCCAGCCAAACGTCATGGCTACGGTACATTTGCTGATGAAGGATGCCAACCTGCTGTATTTCGTTATCGCCAGTCTGGTGGTCGGCAGTATTCTGGGCATGCACCGGGTCATTCTGATCCAGGGCATGATACGGATGTTTGTGCCGCTGGTGGTCGGAACGGTCACCGCAGTGGCCACCGGACTGCTGGTGGGCAAACTGTTTGGTTTCAGCTTCTACCACACCTTTTTCTTTATCATTGTGCCGATCATCGGCGGCGGCATTGGCGAGGGTATTCTGCCGCTGTCGCTGGCCTATTCCGCCATTCTGGGCGCCACGCCGGACGTGTACGTTGCGCAACTGGCACCGGCAGCGGTGATGGGCAACATTTTTGCCATCGTCACCGCCGGGGTGCTGGCGCGTATCGGCATGCAGCGCAAGGCGCTGAGCGGTGAAGGTATGCTGATCCGTTCGGCGCAGGAGAATGCGGTGTTTGCGATAAAAGAGCAGGGGGGGCAGGTGGATTTTCAACTGATGGGCGGTGGCCTGCTGGTGATTTGCGCCTTCTTTATCGTCGGCGGGCTGTTTGAACATATCGTGCACATTCCCGGTCCGGTATTGATGATTCTGTTTGCGGTATTGTGCAAATACTGTCGCATCATTCCGGCCAGCATGGAAACCGGCGCGCACAGTTTTTACAAGTTCGTGTCCGCAGCTCTGGTGTGGCCGCTGATGATTGGGTTGGGCATGCTGTATGTGCCGCTGGAAAGCGTGGTGGCGGTATTTTCGCTTGGCTATGTGATCGTCTGCGGATCGGTAGTACTGTCGATGGGCGTGGTGAGTTTCCTGATTGCGCCCGCTTTGAAAATGTTCCCGGTGGAAGCGGCTATCGTTACCTGTTGTCACAGCGGCTTGGGTGGTACTGGCGACGTGGCGATTTTGTCGGCGTCCAACCGCATGGGGTTGATGCCGTTTGCTCAGATTGCGACGCGTATTGGCGGCGCGTCAACGGTAATTGGCGCAACGCTATTGTTAGGCTGGCTGATGTAAAGCCTCGGAGGATAAATGCCGTCTGATGATAAAATCGCGATAATTCTGATTAATATCGCCACGTTAGCGTGAGACACTGCTAACCGGATGCTTGGGCTTGCATACCTTGAGCATCTGCCGAATCGCCAGCCGTCCGGTTGGCGATTCACTTTTCTCCCTTCAGCATGTTGATGGCGGCACCGATCAGGATGCGGCGTTCAATATTCTGGCTGCATGCCAACTGCTGTGAAAGATGTTTTGCCAGCGATTCTACCGACAGCGTTTCGCCCCGGTGACGCATTTGCATCACGCTGTCGCCGATCAGCCGTGCCACTTCGTCCCAGACGGGTTTGATCTCCTGTTCCGAGAACATCATCGTTAACCTCGGTTGGGTGATTTTTGCTCAATGTAGCAGTTGGCGCGGCTATTCGCCACCGATGCCGGCGACCAGGGCAAACAACGGCAAGGGGAAGCGATAACGTGAGGTGTGATAGTGGAAATTAACCGAATACCATCGCCGCCCAGCGCAACAGTAGCAGCGCCAGACAGATCAACAACAGAATCAGGAACATTTTCCAGTGTTTGCTGCGCATGCGCTTGCTTGCCACGTGTTCCTCCTTATGCCTTACGCGCTGAAATACCAGATGGCTAAAACAACCATGACAATAACGACAAGCGCAATGACTTTTAATAAATCACTGAAGGTGTCATCGGGATCTTTGTCGCTGTCTTTCATGTTACCGCCTGGCCGCCGGCCATGGAATGGGTGAACGTCCAGTATGCCTGTTGCGTCGGCGCAGGCACAGGGATTTAGGGTAAAAAACCGGTAAAGATGCTGCAGGCGTAGTGAAGACACACGCAGCGGATGCGGGCAGCGGCCTATCCGGTGTACTATTCTGTCTGCAAAGTGACTCAAACAGGGCAATAAACATGGCGAAGGCGCTACCCAAACAGTACGAGAATGCCGAACGTTGGGCATTTGCAGATTCAGAACAGTTGGCGGACCAACTGGCGGCGTTGATTGTCAACGGTACCAAGACCGCGACCTGTGCGAACCTGGACCAGGACGGCATTCCGCAAAAAGGTGATGTTTTTGTGGTGGTCAACGGCAAGGGCGAGCCGGTTTGTGCGGTGGAATTGACAACGGTGGATCTGACAAGCTTCGATCAGGTTGACGAGGCGCATGCCTATGCCGAAGGGGAAGGCGACCGGTCGCTGGCCTATTGGCGTCGGGAGCATCAGCGTTTCTTTGAGGCCTACGATCTGTTTTCCCCCAACATGTCGCTGATCCTGATGAATTTCAAGGTCATCGAGACGTTCTGAGGTGACGAAACCGGTACCTTACTGCTGCCAGTGGGCCACGCCGGAGTTGGCGGCGCAGCTGATAGCCGGCGATGCCCGTCTGGCAGACGACCTCAACTGGACGCGTAGCGGGGCGCTGACGCAGGCGGAATACTGTGAGTGGGCCAATCACGTCTGCGGCATGGCGTGCCTGAACATGGTGCTGCGCGATCGCGACGGCGTGGCACCGCCGGTGTTGGAACTGGCGCGACGTAGCCTGCCGTACGGGGCTTACCAGCGTCAGGGGGATAACATCAAGGGGCTGATCTACGCGCCGTTCGTCCGATATGTGGGGGAACAGTTTGGGCTGCAGGCACAGGTGCACGTCGATCTCAGTGCCGAACAGTTACCGCTCTTGCTGGCATCCCGACGTTATTTCATTGCCTCGGTGCATCCGTCTATCCGCCAGCCGCACCAGACGCCGCCACATAAAGGTGGGCATCTGGTGCTGGTAACGGCGGCGGACGGTACCAGGTTGCGCTTTCATAATCCCTCGGGAGACAGCCTGGCAACGCGTGAGAACGTAACGATGCCACTCAACACCTTTGCGCGATTCTTCGCCGGGCGTGGTATCGCGCTGGCATAAAAAAACGCGCTGTGTCTTTCAGCAAACACAGCGCGTTTTCCTGGCGTACCATCATGCCACGCGCATCACCCAGGCGTCGGCCTGACGATCGTAATGCTGTTTGTACAACAGCAATTGTTTGCCGTTCAATACTGCCGGGATGCTGGTGTGTTCATCCCAGCCGTCCAACTGCATGCACAAGTCAGGATCGGATTTACACGGGATGGTCAGAATACCTTTGCCTTCAGCCTGCTCGGATGACGTAGACAAATACGCATCATCGACCTCAAAGCTGCCTATTTTCACTACGGATACACTCATGAAGACTCCTTGCTCAAGCGGGACGTAAGAGGTAAGACCAGTTAGAGGCCGTCATAATGAGCATAGTCAATGGTGCAAAAAATGCCACAGTAAACATTTAACCTGGCACTATTGCCGGCATCAGGCTAGCCGGGCTGAATATCCCATCACGGAACTGACGTTTTGCTGGTAGCCACCCACTGGCCTTTCACTCTGTGTCGCATTCAGCGCCGCCTTGGCATTAACCCGGCTCCTGCGCCGCTCTGCTGGTGGTTACCGTGCCAGACGGTGGGGGAGTTGGGTAGAAAGCGGGTTGGCGGCAAGATATCAACATTGCCGCCGGAGGGACGTTACTGATGGAAATCCAGTACGCCATCACGTACCAGTTCACGTGGCAGGTTGTTTTTTATCCGGCTGCCGATACGTTTGGCAATGCCCAACGGTTGATGCTGATAGGTAACGATGCATTCATCACCCTGCGGCGGCGGCTCGGGATACAGGTCGCGCCCGTGAAACCACTCCTGCGCCAGCGCGGCGTCCAGCTCAAAGGCTTGCTTTGCGTGACCATCGGCCAATGCCAGCACCGCCTCGTGTTGCCAGCGGAAGCCTTTCGGGAAGCGTTCTGCCAGTTTCAGGCCAATGCGTGAGAAGCGTACCTTGCCGATCAGCGGCTCCAGCTCGGCCGGGAATAACCAGATTTCCTTATCGCGCGCCCATAGACGATGGTCATGCCGATCCCAGCTCAGGCCAACGGCTTCCGCCGCCTGTTGCACCAGCGCACCGTCTTTGCCGGACAGCGGCGAGAAGGGGAATTTGCCCACTTTATAGCCTGGCTTTGGCAGCGGCGCAACCGCATGATGCTTGCGCAGGCGTGCGACAAAGAACCCTTCGCTGTCATAGATTTGCGGGAATACGTGCAGGAAACCTTCGTCGGTCAAGGCCTGGTGCGCGCCAGGGAACAGGTCGCCCAGCGGTTCAACGCTGACCGCCGAACCGTAGTTGGCCAACAGGCTGTTAATCACCTGCTGGTTTTCCTGTGCATTGAGCGTACAGGTGGAGTAAACCATCACGCCGCCGGGCGCCAGCGCATGGAAGGCGCTGTCGATCAGTTGGCGTTGCGTTTCGGCAATGCTGTGCACGCTTTCCGGCGACCAGTTGCTCATGGCGTCGGGGTCCTTGCGCACCACGCCCTCGCCAGAGCAGGGAGCATCCAGCAGGATGGCGTCAAAGGACTCCGGTAGAGCGGCGCCGAATACCCGGCCGTCAAAGTGGGTCAGGGCGGCGTTTTTCACCCCACAGCGACTGAGGTTGGCATGGAGCACCTTGACGCGGCTGGCAGAGTATTCGTTGGCGACAATGCCGCCACGGTTATTCATCAATGCGGCGATCTGGGTGGTTTTGGAACCGGGAGCGGCCGCGACGTCCAGTACGCGACGGGGCGTTTCGCCTGCGCTGAACAGTGCGCTGACCGGCAGCATGGAACTGGCTTCCTGAATGTAGAACAGGCCGCTCAGGTGTTCCGCTGCGCTGCCGAGTCGCAGCGCGTCGTCGTCTCGGGTGATCCAGAAACCTTCTGCACACCAGGGGATCGGCGCCAGTTGCCAGTCGTAGTCCTTTACCAGCGCCAGGAAGCCGTCAACGCTGATTTTCAGCGTATTGACACGTATGCTGCGGCGCAGCGGGCGTTGGCAGGCGGCGATGAAATCCTCCATCGACAGTGCGGCGGGCATGATCGCGCGCGTGGCGTCGAGAAAGGCTGGGGGCAGAAGTACGCTAGCAGATTTGGCCACGGGTAACTCTTATGGACGGTCAAAATGAGGGCGGCAGTGTAACATAAAGCGAGGGGCAGAGAGTATCGGCAGGGCCGCACGGTGGCAGCCCTGCCGTCTGGCGGGGTTAATTGCGCGGGATTGCCGTCCCCCATTCCTTCCAGTCTTTCGGCTCTTCCGCCGTCAGCAGGAAGTGCTTGCCGGCATTGGCTTGCGGCGCCAATGGAATGGTCGGTGGGGTAGCGAAGGCGATACCGCCGCGAATGAACTGTTGGAAGGTGCCGCTCTTGATCACACCGCCGGTCAGGCCAAATTGCAGATTATAGCCGGACGCCAGCCAGAACACGCTGTTGTTACGCACCAGGTGCTGGTACTTCTTGCTGATACGCAAGGCAACGTGGATGCGATCGGACATCGCACCCAGATAGAAACCGGTCACGGTACCTACCTCAATGCCGCGGAACAGCACTGGCGTACCGATTTGCAGTGAGCCGGTTTCTGCCGCATCAAGCACCACGTTCAGACCATCCATGTAGCGCGAGTCGGTGATGGTGGCTTCCTGGAGTTCGAAGGTGCGCAGGGCACGTCCACTACGACCCGGTTCGACGTTGATGTACGGTTGCAGCAGGGTGTCGAGGTTGCTGACGCCGGCGGCGGAGATCTCCGGTGAGACCACCGAGAAACGCGTGCCGAAGCGGGCGAAGGTATCGACATATTCTGGGTATAGCACCGCTTTCGCCAGCACCTCGTTGCGTTCCGGTGCCAGCTTCAGCGACTCGACCTGGCCAATGTCGATACCCAGATAACGGATCGGCATGCCTGGCGACAGTTTGCTGGCATCGTAGGTGCGTAGCGTAATCTGGCTACCCACCGCACGGGCGGCGGTTTCATTGGCATACAGCAGCCGTTTGCTGCCCTTGTCCAGTGTCACACCCTGCAAATTGTCGAAGCTGATGGCGCCCTTTAACGCCCGGTTGAGCGGCGACGCCTGCACCGTCAGCCCGCTGCCGTTGAGCTGCACCTTGGCTCCGCCTTCGGCCCAGAAAATGGTCTGATTGGTCAGCAGCTTGCGATATTCCGGGCTGATATAGATATCGACGTCGAATTCGTTCGCCTTTGGCCTGACGTCGACGATTTCACCTACCTGGAATTTACGGTACAGCACCACCGAACCGGTTTGCACATCCGGCAGGCTATTGGCGGTCAACGTCAGGGTCGGCTTGGGTTTGTTGCCGATGATGCCTGCTTCGGCACGTTCCGCATTGCTATAGAGCGGATACTGGGTCGCCGGTTCGCCCTTGCTGCCCGGTATGATGCGTACACCACCGTCGATCCACTCCTGCGCACTGGCGCCAAGCACCTCCATACCGTCGAGACCCAGCTTGACGTCTACCCGGCTGTTGACCACGAACTTGCTGTCCTTGTGGATCAGCGCACGGTATTGCGCTTCAATCGCTGCGCGGAAGTTGACGCCGTCATCGGTCAGGGTGCGGCTAAGGATCTGACCGACCCGGATGCCGTGTACGATCAGCGGCTGGCCAACGTCAATGCCGTAGCTCTGTGGCGCGGTCAGCGATACGGTGAGTACCCCGGGCTGTTGCAGCAGCGTTTCACTGCTGTCCAGTACATTGAAATGCTGTTGTGGCTCGCCGTCGCCGGGGATCAGCTCCAGCGTATTGCCGGTCAGCAACTGGCTCAGCTTGGCGTCGTTCAGGCTGATGCGCGGGCTGCGCATGGCAATACGCGTACCGCTGCGCATCAGATCTACCACCGACGGATCGATCGTCAGTTCGCCGGTGACCTTACTGTCGGGCTGCAACGTCAGTTTGGTCAGGGTGCCGACCTGCAGGCCCTGATAGATTAGCGGCGTATGGTTTTCACTCAGGTTTTTGCCACTGGGCAGATCGAGGGTGATGTTGACGCCGCGCTGACTGTGCGCCAGATCGGGATAGAGGGTGTAATTCTGCTCGGCCTTGGCCTGTTGCCCCTGTGGCGGCGAGTCGAAGGCAATGGCGCCATTCACCAGCGCGGCCAGGCTTTCCATTTGCACCGAAGCGCCGGCCAGGCTGAAGTCGCCCTTAAAGCCGGAAACGTTCCAGAAGCGGCTATTGTCCTTCACCAGGTTGGCGAAACGGCGATCGATGAGTACGTCAATGGTCACCCCCTTGTTGCCGGCGGCAATGGTGTAGTCATACACCTTGCCCACCGGGATCTTGCGGTAATAGACCAGCGAGCCGGTATTGAGCGAGCCAAGATCGTCGGCGTGCAGATGCAGCATCAGTTCGCCGGTGTTCAGACGGTATTTCGGTTGGGTATCGAGCGCCGTAAAGTGAGTCTGTGGTTGACCGCCGCCCGGCATCATGCCGATGTAGTTGCCGCCGACCAGCGCATCCAGCCCGGAAACGCCGGCCAACGAGGCTTTGGGCGTCACCAGCCAGAACTGGGTACCGTCGCGCAACGAGTCTTCCAGATCGCTTTTGATGCTGGCTTCCACCACGATTTTACGCAAATCCTTGCTCAGGCTGATGGTCTGCACGGTACCGACGTCGACGCCCTGATAGCGCACCGGCGTACGCCCGGCGACGATGCCGGCGGCCGACTGGAAATCAATGGTGACGGTGGTGCCGCGCTCCTGGAAATTGCTATACACCAGCCAGCCGGCGATCAGCAGGGCGATAAACGGCAATAACCAGAAGGGTGAAATGCGGCGCTTGTGTTTGACCCGCGCTTCAGTCGTCGTATTCGGCGTTTCCTGTTGCATGTGCATCCCAAATCAATCGGCTATCCAGCCATTCAACGGCAAGAATAGTCAAAATGACCGCAGACCCAAAGTAAAAGGCTGCCGGCCCCATAGTAAATGATAATAATTGCTCGCGATTTACCAGCGACATCATCAGCGCGATGACAAACAGATCGAGCATCGACCAGCGGCCAATCCACCTCACCAGGCGCAACAGCCGAATACGTGTTTTCAGGCTGTGCGAGGTTTTGAAATGGATGCTGAACAGCAGGGTGATCAGCACGATGACCTTGGTAAACGGCACCAGCACGCTGGCGATAAACACAATCGCGGCAATCGGCATGTTGCCCGAGGTTGCCAGCGAGACCACGCCGGAAAAGATAGTATCCTCCATTCGTGCGCCGTTGGCATAGATTATCGAGATCGGCAGCAGGTTGGCCGGGATCAGCAGGATCATTGCCGCAATCAGCGCCGCCCAGGTTTTTTGCAGGCTGTAGGGTTGGCGGTGGCACATGGCAATATGGCAGCGCGGGCAACGGCCGCGCGAATCGGCATAGCCGGTATAGTGGCACGATAAACAGACGTGCAACGCCGACGGCGCCCCTTGTGGCTGTTGCTGCGGGTAGTAGCGTTCCCACAGCTGTTCCAGGTTCATGTGAATCAGGGTCAGCAGGCTGAGTAACGTCAGACAGAGATAGGCAATCAACGCGCTGCCGGCCGCGATGTCGGCATACTCTTTGACTTTTATCGTCGCTACCGCCATGCCGATCAGATAAATATCCAGCATGATCCACTCTTTTAGCCGTTCCAGCATCAGCAACACCGGGCGCAGATTCATGCCTAGCCGATGACCGATACGCAGATACAGCAGCGACAGCACCAGCGTCAGCGGCGCGCCCATGGTACAAAATGCCACCATACTGGCGGTGATCGGATCGCCCTGGCGACTCATCTGCCAGACGCCTTCCAGCAGACTGGCGTGAATATGGCTGCCGAGCAGGCGAATGCTGATCAGCGGTTCGGTGAAGGCGAACGGCATCAGCAGCAGCATGGTTACCGCCAGCGCCGTCAGCCGGGTCATCGACCAGTCGCGGCCATTGACCACTTTGGCATTGCAGCGCGGGCAATAAGCGGCCTGGTTGCCCGCCAGTGGCGGCAGGATAAACAGCAGGTCGCATTCGCAGCAGCGCTGGTGGCGCGCTGTGCTTAGCGGGCCGGTGATCGCGTGTATCTTCATCATCAAAACTGCTCTTTAGCCCGCAGGTCTATTTAGCGTAGCTGGAAAATAACGCCGTCTTTGCCATCGTGTTATAAAGGAAGGTGGCAAAGCAGGTAAACGGGGTTTCTGGCTGGCAAACATACCCTGTCGGGCAGGGTTTTGTGAAGCAACAGATGATTAACCTTGTGACTATACGCATTTAATGCTTATTTTATAGGGGCTAAGCCTCGAGCTTAAGGCTATCTACAGAGTGTTAATGGTTACTACATGACAAAAGAACAATTCTACGCGGAATTCAAACGCGATCTGGTGGCGCTACTTGACGGCGAAACCCATTTCATCGCGGCGCTTGCCAATGCCAGTGCGCTGATCAATGAGCGGCTGGATGACGTCAACTGGGCCGGATTTTACCTGATGGACGGCAAGCAGCTGGTGCTCGGGCCGTTCCAGGGAAAAATTGCCTGCGTGCGCATTCCGCTGGGCAAAGGGGTCTGTGGCACCGCCGCAGCAGAAAACCGCATTCAGCGCGTCGGCGATGTGCATGCGTTTCCTGGCCATATCGCCTGCGACGCCGCCAGCAACGCCGAAATCGTGCTGCCGCTGGTGGTTGGCGGTCAGGTGATTGGCGTGCTGGATATCGACAGCACAGTTTATCAACGGTTCGACGAGCACGACGAATTAGGCCTGAAAGCAGTGGTGGCGGGGCTTTGCGCGCAACTGGAACAGTGTAATTGTGCGAAATACGTCACTGTAGCGGCAAGTTGATCTACGGTTAACGTGGCATTTAGCGATGGCGTCATTATAATGGCGCCTGTTCATGCCTGCGGCTTGTTGGCAACACCGTTGTAATCAGGAAATTTCATGGAAAATCAACCTAAGTTGAACTCTAGTAAAGAAGTTATTGCTTTTCTTGCCGAGCGCTTTCCGCTCTGCTTTAGCGCCGAAGGCGAAGCTCGTCCGCTTAAAATCGGTATTTTTCAGGATCTGGTGGAGCGCGTGCAGGGGGAAGAGAATCTGAGCAAGACGCAATTGCGTTCTGCACTGCGCCTGTATACCTCTAGCTGGCGTTACCTGTATGGCATCAAAGTCGGCGCACAGCGTGTTGATCTGGACGGTAACCCGTGCGGCGAACTCGAACAGCAGCATGTCGACCATGCCCGCCAACAGCTTGAAGAAGCCAAAGCGCGCGTTCAGGCACAGCGTGCCGAACAAAACGCCAAAAAACGTGAAGCCGCCGGTGAATCCGCTGCCGCTGAGCCTCGTCGTCCGCGTCCAGCCGGTAAAAAACCTGCCGCTCGTCGTGAAGGCGGCGCTGCGCCGGAAGGCCGCAAGCCACGTCCACACACTCGCCCGCAGCAAGCTCGTCAACCTCGTGCCGCAAAAGAGGAAAACCAGCAGCCTCATGTGCCCGTTACGGATATCTCTAAACTGCAAATTGGCCAGGAAATCAAAGTCAGAGCAGGTAAGAGCGCGATGGATGCTACCGTACTCGAAATCGCTAAAGATGGCGTACGTGTGCAGCTCTCTTCCGGTCTGGCGATGATTGTGCGCGCAGAACACTTGCAGTTCTGATACGGAGGCCAACCAAGGCATGAACAAATTAGTCAGATTAACGGCAGTCGCTGCCTTGATGTGGGCTGGCGTCAGTTACGGTGCGGACACCGCCAACATCCGCATCGACCAACTGCCGCAGCTGCATCAGGAACCACAGCATGCAACAGTGAGTGAGCGCGTAACATCGCGCTTTACTCGCTCCCATTACCGGCAATTCGCCCTGGATGCCGAGTTTTCCGGCAAGATCTTCGATCGCTATCTGAACATGCTGGATTACAGCCACAACGTGTTGCTGGCATCCGATGTTGCGCAGTTCGCCGATAAGCGCCAGTCGTTTGGTGACGAGCTGAAGACCGGTAAGTTGGATACGCCTTACGCGCTGTTTAATCTGGCGCAGAAACGCCGCTTTGAGCGTTACACCTATGCCTTGTCGTTGCTGGGTAAGCCAATGAGCTTTACCGGCAATGACACTATTGATATCGACCGTGGCAAAGCGCCGTGGCCGAAAGACAAAGCCGAACTCGATCGTCTGTGGGATGCCAAGGTCAAATATGACCAGTTGAACCTCAAGCTGACCGGCAAGAGCGACAAGGAAATTCGCGAAACGCTGACCAAACGCTATCAGTTCGCCATCAAACGCCTGACGCAAAGCAACAGCGAAGACGTGTTCCAACTGGCGATGAATGCCTTTGCGCATGAAATCGACCCGCATACCAACTATCTGTCACCACGCAATACCGAACAGTTTAATACCGAAATGAGCCTGTCGCTGGAAGGCATCGGTGCGGTATTGCAAATGGATGACGACTACACCCTGATCAATTCGATGGTGCCGGGCGGCCCGGCGGCGAAGAGCAAATCGATCACCGTTGGCGATCGGATTGTCGGCGTTGGTCAGGCTGGTAAAGGGATGGTGGACGTCATCGGCTGGCGTCTGGACGACGTTGTTTCACTGATCAAGGGGCCAAAGGGCAGCAAGGTGCGTCTGGAAATCCTGCCAGCCGGCAAGGGCACCAAGACGCGCGTGGTCACCCTGACCCGTGAGCGCATTCGACTGGAAGACCGCGCGGTGAAGATGACCATCAAAACCGTCGGCAAGGAAAAGATTGCGGTGCTGGATATCCCCGGCTTTTACGTTGGCCTGACCGATGACGTCAAAGTTCAGCTGCAGAAGATGGCCAAGCAGAACGTCAAGGGCGTGATCATCGATCTGCGCACCAACGGCGGCGGCGCGCTGACCGAAGCCGTCTCGCTGTCCGGTCTGTTTATTCCGAGCGGCCCGGTGGTGCAGGTGCGCGACAACAACGGCAAAATTCGTGAAGACGCCGACACCGATGGCGTGACCTACTACAAAGGGCCGCTGGTGGTGCTGGTCGATCGCTTTAGCGCGTCGGCTTCGGAGATTTTCGCTGCGGCAATGCAGGACTACGGTCGTGCGCTGATCGTCGGTGAGCCGACGTTTGGTAAAGGCACCGTGCAGCAATACCGTTCACTGAACCGTATTTACGATCAGATGCTGCGTCCTGAATGGCCGGCGCTGGGCTCGGTGCAATACACTATTCAAAAGTTCTACCGCGTTGACGGCGGCAGTACCCAGCGTAAGGGCGTCACGCCTGATATCCTGATGCCAACCGGCGTCGATCCGGCGGAAACCGGCGAAAGCTTTGAAGACAACGCCATGCCGTGGGACAGCATCAATGCCGCCACCTATACCAAGGTCGGCGATATGAAGCCATTTGTGCCTGAACTGCTGAAGGATCACCAGCAGCGCATCGCCAAAAACCCAGAGTTCCAGTACATCGCGCAAGACATCGCCCATTACAAGGCGCTGAAGGACAAACGCAACATTGTTTCGCTCAATCTGGCCCAGCGCGAGAAAGAGAACCACGACGATGACGCGACCCGCTTGCAGCGTATTAACGATCGCCTGGAGCGTGCCGGCAAGAAACCGTTGAAATCGCTGGATGCCTTGCCGAAGGATTACCAGGAACCGGATCCGTACCTGGATGAAACGGTGCATATCGCGTTGGAACTGTCTCATCTTGAGAAAGATCAGCCAGCCACACAACCGGCCGCCGCCAAATAACGCGGCGCTGGCAGAAAGTAAAACGCACCTTCGGGTGCGTTTTTTAATGCTGAAATTAGGCGTTGCGGTGCAGGGATGATTTCATCGTTGTGAGTCCGTTGCCAATCTCATGCACCATGTGCATTTTTCAACCGGCAATCCTTAATGGCGTACCTGGTGCAAACAAAACGTCACTTTCGCGAACCACGATAAAAACCCACCGTTATCCGCAACAATCGTTTACAATTTACGAAACTGGCAGCAAGCGCCGTTTTTGTAAAGTTTCGTATTTTTAGTGGGTTAATGGCGGACAACGCTTGAAACTGTGACAGATGCCCATACGATCTGGGTATCCCAAGCAGCGTTTTGTTAACATTTATGAGGAAGTAAACATTTTATGATGCGTATAGCTCTGTTCCTGCTCACCAACCTGGCGGTGATGTTGGTTTTCGGGCTGGTGCTCAGCCTGACAGGAATCCAGTCCAGTAGCGTTCAGGGCCTGATGATCATGGCCGGTCTGTTCGGCTTCGGCGGTGCGTTCGTTTCTCTGCTGATGTCCAAATGGATGGCGCTGCGCTCCGTCGGCGGGGAAGTGATTGAACAACCGCGTAACGAAACCGAAAACTGGCTGTTGGAAACCGTGCGTCGTCAGTCGCAGCAGGCGGGCATTGCCATGCCGCAGGTGGCTATCTATCATGCGCCGGATATCAACGCATTTGCTACTGGCGCACGCCGCGATGCCTCGTTGGTTGCCGTCAGCACCGGCCTGTTGCAAAACATGAGCCGTGACGAAGCAGAAGCGGTTATCGCGCACGAAATCAGCCACGTGGCCAACGGCGACATGGTGACCATGACCTTGATCCAGGGTATCGTGAACACCTTCGTGATCTTTATTTCCCGCCTGTTGGCGCAGGTGGCTGCCGGCTTCTTGGGCAACCGAGACGGGGAAGGCGAAAGCAACGGCAACCCGATGATCTACTTCGCGGTGTCAATGGTGCTGGAGCTGGTGTTCGGGATTTTGGCGAGTATCATCACCATGTGGTTCTCGCGTCACCGTGAGTTTTATGCTGATGCCGGCTCCGCCAAACTGGTCGGCCGCGAGAAAATGATTGCCGCATTGCAACGGCTGAAAACCAGCTACGAACCGCAGGAAGCGGGTAGCATGATGGCATTCTGCATCAACGGTAAATCCAAGACATTCAGCGAATTGTTCATGTCGCACCCGCCGCTGGACAAGCGTATTGAAGCACTGCGCTCCGGGCAATACCTGAAGTAGCCTCAAGCCAGCATGTAAACAGAAAACCCCCGGTTAACCGGGGTTTTTTATGCCTGCTATTTGGCGCTGGGTTCAACCGTGCCGGCGGGGGATTGCGTGATGCGCAGACAGCTGACCATGGCGGCCAGGGTGGCGAAGCTGCCGGCCAGAATCAACGCCGCGTGGGTTCCGCTGGTGGGGAACAGGTTGAACATCAGCGCCACCAGCGCAGCGCCGGTCGTTTGCCCCAGCAGGCGTGCCGTGCCCAGCATGCCGCTGGCGCCGCCGCTGCGGTGGCGCGGTGCGGAGGAAATAATGGTGTGGTTGTTTGGTGACTGGAATAACCCAAAACCTGCGCCGCACAATGCCATGCGCCAGATAATGTCCAGATCGTGCGGGTTCGGCGGTAACAGTGCCAGCAGGAATAGCCCGAGTGCGAACACCGACAACCCAATACCGCCCAGCAGACCTGCGTGGATATGCTCCACCAGGCGTCCGGCCAGCGGCGCCATGACGATAATCGCCAACGGCCACGGCGTCAGCAATAACCCGGTAGCCACTTCGTCACGCCCCAATGCGCCTTGCAGGAAAAACGGCAGCGACACCATCGCCAGCATTTGTGCGGCAAACGAACAAATGGAGGTGCCCATCGACAGCGCAAAGATCGGGATACGCAGCAAATCCACCGGCAGCAGCGGAGATTCCTGGCGCAGCTGGCGGCGCACGAAGAAAAAGCCAATCAGCAACAGCGCCGCCATTTCGGCGGCAATCAGCCATGGGCTTTGCCCCTGCGCCACGCCACCGATGGCGGTGATCAATAAACCGAACGTCAAGGCGTTCATCACCGCGCTAAGCGGATCAAAGCGCTGTTGGCGGCTCTTCTGGCCGTTGGCTGGCAAATAACGCATACCCAGCAGCAAGGCGACAATGCCAATCGGCAGGTTAATGGCGAACAGCCATTGCCACGATGCCAGCGACAGGATCGCCGCTGCCACCGTAGGACCGGCGGCGGATGCGAAGGCGACGATCAGCGAATTGATGCCGATGCCGCGGCCAAGAAAGCGCTGCGGATAAATAATACGGATTAGCGCAGTATTGACGCTCATGATCGCCGCTGCACCAAAGCCTTGCAATACGCGGGCGATGGTCAGGCTGAGTAGTGAATCGGACAGGGCGCAAAACAGCGAGGTAATGCTGAACACCAGCAGGCCAGCCTGATAGATGCGCCGATAGCCAATCAAATCGCCCAGCGAAGCCAGCGACAGCAACGATACGGTAATCGCCAACTGATAGGCATTGACAATCCAGATTGAACTGGCGGGGCTGGCGTTGAGATCGCGGGCAATGGTCGGTAGCGCAACGTTGGCGATCGCGCCATCGAGCACGGAAACGGTAATGCCGAGAGCAATGGCCAAGATCGCCCCGTAGCGCTGTGGGACGGGTAAACCGTCGGTGCTGGAACGCGTCATAGTATGGAGAATTATTAAACTCAGAGAAGGTGACCATGCTAACAGTTTTGTTGCCGAATTCATCTGCCATTTATCCGACAATTGTAAACGTCGATGAGTAGCAGATTATTCCTTGGCATCCATTGCATAGCGCGGATTGTTCCGCTTATACTGAAACCCTTGTTCAAATTTCTTAAAACAGAAATAGGTGAGTAGGATTGACCATGGCTAACGCAGATCTAGATAAACAACCGGATTCTGTTTCATCGGTGCTCAAGGTGTTCGGTATCTTGCAAGCACTGGGCGAGGAGCGCGAGATCGGCATTACCGAACTGTCTCAGCGGGTGATGATGTCTAAAAGCACCGTCTACCGTTTCCTGCAAACCATGAAGTCGCTGGGTTATGTAGCGCAGGAGGGAGAATCGGAAAAATATTCTCTTACCCTCAAACTGTTCGAACTGGGCGCCAAGTCGTTACAAAATGTCGATCTGATCCGCAGCGCCGACATTCAGATGCGTGAGTTGTCCAACCACACCCGTGAAACCATTCACCTGGGTGCGCTGGATGAAGACAGCATCGTATACATCCATAAAATCGACTCCCTGTATAATCTGCGCATGTATTCGCGCATCGGCCGGCGTAATCCGTTGCACAGTACCGCCATCGGTAAGGTGCTGCTGGCATGGCGTGACCGTGCAGAGGTGAACGATATTCTGTCTCAGGTGGAGTTTACCCGCAGTACCCCGCATACCATTACCAGCGCCGCGGACCTGTTGCCAGTGCTGGATAAAGTTCGCACGCAAGGGTTTGGCGAGGATATCGAAGAGCAGGAAGAAGGGCTGCGTTGCATTGCGGTACCGGTGTTCGACCGTTTTGGCGTGGTGATTGCCGGGCTGAGCATCTCCTTCCCGACCATTCGTTTTTCGGAAGATGCGAAATCCGATTACGTTCGGCAGTTACATAACGCCGCGCGTATTATCTCTCAACAGCAGGGTTATCACGATTATCCGTTCTGACGGTGCGATGCTCTCATCGCCGATGATCAACGAGCGACAGGCAGACATAAAAAAACCGGCGTAATCGCCGGTTTTTTATTGCTACGGGCAAGGTTACTGGTGAACCAGTTCCGCTTCGTCTTCGCTGTTCATGATGCTTTTGTCAGTTTGCTTCATCAACTGGCTGGTAATGGTGCCGGCGGTCATAGATCCACTGACGTTCAACGCGGTACGACCCATGTCGATCAGCGGTTCAACCGAAATCAGCAGTGCGACCAGCGTCACCGGCAGGCCCATTGCCGGCAGCACGATTAGCGCGGCAAAGGTCGCGCCGCCGCCCACGCCAGCAACGCCGGCGGAGCTGAGGGTGACGATGCCAACCAGCGTGGCGATCCATAACGGATCCAGCGGGTTGATACCGACGGTAGGGGCAACCATTACCGCCAGCATGGCCGGATACAGGCCGGCACAGCCGTTCTGGCCAATAGTGGCACCGAACGAGGCGGAGAAGCTGGCAATCGACTCTGGCACACCCAGACGGCGCGTTTGCGCTTCCACGTTAAGCGGGATACTGGCGGCGCTGGAGCGGCTGGTAAAGGCAAAGGTGATCACCGGCCAGACCTTGCGGAAGAACTTGGCCGGATTAACGCCGGTGAACGACAGCAGCAGCGCGTGTACCGCGAACATGATCGCCAGCCCCAGATAGGAGGCGACCACAAAGCTGCCCAGCTTGATGATATCGTGAATGTTGGAACCGGCGACCACTTTGGTCATCAGCGCCATCACGCCGTACGGGGTCAGTTTCATCACCAGACGCACCAGTTTCATCACCCAGGACTGCAGCGTGTCAATGGCATTCAGAACGCGTTGGCCTTTGGCCTGATCGTCTTTCACCAATTGCAGTGCGGCGACGCCAAGGAAGGCAGCGAAGATCACCACGCTGATGATTGAGGTTGGGCTGGCCCCGGTCAGATCGGCAAACGGGTTCTTCGGCACGAACGACAATATTAGCTGAGGTACCGTCAGATCGGCCACTTTACCGACATAGTTGCTCTGAATTGCCGACAAACGCGCGCTTTCTTGCGTACCTTGCACCAGTCCTTCGGCGGTCAGGCCGAACAGGTTGGTCACCAGCACCCCGACCAACGCGGCGATCAGCGTGGTAAACAGCAGTGTGCCAATGGTCAGCACGCTGATTTTACCCAACGATGACGCATTATGCAGTTTGGCGACGGCGCTCAGGATTGAGACGAACACCAGTGGCATAACGATCATTTGCAGCAGTTGCACATAGCCGTTACCGACGATGTTGAACCAGCCGATAGATTCTTTCAGTAATGGATTGTCTGCGCCATAGATCAGTTGCAATGCGAGGCCAAATACCACGCCAACCATCAAACCGACCAGAACTTTTTTTGCCAGGCTCCATTGCTTATGGCGAGTTTGCGCCAACAGCAAAAGGAGGGCGACAAAAACCAGCACGTTAATTACGAGCGGTAGATTCATCCCCGTGTCTCCAATATCTTTTTTATAGTTTAAAAATGGCTACGCACCACGATGTAGCGATGTCGATATGGTATCAGTTTGCGCGGCGCAACCCTTATATCCAAATCGAATGTGATATAACTCACAGTAATTTTTTGCTTAATAAATCGCCGATATGGATATAAAAACGCCGATATTTCGTGATCACAGTCTAATATTTTTCAACTGCTCAAAATACGACTGCACCGGAATGGTGCAACCCCCTTGCCAGTAGATGGCGAACGCGACCAGACAAAGACACAGGGCACGTTCCAGCTGATTGCCCTTTTGTGAATTTAGCAGCGGCAGACGAAAACGCCAGCGGCAAGGCCATAGCAGGGGGACGCCGGCGGGGGTGAGCATGTCAGCCAGCAGATGGCTGAAGTAGCCGATGATCATGGCATGCAAGACGTCGGGGGGAATAGGCCAACTGCGTGGTACATCGAGGCTAAACAGCATCACGCCGCCGACGATAGCCAACAGGCTGTGGGTAAAGCCGCGATGGCCGAAGGCCCGCGCGATAGGGATCGCTACCCAGCGCAAGCGTTGGCCAAGTACCGATTTGGGATGATCGATATCCGGTAATAAAGACGTCAGCAGGGCTGCGGGTATGATATGCCACCAGTCGCCGTTGGCCAGCACCGGTGTCACTTCTGCTTTCTTGGCGAAGATCGCGCAAGCGACAGAAAAAATAAGATGTCCTTCCGCAGTCATGCTGTTGCAATTCCGGCTGGTAAACTGGTAATTTATCCAGTATATGGGGATTTGCACAGTAATGGAATGGGTGACGCTGTAACTAATTGTTTAAATCGCCGAATTTACAATGAGTTGGACAGTTTCCGCGCTGCCGGTGATGCGATGACCCTGCGGCAAGCAACCAGGACTCCATGCGGAGCCCTGGTCGGAATGATGTTGCGGGGGATCACCGTGCCAGCCAGCCCCCGTCGACCGCCACGGTATAGCCATTGACATAATCAGAGGCGGCTGACGCCAAAAACACCACCGGCCCCATCATGTCCTGCGGCAGTCCCCAGCGGCCGGCAGGGATACGATCGAGAATCGCCTGATTACGTTCCTCATCGGCGCGCAACTGTTGAGTATTGTTGGTGGCCATGTAGCCAGGCGCGAGGGCATTGACGTTAATGCCGTGTTTGGCCCACTCATTGGCCAGCAGGCGGGTTACGCCCATCACTGCGCTCTTTGAGGCGGTATACGACGGTACGCGAATACCGCCCTGGTAAGACAGCATGGAGGCGATATTGATAATTTTGCCACCGGATCCCTGCTTGATAAATTGACGTGCTACCGCTTGCGACAAAAAGAACACGGTTTTGATGTTCACATTCATCACGTCATCCCAGTCTTTTTCGCTGAAGTTAATTGCATCTTCGCGGCGAATAATACCAGCGTTATTGATCAGAATGTCTATACGGCCGAATTCGGCAATGGCCTGTTCCAGTACGCTGGGGATCACCGCCACGCTGCTCAGATCGGCCTGTAGCGTCAGAAAGCGGCGCCCCAGCGCGCTGACCCGATCGCGGGTTTGTTGCGGATCGCTGCGGTTAACGCCAATGATATCGCAACCGGCCTGCGCCAGCCCGATTGCCATACCCTGGCCCAGCCCGGTATCACACCCGGTCACCAGCGCCACTTTACCTTTTAGATCAAAGGAATCTAGAATCATAGCCAGCTTCTCTCGTGGTTCGAAAAGGGGGGATCAGCGCAAGTCGCTGACGGCGACGTGGTCCATATCGCCGAAGACCTGATTCTCGCCAATCATGCCCCAGATAAAGGTGTAGCGTTTGGTGCCAACGCCGGAATGGATTGACCAGCTCGGTGAAATCACCGCCTGTTCGTTGTGTACCAGCAGATGTCGGGTTTCCTGTGGTTGTCCCATCATATGGAATACTGCGGTGTCCTGGTCCATATCAAAATAGAAATACACCTCCATACGCCGCTCGTGGGTGTGGCAGGGCATGGTGTTCCACAGATTGCCTTCCGCCAACGTGGTCAGGCCCATGGTGAGCTGGCAGGTCGGCAGCACGTCCGGCACGATGAATTTATTGATGGTGCGGCGATTGCTGGTGGCGTTATCGCCCAGCGTTTGCGGCGAGGCTTCCTCCAAGGTGATTTTCCGGTTGGGATACGCGGTATGCGCTGGCGCGCTGTTGTAGTAGAACTTGGCGGGGCGACGGGCATCGGCGCTGCTGAATTCAACCTGTTTGGCACCCTGACCCACATACAGTGCCTGCTGATTGCCAATCTCATAGCGCTGTCCATCCACCTCGATGGTACCGGCACCGCCGATGTTGATCACGCCCAGTTCGCGGCGCTCCAGAAAATAACTGACGCCCAGTTGCTTACCGACTTCGTCGCCGATGCTGACCGTTTTATTCACCGGTTTGATTCCACCAACGATAATCCGATCGATGTGGCTGTAGGTCATGGTGTACCGATCGGCCTCAAAGATGTTTTCGATCAGAAATTCGCGGCGTAATCCGGCGGTATCGAGCTGTTTAGCATGGTCGCTGTGAATGCTTTGACGGACGTCCATCTCAATGCCTCGCTTGCTGAAGTGACAGGAAGAAAGCACCGGGTAAACGGTGACGCTGCGTGGCAGTGACAGCGGCGACCGACAACCCGGCGCTTTCTGTTATGGCGACAGCATAGGGTGGTCGGTATGCGAATTCAATAAAAATGAAATAATGTTTTATTTAATTTTGACGGCGGTCTTGGTTTTTGACCGACAAGGCAAAAACGCACTGCCTGGTCGGCAGTGCGCAGTAAATCATAGGAAGGCGGGGGGATTATCTCAGGTGTGCCGGCGTCAGCTGCTCGAGCGACGACAATTGGTGATCTGCCAATGCCCAGCGCGGATCCTGGCGGTATTCCTGTGCCGGGATCACTATCGAACGCATACGCGCCGCCTTGGTAGCGATCATGCCGTTGAACGAGTCCTCCAGCGTAATGCAGCGCAGTGGATCGCTGCCCAGACGTTCGGCTGCGATCAGGTAAACTTCCGGGTGCGGTTTACTGTAAGGCAAATATTCCGCCGAAACCAACCGATCAAAATAGGGTTCCAGTTCAAACATTTTCAGTACCTGCTGTTGCATATGCAGCGGCGAGGCAGACGCCAGTCCAATATGCAGGCCCTGGGAGCGGCACAGTTCAAGCGCTTGCTGCACGCCCGGCAACAGTGGGCGCGTTTCGTGCACCAGTTCAATGGCGCGTTCAATAATGCGTGCCGATACCTGTTCCAGCGAAGGGCCTTGCCATGGCATGGCCTGATACCATAGCTTGACCACCAGATCGATACGCAGGCCCAGGGTGTCCGGCAGATTGTGCCGATCGGAAAGGTCGAGGCCAAGCGAACCGAAAATATCCAGCTCTGCCTGCAGCCACAGCGGCTCGGAGTCAATCAGTAAGCCGTCCATATCAAAAATTGCGCTTTCAATCTGTTGCGAATAGGCCATTAGCGGTCACTCCTGCGGGCGCCATAAGGAAATATTGACCTTACTGTAGCATTGTCGCCGATGTGACTAAAACTTTTGCCGCCGCTGCCTACGGGGAATTGCCGCCAGACGCTGTGCCAGTTTGCGTAATTTCAGCAGCCAGCGTTGATCCTGGCGTTCGGTCACCTGTTTCAGCATGCGGGTATAGTCCAGCACCAGCCCCGGCGTCCAGGTCATGCTTTCACCGCGGCTGCGCAACATCGCCAACACCCACAGGTTAGGATCCAGCAACAACATCAGAAAGCGTCGCCATAGCTGTCGGCCGCCCAGTACGCCTTCCAGTGCGCTGTCCAGCGCGCTAATCACCGTGGTTGAGCAGTTGCGTCGCGTCAAGTTGTAGGTATCGTCCTGGCGGTAGTGCTGCCAGAAGGCGAGCAGAGCGCTGGAGTTATAGCGGCAGAAGTGAATGTGTTTGTCCGGTGGGCACCATTCGGCCGTTTCTTGTTGCAAGCTGGGCAGAAAACGGCCGGCGACGTTATTCTGCTCCCCGGCATGCAGCAAGCGGCGAAAGTCCTGTGCCGACCGATCGATTTCATCGCGCGGATAATGGCTGATATAGATATCAGGAGCCCGTTCCAGCGCCGCATGACCGGTAGAGATCACGCCTGAACCATCGACTGCGGCAATGTAACGGTCAACGATATAGCGACGGCGTGCATCTTTCGCCGTGCCAAGTGGGGTCCAGACATATACCGTCAGCGGCTGGGTAGCCGTGTGTGACGGCGATTCGGTATCTTGTCGATTCAGGGTAAAGTGCATCAGGCGGCGCGAAATGCGCAGCAAAGCCCAGCCAGAGAGGATCATCATCAGGCCAAGGCAAAAGGGCACCGTCATGCGATGCGGTGCCGGCCAGCCGATAAAGATCATCAGCGACAGTAACAGTTCGCCGCTACCGGCCAGGGCGACAATCTTCCAGCGGCTGTGCTGGATCACGGTTGAGGACGCGATGCGCACCACGCCGTCCAGCAGCAACGCGCTGCCGAATACCACGCTAGAAACGATATTGCCGTCGGCCGGCACGTCGAGCACCAGAAATGCCATAAAAATAAACCCGAGGCCCTTCAGCAGCACCGGCCGGCCGCTGCCGCCAATCACCAAAGCCGCCGAGATGGCCACCACCCCCTCGAGTGCCAGCATCAGCGCCAACGCATCCAGCGCCAGCAGTGAACGCCCGTCCTGCAACACATCGATCAGCATCAGTACGCCAACGATGATCCAAAACCAGCCAAACAGCTGTAAAGCGCGACGTTGCCGGTGCAGTGCCTGGGCGCCGAGCAACAAGACGATCAGCCGAATCATTATCGTTCCTTTTATAATGCCTTGGGATAACAGTATAACGCGATGCGAAAAAACAGCGCTGTCGTCGTACTTAGACGCTAAGCTGTTGATATCGGATAATTCCACCCGATCTGTGTAAAGAAAACGGTGGGCGCAGCCCGGCAACAACGGGTAGACTTAGGCCATTACGGCTGCGTCGCTAACAAGGGGAATCCATGACGTATCAACAGGCAGGGCGTATTGCCATCATTAAACGTATCCTGGGATGGCTGGTATTCATCCCGGCGTTGCTGTCGACGCTGATTTCACTGCTCAACTTTATCTATCAACACAGTGAGAAAACCAAAGGCATCAATGCGGTGATGCTGGACTTTGTGCATGTCATGGTGGATATGGTGCGTTTCAATACACCGTTTCTTAACCTGTTCTGGTATAACTCGCCGGTGCCGAATCTCGATAAAAGCCTGTTCAGCGGCGGCAACCTGATGTTTATCGTTATCTATTTCCTTATCTTTGTCGGGCTGGCGCTGTGCGCTTCCGGCGCGCGTATGTCACGACAGGTGAAGTTCATCCGCGAACGTCTGGAAGATCAGTTGATCCTTGAACAGGCCAAGGGCAGTGAAGGGCTTACGCGTGCTCAATTGGAACAGCGTATTACACTGCCGCACCACACCATTTTCTTGCAATATTTCCCGCTGTATATTTTGCCCATCGTGATAGCGGTGGTGGCCTATTTTGTCATCAAACTGCTGGGAAGCCTGGCCGGCGGCGCCTGATCGACGGGCTCGCGACAGGTAAAAACAGGGCCCGTCACGGGCCCTTTTTTATGGTTCAGGGTGTAGCAGGCTGTCGATGGCGCGCTGCGCTGCGACCAGGTGCTGGCCGCCAAACAGGTTGCTGCGATTGAGCAGATAATAGAGCTGATACAGCGGCTGACGTTCGATAAAGTCGGCGGGCAACGGCCAAACGCTTTGATAGCCATCATATATTTGCGGCGGCAGTTCCGGGTACAACGGTAGCATGGCAAGATCGCATTCTCGATCGCCCCAGTAGCAGGCGGGGTCGAACAGCATTGGGCCGTTGGCAGTCATTGCGCAGTTGGCTGGCCACACATCGCCATGCAGCAAGGAAGGCTGTGGCTGGTGGTTCTGCAAACGCAGGTAGACGATGTCGACCAGTTCATCGATATCACCGAAGGTCATGCCTTTTTCCGCCGCCAGCTGTAGCTGCCAACCGATGCGCTGTTCGGCAAAGAATTCGGCCCAGCGGCGTTGCCAGGCATTGGGCTGCGGTGTGGTGGCAAGATCGTTATCAAAATCGAGGCCGAACTGCGGCTGTTCGCTCCACTGATGCAGACGTGCCAGCTGTTGTCCGAGACAATGGGCGCCGTGGGCATCCAATGGCTTGAGCGTCTGGTATTCCAGCAGCAGGAAACTGTAGTCGCGATCGCTGCCGACGCCGTAGACCGCCGGCACGCGCACGGTTTTGCTACGCGCCAGCAATGCCAGCTGATCCGCTTCGGCGGTGAAAATAGGCAGCAACTCGCGGGCGTCGCACTTGACGAACACTTCGCTGTCACCGTAATTCACGCGCCACGCCGGGTGGATTTCGCCCCCCGGCAGTTCAGTCCTTTGGCGGATTTCTGCGTTGCCAAGATGTTCACTTAACAGACGACTAACGGCTTGCCACATGGTATTCCCCCCTCTGTGTTGCCTGCTGTTTCATTAGCTTAGCGTCTTTGACATGGTGAAAACACGATATGGCGCACAGCCGTGCGTTACCGTTGGCGTATTTGTCACAATCGCACATCTGGTCAAAGTATATACGCTATTGATTAATTTAAATACTCCTGTGCCGAGGTTAGTTTTTCCTACTGCTAGGCGCGGGGAGCGCGCGAGCGGGATTTATCATCCAGCAGCGCACCTTCGTGACGTTGTAACGGTTTAATGCGACTGTAGAGCAGGGCGATGACGAACAGCACGGCCTGTACGATGACGATGCATGGTCCGGTTGCACCATCGATATGAAAGCTTATCAAGGTGCCGAGCACGCAGGAAAACACTGACACCACGGTGGCGACCAGCAGCATGCGGTCAAAACTGCGACACAGCAGGAAGGCGATAATCCCTGGAGCTATCAGCATGGCGATCACCAGAATCACCCCCACCGCCTGCAACGAGGCGACAATGGTCATTGCCAGCAGGCACAGCAAGCCGTAATGCAGCAGTTTGACCGGCAGGCCAATTACCCGTGCATGGCTGGGATCAAAGCAGTACAGCATCAGATCCTGGCGCTTCAGCAGCACCACCGCCAGCGTAATACCGGCAATCAGCAGCGTTTGTTTCAGTTCGCCGTCGGTGATGCCGAGCATGTTGCCGAACAGAATGTGACTCAGGTGCTGATCGGTATCCACTCGCGAAAAAAGCACCAGCCCAAAGGCGAACATGCCGGAGAAGACGATGCCCATCACCGTGTCTTCCTTCACCCGGCTGTTCTCCTTTAGATAACCGGTGGCGAGTGCGCAAAATATACCGGAGAGAAACGCGCCGATGGCCAAGGGAATACCGAGAACGAACGCCAGTACGATTCCAGGCAGTACGGCGTGTGAAATGGCGTCGCCCATCAACGACCAGCCCTTGAGCACCAGATAGCATGACAGTACCGCGCACACCACGCCGGTGACGATGGCAGCCACGATCGCCCGTTGCATAAACGGATAGGCGAAGGGCTCACTGAGCCATTGATATAACATTTCCATCAGCCTTCCTCCCCGTGGTGTTCAGCGCGCGCCACCCGACGTTTGCTCGCCAGCAGGCCATGTTTCGGTGCCAGCACAAACGCCAGCAGGAATACCACGGTTTGCAGGGTGACGATCACGCCGCCGGTGGCTCCATCAAGGAAGAAGCTTAAATAGGCGCCGATACCGCTGGTCAGCGCGCCGATAATGATAGCGATGATCACCAGTCGGCTAAAGCGGTCGGTCAGTAAATAGGCGGTTGCGCCAGGGGTGATCACCATGGCGATCACCAGAATGGCGCCAACGGTTTGCAATGCCGCAACGGTACAGGCGCTGAGCAGGGTAAAGAACAGGATTTTCAGCCGCAGCGGCGACAGGCCAATCGACACCGCGTGACTCTCGTCGAAGAATACTGCCAGCAGGTCCTTCCACAGCAGGCACAGAATAACCAGTGAGACACCGATGATAATCTCTACCTGCAGCACGTCCTCATCGGCGATGCCGAGGATATTGCCAAAAATAATCGACTGCACGTTAACCGAGGTCGGATTTAGCGAGACGATCAGCAGCCCGACGGCAAAAAAGGTGGAAAAGATAAAACCGATAATCGCGTCTTCGCGCAGACGGGTAACGTGACGTACCAGCGTCATTGCCAGCGCCGCCAGCATGCCGGTAAAGAATGCGCCGGCGGCGTAGGGCAGCCCCAAGGCATAAGCGCCGGCAACGCCAGGCACCACCGAGTGTGACAGGGCATCGCCCATCAGTGACCAGCCTTTCAGCATCAGATAGGCCGACAGGAACGCGCAGGCGGCGCCGACGATGGCGCTGACCCAAATGGCTTTGACCATGTAGTTGTAATTGAAGGGTTGCAGCAGAATCTCCAGCATCAGGATTGTTTCTCCTTTGGCTGGCTTTGCGCTGGTGGATCGCTTTTGGTGTGACCGTAAAATACCGCCGGCCGTTCGTCGTCGGTCAGCACCGTAACGGTACGCGGATCGTTATCGTCGTGCAGATCCGGGCCGGACAGGTTGATATGGCGCAACACGCCGCCAAACGCCAGCTCCAGATTGCTCTGGGTGAAGGTGGTTTCGGTCGGGCCTGCGGCCAGCACCGTGCGGTTGATGAGTATTACCCGATCGCAGAATTCCGGCACGCTACCCAGATTGTGAGTGGAAACCAGAATCAGGTGGCCTTCGTCGCGCAGCGCGCGCAACAGGTCAATAATTGCGTTTTCGGTTTTGACGTCAACGCCGGTAAACGGCTCGTCCAGCAACAGTACGCTGCCTTGCTGCGCCAGCGCCCGGGCTAGAAATACGCGTTTTTTCTGCCCGCCGGACAGCTCGCCGATCTGCCGCTTGCGCAGCTCGCTCAAACCGACGCGCGCCAGCGCGTTATCCACGCGCTGACGGTCGTCTTTGGAAGGAATACGCAGAAAATTCATCTTGCCGTAACGCCCCATCATCACCACATCTTCCACCAGTACCGGGAAGTTCCAATCAACGTCTTCCGTTTGTGGGACGTAGGCAATCAGGTTTTTCTTCAGCGCATCGGCAATCGGTTTGCCGCTGAGCAATACGCGGCCGTGAGTGGGGCGCACCAGCCCCATAATGCTTTTAAACAACGTCGATTTGCCGCTGCCGTTCACCCCGACCAGGGCACAGATGGCGCCGCCGGTGAGTGAGAAGCTGGCGTCGTAAATCGCGGTATGGCCGTTGTTGTAGGTGACGGTGACATCATCGACGTTCAATTCGGGTCGGACAAACGCCTCAGCGGTCATTGATTAAATCCTTTGGCAATGGTCTGCACGGTTACATTCAGCAAGTCTATATATGTCGGTACCGGTCCGTCATGGGCAGACAGCGAATCAACGTACAGCACGCCACCGTAGTTGGCCCCGGTTTCCTTTGCCACCTGTTTGGCCGGTTTGTCGGAAATGGTACTTTCGCTGAACACCACCGGAATGTTATTGGCGCGCACCGCGTCGATAACCCGCCGCACCTGCTGCGGTGAGCCTTGCTCGTCGGCGTTGATTGGCCACAGATAGACTTCCTTCAACTGATAATCTTTCGCCAGGTAGCTAAACGCGCCTTCGCTGGTCACCAACCAGCGCTGCGCCGCCGGAATACGCGACAGTCGTTCACGCAGCGGGGCGTCAAGCGCGGCAATTTTTTCTGCATAGGCTTTGGCGTTGCGATTGTAGGTTTCGGCATTGGCCGGATCGTACTTCACCAGCGCTTGGCGAATATTATCGATATATACCAGGGCGTTGGTGGGTGACATCCAGGCGTGCGGGTTGGGATTGCCATTGTACGGCCCTTCGCGGATCGGCAGCGGCGTAATGCCTTCGGTAACCACCGCCGCAGGCACCTGCTTGATATTTTCGAAGAAGCGCTGGAACCAACGCTCCAGGTTCATGCCGTTCCATAAGATCAGATCCGCGTGCTGCGCCTTGACGATATCGCGCGGCGTGGGTTGATAATCGTGAATTTCTGCGCCGGGTTTGGTAATGGATTCGACCACGGCGGCATCGCCGGCCACGTTTTGCGCAATGTCTTGAATAATGGTGAAGGTCGTCACCACGCGCAGTTTCTTTTCGGCCAGCGCAGGGTGGCTGAACAGCGCGGCAGCCAGCAGCAGTCCAGGCAGAACAAACGGGCGCAGCCATCGTGTTGCGCGTTGCTCAAAGGGAAATGCGTTCGGTTTCAGTAGCATGGTGACTTCTCCTTGTTTAAATGAAAATGATTATCAATATCATTTATCATGAAGTCAAGCGTCACAAGCAACTGACGACAGGTTGATTCCAGCATCAACAAATAATACCGTCCGGTGAGTTATAGCATTTAATGTATCCGTATGTAACTAGTTATCGGTGTGTAACTGTTTAACATACTCGTCATAAGTAGATATCGACACTTCTGGCGTTTTTCCTAACGCAACCTGCCCGAGTCCTTGTGCCAGTTTTTCGGTATCTGCTTGATCCAGTGAGGTTATCAGCGCAAAGCTATTGCTGCCCAACTCGTGCGAAACTCCGTCTTTATCCGTCAGCGCAGTGGTGAAACCTTCGCGGGTCAATTGTCCGGTAAGCTTCGCCAAATCAGTTAATCCTTCTTCCTGGTAGCGAAAAGTCACCACAAAACACCTGGTCGCAGATTGACTCATAAATCACCTCTTGGTATATGGATAGCATGAGAATAGACCAAAAAATGAATGCAGGCGTCCTTACACGTTGCCTCTGCTACGCAACTCATTGAAAGGAGTGAGGGATTCTGTGAAAACAAAAATTGGTTGCCTGATGGCAATTACGCTTTTGGCGGGGTGCGCGAAAGACCCGCAGACAACCAGCAGCACAACGGGCAGTGGCACAGGCAAGGGAGGGTGGTTGCAGCCGCCGCCGCAGGCACCGGTCAACCGCACCGGCACCCCGGTTGCCTACAACGACTATATCAGCCAGGCCGCCAGCCATTACGGCGTGGATGAAACGCTGATCAAGGCGATTATCCAGGTTGAATCCGGATTTAATCCAAGCGTGGTCAGCACCTCCAATGCCGTGGGGCTGATGCAGTTGAAAGCCTCTACTGCCGGGCGTGATGCCTATCGTATGAAGGGCAAAAAGGGGCAACCCAGTTCGCGAGAATTAAAAGATCCGGCGGTCAATATTGATCTGGGAACGGCCTATATCAATATTCTTCAAAGCCAACAGCTAGCCGGGATTACCAACCCTAAAACTCTGCAATACGCTACCATCGTCTCCTACGTCAATGGTGCTGGCGCGATGCTGCGCACCTTCTCTTCGGACAAGCGGGTGGCGGTGAACCGCATCAACCAAATGAGCCCGGACGAGTTTTACCAGCACATACAGAAGAAACACCCAGCACCGCAGGCGCCGCGTTACCTGTGGAAGGTGACAACCGCTTACCAGGCGATGCAGCAATAACCCGAACCCGTGAAAAACCGGCGCCTTCCTGGCCGGTTTTTTTACTTTCTTAAGCGCGCAAACCCGTCGAATATCTCATTTTTCGTTATTTCTCCTGCCGTTAGCCAGAAAACAGCACAAAAAGTCAATTTGTCGGCTGTGGTCAATTCTTTGCGTCCATTCAATAAGTTACCGGTAACATTTTTGCTAAAGATTATTTTTTGGCCTTCAATAAATAGACAAAAAAGTTACAAATTATGTTTAAAACCCACATCAACCGCACGGTTGAGGTTAAATAGTTGTGATTATCTTTGGATGGAATGTGATATGTCGGACGATAAAACTAACAATTCGCGGCGCGATTTCTTACTCAAATCGATGACCCTGATCCCTGCTGCGGTGATTGGCGGCAGTAGCGTCGGGGCTTTGACCGCGCCGGCAGCCGCCAATGCTGCCAGTAACACACCCGCAACAACTGACGCTTATCAACCCACTTTCTTCACGCCGGAAGAGTGGGCCTTTATCAACGCCGCGGTGGCGCGGTTGATCCCGGCCGACGATCGTGGCCCAGGCGCGCTGGAAGCTGGCGTGCCGGAATTTATCGATCGCCAGATGAATACTCCCTATGCCACCGGTGCCATCTGGTATATGCAGGGGCCATTCAACCCGGACGTACCTAAGGAGCTGGGTTATCAGTTACCGCTGGTGCCAAAGCAGATTTACAATCTGGGCATCGCCGACGCCGACGGTTACAGCAAAAAGCAGCATGGCAAGGTGTTTGCCCAGTTGGATGGCGCACAACAGGACGCGATGCTGAAACAGATGGAAGCTGGTGAAGCCGAGTTCGAACAGGTGCCCGCCAAGCTGTTTTTCTCCTACCTGCTGCAAAACACCCGCGAAGGTTTCTTCAGCGATCCGATCCATGGCGGTAATAAAGACATGGTTGGCTGGAAGCTGATTAATTTTCCGGGTGCGCGCGCCGACTTTATGGACTGGGTTGAGCGAGGGGAACGTTATCCCTTCCCACCGGTTTCGATTCGTGGGGAGAGAGGATAACAATGGCAACGCTAATGAAGAAAAAGGACGTGGTGATCGTCGGGTTTGGCTGGGTTGGCGCCATCATGGCCAAGGAGCTGACCGAAGCGGGGCTGAACGTGGTTGCGCTGGAGCGTGGGCCGATGCGCGATACCTACCCGGACGGTTCCTATCCGCAGGTTATCGACGAACTTACCTATAATATTCGCCGCAAACTGTTCCAGGACTTGTCGAAAAGCACGGTGACCATTCGCCATAACAGCAGCCAGACCGCGGTGCCATACCGTCAGTTGGCGGCATTCCTGCCGGGTACCGGCGTGGGCGGTGCCGGACTGCACTGGTCTGGGGTACATTTCCGCATCGATCCGATCGAACTGCGCATGCGCAGCCATTATGAAGAGCGCTATGGCAAAAACTTCATTCCCAAGGATATGACCATCCAGGACTTCGGCGTGACCTACGACGAGCTGGAACCGTACTTTGACAAGGCGGAGAAGGTGTTTGGCACCTCCGGCAGCGCGTGGTCGATCAAGGGGAAAGTGGTTGGTGCAGGCAAGGGGGGCAACCCGTTCGCGCCAGATCGTTCCGACGATTTCCCGCTGCCGGCGCAAAAGAATACCTACTCTGCGCAACTGTTCCAAAAAGCGGCGACCGAGGTCGGTTATCATCCATATAACCTGCCGTCGGCCAATACCTCGGACTCTTACACCAATCCATACGGCGCTCAGATGGGGCCATGCAACTTTTGTGGCTTCTGTAGCGGTTACGCCTGCTACATGTATTCCAAAGCCTCGCCGAACGTGAATATTCTGCCAGCGCTGCGTATGGAGAAACGTTTCGAGCTGCGCACCAACGCCAACGTACTGAAAGTGAACCTGACCGACGATAAAAAACGCGCTACCGGCGTGAATTACATCGACGCACAGGGGCGTGAAGTGGAACAACCGGCCGATCTGGTGATCCTGGGAGCGTTCCAGTTCCACAATGTACACCTGATGCTGCTGTCCGGCATCGGCAAACCGTACGATCCGCTGACCGGAGAAGGGGTGGTGGGGCGTAACTTTGCCTATCAGAACATGACCACCATTAAAGCGTTCTTCGATAAAAACGTGCACACCAATCCGTTTATCGGTGCGGGCGGCAACGGCGTTGGCGTTGACGACTTCAACGCAGACAACTTCGATCACGCCAAAGAGGGCTTTGTCGGCGGCTCGCCATTCTGGGTCAACCAGGCGGGTACCAAGCCGATTTCGGGCTTGCCGACACCGGCCGGCACCCCGGCCTGGGGCAGCGAATGGAAGGCGGCGGTAGCGGATGCCTACACCCATCATGTATCGATGGATGCGCACGGTGCGCACCAGTCTTACCGCAACAACTATCTGGACCTCGACCCGAACTACAAAAACGTGTTCGGTCAGCCGTTGCTGCGCATGACCTTCGACTGGCAGGAAAACGACATCAAGATGGCGCAGTTCATGTTCAACAAGATGGCTCCGATTGCCAAGGCGATGAACCCGAAACACATTATCGGCAGTCCGAAAAACGCCGACAGCCATTTTGACACCACCAGCTACCAGACCACCCACATGAACGGCGGCGCGGTGATGGGCGAAAACCCGCAGACCAGCGCGGTAAACCGCTATCTGCAAAGCTGGGACGTACACAACGTGTTTTCGATTGGCGCGTCTGCCTTCCCGCAAGGGCTGGGCTACAACCCGACCGGCACCGTCGCGGCGCTGGCGTACTGGTCTGCCCGGGCTATCCGCGAGCAGTATCTGAAGAACCCAGGCCCATTGGTGCAGGCATAAGGACGGCGAGTGATGAAAACAATTGTTTCTGCACTGGTTTTCAGTGCGCTGAGTGTGTCGGCCTTCGCGCAGGATGCGACGGTGAGCAGCGAGCTTATCAAGCGCGGTGAGTATCTGGCGCGTGCCGGCGACTGCGTGGCTTGTCACACCAATGGCAAAAGCGGCAAAGCGTTCGCTGGCGGTTTGGCGATGGAAACGCCGATCGGCACCATATATTCCACCAATATTACGCCAGACAAGAAAACCGGCATCGGTGACTATAGCTTCGAGGATTTCGATAACGCGGTACGTAAAGGCGTCGCCAAAAATGGCAGCACCCTGTACCCGGCGATGCCTTATCCGTCGTTTGCCTTGATCAAGGAAGATGACATGCGCGCCATGTATGCCTACTTTATGCATGGCGTACCGGCAGTGGAAGAGGCTAATCGTGAATCCGACATTCCGTGGCCGTTGTCGATGCGCTGGCCGCTGAGCATCTGGCGCGGCGTGTTCGCCCCGACGCCGGCGGACTTTGTCGCCGATGCCAACGCCGATCCGCTGATCGAGCGTGGGCGTTATCTGGTTGAAGGGTTGGGGCACTGCGGTGCCTGCCACACGCCACGCAGCATCACCATGCAAGAGAAGGCGCTGAGCAATAACGAGGGCTATGACTACCTGTCCGGTAGCAATGCGCCAATCGACGGTTGGGTTGCTTCCAGCCTGCGCGGCGACCATAAGGATGGGCTGGGCAGTTGGAGCGAAGCGGAGCTCACCGAGTTCCTGAAAACCGGTCGCAACGACAAGGCCATCGTGTTTGGCGGCATGAGCGATGTGGTCGAGCACAGCCTGCAATATCTGACCGACGAGGATCTGACGGCGATTGCCCGCTACCTGAAAACGCTACCGCCAAAAGACGGCAAGCAGCAGACAGCGGCACCGGTAGCGGACAGCGTGGCGAAAGATCTGTGGCGCGGCGACGACAGCAAGCCTGGCGCGGCGCTGTACGTTGATAACTGTGCGGCATGCCACCGTACCGACGGCGTGGGCTACAAACGCGCCTTCCCGGCCTTGAAGGGCAATCCGGTCGTACAAACCGACGATGCAACTTCGCTTATCCACATCGTATTGACCGGCAACACCACGCCAGCGGTGAAGGGGGCGGTGTCCAACATCACCATGCCGCCGTTCGGCTGGCGTCTTGACGATCGGCAGGTGGCGGATGTAGTGAACTTTATCCGCTCCAGCTGGGGCAACGACGCCAAGGCCATCAGCGCCGCCGATGTTGCCGATGTACGTAAGGATCGCTCGATGATCCGTGATGAAAAGGCGATGGGCAGCGCCCAGGTGCCGGATCACCCGGACGCGGCGAAGTAAGCTTGCTTGCTGATGATAAAGGCCTCGCAAGAGGCCTTTTTTTGGTTCATCGCGTATTAGCGTGAACCAATAGAAAACGGCAGTCAGAACGTTTAGGTTTATATTCGCCAAAACACCCCCTAAACCTTCAAAACTACCGTCTCTATGAATGCTAACCTGTGTTCCCTGTTCTGGCGCGGCTTTATCGTCAATTCCTTCTCACATCCTTGCGCCTCTTCGCCTACCATCGCCACATTTTCTGCTGAATAAATGGCCATTCTTTGGTTGATGTTGCTGATAAAGTAGTCGGTCAGCCGCATAAATATAGACCTAACCTGCATTTTTAATTATCCTTTGCCGTCTTTTTATCAGTCACAAGAATGAAATTCTGCGTTAATGCATTGTTTTTTCTATTTAGTTTTCGCGGAGAGGGATGTTCCGTTGAGCGCAATCGCTGTCGTTACAGATTAGGGTAAGTTGTCTCATGAGTACTATTTCTCCAGATTCAGGCACGCTGGCGGCGACGCCATCGGCCAAATGGAATAAAACCGACTCCGTTTGGATGTTTGGCCTGTATGCTACGGCGGTGGGTGCCGGCACGCTGTTTTTACCGATTAACGCCGGGCTGAATGGCCCACTGGTGCTGCTGCTGATGGCGCTGTTTGCGTTTCCGTTGACCTATTTGCCGCATCGGGCCCTGAGCCGTTTTGTTCTTTCGGGCTCCAGCCGCGATGGCAATATTCACGATGTGGTGGTCGAGCATTTTGGCGTGCTGGCCGGCAAAATCATCATGGTGCTGTACCTGCTGGCGTTCTTCCCGATCGTATTGGTGTACAGCATTTCGATCACTAACGCGCTGGACAACTTCCTGATCCACCAGTTTCACGTTACGCCACCGCCACGCCTGTGGCTGAGCCTGGCGGTGGTGGCAGTGCTGAACCTGGTGCTATTGCGTGGCAAGGACGGTATCGTTGCGGCGATGGGCATTCTGGTATTCCCATTGTTGGTTTTCTTGATGGGCATTTCGCTTTATCTGTTGCCGCATTGGAATACTGCCCATTTTGTCAGTGGCTTGGCGAGCACTCGCGTCGATAGTCCAGCGTTATGGCATTCACTGTGGCTGGCGGTGCCGGTGATGGTGTTTTCCTTCAGTCATGCGCCAATCATTTCGTCTTTTGCCTCAACGCAGAAGAGCCTGTATGGCGATAAGGCAGAACGTCGTTGCGCGCGTATCATGCGCTACAGCTATGTACTGATCTGCATTACCGTGCTGTTTTTTGTTTTTAGCTGTGTGCTCAGTTTGTCTTATGACGATATGCAACAGGCGAAGGAGCAGAACATCACGGTGCTGACCACGCTGGCGAATAAGTTCTCCAACCCGTTTATCGCCTATCTTGGGCCGGTAATGGCGATGCTGGCGATGGCCAAATCGTTTCTTGGCACCTCACTGGGGGTAACGGAAGGGGCGACCAGCCTGATTGACGGCCTGACGCGCGCCATCGGTAAGCCGTTGGCGGCACGCACCACGCAGCGTATTTCCGCGGTGGTGCTGTTTCTGCTGACCTGGGCGGCGACGGTATGGAACCCGAGTGCGTTGCATATTATTGAAACCATCAGCGGCCCGCTGATTGCGGCAATCTTATTCATCCTGCCGATGTATGCGGTGCGTACGGTGCCCGCCATGCGCCAGTATCGTGCGCTCAGTAACGTCTTTGTGCTACTGATGGGGCTGATTGCGCTGTCGGCCCTGATTTATGGTCTGATATAGTTTTGCCGGCGCACCCGATGCGGGTGCGCCGTTCCCTCCGGTTACAGCTGTTTTCAATTAAACCGTCGCAAAAAACCGTTCAACTTTGATAATGCAAGCAATTCTCATTACTATTCCCTGGTTGATATTTTCGCTAAGGAGTTTCATGTGCAACGTCGAATGACCTCGCTGCTACTGGCCTGTGCTGGCATTTTTTCCACCCAGGCGCTGGCGACCAGCTATCCGCTGACGCTGACCGATACCGCAGGGCAGAGCATCACGCTTAAACAAGAGCCGAAACGCGTGGTGGTACAGGATGGGCGCGATATTCTGACGCTGGCGTTGTTGGATCGTGCCGATCCGTTTAGCCGGCTGGTGGCGTGGAATAATCTGCTGAAGAAGAGCGATGGGGCGACCTGGGACATTCTGAAAAGCAAATGGCCGGAAGCCAACAATGTCATCGACATGGGGTTTAGCGACAAGGGCGAAGTCAATTTGGAAAGCGTCATTGCCAAGCAGCCCGATTTGATGATTGCACAGTTGCGTTCCAAGCCGTCACTGGAGCAGACCGGTGTGTTGGCGCAGTTGAAAAGCCTGGGGGTACCGGTACTGTTTATCGATACCATGCTAAAGCCGGTAGAAAACACGCCGAAGAGCGTCACCTTGCTCGGTGAAGCGCTGGATCGTGAAAAAGAAGCCAAGCAATACACCGACTATTACCAACAGCATTATCAGCACATCATCGATAAAACCACATCCGTTGAGCCCAAGCCGCTGGTGTTCGTGGAAGCCAAGGCCGGTCTGAATGGGCTGGAATCCTGCTGCTTTACCCATGCCCACGTTGGTTGGGGCGGTATGGTGGAAGCGGTGGGCGCGCGCAATATCGGCTCTGAACTGCTGCCGGGCGCTACCGGCGATGTTTCATTGGAAAAAGTCATCAGTATGAAACCGGATGTGTACATCGTTTCCGGCTCGCAGTGGGCTAGCAAAACCAACGCCGCGGTGCCTTTTGGTTACGGTGTCACTAAAGAGCAGGTGGATGCCGCATTTGCTCGCATGAAGCAGCGGCCGGGGTTTGCGCAGGTCAAGGCGATCAAAGATCAACGTTTCTACGGCATTTATCACAACTTCTATAACCATCCATACAACATCGTCGGGCTGGAATACCTGGCGAAGTTTATCTACCCCAGCCAGTTCCAGGATCTTGATCCGGCGAACACCTACAGCGAGATCCTCAAACGCTTTACCGAAGTGCCTGAAGGCCAGGGGATCCTGGGCGCACAGGCGCCAGCCGGCAAGTAATGACGGTATCGACGGTGGGAAGGCCTCTTCCCACCGTATCATCGCCAGCAGCTAGGGTTGTGCGCGGCCAGTCAGTAAGCGCCCGGCGTATAGTTGGCGATCAGTTCCAGAATGCCGTTGATAATAAATTGCACACCCATACACACCAGCAGGAACCCCATCAGACGTGAAATGGCCTCGATGCCGCTTTGACCGACCAGTTTCATGATCGCGCCAGAGCTGCGCAGGCAGGCCCAAAGGATCAACGATACCGCTAAAAACGTCGCCACGGGTGCCGTCAGCAATACCCAGTGCGCAAAGCCGAGGGTGTTTTCCTTGATGCTGGAAGCGGAGCTGATGATCATCGCGATGGTGCCCGGCCCGGCGGTGCTGGGCATTGCCAGCGGCACGAAGGCGATATTGGCCGAGGATTTACGCCGCAGTTCGGTGGTTTTAAGTTCGACCTCCGGTGCTTCATCAGGCGTTTGCTGGGGAAACAGCATGCGAAAACCGATAAAGGCGACGATCAGCCCGCCGGCAATACGTAAGCCGGGAATCGAAATGCCGAAGGTACTCATCACCAACTGACCGGCGTAAAACGACACCGTCATGATAAAGAACACGTAAATGGATGCCATGCGTGACTGGTTGTTGCGCTCTTCACGCGTCATATTGCCGGAAAGTCCCAACAACAGTGCAACGGTCGTCAGTGGGTTAGCCAGAGGCAACAGTAATACCAGCCCGAGCCCAACGGCCTGGAATAATTGCAAAATGCTGTACATCGAACCCCATCTCCTGAACATGCTGAAACGTTACCCTGTATTCAGGGTAGCCTGTGTACTCGTTGCGGCAAACTGTTATTTATTCGATGGTGAATACAGACAATTGACGGCGTCACGGGCTGCCAACCGGAGGAACGGCAGCGTGGCAAGCGACAGGCTTGCGGCTCCTGAGTTCGTCAAGCGTCAGGCCAACAACTATAATTATTCCTTTCTTGCTAACCGAGCGGGATTAATCACAGGTGGAGGCACGCATGAAACAACTCATTTTATTGGGCGCAATTCTGTTCGCCACATTTGCCGGCTTTTCCAGTGCTGAAGACACACCGTCGCAAGCGCCCGCCAGCAAAAATGGTCGCTCGGCCGCGCCCGCCGCAGAGAATGACGAGCAGGGCAGCGGCATCACCGAGCGCGGTATCAAGGGGCCGGGATCCCTGGGAGCCAGGGGCACGGAAGGGGCTTGTGCAGAGCTGTGCACCGAGCATAAACAATGCCTGACCAGCGTGCCGACCAGGAATTGCGACGATTCGGCAGCCGAATGCCAGCGTTGCCTGACGGAGCAAAAAAACCAGCCTGGCAACAAAAAGTAGCCATCGGCAGCCCGCTATCCTGGCCGGCGGCAAGCGCGGGGGACGAGCTTGGTCTCTGGCGTTTGCCTGCGCCGGCAGTGCTCGGCGACTCATGTCTGGCGGTTGACCTATTTGCCGCACCTGGCACCGAACCTTATGCATTACGCCGTCGTCAGCTTCGTCGACAGCGGCGTTCGAGATATCCATTGCCAGCGCCGTCGTTTACGCTATTGTTCCGCCGCCAATGTTACTTTCCCGTTCGCCTCCCTTGTATGCCTGCTGAACTGGCCGCGGTGATTGTATGCCGCACTCAGGCAGCGGCGTATCTCCGGCAGCTGCTGAGCGCGCAGCTGCGTGGTATTTAGCATGGAATATCAAAAAAGGTGGCTGGATGCACCGCTTCTTTGGGTGCTACAATCGCCGTTCCGTTATGGCGTAACAACATAGTGCATTTTAAATTGTGTACCTATGCGTGTATATATTCGGCAGGGTAAAGCCGGATAGCGTCGATAACCTCATGTAGTTAAACGATATTGTATTTCTTCATGTGATCTGTCGTGTGGGTCACCACTGTAGATAAGGAATTATTAATGCCTGTTATTACTCTTCCTGACGGAAGTCAGCGTCACTTCGACCATGCCGTTTCCCCTATGGATGTTGCCCGTGATATCGGACCCGGTCTGGCTAAAGCCTGTATCGCCGGTCGGGTAAACGGTGAACTGGTCGACGCCAGCGATCTGATTGAATCCGATGCGCAATTGGCGATCATTACCGCCAAAGATGCCGAAGGCCTGGAAATTCTGCGCCACTCCTGTGCGCACCTGCTGGGTCATGCCATCAAACAGCTGTGGCCGAACACCAAAATGGCCATCGGCCCGGTAATCGACAACGGTTTCTATTATGACGTTGACCTTGACCATACCCTGACGCAGGAAGACCTGGATCTGCTGGAAAAGCGGATGCACGAATTGGCCGACAAAGATTACGATGTCATCAAACAGAAGGTCAGCTGGCAAGAGGCCCGTGACGCCTTTGCCGCCCGTGGCGAAAGCTACAAAGTGGCCATTCTGGATGAGAACATCAGCCATGACGATCGTCCTGGCCTGTATCACCATGAAGAATACATCGACATGTGCCGCGGCCCGCACGTGCCGAACATGCGTTTCTGCCATCATTTCAAATTGCAGAAGATTTCGGGCGCCTACTGGCGCGGCGACAGCAAAAATAAAATGCTGCAACGCATCTACGGTACCGCCTGGGCGGATAAAAAGCAGCTGAACGCTTATCTGCAACGTCTGGAAGAAGCTGCCAAGCGCGACCACCGCAAAATCGGCAAGCAGCTCGATCTGTACCATATGCAGGAAGAAGCGCCGGGCATGGTGTTCTGGCACAACGACGGCTGGACTATCTTCCGCGAGCTGGAAGCCTTTGTGCGTATGAAGCTCAAAGAGTACCAGTATCAGGAAGTGAAGGGTCCGTTCATGATGGACCGCGTGCTGTGGGAAAAAACCGGGCACTGGGAAAACTATAAAGACGCGATGTTCACTACGTCATCAGAAAACCGTGAATATTGCATCAAGCCGATGAACTGCCCGGGACACGTACAGATCTTCAATCAGGGCCTGAAGTCTTACCGCGATCTGCCGCTGCGCATGGGTGAGTTCGGCAGTTGCCACCGCAACGAACCGTCTGGCTCGCTGCATGGTCTGATGCGCGTACGTGGATTTACCCAGGATGACGCCCATATCTTCTGTACCGAAGATCAGGTGCGCGCCGAAGTCAACGAATGCATCCGTATGGTCTATGATGTCTACGGTACTTTTGGTTTCGAAAAGATCGCGGTGAAGTTGTCCACCCGTCCGGAGAAGCGCATCGGTACCGATGACATGTGGACCCGAGCCGAGGAAGACTTGGCCGCCGCACTGACCGAAAACGGCATTCCGTTTGAATATCAGCCGGGTGAGGGGGCCTTCTACGGACCAAAAATTGAATTTACCCTGCATGATTGTTTGGATCGTGCCTGGCAATGTGGTACCGTGCAGCTCGATTTCTTCTTACCGGGCCGTTTAGGCGCGTCGTACGTCGGCGAAAACAACGAACGCGTAGTGCCGGTAATGATTCACCGTGCCATTCTGGGCTCCATGGAGCGTTTCATCGGTATTCTGACCGAAGAATACGCCGGGTTCTACCCGACCTGGATTGCCCCGGTACAGGTGGTGGTGATGAATATCACCGATAGCCAGTCTGATTATGTCCAGCAATTAACCAAAAAACTGCAAGATGCAGGTATTCGGGTGAAAGCAGACTTGAGAAATGAGAAGATTGGCTTTAAAATTCGCGAACATACTTTACGTCGAGTTCCTTACATGTTGGTGTGCGGTGACAAAGAGGTCGAAGCAGGCAAAGTTGCCGTTCGTACCCGCCGTGGCAAAGACCTGGGGAGCCTGGACGTAAATGAAGTCGTAGACAAGCTGCAAAAAGAGATCCGCAGCCGTAGTCTTCATCAACTGGAGGAATAAAGTATTAAAGGCGGAAAACGAGTTCAACCGGCGCGTCCTAATCGCATTAACAGAGAAATTCGCGCGCAAGAAGTTCGCCTAACCGGCGTCGATGGCGAGCAGATTGGTATTGTCAGTCTGAATGAAGCTCTTGAAAAAGCTGAGGAAGCGGGCGTTGATTTAGTAGAAATCAGCCCAAATGCCGAACCGCCAGTTTGCCGAATCATGGATTACGGCAAATTCCTCTACGAGAAGAGCAAGTCGACAAAAGAACAGAAGAAGAAGCAAAAAGTTATTCAGGTCAAGGAAATCAAATTCCGACCTGGTACCGATGATGGCGACTATCAGGTCAAACTACGCAACCTGATTCGCTTTCTGGAAGATGGCGATAAAGCCAAAATCACCCTGCGTTTCCGTGGGCGTGAAATGGCGCACCAACAGATCGGTATGGAAGTGCTTAACCGCGTCCGTAAAGACCTGTGTGAAGATTCTGATCTGGCCGTTGTCGAATCCTTCCCTACGAAGATCGAAGGTCGTCAGATGATCATGGTGCTCGCACCCAAGAAGAAACAGTAAGGCTTCCAAGTAATGAATCCCGCGCGGCGCTTGCGTTGTGCGGGTTTTATTCGCCTCACTGATTCGTTGTTTAACAATGCGAAGTGGATTTAATTAAAATGCCTAAGATTAAAACTGTACGTGGTGCAGCCAAGCGCTTCAAAAAAACCGGCAGCGGTGGCTTTAAGCGTAAACATGCTAACCTGCGTCATATTCTGACCAAAAAAGCAACCAAGCGTAAACGTCACCTGCGTCCAAAAGGCATGGTGTCTAAGAACGATCTGGTCCTGGTTACTGCGTGCCTGCCGTACGCATAAGCCACTTTTTTTGAATCAAGAATAAGACTTTAGGAGAGAGCATATGGCTCGCGTAAAACGTGGTGTAATTGCACGCGCACGTCACAAGAAAATTTTGAAACAAGCGAAAGGCTACTACGGTGCCCGTTCGCGCGTTTATCGTGTTGCCTTCCAGGCAGTAATCAAAGCAGGTCAGTATGCTTACCGTGACCGTCGTCAACGTAAGCGTCAGTTCCGTCAGCTGTGGATTGCACGTATCAACGCAGCTGCCCGTCAGAACGGTCTGTCTTACAGCAAATTCATTAATGGCCTGAAAAAAGCCTCTATTGAAATCGACCGTAAGATCCTGGCTGACATCGCCGTATTCGACAAAGTGGCCTTTGGCGCACTGGTTGAAAAAGCGAAAGCAGCACTGGCGTAAGTCAGTAGAAGAGGGGGCTTGCTCCCTCTTTTAATCTTTGTAATCCAACAAATATTGACTTTTATTGGCTGACGCTATATCACTGGTGTTCAACCAATGCATAAGGTAACGCAAGCATGCACGCTGCTATTTTCCGTTTCTTTTTTTACTTTAGCGCCTGATTTCAGGAGGCTTTGCGCGTAAGAAAAGAAACGAAAAGTAGCGCCTAAGCCTCCCCTGTGGAGGCTTTTTTGTTTTTGTCCGTCTTCTTCGCCTTTCAAGCCGTAGCGTTGTTGGCTGCACCCGTTTACCCCAGTCACTGACGTGAGTAAGCGTCTGGGGATGCTCAGTTGGCTGCCTGGCTACGACGTGAAATTCTTTGAAGATTTGCGAAAGGCGTGTTCGAATAATAGATAACAATTACTTAGGGCCATATCGGCCAAAGGAAGAGGAAAGCAATGCCACATCTCGCAGAGCTGGTTGCCAATGCCAAAGCAGCCGTAGAAGATGCCCAGGATGTTGCCGCGTTGGATTTGGTACGCGTCGAATATTTAGGCAAGAAAGGCCATTTTACCTTGCAGATGCAATCGCTGCGTGACTTGCCGGCAGAAGAACGTCCGGCGGCCGGGGCAGTGATCAACCAGGCAAAACAGCAGGTTCAGGATGCGCTGAATGCACGCAGGAACACGCTGGAGTCTGCTGCGCTGAACGCCCGTCTGGCGGAAGAAACCATCGATGTCTCCCTGCCGGGACGTCGTTTGGAAAACGGCGGTCTGCACCCGGTAACGCGCACCATCGACCGTATTGAAACCTTCTTTGGCGAACTGGGCTTTTCGGTTGCCACCGGTCCGGAAATTGAAGACGATTATCACAACTTTGACGCACTGAATATCCCAGGGCATCACCCGGCGCGCGCCGATCACGATACTTTCTGGTTTGACGCCACGCGCCTGCTGCGCACCCAGACTTCCGGCGTGCAGATCCGCACCATGAAGAACCAACAGCCGCCAATCCGCATCATTGCACCGGGCCGCGTGTATCGTAACGATTACGACCAGACCCACACACCGATGTTCCACCAGATGGAAGGGCTGATCGTTGATAAGAACATCAGTTTCACCAATCTGAAAGGTACGCTGCACGATTTCCTGAACAACTTCTTTGAGGAAGATCTGCAGGTTCGTTTCCGCCCATCTTACTTCCCGTTTACTGAACCGTCCGCCGAAGTGGACGTGATGGGCAAAAACGGCAAGTGGCTGGAAGTTCTGGGCTGCGGCATGGTGCACCCGAACGTATTGCGCAACGTGGGTATCGATCCGGAAGTCTATTCCGGCTTCGCCTTCGGTATGGGCATGGAGCGCCTGACGATGCTGCGTTACGGCGTCACCGATCTGCGCGCATTCTTCGAAAACGATCTGCGTTTCCTCAAACAGTTTAAGTAAGGCGGGAATATCACATGAAATTCAGTGAACTCTGGTTGCGCGAGTGGGTAAACCCGGCCGTCAGCAGCGAAGCATTATCCGATCAAATCACCATGGCCGGCCTGGAAGTGGACGGCGTAGAACCCGTCTCCGGTGCCTTTAACGGGGTGGTTGTCGGGCAGGTGGTTGAGTGCGGTCAGCACCCCAATGCCGACAAACTGCGCGTTACCAAGGTTAACGTCGGCGGCGATCGTCTGCTGGACATTGTCTGCGGCGCGCCAAACTGTCGTAGTGGCCTGAAAGTGGCGGTGGCCACCGTCGGTGCCGTATTGCCGGGTGATTTCAAAATCAAGGCCGCGAAACTGCGCGGCGAACCGTCGGAAGGCATGCTGTGCTCATTTTCCGAGCTGGGTATTTCCGACGATCACGATGGCATCATTGAACTGCCGGAAGACGCGCCAATCGGCAGCGATATTCGTGAATATCTGCAGCTTGACGACAACACCATTGAAATCAGCGTCACGCCAAACCGTGCCGACTGCCTGGGCATCATCGGCGTTGCGCGCGACGTCGGCGTATTGAACCAGCAGGCATTGACCCTGCCGGACATGAGCCCGGTTGCCGCGACCATTAGCGATACGCTGCCGATTCGCATTGAGGCGCCAGAGGCTTGTCCGCGTTATCTGGGCCGCGTGATCAAAGGTATCAACGTCAAGGCGCCAACGCCGCTGTGGATGCGCGAAAAACTGCGCCGTTGCGGTATTCGTTCAATCGATGCGGTGGTTGATGTCACCAACTACGTGCTGCTTGAGCTGGGTCAGCCAATGCACGCCTTCGATCTGAGCCGCATTGCCGGCGGCATTGTGGTACGTATGGCCCACGAAGGCGAAACCCTGACGCTGCTGGACGGCAGCCAGGCCAAACTGAACGCCGATACCTTGGTGATCGCCGATCATCAACAGGCGTTGGCGATGGGCGGCATCTTCGGCGGCGAACACTCTGGAGTCAATGACGCTACGCAGGACGTCCTGCTGGAATGCGCATTCTTCAGCCCGTTGTCGATTGCCGGTCGTGCGCGTCGCCATGGTCTGCATACCGATGCCTCACACCGCTATGAGCGCGGCGTTGATCCGGCCTTGCAATACCAGGCAATGGAACGCGCTACCCGCTTGCTGGTTGCCATTTGCGGCGGTCAGGTTGGCCCGGTGATTGACGTGACCAATGAAAGCAGCTTGCCGAAGCGCGCGACTATTACGCTGCGTCGTGAAAAACTGGATCGCCTGATCGGTCACCCTGTGCCAAGCGAACAGGTGAGCGACATCTTGCGCCGTCTGGGCTGTGAAGTTAGCGAGCAAGGCGAAAACTGGCAGGCAGTGGCGCCAAGCTGGCGTTTCGATATGGAAATCGAAGAAGATCTGGTGGAAGAGGTGGCGCGTATATACGGCTACAACAATATTCCTGACGTGCCGGTGCGTGCCGATCTGGAGATGACCAAACACCGCGAAGCGGATTTAACGCTGAAACGCGTGAAAACTCTGCTGGTCGATCACGGCTATCAGGAAGCGATCACCTATAGCTTTGTCGATCCTAAAGTTCAGGCGCTGCTGCACCCGAATGAAGACGCGCTGATCTTGCCAAGCCCGATTTCGGTTGAGATGTCCGCGATGCGTCTGTCGCTGTGGACTGGCCTGTTATCTGCGGTGGTGTATAACCAGAACCGCCAGCAGACCCGCCTGCGACTGTTTGAAAGCGGCCTGCGCTTTGTGCCTGATAGTACGGCAAATCTGGCTATCCGTCAGGACGTCATGCTGGCAGGGGTGATCGCCGGCCATACCCATGACGAACACTGGGATCTGGCAAGAAAGCCGGTAGACTTCTATGATTTAAAAGGAGATCTGGAATCTGTACTCGAGCTGACGGGCAAATTGTCCGACATTCAGTTCAAGTCGGAGGCCAATCCGGCATTGCACCCGGGGCAGAGTGCGGCAATTTATTTGCACGGTGAGCGTATCGGTTTCATCGGTGTGGTTCATCCGGAACTTGAACGTAAACTGGATCTTAACGGCCGTACCGTGGTGTTTGAACTGGAGTGGAACAAGGTCGCAACCCGCGTCGTGCCTCAGGCGAGGGAGATTTCTCGCTTCCCGGCAAACCGTCGAGATATCGCTGTGGTGGTGGCTGAAAACGTTCCGGCAGAAGATATTTTGGCAGAGTGTAAGAAAGTTGGCGCAAATCAGGTAGTTGGCGTAAACTTGTTTGATGTGTACCGTGGCAAGGGCGTGGCAGAGGGTGATAAGAGCCTGGCTATCAGTCTGGTATTGCAGGATACCGCTCGTACACTGGAAGAAGAGGAGATAGCAGCTACCGTTGCAAAATGTGTAGAGGCTCTAAAACAGCGATTCCAAGCATCCTTGAGGGATTGAACCTATGGCGCTTACTAAAGCTGAAATGTCAGAACACCTGTTTGAAAAGCTCGGGCTTAGCAAACGGGACGCTAAAGACCTGGTAGAACTGTTCTTTGAAGAGGTCCGCAGAGCTCTGGAGAACGGCGAGCAGGTGAAACTGTCAGGTTTTGGCAATTTTGATCTGCGTGACAAGAACCAACGTCCGGGACGTAACCCGAAAACCGGCGAGGACATTCCTATTACGGCGCGCCGCGTGGTGACTTTCCGTCCGGGGCAAAAGTTGAAAAGCCGGGTGGAAAACGCGAGCCCGAAAGAGTAACTTGCGTAAAACAAAAAAGGCCGCTACTGCGGCCTTTTTCTTTAGTATCACGGTTTATTGACCTGACGATAATCAATCCTCTTGTCGTTATTTTATTTTACCTTTTGTGCATAATCTTTTTGCTTGGCAGTAATTGCGGAGTTTTCTTATTGTCTTAGTCTTCTTTGGTACTTCTTTAATAAGATAAAAAAGGGGGCGTGGCCCCCAGACGATTAACGACGATCGTAATGGTGGTGTGAGTCGCCTGGGCCACCATAATGGCCGCCGCCCCGGTGCGGCCCGCAGCAGCAGGCGCTGAGCGTGGCGGCCAGCAGGGTGATGGTGATGAACATTCCGATACGTTTCATAATAATATCTCTGGTTGAATTTCATGGGGCTATAAATACCGAGCGAAGCTACGGTTGGTCAGTAAATGGTTATATACCGCTAGCGCTTATAGTAATTAAATAACCTTGATTTAAACGTAAGCATTGCGTAAAGGAGTTGCAAACGATACGAAAATAGGCCAAAGAGCAATAGGCGATAAATAACCTCCTTGTTATAAAAGAGCCAGCTGCAAAATAGAGAGAAGACGTAAATGAAAAAGAGGCTGTTGCTGGTATGTTTACCGCTGTTGCTGCCGTTGGCGGCGCAGGCGGAGGTTTCTATCGATATCAATGTACCTGGCGCATCCGTGCATCTTGGCGATCGGGATCATCGCGGGTACTACTGGGATGGCTACGACTGGCGTCCGCCACAATGGTGGCATGCCCACCAGGGACGGGGCTTTGGCGAACGCAATGCCCGCGGTTATTATTGGGATGGCGGTCGTTGGCAGCATTCACCGCCGCGCGGTTATGGCCCAGGCGGTAATGGCGGGCATCACGACGGTGGCCAACGCCATGATGACCACCACGATCGTCCGCAGCATGATGACCATGACAGAGGGCCGGGCAATAATCACGACCGCCATGAGCACGCACGGGGAGAGGGCAATGGCAACGATCGTGGCGCTCGACACGATGACCGGCCTTATTCGCAGCATGGCAACGGCGCGCATGGCTGAGTATTGACGCCGCGGCGGTTGATTTTGCGTTCATCAAGCGTGAGCGACAGCATCAGCCGCCGTTTTCCCTGGTTTCTGCTTTACAAACACTTCCCCTGACGGCGCTAACCCCCTAATATTTGACCCAAGACGTCAATTATCTGGCCATTCTCACGGCCGACAGGGAACTTCCACGCGTATGCCGACCAGCCAGACTTTTACCGTATTGCTGCAAAATCAGCGTCAGCGTGACAAACGTCAGCTATTGTTGCTGAGTATCGGCGTGACATTGGCGTTTGTGATTAGCCTCAGCGCCGGCGACGTTTGGTTATGGCCAACCCAGTGGCTCAGCGAGTCCGCACAGCTTTTTGTCTGGCAACTGCGCTTGCCGCGTGCGCTGGCCGTGTTGCTGGTCGGCGCCAGCCTGGCGGTGGCCGGTGCGGTGATGCAGGCGCTATTTGAAAACCCGCTGGCGGAGCCGGGGTTGCTGGGGGTCGCCAACGGTGCTGGCGTAGCGCTGGTGTTGACGGTGTTGCTGGGTAACGGCCTGTTGCCTGTTGCCATGATGAGCCTCAGCGCGATTTTCGGCGCATTGCTGATGACCTTTCTGTTACTGAGCTTCGCCCGTCGGCGTCGCTTGACCAACGCACGTTTGCTGTTGGTCGGGGTGGCGCTGGGCATCGTATGCAGTGCACTGATGACCTGGGCGGTCTATTTCAGTTCCAGTCTCGATCTGCGCCAATTGATGTATTGGATGATGGGCGGGTTTGGCGGCGTTGACTGGCGACAAAAATGGTTGGTATTCGCGTTATTGCCGGTGTTGCTGTGGTTATGCGGGCAGGGCAAGGCGCTTAATTTTATGGCGTTGGGTGAACTGCAGGCGCGTCAGCTCGGTCTTTCACTGCACCTGTGGCGTAATATTCTGGTGATGGCCATCGGCTGGTTGGTCGGCGTCAGCGTGGCGCTGGCCGGCGTGATCGGTTTTGTCGGGCTGGTGATCCCGCATATATTGCGCCTCAGTGGCCTGACAGACCAGCGCTACCTGCTGCCAGGGTGTGCGCTGGCCGGCGCCGGCGTGTTGCTGGCGGCGGACGTAGTGGCACGTATCGCCTTGCTGTCTGCGGAGCTGCCGATTGGCGTGGTCACCGCCACGCTCGGGGCGCCGTTATTTATCTGGTTACTGACCCGCGTAAAGAGCGTAAGGTAACCCTTCCGTTCACCTGCAATCAAAACAACAGGATACCTACTTATGACGCAATCCATTTATCAGATCCCAGTCGATACCATTGAGCACCAATCGACCACGCTGGAAAAATATCACGGCAGCGTACTGCTGGTGGTTAACGTGGCGTCGGAATGTGGGCTGACCAAACAGTACCAAGGGCTGGAAAGCCTGTATGAAACCTATCACTCGCAGGGGTTTGAAGTGCTCGGTTTCCCATGTAATCAGTTCCTGGGGCAAGAGCCGGGCAGTAATGAACAGATTCAGGCTTTTTGTCGCGGCACCTTCGGTGTGAAATTCCCGATGTTCAGCAAAATCGAGGTCAACGGCGAGCAGCGTCATCCACTGTACCGGGCGCTGATTGCCGCCGTTCCGGAAGCGGTTGCACCGGCAGGCAGCGAGTTTATGGCGCGTCGCATCAGTAAAGATCAGGGACCAAAACAGCGTGGTGATATCCTCTGGAACTTCGAGAAGTTCCTGATTGGCCGTGACGGTAACGTTATCCAGCGCTTTGCACCAGACATGGAACCGGAAGATCCGATCATTACGGATGCGATTAACATGGCGTTGGCAAAGTAAACAATGGAGGACGGCATGCTGCAGCTCGACCAGGTTGGGGTCACGGGGCGTCTGGCGCCGTTTTCGGCACATATTGATGCTGGGCTGCAGGTGCATCTTATCGGCCCGAATGGTGCAGGTAAAAGTACGCTGTTGGCACGTCTGGCGGGTATGCTGCCCGGGGAAGGTGAGATAAAGCTGGCTGGCCGCGCGCTGGCCGCATATCCGGGCGAGCAACTGGCGCAGCGACGCGCCTACCTTAGCCAGCAACAGCCGCCGGTGGCGCTGATGCCGGTGTTTCAATACCTGGCGCTGCATCAGCCAGCGGGCGTTGACGAACGGCCGCTGGAAAGCACCATTTATTATCTGTGCCAGCGCCTGAAACTGACGGACAAGCTGTCGCGTATGCTGACCCAGCTCTCCGGCGGCGAATGGCAGCGTGTGCGCCTGGCATCGGTATTGCTGCAGGTATGGCCGACCATCAACCCGCACGGTCGGTTATTATTGCTGGATGAGCCGACCAATAGCCTGGACGTGGCGCAGAAAGTGGCGCTGGATCGCCTGCTGCGCGAGTTTTGCCAAACGGGTCGCTGTGCGCTGGTATGCGCGCACGATCTTAACCACACGTTGCAGCAGGCCGATCGGGTATGGTTGCTGCATGCCGGTCAGGTGGTCGCGCAGGGAGCGACCCGCGATGTGATGCAACCTGATAACCTGTCGAAAATCTATGATGTCGATTTTCATTTGCACGCGGTGGGCGACCAGCGCTGGATCATGACCCGTACCGCGTAAAATGACGTATGGCATTATTATGACAGTATCAACGGATGGTAAACAAACATAACTAAAATAATTGAATAGCCTGCCGGTTATTATTCCCTTCCTGATGGCAGTTATGCGGCCTCGCTTGAAAATAATCGAATTTTTCCTATACTTATTTAAGTTCAATGAAATTAAGTAACTCATTGTTATTTATTTATCCAGTTGTTTTTTAACATTATTTTATTATTGATATAAAAACGGTATTGGCAGTGGATTGGCTTAAGGAAATAATTTTTTCTTAAGGTTTAGTTAAGCTTCAACCCGTAGATTGGCTATAAAACCACCGAAGTGATTCTCTCTTGCGTTTAATGTCCGTTAAATAAAAGAGATTTACAGTGGCGCTAAAGCAAATCCGATACGTTTGGGGTTAACTATGGAACAATTCCTGCCTTTTTCACGCCCGGCAATAGGTGAGCTAGAAATTGCGGCGGTCGAAAAAGTATTGCGTTCAGGCTGGATCACCACCGGCCCACAGAACCAACGGCTGGAGCAGGATTTCTGCCACACCTTCGGTTGTCGGCATGCCGTTGCCGTGTGTTCCGCTACCGCCGGTATGCATCTTGTACTGATGGCACTCGGCGTGGGCGCGGGTGATGAAGTGATCACCCCGTCGCAGACCTGGGTGTCCACCCTCAACATGATTGAACTGCTTGGCGCAACGCCGGTAATGATCGATGTCGATCGCGAAACGCTGATGGTCAGCGCCGCCGACGTCGAAGCGGCAATTACCCCCAGAACCAAAGCGATCGTGCCGGTCCATTATGCCGGCGCGCCGTTGCCGCTGGACGCACTGCGCGCCGTGGCGCAACGCCATAATCTGCCGCTGGTAGAAGATGCGGCGCATGCGGTTGGCGCCCGCTACCACCATCAATGGGTCGGCGCTCAGGGCACGGCAATCTTCTCTTTCCATGCGATCAAAAACCTTACCTGTGCCGAAGGCGGCCTGATCGCCACCGATGATGACGCGCTGGCTGAACGCCTGCGCAGCCTGAAGTTTCATGGGCTGGGCGTCGATGCCTTCGATCGGCAACGTCAGGGGCGCAAGCCGCAGGCGGAAGTGGTGGAACCCGGTTACAAGTACAACCTCTCGGACATTCACGCAGCCATTGCGGTGGTGCAATTGCAGCGTCTGCCGCAGTTGAACGCGCGGCGTAGCGAACTGGCGCAGCGCTATCTGGCCGCGCTACAGGATTCGCCATTCCAGCCGCTTGGCCAGCCAAACTATCCGCATCATCACGCCTGGCACCTGTTTATGGTGCGCGTTGATGCCGAACGCTGCGGTATCGATCGTGACACTCTGATGGAACGCCTGCAGGCGCAGGGCATCGGCAGTGGTCTGCATTTCCGTGCCGCGCACACGCAGAAGTTCTACCGCGAACGCTACCCGCAACTGTCGCTGCCCAATACCGAATGGAACTCTGCCCGCCTGTGTACGCTGCCGCTGTTCCCCGATATGACCGACGCAGATGTCGATCGCGTGGTCAATAGCCTGTTTTCTATTGTGGAGTTTTCCCGTGTCACGCGTTGAACCGATTAAAAAAGTGTCCGTGGTCATCCCGGTATTCAATGAGCAGGAAAGCCTGCCGGCATTGCTGGCACGGACTGGCGCCGCCTGTAAACAGCTGTCGCAGCCTTATGAAATCATTCTGGTGGACGATGGCAGCAACGATGACTCGGCTGAACTGCTGACCGCCGCAGCCGAACAGTCAGGCAGTTGTGTGATTGCCGTATTGCTGAACCGTAACTATGGCCAGCATTCGGCCATCATGGCCGGTTTTAATCAGGTTAGCGGCGATCTGGTGATTACCCTCGACGCCGATTTGCAAAATCCGCCAGAAGAAATTCCGCGGCTGGTGAGCGTCGCCGAGCAAGGGTATGACGTGGTTGGCACGGTTCGCGCCAACCGTCGCGACTCCTGGTTCCGCAAAAGCGCCTCGCGGGTAATCAACATGATGATCCAGCGTGCTACCGGTAAATCGATGGGTGATTACGGCTGCATGTTGCGCGCTTACCGTCGTCACATTGTTGAAGCGATGCTGCATTGTCATGAGCGCAGCACCTTTATTCCCATTTTGGCCAATACCTTTGCACGCCGCACCACCGAGATTCAGGTGACTCACGCCGAGCGTGAATTCGGCGACTCCAAATACAGCCTGATGAAGCTGATCAACCTGATGTATGACCTGATCACCTGTCTGACCACCACGCCGTTACGTTTGCTCAGCGTGGTGGGCAGCGTGGTGGCGCTGTCAGGTTTTTTACTGGCGGTGATATTGATCGTCATGCGTTTGCTGTTGGGGCCTGAATGGGCGGCGGGCGGGGTGTTTACCCTGTTTGCGGTGTTGTTCACCTTTATTGGCGCACAGTTTGTCGGCATGGGGTTATTGGGGGAGTACATCGGTCGTATCTACAACGACGTGCGTGCTCGTCCGCGTTACTTTGTTCAAAAAGTGGTCGGTAAACAGCATGACCACAACACTCAGGAAGAAGAATGATGAAAGCTATTGTATTTGCTTACCATGATATTGGCTGCGCCGGTCTGAAGGCGTTGACTGAAGCGGGTTATGATATTCAGGCGGTATTTACACATACCGACGATCCTGGTGAGAACAACTTCTTCTCTTCCGTTGCGCGCATTGGCGCCGAGTTGAATTTGCCGGTGTACGCGCCGGAGGACGTCAATCACCCGTTGTGGGTTGAACGGCTGCGCGAGTTACAGCCTGACATCATTTTCTCGTTCTATTACCGTAACCTGCTCAGCGACGAGATACTGTCTCTGGCCCCGCAGGGCGGTTTCAACCTGCATGGCTCGCTGCTGCCGCGCTACCGTGGCCGGGCGCCGATCAACTGGGCGCTGGTTAACGGCGAACGGGAAACCGGCGCCACGCTGCATAAAATGGTCAAGCGCGCGGACGCCGGCGATATCGTCGCCCAGCATGCGGTGGCGATTTCCGCCGATGACACCGCACTGACGCTGCATCGCAAAGTGTGCGAAGCCGCACAGGTGGTGCTGCGCGAAGCGTTGCCGAAGCTAAAAAACGGTACGGCGACCTTCAGCACGCAAAACGAAGCCGAGGCCAGTTACTTTGGCCGCCGTACGCCGGCAGACGGCGAGATCCACTGGCATAAAAGCGCCGCCGAGATCCACAATCTGGTGCGCGCGGTGACCGAACCGTATCCCGGGGCGTTCAGCTATCTCGGCCAGCGTAAAATGACGGTGTGGCGCTCCCGCGTGCTGGATATTCAGCATGACAAACAGCCGGGCACGGTACTGAGCAATGCGCCGCTGGTGGTCGCCTGTGGTGACGGTGCGCTGGAAATCATCGCCGGGCAAAACGAAGCTGGCCTGTACGTGCAAGGCGGTCGACTGGCGCAGGAGATGGGCATCATGGTTGATGCGCGTCTGGCGGCGAAGCCGGACAGCGTGGTGCAACGCAGAACGCGGGTGCTGATTCTGGGAGTTAACGGTTTTATCGGCAACCATTTGACCGAGCGTCTGCTGCGTGAAGATAGCTATGAGATTTACGGCCTGGATATCGGTTCAGATGCCATCAGCCGCTTTATGGGCAATCCGCACTTCCACTTTGTCGAGGGTGATATCAGTATTCATTCGGAATGGATCGAATATCACATCAAGAAATGCGACGTGGTGCTGCCACTGGTGGCCATCGCGACGCCAATCGAATACACCCGCAATCCGCTACGAGTGTTCGAACTCGATTTTGAAGAGAACCTGAAAATTGTGCGTGATTGCGTGAAGTACAACAAGCGCATCATCTTCCCGTCAACGTCCGAAGTGTACGGCATGTGCGACGATAAACAGTTTGATGAAGACACTTCACGTCTGATTGTCGGGCCTATCAATAAGCAACGCTGGATTTATTCGGTATCCAAACAGTTGCTGGATCGGGTTATCTGGGCCTACGGCGTGAAGGAAGGGCTGCGTTTCACGCTGTTCCGTCCGTTCAACTGGATGGGGCCGCGCCTGGATAACCTGGATGCGGCGCGTATCGGTTCGTCGCGCGCCATCACCCAACTGATTTTGAACCTGGTGGAAGGTTCGCCGATCAAGCTGGTGGACGGTGGGGCGCAAAAGCGCTGCTTTACCGACATCAATGACGGTATCGAGGCGCTGTTCCGTATTATCGAAAACCGCGATGGTCGTTGCGATGGCCAGATCGTCAATATCGGCAATCCAACCAACGAGGCCAGCATCCGCGAACTGGCGGAAATGCTGCTGGAAAGCTTCAATAATCACCCGTTGCGCGATCGCTTCCCGCCGTTTGCCGGTTTCAAAGACGTGGAAAGCAGCAGCTACTACGGCAAGGGTTATCAGGACGTTGAACACCGAACGCCGAGCATTAAAAACGCCCGTCGTCTATTGGACTGGCAGCCCACCATCGCCATGCAGCAGACCGTGGCCGATACGCTGGATTACTTCCTGCGTACCACCGCAGAGGCAGGTAAGGTGACATGAAGCGCGTCGGCTTACGCGTTGACGTCGATACCTTTAGCGGCACCCGTGACGGTGTGCCGCGTTTGCTGAGTCTGTTTGAGCAGTATCAGATTCAGGCCAGCATCTTCTTCAGCGTCGGGCCGGATAATATGGGGCGCCACCTATGGCGCCTGTTGCGGCCACGATTTTTGTGGAAGATGCTGCGTTCGAACGCGGCGGCGCTGTACGGCTGGGATATTCTGCTGGCCGGCACCGCCTGGCCGGGGCGGAAAATTGGCCGCTCGCTGGCGCCGTTGATGAAGCAGACCGTCGACGCCGGTCATGAAGTGGGGCTACATGCCTGGGATCATCAGCGCTGGCAGGCCAACGCCGGTCGCTGGAGCGACGCCGAACTGACGCGGCAGATCCAACTGGGGCAGGATGCGCTGACGGCGGCCATTGGCCAGCCGGTAAAATGCTCCGCGGCGGCCGGTTGGCGTGCCGATACGCGGGTGCTGGATGTCAAACAGCGCTTCGGTTTTCACTACAACAGCGATTGCCGCGGTACGCAGCCGTTCCGCCCGCAGTTGAGTAACGGGCGCTTCGGTACGGTACAAATTCCGGTGACGCTGCCGACGTTTGATGAAGTGATTGGCAGCGAGACCAGCCTGGCGAACTTTAACGATTATATTTTGCAGTTGATGGAAAACCAGCGAGGCGTGTCGGTATACACCATTCATGCGGAAGTGGAAGGCATGTCGCAGGCGGCGATGTTCGAACAGCTATTGCAACGGGCGCAGCGGCAGGGGATTGAATTTTGTCCGCTGAGCCGGCTGTTGCCACAGGATCTCACCACGCTGCCGGCGGGCCGTGTCATCCGCTCGCCGTTTCCTGGGCGAGAAGGCTGGTTAGGCTGTCAAAGCGCATTAAAGGATGATGAATGAAGGCATGTAAGAATATTTGGGGTGGATTGCTGACCCTGTTTTTTGCTCTGGTGTATCTGCTGCCGCTCAACGGCCGTCTATTGTGGCAGCCGGATGAAACCCGTTATGCCGAAATCAGCCGCGAAATGCTGCAACGTGGCGATTGGGTGGTACCAAACCTGCTTGGTTTGCGCTATTTCGAAAAACCGGTGGCCGGCTATTGGTTGAATAACATTAGCCAATGGTTGTTTGGTGACAGCAATTTTGCCGTGCGTTTCGCCTCGGTGTTCAGTACCGGTATTACCGCGTTGCTGGTGTTTAGCCTGGGCTGGTTGATGTGGCGCAATATCCGGCGCGCCAGCCTGGCGACGCTGATATTCATGTCGATGGTGTTGGTGTTCAGCATCGGCACTTACAGCGTGCTTGACCCGATGATCGCGCTGTGGCTGACCGCTGCGATGGCCAGTTACTATCTGACGCTGCAAGCCACTACCATCAAGGGAAAATTGGGCGGCTATCTGCTGCTGGGGCTGGCCTGCGGCATGGGCTTTATGACCAAAGGGTTCCTGGCGCTGGCGGTACCGGTGATCGCGGTGTTGCCGATTGCCATTATGCAGCGGCGTTGGCGCGAATTGCTGATTTACGGCCCATTGGCAATCGTGACAGCGGCGTTGCTCAGCCTGCCGTGGGCGTTGGCCATTGCCGAGCGCGAGCCGGATTTCTGGCACTATTTTTTCTGGATTGAACATATTCAGCGTTTTGCCGAAGACAATGCGCAACATAAGGCGCCATTCTGGTATTACCTGCCGGTATTGATGGCCGGCGTGCTGCCGTGGTTGGCGTTGCTGCCGGGGGCGTTGCTGAAAGGCTGGCGTGAACGAGCCAGGCGTCCGGAACTGTTGTTCCTGTTGAGCTGGGTGGTAATGCCACTGATTTTCTTCAGCATCGCCAAGGGCAAATTGCCAACCTATATTCTGCCGTGTATGGCGCCGTTGGCGTTGCTGATGGCCGCCTATGCCGAGGACGCCGTCGCCGCGTTGCACCATCGCGTGTTCAGAATCAATGCACTGCTCAATGGGGCATTTGGCCTGCTGGGGATAGGAGCCTTGCTGGCTATAGGTCTTGGGTTGTTGCCGCGCCTGCATCTGTTTAGCCAGCAGGAATGGCCAAAGATCATCCTCGGTATCATCGCCTTCACCGGCTGGCTGCTGTTTGCCGTGGTATCGGTGCGTGACGGCACCAGACGCTGGAGCTGGGCGGCAGCCTGCCCGCTGCTGCTGTGTTTGCTGATCGGTTATACCATCCCGCAACAGGTCATTGACTCCAAACAGCCGCAGAACTTTATTCGAGCCAATCAGGATGTGCTGGCGCACAGCCGTTATGTTTTGAGCGACAGCGTTGGGCTGGCCGCCGGTTTGGCCTGGCAGCTCAAGCGTAGCGACGTATTGATGTACAGCGAAAAGGGCGAAGTCAGCTACGGGTTGGATTACCAGGATGCGCGTAGCCGTTTCGTCAGCGATGCCGATTTCCCGCAGTGGCTGGCTCAGGCTCGTCGGCAAGGCAACGTTTCGCTGGTGTTACAGCTGTCCCGCGGGGAAAGTGTGCCGGCCAACCTGCCACCCGCCGATCAACTGCAGTTGATGAACCGGTTTGCGCTGCTGTGGTATCAGCAACAGCCATGACCGGCTATCTGTTGGTGCTGGCGGCCTGCCTGCTGACCTGTGCCGGCCAGCTGTGCCAGAAGCAGGCAGCGCGTTGCTGGTTGTTGCCGGTTGAGCTGCGTCGCCGCCACGCGCTGCGCTGGCTGGCATTGGCCTTGCTGCTGCTGGCGCTGGGGATGCTGGTGTGGCTCGGCGTGTTGCAGCGGCTGCCGCTCAGCGTGGCGTACCCGATGCTCAGCTTGAATGTGGTTGCGGTGACGCTGGCAGCGCGATGGCTATTCCATGAACCGACCACGTTACGACACTGGTGCGGCGTGGCATCGATCGTGTTGGGGATTGTGCTGATGAGTCTTGCACCATGAAAGGCTATGGATGGGGCATCGCCAGCGTACTGCTGGTTACGCTGGCGCAATTGCTGATGAAGTGGGGCATGGTGCAACTGCCACTGGTGCTGTTTGCCGACGGCGTGCTGATATTGCTACGCCAGCACGCGCTGCCGTTGCTGGCAGTCAGTGGCGGGGTTTTCGGTTATGCCCTATCGATGCTGTGCTGGTTTTTTGCCTTGCGGCATTTGCCGTTAAACCGCGCTTATCCCTTGCTCAGCATCAGCTATGCGCTGGTCTATCTGGCCGCGGTGGCGCTGCCGTGGTTCAATGAATCGGCGACGCTGCTGAAAACGTTGGGAACCCTCTGCATCCTGTTCGGCGTCTGGCTAATTACCCGCGGTGGCGCAAACAAACCTGCCGATTAACGCAAAAAAAACGTACCGTGCCGCTTATCATCTTCATCACGCTTGCCTTTTTCCTCGTACGAGGGATAAATTATGCCCAAAAGCATGTGGCAACGGATTCAATAAAGGGATATGTAGGATGCGTACACTATTTTTACTGGTCAGCCTGGTTCTGGCCGGTTGCAGCAGTCACGCACCACCGCCCAGCGGCAAACTGGCGGATTCGATCGTGGTCGTGGCGCAGTTAAACGAACAGTTACGTCAATGGCACGGTACACCGTACCGTTACGGCGGGCTGGATCGCGGCGGCGTCGATTGTTCCGGCTTCGTCTATCGAACCTTCCGCGACCGTTTCGATATGCAACTGCCGCGTTCGACCGAAGCGCAAACCGAGCTGGGCACCAAGGTGTCGCGCGATGAGCTGCTGCCGGGCGACCTGGTGTTTTTCAAAACCGGTCACGGTGAAAACGGTCTGCACGTCGGCATTTATGATACCAACGATCAATTTATTCACGCCTCCACCAGCCGTGGCGTGATCCGCTCCTCGCTGGATAACGTCTACTGGAAAAAGGTCTACTGGCAGGCGCGCCGCATCTGATCCGCGCCTTTTTCGATAAGTTAACCCGTTGTTTTCCGATATAATGGCAGCATCTCCTGTTTACTTCAGCGGTGACTGCCATGACCTCCCTGCGTTTATTGATTTCCGACTCTTACGATCCCTGGTTCAATCTGGCGGTGGAGGAGTGCATTTTCCGCGAGATGAACTCGCAAGTGATACTGTTCCTGTGGCGCAATGCTGAAACGGTGGTGATAGGCCAGTCGCAAAACCCGTGGAAAGAGTGCAATACCCGGCGGATGGAGCAAGACGGTATCCGCCTGGCACGCCGCAGTAGCGGTGGCGGCGCGGTGTTCCACGATCTTGGTAACACCTGTTTTACCTTTATGGCCGGCAAACCGGGTTACGACAAAGCGGTATCGACCAACATTATTTTACAGGCATTGTCACGACTGGGAATTAACGCCAGCGCGTCGGGGCGCAACGATCTGGTGATTGAGACCGCCGACGGCATTCGCAAGATTTCTGGTTCAGCCTACCGCGAAACCGCAGATCGCGGTTTTCACCATGGTACGTTGCTGCTGAATGCCGATCTTAACCGGCTAGCTGATTATCTGAATCCCGATCCGAAAAAACTGCAGGCTAAAGGTATCACCTCGGTGCGTTCACGGGTCGCCAATCTGGCGGAGTTTGCCCCCGACATTACTCATCAACAGGTGTGCGAGGCGATTATTCAGACCTTTTTTGCCTACTACGGCAGCAGCGCAACGGCGGAGGTGATTTCCCCCGACGCGTTCCCCGACTTGCCCAACTTTGCCGATCAGTTTGCCAAGCAAAGCAGCTGGCAGTGGAATTTTGGCAAAGCGCCGGCGTTCAGTCATCTGCTCAATGAACGCTTTAGCTGGGGCGGGGTAGATATCTTTTTCGACGTCGAACAGGGTGCAATCACTCGCGCGCAAATTTTCAGTGATAGCCTGCAACCGGCGCCGTTACAGCAGTTGGCCGGCTTGCTGGTGGGTTGTGCCTACCGCAGCGACGCGGTGGCTGCGTGCTGTCAGCGGTTGTTGGCAGATTATCCGCAGCAGGCAACCGAACTGCAGCAACTGCAACGTTGGCTGAGCGAGGTGATTAAATAACCGTAGCGGCAGATTAAGAGCACAAGATTGGCAAAAAGCAAGGCGAGCATTTTTTATCGAATTCAATGTCAAGAATAAACGCTGAAATTGATATGTAATCAGTTTTAATCAATTGTAACGTTAAACGCACAGATGATAAAAAATGCCGCCTGAGATATTTCTTAAAATCATGCCGATTTTTCTAATAAAAACAAGATGGCTAAGTCAAATTGTCAGCACAGTTATATCACTTAAGTGAAATATCGATGGTAAATCGACGTTGACGCGCCCGTTTGTCTTAAGTGTAGGCTATTCTTAACCACCACACGGCGTATCAGATATAGCCTTGAACTATCAATTAAAACCGATTTTATTGGTATTTACATTGATATTTCCGATTAATCTTACAGGGATTGATCGATAAAATATATTGATATACGATGAGATGCTCGCCATTTGGCCTCTGGCATTAAAATGAAAATCCAATTTGAAGCCGACTTTATTAGTCGCTATGTTTTCCAACCGATTTATTCTAGCGATGGACGGTTGTTAGCGGTAGAAATCTTGAGCCGATTCGACAGCCTTGACGGCGATCTGGCAATGCCAACGGAAATTGGGGTTGGCTTATTAACTCCCCGGCAGAGAGTTGCGCTATTTAATGAACAACTGCTGTTAATAGAGCAATACGCATCATGGTTTATTGAACATCAGGTGTTATTGAGTATCAATATCGAACAAAGCGTAGCAGAACTGATCGTTAATGACCGGCATGTTGCTCAGCGCTTGCAACGTTTACCGTTTATGGTGTTAGAAATCAGTGAGGGTTTTCCGCAACTGTCAGCAGGGAAAAAAAATGTCACGCTTTGCTGGCTCAGTGAGCGGTTTACGCTATGGCTGGATGACTTTGGCTCCGGCAAGGCACCGCTAAATGCGTTGTATGATGGCCTGTTTGACTACGTGAAAATAGACCGGCGATTTTATTGGCAGCTGTTTGCTCACCAAGGCTATGACATGATAATTGATTCGTTATTAAAGAATATCAATTTACTTTGCCACGGAACGATCGTCGACGGAATAGAAGATAAACACCACTTTGATAAACTGATTGATGCCGAGGTTTTTGGCCTGCAAGGTTTTTTATGGCCTAGCGTCAGTGTGGATAATCTTGATTCGCTACACCCGGTTCCCGAGGTGTTTAACAGAGAAAAACAATAGTTATTTATAGTGTGATGGGCTGTCCATAGCGAGCCGTCGAGGTGGCGTTTGCTATCGTGAGGTTAAACAGTACGCAGCAGCGGAATAGGGAGCCGGGCAGCGTTTTTCCTTCCGTTGTGAGTTGTTATTCGTCGTCAACCTTTCAGCGTGCAAATATATTCTGCCAGCACCGTCACCGTTACCTGCACACGGATGCCGCGCAAAGCCTGATTTAGCCGTAACTGCCTGTGCGGCGGCGGGTATCCCCTGCATTTCCTCGGTGTTAATCAGCGCATTCTGGCTCTACACTACAGTGAACGGAGGGCCTATGCCGCAGTTCGAAAACGCATACCACCAGCAATTGCCTGGTTTCTACACAGAATTAACCCCAACCCCGTTGCAGGGAGCGCGTTTGCTGTATCACAGCGAGCCGCTGGCGCATGAGCTGGGATTGGATGACAGTTGGTTTACGCCAGACAATGTGCCGGTGTGGGCCGGCGAGCGGCTGCTTCCGGGCATGCAACCGCTGGCACAGGTCTATAGTGGGCATCAGTTTGGCGTATGGGCCGGGCAATTGGGCGACGGTCGCGGCATTTTGCTCGGCGAGCAGCGTTTGCCGGATGGCCGCAGCATGGACTGGCATCTCAAGGGCGCAGGTTTAACGCCGTACTCGCGTATGGGCGATGGCCGTGCCGTATTACGCTCGGTGGTGCGTGAGTTTCTTGCTTCGGAAGCGATGCATCATCTGGGGATCCCTACCAGCCGTGCGCTGACCATCGTCACCAGCGACCAACCGGTGTATCGCGAGCAGCCGGAGCGCGGTGCGATGCTGATGCGCATAGCGGAAAGCCATGTGCGATTCGGCCACTTTGAACATTTTTATTACCGTAAACAGCCGGAGCAGGTTCGCCAGTTGGCGGATTTCGTGATCGCCCGCCATTGGCCTGCATTAGCCGACAGCGCCGACAAATATCTGCTGTGGTTTACCGAGGTGGTTGAGCGCACCGCGCGTCTGATGGCCGACTGGCAGACCGTCGGTTTTGCCCATGGGGTGATGAATACCGACAATATGTCGATCCTGGGGATTACCATCGATTATGGTCCATATGGTTTCCTTGACGACTATCAGCCGGGTTACATCTGCAACCATTCGGATCATCAGGGGCGTTATGCCTTTGACAATCAGCCGGCGGTGGCGCTGTGGAATCTGCATCGTCTGGCTCAGACGCTCTCCGGACTGATGCGTGTCGAGCAGTTGGAAGCGGCGCTGGCGGCCTTTGAACCGGCATTAATGCAGGCCTATGGTGACAAGATGCGCGCCAAGCTCGGCTTCTTCAGCCAGGAGAAGCAGGACAACGATTTGCTGACCGGCCTGCTGAGCCTGATGACGGCAGAGGGGCGAGATTATACCCGAACCTTCCGTCTGCTAAGCGAGGTTGAACAACTGCAAACGCGTTCGCCGCTGCGCGACGAGTTTATCGACCGTGACGCGTTCGACCGCTGGTATTTGCAGTATCGCCAGCGTTTGTTGCAAGAGCAGATCAGTGATGAACAGCGTCAACGGGCGATGAAAGCGGTGAATCCCAAGCTGATTTTGCGTAACTATCTGGCTCAGGAAGCGATCGAAGCGGCGCAGAAGGATGACATTGGCAAACTGGCACGCTTGCACCAGGCGTTATTGAAGCCGTTTGACGACGATCCGCGTTACGAGGATTTCGCCGCGCTGCCGCCGGATTGGGGCAAACACCTGGAAATATCCTGCTCGAGCTAAGCTGATGGATCAATGCCTCGCGCTGCGACGAGGGCATTGATCACCTTGCTGCGTCTGGCGTTATTGCCGCAGATAAATCTGCGGTAATGATGTCGTTTCCGGATGCGCCATCACCCCGACGTCTGCCTGATACCAGCGGGTGAGCTGTTCGGCTTGCAATACTTCTGTCGGGGAACCGCTGGCCACCAGGTGTCCCTGATGCATAAGCAGAATGCGATCGGCATACAGTGCCGCCAGATTGAGATCGTGCAGTACGCAACACACCGCCAGCGGCTGCTGTCGGGTCAGCGAGCGCAGTAGCCGCAGCGTATGTTGCTGATGGTACAAGTCTAGCGCCGAGGTCGGTTCATCCAGAAACAGCCAGCGTGGCGAAGGAGTCGCTTGCCATAGCTGCGCCAATACCCGTGCCAGCTGCACCCGCTGCTGCTCTCCACCTGAAAGCTGACGATAATCGCGTTGCGCCAGGCTTAGGCAGTCGGTCTGCTGCATCACCTGTTGCAGCGCCTGCTGCATATCTCGCCGGCCGTGCGGTGCGCGCCCCATGGCGATCACGTCTTGCACGCTGAACGGAAACGCCAGACTGCTGTGCTGGCGCATCACTGCCCGCACCTTGGCCAGTGACGTCGGCTGCCAGTGTTCCAACGGCTGGTCGAGTAGCAGACATTCCCCGCAGCTTGGCTGCAAATAACCGGTCAACAGGCGCATCAGGGTGGATTTACCGGCGCCGTTAGGGCCGATAATTGCTACCATTTCACCGCTGGCAATGTTCAGTGAAACGTCATTGACGATACGACGCTTGCCGAGTGTATAACGCAGCTGTTGTGCCGTTAGGCAGGCGGCACTAGTCACCGAGTCTCTCCCGCTGGCGTATCACCAGCCACAAGAAATAAGGGCCGCCGATCAGGCTGGTCATCAAGCCCACCGGCATTTCCGCCGGGGCGACCAGAGTACGCGCCAGCGTGTCGCTGACCAGCAGCAGACAGGCACCACCCAGAGCCGAGGCAGGCAGCAGCCAACGGTGATCGCCGCCGAGGCGCATACGCACCAGGTGCGGTACCACCAGACCGATAAAACCGATTACCCCACTGACCGCCACCGCGGCACCGGTCAATAATGCACTGAGCAACAGCAGTTGCAGTTTGACGCGCTTAACGTTTACCCCGAGGTAATGGGCTTCTTCATCGCCTAACTGCAACAGATTAAGACGCCGTGCCTGCAATAGCGTCAGTAACGCGGCTGGCAGAATCAACGACGCGGCGATCGCCAGCGTTGGCCACTGCGACTGGTTGAGACTGCCCATCATCCACAGCGAAAACTGCCGCAGTTGCCGATCGCTGCTGATATAAGACAGCACGCCAATCGCCGCCATGCACAGCGCGTTGATGGCGATGCCCGCCAGCAGCAGACGCGACAGGCTGCCATGACCGCTACGGCTGATGCCGTAGATCAATAATGACACCAGCAGGCTACCGATAAACGCCGCCAGCATCTGGCTGTACAAGGCGATGGCCACCGGCAGGGTCAGTGGCAGGATAATCGCCAACGCCACGCACAGCGCGCCGCCACTGCTGATGCCCAGCAGGCTTGGATCCGCCAGCGGGTTGCGGAACAACCCCTGCATCACCGCGCCGGACACCGCCAGTGCACACCCGATCACCACCGCCAGCAGTACACGTGGCAGGCGGATGTTGAACCAGATGTGCCAGGCGGTATCGCTGAATGGCTGTTGCCATAGCGTAGTGAACGACAGCGTCAGGGCGCCGTAATTGGCGGCGACCAGCGCCAATAGCGTCAGCGCCAGCAACAGACCGCCAATCACCAGACATGGCGAGGTCCGAGCGCGCATTACCGCTGCTCCGCCGCGTGACGCAGTTTGGCCAGCGCCGCCGGTGTTTGCAGGCCGAAGCCGAGTAACGCCATGTCGTCAACGATCAGCACGTGACGGTGCTTGCCAGCCGGGGTGAGGGCAATGCCTGGCAAACGCCATAATTGCTGCAACCCACCGAGGGATTGCACGCCGTCGGTGGTCACCAACAACAGGTCGGGCGCACTGGCAATAACCCCTTCTTGTGACAGCGGTCGATAATGGTTAAAGCCTTGCATGGCGTTGGTCAGACCGGCGGCGCGGATCACCGCGTCAGCGGCGGTCTGCTGGCCGGCGGCCATCGGCGTGATACCACCGTGGCTCATCACGAACATCACCTTGACCGGCAGCGGTTGGGTGTTGACCGCCGCCAGTTGCTGACGATAGCCTTCGGTCAGCTTTTGCCCCTCGGCGCGGAGATTCAACGCGGTGGCGACGGCGTTGATTTTTTCCGGCACCGCATCCAGCGTGGTATCACCGGGAATGAGTACCACCGGCACCTTGCTTTCCTCGAGCTGTTTGAACACCAAGGTTGGTTGAGCCAGTTCGCTGGACAATACCAGCGTCGGTTTCAGCGCCAGAATGCCCTCGGTGTTCAACTGTCGCATATAGCCGACGTCCGGCAGCTGTTGCAGTGCGGCAGGATACAGGCTGGTGCTGTCGCGTGCGACCAGCCGATCGCCGGCACCAAGCGCATAGACGATTTCACTGACGTCGCCGCCGATGGAAACAATGCGCTGCTGCGTCGCGGTGGCACCAAACGACAGCAGCGTCGTGCACAGGGCCAACGCCTGGATGATGGAGGTTTTCATGCGGCGATGTCCTTGGCGCGCAGAGCGGCAATCTGCTCACGCCATTGGGTCTGTTCCGGCTGACCTTCGGTGCGTTGACCATATAACTGGGCGATCTGTGTACCGTCGGCGGCAAACAGCTCCAGGCTGGTGACGATGCCGTCTTTGGTCGGCTTGCGCGTGATCCAGCTTTCGGCAATGGCTCCGCCGATCAGATGCAGGGTAAAACGCCGGTTGAACACGTTAATCCAGCCGTCTTGCGGCATCAGACGCTCAATTTGCCCGGTGAAGATCTGCACGCAGCCACGGTTGCCGACAAAAATCATGATTTCATTCTGCGCCTGATGCGCCGCCGCGAGGATCTGCGCCAGCGCCTGGTTATCCACCTGATAAGCCAGGTCGTCGCCCACGGCACGAAACGCCTGCTGGCGAGACAGGTGATGGCGGTTGAGCAATGCGAAAAATTGGTGCACGTCGGTCATGGCGCGCCATTCGCGGTCGATTTGTGCGTTGTCCGGCGTGGCGTCGGCTGCTTTTGTCGCCGCCGGTTGCAACGCCAGTGGCGGATTGTCTTCGCCGGCATGGCGTTCTACCAGCGCCATCCAGGCGGCAAGGTCGGTTTCTTCGGTGGTATACACCTTGTGCAAGGCATCGCCCTGATGGTCGAAAAATTGAATGCTGTGGCGCACGCCACGTTTATTGGTTTCGCTCAGGCTGAAGGCGCTGGCCCACTGGTTGAGGAACAGCCGCAGATCCAGTTCGCGCGGATTGAGAATCAGTCCGGCGTGACCGTTCAGGTGCTGGTGCTGATAGCGTCCCAGTTGTTCATGCACCGCGTAGGCGTTACGGGTGATCGATTTGGTGACGCCGACCTGCTCCAACTGGGTAAGCAGACTGCGGGCGTCGCTGTGCAGGCGGCGAGCATCATGGCCGACGCGAGCATGGGTCAGTTCCGCTTCGCTAACGCTGAGCAGCTGCGCCAGATCGCGGGCATATTTACCCGGGTTGTCGATTTTCGCTTGCTGATAGCGGGTGTAAAGTGCGTTATTCATCCGTGTTCTCCTGACGTAATAGGGGAGTGGCGGGTGCCGGCCCGCCGAATAATCAAGTGATTACCACTGGTAGCTGACCAGCAGTTTGGCGTTGCGGCCATCCTGCGGAATGCCCAGTGGCGAGTAGTATTCTTTGTCGAAGGCATTGCCCAGCACCACGGTGGTGGTGACGCCTTGCCATTCGGCACGACCCTTATAGCTTAGGTAGAAGTCATTAACGCCATAGCCGGCCTGCTGTGCGCTGCCGCTCGGCACCTGTGTGGCGCGCTGGGCAAAGGTGGCAACCCAGCCGGTAGACAGGCCGGTATCGGCGATCGGTAGGTCCAGCGTGCTGGTGACGGTGTCGGGGTTGATGCTGGCGATCCATTCGCCGGTGGCCTGGTCTTTACCGCGCGTACGGTTATAGGACAGATCCCAGCCAAACCCTCTGGTTTTGTAACTCAGAGTGGCATCCCAACCCCAGATCTTTGCGCGTTCGATGTTGGTGGAATAGGTGGTGCAGCTAATGCAGTATGGCCCAGTTGGACCGCGTCCCAGTTGCATGGTGACGCCGGTGGAAATGTAATCTTTGGCCTTGGTATCAAAATAGCTGGCTTTGAATTGCAGATTGTCATCAGCCAGTAACAGATCGTCGAAGCGCAAACCAAAACCGTATTCCTGCGTGGCGTTGGTTTCCGGTTTCAAGTTTGGGTTTGGCACCCAATAGTTGGTAATGGTGGTCGGCCCCATCGGGATGGAAAAGTGCTTGGAGTCATTGTACATCTCGCCCATGGTTGGCGCGCGGAACGCCTGGGAATAGGAACCGAACAACATCAGCCAGTCGGTCGGCGTGATGCTGAGCGCTCCGCGCGAAGACCATTTATCAGCGTTGACGTCGTCATAGCCGTTACTTTGCCCCTGATAATCGTCGTAACGCGTGCCGGCCAGAATCGATACCGGCAAGTCGCGCAGCGTGATTTCATCCTGCAGCCAGATCGAAGCAAATTTGATCTCGGCCTGTGGGAAGCTTTCGGTTGCGCCACCCGGCGTTTGTTCCTGCTTATAGGCTTCAGTTCCATAGGTGAACAGGTGGGATGCTGGGCTGTCGACGAACAGACGCGTGCGGTTTTCCAGTTTGGCGCCACGTGTGGTCTGCTTGCGCGCCTCATCTTCACTGCCGCCAGTATGCGCGTTGATCTGCACTTCGGAGTAATACACCTTGGCTTCGGCATCCAGCCAGTGCTGGCCGAGCGGATTCAGTTGATAGCTCAGTTGTCCGTCGCGTTGAATGGTAGAGCGGTCGGTCATAAGATTGCTGGCGGACGCGGCAGACTCCTGCGGGTTTTTGGGCTCCTGGGCACGATTGTTGTAATAACGCAGGTTACCGCTCAGCGACTGGTTTTCGTCGATACGCCAGGTACCTTTGGCCAACACATTGCTGATGGTTTCGTCATTGGGCGCATCGAAACCGTTGCCCTGACGCAAGTCACCCACGTCGCGGGTGCCGAATGACAGCAGGCCGTCAAGCGTGTCGGTTCGCCCATAGGCGCTGGCGCCCATACCCAGGCTGTGATCGCCGCTGGCGGCGTTGCCGAAGACCCGGTAGCCGCTGTTACGGCCCGGCAGCAGCAGATCGGCGGCATCGACGGTTTCATAAGACACTACGCCGCCAAGTGCGCCGCTGCCGTACAGTAACGCAGCCGGGCCGCGTACCACCTCAACCCGTTTTACCAGGCCTGGGTCGAGAAAAGTACCGTTGATGTGACCGGTGTCGGTACCCTGACGGATACCATCGACCAGAATCAATACGCCGCGCCGATCGTAACCGCGCATCGAAACGTCCTGCCCATTGCTGCGGCCAGTGCCGCTGACGGTAATGCCGGGCACCTTGCGCAGCATATCGGCGGCGGAGGAGGCGGTCTGGCTTTCCGGGCTGTCACCGTTAATGACGGTGACCATCATCGGCGCTTCAAAACTGCTGCGCTGATTACCGGTGGCGACCACGGTGAGGGTATCGTCTTTACTGACGGTCGTTTTCGTGGGCGCATCGTGGGTGCGGGCGGGGGTATTGGCGAAAGCCATCGCCGGCAGCGCGCAGGCGACAGCCAGACTTAAGGTTGAAAAGCGTAGTCTGGTGGCAAAGATAAGAGGCATGGGCAACTCTCCGTATGCTGTTAAACATATCAATAGATTTGCTGGCTGCCTGGATCAAACGATCGGGGTGGCTCGCAGGGAAGGTTTTTTATTTTTACTTAGTCAGGATCAATTTTCCTGCTTTGGTCTGGCGCAGCTGATAGCGCTGCCCTTGATGCGTAATAATGGCGATGCCGTCTGCGCCCAGCAGCTGTTGGCTGTCATAACAGGGTATCGGCAGGTCGCTGTGGATGGCGATTGACGAGCCCGATGGCGCAGGATTCTGGTTCGATTTTTCCATAGGTTCGGCCTGAAAAACAAACTTCAAATGGTAATTAATATCAAAGTGATAATCATTATCATGTGAACATTCGGTTACATCAAGGAAAATTTCCTTACCGAGGGAACCTTTTTGCTTACACTGCATCTGGCAGTGGAACGACGCGGGGGCGCCCAAACGCCATAGGGTTACTTCAGCAGGGTCTCGATGCGATCGAACAGTTTTTCCGGCTTGGTGATCGGCGCAAAGCGGGTGACACGCTGGCCGTCGGCGGTCAGCAAAAACTTGGTGAAATTCCATTTGATGCGCTGAATGCCGAACAGCCCAGGAGCCCGGCGCTTCAGCTCGCTGAACAACGGGTGTGCGCCTGGCCCGTTAACCTCGATTTTGCTGAACAGTGGAAAACTGACGCCGTAGTTCATGGTACAAAAACTGGCGATCTCCAGGGCATCGCCCGGCTCCTGCGCACCGAACTGATTGCAGGGGAAGCCCATCACCACCAAACCGCGCTGGCGATAGTATTGCCACAGGTTTTCCAGGCCACGGTATTGTGGGGTAAAGCCGCATTTGCTGGCGGTATTGACCAGCAGATAGGCGCGTGCCGGATAGTCCGACAGGGTTTTTGCTTCGCCTTGCAGCGTAGTGCAGGGGATGCTCAACAGTGAAAGGCTCATGCAGGGAACTCCAAATCCTGTAGCTCGGGCGAGGCGGCGTTTTGCCGGTTACTACCAGTATAGATGCGCATTGAACACCGTATCACCGGGGCAGGCTCACCCCGGTGAGGACGGATTAAAAGCGGCTATCGACCGCATCGGCCAGCATTGCCAGCAGTTGCTCGCTGTCGGACCAGCTCAGGCACGGATCGGTGATCGACTGGCCGTAGGTCAACGGTTGGCCGGCGACGATTTTTTGCGTGCCTTCCACCAGGAAGCTTTCCGCCATTACGCCCACCACGGCGGCAGAGCCGGCGCGAATCTGCTGGCAGATATTCTCGGCGACGTCCAGTTGGCGGCGATGCAGCTTTTGGCAGTTGCCATGGCTGAAATCAATCACCAGGTGTTCCGGCAGGTCAAACTCGCGCAGGCTATCACAGGCGGCGACGATATCCGTCGCATGGTAGTTCGGCGTTTTGCCGCCGCGCATGATGATATGGCCGTAAGGGTTGCCGCTGGTCTGGTAAATGGTCATCTGGCCGTTTTTGTCTGGCGAAAGGAACATATGGCCGGCGCGTGCGGCACGGATGGCGTCAATGGCAATGCGGGTATTGCCGTCGGTACCATTTTTGAAACCGACCGGGCATGACAGCGCAGACGCCATTTCACGGTGGATTTGGCTTTCGGTAGTACGTGCGCCGATGGCTCCCCAACTGATCAGGTCGGCAATATATTGCCCGATCACCATATCAAGAAATTCGGTGGCGGTCGGCAGGCCGAGTTGATTAACGTCGAGCAACAGTTTGCGCGCCATTTCGATGCCGCGATTGACCTGATAGCTGCCGTCAAGATCGGGATCGGAAATCAAGCCTTTCCAGCCCACCACGGTGCGTGGTTTCTCGAAATAGGTGCGCATAACGATTTCCAGCCGATGCTGATAACGTTGGCGCAGTCCATTAAGTCGGCTGGCGTAATCCATGGCTGCATCCAGATCGTGAATGGAGCAGGGGCCGATCACCACCAGCAGGCGCGAGTCTTCGCCTGACAGGATCCGTTCAATGCGTTTTCGTGACGCCGTCACGTTATCCGCCACTGCCGGTGAAATCGGCAGCTTGTCCGCCAGCGCTTGCGGCGTAACCAGGCTGTCGATGCGCGCGGTCCGCAATTCATCTGTTTTGTGCATGATTATCTCTGAAACTGTTCTTCTCTGCGGCAGGAGTACCGGGAAGTGATGGCGATCACAATAACGCAAAAACGGCCGATTTCAACCGTTCAACGCGATAACTGTTGAGCAAAACCGACAAAAATTGATAAATACCGCTGGCGAGGAATGTTCGGCAGCGGTTTGCTGCCGAGCAGGGTTAAAACATTCGACGGCTCATGCCGAGAATATCGAGAATTTTGGTGGAAATTTCCTCGACGGAGTAGTTGGTGGAATTCAGATAGCGGATTTGATTTTTACGGAACAATGCTTCGACTTCGGCAATTTCCATCCGACACTGGCGCAACGACGCATAACGGCTGTTTTCGCGGCGCTCTTCACGAATGGCTGCCAGTCGTTCCGGGTTAATCGTCAGGCCGAACAGTTTATGTTGAAACGGCTTCAGCGCGGCGGGTAAATGCAAATTGTCCATATCGTCGGCGATAAACGGGTAGTTGGCTGCACGAATGCCAAACTGCATGGCCAGATAGAGGCTGGTAGGGGTTTTGCCGCAGCGCGATACACCGAGCAGGATCACCTGCGCCTGATCGAGGTTGCGTAGTGAAATACCGTCATCATGCGCCAGCGTGTAATCAATGGCCGCGATGCGCGCGTCATATTTGCCCAGGTTGCTTTCCGTCAACCCATGGGTACGATTGGGCACCGGTGTCGGTTCGACATCCAGTTCCCCCTGCAACGGGCCGACCAGCGCCTGCACGATATCCTGGCAGAATCCTTCGCTCTGGGTGATGACGTTACGTACTTCCGGCGAAATGATCGAATAAAACACCAGTGGCCGCACGCCGGTCTGTTGATAAATTTCGTTGATTTGCTGGCTGACGGCCCGCGCGCGCGCTTCGGTTTCGACAAACGGCAGGGTAAAGGTGGTTGCCTTGACCGGAAATTGCGACAGTACCGCGTGGCCGAGCACCTCGGCGGTGATCGCCGTGCCATCCGAAATATAAAATACGCTTCTTTCCACCCGTGACTCCTTAACTGAAAAATACGTTTCCTGCTGCGGCAAGGCGATGGCCTGTCGTTCAAACATAATGGGCTCCAGAGTATTCGGCGGTAAAGAGGCTAGCAAAAAAACTGTGATGCCAACGGATTCCACAGTGGTTAGCCAACCGAAAAGCGCAAAAATAAGAACATTCCGGCAATTTTGGTTTTTGAAATTGAATTTTGATTTTTATAAAAAGCGATAGCCAATTATTCTCGGTCGATTGAGCTGTATATCGATGATAATTTCAACAGAAGGCTGGCAATTCGCCTTGCTGTTAAATAAGAATTGAAAATATACGTAATTTGTTGAATTTACGTGTTTTAGCGCGCCAGAGACCGGTTTCTGCGGCAAAAAGACCGTTTAGGTAATTCTCTTAAAATCCATTTTCTTCATCGGGTTGATCGATTCACCTTTCCATTTCTTATGGATGATTGTGCTAGTCTGGTTCGGCCCCAAATAAGGGCGAACAACGCAATTGAATTAAATCCGTCTATACCCTACTGATAGCAATAAGGATTGTCTCGATGTCCAATAATGGCCCAGACTTGCGTAATGTGCTTTGGTACAACCAGCTTGGCATGCACGACGTTGACCGTGTTGGCGGCAAAAATGCATCGCTCGGTGAAATGATCACCAATCTGTCCGATCTGGGCGTGGCCGTGCCAAATGGCTTTGCCACTACTGCCCAGGCGTTTAACGATTTCCTCGAACAAAGCGGTGTCAACCAGCGCATTTATCAGTTACTGGATCAAACTGACGTTGATGACGTCACCCAACTGGCCAAGGCCGGCGCGCAGATTCGCCAATGGGTTATCGATACCCCGTTCCATGCGGAGTTCGAGCGCGAAATCACCCTGGCTTATCAGCAATTGGCCGATGGCGAACCGGAAGCCTCCTTTGCCGTGCGCTCTTCCGCCACCGCCGAGGACATGCCCGATGCGTCGTTTGCCGGCCAGCAGGAAACCTTCCTGAACGTGCAAGGCATCGATGCCGTGATGATTGCCATCAAACACGTGTTCGCATCGCTGTTCAATGACCGCGCCATTTCCTATCGCGTGCATCAGGGCTACGATCACCGCGGCGTGGCGCTATCCGCCGGCGTGCAACGCATGGTGCGCTCCGATCTGGCATCGTCCGGCGTGATGTTCACCATCGATACCGAATCCGGTTTTGATCAGGTGGTGTTTATCACCTCGGCATACGGTTTGGGTGAAATGGTGGTGCAGGGTGCGGTTAACCCGGACGAATTCTATGTGCACAAGCCGACGCTGCTGAACGGCAAACCGGCCATCGTGCGCCGCAATGTCGGTTCCAAAAAAATCCGCATGGTGTATGCGCCGTCGCAGGACCACGGCAAGCAGGTGGCGATTGAAGACGTGCCAGAGGCGCAACGCAATCGTTTCTCTCTGAGCGACGATGAAGTACAGGCGCTGGCGCATCAGGCAATCCTGATTGAAAAACACTATGGCCGACCGATGGATATCGAGTGGGCGAAAGACGGCCACACCGGCAAACTGCTGATCGTCCAGGCGCGTCCGGAAACCGTGCGCTCCAATGGGCAGGTGATGGAACGCTATCAACTCAACGGCAGCAGCAAGGTACTGGTAGAAGGCCGCGCCATTGGTCATCGTATCGGTGCCGGCCCGGTGAAAGTGATCCATGACATCAGCGAAATGGATCGCATCCAGCCGGGCGACGTGCTGGTGACCGACATGACCGATCCGGACTGGGAACCGATCATGAAGAAGGCGGCGGCGATCGTTACCAACCGCGGCGGTCGTACCTGCCATGCGGCAATCATTGCGCGTGAGCTGGGCATTCCGGCGGTCGTGGGCTGCGGCCACGCCACCGACGTGCTGAAAGACGGCCAAAAGGTGACGATATCCTGTGCCGAAGGCGATACCGGCTACGTTTACCAAGACATGCTGGACTTTACCGTGCAGAGCTCCGAAGTGAACGAGCTGCCGCAACTGCCACTGAAGATCATGATGAACGTCGGTAACCCGGATCGTGCCTTTGACTTTGCCTGCCTGCCAAACGAAGGTGTCGGTCTGGCGCGTTTGGAGTTCATCATCAACCGGATGATCGGCGTGCACCCACGCGCGCTGCTGGAGTTCGACCAGCAAACGCCGGAGTTGCAGCGTGAAATCAAGGGGCTGATGCATGGCTATGACCATCCGGTGGAATTCTATGTCGGTCGTCTGACCGAAGGGATCGCGACGCTGGGCGCGGCGTTTTGGCCAAAACGCGTTATTGTGCGGTTGTCCGATTTCAAGTCCAACGAGTATGCCAACCTGGTCGGCGGTGAAAAATACGAGCCACATGAAGAAAACCCGATGCTGGGTTTCCGCGGCGCCGGTCGCTACGTTTCAGACAGCTTCCGTGATTGCTTCGCACTGGAATGTGAGGCGGTCAAGCGGGTACGCAACGAGATGGGGCTGACCAACGTGGAAATCATGGTGCCGTTCGTGCGCACCGTGGCGCAAGCGGAAGCGGTGGTTGCGGAACTGGGGCGTCAGGGGCTGAAGCGTGGCGAAAACGGGCTGAAAGTGATCATGATGTGCGAGATCCCGTCCAACGCGCTGCTGGCGGATCGGTTCCTTGAGCACTTTGATGGCTTCTCGATTGGCTCCAATGACATGACACAGCTGGCGCTGGGGCTGGATCGCGACTCCGGCGTGGTTTCAGAACTGTTTGACGAGCGTAACGACGCGGTGAAAGCGCTGCTGTCGATGGCGATTCAGGCAGCCAAGCGCCATGGTAAATATGTCGGTATTTGCGGTCAGGGTCCGTCAGACCATGAAGATTTTGCCGAGTGGTTGATGGAGCAGGGGATCGACAGCCTGTCACTTAATCCGGATACCGTGGTGCAAACCTGGATTAATTTGGCCAAGTAAAAATAAATTGCGCCGATAAGATATATTTCATTGAAAAAAGCCGCAGTGGTTATGCGGCTTTTTTATTTCCAGATGTAAGCGAGTATGGCAATAAATAATAATGTAGAAGAAAAGGACAAAAAAAAGCCCATCCTTGAAGACGGGCAAAGACTACACACAGCAATTCACATGTATGGCATTACATTGTTTGGAAAACTTGCTTGAAATTAGGGGGTTAAAGCAAGATATGGCAATAATACTAGGTACTTGGCTTAAATTAGTCATTAAGAATCGTCCTAATAAACCGATTAACCCCAAGTTTGTTATTCATTTTGTCAAATTACCGGCAAAAAAATAACCTGCATTTATTCGGCATGTTTAATCGTTTAAGCACAATTTATCATGAATCGGCTGGATATATTTCCGCTGATTTACTCAATTGGCGGTAACGGTGAAATAATTGAATCAGGCATCTGCCCATTAGCGGGCAGATGCCAAACGGATTACAGCTGTTCCAAATCCTTGGCGACCTCGTCGAGATCGGCCGTTGGTTCGGGAGCTTCGTTCATCCAGGCGGTCAGCAAACGGTATGATACCGCCAGCACGACCGGCCCGATAAACAGCCCGATCATGCCAAACGCCAGCAGGCCGCCAATCACGCCGGACAGGATCAGAATCATTGGCAAGTCTGCGCCCATGCGGATCAACACCGGGCGCAGGAAGTTGTCGAGGGTGCCGACCACGCAGCTCCACACCAGCAATACCGTGCCCCAGGTGGTGTCACCGCTCCAATACAGCCAGATAATCGCCGGGATCAGCACCGGCAATGGCCCCAGTTGCGCGACGCAGAAGATGAACATCAGCACCGCCAGCAGGGTGGCGGCCGGGATGCCGGTTATCGCCAGGCCAATCGCACCCAGTACCGACTGCACCAGCGCGGTAACCACCACACCCAAAGCGACGGCACGAATAGCCTGACCGCCCAGCAGTACCGCCGCGTCGCCACGTTCGGCACCCAGACGTACCGCAAAGTGGCGGATGCCCAATGCCACCTGTTCGCCGCGGGCGTAAAGCAGCACGCTGAACAATACCATCAGCGAACAGTGCATCAGGAAACGGCCAATGTGCGCGGCCTGGGCCGCGAACCAGGTGGCTGTCTGGCCGAAGTAGGGTTGTACCTTGGCAATCAGTGCGCCGCCACCGCTGTTGATCAGGGTGTGATAACTGCTGTAGACCTTGTCACCGATCATTGGAATGGAATTCAACCAGGCCAGATCGGGAATATGCACTTTGCCTGGCGTACTGGCCCAGGCGACGATCGGCGCGCTGTTATCCACCACGCTATTTACCAGCAGCGCAATCGGCATCACGAATAGCACGATCAGAATCAGTGTCATGACCAGCACCGCCAGTGAACGTCGTCCCCACAGCAGATTCTGTAATTTAATCAATAACGGCCAGGTGGCGATGACCACCATGCTGGCCCAGGCGAAGCCAAGTATAAAAGGTTGAACCACCCAAAAGCAGGCAACGATCATTATGGCAATGAACATCACGCCAAAGATAATTCTTGGCAAATCATATCGCGGTTGTGGGACTGTCATGAAAGGGTTCTCATCCTATTAGGTAAATTCCTTTGCTCCGTCTGATAATCATGATGCATTTTTGCCAAATTTCACAGTGCGGCGCACAATTTGCCGTGCGGGGTGAGGCCGGTTGCCGTTGTTGAGCGTCAGCAGTCAGCGGCGTAAATGCCGCGCGATTAATTGGTTATCTGCTACTGAGAAGTATGATAGTTTTTAACGATAACCAAAACAGGCTGGGCCTGACTCCAGGCTCGGTCAGGCGTTCAAATTAGACAGACAGGCGCATAAAAAGCAATGATCCCACAGATTTCTCAGGCTCCCGGCCTCGTTCAACGGGTGCTCGATTTTTTGGCGGCGTTAAAACAACACGGATTCAATGGCGATATTGCCACCAGTTACGCCGATCGCCTGACCATGGCGACCGATAACAGTATCTATCAACTACTGCCCGATGCGGTGGTATTCCCGCGCTCAACCAGCGACGTGGCGCTGCTTGCCCGGCTGGCCGCAGACGAAAAATTCAGCTCGCTGACCTTTAGCCCACGCGGTGGCGGCACCGGCACCAACGGCCAGTCGCTTAACAGCGGCATCGTGGTGGACATGTCGCGCCATATGAATCGCATACTGGATATCAACCTGGAACAAGGCTGGGTTCGGGTTGAGGCCGGGGTTATCAAGGATCAGCTCAACCAATACCTCAAGCCGTTCGGCTACTTCTTCTCGCCGGAACTGTCGACCAGCAACCGCGCTACCCTGGGCGGTATGATCAACACCGATGCCTCAGGGCAAGGATCGCTGGTGTATGGCAAAACGTCCGATCACGTACTGGGACTGCGCGCCGTATTGCTGGGTGGCGAGATGCTCGACACGCGCGCCATGCCGACGGCGTTGGCGGAAACGATTGCTTTGGAGAATACCCAGGAAGGGCGCATTTATCACACCGTATTGCATCGCTGCCGCGAGCAGCGCGCGCTGATTGTGGATAAATTCCCCAAGCTCAACCGGTTCCTGACCGGCTACGATCTGCGGCATGTGCTGAGTGACGATCTGCAAACCTTCGATCTGACGCGCATCCTGACCGGCGCCGAAGGAACGCTGGCGTTTATCACCGAAGCCCGACTGAACATTACGCCATTGCCGAAAGTACGGCGATTGGTGAACGTCAAATATGACTCGTTCGATTCGGCGTTGCGCAACGCGCCGTTTATGGTTGAGGCCAAGGCACTGTCGGTAGAAACCATCGACTCCAAGGTTTTGAATCTGGCGCGGGAAGATATTGTCTGGCATTCGGTCAGCGAGTTGATCACCAACGTGCCGGACAAACAGATGTTGGGGTTGAATATCGTTGAGTTCGCCGGCGACGATGAGCCGCTGATTGAACAGCAACTGGACAGCCTGTGCCAACGGCTGGATGCGCTGATCGCCGATCGTCAGGCCGGGGTGATCGGCTATCAGGTCTGTGGCGATCTCAACGGCATCGAGCGTATTTACAATATGCGCAAAAAGGCGGTTGGGCTGCTGGGCAACGCCAAAGGACAGGCCAAACCGATCCCGTTTGCCGAAGATACCTGCGTACCGCCGCAGCATCTGGCTGATTATATCGTCGAATTCCGCCAACTGCTTGATAGCCATAATCTCAGCTACGGCATGTTCGGCCATGTTGACGCTGGCGTGTTGCACGTGCGCCCGGCGCTGGATATGTGCGATCCGCAGCAGGAAATGCTGATGAAGCAGATTTCCGACCAGGTGGTGACGCTGACCGCCAAATACGGCGGTTTGCTGTGGGGAGAGCACGGTAAAGGTTTCCGTGCGGAATACAGCCCGGCATTCTTTGGCGACACGCTGTTCGAAGAGCTGCGCCGTATCAAGGCAGCGTTCGATCCGGACAACCGGCTGAATCCGGGCAAGATCTGTCCGCCGCTTGGCGTGGATGCGCCGATGATGCAAGTCGACGCCGAAAAGCGCGGTACCCTCGACCGCCGCATCCCGATCGCGGTGCGCAGTTCGTTCCGTGGTGCCATGGAGTGCAACGGTAATGGCCTGTGTTTCAACTTTGACGTGCGCAGTCCGATGTGCCCATCGATGAAAATCACTGGCAGTCGCATTCATTCGCCAAAGGGGCGGGCGGCGCTGGTGCGTGAATGGCTGCGCCTGTTGAGCGAGCAGGGGGTTGATCCGCTGGCGCTGGAAAAGACGTTGCCACAGCAGCGGCTGAGCTTCCGCGTGCTGATCGAAAAAACCCGCAACAGCTGGTATGCCGGCAAGGGCGAGTACGATTTTTCGCATGAGGTCAAAGAGGCGATGTCCGGCTGCCTGGCCTGCAAGGCCTGCTCCACCCAGTGCCCGATCAAGATTGACGTGCCGGGATTCCGCTCGCGTTTTCTGCAGCTGTACCACACCCGTTATCTGCGTCCGGCGCGAGACTACATGGTGGCCGGGGTTGAAAGCTATACGCCGCTGATGGCGAAAGCGCCGAAGGTGTTCAACTTTTTCTTCAAGCAGCCGTGGCTGCGTGAACTGAGCCGCAATGCGATCGGCATGGTTGACTTGCCGATGTTGTCGAGCCCGACGCTGCGCCAGCAACTCAGCGGGCATCAGGCTACCACCATGACGCTGGAGCAGTTGGAAGCGTTAGCGCCGGCCGATCGCGAGCACTATGTGCTGATCGTCCAGGATCCGTTCACCAGTTATTACGATGCCAAAGTGGTTGCCGATTTCGTTCGGTTGGCGGAAAAACTGGGTTATAAACCGGTACTGCTGCCATTTTCACCCAACGGCAAGGCGCAGCACGTTAAAGGCTTCCTGACGCGGTTCGCCAAAACCGCGCGCAAGACTGCCGATTTTCTTAACCGCGTCGCCAAACTGGAGATGCCGCTGGTGGGGGTCGATCCGGCTCTGGTGCTGTGCTATCGCGACGAATATCATGAAATACTCGGCGAATCGCGCGGTAACTTCCAGGTTCTGCTGGTGCATGAATGGCTGCGGCAGCGGTTGGTGGATCGTGCCGAACAGCCGGCCACCGGCGAAGCCTGGTATTTGTTCGGCCACTGTACCGAAACCACCGCGCTGCCGGCCAGCAGCCAGCAATGGGCCGATATCTTTGCCCGTTTTGGCGCCAAACTGGAAAACGTCAGCGTCGGTTGCTGCGGTATGGCCGGCACCTACGGGCATGAAAGTAAAAATCTGCAAAATTCGCTCGGCATTTATGAGTTATCATGGCACCAGGCGCTGCAACGCTTGCCACGTCAACGTTGTCTGGCGACCGGCTATTCCTGCCGCAGCCAGGTCAAGCGCATTGAGGGCAATGGCGTGCGGCATCCATTACAGGCCCTGTTGGAGATGATAGCGTGAAGCTATGGAAACGACACACCACCCTGGAACAGCTTAACCATTCCAGCGCTGGTTGCATGGTGAGCCATATCGGCATTGAATTCACCCGGATTGGCGACGATTACCTTGAAGCCACCATGCCGGTAGATAACCGCACCACCCAGCCGTTCGGCCTGCTGCACGGCGGCGCGTCGGTGGTGTTGGCGGAATCGATGGGGTCGATGGCGGGGTATTTGTGCACCGAAGGCGAACAGAAAGTGGTTGGGGTGGAGATTAATGCCAATCATCTGCGCGCGGTGTTCGAAGGCCAGGTGCGCGGCGTATGCCGTGCGCTGCATGCCGGCCGGCGTAATCAGGTCTGGCAGATTGAAATTTTCGATGCCCGTGACAAACTGTGCTGCATTTCGCGTCTGACTACCGCGGTGATTGAATAACGACCGGCCCTGCGGGCGCCTCGGCCTGCAGGGCTCGTTGCCGTAGCCGGGTTTGCTGCTGGATCAGCGAATACGCCACATAATACTTATAAATATTACTGACATACTGTACCGTTTCCCGGCCAATGCGCGCCGCCGCAACCCGTTCGACATTATTAAACCACACGTTGCGATCCAACCCGATCCGTGCCGCCTCCTTGCGTAGCAGGGCGATGCGGCGTGGGCCGGCGTTATAGGCGGCAAAGGTGAACAGCAGCTTGTCCAGATGAGTCATGGGTTCGTTGGCATAATAACGGTCCATCATAAAACGGATGTATTTGATCCCGGCATTGATATTGGGCTCCAATTGGCGAATATCGCCGACGTTCAACTCCCGGCCGGTTGCTGGCATCACCTGCATCACGCCAATGGCGCCCGCCTTACTGCGCACCCGCTGATCGAGCCGCGACTCCTGATAACCCTGTGCAACCATCAGTAACCAATCGATACCATACTGATTACCGTATTTATGAAACAGATCGCGCACCTGAATGAATTTTTGCATTTCCGCGTGCCGGGTGGCGTTTTTCACCCATTGGGTGCTCTTCAGGTACTTTTTGAGTTGAATATTGCCGAAGGTGCTGCCAATTTTGTGCCGATCGCAAAACAGGTCGAGCTGGGCCTTCAAGAGCGGTGAATGCTTGCGCATTGCCAACGCAATCTGGCGGTCCTGGCGTAAGAACAGCTGCGGTTCAATGACGATATCGGCAAATATCTGCTGCCAGAACAGGGCCAGATACCGGTCGGTAACGCTGTAATCCACCAGGCCGGCGTTGAGCATTTCCAGCACATCCTCTGGCTCAAAGTTGCCTGGCGCGGGTTGTATTTCGACCGGCGGATGCCGTTGCTGTTTCAGCGTCCGGTTCAACTGCTCAAGGCTTTGATAGTAGCTGCTGGTGGGATTGACAAAAACGGTTTTGCCAGCCAGTGCGGTCAAGGACCTCACCGCTGGGGCATGGCGGTGACGCACCACCACTTCATGCACCTGGCTGGCTAATGGCGTGCTGAAGTCGACCAGCGCCAGGCGCTGTGGCGTGATGGTCAGGTCGGCGGCAATGATATCGCCGCGTCCCGCCAGCAGTTCCGGGATTAACCGATCGCGAGCGGTGGGAATGAACACCAGTCGAATCTTGTCCGCCGGGTTTGTGTGGTGCTGGTTGAGCTGCTTTTCCAGCGCCAGCATTAAATCAGCCATCATGCCGCGCTGGGTGGTATCGGCGCTGAGGAAATAAAACGTCTTGCTGTAGGGCACCAACACCCGGACGATCCGCCGTTGTTGCATCATGTCCAGATCGCCCATGTGCACCTGGATTTGCGTTTGTAATTTCAAGGGAGGGGCGGCGGTGCTTGGCAAGGCGAGCACCCAGCCGCAGACTGCCAATAGCATGCCATAACGCAAGCTGGCCATAACACCCTCGCACGCAATACCCCTGTGCCAAGTATAGTCGTTGCGCCTTGCGTCGGCGGAAGATTATAACTGGAACGGTACCCGCTTGACGAAATCCTTCTGAAACGCATTGGCCTTTTCCCAGGTGCCTTCCATCGCGTATTTCTGGCAGATCAGCGTCAGGGTATGGCGAGCAAAATGGTAGCTTTGCACACGGAACAGCTGACAACGCTGCGGATTGTTGATTTCCACGATCAGTCGATTATGCAGCTTGCTCAATGCGTGCAGGTAACTTTCGTCATCGCCGTTTTCCAGGCAGAGATTGGCGATGTTCAGGCTGATGCCATTGAAGCGTTTCAAGTTATCGATGTTGCATTCCGGGCGCTTTAGGGCGGCTTCCGCCATGAAGAAGTCCACCGTTGCATCACGAATGCTGAACTTGTACTCATCGATTTTTCCGAGCAGCCAAGCGTTTATTGAGATGGTCATAGTTCCGCACCATGGTCTGAATGATAATCATTATCATATTGATTGGTGCCGTAACGATCAATCATCTTGTTGAAATTTTTCGCCTGCCTGTGGCGGTCGAAAACCACCGTGATTCGACCCTTTACTTGGCGCACAGCGACCCCATTTACTCAGTAGCGACTAAACTTTATACAGAAGGGCGGCGCGCTAACGGAGCGAAACAGCATCATTTAACGTTAAACGCATTTTTCAGACAGACAAGTCACAGAAATAGGTATTTTCTATGAATGTTTAAAATGGCAAAAAATGCTCGAGGTGGTTGAGCGTTTTCGCCGCCGGGGCGAGCGGTACGGTAATGGGTAAAGTGATTAAAATTCAAATGAATAAACAGGTTCATTCCCCATCCCAGTGCGTGGAGGCAGCGAAATCTCCAGCGCGCTTTCCATCGGCTGAGGTGAAAAACCGGGTTTTCAGCCGATACCCCCGCAAAACAAACGGTTGAAGTGATAATCATTATCACTAACATAGTCGATATAGCCTGATTTGGCTGTGATAGAGAAAACATGAGGTAGGCCATATGCAAACAGAAAATGTCGGTACTTTCTCGTTGGCAGAGAATGTCTGGCAAGGCATTTCCCTTAGCGACAGCGCCGTCAAGCAAATCATCAAGCTGATGCAGCAGGATCCGCAGGTCAAGGGGTTGCAGCTCGGGGTGAAACAGTCCGGCTGCGCCGGGTTTGCCTATGTGCTGGATCTGACCCGAGAACCGGCAGGCGATGACCTGCTGTTTGAGCGCGACGGCGCAAAGCTTTACGTGCCGCTGAAAGCGATGCCCTTTATCGATGGCACGACGGTCGATTTTGTCCGCGAAGGGCTGAATCAGATATTCAAATTCAACAACCCTAAAGCTCAACATGCCTGTGGGTGTGGCGAGAGTTTTGGCGTTTGAGCGATGTAATCAACATGACACGAAGCAATGTAGAAGTACCAAATGATGTACAGGCTTGGGTCAGTGAAGGTCGTTACAAGGAAGGCTTCTTTACCCAGGTGGCTACCGACGAGTTGGCCACCGGCATTAACGAAGAGGTGGTTCGCGCCATCTCGGCCAAGCGCAACGAACCTGAGTGGATGCTGGAGTTTCGGCTGGAAGCCTATCGCGCGTGGTTGCAAATGGAAGAGCCGCACTGGCTGAAAGCCAATTACGACCGGCTGAACTATCAGGATTACAGTTATTATTCGGCGCCGTCCTGCGGCAGCTGTGATGACGCCTGCGGTTCACAGCCGGGAGCGGAACAGCAGCCAGGCGCCCAACTGGCGGAAAACAGCTATCTGACCAGCGAAGTGGAGCTGGCGTTCAACCAGTTGGGCGTGCCGGTGCGTGAGGGCAGTGAAGTGGCGGTGGACGCCATCTTTGACTCGGTCTCCGTGGCGACCACCTATCGCGAAAAACTGGCCGAAAGCGGGGTGATTTTCTGTTCGTTCGGTGAGGCGATTCAGGAATACCCGGATCTGGTGCGTAAATATCTTGGGCGCGTCGTGCCCTCCAACGATAACTTTTTTGCCGCACTCAACGCGGCGGTGGCCTCTGATGGCACATTTGTCTACGTGCCGAAAGGGGTGCGTTGCCCGATGGAGCTGTCTACCTACTTCCGCATCAACGCCGCCAAAACCGGCCAGTTCGAACGAACCATTCTGATCGCCGACGAAGGTAGCTATGTCAGCTATATCGAAGGCTGCTCCGCCCCGGTACGCGACAGCTATCAGCTGCATGCGGCGGTGGTGGAAGTGATACTGCATAAAGATGCCGAAGTGAAGTATTCGACGGTGCAGAACTGGTTCTCCGGCGGCGACAGCAAGGGCGGTATTCTCAACTTCGTCACCAAGCGTGCCTTGTGTGAAGGGGCCAATTCGAAAATGTCCTGGACCCAGTCGGAAACCGGCTCGGCCATCACCTGGAAATATCCGAGCGTGATCTTGCAGGGGGACAATTCGATCGGTGAATTCTTCTCGGTCGCGCTGACCAGCGGTCACCAGCAGGCAGACACCGGCACCAAAATGATCCACATTGGCAAAAACACCAAATCAACCATTATTGCCAAGGGCATTTCCGCCGGTCACAGCGAAAATACCTATCGCGGTCTGGTCAAAATCCTGCCGGGGGCAGAAAACGCGCGCAACTTTACCCAGTGCGATTCGATGCTGATCGGTCCCGACAGCGGGGCGCATACCTTCCCGTACGTTGAGGCACGCAATAACAGCGCACAACTGGAACATGAAGCCACCACCTCGAAGATCGGTGACGACCAACTGTTCTATTGCCTGCAGCGTGGCATCAGCGAAGACGATGCTATTTCAATGATCGTCAACGGTTTTTGTAAGGATGTATTCTCCGAGCTGCCGCTGGAATTCGCGGTCGAGGCACAAAAACTTCTGGCAATCAGCCTGGAACACAGCGTCGGTTAATATTTGGGCGGAAAAACGCCACCAGAGGACACAGCATGTTAAGTATCAAAGAGTTGAAAGTCAGCGCGGAAGGCAGTGAGATCCTCAAGGGTCTGAGCCTGGATATCAAGCCGGGTGAGGTTCACGCCATCATGGGGCCAAACGGCTCTGGCAAAAGTACGCTCTCTGCTACGCTGGCGGGACGCGAGGAATACGAGGTCACCGCCGGCGAAGTCATGTTCAAAGGCAAGGATTTACTGGCACTGGATCCGGAAGATCGCGCCGGTGAAGGCGTGTTTCTGGCCTTCCAGTACCCGGTGGAGATCCCCGGCGTCAGCAATCATTTCTTTCTGCAAACCTCGGTGAACGCGGTGCGCAAATACCGGGGCCTGGAGCCGCTGGACCGTTTCGATTTTGCCGATTTTATCGAAGAGAAGATTGCACTGCTGAATATGCCGGCCGACCTGCTGACGCGCTCGGTCAACGTCGGGTTTTCCGGCGGCGAGAAAAAACGCAATGACATTTTGCAAATGGCGGCGTTGGAGCCGGATCTGTGCATTCTGGATGAAACCGACTCCGGGCTGGACATCGACGCGTTGAAAATCGTCGCCAACGGCGTCAATTCGCTGCGTGACGGCAAACGGGCGTTTATCATCGTGACGCACTATCAGCGTATTCTGGATTACATCAAACCGGACTACGTTCACGTACTTTCTCAGGGGCGCATCGTTAAATCTGGTGATTTCTCTCTGGTGAAACAGTTGGAGGAGCAGGGCTATGGCTGGCTTTCCGACCAACAATAATTCTCGTGCACTGCAAACGCTCTACAGTCTGTTTGAAGCGCACGGCGGCGAACAATCGGCCTATGCCCTGGCACACTGGCAGCAGGCGTTACGACTGGGCTGGCCGACGCGCAAGCATGAAAACTGGAAGTATACGCCGCTGGAAGGGCTGCTCGAACGGCAGTTCGTCGCTCCGATCGTCAGCGACATCACCGCTGCGCAGCGTGATGCGCTGGCGCTGGACATTGATGCCTATCGCCTGGTGTTTGTCGACGGCCGTTACAGCGCGCAGCTGAGTGACGCCGATCTGGGCGACTATCAGTTTGAGGTGGCGAGTTATGCGAGCCCGCAGACGTTGCCGGAGCCGATTCAGCCGGAAATTTTCCTGCATCTGACCGAAAGCCTGGCGCAGGAAACCAGCCTGATTCGCTTGCCGGCCGGTAAAGTCGGCGTACGCCCGCTGTATCTGCTGCACATCAGCAGCGGTCGCGGCGAAGCAGGGGAAATCAATACCGTTCACCATCGCCACCATCTGGACATCGCACGCGGCGCACAGGCCAGCGTTATCGAACATTACGTCAGCCTGAACGAACGGGCCCATTTTACTGGCGCACGCCTGACGGCCAACGTCGGCGACAACGCAGAACTGCAGCACAGTAAACTGGCGTTTGAAAGCCAGCCGAGCTACCACTTCTCGCATAACGATCTGGTGATCGGCCGCGACGCGCGGGTGAAGAGTGACAGCTTCCTGCTTGGCGCCGGGCTGACGCGTCACAACACCAGCGCCCAGCTTAACGGCGAAGGCAGCAACCTGGCGATCAACAGCCTGATCTTGCCGATAGGCAAGGAGGTGTGTGATACGCGCACCTATCTGGAGCACAACAAGGGCTTTTGCGAGAGTCGTCAGTTGCATAAGACGGTGGTCAGCGATCGTGCCAAGGCGGTGTTCAACGGCATGATCAAAGTGGCGAAGCACGCGATCAAAACCGACGGACAGATGACCAACCATAACCTGTTGCTGGGTAACGTGGCGGAAGTGGATACCAAACCACAGCTGGAAATCTACGCCGATGACGTCAAATGCAGCCACGGCGCAACGGTCGGTCGTATCGATCAGGAACAGATCTTCTATCTGCAGTCGCGCGGCATCAGTCGGCACGACGCCCAGCAAATGATTATCTTCGCCTTTGCCGCCGAATTGACTGAAGGCATTAAAGACGACGCCATTCGTGAACAGGTGCTGGCGCAGATCACCCGGCGTTTGCCGCGGGAGGCAGCATGAGCTATCCAATAGAACGTGTGCGCAGTGATTTCCCGCTCTTGGCGCGTGAGGTCAACGGCAAGCCGCTGGCTTACCTCGACAGCGCGGCCAGCGCGCAGAAACCGAATGTGGTGATCGAACGTGAAGCCGACTTCTATCGCCATGGCTATGCCGCAGTACACCGCGGCATTCATACGCTCAGCGCTGAAGCGACGCAGCAGATGGAAGCGGTGCGCGCCCAGGTCGCACAGTTTATCAATGCCGCCTCGGCGGAAGAAGTCGTGTTCGTCAAAGGCACCACCGAAGGTATCAACCTGGTGGCCAACAGCTATGGTCGCCATCTGTTGCAGCCGGGCGACAGCATCGTCATTAGCGAGATGGAGCACCATGCCAACATCGTGCCGTGGCAGATGCTGGCGCAGGAGCGGGGGCTGACGCTGCGCATCTGGCCATTGCAGCAGGACGGCACGCTGGATATCCACCAGTTGCCTGCGCTGTTGGACGGTACCACTCGGCTGCTGGCGCTGACGCATGTTTCCAACGTACTGGGCACCGTCAACCCGCTAAGCGATATCATCGCGCAAGCACATGCCGCCGGCGTCAAGGTGCTGGTGGACGGCGCTCAGGCGGTGATGCATCAGCAGCTTGACGTGCAGGCGCTGGACTGCGACTTCTATGTCTTCTCGGGACACAAGCTGTACGGCCCTACCGGCATCGGCGTGTTGTATGCCAAACAGGCGCTGTTGCAACAGATGCCGCCGTGGGAAGGCGGCGGTTCGATGATCCAGCAGGTTAGCCTGACCAGCGGCACCACCTACGCCGAGCCACCGTGGCGTTTTGAAGCTGGTTCACCCAACACCGCTGGCATGATGGGGCTGGGCGCGGCGCTGGATTATGTATCGCAACTGGGGCTGGACCGAATCCATGAATATGAGCAGTCGCTGATGCACTACGCGCTGGAAGCGCTGCAACAGGTGCCACAGCTGCAGATCTACGGCCCGAGTGAGCGCGCCGGGGTAATTGCCTTCAACCTCGGCCGGCACCATGCCTATGATGTGGGCAGCTTCCTCGATCGCTACGGTATCGCCATTCGTACTGGTCACCATTGCGCCATGCCGCTGATGGCATTTTATCAGGTACCGAGCATGTGCCGTGCTTCACTGGCGTTGTACAATACCCGGGAAGACGTGGATCGACTGGTGGCCGGTCTGCAGCGAATTCAGCAGCTGCTGGGCTGATAGCCCGCGGCGGAACTTTTATAGGAAGCCTCATGGCAAATTTGCCGGACAAAGACAAACTGGTGCGCAATTTTTCGCGTTGCCTGGATTGGGAAGACAAGTATCTGTATGTGATCGAACTGGGGGGACGCCTGCCGCCGCTTGACGACGCCGAGCGTCAACCGCAGAACCTGATTTCAGGCTGTCAGAGCCAGGTGTGGATCGTGATGCGGCAGAATCCACAAGGGCAGGTTGAATTCCATGGTGACAGCGATGCCGCCATCGTCAAGGGACTGATGACCGTGGTCTTCATCCTGTATCGTGATTTGACGCCACAGCAAATCGTCGATCTCGACGTGCGGCCTTTCTTTGCTGAACTGGCGCTCAGCCAGCATTTGACCCCTTCGCGTTCGCAAGGTCTGGAAGCGATGATCCGCGCAATCCGCTTGAAAGCGTCTCAGTTGCTGTAACCCCGCTTAATCGACTCATTGATACCTGCCATTTGTCAATGAGTCTTTACAATCAGCGTTGCTGGCCAAATGTCGTGACGAATAAATCGATATATCAATGTGTTAGCGGCTGTTGTCGCGGCGAGGCGCCTGTCGGTTGATAACGTTATAACGTCTTGATTTTATGCCCTTTATTGCCTTTGCACCTAGAGTTGCTAGTATTAAACGGGTAATTGTCTGATTTACCTGCCGACAACCGCTAGATAGCCTTGTGGCCGAACCGTACACAAAAGGGAAGAGCATGAAACGTGCGTTGACTTTAATGGGCGTGTTATTCGCCACCGTCCTGGCCGGCACGCAAGCCGCCAGCGCGACCGAATATCCGCTGCCACCGGCTGATAGCCGTCTGATTGGCGAAAACACCATTTACACCGTGCCGAACGATGGGCGTTCGCTGGAGGCAATCGCCGCTGATTATCAAATCGGCCTGTTGGGCATGCTGGAAGCCAATCCGGGCACCGATCCTTACCTGCCGAAACCCGGCTCGGTACTGACTATTCCAACCCAGATGCTGTTGCCGGACACGCCGCGCGAAGGGATTGTGGTGAACCTGGCTGAACTGCGTCTGTACTATTACCCGAAAGGCGAAAATAAAGTGATCGTCTACCCGATCGGTATTGGCCAGACCGGCATGCATACGCCGCTCAAGGTCACCTCTGTCAGCCAGAAAATACCGAACCCGACCTGGACGCCAACCGCCAACATCCGCAAGCGCTATGCCGCGCAGGGCGTGACATTGCCGGGTGTGGTGCCGGCCGGCCCGGAAAACCCGATGGGCCTGTTTGCCATGCGTTTGTCCATGGGGCACGGCGAGTACCTGATTCACGGCACCAACGCCAACTTCGGTATTGGCATGCGCGTCAGTTCCGGCTGTATTCGCCTGCGTCCGAACGATATCGAAGCGCTGTTCAACATGGTGCCTAAGGGGACGCGAGTGCAGATTATCAACGAACCGGTGAAAGTGTCGGTTGAACCGGACGGCAAGCGTTATGTTGAAGTGCATCAACCGCTGTCGAAAGTCGAGAGTGACGATCCGCAGACCATGCCGATTCACCTGTCCAAAGGCCAGCAGAAGTTCGTTAACGATGCGGCCACCGACAAGGCCGAGTTCGACAGCGCCCTCACACGGCGTTCAGGCATGCCGGTGCTGGTCAGCGTAGGGCAGAACCCTTCTGACGTTGCTCTGCCTTCTCTGCGGCTGTTTGGCGGCGACAAGAGCAAGACCACGACCACCGAGGGCGCGCCGATTTCACAGGCGAACTAACCTGACCGGGTGATACCCCAAGCCTGGCCAATGCGCCGGGCTTTTTAATGGCTGTGATTTGGCGCCATTCTGTGGCGTAGTCGCGCTGGCGTAGAGGGGAAAAGGGAGGATTATCTGAGACAAAAAAAACGGCGCACAATGTGCGCCGTTTTTAATTACCGAAGCTAACTTACTTTTTGTAAGCGTGAGCTTGGTTGTCCAGACGCTGGTTAGCACGTGCTGCGTCGTCTTTAGCTGCTTGAACGTCAGAACGGATTGCGTTCACGTCGTTGCTCAGCTGATCAACTTTAGCGTTCAGAGTCTGAACGTCAGAGGACAGTTGATCGATTTTAGCATTGCTAGAGCAGCCTGCCAGCAGAGTGGAACCCAGGATTACTGCGCCCAGTACCAGTTTAGTACGATTCATTATAACACCCTCTAGATTGAGTTAATCTCCATGTAGCGTTACAAGTATTACACAAACTTTTTTCGAAAGAGAATAATTTTTTTGTGTTAGAGCTCTTTATTTTGATCGTTCGCTCAAACTTGCATCTTGTTTTACAGAATAGTTAAAAAAACGAGGCAAAACAGCCGGATTCCATCGGACTGCTCCGATTTGCCATAGGCGAAATAATGGTCTAGTGGTGGTTGCGTTTTTGCGAAAATAGTTTACTGGCAATAAAAAAACGCCGCATGGCGACGTTTTTTTGATTAAATTTTTGTCACTTTTTAATTATAGCACGTGCACCGAGGCGGTATTGGTGGTGCCGCTTGGCACTAATGCGCCGGATACCATCACGACCACATCGCCTTTCTGCGCTAAACCGCTTGCCAATGCGGCTTCTTTACCGATGCGGTAGAAGTCGTCGGTAGAGGCAATTTCTTTGACAAGCTGTGGGATAACCCCTTTGCTGAGCACCAGCTGGTGTGCCGTGACTTCATTGGTGGTCAACGCCAGGATATTCGCGTCCGGGAAGTATTTACGCACCGACTTGGCGGATTTGCCGCCGCTGGTGGCAACCACGATCAGCGGTGCATCCAGTTTTTCAGCCGTTTCAACTGCGCCGCGGCATACGGCTTCGGTGATGCGCAGTTTGCGGTTGTCGTTCAGGCCGTCGATACGGCTTGGCATCACGCGGTCAGTGCGCTCGCAGATGGTGGCCATGATGTTCACCGCTTCCAGCGGGTATTTACCCTTGGCGCTTTCACCGGACAGCATCACGGCGTCGGTACCATCCAGAATGGCGTTGGCCACGTCACCGGCTTCCGCACGGGTAGGGCGTGGGTTTTTGATCATCGAATCGAGCATCTGGGTGGCGGTGATGACCACTTTGCGCGCGCGATTGCATTTTTCGATCATCATCTTTTGCGCAAAGATCACTTCTTCCACCGGAATTTCAACGCCCAGATCGCCGCGTGCTACCATGATACCGTCCGACGCTTCAAGGATTTCGTCGAAGTTGTTCAGACCTTCCTGGTTTTCGATTTTGGAGATGATTTGAATCTGCTCGCCACCGTGGGCTTTCAGATGCTCACGAATCTCCAGCACGTCTGAACGCTTGCGAATAAAGGAGGCAGCAACGAAATCGACGCGCTGTTCGCAACCGAAGATCAGGTCGCGCTTGTCTTTTTCAGCCAGTGCTGGCAGCTGGATGGAAACGCCTGGCAGGTTAACGCCCTTGTTTTCACCCAGATCGCCGTTGTTCAGCACCTTGCAAACCACTTCGTTTTCGCTGACGTTGGTGACTTCCATGCCGATCAGGCCGTCATCGACCAGAACGGTATTGCCGATTTTAAGATCGGCGGCAAAGCCGGCGTAAGTCACGGCGACGCGTTCATTGTTGCCAATCACGCTTTGGTCGGTGGTAAAGGTGAACGTCTGGCCGGCAACCAGCGCGGCGTCTTTGCCGCCTTCCAGCTTCATGGTACGGATTTCCGGGCCTTTGGTATCAAGCAGAATGCCGGCGGTTTTACCGGTTTTAGCCATCACCGCACGCATGTTCTTGATGCGATTGCCGTGCTCTTGGTAATCGCCGTGGGAGAAGTTGAGGCGCATTACGTTCATGCCTGCGTTCAGCAGGTCGGTCAGCATTTCTTCCGATTCGGTTTTGGGACCGATGGTACAAACGATTTTGGTCTTTTTCATGACGGTTTTTTCTACAAGTTGTGATGGATAAGAAAGCGAATAAAACCGGCGTTTAAGTCGCCGGTAAGGGATCTGGCGCGTACCTGACGTTGGAAAACATAGTTAAGAATAGGTGACCACAGTAGAAATGGGGCGGAAAAATTCAGCCCGCACCGGCGAACGGTAATGATGCGAAAAGTGATGGGAATTGACGTTGTTGTTATTGCGTTTTCGCAGATCAAGGGCTGAAACCATTCAACTGAAAGACGTTGCGCATTATAAAGCCATCGCCGTCGGAAACAAAATAAAAAACCGATGCGTGGCGCAGGTTTAGTCAAAACAGCAGCAAATGTGGCGCAAATGCAAATCTAGAGCGGCAGTTTGTTGCGCAAATCCATGCGCTGTGAATAAAACGCTATTTTGACTGTGGAGCGAGGGCGATTTCCAGCAGGGTTCCGGCGGTCAGGCAAAAACAGCCACTGGCCACCTCGGCAGGGATGGTGATGGATTCGCCGGCGATCGCCACAAAAATGTCGCTACCGACGGTAAATTCAAACTCGCCGGACAGCACTTGAGTTTGCAGCCCATGGGGGTGTTTTTGCAATTGGCCGAACGCGCCTGCGTCATAGCGTACTTCGGCGGCGGCCGCGCCATCGCTCATTTTGCCTTCTCGGCGGGCAAGGCCATTATCCAGCGAGTGAAACGGCGTTGCCGCGATAAACTTCAACATATGGCGATCCTTATAACCCGTTGGCGCTTATCATAGCCGATCGAACGGCTCGCTTCCAAAGCAAATGGGCGGCGATGGTAAAGCGTAGGGCGTGTGGTTTCAGCAAAACTAGATGGTGTAGCGCAAGGTGTGGAGTGCAGCGTTATATGGTGCGTCCGAGTGGACTCGAACCACCGACCCCCACCATGTCAAGGTGGTGCTCTAACCAACTGAGCTACGGACGCACTGAGCTGCTACAGAATTTGGTGCGTCCGAGTGGACTCGAACCACCGACCCCCACCATGTCAAGGTGGTGCTCTAACCAACTGAGCTACGGACGCACTGAACTGCTACAGGAATTTGGTGCGTCCGAGTGGACTCGAACCACCGACCCCCACCATGTCAAGGTGGTGCTCTAACCAACTGAGCTACGGACGCATCTTTTCCTGTCTGTCATGGCTGACAGCGGGGACGAATATTAACGAGCTACCTGCAAGCTGGCAAGGGGAAAAACGCAAATTTATCCGCTATTTCACGTGATTGCTGAGCTTATGTGCAGTAAGGCGGTTTTTTCCGCAGAATGGATGAGTAAGCCACCGGCCTGAAGCTTCAGGCCGGTGTTGACGGTTAACGGCTGGACCGCTGCATGATCAGCGCCGCCGGCTGGCGTTGTAGCCAACGCATGCGCCAGACCAGCATCACCGCGGCAAACGTCAGTCCGATAATGAAACCGATCCAGAAGCCGCTTGGCCCCATGGCCGGCACGATGGCGTCGGTCAACGCCAGCAGATAGCCGCTCGGTAAACCCAACACCCAATAGGCAATGAAAGTGATAAAGAAAATCGAACGGGTATCTTTATAGCCGCGCAGAATGCCGCTACCGATCACCTGAATCGAGTCGGAGATCTGGTAAATGGCTGCCAACAGCATCAGGTGCGACGCCATCGCCACCACGGCGGGGTTGTCGTTATACAGCAGAGCGATCGGCTCGCGCAGCGCTGCGGTGAACAGCGCGGTGCAACAGGCCATGGCAATGCCGACGCCGATGGCCGCATAGGCCGCCACGCGGGCGCCATCTACGCTGCCTTCTCCCAGGCGGTGACCAACGCGAATGGTGGCGCCTACCCCCAGCGACAGCGGCATCACGAACATCAGCGCGCTGAAGTTGAGGGCAATCTGGTGACCGGCAACCGCGACGATGCCGAGCGGTGATACCAATAGCGCTACCACGGCAAACAGCGTCACTTCAAAGAACAGCGCCAGCGCCACAGGCATACCGATGCCGATCAGGCGTTTCAACGCCGGCCAGTCCGGCGGAGAATAATTTTCCGCCAGTTTGATGTCGCGTTGCGACGGCGCGCGGGTCGCATACCAGCGCATCAGCAGGAACATGATCCAGTACACGCTGCCGGTAGCGACACCGCAGCCTACGCCGCCCAATTCCGGCATACCGAACTTGCCGTAGATGAAAATATAGTTAATCGGAATATTCACCAGCAAACCGATAAAACCAATTACCATACCCGGTTTGGTTTTTGACAGACCTTCGCACTGGTTACGCAGCACCTGGAAGAACAGATAACCCGGCGCGCCCCACATGATGGCATGCAGATAACCGACGGCCTTATCGGCCAGTTGCGGATCGATATTGTGCATCATGTCGATCAGATGCTTGCTGTGGTACAGCACCGCGATGATCAGCAGCGAAACGCCGGAGGCCAGCCAGAAGCCTTGCCGTACCTGATGTGCGATGCGGTCGCGGCGGCCAGCACCGTTCAATTGGGCGATGACCGGCGTTAATGCCAGCAGCAGGCCATGACCGAACAGGATCGCCGGTAGCCAGATCGAGGTGCCAACCGCGACTGCGGCCATATCCGTGGCGCTGTAGGCACCGGCCATAATGGTATCTACCACGCCCATTGCCGTCTGGGATATTTGCGCGATAATTACCGGAATAGCGAGGGCCAATAAACTACGCGCTTCAATAAAGTACTTCTGCACGCATACACCTTTTTGATTATTTAACGATGAAGGAGGGTTGCCGCGAAAGGACAACAATTAAAAATAGCGGAATTTGGTCAAAATGATTGTACCTGCTGATGCCGCTTTAGCAAATGCCATGATCAAATAGTTATTAAATGCGCAGCAATAGATTTTTTGCCGCTGCGGATTTGGTTTTCTGCCACATCTGGGGCAAACTGCCCGAAGCGTTTTACATCTGTACTCAAGCTGCGTTGTGCTGTGCCAGTTCGGCTCTGCCGCGCATCGAGAGGATATACTGAAGAGGCATCTATGTTTACCGGTATTGTACAAGGCACCGCGCCGCTCGTCGCAATAGAAGAAAAGCCCAATTTCCGCACCCATGTGATTGAAATGCCGCAAGCGTTGCTGCCGGGGCTGGAACTGGGGGCGTCGGTGGCGCATAACGGTTGCTGCCTGACGGTGACCGCCGTGGAGGGCAATCGCGTCAGTTTTGATCTGATCAAGGAAACCCTGCGCCTCACCAACCTGGGTGATCTGGCGCTGGGTGATGTGGTCAACATCGAACGGGCAGCGAAGTTCAACGATGAAATCGGTGGGCATCTGATGTCCGGCCATATTATTTGCACCGCTGAGATTGCCAAGATCTATACCTCGGAAAATAACCGCCAGGTGTGGTTGCGTATGCCCGATGCCGAATTAATGAAATATGTACTGCATAAAGGTTTCATTGGCATCGACGGGATTAGTCTGACCATTGGCGAAGTGGTAAATAACCGTTTCTGTGTACATCTGATCCCCGAAACCCTCGATCGCACCACGCTTGGCAAGAAACGCCTGGGCGACAAGGTGAATATCGAAATCGATCCGCAAACGCAGGCGGTGGTCGATACCGTCGAGCGTGTGCTGGCCAGTCGCGAGGCCGCAATGGCGGTGGCGACCGAGCTGGCGCCGAAGCCTTGATCGGGCTGGCGTAACAATAAATACCCAAAACCAGAGGAGCAAAAACGTGAAGTTTTATCGGAAAACGTTGATGTTGGCGGCGCTGATGGCGCTGGCTGCCTGTAGCAGCACGTCAGAAAATAGCGCGGCTTCGCCGTCGGAGAATACGGCAGATGATACCTGTGGCGCTGCGCAGTACCAGAACTACGTGGGTAAACCGCTCTCTTCGCTGGATGGGGTGCAGATCGACGCGCGCCAGGTGCGTACCATACCTTACAATGCTGCCGTCACCATGGATTTCAATCTGAGTCGGCTTAATTTCCTGGCGGATCAGGATGACAAGATTATTCGGGTTTATTGCGGCTGATACCGCCATGATAATCTGCGGTTAATTGGCGATGCCGGTCAGCGATGTCTGACCGGCATTTTTATGCGCGGAGGATTGGCGGCAGGGTTAACGCGGTACGCGTATTCCGCCTTCAACGCCTTGCGGGCTGAAAACAACCTGCCAAAGCTGGATATCCCGCGCGCGGAACGCCCCGGCGCAGGCGTTGAGATAATAGCTGAACATGCGTTCGAAGCGCTCGGAATAACGTTCGGCCAACTGTGGCCAGGCCTGTTTAAAGCGCTCATGCCATGCCATCAGGGTACGATCGTAATCGGCGCCAAAATTGTGCCAGTCTTCCATCACGAAATGACCTTCGCTGGCCTGCGCAATATGTTTGACTGACGGCAGGCAACCGTTCGGGAAGATATATTTGTTGATCCAGGGGTCAACATTCATATCCGTACGATTCGACCCGATGGTATGCAGCAGGAATAGCCCGTTCGGTTTTAAATTGCGCTCGACCACCTCGAAATAGGTGCGGTAATTTTTAGGCCCGACGTGTTCAAACATACCAACCGAGGCGATGCGATCAAATTGCTGATCGAGATCCCGATAGTCTTGCAGCAGGATCTGCACGTCCAGCCCTTCACAGCGCGCCTGAGCCAGTTTTTGCTGTTCGGCGGAAATGGTCACACCCACTACCGAGACGCCGTAGTGCTTGGCGGCAAAGGCGGACAGACCGCCCCAGCCGCAGCCGATATCCAGCAGGCGCATGCCCGGCTGCAATTGCAGCTTTTCGCAGATAATACGCAATTTGCCTTCCTGCGCCTGTTCGAGCGTCGCCGCGTCTTTCCAGTAGCCGCAGGAATATTGCATATAGGGATCAAGCATCAGGGTAAATAGATCATTACCCAGATCGTAATGTTCCTTGCCGACAATCCAGGCACGTTTTTTGGATTGCAGATTGGTCAGCCGTGCAGCGGCAATGCGCAGCGTGTCTTTAAAATGGTGGGGGAGTTTCTTTTCCAGACCGGCGGCAACCACGCGGTGAAAGAAACAGTCCAGCCGTTCGCATTCCCACCAGCCGTCCATATAACTTTCACCCAGCCCCAGTGAACCTTCCTGCAGGACGCGCTTAAAAAACTCGGGGTTTTTAACCTGAATATCGAAAGGACGGGAGCCGTTTATTTCAATCCCCGCCATGCTGAGCATTTCATGGGCAATACGATACCATTGGTTATCCTGGATGCTCAGATCTTCTATACACGATGAACTCATAGCTTCTCCATCACCTTTCTTCTGACTTATGGCCCGTTGGGAAAAAGCTTAGCCAATTTCTGCGGGCATATACGTATCCCTACGACAAATTTCACCGCAAGGTTTGATATCCGACATGAACAGAGGAAAATTCCAAGAGAACCCTGATACCAAACGGCGTGGGGCAACTCATCAAAAAATAAACTGTGACGCCATACGCGTACACAACAAGTACGTGTAATAAAACGCTTTTAGCTATGGTATTTTTAAAGGTTATTTTTTGAGTATAGGCTTGCCGAGGCGCTTACTCAACTGTAAATCGCACTCGGCAAAAATATTCTTTAAGTGACTATTGCCAAAGGCAATTATGACGCGGAGTTAGCATGTTCACGCGGCGTTGACTGCGGTTGCTCGACCGTTTTGCCACGCTGTATCAGATAGCCTATCGCAGCCAAGACCACGGTAGACACCATCACCGTTACCGTCGCCAATAGCGGTTGTGCGATAAATGCCGACACCAGCATACTGGCAACAAAGCATAAACCCAGTTGCAAGGTGTTTTGCAGTGCTGCCGCTTTACCGGTGCTTTCCGGGAACGGCGTCAACGCATTGGCCACCACGATCGGGTAGACAGCGCCGTTGACCAATGCCATCAGGCAGAACGGAATCAGCAGGGTGGTCAAGGTCGGCGTGGTCAGGGTGGCGACCAGATACAACGCCACCATACTGATGCCATACGCTATCAGCAGCCATGGCAGCAAGGTGTTGCCGTTAATGCGGTTTAGCGCGGTGCGGCAACCGAAGCCGCCGAGCAGGAAGGCCAGGGTCTGCGGCACGTAGCTCAGACCGATGTCATTAGGGCTGTAGCCCATGTTGCCAAGAATAAATGGCGAGCCGGTCAGCCAGGCAAAGAAGCCGGCTGAACAGGCGGCGAACACCATGACGTTACCGCCAAACACCGGCGACTTCAGCAGTTGCAGGAAGCCGATACCGTTGTTGTTGGCGGCGGCCGGCGCAAGGCGCGAACTGTCTTTGAGCAGCAGCGTTGGCAACAGCAGCAGGGCGCTGATCGCCAGCAGCACGGCAAAAATGGCGCGCCAGCCCATGTGATTCAGCAGCCAGGCTCCGAGCAACGGCGCCAGCGCTGGCGACAGCGCCACCAGCGGCATGATGGTAGCGAACACGCGATGGGCGGCGCCCTCGCGATAGCGATCGATAACGATCGCCTGCCAGGTGACCGCAGCGGAACAGACGCCGATCGCCTGAATAAAGCGCAATGACCACAGTTGCATCGCGTTATCGGCCCACAGCATGCCCAGACAGCCGATGCCAAATAGCGCCAGTCCCATCAGCAATACCGGCTTGCGGCCGAGACGATCGGAGAGTGGCCCCCAGAGTAATTGAGCAAAGGCAAAACCGGCCAGGAAGATACTGAGGCTGGCGCTGATGGCGCCGGCAGAAATCTGCAATTCTTGCTGCATGGCGCCAAAGGCGGGCAGGTACATATCGGTGGCCAGGTAGCCGAGCATGCTCAGCCCGGCGAGGTAAAACATAAATCCAAAGTTTCGCATGGTATTTCTCGTTGATGCTGTTGTGCAGGTTTTTTTTAGCGTCGCAAGTGTATCTGGCTGGATCTCTGCTTGTGAAACGGTAATATTTGCAAGCTGCTGTTAAAAAAATTGAAGGCAAAGCGATGTGGTCTGAATATTCCCTTGATGTGGTCGACGCCGTGGCGCGTACCGGCAGTTTCAGCGCGGCAGCGCAGGAACTGCATCGCGTGCCGTCAGCGGTGAGTTATACCGTACGTCAGTTGGAGCAGTGGCTGGCGGTGCCGCTGTTTGAACGGCGCCATCGCGACGTGGAGCTGACGCCTGCCGGCGCATTGTTTGTTCAGGAATCGCGCGCTGTCATCAAAAAAATGCTCGACACCCGTCGTCAGTGTCAGCAGGTGGCCAACGGCTGGCGCGGCCAGTTGAAGATCGCCGTCGATATCATCGTCAAACCACAGCGTAGCCGGCAACTGGTGCTGGATTTCTACCGTCATTTCCCGGACGTCGAGTTGCGGGTACAGCCGGAAGTGTTCAACGGCGTGTGGGATGCGCTGGTGGACGGGCGTGCCGATATGGCAATTGGCGCAACGCGCGCGGTGCCGACCGGTGGCGGCTTTGCCTTTCGCGACATGGGTTTTATGAACTGGCTGTGCGTGGTCAGCGCCAGCCATCCGCTGGCGGTTTTGCCCGGCCCGCTGGATGACGATCGGCTGCGGCCATTTCCCTCCCTGGTGCTGGAGGACACCTCACGCACCTTGCCCAAGCGCGTCACCTGGTCTTTGGATAACCAACGGCGGTTGCTGGTACCGGACTGGGTATCGGCGGTGGACTGTTTGCGTGATGGCTTGTGCGTCGGCATGGTGCCGGCACATCGCGTATTGCCGTTGATTGAGCAGGGGGAACTGGTGGCGTTGCAACTGCCTGAACCGTTCCCGCCCAGCGCCTGTTGCCTGACCTGGCAGCAGAACGCGCAGTCGCCGGCGATGGCGTGGTTGCTGGATTATCTCGGCGACAGTGAAACGCTGAATCAGGAATGGTTGAGCGAGGTGATATTGCCGGAGTAGCGCAATCGCGCCCCCCGGCCGGTGCTTTAGCGGCGGTAATCGACGAACGGGCCGTCGGCGACCGAGCGGCGTTCGATCAATTTGGGGTGTACTTCAATGACCTGCGATTCTTCGCGTTTGCTGATGATGCGATCCAGCAGCATGGTAAATGCCATTTCACCAAGACGCTCTTTTGGCTGATGGATAGTGGTCAGCGCCGGGGTGAAGTAACGCGCGTTGCGTACATTGTCATAACCGATCACTGAAATATCCTGCGGCACGCGCAACCCGAGCTCGTCGGCAGCGCAGATTGCGCCCATGGCCATAATGTCGCCGCCGCAGAACACGGCGGTCGGGCGCTGTTTTTGCGACAGGATCTGGTGCATGGCCTTATAACCGGACTCCGGCTCGAAGTCGCCCTGGACAATCCACTGGTCACGGATGTCGATATTGGCTTCCTGCAATGCCTTGAGGAAACCCTGATGACGGCCGCCGCCGGTGTTGCGCGACAGTTGCCCGGGAATGGCGCCGATGTCGCGGTGGCCACGTTCAATCAGATAACGGCCTGCCAGATAGCCACCTTCGAAGGCATTGTCGATGATGGTGTCGGTGAAGTCACCGCGCGCGGCGCCCCAGTCCATCACCACCATCGGGATGTTGCGATAATCTTCCAGCATGCCGAGCAGTTGGTCAGGATATTCGGAGCACATCACCAGCAGGCCGTCGACGCGTTTTTGCGCCAGCATCGCCAGATAGGCGCGCTGTTTGTCCAGATTGTTATGCGAGTTGCACAGAATCAGCGTGTAGCCCTTGCTGTAACAGCTGTTTTCCACCGCTTCAATCACTTCAGCGAAATAGGGCGCTTCGCTGGAGGTTGCCAGCAGGCCAATGGATTTGGTGTGATTGACCTTCAAACTGCGAGCAACGGCGCTTGGGGAATAATGCAGCTCTTTAATGGCAGCCCAAACGGCCGCCTTGGTCTCTTCGGCGACGAAACGGGTCTTATTGATGACGTGCGAAACGGTGGTGGTGGAAACGCCCGCGCGTTTGGCCACATCTTTAATCGTTGCCATGTAAAGAATGACTCCTAAACCCACATGTATTTAGCATGTAAGCATGTTGTTAATCGTTTGCCTACGCAGATCCTTCTCCAGAGTCACGAAAACTTGGTTTTTAGTGTGGAAGTCGTCAGCCACTTGACCTGGAGGGACTCAATTGCCGGTGCGCAGCAGTGAACTGCGAATTTTGTCGCATATTGAGCAAAAGTGGAAGTGCTAATCAACATTATAAGCGTGGAATGATAACAAGATTTTATTGGGGAACTGTGGGAAAATGATTTGACGCACCAATACTGTGGATTTTATGCTTGGCGCAGATTATCTGATAAGGAGTTTTTGATGGATACCGATTTAAAAATGTCTTTGTTCACCACCCTGGGTGCATTGGCGATGATTATTGCCTTCAGCTTCACTGCCGCATTGAACTGAATCCTGACTTAATCAATAAAGGCGCAGCTCAATATGAACTGCGCCTTTTTATTTATTGCCGCGTATTGGCCAATTACGCCAGGTTTTCCGCTACGAACGCCCAGTTCACCAGCGCCCAGAAGTTTTCCAGATAGTTCGGCCGCGCATTGCGGTAGTCGATATAATAAGCGTGCTCCCACACGTCTACCGTCAGCAGCGGCTTGTCCTCGCCGGTCAGCGGGGTGGCTGCATTCGAGGTATTAACGATAGCCAGCGAACCGTCGCTTTTCTTTACCAGCCAGGTCCAGCCGGCGCCAAAATTGCCTACCGCTGATTGTGTGAACGCCTGCTTGAACTTATCGAAGCTACCGAAGGCCCGATTGATTGCTTCTGCCAGTTTACCGTTTGGCTCACCGCCGCCCTGTGGCGACAGGCAATGCCAGTAAAAGGTGTGGTTCCACACCTGCGCGGCGTTGTTGAAGATGCCGCCGCTGGCGGTTTTAACGATCTCTTCCAATGATTTGTCTTGAAACTCGCTGCCGTCGATCAGCGCATTCAGGTTAACCACATAAGCGTTGTGATGTTTACCATAGTGGTATTCCAGCGTTTCTGCCGAGATATGCGGTTCAAGCGCATCTTTGGCATACGGTAGAGCAGGTAGTGTAAACGACATTGCTTTCTCCTTCTTTTATATGGCGCCAATCTGGCGTTCCCATCCGGGGACTTTGGCGAACGAATCGCCAGTAACCACTCTTTTTTAGAGGTTATTAATGGTAGCAATTTCCCGACAGGAAAAGGAGTTAAAGCGTGCTAAATCGGGGCAAAAGAGTTATGGCAAGAGAGAAGGGAACGGCACGATGGCGGCCGGGCGAGGCCGCCATCGTCTTGTTGCGTCAGCGAATGGTTTTTGGCGTCATCACGCGGCGGGCACCGACGTAATGATTTTGCCAGTAATCATTATCAAGCTGGCTGATGCGGATTTCCTCCCCGGTGCGCGGCGACTGGATAAATTTGCCGTTGCCCAGATAAACCCCCACATGGTCAGCCGCGCCGCGGTTATTTATGCGAAAGAACACCAGGTCTCCGCTTTCGAGTTCGTTCTTCTTGATCGGCGCCGCATCCCGCAGGTGGAACATTTCATTGGCGGTGCGCGGCATCTTGATTTTCATCACGTCCTTATAGGCGTAATAAATCAGTCCACTACAATCAAAGCCGGTGCGTGGTGAAGTACCGCCCCAGCGGTAGGGTTTGCCCATCTGGTTCATCAGTTTGGCCATCGCGGTCTGTTTGGCGTGCTGATAACGTTTTTTATGCGCAGCGCTGAGTTTTAGCGGTTTTTCATCATGCAGCAGATTTTCGTTACGCAGCCGCTTGGTGGTGGCCAAACCCGCAGTGCGGTGGCGACCATAACCTTTTTTATAGCCTTTCTTCGGCGGCGTAACGCGAATTTTGGCAACCTGCGTGGTTTTACGCGACGATTTAATTCGACTGGTCTTCTTTGCCGTTTTTATGGTCGATGTTTTGCGGGTTTTTAACGCGGTCGTCTTTTGCGGTGTAGTGACTTTGGCTTTCTTGGCCGCCTTGAGCGCTTTCTTTTTCTTGCGATCGTCCGGGCGTGCCTCATTAACATGGGTTTTACGCTGCTCAGCGGCAACGCGAGCCTGTGGCGCGGCATGCGCCAGATTGAGAAACAGCTGTGTAAACAACAGCACAAAGAGCGTAATAATTAAACGCATGTTGACGTTACCAACCTTGGCCCCGAAACAAACTACGAAAGAATGACAGTATTCCCCAAATACGCCATATAAAACAGCGGAGAACCTATAAATAATAATCCATATTGTGAGAAAACGTTAATGGCATTTTTAATCAACGCAAAAAACGCTGCCGAATGGATGAAAAATGGTCTGCGACGCGACTGGCTGGGGATTAAAGCTGCAGCACTTGGCAAAATATATTAGTGAAATGGTCAGATTAAAAATGTTATTCTGAGTGTATGTTTGATCGAAATGGCGTTGCCGACGCTGCGCGGTCGGTGCTGGCAGAATGTCCTTGCAAAAGATGGCGTTTTTTTGCCAGCCGCCCAGCCGCTACAATAGCGGATGTGATGCATGTTGTAGCCCTGAGATGGCTTGAGGAAGCAATAAAATGACGACGATTGAAAAAGTTCAGCAACAAATCGCTGAGAACCCGATTCTGCTGTACATGAAGGGTTCACCAAAATTGCCAAGCTGCGGCTTCTCCGCTCAGGCCGTTCAGGCGTTGTCTGCCTGTGGCGAGCGTTTTGCCTACGTTGATATTCTGCAAAACCCCGACATCCGTGCCGAACTGCCGAAATACGCCAACTGGCCAACCTTCCCACAGCTGTGGGTGGACGGCGAACTGGTTGGCGGTTGCGATATCATCATCGAAATGTATCAGCGTGGTGAGTTGCAGCAGTTGATCAAGGAAACGGCAGAAAAATACAAAGAGCAGGAAGACCAGCAGCCATAACGGCGGTTTCCTGTAATGACAACGGGCGGCGTATATCACATACGCCGCCCGTTTTTTTATCGCTCAGTCAACGTTGCCGACGGCCAGCGGCCAGCCGCCGAGGCGTTTCCAGCGATTGACCAGCTCGCAGAACAGCAGGGCGGTTTGTTCGGTATCGTACAGTGCGGAGTGTGCCTGGCTGCTGTCAAACGCCATGCCGGCGGCGATACAGGCTTTGGCCAGCACGGTTTGCCCGAGCACCAGCCCGCTTAGCGCAGCGGTATCAAAGGTGGCAAACGGATGGAACGGATTGCGTTTCAATCCGGCGCGTTCTGCGGCGGCCATCAGGAAACTGTGATCGAAGTTGGCGTTGTGCGCCACGATAATCGCCCGGTTGCAGCCCTGATCTTTAATGCCCTTGCGCACAGCCTTGAAAATGGCGTGCAGCGCATCGTATTCGCTGACCGCACCGCGCAGCGGGTTATGCGGATCGATACCGTTGAAGGCCAGCGCTTCAGGTTGCAGGTTGGCGCCTTCGAACGGTTCAACGTGGAAATGCAGCGTTTCGTCCTGCTGCAGCCAGCCGTCCTGGTCCATTTTCAGCGTGACGGCGGCTATTTCCAGCAGCGCGTCGGTGCGGGCGTTGAAGCCGGCGGTTTCGATATCTATTACTACGGGATAAAACCCACGAAAACGACCACACAGGGCGTTAAGATCACTTTTTTCGGCCATCAGTTTCTTATCTTCATCGAATGCAGCGCGCATTATGACAAATTTTGTGCCGCCTTGCAGGCGGTTATCATTCCTGGATAAAAAAGGGCGCGGTAAGCGCCCTGAAACTCAGTTGCCGAGGCCGTGACCGGCGTGCTTGTTTTCGATCAGCTCGATTTTATAACCGTCTGGATCTTCAACGAAGGCGATGACCGTGGTGCCGCCTTTAACCGGGCCAGCTTCGCGGGTCACGTTGCCGCCGACGTGGCGAATGTTGTCACAGGTGGCGGCAACGTCATCAACGCCCAGCGCCAGGTGGCCGAACGCGCTACCCATTTCGTAGCTGTCGACGCCCCAGTTATAGGTCAGTTCAATCACGGCGCCTTCGCTTTCATCGGTATAGCCGACAAACGCCAGCGAGTATTTGTATTCGGTATTTTCGCTGGTACGCAGCAAGCGCATGCCTAATACCTTGGTGTAGAAGTCGATGGAGCGTTGCAGATCGCCGACACGCAGCATGGTATGGAGTAAGCGCATAATTTCCTCTGATTGCAGGTTTTGCCGTGCTTGGCGGCAGATAGTGTGAAGCAAAAAACAGTATAGCGTTGTCGTATAAGGGAATTCAATGAGGGGGCCGGTATAACGACGTGGCGCATTGATTGGCGCGCGGTCGGCAGATTCACCGACCACGCGCGTGGTCACTTACAGCGTTGGGTAATCGGTATAACCTTGCGCACCGCCGCCGTAGAAGGTTTCCGGCTGCGGTTCATTCAGCGGCGCGTTCTGTTGCAGACGTTCCGCCAGATCCGGGTTGGCGATGTAGGCGCGGCCAAACGCCACCGCGTCGATAAAGCCTTTTTCGATCAGGGTTTCGGCTTTTTCGGCGCTGTAGGCACCGGCACCGACGATCACCCCTTTGAAGCGGGCGCGCACCGCATCGCGGAAGGCATCGGAATACGGTTTGCCGCCGGCCCAATCCGGTTCGGAAATATGCAGGAAGGCAATATTGCGCTTGTTCAGCTCTTCTACCAGGTACAATGCCGCTTCTTCCTGATCTTCGCCATTATCCAGCCCGTTGAACGGACCGAGCGGTGAAATGCGGATGCCGACGTGCTCGGCGCCCCATTCATTGATGCTGGCGTCAACCACTTCCAGCGTCAGGCGGGTACGGTTTTCGATGCTGCCGCCGTATTGGTCGGTACGCTGATTGGAGGCCGGCGCCATAAATTGATGCAGCAGATAGCCATGCGCCGCGTGCAGTTCAATGTAGTCGAAGCCGGCTTCGCGCGCATTGGCGGTGGCCTGGCGGAAGTCGTTGACGATGCCGGGGATCTCGGCGGTTTCCAGCGCGCGCGGCGTTGAAGTCGGCACGCGTACCCAGGCGCCGGTTTCGTCACGCACGGTAGTCCGGGTGTCGGCATTGATCGCCGAAGGCGCAACCGGCGCCTGTTGGCCAGGTTGCAGACTGTCGTGGGAAATGCGACCTACGTGCCACAGCTGTACGGCGATATGGCCGTTTTTATCATGCACCGCCTGGGTAATTTTTTTCCACGCAGCGATCTGCTCCGGGGTGTGCAGCCCCGGCGCGCCGGCATAACCTTTCGCCTGGAAAGAAATTTGGGTCGCTTCGGTGATCACCAGACCAGCGCCGGCGCGTTGCGCATAGTACTCGGCCATCAGTGGGGTAGGAATATCACCCGGTTCAATGCTACGCAGACGAGTCAGCGGAGCCATAAATACGCGGTTTGGCAGCGTATTCGCGCCAACCTGGATCGGGGTGAATAATTTTTCAATCTTCATAATGCATCCTATTTAATAGACCGGTCGACTAGTTATTGGCTAATAAAAACGCAGGTTAAAAAACATTTACTGTTACGGGATGGTGATTAAGGCTGCGGCGGGCGCAGCAATAACTCGATGCTTTCCAGCGCGCTGGTCAACGGCGCGACCGAACGGCGGATCTTGGCGCGTAACGACGCCCCAAGCCACAGCGCGTACAGGGTTTCGGCGGTGGTGGCCGGGCTCATGGCTACCGCCAGCGAACCTTCGGCGATGCCGCGCTCAATGGCGTTCTGCAAGCGGCCAATGACCTGTGCGCTGCCGATTTCCAACGCGTGACGCATCGGTTCCGACAGATCGCTGACCTCGGCGGACAGTTTCACCGCCAGGCAGGAGTTATGGCACTCGCTGCGGCAATGGTAGCTAATTGCCTGTGCGTAATAGCTCAACAGCTGGTGGCGCGCATCGCTGTTGTTATCGGCAAACAGCGCCTGCATTTCCACATCGTAATGTTCAAAATAGCGTTGCAGCATCGCTTCGCCGAAGGCTTCCTTCGAGCGAAAATAGTGATAAAACGAGCCTTTTGGCACGCCGGCAGTGGTCAGCAGTTCGCTCAGTCCCATGCCGGTAAAGCCCAGGCGCAGGCTCAGGCACTCACCGGTCGCCAATAGGTGTTCTCGTGTATCAGTGTTGCAATGCGTATGTTTTGTCATAATGGGGCTGAGGATAATAGACCGATTGGTCTAGGTCAAGTAGGCGATAAAAAAACCGCTGCGTAAGCGCCGGTCAGGATCGGCGCTATTGTGCCTCATCGTCGTGCCGACGTTAAGCGTTGCCGCTGCGACAGCGCTGCAAAATATCCAGCTGCGGCTGATATTGGTCAGTCTGGATGTTCAGCATACCAAGCAGGGTATGGAACAGGTTGTCCTGCGAAACCTGATCCTGCTGCGCCAGCGTTTGCAGACATTGGCGATTGATGGCGAAGTTGCGCTGATAATCATCCGACATCCACAGCAGCATCGGGATGTGGGTCTGTTGGCTTGGCGCAAACATGTAAGGCGTGCCGTGCAGATACATGCCGTTTTCCCCCAGCGATTCGCCGTGATCGGACAGATAGATCATCGCCGTGTTAAAGCGGCTGCCGTATTGTTGCAACAGCTTGATGGTGTTATCCAGCATGGCATCGGTATACAGCAGCGAATTGTCATAGGTATTGACCAACTGCTGATGGCTGCAATCCTGAATCTGATTGCTGTCACAGGTTGGCGTGAAGCGGCGGAATTCGGCGGTACTGCGGCGATAATAGGCCGGACCATGGCTGCCCATCTGGTGCAGCACGATCACGCCATCGCCTTTCAGGCTATTGAGGTAATCGTTCAACTTGTACAGCAGCACGTTGTCCATGCATACCTCGCCATCGCAATCCTGCGGCAGTTTCAACTGGGTCATGTCGATATGCGGCACGCGGTCGCATGCGCCTTTGCAGCCGCCGTCGTTTTCGCGCCACAGCACATTGACGCTGGCGTGTGCCAGCACATCCAGCATGCCTTCCTGGTGACTGGCCAGCGTGGCGTCGTAATCGCTGCGTGGCATATTGGAAAACATGCACGGCACCGAGATGGCGGTTTCAGTACCGCAAGAGCTGGCGTGTTGGAAGTAAATCACCTTGTCTTGTTTGAGCCGCGGGTTGGTTTCGCGCGCGTATCCTCCCAGCGAGAAATTTTCTGCACGCGCCGTTTCGCCAACCACCAGAACCACCAGCGTTTTCTTTTGCTCGGCGGCGATGAGCGGGCCTTTATGCGCGTCTTTGCCGATGCTGACCAGCGGCAGGTTGCTGGTGAAGTAGCGCTGTTCGGTAAATTTGAGGGTACCGGCAATAAAATCGGACGGCGTAAGCATTTTAACCACGCTTTTATTGTTGCGCAGCAGCGAGGCGTAGTCTTTATAGAACAACGCGGCGATCAGCAGAATAACCACCGCCGACAACATAACGTTGGCAGCGCGCAGGCCCAGCATGTACCACCATGGGTGGGTTTGGCGAATAGTGACAAAACAGACCACTACCGCCGGTAAAACCCCCAGCAGCATCAGCCATAGCCCCATGCGCGGGGTCAGTAGGGCGGTGGCCTCCTGCGGGTTGGTTTCAAAGGCGTTTTGCATCATGTTGCCGTCGATCACCACGCCGTAGCTGAACATGAAATAGTTGGCCGTTGCGCTGCCGAGCAATAACAGGATTATCAGCGGTTTGCGCAAATAAGGTACGGTCAGTACGCTGAAAATCATATTGAGCGCACAGAAAATGACCACCGGCATACTGGCGGCAAAAATAACGCTGTTGAGGTTTTCAAAACGAATGTACGACCACGCCTTATGCAAAAATAACGCGTTCTGGAAGACGGTGAAAAACAGGGCGCTGGCGACAATAAATCCCAGACTGTTACATTGTAACCTCTGACGTAACCACATTGCTGCATTGTTATCCTGAAGGGGGTAATGGCAAGGAATCTACACCACGAAACTTAAGATAACCTTAGAGATTCAGCCTGACGGCAGGATGGTTGAGGTTTGGTTTAGCTGGAGGCCGGCTGCGGCGATGCGCAGCCGGCAAGTGATTAATAGGCGGCGGTGAATTGCGCTTTGATAAACTGTGGGCGTTCGATTTCGTCAATGATGGCTACCGCCAGATCTTCGACCGAAATGCTGGCAGGCGCCGCGCCATTCATCAACAGCGTAGTGGTGCCAAGGCGGAATTGACCGGTGCGTTGGCCGGGTTCCAGCAGCGCGGCTGGCGACAGATAGGTCCAGTCCAGCGTGCTTTGCTGCTGCAAGTTATTGCGCAACTCGCGCACGGCTTTAGCGCCAGGGCGGATATTTTCCGGGAACTCCGGCGTATCGACCAGCTCGACGCCTGGCGCGACTTCCAGACTACCGGCACCGCCGACCACCAACAGACGCTTGACGCCGGATTGTTCCACCGCGCTGATGATCTGCTGCAGACCCGTGACGGTTTTTTCGTACAGATTATCTTCGCCCCAGCCTGGGTTATAGGCGCTGATCGCCGCATCCTGACCGTGCAACTGCTGGCTCAGCCAGGCAGTATCGGCAACGTCGCCAAGCGCGATATGCAAATTGGCATTATCCGGCAGATCTTTTTTCTGACGGGCGATGGCGGTGACCTCTAGCCCGCGTGCCAGCGCTTCATCGACAACGCGACGACCGACAAAACCTGTTGCTCCAATAACGGTAATCTTCATTTGAGTTGCTCCTGTGGCAATTAACCAGTCTGTAAAAGGGTTGAGCGATAACGCTGGTGGTGATGAATATACTGTAGACCTTAACAATCCTGTTGATTAGTGGCATATTCATGCTTTCTTGATTAAGTAAAACTTCATAATGATAGATAAGCTCAATCGGATGGCAATATTCGCCATGGTGGTGGCCGAAGGCTCGCTGGCCGGCGCAGCGCGGCGTCTGGGCATGTCACCGTCGGCGGTCAGTCAGCATATGCGCTCCCTGGAAAAGGCGGTTGGCGTGCCGCTATTGCATCGATCCACGCGCCGTCTGGCGCTAACCGAAGCGGGCGAGGCCTTTTACCCCGGTTGCGAAGCGATGTTACAGCAGGCGCAGCAGGCGGAGCAGCGTCTGGCGGAGCTGCGCGATACGCTGGTCGGCGAACTGCGTATTGCCACCACCGTCGGTATCGGCGGTGGCCCGCTGGCGGAAGCGTTGTCGCCGCTGCTGCTGGCGCATCCCAAGCTGTCACTGCGGATACTGGCGGACGATCGGGTCGTGGATATGATTGAACAGCGGGTGGATATTTCGTTGCGCGTCAATCGGCAACTGGCTGACGCCACCATGATTGCGCATCCGCTCAGCGAATGGCCGATGGTGCTGTGCGCCGCGCCGCGCTATCTCAGTCAGTACGGCGTGCCGGAAACGCCACAGCAACTGGTGCATCACCGCTGGATCACCGGCGGCCATGCCGGATTTCATCTTGATCTGCACCATCAGTCCGGCGAGGTGTTCAAGCTGCGTCAGGCAGAAGGGCAGATTATCAGCGGCAGCATGAATGTGATGCGCGCCTTTACCCGCATGGGACTGGGGATCTCCGGCCAGCCGCTGTATGAAATCGGCGACGAACTACGGCGAGGGGAACTGATTGCGCTGCTACCGGCCTGGCGTCCCTCGGCATTTCGACTGCACGCCTTGACGCTGGAACGAGCCATGCCGGAAAAAACGCGCCAGGCGTTGCGCTATTTGCGTGATTATTTTCGTCGTATGGCGGAAAAGCCGCTTGCCATTGACGGCGATGGCGTCTTCAATTAAAGGATGACTCAGGAGGGCGTGTGGCGCAGCAATTAGAGTTCTTCGACATTCCCAGCCCGTGTCGCGGCATCTGCCAGGCCGACGAGCGCGGTTTCTGCCGTGGCTGCCTGCGCAGCCGCGAGGAGCGTTTTGGCTGGATGCAAATGAGCGACGCGCAAAAGCGCGACGTGCTACGCCTGTGTCGCCAACGCCTGTTGCGTTTGCAACGCGCGCACAAACAGCCCGACGAGCCGCAACCTGAACAACCCTCGCTGTTTTAAATCACTTTATTTACCTGTTTGACGATCTGACGCACGTTCCGACGCGGCGGTGCGTTTCCCTGCCCGGGCGGCTTGTGTATGCTGATGGCAAACAATCTTACGAGGTTTCATGATGGTTAATCGCGTTCAACTTGCACCGCAAGGGCCGGAATTTTCACCCATGATTTGCGGTTATTGGCGTTTGATGGAATGGGGTATGACGCCGCAGCAGCTGTTGGGGTTTATCGAGCAGCACATTGAACTGGGCGTCACTACCGCCGACCATGCGGATATTTATGGTGGTTACGCCTGTGAGCAGGCCTTTGGCGAGGCGATGCGGCTAAAGCCGTCACTGCGTCACGGCATGGAGTTGGTCAGTAAATGCGGTATCGCTACCACTGCCAGGCCGGGTAATCCGATCGGCCACTACATCACCGATCGTGACCATATCGTCAGCAGTGCGGAACAATCGCTAAAACATCTGCATACCGATTACCTTGACCTGCTGTTGATCCACCGTCCCGACCCGTTGATGGACGCTGACGACGTGGCCGAAGCGTTCGTGGCACTGCACAAGAGCGGCAAGGTACGCCACTTTGGCGTGTCCAACTTTACCCCGGCGCAGTTTACCCTGCTGCAATCCCGTCTGCCGTTTTCCCTGGTCACCAATCAGGTCGAGATTTCGCCGATTCATCAGCCGGCGATCCTCGACGGTACGCTCGATCAATGCCAGCAATTGCGTATCAAGCCGATGGCCTGGTCTTGCCTTGGGGGCGGGCGCCTGTTCAGCGATGCCGAATTCCAGCCACTGCGCGCCGAGCTGCAGGCGGTGGCCGGCGAAATTGGCGCCGAAACCATCGAGCAGGTGGTTTACGCCTGGGTGATGCGTCTGCCGTCGATGCCGTTGCCGATCATCGGCTCTGGCAAAATCGAACGGGTGCGTTCGGCGCTGAAAGCACAGAAACTGGCATTGAACCGCGAACAGTGGTTCCGCATTCGCAAGGCGGCACTGGGTTACGACGTTCCATAATATTGCAGCCGGTGCCGGGCAGCGTGCATTGCCCGGCACCGGTTACTAGGCCAGTACCAGTTGATCGCCACTCAGCGTCTGAGCAGTAACGCCGACCAGCGTTACGCTGTTGTCGCCCAGCGTCAACACCAGATTGTCGTCTACCTCGCTCAGAGAGTTGCGGTAATCGCCGCTGGCGCCGCTACCGATAAATACCAGCCGGTCATTGCTCTGCAGGTCATACAGCGTGTCATGGCCGAAGCTGCCGCTGAACAGGAAGGTATTGTTGCCACCGTTGCCGTGTAATTCATCATCGCCGGTGCCGCCGACCAGAGTGTCATCGCCGCTTGAACCGACCAGCTTATCGTTGCCCGCCATGCCAAACAGCCAACCATTGGCAAATTGGGCGGTCAGGGTATTATCCGCAGCGTCACCGCGTTCCGTAACGGCATAGGCCTTGAGATCATTCTCAGCGTGCAGCCCGTCGTCGCTGACCTGATAATCGGTCTGTTTGCTCAGTGGCCACCAGGGGAGGGATTCTTGGGTGCTTAGCGTGCCAATCCCTTGCGCCAGCGTCAGGTTTTCGCCGCTGCCGTCGCGCAGATACAGCGTTTCGCCGTCGTAAGCGATGTCTTGCGTTTGCAGCGAACGTTGCAGATCCAGGGTGTTTTTTCCTTCACCCGCCAGAATAAGATTGAACCCACCGTCATCGCGGAAGGTGTCATCACCGGCACGCCCCTCAAGAAAATCATTGCCTCTGCCACCCTTGATTAAATCGTTGCCGTCGCTGCCAATAATAAAGGTCGGACCGCTGTGCGGCTGGGCATTACGATTCACGTCTTGTACCCAGGTATTGTCGCGGGTGACGTTGGACAGGTTGGAGACGATCACCGTCGAATCCTGCTGCGTCAGTGGGTAAAACTCGGAATTCAGCACGCGCAGCAAGCCGTCCTGATAGGCGAAGGGTAAATGCGACAGCCAGGTGGGCACATTTAAAATGGAAAACGGTAGCATGTTCCAGGCGTCGGATGCGTAGTGGTCGTTGAAATTGACGATATTATTGGTGGCGGACGGTTTGGCCGTATCGTGCACGCCCAACGATGCCGCCGTCAAGTCGCTGCCGTTGAGTGCGCGGAAGACCGGATCGTTCTCATAACCGATATTGGCCACCCGGTTGTCGGCGGTAAACTGGCTTGGCGAAGCGAACGCCAGATAGTTGGCCTGTGAATAAAAACCGCCCCATTGGCTGTCGCTCAGTGCGGCCATGCTGTTGACCGCCAGTCCGCCAAGGCTATGACCACTGACTACGATATCAGCGCCATTCAGGCCGTTGGCCTGGGCGAATTCAGCCACATCGCTCAGTAAACGGCCGAAGGCGTGCTGGGTATAGCTTTCGGCATAGCCATCAGGGCCGAAGCCGGCCAGCAGATCGTTAATCAGGTCGCCGATAGTGTCGCTGACCAGTGACTCACGCGGGCCGCTGGTGCCGCGAAAAGCGATGCCTATCGCGCTGAGCTTGCCCGCTGCGTCATACTTTGCCAACACTTCTGCCTGGGCGGTTTCATAGCCTTTGGCTTCACCGTAATAGGTGCCACGGACGTCCGTTTTGCCGTCATAGGCCAATTGCTCAGCGCTGACGACCGACCAGCCGGCGTTGTTCACCGCATCCAGCGCGGCCTGTTCCGAATCGGGGTTCCATGGAATGCCGGGCAAACCGCCCTGTGAGCCGGTGCTGCCGATCAGCGCGGTGACCAGGGTTAACGGCAGACCCAGACCAAAACCGGTGCTCTGATAACCGGCGGCAAAACCGTTATCGATATTGTGGTAGGCATAGGTGGAAATAGCCATGGCGTCGGAAAATAGCGCTTTGGCGTCTGCTCGATCGAGATCGCGATAATCAAAGATGCCCATATCAGTTCCTTATGACGTTCGCAGCCGGCACCGATGAAGATCGGCAATCGCGGCAGCGGTAGGTTATACAGAATGAGCCGAACGACAACTGGTCGGATGACCACGAGCGGTAAAAAAAGTATTAGCAGAAAATCCTTATTATGCGAATTGACTGAATACCCTCCGATCGTCTGGCCGTGGCGGCGCGCATTCGCCTATACTGAAACTTCTGCAATGGAACTCTCTGGAGGTTGATTTATGAAACGTTTTTGGTGTGCTGCCCTTGGTCTGATGGCCTGCGGCGTTGCCCAGGCGGCGACGGAAGAGGTAGATATGCATTTGGTAACGGCGCAGGGAATTGGCCAGGATATTGGCAAGGTGACCATCAGTGAAACGCCGTACGGCCTGGTGTTTACTCCCCAGTTGAAAGCCTTGCCGGCCGGAATACATGGTTTTCACGTGCATGAAAACGGCAGTTGCGAACCGGCAATGAAAGAGGGCAAGGCGGTGGCGGCGCAGGCTGCCGGCGGCCACCTGGATCCACAAAAGACCGGTAAGCACCTGGGGCCGTACGCTGACGGTCATCTGGGCGATTTACCGGCCATTTACGTGACTGCCGCCGGCGTCGCCGATTATCCGGTATTGGCGCCACGGCTGAAGAAAATCAGTGAAATTGAAGGCAAGGCGTTAATGGTACACGTCGGCGGCGATAACCATGCCGATCATCCCAAACCACTGGGCGGTGGCGGCGATCGCTTTGCCTGTGGTGTGATCAAGTAACCCGTGTCTAACGTTGGCCAGCCGGTTTGGCTGTGCCATCGTCTTCTGGCGGCGTTATTGCCTGCTGCAACTGTTGCAGCGAGCAGTAAAGCCGCCAAATCAGCCCCGCCAGATCGCGTGCCGCCGGTTCAGGGTGCTGTGCCAGGCTGCCGCTGATCCGCTGCAACTCCTGTAGCGACGCTGCCAGCGAGCGGTGCTGCACCCCCTTTTCGGTCATGATGCCGCGCAAACTGTGGATACAGACGTCTCGCACCGCCACCAGCGGATCGGAACGGGTTTGCCAGCCGCGCAGTTGCCAGACAATATGACTGCAGTTCAGCAACACGACGCCCCAGCGTAGCAACCAGCTGCGCGATTCCTGATCCTGGCTCTGATTAAGCTGGCTGATGCGGTGATAAATCAACGATTCAAAACGGCTCTCACTTTGTTGCGGTTTATTGCTTAATTGATCGATAAAGTCACGCCGCAGGGCGCGGATAATTCGCCGGCTTTTGCGTTTGTCCGAGCTGGGCTGCAACACTTGGAACGCCAAGCCGGCCAGCAGTACGCCAACCAGCTTAGCGAGATTGTCGTTGATAAACGCCTGATAATCATAACTCGGCGGATTGGTGACGCTGAGGAACGATCCCATAAAAACGATTAATTGTCCCCACAACGCCGCATAGGGCGGGTTTTGCAGTTTCAGCATTTGCATGGTGATCAGCACCGGGCACAAAAAGGCGCAGAAAACCCAAAAATCGTCGATTTGAATCATCAGACCGAACTTGACGATAAAGCAGCCGATTGACAGCAACACGATGGCTTTCAACAGGGTAACGACGCTTTTTATCGGCGATGGCGAGGCAGAATAAAGTACGCAACTGATGGCGGTGAGCGTTAATGCCGAGCTGCCGGATTGCCATTGGGTATGGATCCAGAAAGCGCAGCCGATAACGATGCACAGAAAAGTACGCAACCCGTTGTACGCCGCTTCGTAACTGTCGGTATGGCGTGCCAGCGCGGTAACGTGTGGCGGCTGCATCTGATCGATCGGCGTGGCGCTTTCCAGCCGTTGCAGCCAGCGGCTGGCATCAAGATATAGCCAGCAAAAATGGCGCAGCCGCAGCCAGAAAGCGCGGTGGCGATAGTCTGCGTCGTTGCGCGGTGCGATTTGTTGCAGGATCTGCGCCAGGCGATATTTGTCGGTATCTGCATCGCGCAGCGCGGTCAGCAGTTGCTCCAGTACTGCCGACAGGTTGGCCGGGTGCTCCGGCCAGTTAAGCAGCATGCGTCGCAGGCTGGAAATCACGCTGGTGATGCGCAACTGTTGATGCAGCATATAGTTCAGCAGGTTATTCTGCCGCCGCAGCCGGTAATGGCTCCAGAATGCTTGAATGCGCAGCACGTTCATGGTCAGGATCTGGCCGATAACGCTTTCGTGCGAGGTGCGCATTTGTCGGGTGACATCGGATTGCCATAACATCGCCGCGTGTTCCAACAGCCGTAAATGCATGCGGCGCAGCGAGGTGAGCAGCGCTTCGCCATCCGAGGTGCTTGGCAGGATCATCATCATTAAACCGCCGCACAGAATGCCGGTGATCACTTCACACACTCGCGCCTGGGCGATATCGAATATCTGTAGCGTATCGGTCACGTTGACGGTACTGAAGGCGATGATGGCGGCGGTATAGCCCGCCAGGGCAAAAGCATAAGAAACGTTATTTTGATAATGATTGGAGATATAGGTGCAGCCGCCGATCCAGCCGGCGATAAACAGCGTGAACAACCAGGGGTCGTTCAGGCAGTGGCCGGCGATCGCCATGGCCGCGGCTGCGCCAACCAGGCTGCCGATGACGCGGCCGATGCTTTTGCTGATAACGCCGCCAACGGTAGGGAAACTCACCACCGCCGCCGAGGTCAGCGCCCAGTATGGCTCATCGAGATTGAGCGCAAACGCCACCCACAACGCCAGGCACATGGCAATGGAATTACGCAGCGCATAACGCCACTGGCCAGGTGTAGCCTGTCCCCACGGCGTGCGGCGCCATTGCGGAAATGACAGCTTCACCTATTAACCTTTCTGATGTATTGATAGGGTACAGGTGGTTCCGGCCACCAGCGGTAGATCGGCCGGTACGTTCAGCAGTTTTATCCGCACCGGTACGCGTTGCGCTAAACGCACCCAGGGAACATTGGGTTTAACGTCCATTAATAAATCACCGCCGCTTTCGACGCTCTGGTCGTAAATAGCGCGGCCAATACTCTCGACCTGACCCTGCAGGGGAATATTGCCGTTATATAAAACAATATCGGTCTTGCTGCCGATCTTGATATTTTTCAATTTGGTTTCTTCAAAATAGCCGAGCGCGTAAAAGGAGTGAGCGTCGACCAATGCCACCAACGGGGTACCGGCGTGCGCATAGTTACCGATACGCGCCTGTAAATTGGTGATATAACCGTCCGTTGGCGCATGGATTTGCGTTTTGCTTAAATTCCATTTTGCCTGTTCGACGTTGGCCTGTGCGGCTTTATAAGCCGCTTTCATCGCCTGCGCGGTTAAATTCGACGCATCCAGATCCTCGGCAGAAATAACGTTGCGTGGCAGATGGCGGCGGCGTGCGGATTCATGTTCGGCTTTGGCCAAATCAGAGCCCGCTTTTGCCAGCGCGGCCTCGGCATTATCCAGCGCCAGTTGGTAGGGGACCGGGTCGAGGCTGAAAATCAGACTACCCGCAGCCACGTACTGATTGTCATGCACGGTTATTTTCTCTAATCTGCCAGAAACTTCAGGCGTGATAGATACCAGCTCGGCGCGGATTTTACCGTCACGCGTCCAGGGGGATTGCATATAATAATTCCAGCTCCACCAACCGGCGCAAATGGCTACGGCGCACACCAGCACCGTGGAAAAATATTTTAAGGTTTGGCGTTTCATAGGTTACCAACTTGCTAAAATCCATAAGGCGCCGCTAACGGCGATGACAAAAATGGACAGGTCCATCAACATCGGGTGCCAAATGTCTCCCGAATAAATCCAGTCTCGCAACAGATGATGAACCAGCAGCCAAAAAAGCAGGCCCAGCAAAAAAGCGCTAAATATTGGTGGAAAATAAAGCGATGCGCCTAACACCAAATCGGTGAGGGGCGGCCCAATGTGTAACCATGAAGTATTCACATTATCAATCTCTATAGCCGAGCGGGGATGATATTTGCACCCTGATTACGCAATTACTGATAGATTTAGTGGCGAATTCTACAATATATATTATATACATTTGTGTTTTTAATATGAGTTACTCAAAATAGGCTACAATCTGGGAGGTAATGTTAGCATGCTAATTATAAGGAGGGTTAAGTGGAGTCAACATTAGGTTCGGATTTAGCACGATTGGTTCGTGTTTGGCGTGCGCTGATCGACCATCGGCTCAAGCCGTTGGCGCTCACCCAAACGCATTGGGTCACGTTGCACAATATCAATCGCCTGCCGCCTGAGCAGTCACAGATTCAACTGGCGAAAGCGATCGGCATTGAACAACCGTCGTTGGTGCGGACGCTGGACCAACTGGAAGAGAAGGGGTTGATTAGTCGCCATACCTGCGCCAACGATCGCCGGGCAAAGCGTATAAAACTGACCGAAGCCGCGGAGCCGATTATCCGGGAAGTCGATAGCGTGATTACCTCGACACGTCGCGAGATTTTGAGCGGCATTTCGCCAGACGAAATCCAACTGCTGGTGAACCTGATTGGCAAACTTGAGCAGAACATTACCGAACTACAAAGCAAACAATAATTTTTGTCTTTTAAACGATTACATTTACAGCATCAGTTACGAAACCGGAGGCCTTGGCCTCCGGTTTTTTCATTGTTGCCGGCGTAATTACAGCGGCGATACCGTGATGGTGCTGCCGGAGCGCGCCATACGCACCCGTTGACCCGGGCTGAACTTGGTGGTGCCGGCCTTCTGCACCACGATGATATTGTCACCCTTGGTGTCTGGACGGATTTCCAGCTCAACGCCGGAGGTACGGCCTGCGGCTTCGCCAATCTGATCGCCAGCGACGCCACCGGCGACGGCACCCGCGGCGGTCGCCAGGCTACGCCCGGTGCCACCACCGATGGTGTTACCCAGGAAACCGCCGATCACCGCACCGCCGATGGTGCCGAGCATGTTAGAACCGCCTTCGCCCGAGATTTTCACCGGACGTACCGAAACCAGGGTGCCGTAGCTTGCCTGTTGCACCTGTTTGGCCTGGGACGCCGAGTAGACGTCACCCGACATGGAATCATTGGCACAACCCACCAGAGAAAGTCCGGCAAAAGCAACAACGATAAGACGTTTAATCATATAAAACTCCTGATTTAAAATTCCATAACCTGGCTATCGCCCCAGGCTGATTCAACGAAAGTTAGCCAAAGTATGGCTCAAAGAGGCGTGTCCCACCACGTTGGATTACGGTGTTAAGCATATCTTTATACCATTCAACCAATATTAAACGGCGGTTTAGGTTTAATACGGCGTTAATGCATAATAGACGAAAGGTTGAGGTTGGGTTTAGCAATAAAGCAGTTGGTCGACGGGCAACTGAAAATAGGCGTGCTGTTCACAACCTTGAAAAAATACAACATAATTCATGGCGTTAATAGCACAATTCTGGTTTATTTATCTGGTCAAAAACGTTGTATCGATGGCTAAGAGGATCGCTTTATGAAGTCAGGCCGCTATATTGGGGTTATGTCTGGCACCAGTCTGGATGGGATCGATGTGGTGCTGGCCGCTATCGATGAACGCATGGTGGCGCAGCAGGCAAGTTACAGCCATCCGATGCCGATTCAACTGAAGAAAGATATTCTCGCCATGTGTCAGGGGCAGGCCACCACGCTGTCTGCCGTCGGCCGGCTCGATGCGCAGCTCGGTACGCTGTTCGGCGAAGCGGTGCTAGGGCTGCTGAAGCACACCGGCGTGCCGGCACATGAGGTCACCGCCATCGGTTGCCATGGTCAGACCGTCTGGCATGAACCGGACGGCGAGATGCGCTTTTCCATGCAGCTCGGCGACAACAACCGCATTGCCGCTTTGACCAATATCACCACCATCGGCGATTTTCGCCGGCGCGACATGGCTTACGGCGGTCAGGGGGCACCGCTGGTCCCGGCGTTCCATCAGGCGCTGCTGGCGCATCCTGGCGAACGACGCATGGTGCTCAATATCGGCGGCATCGCCAATCTTTCGCTGCTGCTGCCGGGGATGCCGGTGCGCGGCTTTGATACCGGGCCCGGCAATATGCTGCTGGATGCCTGGGTGTGGCGTCATTGCCAACGCCCCTATGACAAGGACGGTGCCTGGGCGATGGAAGGGCGCGTCTGTCTGCCGCTGTTGCAACAGATGTTGGCCGACCCGTATTTTGCGCTGCCGGCCCCCAAAAGCACTGGCCGTGAATATTTCAATATCAGCTGGCTGGAACAGCAGTTGGCGGCAACCCCGGCTATCAATGCGGTTGACGTTATGACTACGTTGGTGGAACTGACCGCCACTACCATCAGCGAGCAGGTTTTGCTGGCCGGCGGTTGCGAACGTCTGCTGGTGTGCGGCGGCGGTGCGCGTAACCCGTTGCTGATGGCGCGCATGTCGGCTTTGCTGCCGGGTACCGAAGTCTCTACCACCGACAAATTTGGCGTCAGCGGCGATGATATGGAGGCGCTGGCATTCGCCTGGCTGGCTTTCCGCACCTTGTCCGGCCAACCCGGTAACCTGCCGTCGGTCACCGGTGCCAGTCGCGAAACGCTGCTCGGTGGGATTTATCCGGTTTTCCCATCGGGTAGCCGCTAGCTCTGTTAGGATAGGAAAGAGCTCGCGTGATAAAAGGAACTTCCCAATGAAAAAAATGATGATTACCGGCATGGCGTTAATGCTGGGCGGTTGTAGCTATCTGCTGCCACAAAAAAGCCAAATCCTGCATTATCAATGCGGTACCACACCGCTGACCGTGTCGTTGAACGGTGCAGACAGCACCGCCAGCTTCCTGCTGGATGGCCAGCAGCTGACGCTGAAACAGCAGTTGGCGGCGTCGGGTGCCAAGTACGGTGACGACAAATATACGTTTTGGTCGCAGGGGCAAAACGCGTTTGTGGAGCGCAATGGTAAAGTAGTCATGAGTGATTGCACCCTGGTGAACTGATCCGGCGTCTGCCGCGCCGCAAAGATTGTGATTCTGGCGCGGCAGGCGCAAAATGACCCCTACGTATTTTTCGCTGGGTTAATGAATCAGATGTCTGATAATAATGAGTTTGATGTTGCGGACCTGCGCCGTGAATATACCCGTGGCGGCCTGCGCCGCCAGGATCTGACGGCCAACCCGTTGGCGTTGTTCGAACGCTGGTTAAAGCAGGCCTGCGAAGCGCGCCTGGCCGATCCGACCGCCATGTGCGTGGCCACGGTGGATGAAACCGGCCAGCCGTACCAGCGCATCGTGCTGCTCAAGCACTTCGACGATAAAGGCCTGGTGTTTTACACCAACCTCGGCAGCCGCAAGGCGCAACAACTGGCGCATAACCCCAAGATCAGCCTGCATTTCCCGTGGCATATGCTGGACCGTCAGGTCAGCTTCCTTGGCAATGCCGAGCGGTTATCGACCCTGGAAGTGATGAAGTATTTCAGCAGCCGGCCAAAAGACAGTCAAATCGGCGCCTGGGTTTCCCAGCAGTCTTCACGTATTTCCGCCCGCGGCGTGCTGGAAAGCAAATTCCTCGAGCTCAAGCAAAAATTCCAGTCTGGCGAAGTGCCGTTACCGAGTTTCTGGGGCGGATTCCGCGTCAGGTTCGAGTCGGTCGAGTTTTGGCAGGGCGGTGAACACCGTCTGCATGACCGTTTCCTTTACCAACGCGACGGTAATGACTGGAAAATTGACCGACTGGCGCCCTGACAGACGGAAAATCCCTTTAAGCGCTGGCACAGTTGACGCTGGCGCTTTATTCTATACGACCGTCATAATTGACGCTGCATCTGTGCGGGCGACCGCTAAGCCAGCGAGCGCCGGCGCTCGGTATCCGCTGCCTTGATGCAACGTCAATTATTGCGGGTCAATCCACATTTATTATTTCGCCAGCGGGCGAAAGGCCGTGTACCGGCAAAGGTGCATTCGTTTATACATGGAGAACTTGATGGCTAGCATCAACCTGATTCAACAATTGCAAGAGCGAGGCCTGGTGGCCCAGGTGACGGACGAGGAAGCGTTAGCAGAGCGACTGGCGCAAGGGCCAATTGCACTGTATTGCGGCTTCGATCCGACCGCTGACAGCTTGCATTTGGGCCATCTGGTACCTCTGCTGTGCCTGAAGCGTTTCCAACTGGCCGGTCACAAACCGGTGGCGCTGGTGGGTGGGGCGACCGGCCTGATCGGCGACCCGAGCTTCAAGGCGGCAGAACGCAAACTGAATACCAGCGAAACCGTCAGTGAATGGGTCGACAAAATCCGCAAGCAGGTATCGCCGTTCCTCGATTTTGACTGCGGCAGCAACAGCGCCATTGCCGCCAACAACTACGACTGGTTTGGTGGCATGAACGTGCTGACCTTCCTGCGCGATATCGGCAAGCACTTCTCCGTTAACCAGATGATCAACAAAGAAGCGGTCAAACAGCGTCTGAACCGTGATGATGTCGGCATCTCGTTTACCGAATTTTCCTACAACCTGTTGCAAGGTTATGATTTTGCCGAGCTGAATCATCGCCACCAGGTGGTGCTGCAAATCGGTGGTTCCGATCAGTGGGGTAACATCACCTCCGGTATCGACCTGACGCGCCGCATGCATCAGCAGCAGGTGTTCGGCCTGACGGTGCCGTTGATCACCAAGGCTGACGGCACCAAGTTCGGCAAGACCGAAGGCGGCGCGGTATGGCTGGCGCCAGAAAAAACCAGCCCGTACAAGTTCTACCAGTTCTGGATCAACACCGCGGACGCCGATGTGTATCGCTTCCTGAAGTTCTTCACCTTTATGAGCCTGGAAGATATCAATGCGCTGGAAGCAGAGGATCGCAGCAGCGGCAAAGCGCCGCGAGCCCAGTACGTACTGGCAGAAGAAGTGACGCGCATGGTGCATGGCGAACAGGGGCTGGCTGCTGCTCAGCGTATTACGCAGAGTCTGTTCTCTGGCGCGCTGCATGAGATGACCGAAGCGGACTTCGCGCAGCTGGCGCAGGACGGCATGCCAACCATCAAGCTGGACAAGGACGCCGATCTGCAACAGGCGCTGGTCAATGCCGAACTGGTGCCGTCACGTGGGCAGGCGCGTACCATGATTGGTTCCAACGCGGTTACCGTCAATGGCGAAAAACAGTCTAATGCGGAATACACCTTTACCAACGCCGACCGTCTGTTTGGCCGCTACACGCTGCTGCGTCGCGGTAAAAAACATTACTGCCTGATCGACTGGCAATAATTGCTATCGGTTAAGCGCAACGGCCCGAGGGAAACCCGGGCCGTTTTTTTAGGCAAAGTCCGTGGTCGACAGCGCCGGTGTTGTACCGTTAAGTACCAGCGGCGGCGCGCTGTAATGCAGCTCCGATGCCAGGCTATATATATCCTTGTTGGCAATAGAGAAAACAGCATCATCAGCGTCAAACTGCTGATTATGATTATTGTCGATGACGATGTAATTATTACTGCCAAACCGCACCGCACCCACCTCTGCCAGATTATGCTCGCTTTGCCCGCCGGTGGCGGCAGATAACGCCTTGGCAAAAACGCTCGCGGCGCTGTCCGCGGCGTCGATTTCCAGTGAATCAAACAGTGCATTGAGCTTGTCGGGTTGGCTATAGCTGCCGTAGATCTGCATCACGCCCTGTTGCGCCGTACCGGCGCTGAATAGCCACTGGTTATCGGTTTCGCCGATAGCGATCTTGTCATAATAGTAACCGTCCAGCGTGACCATCTTGTCAATGCGACTCTCGTTGGCCGTGACGCTGCGGGTACCCTGCGACGAGGTGAAGGTGGTATTCCCCTGTACGTCGAAGCTGCCGCCATTGAAGGCGTTAATGGTCAACTGATGACCCGCGAGATCGCCAATAATCTGCTGGTAGGGCTCGCTATTTTCCAGTGATGACAGCATCTGATAGAACGCGCCGTTGCCGGTGCCACCTTTTTCTACCGTAGCCTGGATCGCAGCATTAGTGCGTGGATCGCCTTCGGGCAGATAAATGGTCCGCAGGCTATCGCTGAAGTCCGCGTTGATGCGTAAATGAAGCGGTGTGCTGGCCATCACATAGATGGAATCGACGTTATTCTCGCCGCCACCCAACGTAATGGTGTTGGTTGAGCTGCCGGTAGAAAAAAGATTGATGGATTCGGCTACGCCCGCCGTCCCGTGGCTGAGCAGATTGATGGTGCCGGCATCGAGATTGCCGCCAGCCTTGCTGCCGATAGTCAGATTAAACATGCTGTTGCTGATGACCGGCGCCATCTCTAACGTCAGGCTACTGTCGGCACCCGCGTTGCCACTGACCGTCAGGCTGCTATCCCATGACATGTTGGTGACATGCACCGCGTCGGCATAACCGGACAATGACAGCCCGGCAGATGCGGTGACCGCGCTGGCGCCCGGTGCTGACAGCGGCGCGTCAGGTTGCGCAAGCGTGGCGATATTGCCGGAAAGGCTGCCATGCACTCCGGCGGTCTGATTGAATAAGCCAAAATCGAACAGATGTTTGCCTTCGGTAGCGGTTTTTTGCCCGTCGATATAAATAGTCCCGGTGCCGCGATAGCCCGCCATATCAATCAGGGGAATCGAAGTAAACTGATTGAGATTGCTGTGTATCTCACCGCTATAGCTGCCATCCGGTTGCCGCGTCAGGTAAACGTCCTTGGTGAAAAAGTTGGCAGAAATTACCGCTGAACCCGATGCGCTGGCGGTGAAAGAGGTACTGACGGTATTGGCTTGCTCATTAAGCCCATTACCTTGCCATAACAGCTGCGGTGAGGCGTTATCCTGCAACGCCTCACCGCGCAGCGCAATCTGCGTTGTGGCGGCGCTGATATCGACGCCATCGGCAATAATCGCGTGCGCGCCTGCGTTGGAGGTGAAGTTGATGCTGCCTGCCTCCGGTTGCAGGTTGTTTTCGCTGAGGATCAAGCTGGTCGGCAATGAGGCAAATGCACCCAGCACGCTGGCATCGGTGGCCAGATCGCCTTGCAGCGTCACCTTGTGCAAATTGGCAAACAGTTCTCGAGGAAACTCGGCCTGGACCATCACGTTAAGCGTAACGTTTTGCATCACGGCCAGCTCAGCCGCGCTCAGAGTATGCAGCTCGCCCGAATTGACTCTGCCAGACAGGGTACCGGCCTCATCCGCCAGATTGATCGCCGCAGTGGTTTGATAACCGAGCAGCGTGCCGATATCGGCATTAAGCTGGACGATACTCTCCGCCGTTGGCAGTTTGCCGCCGTCCAGCGGGGACTGGCCGTTCAGGAAGGCATTGACGATATCTAACGATGCCTGCATGGCGTTATTTCCAGCCTGCTGGAGAATAGCCTGTGCCTGGATATCGTTTAGCGTGGCATTAAACAGCATTTGATATATTTTGGCGTATTGCGTGGCCAGCTCAAAATTGCCGGTTTTGGACAACTGGCCCAGTACCGTCAGTTCTGAGCTGCCGCTGGCTAATAATTTACTGTAGGCATCCAGATTGGCGGCGGTGAGTTCGACGTCCTTGCCAAACAACTGGTACATGGCGGCAATTTTTTCCTGATATTGCAGCGCCGGCATTTCGCCGGCGGCATAAACGTGGGTCGCGGCTAGAAAATGCTGTTTGGCGCTCGCGTGGCTGGTGTCGTTACGGATATCGTTTATCAGCCTCATAAATACGTCTCCACGCGTCTCGCTATTATTATTCAACCCGTTGGCATAAAAGGCGATGTCATCGGTGTTGGCATTAACCTCAAACGTGTTTTTATAGACGGTTTTGACAAAATTTTCGTTGCTCAATCCCTGCAACCAATCTCGCGTATCGATAAAACGCCCGGCAATATAACTTGCTGAAGCCTTACCCTGACTCAAGACGGTACTCCAGTAGTTAATGCCTTCCGCATTCATCAATCCGCCCACCAGATAGAACATGCCTTGAACATCGGCAGCCGCCGTAGCCTGATCGGGGTAATTCGCCAGGGCTGGCGCCAGAGTGGTATTGGTGACGCCAAACAGATGTTGCTGTTCGGCAATACTCCCTGCGTCATCACCCGAGTAGTTGCGAATACCATTGATGATGTTCTCGGTGATTTGTCCCAAAGACCGCCCACTGTCGACTTGCGCCAGTAACGCTGTCAGTTGGCTATCCGAGGGGAGAGTGCCGCTGATATTGTTATAAATGTATTGGATTTTTTGCGCATTGGTCAGATGGTCATAGCGATTGTGACCATCCTTGGAATTGATAAAGATATCCGCCAGCTTTTGGTTGCCATAGGCGCCTTGTGCCAATTTTGCCGCAAAATAATTGAGCGCTTGGGCGTCTGCCGCTTTTCCTAGCGTCGCATAAAACAGTATGGCGACGTCTTTCTGTAATGCATATAAGCTCATGTAGCTTCTCCGATCGGGCTATGACAAACGCATTGAGTACAGACCAAATTTCGCTAAAAGCAATAGGCGTGTCAGCCGCCAAGGGGCGAAATGTCGGCGCGGTGCTTTTGTTGTTAGCGGAGTTTGGTTATAATTGCTGCCCTTCGATTAATATACTTCGTACTATAATTCATTGTTTTAAAAACAGTTGCTGGCGTCATGGGTGCATAGCGAACGCATGGCGTAATCTTTTATCGTCGCGGGCGGATGCACACGACATGGCAAGGTCAGGTTGTACCAATGAATAATGTTCTATCGATCCAATCGCATGTGGTTTTCGGCCACGCGGGCAACAGCGCGGCAGAGTTCCCAATGCGTCGCATGGGGGTCAACGTCTGGCCGCTCAATACCGTGCAGTTTTCCAACCATACCCAGTACGGTCAGTGGACCGGTTGCGTGATGCCTGCCAGTCATCTGAGCGACATCGCGCAAGGCATTGCGTCTATCGATCAATTAAAAAACTGTGACGCGGTGCTGAGTGGCTACATCGGTTCGCCGGAGCAGGGCGAGCATATCCTTGATATCGTGCGGCAGGTGAAACAGGCTAATTCCGCTGCCTGGTATTTCTGCGATCCGGTGATGGGTCATCCGGAAAAAGGCTGTATTGTGGCGCCAGGCGTGGCGGAGTTCCTGTGTCAGCAGGCGCTGCCGTGCAGCGACATGATCGCTCCGAACGTGCTGGAACTGGAACAGTTGTCTCAGCGACAGATAACCAATGTGGCACAGGCGGTCGACGCGGCGCGCGCATTGATCGCCAAAGGTCCGAAGGTGGTGCTGGTGAAACATCTCAGCCGCGCCGGTTACCATCTGGACTGTTTCGAAATGCTGCTGGTGACCGTCGACGACGCATGGCATATCAGCCGACCGTTGGTGGACTTTGGCGCACGCCAACCGGTGGGCGTCGGTGATTTGACCAGTGGCCTGCTGCTGGTCAATCTGCTGAAGGGAGTGGGACTGGCACAGGCGCTTGAACATGTCACTGCGGCGGTATACGAAGTGATGCTGACGACGCAAGAAATGGGTGAGTACGAATTGCAGGTGGTGGCGGCACAAGAGGGGATTGTTGCACCGCGCTGCCACTTTGCCGCACAGAAACTGTAGCATCATTGCCCCCGTTGGCGGGGGCAATGGGGATTATTTCAAGCCTTCGGCACTGAGCGCGGCCTCAACCGCCGGGCGTGCCGCCACGCGCGTCATATAGGTGGACAGATGGGCGTGTTGCTGCAGATCGAACTGCAAGGCCTGCGCCCAGCGCAGTACGGTAAACAGGTAGGCGTCGGCCACGCTGAAACGGTTACCCAACAAATATTGCTGCTGCGCCAGTACGCCATCCAGATAACGGAATTGCTGTTCCAGCCTGCTGCGCGCCATCACCTGGTATTCTTCCGGTGTATTGGGGTTGAACAGCGGGCTGAAGCCCTTGTGCAGTTCGGTGGCGACAAAATTCAGCCATTCGATGGCATGGTAGCGCGAGAGCGTGCCGGCCGCCGGGATCAGGTTACGATCCGGAACGCGATCTGCCAGATATTGTACAATTGCCACGCCTTCGGTGAGTAGGCTGCCGTCATCGAGCAGCAAGGCAGGTACCTGTCCCTTGGGGTTGATGGCCAGATAGTCGGCGCCGCTTTCGGTTTTCTTTTGTGCCAGGTCGACTTTTTCCGCAGTAAAATCCAGCCCTGCTTCGCGCAATACGATATGCGGCGACAACGAACAGGCGCCAGCTTTATAGAACAGTTTCATCGCGAACTCCTTGATAATGAATAATGACAGGCATGCCCAACCTCTCATCCTAGTTCTATACGGCCAAAATTACAGCGGCTTGGCTAACAAATTTAGCTAACTGGCTCGGCGGCCGGCTGCAATTGCGCCAGCGTGGCGACAATTTGCTGTTGCAGTGCCAGCGGCGCGGTTTGCATCGGTGACCGCAACGCGTTATCAATATGCCCCTCATACGCCAATGCGGCTTTGACCGGTGCCGGATTGGGGAAGCTGAACAATTGCTGGATCAACGGCAGCAAGGTATAAAAATTGGCGCGCGCCGCCGGCAGATCGCCCGCAGCGACTTGTCGTACCAGCTGTACGAAGCGTTGCGGATACAGATGCGCCGAGGCAGAGATGGCACCGCTGCCGCCCAGGCACAGGGTAGAGAGGATCAGATTGTCCTCGCCGGTCAGCACGTCGATCACGCCGTCATTAATCAGCGCCATGGTGGCATCCAGGTTGCCGCCGCAGTCTTTAATCGCTTTCACCTGTGGGTGGCAGGCAATCTGACGCAGGGTGTCCAGTTCGATGGCGATACCGGTGCGGTATGGCACGTTATAGATAATTACCGGCACACGCGAGGCATCGGCCAGCGTGGTAAAGTATTCCAGCAGGCCCGATTGGGAAGGTCGTATATAGTAAGGTGCGGGCACCAGCACGCCGGCAATATCACGCTGTTGGATTGCCTGTTGCATCTGTAAGGTGGCAGCCATATTGTTGCCTGACAGCCCCATCACCACCTGATGCGCCGGCACCACTTCCAGCACCGCATCCAGCACCGCCAACTGTTCGTCTTTGCTGAGGGCGGCAGCTTCACCGGTTGAGCCGCACACCACCAGTCCGTCCACACCACAGGCAATCAAATGCCGCGCCAGGTGCCTGACCGCCGGAAAGTCGACATCGTCGTGCTTAAAAGGGGTAACCAGCGCAACCCAAATACCAGAAAAAGCGGCCATAGAAGAATCCTTGTGTGCCTGACAGAGTAAGTGGTTTGATGATGAATAGTGTTCATCGTGCTGTCAATTTACAACAGATTGATAACATTGTTATTCATGACGTTACCACGCAGATGAGTTTCACTAATGGCAATTAGCGGCAATAAAAAACCCCGCATTTGAACTGCACTGAGTAAAGTTGGACAGTTTTCTTTGCGGGGGCGCGTTGCCTCAGCCGTATTTTTCGGCGAATTTTTGATCCGACTGGCACAGGTAAATAATAAACTCGATAAAGGAGACGATCGCCGGAATAAAGGTCCAGCAGAAAATCAGATATAAAAAGCCTTGGCCAATTTTGCCTAAGTAGAATTTATGCACGCCAAAACTGCCGAGGAAAAATGCCAGCAGAGCGGCAGCAATGCGGTTTTTCTCGCCACCGAGGCGTTGCGGCGCACCACAGTGCGAGCAGGTTGTGGCGGTTATGTGTAACTGCGTGCCGCAGGCGCGGCAATATACCGTGTCGTTGTTCATTATTCCCTTATCCCATCTGTTGTCTCAGTCAACTAAGAACGCGACATTATCCTATCCAAACGGAATAATTATAAACGGCTTTTATCTGCAATCAATAAAGCGAAGGGGGAAGGAATAAAGATACAGGCCGCGTGCTGCGGCCGGTGTTTAACGGTGGGGGCGGCTACCGATCGAAGAGGACCAATTGAAGGTTTCTCCGCTGGGCTTGACGCGATTGGCCTTGCGTTCGGCGCGCGCTGCCTTGGCGATTTTTTCTCTGGCGGCGGTGATCCGCGCCACGGCTTCGTCTTTGACTTTGTTCTGCTCGGCGTTGGTCAAAGGGCGTCCGTGGCTTTTGCGTGCTTTGTCCAGTTCGGTTTTTACTTCACGTTGCTCGCTTTCGGTCATGTCTTTCAACGTCAGTTTTTTCATCGTGGCAGCCTGGGTAGGTGAAGTCGAGGTTCAGTGTAGCGCATATCTGCGCGGCGCAGGGTTAATCTTCGGCGTCTTTGCCGAATTTCTCATCGAACTCGCGCCGGTAGCGGCGTGCCTTGTTGCGATCGCGGATCCATAAATAACCACAGACTGCCGCCACGGCGGCAGAGAAGGTGATGTTGCGCATATCCCGGTCATAGTAATACACCAGCAGCACGTCGAGCGCGGCGATAAACGCAATCCATTTATACAGATGGGATTGCCGTCGCGTCGCGGCGTTGAGGCGTTTTAACTGTCTGGCTTCGTGCAGCACCGGTTTTTTTTGCATAGTCATCCAATACTACTGTTTGTCAGCAGCGTAAATTAGCAGAATTGTCGTAATTATCACAAAGAGGAAAGTGCGGTTTTTCCGCTAGCGAACGACGGTAGAGAAAAACGCTGTGGCGTATTGAATAATACTGGCTGCGTGGTAGATTATTTATTCGATTATTTTGCTTTTTTATTCAATTTGTGAGGCCAAGAATGATAGTTCGTACCTGGCATGGCTGCGTACCGCTACGGCATCGGCAAGGATTTGCCGATCATCTGAATGTCACAGGCGTGCAGCATGCTAAAGCAACGGCGGGGAACTGTGGTGCGTTTGTCCGCCAGGAAATACAGGGGGAGTATGCCCATTTTTTCCTGGCGACCTATTGGCATTCGCTGGATGCCATCAAACAGTTTGCCGGTGAGGACTATCATACAGCGGTGACCTATCCGGATGATCAGGCGTTTGAATTACTGTCGGATCCTTATGTGTTCCAGCATCAGGTTGATGAAATTACCGCATTGTAATGACCGTTTATCTCGCTCAGGGGGATGCAATGAACCAGAAATCACTACGCCCGGAAGATGTCGTCCAGCGGCAGCTTGACGCCTATAACGCCCGCGATATCGAGGCATTTATGGCCTGTTGGGCAGAAGATGCGCTGTATTATCAACACCCGGACACGCTGTTGGCCAGCGGCAAGGCAGAAATTCGTCAGCGCCACGTTGCCCGTTTCAAAGAGCCCAGTCTGTACGGTGAACGCATTAAGCGTATGGCGGTGGGCAACATGGTGGTCGATCAGGAAGTGGTCACGCGCAACTTTCCGCAGGGGCGCGGCAGCATGGACGTTATCGCCATTTACCACGTCGAACAGGGCAAAATCACCCGCGCCTGGTTCAACATCGGTCCCTGCGTGCTGGACGAAGGGGCGCTGTAATCTGTTACAGCGCCAGAATCGCCTCGATTTCAACCCTGACCTCGGGCGAGAACAACGCGCTGACGGCCACCAGTGAACAGGCCGGCAGCGCGCCATCAAAAGCGTTGAACAGGATCGGCCGTAGCGCCGGCAAATCCGCAATGTCGGTCAAGAACACGCTGAGTTTAAGCACCGACGTCAAATCGCCGCCTTCCGCTGCGGCAAGGGTGGTCAACTGTTCGAGAATAGCCTGAGCCTGTACCGCAGCAGGCTGTCCCTGTGCTGCGGTGGCAAACGCCGTCAGGCCGGAAACATACACCACGTCACGGTGGCGCACCGCATGGACATACGGGCCGCCCGGCGTCGGCAGTGCCGAATAATTATTGCGTTTTATGCTGGTCATCGGATATTCCTCTGCGTCTACTGTGAAAAAATGCCTACACTGGGCTAGGTAGATGAGAGTAGCAGTTGAACTGCCACTAGCATCATAGACAATCACGTTAATTTCCAATCGCAATAAGGATGCGCGTGGATAATGAACCCTGTATTGATTCCCTATCTGCAACGCTGGGCGCTGACGCCAGATGGTCGGGCGTTTGAAACCCACAGCAGTCTGCTGATGCCGGTGCGTTACCGCGGGCAGGCAGCCATGCTGAAAGTGGCCCGGGAAGAAGAAGAAAAATTCGGCGCCCACCTGATGCGCTGGTGGCAAGGTGACGGTGCTGCCCGCGTGCTGGGCTGGCATCAGGATGCGCTGTTGCTGGAGCGTGCACAGGGGAGCGGTTCCCTGAGCCAACTTGTGCGTGACGGCAACGATGCGCAGGCGATCGCCATCCTGTGCCAGGTAGTCAACAAACTGCATGCGCCGCGCCGCCAGGCTCCACCAACGCTGATCCCGCTTGAACGCTGGTTTGGCTCGCTGTGGCCGGCGGCGCAGGCCCATGGCGGCTGGCTGCGCCTGAGTGCGGCGGTGGCTGCCGAACTGCTTGGCAGCGCCAGGGAACAGGGTGTGCTGCACGGTGATATTCATCATGACAACGTGTTGGATTTTGGCGCGCGTGGTTGGCTGGCCATCGATCCCAAACGGCTGTATGGCGAACGCGGTTTTGATTACGCCAACATCTTTTGCAATCCAAATTACGGCGTTGCCACCGATCCTGCGTTATTTCTGCAACGGGTTGAACAGGTCTGCCAACTGGCCGGGCTTGAGCGCCAGCGATTGTTGCAATGGATCCTGGCCTGGGCGGGACTGTCCGCCGCCTGGTTTCTGGAAGAGGGCGAAAGCGCCGATATCGATCGGCGCGTGGCGGCGTTGGCAGCACAGGCGTTGGGCCTGACGCCGCCAGCCGATGATTCAGGGTTCATCCTGCCAATAATCGAGCGTGGCTGAAGGCCGCTGGATATAACTGGTGCGCTGGCCGTCGTGCAGTGCCATCGCCTGAAACTTGCCCGAATCCGGGTATTCAACCAAATCCGGCATTTGACGCGTGCTGATGGAAAGATACTTCAGCGGCGCGTCGGAGGTATTGATGATTTGATGTGGATACTCCGGCCCGGCAGGGATAAACAGTATGTCGCCACGGCCGATCGGCAGCATTTCCCCGGCGACGCGTAGCGTGCCTTGGCCTTCGACAATAATAAACATTTCCTCCTGGCCATGATGAAAATGATAAGGGCAAGAGCGCTTGCCCGGCGCCACCACGTCCAGCGAAGCACCTAACTGGCTGGCGGCGGTGCCGACCGCCAGCCGCGCCGACTGGCTATCATACAGCGGTGGACGCAGGTCGTGCCGTTTCTCTGCCCGATCGAAATTGCGAATCAGTTTTTGCTGCAACGCATTGGCTTTCTGGTTCATGCTATTAGTTACCCTGTCACTTGTTGGTGATGGTTGCCATCGGATGGCCTCATCTCAAGTTAAGCAGAAAATACCCAGAACGAACTCATCGCTGCATTGACGACCGGTTAAACACGGAATGTAAACGCCGGCTGCACGGCAAGCGCATTGTGGTGTGTTAGTAAACGGTTAAGATGGGCTAAAGGAGGATCCGATGCTGAATTCATTTACTCAAGGGCGGATGGCGGTCAACGGCACCGACATTGCCTATCGTATTGCCGGCCAGGGCGCGCCGCTACTGTTGCTGCATGGCCATCCGCAAACGCAGTTTATCTGGCATAAGGTGGCACCGTCGCTGCTGGAGAATTTTACCGTGGTATTGGCCGACTTGCGCGGTTACGGCGACAGCGGCAAACCGCCGGCCAGTGCAGACAGCCGTCATTACGCCAAGCGTGAAATGGCGCGCGATCAGCTGGAATTAATGGCGGCGCTGGGCTTTAGGCGCTTTAGCGTCATGGCGCACGATCGCGGCGCGCGGGTGGCACATCGCCTGGCGCTTGACTATCCGCAGGCGGTGGAGCGCATGGTACTGCTGGATATTGCACCGACGCTGGCGATGTATCGGCAAACCGACGAACGCTTTGCCCGCGCCTATTGGCACTGGTTTTTCCTGATCCGCCCGGCACCGCTGCCGGAAGCACTGATCGAAAGCAACCCAGAACTGTATCTGCGCAGCGTGATGGGTAGCCGCAGCGCCGGTCTACAGCCATTCAGCGAACCGGCCATGGCGGATTATCTGCGTTGTCTGCAACTGCCGGGCACCGCCCGTGGCATTTGCGAAGACTATCGTGCGTCGGCAGGCATAGATTTGCAGCATGATAGCGCCGATCAGGAGGCCGGACGCCGACTGGCGTGCCCACTGTTGGTGCTGTGGGGGGAACAGGGAACGGTGGGGCAATGTTTCGAACCGCTGCAAGAATGGCGCAAGGTGGCGAGCAACGTGCGCGGTAGCGCCTTGCCGTGCGGCCACTATATCGCTGAGCAGCAGCCGCAACTGCTGCTACAGCACGCTTTACCGTTCCTTGGCGGTGAGGATTAATCCGCTGCGCGTTGCGGCAGAGAGAAAATCAGGTGCGCAATAACGCCGCCGATCAGCCCCCAAAATGCCGCGCCAACGCCCAGCAGACTGATGCCGGAGGCGGTAATCAGGAAGGTTATCAGCGCGGCATCGCGCTGTTTTTCATCCTGCAGGGCGCGTTGCAGGCTGCCGGCAATGGTGCCGAGTAACGCCAGCCCGGCGATGGTATGAATCAGCGCCATTGGCAGGGCGCTGAACAACAGGCCAATGGCTGCACCGAACACCCCGGCCAGCAGATAGAACCCACCGGCGGCGACCGCTGCCATATAACGCTTTTTGGGATCGGGATGCACATCCTGACCCATGCAGATCGCTGCGGTAATAGCGGCAATGCACACCGAAAAGCCGCCGAACGGCGCCAACAGCAGCGCGGTGAGTGCAGTCCAACTGATGAGCGGTGAGGTCGGTATTAGGTAGCCTGCCGCTTTCAGCGTGGCGATGCCGGGAGCGTTTTGCGATGCCATGGTCACAACAAAAAACGGCACGCCAATGCCCAACAGCGTAGCCAGCGTAAAATGCGGTGCGATAAAGCTTGGCAGGGTAAAGTTCCAGCTCTGATGGGAGAATGACATATTCCCCTGACCGGCGGCCACCGCCAGTCCGGCCAACAGCGTCAGCACAATGGCATACCGTGGCAGGTAGCGCCGAGAAAGCAGATAGACCAGGCACATGCCGCCGCTGAGCGTAAAGTTGCTTTGCAATGCACCAAACGCGTCCAGGCCGAAACGCAGCAGGATGCCGGCCAGCATTGCGGCGGAAATCGCCTGGGGAATGTAATTCATCATACGGGCAAATAGCCCGGTAACGCCGCATAGCAGAATCAGGCCGGAGGCGAAAACAAATACCCCAATGGCTTCATTGATACTGGTGCCGGGCAGGCTGGTCACCAGCAGCGCCGCGCCCGGCGTCGACCAGGCGGTGAGGATCGGCGCGCGGTAATACAGCGACAGCCCGATCGAACTGACGCCCATGCCCAATCCGAGCATGCTCAACCAGCCGCCAATCTGCAGCGGCGTGGCGCCTGCCGCCGCTGCGGCTTGAAAAATAATTGCCGCCGAACTGGTATAACCGACCAGCACCGCCACAAATCCGGCGATTAACGCCGGCACGCTGATATCCCCTAACAACCTTCCTTGCCGCATCGTCGCCCCCATGATTGTGCGTTATAACGCACGAATGGCCGAGCATAGCACCGTGCGTTATAGCGCACAAGGGGCTATAATCGCCGAAAAACAGGAGCAAATCATGCAGGAATTGACCAATCACCTGGCGCACACGCTGAAGCATCTGCGCGCGGAGCGCGCTTGGAGTTTGGCGCAGGCGGCGGAGCACACCGGCGTCAGCAAAGCCATGCTTGGGCAGATTGAGCGTGGCGAGTCCAGTCCGACGGTGGCCACGCTATGGAAAATCGCCACCGGTTTCAACGTCGCCTTCTCGGTGTTTCTGGAAGGGGCGCAGCCAGCGTCTCAAACCATGTTACACCGTCACGGAAATTTACCGGTTTTCGATCAGGCCAACGCCAGTATGCGGGTGATGCCGCTGTTTCCTTACGATCGGCAACTGGGTTTTGACATGTTCGACATTGTACTGGCCGCCGGTGCCACCAGCGCCTCTTCGCCCCATGAGTCGGGGGTGATAGAACATGTGGTGGTGATTGACGGCCTGCTGGATCTGGCAATCGACGGGCAGTGGACGCGGTTGGCGGCCGGCGAGGCGATTCGTTTTCAGGCAGATTGCCCGCACGTTTATCGCAACACCAGCCAAAGAGCGGTGCGTTTTCATGATCTGATCCATTACCCGGTGAACGCATCCCCAGCGGCCATTGCGCAGCGAGAGTTTTGACAGCCTGTGGGGAAACGCTTAATTTGTTGATAACCACTCTCATTTATGTCGCTGGACATGCAGCGGCTAATCAACGCCGACCAGGCAGCAAAAGGAGCTTGAATTGCCAGTCACCAATCGACGCCAATTTATTAAACTCAGCGCACAAACCGCAGGAGCCGTAATTGCCATGACGACATTGCCGAACAGTATCCGCCTGGCCATGGCGGCAGACCAGCCCAACGCCGATCAATTCCTGTGGCTGGAGCAATTGCACAGTCAACCGGCGCTGGAGTGGGTAACCCAGCAGAACCAGCGCACGTTGGCGCGTTTCGCACAGGGCACGGATTTCCCGCGGCTGGAACAACAGGTGCTGGATATTCTGAATAAAGACAGCCAAATCCCCTGGGTCGCCAAATACGGCGATGATTACTACAACTTTTGGCAGGATCGAGATAACCCGCGCGGGCTGTGGCGGCGTACCACACTGCAGGAATACCGTAAGGCACAACCAACCTGGGAAACGGTGCTGGATATCGATGCGCTTGGCAAGGCAGAAGGACAGGAGTGGGTGTTCCATGGCGCAACGCCGTTGGCACCCGATTACCGTTACGCCTTGTTGAAACTCTCACCGGACGGCGGCGATGCGGTGACGGTGCGGGAATTTGATCTGCAACAGAAACGCTTCGTCAGCGACGGTTTTACGCTGCCGGTGGCCAAAAGCGTGGTGTCATGGGCAGATTACCAGCATCTGTTTGTCGCCACCGATTTCGGCCCCGATTCGCTGACCCAGTCCGGTTACCCACGGGTGGTTAAGCGCTGGCAGCGCGGCACGCCACTCGACAGCGCGGAAACGCTCTATCAGGCGCAGCCAGAAGATATGCGCGCTTACGCCTATCACGACGATACGCCGGGCTTTGAGCGTGACTTTATCGTGCGCATGATGGATTTTTATCATCAGGAAACCTTCCTGCTGGACGCCAAAGGCCAACGGATCAAGATTGAGGTGCCGACGGATGCCGAACTGGGCTGTCACCGTGAATGGTTGCTGATCAGACTTGGCAGTGACTGGTCGCTGGGGGATAAAACCTACCCAAGTGGTGCGTTGCTGGCGGCGAATTTTGCCGATTATCTGGCGGGGAAACGCCAGTTGAGCGTGCTGTTTACGCCGAGCGAACGCATGGCGCTCAGCGGCTACGCTACCACGCGCGACCATCTGATCGTCAGTATCATGGATGACGTGGTTAACCGGCTGGAGGTGCTGACACCGCAAGGCAGCGGTTGGCAGACGCGTCCGCTGGGCACGCCTGGCAAGCTCAGCACGCTGTCTGCAGGCGGCATTGACGACAAAACCAACGACTATTTTCTGACCGTCAGCGGCTTTCTGCAGCCCACGTCGCTGTATCTCGGCAACCTGGATGATGGTGAGCCGGCATTGCTCAAGCAGGGGCCGCAGGACTTTGATGCCAGCGGTTATCAGGTCAGTCAGCACTTTGCGCGCTCCAAAGACGGAACGCGGATACCGTATTTTCAGATTGCCGCCAGCGGTCTCAAACTGGACGGTAACAACCCGACGTTGCTGTATGGCTATGGCGGCTTCGAGGTTTCGCTGCAACCCAGCTATCTCGGCAGCAACGCGCCTACCTGGCTGGAGCGTGGCGGGGTATTCGTGGTGGCCAATATTCGCGGTGGTGGCGAGTACGGCCCGGCCTGGCATCAGGCGGCGCTGAAACAGAACCGCCACCGTGCCTATGAGGATTTTGCCGCAGTGGCGCAGGATCTGATTGCGCGCAAAGTGACATCGTCACAAAAATTGGCTGCGCGCGGCGGCAGCAACGGCGGGTTGCTGGTGGGCAATATGCTGACGCAGTACCCGGAGCTGTTTGGCTGTATCGTGTGTGAAGTGCCGTTACTGGACATGCAGCGTTATACCCAGCTTTCCGCCGGGGCGTCGTGGATTGCAGAATATGGCGATCCGCGCGACGCGCAACAGTGGGCGTATCTGCAGGCCTTTTCGCCGTACCACAACATCAAGGCGGGCGTGGCATACCCGCCGACGTTATTTCTCACCGCCACCAGTGACGATCGGGTCAATCCGTCGCATGCCCGCAAGATGGCGGCACGGATGCAACAGATGGGATACCAACAAGCCTATTTTTACGAGAATACCGCCGGTGGGCACAGTGCCGCGGCCGACAAAAAGCAGTCGGCGTTTCATGCTGCGCTGGTGAGCGAGTTTATCTGGCAGACCCTGCAGGCCAGGTCGGTGGGCTAAACGCCGGCGACGGCAAAAAAAACGGGGCCAATAATGGCCCCGTTGACGTTGGTTGCGTCATACCGATTAACGCGCGGCGGTAGTCGCCTGTTGCGCCTTCTGTTCGGTGTCTTCCGCGGTATCCAGCGTCATGCGGTACAGCTTCGGCGCGGTGAGCATCATCAGAATGGCGATAACGCCGGTAGCGATACCAATCTGCATAAAGACATGGCTATAAATCGCCAATGAAGCATGCGCATCGTTCACGTCGCTTGGTACGGCGGTTAGACCTGCCACTTTACCGGCAATCAGCGCTGCAGCCGCGGTGGTCAGGAACCAGGAACCCATAATGAAGCCCATCAGGCGTTGTGGTACCAGTTGGGCCACCATCGCCAGCCCCAGGCCCGAGATCATCAGCTCACCGACGCTTTGCAGCGCGTAGCTCAGGATCAGCCAGTTGACGGAAACGATGCCCTGTTCGTTGGCGAAGCTGGCGCCCCATGGCAGCACCAGAAACGCACCGGAGCACAGGAACATACCGAACGCGAACTTGTGCGGCATCGGCAGGCGATCGCCCATTTTATTGTACAGTGCCGCCAGAATCGGACTGGCCAGCATGATCCAGAACGGGTTCAGCGCCTGATACTGCTCGGGTTCGAACGCCAGGCCCAGAATGTTGTGTTCAACGTTATGAATGGCAAAGAAGTTCAATGAGGTTGGCATTTGGCTATACAGCACGAAGAACACCACCGCTTCCAGCATCAGCAGGAACGCTACGATCATTTTGCGACGCGCTGCGCCGTGCATGGCAAAGGTTTCCTTGGCGAACACGATCACGATACCGGCGGAGATAATCGCCAGTGCCCAGCGGGCAATTACCTGATTGTGCAGCAGCCAGCTGGACAGAGCGACCAGTGCGACGATGCCGACCAGCACCATCAGCAGCTTTTGCAGATGCAATGGTTTGAAGTCTGGTTTGGAGCCGTGCTGTTTAACCCAGCGATGGCACAGCATAAAGTTGACCAGCGTGATCAGCATCCCGACCACGCTCAGCGAGAACGCGACGCTCCAGCCGTATTTGGCTGCCAGCCAGGGCGTTGCCAGCATCGACATGAAAGAGCCGATATTCACCGACATATAGTACATGGTGAAAGCGCCATCGAGACGCGGATCGTCTTTTTCGTAACAGGTAGACAGCAAAGAGGACGGGTTGGCCTTGAACAGACCGCTGCCGACGGCGATGGTCGCCATGCCGAGGTAAACCCAGAAAATATCGTGGCCGGAGTAGGCTACCATGGCGTAGCCTACCGCCAATACCAGCGCGCCGAGGACGATGACACGCTTGGTGCCGAGCACTTTATCCCCCAGCCAGCCGCCGATGGCGACAAAGCCATACACCAGCGCGCTGAAAGACGAAAACAGCGTAATTGAATCGGCTTCGCTCAGGCCAAGCATCTTGACCAGATAAACCGCCATGATGCCCTGCAGGCCGTAATAACCGAAACGCTCCCACAGTTCGATCGAGAAGATCAAATAGAACGCCTTGGGTTGTTTAAAGGCGTTTAAGCTGACGCCTTCCTGATGTTGGTTGTTTGCTGTTGACACTGGTACCTCTTTTTTCACAGCCCGTCAGAAAGGACGGGAAATGCACAAGTTGATGCAGGACTGCACCCTTATGCGTTGTTATAGGATGGGATGACGGCGGTTAATGTTCACTATCTTAAACGGCGTGGCAAGCAGTTTGACATATTCGGTTACATATAACGTTTGTGGCATTATGCAACGATGTTGCAAATGTTATGCAGAATTAACGTTCGCATTTATTTCATTTGTCGAGTTTTTGTTTTGTCTAAAAGATATGCACCGTCGGTGTAGTGATATGTTCTGCTATTTTACCATTTTGTGGTTCATGCGATTGCATGTCGTTCAATAGGCGTTGCTATCTCATGCCTAAATGCCAATCTGCAATATTAGTGAAACAGTGAGGAAGGAGTTATGCGGTTGTTAATATGTTGTGAATTGAAAACTGTGATGTCATGCGCAATTTTTGACTAAATTTTCGCTTGAAATTAAGTGAAATCGTGATTTTAGACGGAAATCCGTAAAAACACCGTGGTTACTACTGAGCAACATCACATTTTCAATAAAAAAGAGCCGCTAACGGCCACAGCGATCCCGGCGCACATTGCGCCGGCAGCATCAGGCGTCGGGATAGACCTTTTCCTTGTATTCGCAAAGATCTTCGATGATGCAGGAACCGCAGCGCGGTTTGCGGGCGATACAGGTATAACGACCATGCAGGATCAACCAGTGATGGCAGTCGACCTTGAATTCCGCCGGCACTACTTTCAGCAGCTTGTCTTCAACCTGTTCGACGGTATTACCCGGTGCGAAGCGCGTCCGATTGCTGACGCGGAAGATGTGGGTATCTACCGCAATGGTGGGCCAGCCAAAGGCGGTATTCAACACCACGTTTGCTGTTTTTCGACCAACGCCGGGCAACGCCTCGAGTGCCGCGCGATCCTCTGGCACCTCGCCGCCATGCTGTTCCAGCAGGATACGGCAGGTTTTGATCACATTCTCGGCCTTGCTATTGAACAGGCCGATGGTCTTGATGTATTCCTTGACGCCGTCGACCCCCAGCGCCAGCATCGCCGCTGGCGTATTGGCCACCGGATACAGCTTGGCGGTGGCCTTGTTGACGCTGACGTCGGTCGCCTGTGCCGACAACAGCACGGCGATCAGCAGTTCAAACGGCGTGGTAAATACCAGTTCGGTAGTCGGGTGCGGGTTGTTGTCGCGTAAACGGGTCAGAATTTCCAGGCGTTTTTGTTTATTCATCAGGCTTTCTCTGGCTGTCCTTTTTCCAGCGTCGGCTGGTGAGCCACGGCTTGGGCTTTGCGCGCCTTCATTTTTTCATCAATCACATATTTGACCGCCAGCATCAGCCCCAGACCGATAAACGCCCCCGGCGGCAGCATGGCCAGCAGGAACGGACTGTCAAAATGCACCACTTCGATACGCAGCACTTTGGCCCAACTGCCTAACAGCATATCGGCGCCGTCAAACAGCGTGCCGTTGCCAATCAGTTCGCGCATCGAACCTAGCACGAACATGGCGCCGGTAGCGCCCAGGCCGATGAACAGGCCGTCAATAAGCGCCAGCCCGACCGGCTTGCGTGCCGCGACCGCCTCCGCACGGCCGACCACGATGCAGTTGGTAACGATAAGCGGGATAAAGATCCCCAGCGATTGATACAGACCAAAGGCATAGGCGTTGATCAGCATTTGCACGATGCTGACCGCAGCGGCGATGATCATCACGTAGATCGGAATACGCACTTCGCTTGGCACCCAGCGACGCAGGGCGGAGATGGAGCCATTGGTGATCACCAGTACCAGCGTGGTCGCCAGTCCCAGTCCCAGGGCGTTGGTGGCGGTTGAGGTGACCGCCAGCAGCGGGCACAGCCCGAGCAGCTGCACCAGCGCCGAGTTGTTTTTCCACAACCCTTGAATCATTAACTCTTTTGCTTCGCTCATTCGCCGGCTCCACAGGCAGGTAATGTGGCTAGTTTAGGCGGCAACGTTTCCATATACAACGCCGTGCGGCGCACGGAATTGACCACTGCGCGCGGGGTGATGGTGGCGCCGGTAAACTGATCGAACATGCCGCCGTCCTTCTTCACCGCCCAACGTTTATCGTCCGGGCCGTCGATTTTCTTGCCGCTGAACACGGTGATCCAGTTGCTGATGCGCAGTTCTATCTTGTCGCCCAGCCCCGGTGTCTCGTGATGCTCAATCACCCGGCTGCCAAACACGTTGCCGCTAAAGTCGGCGCCGACTAGCAGTTTGATGGCTCCTGAATAGCCGTCCGGTGCGGTGGTTTCCAGCGCGGCGCCAACCGGCTGCCCCTGTTTGCGCGCCAGATACAAGCGGTGCGCAAGGGCATTGCCGAGAGCCGGATCGCTCACCAGGTAACACTCGGACTGCATATCGTTATCATAGTGCTCGGGCGGCACCACCTGATCAAGCAGGGTTTTCTGTTGCAGGGCGGCCTGATGAGCGATGGTTTTTTGCGTCAGCGTGTTGACTACCGCGGTCAGGCCGGTGGTCACGGCGGCAAACAGTGCCAGCGTCGTGCCATGCTTTCTCATTGATTGCAGCATCATGGCTCCTTAACGATGACCGTAAACGCGCGGTTGCGTGTAGTGGTCGATCAGCGGCACGGTAATATTGGCTAGCAGCACGGCAAACGCGACGCCGTCCGGATAACCGCCGTAGACGCGAATCAACCATACCAGCAGGCCGATCAGCGCGCCGTAAATCAAGCGGCCGCGTGGGGTGGTGGAGGCGCTGACCGGATCGGTGGCTATAAAGAAGGCACCCAGCATCGTTGCACCAGACAACAGATGGATCAGCGGCGATGCCTGATGGGCGGGATCCAGCAGATAGGCGATGCCGGAACACAGTGCCAACATTGCCAGCATGCTGAACGGTATCTGCCAGTGGATCAGCCTGCGCCCCAGCATAAACAGCCCGCCGGCCAGAAAGCCGAGATTGACCCATTGCCAGCCGATGCCTGCCAGCGCAGCACCGAAAATCGGCGTTTGCAGTACTTGCTCAACCGAATGCCCGCTGCGCAGACCGGTTTTGAAACCGTCCAATGGCGTCGCCTGACTGATGCCGTCAATGCCCATTTGCAGTTCGTGCAGCGTGGCGCCCTGGCCGGTGTGGCCGCTGAAAATGGCCAGCAACACGTCAGGGAATGATAACGCGGTGGCGCGCAGCGTCTCCGGCGGCAACCAACTGGTCATCTGCACCGGGAAGGAAATCAGCAGCACCACATAGCCGACCATGGCCGGGTTGAACGGGTTTTGCCCCAAACCGCCATAGAGCTGCTTGGCAATAACGATGGCGAACAGGGTGCCGATGACGATCATCCACCACGGTGCCAGCGGCGGCAGGCTGATACCGAGTAGCAGCGCGGTCAGTATGGCCGAGTTGTCGGCCAGACGCGCGCGCACCGGCTGTTTGCGCAGCGCCAGAATGGCACTTTCAGCCAGCAGAGCGACGATCATGGCCAGAGCAACCTGAATCAGGCTGCCGTAACCGAAGAACCATAGCTGCGCGGCCAAACCCGGAATGCAGGCCAGCATCACCCATAGCATGATGCGGCTGGTGCTCTGCTGATTATGGGTGAAAGGGGAACTGGCGATATGTAAGCCTTTGGCAGCGGTCTGTTTTATCGGCCTGAACTTCATAGAGTAACTACACCTGTCTTTGCCGCGTCAACGGCAGATTCAACACGCCGCTTAACGGGCGCAGGGAAAATGATAGCGCAGCATTCTACCTCATTCGCCGGTAGGGTAATACGCAATGATATTGGGGTTATCGGATTTTTAGCACGCGTTGTGGCGTTGGCAAGAGAATTGTGTGGTTTTTTTCGCCAGCGTTTTGCGTTAGCTTGATGTTAAAGTGAGCTGCCTGGCGTTAAAACCACGTCAAATGTGCAATATCCCTAATGACAAGATGTTTATTTTGGTACATTTATTCGCACAAAATAACAACTTCTGCATAATCCATCTAGGTTATTATCCCGAGTATTATTAAGTTAGTGAATGAATAATAATGACAAATGAAGACGTTTTTTTTATTGAAGAGCTGATTGAGTGGGTCGAAATACATCTGGAAACACGGCCAAATCTTGACGAAGTAGCGCGGATATCCGGCTATTCCAAGTGGCATCTGCAACGCAAGTTCAAACGGATCACCGGTATCCAATTGGCAACCTATATCCGCTCACGTATTTTGACGCGCGCGGCCGTGGCGTTGCGTATCACTCGTCGTTCAATTATTGATATTTCTGATGAGTTGGGCTTCGACTCGCAACAAACCTTTACGCGCATGTTCAAGCAGCGGTTTGGCACTACTCCAAACCGCTACCGTTCGATGGACAAATGGGACGTAAAAAACCTGATGCCGCGTTTTAACTTCGAGGCACAGTACGAAAAGGGCTATTACCCGGAAGTGAAGCGACTGACGCTGCCGGAGATGCAGCTGGCGGGGTTTACGCGGCGGCTGGATTTTGACGTAAGGGAAGGCATGGAGCATGCTTCCTGTATGGCGATGAAAGATGAAATTTTCAACGACTTCTTTAAGGGATTAAGCGTTGACTGCCATAAGGTCTACAGCATCCATTCGGCTCGCAGCTGTGATTACGGTGAATTTTCTGCGGTGCATACCATGGCGGTAGAGCAGCCGCATCGTAAGGATATTCTTTCCGGTCATCAGATCGATAACATTCATCTGCCCGAGCGTGAATATATTTCGATTACCCATCAAGGGACGGCAAAAGAGTGCGTGCAGTTTTTTTCCTACCTGATTACCCATGTGATGCCAGGCCTGCGCCATAAAGTGAAGGGCAGCATTGAAATGGAAATCATCGATCTTGCGCAGTGGCAGCAGGATGCCAAAATGCGCCAGATTAACGTCAACTACACCTACCTGATCTCTATCGACTAAGCGCCTTGCATCCTGCAAGGCGTTATCTCAATTCTCTTTCTCGGTTTGCGCCTGCTGCGCGGCCTTTTTGGCTTTGACGCGGGCGATGGCGGCGGCCACGGCGGCCTTGCGCGGATCGTCTTCTTGCGGCGCGGCAGCCTCGGCTTCAGCCGGGGTTGCCTGTTGTGGCTGCTGCGCGGCCTTTTTGGCTTTGACGCGGGCGATGGCGGCGGCCACGGCGGCCTTGCGCGGATCGTCTTCTTGCGGCGCGGCAGCCTCGACTGCAGCCGGGGTTGCCTGTTGTGGCTGCTGCGCGGCCTTTTTGGCTTTGACGCGGGCGATGGCGGCGGCCACGGCGGCCTTGCGCGGATCGTCTTCTTGCGGCGCGGCAGCCTCGACTGCAGCCTGGGTTGCCTGTTGTGGCTGCTGCGCGGCCTTTTTGGCTTTGACGCGGGCGATGGCGGCGGCCACGGCGGCCTTGCGCGGGTCGTCTTCTTGCGGCGCGGCAGCCTCGGCTTCAGCCGGGGTTGCCTGTTGTGGCTGCTGCGCGGCCTTTTTGGCTTTGGCGCGGGCGATGGCGGCGGCCACGGCGGCCTTGCGCGGATCGTCTTCTTGCGGCGCGGCAGTCTCGGCTGCAGCCGGGGTTGCCTGTTGTGGCTGCTGCGCGGCCTTTTTGGCTTTGGCGCGGGCGATGGCGGCGGCCACGGCGGCCTTGCGCGGATCCTCTTGCTGCGGTGCAGCAGCCTCGGTTACAGCCGGCGCGGCGGCATCGGTCTGCTGCTGTGCCTTGCGTTCCCGCGCCAGCGCTTTGCGCGCTTCACGGGCGGCAATCACCGCGCTATTGTCCGGTTCCTGCCCGCCTGGCGCGCTGCCTTCGGCGGCGGTGCTGTTGCTGCGAACACGCGTCAGCGCAGCCTGTACGGCACTCTGATCGTCATCGGTCAGTTTCACCGCCGCTTTCTTGTGACGCTGTTCACGCGCCAGTTTCTCGCGTTCCATCCGCGCCAGTTTGGCTTCGTAACGCGCCTTGGCTTCGGCGGCGCGTGCCGCTTCCTGATCGATGGCCTTGATCTCGGCCTTTTCCTGCCGGTAATACTGCACCAGTGGAATATTGCTTGGGCACACGTAGGCGCAGGCGCCGCATTCAATACAGTCAAACAGGTTGTGATTGCGCGCTTTGTCGTGCTCCTGGCCGCGGCTGAACCAATAGAGCTGCTGTGGCAGCAAACCGGCCGGGCAGGCGTCCACGCACAGCCCGCAGCGGATGCAAGACTGTTCTGGCTCCTGTGGCGCCATTTCGTCCACCGTCGGTGCCAGCAGACAGTTGCTGATTTTGACAATCGGCACATTGAGCGCTGGCAGGGTGAAGCCCATCAGCGGCCCGCCCATCACCACCATCTGCTGCGGCTGCGGCTGGAAGCCGGCAAATGCCAACAGATGCTCGACCGGGGTGCCGATGCGCGCCCACAGATTACCGGGCTGGCTCAGCGCGTCGCCGGTCAGCGTGACAACGCGTTCAATCAACGGTTCGCCATCAATAATGGCGCGCTTGATGGCAAAGGCGGTGCCGACGTTTTGCATCAACACGCCGATAGCAGAAGAGTGCTTACCGTGTGGTACCTCTTTGCCGGTGAGAATTTTGGTCAACTGCTTGGCGCCGCCGGACGGGTATTTGGTGGGGATCACCCGCAGCGCAATGTGTGGGTGTTCACGCAGCGCAAGTTCCAGCGCGGCGATGGCCTGCGGCTTGTTATCCTCAATGCCGATCAGCGTGGTTTTGGGCTGGAGCAGATGGCGCAGGATCTCGGTGCCCTGCAGTATCTGATCGGCATGCTCCTGCATCAGGCGATCGTCGGCGGTGATATAGGGCTCACATTCGGCGGCATTGAGGATCAGTGTCTCCACGCCATGCGCGCCGCCCTGCAGTTTACTGGCGGTGGGAAAACCGGCGCCGCCCAGCCCGGCAATGCCGGCCTGATGGATACGCGCAACGATCTCGGATGCAGGCGCCTGGCGATAGTCGACCAACGGCGTGCGTTCGCACCAGCGATCGTCACCGTCAGGGCGAATCATCACGCACAGTTCCGCCAGTCCGGACGGGTGAGCGGTGATATGTGGCTTGATGGCGATGACCGTGCCGGAGGTTGGTGCATGCACCGGCAGCGTTCGCCCACGGCCGACGGTCAGCGGCTGGCCTTTCAGCACCGCATCGCCGACCTGCACGATCAGCTCGCCTTCCGGCCCCAGATGCTGTTGCAGCGGAATGATGAAAATATCAGGCAGCGGTGCCGTACGCAGCGGTACGCCGCTGGATTGCTCTTTCATTTCAGGTGGATGGATCCCGCCGTCGAAATCCCAAATCCGATCTTTTTTGAAGGCGGTGAACAGATTAAACATGTTGCTCCACGTGAATGACTTGCACAGGGATGGTGTTCATATCCCACTTCCAATTGGCGGTAGTGGTGGCGACCGGTTTCATTTCAATACAGTCTGTCGGGCAGGGCGCAACGCACAGGTCGCAACCGGTGCACAGATCGGTAATTACCGTATGCATGGCGCGGGTAGCGCCAACGATGGCATCCACCGGGCAAGCCTGGATGCACTTGGTGCAGCCGATGCAGTTGGCTTCGTCGATAAATGCCACTTTGCGCGTCGGTTGTGCCACTTCTTCGCCGCCATCCAGCGGCTGTGGCTCGACGTTGAGCAGCTCCGCCAGCTTCAGCATCACCTGCTCGCCGCCAGGCGCGCATTTGTTGATCATTTCGCCATTGGCCACCGCTTCGGCATACGGCCGGCAGCCGGGATAGCCACATTGACCGCACTGGCTCTGCGGCAGGATTTCGTCCACCTGTTCGGCGACCGGATCTTCTTCTACCTCAAAGCGGCGCGCGGCGAAACCGAGCACCAGACCAAACAGCAACCCAAGGGCGCTCAGTGCCGCAACGGCAATCCACAACGCACTCATTAGAATTTCACCAGCCCGGTAAAGCCCATAAAGGCCAACGACATCAGTCCGGCGGTGATCAGGGCGATAGACGAGCCACGGAACGGCGCCGGAACGTCAGCCACCGCCAGACGTTCGCGGATGGCGGCAAACAGCACCATCACCAGCGAGAAGCCCGCTGCGGCGCTAAAGCCGTATACCGCAGACTGCAGGAAGTTATAGCCAAGATTGATATTCAGCAACGCCACGCCAAGCACCGCGCAGTTGGTGGTGATCAGCGGCAGGAAGATGCCGAGCAGCCGGTACAGCGCCGGACTGGTCTTGCGCACCACCATTTCGGTGAACTGCACCACCACGGCGATGACCAGAATAAAGGACAGCGTGCGCAGGTACACCAGATCCAGCGGCACCAGAATAAATGTATTGATGACCCAGGAGCTGATCGACGCCATCGTCATGACGAAGGTGGTCGCCATGCCCATGCCAATGGCGCTCTCCAGTTTCTTGGAAACGCCCATAAACGGACACAGGCCGAGAAACTTCACCAGGACAAAGTTGTTCACCAGTACGGTGCCGACAAAAAGGAGCAGGTATTCGGTCATTGCAACGCCTAAAAAAAGAAAAGCCGCTTATTATCGGGAATCAGCGGTATAACGACAACATATGAATCGCAGGGATAATACCCTTTTTGCTACGAATTGGTCAAAATTTGCACGCCTTGGCGTACAAATCGTGCCTTCGCCCGCGCGTTTATTGGGTAAAGGTCCCCTTGACCCGTTGCGAGCGCTTGATATAGGGCACCAATAGCGCCGCCATCAACAGTGGCCAGCCGAGGCTGCGTACCGCCAGTTCGTCGGGGATTGGCGAAAAGGCGAACGCCTTGATCGCCAGCAGCACGGTAATCAACAGCCACAGCAGGAACAGTTTCGGGAAGCGGCGCGAACGGTGGCAGAACAGCCACAGCAGCCACAGGGTAAACGCCCACATGGCAAGGGTGGTGATCACCGAAAAGTACCATTGCAGGCTGAAGGCCTGGGCATTGGTCATCAGATATTCGCGGGACTCCGGGGCGACGATCGCCATGCCGTACAGCAATAGCATCAGGCTGGCGCTCAGCAGGGTAACGATCAGATAGGCCATCGGGGCCAGCAGCCAACCGCCGATGCGATTGTATTCAATAGAGGACATAACGGCTTCCTGGAAACGGTCAAGGCAACAAGCGGCATAGAGTAGCGGGTAATTATCGCCTCGTCATCCCCATGCGTGCTGTCGGCGAGGATGTGCGCAGCGTGGCATTTTTACAATTTTTGTGATCAGTATAATCTCAGTAAAACCCAGCATCTCATACTGCCATTGGCTATGGAGATAATACATGACGGAGGTATGTATTATTTTCTAAAAATTTAATGTCAATATTTAAGAATGTTCTCATTTCTTATTGTTTTTATTGTTTATTTTTTCATGTGTCTTTGGCTTGTGAATTGGCGATAGCACTTTTAAGATGCCGAAAAAATAGCCAGGACTCTCTGAATGGACTCAGTAACTCATCGGCTTGCAGCGCTACTGCTGGGCCTATTTGCTACACCCGGCGTTGCGGTTGCCATCCCCTCGGGGAACGAGGTGCCGCCGCTTGCCGCACCTGCACAGGCCGCGCTTATTGATGCTCGGCAGCAAAGCCGGCAACAGGATCGGGAGCGTGCCCTACAGCAACAGAATACGCCCGATAGCGATGTCCGGCTGACACCGCCTGGCGCCGTCCTGCCTGATTACCCGACTCACGAACGTCCCTGCTTTCCTGTCGACAGGTTGCAACTCGACGGTGACGCGGCCAGCGATTTCCAGTGGGCGCTGGATGCGGTTGATGACGCCAGGGGGCGCTGTCTGGGTGGCCAAGGAATACTGCTGGTGATTAATAAGGTCCAAAACGCCATTCTGGCCAAAGGCTACGTCACCACCCGGGTTATGGCCGAAGAGCAGAACCTGACCGATGGGATCCTCCGGTTACGTCTCCAGCCCGGGCGCATTGGCGACATTCGCTTTGGCGCACCGGTCTCCTGGCGAGGGCGATTATGGAATGCGTTCCCGACGGGCACGGGTAAGATCCTCAACCTGCGCGATATCGAGCAGGGGCTGGAGAATTTCAGGCGGGTGCCGAGCGCCGCTGCCGACATCAAGATTGAGCCTGGTCGGCAGGAGTCGACCAGCGATTTGGTCGTCAGTTGGCAAGAAGGGCGGCCGGTGCGTCTTGGTCTGGGGCTGGACGACAGTGGTTCCAAAAGTACCGGTCGTTACCTGGCCTCGGCGACCCTGGCGCTTGACGCCCCATTTGCCCAGAACGATCTGTTCTACGCCAATATTGGCAAAGACGTGCTGCAACATGGCCCTTTCGGCAATCGCTCCCATACGCTGAACTACTTTTTCCCGTTGGGATACTGGGGCTTGGCTGCCAATTACAACGACTACACCTATCACCAGAATATCGCCAACGCCAATGAGGTACTGACCTACAGCGGCAACAGCGACAATATTCAATTGAGCGTCTCGCGGCTGCTGTACCGCGATCGGTCGCACAAGATCACGCTCAATCTGCGTGGTTACCGCAAGCACTCCAGCAATGCCGTCGATGGTATCGACATCGTATCGCAAAAACGTCGCACCGCCGGTTGGGAACTGGGGCTGAACCAGCGTAGCTACCTTGCTAGCACCACGCTGGATGCCAATATCAACTGGCGTCGTGGGACTGGCGCGTTCAATGCCCTGCCGGCACCGGAAGAATCCTATCATGGCGGCAGTGCGCGCCGCGGGATTGCCATGGGCGATATCAGCCTGAACCAGCCCTTTGCGCTGGGCACGCAACCCTGGCGCTATTACACCAGCCTGCGTGCTCAATGGAGCCAGCACGCCTTGACGCCACAGGACCGTCTGGCGATTGCCGGGCGTTATACGGTACGCGGGTTTGACGGTGAACAGATGCTCTCCGGCGAGAAGGGGCTGCAATGGCGCAACGAACTGGCCTGGAACCTGTTGGCACGAGGCCACGAACTGTACGCCGCGCTGGATTACGGGCGGGTAGATGGCCCAGGGACCCGCTATCTGGTCGGGCACCAACTGGCGGGAAGCGCCATAGGGCTGCGCGGCACCTTATGGGGGCGCTTCAGTTACGACCTGTTTGCCGGGGTGCCGGTCTATAAACCGGACCATTTCGTTACCTCGAGCGTGACCAGCGGCTTTAGTCTTAATCTGGAAATCTGACGCGTCGGGCTGTGATAGCGAGCGCAATTACGAATATGGCTGCCGATCTAAACGGACTGATTTTTCTCACGGATGTGACCTATGAACAAACATTGCTATTGCCTGATCTTTAGCCGCACAGATGGAGCTTTGCGGGTGGTTTCCGAACTGGCGCGTCGTTGCAGCACTGACTCCGGGCAACGTCGCAGCGCCGCTACCAGCACGGGGCACCGTTGGTGGGTGACGGTGCGGCGGGTGGTGTGGTTGCTGGGGTTGGCCTTGTTTGCCGGACCGGTGATGGCCGACGGCATTGTGGCGGATGCTGCCGCCACACCTGGCCTGCGGCCAGAGGTTATCGCCACCCACAATGGGTTGCCGCAGGTCAACATCACCGCCCCCAATCAGGCTGGGGTTTCGCATAACCAATATCAGCAGTTTGACGTCGATCGCAAGGGCGCCATCCTCAACAACTCGGCGATCATGACTCAGAGCCAACTGGCCGGGATGATCCAGGGCAATCCCCATCTTGATCCCAACGCCGCAGCGGCGCGGGTGATCCTCAATGAGGTTAACAGTAACAACCCCAGTCAACTACGTGGTTTTCTGGAGGTGGCTGGCGGCAAGGCGCAGGTGATTGTCGCCAACCCGGCCGGGATTATCTGCAACGGCTGCGGCACCATCAACGCCGGGCGCATGACGCTGACTACCGGCCGCCCGCAGATCAACGCCGACGGCAGTCTGGCGGGGTATCAGATTGAACGCGGAGTGGTACGGATTGATGGTGGCGGGTTGAACGGCGACGCCCGGCATGACACCGAATACGTCGACATTCTGGCGCGCGCGGTGGCGGTCAACGCCGGCGTCTGGGCCAAACAGGGGCTGACGGTGGTGGCCGGTCGCAACCGCGTGAGCGCGGATGTCAAAACCGTTACCCCGTTGGCGCAGGACGGCAGTGCCAAACCCGAACTGGCGATAGACATGAGTCAGATGGGCGGTATGTACAGCGGTAGCATCCGCATGATCGGCACCGAAGCCGGCGTCGGTGTGCGTAACCGCAACGGACAGGTGCAGGCGAGCCAAACGTTGACCGTGAGCAGCGATGGCAGGCTCAGTTGGCAGTCTGATACAAGTGACGCCGTCACGCAAGCCGGCAGCGACATCCAGTTTGCAGCCAAAGACGCCATCGACTTCCACGGCAAACTGCACGGCGGCGGGCAGTTGACGCTACAGAGTCGCGACGGCACGCTCACGCAGTCCGGTACCCTGGCAGCAGCCGGGGACGTACGCCTGAACGCGGCGCGCGGCATCCAGAGCAGTGGACACCTGCTGGCGGGCAGCGATGTCAACAGCCAGATTGTGCGTGACGCCGGCCTGCAACTGGTCAGTCAGGGCGACATTCGCGCCAGCGGCAGTTTATTGAGTAACAAGGCGCTGAACGCGACCGGCCATCGGGTGGATATCAGCGGTGCGCAGGTCGCAGCCGGCCGTACCACGTTGACCGCGCTGAAGGGCGGCGTGGCGTTACGTCAATCGTCGGTTGACAGTGGGGAACTGGTGGTGAGCACCAGTGGTGATGTCAACGCGCAGCAGTCGAAGATCAAGGTCGGGCGCTGGCAACTGGCCGCCGTCAATCTGTTTAACCAACGGGCTAGCTGGTCCCAGACCGGCGACGGTGAGAGTCGCTTCACGCTGTCTGCGGGGGTGGATAACGCTGACGGCGCCATTGAGGCTCAGCGTCTGGCATTGACGGCCGGGGCGCTTGCCAATCAGCACGGTCGGCTGGTGTCGCTCAACGACGCAGCGCAGCACTGGCAGGTCACTGGCCTGCTTGACAACGCCGGTGGCATATTGGGCAGCAACGGTGACCTGCGCCTTGAGGCGGCTGGTGTTGACAACCAGGGCGGTACGATAAAAACACAGCGGCAACTGATGATTGATAGCGGCAGCGCCATCAATAACCTCTCGGGCAACCTGCTGGCCGGCCAGACTCTGACGCTCGACGCGGTTGGCAGTCTGAACAATCAGCTCGGCACCCTGAGCGGCGGTGAGATGCGGCTGGCGGTGCAGCAACTGGATAATTCGCAGGGGCAGATTATTGGTCTGGGCAACCTTGACCTGACGGCCAGTCGACTGGACAACCTGCACGGCCTGATTGCGGCAGGGAAAGGGCTGAATCTGCATACCGGCGACTGGGACAACCGTGGCGGCACCGCACAGGGCGAAACGTCGCTCACGGCAACGGCCGGCAGCGTCAACAATGATCAGGGCAAACTGCTGTCCGGTCAGCGGTTAAGCCTGAATACCACGGGTAACGTCACCAACGGTGCCGGCGAAATCAGCGGCACGGTGCTGGCGCTACAGGTCGCCCAGCTCGACAATACGCAGGGCAAGATGATTGGCCTGCAACGGCTTGAGCTACGTGCGGATGAGGGCGTGAACAATACGCAGGGGCAGCTGGGCGCCGGTGAAATGCTCAGCGTGCACACCGACGGCGAGCTGAATAACCGGCGAGGTTCCCTCACCGGGAATGGGCAAACCCGCGTGACGGCGCGAGAGCTGCACAACGATGACGGCACGATATTGGCCGAAACCCAGTTGGCGTTAACCATCGCTGCCGGGCTGACTAACCGTAAGGGCGAAATCGGCGGCGAATCGCTCACCCTGACGGCACAGCAGGTAGACAACACCCAGGGCAAGGTGGTGGCTCGCCAGAGCCTGGCGCTGACGGCGCAACGGGGGCTGATCAACGCTGGCGGCTGGCTTGATGCCGGAAATACACTTGGCGTACATAGCGACGGCGACTGGGATAACCGTAATGGCAGCGTACAAGGTGGTGCTCAGGTGGTCGCCGCTGTGCGCTCCCTTGATAATGCCAATGGCCGATTGCAGTCAGGTGGCGACCTGACGCTGGCGGGCACGGGGGATATTGTTAACCGGGCCGGCAGGTTGAGCGCGCAACGGACTCTCGCCATTACTGGCGACTCGACCAGCCTGTTTGATAACGACGGCGGCTCGTTGCAAAGCGGCGGCGCGTTAACCTTGCAAAGTGGGCAGTTGACCAATCGACGCTCGGGGCTGGTGCTGGGCCAGCAGGCGCTGACCCTGAATCTGACCGGTGGATGGGACAATCAGGGCGGTAACCTGACCGCTAACGGCAGCACGTGGGTGCGAGCGGCAAATCTGTTGAATGCTCAGGGTGCCATCAACGCGCTGGACCGCCTGGAGATGCAGTTCAGCGGGAAACTGGATAACGGCAACGGGCGGATTTTTAGCCACCTGTCCCAGACGCTTACGGCACAGGAAATAATCAACGCGCAGGGCTGGATGGGCAGTCAGGGGAGCTGGCATGCCGTCAGCGGTGGGTTTGACAACGCACAAGGCAGCGTACAGAGCCAGCAGGACGGCCTGTTGACGGCTCACTGGCTGGGCAACGCGAAAGGCATCTTGCAGTCGGCCGCCGACCTGGTATTGCGCGTCGCGCAGGATATCGACAACCAGGATGGCAAGGTGTCGGCGCAGGGGCAAATGACGGTGCAGGGCGCAGACGAAGCGACGCTTGCGGGCAAGATAAACAACGCCGGCGGCCAGTGGCTGGCCGGTGGGGCGCTGCATATTGCCGCCCTCAGTCTGGATAATACCCAGGGCGGCCAGCTGTACGCACAAAAACAGCTGCGTCTAAACCTGAACCACGGACTGGATAACCGCGGTGGTAAACTGCAAGGCGGTGAGGCGCTCACTCTTGAGGCTCGGTGGTTGCGGAATACCAGCGGTACCATAGATGGCCAGCAGCAACTGGCGCTACGCATTCTCGACATACTGGATAATAGCGACGGCGTGGTGCGCAGCAACGGCGAGCAGCAGCTCATGGCAGCCAGTATCGCTAACTCGCGAGGGGTGTTCAGCAGCCGGGACGGCATCCGTCTGACGACGGAGCAACTGGATAACGCCGGCGGCACGCTGGTCAGTCAGGGGGCAGGCGCCTACCGAATCGATCGTCTCAACAACCCGCAGGGCAAGCTGCACAGCGGCGCGACACTGACGCTTGACGGTGTGCAAGTGAATAACCAGGGTGGGCAACTGGTGTCAACGCAGGGACTGACGCTCAAGAGCGGCGAACTCGATAACAGTGAACAAGGTATGCTCAGCAGTCAGGCGGCGCTGGCTGTGCGGGCCGAACGTCTGAACAACCGCGATGGCGGCCAGATATTGGGCACTACCCACACCGACATCAGCGCCCGTGACATCGATAATACCGCCGGTCTATTGCAAAGCGCAGATCGCCTCACTCTCAGTCACCTCTCGCAGTTGGATAATCGCCACGGGCGTATTTTGGCTAACGGCAATCTCGAGATTAACGCCGACCGGCCAGCGGGCGATTCGCTGCTCGCTCTGCTTAATCAGAGCGGGCGACTGGAGAGTGCCGCTACCCTGAAACTGCATGCGCGCACTGTGGATAATCAGAATGGCACCCTGTTGGGGTTGCAGGCGCTGACGCTGTTCGCGCAGCAGGATTACGCACGCCAAGCCGGCGAAACGATCAGCAGTAACGGTACGCTGTCGTTCTCCCTGAGCGGTGCTTTTACCAATCTGGTGGACTGGCTGCTGCCGGGCAACCTGGTGCTCAATGCGGCCAGCATCACCAACCCGGCGAGCCTGGTGGGCAAGACGTTGCAACTGACCACCGGTGCGTTGCAAAACAGCGGGCGTATTGAAGCGGACGCGATGACGCTCAACGTTGATAGCCTGGACAACGCGGCGGCGTTGATGGGAGATGATATTGCCGTACGCGGGCGTACCATCGACAACCACGGACAACCGGCGGTGATGGCGGCGAGCCAAAGCCTGACGCTGCAGACCGGCGAGCGTTTGACCAACCGGGACGGTGCTCTGCTCTATAGCGCAGACCGCCTGCAGCTGCACAGTGATGATCTGATTGAAAACCGGGCCAGCGTTATCGAAGCGGACGGCGACGTTATGATCGAAGCCCGGCGGCTGGACAATCTGCGGCAAGGTCTGGTGATTGAGCGCGCGGTGGATAAACGCGATTACAAATGGCACCGCTACAACTATTACTGGCGCTCCTACGGCTCACAGGTCAACCCCGATAAAATCACCATGGCGCCGATCACCCAACGGCTAACCTTCCAGGATGACACGGCGGCGCAAACCAACCGCTTCGGCACCCTGCTGACCATCGACGCTGTCGGCAAGCGTGCGCAGGTGCTGGTCAAGGACAGCAGCGGCCAACTGATTGACCTGTGGGTCAACTATCTGGCGCTTAAACCTGACGCCGATGGCAGCTATGCCATGACGTTTTACGAAACGCGTGGGGGAAATCAGCTGGCGGCCATCCCGACCCCTTATCAAAACGGCTTCCATTGGGAGCATGACTGGACGCAGGTGATGACCTGGGATCCCGGGATGCATGTCGATATCGACAGCGCACCGTTTGTCACCGATTACAACAACTTCCGCGAGCGTAGCGAGAGCGGTACGCTGACGCGCGATAAACTGGTCTCTGAAGGCATCGGGGCGCGTATGCTGGCGGGAGGCAACCTGGTGCTACGCATCACCGGTCAGTTGTTCAATGACGCCAGCATCATTACGGCTAATGGCAACCTGACACAGGATGGCGGTGGCAGCGTGGACAACCGGGGTTATTCGGTTAACGAACGGCGTCAGGCGTTTATTGTCGACCACTACGACAAGGATACGCATCACTGGTATCCGACGTTTAACCGCGACGAGACCACGGCGCTGGCAACCCTTGACGGGGTTATCACCGGTAACGGCTCGGTCACCATCAGCGGGGCCAGCATCACCAACATCACGGTCAATCAGGCGCAAACCAGCCGGCTCGAGGCGGCATTAAACGCCGTGGACGCCGAACGCGCCGAACTCGATCGCAATCCACTGGCCTTCACGGTGGAGGGCGCAGCCCGACCTGATGGCGATACCCAGCTTACGCCAGCCGAACAGCCCACGTCGCTCGCGGCGGTGACGCCATCGCCGCTGGGGCGTCCGTTGCTACCGGCGGAACTGGCGCTGACTCAGCTGCAGCACCTGGATAATGTGGCCACCTTTATCCCCAATAACGGTCTGTTCAGCCAGCATACGGCGGTCGGTAGCCCGTTTCTGGTGGTGACCGACGAACGCTTTACCCGCCGCGATAAGTTCATCAGTAGTGACTATATGCTCAAACGCCTGGGCTATGACCCGGCGCAGGCCCATAAACGCCTGGGGGACGGTTTTTACGAACAGCGTCTGGTGCGTGAGCAGGTACTGAAGCTCACCGGCAAACCGTCCGTCAAAGGATGGGATGCAATGACGCAATACCAGCAGTTGATGAATAACGGCACGAAAGTGGCGCAAGATTTCCAACTGGTGCCGGGGATCGCGCTGACGCCGGCGCAGATCGCGGCATTGCAACAGGATATCGTCTGGCTGGTCAGTGAAACGGTCGCGAGCCAAAACGGCCCGCAGACGGTGTGGGTGCCGAAGGTGTATCTGGCACAGACCACGCTGCGCCTGAGCGGCGATGGTGCGCTGATTGGCGGTGGTAATCTGCAACTCTCGGCCAACAGCATCACCAATGCGGCAAACCTGTTGGCCGACCAGGCCCTTTTGGTCGACGCCGGGCAGTGGTTGCACCAGGGCGGTGTTATCAAGGCCGACAGCATTGATGTGCAGGCCGACAGCCTGACCGTGAGTACCAATTTACAGGATGCGTTACGCCAGGCGACGATCAGCGCCGGCGACATTCGTCTGCGCGGTGCGGATATCCGGCTTTCTGGGGCGAAGCTCGATGCTACGGACACACTCAGCCTCAGTGCCCGCAACGACCTGACCATTAGCGCTGCGAAGAGCAGCCATACTGCCGATCTTGACGTCATCTCTGGCTCTATGGGTAATCGTACCCGTGGCGGCACCGAACAGGCCGGTTCACGCATGGCGCAGGTCAGCGGCCAATGGCAGCAGGCGTTGGGCAGTGAGCTTAACGCCGGTGGCAACCTCAGCCTGTCGGCCGGGCGGGACGTGGCGCTCTCCGGCAGTCAGGTCGGGGCTGCCGGCAGCACCCGCGTGCAGGCCGGGAATGATATCAACATTCAGGCCGAAACCACCATCAACACCACGCAACTGGGCGCCAGCAGCCGCACGTCGTCGGTCAACAACCACCGTCAGGAAGAGCGCCTGACGCTCAGCAGCCTGAGCGGTGACCGGGGGATTACCCTGGTGGCGGGCAACCAACTGCTGGCAGAAGGTGCCCAAGTTGTTAGCCAAGAGGGGCGCATTGGCGTCAGTGCGCAGGACGTGACCATCAAGGACGCGCGCATCCGCACGCAAGATCAGGACAGCGAAAACAAGCGTCGTGGCAAGACCAAAAGCCACCGCGAAGAGCAAACCGAACGTGCAATCAGTATCGGCAGCACCTTCAGTGGCCAGCAGGGAGTGACCATCATCGGTCGTGAAGGGGACCTGACCGTGACTGGCAGTGCGCTGCACAGTGGCCAGGGCGGGATTGCCTTGCAGGCGAAACGGGATGTGATCCTCGATCACACCACCGACAGTGAGCATCGCGTCTCCAGAGAGGAGAGTCGCGGGCGGAAAACCAAAGGTCAGTACGCCGAAGAGACCCTGCGTGAAAACGTGCTGGGCAGCACGCTCAGCGGGCGCGACGGTGTTACGGTAGTGGCGCAGCAAGGGAGCATCACCGCCACGGCAAGCGCCCTGCACAGTGACCAGGGCGGTATTGCCTTACAGGCGAAACGGGATGTGAATCTCAATACCGCCACCGAACGCGAGTCGTACTACAGCGAAGCATATTCGGAGAAAAAAGGCTTCCTGAAAAAAAGAAGCAGCCTTAGCGTGGCGCGTGATGCGACCACGCGAGAGAAAGGCACGCTGCTGAGTGGCGACGGCGTCAGCGTTACCGCCGGCAATGACCTGACGGTCAGCGGATCGGCCATTGCCGCCGACCGGGATGTAAACCTGCAGGCCGGCCATAACGTCGATATTGGCGCGGCCACCGAGAGCGACACGCATTACCGACTGGACGAGAAGAAAAAAAGCGGGCTGCTGGGCAGCGGTGGCATCGGTTTCACGCTAGGCAAGCGGTCGAGCAAACATGAAATCGACGAGAAAGGCACCACCCAGAGCCAAAGCGTCAGCACCGTTGGCAGCAACCAGGGCAACGTCGCCCTGTCGGCGAGCAACCAACTGCACGTTGGCGGTGCCGATCTGGTGGCGGGCAAGAGCCTGACCCTGAGTGGCGACAGCGTGCGCATTGATCCCGGCTTTGATGCACGCACGCGTAAAGAAACCTTCGAACAGAAGCAGAGCGGGCTGACGCTGGCGCTGTCGGGTACCGCAGGTAGCGCACTCAACACCGCGGTCAGCTCGGCACAGCAGGCCAGAAAAGAAGGTGACGGGCGGCTTGGTGCGTTGCAAAACACCAAGGCGGCGCTGTCCGGGCTGCAGGCCGTACAGGCCGGGCAACTGGATAGCGCGAAAGGCAACGATGCGGCGAACACTAATACGGTGGGCATCAGCGTTTCCTACGGCAGCCAGGCGTCGAAGAGTGAAACCCGTAGCGATAGCCGCCAATCGCAGGGCAGCACGCTCAACGCCGGGCAAAACCTGTCGATAACGGCGACCGGTAAAAACCACGCGGACGGAAGTGGGGATATCACGATTGGCGGTAGCCAACTCAAAGCGGGCAAGGACCTGTCGCTCGACGCGGCGCGTGATCTCAGCCTGCATTCAGCGCAAAACAGCGAAAGCACCGTCGGCAAGAACAGCAGTCAGGGCGGCAACATCGGCGTGGGGATTGGTGTCGGTTCAGGCGGCTGGGGTATCAGCGTGTCGGCGGGGATCAATGCCGGCAAGGGGCATGAGCGGGGCAACGGCCTGACGCATAGCGAAACCACGCTGGATGCAGGCAGCACCCTCAGCCTGAGCAGCGGCCGCGACACCCGGCTACAGGGCGCGCAGGCGAGCGGAGACAAAGTCACCGTAGAGGCTGGGCGTGACCTGACGCTGCAAAGCGAGCAGGACAGCGACCGCTACGATGCCAGACAGCAGAACATCAGCGCCGGCGGCAGTTTCACCTTCGGTTCAATGACCGGCTCGGCGTATATGAGCGTCAGTCGGGATAAGCTCAACAGCAACTTCGATTCGGTGAAGGAGCAAAGCGGGCTGTTTGCGGGCCGAGGTGGCTATGACGTCAAGGTGGGTGAGCATACGCAGTTAAACGGTGCGGTGATAGCAAGCAGCGCAGCGCAAGACAGGAATCGCCTTGAGACGGGCACGCTGGGCTGGAGTGATATTCACAACCAGGCGGATTATAAAGCGACGCACAGCGGCGGTTCGTTTAGCAGCGGCGGTCCGGTGGGTAAGGATCTGCTGACCCATATGGCTGGCGGCATGCTGTCGGTGGCCAACAACAGCGGGCATGCCGACGGGACGACCAAGGCCGGGGTCAGCGAGGGGACGCTGATAGTCCGGGATAGCGTCAGGCAACGGCAGGATATCACCATGCTGAACCGGGATACCGAGCACGCCAACGACGGCAGCATCAGCCCGATCTTCAACAAGGAAAAGGAGCAGAACCGGCTTAAGCAGGTTCAACTGATCGGGGAGATTGGCGGTCAGGTGATGGATATCGCGCGGACACAGGGACAAATCCGGGCGACGACAGTGGGTAAGGCGGAACTGGAAAAGAGCGGTGTCAAAGAGCCGGGTAAAGGTGCCAGCAAGGAAGCGTGGGCGGCTTACAATGAAAAGCTGACCAATACCTCGTCGTATAAGACGGCCCAAGCCGAATGGGGCACCGGAAGCGCCATCCAACAAGGAATGCAGGCGGCGACGGCGGCGATACAGGGACTGGCCGGTGGCAATAGGGCACAGGCATTGAGTGGAGCTGCAGCGCCGTATCTTGCGGAGCAAATCCACCAACTGGCCCCGGATGAAGCCAGTCGCGCGATGGCGCATGCGGTGGTGGGAGCCGTCACCGCTTACGCCAGTGGCAACAGTGCGGCGGCTGGAGCCACTGGTGCGGTCAGCGGTGAATTGATGGCGCAACTGGTGCTGGAGCGGCTGTATCCGGGTAAAAAAGTCAGTGAGCTGAGCGAAAGCGAGAAGCAGGCAATCAGTGCACTGAGCACACTGGCAGCCGGGCTTGCGGGTGGACTGGCAACGGGCGATACTGTGGGGGCGGTAACGGCAGCGCAGGCCGGGAAGAATGCGGTTGAGAATAACTATCTGAGCAGCATAGAGAAGAGCCGCCAGACGGAGTTGAACCACAGACAGAACCTTACTCCACAGGAACAACAGGAACGGGATGCCCTCAATCAGAAAGATGCCGAAACAAATAAAGTCTTGGTTGATGCCTGTATGGGGGGCAGTGCAGAAGCTTGTACAGTTGCCCGTAAGGATGCACTGGAGAAACAGAATACCTATCAGAACCTGGGATACCAGGATCTGAAAGAAGCCCAGGAAGGTTACCAGCAGATACAGCAGTTGCTGAATGGCACCAGTGAGGAAGCGAAGCAGACGCAAGCGCTGTATAACGGCATGGTAGCGGCTTATATGCGCACAGGGATGAGCGAAAAGGCGGCTAGGTCTGCGGTGGGTTATCAGCTTGGTGCCATGTATATAGCGGGTGGTATAGCAGGTATCGGAGCCGGTAAGGCGGCGGATGAAGGGCTAACGCTGGGTGTGAAACCGTCCACACCTTCGGCGAAGCCAGGAGCCGGTAGTACTCAGGCAGAAAGCAAGTCTTCCAGCATTGCGGAGAATGCAGCGACTTATCCGAAGCTGAAAGACGATCTGGTACAACAGAATCTGAATAATATTGCGAAGCAGGATCCGAGGCTGGCGGAAGTGGTTAAAGGTAGCGGCACAACAAACCCTAATTTCTCTGTCGGCATGGGAACAGCGACTGAAGCTGAGCGGTTAGGTAAAATCTGGGTCGGTGATGGAGCTAGATTGCTTACTGATGGTAAGGGTTGGGTTAGTGCTGATGGTACACGGGTGTATCGCTTCCCAGCATCTAAACCAAATACACCGCAAGACCTGAACCCAACAGGTGTACAGGCCAACTTTGAAACATTAAAAGATGGTAAAAGAGTTAGTAATGGTCACATGGGGATTACTCAGTGAAAGGAGTACTTAAAAGCTTAGGAGTTAACTCAGCAGATTTTAGCCCTGAAACTTACCAGCCTGAAGAAGACGATTGCTTTGGGCTATGGGTTAACTTGTGTATCGGTCCTGATGATCAAGAGGGTGGTCACGATTATCAATTATTTATCTGTACCCCGGAATGGCTCTGCAAGCATCACTGGGTACCAGAACTGATGCGACACACGCTTCTGGTACGTAAATATGATCTTGATGAAATAACAAAGACCATCACTGATTATATTGACCAGTGCGAAGGTAACGACTGGATGGAAATAGCACAAAAGCTCTCCCGCGTCTTTGCCTGGGAATATGAAGACTACCAACCTTAAACGACAATCCCGGCTAACTGGCCGGGATCTTTGCTTCTAAGCCCTAAAAACTTCCTCTTCCCGCCGCCGTAACCGGAGAACAGCGGGAGTTGAGGTGATCGCCAGTTGTTACGCATCGGTGATCCCAGACACAATGAGTCAGCCGTTATTGATGATCTGCTCGCTGTTCTGCCGTACACACGGCTAAGTTTACCAGAATTTCTACAATCAGTCGTTTAATGCGTTGGGGATCGCACAGGAGGCAAGGTTCAACAGGGAATGCAGGCGGCGACGGCGGCGATACAAGGGTTAGCCGGTGGCAATATGGCACAAGCCATCAGTGGCGCAGCAGCGCCGTATCTTGCGGAGCAAATCCACCAACTGGCGCCGGATGAAGCCAGTCGCGCGATGGCTCATGCGGTGGTGGGAGCCGTCACCGCTTACGCCAGTGGCAACAGTGCGGCGGCAGGAGCCACGGGTGCGGTCAGCGGTGAATTGATGGCGCAACTGGTGCTGGAGCGGCTGTATCCGGGTAAAAAAGTCAGTGAGCTGAGCGAAAGCGAGAAGCAGGCAATCAGTGCGTTAGGCACACTGGCGGCGGGATTGGCAGGTGGTGTGGTGGGTGACAGCACGGCGGATGCGGTGGCCGGAGCGCAGACGGGTAAGAATTCGGCTGAAAACAATAATCTTGCCAATGTGCTTGCAGCGGCAGAGAAGAGCAAGCCGGGCACCATCGAGAAATATGAAGCGGATAAACAGTCCGAAATTGCGAAAGCCTGTAGTGGTGGCACACCGGTATCTTGTCAGGCCATGGTAGCCGCAGCGGGTACTGCTTTAGCGGGACCATTATTACCGGGCGCGGCGTTGGTGACGGGAGGAATTGGTGGCGGAGCGAATGCCGGCATCCAATATTTAGCCAATGGAGAAATCAACCCGAATGACGTCATTATTGCTACTTGGGTCGGTGCTGCCACGGCAGGGACTGGATTTTGGGGAACTGTGGCGGCAAATGGAGTGGGAGGTGCGACCTCCAGTTACATTAAAGGTGATGATCCGCTGCAAGGAGGGTTGATCAATGGCGCGGCAGCAGGCTTGGGGTATGGTGCAGGCAAATTGACACAAGGAGCGTTGGATAAAGTCATTAACCCTAACTGGAAAAACTGGGAGTGGGTTGATATGGGAATGGGGATATCGAAGCCTATGCCATTAGATCCGTTGCCTGGGGTTCTTGGGAATATGGGAGGCTCCGCTTCGACCGAATATATAAATGACCGATTAGGAAAGTCTTTGAGTGATAATTCAGGAGATAAGAAATGATATCTCCTGATCGTAAAAATATTTTCATGCTTTTTATATACATGGTGATCGGTAGCGCTGTTGGCATTTTTATGACCGTTTTAATAACCTCACTACTGGTAGATGTTTATTTATATATTATCAAGGGCGTGAAGATTGATATTTACTCATATGATTTTATGAAGCTTTTTAACATTAGCTTCTTTTGTGGGCTTATCGGTGGTGGAGGTTGCTGGGCAATCTATTATCGGAATTACAGACGAAACAAATAGCCCCAATCCTGGCCACCGAGCCGGGATCGTTATTTTTACGCCCTAAATGTTGCCGGGGTTCGCTGGCTAATCTCAATCCTGCCCACTCCCGTGATGGCCTTGATGTGCTTGAGTCTGGTGAGGTCAAACCCGCTGAGCCAGTCGCCGGCAATGATCAGTTCGCAGTGGTAGTTATCCAGGGACTGAAGGCGCAGAAAGACCCGGAGGCACTGGCAGCAGCAAAAGCAACCTTGCAACAGGAAGGCAAACCGGCGACGGCAGCGATACAGGGACTGGCCGGTGGCAATATGGTACAGGCATTGAGTGGCGCAGCAGCGCCGTATCTGGCGGAGCATTTGTTAGTGAGAACGCAGGAACTGCTATTCAAGCTCAATTATTAGCTCATGAAAAGTCTGGAGATAAGAAATGAATATCCAGACTGTTGGGATAAAATTATTAGTTTATCTGATTTTTTTCTGTGTTTTATTGTTTGTAGGGATGGCATTAGGCACGAGGTTGATAATTGATTTAATTTTTTACTATCAACAAGATACCTTTGTTTTTGGTTGGGGGAATGATGTTGTTTACTCGGTCAAAGCAGGTTTAGCCACAGGCATTCCCGCAGGTATCGGCATCTGGTTTATGTCGTGGATGAAAGCGCGCAAAGAAAAGCAACCTCCACCAAAAGAGTAACCATTCAACCCGGCTACAGGGCGCGCAGGCGAGCGGAGACAAAGTCACCGTAGAGGCTGGGCGTGACCTGACGCTGCAAAGCGAGCAGGACAGCGACCGCTACAATGCCAGACAGCAGAACATCAGCGCCGGCGGCAGTTTCACCTTCGGTTCAATGACCGGCTCGGCGTATATGAGCGTCAGTCGGGATAAGCTCAACAGCAACTTCGATTCGGTGAAGGAGCAAAGCGGGCTGTTTGCGGGCCGAGGTGGCTATGACGTCAAGGTGGGTGAGCATACGCAGTTAAACGGTGCGGTGATAGCAAGCAGCGCAGCGCAAGACAGGAATCGCCTTGAGACGGGCACGCTGGGCTGGAGTGATATTCACAACCAGGCGGATTATAAAGCGACGCACAGCGGCGGTTCGTTTAGCAGCGGCGGTCCGGTGGGTAAGGATCTGCTGACCCATATGGCTGGCGGCATGCTGTCGGTGGCCAACAACAGCGGGCATGCCGACGGGACGACCAAGGCCGGGATCAGCGAGGGGACGCTGATAGTCCGGGATAGCGTCAGGCAACGGCAGGATATCACCATGCTGAACCGGGATACCGAGCACGCCAACGACGGCAGCATCAGCCCGATCTTCAACAAGGAAAAGGAGCAGAACCGGCTTAAGCAGGTTCAACTGATAGCGGAGATAGGCTCGCAGGCCGCCGACATAGCCAGGACGCAGGGGGATATCAACGGGCTGAGCGAGGCGAAAAAACAGCATCCGGGCCTGAGCGCTGACGAACTGAGAAAGACCGATACGTACAAGGCAGAAATGGCGAAGTACGGCACGGGCAGTGCACTGCAACGTGGAATGCAGGCGGCAACAGCGGTAATACAGGGACTGGCGGGTGGCGATATAGCGAAAGCTGTCGCGGGAGGCGCAGCGCCTTACATCGCGAACATTATCGGCAGCAGCGGACTGGATGATGCCGGAAAAGTGATGGCGCACGCGGCGGTGAATGCGGCGCTGGCGGCAGCGCAGGGGAATAATGCGCTGGCCGGAGCGGCAGGCGCGGCGACAGCAGAGCTGGCGGGGATGATAGCGCTGGACGTCTACGGAAAAAGCGCCGGAGAGCTGAGTGAAAGCGAGAAGCAGACGGTAAGCGCCCTGGTAACGCTGGCGGCAGGTCTGGCAGGCGGGCTTGCCGGAAACAGCGCGGCGGACGCGGTGGCGGGAGCGCAGGCGGGTCAGACGACTGTCAGTAATAACCTGTTTGGCGGCAACGAAGAAAGCCAGACGAAGTTTGTTCAGGAACACGGTAAGGGTGTGCTTTCCTGTACGGAGGCGCCTTCATCAGCCAGTTGCCAGCGCGGTGAGGCGGTGAATAAAGCGATAGCCGGGGCGCTGGCAACCGGTGGAGTGGCATTGTTACCGGGTTCTGCACAGGCCATGTGGGGGCTGGGGGCAGGGGTGAATGCAGGTGCTCAGTACGCTGAAGATGGCAAGGTGAATCCGGTTAACTCTGTTGTTGCAGGCTGGACAAACGTTATCAGTATGGGAAATGGCCTCTGGGGAACAGTGGGCTGGAATGCCGCAGGAGGAGCCTTAACCAGTCAGATCAATGGTGATAATCCTTTGACCGGAGCGATTACTAATGGAGCTGGGGCCGCACTGGGCTATGGTTTTGGCAAAGTTGCAACCTCAGTAACGAATAGCGCCGGAAAATGGATAACAGGAGGATGGGATCCTAAGTTTAATCCTGACTTGCTGAAATACACTGAAATCAAAGGGCAATTAGGGATCTCTAAGGAGAAGCTGCCAAGTAAGCTTCCGAGTGTAGCGGGTAATATTACATCTTCAATCAGCTCTGAATCAGGTAGTAATGCTGTGCAAAAATTAATCGATGGTCGGGGTGAAAAATGAGGGTTAATCAACAAAGTAACTTGGTTAAAAATATTCTTTTTTCATTAGCCACCGTATTTATTATCTCCCTGTCAATAATTTTTGCCGCTCTTTCTGCAAGGTTGTTATTTTCTGGGCTGCTTTGGGCATTCTGTGGTGAGTTTGATATGACCTGGAAAGACGTTATTAAAGTCTTCAAAATGGGGTTATATGCAGGAGTAACTCTTGGAGGCGCAGTTATTTTATTCCGCCTTTTTAAAGTAAAAGGCTTTTAAACTACGCTGAAAAGATCCCGGCTCTGTGGTCGGGATCTTTTTACCTGTCACTCAGCAGGCCGGATCAACTGATCGGGGAGATTGGCGGTCAGGTGATGGATATCGCGCGGACACAGGGACAAATCCGGGCGACGAATGCGGGTAAGGCAGAATTAGCGGCGAAGGGCGAGAAAGAACCGGGTAAAGGTGCCAGCAAGGAAGACTGGGCGGCTTACAACGAGAAGCTGACCAACACCTCTTCGTATAAGACGGCGCAAGCCGAATGGGGCACCGGAAGCGCCATCCAGCAAGGAATGCAGGCGGCGACGGCGGCGATACAGGGACTGGCCGGTGGCGACCTGAAAGCCGCGATAGCGGGTGGTGCTTCACCTTATCTTGCCGAAATGATAAAAGTATCGACCCAAGGTAATGAAGCAGCCAGGGTGACAGCACACGCTATTGTGGCCGGTGTACTGGCAGAAATGCAGGGTAACAATGCTCTTGCAGGTGCTGCGGGTGCGGCAACCGCGGCGGCAAGTACCAATGTGATTGCGAAAGCGATGTATGGCACCGATGACTTTAGCAAGATGACGGAAGAACAACGCCAAACGGTCTCAGCCTTAACGACCTTGGCGAGTGGTCTGGCTGGCGGGTTAGCAGGCGGTGATAGCGGCAGTGCGATTGCAGGCGGTCAAGCAGGTAAAAATACCGCTGAAAACAATGATATGTCGACTCTAATCCCCCTAGGAATTCAATAAGATGCTTCCTTGGCATTTTGGATGGCGCAACAAGGATCTAGCCCGGAAGAAATCAATCAGGCTGTAGCTGATTCCCATCTCGGCCCATCCTTTGGTGTTACGTATAAAGTGAAACCCTATGTAAAAGGTGAGGTTGCGGTTGGAGCAGGGTATGGTTTTTATGCGGATGGAACAATTGAACATTCACAACTATCCCTAAATAGTGGGGAAACTCTTGCTATCGGTGGCCGAGCTGCGGGACAGGTTGGTATACAACTCGGCCCTTATTATCCAAATTTGATTGCGATGGAAAAAATAACTCTTTAGATTTTGGATTTGGAATGGTGGGGTTGGGATTGGCTTATGGTAAAGATGGCGTTGGATTATCTATCGGTGTCGGCCCTGCTATTGGATGGAGTGGAATATCGAAAAATACTACCGTAGGCAATGTTGATATAAATGGCTCATCAGGAAGTGAATTTTATCATTATAATTTTAATCATAAAGGTGAAAAAAAATGAGTCTGCTTTATATTCAGCTTTCAGGATTGGTGCTGTTTTTCTTTTCTTTTTTGTTCTTTTGTAAAAAGATAGGGGTCAATATTTCAGCACCATCATCAATGTCTATGTTTATTGATTCTATTTTCTTTGTTTTTGAAGGAAATAAAGCCACGTTGATTGGCAGGATGATTTTGCTTTTTATCATCCCTTTGTCATTTATTGTTCGGAATTTTCATGATGATAAAAATAGTTATCTGTTAGTGTTTATCTGTGGGGCATGGTTGTTACTTTTATATTGTTATTATTATAGAGTTAGCATTCAGCCTGGAAAGATAAAGAGTTCGGCACTATTTAGTGAGGTGATTTTTTCAAGAAGACAAGGTGTAAGAGGTGTACTCCTTTGGGGGATTAGGTTGCTATATATAGCGGGATTTTATTTGCACTTCACCTTAATGTAATAGATCCCGGCCACCGAGCCGGGATCATTGCTTCTAGGCCTTGAAAATAGTCAGTGTTCGCCGTCTTACCTCGATCCTGCCTGGTGCAGTGGTGATGACGATGTGTTCCGGTTGGGTAATGCCAATCTCGGTAAGCCAATCGCCACCGATGTTGAGTTCACCGTTATCGAGAACCCAGTCGGCGCTGAGGTCGCCCCGTTTCTGACTCTCTTACACACACGGCTTCCCAGCGCTGCGGGTCGCTGACGTAGAGCGCCGAGTTCTGGTGTTGCACTGCAATCCAGGTAAAGGATATGGATGGTACTCCAGTACCGAAGAAAGAAGGTGGTCATTGGGACCACCTCCAAGAGATGCAAAATACTCTTAGAGGCTTGAGAAATCATGCTGATACATTGAAAAATGTTAATAACCCAGAAGCTCAGGCGGCGTATGGGAGGGCGACAGACGCAATAAATAAGATTGAATCTGCGATGAAAGGGCATGGTATATGAGTAGCTTTAGAACACTAATTGGAAACATCAATACGGAAACAGATCCAGATAAACAGTCCTCTCTAGAGTTATGGTTCGAAAGTGTACTTGATGTGCCTTTTGAAGAACTAACAGTGGAAGATCTGTGTCGCTCTGTACGTCAAAAGCTATGTGTCAGTGTTTTATTGCCTAACATACTGGAAATAATAAAAAAAGATCCACTGGCGGGGGAGCGTTATGATGGTGAAATGATAGCTGCACTATCAACCTTGAAGCGAGACGAGCTAGGTGATCAGGTAGAAGTTTTTAGGGAAATTAAAAACGTTGTTAATCAGATAGATCCTGCTGATATTGATAATGAGTTAAAGAAAGAAATTTTTAAAATTAATGAAATAGCTTAAGGCGGATTATAAAGCGACGCACAGCGGCGGTTCGTTTAGCAGCGGCGGTCCGGTGGGTAAGGATCTGCTGACCCATATGGCTGGCGGCATGCTGTCGGTGGCCAACAACAGCGGGCATGCCGACGGGACGACCAAGGCCGGGATCAGCGAGGGGGCGCTGATAGTCCGGGATACCGAGCACGCCAACGACGGCAGCATCAGCCCGATCTTCAACAAGGAAAAGGAGCAGAACCGGCTTAAGCAGGTTCAACTGATCGGGGAGATTGGCGGTCAGGTGATGGATATCGCGCGCACGGAAGGTGCAATAGCAGCGACCAAAGCCGCTAACGAAAAGATGAAGTCTGCGAGCCCGGAAGACCAGTCGAAAGCGGAGGCGCAGTGGCGCAAGGCCAATCCAGGCAAGGAGCCAAAAGCGGAGGACATCAACAAGCAGGTTTACCAGAACTTCTACAATCAGGCGTTTAACGACTCGGGGTTCGGCACAGGTGGCAAGGTTCAGCAAGGAATGCAGGCCGCCACCGCTGCGATACAGGGCTTGGCCGGTGGAAATATGGCCGCCGCCATAGCCGGAGGCGCAGCGCCCTACATCGCGAACGTGATTGCGCAAAGCACCAATGATCCGGCAGCACGAGCACTGGCTCATGCGGCAGTAAACGCAGCCATTGCAGCAGCGCAGGGAAATAATGCGTTGGCCGGCGCTGCTGGCGCCACTGCGGGTGAAATCGCAGCGGGCATCATCAAAGACCAGTTGTACGGTAAAGACACCAAAATCAGCGACCTGAGCGAAGAGCAGAAACAAACCATCAGTGCACTGGCGACCTTGGCCGGTGGTTTGGCAGGTGGGTTGACCGGCGATAGCTCGGCAGATGCGCTGGCAGGTGGTCAGGCGGCGAAGACGACGGTTGATAATAACTATCTGAGCAGCACAGAAGGCAGACAGCTCGATAAAGAGCTATCCGACTGTAAATCCTCCGGTGGTGACTGCCAGTCCGTTGTTGAGAAATATATCGAAATCAGCAACAAGAACAGCAAAGAGCTGGTTGACGCCTGTACTGGTGGTGGTGTGGCTTGTGTGACGTGGGAAGAGCTTATTCAAGGTGCAACCAATGTTGCCAATGATGCGCATCCGTCACAAATCCGGTTGGATGAAAAACTGAAAGATCCGGATGCCGCTGCGTTGGTTAATTACCTTAACGGTACGGATCTTAAGTTCCTTCAAGACAACATTACCACCGGAGATCGCTTCATAGCAGTTGTGAGTGATCCGACTTCGTGGCCGGTAGCCATAATGGGCGGGAAAAATATTATTACCAATGCGGTAACGAAAGGGAAAGAGCAATTAATCGCGGTGGGGGTATCAAGCGCAGCCAATGCTGCAATCCAATACGGTACAACGGGTGAAGTTAAACTCTCAGACGTGATTGGTTCAGGTGTGATCGGTGCAATCACTGCGGGTAAGGGCTATAACCCGACAGTGACTTGGAATGCTGCCGGGGGGTATTACCAAGCCGAGATGAAAGGTGATGATCCGTTTATGGGGGCATTGCTGAGCAAGGCAGGTGCATCGGCTGGTTATGCAACTGGTAATATCATTAAAATCCCAATGGATAAGGCATTGAATCCAATATCAAAACAGTATGAGTGGGTGCCTACGGGAGTTTGGACAATAACCAAGCCAGTACAGCAAAACCCATTACCTGTGATAGTGGGTAATGCAGGAGACTCCGCTGCTTCGGGATTATTTACCGAGGGGGTTAATGAAGCCTTGAAAAGCAAAAAGGAAAAATAATGGTCAATAGTAAATATAGATCTTTTATTATTTTACTTTATCTATGCTTGAGCCTTTTTATTGCGTTGTTCATTATAGCGATGTCATTCAGCCTACTTGGTTATTGGGTAGGAGGAGGAGAGGACATACCTTCATTTTTTTTTGATAAACTATTTACTTATTTTAAAGTAGCTCTTGTTGGAATATTGATAGGGTTACCTATATGGTTTTTCTATTATCGCGACCTGTAATTCATGTTGTTATGTACCCCAGCCAGGGCTGAGGTACTTGGTAGCAGGTTCAACTGATCGGGGAGATTGGCGGTCAGGTGATGGATATCGCGCGGACACAGGGACAAATCCGGGCGACGAATGCGGGTAAGGCAGAATTAGCGGCGAAGGGCGAGAAAGAACCGGGTAAAGGTGCCAGCAAGGAAGCGTGGGCGGCTTACAACGAGAAGCTGACCAACACCTCTTCGTATAAGACGGCCCAAGCCGAATGGGGCACCGGAAGCGCCATCCAGCAAGGAATGCAGGCGGCGACGGCGGCGATACAGGGACTGGCCGGTGGCAATATGGCACAGGCATTGAGTGGAGCTGCAGCGCCGTATCTTGCGGAGCAAATCCACCAACTGGCGCCGGATGAAGCCAGTCGCGCGATGGCGCACGCGGTGGTGGTAGCCGTCACCGCTTACGCCAGTGGCAACAGTGCGGCGGCAGGAGCCACGGGTGCGGTCAGCGGTGAATTGATGGCGCAACTGGTGTTGGAGCGGCTGTATCCGGGTAAAAAAGTCAGTGAGCTGAGCGAAAGCGAGAAGCAGGCAATCAGTGCACTGAGCACACTGGCAGCCGGGCTTGTGGGTGGACTGGCAACGGGCGATACTGTGGGGGCGGTAACGGCAGCGCAGGCCGGGAAGAACGCGGTTGAGAATAACTTCTTGGGAGCTACATCATCCGACAAACTCGACAAGGCTGTTGAGAAAATTAAGAACGGTGATAAGTCTCTGGCGACGGCTAACGAGCTGATTAAGCTGGAAAACGCAGACAAGCGCAGTGATGCTCTGGTGTCAAAATTTGCCAAAGACCCTTCACAAATGAACAGTACCGAACGGGCTGAACTGGCGGGTTATCTGCGCGTTTACGCTGCTGAAATGGAAAAAGAGTATGGTCCAGCGGTATCACAGGAGCTGGTTAAAGGGCTACTCTCCGGGCAGGATTATATCAAACGCAGTCCTGATTCAGAGGCAATGGCAAAAGCCCAGAACATCATGAACACCTGGGGTTATCATAAATCGAATGCCAGTATCGGGGATGCACCGTTACTGTTTGGCGGTACAGTGCTGGGAACCACAATAAAAGCTATGGCCACTAATGTAGCGATTGGGGTGGGTGTTAATACTGGGGTTCAGCTCGCAGGCAAAGGTCCGTTCAGTTATGTGGATGCAATTATGGCTGGAGTGACAGCAGCCGCGACAACAGGGAAAGGCATTATAGTTTCTGTTCCGATCAATATGGGAGGAGCTGCAATAGGAAGCGGGATTAAGGGAGAAGAACCGCTTAATTCTATGGCAGGCGCTGGAGCAGGTACTGTAGCTGGAGGTGTAGGCGGCACCATTATAAAAGGCGTGACATCAAAAGTTGCTGAAGAGGCTGTTTCTGATTTAACAGGTGCTATTGGTGGTAGCTATCTCAGTGAAAAAACAGGAAATTATGTAAAAGATAATTTGGATGGAAAGGGGGGGAATGACAATGAAAAGTAATTTTCCCTTATTAATCAAGTTGATGCTAATGTGCCTGATGCTATTTTTATTTTTCGATATTATATCAGTGCTACTTGCATCCTCAATTGTCTATTTTAAAAAGGATTTTTTCCCTTTTAGTTGGAGTGACGTTTTTTCATCTTTCTTTGAGTCTGGATATGTCGGTGGTCTCATTTTGGGGGGTGGGATCTGGATAAAAATCTGGTTAAAGGAGAGAAAAAGCCAGAAAACTCTATCTGAATGAATGCTCGATTCCAACTCCAATGAAATCGACGAGAAAGGTACCACCCAGAGCCAAAGCGTCAGCGCCGTTGGCAGCAGCCAGGGCAACGTCACCCTTGTGGCAGGTAAACAAAAACCTCGGACAAGTGGCCGAGGTTTTGCTTTTATGCACTAAAATACCCTTGTTCTCGCTGTGTTATCACTATCTTGCCCGGCGCAGCGGTGGCCTTGATCTGCTTGGGTCTCGTGAGGTCAAACTCGCTGAGCCAGTCGCCACCAATAACCAGCTCGCCGTTCTGCCGCACCCAGTCTGCACCAAGGTCATAGCCGTGCTGGCTGTCTGCGCACAGGGTGTCCCACTCGTCATTATCGGTAACAAGGGTGAGCGTGATCAGGTTGCCCTGACGTAACAGCCTAAACCGGCTTCCTGGTCGCCAGCCGTGACGGATAAGGGTCAGTGTGGCTATCGGTTCGGCGGTGAAGGTTATCTTCATGGTGTCACCTCGTTGCTGTTGGTGGTCGGTGCTTTGTCGATATAGCGTTGGACCACGGCTCCATCCAGCGTCTTACACAAGGCATCATGGGATTCAGTGATAAGCCGTTCCAGCATCTGGCGCAGGGTCAGGCCGTGGTGATACGCCAATCGGTCAAGTGCAAACTGGGCGCGGTGACTCACTTCCATGTTCAGGCGGGTGATGTTGTGGTTGCAGCGACGGCGTGCGCGGTACTCTGCCTGACGTTGTGCGTTGATCTTGGCCATGATGAACCTCCTTGTTATTGCGTAACGGTGCGCATAACGTCGATATCGGCGTGGCCACACCGAGAGCGACACGTATTACCAACTGGACAAAAAAGGGCGGGCTGCAGAGTAGCCAACTCAAAGCGGGCAAAGACCTGTCGCCCGACGCGGTGCGTGATCTCAGCCTGCATTACTGGTGCCAGTGCGCGTAAAGAGCACGTTCATAAGATAATTTTATTGGTGGTTTTTATTCCCTAACACACTTATGAAAAATGGCAGTATAGCCAGTATTATACACTAGGTCAGCAGCCATAGTGCCACTCTGCCGGGTGTTTAGGCGAGCAGGATTTAAAAAAATTGACTGTAAGCACCACCTGGTATTGCAAAGAAAATAACAGCAATCGCTACCATGCCAAGAGACAGAAAGCAGATTTAATGATCAATTAATAACAAGGAGGTTTTATGAATAAGGATTTGAAAATCACCATAACAAAAGGGCGCTTCAGAAAATTAAGAGAATGGAATCGTCGCAGGAACTACTATTTCAAGCAGCTAAAACTTAATGGAAAGATTTACCTGGCAAAACTGATTTGGGATAAAAGGATAAGGAGTGAGCTAAATGTAAAATCCATTAAAACCATTCTGCTCCTGCGCAATGAGGGTACCGTCGGCGACGTGGTGGTTACTACACCACTGATAAAGGGGCTGTCTGAGGCTGGCTACACGGTTGATTTATTATTGACAACGTCGAGTAGTGTAGTGGTTAAATATAATCCTTATATCAGAGGTGTCTACCAGACAGAGGATTGTAGCACTGCGATTTTTCTTAAGAGCTTTAATCATACCGTTGCAGAGTCGACAATAAATCGGTTAAGAGCGAATCATTACGATCTGATCATTGACCTTTGCCTGTTCGAAACTCCAGTGCATAGGTTAAGGTTATTTAGTGAAATAAATGCCAAAGCGGTTATTGGCTTCAATAAATGGAATTGCATTAACCATTACAGTAAATCGCTTGCATTTGAAAATGGTAAGCAACATGTAACAGAGGCTATTGCCATGGTGGCTAGTTTTATCGGAATTGGCCATATAAATCCCAAAGCTTATGATTTGCACATTCCTGGTGCAGTTTTTCGTGAAGTGCGTGATTTTTATGACGCCAAAAAAGAACGGATAAAAATTGTGATTAATGTATTTACTGGCAGTGCGGAGAGGGATCTATCTCAACGGCAACTGTTCAATATTGTTAAGATGCTTAATAGCAAATCAACCAATATCACGTTCATTCTTCTCGATCATCGGCGACAATTGAATCTACAACTTCCTGATAATGCCATTATAAACCCATTTAATTCACTACATCATGTTATGGCATTACTGTATGGGGCTGACATGGTGATAACGCCAGACACGTCGATTGTGCATATATCTGCCGCATGGGAGAAAACACTTATCTCTGTTTATAAAGACGTCATCGACAACAACTACTTATGGGCGCCGGGTTATGGCAATGCAAGTCAGATAATTGTTCATAATAGAATAATAGCGGATGTTGCGAACATTCCGGAGCTGATATGGCACGAGATAGACCAAAGAGGTTTGCTAAAGTAACCGGCCCTTAGCCACTGGCACTCTCAAGCTCCAGAGTCGCATAAGGTGCCTGGTTGATACGCCAACACCCGCCCCGTAGCAGGGCGGGTTAAAGTGAGCGCAGGCTAAATCAACGCTCTGCGCCGTTGCTGGCGATCAGTTTCTGATACCAGAAGAAGCTCTTCTTGCGCTGGCGCGCCAGATCCTTCTGGTGATCGACATAAACAAAACCGTATTGCTTCTGGAAACCGTTCAGCCAGCTCAGCAAGTCGATAAATGACCACGGATAATAACCACGCACGTCAGCCCCCTGAGCGATTGCATCTTCGATCGCGCCGATATGCTGGTTGAGGTAGTCAATGCGGTCGTCGTCTACCACTTCGCCATCGATAATCGGATCTTTGGCGCCAAGGCCGTTTTCGGTGATGTAAATCGGAATGTCACCGTAGCGCGCCTTGATATTCATGATGCCTTCGGTCAGGCCCTGCGGATAAATCTCCCAGTCCCAATCGGTATAGACGCCGTTCGGATTGCGCACGAACTTGAACAGACCCTTGAAGCCGAACTCATTGCCTTGCTGGTGGCCTTTGCCTTTTTCGCCGGTGGTGTTGATAGTCAGGTGGGATTCCTGATGGTTGGCGGCAATGGTTTCGCGCTTGTAGTAATTCAGGCCAATGAAATCGCAGATATTGTCACGCAGCAGTTGGCGATCGCCGTCAGCGAACTGCGGAACGCCCCACAACGCCTGAGTCTGCGCCAGCAGTTCTGCCGGGTATTCGCCTTTCAGTACCGGGTCATACAGCCAGTGGGTAAAAATGCCATCGGCCAACTGACAGGCGGCGAGATCTTCCGGTGACTGGCTGAGTGGGGTATTGGTCTGCAACACATTGACGAAACCGATCTTGCCGTCGATGCCGCTGGTACGGAATGCCGCCACCGCTTTGGCGTGGGCGACAAAAACGTGGTGACAGGCCTGCACCGCGCGCGCCGGGTTTTGCACGCCCGGTGGATGACCGCCGGTGATATAGCCAAAACCAATAAAGCAGATGGTTTCATTAAAGGTCGACCACAGCTTGACGCGGTCACCGTAACGCTCATAACACAGGCGGGCATAGGCTTCGAACGCCTCGGTAGTGGCTCGCGCTTCCCAGCCGCCTTCGTCTTGCAGCGCCTGCGGCAGATCCCAGTGATAAAGGGTGATCATCGGTTCGATGCCGTGTTCCAGCAGCGCGTCGATCAGATCGCTGTAAAACGCTACCCCGGCCTCATTGACTTGGCCACGGCCCTGCGGCAGCAGGCGCGGCCAGGAGATGGAAAAGCGGTAGCTCTTCATGCCCATTTCGGCCATCAGCGCCACGTCCTCGCGGAAGCGATGATAGTGATCGACCGCCACATCGCCGTTGGTGCCCTGATAGGTGGTGCCGGGCAGGTGGGAGAACACGTCCCAGATGGATGGGCCCTTGCCGTCGGCGTCATGGGCGCCTTCAACCTGATACGCCGCGGTAGCCGCGCCCCAGAGGAAATCTTTCGGGAAAGCAGACATAAACAACTCTCTCTGTCAGATGAATGATTGAATCAGTATCAGCCTAGTCTAGGGGGAACGGGAATGGTTTTGCAACCGGTTTCTGAAACCGGTTGCAGTTTTGTTGGCTGGCAGAGAGAGCGAGATTAACGGCGGTTCAGCTGATAGTAGGCCTCGTTCCAGCGGATTTCGTTCTTGAACGCCGGCAGCGTGGTGTCGTTATCGATCAGCAGGAACTCGATGTTGTGCATTTCGGCATACAGACGCAGATAATCGGCGTTCAGCGCCTGTGAGAATACGGTATGGTGCGCGCCGCCGGCTAAAATCCAGGCTTCGGCAGCGGTAGCCAGCGTCGGCTGTGCCTGCCAGATAGCGCGCGCCACCGGCAATTTCGGCAGTGGATGCGGCTGTTCCACGGTATCCACCTGGTTGACCAGCAGGCGGAAGCGATCGCCCATATCGATCAGACTGGCGTTGACCGCCGGGCCGGCCGGGGTAGAGAAGATCAGGCGTGCCGGATCCGCCTTGCCGCCGATGCCCAGCGGTTGAATGTCCAGCAGCGGTTTTTGCTCCTTGGCAATGGATGGGCACACTTCGAGCATGTGTGAGCCAACCACCAGATCGTTACCCGGCTGGAAGTGGTAGGTGTAATCCTCCATAAACGAGGTGCCGCCGTCCAGGCCGCCGGCCATCACTTTCAGAATGCGCAGCAGGGCGGCGGTCTTCCAGTCGCCTTCGCCGCCAAAGCCGTAGCCTTGCTGCATCAGGCGCTGTACCGCCAGCCCCGGCAGTTGCTTCATGCCATGCAGATCTTCAAAGTTGGTGGTAAAGGCGTGAAAATCCCCTTGCTCAAGGAAGCGTTTCATACCCAGCTCGATACGTGCCGCGTCGATCAGATTTTCGCGTTTGGCGCCGTTGCTTTTTACCGCTTCGCTCAGCACATAGCTGGCTTCATATTCTTCAATCAGCGTATCGACGTCGCCACGACTGACTTCGTTGATCACGCTGACCAGATCGCCGATGCCGTAGGCGTTCACCGCATAGCCGAACTGGATCTGTGCGCCGACTTTATCGCCTTCGGTTACTGCCACCTGGCGCATATTGTCGCCAAAGCGCGCCACTTTCAGCTGCTGGCTTTCCTGACGGGCGGCGGCAACGCGCATCCATTGTGCGATGCGTTGATGCGCGTTGCGGTCCTGCCAATGGCCGGTGATCACGCTGTGCTGCTGACGCATGCGTGCGCCGATAAAGCCAAACTCACGGCCGCCGTGCGCGGTCTGGTTGAGATTCATAAAGTCCATATCCATGCTGTCCCACGGCACTTCGGCGTTGAACTGGGTATGGAACTGCAGCAACGGTTTGTTGAGGATCGACAGGCCGGCGATCCACATTTTTGCCGGCGAGAAGGTATGGAGCCAGGTCAGAATGCCGAGGCACTGCTGTTGATAATTGGCATCGCGGCACACGGTGGTGATTTCATCCGGCGTGGTCACCAGCGGTTTTAGCACCAGCTTGACCGGCAGACCGGCGTCGCGGTTCAGGCTGTTGACCACCTGCTCGGCATGTTCTTTGACCTGTTGTAGCGTTTGCGGGCCATACAGATGCTGGCTGCCGATCACGAACCATACTTCGCGCTGTTTGAATGCGTCCATCAGTAACTCCTGACATGTTGACTGGGTGATAAGAGAGCGGACGCTGCCGCAGGCGGCGCCCGAAAGTTCAATGGCTGTGGATCCTTATGCATGACGTTCAGCGGCGTAGCGCGGCTCGGCGGCGTCGCACCACTGCTGATAACGCTGGTAGAGCTGCTGGAAGCGTGCGACTCGCAGCGGATCCGGTTGCAGCGTGCGCTCCAGCCCACAGGCCATGTGCCGTTGTGCGGCAGGGACATCGGCGAACTGTCCGGCAGCGACGGCGGCGAAGATCGCCGCGCCGAGCGCACAGCACTGATCGGAGGCGACGATCTGCAGCGGGCGATTCATCACGTCGGCGCAAACCTGCATGATGGTCGGTGATTTACGGGCAATGCCGCCCAATGCCAGCACGTTCTCAACCGGGATATCCTGCTGTTCAAAGCATTCCATAATGGCGCGCGCGCCAAAGCCGGTGGCGGCGATAAAACCGCCGAACAGCGTCGGTGCATCGGTGCCGAGATTGAGATCGGTAATCACCCCCTTGAGGCGCTGATTGGCATATGGCGTACGGCGACCGTTGAACCAGTCCAGTACCACCGGCAGGTGATCGAGCGAAGGATTAGCGGCCCAGGCGTCGGTAAGCGACGCCAGCAGCTGGTTTTCAATCTGTTTGAGCTGTGGTTCCAGCTCCGGCTGGCGCGTTGCTGCTTCGCGCAGTGGCCAACTCAGCAGGCGGCTGAACCAGGCGTACATGTCACCGAACGCCGACTGGCCTGCCTCCATGCCGATCAGCCCCGGCATAACGCTACCGTCAACCTGACCGCAGATACCGGCAATGGCGCGATCGCCGACCCGTTCACGATCGGCAATCAGAATGTCGCAGGTGGAGGTGCCGATCACCTTGACCAGGGTATACGGCTGGGCGCCGGCGCCGACCGCACCCATATGGCAGTCGAACGCGCCGCCGGACAGCACCACGTGTTGCGGCAGGCCCAGGCGCTGCGCCCATTCGGCGGTCAGCGTGCCGACCGGCAGATCGGCGGTATAAGACTGTTCGAACAGGGGATAGGGCAAGTCTTCCACCAGCAGCGGATCGAGCGCGGCAAAGAACTCTTTTGGCGGCAGACCACCCCAGTCCGGGTGCCAGAGCGTTTTATGGCCGACGCTGCAGCGCCCGCGTTTTAACCGCGCCGGCGCAGTGGTTCCCGACAGCAATGCCGGCACCCAGTCGCACAGTTCAACCCAGGAAGCGGCGGCGTGGCGTACCGCATCGTCGGCGCGCGATACGTGCAGAATTTTGGCCCAAAACCACTCGGAGGAATAAACACCGCCGATATAACGTGAATAATCGGCCGCGTTGCCGCTATGGCACAGCCGATTGATCTCTTCGGCTTCTTCAATCGCAGTGTGATCTTTCCATAACACGAACATGGCATTCGGGTTATTGGCGAATTCTGGTCGCAACGCCAGCACATCGCCGTTCTCATCAATCGGCGCCGGCGTTGAACCGGTGGAATCCACGCCGATGCCAATCACCTGCTGGCGCTGCTGCTCGCTCATGCGCTGCACCACCGCCACGATTGCCTGCTCCATCGCCTCGATATAGTCGAGTGGGTGGTGGCGGAACTGGTTTTCAGCCGCATGACAATATTCGCCGCGTTGCCAGCGGGGGTAATAAACCACCTCGGTGTCCAGCTCATTGCCGTTATGGCACTCCACCGCCAGCACCCTCACCGAGTCGCTGCCGAAGTCCAATCCCAGGGCGATTGCGCCTGCCGTCATGATGTTGACCCTCATTATTAATCTGTTGTGGCGGATACCCGATAGGTTTCAGGGTGCAGGCGCCGAACGGGGTCGGTTACCGGGGGCAGCCTCGGCTACTGACGGGCGAGCACGTGCCGTCAACGCATCTGCATCGTGAAAGATGGCTATAACCATAGGAGCGTGTGTCATGGGGCAGTGAGGAGCGGTTAGCTGGAAGTATGCACTTTCCTGCTTCCTGCAGTGATTTTGTGATGGCAGTCAAAAGTTAATGATTGGCTAAATTTGCTAAATATATGTACATATCTGCTGTAATCTCTGGATGTGATAGCGCTCTACATTTCAGCAACAAATACCCGCTAAAACTAACCCGGTCTGAAAGTCGATGAGGAACGAAGGCGCATCAATAAGCGTTTTTCTTTATCGATAACCGTATCACTACCCTAATGAAAGCGTTTTCACTGCGCGGTGATTTCAGCGCCGGGGAGAACAACACAGCGGAGAGCATCATGCATAAATTCACTAAGGCACTGGCGGCGATTGGCCTGGCAGCGGTTATGTCACAATCGGCTATCGCCGAAACCATGAAGCTGGGTTTTCTGGTCAAGCAACCGGAGGAGCCCTGGTTCCAGACCGAATGGAAGTTTGCAGACAAGGCCGGTAAAGACCTCGGCTTTGAAGTGATCAAAATCGCCGTGCCGGACGGCGAAAAAACCCTCAACGCCATCGACAGCCTGGCGGCCAGCGGCGCCAAAGGCTTTGTGATCTGCACGCCGGATCCGAAACTTGGTTCGGCGATCGTCGCCAAGGCGCGCAGTTACGATCTGAAGGTGATTGCGGTTGACGATCAGTTCGTCACCGCCAAAGGCAAGCCGATGGACAGCGTGCCGCTGGTGATGATGGCGGCGACCAAAATCGGCGAGCGTCAGGGGCAAGAGCTGTGGAAGGAAATGACCAAGCGTGGCTGGAAAGTGGAAGAAACCGGCGTAATGGCGATCACCGCCGATGAGTTGGACACGGCTCGCCGCCGCACCAGCGGTTCGATGGACGCGCTGAAGGCCGCCGGCTTCCCGGAAAAGCAAATCTATAAGGTACCGACCAAATCCAACGACATTCCAGGTGCGTTTGACGCCGCCAACTCGATGCTGGTGCAGCATCCCGGGGTGAAGAACTGGCTGATTGTCGGCATGAACGACAATACCGTGCTGGGCGGCGTGCGTGCTACCGAAGGTCAGGGCTTTAAAGCACCGAACGTGATCGGCATCGGCATCAACGGCGTTGACGCGGTGAGCGAACTGTCCAAGGGGCAGGCCACCGGCTTCTATGGCTCGCTGCTGCCAAGCCCGGACATCCATGGCTACAAGAGCATTCAGATGCTGCATGACTGGGTTGAAAAGGGCGCCGAGCCACCGAAATTCACCGAAGTTACCGACGTGGTGCTGATCACGCGTGACAACTTCAAAGCCGAACTGCAGAAAAAAGGCCTGATGTAACGCTTTGCATTGCCCGCTCGCCCAGTGCGTATGCCGTGACGGCCATCGGTTGTCACGGCGTTTGCCGGCGAGCGGCGTTTTCAGACAAGCATGAGGAAAGCACTATGACAGCCACCACGCCGTATCTGGCTTTCAAGGGCATCGGAAAAACCTTTCCGGGGGTCAAGGCGCTGGACGATATCAGTTTCAGCTGCCAGGCCGGGCAGATCCACGCGCTAATGGGGGAAAACGGCGCCGGCAAATCGACGCTGCTGAAGATCCTCAGCGGCAACTATGCGCCAACCAAGGGCGAAATCCATCTCAAGGGCCAGCCGGTGCGCTTTAATGCCACCACCGACGCGCTGGACGCCGGCGTGGCGATCATTTACCAGGAGCTGCACCTGGTGCCGGAAATGACGGTTGCGGAGAACATCTATCTGGGCCAGTTGCCGACCAAACGCGGGTTGGTCGATCGCAAGCTGTTGCGTTATGAAGCCCGTTTGCAGCTTGAGCATCTCGGGTTGGACATCGATCCGGATACGCCGCTGAAGTACCTGTCAATCGGCCAGTGGCAGATGGTGGAAATCGCCAAGGCGCTGGCGCGCAATGCCAAAGTGATTGCCTTTGACGAGCCGACCAGTTCGCTGTCGGCGCGCGAGATTGAGCAACTGTTCCGCGTGATCCGTGAACTGCGTGCCGAGGGCCGGGTGATTCTGTACGTATCGCACCGTATGGAGGAGATCTTTGCCCTGAGCGACGCCATCACGGTGTTCAAGGATGGGCGCTACGTGCGCACCTTCGACGACATGAGTCAGGTGAATAACGAACAGCTGGTGCAGGCGATGGTCGGGCGCGATCTGGGCGATGTTTATGGTTATCAGCCGCGTGAGCATGGCGCGGTACGCCTGCAACTGGACAACCTGCAGGCCAGCGGCGTGAAAACGCCGATCAGCCTCAGCGTACGTGCCGGGGAGATCGTCGGCCTGTTTGGCCTGGTGGGGGCTGGGCGCAGCGAATTGATGAAGGGGATATTCGGCGCCACGCGCATCGCCGGCGGTCAGCTGTCGCTCGACGGCGAGAAAATCCGCATAGGTTCGCCCATCGACGCCATTCGCGCCGGCATCATGCTGTGCCCGGAGGATCGTAAGGCCGATGGCATTATCCCGGTGCATTCGGTGCGCGACAACATCAACATCAGCGCGCGGCGTAAAAGCATCAAGGCCGGTTGCCTGATCAACAACGCCTGGGAAACCAGCAATGCGGCGCACCACATCCGCGCGCTCAATATCAAAACCCCGAGCGCCGAGCAGCTGATTATGAACCTGTCCGGCGGTAATCAGCAGAAGGCGATCCTCGGGCGTTGGCTGTCGGAAGAGATGAAAGTGATCATGCTCGACGAGCCAACGCGCGGCATTGACGTTGGCGCCAAACATGAAATCTACAACGTCATTTACCAGTTGGCGCAGCAGGGCATTGCGGTGCTGTTTGCCTCCAGCGATCTGCCTGAAGTGCTCGGGCTGGCTGACCGGATCATCGTGATGCGCGAAGGCGCCATCTCCGGTGAGTTGCTGCATGACCAGGCCAGCGAGGAAAAGGCCCTCAGCCTGGCAATGTTACGCACCCCCGAAATTGCCCCTGACGCCGCCAGCGCGGTGGCCTGACTGTGAAGGAGAAAGAGATGTCGACCATGACAACCAATAATTCTGTAAAAAGCCGCGGCGGCCAGGGGTTGACGCGTATCTGGGACAGCTACGGCATGCTGGTGGTGTTTGCGGTGCTGTTTATCGCCTGCATGGTATTTGTGCCCAACTTCGGCTCGTTCATCAATATGAAAGGGTTGGGGCTGGCAATTTCCATGTCCGGCATGGTGGCCTGCGGCATGCTGTTCTGTCTGGCGTCCGGTGACTTCGATCTGTCGGTGGCGTCGGTGATCGCCTGTGCCGGGGTCACCACCGCGGTGGTGATCAACATGACTGAAAGCCTGTGGATTGGCGTCGGCGCCGGTCTGCTGCTGGGCATGGCTTCGGGGCTGATCAACGGCTTTGTCATTGCTCGCCTGAAGATCAACGCGCTGATCACCACGCTTGCGACCATGCAAATCTTCCGTGGGTTGGCGTATATCATTTCCGACGGTAAAGCGGTGGGCATCGAGGATGAGCGCTTCTTCGCCCTCGGCTATGCCAACTGGTGGGGGCTGCCTGCGCCGATCTGGATCACCATCGGCTGTCTGGCACTGTTCGGTTTTTTGCTGAACAAAACCACCTTTGGCCGCAATACGCTGGCGATTGGCGGCAACGAAGAGGCGGCGCGTCTGGCCGGGGTACCGGTAGTACGTACCAAAATCATCATCTTCGTGTTGTCCGGCCTGGTCTCGGCGGCGGCAGGCATCATTTTGGCTTCGCGTATGACCAGCGGTCAGCCGATGACCTCCATCGGCTATGAACTGATCGTGATTTCCGCCTGCGTATTGGGCGGCGTGTCGCTGAAGGGCGGGATCGGCAAGATTTCCTACGTGATCGCCGGCATTCTGATCCTCGGCACGGTGGAAAACGCGATGAACCTGTTGAACATCTCGCCGTTCTCGCAGTACGTGGTACGCGGGTTGATCCTGCTGGCAGCGGTGATTTTCGACCGTTACAAACAGAAGGCGAAACGTACGGCCTAGGGGAAAAGTTCGCCGGCATCACAGTTCTGCCACCGGCCCGCGCAGTTATCTGGCGGGCCGGTAAACTAAACACAGGTACCTCGCAGTGGCGTCGTCGGCGCAACGCGGGCGGGGTGGACGCGAATTTTGGAGGCTAGATGTATCATCGCATGGTTCAGGAACCCCAACCGAACCCGCTGTTGCCGGGTTACACCTTTAATGCCTACCTGGTTGCCGGGCTGACGCCGATCATGGCGGACGGGCCGCTGGATTTCTTTATCGATCGCCCTGGCGGCATGAAGGGCTACATTCTCAATCTCACCATCAAAGGCCAGGGCAAGGTGTTTGACGGTGAAGACACCTTCTACTGCAACCCCGGCGATCTGCTGCTGTTTCCGCCCAAGGCGGCGCACTATTACGGCCGCTCGCCGGAAAGCGATTGCTGGTATCACCGCTGGGTCTACTTTCGTCCGCGAGCCTATTGGGCCGACTGGCTGGAGTGGCACAGCAAAACCCATGAGGTTGGACGCCTGTCGCTGCCGAACAACAACCTGCTGCTGGAGTTTGATCGGTTATTTGCCAACATTGAACAAACCCAGCGTTCCGGTCGACGCTTTGCGGAAGAAATGGGGATGAATCTGCTGGAGCGCCTGCTGCTGCGGGCGATGGAGGAAGATCCGCTCAGTCCGCAGAAAATCATGGATCCGCGGGTAATTGAAGCCTGTCAGTACATCACCGGCAACCTGGCTGGAGAACTGCGCATTGATGAAGTGGCGCGCCACGTCTGCCTGTCGCCATCGCGGCTGGCCCACCTGTTCCGCGAACAGGTAGGGATCAACATTTTGCGCTGGCGTGAGGACCAGCGGGTGATCCGTGCCAAGCTGCTGCTACAGACTACCCAGGAATCTATCGCCACCATCGGTCGGGTGGTCGGTTATGACGACCAGCTGTATTTTTCACGGGTATTTCGCAAACGCGTGGGGGTCAGCCCCAGCGATTTTCGCCGCCGCAGCCTGGAAATAAACTACCCGGCGAAGAGTCTGCGTGAGCAGCCGTGGCCATTGCAGGAAGCGGCATCGTCTCGCTAGTGGCGTTAACATTTAATTTACTTCTTGTCGCGGCCGGCGTCATGGTGTCAAATCGGAGAGGTCTAGATAAGCCTTGTCAGAGGAAACACCATGGCTGAAAAATTACGTGTTGGGTTGGTCGGTTACGGTTATGCCAGCAAAACGTTCCACGCGCCGCTGATCGTCGGCACGCCCGGCGTCGAGCTGGCGGCGGTATCAAGCAGTGATGCCGGCAAAGTGCACGCCGACTGGCCAACCCTGTCAGTAGTCAGCGATCCGCAGGCGCTGTTCAACGATCCGACACTCGATCTGATCGTCATTCCCACCCCGAACGATACCCACTTCCCGCTGGCGCAACAGGCGCTGGCCGCTGGCAAGCACGTGGTGGTAGATAAACCGTTTACCGTGACGCTGTCCCAGGCGCAGCAGCTCGACCAGCAGGCCAAGCAAAGCGGTTTGCTGCTGTCGGTGTTTCATAACCGCCGCTGGGACAGCGATTTTCTGACGCTTAAAGCATTATTGCAGGAACAGGCGCTTGGCGAGGTGGTGTACTTCGAATCGCATTTCGATCGTTACCGCCCCGAAGTGCGTCAGCGCTGGCGTGAACAGGGTGGCGTTGGTAGCGGCATCTGGTACGATCTTGGCCCACATCTGATCGACCAGGCCCTGCAGCTATTCGGCAAGCCGGACTCGCTGTTTGTCGATATGGCCGAGCTGCGTCCGGGTTCGCAATCCGTTGACTATTTCCACGCGGTATTACACTACGCCAAACGCCGGGTGGTGCTGCACGGCACGGTGCTGGCGGCGGCGGAAAGCGCGCGCTATATCGTGCATGGCACCCAGGGCAGCTTTGTCAAATTCGGGCTGGATCCGCAGGAGGATCGGCTGAAGGCCGGCGAACGCTTGCCGCAGGCCGATTGGGGCTATGATATGCGTGATGGGGTGGTGACGTTGTCACGTGATGGTGTACTGGCAGAAAAACCGTTGTTGACCCTGCCGGGCAACTATCCGGCCTATTATGCCGCCATTCGCGACGCCATCAACGGCAGCGCAGCAAACCCGGTGCCCGCCAGTGAGGCAATCGCGGTGATGGAAATGATCGAGCTGGGCATGGCGTCGGCGGCACAACAGAAAGCGCTGCCGGTGGCCTGAGTGCCTGCGTTACGGTCGATAAAATTATTCTGATTGATATTACGGGTTCAGCCACTGAACCCGCTTTTTTGCAAGGAATTCTGTCTCATGTCCTGGTTGCAGCGCCTGCGCATTGATAAATTTTTGCTGGTCTTGATTCTGGTAGTGATCGTTGCATCACTGTTCCCGTGTGAAGGGGTGTGGAAAGTCTTTTTCGAACGTCTGACTACCGCCGCCATCGCGTTACTGTTCTTTATGCACGGCGCCAAGCTGTCGCGCGATGCGATCGTCGCCGGTATGAGCCACTGGAAACTGCATTTACTGGTTTTCCTCAGTACCTTTGCGCTGTTTCCGCTGCTCGGGTTGGCGATGAACCTGCTGGTGCCCGGCGTAATGACGCCGACCGTCTACCTGGGTTTCCTGTATTTGTGTGCGCTGCCGGCTACCGTGCAGTCCGCTATCGCGTTTACTTCGGCAGCCGGCGGCAACGTCGCGGCGGCGATTTGCAGCGCGTCGGCCTCAAGTATTCTCGGGGTGTTCCTGTCGCCATTGCTGGTGGGCGCGCTGATGCATACCCAGGGTGGCAATACCGATGTGTTGCACGCCATCGGTTCGATCATTCTGCAACTGATGGTGCCGTTTATCCTCGGCCATCTGGCGCGGCCGCTGATCGGCAAATGGGTCGATCGCCATCGCAAACTGATCAACCTCACTGACCGCTCATCGATTCTGCTGGTGGTGTATACCGCCTTCAGTGCGGCGGTGGTGGAAGGTATTTGGCAGCGGATTGACGGTTGGTCGCTGTTGGTGATTGTGCTGATGTCGCTGCTGCTGTTGACCGTGGTGCTGGTGATCAACACCTACGCCGCGCGTCTGCTGGGCTTTGACACCGCCGATGAGATCACCATCGTGTTCTGCGGGTCGAAGAAAAGCCTGGCGAACGGCATTCCGATGGCCAACGTGCTGTTCCCGGCGGCGGCGGTCGGGGCGATGGTGCTGCCGTTGATGATTTTCCACCAGATACAGCTGATGGTCTGTGCCGTGCTGGCACAACGCTATGCGCGCAAAACCGCCCGGCAGCAGGCGGTTGAGGCGAGCAAATAGCGTCATATCTACGGGCGCAGTCACTGCGCCCGTAGCGTTCAAGCGCCGACTTTATCGCGCAGCGCCTGTTTTTCCCGTTGGTCAAGAAATGCCATTGTCAGGCCGTTGTGCTGCGCACGGCGGATCTCGTCCGGGGTCAGTCCGGCCTGTGGCGCCGCCACGTTGTACTCATGCGCAATCTCGATGCCCTGAACCGCCGGATCGTCGGTGTTGATTGACGCCAGTACGCCGTGGCGCAGGAAGGTGGCAAGCGGATGCTGTGCCAATGAGGGCACGGTGCTGGTCTGGATGTTGGAGGTCAGGCAGGATTCAATGCCGATGCCATGTTCTGCCAGGAAATCCATCAGCGCCGGATCTTCTACCGCCTTGACGCCGTGGCCGATACGCTCGGCGCCCAGTTCGCGAATCGCCTGCCAGATGCTTTCCGGCCCGGCGGCTTCGCCGGCGTGCACGGTGATGCGCAGGCCAGCGTCGCGCGCACGGTTAAAGTGGCTGAGGAACAGGCTGCCGGGGAAGCCGAGCTCGTCGCCAGCCAGATCCAGCGCGGTGATGCTGTCGCGGTGTGCCAACAGACCTTCCAGCTCTTTCAGACAGGCATCTTCGCCAAAGGTGCGGCTCATGATGCCAATCAGGCGCACGTCAATGCCGCGATCGCGGCAGCCGCTACGCACGCCGTCAACCACCGCTTCCACCACGCCGGCAACCGGCAAGCGATGCTTCATTGCCATGTAATACGGTGAAAAGCGCAGCTCGGCGTAATGCAGCCCGGCGTTGACCGCATCTTCAACGTTTTCATAGGCCACACGGCGGCAGGCTTCCAGATCGCCCAATACCGCCACGCCCCAGTCCAGTTTTTGCAGGAAGCTCACCAAATCGGGCTCGGCATGGGTGATCTGCACGTGTGGACGCAACGCTTCCAGCTCGTTGGCTGGCAGTTGAAGATTGAACTGGCGACCCAGATCGAGAATGGTTTGCGCACGAATGTTGCCGTCAAGGTGGCGATGGATATCGGTAAGCGGTAGGCGGGGATCTATCATGATGTGCACTCGTCATTTTGTTGTAGGTAAAGTGCATATCAGTATAAAAACAAACGGATGAAAATTACCATGATGTTGCAAAAAAAAGTGATCATGATCACCATAAACGCTGAAGTGGCGGTAATTTTAAGCAATGGCAGGGTAACTCCCCGCCATTGCACGCTCAGCGTGACGCCAGGCGGTAGGATTGACCGCTGGCAGCGAACGCGGCGCTGCTGCGTGAGTCTGTGCTGGCACTCAGCGTATTTTGCAGCCAGGCGATAATCTGTGGCATATCCAGCGGCTGAGACTGATCGACCCGTAGCACCGGTCCCAGCGCCATCGGCGCAGCCCGTTCGGCCAACTCACGCAATTCCGGCAGATATTCTGCGCCGGGGTGTCCCTTGGCGCGCTGATGCAGCCGTGCGGCGTATCGCGCCACTGCCAGTTCAGGGGAAATCTGGTTCCAGATCTCCACCACCTGCGTGACGCCGGCCTGTTGCAGATAACGGCGAAGGTCATCTTTCGGTTGAAAACCAAACCAGGCGTCAATAACGTACACGCACTGCGCCGACGCCTGGGCGACGATTGCCCAAATCGCCTGATAGGCTGCGCGCCCCAGTTGGCGGTTAAGCTGGCGGTCGACCTGGGGAAAACAGTGCATAAATGGCTCTTTGATACCGTCGACGGTCAGGTAGGGCAAGGCAAAATGGTGCGACAGTCGCACGGCGACGCTGCTTTTGCCTGATGCGGGTACGCCGTTGACCAAAATAACGGTTTTTTCGCCAACCGTGCCGAGTGTCTGTTTCATAATATATCCACCACTTCTTGCCATTGTTTTGCTGCGCGCAGTTGTTGCATGACCCGTGGATTATCCAGTAATTCGACGATGGCGCGAATGCCGTCCTGAATATGTCCCTGACCGTCGGTAGCGCCGAAGAGAATAACGATATCGGCCTTTTCACCATCGCCAAAGGCAATCGGCTGTTCGAGCAATACCAGACTGAAGCAGTTTTTAATTACGCCGCATTCCGGCCGCGCGTGGGGAATGGCGATCCCTTCGTCAAAAACGTAATACGCGCCGTGAGTCAGCGTGTTGTCAATCACTGCTTTATAATAGGACTCGTGAATATATCCCTGATTGACCAGCGGCTGTGCCGCCAGGGCAATTACCCGTTGCCAGTCATCTTCCTGCACCCCGACCTGAATGGCATTTGCTTCGATCAGCAATTGTTTTATCGACATAAATTCCCCTCAGATGGTCTTCCTTGTGATATTGCGCAGTTCGTCGATTTTGACAAACAGTAAATCAAGCTGGTCGCGATGTCGTTTGCTTTTGGCATATATTTTCAGCGCCCGGTTATATTCCAGCATTAATTGCTTTTGTATTTCGCCGTCCTGCGGATTATTTGCCAACCGCTGTTCCCATTGGGCAATAGTTTCCGCGGCTCGCGCGGCCTCGGCGTGGTTATCTGCCGCATCGACAGGATTTTCCTGCCGACGGCGTTTGATAAATTCAAACATCATCGTCTCCAGCCCCGACTCGCGCCGGGGCGCCAGGGTTGATATTGATAGGTGAGAATAAAACGGCGTTTATTTAAATAAACCGATCTTTTCGGCTAATACCTGGGTGACCGCGTCGTTGGCCGGGATCAGGAATTTGCGCACGCTGTCGCTGACTTTGCCTTTTTCAAACATCTCCTTGCAGCGACCGACCCACTGCACGTTCATTTCGGTGCCAACGTTGACCTTTTCGATGCCGCCAGCCACTGCCAGTCGCATATCTTCATCGCTGACGCCGGTGCCACCATGCAATACCAGCGGGGTGCCGGTGGCCGCGGTGATTTCCGCCAAACGCCGATGCTGGAGCTGCGCCTTGCCGGTATACAGGCCATGCACCGTGCCGACCGACACGGCCAGCATGTCGACGCCGGTTTCGTCAACAAACCGTTTGGCATCTTCGACGGTGGTAAAGCTGATGTCTTCTGCTGCCACCATCTTGCCGTCTTCGGCACCGCCAATGGCCCCCAGTTCCGCCTCCACCGACACACCGCGCGGATGGGCGATAGCGATCACCAGCCGGGTATTGGCAATATTTTCTTCAATATTGAGGTGCGAGCCGTCGTACATCACCGAACTGAAACCGGCGTCGATTGCCGTACGAATGGCCAACGGATCCGAACAGTGGTCGAGGTGCAGACAGGTCGGTACCTGTTCGCTGGCCGCCAGCGAGCTGACGGCGTCAACCAGCAATTTGTGGCCGAGATAGTCGGCGGTACCGGTGGAAATCTGGATCATCAACGGACTGTTGGTCTGTTTGGCCGCGCGGAAAAAGGCCGGCAGCATCTCCAGACAGTGCAGGTTAAACGAGCCGAGTGCCTTGAAGCCACGCGCTTTGGCTACCTGCGACAGCTCGGGGAAGTTATAGAGTTTCATGGATTTTTTCCTCATGATGCTTGGTTGATTTACCGTTGACGAACCACGCCAGAAGCGTGACAAAAGCAATGAACAGCGCGACAAACAGCCAGTTGTTCTGCAAGGCATGGCCCAGTACCAAACCACTGCTGATGACATCGGAATCGCTGAAGGTCACGCCGACGAAGCCGTAGCTTTCCAGCATCGGCACCAGAATCGCCGGCAGGAAGGTGATGAACAGGCCATGCACCACGCCGCCGATCATCGCTCCGCGCCGACCGCCCAGCGCGTTGCCAAAGATCCCGGCGGTGCCGCCGGCAAAGAAGTTGGTCAGCAGTCCCGGCAGGATCATCGCCAGACCAAACATCGGGAAGACGATCATGCCGATCACCGAGCCAAGGGTGGTCGCCAGGAAGCCGACGATCACCGCGTTGGGGGCGTAGGGGAACAGCACCGGGCAGTCGAGCGCCGGTTTGGCATCCGGTACGATGCGCATGGCGATGCCGCGAAACGCCGGTACCAGTTCGTTGAGCAGTAACCGCACGCCGCTGTACAGAATGAACACCCCAGCGACAAACTGAATCGCCTGCATGAAGGAATACATCAGGTAATTCATGCCGTTGGCAAACTGCGCGATATACTGTGGGCCGGCCGCCAGCGCCGGGATCAGGTACATCGGGATCATCACGACCGCCATCGATAGGTAGGTGTCTTGCAGGAATTTGAAGTTGTCCGGCAATTGCAGATCTTCGGTGGAACGCGAGCCCTTGCCGACCACCTTGGCCACCGCCGCCTGCACCAGATAGCCGATGGTGCAGAAATGCCCCAGCGCCACCTCGTCGGAGCCAGTGATCCTGCGCACCGCCGGCTGTGCCAGCGCCGGCATCACTACCGCCATGATGCCGCCGAAGATGCCGCCGGTAAGGATCAGCGGCAATCCGCTCAACCCGGCCTTGTAGCCGATTACCGCGCCAATGGTGGCCATCCACAGCATCGCCTGTCCGGTAAGGAAGATGTATTTGAACGGCGTGAGGCGGGCGATCAGAATGTTTACGGCAAAGATCACCATCAGCGTCAGTGCGACCTCCGATCCCAGCTCACGGTTGGCCAGACCGGCGATCGCCGCCACGTCGGTGATATAACCGGTCATGCCGAAACCGTGGGTGAAAATACTGTTCAGGTAGGTGAGGGTGTCGACAATAATATTAATGCCGGCCATCATGATTAAAAAACCCAATAACGTCTTGAAGGTGCCTTCTGCCACTTTGCCGGTGGATTTTTTTTGCAGCAATAATCCCAGCATGGCAATAAAGGCAATTAATATCGACGCCTGCCCGAGCAGGTCTCTGACAATGAAATCTATCACGCTGTTCATGATGGGGTCCCTTGCATATTACGTTCTTTCAGAAAGGCGACGATCTTCTGTTCAATCTCGGTCTTGTCCGTCAGCTTGTTAAGAATAATGACCCGTTTTTTCTCTTCATCACTGGCATCGGCATTCAGGATGTCGGCAAAAGTTTTTTGCGTCAGAATAATATCGGATCTAAAGGCGCTGGCTTCGGAAATTGTGGTGTGATCAATATCCGCATCAATATCCAGTTTTTTAAGCACCGCCCTGGCACTCATTTCAATGGCAAAACTTGAACCCAAACCACAGCCGCATACACAGAGTATTTTTAACATGGATATTCTCCTCAAATGATATTTAACTGTTTGGCCAGTTTGTAATGGTGCCCTTCGAGATCAACCAGCCGTTTCTTCATGCTGATCAAATCAATTGGAATAGCCTGATTACTGGCATTGATAATGACGGCTTTGTTTCTCATCCCGGATTGAATACAGCGCACCACCTCGCTTGCCATCAGGGTGCCCTGATAAATTTCTTCGCAGGTAGGCTCGCCATTGCGCAGCCCGTAACCGACAATGGTTTTACGAATACGAACGCCGATACGTGGTTCCAACTGGGCAATCATGGTATCGATAGCTCCTTGAAAACCTGGTGAATATTCTTTTGTATAGCCCTCCGAACATAAAATGATGACGCTGTTTTGCCGTTCAAGCCGCAGCTTTATTTTTTCCGCCAGGCTGCTTAATGACCGTTGGCACTCGGGGATCAACGCAAAATCGGCGTTGGATTTAATCGCCGATTGCAGAGTTAATTCACCGCAGTAGCCACCCAGCAGTTCGAGCATAAACACCCGACCCGGTAACGCACGGCCGGTATTACGCAATTTGGCGACCTCTTTCAATATTTGCTCACAGGCGGTGGAAAAGCCAATGGTATAATGACTGCCGAAAACGTCATTATCGATCGTCATGCCAACGCCGAAGCAATTAATGCCAAATTCGCTCAGGGTATTTAAGAACTGTAGCGATCCATCACCGCCCGCCATAATAAGCACATCGATATGCAGAGATTTGAGTTGTCTGGCGATTTTTTCGTATTCTACGCTGGACAATTTCCTTGCCGTGCGCCCAGAGGAAATAATCGGTAGCGCGTTAATGGCATAATCAATCAGATCGCGATGGCTAATCGATTGATGGCGATGTTCAAGCAAGCCGGGAATACCTCCGTTAAACAACACGATTTCCGCCTGCGTCAGATTGGCAATCTGGAAAATAAAGTTATTGATGCCTGTAACATCACCGCCACTTATCACCACACCGATTTTCATCTCAATGACTCCCGTTGGTTTCCGTGAGCTCATTGTTCAATTTTGGTGTGGGTAAAATTTGCAATAGACATCACAAAATAATCACAAAAATAGTTGCCAATAACCTTGACTGCCGTGGTCAGTGGTTATTTTTTGCGAAGTAACTCACAAAGTCGCCATTAGCGATAAACGACCGACTCAGCGGTTTATTTTTGAAATTCAAATGGTTGTGTCAATATGATGACCAAGGGCAGGGAAAGGCCGCAAATGCCGATCGGCAGGCGGTAAAAACTTGGCGTAAATGTGATTTTCATCGCATTTTCTTGGGGCGTTATCAGGTCGCGACGCCACTGGGGGCAGTTTTGCCCCCACGACATGCAGCCAGAGGGGGAGAGGTCAGGCCTTGATTACGCTGACGCCAGCCTGTTGCAAAGGCGCGATCAGCGCGTCGTCGGTGGCATGTTCGACAATGATGGTTTGCGCCAGGGTAACGTCGCCGATGGCATACTGCGATGCGGCATTCAGCTTGGCGGCGGACGCAAGGACCACGGTCTCCGCGGCGCGTGCCGCCAGGGCACGTTTGATGTAGGCCTCTTCCAGATCGCCGGTGCTAAGGCCGGCAGTCGGGTGCACGCCGGTGACGCCCATAAAGTAGATATCGGCCCGAATGTGCGACATTGCCTCAACGGCGGCGGCGCCAACGCTGACAATCGAATGTTTGAACAGCCTGCCACCGATCAGGATCACCTCGATATGGGGATGTTCCACCAGATCGACCGCCACGCTGGGGCTGTGGGTTACAATAGTGGCATGTAACGAGGCTGGCAGTTGCTTTACCAGCGCCGCCGACGTGGTGCCGCCATCGACGATAGCCACCTGGCCTGGCAGGATCATGGCGGCAGCGGCGCCGGCAATGGCGCGCTTTGCCGTCGATTCCAGCGTATTACGTTCGGCAAATGGCGCAATGGCCGACGATACCGGTAGCGCGCCGCCGTGGACCCGTTGCAGCAAACCTTCGCTGTCCAGCTCGCGTAAATCCCGCCGGATAGTGTCTTCTGACAACCCAAACATCTCGCTTAGCTGTTTGGCCAGCACCTGGCCCTCTTGCGCGAGCTTTTCGAGGATCAATTTTTTGCGTTGGCTGGTGAGCATAAAACCCCGTTGACTTAATCTGCACGAATTATCTTGATAATACACGAAACTGCACGTTAGTATCAATGCTTATCCACTGACTTTAGGAGCCGATCAATGATCGCCACCCAGGATCGCGTCCGCATCATCAGCACACAGGTGCTGTCGGACGATTGGTATCTACTGAAAAAAACCACCTTTGATTTTCTGCGCCGTGATGGCAGTTGGCAACGGCAAAGCCGTGAAACCTATGACCGCGGCGATGGCGCGGTGATCCTGCTGCTTAATCGCCAGGCCAAAACGGTGATTCTGACGCGGCAATTTCGCTATCCGGCGTTCGTCAACGGTCATGATGGCATGTTGATCGAAGCGGCGGCAGGCCTGTTGGACAATGCGTCGCCGGAACAGCGCATTCGTGCAGAAGCCGAAGAAGAAACCGGCTATATCGTGCAAAAGGTGCAGAAAGTGTTCGAAGCTTACATGAGCCCCGGTTCGGTGACCGAAAAACTGCATTTCTTTATTGGCGAATATCAGGCATCCGACCGCGTCCATGCCGGCGGTGGAGTTGTCGCCGAGGGTGAAGACCTGGATGTACTGGAAATGACGCTGGATGACGCGTTGCTGGCCATCCGTCAGGGGGTCATCGTCGACGCCAAAACCATCATGTTACTGCAATACATTGCGCTTAACCCGATTCAGGAGAACGAAGAATGACGGTACAACAGATTTTGATCGCTGGCCCTTACCGTAGCGGCACTGACGGTGATGCAGAAAAAATTGCTGCCAATCTGCACCGCCTGGAACAGGCGGCGCTGGCGGTATATCAGCGTGGGCATCTGCCGGTGATTGGCGAATGGCTGGCGTTGCCACTGGCGGCAGCGGCAGGGTCGCAGCAGTTGGGGGATGAGATCGGCGAAGCTTATCTGTATCCGGTTGCCCATCGGCTGATTGGGCGCTGTCAGGGCATTTACCGCATTGAAGGAGCGTCGCGCGGGGCCGATAAGGATATCGAAGTGGCGAATGCGCTGGGATTGCAGGTCTATTACCGGCTGGAAGACCTTCCCGACGCCGAGTGAAACGAACGGCAGGCGCAGCCCTGCCGTGGTGCATTAGCGGTCGCCCAGGGTGAATTTCAGGCCGGCAATCAGTCGGTCAAGGCCGGCATCCAGCTTGCTGCGTGGACAGCCAACGTTCAAGCGCACAAAACCGCGCCCCTCTTCGCCGTAGGTAAAGCCCGGCATGATCGCCACCTTTTGGCGTTCGATCAGCACCTGCTGCAATTCACGATCGTCAATATTCAGCGGCCGCAGATCGATCCAGGCCAGATAGGTAGCCTGCGGTGGCTGCCAGTCGAGCTGGGGAAAGGCCTGATTCAACCGCTGCGCGACATAATGCAGGTTGGCGTGCAGATAGTCGCGCAGTTGATCCAGCCACGGCGCGCCGTGACGATAGGCGGCAATATGCGCCACCACCGCCAACACCGCCGGGGACGAGAGTCCGTCGCGGCCCTTCAGCGTCTGCAGATAGCTTTCACGCGACGCGTCGTCGCTGATAAAACCGAATGCCCCGGTCAAGGCCGGAATATTGAAGCTTTTCGACGCGGATGTCAGCAGCGCCCATGGCGTAGTGGCCACCTGGCTCCATGGCACATGCGGCTGCGAGTCCCAGGTCATGTCCATATGGATTTCGTCGCTGATCACCCGCACCTGATGACGTTCGCACAATTCTGCCATCTGCTGCAGTTCGTCGACGCTCCACACTTTGCCGGTAGGGTTATGCGGGCTGCACAGCAACAGGATGCGGGTTTGCGGTCGTGCCAGTAGCGCTTCCAGATGTGCCATATCGCAGCGCCACTGGTTACCCACCTTTTGCAGCGGGCAGGGTAACAGTTGGCGCTGATTGCCCAGCACCACTTTGTAAAAGGCATCATAGGCCGGCGTATGGGTGACCACGCACTCGCCTGGGGCCGACCATTGGCGGATCAGCTGCGCCGCCATGTAAATCACCGACGGGCCGTATACCGCCATTGCCGTGTCGATCGGTGTCTGGAAACGCTGCTGATACCAATGGCGCACCGCGCCAAGAAAATCTTCATGTTGCCAACGGCTGTAGCCCAGTACGCCGTGCTGTAAACGCTGCTGCAAGGCATCCAGAATGCAGGGAGCGGTAGCAAAGTCCATATCCGAAATAGTGAACGGCAGTAAATCGGCGGCACCAAAGCGGTCGGCAATGTAATCCCATTGGGTGCACCAGGTGCCGTGGCGATCGATAGGGGTAGAAAAATCAAACATGAGACGCTCCCTGCAATGGCGTAACGGGGGGGTTACGACTTATCAGTGAGTCTAATTCATCCTTCACCGATTGCACCTGCGGCCCGATAACCACTTGCAGATTATGTTCGTTCAGATGTACCACGCCAATGGCGCGGTTGGCCTTCAGCGCGGCGTCGTCCACCTTGCTCATGTCGTTGACCGACAGGCGCAGACGGGTGATGCAGTTATCCAGCGAGACGATATTCTCGCCGCCGCCCAGCGCCGCCAGAATGGCCGGTACGTTATAGCCGGATTTGCCGACCACCATGCCAGGCGTGCCAGAGGCCAGCGGACTGTCATTCTCGCGACCCGGTGTTTTGATATTAAAGCGCAGAATGGAAAAGCGGAAAATGGCGTAGTAGGCGGCAAACCAGACGGCGGCGACCAGCGGTACCAGATACCATTTGGTGGCGGTGCCGTGCAATATGCCAAATACCACGAAATCAATGACATTACCGTCGGTATTACCGATGGTGACCCCCAGCAGCGCCATCACGGTGAAGCCCAGCCCGGTGAGAATGGCGTGGATCAGATACAGGAATGGCGCGACAAACAGGAACAGGAATTCGAGCGGTTCGGTGGTGCCGCCTACCACGCAGGCTACCACGCCAGAAATCAGCAGTCCTTTGATCTTATGCCGATTTTCTGGCTTGGCGCAGTGATACATCGCCAGTGCCGCCCCCGGCAGACCGCCGAGAAACGCCGGCATTTTACCTTGTGACAGGAAGCGCGTGGCGCTTTCCGCAAAGCCGTGGGTGGTCGGGCAGGAGAGTTGCGCCTGGAAAATGGTCAACGCGCCGCTGACGCTGTGGCCACAGACATCCAGGGTACCGCCCGCTTCGCTAAAGCGGATCAGCGCCACCAGAATATGGTGTAAGCCAAACGGCAACAGCAGGCGTTCGCCAGTGCCGAAAATCATCGGGCCAAAGGCGCCGGCGCCGTTGATCACCCAGCCGAGGCCATTGATGCCGGCGGCAAACCACGGCCAAATCAGCGGGATCACCAATCCACACAGTCCGAGCACCACGGTGGTGACGATCGGCACAAAACGCGTACCGCCGAAGAATGCCAGCGCGTCCGGCAAACGGATGGTGTTAAAACGCTCGTGCAGCAAATAGACGATAATACCGACGATCACCGCGCCGAGAATACCGGTATCGATCGACTGAATACCGAGAATGTTCTGGATATTATTGGCCTTCAGCACCGCCGGATCGACGGTGGGCAAGATACCGGCGCTGGTGAGATAGAAATTGGTCGCCAGATTCAGTACCGCAAAGCCGACGAAGCCGGAGAAGGCCGCGACGCCTTTATTTTCGCGCGCCATGCCGAGCGGGATGGCAATGGCGAACATCACCGGCAGAAAGCTAAAGGCAAACGAGCCGACCTTGCTCATCCAGGTGAACAGTAACTGGAAAATCGGCTGGCCGAGGAACGGCAGCAGGGTAATGACATCGCGACTGCTCAGTGAGCTGCCGATCCCCAGCATGATGCCGCAGAAAGAGAGGAGCGCGACGGGCAACATAAAGGTTTTGCCCAGACTTTGGAAAAACTCCCAAAGCGTGATTTTTGGTTTTTTAGCCGCTGGCATAAACGGGAACTCCTGGCGAAAAGGCGAACAAAAAAGGAATGTACCGATGTAAGGTAAAAATAAGATAAAACGTTTTACCTATGAAAAATGCGCCGTTTATCACAATTTGCATGCAGGTTTTACCGCAACAATAGGTTAGAAAGTAAAACGTTTTACTGAATAACGACATTCGGTATAACATTTGCCGTGCCGCTACCGCGGCGCTTTCATTGCACCGAGGTTAAAACAATTAAAAAGATCACCATCACCGATGTCGCGCTACAGGCGGGCGTTTCTGTCACTACGGTGTCGCTGGTTCTCAGCGGCAAAGGGCGCATTTCGGCCACTACCGTGGAGCGGGTCAATCGGGCGATCGAACAGCTTGGCTACGTACGCAATCGCCAGGCGGCAACGCTGCGCGGCGGCGATTCTGGGGTGATTGGCCTGATCTTGCGTGACATTTGCGAGCCGTTTTATGCGGAAATGACCGCCGGGCTGAGCGAAGTGCTGGAGGCCAACGGCAAAGTGCTGTTTCTGACCCAAAGCGGCCGCGAGGGGCAGGGGCTGATGCGCTGTTTTGACACCTTGTTGCAACACGGCGTTGACGGCATGGTATTGGCCGGCGGCCTGCGTTCGGTCAGCGGTTTGCGCGAGAAGGCCGAAGAACAGGGGGTGCCGCTGGTGTGTGCCGCGCGCTCCAACGGTCTGGAAGGCGTGGACGTGGTACGGCCGGATAACATGCAGGCGGCAAAAATGGCCACCGAACTGCTGATTAAGCGCGGCCATAGTCAGATTGCCTATCTCGGCGGCCAAAGTGACTCGCTGACCCGCGCAGAACGGCTTGGCGGCTTTTGCGCCACCCTGGTGCAGTACGGTTTACCGTTTCGTTCCGAATGGATAGTCGAATGCGATTGCCAACAGCAGGCGGCGGCGCAGGCGGCGGAGCAGCTATTGCGACAATATCCGAACATCAGCGCATTGGTCTGTCATAAAGCCTCGGTGGCACTCGGTGCCTACTTCGGCATCGTGCGCAGCGGGCGTGGCATCGGCTCTGAGGGGATGGACAGCTTTTATGGCCAGCAGGTGGCGTTGATTGGTTTCGGCGATGTGCCCGAAGCGGCGTTAACGCAGCCGCCGCTGACCCTGGTTTCCAGTTCCGCACGTGAAGTGGGGCGCAGCGCGGCGTCGCGACTGCTGCAACGCATCCAGCAGCGGGATCTGCCGCCGCAGGACGTCATTCTGCCGCCGAGCCTGATCCCGCGCGGTTCGGTTTAAGCGTCTTGGCGCGCTGGGCGTTCTGGCGTTGTTGTTGCATGAAATCGATAAAGACCCGCAACTTTAGCGGCATGTGCCGACGGGCAGGGAAATAGATAAAGAAGCCGGCGGCGTCGCTGGCGTGATCTGCCATCACTTCAACCAGTCGTCCACTGGCCAGCTCTGGTTCTACCGTACCGCGAAAACGCTGCGTCAGCCCCAGCCCGGCCAGCGCGGCCGCCTTCAGCAGCAGATCCTCATTAAAAATCATCGAGCCGCTCACCTCCAGTGCCAAATGCTGGCCACCGTGGGTCAAAAACCACGGTTCGAGCTTGCCGCTGCCGGGGAAGCGATAGCGCAGGCAGTTATGCTGGCGCAACGCCTCCGGCGTGGTCGGCATGCCATGCTGCGCCAGATAGTGTGGTGCGGCGACGATCACCCGTTGCTGGCCATTGTCGATCGGCACGGCGATCATGTCCTTTTGCAGTACCGCATGCATGCGGATGCCCGCGTCAAAATGGTCCAGGACCAGATCGGCGAAGCGATCGTCGGTAAACAGCTCCAGCTGGATTTCCGGATAGCGTGCGTGGAATTCGGTCAAAAACGGCATCACCAGCAGCGAAGCGGCCAACTGCGGTAGGGTGATGCGCAAATGCCCCGACGGGCGACTGCGCAGCGCACGGATATTTTCGGCCGCGACATCGATCTGGCTCATCGCCGGTGCCACGCTCTGATAGAACAGCTTGCCCTCGTCACTCAGCCGCACCGAACGACTGGTGCGGTTGAACAGGCGAATGCCCAACCGGGTTTCCAGGGTCTGGATATTCTGTGATACCGCCGGCGGCGTGACGCCCAGTTGCCGGGCTGCATGGGTAAAACTGCCAAGCCGGGCGACCGCTTCGAAAAAGGGCAAAAGCTGCAACAGTGAACTCATTATCGTTAACCCTGCCTTAATGGTGCATTAAATTTTAGCCTATTTTATTTCACAATGAACGCTTTAGACTGATTTTACTCACAAATATTGGAGTAGCAGAACATGTCAGCAGTGAATCAGTCAGTAGCAAAGCGTGTGCAGGCAGTGATACAGCGGGCAATAGAGCAGGAAAGGATCGTCGGTAGCGTGGTGTTGGTGGCGCACGATGGCGAGCTGATCTGCGCCGAAACGGGCGGGGATGCCGACCGCGAGTGGCGCAAACCGATGCGCCGCGCTACGCAATTCAGACTGGCTTCGGTATCCAAACCCTTTATTACGCTGGCGGCAATGCGCCTGCTGGAGCAAGGCAAGCTGCAATTGGATGATGCGGTCAGCCGCTGGTTGCCATGGTTTACGCCGGCGCTGGCCGACGGACGGATACCGCCGATAACCCTGCGGCAATTACTGACGCATAGCGCCGGCCTGGATTACCGTTTCAAGCAGCTGCCGTCGCAACCGTATCATCGCCTGGGGATCCAGGACGGACTGGAATGCGCCAGCGGCACGCTGCAGCAGAATCTGCGTCGGCTGGCGGACGCGCCGTTGATCGCCGAACCGGGCAGCACATTCAATTACTCGCTGTCGATTGACGTACTGGGGGCGGTGCTGGAACAGCTCGCCGACCAGCCGTTGCCGCAGCTGTTTGAGCAGTTGGTGGCGCAGCCGCTCGGTCTGCGTGCTACCGGGTTCAGCAGCGCCAACGCCGACAATTTGGCGACGGCCTATTATAACGGCGCCACGCGACCGGAACCGATGTACGACGGTTTGCAGTTAACGCTGCCGCCGGAGTTCGGCTACCAGATCGATTTCGCGCCATCGCGCGCGCTGGACGCCGACGCTTATCCTTCCGGCGGCGCCGGCATGGTCGGCAGCGCCGATGATGTGCTGAAAATGGTGGAGGCGATGCGCCACGGCGCAGGTGGTTTCCTGCATGCGGAAACGGTAGCGCTGATGCATCAGCCGCACGTCAGCGCGGCGGCGGAAACGCAAGGGCCGGGTTGGGGGTTTGGCTTTGGCGGGGCATTATTGCTGGATGCGGCCTTGGCGGCGACGCCGCAGCGCAACGGCACGCTGCAATGGGGCGGAGCCTACGGCCACAGCTGGTTCTGCGATCAACAAGCGGCGCTGAGCGTGGTGGCGTTGACCAATACGGCGTATGAGGGCATGAGTGGAATATATCCGGGCGAGATCCGCGATGCGGTGTACCGGGTCTGAGCTGCCTGCCCGCGCAGCAAAAGGGGCGCTAGATGCGCCCCTGATAACAGCGTTATTGCGCCGGTGCAGGCACCGGAGCCGGCATGGGTGCCGGGGCAGGCGGAACGCCTTGCTCTGCCGGACCGGCCAGCATGCCGAACAGGCCAAGGAACTCCTGCAGGCTCATTTTGTTACCGTTCAGATCAACCTGATTGTCGGCGTAGTGGAAGCGGGTGCCGATCACGTTGTCCTTCATGGTGGTCAGCTTGAACATCTGGCCCATCGCCGCCAGGCCTTGCACTTGCTGCTGCGCCAGTTTTTGCGCCTCTTCGGCGTTGTAGCCTTGCAGCATGGCGGTTTGCGCGGTGGTTTCCATCGCCATTGATACTGGAATACTCAGATTGGCATCCAGTTTCTTCACCGAACGGGACAGCAGCTGATCGACAGATTCAGCCGGTGTGCCGGCCTTGGCCGGATCAAGCAGATCCAGATTCAGCGTAAAGGTACTTTCGCCTTTGGCGTTTTTCCAGCTCAGCGGCGCGATGCTGATGGTCGGATTGCCTTTAAGCAGCAATGGCAGGTTTTGCATCAGGATTTCCGTGGTCTGCTGCTGATAGGCCTCGGCGTCCATTGTTTCTCCCTGCTGCATCATGGCCATGACCTGCTGGTTGTAGCGGTCGGCGAATTCCTTCAGCGACTGCGCGTCCAGCTTGTCGATCTTCAGCGACAATTTGCCGGCACCAAAATCGCGATCCTGAATTTTCAGTGCGTCCATGGTGTAGTCAATCTGGCCGTTCAGGTTGCTGTCGGTTTCGCCAAACTGGCTCGCCAGGTTGAAACCGTCCAGCGTCAGGGTGTCTTTCTGGTCTACCGTCACTTTCAACTGCTTCACCGCCAGCGTCTGGTTGCCCAGGCTAAGATCGAACTTGCCGGCGTGGGTATCGGTTTTCAGACTCAGACCCTGTAGGGAAACCTGCTCGTTCTGGCCAAACTGGTTCGGGCCGGTAATCACCGCGCTGTCGCTGCTGCCGTCGAGCTGTATTGCTTTCAGATCGCGGGCAATGTCGGCATTGATGGTTGCGCCGGAGAACTTCAGTGAGGAACCGTTTTTCTGGTAGTCGACCGGGATCACCTCGATGGCGCTGGAGGTATCGCCGTTATAAGCAATGCGCGAATCGGCGCTGAACAGCGATTTGCCTTTGGTGATGTCAAACAGGGTTTTGGCCGCCGGGGTGTTTTCCAGTTCGGTATGCACCGACGCCATGCTTGGTATCAGATTGAACTTCTTCAATTGGGCGAACGGGAAGGGACCGTGATCGATGGTTTCCAGGAATGCCAGTTCGTCGCCCGGCTGTAGCGCGGCATCGTCGCCGCTGATGGTGCCGTCAGCACGCAATACGTAACGTACCTGGCTGCTGAACAGCCCGCGCTGGTAGTTTTCGTAACCCAGCTTGACGCCGGCTTTTGGCAGATAGGCTTTCAATTGGGTGTTGGCGTTGGCCACCACTTCGCCCATCCGCTGTTCGATAAGTTTGCCGGTATACCATGAAGCCCCAGTCCATGCTGCGCCTAGAACCACAATGACGCCAACGGCGACTAATGATTTTTTCATCGTTCTATCATCCTTTCATAAACCATCCGACGCTGGCAGATGGGGAGGCAAATTGGGCCAACAAAAAACGCCCGCAGGCGTTTAATTGTGACGGTAACCCCGGCACTATAGCAACTAATTTACTGAACTTTATACTCATATCGCGCAAGCTGCGGCACGGTGCCACGGCTTGCGCGGTTCAGTAGTGCGCGGCGTTATGACAGTTGATTGTAGACCCGAGCGATACGGCCGCTGCCGCTGACGCTGACCGGCGATTCAAACGCGCCGATAAAGCAGGACTCGCCCGGATGTAGCGTAATCTGCTGGCCCTGTTTCTCCAGACGGGCTTCACCCTCAACGCAGAACACGATGGCCGCGCTCCGTTGTGCCAGGCTTTGCGCGCTGCTGGAAAGGTCATGCAGCGAGAAGGCGAAATCTTCTACCGGGATGGGGAAGAACAGCTCATCGCCACGCTTTTCCGGCTGTGTCAGCAAACCGGACGCCGGCTGTGGGCGGAATTGCAGGTTGGCCAGCAGTTCGGGGATATCAATAAACTTCGGCGTCAGACCGGCACGCAGTACGTTGTCCGAGTTGGCCATTACCTCCAGCGCAACGCCTTGCAGATAGGCGTGTGGGGTTTCTGCGTACAGGAACATCGCTTCGCCCGGAGCCAGTTTTACCACGTTGAGCAGCAGTGGGGAGAACAGGCCGCTGTCTTCCGGATAGAAACCGGCAATAAAGCGTACCGTGTCCCACGGTTCGCCCTGTTGGTTATTCAACGCCGCCTTCAGCACGCCGAGCGCCAGGGATTTCTGTTCGCCGCTCATGCCGAGCAGGCTGGCAAACAGTTTAGCCAGGCGTTCGGTATCCGGCTGTTGCAAGAACGCGGCGATGTCGTGATGCGCGCCGGCGATCGGTTGCAGTAACGCAACGATGTCGGCCAGTTCACGGAAGCCGTTCATCGCCAGGAACGGCGTGAGGGCGAACACCAATTCCGGCTTGTGGTTGGGATCCTTGTAATTGCGCTCGGCGGCGTCAAGTGGGATACCGGCGGCGTTTTCGCGGGCATAACCCACTTCTGCCGCGGATTTGCTTGGGTGGACCTGAATCGACAGTGGCTGATCGGCGCACAGCACTTTGAACAGAAACGGCAGTTCACCAAAGCGAGTGGCGACGTCCTGTCCGAGCTGCTTTGGCTGAGCCTGATTAATCACGTCGCGCAATGAACGCAGATCGCCATTGGCGTCAGGCACTTGAGAACTGCTTTTGGGATGAGCGCCCATCCACAGTTCTGCCATCGGTTTTCCTTGCGGATTGGCGATGCCGTACAGTTTGGTTAGTGCCTCGTGGCTACCCCATGCGTAATTTTGCACCGCATTGGTCATTTTTTGCATGATTACTACCTGCTTTATAAAGGAATTACCGCCAAGTAAACAATGCACCGAGGGTGCTTGCAAGCGGAGAAATCTAAAAATGTCATTATCCTTGACAGTGGGCGTATCGCCACCTCGCTACCCAGCGCGCGGCGGGCGGTTTGGCGCTATCCTCTGTTTGCCGTCAGGCGAAACCGGGGCTGGCAGGGATAAACGCAGACTCTTAATGCGAATAGTTATTATGTCACTATACTGGATGTGCCTGTAAACAGGTTCGCGCCGTAGCGGCGTGGACATCTTACTTTTAGGAATTGTGCTAAGGAGACAGTGATGGCAGCCATTCGTATTGAAAAAGACTCTATGGGCCCCATCGAAGTACCGGCCGATCGGTTGTGGGGGGCACAAACGCAGCGCTCCCTCGAACACTTCCGTATTTCCAGCGAAAAAATGCCGACCGCGCTGATCCACGCGCTGGCGCTGACCAAGCGCGCGGCCGCCAGCGTCAATGTCGATCTTGGCCTGCTGCCGGCGGAGCGGGGCAAGGCGATTATTCAGGCGGCAGATGAAGTGCTGGCGGATAAGCACGCCAACGAATTCCCGTTGTCGGTCTGGCAAACCGGTTCCGGCACCCAGACCAACATGAACATCAACGAAGTGTTAGCCAACCGCGCCAGTGAGTTGCTGGGCGGCGAGCGTGGCGAAGGGCGTCTGGTGCATCCGAACGACGACGTCAATAAAAGCCAGAGTTCTAATGACGTTTTCCCGACCGCCATGCACGTGGCGGCGGTGATCGCGCTGCGCCAGCACCTGATCCCCGAACTGCAGCGGCTGCACCAGACGCTGAACGAAAAAGCCGACGCCTTTAGTGACATCGTGAAAATCGGCCGTACTCATTTGCAGGATGCTACGCCGCTGACGTTGGGACAGGAAATTTCCGGTTGGGTGGCAATGTTGCAACACAGTCTGCGCCATATCGAGGCCAGCGTACCGCACCTGTGTGAACTGGCGCTGGGCGGCACCGCGGTCGGCACCGGTCTGAATACCCACCCGGAATACGCGGTGCGGGTAGCAAAAGCGTTGGCGGACTCAACCGGCCAGCCGTTCGTGACGGCACCGAACAAGTTCGAAGCGCTGGCCACCTGCGACGCGCTGGTGCATGGCCACGGCGCGCTGAAGGGGCTGGCGGCGTCGATGATGAAGATCGCCAACGATGTGCGCTGGCTGGCGTCCGGTCCGCGCTGTGGTATCGGTGAAATCGCCATTCCGGAAAACGAGCCGGGCAGTTCGATCATGCCGGGCAAGGTCAACCCGACGCAGTGTGAGGCGATGACCATGCTCTGCGCGCAGGTGCTGGGCAACGATGTGGCGCTGAATATTGGCGGCGCCTCCGGCAACTTTGAGCTGAACGTATTCCGCCCGATGGTGATCCATAACTATCTGCAATCGATTCGCCTGCTGGCGGACGGTATCAACGGCTTCAATGCGCATTGTGCGGTGGGCATCGAACCGAATCGCGATCGTATCTCGCAGTTGCTGAATGAATCGCTGATGTTGGTTACCGCGCTGAATACCCATATCGGCTACGATAAGGCGGCGGAAATCGCCAAGCAGGCGCACAAGCAGGGGTTGACGCTGAAGGCGTCGGCGCTGAAGCTGGGCTATCTGACGGAACAGCAGTTTGACGAATGGGTTCGGCCGGAAGATATGGTTGGCAGCATGAAGAAATAAGCGCTACCCGTTGGTCAGCGCTGGGGCTTACGCAGGTAGGCCCTTTTTTATGAGGAAAATCGCGTTATGTCACGCACTCAACGGCTGTTGGAACTGATGCAGATCCTGCGTCAGCATCGTTATCCGCTTGCCGGACACGCGCTGGCGCAACGGCTGGGTATCAGTATGCGTACGCTGTATCGCGATATCGCCACCTTACAGCAGCAGGGTGCCGAGATCGTCGGCGAAGTGGGCATCGGCTATGTGTTGCGGCCGGGATTCATGTTGCCACCGCTGATGTTTTCAACCCAGGAAATTGAAGCGCTGGTATTGGGGATGCGCTGGGTGACGCGTCGTGGCGACAGCCAACTGGCCACTGCGGCAGATCGGGCGTTGGCCAAAATTGCCGCAGTGCTGCCCGCCGCGCTGCGCGAAGAACTGGAAGCCAACACGCTACTGATTGGCCCGGTGGAGAGCGTGCCGGTGTCCGACGCGTTGCGCTCGACGATACGCGACACCATCCGTAGCGAATGCAAGATCGACATTACCTACCAGGATGCCGCCGGTGCGGTTACGCAGCGACGTCTGTGGCCGTTTGCTCTCGGCTATTTTGAACAGGTGCAGGTGTTGCTGGCCTGGTGCGAGCTGCGTCAGGCGCTGCGCCATTTTCGTCTCGATCGTATCGGCGCCATTTCTCCCCTGGCGCAACGCTACCCGCGCGGTCGCCGGGCGTTGATTAAACTGTGGCGGGAAAGTACCGGCATTGGCGAGGCTACTGCCAAAAACTGACAGTACGGGCGACTAGGCTGTGGTCATCGGAACCTGTCGAGGTTCTTCATTACCAGGAGCTAATCATGATCGCACCAGGCATCACCATTCTTTATGTCGACCAACCAGAATCGAGCGCGCAGTTTTACAGCCGGTTGCTCGGAGCGGCGCCGGTAGAACTCTCAGCTACCTTTGCCCTCTGGGTGACCGACAACGGCTTCAAGCTGGCCTTGTGGTCGAAACACGACGTGCAGCCGGAGCCCACCGCCAACGCCGGGGGCGGCGAACTGGGATTTTTGTGCGAGCAGTCAGAGCAGGTTGATGCTTTATACCGTCAGTGGCGTGACTGGCAATTCGAGATTTGCCAGACGCCGCGGCAAATGGCGTTCGGCTACTGCTTTATGGCATGCGATCCTGACGGGCATCGTCTGCGGGTATATACCCTTAATCGCTAGGCGCGTCGGTATACAGATGCAGCCGTTTCACCAGTAGGCGCAGCGGTTTGGCCTGCGGCTTGTATTTATGCTTCACCGCGCTGGCATCATAGTCAAGCAGCTCGCCAATCTTTGGCACCTGCGCGCCGCTGTCAACCTGACACAGCGCCATCAGCGGCAGCGGGCAGGGGTGTTGCACCTGCTTTTGCTGTTGCTGATACCATACGCGAGCGATGGGCTGCACCTTGACCGGTCGCTTGATTTTCAAGGTGGCCGCCTGCGGCAGGCGGCTAACGTCATCAATTTCCCGGCTCACCAGTTCGGCCCACTGCTGGCGGTTATACGGCGGCACCGCGCGGCCGGCCTTCAGGCTTTTTTCCAGCGTCTGCAGGATATCGTCACGTTTGACGTGCTTGATGATGTGCTTGTTGGCCCAGCCAAAGCGTACCGAATCAGGGTTGGTCAGCAGGGTGATGGCACGGTAGGCGCTCAGGGTAATCAGGCCATGCAGGTGGGTGTGCACGAAGTCAAAGCGCTGTTCCGGCGCCAGGCCGGATTCCACGGTAATAATGTGCTCCAGTTGTGCTTTCAACTGATTGATTTGCTGCACCTGCTGTTGCAACGCCAGAGACTGTGGCCGCTCAACCGCCAGGCAAATCACGCCGGGCAGACGTACTGCCGCCTTGCTGCTGACGTGCTGCTTGTTATGGTGAATAAACAGGCGTTGATAATGTTCCAGCGCCAGATCGCGCGCCGCCTGGCCGAGGTGCTGCTGCACGGCGATCTGTTCAATCGGCTGATGCTCGTTGCCTTTGGCGATCTCCGGCAGGCTGAATACCCGTGCCGCTAGTAGCCGCAACGGCAGAATTTGCTGCTGGAGTTGCCCCAGTTCGGCTTCGAGCTGGTTAAAGCATTGGTTCATCCGGGCAATCAGATCGTATTTGCTCATCGCAACCTCGCATTTTAGTTACAACATACATTGTAGGGCAGGGTAACCGAGGAGGCAACATCAGCAACGGTGGGGCATGATAGCTAACAGCAGTCCGGGTCAGGCAGGGGATACAGGCGCGACAGCTCGCCGCGCCTGAGTTGAGGATTACAGGCGTGCCGCTTCTGGCAACTGTTTCAGCGCTCGTACCACCCACAGCGCCAGCAACAGCATGACGCTGATAAAGACGACGACGCCAGTCCAGCCGAAGCTGTGCCAAAATACGCCGCCGAGCGTGCCGGCAACGCTGGAACCGGCATAATAGCAGAACAGATAGAGTGAGGAGGCTTGTCCTTTGGCACGCCGCGCGCGGCGGCCGATCCAGCTGCTGGCGACCGAATGCGCGGCAAAGAACCCGCCGGTGAACAGCATCATGCCGATGAAAATCAGTGTGACCGGCGCCAGGAGAGTAATAAGAATCCCGGTCAGCATAATCAAAATGGCAAACAGCAGCACCGGCCCGCGACCGAAACGAGACGTCATGGCGCCGGCCTTCGGCGAGCTGTAAGAACCGGTGAGGTAAACCACCGACAATAAACCGACAATCGCCTGGCTAAGATGATAGGGATCGGCCAGCAAGCGGTAACCAATGTAGTTGAACATGGTGACAAAGCTGCCCATCAGCAGAAAACCTTCGGCAAACAGTAATGGCAGGCCGCGGTCATGCCAATGCAGTTTGAAATTGATCAGCAGAGTTCGCGGCCGCAGCGAACTGGCGCGAAAGTGCCTTGATGCCGGCAGGATACGCCAAAATACAAACGCCGCAATCAGCGCGAACAAACCGATCACCGCCAGTGAAATGCGCCAGGAAAAGAAGTCGGTTAATACGCCGGTGACCAGGCGGCCGCTCATGCCGCCGATCGAATTGCCACTGATATACAGTCCCATCGAGAACGCCACGAAGCTGGGGTGGATCTCTTCACTCAGGTAAGTCATGCCAACGGCGGCAAGGCCGCTCAGGGAAAGGCCGATCAGCGCGCGCATCAGCAGAATGCCGTGCCAACTGGTCATAAATGCGCAGATCAGCGTGCAAACCGCCGCCAGCAGCAGCGAGGTTACCATCACCGATTTACGGCCGATGGCGTCGGACAGCGGGCCGGTAAATAACAGGCCAATCGCCAACAAACCGGTAGAAAAGGACAATGACAGGCTGCTTTGTGCCGGCGACACGCCAAAATCCTGTGACAGCACCGGCAGGATTGGCTGCACGCAATACAGCAGGGCAAAGGTGGCCAGCCCGGCAGAAAACAGCGCCAGCGTGACGCGCATGAATTGCGGCGTACCGCGTTCGATATAAGGGCGTTTATTCAATGAAGAGGATTGTTTTTTAGGCGCAGTGGCCGCCAGCGGATCGTTGGCGGCCCGCGTCGACGGCGTATCGGCCGCTGAACGCATTGGGGTGTTCACAGATATTCCTTACCGGGGATCGGGTGATTAAACAAGCATATCGTTGCTTTATAAAATCATAGGGAGAAGCCAGTTTTTTGTCTAATATATTAATAATTCCAATTAAGACGTTAAACATATGAATATTGAGCTTCGTCATCTGCGCTATTTTATTGCCGTCGCAGAAGAACTGCATTTTGGCCGTGCGGCACAGCGGCTGCGCATCTCGCAACCGCCCTTGAGCCAACAGATTCAGGCGCTGGAAGAGATGGTCGGCGCACGGCTGTTGGCGCGCAATAATCGCAATGTCAGCCTGACGCAGGCCGGCGAAATGTTTCTCAAGGAAGCCTGGCAGGTGGTCGATCAGGTCAATCGCGCAGCGGAAAAAGCGGCGCGGCTAGAACGGGGAGAGATCGGTGAGCTGACCATTGGTTTTACCTCATCGGCGCCGTTTATCAGCCAGGTATCGCGCAACTTACGGGCTTTTCGTCTGCATCATCCGGATGTGCACATCAAAATGCGCGAAATCAACACCAAGCAACAGTTGGAACCGCTGCTGAACGGTGAACTGGATCTGGGCGTGATGCGCAACACCAGGTTGCCGGAGGCGTTGCAGCATCAACTGCTGCTGCAAGAGCCGATGCTGGCAGTGGTGCCGGAAGGGCATCCCTTGACCTATCTGGCCCCCGGTACGTTGCGCTTTGCGCATTTGGCAGATGAACCGTTTGTTTTTTTCTCCCGCGAGGTGGGTACCGCGCTGTATGACGAAACGCTGCTGTTGCTGGAGCGAGCCGGCATCACCCCTTACATTACGCAGGAGGTTGGTGAAGCGATGACCATCATCGGGCTGGTTTCCGCCGGGCTGGGCATTTCGATCCTGCCGGCGTCGTTTGGTCGCGTCAAACTTGATGGCGTCAGCTACCTGCCGTTGGCAGAGCCGGATGCACTCACCGAAGTGTGGTTGGTAAATCACCGCCAGCGGCCATTGACTGCCGCCGCGAAATCGCTGATGAGTTTACTATTGGCGCCGTCGGCAAAAGACGCGTATCAGCGCAAATAAAAGGCGAATCTGCACCAAATACCGGCGAATTTGTGCAGCGAATCACATAACGAATCAAATAGTTGACGCTGTATTACAAAAGCCCCACCATAGCCCATAGTCTTTATTTAGAAGCGCGAAAAATTGTAGGAGCAGGGGCGTGATTGCTGATGGGCAGCCTGGGCATATTGATCAGATAAAGCAAATAAATGCAGGGGCAGTGTATCGATTGATCGATCAGCTCGGGCCGATTTCGCGTATCGAACTGTCAAAACGTGCCCAACTGGCGCCAGCCAGTATCACCAAAATCGTGCGTGAACTGCTGGAAGCGCATCTGGTCAAGGAAACCGAGTTCCAGGAAGTGGGCAGCCGCGGCCGTCCAGCGGTGGGGTTGGTGCTGGATACCGAGGCCTGGCATTATCTTTCCGCGCGTATCAGTCGCGGCAGCATTACGCTGGCGCTGCGTGATATCAGCAGCAAACTGGTGGTCGAAGAGCAGCTTCCGCTGGCGGCGGACCACCCGGAACCGCTACTGACACGCATCGTTGCCGAAGTCGATCGGTTCTTTATTCGTCATCAGCAACGTCTTGAACGTTTGACCGCCATCGCCATTACATTGCCGGGCATGATCGACGTTGCTAATGGCATTGTGCACCGCATGCCGTTTTACCAGGTCGAAGATATGCCGCTCGGCCCGGCACTGGCGTCCCGCACCGGTTTGCCGGTATTTCTGCAACATGACATCTGCGCCTGGACCATGGCCGAGGCGTTGTATGGCGCCTCTCGCGGTAATCAAAACGTGATTCAGGTGGTGATCGACCATAACGTCGGTGCCGGAGTGATCACCGGTGGGCGGGTGTTGCATTCCGGTAGTCAGCGAGTGGTGGAAATCGGCCATACGCAGGTCGATCCCTACGGCAAACGGTGTTATTGCGGCAACCACGGTTGCCTGGAAACCGTGGCCAGCGTTGAAAACATGCTGGACATCGCCCAGCAACGCCTGAGCGCCTCGATGACGTCGACGCTGCACAACGCGCCGCTGAGCGTTGAATCTCTGTGCGATGCCGCCTTGGCCGGTGACCAACTGGCGAAAGACATCATCCTTGGCGTGGGCCACAGCGTCGGGCGCATTCTGGCGATTATGGTCAACCTGTTCAACCCGGAAAAGATCCTGGTCGGCTCGCCGCTCAATCGAGCAGCAGAAATTCTGCATCCGGCGATTGCATCATGCATTAACCAGCAGTCGCTGCCGATCTACAGTCAACATCTTCAAGTGGAATCCACCCAGTTTTTCAATCAGGGCACCATGCCCGGCGCGGCACTGGTGAAAGAAGCGCTGTACAACGGTTCGCTGTTGGTCAAGCTGTTGCAAGGCTGAGGCTTGGCCGGTCATATCAGTGATTCTTATTCTTTAACGACAAAATATTGCGCTACCTCAAGCCATCCCGGCCCGGCATCCCCTAGAATTTTCCCGTTCGACACTCTCCGCCTATAGGGCGATATTTGGTTTAACGGAGCATTCCGGGGCAATCCAGTCATGTTAAAGCGTTTATTTGTTACAGGTACGGATACCGATGTCGGTAAGACCGTGATTTCCCGCGCTCTGTTGCAGGCATTTGCCGCACAGGGTCGTACTGCGGTGGGGTACAAGCCGATTGCGGCGGGATGTTACGAAACCAGCGAAGGCATGCGCAATAAAGACGCTTTGGTTTTGCAGGCTTCTTCCAGCGTGCCGCTGAGTTATCAAGAAATCAACCCCATCACCTGTCCGGATGAAGTGTTTCACGTTCATGCCAGCGACGATATCAATTACGGCGTAATGAGCAGCGGTTTGCACCATTTGGCCGACAAGGCTGAAACCGTGGTGGTGGAAGGTAGCGGCGGCTGGCGGGTGCTGATGAGCGACCTGCGGCCCTATGCCGAATGGGTGGTACAGGAACAGCTACCGGTGGTGTTGGTGGTTGGCATCAAGCTCGGCTGCGTCAGCCATGCATTGCTGACGGCGCAGTCGATTATCAATGACGGTCTGCCGCTGTTGGGCTGGGTTGCCAACCGCATTAACCCTGGGCTGGCGCATTACGCCGAAACCATCGATGCGTTGCAACAGCGTATCCCGGCACCGATGCTGGGCGAAATACCGTATCTGCCGCGTCCGGAACAGCGCGATCTGGCGCACTATCTGGACATTTCGACCCTGCTGGATCGTTAGGCATTGTGGTAGACCGAAACCGAACGCAGGCCACGCGAAATGGTGGTGGCGATGACGCAAGACAGCAAAATGCCGGGCAGCAAGGTGTATTCTCCGGTCATTTCAAACACCATCAGCGCGGCCATTATCGGCGCATGGGTGGTGGCGGCCAGTAGGGTCGCCATGCCGGTCAACGCCATCAGGAGCGGGATCGCGCTGCCCAGTTCCGGCCACAGGGCGCATATCTGGCCGATCGCCGAGCCGAGCGCGGCACCGACGAACAGCGTCGGGGTAAAGACGCCGCCAGGTGCGCCGGAGCCGCTGCTGGCCAACACCGCCAATAATTTACAGATCAGAATGGCCGCCACCAGCAGTACACCCGGAGGCGCGCTGAGCAATGCTTGCACCACGCTGTAACCATTGCCCCAGACTTCGGGGAACAGCAGCGAAAGCAGACCGACGATCAGCCCGCCGAGCGCCAATTGCAGCGGCGGCGTCAGGCGCAAAGAGCGAAAAGCCCGCCCGCTGGCCGACATCGCCGATAAAAACAGTGGGCCGCAAACGCCTGCCAACACGCCAAGCAATGCCATCAGCAGATATTGCACCGGCCACGGTGACGGTAGCGGTGCAACCAGATACAGTGGCGCCTGACCGCCGTTCAACAGATTGGTCACCAACAGCGCACTGACGGCGGCAATCACTACCGGGCCAAGCGAGGCGAGCATCAGGGTGCCGAAAAGAATTTCGGCAATGAACAGGCTGCCCGCCAACGGCGCGTGATAGGCACTGGCCATACCGGCCGCCGCGCCGCAGGCCACCCACAGCTTCCACTCTTTCTCGCGCGTAAAGCGCTGGGCAAACACCGACCCCACCAGCGCCGCCAGCAGGATCATTGCGCCTTCGCGGCCGATGGCGCTGCCGCTGGAAACCACCAGCAGCGAGGCCAGACACTTAACCAGACTGGCGCTGACGTCCAACCGACCGTCACCGGTTTCAATCGCTTCCATATAGTCGGTGGGCGCGGCCGGGCGCTGATGACGGTAACGTTGATACATCCACAGCAGCAGGCCGGCTCCCAGCCCGCCCAGTGCCGGCGTCAAAGCGCGTCGCCAGGCCGGTAACGCGGCGGCGGCGGCCACCAGACTGCCGTCCTCGTGATCGAGCAGCAACCACTCCAATCCCAGCATGGCGCGGTGGAACAGCCACACTACCAACGCGGCGCAGATACCGAGGAATACCGCGATAAACAGACGGCGTAGCAGGGCGCGATAGTGGCGAAGATGGACCAGTCTTTTCATGCGTCAGTAAAATGGTGAATAAAATGAAAGGGTCAGCGGGCATTGTGCTTGTCTGGCGGTGTGAAAACCAGCGAATCTTTGCAGATTCGCCGGGGGTTGTGATGGCGAACGTTTTATCGGACGGTCAGCGCTGCCGGGGTGTATGTGCCGGTCATCGCTTCCAACAGCGCCACCAGATCGTCAACGTCGCTTTCTGGCAGCGTGGTACCGACCTGATATTTCAGCATGTCGCGCACCGCCTGATGCAGCGTGGTGACGCTGCCGTCATGGAAATATGGCGCGGTCAATGCCACATTACGCAGGGTGGGCGTTTTAAAACGATGGCGGTCGGCGTCACGTTTGGTTACGTTGTAACGACCAAGATCGGCTGTGGTTGGATTACCGCGATCGGCGAAGTAATCTGCTTTTAACCTCATGATTTCATAGGATTGGCCGCCCAGATTGACGCCAGTATGGCAGGTGCCGCACTTATGGTCGCGGAACAGCTGATAGCCTCGCTTCTGCTGTGCCGTAAGCGCCTGGCGATCGCCGGCCAGAAAACGGTCGAACGGGCTGTCCGGAGTCAGCAGCGTTTTTTCGAACTCGGCAATGGCGTTGGTAATGTTGCTGGCGGAAAAACCGTCGGCATAGACGCGGCGAAAGTCCGCTTTCAACTGTGCATCCTGATCCAGTTTATCGATGATTTGCTGCCACGAGGTGGAGGCCATTTCGATGGGGTTAAGCGGTGGTCCGCCGGCCTGTTCCTGCAGGTCATGCGCGCGGCCGTCCCAGAATTGCGCAATGTTGAACACCGCATTGAACACCGTTGGCGCGTTGATCGGTCCTTGCTGGCCGTTAACGCCGAGTGAGGTGACGCGGGCATCGACGCCGCCGGCGCCCAGCATATGGCAATGGGCGCAGGAAATACTGTTGTCGGCCGACAGGCGTGGATCGTGAAACAGCCTGAACCCCAGAGCCACTTTGTGTGCATCGGTCGGTAATGCCTTCGGCAGCGGTTGCAATGCCTGACCAAGCAATGCCGCAGGGGTGCCTGGCAAGGTGTAATACTGCGTGCGCTGTTGGCGGATCCACGCCAGCAGCGTTTGCCGGTTGGCGTCATCGAGTTCCCCGGCCCAGTGCAGTGCCTTGTAGCGAACTGGCGGCATTTGTCGATATTGCAGTACCGACTCCAGCTTGGCGAGGTCGGTCTCGGCTACCGCGCCACCTTGTTGTAGGGCAGTGAGCGTCGGCGCGAGTGAAAAATGGCGCAATCCGGTTTTTATGTCGTATTGCATCAGTTGCCTGCTAATTGGCAATCGGGCATAGAACGGCAATTCGGCAGACGCGGTATGGCAATAATCACAACCGTGTCGGGTAAGGATGGTGCTGATGGTATTGCCCGCCAGCGGCGGTTGACGTTGTTGATCGAAGTGGTAGATATAACCGACCACGCTCAGATAGCCGGCAATCGCCACGATTGCACAGCCCAATATGATTTTTTTCATTGTGTTCTCGCTCCATTGAGTTTGCATTCCAACAGCCATTCAGCCAGCCAGTGATGCGGCAAGGGAACGGCAAGCTGATTGTCCAGGCCAGAGGCGTGACGGTAGTTGATTGAAATCAAGGCAGGAGAGTGGGCTGACCTATCATTGGTATAGGCGGTGACGATAAGTGACGCTGTAACAAAATGTTCAATTGATGCGTCAGGCTGTAACCGGGATCGCGATCCGGGCACGTACTTCAGCCGCAAATGCCAAGGCTGGTATACTTCATCTCATTACACTTCTGCGGGATATGATTGGACTATCAATGACGAATGACGATTACTCGGTGCCAGTGGCACACCGCCCGCTGATCCTTATCGCCTGTATGCTGGCGATGTTCATGTCGGCGATTGAGGCGACGATTGTCGCCACCGCCATGCCGACCATTATTGCCGATCTGGGGGGATTCTCGCTGCTGGGGTGGGTCTTTGCGGTCTATCTGCTGGCACAGGCGATCACCATCCCGATCTACGGACGCCTGGCCGATCTGTATGGCCGCAAACGCATCTTCTTTTTTGGCGCGTCGCTGTTCCTGCTGGGCTCGGTGCTGTGCGGCTTTTCACCCAACATGTACTGGTTGATCGGTTTTCGATTATTGCAGGGGTTGGGTGCCGGTGCGGTGATGCCGATTGCCACTACCATTATCGGCGATATCTATAGTCCGCGGGAACGGCCGAAGGTGATGGGCTATCTGTCCAGCGTGTGGGGCTTTTCGGCGATCATCGGCCCGTTACTGGGCGCATTTATCGTACAGCACCTGCCGTGGGCGCTGGTGTTCTGGGTCAATCTGCCGATCGGCCTGTTGGCCATGCTGCTGCTCGGGCGCTATTTGCCCGCCGGCAGTCAAGTGCGTCGGCACGCGTTGGATCTGGCCGGTACCGGTTGGTTGACGCTGTTTGTCGCCAGTCTGTTGCTGGCATTGTTGCAGGCCGAAAGCATGGGGTGGTGGGTGCTACCGATGCTGCTGCTGGCAATGTTTTCGCTGATCATGCTGGTGCGTCAGGAGCGTCGTGCGCAGGAGCCGTTATTCCCGCTGGCGCTGTGGCGTAGTCGGGTGATTATCGCCGGCAACATCGGCGGTCTGGCGATTGGCGCGGCGATGATGGGCATCAGCGCCTTTTTGCCGACGTTTATTCAGGGAGTGATGGGAGAGACGCCGTTACAGGCCGGAACCACGTTGGCATTGATGTCAATCGGCTGGCCGCTGGCCAGCACCTTCAGTGGCCGTCTGATGCTGTGGACGTCCTACCGCACTACTGCGCTGTTGGGGGCGGGATTGCTGGTTGCCGGCGGGCTGATCCTGTTGCTGCTTGAACCGCACGGCGGCTTGCTATGGGGCAGAACGGCGGCCTTTATGGTCGGCGCCGGCATGGGGTTGTGCAACACCACCTTCCTGGTCTCAGTACAGAACGCCGCCCATCACAGCATTCGTGGCATCGCTACCGCCTGCACGGTATTTACCCGCATGATGGGGTCGGCGATCGGCACGGCAATTCTCGGGGCGACGCTGAACATCAACCTGCAGTTGCGCCTGCCGCAAACTGCCGATCCGCTACAACAGTTGATGGAACCCGCGCGGCGTGGGGCGCTAGAGCCCGACGTATTGGCCAATCTGATCCAACAGGTGGCGGCGTCGCTGCATTGGGTATTCCTGGTTTCGGCGCTGGTGTCGTTGTTTGCGCTGGCAGCGGCAATGCTGGTGCCGGCACGGCATCGGCCGCAAGGGGAAGGCGAGGAAGTGGAACAGACGTAACGGGCGCAGCGAACCGCGCCCGGGAAGGTTATTGCGGGGAGGTCATATCCTGGCTGGTGCCGGTTTGCGCCGCGTCCCCGCCGTCATCGCCATTATTCAGGCGAGTGTAGACAATTTTCTGTGTGTCGTTCTCGCAGTGGCCAACCACTTGGCCGCCAGCTTGCTCGGCCTGATCGTTTGGCACGATATCCAGCTTGAAGCCGGATTCTGGTACGCCGTTGCTGATGATTTTCTGCGAAATTTCCGCCTTCACGCTTTCGCATGAGGCGAAGGCCGCCAGCGGCGCCGTGGCCATCAGCAAAGCGCCGAGTACAAACGCTTTTCTCATCACTCTGTCCTTGGTTAAGAGCCCATTTCCTTATCAGGATAGCAGCTCGCGCGGTTAAAATTAACGCTGGCGGCACGCTGGTGCCAGATTAAGGATAAATCTGACGCCCGGTGGTGCGGTCGAGGCATTTCAGCGTCGACGGTTCCCAATAGGCGTTGACATTAAGGCTGTCGTTACAGCGATCCTGGTCGTCGGCGGCTTTGTCGAGCTTGTCGAAATCTTTTTCGACCCGGGTGTTGACCTTATGGCGCAAGGTGCGGGTATCATTCCACTGTTCTTTACTCTGGCGGGCTTCTTCGGTAGACATTGCGCCGCTACCTTTGCCGTCAACGGTGACGCAGGTGCTGCCTTGTGTGCAGCTGGCGGCCATGGCCGGCAATTGCCAGGCGCTCAGAGCCAACAGCGCTGCGGCCGGCAGCAGACTGCGCAGCAGTCGTTGGCGAGAAAGTAATTTCATGGTTTTATCCTTCTGAGAAAGTGTTGCGCGCTGGCGGCAACACCGACTTGGGTACCCTTGTCAGGGCATGAGGTCAATATACCACCACCTGTTCACCAGGTACCAGCCAAGCACCGCTTTCGTTTATATTTCGGAGAGAAAACCGTCCTGATGCTTAAGACTACCTTATTGTTCTTCGCCACCGCGCTGGCTGAAATTATCGGCTGCTTTTTGCCTTACCTGTGGCTGAAAAAAGGCGCAGGCGCGTGGCTTTTGCTGCCGGCAGCCGTCAGTCTGGCGGTTTTCGTCTGGCTGCTGACCCTGCATCCGGCAGCCAGCGGCAGAGTGTACGCGGCGTATGGTGGGGTGTATGTGGCAACGGCGCTGTTATGGCTGCGGGTGGTAGACGGGGTAAAGCTGACGGCATTTGACTGGTTGGGGGCTGGGGTAGCGCTGGCGGGCATGCTGATTATCGTCGCCGGCTGGCGCGCGGCATAAACAAGGCGGCGGGCGATACCCGCCGCCGTCCTGTCAGGCACCGCGATGAACGCTTAGCCCGGCAAAACTCTGGCTGACTGGCATCATCTCCAGCGTGTTGATATTCACCCGCGCCGGCAGGGTAGCGACCCAAAATACCGCGTCGGCAATGTCTTCCGGCGTCAGTGCGTCGGCACCGTCATAGGTTTTATTGACCTTGCCGTCGTCGCCCTTGAAGCGAACGTTGGAAAACTCCGTTCCGCCGACCAGACCTGGCTCGATATCGGTTACCCGCAGGCGCGTGCCGTGCAGGTCGGCGCGCAGGCCAAGGCTGAACTGTTTAACGAACGCTTTGGTCGCGCCGTACACGTTGCCGCCGGCATAAGGCCAGTTGGCGGCGGTAGAGCCGATGTTGATTACATGGCCGACGTTGCGTTCCACCATCGCCGGCAGCAGTGCGCGGGTCATATTGACCAGGCCTTTGTTATTGGTGTCGATCATGGTTTCCCAGTCATCGGCATTGGCCTTGTGCGCCGGTTCCAGCCCCAGCGCCAGCCCGGCGTTGTTGACCAGCACGTCCACGTTGCGCAGCGCTGCCGGCAATGCCTCGATGGCCTGCTGAATGGCGGCACGGTTGCGCACATCCAGCTGTACGGTGTGCAGCGCATCGCCCAATTCGCCTTTCAGCGCCTGCAGGCGTTCTGCACGGCGCCCGGCGCCAATGACCTGATGCCCGTCGGCAATAAATTTACGTGCAATAGCCTCACCAAAACCGGACGTTACGCCGGTAACAAAAATGATCATCCTGCTGTTCCTCAAGGTTTTTTAGCCAATACCGTACTCTATGATTAACATATTTCGCCGGCACAAAACATATCATTCGCCAATCATCGGCAGATGATAGACCAGGCAGTCATACTTGATATGGTCGCGGCGGCCGCTGACCACGCCGCCCAGCGACTCGACCAGCCGGCGGCTGGGAGCGTTCTGTTCGGCAACCGGATAAATGAAGTACTGCGGGCGATAACGCTCGCTGGCCCAGGCGGCGATGGCATGGACGATTTCGCGGCCATAGCCGTGGCCATGCTGGTTTTCCTTCACCCAGATACCGAGTTCCGGGGTATGGCTATGCAGATCGTGCACGCCGCTCATGCCGATAAACTGTTTGCTGTCGCGCAGGCGAGCAACGAAAAAGACTTCTTCACCTTCGCGGATCAGGGGCAGCCAGCCTTGCCAGACGTTGGCGAACGCCTCGGGCGACGGCTCCGGTTCGAAATTCATGAAACGGGTCAGCGTAGGGGTAATCGCCTGGTAAACATCATCGGCGTCAGCTGCGGTAAAAGGGGCAATCAACAACCGATCGGTGTTCACCCGGCACTGAGAAAGGTCACTGTGTTTCATTATTATTACCTCACTTTTCAGGCCAAACGGCAGAAATCCGCCCGGTTAAACCAGGGCGGATCGTTGATACTACGTTGATTGCCGACAGATGCGAATTATTTTTGCGACAGGTGCGGCTCGATTAACAACAGATCGGCGACGGACAGACGATCGGCTGCGGTACGGGCCTGATGCCAATAGGGATAAAGCAGCGGCAGGCGGCTGACATCCTCCAGTTGGCGCAGCTCATCCTGGTTCAGCGTCAGACTGGCGGCATGAAGATTATCGGTCAGTTGCTGGCGATTGCGTGCGCCAATCACTACCGAGGTCACGGTGGGGCGCTGTAGCAGCCAGGCGAGGGCCACCTGTGCAGCCGACAGACCGCGCGCATCGGCAATGGCTACCAGCACGTCAATGATATCATACAGTTTTTCCTGGTCGCGCACCGGCGGTTCACCCCATTGCGCCATATGGCGCGTGCCTTCCGGGGTGCGTTGATTGCGACGATATTTGCCGGAGAGCAGACCACCGGCCAACGGGCTCCATACCAGCACGCCCAATCCCTGATCCTGCGCTATCGGCAGCAGTTCATATTCTGCCTCGCGAGCCTGCAGGCTGTAGTGGATCTGTTGGCTGACTGGCCGCACGCTGCCGGTCAGCGCCGCTGCGCCCAGGTGCTTCATGATATGCCAGCCGGAAAAGTTGGATACGCCGACGTAGCGTACCTTGCCGCTACTGACCAGATGCTCCAGCGCGCGCAGGGTTTCCTCTACCGGAGTCATGCCATCCCATTCGTGTAACTGATACAAATCGAGATAATCGGTATTTAGCCGCCGCAGGCTGGCCTCGCAGGCGCGGATCAGGTGGTGGCGTGATAGCCCGGCGTCGTTCGGACCGTTGCCCATCGGAAAGCGCGCCTTGCTGGCCACCAGTACCTGGTGGCGCTTATCGCCCAGCGCCTGCCCCAGTATTTCTTCCGATTTACCGGCGGAATAGACGTCGGCGGTATCGAACAGGTTAATGCCGGCGTCTATGCACATGGCTACCTGTTCACGTGCTTCGCTGACGTTGGTATCGCCGGTTTTGGCAAATTTGCCTTCGCCGCCAAAGGTCATGGTGCCGAGACTTAGCACCGACACCTTCAGGCCGGAATGCCCCAGTTGACGGTATTCCATCGTTTAACTCCTTACCTTGGTTGATGACAGCCTTCCCTTGGCGTCTTGCGGCGCCGCAGGGAGCAGATTGGCCGGTTTTTTCTGGCGGATTTCATTACCTGCTTCGGCATCCAGACCAAAACTGTCGACCACCGACAGCAAGGCAATACCGCCAATAACCACAAACGCCATTTGGAAGTTGACCAGTGGGATGGCGTCGCCGGCGGTGGGGAACCAGACGTCAGCCAGCCGCAGTGCCAATGCGCCGATGGCGATGCCCAGACCGCCACCCATTTGCTGCGCCATGGTAAATAGCGCATTGGCGCCGTTCATCTGCGTTTGCGGCACTTCAGAAAAGGCCAGGGTATTCAGTGCAGTGAACTGCATCGAGCGCGTCAGGCCGCTGATGAATAACAGTGTGACGATCAGCCACACCGGCGTTTCTGGCGTCAGGAACGCGCAGGCAAAGATGGTCGCGGCGTTCAGCAGGCCGTTGACCATCAGGGTGCTGCGAAAGCGAAAGCGATAGAGGATCGCCGAGGTAAAAGGTTTCATCGCCAAATTGCCGGCAAACACCGCCAGAACCAGCAACCCTGCGTCAAAAGCGTTCAGGCCGAAGCCTATCTGGAACAGCAGCGGCAACAGGAAAGGCACCGCGCCAATCGCCACGCGGAACAGCGTACCACCCCATATTGTGACGGCGTAACTTTTTACTCGCATCGCCCACAGGTTGATTAACGGATGAGGGCTACGCCTGGCATGACGAATGGCCAGCATACCCAGCGCCAGGCTAGCGGCAATGCAGGCCAACGGCACCAGCCAGGAGAGTTGTGGATGATTGATCAGGTCGAGGCCAAACATCAGCCCAAAGCAGGCGACGCCGGTCAGCAGAAAACCGAGGCCGTCAAACGGCACCCCGGTTTGCGCCTCCTCCTGCGGGATCAGTCGCCAGGCCAGCAGCAGGGCGATAATACCCAGCGGCACATTGAGGATGAAAATCCAGTGCCAGGAGGCGTAAGTGGTAATGAAGCCGCCGACCGGCGGCCCGAGGATCGGCGCCACCAAACCGGGCCAGGTAATGGTGGCAATCGCCTTGATTAAACCGCTTTTCTCGGTATTGCGCAGCACTACCAGCCGGCCAACCGGCACCATCAGCGCGCCACCGAACCCCTGCAGAATGCGCGCAGCGGTAAAAGTCGGCAGGCTGATGCTAAAGGCGCACAGCACCGACGCCAGGGTGAAAATCAGCACGGCGGCAGAAAATACATTGCGTGCGCCAAAACGGTTGGCGATCCAGCCGCTGGCCGGGATAAACACCGTCAGGGTCAGAATATAGGCGGCAATGCCGACATTCATGTCGACCGGCTGCACGCCGAACGCCGCAGCCATTTGCGGCATCGCGGTGACAATCACCGTGCCGTCGAGATTTTCCATAAAGAATGCGCCAGCGACCAGCAGTGGCAAGGCGCCTACGCGTGAAAACCAACTCATAAGCGAACGCTCGAAACAGAATGCGGACCGGTTACAGGCATAACAGAAATCTCTTCACAGAAATAGGCGAGTCGGGCAGGTTTTTGAGCATAGCGCAATGCGAGGTTGTTAAAAAGTGGTTAAGAACTATAAGGAGTATTTCAGAATTAACGTAGCAACATTAGCAACAGGTGCCATGACGGATGATTTGGCCTGGTTAGTGAGCGGCAAGAGGCCTGGTAGGGCGTCTGTGCTGCATCGTAGTCGGCATGGCAGATCTGGCGTCGAATCGTTGGCTGGTCGTGTCAGGGGTTTGCCTGCGGCGCGGCGTGCATGTTTTTGGTGCAAATGCTGGCTGATTGCGTTTAGGGCGGCTTACGCGCCGTTATCGGCAAATTATTTTGGCTCGATGATGGTGCAACGTTTCATTTTATTAAAAAACAGCAAACGGTTGCCTAAAAATAGCAACCGTTTGCTTTTTGTCGATATATTTCCATCAGACCCTATTAGTAAAGGGTTTATTTATAAAGTACTGTTTGTTAACGATTAAAAAGATAAAACCTCACTCTGGCATGCCGCTTGCTATCTTTAAATTAACACCTGCAATGGAATATAAGACCGCCATTTCCCCTGGTTGAGTTATCTCAACCGGCGTTGATGCGCGGGTCGCTAGAATAGGAACGGCATTATGAGCATGCAATTTACCACGGCCATTCGTGGCAACTTTTTCGATATCGCCGCCTGCGTCGATCGGCCAGAGCAACTTGATGCACAGCTGCGGCACATTGCCGACGGTCTGCTGTTGCTGGATCATGGCACTATTGTCTGGCACGGCAGTTGGCAGCAGGGGGCGTCACTGCTGGCGCCGGATACGGTGGTAACCGACTATCGCGACAAGTTGATCGTGCCGGGGTTTGTCGATACCCATATTCATTATCCGCAAACCGAAATGATCGGTGCCTATGGCGATCAACTGCTGGCGTGGCTGAAACATTACACGTTTCCGACCGAAAGCCAGTTCGGCTGCGCCGAGCATGCCGAGAAAATGTCGGCGTTCTTCCTGCAACAATTGTTGAGCAACGGCACCACCACGGCGCTGGTGTTCGGTACCGTCCATCCGCAGTCGGTCGATGCGCTGTTTGGCCAGGCGGCAGCGCTGAATATGCGCCTGATCGCCGGCAAGGTGATGATGGATCGCCACGCGCCAGCCGCGCTGCTGGAAACGCCGCAGCAGAGCTATCAGCAGACCCGAGCACTGATCGAGCGCTGGCACGGCAGGCAGCGTCTGGGTTACGCCATTACGCCGCGTTTCGCGCCCACCAGCTCGCAGGCGCTGCTCGAGCAGGTTCAGCGCCTGCGCAACGAGTTTCCCGACGTCTGGCTGCATACCCACCTGAGTGAAAATCATGATGAGGTGGCATGGGTCAAGCAACTGTTCCCACAGCGGCGTAACTACCTGGATGTCTATCATCATTATGGGCTGACCGGCAGCAAAAGCGTCTTTGCCCATTGTCTGCACCTCGAAGAACAGGAATGGGACTGTCTGTGTGATACCCATTCATCGATCGCCTTTTGCCCGACCTCCAACCTGTTCCTCGGCAGTGGGCTGTTCAACCTCGGCAAAGCCTGGCAGAAAAAGGTGAAGGTGGGCATCGGCACCGACGTGGGGGCCGGCACCACCTTTAATATGTTGCAAACGCTGGGTGAGGCCTACAAGGTGGCGCAACTGCAAAGCTACAAACTGGCGGCCTGTGAGGCGTTTTATCACGCGACGCTGGGCGGCGCGCGCGCCTTGTCGCTGGATAAACAGATTGGCAACTTTAGCGTCGGTAAAGAGGCCGACTTCGTGGTGCTCGATCCGGCAGTGTCACCGTTGCAGAAACTGCGCAATGCCAACTGTCACGACCTGGCCGAACAGCTGTTTGTGCTGCTGACCCTGGGTGACGATCGCAACATTTACCGCACGTATGTCGACGGCAAGATCGTTTATCAGCCGTCGGCCCGTCAGGAGGCCGCATGATCGAGTTTCTGCTCAACCAGACGTTAACGCGTGAGACGGATCTCGACCCGAACACCACGCTGTTGCATTACCTGCGTCGTCATCAGGGCCGTTGCGGCACCAAAGAAGGCTGCGCGTCTGGCGATTGCGGTGCCTGCACCGTGGTGCTGGCGGAGGTAGAGGGCGAAACGCTGCGTTACCGCAGCGTCAACGCCTGCCTGACGTTTGTCACCGCGCTGCACGGCAAACAGTTGATCAGCGTCGAGGATCTCAAGCACCACGGCCAGTTGCACAGCGTGCAGCAGGCGATGGTCGACTGCCATGGCTCGCAGTGCGGCTTTTGCACCCCAGGCTTCGTGATGTCGCTGTTCTGCTTGCAAAAGAACAGCACGCATTATCAACGACAGCAGGCCCAGCAGGCGCTGGCCGGCAATCTGTGTCGCTGCACCGGTTACCGGCCGATTATCGACGCGGCACAGCAGGCCTGCGAAAACCGCGAGGCCGACGACTTTGACCGCCAGCAACGGCACACCGTGCAGCGACTGCGGCAGATCGCGCCAGCCAGTGAGCTGAGCGCCGGTGGCAAGCGCTGTCTGCTGCCGCAGAGCGTCGATCAGTTGGCGACGCTGTATCAGCAGTACCCACAGGCCCGACTGCTGGCCGGCGGCAGCGACCTGGCGCTGGAAGTGACGCAGCGTCATCGGGATTTGCCGTTGATGATTGCCATCGGCCAGATTGCCGCGTTGCGCCAGGTTGAACGTGGCGAACGGTTGCGCATCGGCGCCGCCGCCACGTTGAGCGAGGTTTACCCGTTGCTGATGGATTACCACCCGGCGTTCGGCGAGTTGTTGCAGCGTTTCGCCGCTCAACAAATCCGCAACCAGGGCACGTTAGGCGGCAATCTGGCCAATGCCTCGCCGATCGGTGATGCCGCGCCGCTGTTGTTGGCGCTGGATGCCGCGCTGCTGCTGCGTCACGGTACACGGCAACGTGAGCTGCCACTGCGTGACTTTTTCCTTGATTACCGCCAGACGGCGCTGCAGCCGGGCGAGTTTATTGACAGCATCCTGCTGCCGGCGCAGGCGCCACGGGATTTTCGCGCCTGGAAAGTGTCGAAACGCCTGGAGGATGACATCTCCGCGGTATGCGGCGCTTTCAATCTGACGATTGAACAAGGCATGGTGCGCGAGGCGTACGTGGCCTATGGCGGCATGGCGGCCACGCCCAAACGTGCATTGACCTGTGAACAGGCGTTGGTCGGCCAAACGTGGGATCGCGCCACGCTGGAGCGCGCCACACAGGCGTTAACCCGGGACTTTACGCCGTTGAGCGATTTTCGCGCCAGCAGCGCTTACCGCATGCTGGTGGCGCAGAACCTGCTGCGCCGCTATTTCATTGCGCTCACCGCACCGCAAACTGCCATCGAGGTTGTCTGCCATGAGTAATACACCGCACCACCAGACCAGTCAGGCGGCCTTGGTCGCACGTTTTCGCCAACCGCTCGCCAGCGGTGTCGGTCAGGCGCGCAAACATGAAAGCGCAGACAAACATGTCAGCGGTGAAGCACTGTATATCGACGACCGGCTGGAGTTTCCGAACCAGTTGCATCTGGCGGCCAAACTGAGCGAGTGCGCCCATGCGCAGATCGTCGCGCTGGACGTTTCCGCCTGTTATGCCTTTCCCGGCGTGGTGCGAGTGATGACCTGGCAGGACGTGCCGGGAACGCTGGATATCGCTGCGCTCACCGAAGGCGATCCGCTGCTGGCGCAAGACAAGGTGGAATATGTCGGCCAGGTAGTGGCGGTGGTGGCGGCAGACGATGCGGAAACCGCCTGGCGCGCCGCGCAGGCGATAAAAGTGAGTTATCAGCCGTTGCCGGCGCAGTTGGATGTGCGTAATGCATTGGCGCAGGGGGATGTGGTGCAGGAAAGTCATTGCCACCGGCGCGGCGACGCTGCGGCGGCATTGGCCCGAGCCAGGCACCGGCTACAGGGCGAGTTGCAGGTCGGTGGCCAGGAGCATTTTTATCTGGAAACGCAGATTGCCTCGGTAATGCCGGAGGAGGACGGCAGTATGCGGGTGTACTCCTCAACGCAGAACCCGACCGAAGTACAAAAACTGGTGGCCTCGGTACTGGGGGTGCCGATGCACAAAGTGGTGATTGACATGCGTCGCATGGGCGGCGGCTTCGGTGGCAAGGAGACGCAGGCAGCAGGCCCGGCCTGCCTGTGTGCGCTGGCGGCATATCTCACCGGGCGACCGGCCAAAATGCGTCTCAATCGCCGCGACGATATGCTGATTACCGGCAAGCGACACCCTTTTTACATTCGCTATGAGGTGGGGTTTGACGATAACGGTCTGCTGTGCGGCGTCGACATCGAGTTGGCCGGCAACTGCGGCTATTCGCTGGATCTGTCCGGTTCGATTGTCGATCGCGCAATGTTTCATGCCGATAATGCCTACTTTTTGCAGGACGTAGTGATAACCGGTCACCGTTGCAAGACCCACACCGCGTCGAACACCGCTTACCGCGGCTTCGGCGGTCCGCAGGGGATGATGGCGATCGAGCAGATCATGGATCACATCGCGCGTTATCTGGCGCTCGACCCGCTGGCGGTGAGAAAAATCAACTATTACGGTAAGCACAGTCGCAACGTCACGCATTATCAGCAGCCGATCGAACAGAACCTGCTGGCTGAGATCACCGCCGAGCTGGAGCAGAGTGCCGACTATCAGGCGCGGCGCGCGGCGATCCGTGACTACAACGCCCGCAACCCGCTACTTAAAAAAGGGCTGGCGTTGACCCCGGTCAAGTTTGGCATTTCATTTACCGCCAGTTTTCTCAATCAGGCCGGCGCGTTGGTGCTGATTTACACCGACGGCAGCATTCAGCTCAACCATGGCGGTACCGAAATGGGCCAGGGGCTGAATACCAAAGTGGCGCAGATCGTGGCCGAGGTGTTTCAGGTGGATATCGAGCGCATCCAGATCACCGCCACCGATACCGGAAAAGTGCCGAATACCTCGCCCACGGCAGCGTCGTCGGGCACCGATCTGAACGGTAAAGCCGCCGAAAATGCCGCCTTGATCATCAAACAGCGGTTAATCGCCATGCTGTCGAGCCAGCACGGCGTTGCCGCCGAGCAGATTGTCTTTAGCAACGGCCAGGTACGGGTCGGCGAACATTACTTCAGTTTTGAACAGGTGGTGCAGCAGGCCTATTTTAACCAGGTATCGCTGGCCAGCACCGGCTATTACCGCACGCCAAAGATCTTCTATGACCGCGACAAGGCGGCGGGCCACCCATTCTATTATTTCGCCTATGGCGCCGCCTGTGCCGAAGTGCTGATCGATACGCTGACCGGTGAATACCGCCTGCTGCGTGCCGACATTCTGCATGACGTCGGCGACTCGCTGAACCCGGCGATCGACATCGGTCAGGTGGAGGGCGGTTTTGTCCAGGGCATGGGCTGGCTGACCAGCGAAGAGCTGGTATGGGATGAGCAAGGCAGCCTGCAGACCAACGGCCCGGCCAGCTATAAAATCCCGGCGATTGGCGATGTGCCGGCGGATCTGCGGGTCAGGCTGTTGGAAAATCGCCAGAACCCACAGGATACGGTGTTCCATTCCAAAGCGGTGGGCGAACCGCCATTCATGCTGGGGATTTCGGTATGGTGCGCGATCAAGGACGCGGTCGCCAGCCTGGCGGACTATCGCGTTCAGCCGCTGATTGACGCACCGGCGACCCCTGAACGGGTGTTGTGGGGCATTCAGCGGCTGCTTGAAGGTGACGTTGTCACTAAAAAACCGGCCGGAGGACAATAATGGAGGAATGGATTGACGCGCTGGCCGAGCTGCGGCGGCGCGGAGAACCTTGCGTACTGGTGACGGTGCTTGACGAGCTGGGCTCTACGCCACGTGACCGGGGTAGCAAAATGCTGGTGAGCGCCGAGCGGGTGGTGAATACCATTGGCGGTGGGCACCTTGAATACCGCGCGCTGGCGATTGCTCGACAGATGCTGCAAACCGGCAGTGCAACGATGCAGATAGAACGTTTTCCGCTGGCGGCGCGGCTGGGTCAATGCTGTGGCGGCACTACGCGTCTGCTGTTTGAGCCGCTGATCCCCGCCAGGCCACAGCTGGCGCTGTTCGGTGCCGGCCACGTTGGTCGGGCGCTGGTGCAGATCCTGGCGACGCTGCCGCTGCGAGTGCGCTGGGTAGACAGTCGTGCTGAACAGTTTCCAGCCACGCTGCCTGACAACGTTCGCCCGCAGGCGATTGACGATCCGCTGGACGCGGTGGATGAGATGCCGCCCGGCGCTTTTTACGTGGTGATGACCCACGATCATGCGCTCGATCTGGCGCTGGCCGCGCGGATCCTGCAACGAGGCGACGCCGGCTACTTTGGGCTGATTGGCTCAGTCACCAAGCGCAAGCGTTTCGAATACCAGCTTGGCCAGCGCGGCATCGACACTGCGGCGATGGCCAGTATGCGCTGTCCCTTGGGGCTACCGGAGGTCAAAGGCAAGCTGCCGGCCGAAATTGCGGTGGCGGTAGCTGGGGAACTGATCGCCTGTTACGGTGCGCTGGCGGCCTAGCTAAACGGTTATGGGCAGGCGCTGGCGATCAGGGTAAAACGTCCAACAAGTCTATCTGTGCTGGACGTTACGAGTTAAAAGCAGATTGCAGTTTTGGCCGTGTTCGCTTACCAGCGACTACGGCTATGCGGTTGTTTTTGCTCAATCTGCCAACTGCGCCTAAGCTTGGTGATGGCATGGGAACACGAGTTAGCCTGATTAAACATGGAGGAGTTTCGAGAGATGCGTTTATCCACCTTAGTACTGGCAATTGGCGTTGCGCTAGCCAGCCAGGCGCAAGCCGAAGAAACCAGACTGGATTCCGACCACACCGGTGTGCCAAGCGGCCAGGTGAAGGAGGTGAATGTGACCGGTGAAGCCAACCAGGATCTGCCGAAAAAGAACGCCAACCCGTTCTTCTACCAGAGCCGTCTGCCGTTCCAGGCGCCGCCGTTTGATCAGATCAAGGAAACGGACTACGCGCCGGCCATCGACGCGGGGATTAAACAGAAGCTGGAGGAAGTCGAGAAAATCGCCAATAACCCGGCCAAGCCAAGTTTTAACAATACCTTTATCGCGTTGGAAAAATCCGGCGCGTTGCTGACACGGGTAATGAACGTGTTCAGCGCCATGACTTCGGCCAATACCAACGATGCGCTGCAAAAGCTGGATGAAGAAACCTCGCCCAAGCTGGCCGCGCTCGATGACGCCATCATGCTCAACAGCAAGCTGTTCGCCCGTATCAAGGCGATTTACCAGCAACGCGAAACGTTGGAGCTGGATGACGAATCACGTCGGTTGGTGGAGGTGACCTATCAGGACTTTGTGCTGGCCGGCGCCAACCTGTCCGACGCCGATAAAAGTAAATTGAAGGCGTTGAACCAGGAAGCGGCAACCCTCAGTACCCAGTTCACCAACAAACTGCTGGCAGCGAGCAAAAACGGCGCGTTGGCGGTGAGTGACAACAGCAAGCTGGACGGTCTGTCCGATGGGGAAATCGCCGCCGCAGCGCAGGCAGCCAGTGAACGCAAGCTGGACAAGCAGTGGCTGCTGGTGTTGCAAAACACCACCCAACAGCCCAGCCTGCAAAGCCTGAAGGACAGGGAAACCCGCCAGGCGCTGTTTGACGCCTCCTGGACCCGTGCCGAAAAGGGCGACGCCAACGACACACGCCAGACCATTGCGCGTCTGGCGAAAATCCGTTCCGAACAGGCCAGGCTGCTCGGCTTCCCGGACTACGCATCATGGAAGCTGCAAAACCAGATGGCCAAAACGCCGAAGGCGGCGCTGAGCTTTATGCGCGATATCGTGCCTGCCGCGACGGCGCGCGCACAACGCGAAGCCAAGGACATACAGGCCGTGATCGATAGCCAGAAAGGGGACTTCAAGCTGGCCGCCTGGGACTGGCAGTTCTACGCCGAACAGGTGCGCAAGGCTAAATACGACCTGGACGAATCGCAGATCAAGCCGTACTTCGAACTGAATAACGTGCTGAACAATGGCGTGTTTTACGCCGCCAACTTGCTGTACGGCATCAGCTTTAAACAACGCAAGGATATTCCGGTGTATCAGCCGGACGTGCGGGTTTATGAAGTCTTTGATAAAGACGGTAAATCATTGGCGCTGTTCTATACCGACTTCTTTAAGCGCGATAACAAGGGCGGCGGCGCCTGGATGAGCAATTTCGTCGAGCAGTCCAAACTCAACGGCACCAAACCGGTGATTTACAACGTCGCCAACTTCAGCAAACCAGCGCCGGGCCAGCCGGCGCTGCTGTCATACGACGATGTGATCACCATGTTCCACGAATTTGGCCACGCTCTGCACGGCATGTTCGCCGATCAGCAGTATGCCAGCCTGTCGGGCACCAATACCGCGCGCGATTTCGTTGAGTTCCCGTCGCAGTTCAACGAACATTGGGCGCGCGATCCGAAGGTCTTTGCCCACTTCGCCAAGCACTATCAAACCGGTGAAGCGATGCCGCAGGCGCTGGTGGACAAAATCAACAAGGCCGACAAGTTCAACAAAGGCTATGACATGACCGAACTGCTGGCGGCAGCACTGCTGGACATGCACTGGCACATGTTGACCGCCGACCAGCCGCAGCAGGATGTCGACAAGTTTGAGGCGCAGTCGCTGCAAAAGGATCATATCGATCTCGGCTATGTGCCGCCGCGCTATCGCTCCAGCTACTTCCAGCACATCTGGGGCAACGGCTACGCCGCCGGTTATTACGCCTATCTGTGGACCGAAATGCTGGCGGACGATGCGTTCCAGTGGTTTAGCGAACATGGCGGCCTGACGGCTGAAAATGGCCAGCGCTTCCGTGACCAGGTATTGTCGCGCGGCAACAGTCAGGATCTGGAAAAACTGTATGTTGACTGGCGCGGCAAAGAACCGAGCATCGAGCCGATGTTGATTAATCGGGGGTTGAAAGACGAAACCAAATAACCTCGGTTTTCCCTGAGAGTGGCTACAACGCCGGTCAACCGACATTGACCGGCGTTTAACCCGTTGTCCTCGGTCTTTTCTATTGTGCGGCGACATCTACCTGCCGATGGTTTATCATGCTGCGGTTAATTTCGTACCCGTGAGCCATGACCATAAAAACTCAGATTATTCGTTGCGCGTTGGCGGGTGTTTCCCTGCTGATTTCCGGCTGCGGCACGCTATCGCGCATGCCAACCGATAGCTCGCCACAGGAAAGCGCTCGGCTGGCGTGTAACGGGGACTTGCAAAGCGAGATCGACAGCCTGGCGCAGCCCATGATCGATCAGCGGCAAACGCCGGGGCTGGTGGTCGGGGTTCTGACGCAGGACGGCGAGCAGCGTACCTATGGCTATGGCGTGACCGACTACCGGAACGGTTATCCGATCACCGGCAATACGCTGTTTGCCGTTGGATCGGTGAGCAAGGGGTTCATTGCCGAAGTGACGGTGGTGCTGGTCAACAAAGGCCTGTTTCACTGGGACGATACGCTGGACATGCTGTTGCCGGCCGGTACCCGCCTTAGCGCCGATGCGCGTAAAATTACCCTGTTGCAACTGGTCACCCACACCTCCGGCCTGCCGCGCCAAATGATGACGTCGGACATGTTCAGCGCCTTTATTACCTATCTGTTTACCGGAGATAATTTCTATCAGTCGCTGGATGATGCCGCCTTCCTTGACTATCTGACCACCTTTACCGCACCGGCGGTTGTCGAGCCGCGTTACTCCAATCTGGGCTATGCGCTGCTGGATTACATTTTGCAGTTGCGTACCGGGAAAACGGTGGAGCAGTTGACGGCGGAAAATATTCTGACGCCGCTGGGGCTGACGCATACCCGTTATCACGCATCGCGCTTGCCGGATTTCCAGCAACGCGCCATTGGCCATGCCGGCGATCAGCCGAAATTCATTCGCCGCGGCCAGCCGGTGCCGGATTGGCGTTTTTCGTCCTATATGATCGGCGCCGCCGGTTTGTACACCGACGCCAACGATTTGCTGCGCTATGCGCATGCCCATTTCGCACCGACCGGTTCGGCCGAACTTGACCAGGCATTGAAAGACTCGCTGAGGGTGCATTTTGAGCGGCCTAAAGAGGCGGCGGCGATTGCCTGGGTGGTCGATGAGGTCGGCGACCAGCAGATCACCTATCAGGTCGGCTTTATCGGCGGTTATTCCAGCTATATCGGGCTGGATCTGCGCCATAAAACGGCGGTGGTGGTGTTGCAGAACAGCTTTAACTGGACCAATAACATCGGCCATCGTCTGTTGCAGCGGATGGGCGAAGCGGCGGACGGACATTTTACCTGTCAGCCAGCGCATTAACCCCCTCTGCGTTGCGCAGAGGGGTCTGATGACTAGCGATTCACCAGCTTGGCGGGTAACGCCACTACCAGCAGCGAACTGAGCAGCAAACAGCCGGCAAACGCCCACAGCGCGCCACCGCTTTTACCGGTCAGATCCAGCGCCAGTCCCATCAGCGAATTGCTCACCAGCCCGGCGATGTTCGCCAGCGAACAGGCCAGCGCGAAGCCGGTTGCCGCCGCCGTACCTTTCAGGAAGGTGGCCGGCAGGCTGAAGAACACCGGCACTGCGCCGATAATCGCCGCCTGCGCTATCGAAAACAGCAACACCGTCGCCAACACGTTATGGGTGAAGAAGGTGCTGCCGGCCATCGCCATGGCGCCAATGATAAATGGCACGATGATATGCCAACGCCGCTCGCGCATCCGGTCCGAACTGGCACCGATCAACAGCATGCCGAGCAGTGCGGCGACGCTTGGCACCGCGGTGAGATAGCCGATCAGGGTAATGTCGGTGACACCGGCGGTTTTGATAAAGGTCGGCATCCAGAATCCCATCGCATAGGCGCTGAGCAGAATGGCGAAATCTATGCCGCCAAGCATCCACACCTTCAGATTGAGGAAACCGTCGCGGAAGCTGTGCTTGGCGTGATCGGCTTCGGCATCGTCCAGTGCCAGATCGTCGGCGATGTGCTGTTTTTCTTCATTGCTCAGCCATTTGGCCTGCTGATAGGTATTCGGTAAAAGCCAAAACGTCATCACGCCGAGCAGCACGCTGGGAATGCCTTCCAGCAAAAACAGCCACTGCCAGCCATGCAGCCCATGAGTTTGATCGAAGTGGCCCATGATCCAGCCGGACAGCGGACCGCCTATCACGCTCGACAGCGGCAGGCCGATCATGAACAGCGCGATGATACGGCCGCGTCGATAGGTCGGAAACCACAGCGTCAGATAGTACAGTACGCCGGGCAGGAAACCCGCCTCTGCCACGCCGAGCAGGAAACGCAGCCCATAGAACTGGGTGGGGGTGGTGACGAACATGGTGCAGGCGGACAGCAGCCCCCAGGTGATCATGATGCGGGCGATCCATACTTTGGCACCGACGCGCTGCAATATCAGATTACTGGGCACTTCAAACAGGATATAACCGACGAAGAACAGCCCGGCTCCCAGGCCAAACGCGGCTTCGCTCAGCTGCAGGTCGTCTGCCATCTGCAATTTGGCCAGCCCGACATTGATGCGATCGAGGTAGGCGGCCAGATAGCACAGGCACAGGAACGGGATCAGTTTCCAGGTGATTTTGCGGTACAGCAGCAGCGATTCTGCGCCCGCTTTCCCCGCCAGCGGGGTGTCAACAATGGCCATGATGTTGTGTCTCCAGGTGGTGCGTTGTGGCCTCCGGAGAGGAGGAGCTTGGTGTGTCTGCTTGTTGCCGCCCTGATGCGGGCGGTCGTTGTTATTAAGCTCTCCGTGCAGGTGGTATCTCCGTGCTGTTACCTGTGATGACGCGGTGGATCGTCGCTCGGCATTTGTTGCGTTGCATAGGTGGCCAGGTAATCGATGGCCTGCTCTTTATCCACTACGTCGCCGTATTTGCTGTCGATATCAAACAGATTGGCTTCGTGCGGGCCAGGGTGGCGATCGCCGACGCATTGGCGTACCACGATGGTGCGAAAACCGTGCTGTACCGCATCCACCGCGCTGGCGCGAATGCAGCCGCTGGTGGAACATCCCGCCAGCAGCAGGGTGTCGACCCCCAGCGTAACCAGCATGGGTGCCAACGCGGTGCCAAAGAAGGCGCTGGCGTACTGCTTGCTCAGCACCACCTCCTGTGGCAATGGCTGTACCTGTGGGCAGAATGCCGCCAGGGGGTTACCCTCCACCATGTCCTTCATTACCGGTGCTTTTTTCACCCACATGCCGCCGTCGGCAAAACGGTCAGCATGATAGCGGATATTGGTATGAATAACAGGGATCCCTTGCCGCCGCGCCGCCGCCAACAGCGCCACGCTTTCGGCTACCGCACTGACCACGCCGGGGGCATACAGCGGCGCGCCCTCGGTGGTATAACCCTGCATAAAATCGATCATCAGCAGCGCCGGACGCTGGCCGAAGCCGATGCGGTGCCCCCATACGCCACGGTAGTTGTCGCTGGCGGCGTTGTCTGTGGTTTCCATCAGCGGTTCCTCAGTACGCGCCGGACAGCAGGGCGCCGGCACCGGGAACGATCGGCTCCAGTTCCAGTGCAGTCAGCATGGCGTAAGTCGTGGCGATGGCGGCGGTGACCACCGGCTTGCCGGTCTGCGCCTCGACGGTGGCCACTGCCGACAGCGATGGCATTTGTACGCAGGCGGAAAGCACAATCGCATCCACGCCGCTGACGTCAAGCTGCGCGACGATGGCCGGCAGTTTGGCCGGATCGTGACGGCCGACCGCCAGGTTGTCGGCGATTTCCAGCGCATGCCATACGCTGACTTCGACGCCTTCATGCTCGATATAGTCCACCACCAGCTGTGTCAGCGGTTTCATGTACGGCGCCACCAGCGCGATGCGTTTGGCACCCAGCACCTTCAGCGCGTTAACCAGGGCGCCGGCACTGCTGATCACCGGCGCGGCGGCGTCATTGTCCCGGGTAACCTGCGCCAGCCGTGCCTGCGACTCACGGTGATAGCCGAGGCCCATCGACATGATCGCCACCAGACAGGCATAGCCGAGCACATCAACCCGCGCGTCGGACAGTTCCAGCGCACAGCGATCGGACTCGCCATCCATCGCCGCCAGTTCCTCTTTGCGTACGTGCTTCATGCGCATGCGGCTGGAATGGAAGGTAAAGCGCTCTTCCGGGCGGATCAGCTGGCGTGCCAGCAGCATCGCCGGGATTTCGGTTTCCATGGTGGTGTTGGAGCTGGGCACAATTTGGCCGATACGGTAGTTTTTGCTCATGAGATGACTCCTTAATTAGCCAAGAAAATCGCCGAGGGCCTGGAAGAAACCTTCCTCGTCGTCCCACGGGATCATATGGCCGGCGTTTTCGACCACCACCACGCTGATTTCTGGTTGCAAGGCGCAAATTTCGGCGCGATCTTCCGGCAGGATCACCTCGCCTTTGCCTGCCACCATCAGCAGCGTCGGCATGGTTAGACGCGGGTAATCCTGATGACTGTCCACCTGGTGAAAATCGGTGTAGGCCCGTTCGATCGCCGGTTCATAGCAGGTATGCAGCCATTCGGCGCGTAACTGGCGCTGTTCTTCGCTCCAGGTCGGGCAGTAGGCGCGCATCTGCTCGGCGCTGATGCCGGCCTCGGCGGCGCGAATCGAGTCGGCGTACCACGGCCATTTTCCCGGATAGGCACGTCGACCGGGGCCGGATACCGGTGGGTCGACCAGCACCACGCGCTGCACACCCTGTGGATGCTGCGCCGCAGCGCGCAGGGCAAAGCGTGCGCCCATCGAATGTCCCAGCAGCGAGTAGCGACTCAGGCCCAGCGCAGTCGCGAAGGCGGTAACGTCCTGCGCACAGGTTTCGGCATCGTACGCCAAATCGGGACCGCTGGCGGACAGGCCGCGGCCGCGCACGTCCAGCACGTAGGTGTCGTATCTTTCGCCCAACCGTTCAGCGACGAAGCCCCAGGTGATTGCCGGGCTGGTAATTCCCGGGATCAGGATCAGCGCCGGACCGCTGCCGCCGTAGCGCAGGTAATGCTGGCGGATGCCGTTGGCCTGCAACTGGGCGCCATACAGGTAAGTGCTCATGCGGCGTTCTCCGATTTCAGCGCCTGTGAATACAGGTCATAACCATATACCCAGGCCGGATCTTCCTGGCTGCGCAGGAAAGTATTGGCATTGGATACCGCCTGCACGCGTGAGGCGCGTTCTTTGCGGTTGGCTTCATATAGCTGGAAGGCGGTACGGTAATCCCCAAGGCCGGTTTCTTGCAGACAGCGAGCCAGCATGGCAGCGTCTTCAATTGCCATCGCCGCCCCTTGCGCCATATGCGGCTTCATCGGGTGACAGGCGTCGCCCAACAGCACCATCCGGCCCTCGCTCCACAAAGGCAGCGGTTTGCGATTGAGCAGCGGCCATTTGGTGACCTGTTCGCTGGATTCGATCAACGCTTGCACGATCGGGTGGTAGTTGGCGAAGGTGGCAAACATCTCTTCTCGACTGCTGTCGATAAAGCTGCCCTTAAAATCCCATGCCGGGTGTGGCACGCCGCTGACGTAATAATATTCATCGCGACGTTTGGTGGTGTAATAGACCATCAGATGACGGTCTTCGGACCACCATTTCACACAGTCTTCAAACGTCAGGTTGTATTTCGCCAGTTTTTCGCCGCGGATCAGCGCGCGGTGAGCAACCCAACCGCTGTAGGTCGGTGCTTCCACCCCCAGCAGATGTTCGCGAATGCGCGAGTTGATACCGTCGGCGCCAATAACGATATCGGCATGGGTGATCGTGCCGTCGACAAAGCGCAGTTCCACATCATTGTCACGTTCTTCAATGCCGCTCAGGCATTTGCCAAAGTGCAGCGTACCGGGCTGCAATGCTTCCAGTTGCAAGGCCTGCAAATCGCCACGGTGCACCGTTACATAGGCGGCGCCGTACTCTTTGCGGGCAAAATCGCCGAGCGGTATGCGTGACAGATAGTCACCGCTCTCGGCATCGCGGCTGAACCAGAAGTCGGGATGCGAGGCCATTTGTTCCAACGGTTGTTCGATACCGATACGGCGGAAGATCTTGAGGACGTTCGGCCCCATGTGAATACCGGCACCCAGGCGCGAAAAAGCCGGGCTCTGTTCGTACAAATCGACGGTAAAGCCGGCCTTTTGCAACAGTGCGGTAGCGGCAGCGCCACCCAGGCCTGCGCCTACGACGGCGATGCGAGGTTGTTTACTCATCATTTTTCCCCTGTTTGTGGTGTTTCAGCGTGTCATCCGGGTAGAAGCTGGACGATCGATTTATAGTGTATGCACTGAATAACGCAAAGTTACATAACTGTTAAATTAGATCTGGCTCACGCTAATTATCGGCGCGTTGCTGTTATGTTGATGTTAATTGCAAGCTGTGGTGCCGGTGAAATAGGATTTGCTTATGTGTGACTCAGGTCGCTTGCAGCTAATGGTTTTTTGGTCTTAGATAGTTAAAAGAGCGTGTTCACTTTAATTTGTGCAATTCGTCATCAGTGAGCGCGTGATGTGACGGTCATTCATTCATCAACAGGAGAGATGCCATGGCGGTTAATCAGAGTCAGCTGGTCCAGCTTTTTGAACGGGTGCTCGCGTTGTCGAAGGTCGATGCTTCACAGAGCGTGGCGATCCTGAAGAGCCATTATTCGGATCCACGTACCGTGCAGGCCGCCACCGATGCGGCATTGCGTCTGGGAGCCAGGGTTTACGCCGTCGAATTGCCGTCGTTCAATCATCCTCGCGCGATGGGCAATGATATGACCGCCTACTGCGGTGACACCGCGCTGACCGGCAACCTGGCGGCGCAGCGGGCGCTGGAAGCGGCGGATCTGGTGGTTGACACCATGATGCTGCTGCATTCACCGGAGCAGGAACAGATCCTCAAGACCGGCACGCGCATATTGTTGGCAGTCGAGCCGCCTGAGGTATTGGCACGCATGTTGCCTACTGAAGAAGACAAGGTGCGGGTGCTGGCCGCCGCTGCGCTACTGGAAAAGGCCGGCGTGATGCAGGTGAAGTCGGCCGCCGGCAGCGATTTTCGCGCGCCGCTGGGTCAGTATCCGACGGTGACTGAATACGGCTATGCTGATGAACCTGGGCGTTGGGACCATTGGCCGAGTGGTTTCTTGTTTACCTGGCCGAATGAACTGCAGGCGGAAGGGGTGTTGGTACTGGACGTTGGCGATATTTTACTGCCGTTTAAGAGCTATGCACGCGAACGCATAACGCTGGAAATTGAGCAGGGCTTTGTCACCGGTATTCATGGCGGCTTCGAGGCGGAGTATCTGCGTGAATACATGAAGTATTTCAACGATCCTGAAGTGTATGGCATTTCCCACATCGGTTGGGGGCTGCAACCGCGCGCCCAGTGGACAGCGATGGGGCTGCATGACAAAAACGACGGCATGTGCATGGACGCTCGTGCGTTTTATGGCAACTTCCTGTTTTCGACCGGGCCGAATACCGAGGTGGGCGGTACGCGCAAGACGCCATGCCATATGGATATCGCGCTGCGTCGTTGCGACGTGCTGCTGGATGGTAAAACGGTAGTGGCAGAAGGGGAAGTGGTGGCGCCGGCCGCCTCTTGCGTGGCGCATCGTTGATGCGCGGCGACTGCCAAAGTTGGGGTTTTTATACTATTCTCGGTGCTTTCCATTGACGGTGAGAATAACGCAATGATGCCCCATGACAAGCAGGCGGAAGGAACAGGCAAGCCCGACAACTACCATTTTACCGAACAGGTCGGGCACTTGCTGCGCAAGGTTTATCAACGCCATGTGGCGATATTTCAGCACAACGTCGGTGATTCGCAACTGACCGCGGTGCAGTTTATTACGCTTTGCGCGGTGCGGGATATGGGGCCCAGCTCGCTGACCGAGTTGGTACAGGTAACGGCGGTGGATCAGGCGACGATCCGTGGCATTATCGAACGCCTGAAAGCGCGTGAGCTGATCACCGTTTCGCCGGATCCGATCGACCGTCGCAAGGTGGTGGTCGGCTTGACCGACGCGGGGGCAACGCTATTGGTGGAAACCGTGCCACATGCGGAAAAAATTACCGAGCTGACGTTCGGCACCCTTAACCCGGCCGAACGGATCGCGTTGATATTCCTGCTGAATAAAATGCTGGAAGACCAGCCATCCGGCTGAGGCGTGAAGCGCGTCTCTGTACCGGTTGGCGGGCATTAAAACAAAAACAACCCACGCGCAGGAGAGACGCAAACCATGGCGATGACTGTTGATTCGCCCAGGGAAGGAGCGGTAACAACGCTGACGGAGCATCCATTGATGCTGTCGGTGAACGGGCAACACGTGCAGGTCCGAGTAATGGCGGACACCTCGCTGTTACTGGTATTACGTAACGATCTGGCGCTCAACGGCCCCAAGTTCGGCTGCGGTTTGGGGGAATGCGGTGCCTGCACCGTACTGATTGACGGTCTTGCCGCCCGAGCCTGCGTGATCCCGGCTCGGGGAGTGACCCAGCGCGCCATTACCACGCTGGAAGGGCTGGGCAACCGTGATTGCCTGCACCCGGTGCAACGCGCGTTTATCGAACAGCAGGCGGCGCAATGCGGTTATTGCCTGAACGGCATGATCATGACCACCAAGGCGTTGCTGGATCGTAATCCCAGCCCCAGCGACGCGGAGATCCGCCGTGCGCTGTCCGGCAACCTATGCCGTTGCGGCACTCATATTGAAATTCTCAACGCGGTAAAACGCGCCATTGAACTCTGTGGTGGCGAGGCGCGTGATGACTGAGCGCAGCGTACCGACCCAGACGGAATTGTTACAGCGTAATGGCGTCTTGCTGGTTATCGATCAGATCCAGCCGCCGCCAGGGCTGGTGCCGAAAGGCCAAACGCCGACGCTAAAACCCAAAGAGCAGGCCATATTTATCGCCATTTGCGACGATGGGCAGGTTTACGCATTTAATGGCCACGTCGATTTGGGCACCGGCGTACGCACCGCGCTGGGGCAAATCGTTGCCGAGGAGCTGTCGCTGCGCATCGATCAGGTGCAGGTGGTTCTGGGCGATACCGCGCGTGCGCCTAACCAGGGGGCGACCATCGCCAGCGCCACGCTGCAAATTTCTGCGGTACCGCTGCGTAATGCCGCCGCCGAAGCGCGCCGCTGGCTGCTACAGCAGGCGGCACAACGTCTGGCGCAGCCGCTGGATTCGCTGCGCCTGGACGATGGCGTGGTGCATGCCGCAGAGGGGCAAACGCTCAGTTATAGCCAGCTGGTGGCGGGCCGGCACGTAGAGCTCGGTCTTAGCGGTGATGCGCCGCTCAAACCGCATAGCGAATATCGCCTGGTTGGCACCAGCGCCGCGCGGGTAGATATTCCCGCCAAGGCGACCGGTGAAACGACCTTTGTGCATGACATGCGTCTGCCGAATATGCTGCATGGCCGGGTAGTCCGCCCGCCGTATGCCGGTTATGACAGCGGTGAATTTGTCGGCACCAGTCTGTTGGCGGTGGATGAACGGTCGATCGCGCATATTCCGGGGATCGTCAAGCTGGTGGTGATCGAAGACTTTATCGGCATCGTTGCCGAGCGCGAAGATCAGGCAATGAAAGCCGCGCAGGCATTGCAGGTCAGTTGGAAGGACTGGCGGCGCAATCTGCCGCAAATGACCGACCTGACGCAGGCGCTGCATGATAACCCGCACAGTACGCGGGTGGTGCACGATACCGGCAACGTTGACGCGGCGCTGGCGGCGCTCGACCAGCGTTTCACTCGCCGCTATTTGTGGCCGTATCAGTTGCATGCGTCGATCGGCCCCTCCTGTGCGCTGGCAGACTATCAGCCCGAGCGGCTGCGCGTGTGGTCCGGCAGCCAGAACCCGCATCTGCTGCGTGCAGATCTGGCCTGGTTGCTGGAGTACCCGGAGCAACAGATCGACATTATTCGTATGGAAGCGGCCGGCTGTTATGGCCGCAACTGTGCCGATGATGTCTGCGCCGATGCGGCGTTGCTGTCGCGGGCGGTGGGCCGCCCGGTGCGCGTGCAGTTGACCCGTGAACAGGAACACCTGTGGGAGCCGAAAGGCACCGCCCAACTGATGGAGGTGGACGGTGGTCTGGACGCCGACGGCCAGTTGGCAGCCTATGATTTCCGTACCTATTATCCGTCCAACGGTGCGCCAACGCTGGCGCTGCTGCTGACCGGGCGGGTTGAGCCGGTACCGGTGGCCTACGAAATGGGCGACCGTACCTCGATTCCGCCGTATGACTACCCGGCGATGCGCATCAGTATTGAAGACATGGCGCCCATTGTCCGAGCCTCATGGCTGCGCGGCGTGTCGGCGATGCCCAACACCTTCGCCCACGAATCCTATATTGATGAACTGGCAGTTGCCGCCGGCGTCGATCCGCTGGAATACCGCCTGCGTTATATCAAGGATCCGCGTGCCATCGAACTGATGCGCAACACCGCCGAACGTGCCGGTTGGCAACCGCACACCGTACCGATGCAAACCGCCGCCGAAGACGGCGTGCTGCGCGGGCGGGGCTTTGCCTATGCACGTTACATTCACAGTAAATTCCCCGGCTTCGGTGCGGCATGGGCGGCGTGGGTTGCCGACGTTGCGATTGACAAAACCAGCGGCGAAGTGGCCGTCACGCGTATCGTCGTTGGCCACGATGCCGGCATGATGGTCAATCCGGACGGCGTGCGCCACCAGATCCACGGCAATGTGATCCAGTCGACCAGCCGGGTGTTAAAGGAGCGTGTCACGTTCGAACAATCGACGGTGTCGAGCAAGGAATGGGGCGGTTATCCGATCCTTACCTTTCCGGAGGTGCCCGACGTCGAGGTGGTGATGATGCCGCGCCAGCAGGAGCCGCCGCTGGGGGCCGGTGAGTCGGCTTCGGTGCCGAGTGCCGCGGCGATCGCCAATGCGGTATTCGATGCCACCGGCATTCGTTTTCGCGAGCTGCCGATTACCGCCGATCGACTGCGTGAAGCGCTTAACGGTCCTGACCGACCGCCGGCGCCCGCCAAGGCGAGCCAAAAACGACGAAAATGGTGGTTTGGCGGTGCCGCGGGGGTGATTGGCGCACTGCTTGGCGTTGCCAGCAGCGCCTTGCCATGGCGGGCGGAAATTGCGCCGGTCAGCGCACCGGGGGCCGGCACCTGGTCTGCGGCAACCCTGGAACGCGGTCGTCAACTGGCGGCGGCGGGTGATTGTGCGGTATGTCATACCGCCGCCGACGGGGTAACCAATGCCGGCGGATTGGCAATGGAAACGCCGTTTGGCACGCTGTACAGCACCAATATTACTCCGGACGTTACCACCGGCATCGGCAACTGGTCGTTCACCGCCTTCGATCGGGCGATGCGCCAAGGCATTAGCCGCGATGGTCGCCATCTTTATCCGGCGTTCCCCTATACCGCCTTTAGCAAAATGACCGAGGGTGATATGCAGGCGCTGTATGCCTATATGATGTCGCAACCGGCGGTGAGTCAGACCAATCAGGCCAATGATATGCGCTTTCCGTTTTCCGTACGGCCGCTGCTGGCCGGTTGGAACGCGCTGTTCCTCAGGCAGGGAGAATTCAAACCGGACGTGACGCAAACCGCGCAGTGGAACCGCGGATCGTATCTGGTCAACGGCCTGGGTCATTGTGCAGCCTGTCATTCTCCGCGTAACCTGCTGGGAGCGGAAAAGGGTGGCACCAGCTTCCTGGCCGGTGCGATGGTGGACGGTTGGCAAGCGCCTGCGCTGAACAATCTGGCGAATGCCGATAAACCCTGGAGTGAGGAGCAGCTATTTCAGTACCTGAGCAGTGGCCATTCGGCTGAACATGGCGTTGCCGCCGGGCCGATGGGCCCGGTGGTCAGCGAGCTGGCTACGCTGCCGCAAAGCGATCTGCGCGCGATGGCCAACTATCTGATCTCGCTCAGTGAGCCCGCCAGATTAAATACGCAACCGCAGGTAAGCGCGCTGGCCGCCGCCGCACCGCAGGTGTCGCAGCAGGCCGGTGAACGGTTGTTCCAGGGGGCCTGTCAGGCATGCCATAGTGCCAGCAGCGGCGGGCCGCAGCTGTTCGGCGTCAGTCCCGATTTGGCGAATAACACCAATATCTTCAGCGACAGGCCTGACAACCTGATAAAAGTGATCCTGCAAGGTATTGCGCAACCTGCAACCACCGAACTCGGCTATATGCCGGGTTTCAAAGACAGTTTTTCCGATCGACAGGTGGCGGACCTGGTGAACTATCTGCGTCAGCGCTATGCCGGGCAAAAACCGGCCTGGCAAGAGGTTGAGGCGCAGGTGGCGCGTTTGCGTGCCAATCCGGGAACGCACTGAACGGCGCTGATTGCACAGCGCCGCGTCGATTATGCCAGCGGCCCGCCGAGAATGGTTTCTTTCATGCCTGACAGGATGCGGTCGCCGGTTTCTGTTTTTAGCTCTTCGTACCAATCGCGGGTGACGGCCATTTCTTTACCGTGAGTGACGTCGCAGCGTTTGCGGGCTTTCAACACCAGATCCTTGACGCGATAGCTGCGTTTTTCCTGATAACGCAGCAGCGCATCTTCCACGCCAAGCGAATTGGTTTGCAGCGCAATCGCCAGCACCACCGCGTCTTCCATCGCCGCGCAGCCACCCTGGCCGATGTCCGGCGTGGTGCTGTGGCCGGCATCGCCCAATAACGCCACGCGGCCGCGCACCAGGCGTTCAAACGGCTCGATGTCGTGGATCTCGATGCGGTTGGTGGTGGCGGGATCGATAGCGGCGATCAGTTTTTGCACCGGCTCAGCCCAGCCGCTGAAGTAGCGCTGCAGGTCGGCGCGGGCGGTAGTGCGATCTTCCGGCAGCCCGATGGGCAGCGGCACATCGAAGAAGAAATAGAAACGGTTGCCCGCTACCGGCATCAGCGACACGCGTTTGCCTTCGCCAACGAACGTGGTCCATTGATTGGCCGGGGCAATCGTTTCGTCAATGGTAACCAGCCCGTTCCAATTGACGTAGCCGGCGTAACGACGTTCAACCTGATGACCCAATACGTAGGGCCGGATGACCGAATGGGTACCGTCGGCGGCGATCAGAAAGTCACCGTGCGCCTGCGAGCCGTCGTCAAACCAGGCGCTGACGCCGTCAGGGGTTTCTTCCACACCGCTGACCCGTTTGCCGAACTGCACGCAGTCGTCACCGTAGGTGGCCAGCAGCATCGCCTGCAATTCGGCACGCGCTACCGGATAGGGCCGTTCGCCAACGCTGGTGACCAGGGGATCGAGGCTAAAGCGCGTGAGTGTCTGGCCGTGCAGATATTCCTGATACGCCATGTACTGCATCGGTCCGCCAAGCTGGCGCAGTGGTTCTTTCATGCCGAGGTAATTAAGGCATTTTACGCCGTTCGGCCAGATGGAAATGGCGGCGCCGACCGGTTTGATTTGCTTGACCGCTTCAAACACCTCGGCGTTGATGCCAATGCGTTTTAGGGCAATGGCGGTACACAAGCCGCCGATACCACCACCAATAATGATTGCTTTCATCGTATGCTTCTCCTGTCATGATAGAGAGGAAAAGCAATTTCCGTACCAGTCCATTTATACCGTATTCAGGCGCAGTACCGGCAAACCGTATCTTTGTTCAGTATGCTGCTCGGTTTCATCTTCGGGATCAGGAATGGGTGATTGGCGGTATTGCCGCCGTCGTCTCGCGTAAATTTGCGCGCCAATGCTCAGCGTCGCTGCAATCAAACGGTGCATGGCTGCACCATGATGAGACGCTGGCATCGGGGAGGATGGCGGCGATGAGAGAAACCGCAGCGGGTTGGCTGAAGGGCAAATCCGTTACTGCCATTGACGGGTATTGAGCGAAAACGTGCTCTGAATTTCAAACAGCAGCAATAACCCCAGGCAGAGGGATTTACACGCAGTCGACATATGTCGCTATGTGCGACGAGGGCGCGACCGGTGGCCCTCGCCGCGGCATTGTTACAGCCTGGCGCGATATTCCTCCTGCACCCGTGCCAGCGTAGCCCAGAAGGGACGTGGCGGCTGGTGGTTGAGACGATCGACCAGAATATCCAGATGCGTATGCCAGCCGCCGGCAACGCTGAGCATTTGCTCACGAGTGGCCAATCGGCGGTGGGTAACGGTAAGCAAGACGTCGCTGCCTTGCTCGGTCAGTTCAAAAGTGACCTCGGAAGGACGGTCTTTATCCTTCTCGGCCCAGGTGAAGCTCAGCACCCGTGGTGGAAACAGGCAGGTAATATGGCCGGGATTGGTAACGCTGCCGCTGTATTGTCGGAACTCGGGCGGCGTCGGCTCACTGTCGCCAGCCAGTTGACCGTTGTTGAATAGCAACGCCAGCGGCGCACCGACTTCCAGCGTCATTTCGCCGGCCGCCAGCCAGGTGGCGCGTTTGTCGGACTCGGTCAAATAGGCCCATACGCGCTCTATCGGGCCGGGCAACAGGCGCTGGATGCGCAAGGTACCCGTTTCAATAACCATGCCGTAATCGTTCATGCTTCACTCCTCGGGAGGGGGCGGATCGGGTTGACGCAATGCCTGTTCCAACGCGTCGAGCCGATCGGCCCAGAAATGTTCATAGGTTTGCAGCCATCGCATGGCCTGCGCCATCGGCTCGGGGGCGAGCCGGCAAATATGGTTTCTTCCTTGCACGGTCCGCTGCACCAGGCCCGCCTGTTCCAGGGCTTTGATGTGCTTAGAGGCGCCAGAAAATGTCATGTTAAACGGCGCGGCCAGCTCGCCGATGCTGTGTTCGCCTTCCGCCAGCGTATGCAAAATGGTTCGCCGCGTCGGGTCGGACAGCGCATGAAAAATGGCGTCCAACTGAGAGGAAGATAATTTAACCATATGGTTGAATATAGAACGAAGTGGGGGATATTCAACCATTTTGTTTAATAAATTACCAAGGCTGTGATGTCGGTGGCAAAAATAGCCGTCTCAGGAAACGTAGGCGGAAAAGGAAGTCGATGGCAATCAACGCCTTGCGGGTCATGGGTGTTACGGCTGGATAAGGTTACGCCCCGTAACCGGCAGGCTAGCGGGGCGTATCCAGCACCTTGGACGGTGCAACCGTTTCACCCAGCATTAACGGGTCAAACAGTGACAGCGATTCGATCTGATGCAGAAAAATGATTTTGCGAAAGCAGAATACCGAATCCGGCTTGCTGCTCAGATCGATCTTATTACGTTGATAATAGGCGGCATAATTGTTCTCCACCTTGATTTGCAGGGCATTTGGGTCGCGCTTACCGCTCAGTAGCGGTAGCAACACCAAATTGTCGGATGCGGTTGATTCATTTAATGCAGTATAAACCAAACCGATATATATTCGCTGTGATGCCAATGTCACTAAAACCATGTTTCCCTGTTCCATGCTCTGATATAAAATACCTTCCAGACCATTGGTCTTGGTAAGTTTTTTATAAAGATCTTTGCGTTCAGTGGTTTTTAAACGGATGTTGGGTGAGCGTGAGGTGTGCAACAAGCATAATAATATAGCGGTGGCCAGCATTACCACCACTGGCGTTTTAATCTCCAGAAAACTCCAGTTTAAAAAATCCGCATGGTAATGAAGGTCAAGCGGATAGTGGTTTAGCGTAGCGATCAGGTTGGCGAGTTGCGAAAATATCAATAGGACCAGCCAGATAATAAAAACCACAATGATGCCCTGCAAGACAAAAATACAGCCATACAGTGCGACCAGAAAGTAAACCTCCCAACCGTAGGTGCGTTTTAACTTAAAGCGGGAAGACAAATCCCGCGTGGTGTACCAATAGCCGCAGGCCAGTAACACCATAAATATTGCCGTGCCCATATCAGTACTGACTCATTTTTTTTACATGTGATTCAAAAGCCTGCATAAATTTTTCATTTTCGGTATTGACGAAGGCATTGCCATTTTCGTCAATCCAGATATGTTCCTCTTTGTCATGTTCACCTCGGCCGGTGATATCGCTAAACAGTGATAGAAATTTTTCCGGACTGGAAAATAACGCTGTCAAGTAATGTTTCATCATGCCTCCTGAACATTGAGCCAGGCTGCGATCCCAGGATCACAGCCTGTGGCGATAGTCCTTAATGCGACTAACCTTTAATCAGAAATTTTAAGGGTTAGTGCTTACCGCCTTTACGGCCTGCTTCAGAGGCTCGTTCGGGGTCATTTTTAAAGTTGCCCCCGCTTTCGCGGCCACCTTTTTTGCCCGCTTCAGAAGCGCGTTGTCTATCTTCGGCAAAATTACCTGAGCCACCACGATGTTCAGCCATAATTTCCTCCTACAGATAAATTAATATGGCAGTAAGGGTATTGCCGCCGTCAGCAACAATATTTTCCTTACGTTTTTAACCTTAGTAAATATTGCCGTCGCTGCAAGTCTAATTGGCCGTAATAAATTCACTTTCACCCTTATTCATATTTTCTGATATTTATTTAATTTGTCATTAACATATGGCTAGTTTTTTTAACAATCATTGCCGGATGAAGCGCTGTGGGGCGGCTCAGCGGCGAATACTGCCAGATGACCGATTTCGCAGGGTTACTGCCGTTGGCTGCGTGGCCGAATTTTGTTTGGTATTAGGGCGCTTTTGATCGCAGATGCGGCTAGGATTAATACAGTTTGTGCCTACTCACCTTGAGGAAAACAGCCAATGACACGTCTCACTGCCAAAGACTTTCCGCCGGAATTACTCGAGCTGTATGACTACTATGCGCACGGTAAAATTTCGCGCCGCGAGTTTCTCGATCGCGCCGCAAAATACGCGGTTGGCGGCGTGACGGCGATAATGCTATTGAACTCGCTTAGTCCGAATTACGCGCTGGCACAGCAGGTGGCGACCAACGATCCACAGATCCACGCCGGTTACATAAGCTATCCCTCACCAAACGGCCATGGCGAGGTGCGAGCCTACCAGGTTACGCCGAGCGCGGCGAGCGGGCCGCTGCCGGCTATTGTGGTGGTGCATGAGAACCGTGGTTTGAATCCCTATATCGAGGATGTAGCGCGACGGGTGGCAAAGGCCGGTTATCTGGCGCTGGCGCCGGACGGCTTGAGCTCGGTTGGCGGTTATCCTGGCAATGACGATAAAGGACGTGAGTTACAGCAGCAGGTTGATCCGCAAAAATTGATGAACGACTTTTTTGCGGCAATAGAGTTTCTGATGAAAAACGAGGCGGTGAACGGCAAGGTGGGCATCACCGGCTTTTGTTACGGTGGTGGCGTTGCCAATGCCGCAGCGGTGGCTTATCCGGAACTGGCGGCAGCGGTGCCATTTTATGGCCGTCAACCCAAGGCCGAAGATGTGCCACGCATCAAGGCTCCGCTACTGATTCATTATGCCGAACTGGATACGCGTATCAATGAAGGCTGGCCGGCTTATAAAGCAGCCTTGGAGGCCAATGAAAAGGTGTATCAAGCCTATATTTATCCAGCGGTAAATCATGGGTTTCATAACGACACCACGCCGCGTTATGACGAGGCTGCCGCTAATCTGGCCTGGGCGCGGACGCTTGAATGGTTCAAACGTTATCTTACCTGATGAGCAGCCAGGCCAGAGAGGCCGGCAGGGCATTAATGGGGTGTCGCGGGAATTCTGGCTATTACTTTGATTTCAAAATCAAAACCCGCCAGCCAGTTCACGCCGACCGCCGTCCAGTTAGGATAGGGGGCTTGCGGGAAGGTTTCACCTTTTACCGCCATAATGGTGGCGAACTGGTTTTCCGGATCGGTGTGAAAACTGGTGACATCAATGATGTCATCAAGGCTACAGCCTGCTGCAGCGAGAACCGCGCGCAGGTTGTCGAAGGCGAGCCTGACCTGGCGTTCAAAGTCGGGCTCTGGCGAACCGTCGGTTCGGCTGCCGACCTGTCCAGAAACAAACAGCAGATCGCCGGAGCGGATTGCTGCCGAATAGCCGTGTTGTTGGTATAAAGCATGGCGATTGGCGGGAAAGACGGCTTCGCGTTGGCTCATGTTCTTATCCTCTCATCATATTAATTACAGTAGGACTACGCAGGGACGGTATAATTTCATATACTCTCCGTATGTAAATTAATCACACATACGGTACGTATGTCAAATAATATACGAAGCGTATATGAAAAAGGAGTGCCAAATGGCAGCCAGACGTAGAGCAGAAACCATGGAAGAAAACCGTACCAAACTGATCGCGGCGGCAAGAAAAGCCTTTGCAATCAATGGATTTTCCGCGGCGTCAATGGACGATTTGACTGCCAGCGTTGGGCTGACCCGCGGGGCGATTTACCATAACTTTGGTGATAAAAAAGGCTTGCTGGCTGCGGTTGTGGCGCAAGTCGACGGTGAAATGGCGGCACGAGCAAAACAGATGGCCAGCAGCGCCGAGGATGACTGGGGCAAAATGCTGGCCGAGGGCGTAGCGTATATCAAGATGGCGCTCGATCCTGAAATACAACGTATCGTCCTGCTGGACGGACCGGCATTTCTTGGCGATCCGTCACGTTGGCCCAGTCAGAATGCCTGCCTGGATGTTACCCGACAAACCATCGCGGCGATGGCGGCGAACGGTATTTTAAAACCGGTTGATGTCGAAGCCGCGGCCAGACTGCTCAACGGCGCAGCGCTGAACGCCGCACTGTGGGTGGCGGCCAGTGAAACACCGGAAGCCACATTACCCAAGGCTATCGAGGCATTCCATTATCTGGCGGCGGGCTTTAAGGCAGATTAAATACGTAGGCAACTTGGCTATGACTGTTTTTTACCCGATAAAATGACGCGTTCTGAGCAAATCTGCAGGGTCAGAGTAGCCAACAACCTGCAGAATTCATCTAGCGCAATCTGGAGATACTATGCGATCGCGACCGGCAGCCAGACTTTTGGTTATTGATTCGGCGGGAAAGGTGTTGCTGTTCCGGTTTAGACATCGTACCGGGGCGCTGGCAGGAAACATCTACTGGGCAACGCCAGGCGGCGGCGTCGAGTCAGGTGAAACATTCGAGCAGGCAGCAAGCCGAAAGCTGCAAGAAGAAACCGGGCTTATCACTAATGAAATGACGTACGTGGCGCAACGAAATTTCATCATGAGTTTATCCAGCGGTGAGTTGGTGAACGCCGAAGAGCGGTTTTATCTGGTGCGAGCGGTTAGCCATCAGATCGACGCTACTCATTGGAGCACGGAAGAAAAGCAGGTTATCGATTTGCATCATTGGTGGAGTGAAGATGAACTGGCGACCACTCGCGAGATTGTTTATCCGACGGGGCTGGCTGAGATGCTGGCTGCAATCTAAAAAAAGCAATATGGTATGGCTGATGGCTATCAACCAAGACCTGGCCAGCGGATGTAAAGCCCAGAATCCCAGAATTCAGCTAACGTCACCTTGGTGCGCATAATGTATATTATGTTAAATTGCATTGAGGGATACGTACCAGACTGTCTGTCTGGCTTCCATATCTCCTCGCCTTCGCGGTCTGCCAGTAATTGACTCAGGCTTGTCGTTGTTGTTTGTGCAACGTTTTTGCTACGGAGCGACCCGCAACCTGATCCACCTACTCGTGAGCTTTTCCTGCGACATATCAGAGTTTGACAACCAGTCCACGACTTATCTTTTTCTCTGCGACTAAAGGATAATGATGAGTAACTCGCTTAAACCGGTCAAAACGCCCTGTTTTTTTGATCGCGCTAGGTGAAATCTGCACAGAATTGGCAGTAATCCCCCTGCAGATTCTCTCAAAATACGCCATCAGAAAATGGTATTAGTTTTGTGCAATCCTAAGGTATGTAGTGAATGATTGCCGTAGTCAAATACGTAACTGGCCATCAATCAGCGTACAACTTTGTCCGCCAATCCATGGCTCATTATTGATAAAGCGCACGCTAACGCGACCTTCTCGATTAAGCTGGCTACCTTGGCGAACCTGATAGCCCTGTGCCGTCAAACCTGCGTCGGGGAAATTATTGGCTTTCAACAACCGGGCCAGACAGGCATTGGCACTGCCGGTTACCGGATCCTCAACCAACTTATCCCATTCAACCAGAAACGCGCGCACTTCGTAATCGGCTGGATAACCTGCTGAATACACGCCATAAATCGCCACGCCATCGACATCACAAGCCGCTTGCAGCCTTTTGATCATGCTCTGATCCGGCGTTACCGCCAGGCAGGATTGCGCATTGGGCATGCGCACCATCAGCCAACGAATGCCCATATCTGCCATCACCGACAGAGTCTCTGGTTCAATAATCGCATATGGGAAAGCGGCCATTAGCATTTCGCGCTGCTCAACGTTCAGCGTTCGAAACGTTACCGCAGGTGCGGCAAACGCCAGGGTTCCTTCCGGTAAGATATTGACTGCAACCAGGCCAACACCGCATTGCTGCATAATAACCCCCGGTTGTTGGGTGACTAAGCCAGTTTCCAATAATGCATGGGCGGTGCCCAACGTCGGATGTCCAGCAAACGGCAGCTCTTTTTCGGGAGTAAAAATACGCAGCTGATAATCTGCCTGCGGATGAGTCGGTTTGAAAACAAACGTCGTTTCCGACAGATTGGTCCAACGCGCTAATGCCAGCATCTGTTTTTCAGTCAGGCCCTCGGCCTCCAGCACTACCGCTACGGGATTCCCTTGCAATGGCGAGGTGGCAAATACATCCACCTGTTTGTAGGCGCGCGCTATCACATCATCTGTTCTCGGCATTTACCCTAATCCTCTGTCGATAAGGCTTGATGATAGCCGTTAACGTTATTTTCATCAATTAATCAACGCCCTGCGCTTATCTCATCCTGAGGGGGTGCTCAACCTGGACGCGCGGTAATAAACCGGCAGGCTAATATGCCGTGCCGGCTTGGTTGACTGTCTTATGCCCCGCCGTCAGATCTGGCTGGTTGGCAGCACAAACAGCTCGGCGATGTTAACGTGCGCTGGCGCAGTGGCGGCAAACAGGATCGTCTCGGCAATATTGTCAGGATCGAGCGGCGTAAGTTGTGCAACGAAAGCCTCAAGCAATCCTTTATATTCTTCGCTGGTCGTGGTGAGCGATAATTCGGTGGCGGTTACGCCGGGTTGTATGCTGGTGACGCGGATATTGTGTTTTTTGCCGACCTCCATCCGCAAACCTTCGCTCAACGCACTGACCGCATATTTGGTTGCGCAGTAAACCGCAAAGCCCTGACCGAAAACTTTGCGGCCGGCGATCGACGACGTATTGATGATATGCCCAGCATGCTGTTCGATCATCACCGGCAGTACCGCTGCCGTGACGTTCAACACCCCTTTGATATTCACGTCGATCATGCTGTCCCATTCATCGGTTTTGAATTCATCGAGATTTGACATCGGCATGATTCCGGCGTTATTACACACGATATCTAGCTGGCCATAACGTTGCAGCAGTTTATTTACCGCCGCCGCAACCGAGTTTTTATCGGTGACATCCAGTGTCAATACCAGGGCCTGGCCACCTTGCCGCTCGATGTCAGCTCGCAATGCGTTCAGTCGTTCGGTTCTGCGCGCGGCAATAGCCACTTTTGCGCCGGCTTCGGCTAACTTCTTCGCCGTGGCGGCACCAATACCGCTTGAGGCGCCAGTAATAAGAGCAACTTTTCCATTCAGTTTTTGCACGATGTTTCATCCGGGTTGTATACAGCCGCAATCTCGACGCTGTCTCGAGGGTGAAACAAGATGATATACTTTATATACCTGGTTTCAATTACGCACCTTTAAGGTACTAGATATGTCAGAGGATACCGAGTTACCCATTTGTTCGCTGGAAATACTGGATAATATTCGCGTGGTGTTGGATCAAATTGCCAACAAATGGTCAATCATGGTGCTGACGTTGTTATATAACGGCCCGGTGCGTTTCAATACCATTAAGCGTCATCTTGGCAATATTACCCACAAATCGCTGACCGACACTCTGCGGCGGTTGGAACGCTCTGGGTTAATTACTCGTCAGGTCATTTGCTCTTCGCCCGTTGCGGTTCAGTACCAAATCACCGAATTGGGTAAAACGCTGGAAACGCCGGTGGTTGCCATGCTGCAATGGACCGAAAAGTACGCAGGTCAAGTGATTGAAATTCAGCAAAGAAATGACAACTCAGCCTGTCTGGACAGCTAGCTGAACGGCTGGTTTCTGATCAATGCACATGGGTGTTCGGGCGGATAGCGTCACGATCGGCAGCGCTATCCGTAGTTACCGACATTATTATCTAACCGTTAGCTGTAAAAATGTCAGGTTTTTTTCAGCATTGTTATGATGGTGATGTTTTGCGCTATCGGTGAGCTGGTAATATAAACGATGGCAACGATAAAGGGTGGGTTAAATATCAACTCCTCATGTCAAATTGTTAACGGAGAGCAATTTTTCCCATAAGTTATCGCTGATAAAATAACGCTAAAGGTTGCCAGATTTCCTTGTGAAATACAGGTGTGACGCCAACGATTCAGACGTTTCTTTAGCGGAGGATATTTAATATCCTTAATGTTTTTTAGTGCCAGATATATTTTCATTCTCCCTTTGCAATATACTGGCAGCAACGCTAGGCAGCATTAACCACCGCCATGGCAAAGCCATCCCAGCCTTTTTCACCGACGGTCTGTAGTGCCGTCGCGTCCAGTTGAGGATGGTCTGCCAGCATCTGCAAACACTCTCGAACGCCCTGAACGTTGGCATCTTCGCTTTGTGCATCAATAACCGCCCCGCCTCTGACGATATTATCTGCGATAATCACCGTGCCTGGACGGGAAAGTGATATCGCCGCTTGCAGATACTGTGGATTATTTTTCTTGTCTGCATCAATAAAGATCAGGTCAAACGGCCCCGTCAAGGTGGGTAATATAGCCAGCGCTGCGCCAATATGAATATCGACGCAGCCCGACAGCCCCGCATTGGCAATATTGCTCGATGCTACCTGTGCATGCTGTGGGTTGGCCTCGAGGGTAGTTATCCGGCCATCCGGTTGCAGTGCTCGTGCCATCCAGATGGTGCTGTATCCGCCAAGCGTGCCAATTTCCAGAATACGTGCAGCCCGCAGCATGCGGGTAAATAATGCCAGCATTTTACCCTGAGTGGCCGACACGTCGTGTGCCGGTAATCCCGCCGCTGCGTTGGCAGCCAATGCTGCCTGCAAAACATCGTCATCAGGTGCCAGCAACGCAGAAAAATAGGCATCTACGCCAGCCCACTTTTCTGCGTCTGCCAACGGATAGTCAGCCACGCGCATTGTTTGTCTCCCAGCTTCATTTATCACCACTAGAGTATATAGCGCGTTATGCAACTTGATGACAATCTTATCCTTCCTTTGCCGGTAGCCTTTGCCGGCCGTGCAGGCGAAAAGCGGGCTTGATGTCGCAGATACTCTCGTTTTTTCCCACCGCCATGGCAAAAAGAATGCCACCGATGATGGAAAACAACCCCAGTACGCTCCATGCAAGCGTCATATCGCTGCCGCCACCAAGCTGCTTGAGATAGCCAGCCACCAGCGGACCGCCAAACTGACCGATGAAATTGCTGCAGGCACCGACGAACGCTACCGCCGGCACCGCTTTTCTGGTCGGCAGGATTTCTGTCAGACGCACGTACACCAGCGGCACCAGCATCTTCATGGTCAAGCCGACGAACAGGAACAAGGCTATCTGTAACCAGTACAGCGATGCCGGGACAAAAGCCGCCACCGACAGCGCTATACCACACAGTACGGTTGGAATGGCGGCATGCAGGCGTCTTTCCTGATTAAATTTGTCCGAACGCCGGGTGATGTACCAGATACCCACCATGGTCATCAAAAAAGGCAGGCCACTGATGAAACCCACCATAAATTCGCTGAGGGTGCCGTACCCTTTGAGTGCCGTCGGCAGCCATAAGGTGAATCCATATGCCAACATGCTGTGCAGCGAATAACCAATCAGCATTAGCCACAGCGCCGGAATGCGCAGGATAGTCCACCAGCGATCCGATGTTTCCTTAACATAGCCGGACTGTTCCGCCGCCAGATCCGCCTCAATGACCTGGCGGTCTTGGTCACTCAGCCAGCGGGCAGCACGCAGGTTTTTCGGCACCAGATAAAACCAGATAATGCAGAAAATCCAGGCGGGCGCGCCTTCGATCACCATCATGATGCGCCAGTCGTGATGCGCCAGGATCCAGCCGGAAATCGGACCTGCCAGAAATGCGCCGGCACCCAGGCTCAGGTTCCATATACCAAATGCCCTGCCGCGCTCGCGCTTGATAAACCACTGGGCGAGAAACATCGCCGTCGCTGCCTGAATCGGACCCTCAGCCAGCCCAAGCAAGAAACGTACTGCGATCAGTTCGCCAAAGTTTCGCGTCAGGCCGGTGAGCATGGCACAGGCGCCAAACAGAAACAGACTCAGGCCGATCACCCGGCGTGAGCCGAAACGCAATGCCAGCCAGCCGGCGGTAAACTGCGTCGCCACATAGCCCCAGGCAAACGCCCCACCGAGCCAGCCCGCTTCTACCGGCGTCAGCGCCAATTCGGCCACGATATGGGGGAGCGCCATGCCAATATTGACACGATCGAAAAATGAAATGGTATACATGATAAAAACGGCAGGTAATATTATTGTCCAGCGTTTATTGCCAATAAGGCGCTGCGGTAAAGAATTTACGCTCATGGTAACTGCCTCGTATTCAGACTTTTGTAGGGTAAGTGCTTTCAGTCAATATCTCTCTGCCATCCGTTCCCTGGGGTATTTTTTATGATGTTATTGGGTGGGTAATATTCAGCTGGCCAAGCGTAGATGTGCATCAGCCGATAATTATCGTCGTCGCTAATCGCCGGGCGACACAGACAGTGGCGTCGTCAGCCTTGACCGCCGGGCCTGCGTCGCGGGCTGAAAGCTGCATAATAGCGTTATCTTGCTACTACGCCCTGTTCGCATAAATGACGTACTGAATCAGAACGCGGTTAAATATATTATCGCTTGTTGGCTTGGCTATTTTCCTGTCAATCTCTTCGGCTTGCCGCCTGATAGGCGTTTAAAACGGGGGTGAAATATACCTATGAATATATAAATGTATAATTCCCTGATGACTCACCACCCGTTTCTACGCTGCCTGGCTTTATCTACCGGAGGGCAAAACTGCGGCGAGGACTTATTCGGCCAGCGCGCGCATTTGCCTGATCAGATCGGATTTGCCCTCAAAACCGATACCGGGCAGTTCCGGCATGATGATATGACCGTCTTCTACCTTGACCGAGTCCGGGAATCCACCGTAGGGCTGGAACAGATCCGGATAACTTTCGTTACCGCCGAGACCCAGGCCGGCAGCTATGTTCAATGACATCTGGTGGCCGCCGTGAGGAATACAGCGTGAGGGGGACCAGCCAAACTGTGTCAGCACCTCCAGCGTGCGCAGGTATTCAACCAGGCCGTAGGAAAGCGCACAGTCAAACTGCAGATAGTCGCGATCGGGGCGCATGCCGCCATAACGCAGCAGGTTGCGTGCATCCTGATGAGAGAACAGGTTCTCTCCGGTGGCCATCGGGCCGGGATAGAATTCCGCCAGTGCCGCCTGAAGCGCATAATCCAGCGGGTCACCGACTTCTTCGTACCAGAACAGCGGATATTGACGCAACATCTTGGCATAGGCGATGCCGGTTTCCAGATCGAAACGTCCATTGGCATCGACCGCCAACCGCCCTTCGCTGCCGATCTCTTCCAGTACCGCTTCAATACGGCGGCGGTCTTCGTCGAGGGAGGCACCGCCGATTTTCATTTTTACCACGTTGTAGCCACGGTTGAGATAACCGCGCATCTCTTGGCGTAGTGCGCCGAGATCTTTGCCTGGATAGTAATAACCGCCGGCCGCATAGACGAATACCCGTGGATTGGCCTCAACCCCTTTCATCTCTGCCAGCAGACGGAACAGCGGCTTATTGGCAATCTTGGCGGTGGCATCCCAGATGGCCATATCCAGCGTGCCGACGGCAACCGAGCGCTCACCGTGGCCGCCTGGCTTCTCGTTGCTCATCATCACTTCCCACACCTTATGCGGGTCGAGATTGTTGCCTTGCGCGTTCAGCAGGCTGGCGGATTCCGCGTTCAGGATACGGTCACGAAAGCGCTCACGGATCAGCCCCCCCTGGCCGTAGCGTCCGTTGGAATTAAAGCCGTATCCAACCACGCGGCGCCCGTCGACCTCAACGTCAGTGACCACCGCAACCAGGCTGGCGGTCATCTTGCTAAAATCGATATAGGCGTTTCGAATAGGTGAAGCAATCGGTTTGGTCATTTCTACAACGTCAACAATACGCATGTTCTCTCCGGCGATTTTTGTCATCTGCGGTGCCCGAACGCTGTGTAACGTTATGCCAATATGTTAGCGTTAAGGCGAATCAAGGCCGCGACTGACGGACGGTAGTGTCCGGTCTTTTTTCATCTTATGCCCATAAAATGGCCTGTTCTAATGCAAATGAGGTTGGCTGTAATGCAAAATCGGCATCACCTGGAGTTGACCTGGCTTGAAGACTGCGTTGCGCTGGCAGCGTCGCTGAATTTTTCCCGTGCCGCGGCTTCCCGATATGTGACCCAGCCTGCATTCAGTCGGCGTATACAGTCGTTGGAAGAGTGGCTGGGAACGCCGCTTTTTGAACGAAACCGGCGCGGCGTCAGCCTGACGCGAGCGGGTGAAGTGTTTATCAAACAGGTACCGGATCTGATCCGCGCGCTGTATACGCTAAGAAACGAGGTGATTGATGCCTCAGGGGACGCAAAGCCGGACGTCATTTTCTCTGCCACTCACTCGCTCTCGTTCTCCTTTTTCCCCACGCTGATGCGTAACAACGACAAGATTGCCCGCTTCGGCTCCTTTCGACTGCTCTCTGACACCCTGAGCGCCTGCGAAAGAATGATCGGCAAAGGCGATGCGCAGTTCCTGCTGTGTTATTACCATCCGCACATGCATATCAACCTTGAGCAGGAAAAGTTCCTCAGCGTTCGTCTCGGGCGGGAAACCTTAATCCCCTATAGCCGGCGCGATGCCGCTAGCGGTCAGCCGATATGGCGTATTTCCGGCGGCAGGAAGTTCCCTTATCTGTCTTTCTCGGCAGAATCAGGACTCGGGCGGATTATTGCCAATACGTCGTCGGTAAATCGTGCCAAACGGGGGATGGAGCAGGTGTTTACCGCCGATCTGGCTGCGACGTTGCTGGCAATGGTCAAGGCCGGCGATGGCATTGCCTGGTTGCCGGAAACGCTGGCGCAAGCCGACGTACAAGCGGGCAACCTTGCGGCGGCGGCAGCGAGCGACAGCGGCGTTTGGGTGCCGATCGACATCAGGCTGTTCCGTCCGGCCGGCAAAATGTCGCGGGCGGTCGAAGCGCTGTGGGATATTTTCGTCGATGAGCAATGCTGAGGGGCATATTTCTTGCCGAGGCGACCCATCAGGCCAGACTCGGCAACGGGATTTTCAACTGGCGGCAGACCGTTGCGCCAACGATGGAAAACGCTGCAACACCCGGCCGAAAATCGTCTCCATTTGCACGGGCAACGGCAAATCGGCACACTCCCCGGCCTGCACGGCGGCAAATACCTGATGTTTCAAAAAATGCCGCCAGACGACCGGCATATCGGCCAGGAATGTCGTCAACAGTTGGTAACGTGCCGGCGTCCAGAGCGCTTCGAACGCCCTTCTTGCCGGGCCGACATCAAAATGTTGCCTGCCGGCATCTGCCATCGTCGCGCGCAGGCGGGCGGTGGCAGGCAGATCGATTTCGCCTTGCTCGATGACCACACCATACTGCTGGCGCGCCGCGCGTTCGGAAACAAAGCCGCAAATGACGTCACGCAGTACGGCGGCCGGCTGGCGCTGTTTTGCCGGGCCGTAACCGCCGGCACCGGGGCCTTTCAGGCTCACCACGTCGCCCGGCCCGCAGTGGATGACATCGGTATTGCCATGCTCGGTGATCTGCCCCGCTGGCGTGGTGGTACGAAACCAGGAGGTGGAGCCTGCCTGGCCTCCGGCGGCGCCGGCCGATGCGAACACCGAGCGGTTGCGGTTGCGTGCGGTGATCACGGTATTGGGAGCGAACACCTCAAATGCCATTTCGGTTGCCAGCCCGCCGCGAAATTCCCCGGCACCGGCGCTGTCCGGTGCCAGTCGATAACGCAGAAAGCGCACTGGCACCTCGGCTTCGCTGATTTCTATCGGCGTGTTCTTCAGAAATGCCGACAGCCCGCCGGAGCCTTCCGGGCCGTCGTGGCGCGGGGTGCCGCCGGATCCACCGCCAACCGGGCCCAGCGAGGCAACCACGGTGCGGTTTTGACTATCCACGGTACGGATATTGACGATCGAATTACCGCCCGGCGAATTGGCCGGTAACCGCTGCGGCATGGCCAGTGAAAACGCCCCTAGCGTGGCGATCTGTGCCATCGCGCAGGTCAGCGATCGCATGCCGACGGCGGCCGGCGCTTCGCAGTTCATAATGGTGCCCGGCGGCAGAATGGCTCGCGTTGCTCGCAGCGTACCGGCGTTGAGCAGCAGCTGATTATCCAGCGTGGCAAGTACATAGGTGACCCCCACCAGCGCCAGCGGATGACGTTCGCGCCCGCCGGTGGGCATGTTGAGCGACGAGGCCAACTGGGGATCGCTGTCGCTGTAATCCAGCTCAAGCGCATCGCCCTTGACCTTCAACGTCACGGCGATGCGACAGGGGTAACCGCCCTCGCCGTCTTCATCGGCGTAATCGGCATAAAAATAGTCACCGTCCGGGATGGTGGCAATGACCGCCCGCGCCTGTCGTTCGGCATAGTCAAGCAGCTCCTCCACCCCGAGCAGAAAGTCGTCAATGCCGAAACGTGCGATGATCTGGTGGATTTTGCTTTCGCCGATATTCACCGAGGCAAGCTGCGCCTTGAAATCACCCCAGTTCTGTTCGGGGGCACGTACGTTGAGCCGCATGATGCGGGCGACCTCCTGATTCAGCTTGCCGCCGCTGACGATCTTCAACGGCGGCAGCCGCAGCCCTTCCTGCACAATCTCCGTCAGTGAACGCGACAGCGACGCCGGCACCGCGCCGCCAACGTCGGTATTATGAATATGCCCGACCACAAAGCAGGCGATTTCGCCCTGATGGAATACCGGCTTCCAGATGTGAATATCCGGTGAATGGGTAGCCACGTTGCCAGCGTAGGCGTCGTTGGTGATGCAGATATCCCCGGGCTGGTAGTCGTCAATCAGCGCCAGCACCGGGCCATAGTCAATGCCGCTGTACCAGGGGGCGCCAAAACTGCGCGGCGACGCGAAGGCCAGGCCGCTGCGGCTGACAATCTGGCAGGAAAAATCCTCGGTTTCCTTGACAAAGGTCGAATGCGCGGTGCGCATCAGGGTAAAGGCCATGGCATCCGCCGCTGCCGCACAGTAGTTGGCCAGAATTTGCAGGTTACGTCCGTCAATTGCCATGATGAGCCTCGGTCAGTGGAGTGATAAGCAGGTTGCCGAATGTGTCAACGTTGACCTGCATACCCGGCGGTACGCAGGTGGTGCAGTCGTCTTGCATCACAATGGCCGGCCCGGCGAACTGATGCCCGGCACGCAAGGTGGCGCGGGACACCGCGTCAACCTGCCACCAGCGCCCGTCGATCCAGGCATCCACCTGGCGCAGCACCTCAACCGGGCCATCGCACGCAGCCAGCGTCATCAGCGCCGGTTTGGGGGTGGGTGAAACGATCACCAGTCGCAAAGCAATAATCTGCACCATCGCCTGCGGGTCGTGGTGGCCAAACAGCCGCTGATGATGGGCGTTGAACGCCGCCCGCAGCGCGGTAATATCGCCCTGCGCCAAGGCATGCTGGTCAAGCGCCACCTCGATTTCAAACGACTGGCCGCGATAGCGCATGTCTGCCGAAAAGCTCAGCGTCTGCGCCAGTCCGTCACCGTATTCCCGCGCCAGCCAGCCTTGCGCCTCGCTGCACAACCGATCGGCCTGTCGCGTCAGTTCGACGGCAATGTCGTCGGTAACATCGCAGTACAGCGTGCGGATGAAATCATTCTTCACATCGGCCACCAGTCCGCCGAGCGCAGACAATACCCCCGGCGTTGGCGGCACTACCACGCCTTTCATGTTCAATTCACGCGCCAGGAAACAGCCCATCATTGGCCCGGCACCGCCAAAAGCCAGGAACCAGAACTCGCGCGGATCGATGCCAAAGCGGGACAGCAATCCGCTGGTGTCGCTGTACATGCCGGAAATGGCCAGTGCGATGATATTTTCCGCCGTTTGTTCCAGGGTGATCCCCAGCGGATCGGCCAATGCCTGTATCGCCGTCCGGGCGGCAGCCACGTCGACCTGTACCGCGTGGTAACCCAGATCGCCATGACCGATCAGGCCGCAGGCGGCAAAGGCATCGGTGGCGGTGGCCGCCGTTCCGCCGCGCTGAAAGCATACCGGTCCGGGCAGTGATCCGGCGCTGTCCGGGCCAACCTGCAATACCCCCAACGGGTCGAGCCAGGCGATGGAACCGCCACCCTGGCCGACCGAGGTCACGGAAACCGAAGGAATATAGATCGGAAACTCGCCGATGATTTCACCGCTGCCATACTCTGGCCTGCCGTTGACGATCACCGCCACGTCGGCGCTGGTGCCGCCAATATCCAGGCTCAGCAACCGATCAAAACCGCAGCGCTGCGCAATGTAGCTGGCACCGATCACCCCGGAGGCGGTGCCGGACAGTACCATCTGTACGCACTCCGCCTTGGCCTGCGCCATGCTCATCACGCCGCCGTTGGACTTGGCAATGCGTGGCGGTACCGTCACGCCCATCCCGCTCAGCGCCAGTTCAAAGGCCTGCAGATAGTCAATCACCTGCGGCTGCACGTAGGCATTAATCACTGCGGTAATGGTACGTTCGTACTCGCGGATGATGGGCCAGATGTCCGCCGAACAACAGACCAGCATATCGGGCGCAATCTCGGCGATGATCCGGCGCACCGCCTGTTCATTGGCGGGATTGCGGTAGCTGTGCAGCAGCGAAATCACGATGCCGGCACAGCCTGCCGCGCTGGCCGCCGCCACCGCCTGCTCTATGCTGTGACGGTCGGGCGCCGCCAGAATGCGGCCATCACTGTCGGTACGTTCATTGATGCCGAACACCCGATCGCGAGAAATCAGCGGTGTCGGTCTGCGGGAGAATAAATCATGAATACGCGGGATCTTCAGTCGCGCCAATTCCAGCACGTCACTAAAGCCGTGGGTGGTGAACAGCGCCAGTTTGACCCCCTTGCGCTGGATCACCGCATTTACCCCCACCGTGGTGCCGTGGGTAAAGTAAGCGATCTGCCGAGGATCGATGCCGTCCCGCTGCTGTAATGCCGCCAGTCCAGTGGTAATTTCGCTGCCCGGACTGTCGGGGCGCGACAGCACTTTCAGGGTGCGAATGCTGTTGTCGCGTTCGTCCAATACGGCAAAATCGGTGAACGAGCCGCCAATATCCACGCCAACGCGATAGCTCATGAGCGCTCCTCCCCGGCTGGACGGCTATATTCCATCAGCCTTTCCGGTCGGGTGACCGCATGCCAGCCCGCGCGTTGATAGATCTGATGGGCATCGTCGGTGGCCAGCAGCCAGCGTTTGACCTGGTGTAGCGCGGGATGCTGCGTCACGCAGGTGGCCAGCCAGCCGCCCAGCCCTCGCCCACGGTGAGCGCTATCGACGATCACGTCGCTCAGATAGGCAAAGCGGCAATAGTCGGTGATCAGCCGGCCAAAGCCGACCTGGCGTTGCTGCTGATAAAGGCCGAACGGCAGCGAGCAGGCCAGCGCCCGCAGGGTGGTCTCCCGCGACTGTCCTTTGGCCCAGTAGCTGTGCTGCGTGAGTTGTCGATGTACCCACGCCACGTCAAGCAACGCGGGATCGGTACTCAGCAGATAATCGTTACGCTGCCAATGGGCAGCGGGCGGAACAAATGGCGAAAGCATGCGGGCTCCTGGCTGAATTAACGTGACATAACATGAGTTTATGGCGTAATTCAGCCGCAGTTTTCGCAAAATGGCGGCGATAACAGCGTATTTATGGCGAAATTGGCAGGGAAATGAAATTTTGTGCCGGGGCAACGGCGAACCCAGAGGTAGGGTCCTTCACCCCTGGCGCGCGGTGAGCGATCAGTATTCCACCGGGGTATGGCGGGAAATCAGCGAACGCAGCGGGACGCTGCTTTTGATGATTGGCGATTTGATCACGATGTAGCTGAAGTACTTGTCGATGCCGACCTTGGCATCCAGCAGCTGTTCAATCACTTCCTGGTAGTGCTCGATGCTGCGGGTAATAAAGCGCAACAGGTAATCGTAGCCGCCGGTGATCAGGTGGCATTCCATCAGTTCGTCCACTTCGCGGATGGCGTTTTCGAAACGCATAAAGTCTTCACGTCGGTGGCCGGACAATGTGACTTCGGTGAACACAGTTACCGAATCGGTGATTTTGGTCAGGTTGATATGCGCTTCGTAGCCGGTGATAAAGCCGGCGGTCTCCAGGCGTTTGACGCGTTGCAGACAGGGGCTGGGAGAAAGACCCACCGCATCGGCAAGGTTGACATTGCTGATGCGGCCGTCTTTTTGCAGCTGTACCAGAATATTGATGTCAATGCGGTCCAGTTTCATTAAGCCGTTCATAACACCCCTCATTGTTACCAAATTGTTATCTGATGACGATGGTATAGCACGCTTTCTGCCGGCGGCGCCAGCGTTTTACCGCGCTATACCGTCGTCGTGTACCGCAAACAAACATAAGAATATCAATGAGGAAACCGTCTCAGCCCAGCCTGCCGGTGGCGCGGGCCAGCGCAATATCAAAGATGTGCAGCGCCTCTTCCAACTGCGAGTCGCTGGTGACCAACGGTGCGAGGAAACGAACGGTATTACGCTTGATGCCGCACTTGATCAGCAGTAGACCTTCCTGGCTGGCGCAGTCGAGAATACGCTGGGTCAGTGCCGCATCGGGTAATCCGCTTTCGACGTCGATAATTTCCACCGCCTGCATAAAGCCGATGCCGCGCACCTCGCCGATGCAGACATACTTGTCAGCCAATTGATGCAGACGTGCATTAAGTTCGCCACCCAACTGATTGGCGCGCGCCAACAGCGAGCCGTCGGCCAGCAGGTCCAGCACTGCCAACGCCGCCGCACAGGCCAGCGCATTACCGCCGTAGGTGCCGCCCAGGCCGCCCGGGGTGGGGGCTTCCATGATTTCCGCCTTGCCCACCACGCCAGAGATCGGCAAACCGCCGCCGAGGCTTTTTGCCACGGTCACCAAATCCGGCACGATGCCGGCGTGCTGGAAACCGAACATTTTACCGGTGCGGCCAAAGCCGGTTTGTACTTCGTCGCAGATCAGTACAATGCCGTGACGCTGGGTCAGTTCGCGCAATGCCTGCATAAACGCCGGCGATGCGGGCAGGAAGCCGCCATCGCCCTGCACCGGTTCGATAATGATCGCCGCCACGCGTTCCGCCGCTATCTGCACGGCAAACAGCGTATCCAGCGCCTGCAGGCAGTCGCCGTCAGAAATACCGTTAAACGCATTGGGGAACGGCACGCGGTAGATTTCACCGGGGAATGGCCCAAAGTTCTGTTTGTAAGGCTGACTCATGCCGGTTAGCGTGCAGCCTAACAGCGTGCGGCCGTGAAACGCGCCGTCAAAGGCAACGATCCCCGATCGGTTAGTGTATGCGCGGGCGATTTTAACCGCATTTTCCACCGCTTCTGCGCCGCTGGTAAAAAAGACGCTCTTGAATTTTTCACCGGCGCCGACCGCGTTATTCAACCGCCTGGCCAGCTCGATATACCCCGGATAGGCTGCCACCTGGAAGCAGGCGTGCGAGAGCTGTTGCAGCTGTTCGGTGACCGCGGCCACTACCGCCGGATGGCTATGCCCGACGTTCAAGACACCGATGCCGGCGACAAAGTCCAGATAGCGGTTGCCCTCGACGTCCCAGACTTCGGCGCCCTTTCCCTTGGCAATCACCAGCGGGTGTGCGGTGACCACGCCGCGTGCCACGTGTTCTTCCCGCGTGTCCAGGAATAATCCGTTGTCAGAAAATGTCTGCTGCTCAGCCAGTAAATTATCCATCTCTCTTCCTCATCGCATGACAATATTGAGATCAAGTATCGCAATAAGCCTTTTCCTCTTGCTGCCGAAATCGGAATGGCAGCAGCATTAACTGTCGAAATGCGGGCCAATACATGAACTAAATTTTCATCGGCAGCGTTTCACGCACCACTTCGCAGAACCAGCGAATGCCGTAAGGAATGACGTCGTCGTTAAAATCGTAGGCGGAATGATGCAGCGGTCGGCTGTCGGCGGATCCCAGCCACAGATAGGCGCCTGGCCGTGCCTGCAACATAAAGGCGAAGTCCTCCGAGGTCAGCGCCGGCTTCGCCGCCAGCGATGCGGCAAGGCCGGCGTTGTGCGCCGCCCGTAGTGCAATCTCCGCCTGCTGCGGCGCATTGACGGTGGCCGGATAATAGCGCTGGTAGTTGACTTCCGCCGTCAGGCGGTGCGCGGCGGTGACGTGCTGCGCCATGGCGCGCAGACATTGCTCGATGGTGTCTTGCACCTGCGGATCGAAGGTGCGCACCGTACCGGTAATGCTGGCGCTGGCCGGGATCATATTGTGCGAAAAACCGCCCTGCACGCGGGTTACCGTCAGCAATGCCGGTTCGCAGGGATCGACGGCGCGAGCGACGATGGTATTCAGCTGCACCACCAGTTCGCTGGTTGCCAGCAGCGTATCCGCGGTGAGATGTGGCTGGGCCGCGTGGCCTCCACCGCCTTTAACGGTGATGTCGAAGCGATCGGCGGCGGCCATGATCGGTCCCGGACGGGTCTGCGCGGTGCCCAGCGGCAGTTCCGGCCAGTTGTGCAGCGCATAGACCGCGTCACAGGGGAAACGGCTGAACAACCCGTCGTCAATCATCGCCTGCGCGCCCGCCAGCCCTTCTTCTGCCGGCTGGAAGATAAACACCACGCTGCCGTCAAAGGTGCTCGAACCGGCCAACTGCGCCGCAGCGCCCAGCAGTATCGCGGTGTGACCATCGTGACCGCAGGCGTGGCAGCGCCCCGGATAGCGGCTGTGCCACGCCTGTTGCCCGGCATCGTCCATTGGCAGCGCGTCCATATCGGCACGCAGGCCGACGGTGCGTGGGCTGCTGCCACGCCGCAGAACGCCGACCACGCCGGTTTTGCCGACCCCGCAGTGCACCTCGATATCCAGTTGACGCAGGAAGTCCGCCACCATGGCCGCGGTACGCTGCTCTTCGAACCCCAATTCGGGGTGGGCGTGCAGATCGCGCCGCAGCGCGATCAAGTGCTGGTGATCCATTCAATAGCCTCTTGTGCGTTCGATCGTGCCGATCATCGCCTCACCGCGCTCAAAGCGGCGAATATTGTCCAGCAACGCCTGTACCGCACTCTCTGGACGCGTCTGGCTGGCGATGTGTGGCGTAAGCCAGATGGCGGGATGCTGCCAAAACGCATGCCCTGGCGGCAACGGTTCCGGCGATGTCACGTCAATCACCGCGGCAGACAGTTGGCCGCTGTCCAGCGCATCCAGCAGATGTTGATGATTGAGCTGCCGGCCGCGACCGACCTGAACCAGCGCCGCCCCCGGCGGCAATTGGTTGAACAGCGCGGCATTGAGGATGCCCTCGGTGCTGGCAGTCAGCGGCAGCAGGCAGATCAGAATATCGCTGCTGGCGAGGAATGCCCTCAACTGCGCATCGCCAGCGTAGCAGCGTACGCCGTCGATGGTTTTGGCCGAGCGGCTCCAACTGGCGCAGGGATAGCCGAACGCCACCAGCGGCCGCAGCACCGCTTCACCCAGCGTACCGGCGCCCATCACGCCAATCCGGCAGGCGCCGGCGACCGGCGTCGGTTGTTCCTGCCAGCGCTGTTGACGCTGTTGCTGCAGATAACGCGGCATGCCGCGATGCAGCGCCAGTACGGCAAAGGTGACGTATTCCACCATGCCCTGGGTCAGTCCGGGTTCGATCATGCGCACCACCGGCAGTTCAGGCGGCAGGCTGGCATAGTCAAACTGGTCGACGCCGGCACCGACCGAAAACAGCACCTTAAGGTTGGGAAAGGTTTGCATGATATTTTGCGGCGGTTGCCAGGCGATCAGATAATCAACCTGCTGCGGGTCGCCGACCTCGGGCCATTGGCGAAAGGTCGCTTCCGGTGCCAACTGGGCCAGCAATTGGGCCCACTGGCGGCCGCGTGCCGGCTCGGATTTGTAGACGATATTCATCAGACCATTGCCTGGGTTGTCAGCCCGAACGCCAGTATGCGCTCGGGCTGGTATTGCCGCCCGCGGATCATGGTGGTTGGCGCGTCGACCTGCGGCACGCCAAGGGCGTTCAGCCATGTGCCAAGGCCGGATTCGGCATCGGTATCAATGCGCACGAACTGGCCCGACAGCCCGCTCAGCAAAGTGCTGACCAGCAACTGGGCGCGCGGCAGATCGCTGCAGACAATCGGCCCGACCACGTAACCGTGACCAAAGCGCCGCAGACAGGCAAAGCCGCTCACTGCGCCATGCTCTTCCAGCACCAGCACCCGTTCGGCCTGTTCCAGCAGCACCGCCGTCAGCCGTGGACGATGATAACCGTGCGCCTGGCCATCCAGCGCGGTCAGCGCGGCGGCATCGTCATGGCGTGCCGGGCGTAACCTCTGCCCGGCCGGCGGCGGCAGCGGACTGACCTCGCCCAGACTGCGGCACTGGTGCTGCTCGATGGTGCCGGTGGCGACAAAGCCGAGCTTTTCATACAGCCCCTTGCCCGCTTCGGTGGCGTGCAGCCGCACGCTGTGTCCTTCCAGCCGCGTCAGCGCGCTCTGCATCAGGCGTTTGCCAATGCCGTTGCCCTGCGCGTGGTCTGCGACGATCACCAACCCCAGCGAGGCATAGTCATGGCCCCAGCGCCAATAAAGAAGGGTGCCCAGCAGCGTACCGTGCTGTTCGGCAACCAGCCCTTCGCCCAACTGCAACGCCTGTTGCCAGTCTGCTCGGCGGTGTGGCCACTGCAAACGCTGGGTCAGCGCCAGCGCGGCTTCCAGATGGCTTGGGTTCAGGACGTTTATCTCAATGGTCATGCTCTTCTCCTTTACATCATGCCCGGCGCAGCCAGGCCAGAACCGTCTACCAGCCGCGCATAGCGGAACGGCGTCGGGTCGACAATCGGGGTAGCGTCGGTGGCCAGATCGGCCGCCAGCCGACCGGCGCCGGGGCCGATGCCAAAACCGTGCCCGCTGTAACCGGCCGACACGATCAGTCCCGGCAGTTTAGCCACCGGCGAGATCACCGGGATCGCATCCGGCGTGCTGTCGATCATGCCACCCCAGGCCTGCTCTACGCGAATATTCTCCAGTGCCGGGAACTCTCGGCTCATTGCCGCAATGCCCTCCTGCACCATCGCCATGTCGGCGGCGGGATCGAGAATGCGCATCTTTTCAAACGGCGACCTGCGGTCAAACTGCCAGCGAGCTGGCGACTCGGGGCCGTTGATAAAGGCGTCCAACCCCAGTCGAATGGTCAGATTCTTGCGGCGTGCCTTGAACGTCGGATAGAACTGGCGGGCGTAACGCAGCCCCTGCACCCCCGGTGACAGGCGGCCACGGCCGGACACCGACACGGTGTAGCTGCCGTCCAGCTGTGGGCGGCAGGCGAACGACGGCGTATACAGCGGTACGGCAATCGCCTGCTCGATGGGGGCGGTGCGAAATGCGGTACCAATCACATTGCCCAGCGGCAGATCGATACCGTGACGGCGGCAGAACATCGACGTCCAGGCACCGCCGGCGCAGATGACGCGGCTGGTCTTGATCAGTCCACGCTCGGTGACCACCCCGCTGATCCGGCCAGCGGAAATATCCAATCCGCGCACCGCGCATTGCTGGAATACCTCGGCTCCCAGCCGCTGTGCCGCAATTGCCAGTCCGGCGGCGGCCAGCCTCGGCTCGGCGTGCCCGTCGGTGGGCGAAGACACCCCGCCCAGCCACCGACTGGTGCTGCCCGGCGTCATCGCCTTGGCCTGTTCGGCGGTCAGAATGTCGCTGCGCACGCCATAGGCACGGGCCATTTTTCCCCAGTTGTCCCAGGCGTTGATATCCTCCTGATTGCCGGTGGCATATACCAGGCCGCTACGACGAAAGCCGAGTTCTTCGCCGGTTTCTTTGCCGAGCTCCTCCCAGCGCCGCAGCGCATGGATGATCAGCGGCAGTTCCCGCTCGTCGCGATTCTGCTGGCGACACCAGCCCCAGTTGCGGCTTGACTGTTCGCCGCCCACCAGGCCCTTTTCAACCAGCACCACGCTGACGCCCTGTCTTGCCAGCTCATAGGCGGCGGCGGCTCCGGCAATGCCGGCGCCAATCACCACCACATCCGCCGACTCGGGGAAGAATCGGCTGTCCTGTACGTATCGAATCGGTGCGGGCATGTTGTCCTCAACCTCGTTATTGGCATTGTTGTTGGATAGCGGCGATTAACCTGCGATCAATCGGCGTTAAAGCGCAATGTTGTTGGCCTCGTGTTCGTCCAGCCAGCCCTGGCGCAATTCCGGCACGGCACGCTTGAGACGCTCATAATACAGGTCGCTGGACGGTTTATCGTAGTCTGCCCGCGCCACCTGCGTCACCCTATGGCCATTTTTCACCACGATGATTTCATCGCACACCGAGCGTACCGCGTGCAAATCATGGCTGATAAACAGTACCGACAGTCCCAGCTCACGGCGCAGATCGGTAATCAGATCGAGGATCGCCGCCGCCACCACGGTATCCAGGGCGGAGGTCACTTCATCGCACAGTATCAGATCGGGTTCTGCGGCCAGCGCCCGCGCCAGGTTGACGCGCTGTTTCTGACCGCCGGACAGCGTCCACGGCTGGCGATCCAGTACGCTGCGCGGCAGCCTGACCAGCTCCAGCAGGTCGAATAGCCGTCGTTGCAGCGCCGAACCACGCAGGCCGTGAAACAGCCTCAGCGGCCGGGTAAGGATTTTTTCTATGCTGTGCGCCGGGTTCAGCGCGGTATCGGCCATCTGGAACACATACTGGATGCGGCGCAGTTCGTTCTCCGGCCGCTGCTGCATCGTGTTGGCAATGTAATGCCCGTTGAACAGGATATGCCCTTTCGACGGCGTATTGATGCCGGCAATGGCGTGTGCCAGCGTGGTTTTCCCCGACCCGGATTCGCCGATAATACCGATCGCCTGTCCACGATACAGCCGAAAATTGATGTCATGCAGGATCGGGATCTTCGGCTGTCCACTGGCGTCCAGCGGCCCGTAGCCGGCCGACAGATCGCGCACTTCCAGCAACGGCTGGGCGTTGTCTTCCTCGGCGTGCCAAGGGCTTGGACGTACCTTCTGCCGCGCGGCGTCCAACAGCTGGTGGCTGTATTGTGCCTGCGGCGCGCGCAGCAGATCTTCGGTGGAGCCATATTCCGCCATCGTCCCTTTCAGCAGCACCAGGATGCGGTCGGCCATCTGCGCCACTACCGCCAGATCGTGACTGACGTAAATCGCCGTCATGCCGCGCTGACGCACCACGCGCCGAAACGCCTTCAATACTTCGACCTGGGTGGTGACGTCGAGCGCAGTGGTCGGTTCATCCAGGATCACTACCTCGGGATCGCTGATTAACGCCATGGCAGTCATCAGACGCTGTAGCTGACCGCCGGAGACCTGGTGCGGATAACGCTGGCCGATGGTGTCCGGATTGGGCAGCGCCAGTTCACGAAACAGCGCCACGGCTTTTTTTTCTGCCGCGGCACGGCTCATCACATGATGAATCACCACCGGCTCTACCACCTGATCGATAATTTTCATTGCCGGATTAAACGACGCGGCGGCGCTTTGCGCGATATAGGCCACTTTGTTGCCGCGAAACTGACACAGTTGCCTGGCCGACAGCGCGGTAACGTCGGTACCGGCAACGTGGATGTTGCCGCCGGCAATACGACAGCCGTGACGCGCATAGCCCATCAGCGCCAGTGCGATGGTGGTCTTGCCGGAGCCAGACTCGCCGATCAACGCCAGCACTTCGCCCTGCTGGACGCTAAAACGGATGTCGGACACCAGCGGAATTTCGCTGCCGTCATCCGCATGGGCAATAACGCGCAGATTGTCCACCGCCACCATAGGGCGGGCGCCGTGTGCGGTAATATTCATGCAACCCCCTTGGCCGGGCTCAGCGGGCGCATCGCCTGTAGGCTATCGATAAACAGATTGGCGCCGATGGTCAGACTGGCAATCGCCAGAGCAGGCATCAGCACCGCCGGGGAGCCGTCAAACAGCCCCTGCAGATTTTCGCGCACCAGCGTGCCCCAGTCGGCGTACGGCGGCTGGACGCCCAGCCCCAGGAAACTCAGGCCGCTGAGCAGCAGCACGATATACACGAAGCGCAGACCGAAATCGGTGAGCATCGGATGCAGCATGTTGGGCAAAATATCGTGGATGGCGATATAAAAACGGCTCTCGCCGCGCAGCCGCGACGCCTGAACATAGTCCATCGAGCGCAGGTTGGCCGCCATGGCATAGGCGATGCGGTAAGCGCCCGGCCAGTAGGTGAATACCGCGGTGACGATCAGCATCGGCAGCGAGGAGCCAAACACCGCCACGATCATCAGCGCCAGGATCTTGCCGGGCAGTACCAGCATTGCATCGTTGATGCGCCCAAGGATCTCCTCAAGCCAGCGGCCCGCCACCGCCGCCAGCAGGGCCAGCAGCGTGCCGGCCAGACTGGCCAACAGTGCGGCGCTCAGCGCCAGTCCGATAGAATAACGCGCGCCATACAGAATGCGGCTGAACATATCGCGGCCAAGGTAATCGGTGCCCAGCCAGAAGTCTTTGCTCAGGCCGCCGAGCATCGGGCCGACGCCGATATCGTCCAGGCTATGCGGCGCCAGCGATGCGCCAAACAGAGCCAGCAGGATCCACACCAGGGTAATCAGCAGGCCGACTCGCCCGCTGGTGGTCAGCGAGAGAAAAAAGCGCCAGGGTAGCGTTAGCACATTCATTAGCCTCTCCCTTTTGGATTGAAGGCAATGGTCAGGATGTCCGCCAACAGCAGCAGCACCAGATAGCAGACGGCAAACAGCATCACACACAGCTGTACCAGCGGCAGATCGCGGTTGCTGACCGCATCCACCAACTGGCTGGCCAGCCCCGGATAGCTGAAGATGCTTTCGATGATGATCACCCCGCCAAACAGATAGGACAGGCTCAGCGAGATGGCGTTGGCGATCGGCCCGACCGCGTTGGGCAACGCGTGACGCAGCATGGCGCGCAGCGGTGATACCCCCTTGAGGCGGGTCATTTCAAGATACGGACTGTCCATCTGATTGATCAGCGCCGAGCGGGTCATGCGCGCCATCTGCGCCACCAATACGCAACACAGCGTCAGCACCGGCAAGGCGTAGGCTTTCAGATAACTGACCAGATCTGGCGCCGGCGCGCCCAGCGACATGGCCGGCACCCAGTGCAGCTTCACCGCAAAGACGATCACCGCCACGGTAGCCACCAGAAACTCCGGCACGGCAACCACCGCCATGGTGGTCATCATCAGTCCGCGATCGAACAGCGAACCGCGTTTCATCGCCGCCGCCAGCCCAATCACCAGCGCCAGCGGTACCGACACCAGGGTGGTGATCCCCGCCAATTCGAAGGTGGCCGGAATACGCTGGGCAACCAGCTGGGATACTGGCAGATGACTGGCAAACGAGGTGCCGAAGTCGCCGCGCAGCATGCCGCTCAGCCAGTCCAGATAGCGAATCATCAGCGGCTGATCAAGCCCGAGCTGCTGGCGCAGCGCCGCCACCGTTTCCGGCGTGGCACTCTGGCCAAGCATCATCTGCGCCGCATCACCCGGCAGCATGCTGGTCACGAAAAACACCACCGCCGAGACAATCAGCAGAGTCAGGATGCCGGCACCGCAGCGCCGGGCAATCAGGAGGAGCATGTAGCGGTTCATCGCCGTTCTCCTTATCAAATATCAGGATGCCAACCAGGCAAATTCATGAAAGCGGTAGCCCATCATCATGCCGGACGGCCAGGCCTCCACCCCTTTCACCTTGTTGCTGTGCCCGTCCAGCGAGCTGATAAAGGTGGGGATTATGGTGCCGCAGTGGTCATGGATCAGCTGCTGCATATCGCCATACATCTGCTTGCGTCTGGCCTGGTCGCGCTCCCCGCGTGCCGCAGCCACCAGTTGGTCGAACTGGGGATTTTTCCAGCCGGACTCGTTGTTGGGCGCGTCGGACAGATAGAACTGCGAAAACAGCAGATCGAGGGTCGGCCGTGGGTTGATCGAACCGTAGCCCAGTGGATCCTTGGTCCAATGGGTTGACCAGTAGCCGTCATACGGCACGCGCCGCACCTGGAATTTGATACCCGCCGCACGACCGAACTGCTGGATCAACTGGCCACCTTCCACCGAGCCCTCAATATTCTGGGTCGTGATGATCTCCACGCTGGCGCCCGCCATACCGGCTTTTTTAAAGTGGTATCCGGCTTTTTCCACGTCCAGCGGCCGCTGCGGAATGTCCTGATTGAACATCGGATGCCACGGCGGTACCGGGGTATCGTTGGCCACCTGGCCAAAGCCCTGCATCACCGTTTTCACCATGATCTCGCGGGGTTGCAGATACTTCATGCCCAACACGAAATCCTCGTTGCTGCCGGGTTTCATGTCGGTGCGCAGGATCAGGTTGGTGTACATGCCGGATTTGCTTTCCAGCACGCCAAACTGCCCGGATTGACGCAGGCGCTTGACGTCGTTGGAGGTCAGCGTGGCCACCATATGCAGGTCGCCGGACATCAACGCATTGACGCGGGCGGCCTGATCGGTGACCCCCATCAGCTCGACCCGATCCAGATGCGGCAGACCCGGTTTCCAGTAGTTGGGGTTCTTTACGCCGACGGTGCTGACGCCGGGAGTAAACGACGTGCAGACGTACGGGCCGGTGCCGACGGCTTTACTGAAGTCTTTGGTGCCGTCCTGCAGGATCAGGAATGGGCTGGTCGCCAGCACGGTGGGAATGTCGAAGTTGGGTTGGGTCAGCACCAGCGTGACTTGCGTCGGGCTGGCGGCGGTGATGCTGGCGAACTGCTTCGCCTGTGAAATGGCGGTCGAGGCGACGGCCGGATCCTGATGACGGCTGAGTGAGAACACCACGTCCTGTGCGGTCAATGACTTGCCGTCGTGGAAAACCACTCCCGGACGCAGTTTGATGTGCCAGGTGATGCCGTCGCTGCTGTCGAGTGATTCCGCCAACGCCGGATGTGGCAGCAGTTTGCCGTCCAGTTCGGTCAGGCCGTTGTAAAACATAAACTGGCGCGTATAGTCGCCGCTGTTATTGCCCTTGGCCGGATCCAGCGTATCGGTGGCTGAGGCATTGGCCACGGCAGCGCGCAGCTTGCCGCCTTTGACCGGCGTTTCTGCCGCCATGCCAAGCGACGGGAAACCCACCAGACCGGTGCTCATCAGCGCGCCGGCCGACAGCAGCTTCATCATGCTGCGGCGTGATATCGCCACGTCGGCGATCGCCTGGGTTAACGATGGGGGAACACGGCTAAATTCTTTACGAAATTTACTCATCTGTACACCCTCAAAATGAAACGTTAGATAGTCAGGAGAGCCGGTCCTTAGCCTTGTAATACCAGCCCGCTACGGGCAAAAACCACGGTTTGCCAAAATAGCCGGGCAGCGCCGGCCAGCCGTCACGCAACCACGGGTTATCAGCCGGTTTTTCCGCCAGCAGGTCGGCCATCACGCGTCCCATCCACACCGACATCTGCGTACCGTGTCCGCTGTAGCCCAGCGAGTAGAACACCCCGTCCTGTTCGCCGGCGTGCGGCAGGCGATCGGCGGTCATATCCACCAGACCGCCCCAGCAGTAATCGATCTTCGCCGTGGCCAGTTGCGGGAACAGCCTGCTCATTCCCGCCTGCAACACGCTGCCGCTGCGGGCGTCCGAGGTCGGGTTGCTGATGGCAAAGCGTGCCCGCCCGCCAAACACCAGGCGGTGGTCGGCGGTAGTACGGAAATAGTTGCCAACGTTCAACGAGGTCACGCAGGTACGGTTGTTGGGTAGCAGCGACGCCAGTCGTTCCGCCGGCAGCGGTGCGGTAACGACGATAAAACTGCCTACCGGTACGATGCGTCGCTGGAACCAGCGAAATGGCCCCCTATTGGAGCAGCCGGTAGCCATCAGCACCTTTTCGGCGACAATCTCGCCCTGCGGCGTCGCTACGCGGTGGCGATAGCCCGTAAGGCGCGTCAGGCCGGTCACCGGGGTGTCTTGGTAAATCGCCGCCCCACTGCTGGCTGCCGCCTGCGCCAGACCGACGCCAAACTTGCCCATGTGCATCTGACCGCCGCGACGCTGGATCAGCCCACCGTGAAAGGCGGCAGAGTCAACTTCGTGGCGGATCCGATCGGCGCCCACCAGTTCTACCTCGCGATCGACGCTACTGCGCAGCGCCTGATACGTCGCTTGCAGTGCCGGAAAGTGAGACGCCTTGCTGGCCAGCTTGATCTTGCCGGTGCGCAGGAAGTCACAATCAATGTTTTCCTGTTGCACCAGTTGTTCCACATAGTCCACCGCATCGGCGAACGCCCGGTAGTAGCGACTGGCCTGCTCCATTCCACGGCTGGCGACCAGCGAGGCAAAATCCTGCGCTACGCCGGTATTGCAGTGCCCGCCGTTGCGCGCCGAAGCCTGACTCATCACCTTGGCGGCTTCCAGCACCACCACCTTCAGCCCGCTGCGAGCCAGATTCAGCGCCGCCGAGATGCCGGTAAACCCAGCGCCGATCACCACCACGTCGGCGGTAGCGGGCAGCTCACCTTGCGCCGCACCGGTAAACGCCGGTGCCGTTGCCTGCCAGAAAGATTCCAGTTTCATCACCCTGCTCCTGTGCGGGTTACAGACCCACCACGGCCGCAAGACCGCCAATGTCGCGGATTTCGCTATAGCCGTAGTACGGCGTGCCCGGTTCGTGACCACGGTTGACGAATACCTTGTGGACGATGCCCAGATCGTGCGCGGTCATCAGGTCGTAGCGCAGGCTGGATGAGACGTGCAGGATCTCGTCCGGGCCGCAGTTGAGCTTGTCCAGCATGTATTCGAAGCCCTTCATCTGCGGTTTATAGGCGCCGACCTCTTCGGCGGTGATGGTCATATGGATTGGCGCGCCGAGCCGTGGCACGTGATGGGCGATCAACCGGTCGGTGGAATTGGTCAGCAGTACCAGCGGGAACTCGCCGGCCACCCTGGCCAGGCCCGCCGGCACGTCCGGATGTGGTCCCCAGCTGGCGCAGGCGGTCATGATGGCCGCGCTATCTTCAGCGGTACAGGTCACGCGCCATTTGTCACAGGTGCGCTGCAATGCATTGCTCACCACCTGCGGGTAAAGCTTGAAGGCTCCCAGCACTTCATCCAGGCGGTAGCGGGCAAAGTCGGTGGTAAACGCGTGCAGGTTTTCCGCGCTGATGCGATCGGCAAACACGCTGGCCGCCGCACCGGCCATATCGAAGTTGATCAGGGTGCCGTAACAGTCAAAGGTGATAAATTTCGGTTTAAACACAGCCATGACGTTTCCTCTTCGGATGAGTTAAAAATCGATCAGGACACTCTTGTAACGCCGGCAGGCCTCGAACGCCTGGCGGCCCAGATCCTTGCCAATGCCGGAGCCGTGGAAGCCGCCGGTAGGAATGATAAAGTCGCCGGAACGGCCGTAGCGGTTGATCCACACCGTGCCCGCCGCGATGCCGCGCATGGCGCGTAACGCGCGCTCCAGACTCAGGGTGTGCACGCCGGCGCACAGCCCGTAGGTAGGATGAGCGGCCAGCGCCAGTCCTTCGGCTTCGTCATCGAAAATCTGTACGGTCAGCACCGGTCCGAAAATCTCTTCCTGTAGCGCCGGGCTGTCGGTGGTGACGTTGGCGATCAGCGTCGGCTGCCAAAAATAACCGTCGCCAGTAGCATCAAAGCGTTGACCACCGACCAGGATCTCCCCACCTTGCTGACGTGCGGCATTGACGATCTGCTGTACCTTGTCAGCCTGACGGGCGTCGATCATCGGCGCATAACGGCTGTTTTGATCCCAGGTCACGCCGGGGCGGAAACCCTGACACAGCGCTACCAGGCGGGCAATCAGCGCGTCGGCGATGCCACGCTGCACAATCAGCCGGGTGCCGGCGACACAGGCCTGGCCGCCATTGGCGGTAAATCCACGCACTATGCGTTCGGCGACGCGGTTCACCTCTCCGGCATCGTCAAACACCAATTGCGGGCTTTTACCGCCCAGCTCCAGCGTCACCGGTTTCATGCCGTTGAACGCCGCGTCGCTCATGATGCGCGCGCCGGTTTGCGTCGAGCCGGTAAACGACACTTTGCGCACCAGCGGATGTGCCACCAGGGCGCTGCCGGTCAGCGCGCCGCTGCCTTGTACAATGTTGAGCACTCCCGCGGGCAACCCAGCCTGCACCGCCAGTTCTGCCAGCCGAACGGTGGAATAAGGCGTCAGTTCGGACGGCTTGAGCACCACCGCATTGCCGGCAGCCAGCGCCGGGCCGCATTTCCAAGAGGCCATCGACAGTGGGAAGTTCCACGGCGTAATGGCACCAATCACGCCATAGGGCTCGGGAACCAGCATGCCAAGACTGGCATCTTGCGTGGGGAACACGTCACCGCTGTATTTGTCCGCGCACTCGGCATAAAAGCGGATGGCGTCGGCGGTAAACGGAATTTCGTGGTTGACCACGTCGTGGATCGGTCGGGTCGAACCCAAGGCTTCCAACTGCGCCAAGCGTTGGTCACGCTGGATCAGTTCGGCCCAGCGCATCAGTACCGCCGCGCGCTGGCGCGGTGAGCAATGCGACCAGCCGCTCTCCGTTACCGCCCGATCGGCGACGTTGACCGCTTCATCGACCAGTGCGGCATCCGCCTGCGCCAGTTCACCGGCCAGGCGTCCGTCGGAAGGACGCTTTACCGCCAAGCCGCTTCCTTTGCCGCTCAGTTGCCGGCCGTTAATGTAGTGGCCAGCGGGAAGATCAACGCTATCGGGATCGAAACTTAACATCGTTAAATCCTTAAATTTATCGGCTGGTGGAATAATCGTGTACGGCACTGGGGTAAATATCCGCCCTGACATTTTCACGCGCTTATTCACTTAATGCAGAAAGTATGCCAGCCAGTGAAAAAATAAAAATGCGTAAAAAGGGGCTGAAAAAAATTTTATGCCGTAATCCAGGGTGAAATTTCATCGATAAACCGCAATGGTAAATAGATGATTTACATCACAATATAAGCGCACCATCGCAGGGCAGAGTTGTTATAATGCTGCACCAAATAAGTCAGCGCGGCTGCCAACCGCCGGCGGTAGTAAATAGCATCACGCCCGTGGGAATTAATCCGCACGGGCGTGTTAAATGAATGACTGCGATTAATTTCAGCACAGACTGCCAAAATGAAACGCTTTAATTTCAAGATATTCATCAATGCCGTAATGGGAGCCTTCTCGCCCGACGCCAGACATTTTTATGCCACCAAAGGGCGCGACTTCCAACGAGATGGCGCCGGTGTTGTAACCCACCATGCCAAACTCCAGCGCTTCGCCAACCCGCCACGCGCGGCGCAGGTCTTCGGTAAAGAAATAGGCGCCCAGACCATAAGGCGTATCATTGGCCATGGCGATCGCCTGCTGTTCGTTGTCAAACACGAATAACGGCGCTACCGGGCCGAACGTCTCCTCGTGGGCAATGCGCATCGCGGCGGTAACTTCACCCAACACCGTGGGCGCCACAAAATTGCCCTCTCCCTGCATGATACCGCCGGCCAACAGCGTCGCCCCGTGGCTGAGCGCATCATCAATATGCCCATTGACCTTGGCCACTGCCGCCGCGTTGATCAGCGGGCCGAGGGTGCTGTCTGCACTGAAACCATCGCCAACGGTCAGTTTCGCTACGTCAGCCAGCAGCCGCTCGACAAAACGCGGATAGATGCCGCGCTGAACCAGAATGCGGTTGGCACACACGCAGGTTTGACCGGCATTGCGGAATTTGCTGGTCATCACGCCGGCAACGGCGATCTCCAGATCGGCATCGTCAAAGACAATCAGCGGCGCATTGCCGCCCAATTCCAGGCTGAGGCGTTTGATGCTGTCGGCACTTTGCTGCATCAGCAGTTGCCCCACGCGGGTGGAGCCGGTAAAGGAGATTTTGCGTACCGTGCGACTGGCGGTCAGGGTGGCGCCAATCTCCTGCGGCAGACCGGTGAGGATTTGCAGTACCCCGGGCGGGAAACCGGCGCGGGTGGCCAGTTCCATCAGTGCCAGCGCGCAGAGCGGCGTCAGCTCCGACGGTTTCACCACGATTGGGCAGCCGGCCGCTAGCGCCGGTGCTACTTTACGGGTGATCATCGCAATGGGGAAATTCCACGGCGTAATCGCCGCAGCCACTCCTACCGGCTGTTTCAGCACCATAATGCGCCGATCGCCACTCGGGGCGGGGATGGTTTCGCCATAGATGCGGCGTGCCTCTTCCGCAAACCATTTAACGAAGCCGGCGCCGTACAGCACTTCACCCTTGGCCTCGGCCAGTGGTTTGCCCTGCTCGGCGGTCATCAGCGTGGCCAGATCGTCGGCGTTGGCGAGGATCAGTTGATGCCAGTTCTCCAACAGCTGCGCGCGCTGGGCATTGCTGGTTTGCCCCCAGTGATGGCGGGCGGCTTCGGCAAAGGCAATGGCGCGGGTGGTTTCGGCGGCGCCGAGTGCCGGCACCGTGGCCAGTATCTCGCCGTTGGCAGGATTGGTTACCGACAGCGTTTCCCCACCGTCGGCGCTGGACCAGCTACCGGCAAAGAAAGCCTGTTGGCGCAGCAGTTGTCGATCGTTCAAGCGTTGAGCAAGCATAGTGTCCCCCTTTTTCAGCGTAGTTTTTACTCTAGCGAAGTACGGGTAACGATGACTGCGTAATGCCGGCTCGCGGTGAAATCGTGCAGCGGTTTTTCAGTAAGTAACAACATTTTATGCCGAGGACCACCGCAATGCCGGTCAGGCCGGTGCCAGGCTCGGGTCATTTTGATCGCGCTACGTAAAATCTGTTGGCGGTGACGTGGCATGATCCGCCAGATTTATTGCAGCGGCATCATCATTATGTCCAGTTGAATGTCATTTATTACATTTATGTTTCATGGTGACGCCGTCACCCCCACCAGACGCATGGCCAGCGGTTAAAACCTCCGCGAAAAGGGCAATTTTCAAACCAAATAACCCGTTGATTAACATGGGGAAAACAATTAATAAATCTAAATACAATTAATTATTGAGTACAACCTTAAAAAGCCATATATTGGCCGCGCTTTATGCATGGCCCATTTACTTTTTAACCTGTTTATTCAACTGCGGCGTGCTGATAACCCCGGTTGTAGGAGAGATATGATGACGGATAAAGTCCGTATTGATACTTTAGGTGCGAATACATTAAACGGAAACAACGAAACCTATTTGGCGCGACAAGCTGAATTTGAGTCGAACGTTAGGAGTTATCCACGTAAGTTGCCGTTGGCGATTGCCAAAGCACAAGGCGTTTGGATTACTGATGTTGAAAACAACCAATATCTTGATTGTCTGGCAGGTGCCGGTACGCTGGCGCTGGGTCATAACCACCCTGATGTTCTGCAAAGCATCCAAAATGTCATTACTAGCGGCTTGCCGTTACATACCCTCGATCTGACTACGCCGTTGAAAGACCAGTTCTCAGATTATCTGTTGTCTTTATTGCCGGGCGCTGGCGAAGAGTATTGCCTGCAATTCTGCGGCCCTTCCGGCGCTGACGCCGTTGAAGCCGCACTGAAGCTGGCCAAGAAGCATACCGGCCGTAGCGGCGTGATCAGCTTCTCCGGCGGCTATCACGGCATGACCCATGGCGCGCTGGCGGTAACCGGCAACCTGTCGCCGAAGGCGGCGATCAACGGCATGATGCCGGAAGTCCAGTTTATGCCTTACCCGCACCAGTACCGCTGCCCGCTGGGTATCGGCGGTGAAGCCGGTGAGAAAGCGCTGACCTATTACTTCGAAAACCTGATCAACGACGTTGAAAGCGGCGTGCGCAAACCGGCAGCGGTGATCCTGGAAGCGGTGCAAGGCGAAGGCGGCGTTAACCCGGCGCCGGTCGAATGGTTGCAACGCATTCGCAAGGTGACGCAGGAGCACGGCATTCTGCTGATCATCGATGAAGTTCAGGCTGGTTTCGCCCGTACCGGCAAGCTGTTTGCCTTTGAGCATGCTGGCATCGAGCCAGACATCATCGTCATGTCGAAAGCGGTTGGCGGCGGTCTGCCGTTGGCCGTGCTGGGTATCAAAAAGCAGTTCGACGCCTGGGAGCCTGGCCATCACACCGGTACCTTCCGCGGCAACCAGTTGGCGATGGCGACCGGTCTGACTACCCTGAAGTTCCTGAAGGAAAACCAGGTGGCGGCCAAAGTGGCCGAGCAAGGCGAGTGGCTGAAAGGCCAACTGGCCGAGCTGCAAAAACGTTATCCGGTGATTGGCCACGTACGCGGCCTGGGCCTGATGATCGGTATCGAGATCGTCAAGCCGGAGCAGCCGCAGGATCATATGGGGTGCTACCCTGCCGATGGCGAGCTGTCTGCCCTGTTGCAGAAAAAATGCTTCGAAGCCGGTCTGATCCTGGAGCGCGGCGGTCGCAACGGTTGCGTGCTGCGTCTGCTGCCTTCGCTGTTGATCACTAACGATGAACTGAACATTTTCCTGGACAAGTTCGAGAACGCCCTGCTGTCCGCTGGCGTCCGACCGGTTTGAGTGGAGTAAATTGGTAATGTCCGAGTCAAACCCGATTCTGGCGGCGTCTGCGCACAGCACCGAAGCCTACCAGCAAGCGATCGCGCAGACCAGCCAGGCGGTAGTGCAATGGCTGCAACAGCCCGAGATGTATCAGGGCAAAACCGTTGCCGAACTGCGCGAGCGTATCCGGCTTGATTTTAACCCTCAAGGCCTGGGTAACCAGGCCGCGATTGAGCGTGCGATTGAGTACTTTCTAAAAGACAGTCTGTCGGTGCATCACCCGCAGTGCGTTGCGCACCTGCACTGCCCGAGCCTGGTGGTCAGCCAGGCCGCCGAAGTGCTGATCAACGCCACCAACCAGAGCATGGACTCCTGGGATCAAAGCCCGTCGGCCACCATCATCGAGATGAAGCTGATCGAATGGCTGCGCACCCAGGTAGGTTATCAGGCTGGCGATGCCGGGGTGTTCACCAGCGGCGGTACCCAGAGCAATCTGATGGGGTTGATGCTGGCGCGTGACGCGTTCTTTGCGCGTCAGGGACATTCTGTCCAGCAAGATGGCCTGATCGGCGACCTGCGCAAGATTAAGGTATTCTGCTCGGAAAACGCCCATTTCTCGGTGCAGAAGAACATGGCGTTGCTCGGACTGGGCTATCAATCCGTTACGCTGGTTAAAACCGATCGCTTTGCCCGTATGGACGTCAACGATCTGGCCGACAAACTGGCGCAGGCGCAGGCCAACGGTGAGCAGGTGCTGGCGATTGTTGCCACCGCCGGTACCACCGACGCTGGCGCCATCGATCCGCTGCGGGCGATTGCCGGCTTGGCGGCCGAGCATCAGATCTGGCTGCACGTTGATGCGGCCTGGGGCGGCGCGCTGTTGCTGTCGGAAAAGTATCGCGACTATCTGGACGGTATTGAACTGGTGGATTCCATTACCCTGGATTTCCACAAGCAGTTCTTCCAGACCATCAGCTGTGGCGCCTTCCTGTTAAAAGAGGCGCGCCATTATGAACTGATGCGCTATCAGGCGGCCTATCTGAACTCCGAGTTTGACGAGGCTCAGGGCGTACCTAATCTGGTATCCAAGTCGTTGCAAACCACCCGCCGCTTTGATGCCTTGAAGCTGTGGATGGGACTGGAAGCGCTGGGGCAGAAGCAATACGCGGCGATCATCGATCACGGCGTGACCCTGGCACAACAGGTTGCACAGTATGTCAGCGAGCAGCCGGCGCTGGAACTGGTGATGCAGCCGCAGTTGGCCAGCGTGCTGTTCCGTTATCGCCCTGCCCAGCTGGCGGCGGCCGGCGATGCGGCGGTGGCGTTGCACAACCAGAAAATTGGTGATGTGCTGCTGGAGTCAGGGAGTGCCAACGTCGGCGTTACCGAGTTTGCCGGCGTAACCTGCCTGAAGCTGACGCTGTTGAACCCGACGGTGACGCTGGAAGACATCAAAGTGCTGTTGGCGCTGGTTGAACGCACCGCTCAGGAAATCCTGGCGGCGTAATCTGCCCGTTGTTCCGCATCACGAAAAAGCCACCCGTTCAACTGACGGGTGGCTTTTTGTTTTCAGCGTAGCTAGACGGGTATCAGCGTGGTTACAGGGTGAAATGATTGGCATTGATATCGAACGGGCTCGCGTCGACCACTTCCACATGAACCGCAAAGTCGACCGTGGCGTCACCGTCAACATCGGCGGCTGCAGGTGTGTAATACCAACTGTCGCAGCCAGCGGTGGGCAGGTTCCATCTCCATACGCGGGTGCCACATTTGCGACACGGTTATGCCGTGAGTTTTTACCGGCAGTTCAAACGCCTGTAGCAGCGCCATGCCTGGCTCTGCGTTGCGCAAATAGGACGCCGGCACCAGCGCCACCAGATCGGAGGCCTGTGCCACCGCCAGCGCCGCCGGAAAGCCCGGCACTACGGCGGCAATGTTGCGCGTCAGCCCCTGTTCAGCCAATGCCTCGTCGACCGGCCCATAAGGCTGGCCTCGTCGCGAGGCGACCACATGGTCGCATGCGGCGTAGTCTCTGGCGCTGAGGGTTGCTGCCACCGTCAACGGGTGCCCGCTTCTGACCACGGCAACAAAACGATCGTCGAACAGCCGCTGGATGCGGATTTCCGGCCCCATATTCCCCAGCACGCCAATTTCCAGGTCCACCAGCCCCTCGCGCAGGTAGCGCGCGGTTTTTTGCGGTTTAGGCGCAAAGCGCAGCCGCACCCGCGGCGCCGCCTTGGCCGCTGCGGCAATCAACGCAGGGCCAAGCGTCTCGACAAAGCCGTCATTGGCGCGAATGACGAAGGTGCGATCCAGTTGCGCCAGATCCAGCGCCGAGCTGGCCGGTCGCAGCAGTGCCAACGCCTCGCCGGCGGCATGTTGCGTACGGTCGCGGATCTGTTCGGCGTGCGGCGTCAGCACCATATTGCGCCCAGCCCGTACCAGTAACGGATCGCCGGTAACGCTGCGCAGGCGAGCCAAGGTTCGACTCATCGCCGAAGCGCTCAGGCCAAGACGCTGCGCCGCTCTGGCTACGCTGCCTTCAGCCAGCAACGCATTTAGCGCAATCAGCAAATTAAGATCGGGTTCAGCCATCGGTGGACGCTCGTGGTGGGTGGCAAGATAAGGCGTTTGGTGCAGGTTATAACTGCAAATGCTGCGCCTTCCGCCTCTTATCCTACAGGGTTATCTTGGCACTACCAACTATCACTACCACGGAGTGCTGCTGATGGAACTCTTCTCCAACCAGCCAAACGATGAAGGACTGCCGGGGCGCGAACGTGGCCTGGCAATGCTAGCGGTCATGACCACCACTACCATGGTGGTTTTTGACGGCACCATGGTTAATATCGCGTTGCCGCAAATGGCCCAGGCGCTGGGCGTTTCTGCCGCCGCTACGGTGTGGGTGGCCAACGGTTATTTGCTGTCGGCTGCCATGACGCTGGCAATCTTTGCCGCGCTCGCCAGCCGGATCGGTTTTCGCAGCCTGTTTCTGTTTGGTCTTGGCGTGTTCACCCTCGCGTCTTTGGGCTGCGCCCTGTCGAGTTCGTTGGAGATGCTGATTGCGATGCGTCTGTTGCAAGGCGTTGGCGGTGCCGCCACCTTGAGCATTGCGCCGGCGATCCTGCGCTCGATTTTCCCCAACCGCCTGCTGGGGCGCATATTGGGCATCAACGCGCTGCTGATCGCCAGCATTACCGCCATTGCACCGATTGTCGGTGGTACCCTGCTGTCGGCCTTGAGCTGGCAGTGGCTGTTCGCCCTCAATCTTCCACTGGGGATGGCGGCTCTGACGCTGGCCTGGCGCGCCATCCCCGGTACCGCGACCTCGCGAGAGCCGTTTGACGTGGCCGGCGCGCTGCTGTCCGCCGCGAGCCTGGGGGCGTTGATCATGTTGGCCAACAGCTTTTCTGATGCAGCAGCGTTTAGCGCCAATTCGCTGCTTTCCGCGCTGGCTTACGCATTGGTTGCGTCGATAGCCGGGGTGGCCTTTATCCGCCGTCAGCGCCGGGCGCCCAAGCCGCTGTTGCCACTGACGATATTCGCCTCGACACGCTTTTCATTAGCCGCATTAACCTCGTTGGCGTCGTTTGTCAGCCAGGGTATTACCTTCGTGGCCCTGCCGTTTTTATTTCAGCAGGTTTACGGCTATAGCGCGCTGTTTTCGGCACTGCTGTTCACCCCCTGGCCGTTGGGTATCATGCTGGCCGCGCCTCACGCCGGTCGCCTGGCCGACCGCCATTCGCCAGCGATGATTTCCACTCTGGGTTTGGGCGTGTTTGCCGTCGGTCTGAGTCTGTTGGCGTGGTTGCCCGAAGCGGCCTCTGCGTGGGATATCGGCATGCGCAGCCTGGTGTGCGGCATCGGTTTTGGCTGCTTTCAAAGCCCCAATAATCGCGAAATGTTGTCAAACGCGTCGCGGGAAAACAGCGGTTATGCTTCCGGCGTGCTGGCGATTGTGCGCACTTTCGGCCAGTGCCTTGGTGCGGCGTTGGTGGGGGTGATGCTGTCGGTTGCCGCGCATTCAGGCGCCACGGGCATGGGAATCGTCGCGGTTGAAGCCCAGGCGGTACGTTTGAGCCTGTGGCTGGCGGTGGCCACTACGCTGTTGGCGGGCGCATTCAGCGTCAGCCGTTTGCGCAGAATCGGCGCCCAACGGCAAAACCGGGCGTAGTACACGGCCCCAGAGGGATAGCGTGGCCTGGGTATGCGGCGCAGCAGTGTGTCCCGCCAGACGTCGCCGTCATCCGCCGTGATTGCGGCGCCTGGCGACAGCGCTTGCGGCTGGCGCAGCCGGAAATGAAGAAAACAGGCGTCGAACAAGAGCGTCATTCCCGCCCACCATACATTCTAAAGTGATTAACCCAGCTACCGCCGTGTGCGATGTTTTTATCTCGCTGGCGCTGGAAAAACCGGGACTAGAACGTATATTGCGCAATGTCAGTAGCGCAAGGCCAATGGTCCACAGGCAAAAACGGCGGATGCCTCGCAGTTTAGGGCCAGTGAATGAGAGTGCGTAGTCAAGCCCGTCGAGTAAAGAAGCGTGTGCCAAGTCTATCAACTCATTAATAACGGCTGCCAATACAGGATCATTTTGATCTCGACTCAGTGAGCTGCGATCAACGCCATGTCGAGCAAGAACGTCTTTTGGCAGCCAACAAATCCCGCGGTTATGGTCTTCCCACAGATCTTTAAGAATATTGGTCAATTGTAGCCCTTGACCAAACGAACGTGACTGGGCGTACAGGGTGTGACGATCGCAGGCTATAGCTGGCTCATATTCAAGGAATAAATCGGTGAGCATTTCGCCGACGACGCCTGCCGCGCAGTAGCAATAGTGCTGTAGTGATACCAGTGACGGCAAACCGTCCGCCCGGGCAATGGCGTGATACTGTGCCATGCCAGCCAGCATAATCTTGATGCAGCGAAAAACGGCATCCTGTTGAGGTTGGTTGAACTTGCCAGTGATATGCAGAATTTTTGGAAAATGAAGGAACAATTTTCTCTCGGCGTCTGGCGTGGCCTCAGATAGCCGCTGAAAGGTGTTGTCTGCGAAAGGCTGTATTGGCGTTTTCCCTTGCACTACATCTAAAAACGCCAGCCCGATGTTGTGGTTATCTTCAGCAGAAATGGTGGGTTCATCTTCGATGGTATCGGCCATTCGGCATAATAAATAGGCATTGATGACAACAGGTTGTAATTCGGACGGCAGTTGAGGAATGGTCAGCGCAAAGGTTCGCGACACTAGCGGTAACATGCCATTCTGAAATGCCATCGGTTCGGATGAGGGGGACGCGAAAAGTGTGGCGTATCTTGCTAACAAAGCACGTTTCATAACAGCGTCTCCAGGCCCAACTTGCTTAACACGACTGCTCCTTTCAAGATAAATTGATGCGTTAACCCCGGCATAAGCAAAAGAGTCTGTACCGTGCAGCCAAAGGTGAACGTCAGGAATAGAGAGCCGTTGCCAATTGATGATAGCAAGTGCGGATGTGCGACCCTTAACCTCAAGGCTCAACCAGCTGTTACTGCCAAAGGGGATTTAAATCTAGAATAAAACCCCGACTAACGCCAGCTTTGTAGCGCTTTTATTTCAATGGGTTAAGGTTTTATGGCGCAGCTATTATCGGATCTGCCGTGCAGAGGCACCCCCTTGATTTAACCACCAGCCCGACGATGCGGGCTGGCCTGCCGTTTAGCGATCGATGCCGTTGGCGTTTACTCGTATGCCCTTTGCCGTCCATGCAGGCGGTTTGCGATACAGCAGCGGATAGGCGATAGCGGTAACTACCAGGCTGATTACCCAGGAGATATCGGTGCCCGGCAGCAGATTGGCATACGGACCGGCAAAAAAGGCGTTATCGACAAACGGCAATTGCACCACGATGCCGCCAAAGTAAACCAGCAGAGCCCGGCGGTTGATCAGGCCGTAACGGCCGCCGTCGGCGCTAAAAATCGATTCGGTATCATAGCGTTGCCGGTTAATCAGGTAGAAGTCGATCAGGTTGATCATGCACCAGGGAATCAGCACCGAAATCAGGGCAAAAATCAGGTTGAGGAACACCTGGACAAAATTGGCCGAGGCCACCAGCGCTACCAGTACCGAGCTCACCAGCACCAGCAGTGAAAACAGAATGCGGATGCGCGCATTGGGCAACCATTGCGGCATAAAGGTCTGTACCGAGGTGATCAATGACAGCACCGCGCCATACAGATTCATCGAGTTGTGACAGATGATATTGACCAGAAACAATACCATCAAAATCGGCCCTAACCAGCCGGTGGCCTGGCGTACCGCCACCATGGCATCGTCAGTCCCCCCCACCAGATTGACGGCCACCATGCCGAAGACGAATGCCAGAATGGTGCCGCAGCAAGCCCCCAGATAGGTGTAGATAAAGGGTTGAAAAATACCCACGCTTTTGGGCAGATAACGCGAGTAGTCCGAGGTATACGGCGAGAAGCTCACCTGCCACACGGCGCAAATGCAAAAGGTGGCGAACCAGCCGGTGAGGCTAAAACTGCCCCGCTGCCAGAAGTCGGCCGGCAACGGTTGCGTCAGCATCAGCCACAGTCCGAGCAGCAAGGCACTGCCCATGATCCAGGCGCCAACCTTGTTGATCTTGTGAATGAAGTTATAGCCGATCACGCCAATCAGCGTCGCGACTATCGCGCCGATAATGGTTGCGCTACGGATCTCCAGCGCCGGGATCACGTTGTTGATCACCTTGCCCGACAGCGTGATGTTCGAAATGAAAAAGCCGAGATAAATCACCGTGGTGAAAACAATGACCAGCAGCGAACCGTAGCGGCCGAACTGTGCGCGGCTTTGTACCATCTGCGGGATGCCGACCTGTGGTCCCTGGGCAGAGGTGAGCGCTAGAAAAATCCCCCCAAACAGATGGCCGGCAATAATGGCCGTCAGTGCTGAAAGCACGTTCAGATGGAAAGTGTGAGTGGCAATCGCGCCGGTCACCACCGCCAGCGGCGCGATGTTGGTGCAAAACCACAGGGTAAACAGACTGCGGGCGTGGCCGTGGCGTTCGTTGGCGGGCACATAGTCAATTGATTTATCTTCAATAAGCGTTGTCTGGTCTGGCTGAGAATGCATATATCCTCCGCGTGGAGTGAATTATTATTTTTAACGGTTGTAGGGTTGTGGCTGGAAAAAATGCGCAGTTAACCGGACAACAGCGCGTGTTATCAGAGCCTGATTAGCCGAATGTGTATCTCCTGACGCCGGCGCGAGCGGGTGTCACAGCGGATTATTGCCCGCCATGGCGGGCATTTGACTGCCCGTCACGGCCAGCGGTTAGCGCATGATGAAAGGATCGTCGATAGGATCATCACTGGTGCGCAGCCACACCGTTTTGCTGGTGGTGTACTCCAACGCCGCATCGAATCCGCCTTCCCGACCAAAGCCGGATTGGCCGTAACCGCCGAACGGCGCCAGCGGTGATACCGCGCGGTAGGTGTTGAGCCACACCACGCCGGCACGCAATCGGCGTGTGACGCGGTGGGCGCGCGTCAGGTTGCGGGTAAAGATGCCTGCGGCCAGCCCGTACGCCGTTGCATTGGCCAGGCGCAGCGCATCGGCCTCATCCTTAAAGCTGAGTACCGACAACACCGGGCCGAACAACTCTTGTGTCACGCAGTCTGCTTGCGGATTTCGGCTGCAATCGATGATGGTTGGCGGGTAGTAAAACCCCGGCAGGTCGACTTCATGATGCCCGGTCACCAATTCTGCCCCCTGCGTTAGCGAACGGCTGACGATGGCATGAATGCGCGTTTTTTGCTGTAGCGTACACAAGGGGCCAAACTGCGTTTCCGGCTGCTGCGGCGCGCCAATAACGATACTGCGTGCCTTTTCGGTCAGCTTGGCCAAGAACGCCGATTTAATGCTTTCCGCTACCAGCAAGCGCGATCCGGCGACGCAGCTCTGCCCGGAGGCGGAGAAGATCGCCGCCACCTGCGCATTGGCTGCGCTGTCCAGATCGGCATCTTCAAATACCATAAACGGCGATTTGCCTCCCAGTTCCAGCGAGGTGCTGGCCAGGTTGTCGGCGCTGCTACGAACAATGTGCCTGGCGGTGTCGGCGCCGCCGGTAAAGGCGATATGATCGACCAACGGGTGCGCGGTCAGCACCGAGCCGCATTGTTCGGCAAAGCCGGTGATGATATTGCACACGCCGGGTGGAAAACCGGCCTGGTCGATCAGTTGCGCAAAGGCCAGCATCGGCGCCGGCGCGGATTCAGAGGCTTTAACCACCAGCGTACAGCCCGCCGCAATCGCCGGACCAATTTTTACCGCCGACAGAAACAGCTGGCTATTCCAGGGAATGATGGCGGCAACGACGCCAATCGGCTCGCGACGCACCCAGGTTTCCATATCCGCTTTGTCGATGGCCAACACGCTACCGGACATTTTATCGGCAATGCCGGCGTAATAGCGGTAATACTCGGCGACGTAGGCAATCTGCGCCTGCGTTTCGCGGATGATCTTGCCGGTGTCCAGGGTTTCAAGCCGCGCCAGCTCCGGCGCATGCTGTTCCAGCAGATCCGCCAGCCGCAGCAAGAGTTTGCCACGTGCGCTGGCGGTCATGTTGCGCCAGCGCTCGCTGTGGAAAGCCTGATGAGCAGCCTCCACCGCGCGGTTTACCTCGGCGCTGCGCGCTTCCGCAACCTCGGCCCACGGCGTGTTGGTCGCCGGGTTGAGCGAGGGAAAGCGTGCCGCCCCGGCGTCAAACTGACCGTTGATGTAGAGTTTGAAAAATTCCATGCCGTCCCCCTAGTGAAACTCAGGCATCACGCCGTTGATGAAGCGCTCAAGCGAGGCTTTCTTGCGCTCGAAGCTCATGCCGCTGTCAATCCACAGGGCAAACTCTTCGTAGCCCAGATCCTGGTATTTCTTCAGTCGGGCGATCACTTCATTGGCGGTGCCGATCGCCAGGTTCTGGCGCATCGCCTGTGGCGAATAGTAGCTATTGGCGGCTATCTCTTCATCACTCAGCGGTTGCAGCATGCCCTGCGAAACCGGGCGCTCATTCTTGAACCAGGCGCCGAAATAATTGTAGAAGCGGTTGAACTCCACAGCGGCCTGCTGGGCGTCGGCCTCGTCCTCGGCAACATAACCGTGCTGCAACAGCATGATTTTCAGCGGCTGCTCCGGTTTGATACGTTGGCAGGTTTCTTTGAAACAGGTGACCAGCCGCACGATCTCTTCTTCTCCCTGATGCAGCGGCGTCACCTGGACGTTACAGCCGTTTTTAACCGCAAATTCGTGGCTGTTTGGGTCACGCGCCGCCACCCAGATTGGCGGGTGCGGCTGCTGTTTTGGCAATGGCGACGAGGTGGTTGACGGGAACGACCAGTACTCGCCCTGATGGGCATAATCGCCCTGCCACAGTTGCTTGACCGCCGGGATCAGTTCGCGCATGCGCTGGCCGGCATCCCAGGCGGTCAGCCCCGGCATCAGGCGCTCATACTCGTAGGAATAGGCTCCGCGGGCAATACCCAGCTCCAAACGACCGTCGGTGATGATGTCGGTCATCGCCGCTTCGCCGGCCAGACGGATCGGGTGATTGAACGGCGCGATGATGGTGCCGGTGCCCAGCCGCACTCGCGAGGTTCGGTGGGCGATATCCACCAGGTTGATGAAAGGATTGGGCGCAATGGTAAAATTCATGCCGTGGTGCTCACCGGTCCAGATGGCATGCATGCCTCCGCGGTCGGCAATTTCACACAGTTGCAGCATCTCCTCATAAAGTTTTTGCTGGGATTCTTCGGGTAACGTCCTTTCCATATGAACGAATAAAGACAGTTTCATCACTCACTCCCGATTACGGTTAGCTGGCAAATTGTTTGATGGCGCCTTGGTTCTCATCGCCGTAATAAATGCTGTAATTACCCACTGCGTTTTCTCGCACAAAACGGTTCATCATCGATTGCAACGCGGTGTCTTTAATCGGCATTGCCGCCAGGCGGTCGAGCTTGAACCATTCGGCGTGGCGCATAGCGAGCGTCATGCTGCCGGACTCGGTCGGCAAGGCACACAGGAACACGATATGCTGTTTGTGCCGTAGACGATCGTCATAGATGGAATAGACAAAGCCGGGGTTGGCACCGATCTCCAACTGGTTCATCAGCAGATCCAGCGTTTCGCTGACGCTGCGCTCCCCCACCTCGCAACTCGGCAAGGCGTAGCCGCCGTCGGCCTGCTTGACCATCACCGCCTGGCCATCAAACTCAATCAACGCACTGACTACGACCGTTGGGCTGGTGATCAGCGATTCGGTATTCTGATATGGCGTGAAGTAGGCGCCGCGGTAATAGCCCAATCCGGCGGTGGCATTGGATTCGAACTGTTCGACCCTGCCGATCAAAATGGCGTGATCGCCGGCGTCCACCACCTGGTGCAGCGCGCAGTCAAACCACGCCGAACTGTGGTCAATCAGCGGCACCCCCGCGTCGCTCCAGCGCCAGTCAATCAGCGCAAAGCGATCGTCAATTCTCTGGGCAAAAATATTGGAGGTCTCTTTCTGCTGCTCAGACAGAATATTGATGGCGAAGTGGCTGCATTGCGTGAAGTTGTCCAGATTGGCCGAACGCTTGTCGATGCTCACCAGCAGCAACGCCGGATCCAGCGATACCGATGAAAACGAGTTGGCGGTAAAACCAATCGGCTTATTGTGCTTATCCACCGAGGTTACGACGGTGACTCCGGTCATAAACGCGCCAAAGGCGTCGCGCAGCTGTCTGCGTTTATCCGCGTCCATTGATCACTCCTTCAATATCGTTTTGGCTGGTCTGCCGCTGCGCCGTGGGTGATAAAAAACCGAGGATTTCGGCATTCACCCGCTGCGCATCTGTCAAACTGACCATATGTTTAGCGTTGTCGATAATCACCGCCCGCCCGTTGGGCGCGGCCAGTGCCATTTGTCTGGCCATCTCCGGACTGGAGTTGGCGTCGAATTCGCCGGTGATCACCAGCACCGGACAGCGCAGCGATGACCAGCGTGAGGCATAGACGCGATCGCCGGCGGCGAACGCCTGATAGGCACGTGCATAGCCCTGCAGATCTACCTGTTGCAGCCAATCGCCCACCTGTTCGCGCAGCCGTTGCTCGCCGGGGGTGGCGCTGAACCAGCGCGTCAGCGGCGAATCCAACTGGGCCTGGCCGCGCGACAGTTGTTCGGCACGATCTAAGACCGCCTGGCTGGCCTGCGGTGAACGCTGGAACACGCCGCTGATCACCACCGCATGGTTGGTGCGCTCGGGGTATTCAATGGCGAACCCGGCGGTAATCAACGCCCCCATCGAATGCCCAGCGACGGCAAAATCAGCCTCGGGCTGGGTGGCAAGAAAGTCCGCCAGCCAGTGGACGTAATCTTCAAGCGTTGCCGCCTGTCGAAAGCCGTCGCTCTGGCCATGGCCCGGCATATCGACGGCGATGACCCGGTAATCGCGGCTGAACGCTTCGAGCTGCGGATACCAGCACTCGGCGTTCATGCCGACGCCATGGATCAGTACCAGTGGCGCGCCTTCGCCCGCCTCCAGGTAGCTGACCTTCATGTTGTTAAACAGCTGCTGGGTTTTCCTGATCATGTCCTAACTCTTTCAAGTCCATATAACGGTTGCCGATACGATGATGAGGTCTGCCCCCCAGCGCCGCGCCCAAAGCAATCACGATTTCGTCGCTGAAAGGCGCGTCGTTGATGTTGAACTGGAACGTCAGGTAATGCTCGCGGCTCCCTTCGTCGTTTTTACCCATCATCGGGATCAGAATCGGCGCGTTGGCCGGACCGCGCGTATTGTTAAATGCCAGGTAGCTTTTGCCGTTCACCGCCGAGCGATAATGATTGCCAAAATGCAAGGTATGGATCAGCGCAGACGCATGTTCCAATTCGCCATCCAGGCCAACGACGGCGCTTTTGCCAAAGGCTTCGATACGATCGCCTGAACCGGCTTCATTGATGATAAGCCCGGTGAGCAATTCCCCTAACACCGGCGCCATTTCACGGATTTTTGGCGCCAAATCCTGTACGTAGCCCTGGCCGGCCCACGGGTTTTTGACGACGGCCACCGCGGCAATCATCACCAACGGCGTGCCAGCGGCCTTGCCGCCATCGCTGTAGGTCGTTTCGGTGATAACGAAGGTCTTACGAATATCTGGATGCATACAAACGCCTCGAAAGTAAATCAAATGTTAATGAGTTGTCTCGAGTTGAGGGTATATCATTCGATCGATTGGTATGTCAAAGTTTGGTATACCATAATACGGTATTCTTGTTTTTGTTGGCGCGCCTACCCTGTGATAGAGGATTTTAATGATGAATTTTAATCAGTTAGCGGATATTGGCGGTAAGAATAGTCGCCATTGGTTACCGGCTGTCAGCGTTGCTTTAACGCCGAAAGATGGCGTGACAAAGCGTGAAAAAACGCCGATTGGCAAGGCGTTGCGGCAGGCAAATGATTTTTTATTCGCTAGATTACGATTCTGTGAGCCATCGCAAATTTACCCCTGTCGGACAGGGAACAACGTTTGTCGCAGGGAAAACCGTCGTTGATTTGGCGGAGGAAAGGATGTTAATACTAAACTGAATGGGCGCAATTAATTGTTGTTATAAAGATAACTGATAATCCTAAAAAATAGAGACAATCATGGTTCAACAGGCATCGTTGAAAATAGAAAATACCCCGGTAACGTTGCGTGAACTGGCGCTGGAAAAAGTCAGGCAGGCGATTATTGCGGGATATTTCCAGGCGGGAGATCGCCTGGTGGAACGCAGTTTATGCGACAGCCTGGGCGTCAGCCGCAGCGTAGTGCGCGAAGTGATTCGTTACCTTGAAGCCGAAGGGCTAATTGAAATTTTGCCCAAGAAAGGCCCTATTGTGGCTATTTTGACCTGGGAGGTTGCGGAGCAAATTTATAATATTCGTTTGTTATTGGAACAAAGTGCCGCTCACGACTGTGCACTGAATGCCAGCAAACAGGATAAGAAAATACTGCACGATAAATTAATGGCGATTAATCAGGCGTCAGCTGAACAGGATGATATTAAGCGCGTTGCCGCGTCGCAGGCCTTTTATGAAACTATTTTCCAGGTTGCCAATCATGCCATCGCTTGGGAAATCGTCCAGCGTTTGAACAGCCGCATCAGCCGACTGCGTGCGCTGACGCTGAAAAGCCCGGAACGGCAACTGGCCGGTTTTGAACGGATGACGCGTATTTATCACGCCATTGAACAAGGTGATGGGCAATTGGCCAGACAGGAAGTGCTGGAACATTTGACCGAAGCCTCTGCCCTGGCAAAACGTATCTTGCAACAGGAGTCCTGAGATGCCCGCGTATTGGATTGCTCACGTCACGGTAAAAGATCCGCAACGCTATCAACATTACATGCACCTCGCCCCGCAGGCTTTTCAGCAGTATAACGCCCGTTTTCTGGCGCGCGGCGAGCAGGCAACCTCGTTGGAGGGCCCGGCGTATGTCAAACATGTCGTCATTGAATTTGACGATTATGCCACCGCGCTGGCCTGCTACCACTCCGACGCCTATCAGCGGGCGAAGCAGCAGCGCGACGGCGTGGCGGAGGCGATGATTACCATCGTCGATGGGGTAGCCTAATCCTCTGTATCTGTGCGCTTCGCCTGGGTCACTGGCGGCAACAGTCGGCAGATATGGCGTTTGGCAAAGTTGATGAATTCGGCCGTCGCGCCAACCTGAGCCGCCAGCGTGTCGGGCCCCAATCCCAGATAGGCCTGCTGCGCGGTGCGTAATACCGGCGCATAGCGGGCATCAATGCGTTCCAGCAACCAGGCGGCGGCCTGCTGTTTGGGGGCAATCTGCCCGGTTGCTGCGCTATACCAGATGCGAGCTAATGCGAGAACGATATTGCGCTCGTCCCCCTGCCAGTCCTCTGGCGTAACCCATTGCGTGACAGTGTCACTGAGGGCCTGGTAAAAATCCCGTTGCGGGACCGGGTCGAACAGCTCCTGCGCTACCGGCCCGCTCAGTGGCACACTGCATTGTCGGACTTTGCTCAGCAGAATCGCCAGATCGTGATCCTGCATCGGCAGCTCGAATCGCTGGTGCAAAATGTCCTGCCGTAACCATTCGCCGAACTGCAGTTCGCGTTTCGCCGGATAACGCCACGGCACGATATCTGCCAGACTGACGACCGTGACCTCCAGCGCACGTAGCGCGCTGTCTGCCGCCGGCGGAGCCGAAACCGCCAGCAGCGCGCGCTGCAACCCCTGACGCAGCTGTGGCGACGGTGGCGTGTGAACGGTGACCAGCAGATCAATATCGCTGTGCGCTTGCAGCCCGCCTTCGAGCGCCGAGCCAAAAAGATGAATCGCGCACAGCGTGTCGCCCAGATGGCGTTGCAGCACCGCCTCGGCGAGCGTCAACTGGCGCGTTATCGTTATGGGGATCTGCCGATCCATTGGATGTTCCTCTGCTGGGGAAACAGGGCTTGAAATTTTCCCGAACATCCCCAGATTGATCGTGGGTTGATAGCAGTGAGTATCGTCGTGAGCAATGATACTCGCCATTTTTATCGAGTGAAACCTGACATATAGGAGGTAATATTATGGCCTATCGTCCCTTCTCTCTGATACCAACTATCACTGACAATCTGTTCTCCGATCGCTTTGATCGTATGGATCGCTTATTCAGCCGCTTGACCGGCGATGCCCCGTTATCTGATACGCCAAGTTACAATCTGATTCAACGTGACGACACGCATTACGAACTGACGGTCAGCGTGCCTGGATTCAAGGAAAGCGAACTGGATATTGCGGTACAGAATACCCAGTTAACGATTTCTGGCAAACGTGAGACATCCGACGACGACGCGCAGATCAAATGGTTGCATCGCGGGATTGCGCAATCGGCCTTTACCCTGAGCTTCAGCCTGAGCAACCGTATTAAGGTTGGCAGTGCCAATCTGTCCAACGGCTTGCTACGGTTGAATCTGGAGTATGAAATTCCCGAAGAGGAAAAACCGCAGCGTATCGCCATCAGTAGCAGCGGCAGCGAGGGAAATGTCCTGGAGCATAAGCAACAATAAGCCACTGTCGGGCCCCGTTTGGGGCCCGTGCATATTGGCTGAGGTGCGGTTGGCGATCACTGTGCCGGCAATGAAACCCAGTAGCCCGGTTTATACGGCAGCGGCAGGAACTTTTGATGGAACTCGCGGAAAGTGGCGTCCGGATCCAGATCCTTGAACAGTTCCGGGTGCAGCCACTTGGCAATCGCCTGGATGGCGACAAACTGATATGGGCTGTCATAAAACTGATGCCAGATGGCATGGACGTTACCGTTGTGCGCCACCGGCAGCGTTTTAAATGCCGGCCGCATCATCAGCGCCTGCAGGCGTTTCTCTGCCTCGTCCACGTCGGCCCCCGGCCCCACGCCGACCCATTTGCCCACGGTATTGTAGTTCTTCCAGTTCGCGCCGGTGACGATCACGACTTCGGGGTTGCTGGCAATGATCTGTTCGGGATTGAGCGTGCCAAAGGTGCCGGGGATCAGCCCCTTGGCGATGTTCTGCCCGCCGGTCACTTCCACCATGCGACCAAAATTCTCATCGCCGAACGACATGCAGCATTCGTCGTCATAGCCCCCGGCGCGGTCGATCATCACCCGTGGGCGGTGGCCGGTGAAGTTCGCCAGTCGCGAGGTGACGATGTCAATCTGCTGCTGGCGGAAGCGAATAATCTCCTCGGCGCGCTGCGGCTTGCCCAGCACCTGTCCCATGATATGAATGCTTTTCTCGGCGTTTTCGAACGGTTTTTCACGAAAATCGATGAACACCACCGGAATATTGAGTTTTTCCAGCTTGGCGATCAAACCGCCTTCGTCGGTTGCCGCTTTCGACTCCAGATTCATCAGCAGCAGATCCGGCTTCAGCGTCAGCGCCTGTTCAACGTTGAAAGTACCGTCTTTGGCCCCGCCAAAAGTCGGCAATTTCTTGATCTGTGGGTATTTGTCTTCGTAGGCTTTATAGCCGTCATAATCCGCCTTATGGAAGTCGTCGCGCCAACCGACCACCCGTTTAAACGGCTCCTCTGTGTCAAACGCTGCGAGCAGATACATCTGCCGCCCTTCGCCTAAAATGATGCGCTGCGCCTCGCCGGGCAGCGTCACCTGCCGGCCGCTGACGTCAGTGACCACGATTGGTGCAGCAGTTGCCGAAAACAGCAGGCTGATACCAATCATCCCCAGAAATAGTTGCCATCTTTTCATTATTTGCACCCGTTAAATGATAATGATTTTTTTTCTCAAAAAGCGCAGATAATATGGCCTAACTCGCAGCGTTTGAAAAGACACAAAAATTAATACGATCGTCACCAGACGCGATAGACTTTTCCGCTGTCGATGCCTTCGATGCTGCGTCGATACGCCATGGCCACCCTGCTTACCGGCACGCTGTCAAAGCCGGGGAAGAAAGCGCCGTATTTTTCCAATGATTCGCTCAATACCGTTGGGCTGACCACGTTGATCCGCAGCCCCGGGAGTTCACAGGCTGCCGCCAGAACAAACCCTTCCAGCGCCGCGTTGACCGCGCTAGCATTGACACCGGTGCGGATCGGCTGTTGCGCCAGAATGCCGCTGGTCAGCGTGAACGATCCGCCTGGATTAAGATAGTCTTTGCCGATCAATACCAGCTGTACCTGCCCCATCAATTTGTCCTGCAGGCCGGAGACAAACTGCGTGCTGGTCATCTCCGCCAGCGGTGCAAAATGTACGCTGCCGGTCGCCGCCACGATCGCATCGACCTTGCCGCTGCGGGCAAACATTGCTCTGATGCTCTCTTCCTGCGTTAAATCAACCTGCAACTCCCCCTGCGTCTTGCCGACGCGAATAATTTCATGCTCGTGCTGCAAAGCGCTGACAATGCCACTGCCGAGCGTGCCGCTGGCACCAATCACCAATATCTTCATTTTTTATTCTCCACTAGCGTTAAACAGGATTACATAGTGATACAGTTGAATTGGCGGAAAAATGGCTAAAAAATTTACTCATTCCAAACTAAAAGTTAGCAATCATGAATAAATTACGTTGTATGGAAGTGTTTATCGCGGTGGTCGAGAGCGGCAACTTCAGCGAAGCGGCCAAGCGGCTGGACATCTCGTCGGTAATGGTCGGAAAAATGATCGCCCAGCTTGAAACATTGCTGGATACCCGTTTGCTGCAGCGTAATACGCGGCGACAGCATCTGACGGAAGCCGGCAAAACGTGGTATCAGGACAGCCTTGGCGTCATGGCCGCCCTGCGCAGCGCCGAAGGACGCATCGAAAGCCTGCGGCAATTTCCTGCTGGCAGTCTGCGCATTTCCGCCCCTACCACGCTGGGCAGTTGCGTGGTGGCATCGTTGTGCAGCGAGTTTCAGCTCCGCTATCCTGAGGTATATATCGAACTGGAATTGAGCGATCGTTTTGTCGACCCGATCGCCGAAGGGTTCGACTTTGCCATTCGTGTCGGTCAGTTGCCGGACGATAGCCCGTTTGTCGCCCAGCGCCTTGGCGACTATAAAATGGTGATTGCCGCCTCGGCGGACTACCTGTCCAGCCATCCGGCGCCGCAGAGTATGGCCGATCTGCCGGCACACCGCTGTTTGCGCAATACGTTGTGGAACAAGCGTAACGCCTGGCGTAGTGGCTCTCTGCCGCTGTGGCCGGAAAACACCGTTTTTAGCTGTAATGACGGCCACGCGTTGCGGCGTGCCGCATTGGCCGGCGCCGGACTGATTCTGCAACCGCAACTGTTGTTGGCCGACGACATTCGCCAAGGGCGGTTGATCAGCCTGCTGGAGCACGCCCTGCCTGCGCCACGGCCGATTCATCTGCTGTGGCGACAAGACGTGCGCGCCAGTGCCAAACACCGCAGCTTTATCGACTGGATGCGTGAGCAGGCACCGGCCGCGCTGGCATAATCGCCAGCGGCTGTTTATACTGCGGCTATTGATTCACCAACATTATTTAAGGAGGATTTCTATGCTGACCTGTGAATTGTTTTTACTTTCACTCGTCCTTAGCGATCGTTCTTGCTCAAGCGTTAGCGGCGTCGTGCTGCGATAACCTGCTTGAGCGAAGCTAACTGACACTCTGAGCCCTTCCCTCCGGCTTACCGGTTATCGTCAGCGATTTTTTTGACGAGCGGCATTTTTATGCCCGTAAAACTTGAGTAAGCAATGAGCACACTACTTTCCGCCCAATCTGTCGGCTACGATAACGCCTTCGGTCCTCTGCTGACCGAGATTACCTTCAGCCTGAAAAAAGGCGACCGCATTGGCCTGATAGGTCACAACGGCTGTGGCAAAAGCACCCTGCTGCGCATCCTTGGCGGCGTTCTGCCCGCCTCGCGCGGCAGCGTCATTCGCGCTAACCAATGCCTGATGGCGCGGGTTGAACAGCATTTACCGCCGCAGTTGAACGACAGCACGCTGTTGGAGGCGCTGCTTGAACAGTTGCCGTCTGGCGAACGGCAAACTCGGCGCTGGCAAGCGGAAACGTTACTGGCCAGTGTCGGGTTCGAGGAGCGCCAGTGGCCGCTTGCTGCCGGTACGCTGAGCGGCGGCCAGCATACCCGTCTGTTGCTGGCGCGCGCCGCGATAAAACGCTGAGCTTTATCCGCCTGCCCTGCAGCCTGGCGCGACAGGCGCTGGCAGAACGGGACAGCGCGGATGCCAATCGGCGCCAAAGCGAACAAAAGGAGATCGACCGACTGGCTGGCAGCGCCAAACGGCTGGCGCTGTGGGGTAGCGTATATGACAACGAAAAGCTGGCGCGCAAGGCCAAGCAAATGGAAAAACAGGTTACGCGGCTAAAGGAAGACCAAACACAGCTGACCGTCGGCAGTCAATGGCGGCTTGAGCTGCGCGGCGAAGCGTTGCCTGCTGACAGGCTGCTGGCGCTGTCAGCGTTGCAGGTACGACCAGCCGCGCAGGCGCCGGTGTTGTTCTCACTCGATCGGCTATGGGTAAAAAGTGGCGATCGTATTGCACTGGTTGGCCGCAACGGCGGGGGTAAATCGTCGCTGTTACAACTGCTCTGGCAGATCTATCAGCGGCCAGAAGCGGCCACTGAGGGGGTGATTTTCCACCCTCGCGTGCGGGTGGGTTACTATGACCAGCGCCTGCAACAGTTGCGTGATGATGACAGTTTAATCGACGCGCTGGCACCGTTTGCGCCATTAAGCGACGAACAGCGTAAAAAAGCGCTGATCGACGCTGGGTTCCCTTACCTACGCCATCGGCAGACGGTGGGCACCCTGAGCGGCGGTGAACGTTCGCGTCTGCTGTTCATCGGTTTAACCCTGGCCAACTACTCGCTGCTGTTATTGGATGAACCCACTAACCATCTGGATATCGAGGGCAAGGAGCAATTGGCGCAAACGTTGCAGAACTTCTGCGGTGCGGTGATTATGGTGTCGCATGATCGCGACCTGATCGAACAGAGCTGCAATCGCTTTTGGTTGATTGACCGGCAACGGTTGGAGCAGTGGCATGATTTGCCGGCGATCTATGCCCGCTTGGCGGAGACACCGCCGCGCTGCCAGCCAGCGCATGCGGCGCTCAACGTACAGCAAGCGCAGGATGAACCAGACCAGCAGGATCGGTTACTGGCCGAACTTGTCGCGCTGGAAAGCAAGCTGGCAGATGACTTGGCCAGGCGGCCAAAACACCAGAAACCGGCATTGCAACGCCAATGGCGGCAGCAGATTGCCCGGCTGTCTGCGCTGCTGGGATTGGCATGATTGACCGGCCGCAGGGAGGCGGCCGTATCATCGATTAATAGGCAGCCACCTGGCGCGCCATATCGCGCGTGTACCTCTGGCTGGCGTTGATCAGCATTTGCGCATAGGCGGTGGTTGCCGCGCCGCCTACCAGCGCGTCGGTGGTGAGCGTTTCAACGATTTTGCCGTGCTGCATCACCGCCACCCGATGGCACAGATGGGCGATCACCGCCAAGTCATGGGTTACCATCAAATAGGTCAGGTTGGACTCGCGCTGCAAATCCGCCAGCAGGTTGAGGATTTCCGCCTGCACCGACACATCCAGCGCCGAGGTAGGCTCATCCAGCAACAGCACCTGAGGTTGCAGAATCAATGCGCGGGCAATCGCCACCCGCTGGCGCTGCCCGCCGGACAGCTGGTGTGGATAACGATGGCGAAACGCGCGATTCAAGCCGACCTTATCCAGCAACGTGTTGATGCGGGCATCGCGCTGACCGATGCGGTGAATCTGTAGCGGTTCCTCCAGGATATCGCCGATGGTATGTCGCGGATGCAGGGAACCGTAAGGATCCTGAAACACCATCTGTACCCGGCGGCAGCGTTGCGCTTCGATACGCCGCGTCAGCGGTTGTCCGTCGATGGTCAATTCGCCGTCCCAGTGGGTGAACAGCCCGGCCAGGCATTTGAGTACCGTGGTTTTCCCCGAACCGGATTCCCCCACCAGGCCGTATATCTCACCGGCCCTGACGCCGAAGCTGACGTCATGCAAGACCTGGGTTCGTTGGTCGCCGGAGCCAAACAGCAGGTTCAACTGGCTGACATCTATCATATGTTTCATCGGCCTCTCCTATTCAGCCAGCCAACCGGCCTGACGCTGCAATACCGGCAACCGTGCGCGGCGGCGTTGCATGTCCGGCAATGCGTCGATCAACCCTTGGGTATAGGGGTGTTGTGCACGGTGCAGCTCTGCGGCGGCAAGCGACTCGACGATGCGCCCGGCATACATCACCAGCACCCGGTCACAGAAACTGCGTACCAGATTGATGTCATGGCTGATAAAAATCAGCCCCAGCCCGCGAGACTGTACCAGGTCGTCGAGTAATCCCAGCACCTGCAAACGCACCGATACGTCCAGCGCCGAAGTGGGTTCGTCGGCAATCACCAGTTCGGGTTCGGTGATCAGCATCATGGCGATCATGATTCGCTGCCCTTGCCCCCCTGAAATTTCATGCGGATACAGCCGGTAGACCCGCTCCGGCTCGCGAATACGCACCACATCCAGCATTTCCAGCACCTTGGTTCTGGCCTGTGCGCGTTGGCCAGGGTGGTGCGTCAGCCAGGCTTCGGCAATCTGTTCGCCGACGCAGGTAACCGGGTTAAGCGAATACTTTGGATCCTGCATGATCATCGACATGCGTTTGCCGCGGATCTGGCGCATGCCAGCCTCGGAAAGATGGCGTAAATCCAGGTCGCCGAACTGCATTCGGTCGGCGCTGACGCGCGCCTTGCTGGGATGCAGGCGTAACAGCGCGCGGCCCACGGTGGACTTGCCGGAACCGGACTCACCGACGATCGCCAGCTTTTCCCGGCCAAGCTGGAAGGAAACGCCGCGTACCGCCTGGGTGACCAGGCTGCCGTTGATAAAATCGACGTGCAGATTGCGCACGTCCAGCAGCGGCAGATTATTCGCTGCGAGGGTCGAGGATGTCACGTAAGCCGTCTCCTAAAAAGTTGAATGCCAGGCTGTTGATCAGGATCGCCAACCCCGGAATGGTCACCACCCACCAGCACTCCATCATGTAGCTGCGACCGCTGGAAATCATCGCCCCCCATTCCGGTTCCGGTGGCTGCGCACCAAGACCGAGAAACCCCAGCCCGGCAGCGGTGAGAATGATGCCGGCCATATTCATGGTAATGCGGATGATCACCGACGGCAGGCACAGCGGTACGATGTGGCGCCACAGCACCCGCAGCGGCGACGCTCCTTGCAGGCGTACCGCGGAGACAAAATCGGCCTGTCGCAGCGAGAGCGTTTCCGCTCGCGCCAGTCGTGCTATCGGCGGCCAGGCGGTGAGCGTAATGGCGATCACCACATGTTCCAACCCCGGCCCTAGCGCGGCGACGAAGGCCAACGCCAGCACCAGGCTGGGAAAGGAGATGAAAATATCGGTTACCCGCATCAACACGGTGTCAACCTTGCCGCCAAAGTAGCCGGCGCTGACGCCCAGCAGCAGGCCCAGCGGACCTACGGTTAACGACACCAGCAGCACAATGTAAATCGTAATCCTCGATCCGTAGACCAAACGACTGAAGATGTCGCGGCCGAACTCGTCGGTACCGAACCAGTGACGGGCGCTGGGGGGACGGAGGGCCTGGTCGAGGTTTTGTATCAGCGGATGGTACGGTGCAATCCACGGCGCAAACAGTGCGACGATCAGCAGCAGCAGTACAATACCGCCGCCGATGGCGGTCAGCGGGTTGCGCGCCATCTGGCTGATAAACCCGCCGCAGCGCAGCAGACGGCGCTTCAGGCGTTGGCGTGATTCGCGGCCTGCGCCGCCGAGCGGCGATTCCAGTGAAATCGTCATGATTTGGTCCTCGGATCGAACAGTTGATACAGCATGTCGGACAATAGATTGATCAGGACAAAAATCACCCCGACCAGCAACACGCAGCCCATCACCGCATTCATATCCCCCAACAGCAAACTGCCGGTGAGATACGAGCCGAAACCGGGCCAGGAAAATACCGTTTCAATCAGCACCGCCCCTTCCAATAGCGAGCCGTAGGCCAGTGCCACCACGGTCAGCAACTGCACCAGGATATTGCGAAACGCGTGGTTCCAAATCACCTGCCATTCGCTTAACCCCTTGACGCGAGCGGTGATGACAAACTCCTGTGACAGCTGCGCCAGCATAAAGCTGCGGGTCATGCGGCTAATGTAGGCCAGAGAATGGAACCCCAGCAGGCTGGCTGGCAGCACCAGATGGTTGAGTGCGTTGAACAGCACCGTGCCGTTACCCGCCAGCAGTGCATCGACGGTGATCATGCCGGTGCGATGCGGTACCTGGCCTTCCAGCCCCAGATCGAGCCGCCCTGCGCCGCCAACCCAGCCGAGCGCAGCATAGAACAGCAGCAGCCCCATCATGCCGACCCAGAAAATCGGCGTGGAATAGCCCGCCAGACTGATAACGCGCACAATGTAATCCGCTGGGCGATTGCGGCGTGCCGCCGCCAATACGCCAAGTGGAATGCCCAGTCCGGCGCCGATGACGATCGCCACCGTGGCCAATTCCAGCGTCGCCGGGAACACCCGCAAAATATCGTCGGCGACCGGTTTACCGGTCAGCAGCGCATTGCCCAGATCGCCGTGCAGCAGATTGCCGAGGTAGACGCCAAACTGGGTCAACAGCGAGCGATCGAACCCTAATTGCCGATAGACCTGCTCATAGGTGCCTTGGTCGGCGTCCGGGCCGACGATCGCCAGCACCGGATCGACCGGCATGACGCGGCCGATAAAAAAGGTCAGCACCAACAGTCCGAACAGGGTGATCAATACTTGCAGCAGCCGTTTTGAAAAACGCCGCGTGCGCGAACCCGGTGCCAGCAAAGTGAGCATCATCCGTTGCCTCCTCCGGCGGATGCCGGCGTTTTGTAAACTTCACGCAGTAAGGTGGTGGCGGAAGGATGCGGCTGATAGCCGTGTACCTCGTTACGCACCACCACCGAGTCCACCATTTGCGACAGCGGGATCAGCGCCGGCATCAACTGGTCGTAGCGCAGCTGGATGGCCTGGTAGGCTGCCTGTTGCCGCTGGGCGTCGCGTTCCAGCAGCGCCTGGTCGATCATCTGGTTTAACTGCGGGTCATAGAAACCGGTGCGCCAGCCCTGAAAATTGGTCAGTTTTGCCGCATCGCGATTATCGGGGTTATAGACCAGCGCCCGCAGGCTAGAGTGTGGATGCGGCTCCATGCCGCTGCCGCCGCGACCAACCAGCATGTCGAAACGGCGTTCGCGCATTGCGCCGTAAATCTGATTGCCGGTGCCGGTGATGATGCGCGCGTTGATGCCCGCTTGCATCAGCGTGGACTGAACGGCGATGGCGATGTTGAGGAACGGTTGATCGGCCAGTACCCGTAGCGTGGTGGAAAACCCGTCTGGATAGCCTGCTTCCGCCAACAGTTTTTTGGCGCGCGCCACGTCCAGGCGATAGCCGGGATCGGGTAGCGTGGCCGGCATACCCGCCTTGATCGGCCGTTGGTGCAGTACACCGTAGCCTGGCATCAGCGCCTTATTGATCCCCTGGTAATCAATCAGATAACGCACCGCTTCGCGCACCTTGGCATTAGCGAAATGCCCTTCTTTCATGCTCATCGCCACGTAGTACATGGTGCCGCGCTGTACCGAGTCGACGGTTACCGCCGGATCCTTGCGCAGCGCGTTGATGTCGGCCACCGCCATATTATTGGCGATATCCAGATCGCCCTTGGCCAGCATCAGGCGCAAGGTCTGCGATTCCTGGAAATGCCGCAGCACCACGCGCGTCAGCTTTGCCTCGGGGCGCCAGTAATGCGGGTTGCGCTTCATGCGCAGTACATCTTTGGCTTGCCAGGTTTCCAGGATAAACGGGCCCGAGCCGGCTTCGTTGGTGGTCAACCAGCGATTGCCCCAGTCATCCTGCCGTGCATGCTGCTGCACCAGCTTGCTGTCCAGCACCCCCAGATTGCCCAATGCCGCCAACGAATAGATCACCAGCAGAGGATCGTTGGCCTTGGGCAACCTGATATGCACGGTACGATCGTCGGGTGCGCTGACCAGGCGGTCGATGTTCTGCCGGCTAAAGCCGTAGGATTTCCACACCGAAGCCTGCGCCAGATTGAGGTGCAGCAGGCGGCGCATCGACCACACCACGTCGTGCGCGGTCAAGGGGTTACCCGAATGAAAAGTGACGCCGTCACGCAGATGAAACGTCAGTGCCTGGCCGTCGGCGCTGATATCCCACGAACTGGCCAGTGCCGGCCGCACCTGGGTCAGTTGCTGTGGATCCAGCTCGACCAGCGAATCGTAAAGATTGACCAGGATGCCCGGCGCTTCATTACCGGTCATTGCCGCCGGATCGAGCGTCAGCAGGTTATTCATGTTCATGCCGACGATCAGCTGATCGTCGGGGGTTTTCGCCCACGCCGTGACGCTGCCCAGCATGAGAGAGAGCGCAAGCAGGTACGCTCCCGCCAGAGAGACTCTTTGCATCGCTATATCGCCTGTAGGGTACGTTATTATGCGTCAGTCGTGGCTGACGGTATTGGCTTCGATATACGCAAAATTAATGTCTTCGCCCAACCCCGGGCGATTTGGCAAATGCACAAAGCCCTGCGAGTCCATCGGATCGATCAGCCTATTCAGATAGGCCGCCGGTTGGTCATAGTCGAGGAACGGGTGCAACAGGCCGCGCTCATACCAGCGGCAGTTGCGGATCGCGCCGACCACCGCCAGGCTGGCGGCGCCGTTGCCATGCACTTCGCAATCCATGCCGAAGGCCTCCGCCAGATTGGCCACTTTCAGGCACGGGGCGATGCCGCCGACGCCATTGGCACCGGCGCGTAAAATATCGCAGGCGCCGGCCTTTACCCAGTCGGCGCGGCTGTGATGTTTGCCGCCGAGGCTTTCCGGGCCGATAACGTCGATCGACAGGTTTTGCGCCAACCAGGCGTAGGAAGACATGCTCTCTTCCTGCATCGGTTCTTCAAACCAGGCAAAATCGAGTTTTTCCAATGCCTTGCCGATCAGTAGCGCCTCGCTGCGGCTGTACCAATGGTAGCCGTCCAGCATCAGCGCGATGTCTGGCCCCACCGCTTCACGCACCGCGGCACAGGCTTTGATGTCCATCTTCGGATCCGGCGCGAACGCCACCGGCGGCATCCAGGTGTGCAATTTGATGGCCTGATAGCCGCGCGCCACCAGCTTTTCGGCAAATTGCGCATATTCGTCAGGGGTCGATAGCCCGCCGGCCAGCTCATCGCCGCACATGGTGCTGCCATACGCCGGCACTTTGTCGCGATATCCCCCCAGCAGTTGCCAGACCGGGGTGTGCAAGGCATTGCCGATCAGATCCCACAACGCCTGTTCGACAAACGACAGCGCGCGTTCGGTCAACTGATGGGCGCTGCCGCGTTGCCACTGCGCCAGCGCCTGCCAGATACGTTCCCGATGGAACGGATCCTGACCGACCATCACCTTACGGAAAAAGCTGTTCACGACGTAAGGCCGCACCACTTCTGGCGGGGCAAAGGCGTGGCCGACGCTGCCGTCATCGGCGGTGATGGTGAGCATCGCCATTTTTGCCAGGCTTTCGTCGCCGGGGTGCGAATGCCCTGCGCTGTCAGCCACGCGGCGGGTGGGATAGTGGAAAACGGTGACGTTTACAGATTCAATTTTCATCAAAGGCCCTTTGAACGGATAATTCATGGCGCGCTGAGAGGCGCTCTGCATCGCTGCGTTGCTGCGTCTGTCGCCATGACAGGTAAATGCGATTTTCTTTTTTTTAAAAATGCGTTTCATTTATTAATGTAGGCGTAATTACCCACTCCGGCCTTAGACAAACTCTGCGAAACGTCGGTGATTTTTAGTGCATCTGCCCATTGGCCTGTGACTGTTTTCACAAACCGGGTGCAACCTTGGCGGGTATGACAGGAAAGGAACAACGAAGGTGAGCGGCAACTCACGGTCACGGTATATCGAGGATGGCGAATGACAGCAACAGTGAAATCGGCTCCCCGCACCAACAGGGAGCCGGGTTACTGCGTGATTATTGCGCCGCGCTGATGCGCCAGATGGTGTTGCCGGCGTCGTCGGCAATCAGTACGCCGCCCTGCTTATCCATCGCCAGCCCAACTGGCAGACCGCGTACCTGTTTCTGGTCGTCAGTCAGGAAGCCGGTAACCACCGGTTTTGGCGTACCGACCGGTTGGCCATTTTCGAACTTGACCCACATCACCTGATAGCCGTTCAGCGGCTTGCGGTTCCAACTGCCGTGTTCGCTGACAAACGCCCCGCCGCGATACTGCGGCATATTATCGCCGCCGTAGAACAGCAGACCAAGCGGTGCGACGTGCGAACTGAGCGCATAGTCCGGCTTGATGGCCTTTGCCACCAGATCGGGCCGCGGCGGTTTGGCGCGCTCATCCACGTGTTGGCCAAAATAGCTGTACGGCCAGCCGTAAAAGCCGTTTTCCTGCACCGATGTCATGTAATCCGGCACCAGATCGGAGCCGATTTCGTCACGTTCGTTGACGATTGCCCATAACTTGCCGCTTTGCGGTTCCCACTGCAGCCCGGTTGGATTGCGCAGGCCGCTGGCGTAGATGCGGCTGGCGCCGTTGGCGGCGTCGACCTCCAGTACCGCCGCGCGGCGGTATTCCGCGCCGATGCCGTTTTCGGTGATGTTGCTGTTCGAGCCGACGCCGACGTACAGTTTGCTGCCATCAGGGCTGGCCAGCAGCGCTTTGGTCCAATGGTGATTGAGCGGCCCGCCCGGCAGTTCGGTGACCACCTCGCCGGCAGTGCGGATTTCGGTTTGCCCTTCCTGATAAGGGAACTTCACCAGGCTATCGGCATTGGCGACCCACAGGGTGTTGCCGATCAGCTGCATGCCAAACGGCGAATGCAGATGCTCGATGAACAGGTGCTTTTCCCAGCTGCCGTTGACGTTGCGCAGCAGCGTGATACGGTTGCCGCCCGGTCCTCCCTTGCCGGAAGATTGCTGCACCATGCCCATGATCAACTGCTTCGGTCGGGTGGTCGGTTTAGCCGGCCCGTTGGCTTCCGCCACCAGAACATCATTATTCGGCAACACATAAACCTGGCGTGGATGCATTAATCCGTCGGCGATTTTTTCAATCTTCAGCCCCTCGGCGACCTTCGGCATTTCCCCTGCTTTCCACGGCACCCCTTCGGGAACCTGCATCGGCGGCATCAAAAAGTTCTTCGCCTGCGGCAGTTCAGGATTTGGGCCAATCTGCTTTTGCGGATCGAGCGTGGCGCCATCATCACAACCCGCCAACAGCACGGCGAGCGAAACGGCAATCAAGGTGTGGTTACGGTATTTCATAGTGGCTGCTCCTTGGCGGTGCGCTGGCGTAGCGCAAGTTGCAGGTTGGCCAGCAGCAGCAAAACCACCACCAGGGTAGAGAGGATCGCGCCCATCGGCACCACGGCATAGGCATCACGGCTATGAATAAAGGCGTTAAAGATGGCCAGCAGAATGGCCAACAGGTTCAGCCAGAAATGCAATTTCACCGGCGCCCCCTGCGGATCGCGGCGTCCAACCCATACCTGAACCAAATTTATCAGTCGTGGGATGATGGCGATCACCAAACCGATGGCGATAAGCCAACTGGCGGCGTGGGTCCACATCAGCACAAAGCTGTTGAGATAGATAATGTCAAACACCCAGGCCGCAACAAAAAAGCCAAGCGGAATGGGGTTCAACAGCTCATACAACCCGACGGCCAGCGTCGAGTATCCTGAGGTATTGTGCGTATTCATGTCCGTCTCCATAAGTCATCCAAAAGTAGGTTGCGGCCGGCATGCTGCGCACCCGCCGTTTGCCCTGCCTGTAATAGATTAGTAAATATGAAGAAATATGCTGAAAGTAATTAGCAAGCTGGGTTTTTCCGAACCAACGGAATATAAGCAATAACGGCATGGTTATGGCGGTGGAATAGCCCTATGGCAGGCGCGTTAATTGGCGATAAATAAGCCATGTGATACGTCTGTTAAAAAAAATAGCATTAAAAGTTCATGGTCGGTTATTTGCGTAAATACGCCTGTATTACTGGCCTCGCCGGCAGATAAGCGGCCTCACCAACGCTTCAACGCCGGTGCCTATACCACTAAAGCCACTACCATAACTGTGAAATAAGTCTCATACTTGCGCACCTTTGTGGGCGACAAGGCTCATAAAGCCGATGCACGGGCGGCAATCTGAGCCCGTGGTTGAAAAAAGTTTGGTAAAAACAGAGTGCTTTTTGGGATTTGGCTTATTCTCAAAATTGAAGGTTTTTTATTCAGGGTGGATTGATTCTATGCAGAAAAACAGAACTTCATCGTTCCTCATCCTTATAACAGCGCTATTTGCCGTAGTGAGCGGCTTATATCTGTTAGTGGGGGGGATTTGGTTGGCAAAACTGGGCGGTTCGATTTACTACATCGTAGCCGGTCTGGTGATGCTGATTACCGCGTGGTTGCTTTATCGTCGTCGTGCAACCGCCTTATTGCTGTATGCCGTATTCCTGTTGGCGACCGTCATCTGGGCGCTGTGGGAAGTCGGCACCGACTTCTGGGCACTGACGCCGCGTCTCGACGTCACTTTCTTCTTCGGCCTATGGCTGGTGCTGCCGTTCATTTACCGCAAGCTGGTTGCCAACGGCAAGCTGGCGTATGGCGCACTCAGTGCAGTGCTGGTGTTTACCGTAGCGGTACTGGCGTATTCGGTGTTTAACGATCCGCAGGAAATCCACGGCACGCTCGACGCCGCGCAAACCCAGGCGGTGGTCGATCAGGCGGCTGATGGCGCAGACTGGCCGGCCTACGGTCGTACACAGGAAGGCACCCGTTATTCGCCGTTGAAGCAGATCAACGACAAGAACGTTTCGCAGTTGAAAGAAGCCTGGACCTTCCGCACCGGCGACGTGAAAACCGCCAACGATCCGGCGGAAATCACCAACGAAGTCACGCCGATCAAAATCCGCGATACGCTGTATCTGTGCACCGCGCACCAGAAACTGTTTGCACTGGATGCCGCGACCGGCAAAGAGAAGTGGCAGTTTGATCCCGAGCTGAAGTCCGACTCGTCGTTCCAGCACATCACCTGCCGTGGCGTGTCTTACCATGAAACCCCAGCAGCGGCGCAAGCCGATGCCGCAGGTACCCCACCGGCCCAGTGCGCACGTCGCATTATCCTGCCGGTGAACGATGGTCGCCTGTTCGCGGTGGATGCGGAAACCGGCAAGCGCTGTGCAGACTTTGCCAACAACGGCGAACTGAATCTGCAAAGCAACATGCCTTACCCTACTCCGGGCCACTACGAGCCGACTTCGCCGCCAGTGATTACCGACAGCGTGATCGTGATTGCCGGGGCGGTAATGGATAACTACTCCAACCGTGAGCCTTCTGGCGTTATCCGCGGTTTTGACATCAATAGCGGCAAACTGCTGTGGGCGTTCGATCCAGGCAGCGCCGAGCCGAACAAGATCCCGGCCGACGAACACCATTTCGTGCCGAACTCACCAAACTCATGGGCACCGGCAGCGTATGACGCCAAGCTGGACATGGTATATCTGCCAATGGGCGTGGCGACGCCGGACATCTGGGGCGGCAACCGTACGCCGGAAATGGAGCGTTATGCCAGCGGCCTGTTGGCGCTGCACGCCAGCACCGGTAAGCTGGCCTGGTTCTACCAGACCGTGCACCATGACCTGTGGGATATGGACATTCCGGCTCAGCCAACGCTGGCGGACATCACCGACAAAGATGGCAAAAAAGTGCCGGTCATTTACGTTCCGACCAAAACCGGCAACATCTTTGTACTGAACCGTACCAACGGTGAACTGGTGGTGCCTGCGCCGGAACGCCCGGTGCCACAAGGCCCGGCAAAAGGCGATTTCCTGTCACCTACCCAGCCGTTCTCCGAGCTGACCTTCCGTCCAGAAAAGAAACTGACCGGTGCGGATACCTGGGGCGCAACCATCTACGATCAGCTGGTTTGCCGCGTGATGTTCCACAGCCTGCGCTATGAAGGCACCTTTACCCCGCCTTCCGAGCAGGGCACGCTGGTGTTCCCGGGTAACCTGGGGATGTTCGAATGGGGCGGTCTGGCGGTAGATACCGATCGTCAGGTGGCAATTGCCAACCCGATGGCGCTGCCGTTCGTTTCCAAGCTGATCCCTCGCGGTCCGGGCAACCCGATCGAGCCGGACGAAAATGCCAAGGGCAGCGGTTCGGAAGTGGGCATTCAACCGCAGTACGGTATTCCTTACGGCGTGACGTTGAACCCGTTCCTGTCACCGTTGGGCTTCCCGTGCAAACAGCCGGCATGGGGCTACATCTCTGCGGTCGACTTGAAAACCAATCAGATCGTGTGGAAAAAACGCATCGGTACCGTACGTGACAGCTCACCGATTCCACTGCCGTTCAAAATGGGCATGCCAATGCTCGGCGGTCCGGTGACCACCGCAGGTAACATCTTCTTCATCGGTGCTACCGCCGACAACTACCTGCGCGCGTTCAACGTCAGCAACGGTGACAAACTGTGGGAAGCCCGTCTGCCGGCCGGTGGCCAGGCAACGCCAATGACCTATGAGGTCAACGGCAAACAGTATGTGGTGATTTCCGCAGGTGGCCACGGTTCGTTTGGTACCAAGCTGGGTGACTATATCGTCGCCTATGCGCTGCCGGACGAAGCGACCAAATAACCCGCGCGATCAACCGTCGCACTCAACTCGATGGCCGCCTCAGGGCGGCCATTTTTAATCGTGAAAGCGTATGACAGATTTAGCTCCCCTAGCTGTTTTTGACGGCCACAACGACCTGCTGCTCACGCTGTGGCTCAAGCATGCCGATGACCCCGCCGCGGCGTTCTTTTCCTCGGTGGAACAGGGTCATCTGGACTTTGCACGCATGAAGCGCGGCGGTTTCTGCGGCGGGCTGTTTGCGGTGTTCATCCCGCCGGTAAGCCATGTTGCCCAGATGCGTAACCAGAGTGAAGCCGAGGTGCTGGCCAGTTACGATCCGCAGGCAATTACCGAAGCGCAAATCGCCATCCTGTTTCAGTTGGAGCAGGCGTCCAACGGCCAGCTGAAGATCTGCCGCAGCGTGGCGGACATTGAACAATGCCGACGCAATCAGCAGATCGCGGCGGTATTGCATATTGAAGGCGCCGGCGCGCTGGACGCCGAACTGACGCAGCTGGATCGCTATTATGCGCTGGGTGTGCGTAGTATCGGGCCGTTCTGGAATCGGCCAAACGTGTTTGGTGAAGGCATCCGCGGCGCCTTCCCGGGTTCACCAGACAGCGGACCCGGCATGACGCCGGCCGGCAAGGCGCTGATCGCGGCCTGTAACCGTCGCCGCATGATGATTGACGTTTCGCACATGAACGAAAAAGCGTTCTGGGAAACGGCGGCGTTGAGTAGCGCACCGTTGGTAGCAACGCATTCCAACGCGCACGCGCTGTGCCCGCAGCCGCGCAACCTGACCAATGCGCAACTGTCGGCCATCGCCGCCAGCGGCGGTTTTGTCGGGGTGAATTTTGGCACCGCGTTCCTGCGTGCCGACGGTAAACGCGACAGCGCCACTACCGATTTAACAGAAATTGTTAAACATATTGAATTTTTAGTCGCTAAACTTGGAGAAGATCACGTGGGATTCGGCTCCGATTTTGACGGCGTTAATGTCCCACAGTCGCTGGGGGATGTGAGCGGACTGCCTTCATTGCTACAGGCATTGGCGCAGGCCGGCTTTACCCCGGCGCAGGTGGAAAAGCTGGCATGGCGCAATTGGCTGGCGGTGTTATCCACCACCTGGGGCGCATAGCTAAAAAACTTTTACCCTTTTGAGGTTGCGATCTCCGTCACATTTCTTCAACATCGTCGCCGCCGAATGTGAATGATTTTTTATTTGGCACTTAATAACTAGAGGAGAACTACCTATGACTACCTGGACTAAACCCGAGTTCGTCGATCTGCGTCTGGGCCTGGAAGTGACGCTGTACATTTCCAACCGCTAATCGCTCATGCCCGCTTGCCGCGGGCATCCTGGCTTGCTGACAACGCCAGGCAGCGAGAGCGCCCCACGGTTATCTCGCTGTCACGGACGGCGTTGCCAGCAACCTTTTTCTCTGTTGTTTTCTCTTTTCTGGTTCACACATGCAGATAAAAGTTCTCGGCTCTGCGGCTGGCGGCGGTTTTCCTCAATGGAATTGCAACTGCAAAAACTGTCAGGGCGTGCGTAACAACACCATCAAAACCTCCGCGCGTACCCAATCGTCGATTGCCATCAGCGATGACGGAAAAAATTGGGTGCTGTGCAACGCATCGCCGGACATTTGCCATCAGCTGCGCGCCTCGCCTGAATTGAATAACCCCGAAGTACTGCGTGGTACCGGCATCGGCGCGATCATTCTCACCGATAGCCAGATTGACCACAGCGCGGGTTTACTCAATTTGCGTGAAGGGTGTCCGCATCAGGTGTGGTGCACCCGCGAAGTCCATGACGACCTGAGTACCGGCTTCCCGGTGTTCCCGATGCTGTCCCATTGGAACGGCGGCCTGATCCACCGGCCGATTGAGCCGTTGGAGGCCTTTCAGGTTGCGGTGTGCGCGACGCTGCGCTTTACCGCCATCCCGCTGTTGAGCAATGCGCCACCCTATTCTCTCTACCGCCATCGCCCGCTGCCGGGGCACAACGTGGCGCTGTTCATCGAAGACATCGCACGCGGCAGCAGCCTGCTGTATGCGCCAGGTCTCGGCGAGCCGGACGAGCAGCTACTGCCCTGGCTGAAACGGGCGGACTGCCTGCTGATTGACGGTACGCTGTGGCGCGATAACGAGCTGGCGAATACCGGCGTCGGCCGCAATACCGGTAAAGACATGGGGCATCTGGCACTGGGCGAGGATCAGGGATTGGCCGCGCTGCTCACCACCTTGCCGGCAAAGCGCAAGATCCTGATTCACATCAATAATACCAATCCTATCCTGGACGAAGACTCTGCGGAGCGTCACAGCCTGACGCAAGCCGGCATTGAAGTGAGCTGGGATGGGATGAACATCGAACTGTAGGCGAACACCATGACAATACAACACCCGCTGTCCCCGCAGGAGTTTGAAGCGGCGCTGCGTGCCAAAGGCGCGTATTACCATATCCATCATCCGTATCACATTGCCATGCATAACGGCGAGGCGACGCGCGAACAGATCCAGGGCTGGGTCGCCAACCGTTTCTATTACCAGACCAGCATCCCGATCAAGGACGCGGCGATCATGGCCAACTGCCCACAGCCGGAAACCCGGCGCAAATGGGTGCAGCGCATTCTTGACCATGACGGTTACAACGACAGCGAGGGCGGTATCGAAGCCTGGCTGCGTCTTGGCGAAGCCGTAGGCCTGCCGCGAGAAACCGTGCTTTCCGAAGAGCTGGTGTTGCCAGGCGTGCGCTTCGCGGTTGACGCTTACGTCAACTTTGCCCGTCGCGCCTGCTGGCAGGAGGCGGCATGCAGCTCGCTGACCGAACTGTTCGCGCCGCAAATCCACCAATCGCGTCTCGACAGCTGGCCACAGCATTATCCGTGGATCGATGCCGAAGGTTATGACTACTTCCGCAGCCGTCTCGGCCAGGCCAACCGCGACGTGGAGCACGGGCTGGCGCTGGCGCTGGAATATTGCGATACGGTCGAAAAGCAGCAGCGCATGTTGGAGATCCTGCAGTTCAAACTGGACATTCTGTGGAGCCTGCTCGATGCCATGAGCATGGCCTATACCCTGCACCGCCCGCCTTATCATAGCGTGACCGCCGCGCGGGTGTGGCATAACCAGAGGCTGGTGTGATGAGTCTACGCCGAGAGCAAACGCCGATTTTCCGTCGCGGGTACCGCCTGCAATGGGAAGAGGTGCAAAACAGCCACGTTATTCTCTATCCTGAAGGTATGGCCAAACTGAACGAGAGTGCCGCCATGATCCTGCAACTGGTCAACGGCACATCGACGTTGAATCAGATTATCGACCAATTGAATGCGCGTTTCCCGGGCGTACCGGGACTGGCGGACGATGTGCTGGAATTCTTCCAACGCGCCTATGAACAAAAATGGGTGATGTTCCGTGACTGATACCACCACCACACCGGCGGTCAATCCGCCGCTCTGGCTGCTGGCGGAGCTGACGTACCGCTGTCCGCTGCAATGCCCCTATTGCTCCAACCCGCTCGACTTCGCCGCGCAGGAAAAAGAGCTGACCACCGAACAGTGGATCAACGTTTTTCGTCAGGCGCGGGCGATGGGCAGCGTTCAGCTCGGTTTTTCCGGCGGCGAGCCGCTGGTGCGCAAGGATCTGCCTGAGCTGATCGCTGCCGCTCGCGATCTTGGTTTTTACACCAACCTGATCACCTCGGGCATTGGTTTGACCGAGAAGAAGCTGCAAACCTTTGCCGACGCCGGCCTGGATCATATCCAAATCAGTTTCCAGGCCAGCGATGAAACGCTGAACGCCGCGCTGGCAGGCTCAGCCAAAGCCTTCCAGCAGAAACTGGCGATGGCCAAGGCGGTCAAGGCGCTGGGCTATCCGATGGTGCTCAACTTTGTGCTGCATCGGCACAATATCGATCAGATCGACCGGATTATCGAACTGGCTATTCAGTTGGAGGCTGACGACGTCGAGTTGGCCACCTGCCAGTTTTATGGCTGGGCGCATCTCAACCGTGAGGGACTGCTGCCAACCCGCGAGCAAATCGCCCGGGCGGAACAGGTGGTGCAGCGCTACCGCGAAAAAATGGCCGACAGCGGCAATCTGGCCAACCTGTTGTTCGTCACCCCCGACTATTACGAAGAGCGCCCCAAGGGCTGCATGGGTGGCTGGGGGGCGATTTTCCTCAGCGTTACCCCGGAAGGCATGGCGTTACCCTGTCACAGCGCCCGGCAGTTACCGGTCAAGTTCCCGTCGGTGCTGGAACAGGATCTGGCGCATATCTGGTATCACTCTTTCGGTTTTAACCGCTATCGCGGCTATGACTGGATGCCTGAGCCGTGCCGCTCCTGTCCCGAAAAAGAGCAAGATTACGGTGGCTGCCGCTGTCAGGCGTTTATGCTGACCGGCGACGCCGACAACGCCGATCCGGTTTGTTCCAAGTCAGCGCACCATGGCACCATCCTGGCTGCGCGCGAAGAAGCCAACCGCAGTCAGATCGGCATCGATGGGCTGCGCTTTCGCAACCGTGTCAACTCCCAGCTGATTTTCAAAGGCTGACATGCAGCGCCAGACCGCCTCGCTACGGCTTGCCAACGGGCTGCGTGTCAACCTGGTCAGCGATCCGGGCGACAGCCGTGCCGCAGCGCTGATGCGCATCGACGCGGGCAGTTACCACGCCGCGGAGGACTGGCCCGGTCTGGCTCACCTGCTGGAACACATGCTGTTTCGCGGTAGCGCGCGCTTCCCCGATCGGCAACGGCTGATGAGCTGGATACCGGCGCAGGGCGGCCGGCTGAACGCCACCACGCTCGCCACGCAAACCGCCTACTTTTTTGAAATTGATGCCCCCCGCCTGGCGGACGGGCTCGAGCGACTGATGGATATGCTGTCTGCCCCGCTGCTGGCGATCGACGCGTTGGCGCAGGAGATCGGGGTGATCGACGCCGAGTATCGCTTACTGTGCTCGGATGCCGCCAGCCTGTGCCTGGCGGCGCAGCAGCACGCGTTCAGCGGCATCGAGGCGATGCACCGTTTTCACGTTGGCCATCGTGAGGCATTTGGCGACGATATGGCGGCGCTGCGCCGCGCATTGCGCCAGTTCCATACGCGTTATTATCAGGCCGGCAATATGACGTTGTGGCTACAGGGGCCACAGCCGTTGGCAGCGTTGCGCGCCATCGCCGAACGGCTGAGTGCCAACCCGGTTGGCCAGACCGTCCCACCCCCGCTGCCCAGCATGGCATTAACCGCCGATGGCGACCGGCGACTTATCCTGCCGGGAACGCCGCAGCTGCGTTTTAGCTTCGCCCTCACTCACCCGCAGGCAAGTCGACGTGCGTGGTTACGGCTGTTGGAATGCCTATTGACCGACGAAGCGCCGGGCAGTTTGCTGGCCTGGTTACGCGCGCAAGAATACTGCGACGATGTGCAATTACTGCATCAACGCTGTGGCAGCGACTGCCTGTTGCTGACGCTGGCATTTGTCATCAACCCCGATAACGCAGCGGGTGCAGAGCGGCTGGAAGCGGCGCTGTTTGCCTGGTTGCAACAGCTGCCGACGTTGCGCCGGGCACAGCGTGAACACTACTGCCAACTGGCCAATCAGGCGTTGTTGCAACAGCCGCCGCTCGAACAGCTGCGTGCCGCCGCCTGTGGTTTGCCGTTGATAAGCGACGTTGACGACTGGCCGCACTGCATCGCCGCACTGTTGGCCGCCCCATTCAGCCGCCTGACGGTTGCTGCAGACGGTGAGGCGCCGACCTGCTCGGTACAGGGATTTACGTTGCGTCTGGCAACGGTGGCGACACAGCAGCCCTCTACGTCGACCGAGCGCTTTGGCTTTTTTAACGGTGACCTCGCGATACCCAGCCCAACGTTGCCGTCACGCCGCGTTGCGTTACGACACATTCAGCCTGGCGATGTCGAACCGGTGCTGCTGCTGCGCCCGGCGCCGCAAACGCCGCTCGACGATCTGACCGCCTACCGGCTACAGTCGGCATTACGTCCGCTGGCTGCCGAGCTGGCGCATCGCCAGGGGCATTTGGCGCTGGAGCGAATCGATGGCGTTTGGTTGTTGCAACTTGCCGGCGATCCCCCCTTGATCTGCCATGGGGTACAGGCATTGAATCAGGCGTTACATGCCATCAGCGCCGCCAGCGAACGCGATGCGCTGCGCCGTTGGCAGCGAGCGCAGCACCTGCATGGCGAACTGGCAATACGACGCCTGCTGGCGCAACTGCCGGCGGCGCTGGCCAATGCTGTCAGCGCTGAACAACCGCGCTGCTGGCAGGCGACGCTCAGTGGCGGTAACCAGGCATTGCATCATGCGCTGGCGCATTTACTGAGCGATTTCCCGGCGCCGATTGTTGCCGCAGCACCTTATCAGACAAACCAGCAGGGTCGCGTGATGCTGACGGAAAGCGGCGATGAGAACGCCCTGCTGCTGTTTTACCCGCTGTCAGCGGTCGGCGCAACGCCACGGTTGGCGCTGCGTCTGTTGGCACAGTTTTATGCGCCGCGTTATTTTCAGCAGTTGCGCGTCGATCGCAATATTGGCTATGTGGTGCAATGCGCGTTTCACCGTTGCGCCGATCGCGAAGGTCTGCTGTTTGCCTTGCAATCCCCGCGTTTTAGCGTTGACGAACTGGCGCAATTGACCGACCAGTTTTTGCTGCAGATGCAAACAGAGCTGGCGCAGTTGAGCCCGAGCCAGCTGGCACAGGCAAAAGCCGCATTGATGCCGACTCTGCAGCACCGCAGTGAACAACCGTTGCAACGTGCGCGTGCCATGCTACTGGAAGATCCCCCAGCGGCCAGCGAACTGACGCTGGTAGATGGCGCCACGCTACTCGACTGGCAGCGGCGGCTATTGTCCACCGCGCCGTAACATCCGATCTAAATATTCACAACCTTAGGGTCAAAAGATACATTTTGTTAACCACAAAATGTATCAGATGGTACAATCTGCACATCACATTGTTCAATGTCTCGCCTGTTGCCGTTGGTTTCGGTATCAACAGGCCGGCATGGCGTTGTGCATAAAAGGATGAATATTATTTCTTCGGAGACTGTCTGATGTCTGAAACGCATGCCCACACGGGCATAAAACGTAAATTATGCTGCTATCTGCTGGGGATAATCCTGGCGGTTACCGGCCTGTTCTTCACCATTGCCGGCGGTAAATTGGCCGCGCTTGGCGGCAGTTGGTACTTTATCATCGCCGGCGTGGTTACCCTGCTCGCGGCGATCCAGTTCTTCCGTGGCAAATCCTCGGCGGTTGTGCTGTTCCTGCTGGTGTTTGTCGGCACCTTGATCTGGTCGTTGTTCGATGCGGGCCTCGATTTCTGGCCGTTGGTTTCGCGACTGATGGTGCCAACCGGCCTGACGCTGCTGGCGCTGCTTAGCTGGCCGTCGCTGCGCAAGGCGGAAGGCAAAACCCCATTGGCAAAAGCGTCATACCTGCTGTCGGCGGTATTGGCCGTCGGCATGGTGGGGACTTTTATCCAGATGTTCCAGCCGCACCCGACCGTTCCCTTCAGCGGCGCACAGTTGCCGCTGATCCCGGTGGATAAGGCCAAACAACAGAAAGATTGGGACAACTACGGCAATACGCCGGGCGGCAGCCGCTTCGTGGCGCTCGATCAGATCACCCGCGATAACGTCAAGGAACTGAAAGTTGCCTGGACGTTCCACACTGGCGATACGCCACTGAGCCCGGACGGCAACGGCGCGGAAGACCAGCAAACCCCATTGCAGGTCGGCAACCGCGTATTCCTCTGTACGCCGCACAACAATGTGATTGCGGTGGATGCCGACAGCGGCAAGGAAATCTGGAAGCGTGAAATCAACGCCAAGTCCCAGGTGTGGAACCGCTGCCGTGGACTGGCCTACTTTGACGCCACTAAACCACTGCCGCAGCCTACGGTGCCCGGTTCAACGCCGGCGGCGCCCGTCGAACTGGCCGCCGGCGACAGCTGCCAGCGTCGTATTCTGATGAATACCATCGACGCACGTCTGGTAGCGATTAACGCCGATAACGGCGAATTCTGTGCCAACTTCGGTCATCATGGCGTGGTCGATCTGAAAGCCGGCATGGGTGATGCCGCCGATCCAAAATACCAGCTGACCTCGGCGCCGACCCTGGCTGGCAGCACCGTGGTGGTGGGCGGCCGGGTTGCCGACAACGTGCAGACCGACATGCCAGGCGGCGTACTGCGCGGCTTTAACGTCATTACCGGTGAAATGCGCTGGGCATTCGATCCGGGCAATGAAAACCCGAACTCGACGCTGAAACCTGGCCAGACCTTTGTACGCAGCACCCCTAACTCGTGGGCGCCAATGTCCTACGATCCGGCGATGAACACCGTATTCCTGCCAATGGGCAGTTCATCGGTCGATCTGTGGGGCGCCAACCGTACTGCGCTCGATCACAAGTATGGCGCGTCGATTCTGGCGCTGGATGCCACCACCGGCAAGGAGAAATGGGTCTATCAGACCGTGCATAACGATCTGTGGGACTTTGATGTGCCGATGCAGCCTAGCCTGGTCGATTTCCCAATGAAGGATGGCAGTAGCAAACCGGCGGTGGTATTTGGCGGTAAAACCGGCCAGATCTTTGTGCTGGATCGCCATACCGGCAAACCGTTGACCGAAGTGAAAGAACTGCCGGTGAAAACCCGTACCATCCCGGGTGAACAGTATTCGGCAACCCAGCCGTTTTCGGTTGGCATGCCGCAGATCGGCGCAGAAAAACTGAGTGAATCGGATATGTGGGGCGCGACGCCGTTCGACCAGTTAATGTGTCGTATCAGTTTCAAATCAATGCGCTACGACGGTCTGTTCACCGCACCGGACACCGACGTTTCCCTTAGCTTCCCGGGTTCGCTGGGCGGCATGAACTGGGGGGGCTTGTCTACCGATCCGAACAATCATTACATCTTTGTCAATGATATGCGTCTGGGCCTGTGGGTGCAGATGATCCCGCAGAAGATTGACGCCGATACCCCAGCCAGCAACGGTGGCGAGTCGGTCAATGCCGGTATGGGCGCGGTGCCGTTGAAAGGTACGCCGTACGGCGTCAATAAAAACCGCTTTATGTCACCGCTGGGCATTCCATGCCAGAAGCCGCCGTTTGGCACCCTGTCGGCCATCGATCTGAAAACGCAGAAAGTGGTGTGGCAGGTACCGGCGGGTACGGTGCAGGATACCGGACCATTCGGTATCAAGATGCGCGCGCAAATGCCGGTCGGCATGCCGACGCTGGGCGGTACGCTGGCAACCCAGGGGGGCCTGGTGTTCATTGCCGGCACCCAGGATTACTATCTGCGTGCCTTTGACTCCTCCACCGGTAAGGAGCTGTGGAAAGCGCGCCTACCGGTTGGCAGCGGCGGCAGCCCGATGAGTTATATTTCGCCAACCACCGGCAAGCAGTACATCCTGATTTCCGCCGGCGGCGCGCGACAGTCACCCGATCGTGGTGATTACGTGATTGCCTATGCGCTAGACCAGTAAGCCCTGGCGTTCAACACGGCCAAAGCCCGCTGCCAACCAGCGGGCTTTTTTGCGCCGGTTATCTCATCGCCGTTGTCGGCCAGCAAAGCGTCATGCCATTGGCGCGCCGCCTGTTAGCCTGGTCGCTCAATCATGCGTTTCCAGTAAAAAACCGGCCAAGGCGGCAAAAACCTGACGGCGGTTTTTTTCCAGCACCATCATGTGCGTCGCCTCGCCGATTTCCAGCCAGCGCTTCCACGGCGCGCCGGTAGCATGTAAAAACCAGTCCTGCGCTACCGACAACGGCACATCCACATCCCACTCGCCATGCACCAGCAGCAACGGTACGCTAATGTCCGCCGGCTGATAGAAAGGCCTGTCGGCACGCCAGTAGTCGCGGATGTCCTGCACCGGCCCGTTGGCAACGCGTATGGTGCCGCTGGCACGTAACGCCTCGTCAGGCTCTTCACTCAGGGTATTGGCTACCCAGGCGTCGAACACGCCGTCAGGAATAATGTCGTCACGCTTGTGTTGCGGCACGCCGGCCAGCCAGCGCTGTTGAACTTGCGCCAAGGTCACCAGCCGCCAGGCGCCCAACTCGCCGCCACTGTCCAGCCGGCTGGGGCCGTTGTTTAGCCACTGCGGTGCTATCAGCCCCAGACGCCGGACCTTGTCGGCGTTACGGGTAGTAAAACTGCCGGTCACGCTGCCGCCCCATGACATGCCGATGATATTGACCTGCGTCAGCTGGTTATGCTGCAAAACGTAGGTGACAGCGTCACTAAAGTCACGCACCCCCTGTTCGGTGGTGACCTGCGGCGGGTTCAATGCGGCGGGTTGCTGCATTGCCGGCGGCCGCGTTGAACCACCGCTGCCGCTGACATCCACTGCCCAGACGTCAAACCCCGCCCGCGCCAGATAATCCAGGAAGGATTCACCGTCGACTGGCGTATCAAACAGGCTGCCTGATGAGTAAGTGGCACCATGCATCAGCACCACGGTATGGGCCGCATCAAAACGCGTCTGCGATGCCAGGCGTTTGTGTCGCAGATGCAAGGTCACCGCCGGATTGGCGCTGGGAATGGTGCGCTGTTCGCTAAACAGCATCGAATCAGTGGTCATGATTTCTCCCGAGATTAACATTCTTGCCAGCTGAAGCCGTGGTGTTGACGTGCAATACGTCCGACCGAGGCTCCGGCGAAATGGCTGCTGAAGTAATAGGCGTTATGGTCAGCGGCAAACTCCAACGCCCAACGGCGTGAGGCCAAAGCCTGCTCGGGAAATTCGCAGTACACCGAATTCCACTGCGGGAAATAAACCTGCATCGGATGGTGCATCACATCGCCGGCAAACAGCGCCATGCCCTGGTCGGTTTGCAGCGAAAAGGACAGATGGTCGTAGCTGTGCCCCGGCGTGCGGTGAAAGTGGAATCCGGCGATCGGTTGTTGGTCACCATGCTGCCAGCGCCAATCCTGCCCGGCGTCGACCAGCGGCTGCACGCTGTCGTCAAATAAGCCGCGGTTGGGGGCGGTCACATTGTCCGGATGGGCATACCAATCGTATTCCGCAGCAGAAAATACGTAACGTGCATTGGGGAACGTCGGCCGCCACTGCCCCTCTACCAGTTGGGTATTCCAACCCACATGATCGACATGCAAATGCGTCAACAGAACATAATCCACCTGATGCGGTTCAACGCCGGCCTGGCGCAACTGCTGTAGCCAATGGGTCTGCAAGCGGTCAAACAGCGGGTTGTCGGGGCGGAGTTTGTCGTTGCCGCAGGCGGTATCTATCAAAACGGTATGCTCTGGCGTTTGCACCAGCCAGCTGTGGCAGCTGACGGTCAGCCGTTGCCTGTCGTGGCTGAGGTGTGCCTGGCTGAATACGGTATCGGTCTGGTTGACCGCGTCTTGCTGCCATTGCGGAAAAAGCAATGAAGCTGGGCGATCGTCAATCGTCAGCTCGGTTAAGCGCGTGATGCGAGTACGACCCAGATTCCAGCTCGTAGAGGATGACATAGTAACTCCGTGGTTGTTTGTCGATAACAATGGCACCATATTGTTACCCTGTCGGCGAATGAACAAGCCGCTAATCTGCAAACTATGATTGCTATAATTGCAATGATTGACCCATTAAGAGGATGCGAAATGGACAAGCTGGCGGCAATGCAGACATTTATTCGCGTGGTCGAAAGCGGCGCGTTCAGCCGTGCGGCAACGCTGCTGGATTTACCTAAATCTACCGTTACCCGGCAGATCCAGGCATTGGAACAGCAGTTGAACATTACCTTGCTGCACCGCACCTCGCGCCGTTTGACGCTGACCGAACAAGGCCGCGCCTATTATCAGGGCGCGGTACAATGGCTTGAACAGCTACGCCAGTTTGAAGGCGGCGTGATCGGTGCCGGGCAAGCGCCGAGCGGCGTAATCCATGTCAGCATGCCGCACACCCTCGCCTACCATAAAGTGATCCCCCACTTAACCGATTTTTACCGGCGCTACCCGGATATTCAGTTAACGCTGAATCTGGCTAATCATGCCATCGATCCCATCGAGGCCCAGGTAGATTGCGTGGTGCGGATTGGCGCGCTGATGAACGATACGCTGATTGCCCGTTCGTTAGGTACGCTGGAGCGTATCACCTGCGCCTCACCAGACTATTTGCAACGTCATGGCACGCCCACGCATCCCAATGCGCTGCGCCGCGATCACCAGATGATCCACGTGGTGTCACCGCAGAGCGGTAAACCGTTCATTCACCAACTGCTGCGGCAGGATGAGCGCGTTACGCTTGACGGCGATTGGCGGTTTGCCGTCAACGACGCCAATGCGGCATTGCATGCCGCACGCGCCGGTCTGGGGGTGGTGACGACCTACCACTTTTTGGCCGAGGAGGCATTACGCCGTGGCGAGCTGGTGCCGATCTTGCCCGACTGGCAATGCGAACCGGCGGCGGTACATATCGCCTGGCCGGAGAACCGCCATCTGGCATCAAAAGTGCGTTATTTTATTGATTGGATCAGGGAACTGTTTAATCGTTGACAGGATCGCCGGCTCAACCTGCCGCCCCACTGCGTTTCCGCTGCAGTTGCCGGTACAGCGTGCTGCGCGCAATGCCCAAACGCCTGGCCGCCAGGCTGATGTTGCCGTTGGCCTGTTTGACGGCGTCATACAGGTCTGGTGTGGTCGGTGTCTGCGCGACTGGCAGCTCAGCGTTGCGGTGCGTTGGATGAAACTGCTCCGGCAGGTGATGAAGCATAACGGCCTGGTTGTCGTCCGCCAGAGCCAGTAATACCTTCAACGTACTGAGTAATTGACGCACGTTACCCGGCCACGGATGGTCAGCCAGCGTGGTCACCACCTCCTGCGTCAAGGTGATACCACGTTGTTCGGCCCCCAACCGGTGCCACAACTGCTGAATAAAAGCCTTGCGCTGCGGACGTTCCCTCAGCGGTGGCACGCGCACGCTGAACTCCTGAATGCGGTAGAGCAAATCGTCACGAAATGCCCCTGTCGCAACCCGCTGTTCCAGCGACCGATGTGTGGCGCAAATCAGCGCAAAATCCACTTTATGCATCTGACGGCTGCCCAACGGCGTGACGGTTTTCTCCTGGAGAACCCGCAGCAGTCGAGTCTGAACGCTGAGAGGCATATCACCAATTTCATCCAGAAACAGCACGCCGCCATCGGCTTCTCGAATCTTACCCATGTAACCCTTGGCGCTTGCGCCAGTAAAGGCGCCCGGTGCATAGCCAAACAGTTCGGATTCAATCAACGGCTCGGGTAACGCTGCGCAGTTGATGGCGACAAAACGCCCACTTCGCCACTTGCTGTCTTGATACAGCTGGCGGCTGAAGTGCTCTTTGCCGCAGCCGGTTTCCCCGGTAACGCACAGCGCAAGACCGGCGTTCAGGATGCGCAGCGCCTTTTGGCGGTCAGCCGCCTGTGGATCCGGTGATGGCGGCAGTGAGCGCACCGCCCATGCTTGCCGGGTCGGCGCGTCCAGCAACGCGTAGTAGCGTCGGTTATTGACTGCCAGAGTCTGACGCGGGATATCCAGCGCCTGGCAGGCCAGCGCCGGGAACAGGTCGGCGAAGCGGCAATGGCCGACTGCCGCCGGCGTTAGCCGAAATTCCTGCATCGCCAGTCGATTGGCGCCGCTGAGCAGATCGTCGCAAAATACCAGCACCAGTTCGTGTTCGCTGCCGAGAATACGCGCATCCTTATGCAATCGCAGCACCCAATGAGCGGCGGTAATGGTGCTTTTTAGCCATTGATGTTCAATGTGACGTGCCGCCTGAATAAGGATGCTACCGGCCTTGCCGTAAGGTGCTTGCGCCGGGGTCGAAATGTCCAGCACGCCGGCAATCTGGCCATCAGGTTGAAAGATCGGTACGGCGGAGCAGCGCAGTGCCGCGTTGGATTGCAGGTAGTGTTCGCCGCCGTTGACTTCACACAGCCCACCCAGCGCCAGCGCCGTGCCAATGGCATTGGTGCCGGGTTCACGTTCGCCCCACAGATTGCCGGGAGACAGCGACAACTGCGATGCCTGATGCAAAAAACCGCCGTTACCACAGGTTTCCAGCACCAGGCCACTGGCGTCGGAAATCACCATCACCGACGGTTGCTGATTAATGGCATCGGCAAAGCGCGCCAATAGTGGCTGGGCCAGTTGCGACACCCAACCGTTGCGATCGCGGATCTCATTGAGCGCGCGCGGACGAACAAATGGGATGCGCTCGTCACTGCGTGCCAAACCGTACAGCTGGCTGCGCCGCCATGAATCTGACAGCGGTCTGGTGAGGGAACGATTATCACGATCGGCGACTAAGCCTGCATCGACCGGCGGTAGCTTTGGCAACATGCGGTTCTCCGTCAGACGGTGTGTTGCATTTTTGTATCATGACTGTGTCCCATGTGTTGCGATGCGCGACACAAAAAATCAGTTTAAGCAATGATAAGCCCGCTATTTTTACCGTTTCGAAAGTATTTATAAATCCAACTGATTGATATTCAAAATATCTCAACCGTTCCTCGCCATGATTGAGCTATTTGGCATAGGCAATGCTTATCTCTGCTGCGACCTGGTGTCGTGCGCTCAAGCGCCAACCCTACTTTTGCAGCGAGGTATTGATGATGAAATATGTTCACCCCGGCCTGGCGGGCTCGTCCGTTTGTTTCAAACAGCGGTATGGCAATTATATCGGTGGCAAATTTGTTGAGCCGGTAGACGGCCGTTATTTTACCAATACGTCACCGGTCAGCGGGCAGACGATCGGCGAATTCCCCCGTTCGACTGGGCAGGATATCGAATTGGCGCTCGATGCGGCACACGCTGCCGCAGCCGATTGGGGCAACAGTAGCGTTCAGACGCGCGCCAATACGTTATTGGCGATTGCCGACCGCATGGAGTCACAACTCGAGTTGCTGGCGCTGACTGAAACCTGGGATAACGGCAAGCCGATCCGCGAAACGTTAAACGCCGATATTCCACTGGCAATCGATCATTTCCGTTACTTTGCCGGCTGCTTGCGCGCGCAGGAAGGCAGCATGGCAGAAATCGACAGCACCACCGTGGCTTATCATCTGTATGAACCGTTGGGGGTGGTTGGGCAGATCATTCCATGGAACTTTCCACTGCTGATGGCCGCCTGGAAGCTGGCTCCGGCATTGGCGGCCGGTAACTGCATTGTGCTCAAGCCTGCCGAGCAAACTCCGCTTGGGATCTGCGTGCTGCTTGAGCAGATTGGCGATCTGTTGCCAGCCGGCGTGCTGAACGTGGTACACGGCTTTGGCGCAGAGGCCGGTGAAGCGCTGGCACGCAGCAAGCGCATAGCAAAAATTGCCTTTACCGGCTCAACGCCGGTCGGCCGCCATATCCTGTCGTGTGCGGCAGAAAATATCATTCCGAGCACGGTAGAGCTGGGTGGAAAATCGCCAAACATCTACTTTGCCGATATCATGCAGGCGGAGCCGGAATTCATCGATAAAGCGGTTGAAGGGCTGATCCTCGGCTTCTTCAACCAGGGCGAAGTTTGCACCTGTCCGTCTCGTGCACTAATTCAGCGGGCGATCTATCCAGAATTTATTGAGCGCGTGCTGGCGCGCATGAAAACCATTCGCCATGGTGACCCGTTTGATACCGACACCATGATCGGCGCGCAGGCATCGAAGGAGCAGTTCGATAAAATCCTGTCCTATATCGACATTGCCAAAGACGAAGGCGGCAAGATTATCGCCGGGGGCCAACGCGCCAGCCAGCCAGCAGATCTGCAACAGGGATTCTATTTGCAGCCGACATTAATCACCGGCAACAACAGCATGCGTTTCTTCCGCGAAGAGATTTTTGGCCCGGTGATCGGCGTTACCACCTTTGAGGATGAAGCCGAAGCGCTGGCACTGGCCAACGACACCGAATTCGGGCTGGGTGCCGGCCTATGGACGCGTGACGTCAACCTCGCTTACCGGATGGGGCGTGCCATCAAGGCCGGACGCGTCTGGACCAACTGCTACCATCTGTACCCTGCCCATGCCGCCTTTGGCGGTTATAAAAATTCCGGCATCGGCCGCGAAACGCATAAGGCAGCGCTGTCGCATTACCAGCAAGTGAAGAATCTGCTGGTGAGTTACGATGTGAAACCACTCGGGCTATTTTAACGCCGTTTCGATCGCGCTATCGCCCCCTCTTTCTCGCGAGGGGGCATTGGCTGCTGCACTGATGGCCCGCCTGCTCTCCCCGTGCGCGCTGACGCCAACCTGGTCCCCCTTCCTTGATCAAATTCGTGAATGACTTCGCATATTGGTGAATAAATCGGCCGCCGCTATTGCGGCAGTCGATGTGCAATGATACTAGTAAACAACTTTACTAATATATGTAAAGTTGGAAAGTACATTACAACACTATCGAAGGACCTCTCATGTCAGAACTGAAATTCGCCACCCGGTTAAATTCATTCGCCTCAGGCGCCTGGCGCTATTGGCCTGAATTAACAGGTAAACCCTCTGTATTACAGATGATCGAGCGTGCCGGCACGGTGAACGGCCTTACCCACCTGGATTTGAATTATCCACAGCACATGTCTGCCAACATCAGTACCATGCGGCAAAAAATTGCCGACGTCGGCCTGGCGGTTAATGGCATGCAAATGCGTTGGGATGCCCCTGAGTTTAAAATCGGCGCGTTCACCAATCCCGATCCGGCGATCCGCCGTCAGGCGATTGAACTGACCAAACGGGGTATCGATGCCGGCCGCGAGTTCGGTGCCAATCTGATGACGCTGTGGATGGGTCAGGACGGGTTCGACTACTGCTTCCAGGCCGATTATAAAAAAATCTGGGAAGATGCGGTCAGCGCCGTGCGTGAAGTTGCCGAATATGCCCCAGATATTGATATCAGTATTGAATATAAACCGAACGAGCCCCGTGCTTTCAGTATCTTCCCCAATGTTACCACCTGCCTGATTGCCGTTGAGGAAGCCAACTGCCCCAACCTCGGCATCACGCTGGATTTTGCCCATGTGCTGTACGCCAATGAAATTCCTGCCTATGCCGCAGCGATGGTCGCCCGTCGCTCCCGCCTGCTGGGACTGGATCTTAACGACGGCTGGGGCAAACGCGACGATGGCCTGATGGCGGCGTCGGTCAACCCACGCGCCACGCTCGAGTTCCTCTGGCAGATGCAGCGCGATGGCTATCAGGGTGCCTATTACTTCGACACCTTCCCTGACGCCAGCGGCCTGGATCCGGTGCGCGAAGCCGAAACCAACATCGCCACGGTGACGCGCTTATTGACACTGTGTGAAAAGCTCAATGACAACCCCGCGCTGCTGCAGGCAATCGGCCGTCAGGATGCGGTGGCTTCTCAGCAGATCGTCAACGATATCATGCTGGCCAGTTAACCCTCACCGCCATGGCGCCGTTGGCAATAATAACAATATGATCAAGAAGGATGGAAAATGAACACCTCGTTACTTTCTGTACTCACCTCTATTTTGTTTTGTTCCGCAGCCTATGCCGCCGAGCTGCCCCCGTTGCAATCCGATACCGAACCGGACCGTACCGACTGGACCGAACTGACGGCGAAATATGGCCCGATGCCAGCGGTAGCCAGCAACCTGAAGATCGGTGGCGTATCGAAAACCCTGACCAACGAATATTGGCGTTCGCTGGGCGACGGTTATAAAAACCTTGCCGACAAACATGGCTTCACCCTGGCTTATCAGGCGGCGGCCAATGAAGACGACCAGTTGGGACAACTGTCGATCGCCGAAACGCTTATCGCCCAGGGTTTCAATGGCCTGCTGGTGTCGCCACAAACCGATGCCAACCTGCAACCGGCGTACGAGGCGGCCAAAAATAAAAACATTCCGCTGGTCAACGTCAATGATGCGGTGATGCCCAATGCCGCGTATTACGTCGGTAATGTGCAAAAGGACAATGGCGTGCGCGTTGCCAACTGGTTTATCACTCACCGGCCACAAGGGGGCAAGGTTGCGGTTATCGAAGGTCAGCCAGGGGTTTACGCGGCGGCACAACGAACCAAAGGGTTTAAGGAAACGCTGGCCGCCAATGGCAACTATCCGCTGGTCGCCAGCGTTCCCGCCAACTGGAGTCGCGAGAATGCCTACAATGCCGCCGCCACCATCTTGCAGCAGCACCCTGACCTGATTGGCTTTTATGCCAATAACGACGGTATGGCGCTGGGCGTCGTGGAAGCGGTGAATGCGCTGGGCAAAAGCAAACAGGTTGCGGTGTTCGGCACCGATGGCATTTCCGACGCCTACGCGTCGATCAAGCGTGGTGAACTCACCGGTACCGTTGACAGTTTCCCGGTGCTGACGGGAGAAGTGGCGATGGAAGTGGTGCTGCGGCTGATTAATGGCCAAAAATTGTCACGCGTGATCTCGACGCCCCAGGCGCTGATCACCAAAGAAAATGCCGACGCGTTCTCCACCAAAGACAATGAAAAACTGCGCCAATTGCTCGCGCAACAATAAAAAGCGACGGAGGCGGTATGGAAGACGATTGTTTGACGATGCGCGGCATCAGCAAAGCCTACGGTAGCGCGCTGGCGTTACACAACGTGGATTTCTCGATAAAACCAGGCGAAGTGCATGCATTGATTGGTGAAAACGGTGCCGGGAAGTCCACTTTGCTGAACATTCTCTCTGGCGTTCGCGCCGCTGATAGCGGTGAAATCGGCGTGGATGGACAGCCGGTACAGCTGAAAGGCCCGCTTGCCGCGCGCCGAGCCGGTATTGCGATGATCCATCAGGAATTGCAGCATGTTCCCGAGCTTTCAGTGGCGCAGAACATGTTCCTCGGCCGGCCATTGACCCGTTGCGGCGGTTTGCTGGTCGATAAGAAAGCGCAATATCGGCGAGCGGTGGCTATTCTTCGCCGGCTGGATCCGTCGATCGATCCCGACGAGCCGATCAAGAACCTGAAAGTGTCGCAACAGCAGATTGTCGAAATTGCACGCGCGTTGTTGGACCACGCCAAGATTATTGCGATGGATGAACCCACTTCAAGCCTGACGCCCCGCGAATTCGATCGCCTGGCGGAGCTGATTGCCGATTTGAAATCGATGCAGGTCGCGCTGATTTACGTTTCACATAAAATGAACGAGATTTTCGCGGTATGCGATCGTGCGACCATACTGCGCGACGGCAAACAGGTTGGCGTAGTGAATATTTGCGACGAAACCGAAGAGTCGATTGTCGCCAAAATGGTGGGTCGCAAGATTGAGAAAGTGCAGCATCAATCCTACGCCAGTGAAAAAGAAGTTCTGCGGGTGGAGCAGCTGGCGCGCGGCAGTGCGGTAAAGCCAACCAGTTTCAGCGTGAAAGCCGGCGAGGTGTTGGGTATTGCCGGTCTGGTTGGCGCTGGGCGTAGCGAGCTACTGAAACTGATTGCCGGTATCGACGGCAAAACGGCAGGCCAGGTGCTGGTTGACGGGGTAGCGATAACAAAGCCTGGCGTTCGCGCGGCAATTCAGGCCGGCATCGGCCTGGTGCCAGAGGATCGTAAAAAAGAAGGCATCATTAAACAGCGCGCGGTGAAAATGAATATGGCCCTGCCCTCGATGATGAGCTTTACGCGTCGGGGCGTGCTGAACAAAACGCTATTGAACCGGCTGGCTTTACAGGTGATGACCGATTTGCGTCTGCGACCGCTTAACATTGACAAGCCGATTGGCACCTTGAGCGGCGGCAATCAGCAGAAGGTCATTATTGGTCGCTGGGTGGCGGCGGATGCCAAAGTATTTTTATTTGATGAACCAACCAGGGGGATCGATATTGGCGCCAAGTCAGAGATCTATAATCTCATCGAAAAATTAGCCCGGCAAGGAAAAGCCATTGTGGTGGTGTCATCTGAAATGCCGGAAATAATACGCATCGCGGATCGCGTATTGGTTATGCGCGAAGGTAAAGTCACCAAAGAACTGCTCGGAAACCAAATTACCGAAGAAAACATGGCTCGCCATGCAATAAATGATTGCCCTTAACACTCTGTCTCTTATTATATTCTTAAGGCACTTATTATGATGACACAAGATAATACTCGGCCTATCGCACCTGCTGCGACATTGCTCAAATTTAATTTGCGTGATGCCGGCACGGTGATTGGCCTGCTGATTATTGTGGCCACCTTCTCTTTCCTGTCACCGGTATTTTTTACCGTACCGAATCTGTTGAATATTCTGCAACAGTCGTCGATTAATGCCATTATTGCCCTGGGCATGACGCTGGTCATTATCTCCGGGGGGATTGATCTGTCCGTCGGCCCCACCGCCGCGCTGTCTGCGGTGCTGGGGGCCACGCTGATGGTATCGGGGGTGCCGGTGCCACTGGCTATCATGGCCACCCTCGGCGTTGGCGCCCTGTGCGGCGTGTTCAGCGGTACGCTGGTGGCGTATGCCGGCCTGCAGCCGTTTATCGTCACGCTCGGCGGCCTGTCGCTGTTCCGCGCGCTGGCGTTGATCTTCACCGGCGGCAATCCGATTTTCGGTATTCCGCTGGAGTTCCGTATGCTGATTAACAGTTCGCTGCTGGGTATCCCAACGCCGATCATCATTGTGTTGGTGATTGCAACGCTGCTTTGGGTGCTGATGAACAAGACCCCGTTGGGTGAGTATATCCTGGCGGTCGGTGGCAACGAAGAAGCCGCTCGGGTCGCTGGCGTACCGGTCAGGAAAACCAAAGTAACGGTTTTCATCATCTCCGGCGTGCTGGCTTCGCTGGCCTCACTGATCCTGATTGGCCGCCTGGGGGCTGCCGAACCGACCATGGGCAACCTGTGGGAACTGGATGCGATTGCCGCCGCGGCGATTGGCGGTGCGTCGTTAATGGGCGGTAAAGGCAGCATTATTGGTACTATCGTCGGCGCGATTATTTTAGGCGCCTTGCGTAACGGTCTCACCCTGCTCAATATTCAGGCTTTTTATCAATTGCTTGCCACTGGCGTTATAATTATTATAGCGATGTTGATTGACAGAGCGACTCGAGGCAAGTAATGAAGCAGGATCCGAAAGCAATTGGTGCGCAAATTCGCATGAGATTACCCCAGCTCACGCCATTGGAAAGAAAAGTGGTCGATGCGATTACCTCAAAGGCAGACTTGTCCGAGCAAACATCGTTAAAAGAAATTGCTCAGGAAAATAAGGTTTCCGATGCCATGGTGGTAAAACTGGCAAAAAAACTCAACTTCTCCGGCTTTCGCGATTTCAGAAGCAGCCTGGTTTTTTATAATTATTCTGAAGTGGCGAGTTTGCATGCAGAAATAGAGCCCAGTGACTCATCGGAACAATTGCTTTCTAAAGTATTTAGAACGTCGATACAGGCAATCGAAGAAACATTATCGATATTGGATGTTTCGGCGTTTAACCGCGCTGCCGATATTTTATATAAGGCACGACATATCGATTTGTATGCCGTCGGCGGTTCTGCCGCCGTGGCTCGCGATCTGTCGCATAAGTTATTGAAAATCGGCATCAAGACCACCGCTTATGACGATGCGCATATGATGCTGATGTCGGCGGCGATTTTATCGGATGATGATGCGGTCATCGTTATCAGTCATTCCGGCGCCACCCGCACGGTAAACGATCCGATAAAACTGGCGGCAAAAAATGGCGCCAAAGTGATTGCCATCACCAACTATGCCGAGTCGCCCGTAGCGCTTGATGCGCACGTGGTGCTCAATTCAACATCTCAAGGTTCGCATTTGCTTGGGGAAAACGCCGCGTCGCGCATCGCTCAGCTCAATATCCTCGATGCGCTATTTGTGGCGATCGCCAAAAAAGATCTCGATAAGGCCGAAAAAAGTCTGACGAAAACCCAGCAGGCGATCCAGAACTTAAGAGAGTATTAGCATGAGTAAAATATTAGTTGTCGGCAGCCTTCATCATGACACCATGCTGCATGCGCACCACCGTCCGGAAAAGGGTGAAACGGTGATAGGCAGCGGCTGCTCATACAAATTTGGCGGCAAAGGCGGTAATCAGGCGGTGTCTGCCGCCAACGCCGGTGCGGCTGTACGCTTTGTCGGTGCGGTTGGCGCCGACCAACAGGGACGTTTCTTGCTGTCGGTGCTGGCGAGTCGCGGCGTCGACATTCAGCATATCAAGGCGCTACCTCAGGTGCCTTCCGGCATCAGCGTCGCCATTATGGATGCAGACAATGATTACGGTGCCGTCGTGGTGTCGAACGCCAATAACCATATTGATACGGCGCAGTTGAGCGAAGATGTCGTTTGGCAGCAGGTCAGCATGCTGCTGCTGCAAAACGAAGTGCCGGCGGCGATTAATCTCCAGGCTGCGCATCAGGCGAAAAAACGCGGGGTGCGGGTCTGCCTCAACGCTGCCCCTGCCCGCACGCTATCCACCGATCTGCAGGCTGCCATTGATCTACTGGTGGTTAACGCCGTTGAAGCCAGGGAGTTGAGCGGCATGCCGGTTGATAATCTGGCGGCCGCTTGCGCCGCCGCGCAGGCGCTGAGCCACCGTTTCCCGGCGGTGGTGGTTACCGCCGGCGAACACGGTGTGGCCTTCTGCCAGTCGGGCCAGCAGAGTCACAGCCTACCGGCGGTCCAGGTGCAGTTGGTCAGCACTCACGGTGCCGGTGATTGCTTTATGGGCGTGCTGTGCACCGCTTTGCTGCAAGGGCAAACCCTGGCCCAGGCGGTGGCGCAGGCCAATCAGGTGGCGGCCGAGCACGTATCGCGCCAGCCCGCCTTGCCTGACGCGCTGCCCACCGCCTGACGCCAATGCGGTCACGATGACCGTTGCTCCTCGTCGACCAGGCTCTTCGCCTGTTGCTTCATAAACACCACTTCCTGCGGGCTGGACAGATGCACCTGCTGTTGGCGCAGCAGTTTAAGAATGTTAAACAGCAGGTCACTTTTGGTTGAGCCGACAATTCGCGGGCTGGAAACGTAGCCGGTAACGCTGAGAATGATGCCCTCCGGCCCCAGTTGGCTAAAGCGCACGTATGGCGCGGGCGAATCCAGTACCGCTTCGTAGTCGTGGTAGGCGCTGAGCAGAATATTACGCACCTGCTCGGGATCGATGTCGGTTGGGAAGGTCAGCGCGATGGTCACCACCCCTTGCGCATTGCCCATGGTGGCATTGCGCACGTTTTGCGATATCAACTGAGAGTTCGGCACAATCATCGTCGAGCGGTCGCTGAGCTGAATTTCCGTGGCGCGCACGTTAATCCGCCGCACGTCCCCTTCTACGCCGCCAATGCCAATCATATCGCCGACCTTGACCGGCCGTTCGGTTAACAGGATCAGCCCGGAAATAAAGTTTTTGACGATTTCCTGCAGACCAAAACCGATACCCACCGACAGCGCGCTGACGATCCATGCCAGTTTGTTCCACTGAATACCGAGTGCCGCCAGGGTGATCAGAATCACCAATACGTAGCCGACGTTACTGAACAGCGTGACCAGTGACGCGCGAATGCCGACGTCGTTGATGGTCTTCGGCAGCAGCTCGTTGTTCAGCCAGCGGCGGGTAGCGCGCAGGATATAGATGCCGATAATCAGGCAAATCAGGGAATTGATCAGATTACCGGGCACGATATGCAGCCGTTGCAGCCCTTCGCCAGTCATGATGGCGACGATTTTTTCCACCAGACTGTTCGGCGTGGTGGTGCCGAAGGTGCCGTTCAGCAGGGAAACGATCATTAACAGCAGCAATGCGCATTTAAACGTAGCGGTGAAAACGATGCTCAACTGTTCCAAATGCCGATCGCTGAAATTAAACGATCGCTTTAGCGCACGTCCGCTGGCGGTATTGGGCGAAAAAATGGCGCTCCAGGCGTCGGTGGAAAACAGCACCAGAAAATAGAATGCCATCAATACCAGGGCAATCCAGATAATTTGATAGGTCAGGAACCGGGCGAACGAGATATAACCGATCAACAACGAGAACAGCACAATCAGCGAGGCGATCACCGTAGCGATTTGCACCAGCCCACCGAGCATCGTGCGTTCGGCGAGGTGTTCGCCGCGCAATTCGCTGCGTTGGCGAATGCGGTGTGCCCGCAGTGGCATTGCCAATACGACCAACGCCATTAATGCCGCTACCAGGCCGTTGCTGAAGATCGCCGTGCCCAGGCTGGCACCAATCACGTTATTGATTAATTCCACCGTGCCGAAGGCCAGCGCCAGGATCGCCAGCAGCGGTGAAAAATAGCGTAACCCCTGCGCTACGTGGTTATCCAGCACCGCCAACCGCCATGACGGCCGGCGTATTGACAGGAATGCTCGCCCCAAGCCGGCAATCAGCGCACTGAAAATCGCCAGGCGGGTAAAACCGTCGGCAAAATCCTGCATCATGGTGGGCAATGGCTGTACGCGAGCAAAAGCCTGATATAGCAGGTTGAGCGCCAGCGCGGTAGCAAACAGCGTAATAAACGCCGTGCCGAGGGCGGTAAAGCTGCGTCGCAAACGGCCGTCCGGCAAGTAGCGAATGCTGAACCAGGCGAGCAGTTGCTCCGAAAAATAACGCCCCAAGGACCCGATGGCAAAGGCCAGCAGCAGCAGCGCGATGGTGCCGTAGCGCCATTCCGGTTGCCAACTGGCGTCCCAGGCGCTGGTGATTTCCGCACTGAACTCCGCCAGCCGTTGTTGATCCTGCGCTTGCGGCGCTACCACCGGCGACCAGAATTTAGTGCTTAAGATACTGCCGGAGTTGAGTGCAAGCTGCGTCTTGAAGGCCACGCGGCGCAAATCGCCGATCTGTTGCATCAGATCCTGTGCGCCGGTGCGGAACGCCTGCAAACGGGTAACCGCATCATCCAGCGCCTTCTTGCTGTTGTTCAGCGAATTGCGCTGCTGTGCCACCGCGGCGGTTTCCGCTAGCCCGCCAGGCGCCGGCGGCGGCCCCAGCACCTCCAACTGCCCTTGCAGCTTTTCTTGCACCGGTTGCAGATCGGTCGCCAACTGCTCGGTACCCGCTGCCAGTTGTTGCGTGCTTTCGTACAGTTTGCTGAGCTGGTTATCGGTGGTGGCCTTCGAGACCTGCTGTTTGATACCGTCCAGCGTTTTCTGGAAGTTTTTCAGCGCACTGGCAATGTCCTGCTGACTCAGCTCGGTTTTTTCAGCCTCGGCGGCAACGCTGCTGAAGGCGGTTAACGGTAAACCGATCAACATAAACAGCAACAGGAAAATCTGTAACGGCCTAATCATAAGTCTCAATGCTCAAATAGGAATGGTAGACAAACAAAATAGACGAGACGGCTTGCGCCACCTCGCCCATTAACAATAAACCGAGATTATGATAACTGCTTCAGGCTTGACAAAACATCACTAACAGCACGCTTAGCGGATCGCCACCTGGGTCAGCAGCGCCAGCTTTTGCGGATTGCGCATGATAAAGACGTCGCTCAGGCGGTATTGGCGATCGTAAGCAAAGCTGATCGCCGCGGATATCGCCCCGTTCTGGCTGATGATAAATCCGTGCCCGCCGTTGATCACCACCTGCTGCCACTGGCAGTCGCGCCACCATAGGCCGAGCTTGGCCACCAGAAACTCGCTGACCGGCTGCATGCCATGCAATACATGCAACAGCGCCGACACTTTGCCGCCACCGTCGGCGGTCAGGCGTATGTCATCGGCCAACAACGGCATTAACCCGGCGGCGCTGCCGCTGGTGATGGCGCTCTCAAAAGCCGCCAGCAGCTGCCGTTGCCGCCTGTCTGGTGTGACATGGCGAGCCTGTGACAGTTCCACGTTGCGTTTGGCGCGTGACACCAGTTTGCGGCAGGCAACCTCGGTGATGTCGAGCGCCGCGGCCACTTCGGGATATGGCATGTCGAAAATATCGTGCAACAGATAGGCCGCCCTTTCCTTGGGTGACAATCGTTCCAGCATCAATAGAAACGCGGTGCTCAGTGATGACGCCAGCGCGGCGTTTTCCGCCTCCAGCGTTGCGCCTTGCTGGATCGGCTCCGGCAGCCAGGTTCCCACGTAGTCAACGCGTTTGCGGTAGGCCGCGCGCAACAGATCGATACAGCGACGGCTACAGGCCGAGGTCAGCCACGCCGCCGGGTTGGCGATCTGGTCAGCGTTCTGCTGCTGCCATTTGATGAAGGTATCCTGCACGGCATCTTCGGCATCGGCACGCGAGCCAAGAATGCGGTATGCCAGCCCCAGTAACCTGGGGCGCGCCTGTTCAAAGATTGCTATATAGGAAGTGCCTGTTTGCATCGCTTAGTGCCTTGATATCTGGAGCCGGTTCCACAGGTTGATCATGGCTATCGACGCCGTCAGCAAGGCGATTTCCTGTTCGGAAAAATGCTCGCGCAACTGCGCCCGCAACTGACCTAACCGCGTGGGCGCTGACAGCGTCGTCAGCGCCTCGGTCCAGGCCAGCGCCGCTTTTTCGCGCGCGCTGAAATCACTGACCTGATCCCACACCACCAGTCGATCCAACCGATCGTTGCTCTCACCGTCGTCGCGCGCTTCTTTAGTATGCATTTTTACGCAGAAAGCGCAGCGGTTGATTTGCGAAGCACGCAGTTGCACCAGGTGATGCAGGCGCGGTTCCAGTCCCGGATTGGTCAGGGTGTCATGCACTGCCATCATCGCCGCCAGTACCGCCGGGATTTCCTGTTCGTAACGTACCGCCTTGTCATTGCTCATCATACTGTCCTCGTGGATTGATTGACTCTTACAGCTATGACGATCGTCGCAGCGGGGCTGTGACCAGCAGGCGGAAAATTTTTATAAACGGCTTATCGGCGGGGTTTGCGGTTCTGCCGCTCAGTCAGGCGCCAGAGCAAGGCCAGTAACGTCAAACAGCCAGCGAGAATAAACAGGAATAATAGCAAGAATGCGCTGTTGCCAGTGGTGCGGCAATAGATTTCATTGAGGCCGACCGAGACCATCAGAATTGCGTACAGCAGAAAAAGAAGTGAGATAAACATAATGTCAGGCTGCGCAACCGCAGTATGTGAGGGATTATGGCATCCTCCCCGATATAAAATCAGTGATAACGGGGAGGATAGGTCTGGGTGGATCGTTAAGATTCATTTAGTCATCCCATTTGGTGCTTAGGTACGCCGCCAGCAGCCCGAGGGTGCTGATGATGCCCAGGAACCCGATAAATACGCTCATGTTTCCCATTGTTATTTCCTCAGTTGATTGTTTCGATAAATACCTCTCGGCGTCGCATACGGGGTCTAGCCTCCTTATCTTCGCGGTAAATATTCCGCGCCGGCATTATAAGCACAACAGTTTATATTTGGCTGGGGAATAGCTAACTTGTTTAGACGTTATTGAGGCAATGGTTCAGCGCAGACGTAATTAAAAAATGCTGTCCATTCTTTTGCTGTATATCTGAAAATAGCGCTTTTCGCTGCCCTGCCCACGCTTCTGACATCGACAGGCAGGCCACGCCTATTGCAGCCATCGCTTAATAAAATCACCCCGGTAAACTACGATTAGTGAATGTCTGGCAACAACACCGCCGGACATGGCAGATAACCCATTGAGGATTATCGTTATTGTCAACACTACCACGGTCGCTTCGCGGTATTGCCCGCGCGTGGCCGAGTCTCACGCCAAAACGGCTAAGCAAGGTTAATTATGGCACGCACTACCCCTATTGAACGTTACCGCAACATCGGCATCTCGGCGCACATTGATGCCGGCAAAACTACCACGACCGAGCGGATTCTGTTTTACACCGGGGTCAGTCACAAGCTGGGCGAAGTTCATGACGGCGCCGCAACGATGGACTGGATGGCTCAGGAACAGGAACGCGGGATCACCATTACCTCGGCGGCCACTACCTGTTTTTGGAACGGCATGGAACATGATTATCCGCAGCACCGCATCAACATTATCGACACCCCCGGGCACGTCGATTTCACCATTGAGGTGGAACGTTCGATGCGCGTGCTGGATGGCGCGGTGATGGTGTATGACTCGGTGGGCGGCGTACAGCCACAGTCGGAAACCGTGTGGCGGCAGGCGAATAAATACCGGGTGCCACGCCTGGCTTTCGTTAACAAGATGGATCGCGTTGGCGCCAACTTCTTCCGCGTGCGGCAAATGATGATTGACCGACTGAAGGCCAATCCCGTGCCGATCGTCATTCCGATTGGCGCAGAAGACCATTTTAGCGGCGTGGTGGATCTGCTGCGTATGAAGGCCATTTTATGGGACGAGGCGTCACAGGGCATGACCTTCCGCTTTGAAGACGTTCCGGCCGAACTGGTTGCTTCTGCCAACGAGTGGCGCGAAAAAATGGTCGAAGCCGCCGCCGAAGGTTCTGAGCAACTGATGGAAAAATACCTTGGCGGCGAAACGCTCAGCGACGCGGAGATCACCGCCGGCCTGCGCGCGCGCACCATTGCCGGTGAGATCCAGCCGATGCTGTGCGGTTCGGCGTTCCGTAACAAGGGCGTACAGCGCATGCTGGATGCGGTGATCGAACTGATGCCCTCGCCGCTCGACGTGCCGCCGATGGAAGGCCACGATGAAGACGACCATATCGTCAGCCGCCGCGCAGACGACAACGAGAAATTCTCGGCGCTGGCGTTTAAATTGATGACCGATCCGTTCGTCGGCCAACTGACCTTTGTGCGCGTTTACTCTGGCGTGCTGGCCAAGGGCAGCAGCGTATACAACCCGGTGAAAGGCAAGAAAGAGCGCATTGGCCGCATTGTGCAAATGCACGCCAACGATCGTAAGGACGTGGACGAACTGCACGCCGGCGACATTGCCGCCTGTGTCGGACTGAAAGACGTGACGACTGGCGATACGTTGTGCGATCCGAGCGCCATTATCACGCTGGAACGCATGGTGTTTCCGGAACCGGTGATCGCGCAGGCGATTGAGCCAAAGACCAAGAGCGATCAGGAGAAAATGGGTATTGCGCTGCAACGCCTGTCCTCCGAGGATCCGTCGTTCCGGGTGCGTAGCGACGAAGAGTCCGGCCAGACCCTTATTTACGGCATGGGAGAGCTGCATCTGGAAATCATCGTTGACCGGATGCGGCGCGAGTTCGGCGTGGAAACCACCACCGGCAAACCGCAGGTTTCCTATCGTGAAACCATTCGTCGCAAGGTCAGCGATGTAGAAGGAAAATTCGTCCGCCAATCCGGCGGCAAGGGCCAATACGGCCACGTCGTGCTGACGGTGGAACCGAACGACGCCGGCAAGGGGTTCGAGTTCTTTGACGAGATCAAAGGAGGGGTGATTCCCGGCGAATATATTCCGGCGGTGAAGAAAGGTATTCAGGAAGCGTTAGGTAACGGCGTGCTGGCCGGTTATCCGGTGGTGGATGTCAAGGTACATCTCACCTTTGGCTCGTATCATGATGTCGATTCGTCCGAGCAGGCGTTTCGCATGGCCGCGATCTTCGGCTTCAAAGACGCCTGTCGTCAAGCGGATCCGGCGATTCTGGAGCCGATCATGAAGGTTGAAATCGAGACGCCGGAAGAGTATGCCGGCGGCGTGATGGGCGATCTCTCGTCACGGCGCGGCCAGCTGCAGGGCATGGAGGATATTCCGGGCGGTGGCGGCAAGGCAATCCATGCCAAAGTGCCGCTGTCCGAAATGTTTGGCTATTCCACCACTCTGCGTTCGATGTCACAGGGGCGGGCTACCTATACCATGGAGTTCAGCCATTACGCCGAAGCGCCGCGCAACGTGGCCGAAGAGATCATCAATCACCACAAGCGGTGATCCGCAGCCTGCCGCCGTGTGCGGCAGGCGTTATTTTTCTACGCTCAACGATACCACTATCGGTTCTGGCCGAATGCGCATGGCATAGACCACCCCGCCGATCAGGCAGCCAATGCCGCAGACCGTCAACAGCGGCGGCCACGCCTGCCGCAGCATGAAGGTATACGCCAGCCCGGCCAGAATTTCGAACACAATCAACGGCCCCACCAGTACCGTAGGCAGTCGCTGACTGGCTTCGTTCCAACATAACGCACCGATCCATGAGCAGAAGATGCCGAGAGCGAGCATCAAGCCAACGAATACCGCCGGCCGCGGGCCGAACGGCAAGGCAAACTCGGGCTGTGTCAGCGCCAGTTGGCCACACACCAGCAGATATCCCAGCAGCGCCAGCGGTAACGTCACCACGCCTTGTGCCGTCGCCCAGGTGGTTGGCCGCTGATCCGGGTGTTCACGTAACCAGCGAGCGTTACGCAGTGGGAACCAGGTCCAGCACGCCACCGCCAACAACGCCAGCGCCAATCCACTGCCATAGCGCCATTTATCCACCGGCACATCGTTGCCTTGCAGTTCGGCAATGTTGACCAGCACCAACCCAAGGGCAATCAGCAACAACGCCGGCATCAGCTTGTGCCAGGCAAGACGCCCATCGTGTTGGCCATAAAACAGATTGGCGGTCACGGAAATCACCACCGGCAAGGTGCCGATGATCATGGTGGACACCGGTGCACCGGTGCGCTGAATAGCGCTGGCCAGGCACAGGTAGTACAACAGGTTGCCGATCGCCGTTAGCTTCAACGCTTCTAACCAGTCCTGGCGTAACAAGCGTTGCAAACGCCGTCTATCCAGCCAGGCCAGCGGCAAGGCAATCAGTCCAAACGCCAGATAGCGTCCGGTGGACTGCAACGCCGCAGGATAATCCGGCACCAGCAGCGGCCCAACGAAGATAAGCCCCCACATCAGGCCGGCAGATAACGCAAATAACACTCCAATAAACATGACGACTCCATCGAAACAATCAGGGCGTAACGAAACTCACGCCCTGTAACAAGCTGATCTTGCGGTTGATGGAGCCAGTGTAACAGCGTCAGGCAGCAATCTATTGTAGCAGGTTGCTGTTTTACTCGGTGTCAAAGCGCGGGAATACCGCTTCTGGATCATAGCGTTCCCTCAGTGCCACCAGTCGTTGCCAATGCGATGTCGCGTAGCAACGCTGCACCGTATGGCTGCGCCCTTCCAGATCGAACTCGTTGATATAATGCCCGCAGGCATAGGGAGCCAAACGATCGTAACAATGATTCAACCATTGCCGGTTGGCGTCATCCTGTTGCGGATCATCCCACTGCATATAGCTGGAGACAAAATAACGACCGGTTGCCGAATAGGCGGCGTCGGGAAACGTTTGGTCGCCGCGCCAGATAATCATCGTCATGCCCTGAGGCGAGGGTTGAGACGGCAGTTGTTCACGCAGAATGGCGCTCACCTCCAGGATCCGATTGGTGAACAGGTTATCGGTACGCAAGCGGGAACACACCAGCGCCTGCTCGCTTTGCCGGTATATCGCTTCAAAATCCGCCATCTTTTCCGTTGCCAAGCATTGAATATCCAGCTTGAAGCGCTGGATCCGGTGGGTGAACAAAGCCTGTAGTGCATCCGCCTGGCGGACGCTGTCGGCAAAGGCCAACGTATTGACCACCACCTGTTGCTGGTCGTTGCCGGCCAGTACGATCATGATTTGCAACTGCTTGTCCCACTGGTGACTGTCGAGCATTTCGAACAGTAACGGCAATGCTTTACCCGGCAAGCTATAGAGATGGCTGGTGATCGCCGCCGGATGAGGCCAGCACTGGAGATAAAACGCGGTGATGACAAAAAAGGCATTGGGCCCGGCGCCGCGCGCCGCCCACCACAATTCGGGATTTTCGCTGGCGCTGGCATGCCTGCACTCGCCGTCGGCGGTAATAACGTCAACCGCCGTGACGTTAAATACGCTCATGCCGCCCCAGGCGGTAGAATTTATCCCCAGCCCGCCGCCGAGTAAAAATCCGCTCAGCGCCACATCGCCGCCGTGTCCGGTGGGAAACGCCAGCCCCAAAGGTGCTAACTGATGCATTAACTGTCGCCCGGTGGCGCCGGGCTCGACCCGGGCGATGCCGGTAGTGGTATCGACCTGTATTTCATTCAGAGCCGAAATATCCAGCAGAATGCTGTCATTTTGCAGGAAAATGCCGGCATAGCTGTGCCCCCCGGCGCGGACACACAGCGCTTTGCCATATTTGCGGGCCAGATTGACGGTAGCAACGATGTCCTGCTGGCATTCCGCTCGCACAATCAGTTCAGGAAAACGCTTAAAATCCCGCTGATTCCAGCTTGCCTGGCGATACCAGCCGGCATATTCGGCATGGTAACGGGAGCGAACCTTTCCGCTCAGTTGGCAGCAAAATACACGATAGTCATCTGCTGCACAGGTTAAAGAAAGCTCTGTCATAGTGATAACCTTTTTTGCGTTATAAAAGTGGCTGCTTTATCGTCTGATTACTGATGCGGACGGTGGGTTACGGCATACAGGGGCAATGGCTGCAAACCCAGACGGGTTTTGATTTTGGCGTTTAAACGTCCTGCTTCGAGGCGCTTCAGTCGCCGCTGAAAGGCGTACTGATAGGCATTGGCAAAACACAGGGTATAAGGGCTGAACGCCAGGCCTTCATACTTCATGCCGGCTGACCATAAGTGCAGCGTGTCCTGCTCCTCAAAACACACCATACCAGCGAGCAATTCTCCCTCTTTCTCGATAAGATTCAAGCGAATAAGGTCACCACAAAGCCGACTGAAACGCGCCAGAGGCGCCGCCGGGAAATACTGGGGCGTACCGTGGCGTGAGGTGGTCTGAAAACAGAGCTCAGTGAGCTGTTCAAGGCGTTGATCGAACGGCGGCGCAATTATCGAGGCAACCGCCCCGCTGTCATTGAATTTTCGCATTTGCCTGCGCATTTCACCGCGTCCATCATAAGGCAGACTTTCCACAAAATGTTCAAAATCGCGAAAGTGCGTCAAATCAGCATAATAGCGGTCGAACATATAGTTGATGTTCAAGTCGGCTTGCGCCGCTAACGGCAATAGTGGGGATTCAGCGACGTTCAACAAGCCGGAATAGCGTGCGCCAACCTGTTTCGCGGTCAGCTTTAGCCGCATGAAAAGGCTGTCATAAATATGATTTAAAGATGAAAAGCTTAATACGGTGCTATTAAAACAGTGCATGATATGGCTAAACAAACCATAATCATCACCTTCATTTCGTATATCTGCCTTTTGTTCCAATACGCGAAATGGATCAACAACATCCAGGCGTTGTAAATAAGCCGGTATAAATGCAACCAACTTACCCTCTATCCTCACCGTCAGGTAAAAGAATTGTTTTACAGACAGTAACGGAGAGAGTTCCGCCGCTTGTAAAAAGCGCCAGTCATAAAATAACGGCGAACCGCATTGAGCATGAAAGCAGCGGTATTCCTCCTCGTCTAATTGCTTGAGGGTATGTAGCGTGTCGGTAATGTATTCCACGTGAGTGCCTCGCTTTAATAAGTGATGACAACCCCGGTGTTAAATTTATATGGCGGTCGGTCTTTGAATTCCTTGATGACCTTTAGCCGAGTTTGCAGTCGACCAACACGGTGTGTGGGTGCGCCAGATAGGCATGCAAATGTTCCGGTATTTCATCCACGGCGCACGCCGCCTCGGGATTGCGCCAGCAGGTTACCGTGAAGCCGTTATGCGCCAGTGCACTGTCAATCGCGCCGCGCGACCAGTAGTTGGCGCAGATAGGCGCCCCGGATTGCTGGGGAAACGACAGCTGTACCGTGCTGCCATCCTGCTGTGGTTGCGTACCACTCAGTTGGAAGCCGTAGGGAAGATAATATTCTTGGTCAACCTTATATTCCGGATTTAGCGGTAATGTCAGTAAGCGTCCGCCCGGTTTAAGCATCCGCGCCATGGTCGCCACCATTTCTTTAAGAAAATCATAATCGGTGGCATAGGGTAAAACGTACACCGCCAATACCAAATCAAACGTATGCGCCATCTCAGGCGTTATTTTTGATATATATTCAATACCTAATGGTTTTTCCATCTCGCGTTTTTTTGCATACTCCAGCATTCCCCCTGCCACATCAAATCCGACGACGTGATGCGCCCCGGAAGATTTTAACAATCGGGCATAATGACCGGTGCCGCAACCGAAATCGAGAATGTTCAGGGAAGAGACATCCCCCAACTGTTCTATTACGGAAGGTGTTTCAATTTGCTTGCGAAATGGCCATTCAAACATCTGCTCGTAAAAAATGGCCAAAGAATCAAATTGACTCTGACTGTTAGCGATTTCCATTTTCACTCCGAATCGGATAATGAGTATAAATTTATAGTTAGGCAAGTTGAAATTTGCAAACTTTGCCAGTTTTAAAAAGAAAAAATATTTATGACAGTTCGTTATCTCGTTGAGAATGTAATTATTTCATCTGATGAGTATTGCCATCGCACTTATTAACCTGAGAAAACTTGTTTTTGATAACGGGCTGGAGTGACGCCGTAACGATTGGCGAAAGCCCGCGTCAAATGCGCCTGGTCGGTCAAGCCGACCGCGGCAGCCACCTGTGCGGCCGGCATGCCCTGCGTTAGCCGTCGTTTTGCCTGGTAAAGTCGAATGGCCATCAGCATTTGATGAGGCGATACATGAAACTGTGCCTTGAACTTGCGCTGAAAATGATACGGACTGAGCGCGACCAATGCTGCCAGGCCGTCTAGCGTAATTGGTTGGGCATAGTGTTCCCAGAGATATTCTCGCACGATATCCAGACGGATCGCGCCCTCCCGTGGCTGTGGCTGCGCCACCTTTGCATGCGGACGAAACGCCGCGATCGCCTCCAGCAGCAGGCCGTCGATAGCCAATGGATCCTGAGCCTGCCACAGCGCGGCCAGAGTCTCAGCAATATGCCGTGCCGCCGGCGCATCGTCGCGCACCGCGTCGGTAAACCAGAGGCCCTGCTCGCCGCTCAGCCGCGCCAGCGTTGCCGGTTCAAGGTAAATCATCCGGTAGTTCCAGCCGCCTTCGCTGGCGGATTCGCCGGTATGCAATTCATCGGGGTTCATTAACACCAGTGAACCGGGGGCAGCGACGTGCTGCGCACCTCGATAGCGAAAACGTTCGGCGCCCTGCACCACCGTGCCGATGCCAAAGGCGGCATGGGTGTGCGGTTCAAACGCATAGCGATCGATATGGGCATGATAAAGCTCAACGCCCGGCAACTGCGGCAGATGCCGAAACTGCGCACAGTCTTTTTCGAACGGAAACTGTTGTGGAACACCTTGCATTGCGTGGGTCATCCTGCGTTGTCACGAGCGGCCAAGTGAAATAAACAGCCACTATGATAGTTAATCGGCCACAATTTGCGTAGCGCGTTCACGTTGTGAGCAGTTCACATGGCCAAAAAGCCGCTAGGCTAGAATTAGCGTGGCGAACGTGTCACTCTAGACGACTGGTCTAATTCATACTGAAGGAACCCGATGATGAAAATTCTCATGGTGCTGACATCTCACGACCAACTGGGTAACACCGGTAAGAAAACCGGTTTCTGGCTGGAAGAATTTGCCGCCCCCTATTACATCTTCAAAGATGCCGGCGCCCAGCTGGTGCTGGCCTCACCCGCCGGTGGCCAGCCGCCGCTGGATCCGAAAAGCAATGAAGAGGATTCGCAGACCGACGACACTCGCCGTTTTGTCAATGATGCCCCGGCGGTAGCGGCGCTGTCCTCAACCCGCAAACTCTCGCAGATTGTTGCGAGCGAGTTTGATGCAGTATTTTATCCGGGCGGCCACGGGCCTTTATGGGATCTGGCAGAAGATCCGTTGTCCATCGCGCTGATTGAAACCACCCTGGCGGCCAACAAACCGTTGGCGGCAGTGTGCCATGCGCCAGGTGTGCTGCGCCATGTCAAGGGGGCGGACGGCCAACCACTGGTGCGGGGCAAAGCGGTGACCGGCTTTAGCAACAGCGAAGAAGACGCCGTTGGCCTGACCGAGATCGTTCCGTTCCTGGTCGAAGACGTGCTCAAGCAACAGGGTGGCAATTACAGCAAAGGTGCGGACTGGGCTTCCTATGTCGTCACCGATGGCCTGCTGGTCACCGGACAAAATCCGGCGTCATCCGCCGAAGCGGCGCGCGCCCTGCTCGCGCTAGTGAACTCGCAGTAAAGAGGTAACAATGTACTCAAATACACAACTTTATATTGATGGTGAATGGCGTGATGCCCAATCCGGTAAAACGCTGGCGGTCACCAACCCGGCTACCGACGAAACCATCGGTCACGTCGCCCATGCCGGACAGGCAGATCTCGATCTGGCGCTGGCCGCTACCGAGCGCGGTTTTAACATCTGGCGTCAAACCTCGGCCTATCAGCGCGCCAACATGATGCGCCAGGCCGCCGCCCTGCTGCGCGAACGTGCGGCGCAGATCGCCACGCTGATGACACAGGAACAGGGTAAACCGCTGGCGCAGGCCAAAGTGGAAGTTCTGGGCGCTGCCGATGTGATCGACTGGTTCGCCGGCGAAGCCAGCCGTACTTACGGACAAATCATACCGGCACGCCAGCAGGACGTACAGCAGCAAACGCTGAAGCTGCCGGTTGGTCCGGTGGCGGCCTTTACGCCGTGGAACTTCCCGATCAACCAGATCGTGCGCAAACTGTCGGCCGCGCTGGCCGCCGGTTGTTCGATCATCATCAAGGGGCCGGAAGAAACCCCGGCCTCGCCGGCTGCGCTGATCCAGGCCTTCGCCGATGCCGGTATTCCGGCCGGGGTGATTGCGCTGGTTTACGGTACGCCGGCGGAGGTATCGGAGTATCTGATCCCTCACCCGACCATCCGCAAGATTTCGTTCACCGGCTCTACCCGCGTCGGCAAACACCTGGCGGCACTGGCTGGTCAGCACATGAAAAAAGCCACCATGGAACTGGGCGGACACGCGCCGGTATTGATCTTTGACGATGCCGATCTTGATGCGGCGGCGAAAGAACTGGCCGCCGCCAAGTTCCGTAATGCCGGCCAGGTGTGCATTGCGCCGACCCGTTTCCTGATCCAACAGGGCGTGTATGATGAGTTTGTCGAAAAGTTCACCGCTGCGGTGCGTGAAATCAACGTCGGCAACGGCCTGGACGACGGCGTGACCATGGGGCCAATGGTACTCGGTCGCAGCGTCGATGCCATTGAGGCATTCGTACAAGACGCGATTGCCCAAGGGGCAAAAGTCACCACCGGCGGCAAACGCCTGACGGACAAAGGCAATTTCTTTGCGCCGACGGTATTGCGTGATGTGCCGTTGAATGCGCGCGCCATGTCGGAAGAACCCTTTGGCCCGGTTGCGTTGTTGCGGCCGTTCAACGATTACCATGAAGCCATCGCCGAAGCCAATCGTCTGCCCTATGGCCTGGCCGCCTATGCCTACAGTCGCAATATTGCCACCGTCAACGCCCTGGGGCGTGATGTCGAAAGCGGTATGCTGACCATCAACCATATCGGTTTTGGTCTGCCGGAAACGCCATTTGGCGGCGTGAAAGACTCTGGTCACGGCACCGAGGGCGGTAGCGAAGCGATCGAGTCCTATCTCGAAACACGTTTCGTTACCGTCGCCGGTCGCTAATCAAGCCCGGTTGGTAACATGACGGTCACAACCGGCCAGTAATTACTGGCCGGTTTTTTATCGCTTTATGGCGTCGCCCGCCCGATGATCCCCGGTATCTGCTGCCTCCCGGTGGTTAGCATCCAATCACGAAAACGTCACGAAAATTTATTAATTTCCTGGGTGACGATCATTTTTTATCATCATAACAACCTGCTAGAAAACAATAGTGTACCGATAGTTAGCCAGATAATAACTGACTCATCGGATCTCATGCCGCGCTGAGTAGCCTACGCTAAATGTACATTTACAGTAGCAATGCTTAATAATTTGCTTGACCGAGGAACACGTGATGACTCACTGGCTCGCCAATGCGACAGAGGCATGTATTTATCCCCAGCAAGTGGGCAACCTCGCCGTGATGCCCCGGCTGGACAAGGTACAGGAAGCCGATGTGGTGGTGATCGGTGGCGGATTGCTGGGCCTGTCTGCCGCTCTGCATCTTGCCGCCGCCGGTGTCGATACGGTTTTATTGGAAAAGGCGCAGGTTGGCGGCCGCGCTTCAGGGCGCAACGGCGGCCAGCTGACGCCAGGCATGGCGCGCTGGAAGGCGCGGCAAATGCTGCAAATGCTGCCGTTTGAAACCGCACGGTGGCTGTGGCAGTTCGCATCATCGGAAGCGATGCAGTTACTGGACAGTTTATTGGAAACACACGGCATCAATGCCGATCGCCACCATGGTCATCTTACCGCCGCCGTGCATCCGGCGCATATGGCGCCCTTGGCCGAGGAGTTGGCGGCACGTCAGACGTTGGGCGATCGCTGCGCCGCTATGCTGGATCGCGATCAATTGCGCACTCACCTGAATTCAGCCAACTATCATGGCGCGGCAATCGATCATTCAGGCGGGCACATTCATCCGCTAAAGCTGGTGCACGGCCTGCTGGGTGCCTTTCTGCGCGCAGGTGGACAAGCGTATGAAGACAGTGCGGTTGTGGCGTTAAGGCCGGGTGCACGTGGCACGCTGGCGCTCACCGCCGCTGGCGGCATGGTGGCGCGTAAGGCGATTGTGCTGGCGATGCATGCAGACACCGGGACGTTGCAACCGCAAGAAGAGTCGATGACATTACCGCTCTATACCTACGTCGCAGCCACCGCACCGGTCAGCGGCGGGATTCATACCCTGTTACCGACCGCTATGCCGGTGTACGACACTCAGTTGCAGATCGATTATTTTCGTCCCTATGACAACGACCGGTTGTTGTTCGGCGCGCTGGGCACCAGTCAGTTGCTGCCGAGGGCGTCGATTGTCAAACGTCTGCAACAGCGATTGACCGCGGTGTTCCCGCAGCAGCCGAATCTGTCCCCCGAATTTTTCTGGGCCGAACCTTTCGACATTACCCGCTCCGGCATGCCGGTGTTTCGCAAGTCTGCCGCGCCGGTGCCGGTATACAGCGCCTATGGCTGGAACGGCCACGGTTTGGCACAGAGCGTGCGGGTAGGAAAAGCCATCAGCGACGATCTGTTACGGCTAAACCGCGATTTCTTGCGACTGACCCGGTTCCCCCCTGTCGCCTTCCCTACCCGTTTCCTGTCCAAACGCCGGCTGGCTTCGTTGGCGATGCTCTCCGCACGCGTGGTCAATCTGCTGCAACCACATAAAATGCTGTCATCCTGAAAACGGGTCTGGCAATTGCCCTCTGCCAGCTTCTTACCTTCTGTTACGGCTTTGTCGTGATGTTCGACCACGGTATCGAGTGCCGATTGTCATTTTTATGTCACCTGCTGGCGTTAGAAATAGCCAATATTTTGAGTTGGCAAATTGAACAGGATCTAACGTGATACCACGTCTGGGCGAAAAACATTTTACGGCTTCGGCCATTATTCTGGATGAAGACCACCGCGTATTGATGCATTTTCACCATAAGCTGCAATGCTGGTTATACCCCGGCGGACATGTTGAACCGAATGAAGAACCGCAGGAAGCCCTGCAGCGTGAGGTCAAGGAAGAGGTCGGGATTGAGACCCGCATCATTGGTTGTGCTCGCCACAGCGCGATAGCGCTGGTGAACGATCAACAGGATGTTGTAGAACTGCCTAGCCCGTTGACCATTCTTTGTGAAAGGATCGGTGATAAAAACGGCGACTATCACTGGCATATTGACTTGATCTACTTATGCCGTTCTCCGGCGGCCTGCGTTGCTGCCCACAGCGGCTTTAAATGGTTCACCATGGCAGAAGTAGAAAAACTCGCATGTCCGCGCGAGCTCCCCTCCCTGATTGGCAGAGCCATCGACCTCTGCCGGCACGTTACGCCGCGTTGAGGTTGCCGTGCGCCGCTGCGGTGGCTAATCGGCGATTGGCACGCTTTCGTTTACCGTGATTTTTGCCACTCGCCGGCTTCGGATGGCAGTGATAGAAAGGTTATTAACGCAGCAACTCCGTTAAAATAACAATAAATTAACAAGACCCTACGGAGCGCTGCCATGACCCTGAATCAAAAACGCATGTACATTAATGGCGAATTTATCGCCAACCCTGACGATCGCTGGATTGACGTGGTCAATCCGTCGACCGAACAGATCATTATGCAGATCCCCCAAGGCAGCGCCGAGCACGCGAAACAGGCGATTGATGCCGCCGCCGCCGCACAGGCCGATTGGGAAGCGTTACCTGCCGTCGAGCGTGGGCAGTGGCTGCGTGCCATCGCCAACGGCATCCGCCAGCGTGCGGAGGAACTGACCGCCACCATCGTCGCCGAAGGCGGTAAAACTCAGGAACTGGCCAAGGTGGAAGTGCTGTTCACCGCCGATTACCTTGATTATATGGCTGAATGGGCGCGCCGTTATGAAGGCGAAATTATCCAGAGCGATCGGCCCAACGAGACGATTTTCCTGTTCAAGAAGGCCATCGGTGTCACCACCGGCATTTTACCGTGGAACTTCCCGTTCTTCCTGATTGCACGCAAGGCGGCGCCGGCCCTGCTGACCGGCAATACCATGGTGATCAAGCCCAGCGAATTGACGCCGGGCAACGCGGTGATATTTGCCGAGATTGTGCACCAGGTCGGATTGCCACGCGGGGTATTCAATCTGGTGACGGGCTATGGTCCCGAAGTTGGACAGGAACTGGCGGCCAATGCCAAGGTCGGTATGGTCAGCCTGACCGGCAGCGTCGGCGCGGGTATCGCCACCATGCGTGCAGCAGCCGACAACGTCACCAAAGTGTCGCTGGAACTGGGCGGTAAAGCCCCGGCGATTGTCATGGCCGACGCCGATCTGGATTTGGCGGTGAAAGCCATCGTCAGTTCGCGGGTGATCAACACCGGGCAGGTGTGCAACTGCGCCGAACGTGTTTATGTGCAACAGGCAATTTATCCCCAGTTCATCGAGCGGCTCAGTACGGCATTACAACAGGTAACCTATGGCGATCCCAATACCCAAACCGGGCTGGATATGGGACCGCTGATCAGCGCAGAGGCGGTAAAACGGGTGGAGGACAAGGTAGCACGGGCCGTCGAACAGGGGGCGACGCTGCGATTTGGCGGGCAACGTGCCGCGCGCAGCGGTTATTTTTTCCCCCCTACCTTACTGACGGAGGTGCGTCAGGATATGGAAATCATGCAAGAAGAGGTGTTTGGTCCGGTATTGCCGGTAGCAACCTTCAACACGCTGGATGAGGCCATCGCCATGGCCAATGACAGCGAATACGGCCTCACCTCCTCCATTTTTACTCGCGATCTCAATGTGGCGATGCGCGCGCTCAAGCAGTTGAAGTTCGGCGAAACCTACATCAATCGTGAAAACTTTGAAGCGATGCAGGGGTTCCATGCCGGCTGGCGCAAGTCCGGCATCGGCGGCGCCGATGGCCGCCACGGGCTGGAGGAATACCTGCAGACCCAGGTTGCCTATTTACAACTTTAGCCATCCACCGTTACAGCGTGGCGCAACGCGGGCCGTCAGGCGCAGAGTGTTTGATCCATACCGCCTGCCACGGCCGCAACGTCATGCTGCCGTCAAACGCCGTCATGGCGATCAGATCGGTGCCCGGCAGCGGCAAGTGCAGCGTTTGCGGAGCGGCACTGACGTTCACCACGCAGCTGATGCGTTCCTGCCCGCGCTGTTCGGCCCGTTCGATGCCGAACAGCGCGTCGCCAAGTTTCAGCACCCGCTGCGCCGCCTGGGGGGCAAACGCCGGCTGGGTACGGCGACAATAAATCAGGTGACGCAGACGATGGAACACTTCCGCCCGTAGCGTGCCTGGCTCAACCAGCTGTTGTTCCAGGCTTTTCAACTGCAGTTTTTCGCGGTTGATGCGCCGGTTGATGCCGGAGCGCGCTACCCCCGCCAGATCGCTGCGGCTACCGAGCAGGCTATGATAATACAGCGCCGGTACGCCACGGAATGCCAACAGGATTGACTGTGCCGCCACGAACTTGTCGGCTTTGGTGTTGACGCCGTCATCCGGCTCGCACAGGGCATCCAGATAGTTGATGTTCAACTCATACGGCGACTTACTGCCGTCGGGGTTGTTACGCCAGGAAATTCGCCCGTCCTTACGCTCCACTTCGGCCACCAGAAACGCCCGCTCGGCATCGTCCAGCAGATTTTCAGTCGGCCGCAGGCCGATGCCGTCGTGGCTGGCCAGAAAGTTGAAAAAAGTGGTGTTGATCGGCTGCGTTTCGGCACTGAGTCGGGTCGCCCAGGCATTGAGCCAGCGCGTATTCTGGCGTAAAAATGCGTGCAGCGTCAGCGGTGGTAACGGAAACTGGTACACCATGTGCGCTTCGTCGCCGTTGCCGAAATAGCGAATATTTTCGCTGTGCGGCACGTTGGTTTCGGTGATCAGGCGGCAATGGGTATTGGCGCGGTCGAGCACCAGCCGCCACAGCTTGATGATCTGATGCACTTCCGGCAGGTGTATACACGCGGTCCCTGTCGCTTTCCAGATAAAGCCAATTGCATCCAGGCGAATCGACCGTCCGCCGGACGCGGCGTATTGCAGCAGGATGTCGATGCTTTCCAGTAACACTGCCGGTTCGCGAAAATTAAGGTCTATCTGGTCTTCGCTGAAGGTGGTCCACAAATAGACGCGCTGATGGTTGGCTTTGACATACGGCGTCAGCAGTGGCAGCGCGCGTGGGCGCATCACCGAATGGTAATCGGCCTGTGGGTCGGCCTCGATAAAATAGTGCTGGTATTTTTCCTCGCCGCGCAGATAAGCCTGAAACCACAGGCTGGCGCTGGAAACGTGGTTAATCACGCAGTCAAACATCAAATCATAATGCTGATGCAATGCGTGAATATCTGTCCAGTCGCCCAGTTCAGGATTGATACGTCGATAATCCACCACGCTGAACCCGTCATCCGAGGTCCAGGGAAACATCGGTAACAGATGAATATCGCTGATTAAGCCTTGCAGCCAGCGATCGGCGAACTGTTTCAGTACCCGCAGCGGTTTTTCATCGTCCTGATACAGACCGTCGCCATAAGCGATCAGATAAATGGTTTTCTCGTCGACCGATTGCGACCGCTGTTCTCGGGGTAAGCGCCACTTTTCTATCAACGCCAGAATGTCGGCAATCAACGCCGGCCGTCGTTCGGCAGGATACAAACTGCGCAGCAATTGCTGTAGCTGTTGCTCGAAGTCTGACGCCATAGCCCCTCCTTTTGTGTAAAACCATTAGCTTCCTTTATAACCGCTTCTGGTAAACAGGTAAAACACCTCGGCAGGCTACCGTTGGCTGTGTGCCTTTGTGAGCGATGCCTCATGGTGGGCAAATTGCCGACTTGCATCAGGCGGCCAACGGCGACTGCTGCTATTTTGTTTATGGCGGCCGAGCCAAAAAAACGGCTGAAAGTGATTACGCAACAAGGTATTAGCCACTTGGCCGCCGCATCAACACTAACCGGAAAGGAACCCTTATGCAGATTCGCCTGTTTAAAATAATGGCGCTGAGCGCCGCCATCATGACGGCCAGTTCTCCGCTGTTTGCCGCCCAACTCGACGCCGGTGCGGTGGCCGCGCCGGACGAATACGGTGCTAAAGTCGCGGCGCAGATCCTCAAGGCCGGTGGCAACGCGGTGGATGCCGCCGTAGCGACCGCCTTTACCCTGGCGGTTACCTATCCCGAAGCCGGCAACATTGGTGGCGGCGGCTTTATGGCGCTGTATATCGACGGTAAGCCCTACTTCCTGGATTATCGTGAAACCGCACCCAACGCCGCCAGCAAAGGCATGTATCTGGATGAAAAAGGCCAGGTTATCGACAACCTCAGTCTGGTTGGCAGCAAAGCCGCCGGGGTTCCGGGTACGGTGATGGGATTATGGGAAGCGCACCAGAAGTTCGGCAAACTGCCCTGGGCGGAACTGTTAACGCCGGCGATTGGCTACGCGCGGCAGGGCTTTACCGTCGCCAACCAGCAGTACCAGTATCGTGAAGACGCCAATAAACTGTTTGCCGGCAAAACCAACTTCGGCGACTACTTTGGCAGCATGAAGCCAGGCAGCCTGTTTAAACAACCAGAACTGGCAAAAACCCTCGAACGGATCGCCGATCGGGGGGCTAGCGACTTTTACCGCGGCGAAACCGCCAACCTGTTGGTAAAGCAGATGCAGCAGGATGGCGGTTTGATCAGCGCGGACGATCTGAAGGATTACCGCGTGAAATGGCGTGAGCCGATGCAGATCGCCTGGCGTGGCAATACCATCTATACCGCCCCGCTGCCTAGCTCCGGCGGCATCGCTCTGGCGCAGTTGTTGGCAATCAAGGAGTATCGCGCCGCCGATTTTAAGGGGGTCACGCTCAACTCGGCACGCTACATCCATTTGTTGTCGGAAATTGAAAAGCGGGTGTTTGCCGATCGTGCCGACTATTTGGGCGATCCTGACTTTACCGATGTGCCGGTGGCCAAGCTGACCGCCGCCGATTATCTGCAAAAACGCGCGGCAGAAGTGAATCCGCAGGCCATCTCCGCCAGCGAAAAAATACGTCCCGGCCTGGAAACGCACCAAACCACCCACTTTTCGGTTATCGATGCGCAAGGCAATGCGGTCAGTAATACCTATACGCTAAATTGGGACTTTGGCAGCGGCGTGGTGGTCAATGGCGCCGGCTTCTTGCTGAACGACGAAATGGATGATTTCAGTGCCAAACCCGGCGTGGCAAACGCCTTTGGCGTGGTGGGCAGCGACGCCAATGCCATTGAGCCTGGCAAGCGCATGCTGTCGTCCATGAGTCCGACCATCGTTACCCGCGACGGCAAGGTGACGCTGGTGCTCGGCACGCCGGGGGGGTCACGCATTTTTACGTCAATCTTTCAGGTGCTGAACAACATTTACGATTATCACCTGTCACTGCAACAGGCGGTAGCGGCGCAGCGCGTACACCACCAGTTGCTGCCCAAAGACACCCTCTACTACGACAGTTACGCGCCGTTGACCGGTCAGGTGGCGGCAGAGTTAACCGCGCTGGGTTATACCCTGGAGGATCAGGGTTGGAACATGGGGGATATCCAGGCGATCCGCGTCAATGGCAGGATGCCAGAAACCGCTTCCGACCCGCGTGGTCGAGGTACTGGACAGGTGATCGAACGCTAGTGTGCTGGCCAATTGCGTCGGGGAGCAGCAATACCCGGCGCTGCTGATGAAATATTTAGACATTATTATTTAATTTATAATTAACATATATGCATCGTCATTAACATCGCCCCGCTTATCTGTATTTTTTTGTGTCTTGAAAAGATTATTTTGCGTATTGGGCTAATCTTATAAGACTAATTAATATATCGATTAGTCGGAGGTTAATGATGCACCATCAAAGCGATCGGCAGAAAAAGCCGGAAAAAAACACCCCGCCAGCCGCTTCACCAAAGCGGGAAAAGGATGATTATCACCACGCGCCAGAGTCCGGTGACAAGCAGGTGAAATAATGACTACGGGCGACCCAACGCTGGCCATGCTGCTGTATTTCGTTATGCCATTATGGTTATTGGCCGGCATCGCCGACTGGGCATGTCATCGCGCGACTGAAATAGAGAAAACCAGCGGTACCAAGGAGTCACTGCTGCATTTGATGATGTTTGTCGAAGTGGGTATTCCGTTGTTGGCCGCCATTTTCCTTGAAATCAACAGCCTGATTATCTTGTTGATGATAGTCGCTTTTTTTGTTCATGAAGCCACGGCGCTGTGGGATGTCAGCTACGCCGTGGACCAACGTGAAGTTACGCCGATCGAACAGCATATTCACAGCTTTCTGGAGATGATCCCGTTAATGGCGATGCTGATGGTGATCTCGTTAAACTGGCAGGATTTCACCGCGCTGTTCGGCATGGCCGACCAATCTGCCGACTTCTCGCTGCGTTGGAAAACACCCCCGTTGCCGACCGGTTATAGGCTGACGCTGTTCGCGGCAATATTGCTGCTGGTTATTATTCCCTACATCGAAGAATTTGTTCGCACTTTGCGAAAGAGGTAAATCATGCCGTTTATTCCTTTTAATCCCTCGCCAGGTTACACCTTAGGCGCCGAATTAGAATTACAGCTCATTGATTTAAATAGCTGCGAGCTTTCGCAAAAAGGCCTGGAAATTATAAAAGCCATGAATAATGAAAAGAATATAAAGGAAGAGCTGACGCTATCAACCATAGAAATTAATTCGGCGGTGCATAAGAATCCCTTTACCCTGTACGATGAATTGAGCACCATTGCCAGCCAGCTGTCGGACGTGGCCGCCGGTTATCACTGCGGGCTATGCGGCGGCGGTCGCCATCTTACCAGCGATTGGAAAGAACAGTGCATTACCCCCACCGAACGTTATCAGGAGGTGTACGATCACCTGGGTTTTTTGGCAAAACTGTCCTGCGTTTTTGGCCAACATATTCACGTCGGTGTTGAAAGCGGCGATGATGCCATTTATCTGTGCCACGCGCTGATCCCCTACCTGCCGCACTTTATCGCCCTGAGTGCCTCGTCGCCTTATTACCAGTCGGTTGATACACGCTTTGCCAGTTCACGTTTCAGCGCGCTGAACTCGTTCCATACCTTCGGCTACATTGAGAATATCCACAATTGGCAGCAGTTTAACCAGTATGTCGACACCGCGACGCGGCTGGGGATCATACAATGCCTGAAGGATATTTATTGGGAAATCCGGCCGAAGCCCAACTTCGGTACGGTCGAGATCCGCGTTTGCGATACGCCGTTGTCGATTTATCATGCCTGCATGCTCAGCGGTTACGCGCAGCTGTTGGTGAAATATCTGCTCGATGAACGCCGGCCGCTGCAACAGGCCTACCATTCTGCCGTCACCTGCAACACCTTCTGCGCCCAGCGCTACGGCTTCAGCGCGCCTTACATCGACTGTCAGTCAGCAGAGAAAACCGAATTGTCACGTCATCTGCTGTTTACCCTGCAACGCCTGTATCACTACGCCAGCGGTCGTGACATCGAGGTCCTGGATTACCTGAAACAATATGTCATGCACGGCGAAAACGATGCCGATCGTATTCGCGGCATGGCGCAGGCGGGTTACAGCGAAAGCTGCATCATCCAGACCATGATGGCGCTGCTGACCAGCGGTGTGCACAGCGGTAACGTGGCGATCGGCGCCTGAAAGATGCAGCGAATGAAGGAAAAGCGGGACCGTTGGACGGCCCCGTGGGTGTTGCGGCGGGCGCTCTGCCCCCGATAGATGGATTACGGATTTAACTGGGTGCTGTAATTGACCGGTACCCAACGGTAACCCTGACCTTGCGCTTGCACATGCCCCAGACCGGGGAAGGCAATATGCGCCGCCGCCACCCAATAGCCCTGTTTGGCAGCCTGCGCCAAAATACGCTCGCGGGTCGCGATGGCCTGCTGACGATCGACGTCGAAATGAATCGCCACCTGCGGCTCAGGCATCTGTACCGCCTTGGCATGGATGATATCCCCCCACAGCACCAGCGTTTGCCCCGCGCTTTCCACCCGATAGGTCACGCTGCCCGGAGTATGCCCATAGGCCGCCTGCGCCTGTATGCCCAGAGGCAAGGTGGCCGGCGCGGTAAAGGTTTTCAGTTTGCCGGCGGCGATAATCGGCTTTAACACCTCGGCAGATTGTTTAAAGGTATGGCGCTGCCCCGCTTCCACTTTGCTCTGGTTGGCACTATCCAGCCAAAAATCAGGATCGTGTTTGTCGACATAGACCTCGGCATTGGGGAATGCCGGTTTGCCATTGAGCGTCAGGCCACCGGAATGATCGCCGTGCACGTGGGTCACCAGCACCGCATTGATGCTTTCCGCCGGGTAACCGGCCGCTTTCAGGTTGGCTAACAGATGGCCGCCGTTATTGCCGAACAACTGCCCCGCGCCGGTATCGACCAGAACCCGCTGTTTGCCGTCGTCGATCACGAAGGTATTGATTGAGGTTTCCGCTTGTGGCGTCATCGCGTCCTCTGCCATTCGCTGTTTTAAGCGTTGCGGATCGATCGGCAGCAGCAATTTCTCCAGCGGCAGCGTGATGGTGCCGTCGGACACCGCGGTCACCGTCAGCTTGCCCAATGCCATACGGTAATATCCCGGCGCCTGCTGATGCGTATCGGCAGCGTGGGTCAGCGAGGTTGCCAGCAGTAGACTGGCGGGCAGCACTAAATATGATTTCATAGCTATCCTGTTGGTGGAAAAACATCGCTTTAACGTTGGCAGAGATTATCGTATTGTCCAATCACATCATTCAAATCGATTGGATTGATTGTGAATATCAGAGAAAATGATTTTAGTCGTATCGATCTGAATCTATTGACGGTTCTGCTGGTGCTGTATCGTGAAGGCAGTGTCTCCCGCGCCGCTCAGAAACTGTTTCTTGGCCAACCGGCGGTCAGCGGCGCTTTGGCACGGCTGCGTGTCATGTTCGACGATCCACTGTTCGTACGTTCGGCCAACGGCATGGATCCGACGCCGCGCGCCCACGCCCTGGTGCGCGAACTGACGCCGCTGATGGAAAACATGCAGCAGGTGCTGTTTCGGCAGCCACAATTCTCCCCCGCCAGTTCGCAGCACAGCTTTCGTCTCGGTATCACCGACTGGGTGGAAAGCTGGCTGATGCCACCGCTGTTCGAACTGCTGCATCAGCACGCCCCTGGCATCACGCTCAACGTGGTGGCAACCGATCCGTTTCAGGATGGCGACGCGCTGGAGCAGGATCGCATCGATCTGGCCATTTCGGTGGCGGACGGCGCCGCACAGGGTCTACGGCGACAGGTATTGGCGGTAATGGGCTACAAAACCTTTTGGCATCCGGCGCAATGGCAGCCCAGGCTGCCATTGACGTTGGAGGCCTATACCCGCGGCGAGCATCTGTTGGTGTCCTATCGCGGCGCCAACAGCAGCATTATTGACCGCCAACTGGCGTTGTTGGGGCATCGGCGACGGGTCCGTTACACCACGCCGCACTTTGCGACGTTACCGCTAATGCTGCAACGTACGCCAACCTTCGCTACCGTGCCGGATGGGCTGGAACCCAGTTGGCGCCAACATTTTGGCCTGTGCGCCAGTGAATTGCCGCTGGAAATCGCAAAGTTTGAGGTCGCCATGCTGTGGCATCGCCGTCGCGAGCAGGAGCCGGCGCTGCAATGGTTACGTAGCAGTCTGGCACAATTACTGGCGCAGTGACGGCCAGGCTTCAGCGATGCGCCGTGGTTTTTTCCGTTGGTACATCAGGGCATCACCGGCAGCCAGTCACCGATCAAGCCCCTGCCGCTGTGGTGGATCAAACTCGACGATACCGTAGGAAAAGCCCAGTCGGTATCGCACGGTGCGCGCGACGTTTCCTGCGTGGCCAACCGGCAGTAGGCCTTGAACCACTGCCGGTTCTCATCAACCAGCGTGACCAACCCAATCGGTACTCGAAACAAACGTCGCGCCATGCGGGTGATACGATCAAAACGTTCTTCCAGCGCGGTATCCAGCACTCTCTAATCGCAGCGTCACACCTAATGCCATCACGCTGATGGATAAAATAGATGGCGCTTTTAGCCTTTGCTCCCGGCTTTGATTTCAGCGCCGGTATTTATACTCGCCGTTTATGTTTATCCAAGGTTCTGGTGGCGTGACAAAACCCTTTTTACGCAGTGGCAGTTTGCACGACGTGGTGGCCCTGGGGGAAAATGGGCAACCGGTTTATACCCTGGCGCAGCCGTTGCGCGAAGCGCTGCGCCTGCAAAATCAGCCTGCGGTAGCGCAGATGCTGGCCATTCCTCAAGTTAATCAAACCGGCGATCGCATCGACTGGTATGCCCCTTTCGCCGGGACGGCGATCGGTTGGCAAGCCGCCAGCCTGGCGCAGCGTCAGGCGGCATTGCAGGTTCTCGACGCCGGCCGCAGCGCGGTCGCCACGCTGAGCCAGCGGGCGTTGGCTTCTGCCAACCCGGCGCACAGGCTGTTCGCCGCCCTGCTCGACCATGCATTGCAGATTCCTGATGCCCAGCACGTTTTTCTGGTGGATGGCAAACCGGTACTGACCTTTTGGGGCTTCATCCGCCACCAGGGTGTGCCGAGCAACGACATGTTTGCCTGTCTGCGCCCAGCGCCGGAAGAGAGGTCCCTGGCGCCTACCGACCTGCCGCCGCCATTACCGCCGTCAGTATCCGCGGTTCCTCCGCCATCCGAGATGATCCCAGCCACGCCGGCGGCGGTTGTCGCGCCCGTAATGGGGAGCGCTAAGCGCCGGTGGCGTTGGCTTTTGGCGTTGGCCGTCATGTTGGCGCTGGTGATAACGCTGGCGCTGCGCAGTTGGCCGTCTACACCCGCACCCGTCACGGTGGCGGCACGCGCGGCGCCAGCGATACCAGACAAAACATCCGTTGCGTTGCCGCCGCTCCAGCTACCGCTGGCAGCCGCCACGGTGATGCCACCGGTGCCCCAGGTCCAGATCGCCACGCCGCACGATAAACATGCGCTGGTGATGCCTACCGCGGCGGTCAGGGCCGGATCCAACCGTTTTCTTGACGGTAAATGGCGCGCGCGGCCGGCGGTCGACAGCCCGCTGACCGGCAAACTGCCCACTCTGCGCTATCGGTTGTATCACGGCAAAGGGACGGCCAACCTGACGCAGGCCGACGGTGTGCGTTGCAGCGTCAACGTTGAGGCCGGGTTGATGCAATCCGGCAATCTGGTGATCAACAGCCGTACTCGGGCACGCTGCAGCGACGGTTCACGCTATCAACTGCCGGAGCTGATCTGTACGCCGATGGGCGACGACGCCGCCGCGCAATGTATCGGCCGCTACGGCAACCAAACCGACTATCCCATGATGATGACGCGCGAGAAAAAATAATGCTGGCGACTTTGACCGACTACCCCGCACGAATCACGCTGATTCAAGACAGCGGCATACAGTTCCTCGATTTTGGGTTGCCTGCCGCCACCGTCCTGCCGGAATTGCCCGGCGCGTTTGTGCGCAAAACCGCTAACGGCCCGCTGTTGCGACTGGCGTTCGACACAGTGCACGGCAGGTATCTGCTGGCCAATGTGCCAGGAGAGCCGCCGGAAATGGTGCGGCCGGAATTGCGTTTTCCGCTGGAGTATTCACTCCACCTGCTGAACAACCAATGGTTGCCGCTGCCGTTCTTGCGCTTCAACCCAGCAAGCGGCTTGCTGGCCGGACCGGATAATTGGGCTCGGCTGCGCATTACCCGGCTGGAAGATAGCGATAGTGACGGTAACCGCTGGCGTATCACCCTGGCATTTGACACCCAGGTGCTGGATGCCGCCGAAGCGCCGCTGGCGCCCACCGACCATGACGTCAGCGCCGGGCTGAGTTTCGCCCTGGCGCACCATAGCCGCGATCTGGATCCGTTTCTCGATTTGACCTGGGTTGACGGCTGGCTGCGGGAAACCTTTGTTCAGCAGGCCGTTGCCCTCGAGCAACGCAGTGAAGCGGCGCTACGCAACGCGCTGAAGCTGTTTGAATATCAGGCACATTACCTTAACCTGCTGGCGATGTTCGGCGACCGCCTGCAATTGCCGCAAATCAGACTGATCGCCCCGTCAGCGCAGGCGCCGGCGGTGGCAGTCGATCTGATCCTTGATGTCGGCAACTCGCATACCTGCGGCATTATGGTTGAGGATCATCCAGAGGAAAGTGACGGGCTGAAACATACCTACGAACTGCAACTGCGCGACCTGGCGCAGCCGCAGTACCTGTACCAGGCGCAGTTTGACAGTCGTGCCGAGTTTGCGCCGGCCGAGTTTGGCAAAGCGCAGTTTTCATTCCAGAGTGGCCGTGAACAGGCATTTTGCTGGCCCTCGATGATGCGTGTCGGCAGTGAAGCCAGCCGACTGGCGGCCCGGCGCCAGGGCACCGAAGGCGCAACCGGTCTTTCCAGTCCACGCCGCTATCTGTGGGACGAGGAGCGCTATCCCCATGGCTGGCGCTTCAATATGCCGCAGGAACCGATGGCCGCTGCCGCACCGCTGGCGCATCTGCTCAATGACCAGGGGCAGCCACTGTTTAATCTGGCGGCCGAGGAGCGGTTGCCGGTATTCAGCGCCAGCTACAGCCGTAGCGCGATCATGACGCTGATGCTCAGCGAACTGCTGGCACAGGTGCTGATGCAAATCAACAGCGTTGGTCAACGGTTGAAAATGCCGCACGGCAACGCGCCACGGCAATTACGTAATATCATTCTCACGCTGCCCTGTGCGATGCCGAAACCGGAGCGTGAACTGTTCCGCCGCCGCATGCACGATGCCATTGGCCTGGTGTGGAAAGCACAGGGCTGGCACCCGGTGGATGCGCCCTTCACCAGCCTGGCGCAACAAAACGCCGGTAAACTGCCGGTGCCACAGGTGCAGATGGCGTGGGATGAGGCCACCTGTGGCCAACTGGTGTATCTCTACAATGAGACACAGTTGAATTTTGCCGGCCACAGCGCGGCGTTTTTTGCCAGCATGGCGCGGCCAGACCGCCCTGCAGCGCAGCACGGTAAAGCGCTGCGCATCGCCTCGATTGACATTGGTGGCGGCACCAGCGATTTGTCCATCACCCAGTTTTCTCTCGATGACGGTGTGGGGCATAACGTGAAAATCGTGCCAAACCTGCTGTTTCGCGAGGGCTTTAAAATGGCCGGCGACGATATTCTGCTCGATGTGATCCAGCAATACCTGCTGCCGGCGGTACAACGGGCACTGCAACAGGCTGGCGTCGCGCAACCCGCCGCGCTGATGGACAAACTGTTCGGCAGCCAAGGCCGTCTGGACGGATTTTCCGCCCGTCGGCAGCAAACGGCTTTGCAGCTGTTTATACCGCTCGGTCACGCCATTTTACAGGCTTATGAACAATACGATCCGCTCGACCGGCATACGGAACTGGCGGCAACCTTTGGCGAACTGTTGCCCCAGTTACCCACCACCGGCGTACTGACGTTCATCAACGGTGAAACGCAACGTCAGCTACCGGCTGATGCCGCCACATTCGATATTCTGCAAACGCCGCTGTTGCTGCCGCTGCATCAACTGCACGTGGCATTCCTGAACGGCAAGATGCGCATCGCCGCCTGTCTGCGCGCGCTGGCAGAAGTGGTCGCACATTACGGTTGTGATGTATTGCTGCTCAGCGGACGCCCATGCCGCCTGCCGGGCGTGCAGGCGTTGCTGCGTCATTTGCAGCCGCTACCGGCCAACCGCATCGTCTCACTGGACGGTTACCACACCAGTAGTTGGTATCCGTTCCACCACCAGGGAAAGATTGAAAATCCAAAATCCACCGCGGCGGTTGGCGCGATGCTCTGCCTGCTGGCGCTTGATCTGCGTCTGGGCAGTTTCTATTTCAAGGCCGGTGATTTTCAGCCTTATAGCACCATTCGCTATCTCGGCATGCTGGATGCACAGCAGGCGCTCACCGCCGACAACGTGTATTACCGTGATATCGATCTGGATGCGGCCGAGTTTATGCTCGACGCAGCGCGCTTTCCGCTGCGTGGCCCGCTACAACTGGGTTTTCGGCAGCTGGACAACGATCGCTGGCCAGCAACGCCACTGTATAACCTGAGCATCGTCGATGCGCAGCTGGCACGTCGCCTGGCCAGCAACGACGTTTTGCATCTGCGGCTGCGGGTGGTGGACGGTGAGCGTTTTGAACTGGCGGATGCCGTACTGGCGGATGGCACGCCGGTTCCCTTGCAACAGTTGCAGCTCAGGCTTAATACCCTGGCCGCCGGCGGTGCCGGCGCGACGCACTATTGGATCGACAGCGGGAGCGTCTTCAACACATGAATCCACTAACCGTCAATACCCTGGTGCAGCAGGCACGGCAAACCGCACTGACGATTGGCAACCTTGCCGACTGGTTGAACCACGCCCGGCAGCGCTCAGCGCGGTTGGCTATCGAGGCCGACCGCCTGCAACTGGCGCTGCAACGCTGCCAACACGACGCCGAACGGCTGGCGCAGGCGGCCAGCGATGTTTTCAGCATTGGCATTTATGGTCGCGTTCAGGCAGAAAATGCGTCACTCGCTGTCATTTTGGGACGTCAAACGATGCAGGTTGCGCAGCCGACGTTGACGCTCCGTTACCGTCACAGTGCGACAATCGCCGCGCCACGCCTCACGCTGTTGACCGAGGCCGATCTGATCACCCTGCTGTTCATTACCGCCGGCGCGCCGCCGCTGGACGAGCAGCAGCTCAATCAGCAACTGGCCGCGTTAAGCCAGCGGCGTCAGACGGTGGCCGTGGCGGGAATGTCGTCACGTTGCGTAGCATCGCTGCGAGATGCGCTGTTGCGCCATCGGCCGCAAATGCCCCCGGCCAATGCTTTCTGGATGGCTGCGAGCAACCTGGCGCCTTATCTGGGCATTGATCACCGTGCTCAGCTGTTTTCGCCGTTGTGGAACAGCCAGCCGCAGCTGACCGGGCTATATCGCCAACTGGCTCACTCGTTACACGGCCTCGGCAGCCGGCATATTCAGCTAATGAAAGGCGAACTGCCGTACCTCGATGGCATCATTGACGGTAGCCTGGCAACGCACCTCAATAGCCCACTGGACAGCAGCGTGCAGATCGCGACATTGGCTGGCGATGAGGCCAATCGGCGGGCGTTTTCATTGGCCGAACTGGCCTTGTTGAGCGTTGAACTGTGCCTCAGCCAACCGGTTGAAAACGATCCGTTCAGCGAGCCGGTGGATATTCTGGACATTCCTGCCGGCGTTGACGGCGACACTTCGACGCCGATACAGCGGTTGATGCAGGCCAAGCGGGCCTGCCAACTGGCATATTGCACCGATCGTCGCCAACCGCAGTTGTTGCTGGTCGGCTCCACTACCACCCGGCATCAGGACGTTGCCGAGGTCGGTAAAGCGCTGACCGATTGGCAACAGCGCCAGCAGGCTGAGCAACCGCCGCTGTGTGGCGATGGCAAACCGGATCTGATGTGGGTCTTTAGCCATCACCGCGCCTCGGCCGGGCAAAAAAAGCTGGACGACGCGGTACAGCGTTATGTCAGCGCCAGCGGCGCGCAATGGGGATCGCTATTGGCACTGGATGCCAGCGACATTCGACGGATGCTGGCCTACCTGGCCGCGGCGGCCAAGGCAACCACGCAGCGTCAGCGCATTGGCGGGTTATTGCAGGCGCTGAGACGCGAGGTACGTGAAACGTTGCTGGGCAGTTGGCATCAATCGGCCGAGAGTCAGGGGCGGCAGAGACGACAAACCGCCCAGCACCTGCTCAAGGCCCTGCAGGCCAGAACCGGCGTACACGGCGAACTGCTGGAGCGTCTGTTGCCAGAGCGCGATCGGCTACGCCGTTTGCAGCGGCAAACGTGCAGCGTCGGATCATCGGTCGATGATCCGTTCAGTATTGGCGTGGAGTTGGATCTGTTGACCAACGCCTCACACAGCCAAAACGTTACGCCAGACAATCACGCCTTTGCCGATGCGCTGTTCGCTGACTGGATCGGCCATTTACGCGCCTTGCCGTACCATGACGCAGTGCGCAAGCTGCTGGCGGTGGATCAAACCACGCTGAATCTCCTGGTGGATGAACTGGTTAATGCCGCCTTTCGTCTGGAACTGGCGGCTCAGCTGCGGCACAGTCTGGCGACGGCAGGCAGCGCTGCCGATCGGCAAATATCTCAGGCGTTAAGCGTACTGGGTGATTTTGTCGCCTGGCTGGGGTTCCAACATCTGCCGGCATCGCAGCGTCCGGCCAGTCGTATCCATCACGGACAGCCGATCTTTGTCTCCGTAGCCCAGCTGGATACTGCCCGTCCAGCGCGTTTAACGCAATTGGCGGCAACGCCGGTCAACGGCGCGGCGTTTTATATCTATGACTGGCTGGTGGGGTTAGATGCCCTGATCGAGCAAAATGACGGTCATGATGCCGCCAGCTCACTGGATAACCAACTGCGAGCGCGCCTGACGGCGCTGAGCGAGGCGTTGGCGTAATGCAAAGCGGTATCGGGCAGCAACCCGATACCCTTAGATAGACGATCAGAAACGATCGATGCCGACCAGTTGATCGAGAGGCAGTTTGCCGATGCGTGGGTACGGTTCGCTGACGCCTTTGCCGATCGCTACCATTAGCGCGATCTGATAATGATCCGGTTTGTTGATCAGCGCGCCGACCGCCTCAAAGTCAAAACCGTCCATCGGGCAGGAGTCATAACCCTGCGCCTTGGCGGCCAGCATCAGCGTCTGGGCGAAAATACCGCTGCTGCGCATGATTTCATCACGCTGCACCTGCGGTTTGTCGCGGTAATACTGGTCGATGGCCGGGTACATAAACTGTTGCACCGGCTCTGCCGCTTCACCCCAAACGGTTTTTACCTGCGATTGCCAACTGGATAAATCACCGCATAGCACCACCAGCATCGACGCATCGGTCACCTGGGCCTGATTCCAGGCAACTTCGCGGATCGCTGCGCGCTGCGCCGCATCTTCAACCAGCAGCGGCCGCCAATGCTGCAAGTTGAACGCACTGGGCGCATTTTGCAGCGCAATGTTCAACAGCGCTTTTTTCTCTGCCAGCGTCATCTGATGCTGGCGATCAAACTGTTTGGTTGCCCGGCGTTGGGCAATGGCATCAAGCGTATTCATGATTTTCCTTATGTCTGGTGTCTTATGTCTTATGTCTTATGTCTTATGTCTGGTGAGTATTTTCTTCCGTTGGCCGCGTCTGTCCAGCTCTAAAGGGCTAGACGGTACGTTTTCGTCAGCCCAACTGCTCGGCCGCCTGCGCCAGATAGCTGGCCATTTCGCTGTCTGGCACCATACCGCCGCCGGTCGCCCAGACCAGGTGAGTTGCCTGACTCATCCTGGCGGCATCCAGACCGCGCTGCGCCAGCCATGGGTGTTCGGCAGCAACCCGCCACGGCCCCGGCATACCCGCCAGCGCCGACGGTTCCAGGCGGATCTGCTGCTGGCGATCCAATAGCCCCAGCAGGCGATACATCTCGCTGTCGCTCAGGGTATAACAACCGTCCAGCAGGCGCTCCATCGCGCGCCCGACAAAGCCGGAAGCGCGGCCGACCGCCAGGCCATCGGCAGCCGTGACGTTGTCGATGCCCAGATCCTGCACCGCGATGCCGTCGTGCAACCCGGTATAGATGCCCAATAACATGCAGGGGGAATGAGTCGGCTCGGCAAAGAAGCAGTGCACGTGATCGCCGAACGCCAGCTTCAGGCCAAACGCCACCCCGCCAGGCCCACCGCCGACGCCACACGGCAGGTAGACGAACAGCGGGTGTTGTTCATCCACTGTAATCCCCTGCTGGATAAACTGCTGTTTCAGCCGCTCGCCGGCTACCGCGTAGCCGAGAAACAGGGTTTGCGAATTTTCGTCGTCGATAAAGAAACAGTGCGGATCGTCGGCCGCCTGCTTACGCCCCTGTTCCACCGCCACGCCATAGTCCTGCGCATACTCGATCACCTCGACGCCATGTTCGCGCAGTTTTTGCTTCTTCCACGCGCGGGCGTCGGCCGACATATGTACACTAACGCCAAAGCCCAGTTTGGCGCTGATAATACCGATCGACAGCCCCAGATTGCCGGTAGAGCCAACGGCAATACGGTATTGGCTGAAGAAATGGCGGAAATCGTCAGAAAACAGCCTGGCGTAGTCGTCATCCGGTTTCAGCAGGCCGGCACCGACCGCCAGCATTTCCGCGTGGGTCAACACTTCATAAATACCGCCGCGCGCCTTGATCGAACCGGAAATCGGCAGATGGCTGTCTTGCTTCAATAACAATCGACCGGGCAAGGTCAGCCCGTAATGCACATTCAGCGCCTGCTGCATGGCGCTAATGGCAGTCAATGGCGACTCAATGATACCGCCGTCCGCGCGGGTCTGCGGAAATGCCCGGCTGATGTAGGGGGCAAAACGCGCCAACCGCCGGGATGCCTGCGCAACGTCCTCAGCGCCGAGGCCGACAAACGGCAGCCCTGCGGCCAGCGTGGTTGAACGTGGGTTAAACCAGCTGACCGGCTGTAGCGCCATCAGTTGGGCAACCAGCGGATACTCGGCAATCAGCGCATTGATCTCGGACTGTTTCATCGGGGCTTCCTGCTTGCATAACACGGGAAATCAGCATGGCGTAAAGCACACCGTGGCGCAAGCGGCCGGTCAGCGGTGGTTAGTCGCCACGTGCGGCGGCTTCCAGCCCGGCGATCTCCAGTTTAACCATGCCAAGCATCGCTTCAGCCACCCGTCTGGCTTTTTCGCGGTCTGCGCCATAAACCCATTCGCCAAGGCATTTGGGCACGATTTGCCAGCTTAGCCCCCAGCGATCGCGCAACCAGCCGCATTGCTCAATCACCCCGCCGTCGCCCAGCCCGTGCCACAAACGGTCGATTTCCGCCTGGTCGGCACACTCGACGCTGATGGAAAAACTGTGGTTGAAGCTGTCCAGCTTGCCGGCTTCGAACGCCAGATAACGCTGGTCACCCAGGGTAAAGCCGGCAATCGTCACGTGCCCCGCCGGGCCGGAAGGCGAATCCGCCGGCAAGGTGGTGCGCCATTGCACCGCCGAACCGGGGATCAGCGTGGTATAACAGCGCAGCTTCCATGTCTTTTTCAAACCACAGTTGTTGCGTGATTTTGTTCATGTAACCCCCTGCTATTCATCCAACAGCGTGGTGAAACCGCCAAAAATCATACGCTGACCATCAAACGGCATGCGGTCGGCAAACGCCTGCATGCGCGGATCGGACATCATTTTCTGGTTGGCGGCGTCGCGCACCTCCTTTGACGGGTATTCGATCCAGCTGAACACCACCACTTCATCTGCCGTGGCCTTCACCGCACCGCGAAAATCGGTAACTTCACCTTCCGGAACGTCATCACCCCAGCACTCCACCACCCGCAACGCACCAAACTCTTTGAACAGCGGGGCTGCTTCTGCGGCCATCTGGCGATAGGCCTCCTGATTCGCTGCCGGTACCGCCACCACAAAACCGTCTACATAGTTCATTGACTGGCTCCTCGGTCGTCAACGACGATCGGGTTATGGCGTCGGCACGGCGCCAACGCCCCCCTACAATTTTAGACGCTGATGAAAATAGTAACGTAGAAAAACTATCCTGCCCCGTCGCCACAGACGCTGCGTCGGGAACACCACCTTGTACAACGTAATCAGGTTTTGATCGGCGGCCGGTTGAGACAATAAAAAAGGGCTGAACCTTGGTTCAGCCCTTTTAGCATGGTATGCGGCACTGCGGCGTTGATAGCACCGCATTGCCGGTTATGCTTCGGCGTTGGTGGCCAGTTCGATCGGCTTGGCCTGCGCCGCGGCCGCGGGTTTGGCTTGTGCCGCAACCGCGGGGGCGCGATCTTCTTTTTTCTTGCCGGCATGTGAGATCAGGTTGAACAGCTCGCCCAGGCCATAAATTGCGCCCAGCAACACCGCTACCATCACCGGCACCAGAATAACTACCATCGCCAGGCTTTCTAACATCTCAATCATCGTCGTCTCCTGGTCATGTACCAAAAAACCTCTCCCACAGAGAAGGATTTCCCTGAGGTTTTTTAGCGCTAAATAGGGAATGTCTTTCTGTGACGAAAATGGTCACACTTTGACGTGGATCAATGTAACTTACACAGTTACATTAAAACAATGCAAAAAAGTGCTCTCTGGCGTGTGGAGACGAGAAAGTTTAGTGGTGGGTATCAGGTTGATTGATGCATTCGCAGGGCTCGAACGGATAACCTGCACAGGCTTCGACCTTGCCAACGATATCCGCCAGCGAGGTTTGCGCCAGCGAGGCTTCCATGTGTCGGCTGATGCGGGCGAACTCCCCTTCGAGCACCGGGATGATGGCATGGCCAATGTAGCACTCGTCGTTGGGTTTTGAACGGTGCAATGGGAAATAGGGTTGATCTTCTACCGCGTGATAGATGTCGCGCAAGGTGATCTCACTGGCCGGCTTGGCCAGCAGCGCCCCGCCGCCTTGCCCCATTTGCGAATGTGTCAAACCGGCGTCTGCCAGCGCACCGAGAATGCGCCGCACCACCGTCGGATTGGTATTCACGCTGCGAGCAATATCTTCCGAACGCACCGCCTGGCCGCGAAACAGCGTAATATTGGTAAGAATGTGGATCGCAACGGCAAAACGGGTTGATGTAGACACGCCAGCACCTGCTAAAAGTTGTTCTTATGACCAGATAAGAATGACATATATGTGACAGAGTAAACCACATAGTGAATAGCGGCTACGGGAAAGTCAATCAACTGCCGGCATTGCGTTAGCTTTTCGTGCGATAGTTGGCAATTTTTGCCGACTTGCGGTCATCAGACGGCGAAAGCAAAAAAATTAAGATTATTTCCCTATTTTATTTTTATGCGGCGGAATACATTCATCTCAACTTTTACCAGAGCAATAATCTGATGCAGTTTGTTTATTAATGCATCACTTTTACCAGGAAATAATATGAACATTAAACGTGCCGCTGGCGTAGCTGTATTAATTCTGTCAACGCTGTCCGTAACCGCGTGTGGCAATATGTCTCACCGCGATCGTAATACCGCAGTCGGTGCCGGTATCGGCGCTCTGGGTGGTGCAGTCCTCACCGACGGCAGCACGCTGGGTACGCTGGGTGGCGCCGCTCTGGGCGGCATTATTGGTCACCAGACCAGCCGTTAATCACGCTATCAATACGCCACTGGCGTTAATTAATCACCTCGGGTCGGCTATTATTCATACCAGAATAGCCGGTCCGAGGATAAATATTTCCCGCCTGTTTATTCTGCCGTTTATCGCCTGAAAACACTCTACTTATCAGCTTATTCTGATTGAACGTTTATTCTCCGACGGCGGTAGCTGAAATATCCCTGGCGATCGCCGTTGTTGATCAACCGTCAGCAGACTGATGCCGGCAAACTGTACTTGCCGGCATCAGCACAGCTATCCTTTGATGTGCGAGACCACATTCAGCGGCTGGGCGTCGGGCAGAATGTTCATATGTTCAAGCACCTGAGCCATGATTTTGCCAAACACCGGGCCGGCTACCGAGCCGCCAAAGTGCTTGCCGGCCTTCGGGTTGTTGACCATGACCACCAGCGCTACCTGCGGATCGCTGGCCGGCGCCACACCGGCGGTATAGTTGATGTAGCCGCCGTCGTATTTGCCGTTGTCACCCATTTTTTCGGCAGTACCGGTTTTAATCGCCAGACGATAACCGGGTACCGCGGCACTGACGCCGCTGCCGCCGGGCAAGGCGTCGCTTTCCATCATGTGAACCACCGATCTGACTACCGATTCCGGCATCACGCGCTGCCCCACCACCGGCGGTGTGATCTTGGTGATCGACAGCGGTCGATACACGCCAAATGCGCCAATCGCCGCATATTCGCGCGCCATTTGCAGTGGCGTTACCCGCAGCCCGTAACCGAAGGAAAAGGTTGCACGTTCAATATCGGCCCAGCGGGTGCGGTGCCGCGGCAGGTAGCCGCTGCTTTCATTGCCGATACCCAGTTCGGTAGGTTTGCCCAGGCCAAAGCTTTGATACACCGCGGGCAGCACCGTGGCCGGCATTGCCAACGCAATGTGCGACACCGCGATATCGCTGGATTTTTGCAACACGCCGGTAATGGTCAGTTTTGACCAATGACCGACGTCGCGGATCAGGTGGCCGTTAACCCGATACGGCGTGGTATCCAGCACGGTATCCGGCTGGATCAGATGGCGATCGAGCCCCACCATCACCACCACCGGCTTCACGGTCGATCCCGGTTCAAAGCTGTCGCTGCTACAGACATTGCGAATATCTTTTGATGGCGTATTAGCGTAGTTGTTAGGGTTAAAGGACGGGTAGCTGGCCATGCCGAGCACTTCGCCGGTATTGACCCTGACCAGCACCGCACAGCCGGAATCGGCCTGGTTGGCGATCACGCCATCACGGATCTGGGCAAACAGCACGTATTGAATAAACTTGTCGATACTCAGCGTTACGTTCGGCGGTGGCACCGGATCGACGTTTTTCAGCACGTTGATCACCGCGCCGCTGCCGTCTTTCTGGTAGACCCGCAGGCCGTTTTTACCTTGCAACAAGTGGTTGAAGCCCAATTCAATCCCTTCCAGTCCCTGATTATCCTGACCAACGATGCCGATCAACCCCGCCGCGTCCTGCCCCATGGGATAAAAACGGCTGAAGTCCTGTTCGCTGCTGACGCCGGTCAGATGGAGCTTTTGGATGTAGGCAGCATTTTCGTCCTCTACCTTACGAGCCAGGTAGACAAAGCGCTTGCGTGCGTTGTGGCGGATCAGCGCCTGGATGTCGGCCAACGGCATTTTCAACACGTTAGCCATACTCTGCCAGCGCGCATCGTCGGTATTGGTCTGGCTGTCGATGATGTGCTTCGGATCCAGCACGATGTCCTTTGACGATACGCTGACCGCCAGCGCTTCATTATTACGATCGGTAATGATGGCGCGATTGGTCGGGATCACCTGTGTACGTACCGATCGCTGATCCGCCTGATTGGTCAGCTGCTGGTGCTCCATCAATTGCAGATAGCCCACCCGAAACATCAGCAGGAAGAAACACACCAGAATACCCGCACAAATCCAGCCAAAGCGCGCTGAAGAATAGTTCTTGCTCCGTTTTTTTGTCGATGCTACCACTGTTAACCCTGCGTTTTTATTCGGATTATTTATCGATGCAGTCTAACCGTACAAAATCTGGCGGATAATGTCAGTTTGTAAGAAAGTGCCAGCAAACGCGTTTATTGTTGCACATCGACACTGTCACTCAACGGTACCTTGGCTTTTTCCGGCTCGCCGGCAGGTGGCGCATTGGCCGGGTCAAAAATATGGTCAAGGATGGCGCGCGCCGTCGGTCCGGCCACCACACCGTCGCCGCCGCCGTTTTCCAGGATCAGCGCCATGGCGACCCGTGGATTTTTGTAGGGGGCAAACAGGGTGTAGAAAATGTGGTCACGCAGTCGTACCGGGATCATCTTGGCGTTATAGGTTTGGTTTTCCTTCAGGCCAAACACCTGCGAGGTACCGGATTTGGCCGCAATCTGATACGGCGCGGTATGGAACAGCTTATAACCGGTACCGTTAGGCAGGTTCGCCATGCCGTACATGCCGTTGCGCACGATGCCCCAGTACGGCGAATTGGCATCACCAACCTGCGTCGTATGTGCTTCGGGCTGATAGCGGCTCACCAGATTGCCGCGTCGCATGGCGTACAGCAGGTGCGGTTTTTTCACTTTGCCGTTGTTCAGTAGCGTGGTCAGCGCCTTGACCATCTGGATTGGCGTCGCCACCCAGTAGCCCTGCCCAATCCCCACCGAAATGGTGTCACCCTGGTACCAGACCTTTTTATGCACCCGCTGCTTCCAGGCGCGGCTGGGCAGTAATCCGCCGTATTCCTCGTTGAGATCGATACCGGTGGATTTGCCGTAGCCGAATTGGCTGAGCCAAAAATGAATGCGGTCAATACCCAGATCGTAGGCTACCTGATAAAAGAAGGTGTCGGCGGATTCCTCTATCGCTTTGGTGACGTTTAACATACCGTGGCCGCTTTTCAGCCAGTCGCGGTAACGACGCTTGGTTCCCGGCAACGTCCAGGTTGGCGCACCGAAATAAGTGGTGGACGGCGTGATCACGCCGCTGAACAGCGCAGACAGCGCCATATACGGTTTCACCGTGGAGGCCGGCGGATATAATCCTTGCGTCACCCGGTTGATCAACGGCAGGTCCGGGTTCTCCAACAGCGACTTGTAGGCCGGATAACTGATGCCTTTGACGAACGGGTTGGGATCGTAGCTTGGGCTGGATACCATCGCCAATATGCCACCGTCGCGCGGGTCTTCCACCACCACCGCCGCCCGTTGGCCTTTCAGCAATGATTCGATGTATTGCTGCAGGGGCAGATCCAGCGTCAGGTAGATATTTTTGCCGGCCTGCGGTGGCTGTTCCTTCAACAGTCGTACGATGCGACCGTGGTTATCCACCTCCACTTCCTGATAGCCGGTGGTGCCGTGCAGCTGCGACTCATAGTAGCCCTCTATGCCCTGTTTGCCGATGTTGTGATCGGCGGCATAGTTTTCGGCCTCGCCGGCTTTTTCCAGCCGTTTCACGTCGCGGTCGTTGATTTTCGATACATAGCCGACCACGTGTGCCAGCTGCGCGCCATATGGATATTGCCGCTGTTGGTAACTTTCGACGCTGACGCCGTTAAAGCGGTATTGGTTTACCGCAAAGCGTGCCACTTCGCTATCGTTGAGTTCAGTCTTCAGCGTTACCGGTTTGTAGCGGCTGTTGTGGCGCATCTCATCGCGAAAGGCCTCGATGTCTTGCGGCGTCAGATCGACGATCGGCGTCAACGCCTGGAGCAACGCCGTCATATTGGCGATTTTACTTGGCACCACCTGGATCTGGTACAGGGTAATGTTGCGTACCAACGGGATACCGTTGCGGTCGAAAATCAACCCGCGGCTTGGCGCAATCGGCAGCGTTTTAATGTCGTTCTGGTTCGAACGCGTCTGGTAAAAATCATGCTGCTTCACCTGCAAACGGTACAGATTGAAGATCAGCACGCCGAAACACGTGACGACCAACAGCAGCGCCACCGCAGCGCGGCGAATGAACAGCATTTCCTCGGCGGAATGGTCGCGAATTTTTTCTTTTAATAGGGCCATGCGTGGAACGTTACCTGTCTGACTTCCGTTTCCCTGAGTAAAAACAAGGGATTGAAAAGCGACCAAGGATAACGTTATTGACTGATTGACCCCATGAAAAGGTTGCTAATGATGTGGCAGAAATGTTTCAGCATGTTTGCATATTCCCATCAGCGTGGATTGCAGTTGTTCAACCGTTGAGCACCAGCCAAATTCGATGCTAGAATGTGACACAGATCACACTAATGAGTTCAATTACGCCACCACGCTGTCCGCTGCCCTGCCTTATCCCCCTGCAGGAGCAAGACGGCCAGACGCGGCTTTTGCAGCAAAGGAAGAAGTTCGATGAGTGCCATAGCTACAGGTTTCATTATGATGCGCTGGGAGTTGCTGAGCGCCGTGATGATGTTTTTCGCCAGCCAGTTAAACGTTGTTTGTCGTAAAGCCAGCCGCAACGGTATGGCGTTCATGTTCAGTAGCCTGGGTCTGTTTACCGCCATCTGGTTTGTCATGGGGTTGATGGGCATAACCATCACCCTGGAAGGCTTGTCGCATTTTTGGTCAGTCACCAAGGATGTGTTTATCGAGGTGATGAGCAAGACGCCGACCGATTATCCGATGCCTTAAACCGCAGGCAATTGCTTCGCCATCGACACATCCAGCGACGATGGCAAGGCACTGTCGGGTGCCAGATACGGCCCGCAGGCATAGCGGCACCCCACTCGCCAACGCCCCGGATTACCCCACGCTTTATTTGCCAATGGGCACTGCCGAGCGGCGGTCAGACTGCCTTATGGCAGCGAACCGCCGAGCCAGCCTGATGCATTTGCAGCACCTGCGCCTGCTCACAGCCGTCCCCGGCGAACGGGCAACGTTCGCGAAAATAACAGCCCGACGGCAGGCATCGATTGCCCGGTAATTCCCCCTTGCGGTCTTCGATGGCGCTGTCGGCCAGAGCACGTCCGGCGCGCGGCACCGAATCCAGCAACAGCCGGGTGTAGGGATGCCGTGGCTGCTGCAATACCTTTTCGGCCGCCCCCAGTTCGACAATCTGCCCCAGGTACATCACCGCCACCCGATCGCTCATGTGCTGTATTACCGATACGTTGTGCGAGATCAGCACGTAGGTCAAATTGCGCCGACGTTGCAGTTCGACCAGCAGATTGAGGATTTGCGCCTGTACCGAGATATCCAATGCCGAAGTCGGTTCATCCAGAACCAGTACATCAGGCTGTGACGACAGTGCGCGAGCAATCGAGATGCGCTGACGCTGGCCGCCGGAAAATTCATGGGGCAACCGGTCGAGATATTCCGGCCGAATGCCTACCTGCTGCGCCAGATCCGCCGCCAGCGCACGGCGCTGGGCGACAGCGGTGCGGTGCTGCACATACACCGGCTCGGTAATAATGCGCCATACCGGCAGTCGCGGATCGAGCGATGACTGCGGATCCTGAAATACCATCTGCATACCGCCAGCCGACGGCGCGCCGGTGGCCTGCTGGCGGTGCAACTCGCCGCTGCTGGGTTTCAGCAGCCCCATCAGCAGCTGTGCCAGGGTGCTCTTGCCACAGCCAGACTCACCGACGATGCCCAGCGTTTCGCCACGCACGATCTGCAGATCGAGGCCGTTCAGCGCATGGACGAATTCGGTGGGTTTACCACGCCAGTTATAGGCTGCCGGAAAACGCAGGCGAATATCACGCAGTTGCAACAAGGCCTCAGCGTTCATCATGAACCTCCAGATTGACGTTTTGCGGATGCCAGCAGGCCGCCTGCTGACCCGGTTTGCCGGGCAACGGAGCCAGACGCGGTGGTTGGTGGCATTGCGCGCTGGCATAGGCACAGCGGTTGCTGAAGGCGCAACCTGGCGGTAAGGCGCTGAGGTTCGGCACCGTTCCGGGGATCGCCTGCAACAGGTTGCGCGGCTGGCCGAGTTCCGGCGCCGCCAGCAGCAGGCCGATGGAATAAGGATGTCCGGGATGATTAATCACCGCATCGGTAGCGCCGCTTTCAATCACATGACCGGCGTACATCACATACACCCGGTCACACAGCTGCGAAACCACCGCCATATCATGAGTGATAAACAACACTGCGGTGCCGCTGGCACGCGCTTTCTGCTGCAATAGCCGTAAAACCTGACGCTGCACGGTAACGTCCAATGCGGTGGTCGGTTCGTCGGCGATAATCAGCTGCGGTTCGCAGGAGAACGCCATGGCGATTAAAACCCGTTGCCGCATCCCACCAGAAAGTTCAAACGGATAACGCGCCATGACCCGCTCGGCATCGGCAATCTGCATTTCAGCCAGCAGCGCCAGCGCCTTATGTCGAGCTTGATCTGCCGACAGGCGTTGGTGCAAACGGATAACTTCGCACATTTGCCGGCCAATGGTGCGTGTCGGGTTCAGCGCGCTCATGGGTTCCTGGAAGATCATCGACACTCGAGCCCCGCGCAACCGACGCATTTCACGCTCGCTGGCGTTCAGCACATCGGTGCCAAGCACGCTGAGTCGGCCACCAGTGACGTGGTAACTTTCATCTGCCAGCAGCCGCATAATCATCATCGCCGTGACCGACTTGCCCGAACCTGACTCGCCGACCACGCCAACGATTTCACCGGCATTGACCGTTAATGACACGCGGTTCAAGGCATTGACGCTGCCGCCGTACACCGGAAATTCCAGTTGTAACTGGTCGATGGTTAATACCGTGGTTTCGTTCATCAACGCCCCCGAGATTTAGGATCCAGCAGGTCACGCAGACCGTCGCCGAACAGATTGAAACCGGTAGCGGTAATCAGGATTGCCGTACCGGGAAAGGCGCAATACCACCATTGATCAAGCACGAAGTTGCGGCCGTTGGCGACCATGGCCCCCCATTCCGCCGTGGGTTGTTGTGCGCCGAGGCCAATAAAGCCCAGCGTGGCGGCCATCAGGATCGCGGTGCCGATATCCAGTGAGGCCTGCACCACCAGCGGCGGCAGTGCGTTACGCAGCACATGCCAGCCGATCAGATGCCAGCGCGAGGCACCAAAGGTGCGTGCTGCCTGCATATAGGCCTGGTGACGCAGGGTCAGCGTCTGGCCACGTGCCAGCCGCACGTAGAAAGGAATTCTGACTATCGCGATTGCCAGCATGGCGTTGAACAGGCTCGGCCCCAGCGCTGCCGCCAGCGCCATGGTCAGTACCAGCGACGGCACCGACAGCATGATATCCATCCCACGCATGATCAAGGCATCGACGCGGCCACCGATTACACCGGAAAAACAGCCCAGTAGCGAACCAATGCTGCCCGCCAGCACCACCACCGCCAGTCCGGCCGCCACCGACTGCTGACTGCCAACCAGCACGCGACTGAATAAATCGCGGCCGACCTCGTCGGTACCGAACCAATGCTGGCCCGACGGCGGCAGCAGCCGTGCGGTCAGGTTGACCGCATCCGGATCATACGGCGTCATCCAGGGTGAAAACACCATCAGCAGCATCACCGTCAACATGATCGCTGCGCCGAGCAACGTCAACGGACTGCGCCGCACCCGGTACCAGCCTCGCCGCAGGCCGACAAAGCGAGGTGTGGCATCGGCAGTCATTGGCTGCCCAAATTGAGTCATGGTCATTATTCCTCGCGCCCCATTCTCGGGTCGATCCACAAATACAGTAGATCGACGATTAAATTCACCACCACATAGGCGAACGACACCACTACGGCAAAGCCCATTACCGCCGGAAAGTCCAACGCCTGGATAGAATCGACCACGTAGGCGCCCATGCCCGGCCAGGAGAACACCGTTTCGGTCAATACCGCGCCGTACAGCAAATCGCCCAACGCCAACCCCAGCACCGTCACCGACGGGATCAGCGCATTGGGCAACGCGTGGCACAGGATCACCCGCCAGCGCGACAGACCATTGGCACGCGCGGTACGGATATAGTCTTCACCCAATTGTTCCAGCATCGCCGAACGGATCTGCCGTGCGACCACGCCAAGGTGGACAAACGCCAGTGTGACCGCCGGCAGGATCAGATGTTGCAGGCTGTTCCAGAAAACCTCGCTATTGCCGGTCAGCAGCGAATCAAGCAGATAAAATCCGCTGATATGCCGCGGCGGCTCCAGCCAGTCATCCAGTCGACCGCCACCGGGCAGCAGGTTAAGCTGGCCGTAAAACACCACGATCACCCCTAACCCCAGCCAGAACGCCGGGGTCGAAATCCCGGTTACCGACAGCAGTCGCACCAGATGATCCGGCCATTTGTTGCGATACACCGCCGACAGCACGCCAAGCGGTACGCCAACCACTATCGCCAGCAGCAAAGCACAGAACGCCAGTTCCAGCGTGGCGGGGAAAAAGGTACGTAAATCATCCAGTACCGGCCGCCCGGTACGGATTGAGCTACCCAGATCGCCGTGCAGCAAATCCCACAGATAGCGGCCAAACTGGATATATAGCGGCCGATCCAGCCCCAATTGCTGACGTATATGCCGTACGATTTCGTCGCTGGCGCGGTCTCCGGCCAGCAAGCGTGCCGGATCGCCGGGGATCAGGTGCGAAATGACAAACGTGATCACGCAAACGCCAAACATCACCAGCACCAGTCCCCAGCAGCGCTGTCGGATAAGGCTCCAAACGTTCATGCTCATTCTCCTCCGGCTTTCACAGGCCAGGGCCGGGAGTCCCGGCCCTGCTATTCACTCGACGCGCATTACTGCTTGCTCATGGTGGCCACGTTGAAGACCTGCTCCAGCATCGGATTGAAGACGAATCCCTGGACCTGCTTGTTAAGCGCTACCTGATAGTTCTTCTGGAACAGGTAAACGTATGCCGCCTGGTCGATGACGATTTTCTGCGCAGCCTGATAATCGCCGGTACGAACGGTCTGATCGGATACCGACACCGCCTTGCGCAACAGGGCGTCAACCTGCGGATTGCTGTAGAACGCGCGGTTGCCCGGCAGCCCCTTCTTGTCCGACTCGAACCAGTAATTCATAAACATGTACGGATCGGCAAAATCCGGGCTCCAGTTGCCGATGGCGATGTCGTAATTCCCCTGGCCAATGCGATCGCGCATGGTGGCGTTCGCCAGCTTTTCCAGTTTGACGTTTAAACCAATCGCCGCCAGATTGGCCTGCACCGACAGTGCGATCGCCTCCCAGTTCGGGTCATTGACCGAATACAGCAAACTGAGCGACGCCGGTTTTTCCGGCAGATGACTCAGCAGCGTTTTAGCCTTGTCGACATCCAGCGAATATTGCTGCGCATTGGCGTCATACCCCCACATGCCTTCCGGGATCGGGCCGCGCATCTGTTTGCCGTTGCCGCCGAGAATGCCCTTCACCATGCCCTGGTAATCCACCGCATAGGAAATCGCCCGTCGCAAGTCCACCTGGTTGAGCGGTGCCTTGCCGTTATTCAGATACAGATAAGTCACGCGCAGCGAAGGATAATCGGCCACCGTCACTCGATTTTCGCTTTTTAATGCCGCCAACTGGTCGATCGGCAGCGATTCGGCAATGTCCAGGTCGCCACGCGTCAGTTGCAGGCGGCGGGTCGCGCTCTCGCCGATGATTTTTACCGCCACCCGTTTAAAGGCCGGTTTCGGGCCGGCGTAATGCGGGTTCGGCACCAGGATCAGTTGCTGACCTTTCTGCCAGCGATCGAGGCGATATGCGCCGGAACCGGCGGTATGGTTTGCCAACCAGGCCTTGCCTTGATCTGCCGGGTTGGCCTTGGCGATTGCCGGATTGACGATGCCGGCACCGTCATTGGCCAGCGTGTAGAGGAACGGCGCGAACGGCGTTTTCAGCGTAAACTTGACCGTCAGCGGATCCACTGCCGTCACCTGCATATCCTTGGGAAAAGCTTCTGAGGGGCCCTGGCCGATGCTCATCAGCCGCTCAAACGACCACTTCACCGCGTCGGCGGTGACTTCGCTGCCGTCATCAAATCGGTTGCCGGGTTTCAGTTTGAAGGTCCATTCACGCCGATCGTCCGAGGCGCTCCAACTGGCCGCCAGCTCCCCTTCGACCTGTGTCGACCCTTTGCCGTTCTCGGTTTTGTACTGCACCAGTCGTTGATAGGCCGGATAGGTTACCGTCCAGTCGTTGTTGTCGATGGTGACCGCCGGGTCAAGCGTTTGTGGATCCGCCGCCTTGCCGATCGCCAGCATGTCTTTGGGCACTGCCGCCTGTACCGTACCGAGCGTCGTCAGGCTCAGCATAATGCCGGTAGCCAGAGCGGCGTAATTGATGGTGTTCATAAAACGCTCCTGATGAATTGATATATCGTTGTTTTAATGATAAAAACCGTCAATCGCCGTAACAGGCGAAGCGGTCATTGAGCAACGGAAATGCCATGGCGTTGGGCAGTTCAAAGTGCCACCACTCGCTGGCGATACCGATAAATCCCCCGGCGGCCATCACCGCATTCAGCAGCAATCGGTTACGCTGCAGCTGCGGCGGCAGATCGGGATAAAACGGATGGGAACGCGGGTTCATTTCATCAAACGCGGTGCCCATATCCAGCGCGAGGCCGGCGTGATCCAGCAGGGTGACGTCTAGTGCCACGCCACGGCTGTGGTGCGAACCGGTGTGGGTATCGGTGACGTAACGCGTGTCTGGGCATGCTTGCCACAGCAGCGCCTGCGCCTGCTGCGGTCGATAGGCATCCAGTACCTGCAGGGTAAAACCGGCCAGACGCGCAACGTTGATACTGCGTTCCAGGCCAGGCACCGCTGCCGGGTGCAGCAGGCAGCGTGCCTGGCGATAAATCGGTTTGCCGGTCAGGTTGTCGGCGCTGGCGTACCTGAGGTCGATGTTCAAACTCGGAAACTGATGCGCCAGATCGATTAAAGTTACATTGTCACTCATTTAAGCCTTCCATCTCGGTTAAGATTCAAATTGCCCCAACTCTTTCTGCAACCGGCGGTTTTGCGCCAAACGTTGCTCTACCGCGCTCCCGCCAAGCTCGACCACCGCCGACAGCAACAGATTGAACAGGCAGTCCAGCGGCGCCAGCGAATCCCAGAACTGGCCGGTATCGGTTTTCACCTGCAGTAAATCCACCGGATAATCTCGTGCCCACGGGCAGTAGATGTCGGTAATCAGGGCCAGTCGTAGTCCGCGGGCGCTGGCCGCCTGACAGTATTTTTGCGCCATGGTCGAATAGGCTCGGGTATCGGTCAGCACCAGGTAGGGTGCAGAAAACGCCGAGTTCAGCGATTCGACGTAGGTACCGGATTGGCCATCGGCGTAATAGACCCGTGGCCGCAGATACTCCAGGTGGCTATAAAACGCGTTGGCAATGCCCCGCGTCGATTGAATACCAACCACAAATACCGCCTCCGCCTGTGCCAGTTGGCGGCTGACGCTGGCAAAGACCTCGCTGCCCGCCAACTGATAGACGTATTCGATCGCCTCAAGCTCAAGCGTCAATGCCTGGCGCAACTTTTGCTGCTCGGGCAAGGCCCTACGCTGGCGATAGGCTCCCAGCCGGTCGGTTACGCCCCACGGCTGCGGCAATGCGCTGCTCTGTTCGCGTAGCGTGCGTTTCAAATCGTCAAGATTGCGGTAGCCCAGACTGCGCAAATAGCGCCCCACCGAAATACCGCTGGTGGCTGTGCTGCGCGCAATACTGTCGGCGGTTTCAAACGGTATTTGCGCCAGATTCGCCAGCAAATAACCGGCAATGCGCTTGCCGGTCGGGGTTTGCAGCGCAAATGACGCTTCGATCTGTGCCATTACGTCCGGGTGTTTCATCAGAGTCCGCCCGCTGTTGTCTGGTTGTCAGGTAACGACTGACTGTTAGTTGTCTAACAGACCGTGATGTACACCATGCACGGCCTATGCCAATAACCAAGTGCGTAAGGAATTAACGCGCCAAACGGTGTACCGGGCGCACGGCGGCGGAATCAGGAGTTAACACAATTGCCATTAATTGATAACTATTGCACAACAATCGAACAATGCGAGGGGCAACCTGCACCGTAACGGCGCGCAACTGCATAATTGGGCAACCGATCACGTTATTCGCCTGGCGTGCTGTCACAGCCTGCCAACGTGGCTAACTTGCGCATTTGTGGATTAGCCGTTAGGGTTAATTGTGACGTCATTCACAAATATCAGGGTAAGGAGGCACCATATCATCTTCGTTCTTGCGTTACGTTTACCCGCGGTTTTGCCCCCTGCCTGACGTCACCACAAAGTAATCCGCCTATTTATTCGCGACCACCTCGCAATAGAATGGAGATGAAATGCGTAAATCACTTGCCGACCTGCTTATTTTTACCGACCTGGACGGATCGCTGCTGGATCATCACAGCTACCGTTGGGATGCCGCCAAGCCGTGGTTGGATCGACTGGCGCAGGCCAAGGTGCCGCTGATCGTCGCCACCAGCAAAACGGCGGCAGAGGTGCAGCAACTGCAACAGCAACTCGGCTTGAGCGCACTGCCGTTCATTGCCGAAAACGGTGCGCAAATCGTGTTTCCTGCCTTCTGGCAACAGGATACCCAACTGTTCGGCGCGGATTACCCCAGCCTGCTGGCGGCGCTGGATCAACTGCGCCAGCAAACCGGCTTTGCCTTCAGCGGCTTTGCCGACGTCGACGACGCGACGGTGGCCGAGTGGACCGGACTGACCTTGTCGGAAGCGCATCTGGCGCGCCAGCGCGCCGGCTCCGAACCGATCCGCTGGTCTGGCAGCGACCAGCAGCTGGAGACTTTCCAGACGCTGCTGGCGCTGCGCGGTCTGACCTTGACGCGCGGCGGTCGCTTTTACCACGTGATGGGCCGCGAGGTCAGCAAAGGCAATGCCGCTCGCTGGCTGACCAAATACTACCAACGGCAACAGTGCCAACCTTTCACCACGCTCAGTCTCGGCGATGGGCCAAACGACATTTCCTTATTGCACGCTACCGATTACGCGGTGCTGATCCGTGGTCAGCAGACCAGGCCGCTGGCGCTACCCGGAGATTTTCCCGGCCAGCTATACCGCACGCGCCAGCCGGGACCGGCAGGTTGGCGTGAAGGATTGGATCATTTTCTGATGGGCAGTGAAGACGGGAGAACTGAACATGAGTGACTTTTATCAGGATGGCATCATTACCAATTTCCATAATCTCACTCGCCGCGATTTGGCGGAGCTGGAGTATGAGCTGCAGGTGTTTTCCGGCCGCAATACCATGGGATTGATATTGCCTTCGCTTTATTCGGAACTGGAAGGACCGGCGCTGGACAACATTATCAACACGCTGGCGCAGGTGCCCTACCTGGAGGAAATCGTCATCGGCCTGGATCGCGCCGACCGCCAGCAGTTCGAACATGCCAAATCGTTCTTTTCACGCCTGCCGCAACGACACCGTATTCTGTGGAACGATGGCCCGCGCTTGCAGGCCATCGCCAAACAGCTGGGCAGCGAGGGGCTGGCCCCCAGCGAACCGGGTAAAGGCCGTAACGTCTGGTTCTGCGTCGGCTATACGCTGGCGTCGCGTCGCAGCAGTTGCATAGCGTTGCATGATTGTGACATCGTCACTTACGATCGTCAGATGCTGGCTCGCCTGCTGTATCCGGTAGCCAATCCCCATTTTCACTACGACTTCTGCAAAGGCTATTATGCGCGCGTCGCCAATGGCAGACTGAATGGCCGGGTCGGTCGCTTGCTGGTCTTCCCGCTGTTGAAGTCATTGCAAAAAGTGTATGGCAACTCCGATTTCCTCGATTATCTACGCAGCTATCGCTACCCGCTTTCCGGCGAATTCGCCATGCGTAGTCATATCCTCAATAATCTGCGTATTCCCAGCGACTGGGGGCTGGAGATCGGCGTACTGTCGGAAATACACCGTAATACTGCGACCAACCGCATCTGTCAGGTGGATATCGCCGACAATTATGACCATAAGCATCAACCCGTGTCGGAAAACGATCCGAGCGGCGGTCTGCAACGCATGGCGGCGGATATCACCAAAGCGCTGTATCGCAAATTGGCCATTCAAGGCGTCAACGTAACTGCAGATTCATTCCGCGTGCTGCGCGCCACCTATTACCGCACCGCACTGGATATGATCGACGCCTTTGAACACGATGCCAAAATGAACGGACTTACCTTCGACCGCCATAGCGAAGAGTCGGCGGTCGAGTTGTTTTCGAACGTCATTTCCCATGCCGGTCAGGCATTTACCGAGAATCCCGGCGAGAACAAACCGTTTGTCCCGAGCTGGAACCGGGTACAATCGGCGTTTCCTGATATTCTGCAGCGGCTGTACGCGGCGGTGGAAGAGGATAATGCGTAACGCTAATCGCGTGCTCGGCGCAGCGATTGCGGCGTATGGCCGTAGGCCTGCTTGAAGCGGTTGCTGAAATGACTGGCGGAGCTGAAGCCGCATTCCAGCGCGATCTGTGTTAACGGCAACGGGCTGTGACGCAGCAGCTTTTCTGCCTGCTGCAGCCGCGCCCGCATCACATATTGATGCGGAGCCAGACCGGTATCGTGCTTGAACATCCGGGCGAAATGGAATTCGCTCAAGCCCGCCAGCGCCGCCAGATCGATTAACAGCAACGGTTGCTCCAGATGGCTGGCGATAAAATCGGTCACCCGCTTGAGCACCGCCGGCGCCAACCCGCCGCGCACCGTGGGCAACCGCCATTGCAGGTGGGTGTAATGCTGGATCACATGCGCCATCAGCATGCTGCTGGCGCTACTCAACGCCAGATGATTGGCTCGGTCCTGCCAATCCACATTGAGCAGAAACTGGCGGTACAGCAGCGTAATTTGCGCATCTTCGCCAAAGGCTTTTTGTTCGACGTTGATTGAGGACGGGCTGCGATCCCAGGTTTGTTCAACCAGTTGGCGCAGATGACGATCGGTGCAATAGAGATGCACGAATGACAGATCGCTGCGCACGTCCCAGGTCGATTCATACTGGCGCGGCATAATACAGAAGCGGTCCGGCCCGCCGCCATTGCGCCAACCGCCGGGCACTTTTTGGTAGCATTCATAACCGTCGGCCACGTACAGGCTCAACGTATGGTGATCGGCGCTCTCCTGCGTGATGCGATCGTCGCAATTCGACCAGGCCGCCAGTTCTACCCCTGACCCCAGCAGCAGATGCTGATGCAGCCGGGCCTTGTGTTGCCTTAGCGTTTCAAACGCCTGGTATTTCGACATAATCAGCCCCGCACGCAGTGAAAACCGTGTCAGTTTAAAGGCTGCCGCTCAGGCGCACCAGTCGACGGAGCCAAAAATGCGCAAGAATATGCAAGTGGCGCAACCCGTTGAAAGCCGCGGCCCCGGGCACGGTGGATAATCAGCACTCTTTATCCTGGAGTGTGAAACATGAACGCGTTGCTTTACCTTGCCGTGGTGCTGATCTGGGGCACCACCTGGATTGCCATTACCCTTCAGCAGGAGGGATCGGTCGCCATTGCGCTATCCATCAGCTACCGTTTCCTGCTGGCCGCGTTGACGATGTGGGCAGCGCTGTTGCTGCTGCGCCGGCTGCGTAGCATCAGCGTACGCGACCACCTGTTTTGCCTGCTGCAGGGGTGTTGTGTATTCGGCTTCAACTTTTACTGCTTCTATCAGGCCGCCGGCTACATCAGCAGCGGCTTGGCGTCGGTGATCTTTTCCATGGCGGTGCTGTTCAACGCACTCAACAGCATGATCTTCTTTCGCCAACGCCCCAGTGCGACGCTGCTGCCTGCCGCACTGCTGGGTCTGACCGGCATCATTGCCCTGTTCTGGCACGATCTGGCGGCCAATCAAATGGCGCCGGAACTGCTGAAGGGCATCGGTCTGAGCGCGTTGGGCACCTACGGATTTTCGCTGGGCAATATGATCAGCAGCCGGCACCAACGGCGCGGTCTGGATATACTGTCAACCAATACGTATGCCATGACTTACGGTGCGCTATTGATGGGCGCGGTCGCCGTCGCACAAGGATCATCGCTACAGATTAGCTGGGATATCCGCTACCTGGCTTCGTTATTCTATCTGGCCATCTTTGGCTCGGTAATCGCCTTCGCCGCCTATTTCAGCCTGCTGGGTCGTATCGGCTCCGGTGCCGCGGCCTACAGCACCCTGTTGTTCCCACTGGTGGCATTGACCATTTCCACCCTGTACGAAGGTTATCAATGGCGTCCGAACGCGGTGTTTGGACTGTGTCTGATCCTGCTGGGTAACCTGGTGATGTTTTCAAAACCGCGCCACTTTGCGCTATTGCGGCGAAAAAATGCCTGATAAGCCCTATACCGGCAGACAATCCGCCGTGAGGCATTATACTCAGGGTCTCGTTGGCTTTTTTATAAGGACTTCAGAATGCTGAGAATTTCCCGTTGCGCCCTGCTGTTGGGCGCGTTGATTTCCTTTGGCGCCGCCGCCGATGACGCCGCAAAATACGGTCAGGAGCTGGAAGGCTTCCACTACCCTTATCCGTTGCAAAAATTCACCTTCAGTTCGCAAAACCAATCGTTGAGCATGGGTTATATGGACGTGGCCCCCAGCGGGGAAGCGAACGGTCAGACGGTAGTACTGATGCACGGCAAGAATTTCTGCGGCGCAACCTGGGAAGACACCATCAAGGGGCTAAGCCGTGCTGGCTACCGGGTGATCGCGCCGGATCAGATCGGTTTTTGCACCTCCACCAAGCCTGCGTATTATCAGTACAGCTTCCAGCAACTGGCGCAAAATACCCACGCGCTACTGGAAAAACTGAAAATCGACAAGGTGACGGTGATTGGTCATTCAACGGGCGGCATGCTGGCGACCCGTTACGCACTGATGTACCCGCAAGCCACCCAGCGACTGGTGATGATCAATCCGATTGGGCTGGAAGACTGGAAAGCCAAAGGCGTGCCGTGGCGTAGCATTGACCAGTGGTACCAGCGTGAACTGAAAACCTCGGCCGAAGGCATCAAGCAGTACGAATTGAAAACCTACTACGTTGGCCGCTGGAAGCCGCAGTACGATCGCTGGGTGGATATGCTCGCCGGTCTGAACAACGGTCCGGGCAAACAGCGGGTGGCGTGGAACTCGGCGCTGATCTACGACATGATCTTTACCCAACCGGTCTATTATGAATTCAAGAACCTGCAGACGCCGACCACGCTGATGATTGGCACCGCCGATACCACTGCCATCGGCAGCGATATCGCACCACCGGAGGTCAAGGCGCAGCTCGGCCATTACAACGTGCTGGGCAAACAGGTAGCGCAGCTCATTCCACATGCCACCCTGGTCGAGTTCCCCGGCATGGGGCACGCGCCGCAGATGGAAGAACCGGAGAAATTCAACCAGGCACTGCTGAAGGCGCTGAGCGCCCGCTGACAAAAGCGCCTGGTTCAGGCGAACAGCAAGCCTAACACCGCCCCGCCGGCCAGCACCCACAACGGATGAATGCGTTTGTTGATGCCGGCGGCGGTGGCGATAACGATCAGCAGCGCCAGGTGCCAATCAGTGGCGGACGACTCGGCAATCAATACGCCGCTGGCTGCCACCAGTCCGACGGTCACCGGCACCAGCCCAGCCTGTACGTTGCGCCGCCATGGTCGATCCTTAAAGCGTTTCCAAACCCCCATCACCAGCAGCGTGACGATCGACGACGGGCCGAACTTGGCAATCGACGACACCAGCAGACCGGCCCAGCCGGCAACGTGCCAGCCGATCAGCGGTACAATCATCATATTGGGCCCAGGCGCGGCCTGCGCCATGGCAAACAGGGTGTTAAACTCCTGCGCATCCATCCACTGATGCACTTCGACCACCTGACGCTGCATTTCCGGCAAGATGGTAAAACCGCCGCCGAACGCCATCAGCGAGAGCTCGGTAAAGAGCAACGCCAAAGAAATCAATAGTGGAATCATAGCCATTTTCTCCACGCCAACAGGATGCTGAGCGGCGCCACTACCAGCATGGTCGGCAACAGCGGCAATCTCAGCCAGGCAATGGCCATCAGACAAAGCGCCACCACCGCCAATGCCAGCCAGCGCCCGCGCAGCGGTATCAGCATTTTCAGCGCGGTAGACAACAACAGACCGGCAGCCGCCGCCGCCAGCCCGGCGAACACGTGTTGTACCTCGGCATTATGCTGAAAGCGGCTATAAACCACTCCCAGCCCAACCACTATCGCAGTGGGAGCGCAAATCAGCCCCAACAGCGCACAGCAGGCGCCACGCAGGCCGCGAAACTCCATACCGACCGCCACCGAGAGATTAATGACGTTACCGCCAGGCAAAAACTGACACAGTCCCAGTACTTCAGTGAACTGCTCACCGCTCAGCCAGCGGCGATCGTCTACCAGCATCCGGTGCGCCAGCGGCAAGACGCCGCCAAAGCCGATCAGCCCAAGGGTTAAAAATCCGTAGAAAAGTTCAAGATTGCTCGGTGCTGCAGTTAGCTGACTGTTTTTTAACAGGTTTGATTGGGACATTGTCATTCTCACATCGCTATTTTTTGCTGACTGGTATGATGCGCGCGCACATGACATGATGTCTAATGCATTTCAAACACTATAACGATACCCTGTGAGTATGAATATGATCGAACTGCGCCGGCTGAAAGCGTTTGTTACCGTGATTGAGGAAGGCAATATTACCCGCGCCGCAGAGCGACTGTTTATCCAGCAGCCGCCACTGACCCGGTTATTGCAAGGTTTGGAGCAACAACTGGGCGTGCAGCTATTGCAGCGTTTGCCGCGCGGCGTGCGCCCCACCGAAGCCGGTAATGTGCTGTTCGATGAAGCCCGGACGCTGCTGGCGCGGGCGGAAAAACTCAGCGAGGCGGTACGCCGCGCGGCGCGTGGCGAGCAGGGGCATATCGCCGTCGGCTTCACCAGTTCGGCGGCGCTGCACCCGTTTGTCCCCAATCTGCTGCGCCGCTATCGGGAAATTTTGCCGGGCATTGCTACCGTACTGGAGGAAGCGGGCAGTGGCGAATTGATGGATGCGCTGATTGACCAGCGGCTTGATGCCGCATTCGTACGTTCACCGCTGCGCGATATTCCCGGCCTGAGTATTGAGCCGGTGCTGCAGGAAAACATGCTGGTGGCATTACCGCCCGGGCACCCTCTGGCGCTAGCTGATCCCTCGCCGTTGCCGTTGACGGCGCTGGCCAATGAAGCGTTTATTCTCTATCGACGCCCGGCAGGCCAGGGTTTGTATGATGCGATCCTCGCCGCCTGCCATCGCGCCGGATTCAGCCCGCATATCGTACAGGAAGCCCCGCGCCTACCGGCTACCCTCAGCCTGGTGGCCGCCGGGCTTGGATTGTCGATTGTGCCGGCGTCGATGCGGCGTCTGGGCGGCGATGGCATCGTATATCGCGCCATCAGCGACGCAGATGAACTTTGCGCCCCGCTGTATCTTGCGCTGCGCCATAACCAGCAATCACCGATCGTCAGCCGTTTCCGCGATCTGGTTACCGAGGCGCTCGACGAGGAGCAGCGGCTGGCAGCGCAGTAGGACCACCGGGAGCGGCAGTGCAAAGCCAGCCAGTGACGCAGGCCACTCCGCCACTGGCTGGCGACAGACATGATTTGACACAGAATCTGCCATGGCCGCCGTATTTTCTCCACATTTGCTGTTCAGACTCTTGGCGATAGTTTTTAACCACTTACAGTTGATATTACGGTTGCCATGTCATTGTTGAACGCCCTTTTTCGTCGCCCATTGGTTCTCTTCGCCCTCTTCAGCCAGCTGTGGCTGATTGGCGCTGCCCACGCCTCTGCCCCACAGGCACTGCATTCACGTGCCGTTTTGGTGGTTAATGCCAACAATGGCAAAACGCTATACCAGAAGCAGGCCAACCGTCGTATGCCGATCGCCTCGTTAAGCAAACTGATGACCGCAATGGTGGTGCTGGACAACAAACGCCCGATGGGCAACCGAGTGAAAGTCACCGCCGCAGACCGCGATTTATTGAAGAACACCCATTCGCGGCTAACGGTGGGTTCCACGCTCAGCCGCCGTGATATGCTGCATATCGCCCTGATGTCGTCGGAAAACCGCGCCGCCGCGGCGCTGAGCCGTTATTACCCCGGTGGCCGCAGGGCGTTTGTCGCCAAGATGAATCAGAAAGCCCGCGCCCTCGGCATGGCGCACACCCGCTTTTACGATCCGACCGGTTTAACACCACGCAATGTTTCGACCGCGCGCGATCTGCTGAAAATGGTCAACAATGCCTACCGCTATCAGAGCATTCGACACTTCAGCACCGACAAACAGCAGATCGTACGTCCCGGCCGCGGGCAGTTGGTTTACCGCAGTTCCAACGGTTTGATCAATAACCCAAGCTGGAAAATCCAGTTGCAAAAAACCGGCTTTACCAATGAAGCCGGCCATTGTCTGATAATGAGAACGGTGATCAAAGGCCAGCCGGTGATCATGATCCTGCTCGGTTCGCAACAGCGCTACGGTCACTATAGTGACGCCATTCGTCTGAAACAGTGGCTGGCATCTTGAGCCAACCGCTCACGCAGCGCAGGGATGGCGGCCGCGCTCAATTGACCTGAGCCTGGGCATTGACGGCAGCGCACAGATCCTGCGCCAGCGTATCCAGTTGCTGCTCTGTCACGTTAGCCAGGCTAACGCGGATAGCCGGGCTGCTTTTCAAGCGGAACGGCTCGCCGCTTTGTACCAGCCAGCCACGCTGTGCCATGATCTGGCTGGCGATAGCCTCGGAACGCACCGGCAGCCACAGGTGCAGCCCTTCTCCCTGCGGCAGGCGTAGGCCACAGCGTTGCTGCAACAGGGACGTCAGCCGGTCGCGCCGCCGTTGGTATTCACCCTGAGCGCGCGCCAGTACGCCCTGCACCTGCACCTGCCGCCACAATTTGGCGGCGATTTGCTGCAAGATATGACTCACCCAACGCTCGCGAATGTACTGATCGGCACGCATCGCCTGCAACAGCGTCACATTGCCACAGGCCAGCGCAATGCGCAGATCCGGGCCGAGATACTTGCTCACCGAGTGAATATACAGTCCGTCCTGGCCGTCAAACGGCAGGTGGAGCGGCTGTTGCGACAATGGGCCCCAGAAGTCGTCGACGATCGCCAGGCAATCCGGTTGCCGCGCCAGAAACGCCCGCCATTCGGCGGCTCGTGCCGCACTGAATGCAATGCCGGTGGGATTTTGCGCCCGCGGCGTCAAGATCACCGCGCAACCGCGTTCCGCTGCGGATCCCGGCAGGCAACAGCCCTGTTCGTCGAGCGGCAGTGGCAAGGGTTTCAAACGCAGATGACGCAACAGCGTCAGTAACGGTGGCCAACACGGATCCTCGATCCATACCGACGCACCGGGTGGAGCATGACAGCGCAACGCTTTTTCGATTGCATCCAGCGCGCCGGAAAACACCGCCAAATCGTCGGCCTTCATTCCTTGCCGTTCAATCCATTCCCCGGCTATTTGCAGCAACGCCGGAGAGTCCCCCTGCATGTCATATCCCTGCCGCTGTGGGAAAACCTCTTGCGTTGACAGCGTCAGCGTCGGCAGCAAGGCGGGGTCCAGATTGCCGCTGGCCAGATCCTGCATGCCCGGCGGCACCGCCATCGCCTGACGCACTGCCTGCAACGGCTGTTCCAGCACCACCGTTCCGGCACGTCCGCGGGTGGCTACCAGCCCGGCATCACGCAGTTTGCCATAGCCGCTGGCGACGGTATTGGGGTTTACGCCCAGCTGTTGCGCCAGTTGGCGTACCGGCGGCAGCAAATCCCCCGCTTGCAACGCCCCGGATTTGATGTACCCGGCAATCTGCTCGGCTATCTGGACAGCGTTGCTGCCTTTTGCATACAATAAGCTCATACATAACACCTTTTTGTATTAGTTCAAATCAGGATAGCAGTTTCCGATCATGAGGGTAAGGGGCATCAATGGAAAAACATTTCGTTCTCGATATTCAGCACGCCGGAAAGGCGTTCGCCCAGTTACACCTGATGACGCCGTGGGCCGCCAGTCAGTTACAACAGGCCTGCGCGCTATTCCCCGCAGAGCAAGGCTATCAGGTTCAGATCAATCAGGTTAAGGAACGCCGGATGCTGTATCAAAGCGGTAATCAGGGTATCACTCTGCTTGGCGAATCATTAATCCTGCAACCCTGTGTTGCCACCAGTAAGGTACAACCCTGATGAAAAAAGCCGTTGCTATTCGCCATGTCCATTTTGAAAATCTCGGTATCCTTGGCAATCTGCTTTCGCTGCGTGGGTATCAGATCGACTATTACGACGCCGGGCGCGACAATCTGCAGGCCATCGACAATGAAACCACCGATCTGCTGGTGATCCTCGGCGGGCCCGTTAGCGGCGCCAGCCACTTTGCCGGCCAGCACGATCATGATTTTCTTAATCATGAACTGACGCTGGCCAGCCAACGTTTGCAACAACGGCGGCCGACGCTGGGCGTATGCCTTGGCGCTCAGGTCATGGCCAAGGCGCTGGGCGCAGAGGTGGTGTCGTTGGGTATTAAAGAAATTGGCTATGCCCCACTGTCGCTGGCCAGCGGCGAAGATAACCTGCTGGCACCGCTGGCTGACACGCCGGTGCTGCATTGGCACGGCGATATGTTTATGATCCCTGAGGGGGCGCAATGCCTGGCAAGCACCGCGGCGTGTCGCCACCAGGCATTCAGCTATCAGGATTTCGCGCTTGGTTTACAATTCCATCTGGAAGCAGACCGCCACGATCTGGAGCGCTGGCTGATCGGCCACGCCTGTGAACTGGATCTTGCCGGTATCGCGCCGCAGCATATTCGCGATCAGGCCACACAATACGGTGTCGAACTCGAACGGCGCGCCCAACAGGTATTTACCCGTTGGTTGGATATCATAGAAAAAAGGAAATAACGCATGCAACACGTCTCCAAACTGCGTCCGCCGCTGATTGATGTCATCACCATTCAGTCGCAGGTGATCTATGGCAGCGTCGGCAACGGGATTGCCTATCGCGCCTTGTTGAAAAAAGGTCTGGAGGCGTTGCAGGTGCCCAGCGTGCTCTTCGGTTGCCCACCTTATTACGGTGCACCGAGCGGCGGTGCGATCCCCATCGATTGGTTCAGCGGCTTTCTGGACGATTTGCTTGCTCGCGGCGTCGCTCAACGCGCCAGAGCGGTGATCGTCGGCTATTTGGGTAGCGCCATGCAGTGCCAGGCGCTGGAAAACTGGCTGCTGCGTGTCCGCGAACTTAATCCGGCTATCATGCTGATTATCGACCCGGTGATGGGCGATTATGGTGAAGGGGTGTATGTCGATAAACCACTGGTAGACTGTTATCGCTCGCCGTTCCTGCATTTGGCTAACGGCATTACACCCAACGGTTTTGAACTGGAACAGCTGTGCGGTCAGCCGCTGCACAGCCGCGAACACGCCGTCGCTGCCGCGCAGGGTTTGCTGAACCAGCATACCCGCTGGGTATTGGTGACCAGCGCGCCGGGCATTGCACAACACGATCGCCAAGTGGGTTTGCTGCTGGTCACGCCACAGGAAACCCGCAGTTTTACCCACCCCAAGATCAATGCCAGCGTCAAAGGCACCGGCGATCTGTTCACTGCGTTATTGACCAGTCACCTGTTGGCCGGCGAGAATATAAGCTCCGCAGTGTTGTCAGCCAGCGCCGAGGTCTGCAAAGTGCTGACCGATGCGGCGCTCAACGGCTGGGAGGAAATCGGCAGCCTGCGCGCGCTGCAGTAATGACAGGCAGAGCCGGGCGTTAAAACGGCGCCCTTGCGCCTCAGCGCTTTTTCTTTTTGTTGAAATCCAGCTCAAAGGCGATCACCGCGCTGTGGATCTTGCGCGCGGTGAGAACGCTGATGCCCACAAAGCGGCAAGACAGACGGGTAAAGTGCTTTAGGTCCCCCGTCTCCTCACATTCAACGTTTTCATCACTGGCGGCGATCAGCTCCAGATTCACCTTGAAGTTGCCGTAATCGCCCAAATCCAGCTGCACCTTACTGAACACGAAGCCGGATTCAAGGCATGGCGGCACCGGACCGTCCAGCCGCAGCCCAACGCCCCCAGCGGACAGATCGTGAATGCGTAATTGAAACGGTGAACCATCGGGGTAGCTGCCGCTACACAGGAACTGGCGCCAATAAGGCGTGGTAATGCGGAATTGTCGGCGTCGTTGGATATAAACCAACTCTTTGGGTAAGCGTGCGGAAATAGCCTGCGCCTGCTGATGCTGCGTAATTTCCGCCTGGTCGAGCAAGAATTCTATTTTTGCGTCCTGGCTTTCGATGATTACGCGATATTCACCGGACGCACACAGGCTGTCATTGGCGCAATCAAACACGATGCTGTCAGCGCCAACGCTCAATATCTGGCTGTGGAAGCACTGTTGCTGGTTGGCGACGCGCAACGGGGTCCGTTGTTTATAGATATCGCGCAATATCGCCAGCACTTCAAACCGCTCCTGCTTGATAAACAATCCGTTATCAGTGTGCTCCATTCGTCTCTCCTGACTTGTTCCATTGGCGTTAACGATATCCTGACGGCAATAATCACTGGGAATAATCTTAAAGTCAAATACCCAGGCGTTGGCACGCAATTGGCAACAGGCGACCCAGCCGTTCAGCCCATGCTTGCTGGCCGTAAGCGTCACCGATCAGATCCTGGCGAATCTCAATGCCAACATAGGGTAAACCCCGCTGTTCGGCGTGTACCGGCAAGGTATAGTCGGTTTCATCGGTCATGACATAAGGCTCATTTAACCCAACCAGCAGGTTGCCCTCGTCGTGCAGCACCTCCGCCAACAGTTTGGCAAACACCGGCTGGCGATTATACAGCAGGCCAATTTGCCATTTGCGTGGGATGCCTTTATACACCGGCGTAAAACTGTGCATGGCAATCACAATCGTCGGTTGCTGGCGCGCCAGGCGACTCTCGATAACCTGTTCAATCGCCTGATGATAGGGGAAGAAAAACGCCTGCTGCCGCGCCAGGCTAGCCATCGGATCGAGACGCATATTACCCGGCACCGGCGTCAGCTCGGAAATCTGGGGAATCGAACTCTCCACCGCCGGCGAGCGGTTGCAGTCAATGACCAGCCGTGAATAACGTTGATGAACCAGTGTGGCATCGAGCGCGGCGCTCAGATGGGTTGAAACCCCCAAAGCCCCAATGTCCCAGCCAATATGGCGCTCGATTTCGCCGGGCGGCAGCCCCAGGTCACCCAGGCTATGCGGCAGCGAGTTGCAGGCATGGTCACACAGCAATAGAAACGGCGACGTACCCTGTTGATTGACGATGGCCGCCGGTGGCGGTTCATCGGCGGACAAGATGTTGGGAAAACACGGTTGTGTCATGCAAATCTCCAACGGTGGCAAAACATAAAGCGTAGCGTTTTCCCACCGTTAGCCCCAAATCTCGACTTATAACAAAATAATATAACAAGCCATTCAGGCCCGCGTGGATTCATCGGGTTGATGCACCGCGATATATCGCTGGTAGCGCGCCGGCTTCAAGCGCAGCAGATCCACCAATACCAGACCGTCGATACAGTTGTTGAATGCCGGATCGGTGCCAAAATCGATAAACTGCACGCCGCCCGGTTCGCATAATTCGGAATATTGTTTGTATAGCGTCGGAATTGAACAGCCGATATTGCTCAGCAGGCTTTTCAATCGCACCAGATCCGCCTGGTAATTATCGCCGGAAAATTGCGCCAGCACCTGCGGCAATGACGCCGGATACGGTTGTCGCGACTGTGCCAACGTGCTGTCGGAAGAGAAATACAACCGATAAAAGGCAATCAGCAGATCGCGTGCCGCCACCGGCATACCGCCAGAGATCGATACCGGGCCGAACAGATAGCGATACTGCGGATACGTCGCCAGATAGGCGCCGATCCCCAGCCATAGGTAATCCAGACCGCGCTTGCCCCAGTAGGCGGGTTGAATGAAGCTGCGCCCCAGTTCGATGCCCTGTTCCAGAATCGGCGCCATATCGCGATCGTAATGAAACAGGCTGTTGCTGTAGATGCCTTCCAGTCCCTTGTTCGCCAACTGCTCGGCGGTGGGAATAAAACGGTAGGCGCCAACGATGTCCAGCTCATCTTCATCCCACAGCACCAGGTGGTAATAGTCATCGTCATAACTGTCCAGATCGCGCCGCCGGCCAGAACCTTCACCCACGGCACGAAAGGCAATTTCACGCAGGCGGCCCAGTTCACGCAGGATCGGCGAGCGGGTTTCATCGTGACGGCGATAGAGGAAGATGATTTTACCGTCCGGCGTCTTGCCCAGTCGCTCGCAGGCCGACAGCGCTTTGCGCAGCTCCAGACGATTTTCCGGCAAAGCAATCGGCGATTCGCTGGCAAACAGCCCCGGTTTTCCCTGACCGAGCCGATAGACATGACGGCGGAAACGTTCGGCCAGCTCATGGGCGCTGGTATGGCCATCATGCCAACTGGCAAACGGAATACGCCCACCGATGCGTAGTTTGATGCGCCCCCCCTGCTGCTGAAACATTTCGCGCACCAACAGCAGCGTCGACAGCGGACGGTAAACCAGTGAGGCAAAATAGAACAGATTGCTGTTACGTGCGCTGATATGAATCGGCACGATAGGCGCTCGCGCCTTGGCCGCCAGCCGCACAAAGCCGGTATGCCAGTGGCCATCGCGGATACCCTGCGGGCTGATGCGCGACACTTCACCGGCCGGAAACACGATCAAGACGCCTTGATTATCCAACTGGGCCTGCATGGCTTCGATTTGCCGACGGTTGGTTTTGTATTCCACATTGTCGACCGGCACAAACAGGCTGCGCAGCGGTTCGATATAACTGAGGATTTGGCTGGCGACCACCTTGACGTCACGGCGCACGGCCGCCACCGCACGCAATAGCACCAGGCCGTCAAGCGAACCGATCGGATGATTGGCGACCAGCACCACCGGCCCCTGGCTGGGGATGTTTTCCAGGTCGCCGTCGACCAGTTCACAACTCAACTTGAAGTAATCCACCACTTGCTCAATCAGATCAAAGCCCTTCAGGTGTGGGTACTCGGCGGCAAATTGTTTGAATTCTTTTTCAAAAAGCAGATTTCTCAGCAGGCTACGCTGCCAGGCGGGGGGATTGCGATGTGGAAATGCGTCTTGCAACAAGGTGTCCAAACTAAACATCGTGTTCTCTCCTTGGCCTATTCGCAGAAAACTTAAGCCAGCGGCGTGACTGCGACATGTCAATCAGATGACAGAAAGATTAAACCTCATTGCATGACGTCGTTTGCCGGAGGGCAAAAGCATAAAGACACGATGATTATAGTTAAAGGTGCTGCATACGGCCTGATGTTGGCACATTGACCGGCCGCGCCACGACAGCTTGATGTCCGAAATCCGCCATCCATACGCCACTTTTCATGCAATAATCCGTGCATCAACATGAAGGAGTGATCACATGCAAACATTTTTAATTGACCATATGGCGACGCCGGTCGGTGAGCTGGTGTTGATAGCCGATGAACAGGGTCGCCTGCGCGCCGTTGATTGGACCGAGCATAAAGCGCGCCTGATGAAACTGTTGAATACCCATTACCGCGCCGATCGTTTCCAATTGCAAACCCAGCGCAATCCCGGTGGCCTGACCGATATCATGCAGCGCTACTTCGACGGCGAACTCGACGCGATTAATCAGGTACCGGTGATGACCGCTGGCACCGAGTTTCAGCGAACCGTCTGGCATCAGCTACGCCAGATCCCCTGCGGCGAGATCATCACCTACGGCGAGCTGGCAAAACGCATTGGCCGCCCCACCGCCTCCCGTGCCGTGGGCATGGCCAATGGATCCAACCCGATCAGCATCGTGGTGCCCTGTCACCGGGTGATTGGTTCACAAGGCGCGCTCACCGGCTATGCCGGCGGCGTGCAGCGCAAACAGTGGTTGTTGCAACATGAAGGCTATTTGCCGACGACGCTGCTCTAACCCGTCGACGGTGTCAAGATCGGTAAACCGCCGCCGTTTACTCATGGCCGGAGGGTATGGCGCCAGTTCTCCGGCCATGTCGCCAGAGTAAACGTGGCAACGGCGGATATTGATGCAGAACGCTTATCTCTCTGTCGAGGTTGTGGCAATTCATGCCCACCGCACAACGCCGCAGCGAATAGGCTGAATGACGGATAAATAAGCTTTTTCTTATTTACCTAAGAATAAAAATCGCTGTTTGGCGCTAAAATAGCGACACAATACCCCTATTCTTACTATTGTCACACTTATAACCTGCCGCAAAAGATGTTAAAATTGACGCATATCAATTACTGGATGAGCGTACTCTATGATCCCGGAAAAACGCGCGATACGTCGTATTCAGTCTGGTGGCTGTGCGATCCACTGCCAGGACTGTAGCATTAGCCAACTGTGTATTCCTTTCACTCTCAATGCACACGAGCTCGATCAGCTCGACAACATTATCGAAAGGAAAAAGCCGATTCAAAAAGGCCAAACGCTGTTCAAGGCCGGTGATGAATTGAAATCCCTGTACGCCATCCGCTCCGGAACCATAAAAAGCTACACCATCACCGAGCAAGGTGATGAGCAGATTACCGGTTTCCATCTGGCCGGCGATCTGGTGGGTTTTGATGCCATCGGTGGCTTAAAGCACCCAAGCTTTGCTCAGGCACTGGAAACCTCGATGGTGTGCGAGATCCCGTTCGAGACGCTGGACGATCTGTCAGGCAAAATGCCTAATTTGCGTCAACAAATCATGCGCTTGATGAGCGGCGAGATCAAAGGCGATCAGGACATGATTTTGCTGTTGTCGAAGAAAAACGCCGAAGAACGTCTGGCCGCATTTGTCTATAACCTTTCTCGACGCTTTGCCGAACGTGGATTTTCCCCCCGTGAGTTCCGCCTGACCATGACGCGCGGCGACATTGGCAATTACCTGGGTTTGACGGTTGAAACTATCAGTCGCCTGCTGGGGCGTTTCCAAAAAAGTGAAATCCTTAGCGTGAAAGGTAAATACATCACCATTGAAAACGTCGATGCGCTTTCAGTGCTGGCCGGTACGCCACGAATCAACGTTAGCGTTAGCGCCTAATCTCTCCGCCGGATCAACAATTAACTGAAATTATTGATCCGGCTCATCACTGCCGCTGTTCTGTTTTTCAATGTTGGGTTACTCTGTAAATTAACAGACTGTTAATTTGCAGCTGTAAGGAGGCCCTATGGCGAAGTATCAGAATCTTCTGGTGGCTATTGACCCCAACCAGGATGACCAGCCGGCGTTGCGCCGCGCGGTGTATCTGGTGAAGCGGAATGGCGGGCGGATTAAAGCCTTCCTGCCAATCTATGATTTCTCTTACGAAATGACCACCCTGCTTTCCCCGGATGAACGAACGGCGATGCGGCAAGGCGTCATTAGCCAACGTGCCGCGTGGATAAATGAGCAATGCCGCTTCTATCTCGAAGAAGGCATTCCTATTGAAGTCAAAGTGGTGTGGCATAACCGGCCGTTTGAAGCCATTATTCAGGAAGTGTTAAGCGGACAACATGATTTACTGCTGAAAATGGCACACCAGCACGATCGGCTGGAGTCGGTGATTTTTACCCCGACCGATTGGCATCTGCTGCGCAAATGTCCGTGCCCGGTGTGGATGGTGAAAGACCAGCCCTGGCCGGAGGGCGGTAAAGCGGTGGTGGCGGTTAACCTGTCGAGTGAAGAACCCTACCACGACCCACTTAATCTCAAATTGGTACAGGAAACGGTCGAACTGGCGCAAAACGTCAACCAAACCGAGGTTCATCTGGTCGGCGCCTACCCGGTCACTCCCATCAATATCGCAATCGAACTGCCAGACTTTGATCCCAGCGTCTATAACGACGCCATTCGCGGTCAACATCTGATCGCCATGAAAGCCCTCAGACAGAAATTCGGCATCAACGAAGAATTTACCCACGTAGAAAAAGGCCTGCCGGAAGAGGTTATCCCGGACCTGGCCGAGCATCTGCAAGCCGGCGTGGTGGTGTTGGGTACCCTTGGGCGCACCGGTATTTCCGCCGCCTTTATCGGCAATACGGCTGAACATGTGATCGACCATCTGAAATGTGATTTACTGGTGATCAAACCGGCGGACTTCAACTGCCCCATCGAGGCCGATGAAGACGACGAGCACGATGATGAAGACTGAGCCGCAGGACAGTCATAGCACGCTTCGCCAATAACAATAAAAACAGGGCCGTTAAAGGCCCTGTTTTTTTATTGCTGTTACGACCGGCTGAATTACAGCTCGACTACGTCGAAACGCACGTCCGGATTGACATCCGCGTCGTAATCCACCTCTTCCAGGCCGAAACCGAACAAACGCAGGAATTCCTGTTTGTAGGCGGTGTAGTCGGTCAGCTGGCTGAGGTTTTCCGAGGTGATTAACGGCCACAGATCCTTGCAGGCCTGTTGCACGTCGTCGCGCAGCTCCCAATCATCCATGCGGATACGGGCGTGGTCGTCCAGCGCCAGGTCGTCGCCGTACAGGCGGGTACGCATCATGCGGTAGACCTGTTCCATGCAACCTTCGTGGATCCCCTTTTCCTTCATGATCTTGAAGGCCATCGAGATATACAGCGGCATGACCGGGATTGCAGAAGAAGCCTGAGTTACCACTGACTTCAACACCGCGACGTGTGCAGTGCCGCCTTTGGCTGCCAGATCGCCACGAATGGCGGTAGCGGCGCGATCCAGATCTTCTTTGGCGCGCCCCAGCGTGCCGTGCCAATAGATTGGCCAGGTCAAATCGGTGCCGATATAGGAATATGCTACGGACTTGGCGCCTTCAGACAGCACGTTGGCTTCTTCCAGTGCGGACATCCACAATTCCCAGTCCTGGCCGCCCATCACGGTAATGGTGTTCTGAATTTCTTCTTCGTTGGCAGGCTCAACCGTTGCGGTAACGATTTGGTCTTTATTGGTGTCGATCGCCGTAGTGGTGTACACCTCGCCAATCGGTTTCAGCGCTGAACGCACTACTTCGCCAGTGTCCGGCATTTTACGGACCGGCGATGCCAGGGAATACACCACCAGATCGATCTGGCCGAGATCCTGCTTGATCAGTTCGATAACCTTGGCGCGACATTCGTTGGAGAAAGCATCACCATTGACGCTCTTGGCGTACAGACCTTCTTCTTTGGCTGCTTTATCAAACGCGGCGGAATTGTACCAGCCGGCGGTAGCCGGTTTGCTTTCGGTACCGGCCTTTTCAAAGAATACGCCGATGGTGGCCGCGCCGCTGCCGAAAGCGGCAGCAATACGGGAGGCCAGGCCATAACCGGTAGAAGCACCGATAACCAGCACGCGTTTAGGGCCATTGGCGATGGCGCCCTGTTGCTTGGTATAGGCAATCTGACGACGTACATTGGCTTCACAGCCCACCGGATGTGTGGTGGTGCAGATAAAACCGCGAACCTTAGGTTTGATAATCATAGTGGGTCTAGGATCCGTTAAATGGATGAAATCGGGACATAAGATACCGCATTACGGCTCAAAATTGTCATCTGATGTGTTGGCTTGCATAATTTATAGCCTATTTTGCGTGATATTCCGCACAATTTACCCGGCAGTTGAGGCACCAGCGCTAAAATTACTCAACCAAAAGCAAAATAAAAATGCCGTTCAGCGTTAACTGAACGGCATTGGCGACCCGCGTTGGCAAGCGCGGTGTTTACAACGCGTTCTTGATTGCCTCGACGCTAGCCTTGGCATCGCCAAACAGCATCTGGGTGTTTTCTTTAAAGAACAGCGGATTCTGAACGCCGGCATAGCCGGTATTCATCGAGCGTTTAAAGGCGATCACATTCTGTGCTTTCCATACTTCCAGCACCGGCATGCCGGCAATCGGACTGCGAGGATCTTCCAGCGCCGCCGGGTTGACCGTGTCGTTGGCACCAATCACCAGCACGGTATCGGTATCGGCGAAATCGTCGTTGATTTCGTCCATTTCCAATACCACGTCATACGGCACCTTGGCCTCTGCCAGCAATACGTTCATATGACCCGGCAAGCGCCCGGCCACCGGGTGGATACCAAAGCGCACCTTGATGCCGCGCGCACGCAGTTTTTCGGTAATTTCCGCCACCGGATATTGCGCCTGCGCCACCGCCATGCCATACCCTGGCGTGATGATCACCGAAGAGGAATTGCGCAGCAGCTCGGCCACCTCTTCCGCCGTGGTTTCACGGTATTCTCCCATTTCTTCGGCATCGCCGGTTGAAGAACCGTCAGTGCCGAAACCGCCGGCTATCACGCTGATAAACGAACGGTTCATTGCCTTGCACATGATATAGGACAGGATGGCGCCGGAGGAACCGACCAGCGCGCCGGTGACGATCAGCAGATCGTTGCTCAGCATGAAACCGGCCGCCGCTGCCGCCCAACCGGAGTATGAGTTGAGCATTGACACCACCACCGGCATATCGGCACCGCCGATAGACGCCACCAGATGCCAGCCGAAGGCCAGGGCAATCACCGTCATCAGCAACAAGGCCATGACTTCCAGCCCAAGGCTGTCGGTACGCACGAACACCACCAGCAACAGGAAGGAAATCACCAGCGCCGCCAGGTTCAATTTATGGCGGTTCGGCAGCATCAACGGCTTGGAAGAAATAATGCCGCGCAGTTTGCCAAACGCCACGATCGAGCCGGTAAAGGTGACCGCACCGATGAAGATACCGAGGAACACTTCGGTCAGATGGATATTTTCCATCACCGGATCCATCGCGGTACCATGATCCAGATAGCTGTTGAAGCCAACCAGCACCGCCGCCAGACCGACGAAGCTGTGCAGCATCGCCACCAGTTCTGGCATTTCGGTCATTTCTACCTTTTTCGCCAGATAGATGCCGATCGAGCCGCCGATAATCATCGCAATGATAATCCAGCCAACGTTACCGGAGTCCGGCCCGAGAATGGTCGCGATCAGCGCGATCGCCATACCGGCAACGCCGAACAGGTTGCCCTGCTTCGAGGTTTCATGGCGAGACAGCCCGGCAAGGCTGAAAATAAACAGGATAGCGGCAACAATGTATGCAGCTGTAACCAATCCTCCAGACATGTGTTACCCCTTAGTTTTTACGGAACATCTTCAGCATGCGCTGAGTGACGGTGAATCCACCGAAAATATTGATGCTGGCGATCAGCACGGCGATAAAGGAGAAGAAGCTCACCCAGCCGCCATGGCCAATCTGCAATAACGCACCGACGACGATAATCCCTGAAATCGCGTTGGTGACCGACATCAAAGGGGTATGTAATGCATGGCTGACGTTCCATACCACGTAGTAGCCAACCACGCAGGCCAGCGCAAACACCGTAAAGTGCGACAGGAACTCTTTTGGCGCAGCATCCGCCAGCCAGCCGAACAGGATGATGGCCAGCGCGATCAGGCCGTACTTGAGCCACGGCGACAGCGGTTTTTTCTCTTCTTTAACCATCGGCGCCGCCGGCTGTGCCTGCTTCGGCTGGGCAGAAACCTGGATTGGCGGCGCCGGCCAGGTCACTTCGCCTTCGCGCACCACGGTAACGCCGCGAATGACGGTATCGTCGAAATCGATGTCGATTTCGCCGTTTTTCTCTTTTGACAGCAGTTTAAGCAGGTTAACCAGGTTGGTGCCGTACAACTGCGAGGATTGGGTCGGCAAGCGGCTTGGCAAGTCGGTATAACCGATGATTTTCACGCCGTTGTCGGTCACGGTAACCCGATCGGCCACGGTCAGTTCGCAGTTGCCGCCGGTTTGCGCCGCCAGGTCGACGATTACGCTACCGGGCTTCATGGAGGCCATCATCTCTTTGGTGATCAGCACCGGTGCCGGTTTGCCAGGGATCAGTGCGGTGGTGACGATGATATCAACCTCTTCCGCCTGCGCGGCGAACAGCGCCATTTCCGCCTTGATAAACGCCTCGGACATCACTTTGGCATAGCCATCGCCGCTGCCGGCTTCCTCTTCGAAATCCAGCTCGAGGAATTCGGCACCCATGCTCTGTACCTGCTCCTTGACTTCCGGGCGGGTATCGAAGGCGCGCACGATCGCCCCCAGGCTGCCAGCGGCACCAATAGCCGCCAGGCCGGCCACCCCGGCACCAATGATCATCACCTTGGCCGGCGGTACCTTGCCGGCGGCGGTGATCTGGCCGGTAAAGAAGCGGCCAAATTCGTGTGCCGCTTCGACAATCGCGCGATAGCCGGCAATGTTGGCCATTGAACTCAGCGCGTCCATCGATTGCGCGCGCGAAATACGCGGCACGGAATCCATCGCCAGCGCCGTCACGTTACGCGCCGCGAGTTTTTCGATCAGCTCCGGATTTTGCGCCGGCCAGATAAAGCTTACCAGGGTGCTGCCTTCGCGCATCAGGACGATTTCATCATCCTGCGGTGCGTTGACCTTCAAAATCAGATCCGATTGCCAGACGTCGGCGTTATCGGTAATCGTCGCCCCAGCCGCTTCATAAGCGACGTCGTCAAAGCTTGCCAATTTACCCGCATCGCGTTCAATCGCGACGCTAAAGCCCAGTTTCAGCAACTGCTCTACCGTTTTCGGCGTTGCAGCAACGCGGGCTTCATTGGCCAACCGTTCTCTTGGTACACCAATACGCATAATGTTCCCTTCCGAATTATGTTTTTTTATCGTCCTACCCCATAGCGATAGCGCCGGCCGACAGGGCGTGAGCCGCCGTTGTTGGCAAATAATTGACAGCGCTATCTATAACCTACTGAAAATAGAATCGATGATCCATTGTTGCTTGGGCCAATCCGTCAGTTTTTACATAAAAATTCACTCCAGACCATGACGCACCGCAATTTTTCGTCAGAGACTGCTCTTGAAAGCGTGGAAAATCACATTATTTCTGTTGGCTACGGCTGGCAGAGTTGCGGTAGCCACGCGCCACCGGCGCATAAAAGTTATGGAATTGTGAATAATTAACGCTTATCTCGCTAAACGCTTTATTATCGAAACTTATGGAATTTATTTGCCAAAGCGACCCTGGTGGAGTAAACAGATTTGTCGCACGCTATGACATAAATTGCTGAGACACCTGCCAAGAATACATGTAATAATCAACGGCTGAATGACACATCAACAGTTCAGCACGTTATAAACGTTAATGCGCTAGGCGAAAGGATTTTTTATGAAGCTGAAGACCACGATCATCGCGTCAGCCTTGTTTACACTCACTGCGCTCTCTGCTCATGCGGCGCAAGAGTTGACACCTGAAAAAGCAGCGGCAATCAAGCCGTTTGATCGCATCACGATTACCGGGCGCTTTATTGCCATCAATGAAGCCGCCGACGCAGTATCCCGCCGTGCAGACAAACTGGGCGCCGACGCCTTCTATATTCAAGACATCAACAACGCCAACAATGGCGGCAACTGGCGCGTCACCGCAGACATCTATCATAAAGATGCGCCGGAAGTGAGCAAAGACACCAATTATCGCGAGTTCAACGGCGTTAAAGAACTGCCGAAAGATCAGGCCTATCTGCTGGAACCTTATGATACCGTCAGCGTTAGCGGTTTCTTCCGCAGCCAGCCTGACGTCAACGACGCCATTTCAAAAGCAGCCAGCAAAAAAGGCGCTGCGTCCTTCTTTATCGTACGCCAGGTTGATGCCAACCAGGGCGGCAACCAATACGTCACCGCGTATATCTACAAGGCCGACGCGCCGAAACGCGTGGTACAGAGCCCGGATGCCATTCCTGCCGACTCTGAAGCCGGCAAGGCCGCGCTGGCCGCTGGCGGTGCCGCTGCTGCGCAGGTGGAAATCCCTGGCGTCGCCTCTTCCGGTTCGCCAAGCCGCGACGTGGGCCGTTTCTTTGAAACCCAGTCGTCGACCGGTCAACGCTACACTGTAACGCTGCCTGACGGTACCAAGATTCAGGAAGTGAACAACGTGACTGCCGCGCAAATGCAGCCGTTTGATTCAGTGACCTTTACCGGCCACTTCAACAGCATGACCGACGTTTCGACCGAAGTCGCCAAACGCGCAGCGGCCAAAGGCGCCAAGTACTATCACGTCACGCGCCAATGGCAGAACAAGAGCGGCGGCAATCTGACCGTCAGCGCCGATTTGTTCAAATAATCCGCACGGTATCGAGTCACTACGGGCAGCCATCGCGCTGCCCGCTTTTTTTGCGCTATTTTCAGAATCGACTGAATAATTTTTTGCCAATTACGCATATTCAATCATTGCATCCCGCAGCTTCCATCCGTAAAATTCGCGCCAAATTCAGGGCTATTGTCTCTGTTCGCAATTAATCTCATTGCGTTCTTGCTGTTCAATAGGCGCTCGCCAGCTGTTTATTCTGTATTCGGGAACCGTCATTGGAAAAAAAATTAGGTCTAACCGCGTTAACCGCTCTGGTGCTCAGCTCAATGCTTGGCGCCGGCGTGTTCAGCCTGCCACAGAATATGGCGGAGGTGGCCAGCCCGGCGGCGTTGCTGCTTGGTTGGGGTATCACCGGCGTTGGCATTTTATTCCTGGCTTTCGCCATGCTGCTGCTGACGCGACTGCGTCCCGATCTTGATGGCGGTATTTTTACCTATGCCAAAGAAGGTTTTGGCGAACTGGTGGGCTTCTGTTCCGCCTGGGGTTATTGGCTGTGTGCGGTCATCGCCAACGTTTCCTATCTGGTGATCGTCTTTGCCGCATTGAGCATTTTCACCGATCGCGGCGGTGAGGTGATTCTCGGCGATGGCAACACCTGGCAGGCGCTGATTGGCGAATCGCTATTGCTGTGGGTGGTTCACGCCCTGGTACTGCGTGGGGTACAGACCGCAGCCAGCATCAACCTGGCCGCAACCCTCGCCAAGCTATTACCGCTGGGGCTATTCGCGGTACTGGCGGCAATGGCTTTCAAAATGGATATCTTCACCCTCGACTTCCATGGCATCGCGCTCGGTAAACCAGTATGGGAACAGGTCAAGGACACCATGCTGATTACCCTGTGGGTGTTTATTGGCGTAGAGGGCGCGGTGGTAGTTTCCGCACGGGCGCGGCATAAAAAAGACGTGGGCCTCGCCACCATGCTGGCGGTGGTTTCGGCGTTGGGGGTTTACCTGCTGGTAACCTTGCTGGCGCTCGGCGTGGTGCCGCGCAGCGAGCTGGCGCAGATGCGCAATCCGTCGATGGCAGTGCTGATGGTCGATCTGATCGGCCCCTGGGGTGACGTGATTATCGCCGCCGGCCTGATTATTTCCGTTTGTGGCGCTTACCTGAGCTGGACCATCATGGCGGCGGAAGTGCCACTGCTGGCAGCGCAACACGGTGCGTTTCCAAAAATCTTTTGCAAGCAAAACAAGAACCATGCCCCTTCGGCGTCATTATGGCTGACCAACGGTGCGGTACAGGCGGCGTTGGTGCTGATCTGGCTGACCGGCAGTAATTATAATTCGCTGCTGACCATCGCCTCCGAAATGATCCTGGTCCCCTATTTCCTGGTTGGCGCATTTCTGTTTAAAGTCGCGCTCAAGCGCAATGACAAACGACTGATATTTGCCGCCTGCGGTGCCTGTCTTTATGGGATCTGGTTGCTGTACGCATCGGGGTTGATGCATCTGCTGATGTCGGTATTGCTGTATGCGCCGGGTCTGTTGGTGTTTATCTACGCCCGACGCGGGCATGACGGCGCCAAGCTGTTGAGCAGACTGGAGAAAAGCAGCATTTTCCTGCTGCTGATAGCCACGGTGCCCGCCAGTTGGTTTATGATGCAATAAGATAAAAAAGGCCGGGTGAATACCCGGTCATTTTTTTTGCGCAGCAATGGTAATGCGCTCACCCACCTGCGTCACCACCACCCGTTCGGCGCATTCCTGCTGAATCGCCGCCAGCTGATTTTTGTCTAACGCATACGGCAGCTGGATATCAAATACCGCCAACCCCTGCTGTTGCGCCAGATCGATAAGACGAATGATGTTGGTTTCATCGCTGACCTGCGTGGAAACTACCTGTAAAGCCAGCTCTTTCAAATGCTCTTTGCGCGTCTGCGTGGTGGCCACGCGCGATTTCAATACCATGCCAAAAATAGGCATCACACCATAAATTGCATCTATGAAGCGCCAGTGCTTCTTGCACGATGATGACAGAAAATCCATGTAATCAAAGCAGATTTTCTCACTGTGCGCGACGGATGCAAGGTGGCTGTTGCTCATCCCCTCAATTCCTCTGTTGGCCAGTGTATAACATCCTGAAATGGATAATCGATGCGAAGCTATAACGACTTTCTGCCGTATAATGGCATAATTCCCCTATTGTTTGCCAGCCTGTGCAGGAGCTTTAAACGATGGAACATACACACTCGGCGCCGGTACTGATCACGGGCGGCGCCCGCCGGATTGGTCTGGCGCTGGCCAAATCCTTTTTGCAACGCGATGTGCCGGTGATTATTGCCTACCGTAGCGATTATCCGGCGTTGGCAGAACTGAAGGCGCTGGGAGCGATGTGCATTCAGGGCGATTTTTCCAGCCACGACGGCATTTATCAGTTTGCCGATCGGGTGAAGCAAACCACGGAAAAATTGCGCGCGGTGATCCACAACGCCAGCGCCTGGCTGGCCGAATCGCCGCAAACGCCGCCGGAACACACCATGGCCGCAATGCTGCAAATACACGTGTATACCCCCTATCTGCTCAATCAGTTACTGGAATCCTGCCTGCGAGGGCAAGGCCAGGCCGGGGCGGATATCATTCACCTGACGGATTACGTGGTGGAAAAAGGCAGCGATAAACACATCGCCTACGCCGCCAGCAAGGCAGCGCTGGATAATATGACGCGCTCGTTTGCCCGCAAGCTGGCACCTGAAGTCAAGGTCAACGCCATCGCCCCCTCGCTGATCATATTCAATCCGGGCGATGATGAAGCCTATCGCCAGCAGGCGCTGCAGAAGTCATTGATGAAGGTTGCCCCCGGCGAAAGTGAAGTGGTCGAACTGGTCAATTACCTGCTGGCCAGTCGCTACGTCACCGGCCGTACCCATGGCGTGGATGGCGGACGTCCACTACGTTGATCCCTATGGTCCGGCACGGCGCGTGGCGCCGTACCCGTCTGGTTGATAAGCAAAAAATGCACAAAATTGTTTTTGTAGAAGACGACGAGGAGGTCGGCAAACTGATTGCCGCCTATCTGGGTAAACATGATATCGACGTGCTGGTGGAGCCGCGCGGCGACACCGCTCAGGCGCGGATTGAACAGGAGCAGCCGGATCTGGTGCTGCTGGACATCATGCTACCCGGCAAAGACGGCATGACGCTGTGCCGCGATCTGCGGCCAATCTTCCCGGGCCCCATCGTGCTGCTCACCTCGCTCGACAGCGACATGAACCATATTCTATCGCTGGAGATGGGCGCCAATGATTACATACTGAAAACCACGCCGCCGGCGGTGCTGTTGGCGCGCTTGCGTCTGCACCTGCGCCAGCATGGCGGGCAGAGCAAAGAGGACGGCGTGCCGCCGTTGACGCAGCATAACGCGCTGCATTTTGGCCTGCTGTGCATCGACCCGGTCAACCGCCAGGTAACGCTGGCAGAGGAAAGCGTCACCCTGTCTACCTCCGACTTCGATTTGCTGTGGGAACTGGCAACCCACGCCGGGCAAATCATGGATCGCGAAGCGTTGCTGAAAAGCCTGCGCGGCGTAAGCTATGACGGTATGGATCGCAGCATTGACGTGGCGATCTCCCGTCTGCGCCGCAAACTTTATGACAACGCGCTGGAACCGTTTCGGATTAAAACGGTGCGCAACAAAGGCTATCTGTTCGCCCCCAATGCCTGGGAGTCGGCGCAACAATGAGGAAACTCTTCGTTCAGTTCTTTCTGTTGCTGTTCGTCTGCTTTCTGGTGATGGCGATGCTGGTCGGGCTGGTATACAAAGTGACCGCAGAACGCGCCGGACGCCAGTCGATGGATGACCTGATGAAAAGTTCGCTGTATCTGATGCGTAGCGAACTGCGTGAGATCCCGCTGAAGGACTGGAACAAAACCATCGATACGCTGGATTTGAACCTGTCATTCCAACTGCACATCGAACCGCTTGGCAAGCAGAAACTCAGCGAAGAGATGCAAAAAAGGCTGCGGCTGGGCGAGATCATCGCGCTGGACGATCAATACACCTTCATGCAGCGCATCCCACGCAGCCACTATGTTTTGGTCGTCGGCCCGATCCCCTATCTGTTCTACCTGCACCAGATGCGATTACTCGATTTGGCATTGCTGCTGTTTATCGGCCTGTCGCTGGCGCTGCCAGTATTCCTGTGGATGCGCCCGCACTGGCAGGATTTACTCAAATTGGAGAACGCCGCACAGCGGCTCGGCGCCGGTCACCTGGATGAGCGTACCCATTTTGATCCTACATCCAGCCTCAATCGACTGGGGGTGGCGTTCAATCAGATGGCGGACAACATCAACACCCTGATCGCCAGCAAAAAACAGTTGATCGACGGCATCGCCCATGAACTGCGCACCCCGCTGGTACGCTTACGCTACCGGTTGGCCATGAGCGATAACCTGGCCGAGGCCGAGCAACAAGCGCTCAACCGTGATATCGGCCAGCTGGAGTCGCTGATTGACGAATTGCTGACTTATGCGCGCCTCGATCGCCCGCAGGTAGCCCTCAATATCGAGCCACTGGATCTGCCCGGCTGGTTGCAGGACAAGGTCGAGGATATCCGCGTGATACACCCGCAGCGCGATATCGAGCTGGATATACCGCATCGCGGCGACTTTGGCGGCGTCGATCTGCGCCTGATGGAGCGCGTGCTGGACAATCTGGTCAACAATGCGCTGCGCTATTCGCAGCAGCGGTTACGCATCGGTTTGTGGTTCGACGGTGATATCGCCTGCCTGCAGGTCGAGGATGACGGCCCTGGGATCCCGCCGGACGAGCGTCTGCGGGTATTCGAACCGTTTGTTCGCCTCGATCCCAGCCGCGATCGCGCCACCGGCGGCTGCGGCCTGGGGCTGGCGATTGTACATTCCATTGCGTTGGCCTACCAGGGCCAGGTACAGGTAGACGCCAGCCCGCTCGGCGGCGCCCGCTTCCGTTTCTGTTGGCCAGTCAAATATTCGTTATTACTCAAAGCCGATCCGCAGTTAAGCTGACCGGATCGCTATTCAGGAGCTGAGACATGACATCTGCACATACTTCATCCGCCTATCACCAGTTACGTAGCCTATTCAGCCGTCTGTCGCGTTTCGGCCATCTCTCGGCCATTGCCGGCTGGGATATGCAAACCATGATGCCGCCCGGTGGCAGCAAGGCGCGTTCACAAGCGCTGGCGGAGCTGAGCGTACTGCAACACCAGCTGTTGACCGCTGAAAAAACCGGCCAGTTGCTCGAGCAGGCGCAGCAGGAGTCCCTGGACGATACCGACCGCGCCAACCTGCTGGAAATGCGCCGTCACTACGACAACGCCGTGCTGATGCCTGAGTGGCTGGTCGAAGCCAAGTCGCTGGCCGGCGCCCGTTGCGAGCACGCCTGGCGCTCACAGCGCCCGGCCAATGATTGGCCGGGATTTGCCGACAATCTGCGCGAGGTGGTAAAACTCAGCCGCGAAGAAGCGCAGATTCGTGCTCAGGCCGCCGGCAGCAGCCGTTACGATGCGCTGCTCAATCTGTTCGAACCTGGCATGCGCAGCAGCGATCTGGAACGTATTTTTGGCGACTTGAAAACCTGGCTGCCGGATTTACTGCAAAAAGTGGTCGCCAAACAGGCGCAGCAACCGTGCCTGATGCCGCAAGGCCCGTTCGATGTCGACACCCAGCGCAAACTGAGCCTGAGCGTCATGAAATTGCTGGGGTTCAACTTTGACGCAGGCCGGGTCGACGTCAGCGCGCACCCTTTCTGCGGTGGCGTACCTGAAGACGTGCGTATCACGACCCGCTACAACGACCAGGAATTCCTCACCGCGCTGCTGGGCATCGTTCATGAAACCGGCCACGCCCGTTATGAACAAAATCTGCCGCGCGACTGGCTGGGACAACCCATAGCGCAGGCGCGCTCCACCGCGATTCATGAATCGCAGAGCCTGCTGTTTGAAATGCAGCTGGCGCGCAGTAGCGACTTCCTGAAGATCCTGCGGCCGTTGGTTGTCGCGCAGTTTGGCGATCAGCCGGCGCTGGAAGAAGGCAATTTCATCCGCCTCAACCAGCGGGTAAAACCAGGCTTGATCCGCGTTGATGCGGATGAAGTCAGCTACCCGGCCCACGTGATTCTGCGCTACGAAATCGAAAAGGCGTTGATTGAGGGCGATATCGAGGTCAACGACATTCCGGCGTTGTGGAATGAGAAAATGCAGCAGTATCTCGGGCTGGACACCGTTGGCGATTACCGCAACGGCTGCATGCAGGATATTCATTGGACCGACGGTGCGTTTGGCTATTTCCCTACCTATACGCTGGGTGCCATGTACGCCGCACAGCTGTTCGCCACCATTGGCAATGCGTTGCCGAATTTGAGCGATGACATTGCACGCGGCGACCTCAGCGCTCTGTTCCACTGGCTGCAACAACATATCTGGCGTCACGGCAGCCGTTACCCGACGGAAACGCTGATTGTCAATGCCACTGGTGAGTCGCTTAATCCGCACTATTTCCGTCAGCATCTGGAAAACCGTTACCTGTAAGTTCTCCGGCGCGGAAAACCCGCGCCATTTCTCCCCTGTTTGGCCGACAGGGTTTCATGACCCACGGCGGTGACCTTGTTCGCCATAGTCACAGATGGCTGGCGGGGTGTTCTCCATATGTATGTTGTAACTAAAATAGCCGACAAGCGCCGATAATCCCTCTGGCGCATCGGTGAATCAACGCTGGATGGGCGTAGCGTGTTCGGCTATCAGCGTTGCCAGTAGCGGCCTTAACGGCTGCGGCAGATCGTGTCCCATCTCGGGGATCAGCTGTAATTTTGCCGCCGGTATCGCACCTGCGACCGCCAGTCCACCGGCCTTGCGCACCATGCGATCGGCGCTGCCATGAATCACCAGCGTAGGCGCCTGGATGCGACGGCTATAACGCCGCAGATCGCCACTGCCCAGTAAAGCGGAAAGCTGACGCTGCAAGCCTTCGTTATCCACCCCCCGCTCCAGCAAGCGCGTGACCAAATCATCCAGTTCCTGCGCGTCCATCGGATAGCTTTTACTGGCCAACATCGCCAGACGCTGCTTGAGAAACGCATGCTGCTGCGGCGGCGTGGCGTTGGTCGGCGGGCGCCGCAATAGATGGAGCAACAGCGACGGCGCCGGCGGAGGCAGCAGCGGTTGGTTGGTGCTGGAAAACAGAATGGTCAGCGTCTGTATGCGATCTGGATGCTCGGCGGCCAGCACTTGCGCTATCATCCCTCCCATTGAGCCGCCGACCACGTGCGCCTGCGCTATCTGCAGGTAATCGAGCAGCGACACCGCGTCGGCCGCCATGTCTTCCAGACAGTAAGGCACTTCGCTTTGCCAGCCCAGTTGCGCGCGTATCATCAGCCACCACAACGGTTGGCGGCGGCGCTGCTGGGTTTTACCGGAAAGTCCAACGTCGCGGTTATCAAAACGAATCACCCGAAACCCTTTCTCTACCAGATCGCGGCAAAACGCATCCGGCCACAGCAGCATCTGCGCCCCGATCCCCATAATCAACAGTAGCGGCGGATGAGAAGGATCTCCCCAATCTTCATAGGCGATCGGCAGTTCGCCGTTGTCCGTCAGCCCTTTTCGTAGCGCTATCTGCTGCATAAACAGTCCTTTATCATGGTCATCGAGCCACTATTGTAGCGCACGTACATAAGGTTACACGCCGAAACCAATCACTCACGGAACGCACTGAGGCATTGCTCTATGATTTTTTCACCGGCCCCGCTGTGGGGTTGATAGATAAACCATCATTTGAGGATGTAATCATGAAGAAAGTATTCGCTCTGGTTGTTGCTGCGGCAATGGGTTTGTCTTCGGTTGCGTTTGCTGCCGACGCTGCCACCACCGCGCATAGCGCACCGGTTAAATCGTCGCACGTCACCAAACACCATGCCAAGAAAACCACCGAACAGAAGGCCCAGGCCGCCAAGAAACAGGTGAAGGCCAGCGCTAAAAAAGCGCCAGCTCAGAAAGCCCAGGCGGCCAAAAAGCAGCATAAAAAAGCCAGCCATAAGAAAGCGTCCAGCACACCGGCAGCCTGATTGCGGCCTAACCTCAGCCACCTTGTGTCACACCCGGTTCTCCGGGTGTTTTTTATCGGGGGTTCTCATTGATGCTGCGTCGTTATTTATTCGAAATCATCCTGATCGCCCTGATTGCCTGCGGGCTGATCGCCACGATTTTTTATCTGTGATTTTCCTGGCGTAACGCATAAAAATTTATCGAAAAATCAATTACCGACCATCCCCAGAATGATGATTTCAGTCTATAGTGAACATTCAATGAGTTTATGGATGACCCGTATTTATCAGGCGAAAGATCTATGCGCAGATCCGTGTTAATGTTGTTGTGCTCATTTCCGCTTGTGATGACCTGGCCTGCGTGGCCAGATAGCCCTTCCGATACCTTAATGGCCGAGCAAACCCGGCTGTTTTTCGGCAAAGATGATCGTATCAAAGTCAGCGATACTGACGGTTGGCCCTGGCAGGCCATTGGCCAGCTAGAAACCGCCAGCGGTAACCTGTGTACCGCGACGCTGATTTCCGCGCATTTGGCGTTGACCGCAGGACACTGCGTGCTGGCGCCGCCTGGAGCCCTGGACAAGGCAATAGCGCTACGCTTTATCGCTCGGCATAACGGCTGGGCCTATCAAACCGAAAATATCGAAACGCTGGTTGACCCTCGACTGGGCAAAAAACTCAAACCGGATGGTGACGGCTGGATTGTGCCACCCTCGGCGGCTGCCTATGATTTTGCTCTTATCCGTCTGAAAGATCCCGCACCGCTGCCGGTCAGGCCGCTACCGCTGTGGCAAGGTGACAGCAAAGCCCTGACGCAAGCGATGAAACAGGCCAGGCGGCTGATTACCCAGGCCGGTTATCCGGAGGATCATCTGGACGATTTGTACAGCCATCAGAATTGCAAGGTTACCGGCTGGGCGCAGCAAGGGGTGTTGTCGCACCAGTGCGACACGCTGCCGGGCGACAGTGGTTCCCCGTTATTGCTGAAAACCGCTGACGGCTGGCGACTGATCGCCATCCAAAGCTCGGCACCGGCGGCGAAAGACCGCTACCGCGCCGATAACCGGGCATTGGCGGTCACCGCCATTTATCAACAGTTACGCAACCTGGCGGCAAAAAAATAGCCCGCAGCCGGTAATTTGCTCCCGGCGGCGGGCTATTCGCCCTGTCGGGCTAGCCCGACAGCTGTTCGATGGTCTGCAAAATACGCTTGTCGGAAATCGGGTACGGTGTCCCTAGCTGCTGGGCAAACAGACTAACGCGCAGTTCCTCAATCATCCAGCGCACCTCCCTCACCTCGTCATCGTCACGGCGCTTTGGCGGCAGTTTGTTCAGCCATTGCTGCCAGGCCTGCTGTACCTGCTCAACCCGCAGCATCTGCGCACGGTCGCGATGTGGATCGATCGCCAGCTTCTCCAATCGACGTTCGATGGCCTGCAGATAACGCAGCGTGTCCGGCAAACGCTTCCAGCCGTTCTGGGTGACGAAGCCGCGATAGATCAATCCATTCAACTGGGTTTTAATATCCGACAGCGCCAGGGCCAGCGACATGTCTACCCGCCCTTTCAGCCGCTTGTTGATGTTGAACACCGTGGTCAGAATCTGCTCCACCTGCTTGGCAACGTTAACCACCGTCTCGTTCAAATCGGCACGGATCCGCTCCTGCAAGCGGGCAAAATCCTGCTCCTGCCACACCGGACCGCCGTTTTCGGCGATCAGTTTGTCGATACCGCAGGAAATGCAGTCGTCGATCAAATCCAGCACTTTACCATACGGGTTAAAATACAGCCCCAGCTTGGCCTTGTTCGGCAGTTTTTCGTGCAGATACTTGATGGGCGACGGAACGTTAAGCAGCAGCAGGCGGCGTGTACCGCGCCACATGGCCTGCCGTTGTTCCTGTTCACTGTCGAACAGGCGGATCGCCACGCTGTCTTTTTCATCGACCAGCGCCGGGTAGGCTTTTACCGAATAACCGCCGCGTTTCTGCTCATAAAACTCTGGCAGTTTGCCAAAGCTCCAGATATGCAGATCGCTTTGCTCCAGCCCGTCATCCGCCACCGCCGACAGCGTTTCCTGCACTTTTTCTTTCAGTTGCAGCTTCAACGCCGCCAGATCCTTGCCTTCACGCAGCGTCTGGTGTTTGTCACCCACCACGCGGAAGGTCATTTTTAAATGATCCGCGACCTGATCCCATTGCCAATCATCACGTGACACCGTCACTCCAGTCATACGCCGCAGCTCACGCTCCAGAGAGTCCAGCAGCGGCATTTCCAGCGGCGTGGCACGGCCGAGGAAGGCTTCGGCATAGTTTGGCGCGGGGACAAAGTTACGGCGAACCGGCTTGGGCAGCGATTTGATCAACGCAATCACCAGCTCGCGCCGAATACCGGGGATTTGCCATTCAAAGCCCGCGTCGTCGACCTGATTGAGGATCGCCAACGGGATGTGCACCGTGACGCCATCCGCATCGGTGCCCGGTTCAAACTGATAGGTCAGCCGCAGCTTGAGGTTGCCCTGATGCCAGAAGTTCGGGTAATCCAACGCGCTGATCTGATTGGCACCCTGCTTGATCAGCATCTCTTTTTCAAAATTCAGCAGCTCCGGCTGCTGCCGTGCCGTCTGTTTCCACCAGCGATCAAAGTGACGTCCCGACACCACGTCCGACGGAATACGCCGGTCGTAGAAGCTGAATAACGTCTCATCATCCACCAGAATGTCACGCCGGCGTGATTTATGTTCCAGTTCTTCCACTTCGGCGCGCAGCTTGAGGTTGGCGCTGAAGAATGCGTGGCGCGTCTGCCAATCGCCCTCAACCAGTGCATGGCGGATAAACAGCTCACGGCATAGCAATGGATCGAGGTTGCTGTAATTGACCTGCCGCGCGGCGACGATCGGCAGGCCGAATAGCGTCACTTTTTCGCTGGCCATCACCGCCCCTTGCGATTTCGACCAGTGTGGCTCACTGTAGTGGTGCTTGACCAGATGCTGTGCCAGCGGTTCGATCCATTCCGGTTCGATGCGAGCGGCAATGCGCCCCCACAATTTGCTGGTTTCCACCAGTTCCGCCACCATCACCCATTTCGGCGGCTTCTTGAACAGTCCAGAACCGGGGAAGATGGCAAAACGCGCGTTGCGCGCCCCGCTGTATTCCTGTTTGTCGGCATCTTTCTGGCCGATATGCGACAGTAAACCGGTCAATAGCGCCAGATGCACGCTGCGGTAATCAGACGGCTCGCTGTTGATCGGCAAACCCAGTTCCTTCACCACCTGGCGAAGCTGGGTATAGATGTCCTGCCATTCGCGCACCCGCAAATAGTTGAGATAATCCGTACGACACAACCGGCGGAACTGGCTGGATGACAGCGCTTTCTGCTGTTCTTGCAGGTAGTTCCACAGGTTGACGAAGGCGATGAAATCCGAATCCTTGTCGGCAAAGCGCCGGTGCTTTTCGTCGGAGGCCTGCTGTTTGTCCATCGGCCGTTCACGCGGATCCTGAATCGACAGCGCGGCGGTGATGATCATTATTTCGCGTACGCTGCCGCTGTTACGCGCCTCCAGCACCATGCGCGCCAGACGCGGATCGATCGGCAACTGCGCCAGCTGTCGCCCCTGCGGCGTCAGTTGGTAATGGCCATTTTCCAGCGTGTTGATCGCACCGAGCTCTTCCAGCAGCCGGACGCCATCCTGGATGTTGCGCTTATCCGGCGCTTCAACGAACGGGAATGCGGCAATATCGCCAAGACCCAGCGACGTCATCTGCAAAATGACCGAAGCCAGGTTGGTTCGCAGGATTTCCGGGTCGGTAAACGCCGGTCGCGACAGGAAATCCTGCTCCGAATACAGACGAATGCAAATCCCTTCCGAAACGCGACCGCAACGCCCTTTACGCTGGTTGGCCGACGCCTGGGATATCGGTTCTATCGGCAGGCGCTGTACTTTGGTGCGGAAGCTGTAGCGGCTGATGCGCGCAGTGCCGGGATCGATCACGTATTTGATGCCCGGTACGGTGAGCGAAGTTTCCGCTACGTTGGTCGCCAGCACGATGCGACGACCGTGGTGCGACTGGAATACCCGGTTCTGCTCACTGTTCGACAGCCGTGCATACAGCGGTAACACCTCGGTGTGCGGCAGATTGAGCCGGCTGAGCGCATCGGCGGTGTCGCGAATTTCACGCTCACCGCTCATAAAGATCAGGATATCTCCCGGCCCGGCGCGCCCCAGTTCGTCTACCGCATCGAAAATCGCCTGCAGCTGATCGCGCTCGCCATCATCGGCGTCGTCAACCACCGGTCGATAACGCACTTCAACCGGATAGGTACGCCCGGAAACCTCGACGATCGGCGCATTGTTGAAGTGGCGGGAAAAACGCTGGGGATCGATGGTTGCCGAGGTTATGATCACCTTTAAATCCGGGCGCTTGGGCAACAGTTCGCGCAGATAACCAAGAATGAAATCAATATTCAGACTGCGTTCATGCGCTTCATCGATAATCAGCGTGTCGTATTGCATCAGCAGCCGATCCTGCTGGATTTCCGCCAGCAGGATGCCGTCTGTCATCAGTTTGACCAGCGACTGCTCACCTACCTGATCGTTAAAACGCACTTTATAGCCGACGCTGCCACCGAGCGGTGTGTCCAGCTCATCGGCAATGCGGTTGGCGACGGTACGCGCCGCCAGCCGGCGCGGCTGGGTATGGCCGATCAACCCTTTGACCCCACGCCCGAGTTCCAGGCACATCTTCGGTAACTGGGTGGTTTTGCCCGAGCCGGTTTCCCCGGCAACGATCACCACCTGATGGTCGCGGATCGCCTTGAGGATCTCCTGTTTTTTCTGGCTGACCGGCAGGTTCGCCGGATAGCGGATATCTGGACATGAGGCGGCACGCGATTGCACTTTCTGCAACGCGGCGGCGATGTCGTGTTCGATCTCGGCGGCGACGGCCTGCAGAGCTTCGGGATTTTTGACTTTTCGTGCGCCAAGCAGCCGACGCTGGAGACGCTGTTGATCACGGAGCATCAGATCATCCAATTGCGATGACAATGCCGCGAGCGAAGATTTCACGTTCGGTATTCCTTGTTTCACGCTGCCGGACGCGCTGCCGGTAACGGTATAGAATGATTTTAGCTATTTTTCAGCAATAGACGTACAGGGTATCACACGCTGTTTTCTGCCCATAATTCCTCTGCTTAGCGCGCGGAAAGTTGTTCAATAAAATCGAACAAAGGTCTCGAAATATTCCGCTATCCCTGTTGGAAAAAGATGCCTAGAGTGTAATCCATGCGAGGGACACCGAGTCCTGATTTCACTGTCATTAAGGAATTACCGATGAGCAACGTACTGGTACTCAAATCAAGCATCCTGGCGACCTACTCTCAGTCTAACCAACTGGCCGACTTTTTCATCGAGCAATGGAGCCAAACCCACGGCGGCGACACCATCACCGTGCGTGATCTGGCTGCCAACCCGATTCCAGTGCTGGATGGCGAACTGGTTGGCGCACTGCGCCCTTCCGATGCACCGTTGACGCCACGTCAGCAGGAAGCGCTGGCGTTGTCCGACGCACTGATCGCCGAACTGCAGGCCAACGACACCATCGTTATGGCGGCGCCGATGTATAATTTCAACATCCCGACCCAGTTGAAGAACTATTTTGACCTGATTGCCCGCGCCGGCGTGACCTTCCGTTACACCGAAAACGGTCCGGAAGGCCTGGTGAAAGGCAAACGCGCCATCATCCTGACCAGCCGCGGTGGCATTCACAAAGGTACGCCGACCGATCTGGTTGAGCCATACCTGCGCCTGTTCCTGGGCTTTATCGGCATTACCGAGGTTGAGTTCGTGTTTGCCGAAGGCATCGCCTACGGCCCGGACGTGGCAACCAAAGCACAGGAAGATGCCAAAGCGTTACTGGCGCAAGTGGTTACCGCCTAATATTGGCCCGGGCGCCAGCGCCACAGATTGCCGCCAGATCCCCGCCGTTCAGCCAAGCCTGAGCGGCTTTTTTTTACCCGCTATCGCATCACCTGGTGGGGTATTGCCGCTGTGCTGTTACGCAGCAGCGTGCACGGATTGGGTTACTTTTTCAGCCACTGGCCATTGATGCCACGGACATATTCCCCTGGCTGCGCGCGCGCCACCAGTTTCTGCCCGGCCATGCGCGCCACCTGGTCAATGGTGATGTGATTGGCCTGCGCCACTTGCTGATACTGTTCGCTACGTCCGTTATTGATACGGCTGACCAGTTCCAGCGTTTGCGCGTCCTGCTTTACCGGTGCGACATAACCGCTCAGCGTTTCGCCCAGTCGCCCCTGGGTTTTGGCTTCATCCAGCGTTAACGCCATCGCCATGCTGCTGAATAACCCACCGATAGCCATCAGCCATAACACTCTTTTTTTCATTCTGTCGGCTCCTAGAACAGATCGCTGCGGTTTTTCAGCATGGTTTCCACGTCTTTGTCCACTTTAATGTGGATTTCATGTTCTATCTTGACGTTCATGTTGATGGTAATCGGCTCTTTCGGCGTCGCCACTTCAATGCGCGGCACGCAACCGTTAAGCAAAAACGCGCTGACCACGGCAGCCAATACTGGCCCGGTGATGATTCTCATGGTTGTTCCCCAGGTTCTGCGAGTGCCTGCTCCAGCCACTCCTGTAGATTGTCGCCAAAGCGCAGGCTGCGCCACAGCTGAAACACGTTTTCCTGATGGCTATAGTTCAGAATAACCTCTCGTTTGGCACTTTTCAGCGGATTGACCCCGTCGATTTTCGCGTGCAGGCTCAGCTCGCCCAGATTATCCAGATCGACCCGAGCCTGCGAACGGTTGATTTCCATATAGCGCAACCAGTCGATCGCCGCGCCGGTCGCCAGATTGTTACTGGCGATGGCATCCGCCATATCCTTGTCCAGTCGCAGTGTCAGAGTGCCGGCATTGGCGATCCAACCGTTGCGCACCAGCCATTTGGGATGGTTAAGGTACAACGGCAGTTCGCCGTCGACCCGCCCGGACATGGCGAACTGCTTGGGCTTCAATACCGTAAACAGCGCGCTGAGATCGACATTGTCCAGTTTCAGCACCGCGGCGTCATGCTGCGGAAAACGCAATGCAGACAGGCTGATACGGCCATTGAGCATATCAACGCCAAGGTTGCTGAGCGTCAGCGGCATCCGTTCGCTGTAAGGGTATGTTCCCTGCAGATCGGCGGTAATGTTCTGCATCTCAAACAGGTTGCTCAGCGATTTAATCCGCAACGTCACTGGCTGTTTGGCGCCAAGCTGCCACAGATGATTTTTAAGCCGATAGGACATGACGAAATCCAGTCCGCTCATTTCGCCGTCTTTCAGCCACATACCGCCATTGCTGACCACCCAGTGGCCACCGGCCTCAAAGCCTTGCACGCGTGCAGCAGAAAACGCCGTCTGGGCATAAAACTCGCCGTCACGCAGAGCAATATTCAGATCCGGTGAAATCAGCGGTTGGAACACCGCCAAGCGCTGCTTTGGCCACCAGCCTTCGCCACGCAGTCGCTCGCCGTCCCAACGGCCGCGCAGCGCGATTGGCCCTATTTCCTGCGCATCCAGCTTGCCCTGCCACTGGAAATTATTCGGATCGCTGCCCTGCAGTTGCAGGTTGAGGGTCGACGGCGGTAAATGCCCACCGTCGGTGAATCTGACGCTGTCAGCCACCAGTTTCAAATCGCCATCAAATGCCGGCTGCGTCTGGTCACGCTGCCAGCGTAGCGGTTTATTCAGCGTCAAACGTGGCGCATTGACCGTGACCATGCCGTATTTCAGCTTGTCGAATCCGGTAGAAAGGCGCTCAAGGGTCAGCGTACTGTCATGCCAACTGCCGTTACCGGCCACGTCCCACGCCGCCAGCAGCGGTGGCATGTCGCCGCGGCCCCAGTAGCGCCATTGCCAGTGACCGTGGTCGGGCCAGAAATCCTGCGCCTTACCGTCCAGATGCAGCTTGACCTGCCCCCAATAGTCATCGCTGGCGCGGATAATCGCCTGCAAACGACCGGTGATGCCGGCGGCGGTCACCTTCACCCCGGCCAGCGGCAGGCGCGCCTCTTCGAGCCGCATTTCCGGCGTAGCGTTACCCCAGGCACGCAATAGCGAACCTGGTTGCAGCACCAGCGTCGGATTGAGGATCGAGCCGCTGAGGATCCCAGGGATTGATGCAGTCAATGAATAATCCGCCAAATTGGCCTGGCCGGTCAGTTGGAAACCGAGATCGCTCTGCGTCAGACCAATGGTGCCCGGCCCGAGCGTCAGTACCGCATTGCCTTTGCCGTTGTGACCGGCGGTGATGACGTTGAGTCGCGCGCTGATCTGGGTTTCATCGAACCCCTTGCTCCAATCGTGCAGCGCAACGCTGATGCCGCCATTCAGCGGTTGGTCGATATACGGCCAACGCCATTCCCCCTTGGAAATGCTGATCTGATGAGCATCAACCGCCCACGGCAGCGTCGCCAACGGCCGATCGTCGCCCTTTTCGGTTAGCGTTACCACACCCTGACGCTGTTGCCAGTGCACCGCCATCAACAACGGCTGATCCAGGTAGCCGGTCTGCATTTCACCCTGTAGCGTCCCTTGCTGTGGCATGCTGTGCAGATCGAGCGGAATGGCGATTTGCCCGCTAAGGCGTAATGGTTCACTGCTATTGGGGGGCACCACAATCAGTTGACGTACGCTGAGCCGTTGTTGCCGATCCAAGACGGCGTCGACGCTAAGATTTTTGCCGGTGTAATGCAACTGCTGGCCATTAGCACTGGAGCCTAGTTGCAGTTTGCCAGCGTAGCGTTGCCACGGCAGCAGCTTCAGTTCGCCAACGGTCATCTCCAACTGCGGCAATTGCTGCTGCAGTTTATCCAGCGTCAGCGTGGCGTCACTGGCATCGCCGCCAGGCAGCGAGGACAGGCAGGCGCTATCGACGCTGAGCTGGTCGCTGACCAGTTGCCATCGGCCAGCGCTATAGCGCAGGCGTGTCGGCCCGATGTCGGCCAACAGGCAGTCCTGCGCCTTGAACTGCGCCCCTGCCAGCGACAAACCGCCCTGCTGCCATTGCAACGGCCCTTTCATTACTAGTTGGCTACCGGACGGCAGCCAATGAGCCACCACCCGTGGCAACCAGTGTGGCAGCGTTTGCCATAGGGTGAACGGCAGGATCACCATGCAAGCCACAATCCCTATGAATACTTTCAATCGCTTAGTCATTAAATGATTGTTTCAGTCCTGAGTACGGCACGCCCGCGGTTAAGTGTATGCCAGAAAGGACGATAATGATGGCATGAATTTGCGGTAGCGGGAAGGCAACCCGCCGCTCCGGCGGTGAATTCGGCGTATTTGACCGATGACTATCCTGCTTTGGTGGTTTTTTCTTACAGATTATCCGTTTGCGCCACCGTCGTTTCAGACTTTTATTATTGTGGTTACGCACAATGATTAATAGTCTTGCAATGATTATTATAAGTAAGTTGTATATTCGCGCACCTCACTGCGGCGGGTATATGTGAAGAAGCCTATTCCCCCACCGGTTACGTGGGGATTTTTTTGCCTTTCATCCGGTTCATCCTGACGCTGCCATCCGTCGTGGCCGTTGCTACGCTTACTATTACCAAGGCGATCGCCATTGGGCGCGCTGCCGCTCAACGCCAGCGGACAATGCCGCTAAGTGATTGTCAAAAATGGAAAATCCCTTTAAACTTAGCGTAAATCAACGGTGGAGAAACCACGATGAAACTGGCGATATACAGCACTAAACAGTATGACCGTAAATATCTTGAGCTGGTAAACCAGCAGTTTGGTTTCGAGCTGGAATTTTTTGACTTTCTGCTCAGCAAAAAAACCGCAAAAACCGCCACTGGCTGCAAAGCGGTTTGCATCTTCGTTAATGACGATGGCAGCCGCGAAGTGCTGGAAGAGCTGGCAGCCCAGGGCGTCAAAATCCTTGCACTGCGCTGTGCCGGTTTTAACAATGTCGATCTGGACGCAGCGAAAGCGCTGGGCATCGATGTGGTGCGCGTGCCGGCCTATTCGCCAGAAGCGGTGGCCGAACATGCCGTCGGCCTGATGATGTGCCTGAATCGCCGTATTCATCGCGCCTACCAGCGCACCCGAGACGCCAACTTCTCGCTGGAAGGCCTGATCGGTTTCAATATGCATAACCGCACCGCCGGCGTGATCGGTACCGGCAAAATCGGCGTAGCGACCATGCGCATCCTGAAAGGCTTCGGCATGAAGCTGCTGGCCTACGATCCCTACCCTAGCGCCCAGGCGCTGGAGCTGGGCGCCGAGTATGTCGATCTGAAAACGCTGTACGCCCAGTCCGACGTCATTACCCTGCACTGTCCGTTGACGGCGGAAAACCATCACTTGCTCGACGCCGAGGCGTTTTCGATGATGAAAGACGGCGTGATGGTGATCAATACCAGCCGCGGTGGATTGGTTGACTCCTCGGCGGCCATCGATGCGCTGAAGCAGCAGAAAATTGGTGCACTGGGGATGGACGTGTATGAGAACGAGCGGGATCTGTTCTTTGAAGACAAATCCAACGACGTGATTCAGGATGACGTTTTCCGCCGTCTCTCGGCCTGCCATAACGTGCTGTTTACCGGCCATCAGGCGTTCCTGACAGAAGAAGCGCTGACCAGCATTTCTGAAACCACGCTTAAAAATGTCGATCAACTGGCGCGTGGTGAACCCTGCGCCAACCAGTTGAATGCCTGAAAGGAGAGCAGAATGACCCGGTTATTACCTCTGGCACTGGCCAGCGTGTTATTGGGCGGTTGTGCCATGCAAACGACAGAATCAGCGCAGCCGGTGGTGGTCGCCAGCGATCTGCAACATCACAACTTTGTGTTGCAAAGCGTTGACGGTGTGACGGCCAACGCCACACAGGGCCGGGGACCGAGCCTTGAATTCGGCGAACGGCTGCATGTGTCGGGCGTCATGTGCAACCGTTTTTCCGGCTTCGGGCAATTGCAACACGGCGTGCTGACGGTCAAAAACCTGGCGATGACACGCATGCTGTGCAGCGATGCGCAGCGTAACCAATGGGACGGCATCATTACTCAAGTGCTGCACAATGGCGCGCAGGTCACACTGCAACAGCAACAGCAACAGCTGACGCTGAGCGACGGCACGCATACGCTGGTGTATACCCTGAAAGACTGGGTGCAATGATCACCCACCCAGGCTGGATTCAGCCTGGGTTAGCCTCACCCGGCTCCCGAACAGGCTCCCTGGCCTAGTGCCCACTCCTCGCATTGCTTGCCGTCCGGCATTTGACACATTCTAACCGTTTCGCCATTGAGCAGATGGGCAATCGTGGTGGTGCCGCCCACGTTCGCGCAGTGCGCACTGGTAGGTAAATGATTGATTTTGGCGCTAGTCCCCTGCTGTTGCGGTTCATCATTATTGCTGCTGCATGCAGCCAATACCAGAACGGCGCCAGCCAGCCACCCGTTATGCATTGCCATTGTTTTCTCCTGAATCCGTTATTGTGCTGTGGTAACCTGCGAGCCTCTTGGTGGACACGTATATTAAATGTTGCAACAAACTTATTTAATCTAGCCTGTTGGTTAAATAATGAGAATATAAATCGGCAATTATCAGATTAATTTTTCACCGCACGGCAACCGGCCATGACGGCGTATCCGGCCATTGAGCACACCGCCGGTACCGCCCCCCGCTACCGGCCGACGCCGCCACTCGCCGTCGGGCATCGCTCGGCTCGCCACCAGACCAGCTTCAGGGGCAACCCGCCGTGCGCCAACGGCCCCCACTTAATTCAACGCCGTTGGAATAGAAAATAATCTTCAATGCGCGCTGGTTTTTGATAACAAATTAATGACCAAAACGCCGGCGATTATTAACCCCATGCCAATAATTGCCGGCCAATCCAATTTCTGGTTATAAACAAACACCGCGGCAATCGACACCAGCACAATTCCCATTCCCGACCAGATGGCATAAACGATACCCAATGGCATGGTTTTCACCACCATCGACAAGCCCCAGAAAGCCACGCCATAGCCGACCACCACCACCAACGACGGCCACAATCGGGTAAATCCCTCAGAAGCCTTGAGCATGGTGGTGGCAATCACTTCGGCGATAATCGCCATGGTTAAGTAGATAAATCCGTTCATTGTTGTGCTCTTGCGTTAATTGCGGTCTGCCTATTATGACAGTGTTTAAATATATTGGCGTTAACCGGCGATGACATTTATCGATAAAATAATCCTCTGACGCTGAGAAATATAAATTTACAACTGCAGCTGAGCACTAAAAGCCACGTCACACAATCGTGATAAAGTGAGCCAAATAGCCTCTGCTAGACTTTGCCGATGACTACGACGTTATTTATATAGGCAATGAAATGATCACTACAGATGGCAACAATGCCGTTGCGTCGGTGGCTTATCGCACCAATGAAGTTATCGCAATCTACCCTATCACCCCCAGCTCCACCATGGCCGAACAGGCCGACGCCTGGTCTGGCGATCGGCGCAAAAACATTTGGGGCGACGTACCGCGGGTGGTGGAAATGCAGTCCGAAGGTGGAGCGATCGCCACCGTACACGGTGCCTTGCAAACCGGGGCATTGTCGACGTCGTTCACCTCATCGCAGGGGTTGCTGCTCATGATCCCCACGCTGTATAAACTGGCGGGTGAACTCACGCCGTTTGTACTGCACGTGGCAGCCCGTACCGTAGCCACCCACGCGCTGTCGATCTTTGGCGATCACTCCGACGTGATGGCGGTTCGGCAAACCGGCTGCGCCATGTTGTGCGCCAGCTCGGTGCAGGAAGCGCAGGATTTTGCGCTGATCGCCCAGACGGCGACCCTCAATAGCCGCATTCCGTTTATTCATTTCTTTGATGGTTTCCGCACCTCTCACGAAATCAACAAGATCGTGCCGTTAAGTGACGATACGCTGCGCCAGATGCTGCCGCAGAATGCCATTGATGACCACCGCCATCGGGCGCTGTCGCCGGAACGTCCGGTGGTGCGCGGCACCTCCGCCAACCCGGATACCTATTTCCAGGCACGTGAAGCCACCAATCCATGGTACAGCCAAACTCGCGAACACGTTGGCGACGCCATGCAAAAGTTCGCCGAACTGACCGGCCGCCACTACCAGCCGTTTGACTATTACGGCCATCCGCAGGCCGAGCGCGTGGTGGTGTTGATGGGCTCCGCCATCGGCACCTGCGAAGAAGCGATCGATACCCTGCTGGCGCGCGGCGAAAAAGTCGGCATGGTGAAGGTACGGCTGTATCGGCCGTTCTACGCCGCCGATCTGCTTGAGGCGCTGCCCGCCAGCGCGCAAAACATTGCGGTACTGGATCGCACCAAAGAGCCCGGCGCCCTGGCCGAACCGCTGTATCTGGACGTCATGACCGCATTGGCCGAGGCCTTCAGTCGCGGTGAACGCCCTACGCTGCCGCGGGTCATCGGCGGGCGTTATGGCCTATCGTCAAAAGAATTTGGTCCGGACTGCGCGCTGGCGGTGTTTACCGAATTGGCGCTAACCGATCCGCGGCCGCGCTTCACGGTCGGTATTTTCGACGACATCAGCGGCCTGTCGCTGCCCATCGGCGATCCACTGCCGCCCTCGCACGCCACGCTGGAAGCGCTGTTCTACGGCCTGGGCAGCGATGGTAGCGTGTCAGCGACCAAAAACAACATCAAAATCATCGGCAACGCGACCCCGATGTTTGCCCAGGGCTATTTCGTCTATGACTCGAAAAAGGCCGGCGGTCTGACGGTGTCGCATCTGCGGGTCAGCGAACGGCCAATAAATTCCGCTTATCTGGTTGCGCAGGCCGATTTCATCGGTTGTCATCAGGCGCAATTTATTGACAAATACCAGATGGTGGAACGGCTCAAACCTGGCGGCATTTTCTTGCTGAATACGCCCTACGATGCCGATGAGGTATGGGCGCGGCTGCCCCAGGAAGTACAGGCGCTGCTGTGTCAGCGTCAGGCGCGTTTCTATATTGTCAATGCTGCCAGGCTGGCGCGAGAATGCCGACTCGGCGCCCGTATCAATACCGTGATGCAAATGGCGTTCTTCCAACTGACACAAATTCTGCCGAACGACGTCGCGCTGCAGCAACTGCAGGATGCTATTGCTCACAGCTACGCCAGCAAGGGGGCGGATATTGTCGAACGCAACTGGCAGGCGCTGGCGGCAACGCGTCTGGCGCTGCAGGAAATCCCGCTGCAGTCGGTCGACCCACACAGCGCGATGCGCCCGCCGGTGGTTGCCGACACCGCACCAGACTTTGTCAAAACGGTCACTGCCGCCATGCTGGCCGGGCTGGGTGACAGCCTGCCGGTTTCCGCCTTCCCGCCAGACGGTACCTGGCCGGTCGGCACCACCCAGTGGGAAAAGCGCAACATTGCCGAACAGGTGCCGATCTGGCAAGCCGAACTGTGCACTCAGTGCAACCACTGCGTCGCCGCCTGCCCGCACTCCGCCATTCGCGCCAAAGTGGTCGCACCCGAGGCCATCGCCGATGCGCCAGCCGGCCTGCAATCGCTGGACGTCAAGGCGCGCGACATGCGTGGCCAGAAGTATCTTTTGCAAGTCGCGCCGGAAGACTGCACCGGCTGTAACCTGTGCGTGGAGGTCTGCCCGGCCAAGGATCGGCAGGATCCGTCGATTAAAGCGATCAATATGGCCTCGCGACTGGACAACCTGGCGGTCGAAAAAGCCAATTATGATTTCTTCCTGCAACTGCCGGAAATCGATCCGGCGCAGCTTGAACGTATCGACATTCGTACATCGCAGCTGATTACCCCGCTGTTCGAATATTCCGGCGCCTGCTCCGGCTGCGGCGAAACCCCCTATATCAAACTGCTGACCCAGCTGTACGGCGATCGGCTGCTGATTGCCAACGCCACCGGCTGCTCATCGATCTACGGCGGCAATCTGCCGACCACGCCATATACCACCAATGCACAAGGGCGTGGGCCGGCATGGGCCAACTCGTTATTTGAAGACAACGCCGAATTCGGTCTGGGCTTCCGCCTGACGGTCGACCAGCATCGCCAACGCGTGCTGCGGCTGCTGGAAACGCTGGCGCCGCAGTTGCCGGTTGAACTGGTCAACGGTTTGCAACTGACCGACGTCGCGCCAGAGCCACGCCGTCAGCAAATTGCCACCTTGCGCAGCCTGCTGGCTGACGTCGAGGGCGAAGACGCGCGGCAGTTGGCCTGCGATGCCGATTATCTGGTGGACAAATCCATCTGGCTTATCGGCGGAGACGGTTGGGCTTATGACATCGGCTTCGGTGGCCTGGACCACGTGCTGAGCCTGACGGAAAACGTCAATGTGCTGGTGCTGGATACCCAATGCTATTCCAACACCGGCGGCCAGCAGTCGAAAGCCACGCCACTCGGTGCGGTAACCAAGTTCGGCGAGCACGGCAAACGCAAGGCACGCAAAGATCTGGGGATCAGCATGATGATGTATGGTCATGTCTACGTGGCGCAAATCTCGCTCGGCGCGCAGCTCAACCAAACGGTAAAAGCCATTCAGGAGGCGGAATCCTATCCCGGACCGTCATTGATCATTGCCTACAGTCCCTGCGAAGAACACGGCTATGACCTGGCGCTCAGTCACGATCAGATGAAGCAGTTGACCGCCACCGGTTTCTGGCCGCTGTATCGGTTCGATCCGCGACGCGCAGATGCAGGTAAGGCGGCGCTGGCTCTAGATTCGCGCCCGCCGAACAGCGAATTGAGCGCTACCCTGCTTAAGGAGCAGCGCTTCCGTCGCCTGAACAGCCAGCAGCCGGAGGTCGCCGATGCGTTGTACCAACAGGCGGAACAACAACTGAAGGAAAAATACGACTTTCTCAGTCTGCTGGCCGGCAAGGCGGAAAAATCCGCCGCCGAATGACCGCCGCCTTGGCGTGCTACCGAGCGCGTCAAGGCAATCGCTGACAAGGATAAAGCAGCACGTCAGTTAAAACGGCTGGCATTCGTCCGTACAATCCGTACCATACACGCCACATCTCTATGGCGTGTTGATTGATGCAATGAATCATGAACCAGTTACTGATAAATGCTAAACTTGCCAACGAAAAAAATGCTGCGCCAATAGAGCCCCAACATGAGAACGAGCACGATTTAAATGTCAGATAAACAATCAGTTAGTCAAAAAGAGCAGTACAACCTCAACAAGTTGCAAAAACGCCTGCGCCGCAACGTCGGCGAAGCGATTGCCGATTACAATATGATTGAAGAAGGCGACCGCATCATGGTTTGCCTGTCCGGCGGTAAAGACAGCTACACCATGTTGGAAATTCTGCGCAACCTTCAGCAAAGCGCGCCGATCAATTTCTCGCTGATTGCGGTTAACCTCGATCAGAAACAGCCAGGGTTCCCGGAACACATTTTGCCGGCCTATCTGGACGGCCTGGGCGTCGAATATAAAATCGTCGAAGAAAACACCTACGGCATCGTGAAAGAGAAAATCCCTGAAGGCAAAACCACCTGTTCACTGTGTTCGCGCCTGCGCCGCGGCATTCTGTACCGCACCGCCAGCGAACTTGGTGCGACAAAAATCGCGCTTGGCCACCACCGCGATGACATTTTGCAAACGCTGTTCCTCAACATGTTCTACGGCGGGAAGATGAAAGGCATGCCGCCGAAGTTGATGAGCGACGACGGTAAACACGTGGTGATCCGCCCGTTGGCCTATTGCCGTGAAAAAGACATCGAGCGTTTCGCCATCGCCAAAGAGTATCCGATTATCCCCTGCAACCTGTGTGGTTCGCAGCCGAACCTGCAACGCCAGGTGGTTGGCGATATGCTGCGCGATTGGGACAAGCGTTATCCTGGCCGCATCGAAACCATGTTCAGCGCCATGCAGAACCTGGTGCCGTCACACCTGTGTGATACCGAACTGTTCGATTTCAAGGGCATTCGTCACGGCAGCGAAGTGGTCAACGGCGGCGATCTGGCGTTCGATCGTGAAGACCTGCCAATGCAGCCCATCGGCTGGCAGCCGGAAGAGTCCGATGACGCCAGCGTGGTGCCACAACGGCTTAACGTGTTGGAAATCAAATAATTACCCTGCTCCATCGGCGGTGCGTCGATGGAGTTCCCCCCCTGCCGAGCTGTTTTCGAGCTCGCTCACAATTCAAGCAAAAATCATCTGACATTGTCAGTGTCCGGGTGTACTGTTTATTTGTACAGTTAACTGGAGATTGACGATGAACATCACCCCTTGCTTGTCCCACGTTTCGTTGGGAACCAACGCCTTTGACCAGGCTGCAGAGTTTTACGATCGGGTGCTTGGCGCACTAGGCTGCCGACGCGTATTGGAACACCCTGGTGCCATCGGTTACGGTCGCGATTACCCGGAGTTCTGGTTGCAAACGCCAATCAATGGTAAACCGGCCGCCATCGGCAACGGCATTCACGTCGGTTTCTTCGCCACCAGCAAACAGCAGGTTGACGAGTTTTATCGACAGGCGCTGCAGGCCGGCGCACAAGATGACGGCGCACCGGGCTCGCGGCCGCATTATGGTGCCCAATATTACGGCTGTTTCGTGCGCGATCTGGACGGACACAAGATAGAAGCCAGCTTCTGGGATGAATCTGCCGGCTGATTTGCCGCACGACAGACAAAAAAATGCCGGTGTTTAAACCGGCATGGTATGAATCAAATATGCTATGCAGTAATTCTAAAATAAGAAAGTAAGACAATTATGGAGCGCAACGCCCATCGCTTGACGTTGCATTCACCTGCGAGAGAGATCATGCCGCACTTTGTCCCGGCAAATGTTGATATCGCTCAATGTTGTCAGGGTTTACCTCGTTTTTTGCCAGACAAACTGTCCAGACGACCTGGTGCTACAGCCAACGACTGCGCCTGAGCCACCAGGCCACGCCAAGCACCAGCGCCACCAGCATCAGGCAAAATGCCGCAAAACCCAGCGGATCGCTACCGCCTGGAATGCCGCCAAGGTTGACGCCGAACAGGCCGGTGAGGAAGGTTGTCGGCAGAAACACCATCGCCAGCAATGACATGGTATAGGTGCGCCGGTTCATGGCATCCGCCATAACGGTAGTGATTTCATCCGACAGGATCGCGGTGCGTGCAATGCTGCCATCCAGATCGTCAAGCCCACGGCCAAGACGGTCGGCAATGTCCTGCATCCGCCGCCGGTCGTCGTCGCTCATCCACGGCAAACGCTCGCTGGCCAGGCGCGAAAACACATCTCGCTGGGGTGCCATATAACGCCGCAGCACAATCAATTGTTTGCGAATCAACGCCAGTTGGCCGCGTTCGGGGATTTGCTGCTCCAGCAACGCGTCTTCCAGATCGATAATCTTGTCGTGCAGATCTTCAATAAATTCACTGGCGTGGTCGGTCAGCCCGTCGGAAATCTCCACCAGCCAACTGCCACTGTTGGTCGGCCCTACGCCGGACTGTAAATCATTGACCACTTCATCAATCGAATACACCTTGCGATGACGCGTCGAGATAATCATTTTGTCGGTAATGTATACCCGAAACGTCACCAACTGATCGGGTCGCGAATTGGCGTTAAAGTTGATACCGCGCAAGGTGATCATGGTGCCGTCCCCCTGCCGCGTTACCCGCGGTCGTGTGCTGTCCCCAGACAGCGCTTCGCGTACGCTATCCGGTAGCAGCGGCGTGGTGGCCAACCACTGCGCACTGGCAGGATGCGCATAATCCAGATGCAGCCAGCTCGGCGCGGTACAGGTAATATTATCGTCGGGTTCAATCGGCGTTACACCGCCTTTGCCGTCCAGCTGAAAAGCATAGACCGCGTCAGAAACTTGCAGCGCATTGCCGGCAATGACATCCATTGCATCTCCTCTCGTCGTCTTCTACTCGCGTTAAGCTGCGCATTGGCGCGTGGTCAATCAATGTTTGATGATATACATCGTTTGGCTGTAAGCCACGTCTTCCGGGTTGGTGATCGGGTAGCCTTTCACCCAGGGTTTGATCAGCCGACCATTGGTGTATTGATATATCGGCGCAATCGGCGCCTGGTCGGCAATGATCTGCTCTGCCTTGTTGTAATCGGCATTCAGCGCAGACGGTTGAGTCTGGCGGCTGGCCTGTTCCAGTACGCGATCGTAATCGGCGTTGCGGAATTTGGCGATGTTGCCGCTATGGCTGGAACCGAGCAGCGAAAGGAAGGTCGAGGCTTCGTTGTAATCACCGACCCAGGACGCGCGCACCACGTCGAAGTTGCCGGTATTGCGGCTGTCGATATAGGTTTTCCACTCCTGGTTTTGCAATTTCACCTCTACGCCGAGCTTCTTCTTCCACATCGAGGCCACCGCGATGGCAATCTTCTGATGGCTTTCCGAGGTGTTATACAGCAACGTCAACGTTAGCGGCTTGCCTGGACCGTAACCCGCTGCCTGCATCAGCGCTTTGGCCTGCGCATCCAGTTCATCCTGCGACTGTTGCTGCAACAGGCTTTGCTGTGGCTTAAACCCGGCGGTAACGTCCGGCGTAAAGTGATAAGCCGGTTTTTCACCGGTACCCAGCACTTTTTCGGCAATGATCTTGCGGTCGATGGCATAGGACAAGGCCTTGCGCACCCGCAGATCGTTAGTTGGCGCGCGCTGAGTATTGAAGGCGTAATAATAGGTGCCGAGCTGATCCGGCGTGTACACCTGCCCCGGGATGTCCTTCAGCAGCTTCTGGTACATATTTTTCGGGAATGATTCTGTGATATCAATATCCCCCGCCAGATAACGCTTGGTGGCGTTGGATTCCTGATTAATCGGCACAAAAGTGACTTGATTCAACACGGTATGTGCATGGTCCCAATAGTGCTGGTTTGGCACCAGCACCAGTTTTTCATTGACCACCCGCTGCTGTAGCGTGAAGGCACCATTGCCCACCAGATTGCCGACTCGAGTCCAGTCATTACCATATTTTTCTACTACCGCTTTCGGTACCGGGAACAAACTGAAGTTGGCCGTCAGACTGACAAAATATGGCACCGGCTTATTCAACTGCACCTTCAGCGTGTATTTATCCACTGCCGTCACACCCAATTGGTCGGCGGGCATTTTGCCGGCGATGATCGCCTCGGCGTTTTGTATAGCAGCCAGCTGTGCGAACCAGGCAAAAGGCGACAGACTGGCAGGATCGACCAACCGTCGCCAGCTGTAAACGAAATCCTCAGCCGTGACAGGGTCACCGTTGGACCAACGCGCATCTTTACGCAGGGTGAAAATGTAGGTTTGATTGTCGCTGCTTTTCCAGCCGGTGGCGACGCCGGGTATCACTTTGCCCTGTGCGTCCTGATTGACCAATCCCTCGAATAAGTCGCGAGCAACCTGCGCTTCTGGCAGACCCACCGCTTTGATGGGATCGAGTGAGGCCGGCTCGTCTTTGATGTGGCGAACAATTTCCTGTTTTTCGGCCAACGCGGTGCCGGCCGGTACCTGTGCGGCTGTGGCGCTAAAGCTGGTGCTGACCGCTACGGCACAACACGCCAAACGAAAACGCCGTTGAATTATTTTTATCGCCATCATCAATCATCCCGAGTTAACCATCTGAATTATTTATCATATAGCACAAGATCGCGCAGACCTATAGCCAGAGAGCAACTAGATTTAAAAACTGGGCGACAAACGATAAAAAATACCCGCGACAGGCGCGGGTATCGGTATAACGGCAGGATAATCAATCGTACAAATGCACGCTGGTAATCTGATAACTGAACTCTTCACCCTCTTCTTCATCGAAAATGGTAAATACACCTTTTTCCGCCAACGGGCGTTGATGAATGTCGGTATTTTGCAGTTGACGCGCGTCCACGTCGTCATAGCCGTAATCGAGATAGAACGCGTCCCGTTGGTAATCCACGTGCAGGGTAAACGGATAGTTGGATTCATCACCACGACCGTCGTCATTCTTCACAACGCCGAACCACTCGCCCTGGCGGATCTGGTTTTCATCATCGACGCCGCACAGCAGGGTAATAGTATCCTGGGTATTTTCACTGTAATGGGCAATTACTCGGGCAACTGGCATATAACATCCTCTTTCTGGTTATCGGCTTGGCATGACATCAGTATATCAAGCCTCGATGCCGGCGCTACCAGTCAATATTCAGCACGGTTTTACCACGCGCGCCGCCGGCCTTGCTGGCAGCCAGCATTGCCGGCGCCTGGCGGATGGACACCATGCGCTCGAGCGGGATCTGCAATTCGCCACGCGCCACTTTTTCTACCAATAACGCCAGTTCTTCGGCGTTGATCTGCGCGTTGAGATTGCCGCCGTGCAATCCGCGCGGCCTGAGTCGATCGGGTAGTGCCGCCCCCAGGGTGCTAACCGCCGCGCCGCCATGATGTACGCTGACCAATAACGCGCTGAAGCCGTCGACGTCGCTTGCCAGATCGATGATGCCATCAACGCCCTGCGGATAACGTTGTAACAACTGCTGCGCCAGCGGTGCCTGGTGGTGATCGATTACCACGTCGGCCCCCAGCGTATGTAGGCTGGCGCGGCTATCCGCTGCGCCGGTGGCGATAACCGTCAGCCCCTGCAATTTGGCCAACTGCACGGCAAAGCGCCCTACGCCGCCGCTAGCACCGACGATAACCACCTGAGAACCTGCCGGTAATGCCAGTTTTTCCAGCGCTTTCAACGCCGCGCCGGCGGCCACCGGCAACGCGGCAGCAGCGTTCAGGCTAACGGCATCCGGTACCTGCGCCAACGCCGCATGCTGATCGATGGCCGCATATTGCGCATAACTGCCGGCGCCCACCACGCCGAACAGAAAGCTGCCGACCAGGCGTTCGCCGGGCCGGAAACGCGTAACGTCTGGCGCGATGGCTTCCACCTCGCCGGCGCCGTCAACGCCCAGCACCAAGGGGAAAATATGCGGCAGCTTACCCTCCAGCAAACCCTCCGCCACCCGCCAGTCGAACGGATTCAACCCGGCCGCCGCCAGCTTCACCAGGATCTGACCTGGTTTGACAACCGGCTTGGCCAGCTCGATTTCCTGTGGTTCTGCGCCGATTTTTGTCACGGCTATCGCTTTCATCAACGCTCCTGAGTCTCGGTGAGTGATAACGCTGTCAGCAAATTGACACTGTTTACATTATGGACAAGGATTTCCAGCAGGGTGAAACATTGCGCTGGGAAAGTTGCACCAAAGCGTAATACACTGAATAAAATAACAATCGTCTTAACTTACATTGGCACTACGGGACCACACCATGATTCAACAGCGACCACGCAGTGAACGTGGCCAATTGGCCGTTGCAGGAGAAAGTTACGGGAAATCGTTGTTAGGCGCACCGCTGCTGTATTTTCCGGCTGCGGTCAGCGGCCCGGAAACAGGACTGGTGATCGCCGGAACGCATGGCGATGAGAATGCCGCCGTGGTTACGCTGTCTTGCGCGCTACGCAGCATTTCGCCGGCCAGGTTACGCCATCACGTCATTTTGGCGGTCAATCCGGACGGTTGCCAGTTGGGTCTGCGGGCCAATGCCAACGGCGTCGATCTCAACCGTAACTTCCCCGCCGCCAACTGGCGCTCCGGGGATACGGTTTATCGCTGGAACAGCGCGGCGTCTAGCCGTGACGTCAAGCTTTCTACCGGCGGTCGCCCCGGTTCCGAGCCGGAAACTCAGGCGTTATGCCATTTGATCCACCGCTTGAAACCGCGCTGGGTGGTGTCTTTTCATGAGCCTTTGGCCTGTATCGAAGATCCTGACAGCTCACATCTTGGCGTATGGTTGTCACATAAATTCGCCCTGCCGCTGGTCAGCAGCGTCGGTTACGAAACCCCCGGTTCGTTTGGCAGTTGGTGCGCCGATCTGTCATTGCCCTGTATCACCGCCGAATTCCCGCCCATTTCGGCCGATGAAGCCAGCGAAAAATACCTGGACGCCATGATCGAACTGCTGGTTTATCCGGATTAACGGCGGCCTACGGCGGCGTTATTCACTCTCCAGCCGAATAGCGCCGCAGGCAAAATCCAGCCCCGGTTCAACGTCCTGCGCCAACCAGGTCGGCCCGTCAAGATCGACAAAACGCGTGCCCGGCACCAACGGTAGCGCGGCGCTTATCGCCCGCGAGGTGCATAACATGCAGCCAAGCATGATAGCCAGTCCCTGTTGACGCGCCTGTGCCGCCAACGCCAGTGCTTCGGTCAACCCTCCGGTTTTATCCAGCTTGATATTCACCATTTCATAGCGACCGGCCAGCGTCGGCAGGTCGTCGCGGGTATGGCAACTTTCATCAGCACAGATCGGCAACGGGTGAATAAAGTTTTCCAAGGCCTGGTCTTCGTGGGTCGCCAGCGGCTGCTCGAGCATCGCCACCTGCAGATCTGCCAGCAGTTGGCAACGCGCCGCCAGCCCTTCTGCCTGCCACGACTCGTTGGCATCGACGATCAGCGTCGCCTTCGGCACCGCGCCGCGAATGGCCACCAACCGCTCGCTGATTAAATGGTCGTCCAGCTTGATTTTTAACAGCGTGGCGCCTTGGTGATACAGCTCCAAGGCGGCAAAGGCCATCGCCTCCGGCGTCGCGATACTGACGGTTTGTGCCATGGTAATATGTTGCGGCGCGCTGATACCGCTGCGTTGCCACAGACTTTCGCCCTGCTGCCGACACTCCAGATCCCACAATGCCGAATCCAGCGCGTTGCGCGCCGCGCCGGCCGGCATCAGCTGTTGCAGTTGAGCGCGCGTAACACCGCCTTCGATCGCCGACACCATCGCCGCCAGTTGCGCCATCACGGAACCTTCACTTTCACCGTAGCGCGGATATGGCGTACATTCACCAATACCGCACACGCCCTGCTGCTCGATTTCCACCACCACTACGTCGGCCTGCGTGCGGCTGCCGCGCGCGATAACGAACGCGCTACGCAATGGCCAGGATTGAGGATAAAAATGCATGCTTCTCATCGTGGCTCCTGAATGAAAAAACGCACCCTGTGACGCCAGTACGCGGATGTATTCTAATATATACAACTATTTAGCCAATTTTATATATCCAAGTAGCCATTGTTGACTTAAACTGTCGACAGGGTGTGAACCTAATGTTAAATGCCAACCTGATGGCCGCTCAATTAGGTTAATACCTTTGTATCAAACCCCTTAAAAGGAACCAAGTCATGACTCAGACAGTACATTTTCAAGGTAACCCGGTAGCCGTTGCCGGCCAACTGCCGCAGGCTGGCGATCGCGCCAAGGCGTTTTCACTGGTTGCCAAAGACCTTTCAGACGTGACGCTGAGCAGCTTCGCCGGCAAACGCAAAGTGCTGAACATTTTCCCGAGCATCGACACCGGCGTCTGCGCCACTTCAGTGCGTAAGTTCAACCAGTTTGCCAGCGAAATGGACAATACCGTGGTGCTGTGCATTTCTGCCGATTTGCCGTTTGCCCAGTCCCGTTTCTGCGGCGCGGAAGGCCTGAGCAACGTGGTGATGCTGTCGACCCTGCGTGGCGCTGAATTCAAACAGGCTTACGGCGTAGAAATCAGCGACGGTCCGCTGGCCGGCCTGACCGCGCGCGCGGTGGTGGTGCTCGATGGTCAGGACAATGTCCTGTACAGCGAACTGGTCAACGAAATTACCACCGAACCGAATTACCAAGCCGCGCTGGCGACGCTGAAGTAACGCCAAATAAAAAAGCCCGATGCTCATATCGGGCTTTTTTTTTACTCTTCGCCGTCTTCCACCGGCTTGCGGCTGCTGAGGCCGTATTCACGCAGCTTGTTGGCGATGGCGGTATGTGATACTCCCAACCGTTTAGCCAATTTACGCGTGCTTGGATAGGTGCGATAAAGGCGTGTCAGCACCGAACGTTCGAAACGCTTGCTGATATCGTCGAGCGAACCGTCGAGCACTTCGTCGCCCAATGACATTTCCACTTCAAATTCCGGCAGAACGATATCTTGCGGCCGCAGCTCGAAGCCTTCGGTTTGCGTCAACGCACGGTAAATGGCGTTCTTCAACTGACGGACGTTGCCGGGCCAACCGTATTTGCTGAGGAAACCACCAAGATCGCTCGCCAGCTTCGGCCGCGCCACGCCCTGTTCGTCAGCAAAGCGCGCCACAAACAGTTCGGTGAGCGGCATGATGTCTTGCGGCCGTTCGCGCAGCGGTGGAATGGTAATGGTCAGCACGTTCAGGCGGTAATACAGGTCTTCGCGGAACTCGCCGCGCTGTACCAGTTCGATCAGGTTCTTCTGGGTGGCGCAGATCACGCGAACATCGACATGCACTTCGTGATCTTCGCCGACGCGTCGGAAGGTACCGTCGTTAAGAAAGCGCAGCAGTTTGGTTTGCATGCGTGGCGACATCTCGCCGATTTCATCCAGCAGCACCGAGCCGCCGTTCGCCTGCTCAAAAAAGCCTTTCTTGCTGGCGGTCGCGCCGGGATAGGCGCCCGCGGCATGGCCGAACAGTTCGCTTTCCGCGACGTCATCCGGCAGTGCCGCGCAGTTAAGCGCCAGAAACGGCAGCTTGCCGCGCGGGCTACGCAAATGGCAGGCGCGCGCCAGAATGTCCTTGCCGGTACCGGTGTCGCCGATAATCAGCAGCGGTGCGTCAAGCATCGCCAGCTTGCGTGCCTGCTCCAGTACCTGGCGCATTTTCGGACTGACGGCGATGATATGATCAAACTCGGTATCATCATTCACCGACAGATTTTGCAACTGCCGCCCCATGCGCGCGGTTGATTTCAACATCACCACCGCACCCACGGTATCGTGCTGATGGTTTTCATCTTCGAGGTGGATTGGCGTAATATCCATCAGGAAGTCCTGACTGCGGATCACCACCCGCTCAGAGTGCGGCGCCGCGTGTTCATTTTCCAACCAGCGGGTAAAGTTATAGCCGCCAATCAGCTGACCGGCTGTCTGATTGCGGATCTTGTCTTCGTTCAGGCTGAACAGCGCCAGTGCGGCGGGGTTGGCCAGTTCGACCTTGCCCTTCATGTCGATGGAGAACACCGGCTCCGGCATCGACTCCAGCAGCGCGCGCAATGCGCGATGTTCACGCTCGGACGGCATGAAATTGACGGTACGTACGTCGGTAACGCCGTCAATGCGGCGGATTTCGGCCATTAACGCGCGAAATGTATCGAAATCAAGCTGTGAGAAATTGAGATAAATGCGGCCGATAGGATCGATTTCGATGCCACGTAAATCAATGCTGCGCGATACCAAAAGATCGAGTAGTTCTCGAGTGAGACCGAGCCGGTCTTCGCAAAATACTTCCAAACGCATCAGTAGTGGCCTTATTTTTGCAGGTTTTACGTACGCGGGATGATTGGCGACCATGATACTCTCTCATCCCGGACGGAAGAAGCGATCTGTCAGCAAAAGTTGACAGGGCTCTGATTTATCGTTGTCATTGATGAGTTTAAACGCAACCGAATAACACCATCGGCGTCATTTTAGCTTACTCTTGGTGGATTATCATAGTCAGCAGGGATTTTTTGGATAATTATCAACAAATCACAGCGGGAAATGCTTTCGTCAAGCGCGGCTTACGCCTTGAGATAATTGGCCGCACCGGGAGCGATGCGGCCAGCAGGATTATTTTTCTTTCTTGCTGTTGTTCTTCATGGTGTCCTTCAACTGATTGATCAGTTGTCCGCGAAAATCCCCAAGTTTTGGCTTATCCCCCTCCAGCCAGGGAAGCGGTCGACACAGTTCCATAGCCTTGATGCCGAGACGTGCGGTCAACAAACCAGCGCCAATGCCCTGCGCCGCTCGCGCTGAAAGCCGCGCCGCCAAATCTTGCGACATCCAGTCCATACCCACTTCGCGCACCAGTTCCGACGCGCCGGCAAAGGCGATGTTCAACAATACCAGTCTGAACAGACGTAAACGGCTAAAGTAGCCCAGTTCGATGCCATACAGCGCCGCAATGCGGTTGATCAGCCGGATATTACGCCAGGCGATAAACGCCATGTCCACCAGCGCCAGCGGACTGACGGCAATCATCAGCGTTGATTCCGCCGCCGAACGGCTGATTTCCCTGCGCGCCTGATTATCCAGTACCGGCTGCACCAGTTTGGCATATAACGCCACCACTTCCCGGTCGTTCTGCGTTTCATGCAGCGACGCCTGCCAGCGCTGCAACGCCGGGTGCCCCTGATCCAGCCCCGCCTGACGTGCCAGCTTTTCGCAAAATTCGCGCCCTTTGCCCAGACCATGGCTGTGTAGCAGATCGCGCGCGACGTCGCGTTCTTCCGCACGCTGGCGCAAGCGGTATAACCGGCGCCACTCGGTCAATACCGAGCCAACGCCGGCGCAGACAATCAACCCACCCGCTACGCCGCCACCGAGGGCAATCCAGTCTTGCTGCAGCCAGGCGTCGTGCAGCCACTGCACGCCCTGCGCCACCACGCTGACGCCAAACAACGCCAGTCCGGCGCTCACCATTTTGCGCCACAGGCTGCGCTTTGGTTTCAACGCTGCATTGACGATGCCTTCCGCTCGCCCTTCTTCTTCGCTCGCATCCAACTGCTCCGCGATCGGCAGGAAGTTTTCCGCCTGGCGTTGATCAAAGGCCATCCCGGCACGCAGCACCGGCTCTTGCGGTGCTTGCAACGGTTGTTCAAAATTGATACGCGGTTTTAACGGTTCGCTCATCGCAATTTATCTCCCAGCAAAAACTCCATCACCGCATCCAGACGAATATGCGGTAACGGGCTGTCCACGCTCATCGCCTGTGGACGAAACTCATCAAAGTGGAACCCCTGGTTATGCCAAAAGGCCGGGCCGGGTAAACGCGCTGGCACTTCGCCGGGGAACACCGTCAGCGGCGCACCGTCTGCCAGGCGACTGCCCTTCAGCGCCGGGATGCGCTGCCCCTGGTGATCGACGATACCGCTTTCGGTTGCCTGCACCGAGGCCAGCCCGACGCAGTCCATGCTGATGCCTTCAAACGCAGCGTTCTGCCACGCCTCCTGCACCAACTGCTGCAACAGCGATACCAGATTGGCGTGCTGATCGGCAGTGATATGGTCGGCCTTGGTGGCTGCGAACATCAGTTTATCGATGGTAGGGGAAAACAGCCGACGGTACAGCGTACGCTTGCCATAGTGGAAACTTTGCATCAGTTGCGTCAGCGCCAGCCGCATATCGTTGAAGGCCTGTGGCCCGCTGTTCAGCGGTTGCAGACAGTCCACCAATACGATCTGGCGATCGAAGCGGGAAAAATGCTCTTTATAAAAGTTTTTGACGATCGACTGGCAGTAATAGTTAAAGCGCGTACGCAGCATGCCAATATTGGTGTGTTTGTCAGCCTGCGCCAGCCGGGATTCGCCGCTGGCATCGACTTTCGGCCACGGGAAAAATTGCAACGCCGGCGCGCCGGCCATATCGCCCGGCAGCACAAAGCGGCCCGGCTGAATAAAATGCAGCCCTTCGGTCTTGCAACGCAGCAGATAATCAGTGTAGGCCTGCGCAATCGCCGCCAGCCGGTTTTCATCCGCCGGTGCCAAAGGATCGAGGGTGTCACACAGCGCCAGCCACGGCTTGGCCCATTCGGCGCGGTCGCCTTGCAACAGGCCGGTCATTTGCCGCGACCAGGCCAGATAATCCTGTTCCAGCATCGGTAAATCGAGTAACCATTCACCCGGATAATCCACGATTTCCAGATACAGGGTCGAGGTCTCTTTAAAATGGCGCAGCAGCGAATCGTTGGAGCGGTAGCGTAATGCCAGACGAATTTCGCTGACGCCACGCGTCGGCGTCGGCCAGCTCGGTGGTGTGCCATACAGCTGTGCCAGTCCTTCGTCATAGGTAAAGCGCTGAATACCCAGATCGCGCTGAGGAATGCGTTTCACCCCCAGCAGCCGTTCTTCACGCACCGGCGAAAACAGCGGCATGCGGGCGCCGCTGTGCACATGAAGCAATTGATTGACGAAAGCCGTGATGAACGCCGTTTTGCCGCTGCGGCTCAAGCCGGTCACCGCCAGACGCAGATGACGATCGATACCGCGATTGACCAGCGAGGTTAACTCATTTTGCAAACGTTTCATTCTTCTCCTTGGCAGATACCTTTTACCTTGCAAAGCGCAGCATTACCGGTTGGCCGGCGCACCGGGTTAGCGCTTGCCGTTAGCGGGTATAACGCCCGAACAGCGTGTTTAGCCCTTTGCGCAACAACGGTTCCAATACCACCGCCAATAGCAGGCGCAGCGGTTTGCGGCTGACGGTCTTCAGCAACCATGAGGTTGCCCCCGCCGGCCCGTAACTCATTAACCCTATGATGATGACTTTAGACAATGTCTTCAACATTGCAGCTGCTCCTTGCTTGAACGTGGAGGTTTTAGCGCCATTAATAGCTGAAGTTTTGTTCATGGAATGCCCTCCGGCAAGAGAATCAAGGGGAACAGACGATATGCCCGACCTGCGCTACGCAGATCGGTGCGGAAAGGAACGCGTAACAGGTTACAGCTTGCGAAAACGGCTTTGCACGCCGAAGGTGTCTGAAGTGACGTAGCGCTCAACCTGACGCAAGCGTTGTTCACCGCTGCCCAGTTCATATTCCAGCCGGTCAAGCAACTGGCGCGGCGTGCGTTGATGTTCGCCATCGAAGCGGCTGGCCGGCGCGTCTTCCAGCAGAAAGGCCAGCGTAAAATAGGCGATAAGCGTCAGGAAGAACAGACCGAAAATCATCGACAGCACCACGATAACGCGGATCAGGCGTACCGGCACGTCGAAATAATGCGCCAGGCCGGCGCAGACGCCCTTCACCATGCCTTCTTCCGGCACGCGATACAGCTTTTTACTGCCCAGCGTATTGTTCATCAAGACTGTCTCCAGTTCGGGTGTTCGGCATCAAGGATCTCTTCCAGCGCTTGAATACGTTCGCGCATGCGTTTGGCATCGTCGGTCAACTGCGCCAGACGCTGCATTTCCTGATGGCTGAGCTGAATGCCGCTTTGCTGCCGATTGCTGTAATGCAGCCAAAGCCAAATCGGTGCGACAAACAGCACAAAAATCGTCAACGGAATGGCAAGGAGTAAAGCACTCATTTTTTTTCCTTCTTATGTCGTCTTTCATCGGCGGCCGCCATACCGGCGGCCGCTGGAGCATTACTCTGAACGGTTCATTTTCGCTTTCAGCGCCGCCAGCTGCTCGCTGATGGCATCATCCGCCTTCAGTTCGGCGAACTCCTGATCAAGCGATTTCTTTTTACCGATGCTGATGCTTTCGGCTTCCGCTTCCATGTGGTCAATACGGCGTTCGAACTGCTCGAAACGCGCCATCGCCTCATCCAGTTTACCGCTGTCCAACTGGCGACGCACTTCACGCGAGGATGATGCCGCCTGATGACGCAATGTCAGCGCCTGCTGACGTGCACGTGTTTCGGTCAGTTTGTTTTCCAATTCGCCGATTTCGCTTTTCATACGCGTCAGCGTTTCTTCAACGGTGGCAACTTCCTGCGTCAAGGTGGCGATCAAATCGGCAACCTTCTGTTTTTCGATCAGTGCCGCACGAGCCAGATCTTCTTTGTCCTTACGCAGCGCCAGTTCGGCTTTTTCCTGCCAGTCGCTCAGTTGGGTTTCGCCCTGCTCGATGCGACGCAGCAACTGCTTTTTCTCCGCCAGCGCACGCGCCGAGGTGGAACGCACTTCTACCAGAGTGTCTTCCATCTCCTGAATCATCAGTCGCACCAGTTTTTGCGGATCTTCTGCCTTATCCAGCAGCGTATTGATGTTGGCGTTCACGATGTCGGCAAAACGAGAAAAAATGCCCATAATTTACTTCCTCTTGGTGTCGATGGCGTCTCAAGCGCCACGTTAGGGGTAACGGCTTACACAGAGATATAATCAAAACCCGTGCCAACTTTTATATCATTGAAAAACAATAATTATTTATTTTTGACTCAACGCCAGCATCCTGTAAAGTGATTATCCTCACCAACTATTGGCGAATTTCATCATGAGCGAGCAGATCGAAAACCTGTTAGGCGAAGCGAATGCCTTTATTGAAGTATTGGAACAAGTTTCACAACTGGCAAAGTTGAACAAACCGGTATTGGTGATAGGTGAACGCGGCACGGGCAAGGAGCTGATCGCCCATCGTCTGCATTATCTTTCCAACCGCTGGCAAGGGCCGTTCATTTCGCTCAATTGCGCGGCGTTAAACGAAAACCTGCTGGATTCTGAATTGTTTGGTCATGAGGCAGGCGCCTTTACCGGCGCGCAAAAACGTCATCTCGGGCGTTTTGAACGCGCCGACGGCGGTACGCTGTTTCTGGACGAATTAGCCACGGCGCCGATGCTGGTGCAGGAAAAGCTGCTGCGGGTGATTGAGTACGGTCACCTGGAGCGCGTCGGCGGCAGCCAGCCGCTGCAGGTTGACGTACGGCTGGTGTGCGCCACCAACGACGATTTGCCGGCGTTGGCGGCGGCGGGCAAATTCCGCGCCGATCTGCTCGATCGGCTGGCGTTCGATGTGGTGCAACTGCCACCGCTGCGCCAGCGTCAGCAGGACATCATGCTGCTGGCTGAGCATTTTGCCATTCAGATGTGCAGAGAGTTGTCGTTGCCGCTGTTCCCCGGCTTTACCGAGCGCGCCCGTGACACGTTGCTGAGTTACGCCTGGCCGGGTAACGTGCGCGAACTCAAAAACGTGGTTGAACGTTCAGTGTATCGCCATGGCACCAGCAGCAGCGCGCTGGATGAGATCATCATCAATCCCTTTGCCCGCCACGTCGCCAGCGCAGCAACCGCGCACCAACCGCACGGCGACGCGCTGCCCGCACTGCCACTGGATATGAAGAGCTGGCAGAATCAGCAGGAGAAAAAGCTGCTGGAGTCAGCCTTGCAGCAAGGTCGTTTCAATCAGCGCAAGGCTGCGCAACTGCTGGGACTGAGCTACCATCAACTGCGCGGCATGCTAAAAAAGCACGCGCTGCTGCAAAACGATCGGCCCGAAGAAGCACATTCCACCTCGGCGGCAGAGGGCGAATAGCCGCCTGAATGCGGCAGCACGCCGATTATAGGCCGCTATAATCAGCGCTGGCTTTTCATATCGCGGCCTTTCCCGGCGAGGCCTGTGGCAACATCAGGCATTCGATTAATATGCACCGTCCCTTTTTAACACCACATTGATGGTTTTAAACAGAATCGCGATGTCGTTCCACAGCGACCAGTTTTTTACATACCAGGCATCAAAATATACGCGGGTGTCATAATCAACGTCATTGCGACCACTGACCTGCCACAGTCCGGTCATCCCTGGTTTTGCCATAAAGTAATAATCGACGTCACCCGCATAACGCTCCAGCTCTTTTTCGATTACCGGGCGGGGCCCCACCAGGCTCATCTCCCCTTTTAATACGTTAAACAGTTGCGGTAATTCATCCAGACTGGTTTTACGAATAAAACGGCCAATGCGAGTAATACGTGGATCGTTTTTAAGTTTGAAATCCTTTTCCCATTCTGCACGCGCGTCGGCATCCCGTTCGAGCAACTCCTGCAACACCTGTTGCGAATTCACCACCATTGAGCGGAATTTCAGACAATTAAATTTTTTACCGTCTCGGCCGACCCGTTGGTGCCCATAAATTGCGCTACCGCCATCTTTCGATACCAAATAGCACAGTAGGAGCAATGCCGGCGCCAGTAATAGAATAATGATCGCCGAGCCAATAATATCAAAAGTCCTTTTTAGACATCGCGAGGATCTTTTTGCCAAATTATTGCTCACCCGCAGGATCATCACTTCGTGGCTAAAAATGAATGACATGTCTGTGCCATAAAGCGGCACGCCGCGCAACGTCGGGATCACCGAAACCGAACGACAATGATGTTTTGCCAGCGTTTTAAGCCATCGATCACGCAACGCATGCTGGTCAAACTCCAGCGCCACCACAAACTGAGTCAATTGTGGATCGCACTGCGACCACAGTTGCTGTTCATCATCAATGATTGGAATGCCCATTAATTGTCTGGCACCGGTTTGGTCGCTTGAAAAAAACGCGCAGATAGCAAAACCCAGAATTTCTTCACTTTGCAATGCGGCATAGGCATCACAGGCATTTTTCCCGCTGCCGATAATCACCGTATGTTTTTTCCACAGACCAAACGCATCCAGTATCCGTTTGACTATTGCGCGCGCCAGAGGCACCAGCACCAGCGCCGACAACCAGGTAAGCCCCCAGACATAGCGTGAAAAATGCCACATCGAAAACGCCACCATGGCGAGATCGAAGACGGCAAAGATCAGCAAAGTACGCACCACTTCCTTGAGCTCAAACCAAAACGGTTTGCGATAGCTGTAATGACGCAATCTCACCCAGAACCATCCCACGCATAATACTGCCAACATGACATGCGTCATAAAACGCGCGCTCATTTCCGATTCGGGAATAAAATCACGGATATTACCACCAAACAGATCGACCAGATAAACGGCGATTAACAGCGATAATACAAAAAAGAGAAAATCAGAGAGTGCGAGAGATAACTTAACCAGAGTGGTCTTGCTTGAATAATTAAGCACGTTCATGTCGTTTCATCCCTTTGCTACCAGGTTGCCAACACGCAATGCTAGCCAAAGAGCTTCGCTCACCGTGTAATTAATCTTTACCGCCACGGGCGCGACTATAAATATAAACATGTAATGACCTGACACGCGATGGGATTGCTTTTACATGTTGTGAGTATCCGTGGAAATTTTCAACTCGACAAGCAAGTGGCCCGATTTTGCGCAGAATAGGAATAATCCGGCGTCAGCGGCGTTCGGGGGGAATTGGGGGGGCGGTCAGCAGACCTTGGCGATAGGCAAAAAAAAAGCCAGCACCCGAGCTGGCTTAAGAAACACTGGAAGCAATGTGAGCAATGTCGTGCCTTCCACATCGGGCCACAAGGCGAGGCCTTCCGTGAACTGCCAATCGATGATAATGGTTCTCAGTATCATCTGTAAAGTACTTTGTTGAGAAATTTTCTCATTACCACAGCAATATTGTGCAATTAGCCATCAGTCCGTGCAGGTCAAAATTCATTACGTAATGCCTGATAGCCCCGTACCAGCGCAATATTGGTGGCCGCCACCTCTTCGGAAAATTGCAACGCATCACGATCCACCGCCGCATAACGCGATAAATCACTGTCGACACCGACGCGCTCAGTTGAGGGGATATAGCGGTTTTCCGGCAGCGTCACCCCGTCTACCACCGCGTTGTAACGCACCACGCAGCCGCTGCGCACATGGCAATTGAACAACACGCTGTTGAAACCGATAAATACCCGATCGTCTATACGGCAGGGACCATGCACAATGGCGCGATGGGCGATCGAGCTATAGCTACCGATGGTAACCGCCGCCCCGCCCTTGGAATGAATCACCACCCCGTCCTGAATGTTGGAATGGGCACCAATGACGATCGGTTCCAACTCGCCGTCGGGGTTAAGCTCATCGGCACGGATCACCGCGTAAGGGCCAACATAAACATAATCACCTATCATCACCCGTCCGCAAATAATGGCGGTCGGATCGATATAAGCCTTTGGTGACACCTGCGGCAAATGGCCGCTGGGATTTTTACGCAACATCGTCATCCTCCTGCCAGCTCAGTTGCGCCACCGCATTGTGAGCATGCAGACTCTCCTGATGTTCAACCACCACCTGGCCTGCACGATAACGGCAGGATGCTTGCAGCGCGTTATACAACCGGCGCGCAGCATCTTCACAAAACATCAGGTTTTGGCCATTGACCAGGGCGAAAGCCTGCTCGTCCAGCCGCTTGACCAGCGTTTGTACCGGCGTGCCCAACGCGTGTTCAATGCGCTCAATCAGCGTCATCACCGGTACGGTCTGCTCATCGGGCGACAGCTCGACCGTTACCCAGGCCCAGCTGCGTTGGCTGTGCGGCGTTGCCGGCATACCGTGCAAACCCAACCATTCAGCCACTCGCTGGCGGCTAAGGCTGGTTGACTCCGCGTCAAAATCAACCAGAAATTGTTGTTGTGCAGCCTGACGACTGAGCGCGGCAGAACTGGGACAGGTTGATGAATATGCCACTCCGACTTTCAGCGTTAACCTGGGCACCGTGGCCAGCTGTGCCTCAATACACAGCGGGTAACTTTTCCAGCCGCGTTGCGCGCTGACCAACGCCGGGCGTGACAATAGCAAATCGCCACTGATGGTTAACTGCGCGCGATCGCTATGCGCTGGCTGCGAGTGTAAAAAATCGTTCAGGGTGGTAATGATACGCCGAGGCGTTAGCTCCCCCTGGGTCAAGCCATCCAGCGCGGCGTAAAGGCGCGACATATGAATACCGCGCGCGCCGTCTCGGCTGCCACGCAGGTTGATGCTGGCATTGATCTGCGCCGCCAGCGGTCGCCCGGCCAGTTCCAACGGCAATGCTATGCCCTGCATCCCGACCCAATCCAGGTCAATCACGCCTCTCTCTGTGCGCCAGGCCTGCGCATCCGGCAATGGCGGCAGGTTGGACGATACTGTTTTTTCCATGTTTCCTCTGACTCATTAATGTGGATTTAACGAAAATGCAATACGATATTGTTATGTTATAACATAACTATCATTGCTGTTTAGGTCAACGCCACCTTTGCAAAGCAGCGAAGCGCTTAATCCATCAGCAAAAAATACGGTCATTGCATGCAAGGAATTGGGCAGATCGCCAGAGTACGGTACACTAACGCTATTGCTTATTAACCCATGAGCTTCTATGCGTGGTTTACCCCTTTGGATATTGACGTTATGCCTTGGCGGCTCGGCCATTGCGGCCGTTCCACCGGCACCAACGACCGCCGCCGCCGCGGCACTGCCGGACATTCGGCAACATGGTTTTGTCTATTGCGTCAGCGGCATACTGAACACCTTCAACCCGCAGATGGCCAGCAGCGGCCTGACGGTCGATACCCTGGCCGCCCAGCTGTACGATCGCTTGCTGGACGTTGATCCATACACTTATCGTCTGATCCCCGAACTGGCGCAAAGCTGGGAGGTGCTGGATAACGGCGCAACCTACCGTTTTCACCTGCGCAAGGATGTGCCGTTCCAGACCACCGACTGGTTTACCCCGACGCGCCGACTGAATGCCGACGACGTGGTGTTCAGCTTCCAACGGGTCTTCAACCAGAAGCACCCTTATCATGATGTCAACGGTGGCGAATACCCTTACTTTGACAGCCTGCAATTTGGCGATTCGGTGCAGAGCGTAAAAAAACTCGATAACTACACCGTCGAAATACGCCTGCAGGCGCCGGATGCCTCCTTCCTGTGGCACCTGGCAACCCACTATGCCCCGGTGCTGTCGGCAGAATATGCCGATAAGCTGTCGCAGGCCGGCAAACAGGAAATGATCGACCGCGAGCCGGTCGGCACTGGCCCCTTCCTGCTCAATGAATACCGCTCCGGCCAGTACATCCGGCTGGCACGCAATGACGCCTACTGGAAGGGCAAGCCACGCATGGCGCAGGTGGTGATCGACATGAGCGCCGGCGGTACCGGTCGGTTGTCGAAACTGCTGACCGGCGAGTGCGACGTGCTGGCCTATCCGGCGGCCAGCCAGTTGTCTATCCTGCGTGACGATCCACGCCTGCGCCTGACGCTGCGCCCGGGCATGAACATCGCCTATCTGGCGTTCAACACCCGCAAGCCGCCGTTCGACGATCTGAAGGTACGGCAGGCGATTTCACTGGCGATCAACAACCAGCGACTGATGCAGTCGATTTACTACGGTACCGCCGAAACCGCCGCCTCGATTTTGCCGCGTGCGTCATGGGCCTACGATAACGAAGCGCACATCACCGAATACAACCCGGCCAAATCGCGACAAATGCTCAAGCAGGCAGGCATTGAGAACCTGAACCTCAAACTGTGGGTGCCGACCGCATCGCAGTCTTACAACCCAAGCCCGCTGAAAACTGCCGAACTGATCCAGGCCGATCTGGCGCAGGTGGGGGTTAACGTCACCATCGTGCCGGTAGAGGGCCGTTTCCAGGAAGCGCGGCTAATGGAAATGAACCACGACCTTACCCTGACGGGCTGGGCTACCGACAGTAACGATCCGGACAGTTTCTTCCGGCCACTGCTGAGCTGCGCGGCAATCCGCTCGCAAACCAACTATGCTCACTGGTGTGATCCGGGCTTCGACGAGGTGTTGCAAAATGCCCTGCTTTCCCAGCAGTTGGCACAACGCATCGAAAACTATCAAAAGGCGCAAAAAATTCTGGAACAACAGTTGCCGGTGCTGCCGTTGGCATCCTCACTCCGCCTGCAGGCCTACCGTTATGATATCAAGGGGTTGGTATTGAGCCCGTTCGGTAATGCGTCGTTTGCCGGCGTGTACCGCGAAGCCGCAGAGGGAGCGAAAAAGTGATTATTTTTACCCTACGCCGCTTTTTACTGCTGATCATCACGCTGTTCCTGCTGACGCTGGTCAGCTTCAGCCTGAGCTATTTTACCCCGCGTGCGCCGCTCAACGGCGCCGGCCTGTGGGACGCCTATCAATTCTACTTCGTCAGCCTGCTGCACTGGGATTTCGGCGTATCCAGCATTAACGGTCAGGCGATCAGTGAACAGCTCAGCGAAGTCTTCCCCGCCACCATGGAACTGTGCATTCTGGCGTTTACCCTGGCATTGTTGGTGGGCATTCCGCTGGGCATCATCGCTGGCGTGCTGCGTGGTAAATGGCAAGACACCGCCATCAGCACTTTTGCGCTGCTGGGCTTTTCCATGCCGGTGTTCTGGCTGGCGCTGCTGATGATGCTGTTCTTCTCACTGCACCTGGGCTGGCTGCCGGTATCCGGCCGTTTTGATCTGCTGTACCCGGTGAAACACGTCACCGGCTTTGCGCTGATCGACGCCTGGTTGTCTGATTCTCCCTATCGTGCGGAGATGATCGCCAGCGCCCTGCGCCATATGGTATTGCCCATCGCGGCACTGGCGGTTGCGCCAACCACCGAAGTGGTGCGCCTGATGCGCATCAGCACCGACGATGTCTTCAGCCAGAACTACATCAAGGCGGCGGCGACGCGCGGCCTGTCGCGCTTTACCATCATTCGTCGCCACGTGCTGCACAATGCGCTGCCGCCAATCATACCCAAGCTCGGGTTGCAGTTCTCCACCATGCTGACGCTGGCGATGATCACCGAAATGGTGTTCAGCTGGCCCGGACTGGGGCGCTGGTTGATCAACGCCATCCGCCAGCAGGACTACGCGGCGATTTCTGCCGGGGTGATGGTGGTCGGTACGCTGGTCATCACCATCAACGTCCTGGCCGATATCCTCGGTGCGGCAACCAACCCACTGAAACATAAGGAATGGTATGCCCTTCGATAACGTATACCGTGAAAAGAAAATGCCCAGCCCGCTGCGTTACACCTGGCGGATTTTTTATGGCGATGCGCTGGCGATGATCGGGTTCTACGGTGTGATTGCGCTGATCCTGCTGTCGCTGTTCGGTAGCCTGCTGGCGCCTTATGCGCTTGACCAGCAATTCCTTGGTTACCAGCTATTGCCGCCCTCATGGTCTCGCTACGGCAACGTATCGTTTTTCCTTGGTACCGACGACCTGGGCCGCGACATTCTCAGTCGTCTGCTCACCGGCACCGCCGCCACCTATGGCTCGGCGCTGCTGGTAACCCTCGCCGCTGCCGTTATCGGTGTGATCCTCGGCGTGTTCGCCGGCGTGACACACGGCCTGCGCTCGGCGGTGCTGAATCATATTCTCGACACCCTGCTGTCAATCCCGTCGCTGCTGCTGGCTATCGTGGTGGTGGCATTTATCGGGCCGAAGCTCGAGCACGCGATGCTGGCGGTGTGGCTGGCGTTGTTGCCACGTATGGTGCGCACCATTTACAGCGCGGTGCACGACGAGTTGGAAAAAGAATACGTTGTGGCAGCGCGCCTTGATGGCGCCACGACGCTGCAGATTTTATGGTTCGCGGTGATGCCGAATATCGCTGCGGTGCTAGTAACCGAATTTACCCGTGCGCTGTCGATGGCGATCCTGGATATCGCCGCGCTGGGTTTCCTCGATCTTGGTGCGCAGTTGCCCTCGCCTGAATGGGGCGCGATGCTCGGCGATTCCTTGGAACTGGTGTATGTCGCGCCCTGGACGGTAATGTTGCCGGGGGCGGCGATCATGCTGAGCGTGTTGCTGACCAATCTATTGGGCGACGGCATGCGCCGCGCAATCAATGCGGGAGTGGAATAATGCCGTTACTCGATATCCGCAATCTGACGATTGAATTTATGACCGCCGACGGGCCGGTCAAGGCGGTGGATCGCGTTAGCATGACGCTGAGCGAAGGTGAAATCCGTGGCCTGGTGGGTGAGTCAGGATCAGGTAAGAGCCTGATAGCCAAGGCGATTTGTGGCGTCACCAAAGATAACTGGCGCGTCACCGCCGATCGTTTCCGCTTTGACGATATCGACCTGTTGCAATTAACGCCACGTGAGCGACGCCGACTGGTCGGCCACAACGTATCGATTATTTTTCAGGAGCCGCAGTCCTGTCTTGATCCGTCCGAAAGCATCGGACGTCAGCTGGCGCAGGCGATCCCCGGCTGGACCTTCAAGGGGCGTTGGTGGCAACGCGTCAACTGGCGCAAGCGCCGCGCCATCGAGCTGCTGCACCGCGTCGGCATCAAGGATCATGATGATATCATGGGCAGTTTCCCCTACGAGTTGACCGAAGGTGAATGCCAGAAAGTGATGATTGCCATCGCGCTGGCCAACCAGCCACGGTTATTGATAGCCGACGAACCCACCAACGCCATGGAGCCCACCACCCAGGCACAGATTTTCCGCCTGTTGTCGCGGCTTAATCAAAACAACAACACCACCATTTTGCTGATCAGCCATGACTTGCAGATGATGAGCAAATGGGCCGACCGGGTAAATGTACTGTACTGCGGTCAAACGGTGGAAAGTGCGCAATGCGAAGATTTGCTGGCGACGCCGCACCACCCTTATACCCAGGCGCTGATCCGCGCGATGCCTGACTTTGGCCGTTCGCTGCCGCACAAAAGCAGATTGAACACGCTGCCGGGAGCGATTCCCTCACTGGAGCACCTGCCAATCGGCTGCCGTTTGGGGCCGCGCTGCCCTTATGCACAAAAGAAATGCATCGAAACCCCACGCCTGCGTCCGGTGAAAAACCATCTGTTTGCCTGCCACTTCCCGCTGAACATGGAGGAGCAATAACATGGAAACGTTGCTGGAAGTGCGTAACCTGAGCAAGACCTACCGCTATCGCACCGGGCTGTTCCGTCGTCAGCACGTCGAGGCGGTTAAATCGGTCAGCTTTACCCTGCGTGAAGGCCAGACGTTGGCCATCATCGGCGAAAACGGTTCCGGCAAGTCAACGCTGGCGAAAATGCTGTCTGGCATGGTGGAGCCGAGCGCCGGAGAATTGCTGATCGACGATCATCCGCTGGCTTTTGGCGATTACCGCTATCGCAGTCAGCGCATCCGCATGATTTTCCAGGATCCCAGCACCTCGCTCAATCCGCGTCAGCGCATCGGCCAGCTGCTCGACGCCCCGCTGCGCCTGAATACCGATCTGGAAGCCTCGGAGCGTGAGCAACGCATTAACCAGACGCTGCGCCAAGTGGGCATGCTGCCGGATCACGCCTATTATTATCCGCATATGCTGGCCTCTGGCCAGAAGCAGCGAGTCGCGCTGGCGCGTGCACTGATCCTGCAACCGAAAGTGATCGTCGCCGACGAAGCGCTGGCGTCACTGGATATGTCGATGCGTTCGCAAATCATCAACCTGATGCTCGAACTGCAGGAAAAACACGGTATCGCCTACATTTATGTGACCCAGCATCTGGGCATGATGAAACACATCAGCGATCAGGTGATGGTGATGCACGAAGGTGAAATCGTTGAGCGCGGCAGTACTGCCGAAGTGCTGGCTGCCCCGCTGCACGACCTCACCCGCCGCCTGATCGCCAGCCATTTTGGCGAAGCGCTGACCGCCGATGCCTGGCGGCGTGACGGCGGTAAATTCTAGCCGCGTACGCTGCCTGTCTCTACCACCAGGAGGATCATTGTTATGGGATTTCTCAACGGCAAACGCATACTGATTACCGGCGTGGCCAGCAAACTGTCGATCGCCTATGGCATTGCGCAAGCGATGCAGCGTGAAGGCGCGCAACTGGCCTTCACCTATCAGAATGACAAACTGAAGCCGCGCGTGGTGGAGTTCGCTGCCGCATTGGGCTCGACGCGGGTGCTGGAATGCGATGTCGGGCAGGATGCCAGCATTGACGCACTGTTCACCACGCTGGCGGCCGATTGGCCGACCTTTGACGGATTGGTGCATTCCATCGGCTTTGCTCCCGCCGAACAGCTGGACGGCGACTACCTCAACGCCGTCAACCGCGAGGGCTTCCGCATTGCCCACGATATCAGCAGTTACAGTTTTGTCGCGTTGGCCAAAGCCTGCCGCGGCATGCTCAACCCCGGCTCGGCGCTGCTGACGCTGTCTTATCTCGGCGCTGAGCGCGCCATCCCCAATTATAACGTCATGGGCCTGGCCAAGGCTTCGCTGGAGGCCAACGTGCGGTATATGGCCAACGCCATGGGGCCGGACGGCGTACGGGTCAATGGTATCTCCGCTGGGCCAATCCGTACGCTGGCGGCATCGGGCATCAAGGATTTCCGCAAGATGCTGGCGCATTGCGAAGCGGTTACGCCGATCCGCCGCACCGTCACCATTGAAGACGTCGGCAACACCGCCGCCTTTTTATGCTCGGACCTGGCCGCCGGCATCTGTGGTGAAATTGTTCATGTCGACGGCGGTTTCAATATTGCGGCGATGAATGAACTCGAATTGAAATGACCGTCCGCCACGGGCGGCGGGCCGGGACCACGGCCCGCCGGCGCTGCGTTAGTCAATAATCGCAAATACTAATTACATTTTTGCGCAGTAAAATTATATTTTATTCTTTTCAGTTATGGATTAGCACGTAACATTATTTTATCTCGCCAATCGAATCGGTGAGGATATCCCCTACGTTGAGCAGATCAAACGACAGGATATCGCACTGATGAGCAACCCCAGCCCAATGGAAGCGCTGCGCCGCCCTCACCACAACCAGTGGTATCACGAAACCCAGAGCAGCGTACGCGGCGATTCGCCGCTGCAACCGCAAGCAGCCGGTGTGCGCGATCGCTTTTTACTTGGCCTTGGCGAGTTTGCCGACGCCGCACTCAATAACGCCCTGATTGCCCGCGCACCGGTATTTAGCGCCTCGCTCGACAGTTGCCGAGTATTGTTTCCGGAGCGGGTGACGCTGTCGCGCTACGTGACGCTGTCACCTTACGATCGCCTGTGTACCGCCTTGACCGTCGCTCAGGTGACCGGCGTTCAGGCATTGTGTAGCCACTATGCCGCCCGCCTTGCCCCGCTCGACAGCCCCGACGCCTCCCGTGAAAGCAATATTCGTTTAGCGCAGATTACCCAGTACGCCCGCCAACTCGCCACCCATCCCACGCTGATCTGCCATAAAGCTGTGCAGCAACTGTCCGAGGTTGGCCTCAGCACCGCCGATATAATCTCATTCACACAGATTATTGGGTTTGTCAGCTATCAGGCGCGGGTCGTGGCCGGCGTGGCGGCGCTGGCCGGCAGACCGACGGCGTTGGTGCCTGGTTTCCCAAGCATCAACGATGCCTCGGCTGCGGAGTTCAGCCTCGAGTCGTTAAGCTGGCAGCCCCGCTTACCGCTGGTCGATGTCGCCGTAGCCAATGCCGAGCAACTGGACGTGCTGGACCAAAGCCACCCGAATGCACGTGGCGAGCCCTATTACCGACTGCTGGCACACGACGCCGCCGCGCTGCGCGAGCGCAACGGGGTGTTCAATACCATCAGCCAATCTGGTTATGGACTTTCGCCACGGTTGAAGGCACTCAGCGCGCTGGTCACCTCGCGCATCAACGGTAGCCGCTATTGCGCCGCCAAGGCGGCAGCAGAGGTGGCGCAACCGCAGCTGGTCCGGGCGTTGTTTGACGATATCGCCCAGGCGCAGCAACAGCTGGACGATCGGTTGAGTGCAGCACTGATACAGGTCAGCGCCGATCTGACGCGCTCACCGGAAAAATTTACTCCGCAAAACGTGCAACCGTTATTCAACCTGGGTTTGAGTCAGGCGCAGGCGCTGGAAGCGATCCTGACCAGCGCGCTGTATGCCTGGGAAAACCGCCTGCGCTACAGCCTCGGCGACACGCTGACGGCACAGCAGTGTCCGACACCCGTGCCGCTAGTCTAACAGCCAGCCCTGCGCCGCGTCGAAGAAGTGCTGCGCCAGCGGCGTGGCACGCCCCGGCTCGGCAATCACCACTGCCGCGTGACGTGACATCGGCGTAATGTCGATGGGTCGACGCAGCAGCTGCGGCGTCATTTCCGGCAGCAGATTGCCATGTGGGAACAGTCCGCAACCCAGGCCGACAAAAATGCACTGCAACAGTTGAAAGATTGAGGTGGTTTCCACCCGCGCTTGCAGCGACAGCCCCGCCTCACGGAAGTTCTGATCGAGATAGCGGCGGAAATAGCGGGTCGGTTCTGCCAGACACAGCGGTAACGCAGCCACGTCTGCCAGCGTCAGCGGTGCATCGTCGACCAACTGCGGAAAATGCTGCGGATGGAACACCAGTTCCACCCCGCTGTCGGCCAACGGTTGTGATTGAAAATGCAACTCTTTTAGCGTCGGTAACTCAAAGAAACCGATGCCGATATCCACCGTATGGGCGGTGAGCGCCTCCAGCAGCTGATCGGCGCTGAGCACTGCCACCCGGTAATCCAGCTGCGGGTACTTTTCACTCACCGCCTTGAGCATTTGCGCCAGGGTAATGCTGCATTGCGGCACCACGCCAATACGCAAGGTGCCGTTCAGACCATGCTTAAGTGCCTCCACCTCCAGCTTCAGCCCCTGATAGACCGAGACAATCTCGCGCGCCCAGGCCAGTACCCGCTCGCCTTCGGCGGTAAATCCCTCAAAGTTGTTGCCGCGGTTGATCAACGCCACGCCAAGCTCTTTCTCAAGATTTTTCAAGCGCATCGACAGCGTCGGCTGACTGACGAAACTGGCCTCCGCTGCCCGACCGAAATGCCTTTCGCGCTCAAGATTACACAGGTAGATCAGCTGCTTAATATCCATGTATTGGCTCAAATAATGATTACTACGCGGAGTATATCATTACCAACGCATCGGATGCCGCTATCAGACTTTCAGCCGCAGATAATCCATCAGGCGTGAAAATACGCTGCCAGCCGCCGTCGGCTGCAGGGTGACCAGCGGCAGCGTTGCCAACAGTTTGCCATTGTCGCTGACGCGCACTTCCCCCACGGTTTGCCCCTGTGGCAACGGCGCCTCAAGGCGTGGGACGTTGAGCACATATTGCGCCTTCAGCTTGCTCGCTTCGCCTTTTGGCAGCGTCAGGTAACGATCCTGCGCTACGCCGACCGCGATCCGCGACCGGTCGCCGTACCACACCGCCTCGTTGCCCAATGGCTGACCGGCCTTGAATACACGCACGCTGTCAAAATCACGCAGCCCCCAGCTCAACAGCTTACGCGCCTGTTCTTCGCGCCCTTTAGGGCTTTTCCCCCCCATCACTACCGCGATCAGCCGACGATCGCCCTCGGTGGCGGAAGCAATGATATTGAAACCGGCCGATTCGGTGTGGCCCGTCTTCAAGCCGTCGACGTGCAGCGTTTTGTCCCACAGCAGCCCATTGCGGTTCTGCTGGGTAATACCATTCCAGGTCAGCGACCTTTCGCTGTACATATGGTATTCCGCCGGTTCGCTCATGATGATGGCGCGTGAAATCACCGCCAGATCGCCGGCCGTGGTGTATTGCCCCGGAGCATCGAGGCCATGAACGGTTTCAAAATGGGTATTTTTCAATCCCAGCTGCGCTGCTTTGTTGTTCATCAGGTCGACAAACGCCGTCTGGCTGCCGGCGACGTAGTCAGCCATTGCCACGCAGGCATCGTTGCCGGAATCAATAATGATACCGCGGCTCAGGTCGCGAACCGTGACCCTGTCACCTGGCTTTAAAAACATCAGCGACGATCCCTTGAACACCGGATTGCCTGCTGCCCAGGCATCCTTGCCCACCGTCACCACATCGTCCAGGCTGATTTTGTGCTGATCCAGCGCATGGTCAATCACCAACCCGGTCATCAATTTGGTCAGGCTGGCCGGGTTACGCCGCTGGTCGGCGTGGTTTTGCGCCATAATCTGGCCACTGGCGTAATCCATTAATACATACGATGCCGCATCAATTGGCGGCGGCGTTAGCGAGGGAAAATCGCCTGCCGTGTCTGCCGCCTGCGCTGCCAGCGGCAACAAAATCCCGATTACCACAGCCGATACTGAACGCTTCACTCACTCTTCCTCAAATATTGCAATATAAATCCGTGACATAGACTGCACTAAAGCATCGTCTGGCGGAATCGTTAGACTTTTGCAGCGGATAACATAATGCAACCATTTGTATGTCAGCTGGGTGCGATAAACCCGCTCTATGCCATCATTGCCCTATTCGATTAGACGCTTGCGTCGCGCGCCCCTAGACTTGTGACATAAAGACTCAAAACGCTTAATAAAGCGTTCACTTTCTGACAACAATCACCTGCGAAGACCACAATGAAATTTAAACCGTCTATCAAACCGTATACCGGTGCGGCGGGCGGCTGGGGCTCATTGGAAGCCACCACCCGCTACGTGCTGGACAGCAAGCAAGCATTGAAAAACCTGCGCAATCTGATGCGCGTTAATAAAGTACGCGGCTTCGACTGTCCCGGCTGCGCCTGGGGCGATGACAATCACAGTACCTTCAGCTTTTGCGAAAACGGCGCCAAGGCCGTCAGTTGGGAAGCCACCCGCCATGCGGTTACAGCAGAGTTTTTTGCCGCCCACAGCGTGAGTACGCTGCTGCAACAGAGCGATTATTTCCTTGAGTATCAGGGCCGCCTTACTCAACCAATGCGCTACCATGCCGACAGCGATCGTTATCAGCCCATCAGCTGGCCGGATGCGCTGGCGCTGATTGCCCAGCACGTCAAGCGGATGGACAATCCCAATCAAATCGAACTCTATACCTCCGGCCGCGCCAGTAACGAAGCCTCCTATCTGTATCAGCTGTTCGGGCGCATGCTCGGCACCAGCAACTTCCCCGACTGTTCCAATATGTGTCATGAAGCCAGCGGCATCGGCCTGAAACAGAGCATTGGCGTCGGCAAAGGCACCATCCGCATGGATGATTTCGAGCGGGCCGACGCGATTTTCGTGTTTGGTCAAAACCCCGGCACCAACCATCCGCGCATGTTGCACAGCCTGAAACATGCCGCCCGCCGCGGCGCGCGCATCGTCAGCTTCAACACCCTGCGCGAACGCGGACTTGAGCGCTTTGCCGATCCGCAAAACCCGATTCAGATGCTGACACCCAGCTCATCGCCGATCAGTTCCGCCTATTATCAGCCCAACCTCGGCGGTGATATGGCGGCGGTACGCGGGATGGTCAAGGCATTGCTGGAAAGCCACCGACAGCAGCAGGCTGCCGGCCAGGTCGGCCTGTTCGATTTGCCGTTTATCGAGCAGCACTGCGTCGGAGTCGACGCCTATCTGGCGCAGGTTGACGCCACCAGTTGGGCGAAGATCACCCAGCAGTCGGGACTGAGCGAAACGCAGCTGCGCGAAGCGGCCGAGATTTACCGCTCGGCACCGCGGGTGATTTGCACCTGGGCAATGGGCGTCACCCAGCATAAGCACTCGGTGGCCACGGTGCGTGAAATCACCAATCTGCAACTGCTGTTCGGCCAATTGGGCAAGCCGGGCGCCGGTCTGTGTCCGGTGCGTGGCCATAGTAACGTGCAGGGCAACCGCACCATGGGCATTGATGAAAAAGCGCCGACGGCGCTGCTTGACAGTCTGGCCAGGCACTTCAATTTTTCGCCACGTCGTGAGCCGGGCCACAATACGGTAGAAGCGATCGAAGCGATGCTGCGCGGCGAGGTCAAGGTGTTGATTGCGCTTGGCGGCAATCTGGCGGCAGCAGCGCCGGACAGCGAACGCACCGCACAGGCGCTGCGTAACTGCGGGTTGACGGTACACATCAGCACCAAATTGAATCGCAGCCATCTGATCACCGGTAAAGACGCGCTGATCCTGCCAACGCTCGGCCGCACCGAACAGGATATGCAGGCCAGCGGAGCGCAGTTTATTACCGTCGAGGACTCATTCAGCATGGTGCACGCCTCGGAAGGCATCGGCAAACCGCTATCGGACAGTCAGCGCTCGGAAACAGCGATCGTCTGCGGCATCGCCGATGCGGTGCTGGGTAATCAGTCGCTCGACTGGCTGGCGCTGGCGGACGACTATTCGCTGATCCGCGATCACATCGCCGCCACCATAGCCGGTTTCGACGATTTTAACCCGCGTTGCGAATTGCCGGGCGGCTTTTATCTCGGCAACGCTGCCGCCGAACTGCGCTTCGCCACGCCAAGCGGCAAGGCGGAATTTGGTGCCGCAGCGCTACCCGACAGCCTGTTCCCACAGTTGGCCGGGCAGACGGCGCCGTTCACTCTGCAAACCCTGCGTTCCCACGATCAGTACAACACCACGATTTATGGGCTCGACGATCGCTATCGCGGCGTTTACGGCCAACGCGAGGTGTTGTTTATCAATCCAGACGATCTTGCCGCACTGGGGATGCAGGACGGCGAGCGGGTCGAGATTGAAACCCTGTGGAATGACGGCGTAACGCGCAAGGTCAGTGGCTTCAAACTGGTGAGCTATGCTATTCCACGCGGCAACCTGGCGGCCTACTACCCGGAAACCAACCCGCTGGTGCCGCTGGCCAGCTTTGGCGACGGTACCGGCACGCCAACCTCCAAATCGATCCCGGTGGCGATACGTCGTGAGCCTGCGTCAGTCACGCTGCGCATTGCCTGAGTAAGCAGGCCTGATATCGCTAAAAAACGCGCTGCGGGTGTGGAAAAGCGTGATATCAGGCTTGCCCGCAGCGGGTGATTCGCGTAAAACTGTCAGCCGCAAATCTTGCCACTCACAACCCATTCACTGGACGATATGTTTCAAGATAACCCGCTGCTGGCGCAGCTTAAACAGCAACTTCACTCTCAAACCCCGCGTGTTGAAGGCGTAGTAAAAGGGACTGAGAAAGGCTTTGGCTTTTTAGAGGTCGATGGCCAAAAGAGCTATTTTATCCCGCCGCCGTACATGAAAAAAGTCATGCATGGCGACCGCATCGTCGCCACCGTCCACACCGAGAAAGAACGTGAAATCGCCGAGCCGGAAACCCTGGTCGAGCCATTCTTGTCACGCTTTGTCGGTCGGGTACAGAAGAAAGACGATCGCCTGTCAATCGTGCCGGATCACCCGTTGCTGAAAGATGCGATTCAATGTCGTCCAGGGCGTGAACTGACACATGACTTCCAGGCCGGCGATTGGGCGGTGGCGGAAATGCGTCGACACCCGCTGAAAGGTGACCGTAGCTTCCATGCCGAGCTGACTGATTTCATTACCAACGCCGACGATCACTTTGCGCCATGGTGGGTCACGCTGGCACGACATAATCTCGAAAAGGAAGCGCCAGAAATGGCGGCTACCCATCAGCCGACCGCCACTCTGGCGCGTGAAGATCTGACCGGTCTGGATTTTGTCACCATCGACAGCGCCAGCACCGAAGATATGGATGATGCGCTGTTTGTTCAGGAGAACGCCGACGGTACCCTGCAACTGACCATCGCTATCGCCGACCCGACCGCCTTCGTCGATCAGGGCAGCGCGCTGGATGACATTGCCCGCAAACGCGCCTTTACCAACTACCTGCCGGGTTTCAACATCCCGATGTTGCCGCGCGACCTGTCCGACAATCTGTGCTCGCTGCGCGCCAATGAGCGTCGCCCGGTACTGGCTTGCCGCGTGACCATCGCCGCTGACGGCGCGTTGGGCAGCGATATCCATTTCTTCGCCGCCGAAATCGAATCGAAAGCCAAACTGGTGTATGACGAAGTCTCCGACTGGCTGGACGGCATTGCCGGCTGGCAACCGCCAAGCGAGGCTATCGCCCAGCAGATTACCCTGCTCAAGCGGGTCTGTGATGCGCGCAACGGCTGGCGTCACCAGCATGCGCTGGTGTTCAAGGATCGGCCGGACTATCGCTTTGTCCTCGGCGAGAAAGGCGACGTGCTGGACATCATCACCGAGCAACGTCGTACCGCCAACCGCATCGTTGAAGAGTGCATGATTGCCGCCAACGTCTGCGCCGCCGTGGTGCTGCGCGATCGTCTGGGGTTCGGCATCTACAACGTGCACACCGGCTTCGACCCGGCGCTGGTGGAACAGGCAGTCAGCGTACTGCAGGCCAACGGGGTACAAGCCGAGGCCGAAAAACTGCTGACGCTGGAAGGCTTTTGCGAGCTGCGCCGTCACCTTGACGCACAGCCGACGCAATTCCTCGACAGCCGTATTCGCCGTTTCCAGACCTTCGCCGAAATCAGCACCGAGCCGGGCCCGCACTTTGGCCTCGGGCTGGAAGCTTACGCCACCTGGACGTCACCCATCCGTAAATACGGCGATATGGTCAACCACCGCCTGCTGAAAGCCATTATCAGCGAACAGGCCGCGCAGAAACCGCAGGAAGCGATCACCGTCCAATTGGCGGAGCGTCGCCGTCTGAACCGGATGGCGGAACGCGACGTCGGCGATTGGCTGTATGCCCGTTTTCTGCAAGACAAGGCCGGCACCAATACCCGCTTCAAGGCGGAAATCATCGACGTCACCCGCGGTGGACTGCGTGTCCGTTTGCTGGAAAATGGCGCCGTGGCGTTCATCCCTGCTCCATTCATCCACGCGGTGCGCGACGAGCTGGTGTGTAGCCAGGATACCGGCACCGTGCAGGTGAAAGGCGACGTGGTTTATCGCCAGAGCGACAGCCTGCAAGTCACCATCGCCGAAGTGCGGATGGAAACCCGCAGCGTGATCGCCCGCCCGGCACCATAACCGCCCACCCACTACGCTGCTTGTCGGGCGCCTTTATGGCGCCCGATTTTTTCCGTGGCATCCGTCACGCGCCCCGCCGGCCAAGGTGACCTCATCATCTTGTTTTTTCACTAATACTCGCCTGAGCTCACATTTCTTATCCGTGCGGTTTCTCTTCGTGCGTAAACCTCCTATTTTTAACTTGGTGTTTACCTTCATAACAACATTGATGACCTCTCTCACTACTCTGCACACCAAGGAGTTGTTAACCATGAAGAACGTCAAGTCCGGAATAATCTGGCTAGCGGTGGCGTTGGTCGGGGCGTTTGCCTTCGCGATGCTGGCACTCAGCCGCGGCGAGCATGTCAACGCGGTCTGGCTGGTGGTGGCGTCCGTTGCCTGTTACAGCATTGCCTATCGGTTTTATAGCCTGTTTATCGCCAAAAACGTCTTCGAACTGGACGATCGACGGCTGACGCCGGCAGAGCGCCGCAACGACGGGCTGGATTACGTCCCGACCAATAAATGGGTACTGTTCGGCCACCACTTCGCCGCCATTGCCGGTGCCGGTCCGCTGGTAGGCCCCATTCTGGCGGCGCAGATGGGTTTTCTGCCAGGCACCATCTGGATCCTGGTTGGCGTGATGATGGCCGGTGCGGTGCAGGACTTCCTGATCCTGTTCATTTCCACTCGGCGTGATGGCCGCTCGCTGGGCGAAATGGCCAAGCAGGAACTTGGCGCCTTCGCCGGCGTGATCACCATGCTCGGCGCGCTTGGCGTGATGATCATCATCCTGTCGGCACTGGCACTGGTAGTGGTCAAAGCACTGGCCGACAGCCCATGGGGCCTGTTCACCATCGCCGCTACTATCCCGATCGCACTGTTTATGGGCATCTACATGCGCTTTATCCGCCCGGGGAAAATCGCGGAAATTTCGGTGATTGGCTTCGTGCTGATGTTGCTGGCGATTATTTACGGCGGCAACGTGGCGCAGCACCCCTACTGGGGACCGTTCTTTACCCTGCACGGCACTACGCTGACCTGGGTTCTGGTGATTTACGGTTTTGTCGCGTCGGTACTGCCGGTGTGGTTGCTGCTGGCGCCGCGCGATTACCTGTCCACCTTTATGAAAATCGGCGTGATCATCGGTCTGGCGCTGGGGATCGTGTTTGCCATGCCGGAGCTGAAGATGCCGGCGGTATCACGCTTTATTGACGGTACCGGACCGGTATTCGCCGGTGCCCTGTTCCCGTTCCTGTTCATTACCATCGCCTGCGGCGCGATTTCCGGCTTCCATGCGCTGGTCTCCAGCGGCACCACGCCGAAACTGGTTGAACGCGAAAGTCACATCCGCTTTATCGGTTACGGCGCCATGCTGATGGAGTCCTTCGTGGCCATCATGGCGCTGATTTGCGCCTCGGTGCTCGATCCTGGCGTGTATTTTGCCATGAACTCACCGGCGGCGCTGATCGGCACCACGGTGGAAAACGCCTCGCAGGTGATTAACGGCTGGGGCTTTATCGTGACCCCGGAAACACTGGCGCTGATCGCCAAAGACGTCGGCGAAAATTCGGTGCTGTCACGCGCCGGTGGCGCGCCGACGTTTGCCGTCGGCATGGCGCATATCATCAGCGAGGTATTCAACAGCCGTGGGATGATGGCGTTCTGGTATCACTTCGCCATTCTGTTCGAAGCGCTGTTTATCCTGACTGCCGTCGACGCCGGGACCCGCGCCTGCCGTTTTATGGTGCAGGATCTGGTCGGCGTGGCGGTGCCGCGCCTGGCCAACAACCGTTCCTGGTTCGGCAACCTGGCTGGCACCACGGTGGCGGTCGCCGGCTGGGGGTTCTTCGTCTATCAGGGAGTGGTCGATCCGCTGGGCGGGATTAATACCCTGTGGCCGCTGTTCGGCATCGGTAACCAGATGCTGGCGTCAATGGCACTGATCCTCGGTACCGTGGTGTTGTTCAAAATGAAGAAGCAGCGCTACGCCTGGGTGACCATTGTGCCGACGGTGTGGTTGTTCATCACCTCGATGACCGCCGGCTGGCAGAAGATTTTCCATGAGAAACCGAGCATCGGTTTCCTGGCACAGGCGAACAAGTTCTCGGCCGGCATTGAGCAAGGCACCCTTATCGCACCGGCCAAAACGCTGAAAGATATGGAAACCATTGTGTTCAGCAATCAGATTAATGCCGCGCTGTGCGCTTTCTTTATGCTGGTGGCGGTAACGATGCTGGTTTCTGCCTTCTTCGTGATACGCAGAGCATTGAACTCCAGTATCCCGACGGTGAAGGAATCGGAGGTGACGCTGCGCGAACAAACCGGACGCCTTTGAGCTGCGGCATTAACAAGGGCGCCTTCGGCGCCCTTGCTTTATTTAACCATTGCCATCTGTTCGCGCATCGCCGCCCTGGCCTTGACCCGCCGAGACCACATGGCGGTGATGATTGGCACCAGCACCGAGGTGACGATCACCGAGGTGGCCACCAAGGCGGTGGCTGCCGGCGCAACCGCCTTGAACTGCGGCACCATTTCAGCAATCAATACCGGCGTTGCCACCGCCGCGCCGGCCGAGCTGGATGCCGCCACCCCGGCGGTACCGTCCCCACCGCCGATCAGTTTGTCAGCAATAATCAACGGGATACCGGTAATGATAATCACCGATACCCCCAGCAACACCCCCAATAGGCCGGTTTGCGCGATGACGCTCAGATCGATGGTGTTACCCAGCGCGAAAGCGAAGAACGGTATCAGGGCTTGCACCGCCTTGCCGAAAAATTCGCGCAGTTCCGGATCGAGATTGCCCAAGGCAAAGCCCACCAGGAACGGCAACACGGCGCCAACGAACACCTGTGGTTCGAACGAGGCGATGCCGGCAGTGCCCAGTATGATCATGGTCATCAGCGGGCCGGATTCCAGCGACATCAGCACAAAGGCGCCGGCTTCCTCTTTGCTGCCGTATTGCTGCATGATCGAGGCGTACAGGCCACCGTTGGTCATATCCATCGCCGCGACCAGGGCCAGCGTTGACAGTCCGGCAAAGAAGCCGATCTCTACGCCGTTCTCTGGCAACAAACGCGACGCTACCGCTGCCACCAGCCAGGCTACGGCGATTTTGGTGACCACCAGCGTGCCCGACTTGCGCAATACGGTGCCGGTGGCGCTCAACTTGATCGAGGCGCCCATGCAGAAGAACCATACCGCCAGAATCGGCACGGTGCCGGAAATCAATCCGTTGGTGAACGAGCCGAAATACTTGCCCGCCCCCGGCGCGAAGGTGTGACACACCGCGCCAATGAACAGCGGCACCAGCATCATGCCGCCTGGGATCTTGTCTATCGCACGTTTGATCTGCATTACCTACTCCACTTTAATTTGAACGGGTTACAGCAACGCATCGCCGACAGCCACCGACTTGGGCAGACTTCGTTGATGATTTCGTTGCGCAGATTAACTGTTCAATTGCTGAATTAAAGTGATCGGACGCATAATATCAAAACGCAGTTTCAATATTTAAGGTTAATCGTTTTAAAATAAAGACCAGCGACAATAAAGGCGGCAAGAGCCGCCTGTAGCTATCCTCTCACCCCTTAGCCAAGCAGATGGGTACCAAACGCGTTCTGCCAATCCTGTTCAAAGGTCGCAACCGCGGCGTCCACCGCCGGCGTGGCAAGCAACTGCTCCGCCACCCCGACAGGCAACGTCAGCGACTGGCAGCCGGCCAGCATGCATTCCAGTGCCTGACGTGGCGTTTTGAAACTGGCGGCCAGCACCTTGGCATGCGGAGCATGCAACGTCAGCAACTGCTGCAGTTCGCGTACCATGACGATACCGTCTCCCCCCTGGGCGTCGACGCGGTTAACGTAAGGTGCTACATATTCGGCGCCGGCCAACGCCGACAACAGCCCCTGTGCCGCGCCGTAAACGGCGGTCCCCAACGTCGGGATCGACATGCTCTTCAGCTTCTTGATTGCCGCAAGCCCCTCGGCGGTGGCCGGAACCTTGACGATCAAACCCGGTACGCGCTGGTGCAACAGCACCGCATCCGCCACCATGCGTTCGGCATCGCCGGCCATCACCTGGGCGAACAATTTGCCGGTTCCGCCCAGCGCGTCGCGCAACGCCGGCAACACCTCCCAAATCGGTTTTCCTGCTTGTGCCACAATGCTTGGATTGGTGGTCACACCGTGCAGTGGCAGCACGCGCGCCAGACGTTTCACCGCGCTAACATCGGCGGTATCAAGGTAAAGCTCCATTTAAGCCTCCTGAATCGTAATGGGTTTATCCGTGTTCACACCATCATAAGCGATAGTGGCGCGCACGCGCTGATTAATGCGCTGGCACTCGCTGCCGCCAACGCCGAACGGCGCGGCATCGACGGGCTATACCGGCGTGCGGCCAGTCGACCCTAAACCGGCTATGGGCAACTTCTTGACCCATATCATAATTTAGTGATACGCATGGCTGGAAATTCGCTTATCTTTACCGCATTATCCCTTAATGCGTCGATACCGTTATCGCGTGAACAAAACTGATTATTTATACTTTTATCTTTGCGGCCGCCCGTTGGCAATCGCACCATCAGGTCATTATGAATTCAAGACAACAAACCATTTTACAGTTGGTCAACGATCGTCGGCGGATTAGCGTCGGCGAGTTGGCTCGCGCGGCTGGCGTCTCCGAGGTCACCATCCGCCAGGATCTGACCCTGCTGGAAAAGCGCAGCTATCTGAAACGCGTACACGGTTCGGCACTGGCGCTCGAAAGCGACGATGTCGATGCGCGCATGATGTCCAACTTCATCCTCAAGCAAAAGCTGGCGCAATATGCCGCCACGCAGATCAATGACGGCGAGACGGTTTTTATCGAAAGCGGCAGCGCCAACGCCCTGCTGGCACGCTATCTGGCCGAGCGCAAGCACGTCACGCTGATCACCGTCAGCCATTACATTGCCAATCTGCTCAAGGAGACCGAGTGCGAGGTGATCGTACTCGGCGGTATCTACCAGAAAAAAAGCGAAACCGTGGTTGGTCCGCTAACCCGCATGTGTATTCAGCAGGTGCATTTCAACAAGGCGTTTATTGGCATTGACGGCTACCATGCAGAAACCGGCTTCACCGGTCGCGATATGATGCGTGCTGACGTGGTAAATGCAGTGCTGGAGAAAGGGGTGGAAAACATCATCCTGACCGATTCGTCCAAATTTGGTCAGATTCAAGCCAATCCTTTAAGGCCGTTGGCCAAAATCGGACGCGTGATCACCGACTCACGCCTGTCGCTGGATTATCAGCATCAGTTAAAGCGCAGCGGTATTGCCTTCGATCTGGTCAACGAATAACGACTTCGGGCATAGCCTATGCCCGAGGTCACTGAGGCTGTTTACTGGCCATAGTAGGCGTTTTTACCGTGCTTGCGCAGGTAATGTTTATCCAGCAGGATTTGCTGCATCTGTGGCAAACCGGGCACCAGCTGGCGCGAAAAAATCCCCATATAGGCTATTTCTTCCAGCACCACCGCATTATGCACCGCTGTGTCAGCGTCTTTTCCCCAGGCAAACGGGCCGTGAGAATGCACCAGCACCGCCGGTACCGCTGCCGCATCCAACTGACGCTGGTTGAAGGTTTCAATAATCACCCGGCCGGTTTCCCATTCGTAACGACCGTCGATTTCGTCGTCGTACATCAGACGGGTACAGGGAATGTCGCCATAGAAATAATCGGCATGGGTGGTGCCCCAGGCGGGAATGTCCAGTCCGGCCTGCGCCCAGATGGTGGCATGACGAGAATGGGTATGCACAATGCCGCCAATCGATGCGAAGTCGAGATACAGTGCGCGATGGGTGTCAGTATCGGAAGAGGGTTTTTTACTGCCCTCCACCACCTTGCCGCTTTCCAGTTCAACCACCACCATGTCATTGAGCGTCATTGCCGGGTATTCAACGCCGGAGGGTTTTATCACCATCAGGCCCGACTGGCGGTCGACGCCGCTGACGTTGCCCCAGGTAAAGGTGACCAGATTATGGCGCGGCAATGCCAGGTTGGCCTCCAGCACCTGTTGTTTTAGTTCGTTAAGCATCGGCTGTTCCTCAATCGCGTATTCTTGACCTATTGTCAAAGGCGACGGCGGTGGCAGGTATGGCAAAATTAGCTAAAGACCGCGCAGATTTCTGCTGGAAAAGCGTTTCTGCGCACTCGATGCCCCTAGCCTGCTTCCTCCGGTGACGGATTGCCGATAAAAAGCACAAATCACGCGCAGTTAATAAGGAATTTAAGACTTTTTACCTGTGAATATTTGTGTAGGTATTTATACTAATTAACGGCGGCAACACTGCCGTCAGGTTTTATTTATTTGGCTTTTAGCAAAAAATGCCAAGTTTTATTTCGATACTGTATGGGTGTTAGTAGCAGGCTTATTTGATGGATCACGCCTATACTTATTAAGGCACTTCCATATAGCCAATGCTAAGGAGAAGTCATGATGATTATCACTAAACGTTTTGCCACAGCCGCTCTGGCTATTACCCTGGCGTTTTCATTGAGCGCCTGTTCCAACATGTCCAAACGCGACCGTAACACCGCAATCGGTGCCGGTGCCGGTGCAGTCGGCGGTGCAGTGCTGACCGATGGTAGCGCATTGGGGACGTTGGGGGGTGCCGCAGTCGGTGGGATCATCGGTCATCAGGTCGGCAAATAAGCCGCTGATGGATGAGACCACTGCCGCAAAGGCGGGCAAAAGCGATAACGCTTTGACGCATTAACGAGCAATAACAATTTCAGGTCTGTCTACATTTTGTCTGCGGTGTCTTGCTGCAGACTCGGGTTAACGCCCAAGCAACACCCAATGCCATGCCGCAGTGATGTACTGCGGCATGGCCACAGCGCTTAACCGCCTGCCAGTTTGACTTTCATGCCCTTGGCTTCAAGCAGCTGTTTGAGCAGATCGCGTTTATCACCCTGGATTTCGATCACACCGTCTTTAAGCGAACCGCCGCAACCACACTTTTTCTTCAGCTCCGCCGCCAATTTTTCCAATCCGCCGTCATCCAGATCGACGCCGGAAATCAGACAAACGCCCTTGCCCTTACGGCCGCTGGTTTGACGCTGGATGCGTACCACACCGTCACCTTTGGCGCGCTGCGGCTGCGGTTCCGCTTCCTTGATGCATCCGCCGTCGGTGGAGTATACCAGTCGGCTATTGTTATCATTCATCGCACGCTCCTTTACGCCAATGAGGCGCGAATGGCGGCCAGCGTCGCGGCCGGATCGGCTGATTGGGTGATTGGCCGGCCAATCACCATGTAATCGACACCGGCAGCCAACGCCTGTTGCGGCGTCATCACCCGGCGTTGATCGCCGGCGGCACTGCCTGCCGGGCGGATGCCCGGCGTCACCAGCTGAAATTCGCGACCACAGGCGGCCTTCAGTCGTTCAGCCTCCTGCGCGGAACAGACTACGCCATCCAGACCGCAATCGCGCGTCAGGCGAGCCAGACGCTCCGCCTGCGCCGCCGGCTCGAGATCGATACCGACGCCGCGCAGATCGTCGGCCTCCATGCTGGTCAGCACGGTGACCGCAATCAGCAACGGCGCGTCGGCGCCATAAGCTTGCAACGCCTCTTTGGCGGCGGTCATCATGCGCGCACCGCCGCTGGCATGCACGTTGACCATCCACACACCCAGTTCGGCGGCGGCAGCCACCGCGCGCGCGGTGGTATTGGGAATGTCATGGAATTTCAAATCCAGAAAGACGTCAAAGCCACGCTGATGCAGGTCGTTGACCAACTGTGGCCCGAACAGCGTAAACATCTCTTTGCCCACTTTTAACCGACAGTGTTGCGGGTCAATGCGATCGGCAAAGGCCAGCGCCGCATTTTTATCGGCGTAATCCAGCGCAACGATAATCGGCGACGATTTTAAGCCCTTGTTATTGGTTTTATTTTCCGACTTCATTTGTTCACCCTTCTGTAAAATGGACATGGATGGTCATCACCCGTAAAAACCGACCGCCGCATTCTACATGCCAGCCCGTCGAAATCCCAGCCGCAACCGTGCTGACGATAAAGGTAATCTTACGCCACTTTCCGTCATTGCCGGTCAGGAAGCGTTTTTAGCTAGCTCACCCGCTGTAAAGCAGCGTCAAGATGGGTAAATTTTCAATCAAATTATTTGATAAAGATGCTCAGCAATATCCGGTTTTATTCTTTATTGGCTGCTATATCATTTAACTCATCGGAAGAAAGTCGCTTCCCAACTGAAAAATACATCTGGAGCCAATTATGAAAAACATCAAATATTTTGCAGCAGCTGCCGTTATCGCCATGACTTCGTTTGCTTCCGTTGCCGCCGAGCCGGTTGATATGACTCAGGCAGAAAACCTGACCGCCGCAGGCGTCGTCTCTGCTGGCCACGCGTCGACCCTCAGCGGTCTGGAGGCCAAGCTGGCCGCCAAGGCGCAAGCCCAGGGAGCCAGCGGCTACCGCATTACCTCAACCACCGGTAACAACCTGATGCACGGTACCGCAGTTATCTATAAATAATATCTGTTGGTATAGGGCCCGAGTCGCTGGGCCCTACCTGATTCGCCCTCGCCGTTCCCCGCCCCGCCAAATGTTACATATATATTAAATTTTTATTACACACTAGACAGTGAAAGGTTACTGGCTTAGCTTGAGATCTTCTAATCGCAGAAAGGCTTCAAAATGAGCGAGATATCGACACTGACTATTAAAATTCCTCTGGAATTAAAAGAAAAAATCAAAGCTGCGGCTCTGGAGAGTCAACTCTCGTTAAGTGCCGAAGTATGTCAACGCCTGGAAGACAGCTTTGCAGTAGCAGTCACTGCCGATGCGGCCAGCAAAAAAGCAGGCGCGCTGCACCACGGCGAAATTGATAATCAAGAAACCGAAGAAGCCATCGAACAGCCGTTAAGCCAGAAAGAACTCAAGAAGTTGCGCCAACTGTTAAAAACCGGCGTGAAGAACAGCAAGAAGAAATAAGCAAAGAAGATAAAACGGGGCGAAGATTCGCCCCGTTTTTTATTGACCATCCAGACCGCGGATCGGTTTCACCGACGCCCAGGCGCGGCACGATGGACAATGCCAATATAGCGAGTGGGCGGTAAAGCCGCATTTGTGGCAGCGATAACGTGGTTTGGTGCGGATCTGTTCGCCAACCATATCGCGCAGCAGCAACAGACTCTCTTTGGCGCGCCCGTCCTCGGCATCCGCCAGGTGGTAATCCATCAGGTGATAGAACACCCGCATGGTGGGGTGACGTTGCAGCTGTCGATTGATATAGACCTGCACCACCTCGCGCCCTTCATGCTGTTCGATGATTTCGGCCAGCATCAGTTCGGCAGTGGCACCGGTGTTCTCTTCCACGCAACGTTTGAGGAATTCAGCCCATGCGCCCTGCAACTGCGGCAACTGCTCATAGCATTCGTGCAGCATCGGCAGCGTTTCGCTGACCAGTTCCTTGTCCTGATCCAGCACGCGCTTGAGTGATTCTACCGCTTTACCGAACTCTCCCTGCGCCATATAGATACGGCCGAACATGATCGAAACGCGTGCGCACTGCTTGTCCGCCGACGCGGCGCGCTTCAACAGGCTCATCGCCTTGTCGAGATCGTCGCTGCCCATCGCCTGCAACGCCAGTTCGCAGTAGAAGTGCGCAATTTCAATGCGTTGTTTGTCTTTACCCAGTTTGACCAGCCTTTCCGCCACGTCAATCGCCTTCTGCCAGTCGCTGGTCGCCTGATGGATGACCAGCAGCTGTTGCAGTGCGGAAATACGGAAGTCGGTTTCGTCGGTCAGTTGGCTGAACATATCCTCAGCGCGATCGTACAGCCCGGCGGCCATATAATCGCGACCGAGCTGCTGCACCGCCAGCAAACGCTGTTCGAAGGTCAATGAGGCGCTTTCCATCAAAGCCTGATGGATACGAATGGCGCGATCGACTTCGCCGCGCGAACGGAACAGGTTACCCAACGTCAGGTGAGCCTCGACGGTGTTACTGTCCTCTTTCAACATATCGAGAAACAGATCGACCGCTTTGTCCTGCTGGTTGGAAAGCAAGAAGTTGACCCCGGCGACGTATTCGCGCGACAGTCGGTTGGCCTCTTGCTGTTTATCCTGCTGAGCGCTTCTGCGGCCCATATACCAGCCATAGGCGGCGGCGACGGGCAGCAACAGAAACAGCAGCTCTGACATAGAAGATTATTCCTTGCTGACAACGGGCTGAGCCGCTGGGTCAGCAGGCGATTCAAGCTGCAGTTCCAGCCTTTTGATCTTGCGTTCGGCGCGGCCCAGCGCAATGCGCGTACGCAGATAAAACAGGCCGCAAATAATCCAGCCGAGCACAAACCCGGTACCGAACAACGCAGCCAGCAGCGTAGAGACGCGATAATCGCCCTGCGCAACCAAATAGTTAAACGTCACGACCTGGTCGTTATGCGCACCCAATGTGACGGAAATCACGAAGATCACCAGAACTAGCAAAAAAATAAGCAAATATTTCACATTCTTTCCCGCGATGCCGAGTTAATCGGATGAATTATGCCCATACGTGGCGTCCCTAACCATTAAGTTAGCATTTCCCATCGCGGCAGGGAAACCCTGGCGTGCGATAAATCCTTGGCGATGGTGGCATATTCAGCAATAAATAACCCTCCCGTATAAATTAATGAGAAAGCTTCTCAAAAGGCGGGGTTTATCAATAATAGATGGGGGCGAAAAGACAGATTGCAACCGAGGGATACCGCAACGCCGATGACGTCGCGGTTTTTGTGACGTGGTCACGTCATGACATGATTAATCCGCCGTCAACGTTGATGGTCTGACCGGTGATATAGGCCGCGTCATCGGAGGCCAGGAAGGCCACCAGCCCGGCAACGTCCTGTGGCTGTCCGGCGCGCTTGAGCGGGATATTCTTGACCCATTCGGCCATCAGCTCTCCTTTACCGTAGCGCTTTTCCGCCGTGCCGAGAATTTCGCCCCACACGCGATCGTTATAGTCCCACATTTCACTCTCGATGATGCCCGGACAAAAGGCATTTACCGTGATGTGATGAGCCGCCAGTTCCAGCGCCAGGCTTTGCGTAATGCCAATCACCCCCATTTTGCTGGCCGCGTAGTGTGGCGTATAGATAAATCCTTGCCGCCCCTGGCCGGACGAGGTGTTGATCAGCCTGCCCCCCTGCTGTTTCACCATATATTTCGCCGCTTCACGACAACACAACCATACGGCGGTGGTGTTCACCGCCAGCACTTTTTCAAAGTCGCTTTTCGGCATTTGATCAAAACGATCGATGGTAATCACTCCGGCATTCTGTATCGAGACATCGATGCTGCCAAAGGTCTCCCACGCCTGTCGATAAAGATCGCCAACCTGTGCTTCGTCGGTCACATCGGCGTTGAGCGCCAGAATGTTCGCCGCATACTGCTGGCGTAACCGCTCGGCGGTAGCGTGCACCCGATCGGCATTAGACGTCATCACCAGATTGGCGCCCTGCTCGGCAAATCGTTGCGCAATGCCGGCGCCAATCCCGCGACAGGCGCCGGTGATCACCACGGTTTTCCCACTAAAATCACGTTTCATCTCGCTTGTTCTCCAGAAGATAACGCCGTTTCGGGCTGCCATAACGTGCGCAGCACCGCCTGCTGCCACCCCAGATAGCTGTGTTGCAGTTGCCGATGGCGCTGCATATCCGGGGTGAATTCATCGTGTTGCGGCAACATGGCCTGCAATCGCTGTCGATCCCAGCCCCATAACTGTCGCATCGCCAACAGCGCCGCCCCCAATGCGGACAGTTCCGCCGTGTTGCTGCGCACCACCGGGCAACCGAGCAGATCGGCTTGAAACTGCATCAGCCAGTCGTTGCGGCTAGGCCCGCCGTCGGCCATCAACTGCCGCAGGTTAAAGCCCGGCTGACTGCGCAGTACCGCGATCACATCGGCTATCTGGTAGGCCACCGACTCCAGCGCGGCGCGAATCAGATGCGCCCGTTGACTGCTGCGACTCAGTCCGCAAATCACGCCACGCGCCCGGTCATCCCACCATGGGGCGCCGGTTCCGGTGAGCGCCGGCACAAAATAAACGCCGTCGGTATCCGCTACGCTGTCCGGCAACTGGTTCAGCAACTGTGCTTCAACATCGCCGGTAATCGACAGCATCCACGCCAGCGCATCGCCGGTATGGGGAATGTTGCCTTCCAGCGCATACTGCAAACGCTTGCCGTCATGCCAGGCGATGGTGGTTGCCAGCGCGGTCATCCCCTGAACGACATCTTCAACGGGGGCCATTACCGACGATCCGGTACCGTAGGTGGCCTTGACCCGCCCGGTCTGCCCCAGCGCATGGCCATACAATGCCGCATGGGAATCGCCAATCATCGCGCAGATCGGAATGCCGTCGGCGATGCCGTCAATGCCTTGAGTAATCCCAAACCGGTGGCTCGACGGACAAACCTGTGGCAGTGCCGTGCGCGGGATGCCGAATAACGCCAGCATTTCGTCATCCCAGTCGCCGCTCGCCAAATTCAGCAATTGCGTTCGCGCCGCGTTGGATTGATCGCAGCAGAAGGACTGGCCACCGGTGAGTTGCCATAGCAACCAGGCATCGATGGTACCCAGACAGAGTTCGCCATTGGCAGCCAGTTGCTGCCCATCAGGCGTGTTATCCAGCAGCCAGCGCATTTTGCTCGCGGAAAACAGCGGCGCCAGCGGCAAGCCGGTGATCTGGCGGATCGGCTGTTCCTGCCGATCGCGCCGCAGCTGTTGGCAAAACGCTGCCGTACGTGAGCATTGCCAGCTCAGCGCCGGTCCAATCGGCTGGCCGCTGGCGCGCAACCAGCCAATCACGGTTTCCCGCTGGTTGCTGATGGCGATGGCGGCGATACGCTGATCGCCTACCGCCGCCATCGCTTCGCGTAATACCGCCAGCGACGCCGCCAGCAGATCCTCGCCACGCTGTTCTACCCATCCGGCCTGTGGCGTCTGCAACTGCAGCGCGCGGCTGGCCTTGGCAATCGCCTGACCCTGTGCATTCACCACCACCGCTTTGGCATTGCTGGTACCTTCATCCAGCGCGATAATGCAATCCCTGCTAGCCATGGCTCACCTCGGTTAATGGTTGTGCTGTCTTTTTTTCGTGACGTTGCATCAGCGTGACTTTGCTCTGCAAACGCTGCTGGAATTGGTCAATCACCACCGCCGTGACGATCACCAGCCCTTTGATTACCATCTGCCAGAACTCGCTGACGCCCATCATCACCAGACCATCGGCCAGAAAAACGATGACAAACGCGCCGATGATCGAGCCAAATACCCGTCCACGACCGCCACTCAAGGCGGTGCCTCCCAGCACCGTGGCGCCGATGGCATCCATCTCGAACATGTTGCCGGTCATCGGGTGGGCGGTTTGCAACTGTGAGGCAATCACCAGCCCGACCAGCGCGGCGCACATGCCAGAGAAGGCATAAACGAACAGCTTTACCTTGACGATCGGCACGCCGGACAGCCGTGCCGCCGGCTCATTGCCGCCGATGGCATAGATATAACGACCAAGCGGCGTTTTCTTGGTGATATAGATGCCCAGCACGACCACCGCCATCATCAGCCAGATCGGATTGTAAATACCGAACAGCGAGCCCGATCCCAGCGTGGCAAAGCCGGTGTTGCCGAGCGCCTCCATGCCCACCAGATTGGGGTAGGTTTTACCGTCGGCGGTCAGCAGCGCCGCGCCGCGCGCCACGTACATGGCGCCCAGGGTACAGATAAACGGCGCAACCCCCAGTTTGGTAATCAGCGTGCCGTTTATCAGACCGAACAGCAGTCCCAGTAATACCACCACGCCGCACACTTCAAACACGTTAAGAAACAGCAGATTGTCGCCCCATAGCGGCACGCCGACCGTCAGCAGCGCGCCTGCGATCATGCCACATACGCCAGCCACCGCCCCGACCGACAGATCGATGCCGCCGGTGAGGATCACCAGTGTCATACCCACCGCCAGCAGACCGGTAATCGCGACATGCTGCGTCATGATCAACAGGTTGGATACCGTCAGGAAGTTAGGCACCATACTGCTGAAGAACAGCACCACCAGCAGCAATGCAATAAAGGTGCGCGCCTGTAGCAAATACATATACAGTCGATATTTGGTTTGCATCTCGTGATCCTTATGCGTGCGGAGTTGAGGCGCGAATCAGCGTTTCTCGATCGGCCTGTTCACGCGGCAAATCGGCGGTCAATCGGCCGTCAGCCATTACCATTACCCGATCCGCCAGCGACACCACCTCATCCAGTTCCGAAGAGGAAAACATCACCGCCAGTCCTTGCCGTGCCATGGCGCCAATCAGGTGGTAGACATCGGTCTTGGCGCCAACGTCGATACCGCGCGTCGGCTCATCCAGAAACACCACCTGCGGCCCGGTCAACAGTGCCTTGCCAAGCACCACTTTCTGCTGGTTACCGCCGCTGAGCGAGGTGACGGGCAGGTCTGCATCGCTGACTTTTATCGCCAGTTTTTCGATCATGCCGTTCAGCGCCGCCGCTTCGGCAGTGCGGCGAATCGGCGCAATGGCATTCCAGCCGTGGCTGGCCAGCGTCATGTTGGCGCCAATCGACATCATCTGCACCAACCCTTCCGCCTGACGATCTTCGGGCACCATCACCATGCCGTCGGCCATTCTCTGGCGGAAGCTCAGGCGCTCGACCGTTTTGCCATTGAGAAAAATACGCCCGTCACTGTGGCTCATCACGCCGTTGATCACCTTGAACAGTTCAGTGCGCCCTGCGCCCAACAGGCCATAAATGCCGATCACTTCCCCTTTACGCAGCGAAAAGCTGACGTCATTAAGCCGGTAGCCGCCGTTTTCATGCGGCAGGGTCAGATGTTCGACCCGCAAAACTTCCTCGCCCTGGGGTGCAGGCTGGTAATCGAACTGCTTTTTCTTTTCGCCGACCATTTTTTCAATGATCCAGGGAATGCTGACGTTGGCCACCGGTTCGCTAGCGACAAAGCGGCCATCGCGAAACACCGTAATGTGATCGCCGATCTCCATCAGTTCCTCCAGTCGGTGGGAGATATAAATCAACGTCACGCCGCGTTTCTTCAAGTCCGCAATCACGCTGAACAAGGTGCGGACTTCCGCCTGGCTGAGCGCCGAGGTCGGTTCATCCATGATCAACACCCGGGTGTCCTTGGCCAACGCGCGGGCGATCTCCACCAACTGCTGATGGCCAATCGCCAGATTGCCAAGCGGCATATGCGGATCGATGTCCAGTTCCAGCCTCGCCAGTAGCGCCTTCGCCAGCTGATATTGGTACTCGACGTTGATACGCCCGCGTTGAAAGAACTCGTTGGCCATAAAGATGTTGTCCATCACCGACAGGTTGGGAAACAGGTTCAACTCCTGAAAAATGATGCTGATGCCGTGTTTTTCCGCCTGCTGGGTAGACGACAGTTCGAGGCGCTGCCCGTCCAGTTCGATGATGCCGGACGACGGCCGTTCAACGCCGGCCAACAGTTTCATCATGGTGGACTTACCGGCGCCGTTTTCACCAATCAGTACGTTGACCTGATTACGCAACACCCGATAATTGACGTTATCCAGCGCGGTAACGCCAGGATAGAGCCGCGAGACGTTATGGGTTTCAATGATGACCGGACTGTTCATAGTCCCCCCTGCGGTTGGATGCGCACCGGCGTCAGCAGCAAGGGTTCGGCAGGCATCTGCCAACTGCTGAACACGCCATACACGGTAATTTTTTCACCGACCGTTGGCTTGAAGCCGCCCAGTCCCTCAATCGACGCCTGATTGATCGCCTTGCCAAATTCGCCAAACAACGTTTGATCGTTGAAATCGCCGTAGTTCAAGCCGCGATAGCCGTCACGCAATACGGTGCCGCGATACACCGGGCCAATCTGCACCTCCACGGCACCCAACGGCGCACCGTCCGGCTTGATGGTTACCCGCCCGCTGCGCGAACGGCTATTAATGGCGACGATCTCACCGCTGACCACGGTAGTGAAGTGGCAAGGAAATTCCGGCTGGGCGCGATAGCCCAACTGCTGGCAGGCGCCGTCGAAATCTTTCGCCTGTTCAATCCGCTTCATCAGCTCGGCCAATGGCAACGCGCTGTTGACCACCTGCGGCGCAATCTGCTGGCGATAGATCTCGCCCGCCTGCGCCAGATGGGGATTGACCGGCGCTTGCAACTCCGCCAACTTTTGTTGTGAAACGATACGGCAGCCGCTGAGCGTCAGCATGACCGCGGCCGCCAGCGCAATGCGCATGGACATAACAACCCCTCCCGTCGCACCCCGCCGCCTGGGCGGGGCGTTGAAACAGACATCGCTGTGGTTTATGGCGTGAAGTTGAAGTCTTTCACCTTCTGCGCATTGCTTTTGTCGATCGGAATGCCACGGAACATAATGCGTTCCTTGCCGCTGTAGCTGCCGGAAGTGAAGTAAGCGTCAAGGATTTCCACCCCCTGGCTGGCAATCGCCTGCGCCTGCAACATCACGCTGGCGTAGAGATCGCCGTTAACTATCGCATCACGCTCATCATTGCTGCCGTCAATACCAACCACCGTGACATCCTGACGTCCAGCGGCCTTTAACGACGCCACTACCCCCAGAGCCACCGGCCCGTTGCCGCAGATCACGCCCTTGACGTCCGGGTGCGCCTGCAAGATGCTATCCATGATGCGCTTACCTTCCAACAGGTTGCCCTTGGCATCCTGACGCGCCACGCTGACCATCTGCGGATATTGGTCAATCACATTGTGGAACGATTTGGATCGCGTAACGCAATTGTTGTCCGCCAGGTTGCAGGTCAGTTCGGCATATTTTCCGCTCTCCCCCATTTTTTCGACGAACTGGTTAGCCACGTCAGAGCCAGCCTGGAAGTTGTTGTGAGTGATTTGTGCCAACGCCACGCCATCAACCGGGATCTCGCGGTTGATCAGCACCACGGGAATACCGGCATTTTTAGCCTGTTGCACTGCGGCGACGCTAGCCTGTGAATCGGCGTTGTCCAACAGAATGCCCTGCACTTTACGGCCAATAACCAGGCTTATCAGTTCCCCCTGGCGCTTGACGTCCTCGCCGTGCGACAGCACCAGGGTCTGATAGCCAAGCGCCTTGGCTTTGTTTGCCGCCCCTTTGGCTTCGGCGGAGTAATACGGGTTATCGAGCGAATTGACCAGAATGGCGATGGTGCCCTTTTCCGCCGCTTGCGCGGACAACGCGGCAACACCGGCGAATAACGTCAGGATCGTTGCTATCTTTCTCATGATGTCGTTCTCTTATCGTTGTGTTGAACATCTTCTGGTGTTTGCAATCTGCGGGGTGCCGCTTACCAAATGGTAAATCCGCCGTCGATCATCAGGTCTGCGCCGGTGATCATGTCGCTGCCGTTGCTGGCAAAGAACAGGATCGCCGCCGCGATTTCATCGGTATAGGCGAAGCGCCCCAGAGGGATCAGTTTCTTCATCGCTTCACCTTTTTCGCCGCGCCAGGCCTTTTCGCCCATCGGGGTCAACACCACCGTCGGCGACAGGGTATTGACGGTAATGCCGAACGGCGCCCACTCCTTGGCCATCACTTTGGTCATGCCCAGCAACCCGGCTTTGGCCGAGGTGTAGGCGCAGTGATGGTCAATGGCGATCGATGCCGCCTGCGAGGCGATATTAACGATCTTGCCGCCGTGTCCGCCGGCGATCGCTCGACGCGCCATTTCCTGCGCGCACAGAAACGGCCCGGTCAGATTGACGGCAATATGCTGCTGCCACTCCACCAGCGTAATTTCCGTCGCCGGTTGCAGATTGACGTAGCCGGCGCAGTTGACCAGAATATCAATCTGACCAAAGCGCAACTGCGCGGCGGAAAAGGCACTATGCACCGACGTCGGATCGGTAACGTCGCACGACTGGTACGCCACCTGTGCGTCCCCCAGTTGCTGCCGAGCTTCTGCCAGCCGGTGCTGTTCGAATTCCGGGTACATCAGCACCAGTTGAGCGCCCTTTTCCAGCAGCATGTGGTTGGTCGCCATCGCAATGCCGCCCAGGCCACCGGTAATCACCGCCGTTTTGCCGACCAGTGACATCTGACTGTCGACACCGTAGCGTAAATTTACGTCGTATTCGTTGTGGCTCATCCGATTCCCCTTAGTGGTTCAAATGCTGGTGCAGTCCTGCTGCGTCGATGTCATATTGCCGACGCAACGCGGCGCGGCTGCTGCTGTGGGTGAATTGATACGCTGGAACGCCAAGCGTGGTCAGCGATTGCGCCAACTGATACTTCAGCATGATCTCGCCGATAATGGTGCCCAACCCGCCGCTCAGCACATGCTCTTCCATGGTGATCACCCGCTGATGCTCGCGGATCAGCGCCATTACCGACAGTTCGTCCAACGGCCACAGCGACGGCAGCGATACCACGGTCGGGTTATCGCCCTGTGCCACCGCGTGCAACGCCTCGTGTGCCAGGGTGCCCAGACAGAACACCAGGGCACCGCTGCCCTGATGCAGTACCTCCGGCTGGCCGGGGCGGAAACGGTAATCCTGGTCATGCAGCAACGGCAGCTTGTCGCTGTCCATGCGAATATACGCCGGCCCTCGGTGGGCAATGACATGGCGTACAATCGCCGCGGCCTGGCGTGCGTCGGCAGGTGCATAAATCGCCAGATTGCCCAGGGTACGGGCAATGGCAATATCATTCATGCAATGGTGCGTCGCCCCCAGCGCACCGTAGCCAAACCCGGCGTTCAGGCCAAGCATCTTCACGTTGGTTTCCGAATAGCAGACGTCATTTTTCATCTGCTCATTGGAACGGGCGAACAGAAACGGCGCCGCGTTGGCGGTAAATACCGTGCGACCGCTCAATGCCATACCGGCGGCCATGCCGACCATATTTTGCTCGGCAATCCCCACGTTGATCACCCGTTCGGGGAACGCGCTTTCGAACGGCGCGATTTTGGAGGTTGACGTCGAATCGGCGACCATCACACTGAGCTCCGCGCCGGCCTGCTGTTGTTCGATCAGCGTCGCGACCACTGCGTCACGTAAATCTTGCATGTTCAGTTCTCCAGTTCCGCCAGCGCCTGCGCCAGCTGTTGATCGTCAGGTACCGCGTGATGCCAGGCGGCAACGTTCGCCATAAACGACACGCCATGCCCCTTTTCGGTGTTCGCCAGAATCACCCGCGGCTGGTCTTGGCCAGCACGGGTCATCGCCTCAACCAGCGACGCCGGGTCATGGCCGTCGCATTCAATCACTTCAAAACCGAATGCTCGCCATTTTTCTGCCAATGGCTCCAGCGGCATGATGGCTTCGGTTTTGCCGGCCAGTTGCAGCCGATTGCGATCGACGATGGCGATCAGGTTGTCCAACTTGAACTTGCTGGCAGCCATCGCGGCTTCCCAGTTGGAGCCTTCCGCCAGCTCACCATCCCCCAACAGCACGAAGGCGCGCCGGTGCGCGCGGCCAGCCAGCTTGTTGCCCAACGCCAACCCAACGGCGATCGGCAAACCGTGCCCCAGCCCGCCGGAGTTGATTTCGATAAGCTCCGGTAGCTTCTGATGCACCGGATGCCCGGCCAGCAATGTGTCATCGCCCATAAACTGATCCAGTACTGCCGGATCGAGTAGCCCCATCGCTGCGCAGCTGCAATAGAAGCCGCCCGCCCCGTGTCCCTTGGACAAAATGAAGCGGTCCTGATCCGGGCGTGCCTGGCTGCGATCCATCACCGCCATATACAGGGTGCAGATGATATCGATTTCTGACAGATCGGCGCCGGTGTGGCCCTTGCCCGCTTTATGGTTCATGGTCACGACGTAGCGGCGCGCCTGCCGCGCCGTGTTTTTAATCGCCTGAAAGTCCATCATCACCTCGTCTTGGCTGGGTATGATTGCCGTTTTAACTGCTAGACGGCGTAAAAAATCATCATTTGGTTTTCGAATGAAATCATATATGGCAATATCGATAATTATTGAGCGCCAGATCAAAGTTTAAACAAAAATGAATCGATAATTAACTTGTGTTAAACGTATAGCCAACTGGCGATAGCCGGTCGATAATGGGTAAATCAACTGAATAACGGTCTAAAAACCGCCAGGCGGCGATCGCTCACTCAACAATGGCTTTCATATGAAAACCAAAGATGACCCGCGGTTTATCAATGGCTTTATCACTATTGGCAAGCTAGAATTCAGCGGTATTGCTCGGGATTGACGTGTCAGAAGCCGTGACGGGAGGCAGAAAGTGCCTTAACGGCAAAAGGAGTATTTCGATTGAAAAGCAAAAGTGAACAGTTGGTGGAAATGCAACAACGGCGCGAGAAGATCCTCGACATGATCCGTGAAGACGGCTCGGCGACGGTCAAAATGCTTACCGACGCCTTTAACCTGACCGAGGCGACCATCCGTACCGATTTGCGTGTGTTACAGCAGCAAGGCTACGTGCAGCGTTTTCACGGCGGCGCCACGCTGGTCGACGGCAAGCAGAATACCCATGCACTGATGCTCGAGCGGCAAACCCAACTGGCGGAAAAAGACAGCATCGGCAAACTGGCCGCCAGTTTTATCGAACCGGGCGATACCATCATTCTCGATTCCGGCACCACCACCACTGCCATTGCCAATCATCTCAGCCATATCAAGAAACTGTCGGTTACCACCACCGCCGTCAACATCGCATTGCAACTCGGTGGCGAGCCCGGGGTGAACATTCTATTGACCGGCGGCACCTTTAAATTCCCCACCTTGTCGACCTCCGGTGACAAGGCGGCCAGCTTCTTCGAAAACGTACTGGCGCAAAAGCTGTTTCTGGCAACCGCCTGTATCTCGCCGCGGCTGGGGTTGAGCTACCCGAGCGAAACCGATATCAAGGTAAAAATGGCGATGATCAACGCGGCCAATACCGTGTATGTGGTGGCCGACTCCAGCAAGATTGATAAAGTGTCAATGTTTGCGCTGCCGTGCGATTGGCAGCATATCCACTATCTGATCACCGATAAGGGCATCAGCAAGGCAGCGATTGAGGCGTTCGAAAAACTTGGCGTGAAAGTACTGATCGCGGACGCCTGAGAGGCGCCCGCAAGGTTATCAATGGCGGGGGGTTCGCTGGGTTATTTCCCGTTGCTCTTCTGGCGGCGGCGTCAATGGTCCGAACCAGCGCTGTGCCAACCAACAGGCGATGGTCACCAATAGCCAGGCGATGGCGGTTGCCATCACCAGATCGCGTGGCCAATGCATGCCCAGCAACAACCTGCTACCCATGACGCCGGTAGCCCACAGCATCAGCACCGCTACGGTTTTATAGTGACGACGAGGCCACAGCAAACCAACGCCGAGCAGCGCCCAACTGGCGGCAAACATGGTATGGCCGGACGGGAAGGCAAAACCGGTTTCAAATTGCCAATGCTTGCGCAGCCATGCCGGCACCAGCGTCTGTTCTGCCAGTTGCTCCTTTACCAAGGCCCCACGCGCGTTACGGTGCAGCGAGTAAAAATACTTTTCATCAATGCCGTGCGCCTGTTCCAGCCACACCACAAAGGGCCGCGGTTCCTGCACTCGCTCCTTGATCAGCGACTTAACGCCCTGGCCGACCAGAATCGCCGCGCTGAGCAGCACAAACAGCCCGATCGCCGGCTTGAGGCGAAAGCGCAGGCACCACAGGAACCAGGCGGAAAGTAGCACGCTGGTAATGAGGCCCCAGGGGGAAGTTACCGTTTCTGTCAGCCAGAACATCGCTTTTAGCAGCGTATCATTACCGCCCGGCTGCCAGAGCCAGCCGGAAAACCACACCGCCAGCGGCATCAACAGCAGCACGATTGCCCCACCCGCCGTGCGTTTTGCTATCTCAAACATGCATTGTCCCTCTTATCAGCCCAACTGGCAGTGTAACAATCTTGTAATCTCAATAATACGCGAAAAATTAAGTGCATAAGATCGACGATGGCAATGATAGCCACGGATGCTGCTTTGCTGAGCACCACCGGGCAAGAAGTTATGGCAAAATAGCCGATAATAACGACATGTGAATCGCGAGCGCGGATTTTAGTGCTGGTCAGGCGGTCACGCCGGACGTACCATGCGGCGCAGCGATTTAATCGAACAGGTTTGTGGAGAGTAACATGCAGCTTAAACGGGTGGCAGAGGCTAAACTGCCGACACCTTGGGGCGATTTCCTGATGGTGGGATTCGAAGAATTGGCCACCGGGCACGATCATCTGGCGCTGGTTTTCGGTGATATTACCGGCGACACGCCGGTACTGTCGCGCGTGCATTCAGAATGCCTGACCGGCGATGCGCTGTTCAGTCTGCGCTGTGACTGCGGTTTCCAACTGGAAGCGGCGCTGGAACACATCGCCGAAGAAGGCCGCGGCATTCTGCTGTATCACCGCCAGGAAGGCCGCAACATCGGCCTGCTGAACAAAATCCGTGCCTATGCCCTGCAAGACAAGGGCGCGGATACCGTTGAGGCCAACCATCAGCTCGGTTTCGCCGCCGACGAGCGCGACTTTACCCTGTGCGCCGACATGTTCAAACTGTTGGGCGTCGATGCGGTACGCTTGCTGACCAATAACCCGAAGAAGGTCGAAATCCTGACCGAGGCGGGTATCAATATTATCGAACGGGTACCGCTGATCGTCGGCCGCAACCCAAAGAACGAGCGTTACCTGGCGACCAAGGCCGCCAAAATGGGTCACCTGCTGGACCAGAAATAGTCAGCCGGAGGCCAAAACAATCAGGGCACCTTGCGGTGCCCTGTTGCTTTACAGCATTTTCCTGATGACGTAATGCAAAATGCCATCATTCTTGTAGTAGGTTAATTCGGTATTGGTATCAATGCGGCAGCGGGTATTCACCACCTCTTCCCGACCATCGGCATAGGTGATGTGCACCGGTACCGTCTGGCCCGGCTGCAAGTCTTGCAAACCGCTGACGCTGATCAGCTCATCCCCGGTCAATCCCAGCGTTTTGCGTGTCACACCCTGCGGAAACTCCAGCGGTAAGATCCCCATACCAATCAGGTTCGAACGGTGAATTCGCTCGAACGACTCGGTGATCACCACCCGAACGCCCAACAATCGCGGCCCCTTCGCCGCCCAGTCACGGCTGGATCCCGAGCCGTATTCCTTGCCAGCGATCACCGCCAACGGCACCTGTTCCTGCTGATACTGCATTGCGGCATCGTAAATCGACATCTGATTCTGCGACGGCAGATGACGGGTATAGCCGCCTTCAACCCCCGGTACCATTTCGTTGCGGATACGAATATTGGCAAAAGTACCGCGCATCATCACCTCGTAGTTACCGCGGCGTGAACCGTAGGAGTTGAAATCGATGGCTTCCACCCCACGATCGCTGAGGTAATGTCCCGCTGGACTGTCGCGCTTGATATTACCGGCCGGCGAAATATGGTCGGTGGTCACCGAGTCGGCCAGGATCGCCAGGATACGCGCCGATTTGATGTCCTGTACCGCATCCGGCAACGCCTGCATGGTGCTGAAGAACGGCGAATGGCGTATATAAGTGGAATCCTCCTGCCAAGGATAGGTTGCCGAGCCAGCGACCTGAATCGACTGCCAGATCTCGTCGCCGTCAAACACTTCGCCATACTCTTTATGGAACATATCGGTGCGAACTTCCTCCACCGCATGGGCGATGTCGGTATTACTTGGCCAGATATCCTTCAGATAGACCGGCTTGCCGTCGCGGCCGATACCCAGCGGATCGCTGGCAAGATTCACCTTCATGCTGCCGGCCAGCGCATAGGCCACCACCAGCGGCGGCGACGCCAGCCAGTTGGTTTTCACCAACGGATGGATGCGCCCTTCAAAGTTGCGGTTGCCGGAAAGCACCGCGCCGACCGTCAAATCCCCGGTGCGAATTGCCTGTTCGATCGGATCCGGTAGCGGGCCGGAGTTACCAATACAGGTAGTACACCCGTAGCCCACCAGGTTGTAGCCCAGTTCTTCCAGGTAAGGGGTCAGTTTTGCGCTATCAAAATAGTCGGTAACCACTTTGGAGCCGGGTGCCAGCGAGGTCTTCACCCAGGGTTTGACCCGCAGGCCCTTCTTCACCGCGTTTTTCGCCAGCAAACCCGCCGCCATCATGACGCTGGGGTTCGAGGTGTTGGTACAAGAGGTGATCGCCGCAATCACCACCGCGCCGTTATGCAGTTCGTGCGTCTGCCCATCGAGGGTAAAAGGCACCGACTCGGCCTTTTTCTTCTGCGTGCTGATTTCCAGTTCGGTGGCGGCGGCAAACGCCTGCGGCACGCCGGACAGCACCACCCGATCCTGTGGCCGTTTCGGCCCGGCCAGGCTGGCTTCTACCGTTGCCATATCCAACGCCAGCGAGCTGGTAAACACTGGCTCATCGCCCGGGTAACGCCACATGCCCTGCGCCTTGGCGTAGGCTTCCACCAGCGCGATTTGCTCTTCGCTACGGCCGCTCAACTTCAGGTAGCCCAGCGTCACTTCATCCACCGGGAAGAAACCGCAGGTCGCACCATATTCTGGCGCCATATTGGCGATAGTGGCGCGATCCGCCAACGGTAATTGCGCCAGACCGTCACCGTAAAATTCCACAAACTTGCCCACTACGCCGTGCTTGCGCAGCATTTGCGTAACGGTCAATACCAGGTCGGTGGCGGTGATGCCTTCACTCAGCTTGCCGGTAAGCTTGAAACCGACCACGTCGGGGATCAGCATCGATACCGGCTGACCCAGCATGGCCGCTTCGGCCTCGATACCGCCGACGCCCCAGCCAAGGATACCCAGGCCGTTAATCATGGTGGTATGGGAGTCGGTACCGACCAACGTGTCCGGATAAGCGATTTGTTTACCCTGCTCTTCGGTATGCCACACCGTTTGCCCCAGATATTCGAGGTTTACCTGATGGCAGATACCGGTACCAGGCGGCACCACGCGAAAGCGATTGAAGGCTTTTTGCCCCCAGCGCAGGAAAGTGTAACGCTCGTTGTTGCGCTCCATTTCGATACGGACGTTCTCATCAAACGCCTGGTCGTCGCCGAATTCGTCGACGGTAACCGAGTGGTCAATCACCAGATCGACCGGCGACAGCGGGTTCACCTGTTCGACATCGCCCCCCAGACGCTGTACCGCTTCACGCATCGCCGCCAGATCGACCACCGCCGGTACGCCGGTAAAGTCCTGCATCAGCACGCGTGCGGGTCGGTAGGCAATTTCACGATCGGCATGACCGGTTTGCAGCCAGTCGACCAGCGCTTGCAGATCCTGTTCCAGTACCGTTTCACCATCAATATGACGCAGCAGGTTTTCCAACAGCACCTTCATCGACTTTGGCAGCCGATCAATGTCACCTAAGGTTCTTGCCGCCAGCGGCAAGCTGTAATAGTGATACTTACTATTCAGCGCAACCAGCGTATCCATACTCGTTTCACGAAGATCGGACGACATAGCTCCTCCATTTTTATTATGTCTAAAACAGGGTAATCACTGAGGTCTTGTTTAAAGATAACACATACAGACCGTAACGTTTTGATAACAACACGATTTGATCACAGTGATAGGCAACAGCAATTAACGGCGTAGATCTTCAGGAAAGATAATGGCTTAGACGCTCAAGTCGCCGCAGCTAATACCAGCGGCAATGGTGCTGCAACAGCGGGCGAGTCAATATAACCCTAATCTAATCATGGTGTTCTGAGTGGGTCGCTGCCGGCCTTGCTTTCAGCCACAATCCCAGTTCCTTCACCGCGTCAACCACTTTTTCCAACCGTCGTCCCTCGAGCGTCAGACTGTAGACCACCCGCACCGGCACTTCAGGATATACCGTACGCAGCACGATACCGGCAGACTCCAGCGCCCGCAGATCCATCGTCAACATACGCTGGGAAATTGACGGGATATCACGTCGTAGTTCGCTAAAGCGCTTTGGCCGTTCGAACAGGTAGGAAACGATCAGCAAACGCCAGCGTCCGCCAATCAGATTCATCGCCTCTTCGATTGAACAACCGGAAATTACCTGTTTCATGTTTTTCACCAAGTATACTTTTTGTACTTACACTACAATAATGTGCCTTCTTCCCAATAACAACCGGCATTGCTAAGCTGGCGTCACGCTATACGGATAAGGAAGATACATGAAGCTCTACATTGCCCCTGGAAGTTGCTCGCTGTCCCCACACATTGCACTACGCGAAGCCGGTCTGGCATTTACTCTGGTACCGGTAGATACCAAAACCCATACCTATGATGGTGGCAAGGATTATTATCAAATCAATCCGCTGGGCTACGTGCCGGCATTGGAATTGGCAAACGGCGAGGTGTTCAGAGAAGGCGTGACGCTGATTCAATATATTGCCGATCTGGCGCCAGCGTCTGGCCTGGCTCCGGCCAATGGCACCATCGAACGCTATCGGTTACTTGAATGGCTGAATTTTCTTACCAGCGAGATCCATAAGGGGTTTGTGCCCATTTTCCATGGTGCCAACGCGGGCGGCTATTTTTCCATCGCACAACAGAAACTGTTCAACCATTTCAAGTGGCTAGACGGTCAACTGGCGCAGCAGGAATTTCTGGCCACCGACCGTTTCAGCATTGCCGATGGTTACCTGTTTGCCCTGACCAACTGGGCGAAGGCCGATTGGATGGTATCGGTATATGGGCTGGAGGTGGACTTGTCCTCCCTTGGGCATCTGGCAGCCTGGCACAGCAGAATCATGTGCCGACCGACGGTACAAGCGGCAATCAAGGCGGAAGGATTGACGTTGTGAGAGGTCGGTCGCGGCCGACGTGGCGATGACTTTCTGGTAGCAAGCCGCTTTAGCGTCGCCGTGCTACAGGGGTCAGCCGAAGGGATTCTTAACAGGGATCGCGGCGTCAACAAGGGGGTTAGGTAATGCTAAAGCAGGTGACAACGGGAGAGTGAACGCCTCTCCCGTTGAATCCAGCTCGATCTGTGTCCAAATCAAGCGGCTGAGCGCACGCCAGATGATTGAAACAGCATGCGGCTGCTAATTTGGCGGTTTATTTTTCCGGCAGCAAAATATCCTTGAACATCGCCTCGATGTCTTCGTTCGAACGTAATGCTACGGCGGTATCAACCACGTCGCGGGTCAAATGCGGGGCAAAACGCTGAATGAAGTCATACATGTAGCTACGCAGGAAAGTGCTGCGGCGGAAGCCGATTTTGGTGGTGCTATAGGTAAAGATATCACGGGCATCAACGGTGACCAGGTCCGGATCCTGAACCGGATCCACCGCCATGCTGGCGATCACCCCAACTCCCAGTCCCAGGCGCACGTAAGTCTTGATAACATCGGCATCGGTGGCGGTAAAAACGATACGCGGCGTGAGGCCGGCGCGGTTAAAGGCGGTATCCAGCTCAGAACGACCGGTAAAACCGAAGGTGTAGGTGACAATCGGATATTCAGCCAGCTCTTCGATGGTAATCTGGCTTTTGCCGGCCAGTGGATGATCGGGTTTCACTACCACTGCGCGGTTCCAGTGGTAGCACGGCAGCATGATCAGATCGTCATACAGGTGCAGCGCTTCGGTGGCGATGGCAAAATCCGCGGTGCCCTTGGACACCGCTTCGGCGATCTGCGTCGGTGAGCCCTGATGCATGTGCAGCGATACCCGTGGGTAGCGTTCGATAAAGCCTTTGATGACGTTCGGCAACGCATAACGTGCCTGCGTATGGGTGGTAGCAACGTACAACGAACCTTTGTCCGGGTAGGTATGCTCGCCGGCCACGGCTTTAATCGCTTCTACCTTGGACAGCACTTCACGCGCGATGCGTATGATTTCCTGGCCGGCAGGCGTCACCTGGGTCAGATGCTTGCCGCTACGGGCAAAAATCTGAATGCCCAGCTCGTCCTCCAACATCCGCACCTGCTTACTGATACCGGGTTGCGAGGTATAAAGCCCTTCTGCTGTCGAAGACACATTCAGGTTGTGATTAACCACTTCCACAATGTAACGAAGCTGCTGCAATTTCATATCTTATACCATCCTAGGTTAAACACTGCGGCCTGGCCGCAATCAGATATATCGGTGTTTCCCGGTATGCTGAAGGCTGATGAGTTTACGCGCTATAAACACAGTGTTTACCCAGATGCTGAAGAAAACGCCGTTGTTAATAAGCTTTAATCATAAGAAATCTTTTTATATAACCACTATATCATGCTACAGCTTCAAGTATAGATCCCCGTCACACAATGATAACGATTATTCCGCATGGTTATCAACGCGCAATCTGCCGACCAGGCACCAAAACCAACCGGGCTATACCCTGGCCGTTCTTTTCAGGGCAAAAAAAACCAGCCACTCGGGCTGGTTTTTAAGATTGTTGCCATCAACAACGCTTACTTCTTGGTTTCAACCCACTTGCCGTCGATGAAGAACGCGGTCCAGCCGGTAGCCTTACCGTCTTTCTCGGCAGACACATACTGCTGCTTGGTCTTACGGCTAAAGCGCACCAGCGTCTTGTTACCTTCCGGATCGGCAACCGGCGCATCCGCCAGGTAGCGCAGTTTTTCAGGCAGGCGATCCTTGAAGCGCTGCAACTCTTCCACCAGCGGCGCACGGGTTTCGCGCGATTTTGGGAAGGTATTGGCAGCCAGGAACACACCGGCCGCGCCATCACGCAACACGAAATAGGCGTCAGACTTTTCGCACGGCAACTCCGGCAACGGAACCGGATCTTCCTTCGGCGGCGCGACATCACCGTTGCGCAGGATCTTGCGGGTGTTTTTACACTCGTCGTTGGTGCAGCCCATGTACTTGCCGAAACGCCCCATTTTCAGGTGCATCTCAGAGCCACACTTTTCGCATTCCACAACCGGGCCATCGTAGCCTTTGATGCGGAACTCACCCTCTTCAATCTCATAACCGTCACACGCCGGATTATTACCACAGACGTGCAGCTTGCGCTGGTTATCAATCAGATAGCTATCCATTGCCGTACCGCATTTCTGGCAGCGGCGACGGGCACGCAAGGCATTGGTTTCCGCATCGTCCCCTTCGAGAACGTTGAGCACTTCCGTTTCGGGAACCAGATTGATGGTGGTCTTGCAGCGCTCCTTCGGCGATAGCGCGTAGCCAGAGCAACCGAGGAACACACCGGTGCTGGCGGTACGAATCCCCATCTGACGACCACAGGTCGGGCAGGCGATGCTGGTCAGCACCATCTGGTTTGGCCGCATGCCGCCTTCTTCCGGATCTTTTTCTGCCCTTTCCAGCTGTTCGCTGAATTCGGCAAAGAACTCATCCAGTACCGCTTTCCATTCGGCGTGATTGTTCGCCACCTGATCCAGGCCGTCTTCCATGCGCGCGGTGAAGTCGTAATTCATCAGTTCGCGGAAGTTTTCCTCCAGCCGATCGGTGACGATTTCGCCCATTTTCTCGGCGTAAAAACGGCGGTTTTCCACCCGCACGTAACCACGATCCTGAATGGTCGAAATGATCGACGCGTAGGTCGACGGACGGCCGATACCTCGTTTTTCCAACTCTTTGACCAGCGACGCTTCGCTGTAACGCGCCGGCGGCTTGGTGAAGTGCTGGCTTGGGAGCAGCTGTTGCAGATCCAGCTCGCTACCGATTTCAACGTACGGCAAGGTGCGATCTTCATCGCCTTTGCGCAGAGCCGGCATCACTTTGGTCCAACCGTCGAAACGCAGCGTACGGCCCTTGGCGCGCAGCTGATAGTCGCCGGCCTGTACCGTCAGAGTGGTGGAATCGTATTGCGCCGGCGTCATCTGACAGGCCACGAACTGCCGCCAGATCAGCTGATACAGCTTCTGCGCGTCCGCTTCCATGTCTTTGAGCTGCTCCGCCACCACGCTGACGTCGGAAGGACGAATCGCTTCGTGCGCTTCCTGCGAGTTTTCTTTGCTGCTGTAGTGGTTAGGCGCTTTCGGCAGGTATTTATCGCCGAAGTTATCGCCAATGTAACCACGCACCATGTTCAGCGCATCCTGGCTCAGGTTGGTAGAGTCGGTACGCATGTAGGTGATGTGGCCAGCTTCATAAAGCCGTTGCGCCATCATCATGGTTTTCTTCACGCCGAAGCTCAGACGCGTACTGGCGGCCTGCTGTAGCGTCGAGGTAATGAACGGCGCGCCCGGTTTGCTGCTGGTCGGCTTGTCTTCACGATCGAGCACCGTATAACGGGCTTTTTCCAGCAGGTTGAGCGCCGCATGGGTCTGATCGCGATTGACCGGTTTGAACGGCTTACCGCCGGCATGGGTCACTTCCATCCGCAGCGCGGTATCATCCTTCGCCAGCAGGTCGGCGTGCAGTTCCCAGAACTCTTCCGGCACGAAGGCCTTGATATCGCGCTCGCGCTCTACCACCAACCGCACCGCAACGGATTGCACACGTCCGGCGGACAGGCCGCGGGCGATTTTCTTCCACAGCAGCGGCGAAACCATATAGCCCACCACGCGGTCCATAAAGCGACGCGCCTGCTGCGCATTGACACGATCGATATTCAACTCACCCGGCGCTTTAAAGGCCTGCTGGATGGCGTTTTTGGTAATTTCGTTAAATACCACGCGGCTAAAACGCGTATCGTCTCCGCCGATCACTTCCCGCAGGTGCCAGGCAATGGCTTCCCCTTCGCGGTCCAAGTCAGTTGCGAGGTAGATGTGGTCGGCGTTTTCCGCCAGATTTTTTAACTCGGCAACAACTTTCTCTTTACCCGGCAGAATTTCATAATGTGCTTTCCAGCCATGATACGGGTCAACGCCCATTCGATTAACCAGCGCCGCCGTTGCGTCTTTTTTAACTTTTTTCTTGGCTTTGTTTTCTGTTGAGTCAGCGCTCTTTTTGCTGGCTGAGCCACTGGTCGGCAAATCACGGATATGACCCACGCTGGACTTCACCACGTAGTCATTTCCTAAATATTTATTAATAGTTTTGGCTTTTGCCGGGGACTCAACTATTACGAGAGCTTTACCCATATTTACCTTTACCTAATTTATTTCTTCTAAAAAGAAGCCTTTTAACTTGCCGTATCGCAGCAATTCACATCTCTTTTTTATATTGCGGCAGTCTGGCTGGAGATCAACATATTTTTTCCCGTTGGCTGCTTAACTGCTCAACCTAAAGGCAAGTTGCTGAAAGTCCTTGCATTCCGCCCACGCCCCAGAGGTATGAACGACGCTGGCTCATTGGCAGCGTAAACAAAATCTTCCACCCGATACCACAAAATCCCACACTGTACCTGATAAAAAACGCCACGCAACCTAATTAGCACGGAAAGGATGATTTCGCCAATCGGCAACAACAACTGGCCATCCAGATGGCAAATAAACCCGACTCGGTTTGCGGCCAAACGTCAACCGGCGTTAGAATATGTGCAGAGTATATGTCTGGAGTGTAATAAATGCGCACTAATACATCCCCAATCACCCGTCAATGTCTGCTGTCAGAAGCAAATAACATCATTCGCCAACATGAAGATTATCTTCACGGTATGGTAGCCACCGAGGTGGAACAAAAAAGCGGAGTTTTAGTTTTTCGCGGCGAATTCTTTTTAGATCCGGACGGCTTGCCAACCGCAAAAACGACGGCGGTGTTTAATATGTTTAAACATCTGGCGCACCTGCTCTCAGATAAATATCATCTGGTCGATTAGAAAAAAACAGGGGGCCGAAAGCCCCCCGTTTGCCTTACAATAACGGTTTTTCCCCACGCTGCCACCAGCGCAGCAACAGGCGGTCGGCGCTTTCCGCCGCGCTGCCGGTGAACCGATCCACCCACCGCTTGCGTCGGCTATAACGTACCCCGACCACTTCATGATTTTCCATCTCGGCGATCAGCAAATCATCGCTGGTGCCCACCGCATCAATCAGCCCCTTTTCCTTCGCCTGGGTACCAAACCAATGCTCGCCGGTCGCCACGCTGTCAATATCCAGCGACGGGCGTTGCTGATGGACAAACTGCTTGAACAGCTCATGGGTTTCGTTCAGGTCTTCGCGAAACTTGTCGCGCCCCTGCTCGGTGTTTTCACCAAACAGCGTCAGCGTACGCTTGAATTGGCCGGCGGTATGCAGTTCAACATCGATATCGTTCTTTTTCAGCAGGCGATGGAAGTTGGGGATTTGCGCCACCACGCCGATCGAGCCGATGATGGCGAAAGGCGCCGCCACGATACGGTCGGCCACGCAGGCCATCATGTAACCACCACTGGCAGCCACCTTGTCCACCGCGACCGTCAGACGGATGCCGCCCTTGCGCAAGCGTTCCAACTGCGACGCGGCTAAACCATAACCGTGTACCACGCCTCCCGGACTTTCCAGCCGTAGCAGCACTTCGTCTTCCGCCGTGGCCACCGCCAGCACTGCCGAAATCTCTTCCCGCAACGACGTCACTTCATGCGCATCCATGCTGCCTTTGAAATCCAGCACATACAGGCAAGGTTTGCTCGCTTGCGCCGCCCCCGATTTCGCACGCTGCTTTTTGAGCTTATCGTCGGCCTTGGTCTGCTTCTTGAACTGTTTACTCCACATCTTTTGTTCTGCCGCGCCCATCCGCGCCAGACGCATTTCACGCTGCATTTCTCGATATTGCTCACCGAGATCGGTGAGTTGCAGCTCCCCTTTTTGCTGGCTTTTACGTTGCCCCAGGCTCACCGCTAACAGCGCCAGCGCGGCGATGGCAATCACCACCGTGGCAACCTTGGCCAAAAACAGGCCGTAAACAGATATAAACTCCACAGATTCCGCCTTTTTTACAGGTTGTTAGTATACTCCGCTCATTCTAGCCAACCGACGTTGCGGCTGTCGCGGCCAAATGAAAATTACATGCATCAGGATGCCACGCGCCAACAACGTCAAACGGGCGAGCATCTGAGGTTATGGGGGCGTTTTATGCACAACCAAGCTGAGATTGTTCCGTTTTTGTTACAAAAGAATGCCGTTTCTGCCGGCTAATCATTGAAAATGCGATCCATTTCAGGCATATAACACGCATTATTCATCAAATTGATGAGACAAATTCGCTGCGGGGCCAGCCTGGCGGTCGAGCCTTTGCTCCCCTTGCCTGGCCTCCTCACCCACTGCTTTTCCCCAGGCAACGCGGGAAAGCGATCTCGGCGCGAGGAATTATTGTGCACTACAACCCCAAACATGACCTGCTCGATCAACGCATCATTCTCGTCACCGGCGCCGGAGACGGCATCGGCCGCGAGGCCGCTCTGACCTACGCCCGTTTCGGCGCGCAACTGGTGCTGCTGGGACGCACCGAAAGCAAACTGCAGGCGGTGCAACACGAAATAGCCGCCCTCGGCGGCCGGCCGGCGTCTACCATCACGCTGGATCTGCTTCATGCCACACCAGAGCAGTGCCAACAGCTTGCTGACGATCTGGCAGCCCAGGTGCCACGCCTCGACGGCGTGCTGCATAACGCCGGTCTGCTGGGCGACATTGTGCCGATGGCCGACATAACCATGGAGATGTGGAATGAGGTGATGCAGGTCAACGTCAACGCCACCTTTATGCTGACCCAGGCATTGCTGCCGCTGTTGCTGAAATCCAGCGCCGGTTCTCTGGTGTTCACCAGCTCAAGCGTCGGTCGAACGGGCCGCGCCAACTGGGGCGCCTACGCAGTTTCCAAATTCGCCACCGAGGGCATGATGCAGGTGTTGGCGGAAGAATATAAAAGTCGTAATTTGCGGGTAAACTGCATCAATCCGGGGGGAACGCGCACCAATATGCGGGCAAATGCCTTCCCGGACGAGGACCGCAACAAGCTCAAGACCCCGGCTGATATCATGCCGCTTTACCTGTATTTGATGGGCGATGACAGCCGCCGTAAAACCGGCATGAGCTTTGATGCCCAACCCAATCGCAAACCCGGCGCTGCCGAATAGGAGAAAGCCTGCATGACCGAAGATCGTCACCAGCAACGGCAACAACGTCTGAAGGAACAGGTCGATGCCCGTATCGCCAGCGCGCAGGACGAACGCGGTTTAGTGCTGGTATTCACCGGCAACGGTAAAGGCAAGACCACCGCCGCGTTTGGCACGGTTACGCGCGCGGTCGGCCACGGCATGCGTGCCGGGGTGATCCAGTTTATCAAGGGCGAATGGCCAAACGGCGAGAAAAATCTGCTCCAGCAACACGGCGTGGAATTTCAGGTCATGGCCACCGGCTTTACCTGGGAGACACAGAACAAAGACACCGACAGCGCCGCCTGCCAGGCGGTATGGCAACATGGCAAGCGAATGCTGGCCGACAGCGCACTGGATCTGGTGCTGTTGGATGAGGTGACCTATATGGTCAGCTACGGCTATCTGGCACTGGAAGAACTGTTGACGGCGTTGGCGCAACGCCCTGCCCATCAAACGGTGATGATTACCGGACGAGGTTGTCATCGGGATGTGCTGGAACTGGCGGATACCGTGACCGAAATGCGGCCGGTAAAGCATGCGTTTGATGCCGGCATCAAAGCGCAACAGGGAATTGATTGGTGATAAAGCGTAGCCGCGCGTGGCGGCTACGTAGCAACGCTTAGTTACGCTTGCTTGGCTTGCCTGGTTTGCCGCCCGCGGCGCTACGACGGCCGGTTGACACCTGGCTATGGCGCTTGACCGCGCGGCGGATCTGGTTCGCCTTGACACGGCGACGCTCGCGTTCCACCGGCAGTTTGCTGACGGTTTCCGGTTGCAGATCGACCAGTTCACGCAGGTAGTTGATGGCCGGCAGATCCAGTTCGGTCCAACCACCACGTGGAATACCCTTCGGCAAGTTGATGTCGCCATAGCGCACGCGGATCAGACGACTGACCTGCACGCCTACCGCTTCCCACAGGCGACGGACTTCGCGGTTGCGCCCTTCGGTCAGGGTCACGTTATACCACTGATTGAGGCCTTCGCCGCCCTGGAAGCTGATGGTACGAAACGCCGCCGGGCCATCTTCCAGCTGTACGCCACGGCTAAGCTGCTTCACTTTGTCGTCGTCAATCTGGCCAAACACGCGCACCGCATATTCCCGCTCGACTTCGCGACTCGGGTGCATCAAGCGGTTGGCCAGCTCACCGTCGGTGGTGAACAGCAACAGACCCGAGGTGTTTACGTCCAGGCGGCCAACGGCCACCCAACGTGACCCACGCAGTTTAGGCAGACGATCGAATACCGTTGGTCGGCCTTCCGGATCGCTACGGGTGCAGAGTTCGCCTTCTGGTTTGTAGTAGGCCAATACGCGACAAACCGCTTCTTCGGATTCCTTGATCGAAACAACGTGCCCGTCCAAGCGGATCTTCATTCCTTGAACGACTTCGACACGATCGCCCAGCTTGGCGATTTTACCGTCAACGCTGACGCGCCCGGCTTCAATCATGGTTTCGATTTCGCGGCGCGAACCGTGACCGGCACGCGCTAAAACTTTCTGTAACTTTTCGCTCATTGAGCAACCTCTAGTGTCGCCTTCACAGGCGTCGTATATAATAGCGTCATCAACAAGTTAGCTTTAAAAAAACGCTAACCTGCCGGATTGTAAGATTTTTTAAAGAAAAGCACGCCAAAGGGCGTCACGGCAGATGCCACGCCCGATGCTCAGGGGTCAGACATACTACACGAATTTTAAGCTAAAGGGTTCTAATAAATCGAAATGGATGCCCTGACAATTAGCCAGGTTCGTCGGGTATTGTCAGTGAACAAACGCTGTCATATTCCCCCACTATCTCGAACGGTTCAAGATGATTGTCGGCGGTAACATGACAGCGTTAGGACAGTTAACCTATTGAATAACGAGCGGGAACCGGTAAAGCGCATCGAATGGAACAATCAGCACAAAACGCACCGGTATCAGTGCCGTTCACACGGGAAAGCGGATGACAGCGCCAGCATGATCACCGAAGGCGCCGAATAATGAAGTTGCTCTGGGTGTTCGTTCAGGTATTGCATCACCGCATCCGACGCCATACCAACGCTCATGCCGGTATCGGGGCAAATGTTGCGGTTACCCTGCATCGAGTAAGTATCAAATACGCCAGCGACATAGCCCATGAACATGCCGCCATCCAGCGCTTGTGCAACGGTTGCCGTGCCGTTTTTGTTTTTTACGTAACCTTCGCTTTCGGAGAGCAACGCGCTACCGGAGTAAAAACCGGCGTTTGCCGCAAACGAAACCAGTAATACCACCGCCATAAAAGCCTGTTTAATCATCGCCACGCATCCTGCCATTATCAGTTTTGTCCTTGTAGAATAGCGCTTTTCACGGCGCTTGCCGCCGTGAGGCGCTATTTTTCAGAATTTGTTGATGGCACCGCGGGGGTTTTCAGCGAAATGGCGTCGGATCGCCTGCCCCTTCACGCACCACTTCCGGCGAAGATTCAGTCAGATCAATTACCGTGGTCGGCTGTTGCCCGAGAAATCCGCCGTGAATCACCAGTTCGACCTGTTTACCCAAATGATCGCTGATTTCTTCTGGATCGGATTCGGCAAAATCATTGCCCGGCAGCATCAGGGTGGTCGACATCATCGGCTCGTTGAGCTCTTCCAGCAACGCCAGAGCGATCGGATTGGACGGCACACGCAACCCGATGGTCTTGCGCTTGTCGTTCATCAGTCGACGTGGCACTTCCTTGGTCGCCTTGAGAATAAACGTGTAATGACCTGGCGTGTTGTTTTTGATCAGGCGAAACGCGCTGTTATCCACATAGGCATAGGTGGACAGCTCGGAAAGATCGCGACACATCAGGGTAAAATTATGATTGCCGTCCAACTGACGGATGCGGCAGATTCGTTCCATTGCGGCTTTTTCTTCCAGCTTGCAGCCTAACGCATAGCCTGAATCGGTCGGGTAGACGATGACTCCGCCTTTGCGCAGTACTTCCACGGCCTGGTTAATCAAACGTGGCTGAGGATTGTCTGGATGAATATAAAAAAGCTGGCTCATGTATTGCTCCTAAAATGGTACACGCGGACGGCCCCGCCCACGTTGTTCGCCTGAGGTGTTACGTCAGGATCGCTACTGCGCCTGCGGCCAATCACGCCAGACTGGCTCCACGCCACCTGGCAACCACAGCTTGCGACCAAGTTCAATCCACGAACAGGGCTGATGGAAATCCGACCCTTGTGATGCCAGCAGTTGGAAATCCTGCGCATACGCGGCCAATTGGCTGCGTTCGTTCGGCGCCTGCTGGCATTGGGCGACCTCCATCGCATCACCGTGCTGTTCGGCAAAGTGTGCCAACAGACGTTTCAGCCACTTGGCGGTCAAATCGTAACGCCCAGGGTGAGCCATCACCGCCTGTCCACCGGATTGATGAATCACATCAATAGCTTGTTCTATTGTACACCACTGCGGTGGAACGTAGCCGGTTTTCCCTTTCGCCAGGTATTTCTTGAATACCTGCGCCATGTTGTCCGCTACGCCTTTCTGCACCAGATAGCGGGCAAAATGGCCACGGGTCACCGCACCGCCGTCAGCCAGACGCTGAGCGCCTTCATAGGCGCCTTCGATGCGCGCCTTGGCCAGCCGCAGGCCAATTTCCTGCGCGCGCAGCGTGCGTCGTTCACTTTGTTCGGCCAGCAGTTGCACCATCGCCGGGTGCGTGACGTCAATGTTCAGGCCGACGATGTGAATTTCATGGTTTTCCCACAGCGTGGAGATTTCAACGCCGTTGACCAATTGCAGCGGCAGCGCCAGCTGTGCGATAGCCGCAGCAGCTTCGGCCAGGCCGGCAGTGGTGTCATGGTCAGTGATGGCCAATACGCCTACCCGCATCTCCACCGCCCTTTGCACCAGTTGCGTTGGCGTCAGGTAGCCATCGGAGGCGGTGGTATGGCTATGAAGGTCGTACAGCGTAAATGCGGAGGGCAGAGGGTTACTGTCAGTCAAAAGAAATATCCGGCTATGGCTTGGGCCGTCATCATAGCCTCTATTGCCGGTTGGACGGAAATCTATTCTGTACCCACGCCGGCAGGCTACACCGGCGGTGGAAGGGAAAAAACCCGATGGCGCTAACACATTGTGCAAAAAGAGGGTTGACATCGCCACCTCGAACCAGTTAACTAGTACACAAGTTCACGGCAATGGCCGTGTTGAATATCCCGTTGGATGATAACCAGAGAGAGCATAAAAATGAGCAAACAGACTTCTCTTCTTCGTTGGTGGCGTACCTCCCTTTCGCGGGCGGTGTAATCGCATACCTGTCATCTGACACTGCAGATTCTCCAAGCCCGCCGTTACGCGGGCTTTTTTATGGACAGAATTTAACTGGAACTACCGATAATGACCAAACCACAACTGACATTGCTGAAGGCCGAAGCCAGTTATCGCGGCGATCCGACCACCATTTTCCACCAGCTGTGCGGCGCACGTCCGGCCACCCTGCTGTTGGAATCCGCGGAAATCAACAGCAAGCAAAACCTGCAGAGCCTGCTGGTGATCGACAGTGCGTTGCGCATCACCGCGCTGGGTCGTCAGGTCAGCGTGCAAGCCCTGACCGCCAACGGCGCGGCCCTGCTGCCGTTGCTGGACGAGGCGTTACCGGCAGAAGTGCATAATGAAGCGCGGCCAAATGGCCGTGAGCTGTCCTTCCCGCGCATTGACGCGGTGCAGGACGAAGATGCGCGTCTGCGTTCCTTGTCGGTGTTCGACGCATTGCGTACGCTGCTGAAGGTGGTCGACTCGCCGGCCGACGAGCGTGAAGCCATGATGCTTGGCGGCCTGTTTGCCTACGATCTGGTCGCCGGCTTCGAAGACTTGCCTGAGCTGCGCCATGACCAGCGTTGCCCGGATTTCTGTTTCTATCTGGCGGAAACCCTGTTGGTACTCGACCACCAGCATGGCGTTGCCCGCCTGCAAGCCAGCGTGTTCACCGGTGACAATACCGAGCGGCAACGCCTGCAACAACGGCTACAACAGGTTCAGCAACAGCTGAAGAAGACACCGCAGCCCATCCCGCATCAAACGCTGGCAGACATGCAGTTGAGCTGCAACCAGAGCGATGAAGAATACAGCGCAGTGGTCAGCCACATGCAACAGGCCATCCGTCAGGGTGAGATTTTCCAGGTAGTGCCGTCCCGCCGCTTTTCGCTGCCGTGCCCGGCACCGTTGGCAGCCTACCAAACGTTGAAGGACAGCAATCCAAGCCCTTACATGTTCTTCATGCAGGACAACGACTTCACGCTGTTCGGCGCCTCGCCGGAAAGCGCGCTGAAATATGACGCCAGCAACCGTCAGATCGAGATCTACCCGATCGCCGGCACCCGTCCGCGCGGCCGGCGTCAGGACGGCGCGCTCGATCTGGATCTCGACAGCCGCATTGAACTGGAAATGCGCACCGACCATAAAGAACTGGCGGAGCACCTGATGCTGGTTGACCTGGCGCGCAACGATCTGGCGCGTATTTGTACCGCCGGCAGCCGTTACGTCGCCGACCTGACCAAAGTCGACCGCTATTCTTTCGTCATGCATCTGGTGTCTCGAGTGGTCGGCAGCCTGCGTAGCGATCTTGACGTGCTGCATGCCTATCAGGCCTGCATGAATATGGGCACCCTGAGCGGCGCTCCCAAAGTTCGCGCCATGCAACTGATTGCCGCCTCCGAAGGCAGCCGTCGTGGTAGCTACGGCGGCGCTGTAGGCTACTTCACCGCCACCGGCGATCTCGATACCTGTATCGTTATTCGTTCGGCCTATGTCGAAGACGGCATTGCCACCGTACAGGCCGGCGCCGGCGTGGTGCTGGACTCGGTCCCCCAGGCGGAAGCCGATGAAACCCGTAATAAAGCCCGTGCCGTGCTGCGTGCCATCGCCACCGCGCATCATGCCAAGGAGGTATTCTGATGGCCGATATCCTGCTGCTCGACAACGTCGATTCCTTTACCTACAACCTGGTCGATCAACTGCGCTCCAGCGGCCATCAGGTGGTGATTTACCGTAATCAGGTGGCTGCCGAAGCGATCATTGACCGTTTACAGCAGATGACACAGCCGGTGCTGATGCTGTCGCCCGGCCCCGGAACCCCAGCCGACGCCGGCTGTATGCCGACACTGCTGCAACGCCTGCGGGGCCGGTTGCCGATAATCGGTATCTGCCTCGGTCACCAGGCGATTGTCGAAGCCTACGGCGGCCATGTCGGCCAGGCCGGCGAGATCCTGCACGGCAAGGCGTCCGCCATTAGCCACGACGGCGAAGCGATGTTCAGCGACATGGCCAACCCGCTGCCGGTCGCACGCTACCACTCGCTGGTCGGCAGCAATATCCCGGCCGAACTGACGGTCAACGCACAGTTCGGGGAAATGGTGATGGCGGTACGGCACGATGCCGATCGCGTATGTGGTTTCCAGTTCCATCCTGAATCTATTCTGACCACCCAGGGTGCACGTTTGCTGGAGCAAACTCTGGCCTGGGCGCTGGCGAAGTAAGCAGAGGACACATTGATGCAATCTATTCTTGAGAAACTGTACCGTTCAGAATCAATGGACCAGCAGGAAAGCCAGCAGTTGTTCAGCGCCATCGTGCGCGGTGAGCTGGAACCAAGCCAGTTAGCCGCCGCTCTGATCAGTATGAAGATCCGCGGCGAACGCCCGGCAGAAATCGCTGGCGCAGCGCAGGCCTTATTGGCGGATGCCCAACCGTTCCCTCGGCCGGACTATGCGTTTGCCGATATCGTCGGCACCGGCGGCGACGGCACCAACAGCATTAATATTTCCACCGCCAGCGCATTTGTGGCGGCGGCCTGCGGCGCCAAGATTGCCAAACACGGCAATCGCAGCGTTTCCAGCCGTTCGGGCTCCTCCGACCTGCTGGCGGCATTTGGCATTCGCCTGGATCTGCCGGCAGAGCAAGCGCGCAAGGCACTGGATGAACTCGGCGTATGTTTTCTGTTTGCACCGCAGTATCACACCGGATTCCGCCACGCGATGCCGGTGCGCCAGCAGTTGAAAACCCGGACGGTGTTCAACGTGCTAGGCCCGTTGATTAATCCGGCACGCCCACCGCTGGCGCTGATTGGCGTTTACAGCCCGGAACTGGTGCTGCCGATTGCCGAAACTCTGCGCGTGCTGGGCTATCAGCGCGCTGCGGTGGTGCACGGCGGCGGTATGGACGAGGTGGCCATCCACACCACCACCCAGGTGGCCGAACTGAACAACGGTGAAATTGACAGCTACAGTCTGACGCCGGCCTCCTTTGGTCTGGACAGCTATCCGCTGGCATCGCTGCTGGGCGGTTCGCCGGAAGAAAACCGTGACATTCTGGCACGGTTGTTACAAGGTAAAGGTGACCCGGCACACGCCGCAGCGGTCGCGGCTAACGTCGCGTTGCTGCTGAAGTTATTCGGACAGGAAGACCTGCGCCACAATGCGCAGCAGGCATTGGACATGATTCATAGCGGACAGGCCTATGAGCGAGTGACCGCTCTGGCAGCAAGAGGATAAATGATGCAGGAAACCGTGCTCAACAAGATTGTTCGTGACAAGGCGCAATGGGTCGCAGCACGACAGCAACAACAGCCGCTGGCCAGCTTCCAACAGGATATCGCCCCCAGCACACGCAGCTTCTACCATGCGCTGCAAGGCACCAGAACGGCGTTTATTCTTGAATGCAAGAAAGCGTCGCCCTCCAAGGGGCTGATTCGCGAAAACTTCGATCCGCTGGAGATTGCCGGGGTGTACCGGGATTATGCATCGGCAATTTCGGTGCTGACCGATGAAAAATACTTCCAGGGCAGCTTCGACTTCCTGCCACTGGTCAGCAAAACCGTGACCCAACCGGTGCTGTGCAAAGACTTTATTATCGATCCGTACCAAATCTACCTGGCGCGCTACTATCAGGCCGACGCCATACTGCTGATGCTGTCGGTTCTCGACGATCAACAGTACCGCCAGTTGGCGGCGGTGGCGCACAGCCTCGACATGGGCGTGCTGACCGAAGTGATCAGCGAAGAGGAATTACAGCGTGCGATTGCGCTGGAGGCCAAAGTGGTCGGCATCAATAATCGTGACCTGCGCGATCTGAGCATCGATCTCGATCGCACTCGCAGGCTGGCGCCGCGCGTGCCGCACGGCGTGACGGTGATCAGCGAATCCGGCATCAACAATTACGGTCAGATCCGCGAGCTTAGCCGCTTCGCCAACGGTTTTCTGATCGGCAGTGCGTTGATGTCGGAAAGCAATCTGCGCTGCGCAGTGCGTCGCGTGCTGCTGGGCGACAACAAGGTCTGCGGGCTGACGCGTGCGCAAGACGCTGCGGCGGCCTATCAGGCCGGTGCCAACTATGGCGGATTGATCTTCGTCGGCCGTTCACCGCGTTATGTGGACATCAGCCGCGCGCGGGAAGTGATTTCCGGCGCACCGCTCAACTATGTCGGCGTGTTCTGTGATGCGCAGGTGGATACCGTGGCGCAAACCGTTGAGCGCCTGGGTCTGAAGGCCGTGCAGTTGCACGGCGCGGAGGATCAGGCCTACATCACCACGCTGCGCGCCAAACTGCCATCCTCATGCCAAATCTGGAAAGCGCTAAGCGTGAAAGACCGTGTACCGGCTCGTGAGCTGCAACAGGTTGACCGCTATCTGCTGGACAACGGCGCCGGCGGCACCGGCCAACGCTTCGACTGGAGTGTGCTGCACGGAGAGGATCTCGACAACGTGATGCTGGCCGGCGGCCTGAGCGCCGACAACTGCGTCGAAGCCGCGCAACTCGGCTGTGCCGGCCTGGATTTCAATTCCGGCGTTGAAAGCACGCCTGGCATCAAGGATGCCGATCGTATCGCCGCGGTGTTCCAGACGCTGCGTGCCTACTGATGACGATATTTAACCAAGATAATTGACGGGAAACATAATGACGCTGCTTAACCCCTACTTCGGTGAATTTGGTGGTATGTACGTACCGCAAATTCTGATGCCGGCCCTGAATCAATTGGAAGAAGCCTTCGTCAGCGCCCAGCGCGACCCTGAATTCCAGGCTGAATTTATCGATCTGCTGAAAAACTACGCTGGGCGCCCAACGGCGCTGACGCTGTGCAAAAACCTGACCGCTGGCACCAACACCAAGTTGTATCTAAAGCGCGAAGACTTGCTGCACGGCGGCGCGCATAAAACCAACCAGGTGCTGGGACAGGCGCTGCTGGCCAAACGGATGGGCAAAACGGAAATCATCGCCGAAACCGGCGCCGGTCAGCACGGTGTAGCCTCGGCGCTGGCCAGCGCCCTGCTCGGTTTGAAGTGCCGCGTATACATGGGCGCCAAGGACGTCGAACGCCAATCGCCAAACGTGTTCCGCATGCGGCTGATGGGCGCCGAGGTCATCCCGGTACACAGCGGTTCTTCTACGCTGAAAGACGCCTGCAACGAAGCGTTGCGCGACTGGTCCGGCAGCTACGACACCGCGCACTACATGCTCGGCACCGCCGCCGGTCCGCACCCGTATCCCACCATCGTGCGTGAATTCCAGCGGATGATCGGCGAAGAGACCAAAGCACAGGTGTTAGAACGCGAAGGACGTCTGCCCGATGCGGTTCTGGCCTGCGTCGGCGGCGGTTCCAATGCCATCGGCATGTTCGCCGACTTTATCGACGAAACCAGCGTCGGCCTGATCGGCGTAGAACCGGCGGGTCTCGGGATCGAAACCGGTCAGCATGGCGCGCCACTGAAGCATGGCCACGTTGGCATCTATTTCGGCATGAAGGCACCGATGATGCAAACCGCCGAAGGACAGATCGAAGAGTCGTACTCGATTTCCGCCGGGCTGGATTTCCCTTCCGTCGGGCCGCAACATGCCTATCTTAATAGCATCGGCCGTGCGGAGTACGTTTCAATCACCGACGACGAAGCGCTTGATGCGTTCAAGGCGCTCTCCCGTCATGAAGGCATCATTCCGGCCCTGGAATCTTCCCACGCGCTGGCCCACGCGCTGAAAATGATCCGTGAAACGCCGCAAAAAGAGCAGATTCTGGTGGTTAACCTGTCTGGCCGCGGCGACAAGGACATATTTACCGTTCACGATATTTTGAAAGCACGGGGAGAAATCTGATGGAACGTTACCAGCAACTGTTCAAGCGCCTGGAAAGCCAACGTGAAGGTGCTTTCGTGCCCTTCGTCACGCTGGGCGATCCCAATCCGACGCTGTCGCTGCAAATTATCGATACCCTGATCGAAAACGGCGCGGATGCGCTGGAACTGGGCATCCCGTTTTCCGATCCGCTGGCCGATGGCCCGACGATTCAAAGCGCCGCGCTGCGGGCATTTGCCGCCGGCGTAACGCCAACCCAGTGCTTTGAAATGCTGGCGACCATTCGCCAAAAACACCCGGAGATACCGATTGGTTTGCTGATGTACGCCAATCTGGTGTTCCATAAAGGGATTGATGCGTTTTATCAGCGCTGCGCGCAAGTCGGCGTCGATTCGGTGCTGATCGCCGATGTACCGTTTGAAGAGTCTGCGCCATTCCGCGCTGCGGCGTTGCGACATGATATCGCGCCAATCTTTATCTGCCCGCCGAACGCCAATGACGATCTGCTGCGGGAAATTTCCTCGCACGGCCGTGGCTATACCTACCTGCTGTCGCGTGCCGGGGTGACCGGTACCGAAAGCCGCGCCCAGTTGCCGCTACACCATTTGGTCAACACGCTGCGTGAATACCGCGCTGCACCACCGCTGCAGGGGTTCGGCATTTCCGAACCGTCACAGGTGCGTGATGCATTACAGGCCGGTGCCGCCGGCGCGATTTCCGGGTCTGCAATAGTTAAAATCATTGAACAGCACCAGCAACAACCGGCCGAGATGCTCGCCAGACTGGGCGCGTTCGTCAGTGAAATGAAGGCAGCTACCCGCAGCTAAGTGCAAAAAACACGGCGCGCATTTGAACTCATTCGCGTCTTGTCACACAATAGATTGTGTCCGTAGTTTCAACAAAAATAACATTGCATGGAGAGTAATTTATGAAGCTATTCAAAACCCTTTCAGCCCTGTGTGCGGCGGCGGTGATGGCGATGGCGGTAAGCGCCTGTGCGCCGACGGCAACCTCTGAAGGGACTGGCGGGTATATTGATGACACGGTTGTGACGACAAAAGTAAAATCAGCGCTGCTGGCAGACAAATCGATCAAGTCGACTGAAATCAGCGTAGAAACCTTCAAGGGGCGAGTGCAGTTGAGCGGCTTCGTAAGCTCTAGCGCCGATGCCAACCGCGCTGTGCAGGTAACGCGCGGCGTGGCCGGTGTGAAATCGGTTGAAAACGTTATGCAGGTCAAGTAACGATGCCGACAGGGGAGCCGGACGGCTCCCCTGTTTCAGGCATCACGGTTATCAGAAGCGATAACCGGCACCGAACATGAACACCCACGGATCAAGACGCGTATCAATGCTGTGATGCTCACCGGCGGCATCATCAAAGCGAACTTTTGTTTCGATATTCATCCACCATACCGACATGTTCAACATCCAGTGCTCGTCCAGGTTGTAATCCAGACCGGCCTGAGCCGCCACGCCCCACGAGTCTTTCAGGCTCAGATTGCTCAACCCGGCGCCCTTGCCATTGTCATTGAACTTTTCGTCAAAGAAAGTGGTGTAGTTGACACCTACCCCGAGATACGGACGCAGTTTATCCTGCCGATCGCCAAAATAGTATTGCGCCATCAAGGTTGGCGGCAGTTGATGCACCGTGGCGATGTCACCGTTGACGGCTTTGCCGTTCAGCGACACCTTATGGCGAAACGGCGTGGCTGCCAGCAGCTCGATACCGATATTGTCGGTGGCCATATAGCCGAAGGTCAGGCCTAACTGGGTATTATTATCCGCCTTGAACGATCCCTGCCCCAGCACGTCATCCGAACCGGTTGTCGGACGCACCGTTGCGGTACCCGCACGGAACAGGAAATCACCCGCTTGATGCGCACTTGCCACCATCGGGGCCATCATAGCCGCCAATACCACCAGAGTTGTCTTTTTCATTATCCATTCCATTAGTGTGGTTTACAGACTCGACGAATATACCTACTACAGGGTATTTATGATCCAATCGAGATCACATCTTATGTGTAAATAAATTAATTCCTACCAAAAACAAGGTTACTTAACTGGTTAATAAATCAAGAATTGATCTGAATCAAAAAACGCAGAGAGCCGCCAACAGAGTGAAACGCAAAATTTCAGTTGCCAAAAATCAGGCGACTGGGTAGTTTCTTCGCTTCATGTTGGTTTTGGTTGGTGGCCGTAAGGAGTCGGTGGGCAATCAAGATGAGCGAAATACTCAATCCCTGTGTCAGTTGTGGCGCCTGCTGCGCCTATTTTCGAGTGTCATTCTACTGGGCTGAAGCCGATGACGGCGGCGGCATCGTCCCTTCACCACTTACCGAGCCGTTAACCCCGTTCCTGCGTTGCATGCAGGGGACCAATAGCAAGTCCCCACGATGTACCGCGCTGGATGGCGAGATCGGCACCGCAGTGTCCTGTTCCATCTATCTTAATCGGCCTTCGCCCTGTCGGGAGTTTGATCAATCCGGAGAAAACGGTATCCGCAACGAAGCCTGCGATCGGGCTCGCGCACGTTATGGCCTGCCGCCGCTGCCGGTTGCCATGCCGTTATCGCTGCCGCAAACCACAATCGTCGAAGAAATCAGCGTCATGTCACTTGCGGGGTGCCACAGTGAGCCGGAACAAGGTACAATCGCCCACTGATTTGTCTCTGTTCTCGACGCCAAGGAGTCTGCATGCCTATCACGGCTAACACATTGTACCGTGACAGTTTTAACTTTTTCCGTAATCAGCTGGCCAGCATCTTGCTGATGGCACTGCTGACCGCGTTCATTTCGGTATTGCTTAATCAGGTTTTCAGCCCTGATGCCGAGCAGTTGAAGATTTTGACCGCAACGGAAAGCGATTTTGCCACATCCGCAGGGATGGGTATTCAGGACATCATTCAGCAAATGACGCCTGAACAACAAATGGTGTTGCTGAAAGTATCGGCTGCCGCCACCATCTCGGCATTGGTCGGCAATGTGCTGTTGGTTGGCGGTATGCTGACGCTGATTCGCCTGGTGTCACAAGGCCAGCCGGTCAGTGCTCTACGTGCCATCGGCGCGGCAGCACCGGAATTACCGCGACTGTTGCTGCTGCTGTTCATCTGTACCCTGGTGATCCAGCTTGGCCTGACGCTGTTCGTGGTGCCGGGAGTGATTCTGGCCATCGCATTTTCTTTGGCGCCGGTGATAAGCTCTGCCGACAAGAAAGGCGTGTTCGCTTCGTTGAAACTGAGCGCCAAGCTGGCCTTCGCCAATGCACGGGTGATCGTGCCGGCGATGATGCTGTGGCTGGCGGCCAAATTGCTGGTGCTGTTCCTGGTCAGTCATCTGTCGGTGCTGACCCCGAACGTCGCCAGCGTAGTGCTGACCGCACTGAGCAACCTGGTTTCTGCACTGTTGCTGATTTACCTGTTCCGTTTGTATATGCTGCTGCGCGGCTGATAAACAACAGAGTTGTACCAGGGCACGCCACGGCGTGCCCTTTTTATTTATTGCGCCAGATTGCACCCCATAGCACAACAACGGCGCTCGCCCTGCCCGCTCTCCGGCCAGGTTGCCTGCACATACACCATTGGTAACGACGGACGCCGGCATTGAAGCAGTGTCGGAAAATGCCATTGCGTAACCGATGCTGTCACGCCGCACGCTCCGACTATGATTACGCGTATCATGCGGCCGGTATCATCGGCGGCGACGCTAGGTAAATTCATGCAAATTCTTGCCAAACCGGCAGAAATTCTGCCGCCAAACGCCGATAATCGACAGTTTGCCGTGGTACACAGATCTGACCGAATCCGGTATAGTCGACCGATGAATAGATGATGGATTGATTTATGAAGCAGTTTCTTGATTTCCTCCCGCTGATTGTTTTTTTTGCTTTTTACAAGCTCTACGATATTTATGTCGCCTCCGGGGCGCTGATCGTCGCCACCGCGCTGGCGCTGGTCTTCACCTGGGTTAAATACCGCAAGGTCGAGAAGATGACGCTGATCACCTTCGTGATGGTGGCGGTGTTCGGCACCCTGACGCTGGTATTCCATAACGATTTGTTTATTAAATGGAAGGTCACGGTCATTTATGCACTGTTCGCACTGGCATTGCTGGTAAGCCAACTGGTGCTGAAGAAGCCGCTGATCCAGCGCATGCTGGGTAAAGAGCTGACGCTGCCACAAGGGGTGTGGAACAGCCTCAATCTGGCTTGGGCGCTGTTCTTCCTGGCCTGCGGTCTGGCCAATATTTACGTCGCCTTTTGGCTGCCGCAAAGCGTCTGGGTCAATTTCAAAGTGTTTGGCCTGACCGCATTGACGCTGGTGTTCACCTTGCTGAGCGGCGTCTATATTTATAAGCACATGCCAGAAGAACAGAAAAAATAGTTACAAATTTGTTAATGCCCGTCGCCGTTGCTGCGGGCAGTATAATGTGATCCATTTCTCAAAAAGCAGACAGCTATGACACAACAACGACCTTTACCCAGTGGAGAACTGGTACTGCGCACGCTGGCGATGCCGGCGGATACCAACGCCAACGGCGATATTTTTGGTGGCTGGCTGATGTCGCAGATGGATATCGGTGGTGCCATTCAGGCGAAAGAGATTGCCGAGGGCCGGGTGGTTACGGTTCGCGTTGATGGTATGACCTTCCTCAAGCCCGTCGCCGTCGGGGACGTGGTGTGCTGTTACGCGCAATGCATCCGCACCGGTCGCAGTTCCATTACCATTAACGTCGAAGTCTGGGTAAAGAAGGTTTCTTCCGCGCCGATCGGTCAACGCTATCGCGCTACCGAAGCGGTATTTACCTATGTTGCGGTCGATGACGAAGGTAACTCGCGCGCATTGCCGGATGGGAAGCGCAACTTCCGCGTCGGTTTTGCCGAATAACCTGACTGCCGTCAGCAAAAAGGGTCGCGATAATCGCGACCCTTTTTTATTGCGGCTGAGCAAGAATCAGTCGAGTGAAGCGCTGCCATCCAGTTTAAACTGAATGTTGACGATAAGATCCTTGCCCTCTTTGGCTTCATAGCGCCATCTGCGCATCGCCTGCTTCACTTCCCGCTCAAACATGTTGCGCGGTTGCGCTGACAAAATGCGCACGTTGCTGAGACGGCCATCGCTGTCTACGTCAAACTGCACTCTGACCCGCCCTTCTATCTGCAACGCTTGCGCGCGCGCTGGGTATAACGGTGCAACACGGTTCAACGGTTTCGGCCCCAGATTGCGCGAGTTGCCGGTCACCGGTGCGGTTGGAGCCTGTTTCACCGGCGCTTTGGCAACAGGTTTGGCCGGCGCATCGTTTTCAAACGGCGATGGTTCACGCGGTTCTGCCTTCTTCGGTTCGCGCTTTAGCGGTTTTTCGACCTTTGGCTTGGGTTTTGGTTTCGGCTTGGGCTTCACCGGCTCCGGTTTTGGAATCGCCTTGGGTAGCGGTGGCGGTTCGGGAATCGGCTCTGGTTCTGGCTCAGGTTCTGGCTGTACCTCCGGCTCCGGTTCCGGCTGTGCGGGAGCCGGCGGCGGCGGTTCGGCCAACGCGGCGGTGTTGACCATCATGACGCTGATAGGCGCGTCCTCCGGTTTCGGCAAATCCATCACTTCCTTGACCGACGCATAGAGCAACGCGGCAACCAAGGCACTGTGCAAGCCAACGGAAAGGACAATCGGCACTGACAAACGGCGAATAAGGAACATCTTTTTTAGCGGCATAATGATTCTGTTTCCTCTGGTTCGCCAAGTTTAAATGCAAATAGCAATCATATTCAATAACGAAAGACAAACTATCGCTTCAATCGGCATGTTTCGGCGTTTTGCGTCGCATCGGCCCCAAAAACATTAACTTTTCATTCGCTTTTTTTGCTAGCAATACACCTGTTTTTAACCTTGATGACGCGGATTCAACACGATAAAAAACCCGCCGCAGCGGGTTGTTCTACCAGTTCGTTCGGCTTATTCATCATCGCCGTAATACAACACGCCAAGCTTGATCAATGGCCGTCCCTGCGCCTTGCGATGCAGGTTGGTATCACGCAGGGAATAAACGCAGCCGCAGTATTCCTGCTGGTAGAACCGCTCGCGTTTGCTGATCTCGATCATCCGTGAGGCGCCGCCCTTTTTACGCCAGTTATAGTCCCAATACACCAGTTCGGGATACGGCGCAGCCGCGCGAATACCGCAGTCGGTGATTTGCTGCATGTTCTTCCAGCGGGATATGCCGAGCGAACTGGAAATGGTGTCATAACCGTGTTCATGGGCATACAGCGCCGTGCGCTCAAAGCGCATGTCAAAACACATGGTGCAGCGGATACCGCGTTCCGGTTCGTTTTCCATGCCCTTGGCACGGGCAAACCAATTGTCGGTATCATAGTCAGCATCAATAATCGGCACCCCATGCTGCTGAGCGAAACGAATGTTTTCCTCTTTACGCAGCAGATACTCTTTCTGCGGATGAATATTCGGGTTATAGAAGAAAATGGCGTAATCGATGCCGGATGCCTGTATCGCTTCCATCACTTCACCCGAGCACGGCGCGCAGCAGGAATGCAGCAGCAGTTTACGCTTGCCTGCTGGCAGGTGAAGTTGTTCTCTGACCCGTTCCGTCATTTCTCTACCTTTTGGTTAATGGTATCTATCATGCGCTCGGCACTATACGAATAAAGGTTAGTCGCTTCAAGGCATCAGCACCGACTGCGGCAAAAACGGTTTCCTTGACGGCCGTTTTGCGCTACTTTGTTTTTACCGTTGTATGGCAATGATTTTAAAGGTGAAAAATGCTTTATCTGATCTACGCACAAGACGTACCGGACTCGCTGAAAAACCGCCTGTCGGTTCGCCCGGCCCATCTTGCCCGACTGCAGGCACTGCGTGACGAAGGCCGTTTGCTGGTGGCGGGCCCCCATCCGGCGATCGACAGCAACGATCCCGGCGCTGCGGGCTTCACCGGTTCAACGGTGATTGCCGAATTCGCCTCGCTGGCAGCCGCCCAGGCCTGGGCTGAGCAAGATCCCTACGTCGCCGCAGGCGTGTATGGCGAGGTGGTGGTCAAACCGTTCAAACAGGTATTTTAAGCAAAAAAAAGCCAGCGCGGAGGTCGCTGGCCAAGGTCTTCGAGGGAATATTTTGTCCGATTACCTTAGCCGACAGCCATTTCCTTCGCCAGCTATCAGTGCGATAGGCAGGCGCTGGCGTTGAGTTATTCTTCCGTGGCCGCAAGGAGATAGCGCTGTATATCGGCAAACATCGCCTCCCACTGTTGCTGGTCGATCTCCATCAGGCCAAAAAATCTCAGCATAAACGCCCCTTCGGTGGCCAGGAAAGCCAGACGGGCGCGTTTGCCCTGCTCGCTGGTGACATCCAACGACTCAATCCGCCCACGGTACCATTCGCGGGTGCTATCAAGATGTTGCGGTGTTTGTATCAGCGTAGCCATCAGCCCGGCGGCTTTGGCGCTCGAGGTCTGATCTGAACTGCGCGTCGCCTGCATATGCGCCTGCACCCGGGTCAGCGGCGAGGGGTCGCTGCCGGCTATCTGGGTGAAAACCTCATCATACGCCTTGCCCCAACGTTCAAACATGGCATCAATCAGGGCGTCCTTATTGCCAAAACAGTACTGTACCCCGCCCTTGGAAATCCCCATTGCTTTGGCAACCGAGTCAATGGTTAACCCGGCAGCCCCCTGGCTGGCCACGATCTCTTCAGCAGCATCCAGCACCCGGTCGCGATCGATGCTTCGTTGACGTCCCATTGAGGAATACCTCTTTTCAATACATACGTATGGATTTATATTATAGCCATTACCCGTGGTCGATGGCCATCGGTCAGCTCCCAGCGACGAGAGGGTTCTCGCTGTTTCTGTCAGTAGGACGTTATTATGCATGCAAATAATCGCTGGTTGATCCTGGCGATGGTCTCCACCGCACTTTTTTTGATCATTATCGACATGACGGTACTGTATACCGCCTTGCCGCGCTTAACGCAGGCGCTCGATGCCAGCGCCTCTGAAAAATTATGGATCGTCAACGCTTATCCGCTGGTGGTTGCCGGTCTGTTGCCGGGCGCCGGTATGCTCAGCGACCGCATTGGCCATAAAAAAATGTTTATCGCCGGCTTGCCCGTGTTTGCCCTGGCTTCGCTGTGCGCCGCCTTTTCTGGTCGCGCCGAGGGGTTGATCGCCGCCCGCGCCTTTTTGGCCGTTGGTGCGGCAATGATGATGCCTGCCACCTTATCTATCGTCCGTCACGTGTTTAGCGAACCACGCGAGCGCGCCCTGGCAATCGGCATCTGGGCTGCGGTGGCATCCGGCGGTGCGGCGGTCGGTCCGGTAGTTGGCGGCATGTTGCTGGAGTATTTCTGGTGGGGGTCTGTGTTCCTGATCAATGTACCGGTGGTGTTAACGGTATTGCCCTTCGCCTGGTGGCTGATCCCGCACTGCGGCGGTGGCAATAAACGCCCCTATGACATCATTGGCTCACTGCAAATCATGCTCGGTCTGGTTGGCGCCATTTACGCGCTGAAAGAGCTCAGTAAAAGCCAACCGTCCCTGTTCGCCCTGGCCTGTGCCGGCGCGCTGGGCATACTGTTCCTGACGCTGTTCGTGCGACGTCAACGGCGAGCCGAATATCCAATGATCGACTTCACGCTGTTTCATAACCGGTTGTTCGCCGGTGGCGTGTCGGTGGCTATTCTGTCGATGGTGGCCCTGGTCGGCGTCGAACTGGTGTTAAGCCAACGTTTACAGCTGGTCAACGGCCTGACGCCGTTGCAGGCCGGGCTGTTTATTTTGCCGATCCCACTGGCATCGGCGTTGGCCGGACCGCTGGCGGGTCTGCTGCTGCCGCGCTACGGTGAGCCACACCTGATTCTGAGCGGGTGTGTCATGACCACCGTCGCCTTTGTCGGCCTGGTGTTGTGCTATCAGTCATCGCCGCTGTGGCAACTGGCTTGGCTGTTTGTTGCCGGTTTTGGTCTGGGGGGCGCGATTACCGCCGCGTCAACCGCCATCATGCTCAACGCCCCGGAAGATAAATCCGGCATGGCGGCGTCGATTGAAGACGTTGCCTACGAATTGGGCGGCGTATTGGGTGTGACGTTACTGGGGGGAATGATGACGGCAATCTATAGTCACAGTCTGCAGTTGCCGAACGACATGCCGGTATCCAGTCTGGCGTATGACAGTCTGGATGAAGCACTGCGTCTGGCATCGGCGTTGAGCTCGCAACAGGCCACTCAACTGGTCGACCTGGCGCGTGCCGCCTTCGATCGGGCCTTTGTTGCCGTGTTGACGGCAGCCGCGCTGTTGATGGCGCTGGGAAGCGCAGCACTCAGCTACATGATGCGCAAATAAATTGGCAAACAGTCCCCGCAGGGACTGTTTTAGTCTTACCATTCGCAGGATACGGTAAACAGTAACGCCCGGCGGTGCTGATCGTCCAATCGCCGCCGCACGCGAATAATATGCCGGTAATGACATGACTGACGCTCCAGCCAGCGGTGCCTACGGCGTTGACTCTGTCGCAACATGCGCCAACGACCTACTTCATTTCTACTGCGTCTCATAATTACTTCGCCACTTCTGCTTTCGATACCAACCGCCGGCATTATAGACCTTTCTGTCGACGATCCAAGTCGGACGTCGCTCAGTCTCGCCGTTGCCAATAGAAACAAAAGTAACGTTTTTGCTTTCGCCAAGTGCCTTAAGGCAATCACATTTATGTCACTTAACCGTTGGGAAAAGGTTTCCCCTTTTCCGTTCTGTGCGTACACTCATCGTTGGTGGTTTGCGAACGGGATTTTTCGCCTTTATGACAACATTTTATACCGTAATCAGTTGGCTCATGGTATTCGGCTACTGGCTGCTCATTGCCGGTGTCACGCTGCGTATTTTGATGAAGCGTCGCGCGGTGCCTTCTGCCATGGCGTGGTTGCTGATTATCTACATTCTGCCGTTGGTCGGCATCGTCGCTTATTTATCGTTTGGTGAATTACACCTGGGTAAACGGCGGGCCGAGCGCGCCAAGGCCATGTGGCCATCGACCGCCCGCTGGCTTAATGAATTAAAAGAAAGTCGGCGAATTTTCGCCACCGAATACAGCGAAGTGGCACGTCCACTGTTTCAACTCTGCGATCGCCGCCAGGGCATCGACGGCGTCAAGGGCAATCAGTTGCAGTTACTGACCACCACCGACTCCACGTTGAAGGCGCTGATCCGTGATATCGAACTGGCTCGTCACAACATCGAAATGGTGTTCTACATCTGGCAACCGGGCGGTCTGGTCGATCAGGTCGCCGAATCCTTGATGGCCGCTGCGCGCCGTGGGGTTCATTGTCGTGTGTTGCTGGACTCCGCCGGCAGCGTGCAGTTCTTCCGTAGCCCCTATCCCGGCATGATGCGCAACGCCGGCATTGAGGTGGTCGAAGCGCTGAAGGTCAACCTGCTGCGCGTTTTCCTGCGTCGTATGGATTTACGCCAGCACCGTAAAGTGGTGCTGATTGACAACTATATTGCCTATACCGGCAGTATGAATATGGTCGATCCGCGTTACTTCAAACAGGATGCCGGCGTTGGCCAATGGATTGATCTGATGGCGCGTATGGAAGGCCCGGTAGCCACCACCATGGGAATTGTCTACGCCTGCGATTGGGAGATTGAAACCGGCCGGCGCATTCTACCGCCGCCGCCGGACATGAACATCATGCCGTTTGAGCAGGAAAGCGGCCACACCATTCAGGTGATCGCCTCCGGACCAGGTTTCCCGGAGGAAATGATCCATCAGGCGTTGCTGACCGCGGTGTACTCCGCCCGTGAGCAGTTGATCATGACCACCCCCTATTTCGTCCCGAGCGATGACTTGCTGCACGCCATATGCACCGCCGCGCTGCGCGGCGTCGAGGTCAGCATTATCGTGCCGCGCGACAATGATTCGATGATGGTACGCTGGGCCAGCCGCGCGTTCTTTTCCGAGTTGCTCGAAGCCGGGGTAAAGATTTACCAATTCGAAGGCGGCCTGCTGCATACCAAAAGCGTGCTGGTCGACGGCCAACTGAGCCTGGTCGGCACGGTGAACCTCGATATGCGCAGCCTGTGGCTGAATTTTGAAATCACCCTGGTGATTGACGATGACGGTTTCGGCAGCGATCTGGCTTGCGTACAGGATGATTACATCGCCCGCTCCAGGCTGCTGGAAGCCCGGCAGTGGCTCAAGCGGCCGTTTTGGCATCGTATTGTCGAACGACTGTTTTACTTTTTCAGTCCGCTGCTGTAAATGGCATGGCGGGCGTGGTTTAATAACGCCAAATCATTTGTTATCGGGATTTTTTTATGGATTTGAATAACCGCCTTACTGAAGACGAAACGCTGGAACAGGCATATGACATATTCCTGGAGCTGGCCGGCGACAATCTGGATCCGGCGGATATTCTGCTGTTCAATCTACAGTTTGAAGAACGCGGCGGTGCAGAACTGTACGACCCGGCTGAAGACTGGCAGGAACACGTCGATTACGATCTGAATCCGGATTTCTTTGCCGAAGTGGTTATCGGCCTGGCTGACGCCGACGGCGAACCGATCAACGATGTGTACGCCCGCGTATTGATCTGCCGTGAAAAAGATCACAAGCTGTGTCACATTCTGTGGAAAGAATGATCGCCGCTGGCGCATAAAAAAACCTGCCGATGGGCAGGTTTTTTGTTTTTAGCTGCGGGTTACAGCGGATCGACCTTCAGGCACGACACCGCATGCCGGAAGCTACCCTCCAGCAGCGGCCGCGTTTTGGCGCACTCCGGCCCGGCAATCGGACAACGGGTGCGGAATACACAGCCGGACGGCGGATTGATCGGTGACGGCAACTCCCCCTCCAGCAGTTGGATCTGCTTGACCTGCTCCTTGTCCGGATCGGGGATCGGCACCGCCGACATCAGCGCCTTGGTGTAAGGATGTTGCGGGTTCTGATATACCTCATCGTAGGTGCCCAGTTCCACCGCGTGGCCAAGATACATCACCAGCACCCGGTCGGAAATATGCTTCACCACCGCCAGGTCATGAGCGATAAAGATCAATGACAGACCCATTTCACGCTGCAGCTGCTGCAACAGATTCACCACCTGCGCCTGGATCGATACATCGAGGGCAGAAACCGGCTCATCGCAAATCACCAGTTTCGGTTCCAGTATCAAGGCTCGCGCGATGCCAATACGCTGGCACTGGCCACCGGAGAACTCATGCGGATAACGGTTGATCAGGTTCGGCAACAGCCCGACCTTTAACATCATCGCCTTGACCTTGTCCTTTACTTCCTGGCGCGGCATCTTCGGATAGTAGGTACGCAACGGCTCGGCGATGATTTCGCCAATGGTCATCCGCGGATTGAGCGATGCCAGCGGATCCTGAAAAATCATCTGAATATCGCTGCGGGTTTTACGCCAGTCAGCGTCGTTCATCCCGAGCAGATCCTTGCCCAGCCATGCCACCTTGCCGCTGGTGGCTTTTACCAGGCCGATCAGCGCACGGGCGAACGTTGACTTGCCGCAACCGGATTCCCCCACCACGCCCAGCGTTTCCCCTTCGAACAGGCGCAGCGTCACGCCGTCAACTGCCTTTAGCGTTTTCGGCGGCTGCCAGAACCACTGTTTGTCATCATGAATGTCGAAGTGCACCTTCAGATCGGCGACCTCAAGCAGAACTTTCTTGTCGGTTGCAGTATTCATACCAACGCCTCCCGCGGTTTGAAGCAGGCGCGCAAGCGCCCTTCGCCAAATTGCTCCAACGGCGGAGCACTGGCGCACTGTTCCATGGCATACGGACAACGCGGCTGGAACGGGCAACCTTTCGGCAAGCGCAGCAGATTGGGCGGATTACCGGGAATGGTCATCAAGGATTCGCCTTCCGCATCCAGGCGCGGCACCGCATTAAGCAGCCCAATCGAGTACGGATGGCTCGGGTGATAAAACACATCGCGCGCGCTGCCGTACTCCATGGTACGACCGGCATACATCACCAGAACCTTGTTACAGATACCGGCCACCACGCCCAGATCGTGGGTGATCATGATAATGGCGGTGTTGAATTCACGTTTCAGATCGTTTAGCAACGTCATGATCTGCGCCTGCACCGTAACGTCCAATGCGGTGGTCGGTTCATCGGCAATCAGCAGTTTTGGCCGGCACAGCAACGCCATGGCAATCATTACACGCTGACGCATACCACCGGAAAACTCGTGTGGATACATACGCATGCGCTTACGCGCCTCCGGCATTTTCACCGCATCAAGCATTCGTACCGACTCTTCGAACGCTGCGCTTTTGCTCATGTTCTTATGCAACATCAGCACTTCCATCAGCTGTTCGCCGACGCGCATGTACGGATTGAGCGAAGTCATCGGATCCTGAAAGATCATCGAGATTTCTTCTGCCCGCAGCTTGTTGAGCTGGTTTTCCGGCAGATTGAGTATTTCACGGCCGTTGAACCTGGCGGAGCCGTCGATGCGGCCATTGCTGGCCAACAATCCCATCAGCGCGAATGCCGTCTGTGATTTGCCGGAGCCGGATTCACCGACGATACCCAGCGTTTCGCCGGCGCGCAGATCAAAGTTCAGGTCGTTGACCGCCGTCACATCGCCGTCCGGTGTGGCGAAGGTGACGCGCAGATCCTGCACATCCAGCAGCAGCGGAGTTGCCGCCGTGTCCCGGGTTTGCAGTTGCGGGTTTTCAATGGTGCTCATGGTGGCACTCCTTAACGATCTTTCGGGTCGAGGGCATCACGCAGACCATCGCCGATAAAGTTGAAACAAAACAGAGTGACAACCAGGAAGCCGGCCGGGAACATCAGCAACCACGGTGAAACTTCCATCGAGTTGGCGCCGTCGCTCAATAACGCCCCCCAGCTGCTCAGCGGTTCCTGCGTGCCCAGCCCCAGGAAGCTGAGAAACGATTCGAACAGGATCATGCTTGGCACCAGCAGCGACGCATACACCACCACTACCCCCAGTACGTTCGGCACGATATGGCGCAGCACGATATTACGGGTTGATACCCCGCCCACCAGCGCCGCTTCAATAAATTCCTTACGCTTGAGGCTCAGCGTTTGTCCGCGCACGATACGCGCCATGTCCAGCCACGACACCATACCGATCGCCACGAAGATCAACAGGATATTCTGGCCAAAAAAGGTCACCAGCAGGATGACGAAGAACATGAACGGGAAGGAGTTGAGGATCTCGAGCAAACGCATCATCACCGAGTCGGTCTTGCCGCCCAGGTAGCCGGAAAGCGAGCCGTACAGCGTGCCGACGATCACGGCCACCATCGCCGCGGCTACCCCGACCATCAACGAAATGCGCCCGCCGATTGCCACTCGCACCAACAGGTCACGGCCAGAGGAGTCGGTACCGAAATAGTGGCCAGACTCGATGCTCGGCGCAGCCGACATCATCGCCCAATCGGTATCGTCATAGGTAAATTGTGACAGCCAGGGCGCCACGATCACGAATAGCGTGATCAGTGCCAGCACGAACAGGCTGCCGACCGCCGCCCGGTTGTGTATGAAACGACGACGTGCGTCTTGCCATAGGCTACGCCCTTCCACTTCCAGCTTTTCGCTGAAATGCTCCAGAGCTTCGCTGTTCTTTTTAGTCAACATCATTGGCGTGCTCCAGCTTAATAACGAATTTTCGGATCGATAACGGCATATAGCACGTCAACGATCGCATTGAACAAAATGGTCAGGCCGCCGACCAGAATGGTCAGGCTCAGCACCAGCGAGTAATCGCGGTTCAATGCGCCATTAACGAACAGCTGGCCGATGCCCGGCAGACCATATATGGTTTCAATCACCATCGAACCAGTGATAATGCCGACAAACGCCGGCCCCATATAAGACAGCACCGGCAGCAGCGCCGGTTTCAGCGCGTGGCGGAAGATAATGCGGTGCATTGGCAGGCCTTTGGCGCGCGCGGTACGGATAAAGTTCGAATGCAGCACTTCAATCATCGAGCCGCGGGTGATACGCGCGATGCTGGCGATATACGCCAACGACAGCGCCACCATTGGCAGGATCATGAATTTCAGCGCCCCACCGTTCCAACCACCGCCCGGCAACCATTTCAAGGTGATGGCGAACACCAGCACCAATAGCGGCGCCACCACAAAGCTGGGTATTACCACCCCGGTCATGGCAAACCCCATCACCGTATAATCCCATTTGGTATTCTGCTTGAGCGCGGCAATAACCCCGGCGCTCACGCCAAACAACACTGCCAAAATAAACGCCGCTGCCCCCAGTTTGGCCGAGACCGGGAATGAACTGGCAACCAGATCGTTGACCGAATAATCTTTGTATTTAAATGACGGGCCAAAGTCACCCTGCGAAAGCTGCAATAAATAATGGCCGTACTGTTTCCAGATCGGGTCATTCAAGTGATATTTCGCTTCAATGTTTGCCAACACTTCCGGCGGTAATGCGCGCTCACCGGTGAACGGGCTGCCGGGAGCCAGACGCATCATGAAGAATGAAATGGTAATAAGGATAAATAACGTCGGGATCGCCTCTAACAGGCGTCGAAGTATAAATTTCAGCATTGCCCTAACCCTGTGCTCCAGCCTGATGACGGCTTATTATTTTGACTGGACCGCAGACAATCGCCCGCGGCCCTCACCGTATCAATGCTTAATGATGTACAGATTTTTGTCGTACACGTTGTCCAACGGATCCTTACCGGTATAGCCGCCCACGTAAGGCTTCACCAGACGGGCGTTGACGTAGTAGTAGACCGGTACGATAGCCGAATCCTTGTCCAGTTGAACTTCGGCCTTCTGGTACAGCGCGGCGCGTTCTTCTTTGGTTTTCGCCGTCAGCACGTCGGTCATCAAGCGGTCAAAGGTTTCGCTCTTGTAATGTGGGGTATTACTGCTGCTGTCCGACAGCATCATGTTCAGGAAGGTGCTCGGCTCATTGTAATCGGCACACCAGCCGGCACGCGAAACGTCGTAATTACCCTGATGTCGGGTATCCAGGAAGGTTTTCCACTCCTGATTGACCAGTTTGACGTTGACGCCCAGGTTCTTCTTCCAGATTGACGCTGCGGCAATCGCCAGCTTCTTGTGCAGATCGGAGGTGTTATACAGCAGATTGAAGGTCAGCGGCTTGTCCGGGCCATAGCCGGCTTCCGCCAGCAGTTTCTTCGCTTCTTCGTTACGTTTTTCCTGCGTCCAGCCGAACCATTCCGGCGGCGTCAGCTTGGCGCCATCGGTGTACGGCGGGGTAAAGCTGTAGGCTGGCAGATCGCCCTGATTTTTCACCTTGTGGACGATAATGTCGCGATCCAGCCCCAGTTTCAGCGCTTCGCGCACTCGCGCATCGGTAAATGGCGCTTTCTGGTTGTTAATCTCGTAGTAGTAAGTGCACAGGTACGGATCCACATGCACTTCCTGCGGAATGTCTTTTTTCAGCTTCTGGAACAGTTCAATCGGCATGTTGTTATAGGTCATGTCGATTTCGCCAGTGCGGTAGCGGTTAACATCGGTAACTTCCGATGAAATAGGCAGGAACGTGACTTTATTAATGATGGTTTTCGCGTTATCCCAATATTCCGGGTTACGTTCCAGGACGATGCGTTCGTTGACGACCCAATCTTTTAATTTATACGCGCCATTGCTGACGTAGTTCTGCGGCAGAGTCCATTTTTCGCCAAATTTTTCTACCGCGTCTTTGTTCACCGGTTTCATCGCGTAGTGCGGCGTCATTTCAACCAGATACGGCACCGGCTCGGTCAGCGTAACCTGGAAGGTGTGATCGTCAATCGCCTTGACGCCCAGCGTCGATTTGTCTTTTTTGCCGGCGATAATGTCATCAACGTTTTCTACATGGGCATATTGCAGGTAACTGGCGTATGGCGATGCGGTTTTCGGATCAACCACGCGCTGCCAGCTGTAGACGAAGTCTTGCGCCGTCACCGGTTGGCCATTTGACCATTTGGCATCTTTGCGCAGGTGGAAGGTCCACACTTTGTAATCTTTATTATCCCAGCTTTCCGCCACGCCAGGTTCGACTTCACCGTTTACGCCGTTGTTGGCCAAACCTTCAATCAAATCGCGGGTGACGTTATTTTCCGGTACCCCTTCGATTTTGTGCGGATCCAGCGATTGCACTTCCGAGCCGTTATTCTTGACGATCTCTTGCTTCTCTGCCAGTTGTACCCCTGCCGGCACCACCGCGGCAAACGCACTGCCGGCGGTGGTGATGCCCAGCGCGGCCATAATGCCGGCAGCCAGTAGTGTTTTTCTCGTGATGTTGGTCATTGATCTACTCCAGTTTATTATTATCACAGGCCAATCGGTGCACCCGCGTTGCCCATTTGTCAGGCCTGTTGATCCGTCGCCGCGGAACGAATGCGGCATCCGGCCTTCCCCGTATTACTCACGTTGTTGTCGTGGCGTAATACCCCTTACTGCTTGATGATGTACAGATTCTTCACATCGGTGTAGTCCAGCGGATCCTTACCGGTAAAGCCGCCGACCGAGGGCTTAATCAAACGCGCGCTGACGCGGTAATACACCGGAATCAACGCCGAATCCTTATCCAGCTGGTTTTCCGCCTGTTGATAAATCAGCGCCCGCGCCGCCGCATCCGGTGCCTGCAAACTGGCAGCCATCAGCGCATCGAAATGGGCATTTTTATAAAACAGCGTGTTATTGCTGCTATCGGATAGCGCCAGATTCAGGAAAGCGCTGGGCTCGTTATAATCACCGCACCAGGTGGCGCGTGCCACGTCGAATTGCCCCTGATGGCGGCTTTCCAGCGAGGTTTTCCATTCCTGATTTTGCAGTGTGACATCGGCGCCAAGGTTTTTTTGCCACATCGAGGCGGCGGCAATCGCCTGCTGCTTGTTTTGATCGGAGGTGTTGTACAGCAACCTGAACTTGAGCGGCTTATCGGCGCCGAACCCGGCTTCAGCCAGCAGCTGTTTCGCGCGCTGGTTACGTTGCTGCTGTGTCCAGCCCGCCCACTCGGGCGGCGTGAAGCGCCCCCCGTCGGTGAAACTCGGGGTAAAGGCGTAGGCCGGGATTTGCCCTTGTCCCATTATCTTGTTGGCGATAATGTCGCGATCGAGCGTCAATTTTACCGCTTCCCGCACCCGAGCGTCGGTAAACGGCGCACGCTGGTTGTTGATTTCGTAATAGAAGGTGCATAGGTAGGGATTAACGTGCAGTTGATCGGGAACCTCGCGTTTCATCTTGCCGAACAGCGTTGGTGGAATGGCGCTGTTGGTAATATCGATCTCGCCGCTGCGATAGCGGTTTACATCACTGACTTCCGAGGCAATCGGCAAGAAGGTCGCCTGTGAAATCACCGTCGCCTTGTTGTTCCAATAGTTTGCGTTGCGCTCCAGCACGATGCGTTCGTTTACCACCCACTGTTTCAGGCGGTAGGCGCCATTGCCGACATAATGTTGCGGCAGGGTCCATTTTTCGCCATATTTCTCGACCACCGACTGTTTGACCGGTTTCATTGAGGTATGGGTCAACATGCTGAGCAGGTACGGCACCGGTTCGCTCAATGTCAGTTGCAAGGTATGCTCATCAATCGCCTTGACGCCCAGCGTTTTCGGCGCTTGCTTGCCATTCAGAATGGCATCCGCATTTTCAATCTTGGCGTACTGCAAATAACTGGCGTAAGGCGAGCCGGTTTTGGGATCGGCCAAACGACGCCAGCTGTAAACGAAATCCTGCGCGGTCACCGGCGAACCATCACTCCACACCGCCGCCGGGCGCAAATGGAAGGTCCATACCTTGAAATCGCGCTGTTCCCAACGCTCGGCAACCGCCGCCGTCACGTGACCGTTGGCGTCGGTGCTGACCAGACCCTCCAGCAGATTAAGAATGATATTGCTTTCCGGATTGCCTTCGACTTTATGCGGATCCAATGAAGCAACTTCCAAACCGTTATTGATCACGATGTTCTGCTGCGCGGCCAGTTCAACGCCGGCCGGAACTTCCGCCGCCTGCACGGTATGCAGCGCCGCCATGCTCAATAGTGTAATGACACAAGACAACGGCGTGCGCTTCAAGATTTGCTGCATAGTCGAGGCTCCTTTTCGCCCAACACCGGGGCTTAACGATTTGTACGAAATATTTATAGGAATTCGAGATTAACCAACCCCAGCAAAATTCGTTCCTACTTTGCTCGCTGCGCCACAAATTATCGTCAGGAAAGTTGCTCGGAAATTAGCAGATGCAAAAATCCTTAGCCAATAATTTTTACGAAAATGTTAAGCAATTCTCTTTTATTAGCCGAAGCGCGGATTGGGACATGGGAGTAAAACCCCAAGAAACAATCCTCAATCCATTGATATAAAACAATAAATAAAATAAAAACCGGTGCGACTCATCGGTAAAACCGGCGCGCCGACAAGAAACAAACATTCAGTTAACAAACATGCTGTTCAAAGAACAAACACCTGCCGATAGGGAATTAATCACTAATAACACCTGGATAGCAGTCAGACAAGCCCTACAGAATGATGTGACTAAATTAACAGCAAAATGGCACTAAAGCCGCGGATAAAGGGCAAATATGCGGCTATTAAAGGCGCTAAAATAACGCTCATGGCTTTTGATTGGCTGCAAAGTGGAATTTATGCCACAAAATAGTGCATTTGCTGAATAAATACTCACAATTTGCACCTATTTAATGCGCGAAGATAAATAAGTTTAAACGTTAAAAATAATTTTAGGAATGAGCGGCATTTCACCGTCGATTTGCGGTTCGCCGAGCAGGCATGACAAGGCGATCCCCGGACGCTGCTCGCTCGAACGGCCGGGGTTGTCAAACAGGAAATAACCGGGAGGATGACGAATAAGATGCTTACAGCAGACCGGGGAAAATGGCCTTGATGCCGGTGACGATAAATTCGATACCTAACGCCATCAATAACAGTCCCATAATGCGCGTGATAACGTTAATACCCGTTTGCCCCAGCAAACGGACCAACAAAGGTGCCGCTCGAAACAACAGCCAACAACAGAAGGCAAACAGTGCGATCGCCAGCGTAAAACCAAGCAGGTTTTGCCAACTGTGGTAACGCGAACTCCAGACGATGGTGGAACTGATCGCCCCCGGCCCGGCCATCAATGGTAATGCCAGCGGCACCACGCCGATGCTCTCGCGGATGGCGCTCTCTGATTTTTCCTGTTTGTTCTGTTTGTCCTCGCCCAGTTTACCGCTGATCATCGACATGGCGATGGTGACCACCAGGATTCCGCCGGCAATGCGGAATGAATCAATCGAGATACCAAACAGGTGCAAGATCCCCTCACCGAGGAACAGCGAGGTCCACAAGATGATCGCCACCGACAGGTTGGCCGTCAGGTTGGTTTTATTGCGCCCCGCTTCCGCCTGATAGCTGGTCATACTGATGAACACCGGCAGGATCCCCACCGGGTTGACCAACGCAAACAGACCGACAAAGAATTTTATATAGCCGGAAAAATCCAGCAAAGATTGGCCCACAAACCACTCCGCATTAATAGCTGTAAAAAGAGACGTCGCCCACGCGCGCTAATGTAATAGAAATACCCAGGGTAATCCATCCGCCGCGACAGCATTTTTCTGCAGATGCAGCAATGATAATTAAATGTTTAATCAAGGTTAAATTAACGAAGCATCAAGGTGATTTATTGTTGCATAAAACACCTCTTGGCACATAAATGAGAAACACTCTCAACAAAGCCATGCTGAATGGTGTCAGCCAACACTTTTTATGATTTAAATCACAAAATGACTACTCAGGAATAGTTAAGCTCTTAGTCGTAGCCAGGGAGTAGGACAGTTTTAGCGAACAGGTCATTATCGCCGGCTCCGGCCCTGGAAAAGCTCTTTAAGCAAATCAGCAGCAAGTGAGGCTAACCAACGGAAATACTTTGCTTTTGGCAAACGTCTTCCGAACATTGACTATACTGGTTGCTCGCACGGCTTATTTACTGAAAGAGTTTAACATTATCAGGAGAGCACTATGGCTGTAACAAACGTTGCTGAATTGAACGAGCTTGTAGCGCGTGTCAAAAAAGCCCAGCGCGAATATGCCAACTTTACCCAAGAGCAAGTTGACAAGATCTTCCGCGCTGCTGCCCTCGCCGCCGCCGATGCACGTATCCCTCTGGCTAAAATGGCCGTCGAAGAATCCGGTATGGGTATCGTTGAAGACAAGGTCATCAAAAACCACTTCGCTTCCGAATATATTTATAACGCCTATAAAGATGAAAAAACCTGCGGCGTGCTGTCCGAGGACGACACGTTCGGTACCATTACCATCGCCGAACCGATTGGCTTGATCTGCGGCATCGTCCCGACAACCAACCCGACTTCCACCGCAATCTTCAAGGCACTCATCAGCCTGAAGACCCGTAACGGCATCATCTTCTCCCCGCATCCACGTGCCAAAAACGCCACTAACAAAGCGGCAGATATCGTGTTGCAAGCGGCTATCGCTGCGGGCGCGCCAAAAGATATCATCGGCTGGATCGATCAACCTTCCGTCGAGCTGTCCAATCAGCTGATGCACCACCCGGATTTGAACCTGATTCTGGCTACCGGCGGCCCTGGTATGGTGAAAGCCGCCTACAGTTCCGGCAAACCGGCCATCGGCGTGGGCGCCGGTAATACTCCGGTAGTGGTTGACGAAACCGCCGACATCAAACGCGTCGTGGCGTCGATTCTGATGTCGAAGACCTTCGACAGCGGCGTTATCTGCGCCTCAGAGCAGTCGGTTATCGTGGTGGACTCGGTTTACGATGCGGTACGCGAGCGCTTCGCTACCCACGGCGGTTACCTGCTGCAAGGCAAGGAGCTGAAGGCCGTACAGGACATCATTTTGAAAAATGGCGGGCTTAACGCCGCTATCGTCGGTCAATCGGCGGTAAAAATTGCGGAAATGGCCGGTATTACCGTTCCAGCCAGCACCAAGGTGCTGATTGGCGAAGTGAAACTGGTTGATGAATCCGAGCCGTTCGCACACGAAAAACTGTCACCTACGCTGGCCATGTACCGTGCCAAGAACTTTGAAGACGCCGTCGACAAAGCAGAAAAACTGGTGGCAATGGGCGGTATCGGCCACACCTCCTGCCTGTATACCGACCAGGACAACCAGCAGGAACGCATCGCCTACTTCGGCGACAAGATGAAAACCGCACGTATTCTGATCAACACCCCGGCATCACAAGGCGGGATCGGCGATCTGTACAACTTCAAACTGGCGCCATCGCTGACGCTGGGCTGCGGCTCGTGGGGGGGTAACTCCATTTCCGAGAACGTCGGTCCAAAACACTTGATCAACAAGAAAACTGTAGCGAAGCGAGCAGAAAACATGTTGTGGCATAAACTTCCGAAATCTATCTACTTCCGTCGTGGCTCCCTGCCAATCGCACTGGAAGAAGTGGCTACCGACGGTGCCAAACGCGCATTCATCGTGACCGACCGTTTCTTGTTCAACAACGGTTATGCCGACCAGATCACCAACGTGCTGAAGTCGCATGGCATCGAAACCGAAGTGTTCTTTGAAGTTGAAGCGGATCCAACCCTGAGCATCGTGCGCAAAGGCGCCGAGCAGATGCACTCCTTCAAGCCAGACGTGATTATCGCGTTGGGCGGCGGTTCGCCGATGGATGCCGCCAAAATCATGTGGGTGTTGTACGAGCATCCTGAAACCCATTTCGAAGATCTGGCGCTGCGCTTTATGGATATCCGTAAACGCATCTACAAATTCCCGAAAATGGGCGTGAAGGCAAAAATGATTGCTATCACCACAACCTCCGGTACCGGTTCTGAAGTCACGCCGTTTGCCGTGGTCACCGACGATGAAACCGGTCAGAAGTATCCACTGGCAGACTATGCCCTGACGCCGGATATGGCGATTGTCGATGCCAACCTGGTGATGAACATGCCGAAATCGCTGTGCGCCTTTGGCGGCCTGGATGCAGTAACACACGCCCTCGAAGCCTATGTTTCGGTACTGGCCAATGAATACTCCGACGGCCAGGCACTGCAAGCGTTGAAACTGCTGAAGGAATATCTCCCAGCCAGCTACAAAGAAGGCGCGAAGAACCCGGTAGCACGTGAGCGCGTTCACAATGCCGCCACCATTGCCGGTATCGCCTTTGCCAACGCCTTCCTGGGGGTTTGTCACTCGATGGCCCACAAACTGGGCTCCGAGTTCCACATTCCGCACGGTTTGGCCAATGCGATGCTGATTTCCAACGTTATTCGCTATAACGCCAACGATAACCCGACCAAACAGACGGCATTTAGCCAGTACGATCGTCCGCAGGCACGCCGCCGCTACGCTGAAATCGCCGATCACCTCGGCCTGAGCGCACCAGGCGACCGTACCGCCCAGAAAATCGAGAAACTGCTCGGCTGGTTGGACGAAATCAAAACCGAACTCGGTATCCCAGCCTCTATTCGCGAAGCTGGCGTGCAGGAAGCCGATTTCCTGGCAAAAGTCGACAAGCTGTCTGAGGATGCGTTTGACGACCAATGTACCGGCGCCAACCCACGTTATCCGCTGATTGCCGAATTGAAACAAATCATGCTGGATACCTTCTACGGCCGCAAATTCAGCGAGTTCGAAGACGTTGAGGAAGCGGCTGCACCGGTCGCTAGCAAAGCAGCAAAGAAGCTCAAAAAGTAACGCTATGCTGATATGAACAAACCCGCCGAAAGGCGGGTTTTTTTATGTCTGACACACGCCGACAGCCAGCAGAACCGACGGTAGCGGCGTCAAGCGCCTGGACCGCCTGCTACCATTGTCCTGACGCCTGATGCCCACCCTGGCCCTCAGCAACGCCAGGCTCGGCTACCCCACACGAGTGCCAAGCTTGCTATCAACAGAAAACCCGCCATCAGGCGGGTTTGTGGGGAGAGTCGATAACCTGGTTTACCTAATCGAGCGCATGCATCGCTTCTTTATAGTGGCGGCGGCAGACCGAAACGTAACTCTCGTTACCGCCAATAACCACCTGTTCCCCTGCCTGCATTGCCTGGCCGTTTTCGTCAAGACGCAGCACCCGGTTCGCTTTGCGACCGCAATGACAGATGGTCTTCAACTCCACCAGCTTGTCCGCCCAGGCCAGCAGATATTGGCTGCCAATAAACAGTTCGCCAAGAAAGTCAGTACGTAATCCATAACACAACACCGGGATATCCAACTGGTCGACAACATCACACAATTGCTCAATCTGCGCCTTGGTCAGGAACTGGCTTTCGTCCAGTAACACGCAGTGTACCGGCTGTTGTTGGTGTTCCTGGTTAATCATGGCGAACAGCGCTGTCTCATTATTATAAAGCTGCGCCTGGGACGACAGACCGATTCGTGAACTGACCTTGCCCACGCCAAAACGGTGGTCGATCTCGGCGGTGAACACCAGCGTACGCATACCACGTTCTTGATAATTATATGAAGATTGCAACAAGGCGGTGGATTTTCCTGCATTCATTGCAGAGTAATAAAAATAGAGTTGAGCCATAGCCAGTAATTCCAATGGGATAAGAAACATCCAGGTGGGCGATTCAGCGAGTAAGTGTACCATAGGCTTACTCGACGCTCAGCATCCCGACGGCAATAATCTTAGTGCAGATTGACAACCGTCGGATGAAACATATAGCGCCATAATCAGGGTCCCAACGCTATTTCCACTCTCCCCGCGCGCAGTATCATTAATTAACGCTAATGATTTAGCCTGATGATTAAAGATATCCTTTATCCTCCCCCGCGGCTAAAGCGCAGCGCTGAATAGCCTGTGGGTCGATAACCGCTGTTTAAATCAATTATCATCGGCAAAGGTGATTTTTATCGACACGCTGCCGCCATGCCGCTTTTGCGGTTATCTTTACCAATATACCCCTATTGTTTACAATGTTTGCATGTTGATATACGTGATTAACCCCACAGATTTCAGTCGAACAAACCATATAAAACACAATTATATCTTTGCGATGAAAGCCTTTTAAGCAAAAAAAATGCCGAGCCGTGCTGTTGAAAATTTGACTTAACAGCCCAACGGTAAAAACTCGGCGGAGTAGATGTTATTACCCGGACAGTTCTGATTAAGGCATTTTTAAATGGTAAATTTGAGTATCCATCTCAATTTGGCTATTGCAGAAAGGAAAAGAGCACTCTATTATTATCGAGACGCCCCCCACCAATATAATTTGAGAGTAGGACAATGAGCGAAGCATTAAAGATTTTGAACAACATCCGTACTCTGCGCGCACAGGCAAGAGAATGCAGCCTGGAGACGCTGGAAGAGATGCTTGAAAAACTGGAAGTTGTAGTGAACGAACGTCGCGAAGAAGATAGCCAGGCTCAAGCGGAAATCGAAGAGCGTACGCGTAAACTGCAACAATATCGCGAAATGCTGATTGCAGACGGTATTGATCCTAACGAACTGCTGCAAACCATGGCAGCAAATAAAGCCGCGGGTAAAGCCAAGCGTGCAGCGCGCCCGGCTAAATACCAATATAAAGATGAAAACGGCGAGATGAAAACCTGGACTGGCCAAGGCCGTACGCCAGCGGTAATTAAGAAAGCTATCGAAGAGCAAGGTAAATCGCTGGACGATTTCCTGCTGTAATAGCGTTTCTGCCGTGCATCTTAAAGGCTCCCATTGGGAGCCTTTTTGTTTGCAGCCACGGAAGGTGATGTGAATAAAAAAGGGGCATAAGCCCCTTTATATTGCCATCAGATTGTACATTTACTGCACTTTATAAAATGCCTTATACCAGTCGACGAAGTGTTTGACCCCTTGCTCAACGCTGGTCGCCGGCTTAAAGCCAATGTCGCGGTACAGCTCGGCAGTATCCGCACTGGTATCCAACACGTCGCCTGGTTGCATCGGCAGCATATTTTTACGTGCCGTGACGCCTAAAGCATTTTCCAGCGCCTGGATATATTCCATCAGTTTTACCGGGCTACTGTTGCCGATATTATAAACATGATACGGCGCGGAACTGGTCGCTGGCGACCCCTGCTCCACGTTCCAATCGGCATTCGCTTGCGGGATCACGTCCTGTAAGCGAACAATCGCCTCGGCAATATCATCAATGTAAGTAAAATCACGTTGCATCTCGCCGTGGTTATATACATCGATGCTGTCGCCGGCCAAAATGGCCTTGGTGAATTTAAACAGCGCCATATCCGGGCGCCCCCACGGACCATAGACGGTAAAGAAACGCAGCCCGGTGGTTGGCAAACCATATAAATGCGAATAACTGTGCGACATCAGTTCATTGGCCTTTTTGGTCGCCGCATACAGCGACACCGGATGGTCAACAGAATCTTCCGTCGAAAAAGGCAGCTTGCGATTTAAGCCATAAACCGAACTGGACGAGGCATACAGCAGATGTTCAACCTTATTATGCCGGCAGCCTTCCAACACGTTCAAATGACCAATCAGGTTGGAATCGGCATACGCCATCGGGTTTTCCAACGAGTAACGCACCCCGGCCTGCGCGGCGAGATGAATGACCCGTTGGAATTGTTGCTCGGCAAATAATGTGGCCATGCCATCGCGGTCAGCCAGATCCAGCGCGATAAATTGAAAGGCCGGTTTCCCGGCCAATAAATCAAGACGCGCAGTTTTCAGGCTGACATCATAATAGTCATTCATGTTGTCGATACCGACAACATGATGCCCGGCCGCCAACAAACGCTCGGCAACGTGATACCCAATAAACCCTGCGACGCCGGTAACCAGGAATTTCATGCTCACCTCTTAGATAACCGGCTGCACCGAAGCGCCGCGGCCAATTGCATAATAGGTGAAACCGCGGCTTTCCAGACGCTCCGGATCGTACAGGTTACGACCATCGAAGATCACCGGCTGCTTCAGGGTGGATTTGATGACATCAAAGTCCGGCGCGCGGAAGTTTTGCCATTCGGTACAGATAACCAACGCATCGGCACCCTGCAACGCGGCTTCTTTGGTGCCCATCAGCTTCAGATCGTCACGATGGCCATAAATGCGCTGCGCTTCGTTCATCGCTTCCGGATCGTAGGCCTGCACCTTGGCACCGGCTTCCCACAGCGTTTCCATCAATACCCGTGCTGATGCTTCACGCATGTCATCGGTATTCGGTTTGAATGCCAGGCCCCACAGAGCAAAGGTTTTGCCCGCCAGATCCTCACCGAAATAGTGTTTGATAAAGGTGGTCAACTTGTATTTCTGCTGATAGTTCACCTGCTCGACCGCCTGCAGCAGCTTCGGCTGATAACCGATGTGCTCGGAGGTACGGATCAGCGCTTGAACGTCTTTCGGGAAGCATGAGCCGCCGTAACCGCAGCCTGGATAAATAAAGTGATAACCGATGCGCGAATCGGAGCCGATACCCTGACGCACCTTTTCGATGTCTGCCCCCAGCATTTCGGCCAGGTTGGAAATCTCGTTCATAAAGCTGATTTTTGTCGCCAGCATGCAGTTGGCGGCGTATTTGGTCAGCTCTGCACTGCGAATATCCATCAGGATCATGCGATCGTGATTACGGTTGAACGGTTCATACAGTTCACGAATCGGTTCAATCACCTCTTTGTTATCGGTACCGATAACAATACGCTCAGGACGCATACAGTCGGCAACTGCTGCGCCTTCTTTCAGGAACTCCGGGTTGGAAACCACGTCAAACGGTACCTTGCTGCCGCGTTTCTCCAGGGTCTCGGTCATCACCTGACGCACCTTGTCAGCGGTGCCGACCGGTACGGTAGACTTGTCGATCACCACTTTATGGTCGGTCATGTGCTCAGCAATGGTGCGCGCCACGGCGGTAACGTACTTCAGATCGGCGGAGCCGTCTTCATCCGGCGGCGTACCGACCGCAATGAACTGAATGGTGCCGTGTGCCACGCCAGCCTGAGCATCGGTAGTAAAATGCAGACGACCGGCTTCAAAATTCTGCTGCACCAGCGGCGTCAGACCCGGTTCAAAAATAGGGATATTCCCTTTTTTCAGGTTTTCGACTTTACGCTCGTCAACGTCAATACACATAACGTCATGGCCAACCTCAGCCAACACCGCAGCCTGCACCAGGCCAACGTAGCCAATACCAAAAACTGTTACTTTCATGGGAAAATCCTAGTTTTTCAAATTAATACGGAAAAGAAACTTATTTTTGTTCAGTGGCTGTCAACTGTTGCAGCCACTGAGAAAAATCCTTGCCCAGGCTGGCATGGCGCATGCCATACTCGACGAAGGCCTGCATATAGCCGAGCTTGTTACCACAGTCATGGCTGACACCCTTCAGGTGATAAGCCTCGACCGGTTCCTTTTGCATCAGCATATCAATCGCATCGGTCAGCTGGATCTCGTCACCGGCCCCGGGCGGCGTCTTCGCCAGCAACGCCCAGATATCGGCCGACAACACATAACGGCCGACAATAGCCAGATTGGACGGCGCCTGGTCCGGCGAGGGTTTTTCGACCACGCTCACCATCGGCGCGCTTTCACCCGGCTGTAACTGATGGCCCTGACAGTCTGCTACACCATAGTTGCCGACGTCTTTTTGCGGCACCGGCTCCACCATAATCTGACTGACGCCGGTTTGTTCAAAACGCGCCAACATCTCATGCAGGTTGTCTTTGCTCAGATCGGCGCTGTACTCGTCGATGATAACGTCCGGCAGTACTACCGCCACAGGCTCATCGCCCACCATTGGATAGGCGCACATGATCGCATGACCGAGGCCTTTTGCCATGCCTTGGCGAACCTGCATCACCGTTACGCCTTTCGGGCAAATGGATTGGACTTCATCCAGCAACTGGCGCTTTACGCGTTTTTCCAGCATCGCTTCCAGCTCAAAACTGGTGTCAAAATGGTTTTCGATGGAATTCTTAGAGGAGTGCGTCACTAAAACGATTTCACTGATTCCAGCCGCAATGCATTCATTGACCACGTACTGAATCAGGGGCTTGTCAACCAGCGGCAGCATTTCTTTGGGAATGGCTTTCGTCGCTGGCAGCATCCGTGTGCCCAAGCCCGCAACCGGGATGACCGCTTTCCTGACTTTACGATTTAACGCTGACATTATTTCCTCTCTTGATGCGCGCTCAAATTATGAACGTCACTCGCTATACAAACTCCCGGAGTATACCAGCTAAATACCGCGGAGCATTACACTGCGATCAAATAGAACCACTTTAAGACAATTACCTAATCGAGGGTTTTCGGACAGGAATAATATTTTCAACCGGCTCAATTGCCGTTAATAGTTGCTTACAATAAGCCGCTATTCTGCGCTGAGCATCAGGCGCAATCGCCCGCCAGTGCCCCAGACCTGGCATTGCCACGCCGAGCAGCGCTGGCTGATTTGATTCATATAGGTGGCGCCCAGCGTCCCCAACGGCACTCCGTTGCTAAGCTGAATTTGATTGTCGCCGGTATTCACATTGGCATGTAAGCCAGCGGAAACCAGGATCAGGTTTTTATATTCGGCGTGATAATAGCCAACCAACAACGGGAATTGCCCTTCCAACTTGCCTTGGCGTAATAATTGATTAACTTGTTTTAACAATGTGGACATTTGCGGCAGACGATGCTGTTGATTAGCTAAATGGTCCTGTAGCAAACCATTAAATAACGCCCGTAATAATAAGGCCGCCAATACGCCATTATCGCCGGCGCGAGTGACATCCAGACAATAGAAGGCCAGATCTTTTTCTGATAATGCAGCAATATCCAGCACCAGCCCTGGGTTTTCGTCGGTAGTCAATTGGCGGTAGTTAATCCGGCAATGGGCAATCGACTGCTGTACCGGCGGCTGCAACTGCTTGAGCAACCTGGCAGCTTCCGACGGATTTTTGCTTAGCGCGTCCCAATCCTGCAGCAATTCAACCTCTTCGATTGCCGGTGAGGTGAACATGTTCGGGTACAGGCAGGCCAATGCCGCCTCGCGCAGACGATTGAGATCGCTTAACGGTTTGAGCAGCACATCCTGCACGCCCAATCGCAACACCTTGGCGATATCCGCCATCTTATCGGTAGCCGAGATAACCAATACCGGGATTTTTACTCCCTGCAGGCGCAGATGCTCAACAAACTCAATGCCGCCCATTTCAGGCATTGCCAGATCGCACAGGATCAAATCCGGGCCGATATCATCAACAGCACTCAACGCCTGCAAGCCATTGGTCGCTTCATGGGTAACTGCGCCTAATGATTGCAGGTAGCCAACAAGCACCGAACGAAATACCTGTTCGTCCTCAACAATCAGAATGCGCTTGTCTGTCAGTGGTAATGCCATTGGCCGGACCTCTTCCCTTGTCATGATGTAATAGTGGCTCAAAATGGCCAGTTATGCCTGCCGGAAATTGACATGAAAATGCTCCCTGCCATTGGCGACGCGTAACTAGCTGTTTTTTACCAGCGGCAGCAGCATGTCGCGCTGTTTCTCTACCGCCAGCCGCCCCGCCTCGATAGCTTCTTCCGCACGATGAAAATCCAGCGTGGAGATCTGCGGGCAATAGGGTTGAATCAACACGTCAGGGGGATCCCCCGCCATGCGGTTACGCTTTAGCCGGTTTTCCAACACCTGGATCGAGGTGCTCATGATTTCCATTGCCGTGGGGGTAATGTTCGGTTTTTTTACCGTCATCTTGCCGATCCGCTCACGCAGTCGCCCCCGCCAGTTACGCGCCACTGGCGCTTCGTCCGGTTCGCTACGCACTGAAAACAGATCCTGTTGCATCAGATGTGCGTCATGCTGCAAATCCACTGCAATAACGATATCGGCACCCATGGCGCGGGTTAACGAAATCGGCACCGGATTGACCACCGCACCGTCCACCAGCCAATAGCCGTCAAACCAGACCGGCGCCAGTAATCCGGGCATACTGCACGACGCGCGTATCGCCTGGTGTATATCGCCCTTGGTCAGCCACAGTTCACGGCCGGTGCTCAAATTGGTCGCAACCGCACCAAACTTCAGCGAACATTGCGCAATATCGTTAATGTTTAATAGTTGGTCGACCGCATTGAATACCCGCTCACCGCGCAGCAAACCACCGCGTTGCCAGGACAGATCCATCAGGCGGATCACATCCCAATAGCTGAACGAGCGCACCCACTTTTCCATCGCCGGCAACCGATGGCTGGCATATGCGGCACCCACCAGCGAGCCGACAGAGCAACCGGCAACTATATCGGCCTCAATGCCCATTTTCTTGAGCGCGTTGATGACGCCAATATGCGCCCAGCCTTTGGCCGAACCTGCCCCCAGCGCCAGCCCAACTTTTATTTGTCGCATTATAGCTTGCCTCTATCATCGGTGAATTGTGTCAAGTGTAACCTCAGGGTACATTGTCACCATCGAACCGGGTTAGGTAACCTATGCGCTACATTTCCCCTGGCCTCGAACAGTATTCATATCGTTCGCTCTTTTGAGGAGTTAATTTGTCTGAATTATGCCCTTGCGGCAGCGGGCTGGAGTATAACGCATGCTGCGAACCGTATATCAACGGTGTCCAAACGCCCGCCACGCCAGGCCTGCTGATGCGTTCCCGCTTCAGCGCCTATGTTAAACAGCATGTGGATTATCTGATCGCCAGCTGGCATCCGGATTGCCACGCCAACGAGTGGCGCAAAGCGATTGTCGACAGCTTTCAAGATACCCAATGGCTGGGTTTAACGGTCATTGAAGAAAAAGCCGGCATCGGGCCTGACGAAGGCTTCGTTGAGTTTATCGCCCGCTTTGTCGATGGCGCCAGTGGCGACGTCAAGGCGATGCATGAACGTTCACGCTTTCTTCGCCTTGACCAACGCTGGTATTATATTGACGGAGTCAAGCCACAGCCGGGCAGAAACGCGGTTTGCCCCTGCGGCTCAGGCAAAAAATATAAAAAATGCTGCGGGCAATAAGCCCTCGGCCTGAAGCACGTTATCGCCTGCGGTGTCAGGCGTTCAGTATCTGACAGGATTAGCATTGCCATGCCACATCAAAATGTACAACGAAAAGTATTACGCACTATCTGCCCTGACGCCAAAGGGCTGATCGCCAAAATCACCAACATTTGCTACAAACATCAACTTAATATTGTGCAGAACAATGAATTTGTCGATCACCGTACCGGGCGCTTCTTTATGCGCACCGAACTGGAAGGCATTTTCAACGATACCACCCTGTTGGCCGATCTGGATGGCGCACTGCCAGAGGGTTCAGTGCGCGAACTGCACAGCGCCGGGCGACGCCGCATTGTGGTTCTGGTGACCAAAGAAGCCCATTGCCTGGGTGACTTATTGATGAAAAGCGCCTACGGCGGCCTGGATGTAGAAATTGCCGCGGTAATTGGCAACCACGACACGTTGAAAACGCTGGTTGAACGCTTCGATATTCCATTCCACCTGGTGAGTCATGAAGGCCTGACGCGCGAACAGCACGATCAGCAGTTGATTGCGCAAATCGATCAGTATCAACCGGACTACGTCGTGCTGGCCAAATATATGCGGGTACTGACGCCGGCGTTTGTTCAGCACTATCCGAACCAGGTGATTAATATTCACCATTCATTCCTGCCGGCCTTTATTGGTGCGCGGCCCTATCATCAGGCCTACGAGCGCGGGGTGAAGATCATCGGCGCGACCGCGCACTACGTTAATGACAGCCTGGATGAAGGGCCAATCATCATGCAGGACGTGATCCACGTTGATCATACCTATTCCGCTGACGATATGATGCGCGCCGGCCGTGACGTCGAGAAGAATGTGCTCAGCCGCGCGTTGTATCGCGTACTGGCGCAGCGGGTATTTGTCTACGGCAACCGCACCGTGATCCTGTAATCACCCTTGCTGGCGGTGCATTCTGCTTACAGATGCACCGCCGCGCATAAAAAAACGGCAAACGATTCATTTTCTGCATTTCAATGCTTTACACTCCCGCTTCATTTGATATGATGCGCCCCGCTTACCGAGACAGCGCTTACGCAGTCACGCTAGCCAGAAAGCCGGTCAGCTTTCTGCGTGTTAAAATTCGTTAAATCCACGAATTATCGTGGTGGGGTTCCCGAGCGGCCAAAGGGAGCAGACTGTAAATCTGCCGTCACAGACTTCGAAGGTTCGAATCCTTCCCCCACCACCATCTTAATCTTGGCAACAAGGTTAAACCGCAAGACGAGTCAACATGAGCGCCGCGCGGGGAAGGTAACAATCTTCAATCACAATCAGAAAATCCATGAATACCATGGTGGGGTTCCCGAGCGGCCAAAGGGAGCAGACTGTAAATCTGCCGTCACAGACTTCGAAGGTTCGAATCCTTCCCCCACCACCATCCTTGCAAAGCACTCCCAATCGTCAAACAACATCCAAAACCCATGGCTACTGCACGCTGGGGAAGGATGAGAAGCTTCGACAGGTTCGAGTTGAGCGTAGCGAAACAACGCGCTTTAGCGCGGCCCGCAGGGCGAGTCGCCACGCGACGAGTTATCCTTCCCCCACCACCATCCTTGCAAAGCACTCCCAACCGTAACACAACATCCAAAACCCAAGGCTACTGCACGCTGGGGAAGGATGAGAAGCTTCGACAGGTTCGAGTTGAGCGTAGCGAAACAACGCGCTTTAGCGCGGCCCGCAGGGCGAGTCGCCACGCGACGAGTTATCCTTCCCCCACCACCATCCTTGCAAAGCACGCCCAATCGTCACACAACATCCAGGCTTGCTACACGCCATGCCTCGGGAAAGACGCTGAAGCCCCAACGGCGCCGAGTTTTGCCATCGCGCACAGGTTTAGCTTTTCATCGCTCACCAAACTTGAACTACAATGCACAATTCGCTATACCACTGGCTTCTTTGATGCAGTAAGGAAAAGTGCATGCGTAATAATATTTGCGTTTTTTGCGGCGCCAGCGAAGGCGTGACGCCCGATTATGCCGAAAATGCCCGTAAACTGGGGCACGCATTGGCCACTCAAGGGCGTCGTTTAATCTACGGCGGTGGTAAAAAGGGCCTGATGGGTATTGTGGCAGATGCAGTGCTGGAGGCCGGAGGCGAAGCGGTCGGCATTATTCCGCAACGTTTGGTGGAAGCAGAAACCGCACACCGTGGTCTGACCCAACTGGAAGTGGTGCCGGACATGCACACCCGCAAAGCACGTATGGCGGCACTGGCCGACGGATTTATTGCGCTGCCCGGCGGCATAGGCACGCTGGAAGAACTGTTTGAAATCTGGACCTGGGGTCAGATCGGTTATCACAATAAACCGGTCGGCCTGTTGGACGTCAATGGTTACTACCGGCCATTGAACACCTTCTTGCAACACGTCGCCGATCAGGGGTTTATGCGTCACGACTATCTTGGCACCCTGCACCTGAGCGATTCGCCACTCACGTTGCTGCAACAGTTCGACGACTACCAACCAAAAAACTACGATCGCTGGGCAAAATAATCCGCCATCTGCCGGCGGCCTGAGGCCGCTGGTCTGCGTTACATTTCCGGCCAAACTCTGCTACTATCTCAACACATTTTTCTCGTAAAAACGGCACCGCTCATGAAGTTTGTCTCTTTTAATATCAATGGACTGCGCGCGCGACCGCATCAGTTGGCCGCCATCATCGAACAGCACCAGCCTGACGTTATCGGCCTGCAAGAAACCAAAGTTCATGATGACATGTTCCCACTGGAAGAGGTCAGCAAGCACGGCTACCACGTGTTCTATCACGGGCAAAAAGGCCATTATGGCGTTGCCCTGCTGACCAAAGAGGCACCCATTGCCGTGCGCCGTGGGTTCCCAACCGACGATGACGACGCACAGCGCCGCATCATCATGGCCGATCTGGAAACGCCGCAGGGCATGCTGACGGTGATTAACGGCTATTTTCCGCAGGGAGAAAGCCGTGACCACCCGGTCAAGTTCCCGGCAAAAACCCGTTTCTATCAGGACTTGCAAGATTACCTGGAACAGCAGCTATCGGTAGAAAACCCGGTGCTGATCATGGGCGATATGAATATCAGCCCATCGGATTACGATATCGGTATCGGTGAAGAAAATCGCAAGCGCTGGCTGCGCACCGGCAAATGTTCGTTCCTGCCGGAAGAACGTGAATGGATGGGGCGGCTGCTCAACTGGGGGCTGGTAGACACCTACCGTCAAGCCAATCCGGAGCGTAACGACCAGTTTTCGTGGTTCGACTATCGTTCTAAAGGATTCGATGACAACCGCGGCTTACGTATCGATCTGTTACTGGCCAGCACGCCGCTGGCGGCACGCTGTGTGGCTACCGGCATTGACTACCAAACCCGCAGTATGGAAAAACCCTCCGACCACGCCCCGGTATGGGCCGAGTTCGATATCTGATTGCCCACCCCGGCCTGGCCGGGGTTTTCAATAAGTGCACGGTATGAAAATTATCGATGTAGTCGCCGCGATCATTGAACGCGACGGGAAAATTCTGTTGGCTCAACGGGATGCCGACAGCGATCAGGCCGGGCTTTGGGAATTTCCAGGCGGCAAAGTCGAAGCAGGCGAAAGCCAGCCCCAGGCACTGGCGCGAGAACTGGCCGAAGAGTTGGCTATCAAGGCGCAAATCGACGATTATGTTGCCAGTAATCAATGGCAACTGGGCGAAAAAATCATTCGCCTGCATGCCTGGCGAGTAACGCATTTCAGTGGCGAGTTACACCTGCGCTGCCACGCACAACTTGTCTGGGTAACGCCAGCGCAGGCCAGCGAGTATCCACTGGCACCCGCCGACGTTCCCTTGCTGTCATGCTATCTCAAGCAGCAATCAATCATGACAAAATAGCTGATTATTAAAGGGGTTATCAACGATAGCGTTACGCGGTCACTTTTTCAGCCGTACCCAGATCGGTGAAGCGCTACCGACCACCGTAGGGTCGCGAGTGCATTGCAACAACTCCCCCTCTACCTTCAGCAGCGCGCCTTGTGAATAATTCTGATCTTGGTATACACAGCATTGCGCGCACGGTTGCGGCGCTGGCGCGCTTTTTGCGGTGCCCCAGATTTCCGGCGAAACCGGTAACAGTACATCCACATCACCACGATGCGCGTGGACCGAGGCGGAACACAGCAATACCCCCGCCGCCAACGCCAGCATCAGCTGTTTCATTCACTCTTCTCCCGCGCCTTGCCGGCGCTTTTTTTGCGCTTTTTTGCCCCGGCGTTCGGTGCAGGTAAACCGCGGAACGCCATACTCGCCCGACTCTGCTTGGCCTGATAAATCAGCTGTTGCAAGGTGCCTACCAGTGGCTGCATAAAATCCTGATAACGACAGGACTTTTCACTGATTTGCGTCAACGTGGCTTCCCAGTGAGCGGTCATATCAGGACGTGCCGCGATATCAGGCAGCGAATGAATCAGCGCCCGACCGGTTTCGCTGGAATGGATATAGCGCCCTTTTTTGTACAGGAACGACCGTTTGAACAACAATTCAATGATTCCCGCTCGCGTAGCCTCGGTACCTAAACCATCGGTCGCTCGCAGGATTTTCTTTAATGATTTATCTTGCACGAAGCGCGCAATCCCGGTCATGGCGGAAAGCAGGCTGGCATCGGTGAAGGGGCGCGGCGGCTGAGTCTGACGTGCCACCACTTCGCCACGCTCACACAACAGCCGATCGTCCTTGGCAACTACCGGCAGTGGCGCGCCTTCATTCTCCTCGTCGCGCTCTTTACTGCCAAGCAGCGTGCGCCAACCGGCTTCCGCCAGAAAACGCGCCTTGGCGACGAATTTACCACCGGCGATATCCAGTTCGATCACGCATTTGCGGAACACCGCATCCGGACAGAACTGCATCAGATACTGCCGCGCCACCAAGCCATACACCTTCAATTCATCGGCGGTCAAATTGACTTTGCTGGCACGAGCGGTAGGAATAATGGCATGGTGGGCATCGACTTTTTTATCATCCCAGCAACGGTTACGGCGATCGCTGTCGATCACCGGTTGAGGGTACAGATCCGGCTGATGTGCACTGATGGCATTCAGTACCGCATGGCGGCCGGCAAAGTGTTCTTCCGGCAGGTAGCGGCAATCGGAACGCGGATAGGTGATCAGCTTGTGTGTTTCATACAACCGCTGACAGATGTCGAGCACCTGTTGCGCGCTGAGATTAAACCGTTTGGCGGCCTCAATCTGCAAGGTCGATAACGAAAACGGCAGCGGTGCGGTATCTGATTCCCGTTTATCATTATAGGAGGTGACGAGGGCCGGTTGACCCTCAATGCGCGCCACCACATGCTCGGCCAGCGGCCGATGCAGCAGCCGCCCCTCTTCGTCCTGATACGGCTCACACGAATCGCTCGGTTGCCACAGCGCCACGAAGCGCTCGTCTTTCGGCGTAACGATATGCGCCTTGACCTCAAAAAAATCCTTCGGCACGAAGTTTTCAATCTCTTCGTCACGGCGCACCACCAGGCCCAGCACGGGCGTTTGCACCCGGCCAACCGACAGCACGCCATCGTAACCGGCATTACGGCCTAACAGCGTATAGGCACGGGTCATATTAATGCCATACAGCCAGTCGGCACGAGAACGCGCCAGGGCAGAAACGCACAGTGGTATAAACTCCCGGTTATCACGCAAGCGGCCAACCGCCCGCTCTACCGCCTGGGGGTTGAGATCGTTGATCAGACAACGCCGTACCGCCTGCCGCTTTTCCGGCGTCAACGACAAATAATCCAGCACCTCGTCCACCAGCAGTTGCCCTTCGCGATCCGGGTCACCGGCGTGTACCACCTCATCGGCTTCCAACAGCAATTTTTTAATCGCATTCAATTGCTTGCTGACGGAAGGACGTGGCTGTAGCTGCCATTTTTCGGGAATGATCGGCAAGTCCGCCAGCGACCAGCGCGCATAGCGGTTGTCGTAGGCGTCAGGCTGAGCCTGCTCCAACAGGTGACCTACGCACCAGGTCACCACATCGTTGTTGCCGCAGGCGATGAACCCATCGCCACGACGATGCGGTTTGGGTAAAACATCAGCAATGGCGCGTGCCAAACTCGGTTTTTCGGCTATAAACAGTCGCATTATTCACCGTTATTATGGCTATACGTCATCAGGAATTCTCTTACTTCTGCATAGTTCCCGCGGTATACGATCCGCTGGGCTTTCTTCGTTAATTGATAGTGATACATCGGGTCGTAATAATGCTGCAACAGCGGCACCAGCCACTCCTGATGCGCATCGCTGTTGCCGCTGGCGCGCTGGTATTGCAACGCCCACTCCAGCCGCTGTGTCAGCTGTTGGAAACGCTCCATACCCAAACGACGCCGAATGGCGAACAGCCCGTGATGCAGATATTCGTCATAGCGTTGCCAACCGGCGTCTTCACCGTATGCCTCGGCAAACGCCAGCCGCATATGATCGATATACTCAGCCTGCAGGCGCGCCACGCGCACCTCAAACGGATCGTCAATCACCACCACCGGCGCCTGCTGCATGCGGTTGAAAATCGGCAACGGCAGGTTATTGGAACCAATGATCCGCCCTTCGTCTTCCAGGATCCAATGGCGGCAGCCACCATGCTGTTTTTTAAGCAATAACACAGCCAGACGATTCTCAAAATCGATCTGCGCGCTCTGGCCGGCCAAGGTTTGGCCAAACGACGAACCGCGATGGCGTGCCACGCCTTCCAGATCGACGCCGGCAGGCAGTTGATTGATCAAAATGGTTTTGCCGCAGCCGGTATTGCCACCGACCACCACCATCGGCATTTCCGCACTGTACTCCAGCACGTTCAATAAATAATGTCGCAACGCCTTGTAGCCGCCCGCCACACGCGGGTAATCTACGCCGGCCTCGCGCAGCCATTGCTGCACCAGTTGGGAACGCAAGCCGCCGCGGAAGCAATAGATATAACCTTCAGGCTGACGGGCGCAGGCGGCCAGCCAGGCTTCGGTACGCTGCTGACGCAGCTTGCCGCCAACCAGTTTGTGTCCCAAGGCAATCGCCGCCTGCTGCCCCTGCTGTTTATAGCAGGTACCCACCGCCTGGCGTTCGCTGTCGTTCATCAGCGGCAAATTGATGGCATGCGGAAAAGCACCGGTTTTAAATTCAACGGGTGCGCGCACGTCAATCAACGGCACATCATGCAGAAAAATATGTCGGTAGTCGTTGGTGTCTACCCGCTGTCGCGACGTTGTCACTACACAACCTCGATCATCGGTTTCCCGGCTATCGGCGATCGAAGTTCACCAATAGCGTCCAGTTCAATGCCATGCCGCGCGGCAATGGCCTGCAGCTCAGCCTCGCCTTCCGGCAACACGGCCAACAGCAAGCCGCCAGAGGTTTGCGGATCGCACAATAATTGACGCTGTACATCACTCATTGCGCCGATCAGCGTGCCGTAACTGTCAAAGTTACGCCCAGTGCCGCCGGGAACGCAACCGTCGGCGATATAACGTTCGACGTCCGGCAATTTTGGCACCTTGTCGAACCACACCGTCGCCTGCAGCCCGGCCCCCTGACACATTTCGCTCAGATGGCCCAGCAGGCCAAATCCGGTCACGTCGGTCATCGCCGTTACGCCGGCAAGATCGGCAAATTCCGCACCCGGCGTATTCAACCGGCACATCACTTCGGTAGCCAGGCCCGCGTGCTCCGGCCGTAACAGGCTCTTCTTCTCGGCGGTGGTCAGCACGCCGATACCGAGCGGTTTGGTGAGAAACAGTCGGGTTCCCGGCTGTGCCGCGCTGTTTTTCTTGACGCGATCGGTGCTGACCATGCCAGTTACCGCCAGACCGAAGATCGGCTCCGGCGCATCGATCGAATGGCCGCCCGCCAAGGCAATACCGGCCTGTTGACAGGCGTAACGCCCACCGTCGATCACCTGCTGCGCCACTTCCGGTGCCAGTTTGGCTATCGGCCAGCCCAAAATGGCAATCGCCATGATTGGTTTGCCGCCCATGGCGTACACATCACTAATGGCATTGGCAGCGGCAATACGGCCGAAGTCGAAGGGATCGTCAACAATCGGCATGAAGAAATCGGTGGTACTGATGATGCCAATGCCGTTGCCGATGTCATACACCGCTGCATCGTCACGGGTTTCATTACCGACCAGCAACCGCGGGTCGACAAACTTCGCCTGTTCGCTGTGCAGGATGGTTTCGAGAACGTGCGGTGAGATTTTGCAACCGCAGCCAGCGCCATGGCTGTACTGGGTCAAACGGATTGTTGGCGATGTCATGATCCACTTCCTTCGGTTAACGGCCTTCAAGATAACATATCCCGGTGATAGCCGGGGTTGTCTGCACATTGGCGGCGTTGGGTGCCGAGCCGCCGGCAATCAGCCGGCGATGCGGGATGCGTTAGCCTGCCGTGACAACGCACCACCCGCTATGTGGGCTATAGGGTAGCGCTTAGTGGAGGGATTGATAAGAGCGAGCCGACTTTCTGCGAACGGCCTGCTCATAAACAGTACAGATCTGCGGGTTATCGCGCATTTTTTGACGAAAACCCGCGGGGATCAGAAGTGACTGACGAACGGGTCACTGTCGGGGGCAATAACTTTGGTGGCCGCTTTTAACTGTGGGGTCCCCAGATAGAGGAAACCGACAATTTCGTCCTGCTCGCGGCAGCCGAAGGCGCTGCGCACCATTGGATGTTCGGTCCACGCGCCAGTACGCCAGATGCCGTTAAAACCTTGCGCCAGCGCCGCCATCTGCATCGCCTGTACCGCACAACCGGCGGAAACCACCTGCTCCCAACGCGGAACCTTGGGGTTTTCGCTGCAATGCGCCACGACGGTAATGATCAGCGGTGCACGAAACGGCGCCTGTCTGGCTTTGTCAATCGCCGCGTCGTCGAGGTTATCCTGTTTAGCCGCAGTTTGTAACAGTTGACTGAAGCGCTCCAACCCCTGCTCTTCAATCATCACAAAACGCCATGGTTGCAACGCGCCGTGATCCGGCGCGCGTAAGCCGGCATTGATGATATTCTGCCGGACTTCGCCCGTTGGCGCCGGAGCCGTCAAACGTGAGGCCGAACGGCGATTCAATAATAGTTCCAGTGCATCCATAGTAAACTCCTGATAACAATTTTCATTACGATCACGGTAACATAGCTAAACAACGAGTTACAGCCTGGACAATTACGGCTGTGACCGGTGATTTAAAGCTGACATTTCGTTGGCTGCTCATTAGGATAGCGTGACATCCTCGGCTCATGTTTGGAGAGAACATGCATATATTGTGGCGTACCATTGCCGGTATTTTCAGGTGGACATGGCGTCTGCTGAATTTCATCAGGGAACTGATTCTTAACCTGTTTCTGATCCTGCTGATTTTGGTTGGTGTCGGCATTTATTTTTCCTTCCAGGGCAGCGCGCCTGCTGAGACGCCACGTGGCGCCTTGCTGGTCAACTTGAGCGGCGTGGTGGTTGATCAACCTAGCATGAAGAACCGTCTGCTCCAACGCAGCCGCGAGTTCCTTGGCGCCTCCGCCAGTGAACTGCAGGAAAACTCGCTGTTTGACGTCGTCGACAGCATCCGTAGCGCCAAAGATGATAAAAACATTACCGGCATGGTATTGCAGTTGAACGATTTCGCCGGTGCCGACCAGCCTTCTCTGCAATATATCGGCAAGGCTCTGCGTGAATTCCGCGACAGCGGCAAACCGATCTATGCCATTGGCGATAGCTATAACCAAACGCAATACTATTTAGCCAGCTTCGCGAACAAGATTTATCTGTCACCGCAGGGCAACGTCGATCTGCACGGCTTCGCCACCAACAATTTGTACTATAAGTCGCTGCTCGACAAGCTGAAGGTCTCCACCAATATCTTCCGCGTTGGCACTTACAAGTCGGCGGTTGAGCCAATGATCCGCGACGATATGTCACCGGCGGCACGTGAAGCGGACAGCCGCTGGATCGGCAACCTGTGGCAAAACTACCTCACCACGGTGGCGGCCAACCGCCAAATCACCACCGCGCAATTGTTCCCGGGAGCCGCCGGCGTGCTGAGCGGCCTGCAAGCGGCCGGCGGCGATACGGCGAAATACGCACTTGACGGCAAGCTGGTGGATGAGCTGGCTTCGCGTACCGTGATGGAAAACCAGTTGATCAAGACCTTTGGCTGGGATAAGCAAAACAACGATTTCAACGCCGTCAGTATTTATGACTACCAGCCGGCACCGGCAGCGGATCAGGGCGGCCAAATTGCCGTGGTGTTCGCTAATGGCGCAATCATGGACGGTCCGCAAACGCCGGGAACGGTTGGCGGTGACACCACCGCGGCACAGCTGCGTCAGGCCCGTCTGGATCCTAAAATCAAAGCGGTGGTACTGCGAGTTAACAGCCCGGGCGGCAGCGTTAGCGCGTCTGAGGTGATCCGCTCCGAACTGGCTGCGGTGCGTGCTGCCGGCAAACCGGTGGTGGTTTCCATGGGGGGTATGGCGGCTTCCGGTGGCTACTGGATTTCTACTCCTGCCAACTATATCGTTGCCAGCCCAAGCACCCTTACCGGTTCTATCGGCATTTTCGGCGTGATCAACACCTATCAGGATACGCTTGACAGCGTTGGCGTTCACACCGACGGCGTCGCGACCTCGCCGCTGGCCGATTTGGCGGTGACCAAAGCGCTGCCGCCCGAGTTTGCCCAGATGATGCAGTTGAACATCGAGAATGGCTACAAGAACTTTATCGATCTGGTGGCTGGCGCGCGCAAGATGTCGCCAGAACAGGTTGATAAAATTGCTCAGGGTCACGTCTGGACCGGCGGTGACGCCAAGAACAACGGGTTGGTCGACCAACTGGGTGACTTTGATGACGCGGTGCAGAAAGCCGCCGAATTGGCGAAGCTGAAACAGTGGCATTTGAACTGGTTCGTCGATTCACCGAGCCTGGCAGACATGGTGCTCAGCCAGTTTGGCGTGTCGATCCACGCCATGCTGCCGGCAGCCCTGCAATCGATGTTGCCTGCGCCGCTGGCCTCGGTAGCCATGGCGATGAAAGAGCAACCGGGTTTATTCAATAATCTGAACGATCCGCAAAACCGCTACGCCATCTGTCTGAACTGCGGTGACGTACGCTAACAAATTAATCTTCAGCCCGGCACTCGCTGGGCTTTTTTTCTGCGCTAATCACCCTATAATTCAGCCCATCTTATCATTAGCAGAAACCCTACAATGCAAAAGAAATCTATCTACGTCGCTTACACCGGCGGTACCATCGGCATGCAACGCTCCGAACACGGTTACATTCCGGTGTCCGGCCACCTGCAACGGCAACTGGCGCTGATGCCGGAGTTCCACCGCCCGGAAATGCCCAACTTCACCATTCATGAATACGCCCCGCTGATCGACTCCTCCGATATGACGCCGGAAGATTGGCAACACATTGCCGATGACATCAAGAAAAACTACGATCAATATGATGGCTTCGTCATCCTGCACGGCACTGATACCATGGCATTCACCGCTTCTGCGCTGTCGTTCATGCTGGAAAATCTCGCCAAGCCAGTCATCGTGACGGGGTCACAAATCCCGCTGGCGGAGTTGCGCTCCGACGGCCAGACCAACCTGCTGAACGCGCTATATCTGGCGGCCAACCATCCGGTCAACGAAGTCAGCCTGTTCTTCAACAATAAACTGTTCCGCGGTAACCGCACCACCAAAGCGCACGCCGACGGTTTTGACGCCTTTGCCTCGCCCAACCTGCCGCCGCTGCTGGAAGCCGGCATTCATATTCGCCGTCAAAACGGCATTGCCTCGCCGGCATGTCATGGTGAATTGCAGGTACACAACATAACGCCGCAACCGATCGGCGTGGTGACCATCTACCCGGGAATTTCCGGCGCGGTGGTGCGCAACTTCCTGCTGCAACCGGTCAAGGCGTTGATCTTGCGCTCTTATGGCGTCGGCAACGCGCCGCAAAAAGCCGAACTGGTTGACGAACTGCGCGATGCATCCGAGCGTGGCATTGTGGTGGTCAACCTGACCCAGTGCATTTCCGGGCGAGTCAATATGGAAGGTTACGCCACCGGCAATGCGCTGGCGCATGCCGGCGTGATCAGCGGTTTCGACATGACGGTGGAAGCCGCATTGACCAAACTGCACTACTTGCTGAGCCAGCCACTGTCGCCGGCGCAAATCCGCCAACAGATGCAGCTGGATCTGCGCGGCGAATTAAGCACCGTCGGTTAATTCATCAGGAGGTTCCATGCGCGTTGCCCTGTTATTGATCGATTTGCAAAATGACTTCTGTCCCGGCGGCGCGCTGGCGGTTGTCGATGGTGACGCCACCATCGCGGTGGCCAATCAGGCCATCGCCGCCTGTCTGGCGCGTGGCGTGCCGGTGATCGCCAGTCAAGACTGGCATCCGGCCGATCACCGAAGCTTTGCGGTTAACTCTGCTGCCAAGGTCGGTGAACTGGGCGAACTTGATGGTTTGCCGCAGGTGTGGTGGCCGGTACACTGTGTGCAAGGCAGCGATGGGGCCGAACTGCACCGCCAATTGCATCGTCAGGGAATAGCCGCAATTTTCCGCAAGGGGCAGGATCCGTCCATCGACAGCTACAGCGCGTTCTTCGACAATGGACACCGGGCAAAAACCGATCTTGACGACTGGCTGCGCGATCGGGGTGTGACTGAATTGACGGTAATGGGATTAGCCACTGATTATTGTGTGAAATTTACCGTGCTTGACGCCCTGGCCCTGGGATATCGGACCACGGTCATCACCGACGGCTGTCGCGGGGTCAACCTGCAAGCCAATGACAGCATACAGGCATTACAGGCCATGCAGCAGGCCGGTGCCAAGCTAGTGACGCTGTCACAATACCTCAGCTAGGCCAAAGCGGGCGCCTCGGCGCCCTTTCCTATCGCTTACTGCGGCTTCAACTTGATCAGCGGTTCGGCAGCGAACTGTTGCTTCAGCTCCTGCTTGCTCTTCATAACGATCTGACCATCCTTGCCGATACTCATATGCTGCGGATCGTCATTATGCAGCGCCTGCCAGAGCATGACCGCCTGCAAGCTGTTTTCCTTCTGTTCCGGCGTCAGCGCAACACCGTCCGGCCACTTACCCAACTCCACGGCTTGCACCAGGCGCTGATAAATTTCGGGCGTCATCGCCGCAATCAAATCCTTCACGTCCATCCGCTCGTTCCTCGCTCATATGAATAATAGCTGAATCGATTTTGTTATTTTTCTTACCGCTTAACCGGCGGTATTTTCGCCGCTTTCGCTATCGGTAAAACTGAGCGATGCCGAGTTAACGCAAAAACGTTCGCCTGTGGGCTGTGGACCATCAGGGAAAACGTGACCAAGATGGGCATCACACTGGCCACAACGTATCTCAACGCGGTGCATATTGTGTGAGTTATCATCCAGATAGCGGATAGCATCGTCCGAAACCGGTTGATAGAAGCTAGGCCAGCCGCAGCCGGCGTCAAACTTGGTATCCGAATAGAACAGTGGCGCATTGCAACACAGGCAATGATAAACACCGTCGCGAGTATTATGCAGCAATTTGCCGGTGTACGGTGCTTCTGTGCCGCGCTGTTGAGTCACATAGCGTTGTATTTCATTCAGTTCCGTGACCGGCTGGTTGGGGGTGTGCTCTTTAGCCATTTGTGCGATTCCCAAATTATGGATAATGTCAACGAAAACAATGATTAATGATAACAAAAAATTAACAGCGTTGCAGGCATTTTTGACCTAAACTGTACGCCATAAAGTTCAGGTCACGACTATATGTGATGCCGATCACATATATTGTTGCGACGCTCTTTAAACTTAGCGGTTTGACCCCATATCTTAATGAGGCCGAACGCAAACGGAACGTGCAATAAGCGTGCAAACCCAGGCCTCTGCTTTGACTTGCCGCAATAATTGACACGATTCCGCTTGACGCTTGGTAAGGTTTTTGTAATTTTACAACCAACCTTTTATTCACTAACAAATAGCTGGTGGAATATATGACTATCAAAGTAGGTATCAACGGTTTTGGCCGTATCGGTCGCATTGTTTTCCGTGCTGCTCAGGAACGTTCCGACATTGAAATCGTTGCAATCAACGATCTGTTGGACGCTGAATACATGGCTTACATGCTGAAATATGACTCTACGCACGGCCGTTTCAACGGTAGCGTAGAAGTTAAAGACGGCCATCTGGTTGTTAACGGCAAAACCATCCGTGTTACCGCAGAGAAAGACCCGGCTAACCTGAAGTGGAACGAAGTGGGCGTTGACGTGGTTGCTGAAGCAACCGGTATCTTCCTGACCGACGAAACCGCACGTAAACACATCGCAGCTGGCGCCAAGAAAGTTGTTCTGACTGGCCCATCCAAAGATGACACCCCAATGTTCGTTATGGGTGTGAACCACAAGTCCTACGCGGGTCAGGAAATCGTTTCCAACGCTTCTTGCACCACTAACTGCCTGGCTCCACTGGCTAAAGTCATCAACGACAAATTCGGTATCGTTGAAGCGCTGATGACCACCGTTCACGCGACTACCGCTACCCAGAAAACCGTTGACGGCCCGTCTCACAAAGACTGGCGCGGCGGCCGCGGCGCATCTCAGAACATCATCCCTTCTTCTACCGGTGCTGCCAAGGCAGTAGGTAAAGTTATTCCTGAGCTGAACGGCAAACTGACTGGTATGGCGTTCCGCGTTCCAACGCCAAACGTGTCTGTGGTTGACCTGACCGCGCGTCTGGAAAAACCTGCGTCTTACAAAGAAGTCTGTGCGGCGATCAAGGAAGCGGCTGAAGGCGAGCTGAAAGGCGTGCTGGGCTACACCGAAGACGACGTTGTTTCTACCGATTTCAACGGTGAGAAACTGACTTCCGTGTTCGATGCCAAAGCAGGTATCGCACTGAACGACAACTTTGTGAAACTGGTTTCCTGGTACGACAACGAAACCGGCTACTCTAACAAGGTTCTGGATCTGATCGCTCACATCTCCAAGTAATGGAATGATGTACTGCTGATCATGAGGGCGACATTTTTGTCGCCCTTTTTTGCTTTCTGTATAGCCGATAACCTGACGGGTATGGCAAATATAAGGCAACGCGATGAACGATAAACTGTTTACCCTCCCAATAGCGGAACAAATTTCCCCTTACATCAGCCAACGTCAGCTGGATGCGCTGCCGGTGATCGTCGTTTCGCACCCAAAAGTGCGCGCTGCGGTTACACTGCAAGGCGCCCATCTGGTGGCCTGGCAACCCAGCGGTGAACAACCGGTGGTATGGCTTAGCAAAAATACGCCTTTCACGCCGGGCAATGCCATTCGCGGCGGCGTGCCGATCTGCTGGCCATGGTTTGGCCCGGCGGGTAAACCTTCGCATGGTTTTGCACGTAATATGCCGTGGTCGCTGACAGCGCACGACGAAGACCAGGACGGCGTGATCCTGACCTTTACCCTGCAAGACAATGAACAGACCCGCAAGCTGTGGCCGCATCCGTTCACGCTGATCGCCCGCTTCAAACTGGGGGAAGAGTGTGAAATCGAGCTGGAATCGCACGGGGATTACCAGGCGACTGCCGCACTGCATACCTATTTCCAGGTCGGCGATATCGAAACGATTAAAGTGGCCGGGCTGGGTGAGCATTATCTGGATAAAGTGGCCAATGGCGCCGCAGCGCGTCAGGTTGGCGACGTGGTGTTTGTCGGGCAAACCGATCGTGTCTACACCCAGCCAGAGCCTTATAGCGTGATAAAAGACCCCACCCTGCAACGCAGTATTGAAGTGCATCATCACCATATGAGCGATGTGATTGCCTGGAATCCGGGCGTTGAACTGTCTTGCAGCATGGCCGATATGGCTAACGACGGTTATAAAACCATGGTTTGTGTGGAAACCGGTCGTATCAGCAAGCCGTTGATTGCCAGTGGCGAACAGCCGGCACGGCTCGGTGTGACCTTGCGTTGCCGCAAAAACGGCGTATAAACGCCGCAGCGGCACACCGCCGCTTTCTCGGTGACAGATAGGCAAAAGGGGCGCCAGCGCCCCTTTTTAATGCCTGTAACGCACGAAAATCGTGCGAAAAGCTTAGAAACTGTAACTGACGCCGGTCCACAGCATGCCGGTGTAGGATTTATCTACCATCGGGCTGTCTTTGACCTCATCAGACAATTGCACATAGCGGCCCATAAAGAAGGCGTTCCATGCTTCATTAATCTGGTAGTTGGCGCTCAGCTCAACATACGGCGTCCAGCTGTCGTTCGGCGTGTAGCTGTTCAAACCGCTGCGACGCGATTCACCCTCGCTGACGCCATAATAGTATTTGTTCTGATTCTTGCTGTTCCAGGTCACGCCAACGCCCGGCGTCAGCGTCCAGGCATCCAGTTGGAACTTGTACAGGTAGGCCAGATCGCCGATCATGCCGTTACTGTAATCCAGGGTATCGCCGGCAAAGGTGGTGCGAATGGTGCCCCACTCTGCGTTATGCGAATACGCAACCCCCGCCATCAACGTCGCCCGGCGCTTGTTCAGCTGTTTCATGCGATCGTCATCGCTGTCGCCTGGCTTATAGTGCAATGGCGAATAGAACGCCATTACGCTCAACTGGTTTTCCTGATCTTTCCACAGGTAGTAACCAGCCGTCAGCGTACGGAAGTAGAAGTCATCGGCTTCATAGTTGATAACCGGTACCGGATAAACGCGAGTCTGATTACCGCGATAAGGATCCGGGCTCACCAACGCAGATGCACCGAGCGACCAGGTTCCCGCCTGAGCACTCTGTGCACACACCATAGCAGACGCGATAACCGCTAGCGTTTTGAATTGAAATATCTTCACTGGTTCTCTTCCATAAATGACAGATTAATAGCGGCGATAGTGTATGTGAAATTTCGGTTACGCGCTTTAAATTTACATTTGAAAATTAGCAAGATCCGTTAAGTTAATTCTGAAATATGTATAAAGAATGTCAGAAGCATGACGTTTTAGCGCGCAGCCCACGCCCGACAAGGCCCCCCGCAAACCCTGCAATAACTGAGTCATTGATATGACTTAAAAAAAGCTTTTTCGTTGACAGGAAATTTTCCGCTATGCCAACTAAGCTTAAATCAGAAGGTGAAATTACCCTGAGCCCAGTGGCAATACAGCGCAACTCGCGATAATAAGCGCAACAAGTTGGCATACGGGTTGCTGTACTCAGGTATTAACTTCTTCTTTCGGGGGCCAGAAGACTATGAAACGCTCCCTTTAACCTGTGCTAATAACGAAAGGACGGGCATCGCCATGAACATATTTGACCACTATCGCCAGCGCTACGAAGCTGCCAAGGACGAAGAGTTCACACTGCAGGAATTTCTTACCATTTGCCGGCAAGATCGCAGTGCCTACGCCAATGCCGCGGAACGTCTGCTCATGGCTATCGGTGAACCGGTCATGGTCGACACCGCGCTTGAGTCACGCATGTCTCGCCTGTTCTCCAACCGCGTGATCGCACGCTATCCGGCCTTCGAGGAATTCTACGGCATGGAAGAAGCTATCGAGCAGATAGTCTCTTACCTGAAACACGCCGCACAGGGTCTCGAAGAGAAAAAACAAATCCTTTACCTGCTGGGCCCGGTGGGCGGCGGTAAGTCCTCATTGGCAGAACGCCTGAAGGCGTTGATGCAACTGGTGCCGATTTATACCCTCAGCGCCAACGGCGAACGCAGCCCGGTCAACGACCATCCGCTGTGCCTGTTCAACCCGCAGGAAGACGCCAATATTCTGGAAAAAGAGTACAACATTCCGCGTCGCTACCTCGGCACCATCATGTCACCATGGGCAGCGAAGCGTTTGCACGAGTTTGGTGGCGATATCACCAAGTTCAAGGTGGTAAAAGTGCGCCCTTCCATTCTGGAGCAGATCGCGATTGCCAAGACCGAGCCGGGTGATGAGAACAACCAGGATATTTCAGCACTGGTCGGCAAGGTCGACATCCGTAAATTGGAAAACCATGCGCAGAACGATCCGGACGCCTATGGCTACTCCGGTGCGCTGTGCCGGGCCAACCAGGGGATTATGGAATTCGTCGAGATGTTCAAGGCGCCGATCAAAGTGTTGCACCCGCTGCTGACCGCCACTCAGGAAGGTAACTATAACGGTACCGAGGGTATTTCCGCCCTGCCGTTCAACGGCATTATCCTGGCGCACTCCAACGAATCGGAGTGGGTCACCTTCCGCAACAACAAAAACAACGAAGCCTTCCTCGACCGCGTCTATATCGTCAAGGTGCCCTACTGCCTGCGAGTGTCAGAGGAGATCAAGATTTATGACAAGCTGCTGGATCACAGCGAACTGTCCCATGCGCCATGCGCGCCGGGCACGCTGGAAACCCTGGCGCGCTTCACCGTCCTGTCGCGATTGAAGGAGCCGGAAAACTCCAGCACCTATTCAAAAATGCGGGTCTACGATGGTGAAAGCCTGAAAGATACCGATCCGAAGGCAAAATCGTATCAGGAGTATCGTGATTACGCCGGGGTGGACGAAGGCATGAACGGTCTTTCAACCCGTTTTGCCTTCAAGATACTGTCACGGGTGTTCAACTTCGACCACACCGAAGTGGCAGCCAACCCGGTTCATCTGTTCTACGTACTGGAACAGCAGATCGAGCGTGAACAATTCCCGCAGGATCTGGCGGAAAAATATCTTGAGCATCTGAAAGGCTATCTGATCCCGAAATACGCTGAATTCATTGGCAAAGAGATCCAGACCGCCTATCTGGAATCCTATTCTGAATACGGTCAGAACATTTTTGACCGCTACGTGACCTACGCCGACTTCTGGATCCAGGATCAAGAGTACCGTGACCCTGATACCGGTCAACTGTTTGACCGGGAATCACTTAACGCCGAACTGGAGAAAATTGAAAAACCGGCCGGCATCAGCAACCCGAAGGATTTCCGCAATGAAATCGTCAACTTCGTGCTGCGCGCCCGTGCCAACAACAATGGCCGTAACCCGAACTGGACCAGTTATGAGAAGCTGCGTACGGTGATCGAGAAGAAAATGTTCTCGAACACCGAAGAGTTGCTGCCGGTAATTTCGTTTAACGCCAAGACCTCAACGGACGAGCAGAAAAAACACGACGATTTTGTCGATCGCATGATGGAAAAAGGCTATACCCGCAAGCAGGTTCGCCTGCTGTGTGAATGGTATTTACGGGTAAGGAAATCATCATAACGTCTGTGTCGATATAACTATTCTCAGCCTGTTTCAGACTGCCGCGCGTTAACCGGCGGCAGTTTGCAAGCGTGAGGAAAAAGTTGGCAACGTCGTCTGGGGGAACTATGGCTTACTTTATTGACCGACGGCTTAACGGCAAAAACAAGAGCATGGTTAACCGCCAACGTTTCTTGCGCCGTTACAAGTCACAAATAAAACAGTCGATTGCCGAAGCCATCAACAAGCGTTCGGTCACCGACGTAGACAGTGGCGAATCGGTATCGATTCCGACTGACGATATAAACGAACCGATGTTCCATCAGGGTCGCGGTGGCACACGCCATCGCGTTCACCCCGGCAATGACCACTTTGTGCAGAACGATCGCGTCGAACGTCCGCAAGGCGGCGGCGGCGGCGGTAGCGGCCAAGGCAATGCCAGTCAGGACGGCGAAGGTCAGGACGAGTTCATCTTCCAGATATCCAAGGACGAATATCTCGATCTGCTGTTTGAGGATCTGGCACTGCCGAACCTGAAGAAAAATCAGTACAAGCAGTTGACCGAATTCAAAACGCATCGTGCGGGCTATACCGCCAACGGGGTGCCAGCCAACATCAGCGTGGTGCGTTCGCTGCAAAATTCGTTGGCCCGTCGCACCGCCATGACCGCCGGTAAACGACGAGAACTGCAGCAACTGGAACAGCAACTGACCGATCTGGAAAATACCGAACCGGTTCAACTGCTGGAGGAGGAGCGGCTGCGCAAGGAGATTGCCGAGCTGCGCCAGAAGATCAAAAAGGTGCCGTTTATCGACACCTTTGACTTACGCTACAAAAACTACGAACGTCGCCCTGAACCCTCCAGCCAGGCGGTGATGTTCTGCCTGATGGACGTTTCCGGCTCAATGGATCAGGCCACCAAAGACATGGCCAAGCGCTTCTACATCCTGCTCTACCTGTTCCTCAGCCGAACCTATAAAAACGTCGAGGTGGTTTATATTCGCCACCACACCCAGGCGAAGGAAGTCGACGAACAGGAATTCTTCTATTCGCAGGAAACCGGCGGCACCATTGTATCCAGTGCGCTGAAACTGATGCATGAAGTGGTGGAGGAACGCTACAACCCGGCTCAATGGAACATCTATGCGGCGCAGGCCTCGGATGGCGATAACTGGGCTGACGACTCACCGCTGTGCCATGAGCTGCTGACCAAGAAACTGCTGCCAATGGTACGTTACTACAGCTATATCGAAATCACCCGCCGCGCCCATCAGACGCTATGGCGGGAATATGAAGATTTGCAGGCCAGATTTGATAACTTCGCCATGCAACATATCCGCGAGCCGGATGACATTTATCCGGTATTCCGCGAACTGTTCCGCACGCAAACCGCGTAAAACCATGCCGCGGTCATCAACCGGCCCCCGTGGCCGGTTTTTTTATGCCGCTAACGACACGGCTCACGCGCATTTTTAACTAGGAATTTTACCCATACAGATCTAGAATCTGCCGTAAAAACAACAACAAATGTTTTAGCGGCCCAGAGAAAGGATTTCGTCTGTGAAGGAAATGCTGTGCATTCTTGTTACGACCGGCGCGTTGGCGGTTGTTTTGGCGTGGTTATTTGTTCAAATGCTGCATATTTAACGCTGTATGGCGGCTATGAAGCCCGGCGCGGCGCGGCCGGGACTCAATGGCTCGCAAGGATCAGGATTGCTTGGTTTGCACCCAGAAAGCGTGAATCAGACCCGGGAAGTACCCCAGCAGCGTCAGGATGATATTAAGGATAAACGCGCCACCGATGCCTTTATCCAGCAGCACACCCAGCGGGGGTAAAATAATGGTAAAAACAATACGCCAAAAACCCATGATAACTCCTTAACTTGCTGATGAGTTACCAACATATTATATCCATTTAACAATTTCAATCAGTGATCAATACTGTCGGTGACGACACTGACGCGATCATTGTCGGCTAGGTGTATTTTTTGCATAAAAGCCTTGAGCAACGCCGGCGCTTTTATCATTGACTGCCACCAGCAGCGGGTAACCTTTCACTGACCACGGCGGCTGTGGTGGCCCTTCCCCGGCCAACCCAACGGCAAAGACATCCGCCAGGCTTGCAATAACCGAAGATGCCATCACCTGGTGTTAAACATACTTATAACCAATAAATAAACGTTCTTTGCCATCATGTGGGCATTGTAATAACAACGTTGCGATAATGTTATTATATGGAGGTGTTTTATTAATGCAGATTGGTACGTTATTGCGGCTCGCCAAGGTGATATTACCTCAGGAAATAAAGATACGGCGTCTTAGCATGCAGCAACCGTTGATTCGACGAGGGGAAACTCCTAGAATGCGCGGCTAAATTAAGTCATTGGAATCGGTTTCATGTCGTCGCTGTGGGTTGCTACACAATATTTTTATTTGTTTGGCCTGTTATTTTCTATGGTATTTACCTATCTGGTTAGCCGGGACACGGTTAAAATTCGCTGTATCAGCGCACTCACCATCGGCCTGACCTGGCCATTAAGTCTGCCGGTAGTATTGTTGTTTTCGCTGTTTTAAGCCGGAATCACCCCGCCTGCACTGCGACGGGGTGTTAATGGTTTACCCTGGCATGGCGATCAGAAATCGTAACCCACGGTAGCAACGACGCTACGCTCCTGCCCCCAATAGCAATAACCGGTGCCATAACAGGCAGCGACGTATTTCCTGTCGGTCAGGTTATTGACGTTCAACTGCACATAGGCTCCTTTCAACGACGGCGCCAACTGATCCATCTTCATTCTCACCGATGCATCCAGTAAGGTCACCGAAGGAATACGCAAAGTATTTTCGTTATCAGCCCATTGTTTTCCGATGTAACGCACCCCTGCCCCCAGGTTAACGCCATAGCCTGCGTCATATTGCCCCCACAGGGATGCCGTTTGATCCGGTGCCAAATAAGGCGTATTGCCGTCATTGCCATCAACCGCATCTTTGAACTTCACTTTATTGTAACTATAGCCGGCGATCAGGCTCAGACGGTCGGACAGCCTGGTACGCGCCTCCAATTCAATCCCCTGCGAATGAACCTTGCCCGCCGGGACGTAATAGCTTTGCTGCACCACCCGATTTGCCACGTTTTTCTGCGTCAGGTCGTACAACGCCACACTGTACAGCGAGCTGCTGCCGGGCGGTTGGTACTTGAGGCCGACCTCATACTGCTCGCTGGTACTCGGCTTGAGCATATGCCCGTCCTGATCCGCCAACGCTTCCGGCGTTACCGCAGAGCTGTAACTGGCGTAAGGGGACAGCCCATTGTCGAAGTTGTACAGCAGCGAGGCACGGCCGCTGAAGTGGTGATCGTTGCGCGCATCGGAAGTACCAGCCGTCAGGTTGTCGTTCTTGCTTTCCAGGCGATCGTAGCGGCCCGACAAATTGAGATACCAGTTATACAGGCTGATTTCATCCTGCAAATACACGCCGGTCTGTTCATAGTGGCGTCGTGAATCGGTGCGTGCCAGGTTACTGAGCACCGGCTGCTGCGCGGCGCCGGTATAGGGGTTCAAATCGGTTGCCTGCGCAGTTTCATCCCACAGGTTGTTGCGAAAACGCTGATAATCGAGCCCCAGCATCACCTTATGCTCCACCGGACCGGTAGCAAAATCGGCTTCCAGTTGGTTATCCACCGCATAGGCATCCAGGGAGGTATTGGAGCCGCTGTAGTAGCGGTGCAACATACTGTGATCGTCATTCCAGCCAATCTGATACACCTGTTCCAACGCTACGTTGGAATGGGTGTAGCTGCCGTTTTGCCGGAAAGTCCACACGTCGTTAAAGCTGTGGGAAAATGCGTAGCTGTAGATTTGCTCCCAGCGCTTGAAGACGTTATGACCGCTGTCGCCGTCGAAGAAACCGCGACCCAGCTTATCGCCCTGGCTGGAATACAGGCTGCCGTCGGCAGGCACTGCGCTGTGGTAGCCGCCGGAAGGATCTTTTTGCAGGTACGCCTTCAGCAGCAGCGAGGTATTGGCCGTCGGTTGCCACAGCAACGAAGGAGCGATTGCGTAGCGTTCTTCACGCTGGTGATCGTACATGGTTTCACTGCTACGGGTCATGCCGGTCAAACGATAGGCCCACTGCTCGGATAACGGCCCGGTAACGTCAAAAGCGCCGCCTTTGGTGGCGTTGTTACCCCCCATCACGTTGACATGCCCTTCGCTGGCGAAACGCGGCTGTTTACTGGTCAACGCCACCAGCCCGCCGGGAATACTCTGACCATACATTACCGAGGATGGCCCTTTGATCACGTCAATGCGTTCGAGGAACCAGGGATCGACCTGCAACGCGTTGTAGCTGCCGCTGTCACTCAGCAGACGGAGTCCGTCCAGAAAGGTATTGTTGACATCACCGCCGTGAAATCCGCGCAGTGCAATGGTGTCGTAGCGCGTGGCGCCACCGGCAAAGTTAGTGAAGACGCCAGGTGTATACTTCAGCGCATCATTAACGGTGAGCGCATTCTGATCGGTCATTTGTTGACGCGTGATAACCGAAACCGACTGTGCGGTTAAAATCAACGGCGTATCGGTTTTTGTCGCCCCACGGCTGGTGGCGGCGGTGTAGCCGTGGGTTGCTGAATCCGCCGTATCGGCCGGCGCTGCGCTGACCACCAGCGTATCTTCGGCCCACGAGGCCAGTGGCATAAACAACGCGATGGAGCAAAACACCGCACTGCGTTTGGTGAGTAAATTCCCAGACATAGTTAATTCCTGTAGAAGCGATAAAAAATCACCGCATGCTCCTGCCGGCAGCAACGCTGGCTGCCGCATCCGCAAAAAGGTTCCCCAAGCATCGGTGCAAAAAACAAACGATAAAACGAATGGCAATGATAATTATTATCTTTATGATGGTTTAAGTTCAAGCAGCGTTGCATTTTTTGTCGAGGCTATCAGATTTTCCTGTCAAGCTGGGCTTGACAGTAAGCTTGAAAATACTGTGGGTATTACCTGTCGGCATCAGACAAAACTGCCCGCTTAACGAGGGTTAAAAAATGAAATCAGGCGGGAAATAAGCAACATGCAGCCAAAAATTACCACGTTCAACGCCAACCATAGCGCCAGTAGATATAAAAAAGGCTGATAGGCTGGAATACCGCGAGCAGCGGAGAACGGGTTGTAATGCCAGAATTTAATAATGGCAAAAGGATTAAGATTAAGCTGAAGGAAGTAATAGGTGGTTAATGCCGGCGGCAGAATCAAATACACCAGCAGCATCATCGCCATGGCCAGCTGGGTAAAAATACTGTTACTAAAATCTTTCATATCAAAAAGTTACCATATTTTTACTGGTTAACCAACGCAATAAAGACACCGTTATCAACAGACAAAATGAACGTTGTAGAGTTCCTTGCCGACTAAAAAATAAATCCGCCGGGATGTTTAGTTTCCATTTAGTTATGCGATGTTAAAAACGGAGCAACTCAAGGAGGGCACCATGCAATCAGACGATGATTCAAACATCGCCAACGCAAGAAAAAGAAAAATAATTTACGGTTGGTATATTTATACAATCTACGTGCTGTTGATATTTAATATTTATATGGCAGTTTATAACACCTGCGTGCGACATCCGATCGAAATGCCCCTGGTTTCTGTAGCACATAGTTTGTTCATTGCCTGCCTATTGCATCAGATCCTGAAGAAACGGACGCGCTTCACCTGGGTGATGCTGGTTTACTTTATCATTATGCGCCTGTATTACGCCAATGTGCTGCACGTCGAGTTCGGCCTGTTCGGCTGTGCTTTGGTATTGCTGATCATCACCCTGTTGCTGACCGGCACCGTGGTGATCGGACAAATGGCGACGCCGCCGGTAAAACAGGACTGGCTGGCGGCCTTGGGGTGGAAACAGGCCGTAGCGCTGATCGCCATTGCAGCGCTGGTGACCAGATTGATTACCATTGATTATTTGTCGTGAGACGGCCGCAGTTCGCTGGGGATATGTGGCTCAGATACATCAACCATACGACAAACTTTGCTGTAACTGCTGGATTGCTCACAGATCTTGTCGGTGACGTACGCACCGAGGTATCCCAATAGCAGCAGATAGATCAACATACATAAAATAAAGATCAGCGTTCTCACCAATAACAACCACTGTGGTAGCAAAACAGCGCCTATCATAGCGTGATTTTGTAGCGACCGCATGCCGCTCCGCTGATGAATAACGGTGGTCATCGCCAGATTAATAATGTTATGTTATCACATATCATAAACTTCTCTGCGTAGACGGTGACATGGAACAACCCCACCCGCCGGTTTTGGCCGTACAACAATTAAACATCACGCTCGATGGCGAACGCAAAATACAGGATTTGAACTTCGTGCTGCATGCCGGCGAGCGCGTCTGTTTGCTCGGCGCTTCCGGCGCCGGTAAATCGCTGACCGCTGCAGCGCTGCTTGGTACGCTGGCGTCCAATGCGGAGGTTGATGGCAGCATCAGCCTGCATGGCATCCCCTTGGCAGGCGTGCGTCTGCAACAACGTGGCCGTCTGCCGATAGCGGCGATTTTCCAGGATCCGTTCACCGCACTGAACCCATTGGTCACGGTTGGCCAGCAATTGACGATGGCGCTACGCTATCAACGCTCACTTTCCCGCCGCCAGGCCAACCACTGCGCCAGCGATATGCTGCAGGCGCTCGGTTTGTCACCGCAGCAGACGCTGGCACGCTATCCCGGCCAACTGTCTGGTGGACAATGCCAGCGCATCTGTACCGCTCTGGCGCTGGCAGGCCAGCCGTCGCTGCTGATTGCCGATGAACCCACCAGCGCATTGGATATGGTCAGCCAGCACCAATTGCTCGAGGTATTGCGCAGCCATCATCGGCCGCACGCCGCCCCCGCACTGCTGTTTATTACTCACGATATCGCGCTTGCCGCAGGGCTGTGCCAGCGCGCGCTGGTGCTGTCGCATGGCCGTCTGGTTGAGCAAGGCCCGTTGGACCAGTTACTGCAACAACCAAAACATCCCTATAGCCAACGGTTGGTGGCGGCGATGCAGATGCAGACGCCGCCACCAGGTGACAGTCCGCATTTGCGTCAGGCAGGTTAACCATGTTTGAGTCATTTATCAGTTTGCAAAACGTCAGCCGACTTTATGATGGACACAAAACCGGCCTTTGGCCCTGCAATATTAATCTGCGCGCTGATGAATGCGTCGGATTGGTCGGCTGCTCCGGTGCCGGTAAAACAACCCTGCTGAAGCTGCTGCTGGCACTCGATGCCTGCGATGGTGGACGCATCGTCTGCCAGGGGCAGCCGATCGCTGCGGCAACGGGCAGTAAGCTGCGCTGGTATCGGCGATTGGTACAATACGTACCGCAGGACGCTGTGGCATCGCTTAACCCACGCCATAACGTCGCACAGCTGATTGCCGAACCGCTGCGTCAACTGACCGATGCTGGCAATGTGGCATCACGCGTTGCCCAGGCGTTGCGCCAGGTGGAGCTTGATGATCGACTGATGCAAGCCCGGCCAGGCGAACTGTCTGGCGGCCAGGCCCAGCGGGTGGCGCTGGCACGCGCCATGGTCGTGCAGCCACGATTTTTATTGGCCGATGAACCAGTGAGCGGGCTTGATCTGCCCCTGCGGCGGCAGATTATTACCCTGCTGGCGAGCCTCGCCCAACGGCAAAAAATGGGTATGCTGATTGTTTCGCATGATATTTCGCTGGTCAGCGCCTTGTGCCAACGCACACTGGTCATGGATCAGGGTCGGATCGTCGAAGACCGCCCGACCGCCGAGCTGTTGCAGGCACCACGTCACACCGCCACCCAGGCGCTGATCGCCGCGATCCCGCCGGTTCCTTGTCCCCCTGCTGAAATACCATGGAGCTGTTGATGCCATACCTGCGCTTACCAAACCCGATCGGCTGTGTGCTGACCGGCAGCTTATTGCTAAGCGGCTGTTTCGATCCACCGCAACAACCCAAAAACCACGACGGCGAGCAACGCCTGCGGGTAGCCATGCTGCAACCACCGCGATCCGGCCTGACCCCGTTGAGCGATGACGCCTTTAAACTGTCACGCTGGAGCAATGCCGAAACGCTGGTAACGTTAAATGCTAACGGTGATGCCACGCCGGCACTGGCGGAAAAATGGCAGCAGATTGACGCACACCGCTGGCGTTTTCAGTTGCGTCAGGGCGTCAGATTTCACGATGGCACGCTGTTTAACGCCCTCAGCGTAGTGCGTTCTCTGACTGCCGCCATGCAGGCTGCGCCCAAACCGCGCATCCTTGACGGCGTACAGCTCAACGTCAAGGCTGACGATGAGTATACGGTCATGGTCAGCACCGCGACGCCCGATCCGTTGCTGCCCCAGCGGCTGTCGAGTCCGCAATTGGCGATACTGGCCGAGCGCGCCTATGGCGCCAACGGCGTGGTCAATCCGCTGCGTGCCGGCACCGGGGCGTTTGTACTGACCGCAGTCAACGGCACCAGCAGCGCCAAGCTGGATCGCTTTGACGGCTATTGGGGGCAGCGCGCCGCCGCACCGGGAATTGACGTCAGTTTCGTGCCTGACGGCAGCGCTCGCGCCGCCGCGCTGCGCACCGGCGAAGCCGATGTGGTCGAAGCCGTGCCGGTGGCACAGGTGGCGCTGATCGATCCGCCCCGGGTACATCAAGTTCCGATGCCGCGCACCAATACGCTGTATCTCAATACGCAGTACGGCACGTTTAGCGACCCGGCGCTGCGTGCGCTGGCGGCGACGGCGATTCAACGCCAGCCGCTGGTGGAAAACGTGTACGAAGGACGGGCAGACATCGCCGCTGGCCTGCTTGGCCCGGCGTTGCCCTGGGCGGCTGCGCTGCGACAGCCGCAACCGCCCATCACGCCTCCAGCGTCGGCCAACGGAGCCGTTATCACTCTGGCAACCTTCAGCGATCGTGCAGAACTGCCTGAAGTAGCAGTATATCTGGCACAGCAACTCGCCGCCGCCGGCTTTGTGGTCAAACAGGAAGTCCGCGAATACGCGCATATTGAAGCCGATGCGCTGGCGGGCAAGTTCGACGCATTCATCCTGTCACGCGCCACCGTGCTGGACTCCGGCGATCCGGTCGCTTATCTGTACAGCGACTTTGCCTGTCAGGGTTCGTTTAACCTCGCGCAACTGTGCGACAGTCAGGTAGATGCCGCACTAGGCCACGCTGCCGCCCTGCCTGCCGGCGTCGAACGGCGGCAGGCCATCATCGCGGCAGAAAGCCGCATACTGGCAACCCATGCGGCCATTCCACTGCTGCATGAACGGGTGATTCAAGGCGAGGCCGCCGGCGTGCAACAGGTGGCGCGCGATCCGCGTGAGCGCCTGCTGATCACGCCGGCATCGCGAGTGGTGCAGCCGCAATGAGGCATATAGTGCAATCGGCGTTGCCCTGGGGTTCACGTTTACTGGCATTGGCGAGTACGGTGATGCTAATCGGATTACTGCCGTGGCTGTCGGGACGCGATCCGGCACTGAGCCTGCTGCGCGCGCGCTCCGGGGATCAGATCGCCACGCCTGAAGCATTGGACGCCATACGCCAGCGTTACGGGCTGGAAGACGGCCCCTTGGCTCTGTTGGGGCATTGGTTGTCAGGATTGCTGCACGGCGATGCCGGCAACTCGTGGATTTCCGGCCAACCGGTACTGCCTGGCATGCTACGCGCCACCGGCGTTTCATTAAGCTTGATGGCCTACGCGCTAGCGGTTGCGCTGGCCATCGCCCTGTTGCTGGCAGTACCAACCCTATGGCGCGGCTTGCGCGGCGTTAACCGCCCCTCCGTCGGCATTATCGCCACCAGCCTGACCGCTCTGCCAGAGTTTCTGTTGGCGACGCTGTTATTGATCGTCGGCGCGGTCTGGTTAGGCTGGCTGCCGCCGTTTGGCTGGCAAGGTTGGCAACACGCGGTTTTACCTGCATTGGCGCTGGGCTTGCCCGCCGGCGGACTGCTCGGCCTGTTGCTCAACGACGGACTGGCGCTAACCTTCAGCGAGCGCTGGTTATTAAACTGGTGCCTGGCCGGCATTCCCTGGCATCAGCGCCTGCTGGCGGTGTTTCGGCGCACCCTGCCGGCGTTATTGCCGCAGTTGGGGCTGGTACTGGTCGGCCTCACCGGCGGAGCGGTGGCGGTAGAAAAGATCTTTGCCATTCCGGGCCTCGGGCGTGCCACGCTGGGCGCTGCCGTCGCGCAGGATTTACCGGCGTTGCAGTGTGGCGTGTTATTGCTGTTGGCCATCGCATTTGCCGCCGGCCTGTTGGCACACACGTTACACTACCTGCTACTGAGACGTAGCGGCATCACGCTGCCCAATACCCGCCCGGCGGAAGCCGTGCACCACGGCGGTTATCTGGTTGTTGGCATTACCGCGGTCATTCTGTGCCTGCTGATATTGAGCGGTTTGTTACGCGATCCGCTGGCATCGCTGCATTTACGCCTGCAACCGCCCAGTCTGGCGTTGCCGCTCGGTGCCGACGCCACCGGCCGCGATATCCTGGCGCGGGTGGCTTACGGCGCGTGGCATACCAGCCTGCTGGCACTGGCGGTCAGCGTCTGTGCGCTGTTGTTGGGATTATTGCTTGGCCTGATGCCACGGCTGCTGTGCGGCATCATCGAAACCGCCAACGCTACGCCGCCGATTATCGCCGGATTGATGGTTGTCGCCGTCACCGGTCCCTCATCCTACGGCGCAGCCTGCGCGGTGTTGCTGGTCAGTTGGGCGCCACTGGCCGCGCACTGTGCCGCGTTGCTGCACGAAACCCGCCGACAGCCCTATATTCGCATGTTGCCGATACTGGGCGTCGGTCCGCTGCGTAGACTGACGCATTATCTGCTGCCGGCGGTGATCGGCCCGCTATCGCGTCATGCCATGTTACGGCTGCCGGGTATTGCGCTGGCGCTGGCCGCCTTGAGTTTTCTTGGCCTGGGGCCGCAACCGCCCAGCGCCGAATGGGGATTGGTGCTGGCCGAAGGCATGCCGTATCTCGAGCGCGCGCCGTGGACGGTATTGGCACCGGCCTGCGCGCTGTTGCTATTGTCGTTACTGGCGGTGTCATTGGCCGGAGCGCTGGGGAGCAATCATGGTCGAGCACGCAGTCATCCCGCGCTTGTAGTACCATAGTGGCAAGTTATTAATCTTGGGATCTGCCAATGCATCATTTGATGTTGGATATTGAAACGCTGGATATCAAACCGAGTGCCGTTATTCTGGTCGTCGCCGGGGTATTCTTTGATCCACGTACCGGTCAGTTGGGCGCCGAGTTCGAAACCGCCGTCAGCAGCCAGAAGGCACAGCCGGGGCGCACCATCAGCCTGGATACCGTCGCCTGGTGGGCCAGACAGTCGGATGAAGCACGCAAACTGGCGTTTGCCGGCAGCGACAGCCTCAAGCGGGTGCTGACCAGCTTCAGCCGGTTTATCCACATCAACAGCAGCGACAGCGTCAAAGTCTGGGGCAATGGCAAAGAGTTTGATTGTGCCATCCTCGAACATGCCTACCAGCAGTTGGACATGCCCTGTCCGTGGAAATTCTGGGATACCCAGGATGTCCGCACGGTAATTACGCTGGCTGAACTGCACGGTTTCAACCCGAAAAAAGACCGGCCGTTTGAAGGCACGCCACACCGGGCACTGGACGATGCCAAGCATCAGGCACGTTACATCGCCGATGCGGTTTCAGCATTGTATTACCGCAAAGGTCCATCGCTTCCGACAGCGTAACCCCCTTTGCTCGATGCTCTCCGGCCTGACTGGCCGCACGCCAGCCATGGCGGCTCTTTCCATTTGCCGCCAGACCCACTACTCTAGCCCTCTTTGTCACTTGGATGTGCTGTTTTTGTTATGCAAAAATTTCTGTTACTGCTTCTCAGTCTGGTGTTGCTTGGCCCATTGGGCATCGATCTTTATCTGCCGACCATTCCGGCGATTGCCGTCGGCCTGAACAGCAGCGAGGCGCTGATCCAATCGACGATTTCGCTGTTTATCCTGGTGCTCGGACTCGGCCAGATCATCGCCGGACCGCTGGTGGATAACTATGGCCGCAAGCCGGTCGCGTTGGCCGGGGTGGTTATCTATATGATCGGCGCGGCGATGGCGGCGTTGGCAACCACTCCTGGCTGGTTTATCGCTTCGCGGCTGTTGCAGGGCGTTGCCGTGTGCTGTACCGCCGTAGTGGCATTTAGCGGCGTGCGGGATCGCATGAACGGCGACGATGCCGCCCGCGCCTTTGGTTTTCTGAATGGCACGCTCAATATTATTCCGGCGCTCGCCCCATTGCTCGGCGGCCTGCTGGCGGAAGCCCTTGGCTGGCGCGCGCCGTTCTGGTTCCTGGTCGGCTATGCGCTGCTGGTATTGATACTGATCGCCCTGCGCCTGCCGGAAACCCGCCCGGCCGATACGCTGCCGGTTAAAAGCTTGCCGCTGCGCCAGTATGCCGGTATTTTGCGCCAACGGCGTTTTCTGTCGTTTTCGCTGGTGAACGCCGGCGCAATGGGTATGGCGCTGACCTACGTTTCGTTGGCGCCCAATGTGCTGATGGGCACTGCCGGGCTAACGCCGTTGCAGTTTTCGCTGGTATTCGGCGCCAACGGCTTCTGGATCATGCTGGTGAGTTTTTTCGCCAACCGGTTGATTCGCAAGGTCGGGCGGCCGTTCTGTCTGGCCACCGGCGGTCTGTTGATGGGGCTTGGCTGTCTCGGCCTGCTGCTCGGCGTGGCGGTATTGCCGCCGGCGGCACAAACCCACTGGCTGGTATATATGCTGCCGGTCGCCAGCGCCTGCGCCGGTTTGGCATTTATGATGGGGCCGGCGACCAGCTATGCGCTGGAGCCGTATTCCAACGAGGCCGGTGTCGCATCGGCGCTGGTCGGTTTTGTGCAGATGGCCGGCGGCGCCGCGCTGGGCTTGTTGGCCATGGCGCTGCCGTTGCAGCCCAAGCTGGCGCTGGCGCTGGTGATGCTGGCAGGATGTGCTCTGGCGCTGCACGCGCGCCAGCGCAGCAAGCAGATCAAAGGTCAGTTGAACAAGATCGGTTAACCGCTTACCACCGGCACCCGCTGAGCCAACGCCGTCAGCAGCTCGTACCCCAGCGTACCGGCTGCGGCGGCCACCTCATCCACCGGCAGATGACGTCCCCATAGTTCCACCGGCGTACCGATGCTGGCCTGCGGGCAGGAGGTTAAATCAACCGCCAGCATATCCATCGAAACCGTCCCTACGGTGCGCGTCAACACCCCATCCACCCATACCGGCGTACCGCTGGGGGCATGGCGCGGATAGCCATCGGCATAACCGCAGGCCACGATGCCGATGCGCTGTACGGCAGATGCGGCGTAGCGCCAGCCGTAGCCGACGCGATCGCCGGGCTGAAGCGTTTGCAGCGCGATGATTTCACTGCGCAGCGACATCGTCGGCTGAAGACCGGTCTCGGCGATATCACGCCACTGGCCGCTCGGCGATGCGCCATAGAGTACAATACCTGGCCGCACCCAACTACCGTGCGTCGCCGGGTGCCACAGCGTCGCGGCGGAATTGGCCAGACAACGCGGCAAAGGTAGCGCTGCTGCCGCGGCATCGATGGTCGCCATCTGCTGCGTCACGCCCTGCGGGCCATCGGCGGTGGCAAAATGGCTCATCAACGTGATCGCCGCAATATTGCGGATCTGTTGCGCCTGCTGCCAGACCTGCGGCAGTCGTGCCGGCGCAAACCCCAGACGGTTCATGCCGCTGTTGATTTTTAGGTAAACCGCCAGCGGGGCCGACAGTTGCGCCTCGGCAATGGCCGCCAACTGCCAGTCACTGTGCACGGCGGTTGTCAGACGATAACGGTCAATCAGCGCCAGGTCTTGCGCCTGGAAAAACCCCTCCAGCAGCAGTATCGGCCCTTGCCAGCCGGCCTCACGCAGCATCACCGCTTCGGCGAGATCCAGCAGGGCGAAACCGTCGGTGTTCGCCAGGCTTTGCCATACCCGGTCAATCCCATGGCCATAGGCATTGGCCTTGACCACCGACCAGATTTTGGCGGTTGGCGCAAAGCGGCGGATCACCTGCAGGTTATTGTCAAACGCGGCAAGATGCAGCGTAGCGCTAATCGGGCGGGGCATGGGCTCTCCTTCGGGCCGGATTTATGGGCCGCTGGCGGGAACCAGCGGCAATAATGCGAGGATTAACGTACTGGGTGCACGCCTTTCAACGGAACGCTACGTGAGTTGCGAAACCCCGCACTGTAACGCGCCACCGATAAATCATCGGAGGGTATTGCCGGGGTGGTCCCTGAGATCAGATCGGCAAGCAACTGGCCGGAACCGCAGGCCATGGTCCATCCCAGCGTGCCATGACCGGTGTTCAGGTAGAGGTTTTTCACCGAGGTGCGACCGACTATCGGCGTGCCGTCCGGCGTCATCGGGCGTAGCCCGGTCCAGAAGGTCGCCTGTTCGACGTTGCCGCCGTTCGGATACAGATCGCGCACCACCATCTCCAGCGTTGCGCGGCGCTTTTGCTCCAACTCGGTATTGAACCCGACGATCTCGGCCATGCCGCCAACGCGGATACGCTGGTCGAAGCGGGTAATGGCGATTTTGTAGGTTTCATCCAGCACGGTCGAAAACGGTGCCGCCGAGGCGTCGGTAATCGGAATAGTCAGCGAATAGCCTTTCAACGGATATACCGGTATCGACACCAGCCCACGCAGCAGCGCGGTGGAATAGGAACCGAAGGCAACCACATAGCTGTCGGCGGTCAATAGCTGGTCGCCACATTGCACACCGCTAATTTTGTCCCCCTCCACCAGCAGGCGATCCACGCTGTGGTTGTACAGAAAGGTTACGCCCGCCTGTTGCGCCATCGCCGCCAATTGCTGGGTAAACAGCTGACAATCACCGGTTTCGTCATTCGGCAACTGCAAGCCACCGGTCAGTTTATGCGCAACCTGAGCCAGCGCCGGTTCAGCGCTTGCCAGTTGGCCTGCATCGAGCAATTTATACGGGACACCGGCATCTTCCAATACTGCGATGTCCTTCGCGGCGTTTTCATACTGCTGCTGGGTACGGAACAGTTGCAAGGTACCGCCCTGGCGACCTTCGTATTGAATGCCGGTTTCCTGGCGCAGTGCTTTGATGCAGTCACGGCTGTATTCGGCCAACCGCACCATGCGCCCTTTGTTGGTCATGTAATGGGAGACATTGCAGTTTTTCAGCATCTGCCACATCCAGTTGAGCTGGAAGCTGCTGCCGTCCAGGCGAATCGCTAATGGCGCATGGCGTTGGAACATCCATTTAATTGCTTTCAACGGCACGCCGGGAGCGGCCCAGGGCGCGGCGTAACCGGGGGAGATCTGGCCGGCATTGGCGGCGCTGGTTTCCATCGCCGGGCCCGATTGACGGTCGATCACCGTAACCTCATGACCGGCCTTCGCCAAATACCAGGCACTGGCTACGCCGACTACCCCACTACCTAAAATTAACACTCGCATCGTTGACTCCGGCCCCAGGCATGATAAAGCATAATATTCTGCTCACAGGAAATTAACTCAGAGGAAAAAACCATCCAACAAATTAATCATCAAACGTGACTGATTTCACAATTAATTTATCGTTCAACTGAGATTGTTTTGCAATAGACGGCAACAAATAGCGATAACCTGTGGCAAAAGCCGCTATAACCGGCCAATTACCGTCTTTTTTGCTAGCATTGACAGCATTGTCATCATCGTAAATTGGCCTAGCGTGCAACATGCCATTAACAGAATATAAAAATATCGCCACCATTAACCGCAGAATAATAATCCATAAAACAGCCTATTTATCGCAATATCATTTGCCAGGGAGCGCACTCGGCGTCAGCATAAAAATTCGCTCATAAATCGGACGACCTTGACCGATGAGCCAGTGCGTTGAATTTTTAGGTTTTATAACCCATCCCCCCTGCCCGGTTTTGAGCTACGATTGTTACAGGGCCGCCGCTATGAGCCGGGCCCGTTAATAACGAGGGGTGCGCTGATGTCTACTTCAACACATGATCACATTACGGATGAAAAACGTCTGAGCGATGGACCGGACTGGACGTTCGAGCTGCTGCAAGTGTATCTGGATCATATCGATCGCGTAGCCAAGCATTACCGACTGGACACCTATCCGCATCAAATCGAAGTGATTACCTCCGAACAGATGATGGATGCCTATTCCAGCGTCGGTATGCCGATCAACTATACCCATTGGTCATTCGGCAAAAAATTCATCGAGACCGAGCAGCGCTACAAGCATGGACAGCAAGGGTTGGCCTATGAAATCGTTATCAACTCCAATCCCTGCATTGCCTATCTGATGGAAGAAAATACCATCACCATGCAAGCGCTGGTGATGGCGCATGCCTGTTATGGACATAATTCATTTTTCAAGAACAACTATCTGTTCCGCAGTTGGACCGATGCCAGTTCGATCGTCGATTATCTGCTGTTCGCCCGCCACTACATCAGCGAATGCGAAGAGCGCTACGGGGTGGTCGAAGTGGAAAAACTGCTCGACTCCTGCCATGCATTGATGAGTTACGGCGTCGATCGCTATAAACGCCCACAGAAAATTTCATTGCAGGAGGAAAAGGCTCGGCAAAAAAGCCGGGAAGAATACCTGCAAAGCCAGGTCAATTCGCTGTGGAAAACCCTGCCGCGCGTCGAGCGGGAAGAAGCGCCGGAACAGGCTCACCGCTATCCCGCCGAGCCGCAGGAAAATATTCTCTATTTTATGGAGAAGAACGCACCGCTGCTGGAACCGTGGCAGCGCGAAGTGCTGCGCATCGTACGCAAGGTGAGTCAGTATTTCTATCCGCAGAAGCAGACGCAGGTGATGAACGAAGGCTGGGCGACCTTCTGGCATTACACCATTCTCAATCACCTGTACGACGAAGGCCGGGTGAGCGATCGCTTTATGCTCGAGTTCCTGCACAGCCATACCAACGTGGTATACCAACCGCCGTACAACAGCCCTTATTACAATGGCATCAACCCGTATGCCCTCGGGTTCGCCATGTTCCAGGATATCAAACGTATCTGCCAGTCGCCGACGGAAGAAGATCGCTACTGGTTCCCGGATATCGCCGGCAAAGACTGGCTGGACACCCTGCATTTCGCCATGCGGGACTTCAAGGACGAAAGTTTTATCAGCCAGTTTCTGTCGCCGAAGGTGATGCGTGACTTCCGGTTGTTTACCGTGCTGGATGACGATCGCAACAATTATCTGGAGATCGCGGCAATCCATGACGAAGCCGGCTATCGGGCGATTCGCCAGGAATTGTCAGCCCAGTACAACCTGAGCAATCACGAACCGAACATCCAAATCTGGAACGTTGACCTGCGCGGCGACCGTTCACTGACCATGCGCTATGTACCGCAAGAGCGTGCGCCGCTGGACAAAAGCCGCCGCGAGGTCATGAAGCACCTGCACCGCCTGTGGGGGTTCGACGTGATTTTGGAACAGCAAAACGAAGATGGCAGCATTGAACTGCTGGAGCGTTGCCCGCCGCGCCCCAACACGCTGTAATTGAACGCAACAAAAAAGGGGCGCCAGTCAGTGCGCCCCTTTCGATTGCCAATCCTGCCCTAGCGACGAGCTTCCGTCAGATCGCTTGGCATGGTGCCCTGCATACTGTGCCAGATGGCGCCGCTTTCCTTGCCATAATTACGCACCGTATCCATCACCTGATCGTACATTTTCTCGTGGCACAGCATCGACAGCTTGCTGTAGAAGTTCAACGCCAGCTTGCGCGCTTCCGGATTGGAGAAATAGTAGCGACCCACGCGGGTGTACAGGCCTTTGAGACCGTTGAAGATCAAACCGTAAATGGGATTGCCGGAAACAAACGCCAGCCCACGGAAGATTTCGTAATCCAGCTTGTTGAACGCTTCAGCCTGGTCTTCCACCTCGGTGGCTTTTGCCAGCACTTCCTGCGCCTGTTCCGGATGGTTGCGTACCGCCGCCCGGATAAAGATCGATGCAATATTGGTGCGCACCGACAACAGATTGTCGATCAGCTGCGGCACGCTGTTATGATCGAGGCGCGCCAGCGTTTCCAGAATATTAAGACCGGACGTTTCCCAAAAGTTGTTCACTTTGGTCGGTTTGCCATGCTGAATGGTAAGCCAGCCGTCACGGGCCAAACGTTGCAAAACCTCTCGTAACGTGGTGCGCGTGACCCCAATCAGTTCAGAAAGCTCACGCTCCGCGGGCAAAATAGAGCCAGGGGGGAAGCGATTATTCCAAATACTTTCGATAATGTATTCTTCCGCGAAACCGGCAGGACTCTGCGCCTTAATGACCATGTTTTTGACGTTCCGTAGCGACGATAATCAGAATTAGTAGTCTGCTGATCATACCAGATCGCTCCGGCATGACATAGCATGAGCGAAAAACAATAAACGAAAGTGTGCATAACCTGGCAAAAAATAGGCAAAAAAAGCAAAGCGTGCCAATTTTCGTCGGTATTTTCCGTCTCGGTTGCATCACGGCAAGTGGCATTGGTAGGGTAGCAGTTACTATTTGGTAAAGGGTTGTAGAAGCAGCATGGACATGACAACGCGCAGTGCGCTAGTAAAAAATTTTCTTGGCCAGTCGCCCGACTGGTACAAACTGACCATTATTGCCTTTTTATTGATCAATCCATTGGTCTTTTTCCTGGTCAGCCCGTTCGCTGCCGGCTGGCTGCTGGTGGTGGAGTTTATCTTTACCCTGGCGATGGCACTCAAGTGTTACCCGTTGCAGCCCGGCGGTTTGCTGGCCATTGAAGCCGTAGCTATCGGCATGACCAGCCCAGCTCACGTTGGCGAGGAGATCGCCAATAATCTGGACGTCCTGCTGCTGCTGATCTTTATGGTCGCCGGCATTTATTTCATGAAGCAGTTGCTGCTGTACGTCTTCACTAAACTGCTGCTGAATATTCGTTCAAAAATGCGCCTGTCGCTGGCCTTCTGTCTGGCGGCGGCCGTACTTTCCGCGTTTCTGGATGCGCTGACGGTGGTTGCGGTAGTGATCAGTGTCGCCACCGGGTTTTACTCGATTTATCACAATGTGGCCTCCAATCAACCCGACGGTAAGCATGACGTTGGTGACGACAGTAATATTGACGGTGAAGACCGCAAGCAAACGCTGGAGCAGTTCCGCGCCTTCCTGCGCAGCCTGTTGATGCATGCCGGCGTCGGTACCGCACTGGGCGGCGTCATGACCATGGTGGGCGAGCCGCAAAACCTGATCATCGCCAAGAGCGCCGGTTGGGCCTTCGGCGATTTCTTTTTGCGCATGGCACCGGTTACGCTACCGGTTTTCGTCTGCGGTTTACTGGTGTGCCTGCTGGTTGAGCGCTTTGGCGTCTTTGGCTACGGCGCAACGTTGCCGGAACGCGTGCGTGAGGTGCTGAAAGACTATGACATCAAAGCGACCGAAAAACGCAGTCGCCAGGACAAGGTCAAACTGGTGATCCAGGCGTTGATCGGCGTTTGGCTGGTTCTGGCGCTGGCGCTGCACCTGGCCGAAGTTGGTCTGATCGGCCTGTCGGTGATTATCCTCGCCACCTCGTTATGCGGCGTGACCGACGAACACGCCATCGGCAAGGCATTCCAGGAAGCGTTGCCGTTTACCGCCCTGCTGACGGTGTTCTTCACCGTGGTGGCGGTCATTATTGAACAACATCTGTTTACGCCGGTCATCACCTTCGTGCTGCAGGCCGAACCGTCGGCGCAGCTGGTGTTGTTCTACCTGTTCAACGGTCTGCTTTCTTCGGTATCCGACAATGTTTTTGTCGGCACCGTGTACATCAACGAAGCCCATGCCGCCCTGACCAACGGCGCCATTTCCCTCAAACAGTTCGAAATGCTGGCGGTGGCGATCAACACAGGTACCAACCTGCCCTCGGTTGCCACGCCCAATGGCCAGGCGGCGTTCCTGTTCCTGTTGACCTCGGCTCTCGCCCCGCTGGTGCGCCTGTCTTATGGCCGCATGGTATGGATGGCATTGCCGTACACGCTGGTGCTGACCATTACCGGCCTGCTGTGCGTTGAATATACCCTGGCACCGATGACCGACCTGTTAACCCAATGGCACTGGATCAGCCAGCCGGTACACCTGGGCTAACGGGCTCTGACTGCCGCCTGAGATAGCGACAGCGGTCTTGCACCGGCTTATATCGCCGGTGCGGCCGCTATCGGCATCAAGGTCACGCGATCTGACAAACATTAATCTGCCGAGTGCGCGGACTGCGCCGATGGGTCAGCCGCCCTTTTTTGGGTCCCAGAACATAACGCAATGCCCAAGGTAATCAGCAGCGCGCTGACCAGATGAAATGCATGCAACGGCACCTGCAGGAATAAAATGCTCAATACGCCACCGCTTAATGGAATCAGGTGGGAATAGATTTCTCCGCGGGTAGCACCGATAGCCAGAATACCTTTGTTCCACAGCAAATAGGCCAGCCATGAAGGGAAAACGATCAGGTAGGCCAGGCCTGCCAGGAATCCTGGTTGCAGGTAAACCGCCAAATTCAGCTGACCCGGCTGCCAAACTCTGAACGCCAGTATCGGTAATAGCATCACCGCGCCAATCAACGCACTGACGGCAACAAAGGCATTGCCGGTAATTTCCCGTGGTTTTATGCGCAAGAATGCACAGTAAAGCGCCCAACTGATGGCAGAGCCCATGGTCCAGACGTCACCACGATTTAAATTCTTCAAGCTATCAACGTGCAGCAAATCGCCCTGCAACACCAGGTACACCACGCCAAGTGAACTGAGCAGAACGCCATAAATATTGCGCGATGAAATACGTTCCTTGAAAATCAACTTGTTGATTAGCAATACTAACGCCGGCGTGGTCGACAGGTAGATCGCCGCATTCAATGAGGAGGTGTACTGTAAACCGATATAAAGTGTCAGAGGGAATAGCACCTGTCCGCACAGGGCTAAAAACAGGATGGTGCCCTTGGCTTTTCTCATCACTGCCCATTGTTGCCTGACCTGATTACAGTAAAGCGTCATCAGTAGTAGCGCCGTGAGTAACCAACGCGCGGTGGACAAGATGATCGGATCGGCTTGTGCAACCAGTAGATGGCCCACCACGTAATTGCCTCCCCAAAAACAGGCGGCGAAAGTTAACAGGAAATAAGGCATGGCTCCTCCAGGCGATAGCAACGGTCAATACCGATTGATATCCCTCATACGGCTGGTGGTAAAAGTTGCTGGTCACGTTATCACAGCGCCACGATGGGAGTTATTGCGTTAAATCATTTTTTAATTTTTATAAAAATATTTTACTTCAGAGCAAAAAACAGCCATCCCGACTTATCGCCCCATAGGTCGATATCCCATGGGCAAGGTCACCGCAGCGGTTGCCTTATCCTGCCGATGAAACCCGCGCTGAGGGGATTGCCGCCCCTCGACGTATAGCCAGGAGACCGGTGCCAGCGCCCTGCCGATTGATGGCCGATGCCCGTAAGGCATCAGGTGCCGATCTCCTGTCGGCGGCCGGATATCATCGGCACCTGCAGGATTAAATCCAGTTCTTTCACCATGGTATAGCGCGACAGTGCAGGCGCCTCCAGAGCGACGGACGCTTGCTGCGGCGATTTATTTTGCATCGATTTAGCTATGAGATGCTGGCAGCCGGTTTGAATTGGTTTACACTGCCGGTTCAACTGCTTACTGCATGGAAGAACAAAGATATGTTGCAATTTTTTAACCGTTGCTCGCAGGGGCGCGGTGCTTGGCTACTGATGGCGCTGACGGCGCTGGTGCTTGAGCTGGTTGCGCTCTATTTTCAGCATGTGATGCTGCTGCAACCCTGCGTCATGTGCATCTATGAACGTTGCGCGCTGTTTGGCATCCTTGGCGCTTCACTGGTTGGCGCGATCGCGCCGAAAACGCCGCTGCGCTACGCCGCCATCCTGCTGTGGATTTACAGTGCCTGGGAAGGCGTGCAACTGGCCTGGAAACACACCATGATCCAGCTACACCCGTCGCCGTTCAATACCTGTGATTTCTTCGTCAGCTTCCCTTCATGGCTGCCGCTGGACAAATGGCTGCCGGCAGTATTCCACGCGTCGGGTGACTGTTCTGTGCGTCAGTGGCAATTTCTGAGCCTGGAGATGCCGCAGTGGCTGGTTGGCATTTTCGCCGCTTATCTGGTCATAGCCGTCATTGTGCTGATCGCCCAGTTTGTGCGCCCGCGTCGCCGTGACCTGTTCGGCCGCTAAGCCCATCGCAATAAAAAAGGCGCCGCCATGGCGCCTTTTTTGTTGGCAAAACCCGCTGTTTTATACATAACAACGCGTCAGAAGTGGGTAAGGTAGTAAACGAGCACAATCAGCGCTCCAGCAATGGCAAACAGCCGCACCATCTTCATATTTTTTACTCTGAACCGAGCTTAGGGTGCCGCCAAACTACCGGACATTGCTGAAAATATGAAGCCTACGGCGCATCGCAGAGGCTTAATTTACATAACCTTAAGCAAGGCTGTCGTTGGTGTCGCTCAACGCGCCCAACTGGGCTTGTTCAATATGTGATCCTGCCAGTCCACCACTTCACTTTCGCGCACCGCAATATGGCGTACCGTAATGCGTTCGCCGTGCATCGCCGCCTTGGAACCGCTGATCAGCGGATGCCACGGGAACAACGGTTTGCCTTCTCCGATCAGGCGATAGGCGCAGGTCGGCGGCAGCCAGTCAAAGGTGACCAGATTTTCCCGCGTCAGTTTGATGCAGTCTTCTTCCAGCTCGAAACGGCGTTCATAGTTACGACACTGGCAAGATTTGATGTTCAGTTGGTTGCAGGCGACATTGGTAAAATAAATTTCGTCGGTATCTTCGTCGATCAGCTTATTCAAACAGCATTGCCCACAACCGTCGCACAGCGATTCCCATTCTTTTTCCGACATTTCAGCCAGCGTTTTGGTTTGCCAAAAAGGGAGTTGTGACATGTTGACGTCCGGTATAGGTAATTGAACTTCTGCCTGAGAACAGGCGGCGAGTGTATATCTTATTATACGTGCAAATCACGATGGCATCATCCCTTGATTAGCGCTGGGTGATGACGCTGATGGACTGGCGCGTCAATGCCGCCAGAAACGGCGCGTGACGCGCGCTGAACGCATAATGCCGCCGCGGCGGCATCGGCGATTAAATGACGCGGGTGTTGAGCGTTTTACCGTTCAGCGACACGTTGAGCATGTCGCCGGATGTCATCGGACCCACGCCTTGCGGGGTGCCGGTCAGAATAATATCGCCGGCTCGCAGGGTAAAGAAACGGCTCATATAGGCGATCAACGGCAAGATCGGCGTAATCATATCGCGGGTGTTACCCTGCTGACGTACGTCATCGTTCACCGTCAGTTTCAGTTCGGCATTCTGCGGATCGCCAAACTCGGCTACCGGGATAAACCCCGAAATCGGACAGGAACCGTCAAAACCCTTGGCCTTTTCCCACGGCTGCCCGGCTTTTTTGAAGCCGGCCTGCAAATCGCGCAGCGTCAGATCCAGCGCCACGCCGTAGCCGGCAATTGCCCGGGCCACGCGGTCTTCATTGGCCTGTTTGAGCGGCGTGCCGATCAATACCGCCAGTTCAACTTCATGATGTACGGCACCTAATTCCTTCGGGATGGCTACCGGTTGGCGCATATCGCACAGCGCGGTTTCCGGCTTGATGAAAATTACCGGTTCTGCCGATTTGGCGCTGCCCATCTCCTTGATGTGATCGGCATAGTTGCTGCCCACGCAGACCACTTTGTTAACCGGAAAATCGAGTAACGCGCCCTGCCAGTCTCTATGTTGGTACATACCTGACTCCTGACAAAAATGCCCCGGCAATCTGGTGGCCAAGGCCTGATAAGCTGAATTATTGTCCGACAGCGTCGGCCATCATACCCACGCTGATGGCAAAATAATATGAACGATTCCAATGCATAATAGTACGGAAATTATCATAAACCATGAATGCGCGCCCCTGCGCATCATCCGGCGTAATTATCCAGCTGCGCAGAGTAGCGCTCGGCAGCGCTGAACCGTCCGCCTGCCTGATGCCCATCGCCGCCCACTGGTTGACGCTGCGCGCCTGGCCGTTTTTCAGCCCCAGATGGCCACTGCCGAAGCCCGACGGCAGTGTCACTTCACGCCCCCAGCCAATCCCCGGCTTCCAGCCTTCGGTTGCCAGGTAGTTGGCGGTTGAAGCAAAGACATCATCAAGGTTATGCCAGATATCGATACGCCCATCGCCATCGCCGTCGGCACCGTAGCTCAGGAACGAGCTGGGCATAAATTGGCACTGGCCCATGGCACCGGCCCAGGATCCGGTTAACTGCTCAGCCGGAACATGCCCCTGCTGAATAATCTGCAATGCCGCCATCAGCTGTTTACTAAAGAAGGCTTCTCGTCGCCCTTCAAAGGCCAGCGTCGACAGTGCCGACACCACGTCTTCCTTGCCCTGTATTTTGCCGTAATGGCTTTCCATTGCCCACAACGCCACGATATAGCGCTCCGGTACCCCATAACGTGCAGTCGCTCGCGCCAGCTGCGGTTGGTACTGTCGCAGCATCTGCCGCCCCTGCTGAATTTTCGTCGGCGACAGAACGCGTTGCAGATAAACATCCAGCGTTATTTTTTTCTCGAGCTGGTTGCGGTCGGCCTTGATCACCCGATCAACGAAATGCACATTGGCAAACGCGCTGTCGACGGTTTGCCGATCGATGCCCTGAGCCACGGCCTGGCGCTTGAGCGCTTCGACATACGCGGGAAACTCCGCCGGATCGCGCCCCGTCTGCGCCAGCGTAGTGTCCGCCGGTGCGGTCGGTGGCTTCAGCATGCCGTTCGATGAGACTGACGGCTTCAGCATCCCGCCGGTTGAGGCCGGGGCCACATCAGCCGTTGACGCCGTTGCTGGCGCAGACGCCGCGATATTGTCTTTGCTGGCGCAGCCTGCCAGCACCAGGGTGGTGATCATCAGAGCGGGAGCCGACAATTTCATCGCAATATTCCTTCTCGAAGCAAACCGGGCCCGTCACCTGTTGGCAACCGTCGCCCGGCCGGGGGCAGACAACCGGCGAATATTACTCCCCGCCGGTCAGATGCTGATTTAATAAATTTTCTACCGGCGGCGGGAATTGCAGATAAAACCCTTCTTCCTGCAAGGCCTCTTTCACTTTTTCAATATCCGCATTGGCTAATCTTTTACGCCCTTCAAGATTAAGCAGCATGGCAAACTGCGGCGTACCGAAACTTTTCAGCAAATCTTCCGGTACGCGAGAAAAATCGTCTTTTTTTTCGACATAAAGATAAGTTTGGTCACGTTTTGGGCTTCTATAGATCACACAAAGCATTTTTTTAACTCTATTTAATTGGGGCAGTATCTTGCCTGGATATAACTCTGACTATAACATGCTTCTAGTACATCGGAATATCGCACCCCGAGTGGTATTCCGGGGATTTAAAGTTGCTGAGACTGAGTCAGGATAGATGTCACAATCGCCAATTGAGCTAAAAGGCAGCAGTTTTACCCTATCGGTTGTTCATTTGCATAATTCGCAACCCGAGGTAATTCGCCAGGCGTTACAGGAAAAAGTCGAGCAAGCGCCCGCTTTTCTCAAAAACGCCCCTGTTGTTATCAACGTTGCTACGCTTAACGGCGATGCGAACTGGAAAGAACTCCAACAGGCCGTTACGGCTGCAGGCTTGCGCGTGGTGGGCATCAGCGGTTGTAAAGATGAGCGGCAAAAACGGGCTATTGCCCGTGCCGGCTTGCCGTTGATGAGCGAGGGCAAAGGCCAGAAAGTGGCCGTTGACGCACCGCCGGCCGTAGCGCCGGTAGCGGAAAATGCCCCGGCCAAAACGCGCACCATCAGCACGCCTGTCCGTTCCGGCCAACAAATTTATGCCCGCAACTGCGATTTAATCGTGACCAGCAGCGTCAGTGCCGGTGCCGAATTGATTGCCGACGGCAACATTCATATCTACGGTTCGATGCGCGGTCGTGCGCTGGCGGGCGCTTCAGGTGATACGCAATGTCAGATTTTTTGCACGCACCTGGGCGCTGAGCTAGTCTCTATCGCAGGGCAGTACTGGTTGAGCGACCAAATCCCGTCCGAATATTCCGGGCAGGCAGTGCGACTCAGCCTGTTGGATAACGCTTTAACCATACAACCTTTAAATTAAGCCCTTTTGACAAGGAATCCATTTCATGGCACGCATTATTGTTGTTACATCGGGTAAAGGGGGCGTTGGCAAGACCACTTCGAGCGCGGCCATTGCGACCGGCTTGGCCCAAAAAGGCAAGAAAACCGTGGTTATCGATTTCGACATCGGCCTGCGTAACCTTGACCTTATCATGGGCTGCGAACGCCGCGTGGTTTACGATTTCGTTAACGTGATCCAGGGTGACGCCACGCTCAACCAGGCGCTCATCAAGGATAAACGCACCGAAAACCTGTTCATTCTGCCCGCATCACAAACGCGCGACAAAGACGCGCTGACCCGTGAAGGCGTTGAAAAAGTGCTCAACGAACTGGGCGAGATGGATTTCGATTTTGTGGTCTGTGACTCACCGGCAGGTATCGAAACCGGCGCGCTGATGGCGCTGTACTTCGCCGATGAAGCCATTATTACCACCAACCCGGAAGTGTCGTCAGTACGCGACTCGGACCGCATTCTGGGTATCCTGTCGTCCAAATCGCGCCGTGCGGAACAGGGGAAGGAAGCCATCAAGGAACACCTGCTGCTCACCCGTTACAATCCGGGCCGCGTTAGCCGTGGCGACATGCTGAGCATGGAAGACGTGCTGGAAATCCTGCGTATTCCACTGGTCGGCGTGATACCGGAAGATCAATCGGTGCTGCGCGCCTCCAACCAGGGTGAACCCGTCATCCTGGACCACGAGTCTGACGCCGGCAAGGCCTACGACGACACCGTTAACCGCTTGTTAGGAGAAGAACGCCCATTCCGCTTCATCGAAGAAGAGAAGAAGGGCTTCCTGAAACGCCTTTTTGGGGGATAAACCATGGCTTTGTTAGACTTTTTTCTGTCCCGCAAAAAATCGACAGCCAGTGTAGCCAAGGAACGGCTGCAGATTATCGTTGCAGAACGTCGTCGCGGGGACAGTGAGCCCCCGTATCTGCCTGATTTGAAACGCGACATTCTGGCGGTAATCTGCAAATACATTCAGATCGACCCTGAAATGCTCCACGTTCAGTTTGAGCAGAAAGGGGACGATATTTCGGTACTTGAACTTAACGTGACGTTGCCGGAATCGGAAGAAGCAGCTAAATGATTGCGACGCATTAATTACCCCCTGTATATTTTTTGCAGGGGGTAACTGTATATGCATCCAGATAAATCGTATTTTGACAGTAATTTCCACGCGTTTATTGTTTGAGATTAATCCCAATTAATTTCGCGTCAACTTTCTTTAAAGTTGAGAATGGTCCAAAAATATCCGGTCAGATTATCCAGCAACAAATGTACGGAGCAAAGACTGTTTCCCCTGCCCCGTTACTTTTATCGTTTAATTAATAATTCTTCAGAATAGCCTGCAAAGGTTCGGCTAATAATTCCGCACGCCAACCACTGATTAATTCCGGCAGACCGTCGCCGTTTTTCAATTTCCAGTGCCAATTGAGCAACTGGTTGATCTGACGTCGCGATGCCAACAGCTCGCTGCTGAGACCGCTTTGTTCGCTGACGGTAACGATCGCCGCCTTGATATCCTTGAACACTTTCTTGTAACCAGGCTGGTCGATCAGGCTCGCGACCGGTGGCGGCAACGCGCTCTCGTCCATCTGGTTGGCTTCCTCGACCAGCGCCAGCAGGGTTTTACCGTGATAGCGAATTTCCGGACCACTCAGGCCAAGGGCATCCAGCTCCCCCAACGACCCCGGCATATGACGCGCTACCGCCCACAGATTTTCTTCACGCACCACAAAATTAACCGCCAGATCGCGTTCACGCGCCTGACGCAACCGCCACTCCGCCAGCTTTTGCAGACAGCCCAACTGACGCGCGCGCAGCTGCCAGGCGTTGGTGATTTCACGGTAGGCCAGTTCCGGCGCCAGCGTTTCGCTGCGGCGTTGGCACAACAGCAGGCACTCGCTGCTGGCGGCAGCGGTCCAGCCGGCCTGTTCGGTTTCCTGCACCAACTGCCTGGCCATCGGCAACAGATAAAACACGTCGGCGGCGGCATACACGCACTGGCGTTCGGTCAATGGACGCGCCAGCCAGTCGGTACGCGATTCGCTTTTATCCAGTTCGACCTGCATGTATTGCGCCACCAGAGTGGCAAAACCGCACGACAGCGGCTTGCCGGTAAAGGCGGCCAGGATCTGCGTATCGACCAGCGGAGTGGGCAACGTATTGAAGGCGTTCAAAAACACCTCCAGATCTTCGCTACCGGCGTGCAAGAACTTGACCACTGCACTGTCGGCCAGCAGATCGACAAACGGCTGCCATTGTTTGATTGGCAGTGGATCAATCAGGGAGAGTTGTTCACCATCGTATAACTGGATCAGGCCTAACTGCGGATAGTAGGTACGCGTTCTGACAAATTCGGTGTCGAGCGCAATCTGCGCATGTTTTCTTGCCTGTTCGCAGACCTGCTGCAATCCGGCGTCGGTAGTGATCAACGTATAATTCAAAACATCATTCTCTTATTTCGGTTCAAACACAACAACGCCGGCATTCACCGGCGTTGTTGATGCAAAGGGACAAGCAAGGCGTCAGGCGGCATCAGCGGCCTTTGGCTTGTTCTGCTCGTCACGCAGTTCTCGCCGCAAGATCTTGCCAACGTTGGACTTTGGCAATTCGTCGCGGAACTCAACAATTTTAGGCACTTTATACCCGGTCAGATGCCGACGGCAATGCGTCAGCAGCTCATCAGCGGTCAGTGAGGCATCCTTCTTCACTACGCACACCTTCACCGCCTCACCGGAAACGTCGCTCGGCACGCCAATCGCCGCGCACTCCAGCACTTTGGCATGCTGACTGACCACCTCTTCGATTTCGTTCGGATATACGTTGAAGCCTGACACCAGGATCATGTCCTTCTTGCGATCGACAATGCGGATAAACCCGTCATTATCGACCGTAACGATATCGCCGGTCGCCAGCCAACCGTCCTTCAACACTTCATCCGTTGCTTCCGGGCGCTGCCAATAGCCTAACATAACTTGCGGCCCTTTGACCCACAGTTCACCCGGTTCGCCCGGCGCAACATCATTGCCGTGCTCATCCACCAGGCGCACGTCGGTCGACGGCACTGGCAAACCGATGCTGCCGCTGTAATGTTTCAGATCGTAGGGGTTGCCAGCCACCAGCGGCGCGCACTCGGTCAGGCCATAGCCTTCCAGCAAATGTTTGCCGGTGGTTTTTTCCCATTTGTCCGCCACCGATTTCTGCACCGACATGCCGCCGCCGACCGAGAAACGCAGGGTCGAGAAATCGAGTTTGTGGAAGTCGTCGTTATTCAGCAGCGCATTAAACAAGGTATTTACCCCACTCATGGCGGTGAACGGGTATTTGGCCAGTTCTTTTACCAGACCGGGAATATCACGCGGGTTGGTGATCAGCAGGTTGCGACCACCCAGATCGATGAATAACAGGCAGTTCACCGTTAGTGCAAAAATGTGATACAGCGGTAACGCCGTCACCACCAGCTCCTGACCGTCACGGAACAGCGGCGCATAGGCCGCCTTGGCCTGCTCCAGATTGGCCTGCATGTTGCGGTGGGTCAGCATCGCGCCCTTGGCAACCCCGGTGGTGCCACCGGTGTATTGCAAGAACGCCAGATCGGAATTAATGATGTCCGGTTTTACATATTGCAGCCGGCGACCGCGTTGCAGCGCGGCGCGAAACGAGATGGCATCCGGCAGGTGATACTTGGGCACCAACCGTTTGATGTACTTCACCACAAAATTGACCAGCGTGCCTTTGGCGGCGGAAAGCTGATCGCCCATCCGCGTCAGGATTACGTGCTTGATCTGGGTTTTGAATACCACTTTTTCCAGCGTATGGGCAAAGTTGGATACGATGACGATCGCCGCCGCCCCGCTGTCGTTCAACTGGTGTTCCAACTCGCGCGGCGTATAAAGCGGATTGACGTTGACCACCACCATGCCGGCGCGCAAGACGCCAAACAGCGCAATCGGGTATTGCAACAGGTTGGGCATCATCAACGCCACACGGTCGCCCTTCTGCAAACCGAGTTCATTTTGCAAATAGGCGGCGAAAGCCCGGCTGCGCTCTTCCAGCTTGCGGAAAGTCATGACCTCGCCCATGTTGATAAAGGCTGGCTGATCTGCGTAGCGCAGCGCCGCGCTTTCGAACATTTCAACCAAAGACGAATGGCGATCGGCGTCGATTTCTGCCGGAACATCTGCCGGGTAACGTTTTAACCAGACCTTGTCCAAGGTATTACTCCTGAAATCATTACTAATAATCATCGCAGCCCCCAAACACGCAGCCGAACTTTAACAATATTTTAACTCAGCGTACCAGTTTGCGTTTTAAACAATATTCAGGTTGCGATGTAGGTCACTAATTGCCGGCGGATCCTGGTGCCAAAAGAAAAGGGCGGCATCTAAGCCGCCCTCATCACAATAAAAATCTTCGCGTAACTTACTCGGTAACGATAGTCTGCACCTGTGCTGGCCCTGGATTGTACCAGCCATAGCCTGCGCCCCAACCCGGTCCCCACGGCCCGCTACGCCATCCCCATGGCCCCATCGGCGCCGGCGGCATGACGATCTGCTGCGTCAGGTGCCAGCGTTTGTAACCGCTGGCATTCATGGTAATGAATTTATACGGCGTGGCGCCAATTTTTCCGGGGCGCACACCGGTAATCGGCCCAACCACGGTGACCAGTTGCCCTTTGAAATCCGTCGGCTCCAGGAAACCGTTCACCGTTGCCAGCAGCCGCCCCTGAGAAGGTTCGCCCAACGTCGGTCGAGCGCCGTTGTCCAGAGGTACCGCCGCAATCTCCAGCACCGTTTTGCCCTGCTCGTTGTGCACGCTGATGACGTTACCGCCAAAACGCGCTTCAGCACCGGTAAACAGGCTTGGTGCGTTTTGCACCGATGCCAAATCCGTCACCGGCGTCGGCGAGCTCCCCTTGATCGCATCCGGAACCGTTACACAGCCGGATAACAGCAGCGCGCCGCAGGCCATGGCCAGCAGCGACAGTTTATTGGTAGCAGTACGGATTATCATGTCGCAATCTCCTGAAATTTCTGTAACTTCGACTGCGCTTTTGGCAGCAAGTTGCAGACAATTTCATCCTTGATTCAAGGTTGGCGCAATAACAGGCAATTATTCACGGCCCGGTAGTTTTTTCCATGTCACTTCATTACGCAAATAGGTCGGCTCGGCGTTTTCCACGCTGCACGCCAGCCCCTGCTGCCAGGCAAGCAGCGCCAGCGGTAACATGTCTTCGGCCTGCGGCAATAGCATTTGCCCGTCGCGCAGCGTAACTGGCGTGCCGGCCAGCAGATCGGGATAGGTTTGCCAGCCGGTGCCGACCTGCGCCCACTCCCCTTGCAGCCGTTGTGCACGTTCCAGCACCTGCTGCGGCGACAGCACCGCTTCGGGCTGGCTGTCATGCCAGCTGCCATCGAGTTGGCGTTCAAAACCGCCCCAATACACCTCGCCCATCCGAGCGTCGATCGCCGCCAGCACGCGCTCGGCGCCGGTCATGCGCCAGGCACCCTGCGCCATGGTTTGCAAGGTCGAAATGCCGAGCATCGGCAGATCGGCGCCCAATGCCAGCCCTTGCGCGATGCCAATGCCGATACGCACGCCGGTGAAGCTACCAGGGCCACGGCCAAAGGCCAGCGCATCAAGCTGGGACAGCGCCAAACCGGATTGCGCCAATATCTGTTGTACCAGCGGTAATATGCGTTGCGTATGCTCGCGTGGGCAGAGTTCGAACAAGGCGTGGGTTTCACCTTGATTCCACAGGGCGACGGAACAGGCTTCCGTCGCCGTATCAATCGCTAAAATTCGCGGGGACATACCAACCTCAGGCGGGAGAAAACAGGGCGCGCATTGTAGCACAGCACAAAAGTCACGACTATTGCGCCTTGAGGAAGGCGATAGCCTGCGCCAGATCGCGGGTGCGCGGCGTTGGCGGCAAACTGTTGAGAAATACCTCGCCGTACGGGCGCATCACCAGACGGTTGTCGCAAATCACCAACACACCACGATCGTCGGTGTCGCGGATCAAACGGCCAACGCCCTGCTTGAGGGTAATCACCGCATCCGGCAACTGTACGTCATTGAATGGATCGCCGCCGCGCAGGCGACAATCCTCGATACGCGCCTTGAGCAATGGATCGTCCGGCGAGGTAAACGGCAGTTTATCGATAATCACGCACGACAGCGCATCACCGCGCACGTCAACCCCTTCCCAGAAACTGCTGGTCGCCACCAATATCGCATTGCCGGCCTCGACAAACTGCGCCAGTAATTGGCCCTTGCTGGTTTCACCCTGCAGCAATACCGGCAGCGTCATCGTGGCGCGAAACTCTTCGGCCAGTTCGCGCATCATCTGGTGCGAGGTGCATAAAAAGAAGCATCGCCCCTGGTTGGCTTCAATCATCGGCCGCAGCATACGCGCCAACTGACGCGCCCCGCCGGGCTGATTGGGCGAAGGCAGATTGCGCGGCACACACAGCAACGCCTGATTGGCATAATCAAACGGGCTGGGCAACAGCAGCGTTTTGGCCTTGTTCAAGCCAAGCCGGTCGGTAAAGTGGCTCATCTGTTCGTTTACCGACAGCGTGGCCGAGGTAAAAATCCAGGTCCCCGGCTTGTCGTCCAGCAATTCGCGAAAGCGTTCGGCGACCGTCAGCGGCGTCAACGCCAAAACAAAATGACGCGAATTACATTCATACCAATAACTGAAGCCCGGTTCGTCGACATTTTTCAAGCGCTTGAGGCGAGCCCGGTATTGGGTGGCACGTTCGAACGCCGCGTCCAACAGCGCCGAGCGGCCAAGGGACAGTTTGACCACGTCATAGCACAGCTCCAGCGCATCATCGAGCAGTACCAAGGCGCGCTGCACGTTGGGCTGGTTCAATACCTCACGCAGATTGCCGCGAAAACCCGGTTCCCCCAGCGCCAAGCGGAAATCCTGGGTACTCTGGTTCAGGCGGTCGGCGCTTTTTTGCAATTGGGCCGAATCGCGTACCTCAGTGCGATAAGCGATAGTAATGTCTTTGGCTAAATCCATTAACTGACGACTGGTGAGCTGCTTGCCGAAATATTGGCTGGCAATGTCCGGGATCTGATGGGCCTCATCGAAAATCATCACTTCCGCTTCGGGGATCAGTTCCGCAAAGCCGCTTTCCTTTACCACCATGTCGGCCAGAAAAAGATGATGATTGACCACCACCACGTCGGCATCCATCGCCCGGCGGCGTGCCTTGACCACGAAGCAGTCTTTGTACAGCGGGCAGTCGCTGCCCAGGCAGTTGTCGTTGGTGCTGGTCACCAGCGGCCAGACAAAACTGTCTTCCGCCACGTCGCTGCAGGTGCTGATATCGCCTTCTACCGTTTGCGAAGACCAGCCGCGCAACCGCACCAGGTCAATCAACGTCTGACCGGCCAGCTCTCCGCCGGCCATCGACTGCTGCTCCAGCCGCTCCAGGCACAAATAGTTGGAGCGCCCTTTCAACAGCGCCAGCTTGCCTTTGAATTTCAGCGCTTTGGCCATGGTGGGTAAATCACGTGTATACAGCTGATCCTGTAACGCTTTGGAACCGGTAGAAATGATCACTTTGCGCTTGGCGCGCAGCGCCGGTGCCAGATACGCGAAGGTTTTACCGGTGCCGGTGCCCGCCTCCACCACCAGTTCCTGCTTGAATGTAATCGCTTCGGTAACCGCTTCGGCCATCAGCCGCTGCGCTTCACGCGGTTTAAAGCCGCTGATTGCCTGCGCCAGGGCGCCGTCTGTTGCGAAATCGTCTGCCACACTATCTCTCTGCCGGGAAAATTCAACTGTGATTATATACACATTCGGCGCCGCCGTGCAGGGTGCAGCAACCCGCGCCGTGCTGTGTTACCCTAGGCGCGATGATGATATGGAGATAACCGAATGAATATTGAACGAATTGATCCTGAACAGCGCTGGTCGGAAGCGGTCATCCACAACGGCACCGTCTATTACACCAGCGTACCGGAGAATCTGGACGACGACGCCACGGCGCAGACCGCCAATGCGCTGGCGGCAATAGACGTGCTGCTGGCCCGCGTCGGTTCCGACAAAAGCCGCATTCTCGACGCCACCATTTTCCTGGCTGACGGCGCCGACTTTGCCGCCATGAACGCGGCGTGGGATGCCTGGGTGGTTCCCGGCAGCGCCCCGGTTCGCTGCACGGTGCAAGCCAAATTAATGAACCCGAAGTACAGGGTTGAAATCAAAATCATTGCGGCCCAATAAAAAAACCGCGGACAGCATCCCCCGTCCGCGGCCATATTACAGCGCCCTGGTGGCGCTTTTATCATGCCAGTTTGATAATCACCATGCCGGCCAGCAACAGCGCCAGGCCAAACCAGCCCTTGGCATTCAGCCGTTGACCAAACAGGATCCAGCCGGCGGCGATCGTCGCGGCGATACCAAAGCCACCCCACAGCGCATAGGCCACCGACAGATCGATACCTTTCACCGCCTGCGCCAGCGCGCTAAACGCCCCTAACACCGACAGCAATGACAGCAGTCCCAGCCAGATTTTACGAAAACCGTCAGACATTTTCAGGAAGATATTGGCGACAATTTCCAGCACGATGGCCAACGCCAGGAATCCAATGTGATACCACTCAAGCTGTTGCATGATGGTCACCTCGCGCGTTCGCCGAGTCAGTCGCCTTGCGGGTACCTGACTTTACCAGCAGAATGCCGACAATCAGTATCGCCAGCCCTGCCACCTTCAGTGCAGAGATCGGCTCATCGAACCACATAACGCTGAACAGGGTAATAAACAGGATGCCAATGCCTTCCCACAGCGCATAGGCCACGCCCAGCGCCACCCGCTTGATGGCTAATGACAGCAGCACATATGAGGTGGTGATCATCACATACATCACCAGGTGACCAGTGATACTGTCGGTTACACTGGCATATTTCATCGACAGCGTACCAATGATTTCAGCCACAATGGCCATGCCTAAAAAAATCCAATAAATCATAAAAAATCTCCCAAACGGCGAATAACGCACGCAAAGGCGTATTTATCCCGATTTATCTCGTACAAGCGGCACAAGGCACGCAGAGATCCCTGGGGATAAACTGACCCAAACGTAATAAAATGGTTTGCCCGGCCATGCCCATTGACGTGTGACAGGTTGCCACGTCAGCGGTACCGGTTAAGGGAGAAAGGCGCTATAGCTCGCTACACCAGTGATGTTCACTGGCAAGAATGGCAGACAGGAAAAGCTGACAAGGAGAAGTTTTTAGGGTGGTTCGATTAAGTATCATCATAATGTTGTTCTCTATCTTCAGCCGCACACTAACGGGTAACACCACGTGCGATTTGCCCAATATCCTCATCAAGGTAAATTATTTAACCTGAATAGTTGTACCATAGCAAAATTAATAAATCAAACCGACATTTTGACATTTAGATAAAAAAAACAGTTTATAAATAAGAAAGTTAATGTTTTCAAAAATAAAAAAAGACTCAGATTTACATCTGAGCCTTGCAATACATTCGGCAATCGCCAACTGCAGCGACAGCCTGCACCCCGAGCCTTAGCGCAGCATCTGCTTGATGCTGTCCAGCAACCACGCCACCTCTTCGGTTCGGGTTTCTCCGCTGTGCGGATCGATGATCGAACTGTAAACGTGAGGCATCACCTTTTCGACTCCGGCATCAAGACAGGTTGCCAATATCGGCCGGAAGTTTTGCGTATCAATCCCGCCTGTCGGTTCGATCATGGTCATGCCATGGCGTACGCAACTTTCAGCCAAGGCGCGTAGTTCTGCCAAAGACGATAACCCTGCCATGGGGAAGAACTTGGCCGCATGCCCTCCCAGGTCTAGGATCATCGCCACCGCGCTGTCGCAGCTCACCACGGCAGGCTCGCCCTGGCTGCTGTGAACGCCGGTGGAAATGATCACCTTGCCTGGCGTACCGGTTGGCGAGATCAGAGCATTAATGCAGGTATTGCTGATGCCTCGCGCCGCCAGTGCTCCAGCGGCAAAACCACAGCCGGTGAAGGTTTGGTTGACGTGTGCCGGCGCCGTGGCTGCGGCAATCATGGCCGCCTTATAAAACTGTGCCGCCGATCCGGCCCCCAGACCAACGGAAATCGCCGGGATATGCGCCATCCAGCGCTTCACCTCCGCCACGCCCTGTTCAACGTCAGTGAACTGCGCCGAGATTACCCCCACTGCCGCATGCCCTTCGGCGGCATGGTGTACCTGTAGCGCATTGGGAATGTCCTTCGCCAGCACGTTGATAGCCACCCGCCCCCGGTAAAAATCAAGCTGTTGCATATTGCCCCCTGGCCTGTTGCACTATTTCCTGCAGACGCGCCACGATCAACGGCCAGTCATCATCCCGCACCCCTCGAGGATCGAGGCTGAAGATACCTTGATTCAGCCAGTAATGGCGGGTATAGATAGCCACTTCACCAGTACGCAGTTGCTGTTCTACCTGATAGGCAGTTAAACCCAGGGTGGAAGCGTCCACACTCACCCGCAGGCGATAAATCGCCCGCCCGGCCTCATCTTGTTCGATCTCCGCCTGCAGGCCCGACAACGCTGAAATCTGTTGTGCCAATTCATTCAGCGCGGGTAATTGGCGGCTCCAGTCCGGCTGATGTTGCTGATAATGATCCAGCGCCATCACCAGTCCTACCATGTTCTCTTTACCAATCTTCATCGCACGGGCAATACCGTTATGCTGGGCCTTGCAGCAGGCGATCCACTGCCGGTCGCCGGTAACAAAACCCGAGGTAGGCGCATCCAGCGCTTTCGCTCCGCTATACACCACCATGTCGGCGCCAGCAGCCACGTAAGCTCGCAGATCCTCTTCGGCTGCCGCATCGACAATCAGCGGCACTCCGGCCTCACGGGCCAGCGCGACAAAATCGCTCAGCGCAACCATACCTTTTTGTACACAGTGATGTGACTTGACGTAAAACAGCGCCGCCGTCTGCGCCGTAATCGCCTTTGCCAGTTGCCAGCGGGCCGCCAGATTGCTTTGCCCCACCTCAACCACCCTGCCGCCCCCTAACCGGATAGCGGTGGTGATCGGCGCACCGTAGTCAATATTGTGACCACGCAGCATAACGATTTCATTGGCCAAACCTTCACTGCACGGCATCTGCGCCACCCGATCCGGCTCTCCCCGGGTAATGGCTGCCGCGACGGCAATAGCCACTCCGGCAGAGGCGCAGGACGTCACATAGCTATCTTGCGCGCCGGTATGCCGAGAAATGAGTTCGCCAACCCGATCCACCAGCGCATCAATTTCCACAAAGGCTGATGCCGCTTCGGCCGTCGCCGCCATTACCTCGCTTGGCACCGAAGAAACCCCAAGGATGGTCATCTTGCCGCTGGCATTGATCACCCGTTTCAGCCCGAGCCGTTGATAAATGTTCATCATTGCTCCGTTACAAAATGCCCAGCAAGGAACACACCACGCTCAGTACCACCACCGAAAGCAGGATAGTGGTATAGCGGGGACCTTTTTTGACCAGATAAAAGTAGATAGAAAACACCGCGGCCAGCGGTAACAGGCCGGGGGCGATGGAATCCAGGATCTGCTGCACCACCACCTCGGAGCCTTCCAGCGCGCTGATTTTCAGCGGCGAGGTGATCTTGACGTAGCTGGCAGACAGTGCCCCCATCATGATCAACCCGAGTACGTTGGCCCCGTAGATCAACTCTTTTATCTTGCCCCCTTGCAGCAGACCAATGATCGACTCCCTGCCCAGCGTGTAGCCTTTGTGGGCCAGGCCATAGCTGATCGCCAGAGTAATGGCGGTATACAGCACCACCGGCATAATGCCGCCCATAGCGCTGCCGTTGGCCGCAAAGGGAATGAAAATGGCGATCAGCAACGGCATAATCGCCGCCCAGACCACCGAGTCGCCAATCCCGGCCAGCGGCCCCATCAGACCGGTTTTGATGCCGGTGATAGACGAATCTGAAATCGGCTCACCGTGGGTCTTCTGCTCCTCCATGGCGATGGCCACCCCCTGGATCACCGCACCGAAAGTCTGTTCGCTGTTAAAAAAGTTCAGGTGGCGTTTCAGCGCTTCAACCTGCTCTTCCTTCTGTGGATAGAGCTTTTTAATAATTGGCGTCATGGAGGCGCAGAAAATCAGGCTCTGTAAACGCTCGTAAGAATTGGAAACTTCGGCGCCCAGCCAGTATATAAACCAGGCTTTGGTGATGTCCCGCTTGGTCAGGACGTTGGTTTGCCGCGCCCTTTCCACCAGTTCGTGTTGCATGATGTCGCTGCTCATGATCAGGCCTCCTCACCTTTAGCCATGTTTTTAACCAGGAATGCCGCGCAGGTACCGAAGATGGCCATCGCCATGATGTCGACCTTGAGGTACAGCACCGCGAAGAACCCGGCAATGAAGTAAGGCAGCAGGCTCTTCTTGCCAATAACCATGATGGTGATCGCAAAGCCCAGCGCAGGCAGGATACCGCCCATGATTTCGAACGAGTGGGTCAGCCAATGTGGCATCAGTGCCAGGAATTTCTCGACCACGCCCTGGCCAAAATAGTTGGCGGCGAACACTACCGGGAAGCGGATCACCAGGCCAAGCAGGGCCGGATAAAGGAAGGCGCAACGCATGATCCCGCCGATATTGGCCTCTTCCGCATGCTTATCGGCCATATGCACCCAGACGGCGTTCACGGTACGGCGTAACTGGTCAACAAACACGCCAATCACCCCAAATGGAATTGCCAACGCGATCGCCAGATTGGGATCCATCCCCGCTTTCACGGCGATCGGCAGGGCGATACACGCCGCCAACGCCGGATCTGAAGGGACGTTGCCCCCCGGTGTCGAGGTGACGCCCAGATACACCAACTGCATCCCGGCGCCGATAATCATCGCCGTTTTCATATCCCCCAGCAGGAAGCCGACGAATACCGCAATGGCGATGGGCTGCACCAGCATCCCCGAGAGGGTGTAGCCCAGACGCAGGCGGGCAAACCAGTAATACAGCCCCATACAGATGGCAACGGTCAAGTTATCCATGTTATTGCTCCTAATCGATCAGATGCCGAATATCAGAACTTCTTCAAAATATCTGCCAGTGCCTGTGGCTTGTCTTCCGGGATGGTCTGGAAGAACACCGTCACGCCGCGTTGCTGTAAATCACGCAGGATCGCCACATCCGCCTCATCCAGGGTAATGTTCTGGAACACCGCTTTACGATTCGGCCCACCGCCCAGACCACCTACCTGAATATTTTTCACCTCAAACCCGTCGACCACCGCCTGTTGCACCGTCGCCAGGTTAGGGAACAGCACCAATACGTTGCCCTCTCCCAGTTGGTTCTCCTGCCACGCCGCTGCAAAGCTCCGGTTGCCATAGCAATCCACTTTCACATTCGGCGGCGCAGCCATCAGGTAAATACTTTTCATAAACGGATCGGCTTCCAGCTCATCGCTGACTACCGCGATACGGTTAGCCTGTGATTGCCCAACCCACTTGGTGACGACCTGACCGTGGATCAGACGGCTGTCAATACGGCATAAAACGATGTTGGCCATAATTATTTTTCCCCTGATGTTATTGATTTAATTTGTTTAACTACGTCGAGGCAGCTGTTGCGCCCCAGTTCAACCAGCTCATCGAGATGGTTGAGAAGATTGCCCTGTTCGCGTAAATCGATGGCGGCCAGCAGCAAGGTGGCGTTCAGACCGGAAATCACGCCGATGGCGTAGTCCCGGCTCAGGCGAGCCGCCACGTTTGAGGTAGTGCCACCGATAAAGTCGGTGAGGATCAATGAGCCCTCCGGCATGGTTTTCACCTGCTGTTCAACGCGCTGTTGGAACTCTGCCAGTGTGTCGACCGGCATCAGCGCGATAGCGAATACCCCGTGGGTTTCGCCAATCACCATGCGGACGCTTTCACTCAGTTGTTGGCCCCAGCCGCCGTGGGTCAGTAGTAAAATCTGTGGTAATGCAGCCAAAATGGCCTCCTGGCAATCGATTGAAAGTCATTGAGAATTTCTGTTCGCTACGCGATTCATTAAAGACATAGCAATGCCTGTGCCAATTTTGTGGCACATCGGAGGGCGGTCAGAGGAAAGCGGGCCATCAAGGCCCGTCATCGGGGGATTTAGCGGTAGAGGAGCTCGTAGATATAAAAATATTCTGCATCGGACAGGCGGATAAAATAGGCGCGCTCAATCGGCGAAAACGCGTCTTTAATGACAGAAAACGCCTGTTGGTCGATATCCTGCTGGGCATCCAGGGCAATCTGTAACGGTTTGTGGCTTAAAACGATACGCTCCACCATGCAACAGCAGTGGATCAGAAAGCGAAGTGTCACCTGCCTAGAAGGCTGCAGATCCAGCGAGCGGCAAATCTGGTGCAACACCGCTTCAATCTCTTGCAGAATACGTTGCGGATTGAGCACGGAAATATGGTTGATGATGCTCTCCAGCGTCAGCGCGCTGATAAAGCGCATTGAACAACGCTCAACCTGCAACTGGCGTTCTGCACTGCCAAGTTCCGGGTTCAATAGACTGAGCACCAGCTCCGGCCCCTGCTCGGAGAACAGCTCTTCCAGCGCGATAAACGGGATATCCGGCAAGCCGGGCTGGAAGGTGCCCACGATGCCCACCAGGCGTTCGTTACCGCCTATCGCCTGGCGCAAGCGCTCAAGGCTGCGCACTTCGTTGTAATCCACCAGCACCATGCGGGTGTCTTCCGCCATCAGTTCACCAAAACTTTCCTCCAGCACTTTCTTGATCTTCACCGCCGTGCCCATCCCGGTAATACAGGAGATTGCCAACACCTTGCCGGTGTCATCTTCACGCTGATCGTATAGCTGATGGTCAATCCCTTTGCTGGCCATCAGTTCCATCAAGGGGGCAAAATCACTGGTTTCATAGGTCAGGTCCAGGCCAATCTCCAGCAACGCCCCCATGGTGATGTTCTGGATCAGCAGCACGTCGATGTGGAACAGTTTGCTGACGGTGCTGGCAAAGTGCACCAAAGAGCCGATATCCACAATCAGAATCAGGCGTTGATAGCGCTTTTCCCGCAGCGTGGCGATCAGTAATTCCAATGTGTCATGCACCGACTGTTCAAACGGCATATCGATGGCGGTAAACAGCTCGCATTCCAGAACTCGATTGACATAGTGCGCCATACTGCTGGCCGTGGTGGTGCCGTGGCCGATCAGCATGGCGCCACAGTCTGGGCTAACCTGTTTGCGCTGGCGGAAACTGCGACACTCTTTCAAAAACAGGCACAGGTAGACGATTTCCGTTGATGGGCATTGGATATGGAAGATTTCATTGATTTTGCGGCATAGCTGATTGGCGTTGTCGTATTCATCCTTGCAGTAATCCAGTATCAGGCTCGAGGAATACAGATTGGGGATCAGGCCTTTCTGTACATAGGAAAGCAGCGCCAGCAGATGTTTACGCAGATGGCCTGCCATATTCTGCGGCAGCGGGAAACCCAACACCTGTTCGATGCAACTGCTCAACAAGATGATGCGTTGCTCGACCTGGCCGCCATAATACCGCTCTTCGCTTTCCCCGCCGGTGCGGCTATACAACCCATATTCAAAAATGGTGCGTAACTTGTTCTTCAGGATCGACAGGGTTTCCTGCGGCGGCACGTTGCTGTTGCGCAGGTTGACGTATTCACGTGTCAGATAGGTATAAAACAGATCGCTGTCCTGCTCGTTGCTTAGCGCACTCAGATGCTGCTTGAGCTGCTCCAGCGGCTGCGAACTGATATCCAGATATTCCTGCTGACCAAATAGCGCATCGACCAACAGGCGGCTACTGGCGCTGGCGGAGTGCGGCACATCCATCAGTCGCTTATCCAGCAACAATCTTGGGCTGTTGTGGCCCATGCCGCTAGCCCAGGCCTGGGCGCAGAGAAACTGGATATCACTCTTGAGTTGGCCGATATTGCCGCTCAGTGGTTTCTTCAGCAGATACAGCAATAACCCTTTATCCAGGCGAATAATGCGGCCAATCTTGCGGCTCTCAAGCTGTAAGAAACCGGTAATGATTTCTACCTGCTCCTCCAGTGAACGTTCGCGCAGCGCCGGTATGGCAATCGACACCTGAATACGTCGCAGAAAAGTGCGTAGCAGCGTTGAGTCCGGACTTTCGGTGGTGGCACAAATCAGCCGTACGCTGATAGGCCGGGCCTTGTCGCTGGAACCCAGCGGCCGGTATTCGCCTTTATCAAGGATCGAAAACAGTTTCTCCTGTCCTTCGTAGGGCAGACGGTGCACTTCATCGAGTAACAGAAAGCCACCGTCAGCCTGTTCGATCAGGCCACGTTTACTTTCGATCGCGCCGGTAAACGCGCCCTGCTTGTGGCCAAAAAGATGGGATGAAAGCAGCTCCGGGTTATGGGCATACTCGGCACAGTTGAAATACACCAGCGGGATCTGGCGCTGCGGCTGTTGCGCCATGGCGAACTGGTGCATCACCTCGGCAAAAAAGGTTTTCCCCACCCCGGAAGGCCCGGTGAGCAGCACATGCAATCCACCAGGATACAGCACCGCCGCCTTCCCCTTTTCTACCGACAGCCGCAGGCTGCGATCGTAACCAATCACCGTATCAAAAGGGTCATCACTGGCTGACTGCGACAGGGTTTTGGCGGGTAATAGCGCCAGCAAATCCCTGGCCTCCAAGCGGTCATCCGACAGTGGTTGCTCAATCAACTGCTCGCAGACAGCCCGGTGCAAAAACAGTACCGGACGGGATTTAATCTTGATAACCAACCGCTCTGCGTGCAGCTGGTTGAGATCTTTACTGACGGAGTTACGCGCTAACCCCAGGTTGAAAGCAATAGTCTCGGCGGCGAAACCGCCGGCGCTGAGTTCAAGGTTTTCCCGGTTAAGCGTAAGGGTAAGACGTTCCAGCTCCTGGCGAACCGCATCTTTACGTTTCATTTTAACCCGTTGTTATTATTAATTATAAACAAGAAAGAGCAGGCAACTGACAAGCTGACAATCGACCTGAGAAAAAGTCATCCTAATACAGGAAGATGGAAAACAACCACCGCTAAGTGTCAGGTTGTAGCAGAGACAGGTAAAAAAAGCCGAGCTCTGCCGATAGCCGGCAACGCCCTGTATGGTGGGATTTGCTCGTTTCCAACCGACTCACAGAGCACAAATCGGCGGAATGACAGACATAAAAAATGCCAATCACAGAGGATTGGCATCGGTTGCAGCAACGGCAGATTTAGGCGGACGCGCCGCTGACCGCTTCGCGCGCCAGTTCGGTGATACGTGCGTAGTCGCCTTTTTCCAGCGCCTCCGCCGGCACCAGCCACGAACCGCCAATGCACAGTACGCTTTTCAGCGCCAGGTAATCACGGTAATTGCTCGGCGAAATACCGCCCGTCGGGCAGAAACGCACCTGCGGGAACGGACCGCCGATCGCCTGCAGCGCCTTCACGCCGCCGTTGGCTTCCGCCGGGAAAAACTTGAACTCACGCAGACCATGATCCATACCCAACATCAGTTCCGACACGGTGCTGATACCTGGAATCAGCGGTATCGAACCGGCGGTTGCCGCCTGCAGCAGGTCAGCGGTCAGGCCCGGACTGATGGCGAACTGTGCACCAGCCTCGGTCACCTCTTGCAACTGCCGGGCGTTCAGCACCGTGCCGGCACCGATAATCGCTTCCGGCACCTGTTTGGCGATCGCCCGTATGGCATCCATCGCGCAGTCGGTGCGCAACGTCACTTCCAGTACGCGTACGCCGCCGGCAACCAGTGCTTGGGCCATCGGCACCGCCTGTTCCAGTTTGTTGATCACAATCACGGGTACCACCGGGCCGGCGGTCAGGATCTGTTCTGCACTGGTTTTCCAATTGGTCATCATCGTTATCTCCACTCTGTGAGGTGTAATGTATGGCACGTCCCTGCCACGGGATGTTGCGACATCGGTCGCAAGCCTCCGGCCGTACCCTCAAGCCACATACTGCAGGCAAAAAAAACCGGCAGACCAGCTGCCGGCGGATGGTTTATTCGAACTCGTTCCAGGAACGGCCGTCGCGGGTAATCATCGCTACCGAAGCAACCGGCCCCCAGGTACCTGACTGATATGGCTTCGGCGCTTCGTTGTCGGCTTTCCACGCGTCCATGATGGAGTCGACCCACTTCCAGGCTTCCTCAACCTCGTCACGGCGCACGAACAGTGCCTGAATACCGCGCATGGTTTCCAGCAGCAGGCGCTCGTAGGCGTCCGCCACGTGCTCCTGGTTGAAGGTCTCAGAGAAGCTCAGATCCAGTTTGGTAGTTTGCAGACGGTGTTTGTGATCCAGACCCGGCACCTTGTTCAATACCTGGATTTCGATCCCTTCGTCCGGCTGCAGGCGAATGGTCAACTTGTTCTGCGGCAGTTGCTGATAGGAGTCGCTGAACAGGTTGAGCGGTGGGTTCTTGAAGTATACTACCACTTCGGAACATTTGGTCGGCAGGCGCTTGCCAGTACGCAGATAGAACGGTACGCCAGCCCACTGCCAGTTATCGATATCAACCCGAATGGAAACGAAGGTTTCAGTATTGCTGCTTTTGTTGGCTCCCTCTTCTTCCAGGTAGCCCGGCACTTTTTTGCCTTGCACAAAGCCCGCAGTGTACTGACCACGCACCGTGGTTTCACGCACGTTGGTCTGATCGATGCGGCGCAACGAACGCAGCACCTTGACCTTTTCGTCGCGAATACGGTCGGTGGTCAGATCCGCCGGCGGCGACATGGCGATCATGGTCAATACCTGCAGCAGGTGGTTCTGGATCATGTCGCGCATCTGTCCGGCCTGGTCGAAATAGCCCCAGCGCCCCTCAATGCCCACTTCTTCCGCCACGGTGATCTGCACGTGATCGATAGTGCGATTATCCCAGTTAGAGGCAAATAGCGAGTTGGCGAAACGCAGCGCCAACAGGTTCAGCACCGTCTCTTTACCGAGATAATGGTCGATGCGGTACACCTGGCATTCGTTGAAGTACTCCGCCACCTGATCGTTAATCACCCGTGATGAAGCCAGATCGGTACCCAGCGGTTTTTCCATCACCACTCGCGCCGGCTCGGCGTTCAACTTGGCTTCACCCAACCCTTTGCAGATTGCGCCAAAGGTGCTGGGCGGCATGGCAAAATAGTTGATGGTGGCACGATTTTTCTGGTCCAGCATTTTGCCGAGCTTGGAGAAATTCTTGCTGTCGTTAACGTCAAGATTGCAGAAATCCAGACGTGCGCTCAGCGTGGCCCAGAGTTCTTCGTTCAATTCTTCTTTCATAAAGGTGGCGAGCGCTTCTTTAACCACCTTGACGTAGGTATCTTTATCCCACTCGGCGCGGCCCACCCCGATAATGCGGGTATCCGGGTGGATATGGCCGGCTTTTTCTAATTGGTACAGGGAAGGCAGCAGCTTACGACGCGCCAGATCGCCTTTCGCGCCGAAAATAACCAGGTCACACGCCTGGGCTGTAGAGGTTACCGCCATGTTCATCTCCTCGTTGCAGGATATTTGTAATTTTCTTACATTACTAATGTACTCTCTTTGCCTACGGCCAGTAAACCCGGATCAAAAGCAGAAAAAAAGACGGATAAACCCGAGGGTTAAGCATTAGGCGGCGCGGTGGCCGCGCATGATGACACAAACTGTAATTTTCTGTCTTTTTTGACACTCTTTTACCATTATGAAAGTTAGACACAGCTCATATTCTGGTGAAAAATTCCAGCAAACGCTCTGTCGCTACTGCCAACGGTTACCAGCACGTAGTATATTTTCATTAAACCGGCATTGATGTCTCCTTTGATTGAAATCGTTACCACCAATCGATCTCATCTCTGGGGCAAAAAACCATGAGTGACTCCCGTTATATGAATACGCTGGAAAAAATCCAGAGCCATCTGGACATCCTGAGCAAGTCTGAAAGGAAAGTCGCCGAGGTCATCCTCGCATCGCCACAAACGGCAATACATTCCAGCATCGCCACCTTGGCACGCATGGCCGATGTCAGTGAACCTACCGTCAATCGCTTTTGTCGCCGGCTGGATACCAAAGGGTTTCCCGATTTCAAACTGCATTTGGCGCAAAGCCTGGCGAACGGTACGCCATATGTAAACCGCAACGTTGAAGAAGACGACAGCGTCGACGCTTACACCAACAAAATCTTTGAATCAGTGATGGCCAGTCTGGATACTGTAAAGGCAAGTCTGGATGTTGCCGCCATCAATCGTGCGGTCGACCTGCTTACCCAGGCTAAAAAGATCTCTTTCTTTGGCCTTGGCGCCTCTGCCGCGGTGGCGCATGACGCCATGAACAAGTTTTTTCGTTTCAATATCCCAGTGGTCTACTTTGACGACATCGTGATGCAACGCATGAGTTGCATGAATTCCAGCGAAGGCGACGTCGTGGTGCTGATCTCCCATACCGGCCGTACCAAAAACCTGGTGGAAATGGCGCAACTGGCGCGAGATAATGACGCCACCGTCATCGCCATCACCTCACACGATACGCCATTGGCGCACGCAGCCACGCTCGCCCTGCTGCTCGACGTACCGGAAGACACCGACGTTTATATGCCCATGGTATCGCGGATCGCGCAATTAACGCTCATTGACGTGCTGGCAACCGGATTTACCTTGCGTCGAGGGGATAAATTCAGAGATAACTTGAAGCGGGTCAAGGAAGCGCTGAAAGAATCGCGCTTTGATAAGGGCGCGGTTATCCCAAACAATTTCGATGCGTAATCGAAACCAAAACCTGTTGAAAGCAGGACCAATGCCGACTATTTGATCGGCAGCATTATAGTCTGTAACGTACCAATACGCTCATGCGGGTAACATCAGTGTAGTTAAATTAGCGTTCACACCTGGCTTTGTTATCCGATGTTTATCGCAACACCTTATTTGCTTCACCAGTCAACGGAGTAAGACATGTCCAGACGGCTCAGAAGAACCAAAATTGTTACCACACTGGGTCCGGCTACTGACCGCGACAATAATCTGGAAAAGATCATTGCTGCCGGCGCCAACGTAGTTCGGCTCAACTTTTCCCACGGCACTGCGGAAGATCACCAGGCTCGTGCGGACAAGGTGCGTGAAATTGCCGCCAAACTTGGGCGTCACGTGGCTATCCTCGGCGATCTTCAAGGGCCAAAAATCCGTGTCTCCACCTTCAAGGAAGGCAAGATCTTCCTGAACATCGGCGATAAATTCCTGCTCGATGCCAACATGGCGAAAGGCGAAGGCGATAAAGAAAAAGTCGGTATCGACTATAAAGGCCTGCCTGCCGACGTGGTGCCGGGCGACGTGCTGCTGCTGGATGACGGCCGCGTTCAGCTAAAAGTGCTGGAAGTGCAAGGCATGAAAGTATTCACCGAAGTGACCGTCGGTGGCCCGTTGTCAAACAACAAGGGCATCAACAAGCTGGGCGGCGGTCTGTCTGCCGAAGCGTTGACGGACAAAGACAAGGCCGACATCGTCACCGCCGCCAAAATCGGCGTCGACTACCTGGCAGTATCCTTCCCGCGTACCGGCGAAGATCTGAACTATGCTCGCCGTCTGGCGCGTGATGCCGGCTGCAACGCCAAAATCGTCTCCAAAGTCGAACGCGCAGAAGCCGTCTGCACCGACGAAGCGATGGACGATATCATTCTGGCATCCGATGTGGTGATGGTAGCCCGCGGCGATCTGGGCGTAGAAATCGGCGATCCCGAACTGGTCGGCATCCAAAAGAAACTGATCCGTCGTGCCCGTACGCTGAACCGCGTCGTGATCACCGCCACCCAGATGATGGAGTCGATGATCACCAACCCGATGCCAACCCGCGCCGAAGTGATGGACGTGGCGAACGCGGTGCTGGATGGCACCGACGCCGTAATGCTGTCTGCGGAAACCGCCGCCGGCCAATACCCGGCAGAAACGGTAGCGGCAATGGCGCGAGTCTGCCTGGGCGCAGAGAAAATCCCAAGCATTAACGTCTCCAAACACCGTCTCGAGGTGCAGTTCGACAATATCGAAGAAGCGATTGCCATGTCTTCGATGTATGCCGCCAACCACCTGAAAGGCGTCACCGCCATCATTGCCATGACCGAGTCTGGCCGCACCGCGCTGATGATGTCACGTATCAGCTCCGGGCTGCCCATCTTCGCCATGTCTCGCCATGAGCACACCCTGAACCTGACCGCCTTGTATCGCGGCGTGACGCCGGTGTACTTCGACAGTCACACCGATGGCGTAGCGGCGGCCAATGACGCCATCAATCGTCTGCGTGACAAAGGCTATCTGTTGTCCGGCGATCTGGTGATCGTCACCCAGGGTGACGTGATGAGTACCGTCGGTACCACCAATACCAGCCGCATCCTGCGCGTTGAGTAGTTCGCTGTTTAATGCCGGTCACTGACCGGCATTTTCCTCACTGTTGTTCCACACTATCATTGCCTCACTCCATACAGAGAGCAGCGCGTATGCTTCATCAACATACCCCAAGCACCGAGAACGCCTCGTCAGCGCATCTTGACCGTGACGGACAGGCACTGACGCATATCGATCCACTGGCACTGCAGGGATCGCAGCTGCGTAAAATCAGCCTGTATGACAACCGCCTCACGATATTCCCGCAGCAAATATTCGATCACACAAATTTGCAGGTGCTGAATATTTCATGCAATCAACTGACGCAGTTGCCGCAGCAGATCGGGCTATTACGCCAGTTGGAAATGCTGGATTTCGGCCACAACCAGGCGACACAGATCCCCGATGAGATCGGTCAGTTAACCCAGCTACGGTATCTCTACCTGAGCGATAACCATTTTAGTGATTTACCCCACACCCTCGGCCAGCTAGGCGAGTTGCGCTACCTGAACGTCACCGATAACCGTTTGGCCGCAGTGCCGACGGCGGTGTGGCAATTGGGCAATCTGCAGGAGCTGCGGCTGTACAACAATGCCATCACCAGCCTGCCCGCTGCGATCGGCCGGTTAACCAGGCTGCGCGAACTGCACCTGATGAAAAACCGCCTGAGTGAGCTGCCGGCAACCATTGCCGAGTTAACCGCGCTAAACGTGCTTGATGTTGCAAACAATGCCATTGAGCGACTGCCCGATTCGTTTGGCCAGTTAAGCCAACTGCGTGAGCTGAATTTACGCTTTAATGCGCTAACGCATTTACCCGAAGCGTTTTGCCAACTTGGCGCGTTGCAATCGCTGGACTTGCGCGCCAATCGCCTCAGCACGCTGCCTGCCGGTATGGCAGAGATGAAAAATCTGCGCAGGCTGGATTTACGCTGGAACGACTTCACACAGTATCCCGCGGTGCTCGACAGCCTGATTGCACAAGGCTGTCTGGTACACGTTTGAAATCACCCGGCAAAAAAAAGGCGCCACTGGCGCCCTTTATCACGCTTCTCAGCGATCAACGGTATAAATCGTCACGGGAATAGGGCTCGATCTCCCCTTCTTTGCGCGTCTTCAGCAGTTTGAGGATCCAGGTGTATTGCTCTGGATTCGGCCCCACCAGATTCTCTACTTCCTCGTTCATGCGGCGGGCAATCTGATGGTCGTCGGCCTGTGCCAAATCATCCATCGGTGGACGGATATAAATATCCAGCATGCTGGTCTTGCCGTTGTAGACCGGGAACAGCGGCACAATGGCTGCACGGCAGACTTTCATCAGTCGCCCGACCGCCGGCAGGGTTGCCTTGTAGGTGGCGAAGAAATCGACGAATTCGCTGTGCTCGGCGCCGTGGTCCTGATCGGGCAAATAATAACCCCAGTAACCCTGACGCACCGAGCTGATAAACGGTTTGATACCGTCATTACGCGCGTGCATGCGGCCGCCAAATTTGCGACGTACCGCATTCCACAGGTAATCCACCAGTTGGTTGCGCTGGTTGTGGAACATCGCAGCCATCGGTTGGCCACGTGCCGCCATCAGCATCGCCGGAACGTCCACTGCCCAGCCATGGGGCACCAGAAAGATCACATTGCGCCCTTCGGCACGGATGTTATCCAGCACCTCTTCACCATGCCAACGCACGCGTTTCAGCACCCGTTGCGGATCGGTACACGCCAGTTCCGCCATCAGCACCATCGACTGCGGCGCGGTAGCGAACATTTCGTCAATGATATGCTCGCGATCGCTTTCCGAGACTTCCGGCAAACAGTACAGCAAATTTATCCGTGCACGGCGACGCGCGCCCTTGGCCACCTTGCCGGCCAGTTTACCCACGGCGCCCAGCACCGGGTCGCGCATGCGCGCCGGGATCAGCGATACGCCGGCCATCAGACCGGTTCCCAACCAAACGCCCCAGTAGCGTGGATGGAAGAAGGCTTTCTGAAATTGCGGGATGAACTCTACGTTCGATTTTTTATCGTTTTGCATGCACCAACTCTTAATTTAGCGGTTCGGCTAATAATAATTGCAGATGATGAATTTGCAATTAACCGTGGCGAAGCGCCAAAGAAAAACATCGGCCTGACAAGCAACTCAGGCCGATGAATGAAGATTTAGACCTCTGTCCTTACGGCGGGCACCTGCGGATTAATCCAGTTGCAACTGCGGTACCACTTCGCGCACCTGCGCCAGATAATCACTGCGATCCTTACCGCTCAGCCCTTCGGAGCGTGGCAGTTTGGCTGTCAACGGGTTCACCGCCTGCTTGCCAACCCAGAACTCGAAGTGCAGATGTGGCCCGGTTGAACGGCCGGTATTGCCAGACAGCGCGATGCGATCGCCACGTTTGACCTTCTGGCCCGGCTTGACCAGCAGTTTTTTCAGGTGCATATAACGCGTGGTGTATTGGCGACCATGGCGGATTGCCACGTAATTGCCCGCCGCACCGCTGCGCTTGGCGATAACCACTTCACCGTCACCGATGGCCAGCACCGGCGTACCGACCGGCATGGCGAAGTCAACGCCCTTGTGCGGCGCAACGCGACCGGTGACCGGGTTAATACGGCGCGGATTGAAATTGGAGGAAATACGGAACTGTTTCATGGTCGGGAAACGCATGAAGCCACGCGCCAGGCCGGAACCCTGACGGTCATAGAACTTGCCGTCTTCAGCGCGAATGGCATAGTAATCCTTGCCGCCGGAACGCAGGCGTACGCCAAGCAATTGGCTCTGTTCGCTCTTGCCTTCAAACTGCTCGCGCGACATCAACACCGAGAACTGATCGCCCTTGCGCAGCTTGCGGAAATCCAGCTGCCATTGCAGCGCCTTGATCACCGCGTTGATTTCGCTGCGGCTGAGGCCCGCTGCCGACGCGCTGCTGACGAAACTGCCCTTCAGGCTGCCGGCCAATACCTGGTTGCGCCATTCGCCCTTCTGGGTTTCTCTGCTTTCCTTGAAGTTGTTGCCAACACGATCGTACGTGCGGGTTTCACGGCGGGAGACTTCCCAGGTCAGTCGCTGCAGATCGCCGGCCTCGTTCACCGTCCACGACAGTTGCTGACCGATTTTCAGATTGCGCAGCTCGCGGTTTTGCGACGCCAACTGGGCGACGTCCGACATGTCGATGCCGTACTGAGTCAGGATGCTGCTGAGGGTATCACCGGTAGAAACCACATATTCATGCACGCCTTCCTCGCCGGCGACCTTTTGGTCCAGCTCATCCTGGGGGATGTCATCATCGGGAGTGGGTTGGTCGGCATCAATCGGCTCACTGGCCTCTGGCAATAGCGATCGTACCTGGCTTGCTTCCAGGACGACGTTCTTTACGATGGGATCCTGTTCTGGGTGATAAACAAAAGGCCGCCAAACGGCAACGGCCAAGGTAACCACTGTCAACGACCCCAGCATGACGCGGTGGGGTCGAGGCAGGTTGTTATACGCCAGAGCGATAGTTCGGACTATCTGCTGCACTCGATATTATCCTCATAATCTTTACTTCAGGCAGCTCACGTATTGGTTAGACAGCGCTGTCAGGAAGTTCCCGTAGCTGCCCTTCCCCAATGCGATGCCGCTGCCCAGCGGGTCCAGCGTTCCAGAACGCACCTTGGTACCCTTGGCAACGGCAGTGATTACGGCCGGCCTGAATTGTGGCTCAGCAAAAACGCATTCCGCTTTTTGCTCAACCAACTGTGTTCGAATTTGGTGTAAGCGCTGTGCTCCCGGCTGGATTTCCGGGTTAACGGTGAAATGGCCCAACGGGCTCAAACCGAAATGTTTCTCAAAGTAGCCGTAAGCATCATGAAAAACAAAATAACCCTTACCTTGCACAGGCGTAAGCATCTTAACAACATTTTTGTCAGTTTGCGCTAGCTGATCCTCGAACCGGCGCAGGTTTGCGTCTAATTTGTCCTTATTTTGCGGCATAAGTTCCAATAATCTGTCGTGAATCGCGATCGCAGTCACTTTTGCGATTTCTGGCGACAGCCAGACGTGCATATTGTATTCGCCATGATCGTGATGGTGCTGGTCATCACCGTGCTCATCGGCATGGTCATGCGCTGCATGATTATGCGTCTCTTGCGCATGGTCATGATGGTCCTCGCCTTTCAGCAGCAGCGGTTTTACCGCCGGCAATTCGGCAATGGCGATCTGCTTGTTGGCTGCAACCGGCTGCAACGCCTTGGAGAGAAAGGCTTCCATATCCGGCCCTACCCATACCACCAAATCGGCAGCGCGCAGGCGTTGCAAATCGGAAGGACGCAGCGCGAAATCATGCGGTGAGGCACCATCCGGCAGCAAAATTTCGGTGTCGGTCACGCCGTCGGCTATTTCCGACGCAATAAAGCCCAACGGGCGCACTGTGGTTACCACTGCCGCATAGGCGCTGCCCGCCATCATCAACGCACTGGCCAACAGCGTGCGCTGCAGCCATTTATTTTTCTGTGTCATAGTCGATTATCCCCATCGTGTTAATCCGCGAGGCGTGATATTATAACATCCGGTAAGTTCTGCAAAATGTAATCAGACATGTCTACACTGACAACGCTTAAAAATATCTCCGTTTCTTTTGGCAGCCGTAATGTGCTGTCGAATATTTCACTCAGCCTGCAACCAGGTCGAATTCTGACGCTGCTCGGTCCGAACGGCGCGGGTAAATCAACGCTGGTGCGCGTGGTACTGGGGCTGATCGCGCCGACCAAAGGCGAGGTTGAACGTCAGCCGAATCTGCGTATCGGTTATGTCCCGCAAAAGTTGCACCTCGATGCTACCCTGCCGCTGACCGTCAGCCGCTTTATGCGCCTGAAGCCCGGCGTCAAGAAGGTCGATATCCTGCCAGCCTTGAAGCGCGTGCATGCCGCTCATCTGCTTGATCAACCGATGCAAAAGCTGTCCGGCGGTGAAAACCAGCGCGTCCTGCTGGCACGCGCGCTGCTCAACAGGCCGCAATTGCTGGTGCTTGACGAGCCGACGCAGGGGGTCGACGTCAATGGCCAGTTGGCGCTGTACGACCTGATCGATCAGTTGCGTAAAGAGCTCGGCTGCGCAGTGTTGATGGTGTCTCACGATCTGCACCTGGTGATGGCCAAAACGGACGAAGTGCTGTGCCTCAATCAGCATATTTGCTGTTCCGGTACGCCGGAGGTGGTGTCGATGCACCCGGAATTCATCGCCATGTTTGGCAACCGCGGCGCAGAGCAGTTGGCGATTTACCGCCATCACCATAATCATCGCCACGATCTGCAAGGACGAATTGTGTTAAAGAAAACCGGGGGCCGTGAGGCATGATCGAATTGTTGTTGCCCGGCTGGCTGGCCGGGATTTTGCTGGCCGCCGCCGCCGGCCCATTGGGATCTTTTGTGGTCTGGCGCCGCATGTCCTATTTTGGCGATACGCTGGCACATGCGTCGTTGCTCGGGGTCGCGTTCGGCCTGTTGCTCGATATCAATCCGTTTTATGCGGTGATTGCCGTTACGCTGCTGCTGGCGCTGGTACTGGTGTGGCTGGAGCGTCGCCCGCAGCTTTCCGTCGATACCCTGCTTGGCATCATGGCGCACAGCGCTCTGTCTTTGGGTCTGGTGGTGGTGGCACTGATGTCCAACGTGCGGGTCGATCTGATGGCCTACCTGTTTGGCGATCTGCTGTCAGTCACCATCAGCGATATCGGTATGATTGCCATTGGCGTGGCGATTGTACTGCTGGTGCTATGGTGGCAATGGCGCGATTTGCTGTCAATGACCATCAGCCCGGAAATGGCGCACGTTGACGGCGTCAATCTGGCTCGGGCGCGTACCGTGTTAATGCTGGTGACGGCGTTGACTATCGGCCTGGCGATGAAGTTTGTTGGCGCGTTAATCATTACTTCGCTGCTGATTATCCCAGCGGCCACCGCGCGGCGGTTTGCCCGTACGCCGGAGCAGATGGCGGGATATGCGGTAATCATCGGTATGCTGGCGGTGAGCGGCGGGTTGACCTTCTCGGCGTTTTACGACACCCCGGCCGGTCCGTCGGTGGTGCTGAGTGCGGCAATACTGTTCGTGCTCAGCCTGGCGAAAAAGCAGCAGGCGTAAACGCCGTCATCAGGATGACAAAATAATCGGGCGCAATCTGTTGCGCCCTTTTTATTACTCTTCGCGTTCGATACCGAAATGCTTATAGGCATGCAGCGTGGCCATCCGCCCGCGCGGCGTGCGTTGGATAAAGCCTTGCTGGATCAGGAACGGTTCAATCACATCTTCGATGGTTTCCCGCTCTTCGCCAATCGCCGCCGCCAGGTTATCCAGCCCCACCGGCCCGCCGGTGAACTTATCGATAATTGCCAGCAACAGTTTGCGGTCCATATAGTCAAAGCCTTCGGCGTCGACGTTGAGCATGTTCAACGCCTGTGCGGCCACTTCGCCGCTGATCTGGCCGTTGGCTCGCACTTCGGCAAAGTCACGCACCCGTCGCAGCAGGCGGTTGGCAATACGCGGCGTGCCGCGCGCGCGTCGGGCGATTTCATGCGAACCTTCCGTCGACAGGCTCAGACCAAGGCAATGGGCACTACGTAACACAATGTGCTCCAGATCCGCTACCTGATAAAACTCCAGCCGCTGAACGATGCCAAAACGGTCGCGCAGCGGTGAGGTCAGCGAGCCGGCGCGCGTGGTGGCGCCAATCAGGGTAAACGGCGGCAGGTCGAGCTTGATCGAGCGTGCCGCCGGCCCTTCGCCGATCATGATGTCCAGCTGATAGTCTTCCATCGCCGGATACAACACCTCTTCGACCACCGGCGACAGACGGTGGATTTCATCGATAAACAGCACATCGTGGGGTTCGAGGTTGGTCAGCATCGCCGCCAGATCGCCGGCTTTCTCCAGTACCGGGCCAGACGTAGTACGTAAATTGACGCCCATTTCGTTGGCAACGATGTTCGCCAGGGTGGTTTTACCCAATCCAGGCGGGCCGAATATCAGCAGATGATCCAATGCGTCACTGCGCTGCTTCGCCGCCTGTATGAAGATTTCCATCTGTTCACGAACGTGCGGCTGACCGACGTATTCCGTCAACAGCTTGGGACGAATCGCGCGGTCGATAACCTCTTCTTCGGTAATCGGCTCGGCAGAGATCAGGCGGTCAGCTTCAATCATGTTTTATCCCTTCGCAACGGTTACAGTGCGGCGCGCAACGCGTCGCGGATCAGGGTTTCGCAATCCGCACCCGGCTTGGCGATCTTGCTGACCATGCGGCTGGCTTCCTGTGGCTTGTAACCCAGGGCCACCAGGGCGGAAGCGGCTTCAGCCTCGGCGTCGGCTTCCGGTGTCTGAGTCGCGCTGGCCGGCAGGCTGATTTCGCTGCTGTTGTTGAACAGATCGCCGTTCAGCCCCTTGAAGCGGTCCTTCATTTCCACCACCAGGCGTTCGGCGGTTTTTTTACCAACCCCCGGCAGTTTCACCAGGGCGGTGATTTCTTCGCGTTCTACCGCGCTGACAAATTGCTGCGCCGACATGCCAGACAGGATAGCCAGCGCCAGTTTTGGCCCAACGCCGTTCACCTTGATCAACTCACGGAACAGTGCGCGTTCCTGCTTGTCATTGAAGCCGTATAATAATTGCGCATCTTCACGCACCACAAAATGGGTAAATACGATCGCTTCCTGCCCCAGTTCCGGCAGTTCATAGAAGCAGGTCATCGGCATATGCACTTCGTAACCGACGCCATTCGCTTCCAGCAACACCAGCGGCGGCTGCTTTTCCAGGATATTACCTCTGAGACGACCTATCATTTACCCTCCTGCTTGGATTCCGATCACGGCCTGCGGCCATGCAATGCTGCTAAGCTTATACCATAAAAAAGGCTGGATGAATATCCAGCCCGTGTTGTTGCAGCGCGCGTTTTCAGCGTAGCCGACCTCGCGCCAGATTCAATCGCCCTTCACTCATACGCAGCACGTTTTGGCTAAGGTGGCAATGGGTGATGGCAATCGCCAGGGCGTCGGCGGCATCCGCCTGCGGATTGGCAGAGAGCTTGAGCAACGAGCGCACCATATGCTGCACCTGGCTCTTTTCCGCCGCGCCGGTGCCAACCACCGTCTGCTTGACCTGACGTGCCGCATACTCGAACACCTCAAGGTTCTGGTTGACGGCAGCGACGATCGCCACACCGCGCGCCTGCCCAAGCTTCAGCGCCGAGTCCGGGTTTTTCGCCATAAACACCTGTTCGATGGCAAAAAAATCCGGCTGGAACTGGGTGATGATTTCGCTGACACCGGCATAGATCAGTTTCAAACGCGTCGGCATATCATCTACTACCGTGCGAATGCAGCCGCTGGCGATGTAGCTCAACTGACGGCCCTGCTGACGGATCAGGCCATAACCGGTGATGCGTGAACCTGGATCGATACCAAGAATGATCGCCATTGTCAGAGCCGCTCCGTGTGAACAACCAACATTGCCCTGCGCTGTCGCGCATTCGCACGCATTACAGCGTCGCCGCCACCTCGTCGGAGATTTCACCGTTATGGTAAACCTCCTGCACGTCGTCACAGTCTTCCAGCATATCGATCAGACGCAGCAGCTTCGGCGCGGTTTCTTCGTCCATATCGGCTTTGGTCGACGGGATCATCGACACTTCGGCCGCCTCGGCGGTGAAACCGGCGGCGGTCAGTGCGTCTTTCACTTCGCCCAGATTTTCCCATGCGGTGTAGACGTCGATCGCGCCGTCGTCATAGGTCACGATATCTTCAGCGCCGGCTTCCAGCGCCGCTTCCATCAGCGTGTCTTCGTCCAGACCTGGTGCATAGGTGATAACGCCTTTCTTGGTGAACAGGTAAGCCACCGAGCCGTCGGTCCCCAGGTTGCCGCCACACTTGGTGAAAGCATGGCGCACTTCCGCCACGGTACGGTTACGGTTGTCGCTCAGGCATTCGATCATGATGGCGGTGCCGCCCGGGCCGTAGCCTTCGTAAATGATGGTTTCCATGTTGCTGTCGTCGTCGCCGCCGACGCCGCGCGCAATGGCACGGTTCATGGTATCGCGCGTCATGTTGTTGGACAGCGCCTTGTCCATCGCCGCGCGCAGGCGCGGGTTGGAATCCGGATCGCCGCCGCCCAGTTTGGCCGCCGTCACCAGCTCACGGATAATTTTGGTGAAAATCTTACCGCGTTTGGCATCTTGTGCCGCTTTGCGGTGCTTTGTGTTGGCCCACTTACTGTGACCTGCCATAAAATATCTCCAAAAATAAAGACTACTGGACTGAATTAATCACAAACTCTTCAATCGCCTGCTGGTTGCTCCATGACTTGGTCAATTTGACGGCGTCGGCCGCCTCAAGCCATTGGTAGGCGTGATGCTCGGTAATCACCGGCTCGCGCTCTTCGGGCAACGCCAGGCAGAACCAATGCTCTTTATTACGCGTGGTTCCCGGCGCATAGCGATGTCGCAAATGGACAAAGAGTTCAAACTCCACACAGCGCTGACAATCGAATAACGGCAGTTTCTCTGCGTCGATATCGATGCCGATTTCTTCCATGACCTCACGCCGTGCGGCACACGGCGGCGACTCATCCAACTCCAGGCTGCCGGTGACCGACTGCCAGAACTCGGTATCATCGCGCCGCTGTAACATCAGCACCCGACCACTGGATCGCGCGTAAATCACTACCAGAATAGACTCGGGACGCTTGTAGTTCATCACTCGCTCTCTTGCTCGGTAGCAGCTTTCTTCACCACGCTGATGGCGAGTTCCTGCAACGCCGCCGGATTGGCAAAGCTTGGCGCATCGGTCATCAGACAGGCCGCAGCGGTGGTTTTCGGGAAGGCGATCACGTCACGGATATTGTCGGTACCGGTCAACAGCATCACCAGGCGGTCCAGACCGAAGGCCAGGCCGGCATGCGGCGGCGTACCGTACTTCAGCGCATCCAGCAGGAAGCCGAACTTTTCGCGTTGCTCATGTTCATTAATGCCAAGAATGCCAAATACCGTCTGTTGCATCTCGCTACGGTGAATACGCACTGAACCGCCACCGACTTCATAGCCGTTCACCACCATGTCATAGGCGTTGGCGATGGCACTGGTAGGATCGTTTGCCAGCGCTTCCGGTGCCATATCACGCGGCGCGGTGAACGGGTGGTGCATCGCCGCCAGACCGCCTTCACCGTCGTCTTCAAACATTGGGAAGTCGACAACCCACAGCGGCGCCCATGCGTCCAGTCTGGTCAGTTGCAAATCGCGGCCCAGCTTCAAACGCAGCGCGCCCATGGCGTCGGTCACGATCTTGTGGCTGTCGGCGCCGAAGAACAGAATGTCGCCGGTTTGCGCTTCGCTGCGCGCCAGCACCGCTTCCAGCACCTCGGCGTTGAGGAATTTGGCGATCGGGCTCTGTACCCCCTCAAGACCGGCGGCGCGGTCGTTGACCTTCAGCCATGCCAGGCCTTTGGCGCCATAGATATTGACGAACGCACCGTACTCGTCGATCTGCTTGCGGGTCAGCTGGGCGCCGCCCGGTACGCGGATCGCCGCTACGCGGCCCTTGGCATCGTTAGCCGGACCGGAGAACACTTTGAACTCGACGTCCTTCACCAGATCGGCCACGTCCACCAGCTCCAGCGGGTTACGCAGGTCCGGTTTGTCAGAACCGTAACGGCGCATTGCTTCGGCGAAGGTCATGATCGGGAAATCGCCGAGATCGACGCCCTTCACTTCTTGCCACAGCTCGCGCACCAGTTGCTCCATGACTTCACGCACCTGATCGGCGGTCATAAAGGAGGTTTCCACGTCGATCTGGGTAAATTCAGGCTGACGGTCGGCACGCAGATCTTCGTCGCGGAAGCACTTGACGATCTGGTAGTAACGGTCGAAGCCGGACATCATCAGCAGCTGCTTGAACAGCTGCGGCGACTGCGGCAATGCGTAAAACTTGCCCTTGTGCACCCGGCTTGGCACCAGATAGTCGCGTGCGCCTTCCGGCGTGGCTTTGGTCAGCATTGGGGTTTCGATGTCGAGGAAGCCGTGCTGATCCATAAAGCGGCGCACGAAGCTGGTGATTTTGGCTCGGGCTTTCAGACGGTCGGCCATTTCCGGGCGACGCAGATCCAGATAGCGGTATTTCAGGCGCGCTTCTTCACTGTTAGTCTGGTTGGAGTCCAGCGGCAGCGGCTCCGAGCGGTTAATGATCTCCAATCCGTGGGCGAATACTTCTACTTCGCCGGTGGCCATGTCTTTGTTGATCTGGCTGTCTGGACGGGCGCGTACGGTGCCGACGATCTGAATACAGAACTCGTTGCGCAACTCGAACGCCTTATCGAACGCCGTTTTCTGGTCCGGATCGAAGAACACCTGTACGATGCCTTCGCGGTCACGCATATCAATAAAGATCAGGCCGCCCAAATCGCGACGACGATTGACCCAACCGCACAAAGTCACTTCCTGGCCCACGTGGGACAGATTCAACTGCCCGCAATATTCAGTACGCATACGCTATCCTTTTACTCAGCCGATGCCGCGCCAGAGAAATTGCTGCTCTGCACGCTGCGGTTATCCGATGAACGCTTATTACCTGTTTTGAATCGCCTCGCGCGACGCCGGTCGGCGGCGCAGACACATTCGTAAATCGGCATAGGTCGTGGGATTAAAGAGTGTTGAAAAAAGGCGGTCATTATAAAGGAAATTCATCCGTCCGATAAGTGCGAACACAGCATTGTTCAACGGCTAAATGGCGCGTTTTTACCCGAATCAACACATTGATTAACAAAATTCCCGTTAACCCGGCGCAGAATTTTCACGTAGCCTGAAACAAGCCGCTGTAACGCACCGGGTTACGCGTGCCGGTTACAGCGGTGATTTAATCCATTTACACCATGAGAAAATCGCCATGTTAAACATTGACGCCCAAACCACCGCGCTAGTGGTTATCGATTTGCAAAACGGTATTCTGCCCTACGCCGGCGGCCCGCACAGTGCGGAACAGGTGGTAACGCACGCCGCCCACCTCGCTGGACGTTTCCGCGCGCTTGGCGCACCGGTGATGATGGTACGCGTCGGCTGGTCCGATACCTTTGCCGAAGCGTTGAAACAGCCGGTCGATCGGCCAACGCCGGCACCGGTTGGCGGCTTGCCCGCTGATTGGTGGACCTTCCCGGAGGCACTGGCGGTCGACGACAGCGATATTTTGATCGTCAAACGCCAATGGGGAGCGTTCTACGGCACCGATCTGGAAATGCAGCTGCGCCGTCGCGGCATAACAACCCTGGTGCTGGGCGGCATTGCCACCAACATCGGCGTTGAGTCCACCGCCCGCGCCGCATGGGAACGAGGCTTTGAACTGATTATCGCCGAAGACATGTGCAGCGCGCCGAACGCCGAGATGCACCGTTTTGCCTTTGAGAACATTTTTCCACGCCTGGCGCGAGTGCGCAGCACCGGTGAAATTCTTGCCGCGCTTCAGGTTGCACGCTAACGTAGGCATTATTTTTTGCGCTGCCCTGCCGGGGCAGCCGATGCATGACGAAGGCGCTGATGTATATCGGATTACCACAATGGCAACACCCGGCCTGGCAGCGTATCGGGCTGCGCGACCTGGCTGACTACAGCCGCTACTTTAACTGTGTGGAAGGCAATACCACCTTTTATGCGCTGCCGAAGCTGGAGATCGTTCAGCGCTGGCACGCCATGACCGATGACAACTTTCGCTTCTGCTTCAAGTTCCCCTCCGCTATCAGCCATAAGGCAGCATTGCGCAATTGCAGCTCGGATATTCAGGCTTTCTATCAGTGTCTGACGCCGATACAGCCACGCATCGGCCAACTGTGGCTGCAATTGCCGGCAGCCTTCGGCCCGGCCGAGCTGCCGACAATGTGGGCGTTTTTCGACACGCTGCCCAAGGCGTTTACCTACGGGGTGGAGGTGCGTCACCCGGCGTTTTTCGCCAAGGGCGAAGAAGAACGCCTGCTGAATCAGGGATTACATCAGCGCGGTATCAACCGGGTGATCCTCGACAGTCGACCGGTGCATCACGCCGCCGCCAACAGTGCCGCCGTACGCGACGCCCAGCAAAAAAAACCGATGCTGCCGGTGCACGCGCTGATTACCGCCAATAATCCGCTGGTGCGCTTCATCGGCGGCGATGTGCTGGAAGATAATCTGCGCTGGTTTGCCCCCTGGCAACAGAAACTGCCCGATTGGCAACGGCGGCACAATCCTTACCTTTTTATTCACACCCCGGATAACGGAGATTCACCACAACAGGCGCAAAAAATCTGGCAACAGCTGCGGCGGGTTATCCCCTCATTGCCCGCGCCACCGGACTGGCCAGAACAGAACTCACTGTTTTAACCAATTAATCGGACGTATTACATCAGATTTTTCTCCGCGACAGCCGGACTAATGGCAGTTATCATGCTGCTGCCAGTTTTGGTTAGGGAATGGAGTTAAATAATGGTAAGCGCGCTTTATGTAGTGCTCGGCGCATTGTTGTTGATCAAACTCTCTTACGACGTAGTCAAACTCAGAACACAGTATCGCGTCGCCTATGGCGACGGTGGCTTTTATGAACTGCAAACCGCCATTCGTGTCCACGGCAACGCCGTTGAATACATCCCGATTGCCGCCGTGCTGCTGGTAATGATGGAGATGAACGGTGCTGGAGTATGGATGATTCACGTGTGCGGCCTGATGCTGATGGCCGGTCGGCTGGTGCATTATTACGGTCTGCGCAACCGTGAAGTCAGCTGGCGTCGTTCTGGCATGTCCGCCACCTACATTGCCCTGGTGCTGATGGTGTTGGCAAATATCATCTACCTGCCATGGGATCTGATCTTCAGTCTGTACTGATGTTGCCGGTTCAAGGCGGCTTTGCCGCCTGTTCCCGAATCAGAGACTTGAATCCACGCGCCCGCCATTCTCCGCGCGCTGCCAACGGCCAACGCCAGCGAGTGCAAATCGCTGTCGCACGGTCGCACCGCGATGCAACTCGAATTATTTAGGCTAAATCTGCTAGAATACGCCCCTCCGAATTCTGAGCTGATTTTTTGCCGCTATGCCAAACCGCGATACTCTATTTTCCGCCCCGATAGCCAAACTGGGCGACTGGACCTTCGACGAACGCGTCGCTGAAGTGTTTCCCGACATGATCCAGCGCTCCGTTCCCGGCTATTCCAATATCATTTCCATGATTGGCATGCTGGCCGAGCGTTTCGTACAGCCGAACAGTCAGGTGTACGATCTGGGCTGTTCGCTGGGCGCGGCGACGCTGTCGATGCGGCGAAACATCAAGGTTGACGGCTGCAAAATCCTGGCCATCGACAATTCCCCGGCGATGGTCGAACGTTGCCGTCGCCATATTGATGCCTTCCGCGCCGATACGCCGGTTGAGGTGATCGAGGCCGACATTCTCGATATCAACATCGAGAATGCATCAATGGTGGTACTGAATTTTACGCTGCAATTCCTCGAGCCCGCCGATCGTTTGCGCCTGTTGCAGCATGTATATCGTGGTCTACGCCCGGGCGGCGCACTGGTGTTGTCCGAAAAATTCAGCTTTGAAGACGGCGACATCGGCGAACTGCTGTTCAATATGCATCACGATTTCAAACGCGCCAACGGCTACAGCGAACTGGAGATCAGCCAGAAACGCAGCATGCTGGAAAACGTCATGCTGACCGACTCGGTAGAGGCCCATAAGGCACGGTTGAAGCAGGCCGGCTTTGAGCATGCTGAAGTGTGGTTCCAATGCTTCAACTTCGGCTCACTGATCGCCTTGAAGTCAGGAGAAACGGCATGATTGAGTTCGGTGATTTTTATCGGCATATTGCCAAAAGCCCACTCAGCCACTGGCTGGATACCCTGCCGGCGCAAATCTCCGCCTGGCAGCGCGAATCGCTGCACGGTAAATTCAAACAATGGTTCAATTCGGTAGAACACCTGCCGTCGTTGACCCCTACCCGACTTGACCTGCTCCACGGCGTACACGCCGAGCTGGATCAGCCGCTGTCGGCCGGCCAGCGTGAAGGCATCGAAAAAATGCTGCGCACCCTGATGCCATGGCGTAAAGGGCCGTTCTCGCTGTACGGTATCGATATCGAAACCGAATGGCATTCCGACTGGAAGTGGGAGCGGGTATTACCGCATATTTCTCCCTTGGCCGGCCGAACGGTGCTGGATGTCGGCTGCGGCAGCGGTTATCACATGTGGCGCATGATCGGCGCCGGGGCGCAGTTTGTGGTTGGCATCGACCCGATGCAGCTGTTCCTGTGCCAGTTCGAAGCGGTACGCAAACTGCTGGGCGGCGATCAGCGTGCCCATCTGTTGCCGTTGGGGATTGAGCAACTGCCGGAACTGGCGGCGTTCGACAGCGTATTTTCCATGGGCGTGCTGTATCACCGTCGTTCGCCGCTGGATCACCTGTATCAGCTGAAGAATCAGCTGGTGCGTGAAGGTGAACTGGTGCTGGAAACGTTGGTAGTAGAAGGCGATCGCCATCAGGTCCTGGTGCCGGGTGACCGCTACGCGCAAATGCGCAACGTCTATTTTATCCCGTCGACCGAAGCGCTGAAATGCTGGCTGGAAAAATGTGGTTTCGTTGATGTAACCGTGGCAGATATCAGCGTCACCAGCACTGAAGAACAGCGTCGCACCGACTGGATGACCAGCGAGTCGCTGGCGGATTTCCTTGACCCGAACGATCGCAGCAAAACCATTGAAGGCTATCCCGCACCACGTCGCGCGGTGCTGATCGCCAGAAAACCTTAAAAAAGCTCGCCAGGTTGCCAAACGGCCGCCGACGCGGCCGTTTGGTTAGCGTTTAAGGTCGCATGGCCAATCGCTGTTGGGCAGCGCGTTCCGCCCGCTGCAATATTTCCTGCAGGTCGTCTTCGTCAATATCGAGAAACTCGCCGTCCATCAGCGCGACATGCAGATCTGCGCGGGTGATCGGTACGTCAATCGGTAGCGGTTCCGGTTTGGCCTCCGTGTCGGCCAACGCATGCGGATAGCGTCGACCCGCCAGATTGTTGAACACCAGTGCCAGCAGCGCCAGCAACACGGAATTGAGCAACACCGGGGTCAACACAAAGCCGTAGCCCAACTGATGCACCGTCGGCCCGCCGAGGATCGCCGTCAACGCCACTGCCCCGCTCGGCGGATGCAAACAGCGCAGTTTGAACATCAGCACAATGGCGATGCCCACTGCAACGCCGCAGGCGATACCGGGATCGGCGATCGGCACGCCGACGCTGACCCCCACCGTCGCCGCCACCAGGTTGCCACCAACGATTGACCACGGCTGAGCCAATGGACTACCCGGCACGCCAAACAGCAATACCGCAGAGGCGCCCATCGGCGCGATAAACCATAAGTTGGCCTCCCCCAGCATCCAATGGCTGATCCAGCCGGTAATCATTAATCCTAAACCGGCGCCGCAACCGGAGATCAGCATCTCCTTTTTTCCTACGCCCAACGGGTGCGGCCATAGGCGCGCGCATCCAATCTTCAACTGCTTAACTAACGGGTTAATCATGCTACCTGACAATAATAAAATTAACGTTTCGGCAGCAAATATATCACACGACCGTGGCGGGTTGCTCTCTTGCCTGCCATGCCAGGGCTGAATGCGCAAAAAAGCCCCGACCAGAAGGTCGGGGCTGATGTATGGAGACACGGACGAAAGGAGATTTTAACGAGCCAGAAGAGCAACCACCGACGCACTAGGCGCTTTGCGCCATCGGATCAACCAGCGCCAGCGCATTCTTCATCGCCTCGACCATCTCGCCATCCACGCAATAATGGCTGAATTCGTCAAATTCATTATCGGCGCACATGGTCACCCCCGCCTTGCGGTAGCGCATGGTCGACGGCACGGTATGGCCAGACGAACTGTGCAGTTCCCGAATGCCGATATCGACAAACTTGTGCAGATTGCTCAATCGCACCCCGGCACCGGCCATAATCACCGGCCCCTGACTGGCCTGCTGCAAATCACGCAGCAGCGGCAACCCCAGTTCGGCATTTTGTTGCTGGCCAGAGGTCAGAATACGCGCAATACCAAGATCGGTAAGTTGCGCCAGTGCGGTCATCGGGTTCTGGCACATGTCGAAGGCACGGTGGAAGGTCACCGCCATATCACCGCTCAGCGACACGATCTCCTGCATCCGCCGCAGATCGATATGCCCTTCTTCGTCGAGCATCCCCACCACCACGCCGGCGAATCCCATGTCACGCATCAATGAGATATCGCTTTTCATCACGGCAAAGTCTACCGCGCCGTAGCAGAAATCGCCTGCGCGCGGACGAACGATCGGATGTACCGGAATACTCAGCCGTTCACGCGCCAACAACAGGGAACCGTAGCTTGGCGTCAGACCGCCCTCGCTCTGACTGGCACAGAGTTCAATACGATCGGCGCCTGCCCGTTCAGCCGTCAGTGCGCAATCTACGCTATAGCAACAAACTTCCAGTTTAATCATTGTCACCCCCAGATGACGGCCAAATAACACAACGGTTGTTAAGCACCAGACTTCTCGCCTAGGCTCAAAGCATCAATATTGAAACGGTTCAGGAGATAACTATGGCATTCAATTTTGATCAATGGGTAGACCGCAGTCACAGTGAAAGCGTTAAGTGGGACAGATATCACGATCGCGACATTATTCCGCTGTGGGTTGCCGACAGTGATTTTCGCTCCCCGCCGGCGGTGATCGACGCGCTGCAACAGCGGGTCGCCCACGGCGTATTCGGCTACAGCCATCCTTCCCCTGTTCTTATTGAGGTTTTTATCCGGCGCATGGTAGAGCGCTATAGCTGGCACATCAAGCCCGAATGGCTGATTTTTTTGCCCGGTCTGGTGTGTGGGCTGAACCTGTGCGTACGTGCCTTTACCGATGCAGACGCCGGCACGCTGGCTCCGGCGCCAATTTATCCACCGTTTCGCAAAGCGGCGGCATTTGCCGGCTGCCGCCAACTCTCCATCCCCATGCAACTGCGCGCGCAGCGCTGGCTACCGGATTTGTCCTCCGCAGCCAGTCAATTGAACGGGCGGGAAAAGCTCTTGTTGCTGTGTAATCCGCACAACCCCGGCGGCACGGTTTATCGCCGCAATGAGCTACTGGCGCAGCAGCAATTTGCACAAGCGCACCAGTTGATCGTCTGCTCCGACGAAATCCATTGCGATCTGTTGCTCGAGCCCGGCTTGCAGCACATCCCCTTTGCCACGCTGAATGAGGATGCGGCGCAGCGCAGCATAACCCTGATGTCACCGTCTAAAACCTTCAATATCGCCGGGCTGGGGGCGTCAATGGCCATCGTGCCCAATAGCGAGTTACGGCGCGCGCTGTGTCGTGAACGTCGCGGCATTGTGCCGGAGGTCGACGTGCTGGCACTGGTGGCGGCCCAGGCGGCCTATTGCCACGGCCAGCCATGGCTAGACGCCCAGCTAGACTATCTGCGTGGTAACCGTGATTTGGTGATGGCGTGCATCACTGCCCTGCCCGGTTTGCAGTTGCAGCCGGTGGAAGCGACCTATCTGGCCTGGATCGATTGCAGCGGGCTGCCGGTCGACAACCCGCATGCATTTTTTGAACAGGCCGGCGTCGGCTTGAGCCCCGGCCTGGAGTTTGGCGATCGACGATTTGTGCGGCTCAATTTCGCCTGCCAGCGTGCCTTGCTGCAACGCGCGTTGCAGCGTATGTCCAACGCCGTGCAAGCGCTGATGGGCTAGGCACCTTCGCTGGCGACAATCTCACGCAACGTATAAGGATGGAATTTGATGGTTACGCTGCCATCGGTGATCGCCAACGTTGGATTTGGCAAGCGTTCGCCTTGGCCTTTTGGCGAACTCTGCTTGAGTTTGATGCCCGGTGCCAACAGCGCCTGATCCGGCAACAGCGCCAGCGCGCGCGCGTACAGCGTCTGCGGATCGCCGCCAAGCGCCAGTTCCACATGTTCCCAGCCTTCATGCGGGTAACGCTTCTCACCGGGATACGGCAACTCGATGCAGTCAATGCGCCACGGCCCCACCGACAGCGGTTCTGCCAGACTGAACAGGCAGATCGGTCGGCCATTAATCATCGCCTCGGAGATCAGAGTGCCGCATTGCAGCAATCCCCGCCGCCAGCGTTCGGCGGTGGCCTGCTGGTGGCAACGTAGCGAAATATGATCGGCAGTAAACTGCGACAGATCGAGATGCAGTTTTTCGGCAAATTGCGCCAGCGCCTGCTCAAAACGCGGCAGATCCAGCACCAGGTCGCCCAGCTCGGCGATAGCGGATAAATTGGTCATAAAGCTCCTGCGACAACACAACCACATTGCAAACGGCATAATTTACACTGGCAGCGCGCCGACCGCCACGTTCGGCCATATTAAATTCATCATTGTATGATGAGATAAAAGAACAGACTCGATATGCTATATGGCTAATCAATTTCAGTAACGTTAAACTTTTGTGCGTTAATTTGTTTTTTAGGATTTTTCGCATGCCAATAATTTCCCCAAACCAAAAATTAAGATCATAAGTTAATAACCAAATGACGTGTAATTCTGCCATTAGCGAGTGACTGCAACACAAAAAAACAATGATGCATTAACAATGCGCATTACCAACAACGCAACAGATGGAATAATAAGCAAATCATTATCCATGTCATTGTTTTAAATCAGCCTTCAAGGCCAGTCACCTGAGACTTATCTTAAATAAATTGTCACGAATTGCTTCATGCAAATAATTAAGCTATTTTGGGAAAATGTTATAACAGAGATAAATTATCATGTTCCTTTTAACGTTATCCGCAATATTGATTGTTATTGCCGCTTACGCCATTTATCGCCATTTTAAAACACGTCGCACCAGCAGCCTGGATGCGAATCGTCGCAATAAAAAGCATTAACCCCTCCATTCGTTTTTTGTTTTACCCTCCCCTACTTTGCTTACTTAATCTCCGTTCGCCCACTCGCCAAAGCCGTGGGTAACGCCTTGCGGCTGTGCATCAGGTTTTCCTCGGCTTCAATCCGCGCCAACTGCTGACGCGGCGCCTGCAATCGGGTACAATTACAGGCTGTTTTCCGGAGGGGCGCAGTGCGCGACCCTCGTTCGTCATTTAAGGTATCCCGGTGAATATTCAGGCTCTTCTCTCAGAAAAAGTCAGCCAGGCGCTGATTGCCGCAGGCGCACCCGCCGATTGCGAAGCTCAGGTTCGTCAGTCCGCCAAGGCGCAGTTTGGTGATTATCAGGCTAACGGCGTCATGTCCGTGGCGAAAAAACTCGGCATGCCCCCGCGACAACTGGCAGAAAAAGTGGTGCAACTGCTGGATCTTGGCGATATCGCCACTAAAGTAGAAATCGCCGGCCCGGGCTTTATCAATATCTTCCTGACCCCAGCCTGGGTGGCACAACATGCCGACGCCGCATTGCGTGCGCCGAAACTGGGCATTGCGCCGGTCGAGCCACAAACCATCGTCATCGACTACTCGGCGCCAAACGTCGCCAAAGAGATGCATGTCGGCCACGTGCGCTCCACTATCATTGGTGACGCGGCTGCTCGTACCCAGGAGTTCCTCGGACACAAGGTGATCCGGGCAAATCACGTCGGCGACTGGGGCACCCAGTTCGGCATGCTGATTGCCTACCTGGAAAAAATGCAGAACGAAAACGCCAGCGAAATGGGCCTGTCCGATCTGGAACAGTTTTATCGTGAAGCAAAGAAACACTACGACGAAGATGCACAGTTCGCCGAACGCGCCCGTGGCTACGTGGTCAAGCTGCAAGGCGGCGATCAATACTGCCTCGGCATGTGGCGCAAGCTGGTCAACATCACCATGGCGCAGAACCAACTGGTCTACAACCGTCTTAACGTTACCCTGACCGAAGACGACGTAATGGGCGAAAGCCTGTACAACGCCATGCTGCCTGGCATCGTTGAGGATTTGAAAGCCAAAGGGCTGGCGGTGGAAAGCGAAGGCGCGACCGTGGTGTTCCTGGACGAATACAAAAACAAGGATGGCGAGCCGATGGGCGTCATCATCCAGAAGAAAGACGGCGGTTACCTGTATACCACCACCGATATCGCCTGCGCCAAATACCGTTATGAGACACTGGGTGCCGATCGGGTGCTCTACTACATCGACTCCCGCCAGCATCAGCATCTGATGCAGGCCTGGACCATCGTACGCAAGGCCGGATACGTGCCGGACTCCGTCTCGCTGGAACACCATATGTTCGGCATGATGCTGGGCAAGGACGGCAAGCCGTTCAAGACCCGCTCAGGCGGCACCATCAAGCTGTCCGACCTGCTGGATGAAGCCATTGAGCGCGCGGCGAAGCTGATCGCCGAAAAGAACCCGGACATGCCTGCCGACGAACTGAACAAGGTCGTCAATGCCGTCGGCATCGGCGCGGTGAAATATGCCGACCTGTCAAAAAGTCGCACCACCGACTATATCTTTGACTGGGATAACATGCTGTCGTTCGAAGGTAACACCGCCCCTTACATGCAGTACGCCTATACCCGCGTGGCTTCGGTGTTCAAACGTGCCGGCGTCGATGAAAACGCGCTGACGCTGCCACTGGTGATGACCGAAGAGCGTGAAATTGCGCTGGCAACCCGTCTGCTGCAGTTTGAGGAAACCCTCACCGTGGTGGCGCGCGAAGGCACACCTCACGTGATGTGTAGCTATCTGTACGATGTTGCCGGCCTGTTCTCCAGCTTCTATGAACATTGCCAGATTTTGAACGCCGACAGCGAAGCAGCGCGTCAGAGCCGTTTGAAGCTGGCGTTGCTCACTGCCAAGACGCTGAAAACCGGCCTGGATACGCTGGGTATCGACACCGTCGAACGCATGTAACGCCGCCCATCGGCAATAAAAAAGGGTCGCCAAGGCGACCCTTTTTGCATCTGCTGCCCCGTTACGCCGCTTTGCGGGCAAAGTCACCTGGACGGAAGCCCAACCCAGCCAGTACGCCGAAGTAAGCCACCACGCCGGCCACTACCACCACCGCCAGCCGTAATAGGCGTTCCAGCATATTGCCGTGATCCCAGGCCGGCATGAACCACATCACGCCCACCAGCACCGCCGACATGACCAGGACCGCCACCAGCAGCTTGGCAAGGAACACCGCCCAGCCTGGCTGCGGCTGGAAGATATCCTGTTTGCGCAGCTGCCAGTACAGCAAAGAGGCATTCAGGCAGGCAGCCAGACCGATGGACAAGGACAGGCCGGCATGTTTCAACGGCCCGATAAACGCCAGGTTCATCACCTGCGTCATGATCAGCGTAATAATGGCGATTTTCACCGGCGTTTTGATGTTTTGCCGCGAATAGAAGCCCGGTGCCAGCACTTTCACCACGATCAACCCCATCAGACCGACCGAATAGGCAACCAGCGCACGCTGCGTCATCGCCGCGTCGAACGCGGTAAATTTACCATACTGGAACAAGGAGACCGTCAGCGGTTTGGCCAGAATGCCCAGCGCCACCGCGCTAGGCAACGCCAGCAGGAAGCACAGGCGCAGTCCCCAGTCCATCAGACGTGAATATTCATCATGGTTGCCGCTGGAGAAGCTTTTAGCCAGTGACGGCAACAGAATGGTACCCAACGCCACACCCAGCACGCCGGAAGGGAACTCCATCAGGCGGTCGGCATAATACATCCATGACACCGAACCGGACACCAGAAACGAGGCAAAGATGGTGTTAATAATCAGCGAAATCTGACTCACCGACACCCCAAGGATCGCCGGCCCCATCTGACGCATAACGCGCCAAACGCCAGCATCACGCCACTTGATACGCGGCAAGACCAACATGCCGATTTTCTTCAGATGTGGCAGTTGGTAACCCAGTTGCAGCACACCGCCAACCACCACCGCCCACGCCAGCGCCAGCACCGGCGGGTTAAAATACGGGGCGGCAAACAGGGCGAACCCGATCATGCTGACGTTAAGCAACGTCGGCGCAAACGCCGGTATCGAGAAGCGGTTCCAGGTATTCAGGATGGCCCCAACCAGCGACGCCAGTGAGATCAGCAGAATGTAGGGGAAGGTAATACGCAGCAACGCCGAGGTCAGCGCGAACTTGTCCGGCGTGTCGGTAAAGCCCGGCGCGGTGACAAAAATGACCCAGGGCGCGGCCAGCATCCCCGCCAGCGTCACGATGGCCAACACCAGCGTCAACAGACCGGAAACGTAGGCAATAAAGGTGCGCGTCGCTTCTTCGCCCTGTTGACTCTTGTATTCTGCCAAAATCGGCACGAAAGCCTGCGAAAAAGCCCCCTCGGCAAAGATGCGCCGCAGCAGGTTGGGCAACTTGAACGCCACGAAAAAGGCGTCCGTTGCCATGCCTGCCCCAAAAACGCGTGCCACGATGGCATCACGCGCGAAGCCCAGCACCCGAGAGAACATCGTCATCGAGCTGACGGCTGCCAGTGATTTTAGTAGGTTCATGTGGTTTTGAATAATACCGTAAAATATCAACGCCTGCGGCAGCAGGCGTTGGTGTCAATAAAGTGGCTTCAGTTTACGCATCCATCAAAGAATAGCTACCGCCAACTGTTACATGGGATTACCTTACGCCGCCGCGTCGCGCAGCAGGCGCTCGATAACGCGTTGGGCACGGATCCCCTGCTCGCCGGCAGTTTCCGGCACGCTCTGGTTGCCTACCGCCTCGATAAAGTGACGCACCGCACCGTCAAAGCCGCGTTGCGCCAGGGTGGACTGCCAGCCCGGCACCGGCTGCTCGACGATGCCACGGGCGTCTTCTCGCAGCCACTGACGCATATCATGCAACTGATAGCACGCACCGTCGGTTACCGCCTGTACGCTTTCGCGCTGGCTGCCCGCCCGGCGGTGCATACTGGTGGTGATCAACATCTCACCACACTGGAAGTGGTGCTCGGCGTACAGCATTTCGCCGGCGGCGGTGGCCTGCAAATGGCCGCTTTGCAATACCGCCTGTTCGCCGCCCAGCCAGAGCGCGGTGTCAACCACGTGCAAATAGTCGTCCAGCAGGGTAAAGCGCATATCCTGCGGCCCAACGCTGTCGCTGCGGTGTTTATCCATGCGCAGCGAGGTCGGCTGCTGCATTTGTTGTTTCAACTGGCGATACAACGGGGCGAAACGGCGGTTAAAACCCACCATCAGCGTCTTGCCACGCGCCTGGGCAAGTTCGATCAGCTGTTCACCTTGCGCCACCGTTTCTGCCAACGGCTTATCAACATAAACGTGTACCCCCTGCTGCAACAGCTGTTGCACCACGGCAAAATGGCTGGCGGTGCTGCTATGAACAAACACCGCATCACACTGTTCGGCCAGCGCATCCAGGCGTGAAAAACAACGCATGCGATAGCTGTCGCATACCGTCTGCGCTTTCTGCTGATTGGGTGAAAAACCGCCCACCAGCTGCCATTCCGCCGCCTGGCTCAGGATCGGCAAATAGGCCTTTTGCGCGATCCCACCCAGCCCGACCATGCCAATACGCAATTTACTCATTTTCGCTCCGCGCCATCAGTTGTTGCAGTTGCTGTTTCAACAGCGCCACCTGTTCTTCCAGTGCCGCGACCCGTTCGCCCAGCATGCTGTCATCCACGCTTTCCTGCACCTCCTCGACCGGTGTAATCTCGCCGCTGAACAGGTGCATAAAACGGCTTTCGCGCTTGCCCGGCTCACGTGCCAACCGCACCACCAACGGCCCGTCTTCACGGCTCGTCAACTGCTGTAACAGCTGTTCAACCTCGCCGACGTCGCTGAAATCGTGCATGCGCGCGGTTCGGGTCCGCAATTCGCCCGGCGTTTGCGCTCCGCGCAATAGCAGTGTGGCCACCACCGCCACCTCGGCCGGGGACAGTTTAAGCTGGCCGAACTCCGAATTGCAGAAACGCTGCTCGTATTTGACGACCCGATTGCCAAAGCCATTTTGCGTACGTAAAAAATGCCGTTTTACCAGCAGATCGAGCAGTTGCTGGACTTCGCTTTCAGTCAGATCCATCACCGGATCGCGATTGGTTTTTTGATTGCAGGCCAGCGTGATGGCATTGAGAGACAGTGGATATTGATCCGGGGTGGTGACCTGCTTTTCCAGCAGACAACCAATAACCCGGGCTTCTTTGGCGCTTAATTGATATTTCATTTTCTGGCCTCAGCGTGGCGGTAGCCATTCTTTGTTGGTCAATGCGGTCAACACGTGATCCTGCCACTGCCCATCGATCAGCAGATAATCCTTGGCATAGCCTTCACGTTCGAAACCGAGCCGGGTGAGCAATGCGCCGCTGCGGTGGTTGTGCGGCATATAGTTGGCCATGATGCGATGCATGCGTTGCTGGCGCAGCATATAGCGGATCGCCGTCTGCAATGCTTCATGCATCAGCCCTTGCCCCTGCCATTTTTCCCCGAGCGAATAGCCGAGGAAACAGGCGTGAAACGAGCCGCGCAGCACATTGCTGAAATTCGCCACGCCGCGCACCTCGGTTTCATCCGGATCGAGCAGGATGAAATAGTAGGCGCTGCCCTGCTTTTGCATTTCGGTGATCATGCCAAGACGCGCCTGCCAGCCGGAAGGATAGCAATGGCTGTCGTCCCGTACCGGTTCCCACGGTTTTAGAAACGCGCGGTTTTCGGCGTAATACTCCGCCAACCGGTAGGCATCGCGTTCATGAACCAGGCGGACAACCAGCCGGTCGGTGGTAAGACGTACTTTTGGTGATGCAGAGCGATAGCCGAACATCATTTCCCCCGCGGTCAGGACGGTTCTGATAAGAGTGTTGATGGGCGCGCATGCGAATGCCAATATCCAGAATTGTTGCTCGCGCTATTTTCATTGGCCGGCGCAGAACCGCACTTGCCCTTGATTAATATAACCTTAGCCTGCCCCATAGGTAAAATCTCGCCCGCTCAGTAAATAACCGTTCACGCGGTTTTTTGGCGCTTTACGCCGATTTCCGCCGTTTTTGTCGGTCAGCGCAGGTTATTCTGCCGCTGCCGCCGGCAGAAAATGCCATTATCAGAGCGGCACTTTTAATCATTTCATGCCCTGCCGGGTGCTAAGTCACCAGAAAATCTGCCGAATTTACCATAGCTGCTATTCTGATAGTAAAAATATGACCCAGGAGTCGTTGGCATGTCCGAAACTAACTTACCGCAATTGTTAGAACACATGGTTCTGAACCTACGCATGATTTATGCGCGATCTACGCTGATAGAAAAAACGCTGGCACACATCCTCGCCGCGGATCCGCCGTTGAAAAGCGAGGTGATCAAGCAGCTACAGCTGGTCAGCGCCAGCAGCGAACGCGACAAGATCGATTTGGAGCAGGCCCGCCTGCACTTGATTGAAGTGCTGAATGCCGTTCCAGCCAAAAAATAATCGCTGACGGCCCGGGTTTTCTACGCGGGCCAGGTCACATTACGCACCTTGCAACAAGAATCTCGTGCGACAGTCTCAGTATGCTGTGATAACTATTGCAGTAAAACCAGAGAACCGGGAGCAAGCATGAAACTGTTTATTTATGACCATTGCCCATTCTGCGTAAAGGCGCGCATGATATTCGGCCTGAAAAACCTGCCGGTACGCTTGATCACGCTACTCAACGACGACGAGCTGACACCCACCAATATGATTGGCAAAAAGATGGCGCCGATTCTGCAAAAAGATGATGGCAGTTATCTACCGGAGAGCATGGATATCGTGCACTACGTCGATCAATTTGACGGGCAGCCGTTGCTGAGCGGAAAAACCAACCCGGCGATTGGCGAATGGTTGCAACAGGTTGCCGACTATAGCGCCGAGCTGCTGTTGCCACGCTTTGCCCAGGCGGATTTTGAAGAGTTTGCCACCGACAGCGCCCGCGAATACTTCACGCATAAGAAACAGGCGGCGATCGGCGACTTTAGCGCCCACCTGGCCAACAGCGCCGACCTGATCCGCCGCCTGGAACGCGATCTGCAAACCCTGTCGCCGCTGATCGTTGCGCCTAATGCGGTAAATGGCCAACTGTCGGAAGACGATATTCACCTGTTCCCGCTGTTGCGCTCGCTGTCGATCGTCGCTGGCGTATCGCTGCCAGACAACGTCGAAGCGTACCGTAACCGCATGGCCGCCCGCAGCGACGTTCCGCTGTTGCTGGACATGGAAAACTGACCGCCATTCGCGATAATGGAGTAGCGCGCAAATGTTGAAAATGGTGTTGGTTACCGCGCGCGATCGCGCTCGACTGGCAGAGATTTCGGCGGTACTTATCCGCTACGGCTTGCAGGATGTGGTAAGTCTGCTGGGGCTCAATAGCCTGTTGGGCGCGGCAGTCGGCAACCGTCGCGATGACGGTAGCCAGCAGTCGCTGCCCGAGCGCCTGCGTGCCGCACTGGAAGCGCTGGGGCCTACCTTCGTCAAATTCGGTCAGATCCTGGCGACCCGCTCCGACCTGCTTGAGCAAAACTGGACCGATGAACTTGACCGGCTGCACAGCCAGGCGGCGGTGCTGCCCTGGGAGGCGTTGGAAGGCCAGATACGCGCCGATCTGGGCGCCGACCCGCAGCAGGTGTTTGCCGAATTTGACACCCAGCCGCTGGCCGCCGCGTCGATGGCGCAGATTTACCGCGCCCGGCTGCACAGCGGCGAAGCGGTGGTGGTCAAGGTGTTACGCCCAGGGCTGGCGAAGACTATTCAAGCCGATTTGCGCTTGCTGGCCTACCTGGCTGAGGTGGTGGAACAGCAAAGCCCGGCGCTGGCTCGCTATCGGCCACGCCAGATGATACGCGCACTGGCAACCGCCCTGAGTCATGAACTGGATCTGACGCACGAAGGCAATAATTGCGATCGGGTCGCGCAACAGTTTGCCGCACACCCCGAGGTGGTGGTACCCCGAATTTACTGGCAGTGGTCGTCTAAACGGCTATTGGTTCAGGAATTTTTACCCGGCGTCGCGCCGGAAAGCCCGCAGCAACTGGCCCATGCCGGTTTCGACGGCCCGCTGTTGGCACAGCGTGGCGCGCAGGCATTTATGCGTATGGTGCTGGAACACCGCGTCTATCACGCCGATCCCCATCCCGGCAACGTGATGGCGCTCAGCGATAACCGCGTTGGTTTTATCGATTTCGGCATGGTCGGGCAACTTTCCCAGCGGCGGCGTAATCAGCTACTGCGGGTATTACAGGCCATTGCCGAGCGGCAAAGCGACGGCATCGTTAATACGCTGATCGCCTGGTCAGACGGGCATCAGCTTGATGTGCTGGATCTGGAGCTGGCTGCACAGAACTTTCTCGACAAGCAGGCCTCTGCCACGCTAACGCTGGGAAAGGCGTTAACCGATTTACTGGTTATGGCGCGTGAGCATCAGTTGGCGTTACCGCCGGATCTGGTGTTGCTGTTCAAGGCATTGATCACCGCCGATGGCGTATTGCATCGACTGGATCCGCAATTCGATATCATCGCCACGCTAAAACCGATGCTGCAGCAGGTGATGCTGCAACGCCATACGCCGGAGGCGTTGCGCGAACGTATGCTGGCGCTGGGTGCGGAGGCGCTGGATGCCGGCGACGAACTGCCGCAAACCGTTCGGCTGTTGCTGAAACGGTTAAAACACGGGCGAATCGGCGCTGATATCAGCGTTAATAATATTGGCGATCTCAGCAAGTCATTAGAACGCGCGGCGGTCACTCTGGCGATTGCCATTGTCACCGCCGCGTTCGCGCTTGGGCTGGCGCCGTATCTGATGCAGTCGACCTTACGCCTGTGGGGACTGCCGCTGTTCCCCACGCTCGGCGGGCTACTGTGTCTCGCCGGGGTGGTGTTACTGCTACTGCGTCTGCGCCGCTGAACAGTTTCAGCGTTATCCGATAGGCGGTTTCGCGTTTCACACGCACTATCGTTGCGCATCGCGTTTAAACCTTGGGTTCAATGCAGCTGAATGTTTATAATGAAAATCAATCGATTGACTGCCGTTGTTCCGTTGGCGGTATTATGAGGCATGTATGAAAAAAATTTTTATGGGCGTCGCCGCCCTGGTGTTCGCCGGCGTGATTGCCGGCTGCAATCAACTGACGCAATACACGCTCAGCGAGCAGGAAGTGAACGATTACCTGCAAAAACATAATGATTACCAGAAGCAGCTTGGCGTACCAGGACTGGTGGATGCGCATATCGTACTCACCCAGCTACAGAGCCAGATTGGCCGCAGCGAGCCGGGCAAGGTGACGCTGACCGGTAATGCCAAAGTCGATATCACCTCCATCCTCGGTCCGCAAAAAGCCGACATGCAGCTGACGCTAAAGGCGCAGCCGGTATATGACCGCGAGAAAGGCGCGATTTTCCTCAAGGATATGGAGCTGACGGATTATAAAATTCAGCCCGAGAAAATGGACACGGTAATGAAGGCGTTAACGCCTTACCTGAATCAGTCGCTGAAGAGCTATTTCGATCAGAAACCGGCCTACGTGTTGAACCCGGAAAACAGCAAAACGGAAGCCATGGCGCGCAAACTGGCGAAAGGGCTGGAAGTTAAACCAGGGCAATTGGTCATTCCCTTTACCGACTAATCCACCGTTGGCGCAGCACAGGCTGCGCCTTTTACCCTTTACTGTTCGTCTTGCGCGTCATCATCGCTGTCTTCATATTCCGCCAATTCGTCACGCATAGCCTGTAAGGCATCACGTGTAATCAGCGCCAGGGTACGATAAAAACCGCTGGTAGCATGTGCCTCCACCTTGCCAAGAAAACGACCACACCACGGCAACAGATACTCATCAAACAACGTAATCTGCGCCTGCGCTTCATCTTCCTGCGACTGGTCTTCCAGCCATGAGGCCGCCAACAATAAAGAACCGAAGTGATCGGCCGGTGCGTCACTCAGCGGCATGCCACGCTGTTGCAGAAACGCCCGAACGTCACTTTCTGTCGCACCTTCGACATAGGTCGAGCGGAACGGCGATACGCTGCATTCGTTACCCACGAACAGCGCATTAAAATCGGCGGCCAGCAAATGCGGCTCGCAGCCCTGCTGCAAACGCGTCAGCAGCTCATCTTGTTCAAGCGGCCAATGCTGTTGCAGCTTCCCCTCCTGAATCAGCGCAAACAGCGGCACCAGCAACGGATCTTGTGGTTGGCGGTAAAACAGCGTACCCAACACGCGACAGACGATGGAAAACTCATTCATGATTAAACCTTATGCAAAACGGTAAATTTTGCCGTGACGATGTCACAAATCCGCCAATTCCGCAATCGCCGGCTTGCCACGCTGCTCAAGAAAATTCAACAGACGTCGTGGACTGACGTTAAGAATGCGCTCCTGTGGGAATTCCACCTCGGCAAGGATGCGCTCACAATGCTCGAAGTTGCCCAGCGACATGGCAATGTGCGAATCGGAGCCCAACGCCAGCCAGCCGCCGGCGTCACGTACCGCAGCGGCGATACGCCGACAATTGGCTTCGCTACCTTTTCGAGAGTGGGTAAACGAGGAGTTATTCAACTCCAATGCGACGTTATAGCGTGCCGCCGCGGCAGCCACCTCGGCAATGTCAATCGGATAACGCGGGTTTCCCGGATGGCTGATGATATGCACATCCCCCTGCGCCATGGCGGCAATCATCGCCTGGGTGTGCGTTGCCTGATCCTGCGGCGCGAATACCGGTTCGTGGAAGCCGGCAATGATTACGTCAATGGCCGTGAGCATCGGACCGGTACAATCAATGTCGCCATCGCGGTTTTTGATATTGGCCTCAATACCGCGCAGGATACCGACACCGTCAACCAGGCGCGGCCATACGTGCATATTCATAAAGTGCCAATAATGTGGCGCATCGGCCATATCCGGTCCGTGATCGGTAATGGCGAACAGTTTGATGCCTTTCTGCCTGGCTTCGGCAATATAATCATGCAACGTGCTGTAGGCGTGGGTACTGGCGACGGTATGCATATGTAGATCAACGGGATACATTGGTTCTCCTTCTTGATTGCCTGTGCTTGCCACCAGCCACAGGCTCAGTCTCTGTTTAGCATAGCAGCTTACGCCGGCCATCTGCTGGCATTAATAGCCGCGGGCCAGGTCCACCACTCCGCTCGGCGTCCGCCCGGCCTCTATCGCCTGAATATTGGTTGCGATCATGTCCATCGCCTGCTGCGGCAAGGTAATCGCAGCAATATGCGGGGTTATGGTGACACGCGGATGACACCAGAACGGATGTTCAGCCGGCAACGGTTCGCGGGCAAAAACGTCCAGCGTCGCTGCGGCAATCTGCCCCTGCTCCAGCGCCGCCAGCAGATCGTCCTCCACCAAATGCGCGCCACGCGCCAGGTTGATCAGATAGGCGCCCGGAAGGAGATGGGCGAACAGTTCGCGGTTAAGCACGCCGGCGGTTTCCGGCGTATTGGGCAACAGATTGATAATCAGTCGGCTGCCGTCAAGAAACGCCGCGCGCTGGCCTTCGCCGGCAAAACTGGTGACGCCTGGGATCTGCTTGGCGCTGCGGCTCCAGCAACGTACCTCGAAGCCAAACTCCACCAGTTTTTGCGCCACGCTTTTTCCCAACACCCCGGCACCGAGAATGCCGATGGTGAAGTTTTCCTGCTGGTGCGGTGCCAACGGTTGCCACTGTTTTTGCTGCTGCAACAGTTGATACTCATCGAAACGCCGGAAATAGCGCAATACATAGCTTAACGCGTACTCCTGCATCTGTTGTGCCATGCCGGTATCTTCCAAACGCACCAATGGCACGCCAGCCGGTAGCGTTCCGGGTCGTAACCGCTCCTGCTGCAAGATGGCGTCGACGCCGGCGCCGAGGGCAAAAATCCCCTTCAGACGCTGCCGGTTGGCCAGCATTTCGAATGGCGGTTGCCACGCCAGCGCATAGTCCGCCGGCTGGTCGTCCCCCGGTAGCCATTGACGTATGCTGGCCTGCGGCAGGCGTTGCCGCAGGCCGTCGAGCCATGGCTGCACGTCAAAAAAAGGATGATAGAAAATGATGTTCATCGACGTTGCTCCGTTGTTTTCGTTTTGCTCCAGACTTCCGTGATTCGGCGGCAGATGCAAGGATTAAACGCACAAAAGAAAACAGCCCCGACCAGTGGGGCTGTAGAACGCAATCAGTCCCCTTTACTGCGACACTAGGCGGCGTTGGCTTCGCGGCGAATCAGGCGGCGCAGCAAAGGGATCAATACCAGCAGTACTACCGCTATCGCTACCGCCCCCCAGCCCAGCAAACCAAAGATGTGGCTGTAACCGGGGTTGGTCTGTAATGGCGTACTGCCACTGTTTTCCGGCATCAGACCCGAGACATATCCCGCCAACACCGACGCTACGCCGGTCACCATCATCCAGCATCCCATCATTATCCCTTGATAACGTGGCGGCGCCAGTTTGCCAATCATCGCGTAACCAATCGGCGAAATCAGCAACTCACCGATACTTTGCAATAGATAGCTGATGACAATCCATTTGAACGCCACCATGCCATCGCCGCCGGCCATGCTGATGCCCAAAGGCAAAACCAGCATGCCAAGGCCGATACAGAATAGTGAGGCGGCAAACTGCAAGGGTATGTCAATGCTGCAGCCGCGTGCGCGCAGACGATTGAACCACCAGGCCAGCAGCGGCCCGCCAACGACAATCACCAGCGTATTGATATTCTGAATCCACTGCGGTGCCACCCGCATGCCATAGACGTTCAGATCGATATTGTGTTCGGAAAAAAGCATCAGCCCCATCGGCGCCAACTGATACAGCATCCAGAATACCAGCGAACCCAGCGCCAGAATCAGGTAGGCAAGCATACGGCGACGCTCATCGCGTGGAGAATGGCGCAATGTTATCAGGCACAGCAGCAGAAAAATCAGCAGGCCGAGCACAATGACAAAGTGCCCGCTAAACTCGGCGTGCGTCAGCATCAGCCGAATGATCGGCACCAGGGCAACCAGTACCACCAGACCGATCAGCATACGTTGGCGATATTGCCCAGGCGTAGCCTCATGCAACGGAGTATTGATATCGGCCAGAATGCGCCAGCGGGTAGCGGCCACCACAATGGCGGCCGCATTGCCCAGCGTGGCGAACAGGAACAGCGCGCGATAATTTTCGGTCAACTGAAAATAGCCGGCAACCGAGAACCCGACGAAAAACCCAAGATTCATGCCGGCATAATTCCACAGGAATGCCGATTCACGGCGATCGTCTTCTGGGTGGAATCTTTGCGTCAGCATCATATTGATGCAGGTAACATTCAGCCCACTACCGGTGAGGAACATCGCCAGCCCCCAGTACAGCCCCGCAACGCCAGCAACGGCAATCAGCGCGCAGCCAATCACCTGCAACACCATTCCCAGCACGAACAGATTGCGATTGCTGAGGAAGCGCCCGCCGAGGTAGCCGCCGAACATGTGGAGACCGTAATTGAAGGCACCAAACACCCCCATCATGGTATTGGCGCTGCTTTCACTGAATCCCAATCGTTTGGTGGCGTACAGCACCAGGGTCGAATACAGCACGGCAAATCCGAGCGTGGCGAAAATCTGGATAAAAAACAGCGCGCCCGCGCCGGGAGGGATGGCATGACGCTGCTGCGCTGCCGGAATGGAGTCTGATAAAGTCAAAGCAACCTCTACTGCATTATTATTTAATCGATCGGTTCCTGCCTGCTGGTCGTTACGACCGGCACGGCCGCCTGAGCGACGTTATAAATTCCTTGCCAAAGTCGCCGCACCAGCCCGAGCATTTAGCGACACATCTGACTAATAATCCAGTATTAATGCATACAACAGCAAAACAATCGCATTAAATGCTGGCGAATTACTCCACCGAACCTCAGATTGCTCAAATATCGGCCTACCCACAATCCTGCGCAAAACACGGTAAAACAAGCTCCGGCAAGCGAGGAAATACAGCGCGTATCGTTCGTGAAATCAGCAAATTGCTGCAAGTTTGGCTAAACGATCGCAGAGTGCTCACAAGGGTATTGACGCTGGAATCAGTTTCTCCTACATTAGCGCCCGTCGACAGCGCAAAGCGTTGCCGACGACAATATGGTGAGGTGTCTGAGTGGCTGAAGGAGCACGCCTGGAAAGTGTGTATACGCGAAAGTGTATCGAGGGTTCGAACCCCTCCCTCACCGCCATATTCCAAGAGAAAGCCTGGACTCACGTTCAGGCTTTTTTGCTTTATGCCCCACCGCACAGAGAGGGGTGAGAACCCTCGACCGGGTTCGACAAAACGCATTGCGTTTTGGACAGCCGCAGGCTGCCCGTAGGGTGAGCGCAGCGAATCAACCCCTCCCTCACCGCCATATTTCAAGAGAAAGCCTGGACTCACGTTCAGGCTTTTTTGCTTTATATTCCGTAACAGGGAGCGGTGAGAACCCTCGACCGGGTTCGACAAAACGCATTGCGTTTTGGACAGCCGCAGGCTGCCCGTAGGGTGAGCGCAGCGAATCAACCCCTCCCTCACCGCCATATCTCAAGAGAAAGCCTGGACTCGCGTTCAGGCTTTTTTGCATTCCCGCCCTGCCACCGCGCGTCCAGCCTCTGCGCGGGTATTTCCTCCGCCAACGGCGCGTGGATTGACGCACAACCGCTTATTTCGCTTGAGTTTCCACCAATGCGAACAGGAGTTAGCCAGCCGTGATAAAAGTAATAAAATAAGCTTGACCCAATGGCCGCCACTCCCTATAGTAGCGCCCCGTTGCACCGACGAGTTCGGCGTAACAAAAAACGGTGAGGTGTCTGAGTGGCTGAAGGAGCACGCCTGGAAAGTGTGTATACGCGAAAGTGTATCGAGGGTTCGAACCCCTCTCTCACCGCCATATTCCAAGAGAAAGCCTGAACTTATGTTCAGGCTTTTTTGCTATATGCCCTACCGCACAGAGAGGGGTGAGAACCCTCGACTGGGTTCGACAAAACGCATTGCGTTTTGGACAGCCGCAGGCTGCCCGTAGGGTGAGCGCAGCGAATCAACCCCTCTCTCACCGCCATATTCCAAGAGAAAGCCTGAACTTATGTTCAGGCTTTTTTGCTATATGCCCCACCGCACAGAGAGGGGTGAGAACCCTCGACTGGGTTCGACAAAACGCATTGCGTTTTGGACAGCCGCAGGCTGCCCGTAGGGTGAGCGCAGCGAATCCCCCCCTCTCTCACCGCCATATTTCAAGAGAAAGCCTGGACTCACGTTCAGGCTTTTTTGCTTTATAGTCCGGCGTTAATGCCACGACGCCCAGACAGTCGCCACGGCTTTTTAGCGCTTAACCGCAACCACATCCTCATAACCGGCAAAAATCCACCTTCTGCCTGCAGTCAATCCTGTCCATACCGCAACAGTACTGTTCTGGTGAATAAAAACGCCCCGACAAAACCACACGCTGCGCCTTTGCAGCTTACCATTGACCCATATCTAGGAAACGCTGCAGCGGAAGGCGTATGCTGTGTTACAGCTTTTCGAGACGGACCTCATCTGGCCCGCCATTCCTTTCTTTTCTCAAAGTTGGTTTGCACCTTAGATGAAAACGCACGAAATTAACGGCATTCGGCCGTTCAGCGCACTGATTGACGCCTGTTGGCGAGAACCTTATAGCTTGCAACGCCTGCTGAAAGACGCCATTGCCGGCGTCACCGTCGGCATTATCGCCATCCCGCTGGCGATGGCGCTGGCCATTGCCAGCGGCGTACCACCGCAATACGGCCTGTATACCTCTGCCATCGCCGGGATCGTCATCGCCATCAGCGGTGGTTCGCGTTACAGCGTCTCCGGCCCCACCGCCGCCTTCGTGGTCATTCTGTACCCGGTTTCGCAACAATTTGGTTTGTCTGGCCTGCTGATCGCCACGCTGCTGTCCGGGATTTTTCTGGTCATGATGGGCTTGGCACGTTTTGGCCGCTTGATTGAATATATTCCGCTGTCGGTCACGCTCGGTTTTACCTCCGGCATCGCCATCACCATCGCGACGCTACAAATCAACGATTTCTTCGGTCTGCATATCGCCGATATGCCAGCGCATTACCTCGGTAAAATTTATGCTTTGCTACAGGCAATGCCAACGCTGAATATCGGCGACACGCTGATTGGCGCACTCACGCTGCTCACGCTGATTTACTGGCCGAAGCTTGGCCTGCGCGTTCCTGGCCATCTGCCGGCGCTGCTGGTCGGCACCGCGGTGATGGCATTGCTGAATGCGTTTGATCATCCGGTCGCCACCATCGGCTCACGCTTTGGCTATCTGCTGGCGGACGGTAGCCAAGGCCATGGCATACCGCCGATTCTGCCGCAGTGGGTATTGCCATGGCAGCTACCGGCAATCGACGGCAAACGGATGGTATTAAATTGGCAGACGCTGACCGCCCTGCTGCCGGCGGCGTTTTCCATGGCCATGCTGGGGGCCATTGAGTCCCTGCTTTGCGCTGTGGTACTGGATGGCATGACGGGCAAAAAGCACAATGCCAATAGCGAACTGATCGGCCAGGGAGCGGGTAATATCATCGCCCCCTTCTTTGGCGGCATCACCGCTACCGCCGCCATTGCGCGCTCGGCGGCTAACGTGCGGGCCGGTGCCACATCGCCGGTTTCCGCCATCATCCACGCCCTGCTGGTGCTATTGGCATTACTGGTGCTGGCGCCCTGGCTGTCCTATCTGCCGCTGGCGGCGATGGCATCGCTGTTATTGCTGGTGGCCTGGAATATGAGCGAAGCACATAAGGTGGTGTATCTGCTGCGCCGTGCGCCCAAAGACGACGTGGTGGTCATGCTACTGTGCATGTCGCTGACGGTACTGTTTGACATGGTAATCGCCATTACCGTCGGCATCGTATTGGCATCGCTGCTGTTTATGCGCCGTATCGCACGCATGACCAGACTGACTGAACTGAGCCGCGATAACGGGCGTCTGGTACTGCGGGTCAATGGACCGCTGTTTTTCGCCGCCGCCGAGCGCATCTTTAGCGACTTATTGACCGACAGCGAACCTTATCAGGACATCGTGCTGCAATGGGATGCCGTACCGGTGCTGGATGCCGGCGGCTTAAACGCCCTGCAACGTTTCATCGATGCCTTGCCGCAGGGAAAACGACTGATCGTCAGCGATATTCCCTTCCAACCGTTAAAAACGCTGGCCCGAGCGCGCGTGCAACCGATCGCCGGCCGGCTGCTGTTCTATTCGACACTGCCTGAAGCTCTGGCAGCGCTGGATGCGCAATAAAAAAAGCCCGACATGATGTCGGGCTAGCTTTGACCTGCCGGTGGGCTGGCAGGCTCAGTTGCTGGTATCCAGCTCCGGGAAGCTCTTGACCAGATCGTCAATCGCTTTCATTTGCACCAGGAACGGCTCCAGCTTATCCAGCGGCAACGCCGACGGGCCGTCGCATTTGGCGCTGTTTGGCTCCGGGTGCGCTTCGATAAACAGACCGGCCAGACCAACCGCCATGCCGGCACGCGCCAACTCGGCGACCTGTGCGCGACGGCCGCCGGAAGCAGCACCGAACGGATCGCGGGTTTGCAGGGCATGCGTGACGTCGAAAATCACCGGATGACCGCCGGTAACATTTTTCATCACGTTGATGCCCAGCATGTCGACCACCAGATTGTCATAGCCAAAGTTGCTGCCGCGATCGCACAAAATAACCTGATCGTTGCCGCCTTCCTTGAACTTATCGACAATGTTACCCATCTGGCCCGGGCTGACGAACTGCGGCTTCTTGACGTTGATCACCGCGCCGGTTTTGGCCATCGCTTCGACCAGATCGGTCTGACGCGCCAGGAAGGCTGGCAACTGAATGACATCAACCACTTCAGAAACCGGCTGCGCCTGAGCTGATTCATGCACATCGGTGATGATTTTTACGCCGAAGGTTTTTTTGATCTCTTCGAAAATGCGCATCCCTTCTTCCAAACCCGGCCCGCGGTACGAATGAATTGAAGAGCGATTGGCTTTATCAAAAGAAGCTTTGAAAACGTAGGGAATGCCCAGTTTTTGCGTCACGGTGACGTAGTGTTCGCAAATGCTCATCGCCAAATCGCGTGATTCCAGCACGTTCATGCCGCCGAACAGCACAAACGGCAGATCGTTCGCTACCTTGATGTCGCCAATGCTAACCACTTTCTGTTTCATGCTTACGCCTTTGTTAGTGATAAATCGAAGAAATTAATGCAGCGTAACCTGCTTCGGTTCAATCGCGTGGATCTGTACCTTGATCACTTCGCTGACCGGATCTTCAGGACACTGCTCGACAAAATAGTTCAGATCGGAAATGGCAATATGATTACATTCCAACTGTGCATAAATCAGCCCGCGATCGCGGATCTCGTACGGATCGTCGGGATCAAAGCACAGTACGGTCTCGCTGGCCCGCAGCGCCAGTTCCATCTGATTTTCCTCCATCAGCGAAGCCTTCAGCGTATCGAGCATTTTGCGTACCACCATGACATTTTCCGACTCTTCCAGATCGTCATCTTCCAATTCTGCGCCCAGGCCGAGATTGCCTTTGATCCACACTTCCAGCGTGTGTTCGTTCAACGTTTCACCATTGAGCGGATTAATCAGCCACATCTCTTCATCCATCCAGTCGGCCCGCAGAATCAACTGGGTCGGGAAAATCACCGGCATCAGCGGCAAATTCAACTGATGGGCGATATGCAAGAAAATGGTGCCAAGAGACACTGGCGTACCCTGACGGCCTTCCAGCACTTTATCCAGCCAGATAGCGTCGGACAGTCGGTAAATGCCGCTGGCGCCGCCGAATCCCCAGGTTTTATAGAACAGCTCAATCAGCGCCTCCAATTGCTGTTCCTGGCTGATATCACTCGGCACCGCCGCACGCGCTTCTTCGGTCAGTTGCTGCAACTGACGCGCCACGTCGGCGGCGGGATAATCACGGCGTACCGCCTGTGATACCAGCATCACGCCTTCGCTCAATGGCGAGGTGTTAAATTCAAACTCGGCAATACTACTCATAAATATCCCATCAAAAACGGTATTTTCGTCGTGGCAAGTTTAATTATCAGGTAGAGACAACCGAGCGCCAGAACAAATGCCAACGTGCGCAGGTTCCGGCTGCGGGTTTTCTTGCCCAATGCGACGTAGCCCAGCAGGATATAGATAATAACGCCAAACAGCTTCTCGGTCAGCCAAGAGTCCATACCCAGCAGTGGATAAAACTTGAACATCACCACCAGGGCAATCCCACTGAGAAACAGCACCGTATCATTAATGTGCGGCGCGATCTTCACCCAACGCCTGTGCATCATCGGCGAATGGCGCCAATGCCAGAAAAAACGCAGGATGAACAACGTAATACTGATAGCGACCGTCAGTAGATGCAAATGCTTTAATGCGGCGTAGGCTGCCATACCGGTTCCCTTGTCCTGTCTGTGTCGTTATTTTTATGTCAAAGATATTGGCCGAGCGTCACGCGTAGATTGCCGCCATAATCGCGGCAACTCTCTATCGCGCTGAAGCCGGCCGCCGCCAGCATGGCGCGCACGCTTTCAGCCTGTTGCCAGCCGTGTTCCAGCAATAACCAGCCTTGCGGTTGCAAATAGCGCGGCGCCTGCTGCACGATGGCGCGTAAATCCGCCAGCCCATGCTCCTGTGCCACCAGCGCACTGCCGGGTTCAAAACGTACATCGCCCTGTGATAAATGCACATCGTCGCCGTCAATGTACGGCGGGTTGCTGGCGATCAGATCAAAACGACGACCGGCAACCGGCGTAAACCAGTCGCCCTGATGAAATTGCACATTGCCAATTGCCAGCTTTTGCGCATTATGCTGCGCCAGGGCGACCGCTTGCGGCTGTAAATCCACGCCGGTCACCATACAATCCGCGCGCTCGCTGGCCAATGCCAAGGCAATCGCCCCGGTGCCGGTACCCAAATCGAGGATCTCGCAGCGGTGTGCCGGCAGACGCGCCAACGCCTGTTCCACCAGGCATTCGGTGTCAGGACGCGGGATCAGCGTAGCGGGAGATACCGACAGCGGCAATGACCAGAACTCGCGTTCGCCAATCAGATAGGCCACCGGCTCGCCGCGTTCACGGCGCATCAGCAGTTGTTCCAGTTGTGCGCTTTCCTGCGTCGTCAGCAGGGTTTCGCCAAACGCCAGCAAAAAGGTTCTTGCACGGCCGGTGACAAACCCCAGCAGGATTTCCGCATCCCGCTTGGCGCTGTCACTGTGCGTCAAGCGCGCGGTCGCGGCCGCCAGCCAGCTGCAATAATCCATTACTCTTGCTCGGCAGACAGCGCGGCCAGCTGATCGGCCTGGTATTCCTGCACTATCGGCTGGATCAGCATATCCAGTTTACCTTCCATCACTTCGTCCAGACGGTACAGCGTCAGGTTGATGCGGTGATCGGTCACGCGCCCCTGTGGGAAGTTATAGGTACGGTTACGGTCAGAACGATCGCCGCTGCCCAACAGATTGCGACGGGTGGAGGCTTCCGCCTGCTGACGCTTGGCCATTTCTGCAGCGCGAATGCGCGCGCCAAGCACCGACATCGCCTTGGCCTTGTTTTTGTGCTGCGAACGTTCGTCCTGGCATTCCACCACGATGCCGGTCGGCAAGTGGGTAATACGAATCGCCGAGTCGGTGGTGTTGACGTGCTGGCCACCGGCGCCTGAGGAACGGAAGGTGTCGATCTTCAAATCCCCTGCATTAATCTCGGGGAGTTCGGCCTCCGGCACTTCCGGCATCACCGCCACGGTACAGGCTGAGGTGTGAATACGTCCTTGCGATTCGGTCTCCGGCACCCGCTGTACGCGATGCCCGCCGGATTCGAATTTGAGCTGGCCATACACCCCGTCGCCGGAAACCTTGGCGATCACTTCCTTGTAGCCGCCGTGCTCGCCTTCATTGGCGCTCATGACTTCTACCCGCCAGCGTCGCGCTTCGGCGTAGCGGCTGTACATACGGAACAGATCGCCGGCAAAAATCGCAGCCTCATCGCCGCCGGTGCCGGCACGCACTTCAAGGAAGCAGCTACGCTCGTCGTCCGGGTCTTTCGGCAACAGCAGCAACTGTAACTGCTGCTCCAGCGTTTCGGTGGTTTCTCTGGCCTGCTTTAGCTCTTCCTGCGCCATTTCGCGCATTTCCGGGTCGTCCAGCATCATCTCGGCGGTGGCAACATCATCTTGCACCTGGCGCCATTCCAGGAAACAACGGCTAACGTCGGTCAGCTGCGCATATTCGCGCGACAACGCGCGGAACCGATCCTGATCGGCAATAACGCCGGCATCGCCGAGCAGCGCCTGAACTTCTTCATGGCGCTCTTGTAACGCTTCCAGTTTGGCAACAATAGAAGGCTTCATGCGTGGTTATAAACCCTGTTAATAAGAGAAAACTAGTGCTGATCCAGCCCGAGGCTGTCGCGTAATATTTGCAACCGCTCCACGTCGCCGTCGCCGGCTGCCTGCTGGAGGGATTTGGTAGGGGCATGAATAAGGCGGTTGGTCAATTTGTGGGCCAGGTCGTGAATAACCTGCTCCACGTTGGCGCCCTGGGCTATGGCCGCCAAGGCTTTGGCTTCCATATCGGCACGGATTTGATCGGCCTGCGAACGGTAGTCGCGAATGGTTTCCACCGCCCCCTGCGAACGCAGCCAGGCCATAAAGTTGGTGCTTTCCTGCTGAACGATGGTTTCAGCCTGTACCGCTGCCGCCTTACGCTGCGCCAGATTGTGCTGGATAATCGCCTGCAGGTCGTCAACGCTGTACAGATAGGCGTTGGCCAACTTGCCGACTTCCGGTTCGATATCGCGCGGAACGGCGATATCCACCAGCAGCATAGGCTGATTGCGGCGCGCTTTCAGCGCCCGCTCCACCATCCCTTTACCGATGATCGGCAAGGGGCTGGCGGTAGAACTGATAATGATATCGGCATCTGCCAGACGCGCGTCGATCTCCGGCAGGGTGATCACCTCGGCACCGACTTCCTCCGCCAACAGCTGCGCGCGCTCGCGGGTGCGGTTGGCGATGATCATGTGTTTGACATTGTGTTCGCGCAGATGGCGTGCCACCAGCTCGATGGTTTCACCGGCGCCCACCAGCAGAACGTTCAGATCCGCCAGCGACTCAAAGATCTGGCGTGCCAGCGTACAGGCGGCGAAGGCCACCGAAACCGCGCTGGCGCCGATGTCGGTTTCGGTACGCACGCGTTTGGCGACGGAGAAGGATTTTTGGAACAGACGCTCAAGCTCGCCCGACAACGATTGGCCGCGTTGCGATTCGGCAAAGGCTTTCTTCACCTGGCCAAGGATCTGCGGTTCACCCAGCACCAGCGAATCCAGACCGCTGGCCACACGCATCAGATGGCTGACGGCGTCGTTGTCATGGTGCCAGTACAGGCTTTTGCTGACGTCTTCCGGGCGCAGCTTGTGGTATTCGCACAGCCAGGCGACCAGCTGTTCGTGAATATGTTCCTGTTGTTCAACGCTGAGATACAGCTCGGTGCGGTTACAGGTGGACAACACGACACCGCCCTGCACCAGCGGTTGCTGGAGCAAGCTGTTCAGCGCCTGATCGATTGACTCAGGGGAAAAAGTGACTTTTTCCCGCAAGGAAACCGGAGCGGTTTTGTGATTGATACCTAACGCCAGCAGGGTCATTGCTTCGAGTAATACTTATATTGGTACGGGTTCTCGTTGAACGGCATTCTACTTGATGCGCGGGATCAATAAAAGTAACAACCGCATCTTCCGTCCAATCGCTGTTATAGACGTTATAAATTGAGCAAAAAGTTCAATAAATGGCTAATATCATGATTAGACGACAAAAATACCGCAATAGCTCAACAATCACGCCGCCCATCTCTAACAGTCTAGTGGGTTTATCCGCCAATTGGGCACCGCGTGGCGATTATTGCGCATTTGCCTGGGGAAAGCGCCCGCGGTCTGGCCGCGTCTCCCGCATCGTCGGCCAACCGAACACCTACCCTCGCCTATTGACGCTACGCCATTCGCCCGCTAGCGTGGTGGCAGAATGGGTTGCATCACGTTAGCCCGCAAGGACAAAAGGACAAAAGTTATGCCAATCCGCAAAGTCAGTCTGCTCCGTCTGATTCCCCTGGCCAGCCTGGTATTGGCGGCCTGTACCACCACCCGACCTACCGGCCCGGCGACCAGTCCTACCTCGCCGCAGTGGCGCGCCCATGAACAGGCGGTCCAGCAGTTGAGTCAGTATCAGACCCGTGGCGCCTTTGCCTATATTTCCGATCGCAAGAAAGTCTACGCCCGCTTCTTCTGGCAACAGTATTCACCCGAACGTTACCGTCTGCTGCTGACCAATCCGCTGGGCAGTACCGAACTGGAACTGAACGTGCAGCAAAATGTGGTGCAACTGACGGATAACCAGGGTAAACGCTACGTCAGCGATAACGCCGAAGAGATGATCCGCAAATTGACCGGCATGTCGATCCCGCTGGATAACCTGCGTCAATGGATGCTTGGCCTGCCGGGTGAAGCCAGCGATTTTACGCTTGATGACCAGTATCGCCTGAGCAAGCTCAGCTATCAGCAAGGCGGCCAGAGTTGGAACGTCGACTATCAGGATTACAATAGCGACCTGAAACCTCAGTTGCCAAGCCGTCTGGAACTGCAACAGGGTGAGCAGCGCATCAAGTTGAAAATGGATAACTGGACGCTCAAATGATTCACCCGTGGCCCTCCCCGGCAAAACTCAACCTGTTTTTATATATCACCGGCCGTCGCCCCGACGGCTATCATCAATTACAGACGCTGTTCCAGTTTCTCGATTACGGCGACAGCCTGACCATCGTGCCGCGTCAGGATCAGCAGATCCGCTTGCTAACGCCGGTCGACGGCGTGCCGGATGAACAGAATCTGATCGTGCGTGCAGCACGTCTGCTGCAAGATTATTGCACCGAACAGGCGATTGACAGCGCACCGCGCGGCGCTGACATCAGCATCGATAAGGTATTGCCGATGGGGGGTGGGCTCGGCGGCGGCTCCTCCAACGCCGCCACGGTGCTGGTGGCGCTCAACAGCCTGTGGCAATGCGGCCTCAGCGATGAGCGTCTGGCGACGCTGGGTCTGACCCTGGGGGCCGATGTGCCGGTGTTCGTGCGGGGTCACGCCGCCTTCGCCGAGGGCATCGGCGAACGTTTGCAGCCGGCTGAACCGCAGGAAAAATGGTATCTGGTGGCGCATCCGGGGGTCAGTATTGCTACGCCGCTGATTTTTGGCGATGCCGAATTAAAAAGAGATACCCCGGTTCGCCCACTGGACGTACTATTACGGGCGCCGTACGCAAATGATTGCGAACCGATCGCAAGAAAACGTTTTCGCGAGGTTGAACAGCTTCTTTCATGGCTGTTACAATACGCGCCGTCACGCCTGACTGGCACCGGAGCTTGTGTGTTTGCCGAATTCGACACAGAGATCGCCGCCCGTCAGGTGTTAAGTCAAGCCCCGGAGTGGTTGCGTGGTTTTGTAGCGCGTGGCGTTAACGTCTCTCCACTACATCGTCGCCGTTCCGGGCAGTTTGAGTCGTAGCTCAACGTTTTGCTGTGCAGGGTCAGCCACACCTGACCCTGTCATCCCAGCGCTACCTACGCCTCATTGAGTTTTACACACCCGTATGTATATTGCGTCGGCGTCGCCAATTGCCCCTTGGCGAAGGCCGAATGACAATATCTTCTCTGGACGCAAGCCTGAGGTTCTTCTCGTGCCTGATATGAAGCTTTTTGCTGGTAACGCCACCCCGGAACTAGCACAACGTATTGCCAACCGTTTGTACACCAGCCTTGGTGACGCCGCTGTAGGTCGTTTTAGCGACGGCGAAGTGAGCGTGCAAATCAACGAAAATGTACGCGGTGGTGATATTTTCATCATCCAGTCCACCTGTGCTCCCACCAACGACAACCTGATGGAACTGGTTGTTATGGTCGATGCCCTGCGTCGCGCCTCCGCAGGTCGTATCACTGCCGTTATCCCCTATTTCGGTTACGCTCGTCAGGATCGCCGCGTGCGTTCTGCACGTGTTCCGATCACTGCCAAAGTTGTTGCCGATTTCCTCTCCAGCGTAGGGGTTGACCGCGTATTGACAGTGGATCTGCATGCTGAACAGATTCAAGGCTTCTTTGATGTCCCGGTAGATAACGTGTTCGGTAGCCCGATCCTGCTGGAAGACATGTTGCAACAGAACCTGGTAAACCCAATCGTGGTTTCACCGGATATCGGTGGTGTAGTACGCGCCCGTGCTATCGCCAAACTGCTCAACGATACCGACATGGCTATCATCGACAAACGTCGCCCACGCGCCAACGTTTCTCAGGTGATGCATATTATTGGTGACGTCGCAGGCCGTGACTGTGTGCTGGTTGACGATATGATTGATACCGGTGGTACCTTGTGTAAAGCGGCTGAAGCGTTGAAAGAACGCGGTGCCAAGCGCGTATTTGCCTACGCGACGCACCCGATCTTCTCCGGTAATGCCGTGGACAACATCAAGAACTCGGTCATCGATGAAGTGATCGTCTGCGACACCATCCCGCTGTCGCCGGAAATCAAGGCACTGAAAAACGTCCGCACGCTTACGCTGTCCGGCATGTTGGCAGAAGCCATCCGCCGCATCAGCAACGAAGAATCAATTTCGGCCATGTTCGAACATTGATTCCTGGCTGGCACGCAACCCCCCGCGTGCCAGTATTGGCGTTGACGCATAGCAGTAAAAGAAAAACCCGTTGAAGCGCAAGCGACAACGGGTTTTCTATTTAATGACGGACATGGCTCACAACCTGATTACACGGCATGATTCCCTTGCCGAACAAGCGCTTCCCTTTAAATTAATGTGAAGAACGGTGCTGATTACCGCGGCAGCGTTTATCAAAGTGCTTTACCCACCAGTAGCGATCCGCTACCTGTTCACGCCCGCCGACGCGTGCGCCAACCAGCCACAGCAGTGCGCCGACAAAGATGCTGAAGATTGCGCCGTGGGCAAAAAACTGCGGCAGATTCCAGCTCGATACTTCAGCCACAATGGAGTATCCAACCCCGCCGATCATCACTACCAGCCCCAGGCCCATCAGAACGTTGCTCATCAGCTGTGCATTTTTACGTTTCATATGTCACCTCCTCCATGCCAGAAAACCAAACGGGAGTAACAGATAAATTGTTAACCCTCTTTGATAAGTCAAGTATAGACACTACGCCAGCAAGGGTATTGAGTTGACGATCACAAATGAGCAATTAAGTCTGACAATTCTTTACTTTAAGGTAACTATTAGCGCTCAAATTGAATGATTACTCTAATGTATTATTCACTATTATAGGTAAATCAACCTGACGGGGCCGCTGGCAGCGCGCATTTTGTCATTCGGCGCGGCGGAAGGTAGACTAATGCCCTTTCCACTATTCTGAGCATAGCGAATCACTCCGTGAGCAGTATCAAATTGATTGTTGGCCTGGCGAACCCAGGCGCCGAGTACGCCCAAACGCGCCACAACGCCGGGGCGTGGTATGTAGACCTGCTGGCGCAGCGCCATAACCAGCCGTTGAAGGAAGAAAGCAAATTCTTTGGTTATACCGCGCGTCTGAATCTGGCTGGCCATGACGTCCGCCTGCTGGTACCCACCACCTTTATGAATCTCAGCGGCAAAGCGGTAGCGGCGATGGCGACCTTTTATCGTATCCAGGCCGATGAAATTCTGGTAGCGCATGACGAGCTGGATCTGCCGCCGGGCGTGGCCAAGCTGAAGCTGGGGGGCAGCAACGGCGGGCATAACGGCCTGAAAGACATTCAAAGCAAAATGGCCAACAACCCCAATTTTTACCGCCTGCGCATCGGCATTGGCCACCCGGGCGATCGTAATAAAGTGGTGGGCTTCGTGCTCGGTAAGCCGCCTGCCAGCGAGCAGACGCTGATCGATGACGCCATTGACGAATCGCTGCGCTGTACCGAACTGTTGTTAAAAGAAGGCATGACCAAAGCCATGAACCGCCTGCACGCCTTCAAGGCCGGCAGCTGATTGCTGCCCTTACCTGTCCGCCAGTCGGCAGGCCATGATATGGCGTGGCGAAGACTGCCCCATCACCGCCGCACGGCTGAAATTAAGTAACCGTTGCCCCGCCGACGCGGGGCATTGTTCAGGCCACTTAATCCGCAGCGACGCGGTAGGTCGGATCGTCCAGCTCGTGCACGCAGAACGGCCCGGCCTGGCGCAGCAGGCTGACGCAATCCTCGCTCAAATGGCGTAACCGCACCGTTTTGCCAGCGGCCAGATAGCGCGCCGTCAACTTGTCAATGGCTTCAACGCCGCTGGAATCCATAACCCGCGTCTGGGCAAAATCCAGTACGATCGATTGCGGGTCGCTGTTCGGCTGGAACAATTCGCCGAAGGCTGCCGCCGAACCAAAGAACAGTGGCCCTTCCAGAGAGTAGATAACCGTGTCGGATTCCGTTTTTTTATCACGGATGGTGATACGAGCATGCTGCCAGGCAAACACCAGCGCCGATATGATCACACCGCTGATTACCGCCACCGCCAAATCGGCGAAAACGGTAATCAAGGTAACGGTCAGCAAGACAAAGGCGTCTTCTTTCGGCATACGCTTCAAACGACGCAATGAGCTCCATTCAAAGGTATTGTAACAAACCACCAACATGATACCCGCCAGCGCGGCGACCGGAATAACGCCAATATATGACGACAGGCTAACCACGAACAGAATCAGCAGCAACGCCCCCACCACGCCGGAAATGCGGCCACGGCCGCCTGAGGTGAAGTTGATGATCGACTGGCCAATCATCGCGCAGCCGGCGAAGCAGCCAAACAGACCACAGATGGCGTTGCCCGCGCCCTGCGCCAGGCTTTCACGGTTGCCGTTGCCTTTTTTACCGCCCATTTCATCCAGCACCGTCATGGTCAGCAGCGATTCAATCAGGCCTACCAGGGCAATAATCAGCGCATACGGCAGCACCACTTTGAGCATCTCCAGGGTAAACGGCGCCATCGGCAGGCTGAAATGCGGCAGGCTGCCGGAGATGTCTGCCAGATCGCCTACGCGCAGCGTGTCGAGATTCAAGCCGACGGCCAGCGCCGATACCACCAGCAATGCCGCCAGCGATGCCGGAATGGCTCGGGTCAAACGCGGGAAAAACACCACCACCAGAATCGCCAGCAACACCAGCCCATACATCAATACCCCATGGCCGGCGATCATGTGCAACTGCGCCAGCATGATGACAATCGCCAGCCCGTTGACAAAACCGTGGATTGCCGGCAGCGGCACCAGCCGGATGAATTTGCCCAATCGGAACAGGCCGATCAGGATTTGAATAATCCCGGCGAATATCGTTGCCCAGAGTACATAGTCCATGCCGTGCTGAGCGGCAAGGCTCATCAATACCACAACAATCGATCCCGCCGCGCCGGAGACCATGCCCGGCTTGCCGCCGAACAGCGCGGTGGTCAAACCGATGATAAAGGCGGTATGCAGGCCGACAATCGGCGACAGGCCGCCCACCAGCGAAAAGCCGACCGCTTCCGGGATCATCGATACCGCCACAACAAAACCGGCCAGAACCTCATTCTTGACGTCCGCCAGCCTGAAATTGCTCAGGTTGAACATAAATTTTCCAGATAGTCTGATTTTGATAACTAACACGAATGCCCGATATGGGCAGCAGAAAACACCAACGCTGACGAGACGTCAGTGATGTAATAGGCAATTTAGTTGGCGGGAACACTCAGGGTGGACTAGGCAAGAAATACATCCGACACGTTTCCTGTTGGTTAACTATAACCACAAGTATGTTGAAATGTGAGCAGGATCTCAACACAAACCTTTGTCAGCCGCGTGCGCGTCGCGCAGTCAGCCCCGACAACACGGCGGGATCGAGATAAATGTGCATTACGTGTATAATGGCGGCATTATTTTGCCCTTTATGCGGCCAGTTAAAGTTAACTGGCTGATAGTTAAGATATTTAAGGTGATAACAACATGGGATTCAAATGCGGTATCGTCGGTCTGCCAAACGTCGGCAAATCCACCCTGTTCAACGCGTTGACCAAAGCGGGCATCGAAGCAGCCAACTTCCCGTTCTGCACCATTGAACCGAACACCGGTGTGGTGCCGATGCCCGATCCGCGTCTGGATCAACTGGCCGAGATCGTGAAACCACAGCGCATCTTGCCGACCACCATGGAATTCGTTGATATCGCGGGCCTGGTAAAGGGTGCATCCAAAGGGGAAGGCCTGGGTAACCAGTTCCTGACCAACATCCGCGAAACCGAAGCCATTGGTCACGTGGTACGCTGCTTTGAAAACGACAACATCATTCACGTCAACAACAAGGTCGATCCTGCCGAAGACATTGATGTTATCAATACTGAGCTGGCGCTGTCGGATCTCGATACCTGTGAGCGCGCCATTCACCGCGTGCAGAAGAAAGCCAAAGGCGGTGACAAAGACGCCAAAGCCGAACTGGCTGCGCTGGAAAAATGCCTGCCGCATCTGGAAAACGCCGGTATGCTGCGCGCGCTGGATCTGAGCGACGAAGACAAGGCGGCCATCCGTTACCTGAGCTTCCTGACGCTGAAACCGACCATGTACATCGCCAACGTCAACGAAGACGGCTTTGAAAACAACCCGTACCTCGACACCGTGCGCGCAATCGCCGCGGGCGAAGGTTCGGTAGTGGTGGCAGTATGCGCAGCGGTTGAATCCGACATTGCCGAACTGGAAGACGAAGACCGCGACGAATTCATGGCCGAACTGGGTCTGGAAGAGCCAGGTCTGAACCGCGTGATCCGTGCCGGTTACCAGTTGCTGAATCTGCAAACCTACTTCACCGCTGGCGTGAAGGAAGTTCGTGCCTGGACTATCCCGGTTGGCGCAACCGCACCGCAGGCAGCCGGTAAAATCCATACCGATTTCGAAAAAGGCTTTATCCGTGCCCAGACCATCGCCTTTGACGACTTCATCACCTATAAAGGTGAGCAAGGCGCCAAGGAAGCCGGCAAGATGCGTTCAGAAGGCAAAGACTACGTGGTCAAAGACGGCGACGTGATGAACTTCCTGTTCAACGTCTAACGCAGCATGCCACAGCGCTAATGGCGCAACATTGGCGCACCACCATTATCAGCCCACGTTCCCACGTGGGTTTTTTATTGCCCGCAGATCGCTCGTTGATGCCCGACCATCGCTCGGCGCGGGTCAACATAACGGCATTGATCGCCGATTGCAGCTGCACACTCGTGCCGCAATAACCTCGTCGCTTGCAGGCAACTAAAATTTTCACTCGCCGCATATCGCAACTGCCAACTCTCGCTACACTGTAAAAGGCGCGTGGTGCAAAAGCCGTCTCCCGATGCCGCTGAACCACGCGAATTATCACAACGCTCGTGGGTTGTGATGACAAAGTATCAATCGTTCCATACGGATGGTGCGGATAGCGATGAACAAACCACTTTCATGCCTGCTGTGTTATCTCCTGTTGTGTTATTCAAGCCTGTTGTGGAGCGCTGAACCACGCCAGACGCCCAGCGCGGCGGAGCAGGCGCGTACCCTGACGCTGCTCAACCAGCCGGTAGTGATGCTGCAGGCCAGGTTTGGCCTGACAACGCCGGAAGAACGGGTGCAACGCATCGTGCGCAACCTGCGCGCGCTCAACCAACAGGATCTGCAACAGCCGGTTGAGATCGTTACCATCACCCGCTACCAGCAGCAGGCAGTGGTATTTTCGGTCAATAAGAAACCGTTTATGCTATTGGCGCAAGGCGATCTGGATGAGGGTGACGATCTCAACCTGGCGCAGGCCAGCCAGTTGGTACTGCAACGGCTGGAAAACCTTCGCCACGCATTAATCGAACAGTATTCCCCGCACTATCTCCTGCTGTCCGCGCTGAAAAGCGTGGCGGGAGCCGCCGTGTTAGGGGCGGTGTGCTGGTTCGCCTACCGCTCTCTGGGGTATGTAAGACGGTATTACGCCGCCAGAAAACAACAAAACAAACCCGGTCTATTCCCACAGCTGCGCAGTTTCCTCGGCCAGTTTGAGGTACGACTCTACGCCTGGCTGATGGGTATCCTGTGCGTGCTGGGGTTTTATCTATGGATTAGCTGGGTATTGCGGCTGTTTCCATATACGCGGATATGGGGGATGGAGTTGGGTGAATACACCCTGCAACTGTTCCAGCGCATTGGCCTGGTGATCCTGTCTGCCCTGCCCGGCCTATGCGTGGTGATCGCCATTTTTGTTATCACCGGTTTTATTGTCAAACTGATTAAAGTGGTATTGCTGCGGGTGGAACGCGGCACGCTGCATATTCCCGGCCTGCATCCACAAACCGTCGGCGTCACGCGGAAATTGATCAGCGTAGCGGTGTGGCTGTTTGCACTGTCCGCGGCCTATCCGTTTTTACCCGGCGCCAATTCGCTGGCCTTCAAAGGCATCAGCGTGTTTTTTGGCCTGATGTTGACACTCGGTTCAGCCGGCGTCATGAATCACGCCATGAGTGGCCTGGTACTGACCTATTCACGCGCGTTGCGTAAAGGCGACATTATTCGCGTTGCCGATAATGAAGGGGTGGTCAGCGAGGTCGGCATGCTGGCCACCAAGATCGTCACACGGGAAAACTACGAGGTCACCGTCCCCAATGCGGTGGTAGTCAGCGGCAGAATCATCAATCTCAGCACCCACGACGGTAACCCCGGCGTCAACATGACCACCAGCGTCACCATCGGTTACGATACGCCGTGGCGCCAGGTACATGCGATGCTGGAACTGGCCGCCAGTCGTACCCACGGACTGAATAACAGCCAGCCGCCGATCGTGCGCCAGCTCAGCCTGATGGACTGGTATATTGCCTATGAGCTTCAGGTCAGACTGCAGGCCGGACAATCGCTGGCCGGAGTACGCAGCGAACTGCACGCGCATATTCAGGATGTGTTCAACGAGTTTGACGTACAGATTATGTCACCAAACTTTGTCAACCAGCCTGAACTGCCGGTACTGGTGAAAAAGGAACGCTGGTACAGCCCGCCGGCACAGCCCTGACGGGTCGGCATGCTCCTGCTGTCGGGTTAGACTTGCCAACGGTCACGGCCGCCCTGTTTGGCGCGGTACAGCGCTGCATCGGCTTCTGCCAGCAGTTGCGCGTCGCTTTTATTCCCGCTCGAGGCGGCAAGCCCCATGCTGACGCTCACCACTTCGCCCACCTCCGACGCAGCGTGCGGCACGCCCTGACGGCGGATATTCTGCTGAATGCGCTCGGCCACCACCTTTGCACCGGCCAGCGACGCATCGAACAGCAACAGCAAGAACTCTTCACCGCCGTAACGCGCAACCACGTCCTCCGGTGAACGCACCGACGATTTCAAGATCGCGGCAATGTCACGCAAGCAGCGGTCACCTGCGGGGTGGCCGTAATGATCGTTGTAACGCTTGAAAAAGTCGACGTCGATCATGATCAGCGCAAAGGGGCGCTGGCGCTCGGCGGCAACGGCAAGATGGTGTTCCATTGCACGTCGATTGGCGGTTTCAGTCAACGCATCCTGATTGGCCATGGTTTCCAGACGGGAAATCAACAGTCGGTTATCCTGATATCGCTGCCAGTTTTCATTAAACCAATGCAGTAGAATGTAACGTCCGTACAGCAAAATGAACGCCAGCAACAGCCAGATAATCACAAAGCGCATATTCAGCCCGGCGTTGAGCTTTACGCTGGCCATCAGGCAGGTCAGCCAGATCGGCAGCAAAAACAGCAACAATCCCTTGGGGTAAAAATACAGCGCGCCGAGCGCCGTCAGCATTAAAATAATGGTCAATGGATAAGAAAACGGCAGTCGCCACACGGTGACGAAGTAAAAACAGCAAAAAGACCACAGACAGCTCAACGCAAACAGCAACAGCGCCAGTAACGTTTGCCAGGCGGGCGATAAGCGGGCTTCGGCGCGCATCAGGCTGCTCAGCATGCCCAGCGACATCACCACGATCGCCAGCATCAACGCATCGATCTCGTGCAGCATGTCGCTGCGCGTCGCCAGCGTTTGGTCAAAATGATCGAACAGCACATTACGAAACACGATAATCAGCGCAAAACTGATATTGACGAAGGCAAACCACGGTATGCTGCGCGCAAGCGCCTGGCTGACCATTTCTGCCCTGCTGCCCCAGACGGGCAGTGTTGAAGCGCTCGCTTTGCGTTGTTCGCGGGACATGGCTGACGGTTCCTTTTGCTACTGATAAGATATACAGCCGTATTATCAATCGGCTACGGCCATCGCAGCATGTACCAGAGGCGTAGTGGTTGCAAGCGTTCAACCGGGCAAACGTCGCCGCGACGGCAGCGATGTGTATGCCAGAGATGGCGTAAAATTTATAAATAAACAGTTTTATGCTGGCAGCGCGGCTGACTGTAAGGGTAAGTTTCCCGCAGTTTTACTTTACGGATACTTTCCTCATGTTCGCAGTCGTTAATACCCATCATGTCAAAAAAGTGCTGATTGCCACGCTGTTGCTGGCAGGATGCGCCAGCAACGCTAATCCGGTGGTCAGTGAAGTCAATGCCATCGCCTTTCCGGTGAACCTTGCGGCTAGCGGCAACAACGGCGACGCTGCCAGCTTGCAACCGCTGTACCGCGACAACAAACGCATCATTGACCAATTCAGCACTCAAATAAGAAAAACCTGTATCGACCCGATTAGCCAGGCGGAAGTATTGAATATACGCAGCCAGGCACGCCCGGCCTTCGACGCGCTGACCAAACTTGAACAGTTCGGCGAGTTGAACGAGATGTACCTTAAACAGCAGAATAAAGACGGTCTGATGCAAATCAATACGGCATTAAAACCGCTGATCCTCCCCCTTTCGTGATCTGCAAGGATCCCCGGGCACCCAGCGTTGGGGCCGGGGGATCGTCGTGATGCATAATCCGAGCGCCTGCCTGTCGGTATGCGCCGGAATAAAATCCCGGTTTAGAACACCAGACTCACCGAGGTGTAAATGCCATCCGCCACGGTATTATTGCGATGACCGTCTTTACCTTTCATGTCGATATAACGATACCCAGCCTCTACCGCCATCAATGGGATCACCTGCCAACGCACGCCGGCATTGCCTTCGACATACTCCTCCACGCCGCTGGACAATGAATCCGGGGAATAGTAGGCATCGCCGAAGACGGTAACGTGCTCACCCAGCGGCAGTTGTGCACCGCCGCCCACCGCCAGCGCATAGCCTTCATCGCCATCGTCGGGGTTAAGGTACAATGCTTTACCACCCATGGTGAACAACACCGGCCCCAAGGGTAAATTCAGCCCCATTGCCAGCCCGGCGACGTCGCCGTCATCATCGCTGTGCGCCCAATTCGCACTGAAGGCCAGCCCGGGATCGCGAGTACCGAAATCAACGCCAACGTCAGTCCAGTTTTCACCGGCCCCGCCGTGCACGCCAACCGCCAAGGCCGACGCCGACATTAACATGCCCCCCAGTAAACACCCGGTTTTTATCCATTTCATAATTATTCTCACCGTTGGCAAAATGCCTGTTACGAACGCAAAAAAAGCCCGACGGACAGCTCGGGCAATAATCAATAGTTTTATCTGACGTGTGGCTTAGGCCTGAGGTGCGTGCTGCCCGGCGATTTCAACCACTACCCGGCGGTCTGGCGCCAGGCAGTCGATGCGTTGGCTGCGCGCGCTGATACCATCACACTGGGTGCCCGTTACCGATTCGCTGGCACCACGCCCCTGAGCTTGCACATTGGCCGCCGGCATGCCCAAATCAATCAGTTCATCGGCCACCGCCTGAGCCCGACGGGACGACAGTTGCTGGTTATAGTCGGCGGACCCGATGCGATCGCTGTAGCCAATCACCATGGTGGTCTGGTTTTTGGCAGACTGGATTTCCGGACGGTTATAGAGATCTCGTACCGCGGCCTGCCCCTGCGGCGACAGTTCGGCAGAGTTATAGCCGAACATCACGTCCGACTTCAGATTGAAACGCTGTGGTTCAGCCGGGCCGGCCACCGGCGCGGCGACAACCGCGGCGACCGGTGTCGCATGTTGACCGAAGCGATACACCACGCCCGCGGTCAGAGAACTGACGTCGGCGCTGACGCCAATCTGATTGACGTTGCCAACGTTGCTTACCCATTGATATTCGACGCGGCCTGCCCAGTTATCGTTAAAGGCATATTCCGTGCCCACCGCAGCCAACGGCCGAACGCCGGTTTCGAACGCGCTGTGGCCGGCATGCTCGGTTTCTGCCCGGTAGGCCATGGCCCCGGCACGACCATAAAGATCCCAGTTATCGGTCAGGCCGTAACTGGCTTTCATTGACAATTGCAGCCCCTGGCTGGCCAGTTTTGCGCCGGCAACGCCGTTATTGCCGTTGATCTGCATGTTACCGAGATAATCATAGCCACCTTCAACAGCCAACCATGAATTAATCTGGTAACCGGCAAATACGCCGCCGGTGGTGTTGTCTTTGTTAAAATCAAAGTCGGTGGCATGATCCAGATTATCGCTAAAGTCTTTATCCGCGCTGGCATCAAAATAATGTGACCAGCCAAGTTTCGCGCCACCGTACCAGGTGCCGGTATCCGCGGCGGCAAAAGCTGGAGTCACGGCGCAAGCATTTAATACAATGAGCGCGACAAGTGTTTTTTTCATAATATTTCCTGACTATAATTACGCTCGCCATCGATGAAATATTTACGGCGAGGTGGATTGTTAGCGGAAATAATAAAACACGCCCTGGAATGCCTCTATTATTTTATTGTTTAATTTTAAATTATCGGGAAAGAATAAACAGAAAATCACCTGAGCCCTGTGCAATAATGACCGCTCAACACCGGTCTGGCAACGTGTTCATATTCAACAGGTAGCCACCGCGCTTTATCTCGATGTGATGGTTGTTTTTCAGCTCTGTAATTACGTTCAATATACTGCTGCGCGAAAGCAACGTTCTGTCCTGCATATATTCTAATATCGAAATTCTCAAGCGCGTATCCAACGGCAACGTGATCAGTTCAAGCAGATGATCGCGAATGATCGAATAGGTACGCTGCTGCACCAGCAACGCATCGCGGTAAAACAGGTAGCTGGTGTAATAGGAAAGCAACACCGTGGCGTCCTGCCAGAGACCTTGCTCGGCAAATAATGCCTTGGCGTCATTGGCATTCAAGCGCAACAGGGTTGACGGCGTTTCCACCCGCAGAATGTGGCAGCGCAACGGCTGAATACTTTCCGCCAGGCCAAACAGCGTTTGTTCATAGGCCGTGGCGATCAGCAAACCGTCTGACGCCCGCAGTATCGACAGCTCACCACTCTTGAAGATGTAAAACTGTGACTCGCCCTTGTATTCCCAGTTCAGGCGCTTACGCGGCATCACGTTCATTGGCTTGGCCAGGGGTTCCAACGCGTCAAGCAAACGCTGGATCGACGCTTCGGGCCGAACAGGTTGCGTAATCATCACGGCTCCTCAGAAATATTGGGTTTAGTCTGCTTATCATGATTAAATTTATTGCTCACCGTTGTCCAGCGCTTTCGTTTGATCTTTAATCAGCTGGAATTTAATTTTAAACAATTTAACGCTGGCGCTGCGGGTTAATTGTATTTTGCTCTTGGTTATTACCGTCCTGGAGTTGGCGCTATGGCGGTCGGCAAAAATGCAGACCGAACGCCCCCCAAGAATGCCTGCAGGTAATTTCGGCGATAACCTGTGCGTACTGCCAGCCTCCTCAGGCCGTAACGCGGCGGATCTGGCGTGAAAAGTCTGCGTCAATCACCGCCTCAGGCGGGCGCACGATCAGGCTACGCTGCTTGAGTTGCTCAAACGGCAGCTCATTGTCCAACAGGCCAAGATCGTAGACGTAGCGATCGGCATAGCCGCTGACCAACACCCGCCAGTGGTAACGAATGGCCGGGGAAACGGCAGCGGCATGCCGCAGGATATTGCTGGTGCAATTGTTGGACAGCGTGTGATAAAACTCCGGCCGCTGGCTGAGTTGATCGATACGCCGCAGATACTCCAGCAACAGCTGACGCACGGTTGGCGCCGCGATCTGCACCGGGTAGAGATACACCTGTTCACGGCGCACGTCGGTTCTCACGCCGATCAGGTCGCGTTCATCGGCGACCACATATGTCAGCATGTAATAGTTGAAAAAGCCGCGCCAGGTGGAAAAATACTGGCCACGGCTACGGCGGGTTTCGATGGAGATCGCCAGATGGCGACCATCCTGAAAGCCAAAGCTCAAAAAAAGGTGGGCAATTGATTTTCCCGACCAATAGGATGCGATGACATCCACGGTGGCCGCCTGATTGAGATCGTATTCAGCGTCATACCAATCCGGCGAATAATCATCACGGGTGCGATAGGTGAAGTTACGCACGTTACGCAACGTCACCTTGCCCTGCTCCCCCCACTCCACCGTCGGCAATCTGGCATATTCCGTCAGCCAGTCGCGCGCGTTGCTTGGCTCTGCCGCCGGCCAGCGCCACAACGCCATTATTCCGCTCCCCCTTTACCGTCAGTCACCGGCTGCGCAGCAGTGGCATCGGGCTTCTCATCCCGCCATTGCTTGCGCAGCGAGAAGATTTTTCGCACCGCACGCTGCGCCGTGGTCAACCAGCCGGTAGGCCGCGGATCCGCCAGCATGCTGAGTGCGCGGGCATAATCCAGCGTCAGTCCTGGCGTCCAGGCCATGGTTTTTGCCCGCTTGCGGATCTGCACTGCTACCCAGAGTTCGGGGGTTGTCAGGATTTTGGTCAATGCGCGCCAATGCCTCTGCTGCCCCCAGATCTTGCCGACAACCCCTTCAAGTGCGGCCTCCAACCCGTTCGCCACGCTGCTAGAGCAGTTGCGGTGCGTCAGGTTATAGGTCTTGTCCTGGCGGTACACTTCCCAGAAGCGTTGCAGGCGGGCGGCGTCGTAATTGCGAATACGCACTCGCACCGTTGACGGACACCAGGCGCTGGACTCGGTCGGGTAATCCGGTTGGAACACCCCGGCGACGTTATTTTCCTCGGTGGCGCGCAACAGGCGGGTAAACTGCTCTGGAGAACGGTCAATGTCCTCGGCCGGGTACAGGCTGATATACACCCCTTCAGGCGCTTCCAGCGCGGCGTGTCCGGTGGAGATCACCCCGTCTTTATCTACTGCGGCAATATATCGGTCGATCACCGGGTGCGGGACCGTGGCGTTCTTTGACGAACCCACCGGCGTCCAGACGTGTACCGTCAGCGCCGGTTCATCATCGGCTGGCGGCCCATCCCAGGTGGTCAACTGCGGCCGGGTATTCGCACTGCTGGACTGTTCCGCCGCGTCATTGCCCTGTACCGCCGGGTTGATGTCCATGCGCCTGACGCGCATCGCCAACATCAGCATGTTCCAGCCGCCAAAAATCAGCCCCAGTCCGAGGCAATAGGGCACGGTGCCGACGTAATGCGTCGGATACGGCTGGTAGAAAAAGATTGCCAGCGCAATCTCTATCAAACCGCCCACTACCGCCAACTTCCAGTTTTTGTAACGCACCACCGTGGCGCTGATGGTCTGTAACAGGCCGTCGGCCAAAAACAGCGTGCCAAAGATCATCGACAGCACAAAATGGCCATGATGATGACCGGCCAGAATCAACACCGCCGCCAGCACAAAGGCTCCCCCCTTGACGTAGCGCAGCGTGCGCTGCCCGCCAATGCCGGTATGTGCCACCATCAGCGTGGCAATCCCCTCCAGCAGCAGCAGCCAGGCGAACGGGTTGAGCGGAAAATAGAGCGCATCGTCCAGCGCGTCGATGAAGATCACCATACCGGCCAGTATTCCCAGCCAGCCGATCACCATCAGACCGCGCCAGCGCGCACGTAGATAATCAACCCCCAACAGAATCATCACCAACTGAACCATCGCCCAGCATCCTCCACGTTAAAATGATCGTTAGCGCTGCGTTAAACGCCGCGACGCATATTTTTGAGGGCAAACAGCGTGAACACTGCACACATCAAGGCCGCCATCAACGGCAGGCCGTGGGTATTGAAGGCCATCGCTACGCCACCCAGCGTCGGACCAAGCAGCGCGCCCAGCCCCCAGGCCACCGACAGCAGCGAATAAATCCCCACCAGCTCGCCGCCGCTGAAACGTTCGCCAACCAGGGTAATCATCACGGTGTAAATCCCCACAAACACCCCGCCCCAGACGAACAGCAGCGTATAAGCCAGCCACGGATAGTTGAGCGACATCGGCCACAGCAACGCGCCCAGCGTTGACAACGCCGCCATTACCACGATCAACCGCTGGCGGTTGAAGCGGTCGGCCAACCAGCCAATCGGCAATTGCAGCAGGATGGCACCAATCATCAACACCGAAATCAGCGAGGTGGCGGATTGTTCATTCCAGCCCAAATTCATCGCATAAACAGAAAGCAGGTTCATGCCGGCCGACTCCAGGCCGGCATTCAATACCGTCGCCGCAACGGCAAGCGGCGCCAGGCGCAGATACATCATCGCCGGCTTGGACTGATGGGATTCTGCCGGTAAGGGTTTGATCGCCGAACAGGCCACCACGCTCGCCGCCAGCAGCGCAATCACCGCGCCAATAAAGAAGGCGATGGCACCATTGCTGCCCACGCTGGCCAAAATCAACGGCCCCAGCGCAAAACCACAGGATAGACTGGCGGTATAGGCGGCAAGCACCCGTGCACGTACCGCCTCTTCTGCCATAAAGTTCAGCCAGGTTTCGGTCACCACCAGCATGATTTCGCTCATTGCCCCCAGCAATAGCCGCAGCAAAAACCAGACGGCAATCGGCGTATAGGGAAACAGACACAGCACCAGCGCTGATATCAGCAACGCGCTCAGCATTAACGCCTTGGCGGAGTAGCGCCGACACAGCCGGGGCAGCAGTGGCGCGACAATAAACACCCCTACCGCATGCAGTGCCGCATTGATGCCGATAAAGGCTTCGCTGTAATTCATGTTCGCCAGTTTGATGGCGATCAGCGGCGCGCTCAGGCCATAGGTCAAACCAAAAATCATCGCCGCGAGCAGCACGCCGATTTTATTGCGAAGAAATGACACGGTGATTAACCCCTTGGCGTTTTTATGGTCGGAAACCCGCTGGCAGACGACGGATAACACGCGGGGTGAACGGCATTGGCCCCGCAGTAACGCACGGTGAGTCGCAGCAAATATCTTGCCCGGCGAAATCAGGTGAATTCAGCTAAAAATTAGCAGCTAATCCGTAATTTACCAGAAATCCGAGGCACGTTTTTGCGGGCACGCGTTCGGCAAGAACGCCGCCTGGCGAACCGTCGGCAAAATTGGCGCAATACATTACAACGGCTGCAGGGCTTGCTGGCGGGTTTATAGCGCTCGACAAATGCGGCCAACGACATTATATTCCCATATAAATAAAACAATGTTTCATTTTATCATTCAGCTCGAACACTACGAGGATTCAGCATGTTCACGTTCAAACAAGATACCCGGCTGGAGGATCTCGGCGGCGGCGTGTCACGGCGCATTCTGGCCCACGGCGGCACCATGATGGCGGTTGAGGTCAACTTCAGCGCCGGGGCGATCGGACCACTGCATAGCCACCCGCACGAACAGCTCACCTATGTGCTGTCCGGCCGTTTTGAATTCACCATCGGTGACCAAACCCATCAGGTAGCGGCAGGCGACACCCTGTATAAAAAACCCGACGTGGTACACGGTTGCGTCTGCCTGGAACCCGGTACCCTGCTGGATACTTTCACCCCACAGCGCGAAGACTTTCTGCCTTAGTTTGACCTCGGCGCCCTCCGCTATTTTCTCCGCGGCAGCAACGCCGCGGCTGATGCATTTGTTTTAACCTTCGTCACATTCCACAACAATTTTCGACCATTTTTTGCCCAACCCGATCACAAATCCCGTTGCCGCCAGTAGGCCAAAGAATCTGCCATGTTGTATACAAGTTGCAGCAAATGTTATCCATTTGTTTCAACCTCTGGTACTTACTATGAAAAATAGAAAAATCAAATTGTTAGCAGGTATCACTGCGGCCATCGCCGTAGTGGCGCTGGCTATCGCCGGCAAGGCGGAGAATGTCGACAAGACCTTTTTGTCAGTGGCTACCGCCTCTACCGGCGGCACCTACTACCCAATGGGCGTCGGACTGGCTAACGTCTGGAGCAACCGGCTGAAGCAGGACGGTATCCAGGTCACCGGACAGTCCTCGGCCGGCTCAATCGAAAACATCGATTTGTTGCAGAAAGATGAGGCGCAGTTGGCGATTCTGCAAAGCCTGATTGCCACCGAAGCCTATGAAGGCGTGCGTAATTTTGACCAGCGAGCCTACAAAGATCTGCGTTCCATTTCGATGCTGTGGCCCAACGTGGAACACTTCGTGATGCTGGAAAGCAAGGTGAAAGACGGCACCCTAAACGACATTGCCGGCAGCCGTTTTTCGGTGGGCCCACAGGCCAGCGGCACCGAGCAGTCCACGGTGGTGATCCTGCAAGGCATCAAGCTGAGCAAAAAATCCATTTCGCCTGAATACCTCGGCTATGGCGATACCGTTTCGGCGATGCGTGATGGCCGACTCGACGGCGGTGCATTGCCTGCCGGCGTACCGGCCGCCGCGGTCACCGACATGTACGCCAGCGGCGTTCCGTCGCGCATTCTGGACGTCACCGACCAGCAGTTGGCCAGTATCAATGCCATTGCCAATGCCTGGTTCCGCTTTGAAATAAAGCCGGACACCTATCCGCGGCAAAACAAGGCGGTCGCCACCATCGCCCAGCCGAACATTCTGGTTTCTATCCGGCAGATTGATGAAAAGATCGTTTATGACCTGACCAAAACCATGTTCGAAAACCTGCCTGAAGTGCATCAGGTGCACAGTTCTGCCAAATACATCTCGCTGGAAAATGCGCTAAAAGGCGTTTCCGTGCCGCTGCATCTGGGCGCCTATCGCTATTTCCGCGAAGTCGGCGTCAACATACCTGATTATCTGGTGCCGCCTGAAGCGGCAACCGCAGGCGATGCGTCTAAAAATACGGAGGCGTTATGAACGCTGAAAAACTGACACCCCCACCGGTGGTCGATCTGGATAAAGAAGCCGGCGCGGGCAGCCGACCGCTGGCTGGTATCGCCCTGCGACTGGCTACGCTGCTGGCGATAGCCATTTCGCTGTATGCCATTTATTCCAACGCGTTGGCCAATACCCAGGAATTCTATCGTAACACCACCTTTCTGAGTGGGATCCTGATCCTTGGCTTCATCCTGTTCCCGTTCTCCAAAAATCACGCCACCAGCGCGTTCAACCGCTGGGATTATCTGTTCATCACGCTAACGTTGGTGAGTTACGGCTATTTCTACTTTAACTATTTCGACCTGCACGTCGTGCGCAAAAGCATACCCAATACCACCGATTACCTGATGGCGGCACTGGGCATTGCGGTCTTATTCGAAGCCGCGCGGCGGACGACCGGCTATTTCATCCCCGGTCTGGCGACCTTTGCCATCGTCTATGCGCTGTTCGGGCAATATTTCATGGGCATATTCGGCCACGGCGGTTTTTCGGTGGAACGTTTGCTGTACCGGCTGTTTATGACCAGCGAAGGAATATTCGGCATTACCCTGTCCACCGCCTCAACCGCCATCGTGGTATTTATCCTGTTCGGCGCATTTCTCAGCGTCAGCGGCGCCACCCAGCTGTTTAACGATCTGGCACTGGCGATGGCCGGACGTCGCCGCGGCGGCCCGGCGCAGGTGGCGGTGATCTCATCGGCGCTGACCGGTTCGCTGAGCGGTAGCGCAGTGGCCAACGTCGCCACTACCGGCACTTTCACCATCCCCCTGATGAAAAGCATCGGTCTGTCACCGCGTTTCGCCGGCGCGGTTGAAGCCACCGCGTCGACCGGTGGCATGATCATGCCGCCGATTATGGGCGCAGCCGCGTTCATCATGGCCGGTTTCCTTGGCATCTCTTATACCACCATCGTGATTGCAGCCATCGTGCCGGCGTTGCTGTACTACGCGGCGCTGATCATGGCCATCGATCTGGAAGCGAAAAAACAGGGCCTGAAAGGTCTCAGCAAAGAGCATATTCCGCAGGTCAAAGCGGTGCTGAAGGCGCGCGGATTGTTGCTGCTGCCGCTGGTGATCGTCATCGGCACCCTGCTGATGGGTAAAACGCCGATTTATGCCGGCTTCCTGGGCATTGTTTCCATTATTGTCGCCAGTTGGATCACGCCGGACAGCACGGTGCGCATGACGCCGAAGAAAATCGCCGAAGCGCTGAACGAAGCGGCACGCGGTTCGATTCAGGTGACCATCGCCTGCGCCGCCATTGGCGTTATCATCTGCGTGGTGACCATGACCGGTATCGGTTCTACGCTGGCGTTCAATATCGTTTCAATGACCAATAACACCTTGTGGATGATACTGCTGGTGGTCATGCTGGTATGCATCGTGCTGAGCATGGGGCTGCCCTCAACCGCGCTGTATATCGTGGTGGCGGTTACCGTGTCGCCGATCCTGATCAAGGCCGGAGTGATGCCGCTGGCGGCACACTTCTTCGTGTTCTGGTTTGGCGCGCTGTCGAACATTACCCCGCCGGTGGCGCTGGCAAGCTATACCGCAGCCAGCATCGCCCGCGCCGATCCGATGCAAACCTCGTGGGATGCGGTGCGGCTGGCGCTGCCGGGCTTTATCATTCCGTTCATTCTGGTTTACAACCCGGCGCTGCTGATGCAGGGCGAGGATGTGGGCGTCTTTTCCATCATTCACATGATCGTCACCGCGCTGGTTGGCATTTATGCGCTGTCAATTGCCAGCGCCAACTTCTGGCTGATGAAAACCCATTGGCTGGAACGGCTGCTGTTTATCATTGCCGCCATCATGCTGATCAAGCCCGGCCTGTTGACCGACCTGGCCGGTGCAGCACTGATCGTCAGCGCTGGCGTGATGCACCTGCTGCGTTATAAACAACGTGCCCCGCTGGCCGCCAATTTACCGGAGAGCAATGAATGATTCACAAGGTTACCCGCCAGAAAGCATCGCATCAGGTTTTGGCTCAGTTAAAAGCCGGTATTAGTGACGGTACTTTTCCGGTGGGCGAAAAATTGCCCTCGGAAAATATCCTGGCCGACGCCTTTGGCGTCAGTCGGGTGCCGGTACGCGAAGCCCTCGGCGTGCTGGAAGTCAGCGGCATTATCTCCTCACGCCAGGGCGGTGGGCATCGGGTTGAGCAGCATTCGCTGCTGAGCAAGTACGAACCGTTAATGATGGAGATAGCCAACCGCGACGAAGTCGAAGCGCTGCTGGAAATGCGGGAAGTCATCGAGCAACAGGCGGCCGGCATGGCCGCCGAGCGTCGCAGCGCAGAGGAATTGCAGGCCATCGAACAGGCATTTACCGCGTTTCGTGACGCCACGCTGCACGAAGAGCAGATCGGTTACCAGCAGGACTATCTGTTTCACCGCGCCATCATGCAGGCGTCACATAATCCGTTTTTCGTGCAGATACTCGACAACATGCATGAACTGTATCTGGGCGTGCTGGTTTATTCACTCAGCAAAAACCGTGGTCGCCTGGCGGAACGGCAACGGGTCATCGAGGAGCATCACCAGGTGTTGTTGGCGATCAAGGCCAGCGATCCGGCTGCGGCCATTCGCTGCATGCAACGTCACCTGAGCAACGTACGCGGCAAACTGCGCCGACTTGAAAATGAGAATATGGAATAAATCATGTATGACGTTATCGTGATTGGCGCCGGTCTGGTTGGGCTCGGCGTGGCCAATGCGCTGCAGGAAAGCAACCCGCAGCGGCGCATTCTGATTATTGACAAAGAAGCCGGCCCGGCAGCGCATCAAAGCGGCCACAACAGTAATGTAGTGCACTCCGGTATTTACTATACCCCAGGCAGCCTGAAGGCTCGGTTGGCTAAACAGGGCAATAAAACCCTGTTCGACTTCTGTCGCCAACACGACCTGTATCACGACCAGTGTGGCAAAGTGATTGTCGCCACCCAGTTGAACGAACTGGATGCACTGGAAAACATTTATCGGCGCGGACTGGAAAACGGCCTGGCGGTATCACGCCTGAGTCAGGCGGAACTCAAGCAGCGCGAGCCATACGTTAACGGCTTGGAAGCGCTGCTGGTGCCGGACGCTGGCATCGTCAACTATGCACAGGTGGCCGCCAAACTGGCGGAAATCATTCAGCAGCGCGGCGCAGAGATCGTCTACCGCCAGCGGGTCGAGGCCATCGAGGAATACAGCGACAGGGTCGAGGTGCGCACACCGAACGCCAGCTACCAAGGGAAATGGCTGGTAAACTGCGCCGGTTTGTTCAGCGACCGCATCGCCAAACTGGCGGGCTACCACACCGGTATGAAAATCGTGCCGTTTCGCGGCGAGTATTACGTGTTGAACAGCGACAAAAACCACCTGGTCAACCATCTGGTGTATCCGGTGCCCAACCCGGACTTTCCGTTCCTCGGAGTGCACTTTACCCGCATGTATAACGGCAAACGTGATGTTGGCCCCAATGCGGTACTGGCGTTCAAACGCGAAGGTTATCGCAAACGTGACATCAATCTGAAAGACCTGGCTGAGGTGTTGAGCTACCGCGGCTTTTGGAAGATTGCCGGCAATTATCTCGGCGAGGGGGTGGCGGAGATCCGCCGCTCGCTGTCGCGCCGGCTGTTTACCGAAAACGCGCAGCGCCTGATCCCGGCGTTGCAGGCAAGTGACCTGCGCCCCGGGCCGGCCGGCGTACGCGCCCAGGCGCTGACCGTCGACGGCAAGTTGGTGGATGACTTCCATTTTGTCAAAGGCAGTCGTTCGCTGCATGTGTGCAACGCCCCCTCCCCGGCGGCAACCGCGTCGCTGGAGATCGGCCGCGAAATCGTGCGCCAGCACCTGTCGGCACTGTAACGGCGAACGGCATCGCCGAAGCCACCGCCATGCAATGCCATTCGCTGCTGCCGAATGGCATTTTCATCGTCAACGTTTATCCGCGGCCGTCATTACTTCACCACGTACTGCTGCCGATTGGCCGGGGTCACCAGTTCAAACGGGATCCAGTAATAAGGCTCCGGTTTCTCGCCCTTGATCATACGCTGCGCTACCGCCACCGCCGCCTTACCCTGGCCGATGGCGTCCTGGAACACCGTCACCTGCATTTTGCCGGACGCCATGGCTTGCAGACCGTCCGGGGTGGCATCGATGCCGCCAATCAACAGCTTGGCGTCCTTTTTACCGGCCTGCTGCAGCGCCATAATGGCGCCAATGGCCATTTCATCATTATTGGCCGCCACGATGTCGATCGACTCGCCGTTGGTTAGCCAGTTCATCATCAGATCCATACCTTCGCTGCGTGAATAGTTGGCGCTCTGTTTCTGCACGATTTTCATCTTTGGATACTTGGCCACCACCCGCTCGACGTCGCGAGTGCGTTGTAGCGCGCCGGCATCCGTCAGGTTGCCGATCATCACCGCCACATTGCCCTGGTAATTGGCCAATCGCGCCAGTTCCTCCATCTGCAAGGTGCCGGACTCTTTTTCATCCGAGCCGACAAACACCACACCGGGCGGTAACTGGCTGTCACCGGGAGTACGGTTGACATACACCAAGGGTATTGCCGCACGCGTCACCATTTTGCTGATCGCCGGGGTGCTGGCAGAATTGACCGGATCGACGATAATCGCATCAACGCCGGCGCTGATGAAGTTCTGCACCTGATCGGTCTGACGCCCGACGTCACCGCGCGCGTCTTCGAATTGCACGGTGATGCCGCGCGCCTTGGCCTCTTTATCAATCGAATGGCGAATAATGGTCAGGAAATTCTGGTCAAAATAGGCCATCGAAACGCCGATGGTTTCCGCCAGCAGCGGCGTAGAACAGCCCAATGCGGCAACCAGCAACAGGGTTTGCAATGATTTCATGATGGTTTCCCCACGCTAAAAAAAACCGCCGGCCAGACGGCATCGGCGGAAATTCACGGCAAAATCAGCTTTTCTTGCGATTACGGCGCATATCGATCGCCACTGCGGCAACGATAATGATGCCCTTGATAATGTCCTGGATGTAGGAGTCGACGCCGATAAAGGTGAAACCGCTCTTGATCAGCCCCAGGATCACCGCGCCAATCAGCGTGCCGGTGATCCGGCCGACGCCGCCCATCAGGCTGCTGCCACCGATAACCGCCGCGGCGATGGCGTCCAGTTCGTAAGACATCCCCATGCTCGACTGGCCGCTGCTGACACGCGCCGCCAATACCACGCCCGCCAATCCCGCCAGGCCACCGGCAATGGTATAGACGATCACCAGGTATTTATTGACGTTGATGCCGGACACTTTTGCCGACACCATGTTGCCGCCAATGGCATAGACATATTTACCGTAGCGGGTGTGCTTGAGCGCAATGTGGAACACCGCCGCAATCACCAGAAAGATAATCACCGGCATCGCGCCCTGACCGATGGCGGTAAAATCATCCGACAGGAAACTGATCGGATTGCCTTTGGTGTAATACTGTGCCAGGCCGCGTGCCGATACCATCATGCCCAGGGTGGCAATAAACGGCGGGATACCGGTGCGCGTAATCAAGAAGCCGTTGATAAACCCGCACAGTATGCCAATGCCGATCCCGGCACCGATCGGCACCGCCGCCGGCAAGTCCAGCAGCCCGGGATACATTGGCGAAATACTGTCGGCAGTTTGCGCCAGGCTGGCGGCCACCACCGCGCTCAGTGCGATCAGCGAACCGGAAGACAGATCGATGCCGGTAGTAATAATTACCTGAGTGACGCCAACGGCGATAATGCCGATGATAGCCACCTGCAACACGATCAGCAGCAGGCGGCTCGGGTTCATCAGAAACGACTGATCGCGGATATACCAGCCAAGCAGTTCAAAGATCAATGCAATGCCCAGCATGACGATGAAAATTCCCACGTCTTTGGGCATCTTGCCACTCAGGCTGGAAAACAGCGAGCCTTTGCGCGCCTGCTCGCCACTGAGCGTCTTTTCAATTTTTACGTTACTCATTGGGTTCACCTTTGCGTTATTCAGAGGCCAGCGCCATGATTTTTTCCTGATCGGCGTCGTCTTTATCCAGAATGCCGGTGATGCGCCCACCGTGCATCACCATTACCCGGTCGCTCATTCCGAGAATTTCCGGTAATTCCGAGGACACTAAAATGATGGCCACACCACGGTTGGCCAGTTCGCTAATCAAACGGTAGATCTCCGCCTTGGCGCCGACATCTATGCCGCGCGTTGGCTCATCGAGGATCAATATTTTTGGCTGTGCCAGCAGCCAGCGGGCAATTAATACTTTTTGCTGATTGCCGCCGCTAAGATTATTAATAATCTGATCCATGGTTGGCGTTTTGATGTTCAGCTTTTTGATTTGCTCCATACAGTCCTTGGCCATTTGCACATGACTGACGAAACCGTTTTTGCCGATGTAATTGGTGAGATTGACAATGCTCATGTTCTCCACCACCGACAACACCAGGAACAAACCGGATTTCTTGCGATCTTCGGTTAAAAAAGCCAGACCATGCTCAATCGCTCTGGAGGGGGAGTCGACCCGCACCGGCAGACCTTCGACATAGATTTCACCGCCATCAGCCGGGTGCATGCCGAACAGGCTTTCCATCACCTCACTGCGTCCGGCGCCCACCAGCCCGGCGACCCCGAGAATTTCACCGCGTTTTACGCTGAATGAAATGTCATCAAACCAGCCCTCGCGACGCAACCCGGCGACGCGCAGCACTTCCTCGCCGATATTGTTATTGAACTTGGGAAACATCTGCGTCAGTTCACGCCCGACCATCATGGTGATCAACGACTGTTTGGTCAGGTTGCTGGTGTTGTCGCTGGCGATAAACTTGCCGTCGCGGAAAATACTCACCTCATCGGTAATGGAAAATATTTCATCCATTTTATGGCTGATATAAATAATACCTTTACCCTGGTCACGCAGTTCACGAATAATGGCGAACAGGTGGCCCACCTCGCCTTCGGTCAATGCCGATGTGGGTTCGTCCATAATCAGCACGTCGGCGTTGTAAGACACCGCCTTGGCAATTTCTACCATTTGCTGGCTGGCGATACTTAATTCCCCGACCATCATGCCCGGTTGCAATTTGATATTGAGTCGCGTTAACAAGGCCTGGGTTTGTTTATTCAGTTCATCGTGATTAACGAACCCCAGCCGGGCCGGTTCACGCCCCAACCAGATATTTTCCGCGACCGTCATATGCGGTACCAGATTCAACTCCTGGTGTATCATCGAAATACCGGCATGCAACGCTTCGAGCGTATCGCCGAAGCTCACCGGCTGGCCTTTGATTTTTATCGAGCCCTGATCCGGGTGGTAGATGCCTATCAGGCATTTCATCAGGGTTGACTTGCCGGCGCCGTTTTCCCCCATCAAGGCGTGTACGCTGCCCGGCCTGATTTTAATCGACACGTTATCCAGCGCTTTGACGCCGGGGAACTGCTTGCTGATGCCTTCGGCCTCAAGAACATAGGGATACATACTGATAACCTCCGCTGCCGTCCTGCGGCCTGACGCCGGCGTATGCACGACGTCAGGCGAGCGATGACGCTGTGTTTACTTTTTGTTCTTATCGGCAAACTGCTGATAGTTATCCTTGGTAATCAACTGGTAAGGGATCAGCACGCTGCTGTCGACCTTTTCCCCCTTCACCAACTGAATCGCCGTCTGTACCGCACCTTCTCCTTGCCCCTTGGCATCCTGGAACACGCTGACGCTCAAATCGCCCTTTTTGATGAACTCCAGCGCGTCCGGCGTACCGTCAATGCCCGCCACCAGCACCCCGCTTTTCTTCGATTGTTTCAGCGCCAGGATCGCGCCAATCGCCATTTCATCGTTATTGGAGGCGATGGCATCGATTTGCTGGCCGGACAGGATCCAGTCGGTGGTGACGTCAACCGCTTCCTTGCGGAAGAACTTGGCGGTTTGCTTGTCGATAATCTTGATATCCGGATATTTGGCTGCAACCTCTTCCACTCCACGGGTACGGTCACGCGTCGCCTCGCTGGACAACTCGCCCATCAGGATCATCACGTTGCCTTTGCCGTTCATCAGCTTGGCCAGCTCTTCCATTTGCAGTTTGCCAGCCAGCTTGGAATCTGAACCGACGTAAGCCATGCCGGCCGGCAACGTCACTTCCGGTCGACGGTTAACAAACACCAGCGGGATCTTGGCGTTTTCCGCCAGCTTGATCATCGGCTTGACACCCTGGGTATCGACCGGGTTAAGGATGATGGCATCCACGCCCTGGCTGACGAAGTTTTCAACCTGTTGTACCTGTTGCGCGATATCCCCTTTGGCGTCTTCGAACTGGCCGCTGACGTTGCCGTCCTGTTTCATTTTGTTCTGCATCGACTGGCGGAGGATAGTGAGGAAGTTGTCATCAAAGTAAGCCATGGAAACGCCGATTTTTATGTCCTTGGCCAGCGCACTGGCCGGCAACATGCACACTAACAGCGACGAGACGATCAGTTTCTTCAGCTTCATGTTCTGTACCCTTTAATCGTTAGAATGAAGAGGCCTGTTGATTTGACAGCTAATGAAAAATATTTTTTACATTCAAACAACAATCCGTCCGGTGTTATTCCTTTGAAACCACTGAATTACTGTTTTTCGGACAGTATTTCTGGGTGTTAAAAAGATTGATCAAAGTCTCAAAATAGAGATAAAACAACGCATTGAAATAAACCCTCGCTTTGCGGTCCAAATGAGCATGGCAATTATTAAATGTTTATTTCAAAATTTAGATTATTGAAACTTTTACATCCAAACAAGCGGAACATGCATTTTGGAATGACGGATTAACAGAAACATGACACGGATCTAACAAATGGCGAAAAATACGCCAAAACACCAGCACGTTTCGTGCGGCGTTTCGCCTTGTTGCCCCGCCCATCGTCGCTAATACTGTTAGGGTAACTTTCTGACGGGAGCGACGGCATGCACAACAGCGCCAAAGTACGGATGAACCGATTGTTTAACCACGGCAAATGCCTGGACGTGGCCATCGATCACGGCATCGCCAATGAGCCGGATTTTCTGCACGGGCTGGAAGATATCGAACGGGTGATGCACAACCTTATCGATGCGCACCCGGACGCCATCCAGGTCAATTATGGTCAGGCCGACCTGCTGCAACGAAGCACGCAACGCGACAAACCTGCGCTGGTGATGCGCACCGACGTCGGCAATGCCTACAATGCCGAGCGTCATCGCGAAATGTGGGCGCTGCTGCATAATCCGCAGGCGCCGATCCTCGGAGCATTGCAGATGGACGCCGCCGCGGTGGTGGTGAATCTGTATATGATCCCGAACGAACCCGGTATTTTTCGTCAGTGCGTGGATAACATCGGTCGCTTGCGCCACGCCTGCGATAAATACGCCATGCCGTTGATGATTGAGCCGCTGGTGATGGCACCAGCCGGACAAGGCGTGGCCTACGGTTCGTTGGGAGACGTGGAAAAAATGGTGCCGCTGGTGCGGCTGGCGCGTGAGCTGGGTGCGGATATCATCAAGGCCGATCCCACCGAACATATTGACGATTTCCACCGTATCGTAGAAGCCGCACGTTGCCCGACCCTGGTACGCGGCGGCGGCAAAGGTGAACTTGGCGCCGTGCTGGAAAAATCAGCCGCGCTGATGGCGCAAGGTGCCAGCGGTATGGTGTATGGGCGTAACGTTTATCAGCATGCCAATCCGTCACGGGTGGTCAGCGCATTGATGGCAATTATTCATGCTGGCGCCAGCGGCGAACAGGCGCTGGCGATTTATCAGCAGGAGTAAACCGGGCTTTTGTAACTAAAGTAAGCCGCAAAACCGGCGGCGGCCTGTGGTAATCTGCTGCCGGTGCCCCACCCCCGAGTTCCTCGTTCGACTAGCGCGTCACCCTAACACCATCCGGAGAACCCTCATGCCCAGACAACGGCTGCCGCTGAAGCTCAGCACTTCGCTTATCCTGATGGTTTCCGCCATCATCGCCTCGGTGTTGCTGGTGGTTTACGCGCTATTTTTCGTGCAGATGAACCACGAGGGGCAGGATCAGCTGCGGCAAAAAGCCATGGCGATTGCCGAGACGCTGGCACTGTCAAACACGGTGATCGACGGTTTGCAGCAGCAGGATCGCAGCGGGGTGATCCAGCACTTTGCCGAACGGGTACGCAGTAAAAACGAACTGCTGTTCGTGGTGGTGCTGGATATGAAAGGTATTCGTTATTCCCATCCCAAGCCGTGGCTGATCGGTAAACATTTTATCGGCACCGATCTGGCGCCGGCATTGCTGGGCAAAACGAACAGCGCGATTAATCGCGGCGCGCTGGCACCTGCGCTGCGAGTGTTTGTGCCAGTGTACGATGCGCAACGGCAACAGATCGGCGTCGTCGCGCTGGGTATAGCACTGGATACCGTGCAACGGGTAATTGGCGAAAGCCGCTGGATTATTTACTGGACGCTGGCCTTTGCCGCGCTGGTCGGCACGCTGGGAACCTTCTTCCTGGTGAAGGCGCTCAAACGTATCATGCTCGGCTTTGAGCCTTATGAAATTTCCAACCTGTTTGAACAGCGCAACGCCATGCTGCAATCGATCAAGGAAGGAGTGATCGCCGTTGACCACCAATCACGCATTACCATCGTCAATGACGAAGCGAAGCGCCTGCTGCGGCAAAGCGGGCCATTTGAAAATCTGTTGCAGGATGCCGCCAGCAAGCATTGGCCGGCACAGCTGCATCTGGCCGACGTGCTGGCCAGCGGCAAACCGCTGCGCGACCGGCAAATTACCTTCAACGGCAGTGAACTGCTGACCAACACCGTACCGGTGATCGTCAACGGCCAGGTGATTGGCGCGATCGCTACTTTTCGTGACAAGACCGAAGTCAGCCGCCTGCTGCAGCGCTTGAGCGGAATGGCGCAATATGCCGACGCGCTACGGGTACAGTCGCATGAGTTTATGAACAAACTGCACGTGATCCTGGGCATGCTGCACATGAAGGCTTACCAACAGTTGGAAAACTACGTCATCAATACCGCCAGCAACTATCAGGAAGAAATCGGCACGCTGCTGCGAATGATTAAATCCCCCGAAGTGGCCGGTTTTTTCATTGCCAAAATTAACCGCGCACACGAGGCTGGCATTGAATTGACGCTCGACGAAACCAGCATGCTGCCAGAAACCGACGATGCCGAAGCCATCCACGTGTTGATCAGCGTACTGGGCAATTTGATAGAAAATGCCTTCGATGCCATCGACGGCGCCGAAGGACATGAAATTACCCTAAGCTTTCATCATCATGATAATCACTTACACTGTATCGTCAGCGATGACGGCCCCGGTATCGATCCTGCGATCGGTACGCGGATATTCGAACAGGGATTTTCAACCAAAGGGCCAGGCCGTGGTATTGGGCTGGCGCTGATCCGCAGTCGCCTGGAAAAACTCGGCGGCAGCATTGATTTTGACTCTGAACCGGGTGAAATGACCCAGTTTTATGTACGCATTCCCTATCAGGCCAAGAGCTGAACACATGATTAACGTATTGATTGTCGATGACGACCCGATGGTGGCAGAACTCAATAAATATTACCTGAGCCAGGTAAGCGGGTTTCATTGCCAGGCCACGGTGGCCACGCTGGCGCAGGCGCGCGCGTTGCTGACTGACGCCAGCACCAGCATTGATCTGGTGCTGCTGGACATCTATATGCAGCAGGAAAACGGACTTGATTTACTGCCGGCCCTGCGTGAATTGGGCGAAAAAACCGACGTCATCATCATCTCCTCCGCCAGCGACGTCGATACGGTGCAAAAAGCGCTGCATTACGGCGTGGTGGATTACCTGATTAAACCTTTTCAATTTACCCGTTTCAAACAGGCACTGAGCAATTATCAGCAGCAATCGCAGATTTTGGCGCAGCGTGAATTCTGTGCCCAGGCGGATGTCGATAATCTGCTGCGCCGCCAACCAGGCAGCGTTGAAAGCAAGAAATTGCCGAAGGGGTTGACCAACATCACCCTCAGCACGGTATGTGAATGGATCGATCAACAGCACGACGGCGAGTTTTCCACCGACAACCTGGCCAATGCCATTGGCATCTCACGAGTTTCATGCCGCAAGTATCTGATTTATCTAGCAGAAAGTGGCATCCTTGCTACACGTATTCTCTACGGTACCACCGGACGTCCGGTGTATTTATATCAGCTTAAAGCGGATGCCCGCGCGCTGCTGCAAGCCTATTGTCGTTAGTTGCTTTCCCGGTCGGCAAAGCGTCTTCTTTGCCGACACCTGCCTCCCACCATCACGGGTAACCCTGCCCAAAGGCGATATTCCCAGCCATAAGTAGCGTCATGGCAACAAATTCCAGAACTTATGACCATTTAATTTTTTTGTCATAATTAATTAGTTTTTTAACACTAATAACTGCATGTATATAGAAGTAATCCTAAAAAAATCACTCATCGGACAAGTCTCAAATCAATATATTTTGTTGATTTAAATAAACTAAATTTAAAAATGCTTTATTACCCTCTATGTGTGCGTGGTTTTGATACTTAATTAAACTTTGATTATAACCGTGATCAGGTTCTAACTTTATTGGCGAAGGATGAACCTCTTGGGCTGGGAAGCACACTCTGTAACTTCAACAATCTGGCAAGATTTCAGGAGTAAATATGGCTAATAATATCGTGAAAGACGTAGTGGGCAGCGTGAGCGATTTTGTCGATTCCACCGTAGACAGCGGCACTGAAGCAATCGGCGGCGTCGTTGACGCAGTGACTTCCGGTACCGGCGGCTTTTGGGGTGTATTGACCGGCATTGCGGGCAGCGTCGGCGATCTGGCTGGCGATCTGGCCAAGTCGGTACTGGGCCTGGTCAGTGATATTAGCGGCACCGTTGGCGATCTGGCCGGTAACGTCACCGATTTTGTCACCGGCGTACTGGACAAAATCGGCGACGTAACCGATGTCGTTGACCATGTCACCGATAGCGCAACCGACACCGTGACCGACGCCACCGATGCGTTGATCGCAGCCCTGCAACATACCGGCGGCGACACTCAGGCAGCCGCAGCACCCGTGGCGGTGGAAGTCAACGGCGTTGCCGGCGCTGCCGATGCTGCAGTACACCACGTTGCTTAATGCCAATTAAATAATACCTCCCTGCTAGCCTGGCTAGCAGTAATAAAACTATTGGATAGCAACAGAATATCTTCGCCAGGGATTCGCTTTGCCATGTTTGTTAGTCAGCGTTATTTACTGTGTTTTTATGGGGGTGGGAAATGAAACCGGAAACAGAAATTGTTCGCGTCGGTGAATGGCAGGTTTACGTAGAACGTTATATTTACCCTGGCGTAACCGAGTCGGTAATCTGCGTCAACGGCGCATTATCGACAACGCTAGCCTTTCGTAACTGCGTAAAGAACTTTAAGAACCGCGTCAACGTTATCTTGTTTGACTTGCCGTTCATCGGTAAATCAAGACCGCATAACCGACTGAGCCGTCCTTTGCCAAAAAGCGAAGAGGTGGTGATCTTGCACACCCTGATCGAACAATATCAGCCATCGTATATTCTTTCGGTCTCCTGGGGTGGCCTGGCCGCGCTGATGGCGCTGTCAGCACGCCCTTCGTCAATCCGCAAAGCGGTCGTCGCTTCTTTCTCAACCCGCATTACGCCAGCAATGCAGAATTATATCGAGCGAGCCAAAATGCTCCTTGATGAAGGACGCAATCACGACGTCGCCACCTTGCTCAATGACGAAGTCGGCAAATATTTGCCTGGTTTGCTCAAGCAAGCCAACCATGAACATATCAAAAACCTCGATCATGAAACCTATCGTCAGGCCAGTTTCCATATAGGGCAAATTTCCTCATTGCGTCATGAAGATTACGTTGAAATTTTCCGTAAGATAGAAACACCGATCATGTTTGTTAATGGCGAACGCGATGAATACACCACCGCGCAGGATATTCGCGAAATCGGCAATTATATTCGCGATTGCGACTTTATTACCGTGCCAGAAGCCGGCCACTTCCTTGATATGGAAAGCCGCCCGGCGGCACAATGCGTCAGCAACGTGCTGAACGACTATTTCTTTGTAGAAAAAGCGCTGGCCTCCTGACGTCAGTCCCCCATAGCACTCGCCGGTCGCCCCCGCGGCCGGCTGTTTGCCCCACTCACCGGCTCCATACGTCATTCCCGCTATACTTGGCATGTCCGTGCGCGTTACAGCATGGATTTCACGCCTATTCACTATGGAGAGCAAAATGAACAAGCCAAATATCGTATTGGTTCATGGGGCCTGGGGCGACGGCTCGCATTGGCGTCAGGTGATTGCCAAACTGCAGGCCAAAGGCTATCCGGTGATTGCAGTGCAAAATCCGCTGACGTCATTGGAAGACGATATCCGGCGCACCGTGCAAGTGGCCGGCGATCTGAAAGGCCCAACACTGCTGGTCGGACATTCCTACGGCGGCATGGTGATCACCGGGGCCGGCAATGTGGAGAACGTGATTGGGCTGGTATACATCGCCGCCTTTGCGCCAGACGAAGGCGAAGACCCGGCCGGATTGTTCGCTCTGCGTGAGCCGCCATCGGGCGCGGCGGCAATTCACCCCGATGGTCATGGTTTCCTGTGGCTGGATAACGCGCTGTACCATGAAGCCTTTTGCCAGGATCTGGACAAACAGGAATCCGCAATTTTGGCCGCAACGCAAAAACCAATCGCCGCACGCTGCTTTACCGATCAATCCGGCCCCGCCGCGTGGAAAAACAAACCCAGCTGGTATCAGATTTCTACCCAGGATCGCATGATCCCGCCGGAGACCCAGCGCTGGTTTGCCGAACGCATGCAACCGAAGAAAACCCTGGTGCTGGACGCCAGCCATGCCTCATTGGCCAGCCACGCCGATGACATCGTGACGCTGATTGACGAAGCCGCCAATTATTGATCGCCATGCTGCAAGAAGGCTGCGCGACGGGCAAGCAACGCTAAGCTCTGCCACCGCTTTCTTGCAGCAGCCAGTGTTCAAACGCTTTCATCGCCGGCGTTATCGCGCGCGACTTCAGGCTGGTGAGCCAATAAGCGCCAAGATTTACTTCAATGTCAAACGGACGCACCAGCCGTGCCTCCCGCAACGCCTGGCTAAACATCGCCGCCGGTGCCAACGCCACGCCGCCGCCGTTTATCGCGGCTTCCACCATTAACTGCGACGAATCAAACACCGGGCCATTGATGCGCCAAGGTGTCACTCCTGCCACCGCCAGCCAACGGTCCCATTCATCGCGGCGGTAAGAACGTAGCAAGCGCTGATGACGCAACGATGCCGGCGTGGTGAGCCGTGCTGCCAACTGCGGTGGGCACAACGCCGTTAGCGGCGCGTCCAGCAGTTTGACGCTGCGCGTGGCAGGCCAGGCGCCGTCGCCGAAACAGATGGCGAAATCCAGCCCTTCTGCTGCCAGATTGATCACATTGTTGTGGGTCATCACCCGTAAATCGATAAACGGATACTTGCGCTGGAATTCGCCCAGACGCGGCATCAGCCAACCGACAGCAAAGGTTCCCACCGCCGCCACCGTCAATACTTCGTGAAAATGCCCGCCGTCAAACTGCTGCAACACCGATTCAATACGATCAAACGACTCGGTCAGCACCGGCAGTAAGGCCAGCCCTTCGTCGGTGAGATCCAGCCCGCGTGGTAGTCGCTTGAACAGCTGAATATTTAACCGCTCCTCCAGCATGCGTACCTGCTGACTGACCGCCGCCTGCGTGACGTTCAGTTCGCGCGCTGCACGGGTAAAATTAAGGTGGCGAGCGGAAGATTCAAACGCCCGCAGCGCGTTGAGGGGTAACCAGTCACGCATTGATTTCAGCCATTAGTTTTTCTTTATGCTCGATGAAAAATTTATCGATTGTCAGTACAAGTATAATAACGATAAATTGCGCATCTGAATTGTATGAAAGCAAAAAAACCGCCGCATGAGGTTAAGTTCAGGGATGATGATATTTTCGCTCGTGCCCTCATCCCCTAATAAAACTGTTGTCAAATTCCATAATTACCCCTAACGATGCTAACCGGATGAGATATGTATGTTAATTAAACGCCTGGCTTTACTTTCGCTGTGCCTGACTACGCTACCCGCTTTTGCTGATGCCAGCGACACTCAGGCAGTCGACCAAATCGTGCAGCCCTTGATGCAAAAATATGCCGTGCCGGGAATGGCGATCGCCGTATCGGTTGACGGCAAAACGCATTTTTATAACTATGGCGTAGCCTCAAAACAGAACAAGCAGCCCATTACCAACCAGACGCTATTCGAGATCGGCTCATTGAGCAAGACGTTCACCGCCACGCTGGCGGCCTATGCGCAAAACGCCGGCAAATTCACGCTGGCCGATCCCGCCAGCCGCTATTTGCCACAGCTACGCGGCAGCGCATTTGATCGGGTGACATTGCAAAATTTGGCGACCCACACCTCCGGCCTGCCGCTGTTTGTTCCGGACAACGTCACCAATACTGCACAGCTGATGGATTATTACAAAAACTGGACGCCGACGCAGACGGTAGGCAGTTACCGCATCTATTCCAACCTGGGTATCGGCATGCTGGGTATGATCGCCGCCAACAGCCTCAACCAGCCGTTTGCCGATGCGATGGAGCAACGCCTGCTGGCCGGATTGGGCATGAAGCACAGCTTTGTCAACGTGCCACCGCGCGCGATGGCGGATTACGCCCAGGGTTATAACAAAGAAGACCAGCCGGTGCGCGTGACCCCCGGCCCGCTTGACGCCGAGTCATACGGCTTGAAGTCCAGCTCTGGCGATCTGATCCGCTATCTGAATGCCAACATGGGGTTGGGTAAGGTCGACCCGAGCTGGCAGCAGGCGCTTAACGACAGCCACAAAGGCTATTACCACGCCAGCGAGTTCACACAGAACATGATGTGGGAAAGTTACCCCTACCCGGTCACGCTGGAAAAACTGCTGGCTGGCAATGATGGCAAGGTGATCCTGAACGGCGTGCCGGCAAAGGCGATTACCCCACCGCAGCCGCCGGTACAGCAGGCCTGGTATAACAAAACCGGTTCCACCAACGGCTTCTCGACCTATGCGGTATTTATTCCCGCGCAGAAGATTGCGGTGGTGATGCTGGCCAACAAATCATTCCCCAACGACCAACGCGTGACCGCGGTATATAACATTGTACAAACGCTGAAAAAATAATTGCTTGGCAGCATCAGTAACAAGCCCACTGCGCTGGGCTTGTTCGCCTAGCGCTGCCTTTCGGCACGCTTAATCATGCGGTCATTCGGCGATTGCGTTTTGACCGACAAAGGGGCAACGAACTCTTTCCACTGTTTATCGGCCGACGTGTCGGCAGCAGACGCGTCATCCAGCGTATAGTTATCGTCATGGCTACCACAGCCGGCAAGCGCAATCACGCTAAGGGCAATCAATAGTGTCTTTGGCATCGCTATATCCTTATAGGCAGTAATTGGCCAAATGATAACAAATCTCGCTTACTACGCCAAAGGCCGTAGCCGGCATTATAGGATACGTTGAGCCGGGGCGGAGCAACGGACAGCTTTCGCCTGGAGAACGGCACCTAAACCACAAAAGTCAGGCCAGTGCGGCTGGAAGAAATTGAGGGCTAACATTGGTAACGCGGATAAGGAATTCACTTATAAATCAACAAGACAAAAAAAGACCGAATACTATTCAATTGAAAAATAACCATTTAAAATCATGCACATAATTTAGTGTTGAACGTAAATTGGCGACAAAATGACTACGGATTTTATCGCCTAGAATTCGCGGCTACTTCTTGCGAGTGGATCCTGTGCACATGCTTTTTGATTTGCTGGTAGATCCATCGTTACACACAAATTTTCCGTCGGTAGTGCAATGAGAAACACCGCCTTTACTTTTGGAGCAAGGGTAATTTTTTGCCTGCGCCGGGGAAGTGGCAAAAGAGAGGGCCATAGCTGTAAAAACTGCAATACCGATTATCTTTTTCATAAATCATCCTTAACGTAGTGAAATTTAATCTCTATGGGTACTGGCTCATGTGTTCGGTCAAAAACTTTTCATTTTCACCGTCGTTTAGATCACCATATTTGTCACAATCACTTCCATTCATTTTGAATGTATAACTTTGCACCTCCCACTGGTTCATAACGTCCACCTTCTGAATGGCATCAGATGGCCATTTCTCTCCATCATTCCAGCGCGTCGCACACACACTCCAAATTGTGCTACGGGCAAGTGGTTCCGTTACCCTATCAAAATTAAAAATGACTTTTAGATTAGGATATTCATAGCGGTATTCTTTAATGTTAAGGCCGCGCATCGCCTTGTCTATGAACGCAGGTACTTTCCCCTCGCTGGCCAAGGTGGGCAATGTGGTTAACAGTAAATAAGCCACGGTTAATGCTCTTATCACGTTAAGTCCTCAGCTGTTAATTATGGTTTTTCTAATTTCACCGACACATTCTACATCATCAACTGAACACTCGAAGTTTGTGGTTAAAGTTGAGACTTTTATTTTGTTTCCGGGAATACGTGTCACCGAATAAATGTTATGCACTCCATCAATATTCAAAAGCCAAGACCCATTACCGATAAGCTTTTTATCAAAGTCTATCAGCCATGAGTCATTGCCCCGCTCAACCAATCGGATAGATTTGGCGTCCGCAGGTATGAATGATGGATCACATATCCAAGAGCCGGAATCTATCAGCGCACCGGAAGAAATAGACATCCGTGGAATGGTTGTAAAAATCGGTTCGTGGGAGGCCGCATCTGGATTTCCTGGGGAGCCTTGGCCGGTAGCCAGCCACAAAAGAGAAACACCAGTATCTAACGTACACGCAACAACCGCATCGCCTGGGAAATATTCACGCCTAACCCATGTGCTGATAGTTGCCGTTGATATGTCTAGGAAATCTCCAAGTTCCTTCTGCGTGCGGAATCCATATGCATCCAGCATGCGCCGCAAAACTGGCTTGCCCCCTGATGCTTGGATTTGCTCATAAAGGGCTCTACCAGACATTTTGGATTTGCCTGCTTCAAAATTCGAATTTTCAAATTTCCCAGTCATTAACCAACGCAAATCAGCGCCAGTATCGAGCGCACACTTAATAACAGCGCTTCCGGGAACGCTGTTGCGTTGAACCCACGAACTCACGTTGTTTGGCGGCACATCAAGGCTGCTGGCCAGCGCTCGTTGTGATGTGACCCCATAGGACGAAGTAAGGCGCTCAATAATAGCGGCTGAATCTTCAAATTTATCAGTCATATGCAAAACAACCCACGCAAATGCATTTACATTGAACACAATTGCGATCTATAGTGAATACACACCACATGTAACACCGTAGAACACAAACCACTAACCGGAGATATTGCGTTATGTCTCATGATATTGCAAACCCCCAGGCCGCCCATGCTGCACCATTCTCACCTGCGCAGATTGCAAACATGCTTCTGCCAGGCCTGAGTGGCGCCATTCTGGAAGCAGTGCAGCGCGCAGTTGCTATGCACACCTCCCCGACCATGTCCAAAGAGGACTTCATTGCCGTTAACGGTATCAGCGCATCCGTGCTGGAGAAGTGGATCGCTAACGGCGTTGTGCTGCTGGCGCCAACCCCTACAACTACCGTGAAGCAAAACCGAAAGAACCGGAAGACCGGCGAGATCGAAGAGGTCACGATGACCAAGCACGGTAACGCCCTGATCAACCTTGAAGCGTGGCGTGAGAAAAACCGCCAGGTTGCGATCAAATGCCGCTACATCCGCGGTTAATTCGATTATTCGAATTTTGAAGGGCTAAACCATGTTTGATTATCAAGTCTCTAAACAGGCGCACTACGAAGAAGCCTGTCGCCGCTTCGCAACAAAACACAACATCAAGCAGTTGAGCGCTGATGCTGGCATGTCGGCGCAGGTACTGCGTAACAAGTTAAATCCAGACCAGCCGCACCGTCTGACGGTTGAGGAATTGCTGACACTGACCGACCTCACCGAAGACCCGACGCTGATCGATGGGATGCTGGCGCAGCTGCACTGCCAGCCGTGCGTACCAATCAATGAGCTCTCCAGCGGCAAGGTCGCGGCGTATGTGCTCAATGCCACCTCAGAAATCGGTAAGGTCGCGGCCGAGGCCGTTGCAGATGGCGCAATGACCGCCGCGCGTCGCGGTGCAATACGCGAAAGCGTTAATGCCGGCATTCGTTACATGACGCTGGCAGGCCTCGCGATTCAGTCCCGCATCCATGCCAACCCGACAATGGCCTCCACCGTTGATGCCATCACCGCCGTTGGCGCATCACTGGGAATGAGCTGAGGTGAACATGATGCCAATTTCTATTGCTCCCCTACTCAAGCAGCAAAGCCAATCTCGCCACTTTGGCCACGGTTGGATCCAACTGCAGAACGGCCGGCGTTGGTGCCCGGCACAAGACCAGAAAGAACTGCTGGCTCAACTGACCACCGCCCCGCGGCTGTCAATCGCCAGTAAGGCGGCAAAATGGCTTTTACTGAAACTACGCGTACTGTGCCGCTGACACCGGGCCAGCGTGCTGACGGTTTACAGCACATCGCCGAATTGCGCCGGGATGTTTTCAAGTGCGACAGCACCGCGGAAATAAACCGCTTTTTGGCAGACGTGCGCAATGGGAGCGATCCACAACACAAGGAAAACATCCGGGCTCTGAGCGCCATTTTCTTTTTGGCAGGTATCAAGAAAGAGCGCCACGGGCTGGATTTCAATGAACTGACGAGTGAGGAGAAAAAAGCATTGGTCGATGCAATGAATAAATTCCGCGCAGTCGTGAGTTTATTCCCGAAGCATTTAAGCATGCCGGTAGAAATAACTTTTTAACCTGACCAGAAATTAATTGGCGTAAACCCGCCGGGCTTTTTATTACCTGAAGAAAGGAAAAACACCATGAGAAATATGCAAAAACTGCCAATCACCATCGGGATCGATTTAGCCGCTGGCAACGATGTTTCCGTTGTGCACCAGACCGCCTACCAGTTGGAAGAAATGCTGAAACGCGCCCGTATGGATGAACGTAAGAACCAGGCCGCGGTGATGTCCACCAAGCTGGAAAATCTGGCCAATTCCATCATCGCCAAAGATCTCAGTCTGCGCGATGCCGTGGAGCTCCTGCGTCACGAGGCTGAATACATCCAGAACCAGGCTATGGAGCTGCACTAATGGCCGACGCAATGGACATTGAGCAGGAGCGCCAGCAGCTGATATTGGCCGCTCAAATCGAACAGGCGCGCCGGAAACCGGCCGCCCCTTCCGCCTTTCTTTGTGAAGAGTGCGACACGCAGATCCCAGAAGCACGCCGCCTTGCCGTTCCAGGTGCAGCCCGCTGCGCCAGTTGCCAGGAACTTCACGAAGCAAAATCACGCCACTACCGGGGGTAACTATGCTGAATTCCGCGTTGAAATGGGTGGGCGGCAAGCGCCGCATAATGGACACCCTGCGCCAACACCTACCAACCGCACCAGGCCGCCGCCTGGTGGAGCCGTTTGTGGGCTCCGCTACCGTTTTCCTGAACACCGACTTCGATTCCTATCTGCTGGCCGACATCAATGGCGACCTGATCAACTTCCACAACGTGGCCAAAGAGCACCCGGAAGAATTGATCGGGCTTGGCCAATTGATGTTTGCCAATCACAAGGGCCAGGAAGGCTATTTAGCAGTCCGTGCCAGTTTCAATCTCCGCATCGAAGTCAGCAATATCATGCGCGCGGCGAAGTTCCTCTATCTGAATCGCCATGGCTACAACGGCATGTGCCGTTACAACCGCCGCGGGGAATTCAATATTCCATTCGGCAAGGTGGACGCACCTTACTTCCCAGAGAAAGAGATCCGCGCCTTCGCCGAGAAAGCGAAAAGCGCTGTTTTCCTGTGCTGTGACTTCACCGAAAGCATTGAGATGGCGGTGCCAGGCGATGTCATTTACTGCGATCCGCCATACATGCCTAAGACGAAGACCACCGGCTTTACCGATTACCACACGGAAGGCTTTAGCGAATTGCATCAGTACAACCTGATGTACTCGCTGCGTGCCGCCGCCGCGCGAGGTTGTCACGTTGTGGCCTCAAATAGCGATGTCGCCGCAGCGCTGCAGTGTTATGGCGAGTTTGAGATCCACCACATCACCGCCCCGCGTTCTGTGAGCTGCAAAGGTGATGGGCGTGGGCGTGTCGGCGAAATCATCGCAACAATGGGGGCCGCCGCATGCTGATCGATTTTCTCTGCTGGCTTGTCGGCTCCTGTATCACTTTCTGCCTGCTTTGCCTCGGCATTAAAAACGGGCGCATCTACCGCGTCACCACGGCCGCCGGCGTCCTAATCCTGTCAGTCATTTGGCCTATCACCGCCACGCTGGTTCTCGGCGGGTTCATCTACGGGCTGGCAATTCTCGTCTATAGCCACATCACCGGGAGGAAATCATGAGAGCAGCAGAGCAGCGTGCAGAACGCCTTGACGCAATGCTGAGTAAATCAGTCCAAGCGCTGAAATCGGCAGAGCGAAGAATCGCCGAGTTGGGTGAAGTAACTTTTCCAGCAAACATTGAATCAACGGCAGCATAAGGATGACGCAAGCCGCCAGAGGCCGCCAAGCCCCCACACCACCGCAGCCCTATCCTGGCAGCGGCGAGCCTGCTTTCGAGTGGGCTTATTCATGGAACGCGCCGCGAGAAGCTGTAGGCTCTCCCTTTGTCAGTGCGGAAGAGCAGAAAAAGCGGGATCGCATTAATGCCGATCTCGCGTCTGCCTTTGAACATTTGAATAAGCAACCTGAGCAGGTAAAGCGCCAAGTTAACTCCCACTTCTTCAAGCTTGAGCAATCGCAAGGGATCCAGCGAGCACATGCGTACTTGACACTGAATTTTGTTAAGCGCGCATTACCGCGCCTGGAACTGGTCAATAAGCAGTACCGGATATCAAAAATGACGGCAGACAACGCCAGATATATGTCGCGCTTTAACCACCTTGCTGATATGTCCCGCAGTGATGTTGAAGCGCTAGCCGAGGATATCGCCGCTTTTATCGCGCAGGAGCTGAGTCTTGTCGCCGAGGAGCGTGTCGACTGCAGTGATTTGAAGGCAATCTGGTTTCTGTATCGCCGAGCCGGGAGAATCACGCGCGATTTTTGCCAATCACCGCCGCTGTGGGAAAAGCTGAATAAACGCTTTTTTAGCGAAGAGGATGCTGGCCCTGCCGTATCCCGGATGTTGTCGCCGAAATGGTGGCTAAACCGTTTGCGCCGCACCTCTGCAGAATGGCGCGAGCACTTAAACATTGCGCTAGCTAACGTCAGTAAAAAAACCACCCCATACGCTAGCAAAACGGCGATCGCAGAATGGCGCGAGCAGAAACGACGCACCCGCGAGTTTTTAAAAGGGATGGAGCTCGAAGACGAAGCCGGAAACCGTATCAGCCTGATCGATAAATATGATGGCAGCGTTGCGAATCCTGCGATCCGCCGTAGTGAATTGATGGTGCGCATCCGCGGCTTCGAAAATATCTGTAACGATCTGGGCTACGTCGGCGAGTTCTACACAATCACTGCCCCTTCAAAATTTCATGCCACCAACAAACACGGCCACCGCAACCGGAAGTGGAACGGCGCCAGCCCGGCCGAGACGCAGGGTTATCTGAGATCGGTTTGGTCAAAGATTCGCGCGAAACTTCACCGCGAAAATTTACGCGTTTTCGGGATCAGAGTTGCCGAGCCTCACCACGACGGCACGCCACACTGGCACATGCTGATGTTTATGCAGCCTGAAGATGTTGACCAGGTGCGTGAAATCATGCGCGATTACGCAACGCAGGAAGATGCGCGGGAATTGAGCTCTGCTAAGGCCCGCAAGGCACGCTTCCACGCTGAAGAAATCGATCCTGACCAAGGTAGCGCCACCGGCTATGTTGCGAAGTACATCAGCAAAAATATCGACGGCTATCAGTTGGATGGTGAGCTGGATGACGAAAGCGGAAAGCCACTCAAGGAAACCGCCGCCGCCGTGTCTGCCTGGGCCGCTCGCTGGCGTGTTCGTCAGTTCCAATTCATTGGTGGCGCTCCGGTTACCGTATACCGCGAACTGCGCCGGATGGCAGACCATGAGGCCGCGATTGGCCTTAGCGTAGAGTTTGCAGCAGTCCACGACGCCGCCGACGTCGGCAATTGGGCGGAATATATCAACGCCCAAGGCGGGCCGTTTGTTAAGCGCGATGATCTGGTTGTCCGTACCTATTACGAGGCTGCGGAGGAAACCAACGGATACGGAGAAGACGTGATCCGCGTGCGTGGTGTTTTCTCCCCGCCAGTTGGCCAGGATGTGCCAATTATCACCCGCGTAACCCAGTGGAAAATTGTGCCGAAGAAAGCGCCGGTTTTGGGTGTTGACCTTCAGGGCGCGCCTGCGCCCTCTCGGAGTTCTGTCAATAACTGTACGGGGGATCCTGGTGGGAGTATGGCCCCGCCGGATATAGGCGAAGCCGACTATGCCAGCTGTGATGTCGATTTTGGCGAGTTATCTGCCAAGGAACGGCGGAAGGTACTGGCAAGAATCAGGGACGAAACCCCAAAAACAAGAATAAGCAGACCACAGGCCGCAAATGCTCCAGCCGGCGCAGCTGGCGCTATGGAGAAAATCCGGGGCCGAGTAGAGGAAATTGCCGGAATTCTCCTCAGTGATTCTGAGTGCCAACTTTTGGCCAAAGGCGTGACGATGAAAATTGCCGGCAATCACTACTACGGCAACAGCCGCGGTGATGTCTTCACGGCACGCGCGCCGGTACGGGCGGGTGCACTGATGCAGCGCTTCAATCAGTTACGGAAAAAAGTGACCGGGCAATCCGGAGAGCGCGATCAACTGCTTAAAAAAATTGAAAAAGAAAACAATAAGCAGCGAGAAAAAATAGCGCAGGAGCTGAGAGCCGTCGGCAGGCAGGCGCCAGCCATTGAAGAGATTGACCACTTGCTTCTTGGCGGAACGATGAAGATCGGTGCGTTCTACTTCAAAGCGGGGGCAGACGGTCGGCTTTATGTGCGCCGCGGGAAATGACATCGATCATAGATGCCTGCATCTGTGTGGTACCGGCATGGGAACGGCATACAGTGGCGCCATTGCTGGTAAAAATTATACTGACCGACAGCGCATAAAGCGGAAAGTTGAAAGGTGGCTAAATAATTACCGGCAATTACCGCCACAAGAGCAAACAGCCATCTTGGCTGAGCTCATAGCCTCACATGCCAAATAGTCCAGCACCAGCCTCTGCCAAAAATGCCGGGGCTTTTTATTAGAGCCTGGCACAACGGGTACAAAATAGCTAAGTGATGGAAATGCATGCGAATGAAATAAATTCATTAATAATGAGTCTTGACGAGGTTCCGGAAAGCGTTCACCATAATACTGTATATGCATACAGCACCATCTGGAGGCAGTGATGGAATCACTTGAAAAACAAAAACAAACTTTGACGCGCGTTCGGTTTATCGCAGAGCTTTCCCTTATCGCCCCGCGACATGCTTCTGATTTAAAACTCGCCTTGGGCATGATCATCGATCTGTCTAGCGAGGTTCTACCTGAAAAAGACTACGACGGGATTTTTTACAACGCTGACGGGGGCTAAATTATGGCGCGGCGTGGCGACGAGGCTTGTGCATGTCTATGCTGCATGAATCCGCAGGATCAAAAAAGGATCTAAAACAACCGGGCGCACCAGTAATGGCGCGCCCTTCTGCTATTCGGGCGCCTGCATGAAAACCCATACAAAAAGCGGGCAGGCGTGGCGGGGCTACGATTGCGCGCGGAAGGTGGAGCCAAGTGTTGTATCGACAAGCCTCAATGCAATTAAGTGGTACAAAACACAACCAAAATGGCTCAAAAAAGATAAAAAAATGGATAATTAAAGTGAGAAAGCCTGAATTATGGTGTACGATATTCTCAGTTTGGTTCAATTGGTTTGCAAGGTGGTAAAATGGTTAACCTGTCTAATGATGTGTTCATCGATGTCATTAATGACGCGCTTTCAGGGAGAAAAGATAGCCTTGTAATGCGTTTGCGTATAATGTCTAAAAAATTAAAAAAAGAGTCTCCAGACTTAGCAAGCAAACTAGAGAACATGCTTATACAATCTGAGGCTGGAATTTCTGCAGCAAGAGCTCAGCCTGTAGCGCCAAGGGTAACTCCTGTTGATGCAGATACAAGACAAAAGCTACTAGTAGAAACCTACCCAGTTGTCATGGATGTGGAGCCGGTTTGGCCATCTAAAACAGCTATATCTCTTAATAGATTTGTATCTGAATGGGAGATGAAAGAACGCCTGCATAAGGAAGGATTGAATCCATCACGCTCCCTTTTGATGGGAGGCCCTCCAGGAGTGGGGAAAACCTTAGCAGCAAAATGGTTAGCTTCAAAACTTGAAATGCCATTATTAACACTTGACCTCGCAAGTGTGATGAGCAGTTATTTAGGCAAAACAGGTAATAATATTAGAGCTGTTCTCAATTATGCATCTTCATTTCCATGCGTATTATTACTTGATGAATTTGATGCTATAGCTAAGAAAAGAGATGATGCCACCGATGTTGGTGAACTTAAGAGGCTTGTCACTGTACTTTTGCAAGCCATAGATGAATGGCCAAGCACGTCGATTCTTATAGCAGCCACTAATCATGCGGACCTCTTAGACCCTGCTGCATGGCGACGCTTTGACAGAGTCGTAAGTTTTGAATACCCTACTACGGAGCTGCTCAAAACTTTTCTTCTTTCTAAAGACATACCAGAAAGCCTAGCTTCATATATAGCTGAAAAGTTAGATAAAGTATCATATGCAGTGATAGAAAGAGCAATTCACCAAGCTAAGAGAAACTCTATCATTGAGCAAATACCTTTGAGCATTTCATTGATTGAAGAAATGATTCCAGATGAAACAATTGAAAATGTAATTATATCATTAATAGATAGTGGTGTTTCACAAAGAAAAATCTCATCTGATTTGGAATTACCTAGATCACAGATTAGGAAGTTTAACAAAGTAGAAGGTGAAGACAATGAATGATAAAAACATGCTTCTGGGGTATGGAGAGACACTAACTGCAGCTGTTGAACTTAAAAAGGGTGGAGGCGGAAAAAATAAGCCTTACACATATAATGAAAATAAACCTGTCATCATGCAGGAACTTGCAACTCTTATAGCTCAAGTTGACACAATACCTCCAGCAGCTTTGGCTGATGGAAAAGCTGTTGCCAAATTCGTGCTACATCCAAGTTTCTTAGCAAAAAGTTACTTCCCTGTCGGTCTATTGAATAAATTCTCACTATCAAGTATTGGTAGTAAAGCAGTTAAGATAAAACCAAGAAAAGACATTAAAAAAAGAGGAAGAAAAGAAGAATATACAACGGCTTGTATTTATGTTTCTGGTGAAAAGAAGAACTTCAAGTCTTTCTTAACAGCATTAGAAACTGATACTTTAAATAAAGGCCAAAAAGATGATTTTATTACATTGGAAAGTATAACTCTATTTAACACTGCTGATAAAATCAAAAAATTAGATGGCGACAAAACAAGAAGTATTGAAGTTGCACTACATACACCTGATGATGACTTAAATGTTATCGAATCTTTTGTTCGCTTTGCGACATCGCAAGGCGCTCATGTTGAGAAAGAAAGAAGCATCAAAGTTAAAGGGTTAACCTTTCTTCCAATTATTGCAACAAAAAAAGTAGCTGAAGAGGTTGCGCAGTTTTCATTTTTAAGAACGTTAAGAGATCTACCGCAGCTTAGAGTCAGCGAACCTGTACTGCGACAAATATTAAAAACTAATTTTCCCCTAGCATTACCTCCAGAAAATGCCATTAATCAGAATTTGAAAGTGGCTATATTTGATGGTGGCCTTGGGATTGATGACTTCAACAAATGGGTAACCGAATTTACATTTAATGAAAAGGGAACGACTAGCGCTCAATTATTATCCCATGGACAGGATGTAACATCGACAATATTATTTGGCGCACTAACTTCTGACAATAAGAATTTGAATATACCTTATTGTAATGTAGATCATTACAGAGTATTAGATTCAACGATAAGCAATGCAGACGTTGATCTTTTTGATGTTCTAATTAGAATAAAAAGTGTACTTGACAGCCAACATTATGACTATATTAACTTAAGTCTTGGGCCAAGGTTGCCTGTTGATGACGACGACGTTCATGTATGGACATCTACTCTTGAAGAAATTCTTTCCAATGGAAAAACATTATGCACTATAGCAGTAGGGAATGATGGTGAATTACCGGAAGGTCTTAATCGAATCCAACCCCCAGCTGACTTAGTCAATGGATTATCCATAGGGGCCGCTACTTCTACTTCAGATGATTGGGAAAAGTGCCACTATAGCTGTATAGGGCCTGGAAGAAGTCCCGGGTTTGTTAAACCAGATGGGGTAGCTTTTGGTGGTAGCGAAGACGAACCGTTTAAGGTGTTTAGCCCAGTAAATGGTGGGTTAGCTGCTACTGCTGGCACGAGCTTTTCTGCGCCTCTAGTTTTGAGACAGGCCATAGCTTTAAGCTCAACGTTGCAATACGATATAACTCCACTAACAGCAAAAGCACTTCTTATTCATCATGCCGAAAGTAGTGATTATGATAGGGCTCATGTAGGCTGGGGGCGCTTCCCAAATGAAATATCAGATGTCATCTACTGCAGTGATAGCGAAGTAAAAGTAATTTATCAGGGGACCCTTAAACCATCGCAATATATGCGAGCACCTATCCCATTCCCTGATATAGAAATACCTGGAGAAGTAAAACTCCGTGCAACTTTTTGCTTTTCAACTCCGGTTGACGCTGAGCATCCGTTAAATTATACACGGAGTGGATTAGAAGTAATCATGCGTAAAGGGACAGCGGATGGAACCGGTATGACCTTCCCTCTTTTTAATTTAAAAAATGTATATGCGGATGAGGGAGAACAGCGCAGTGACGCTCACAAATGGGAGACAACATTGCGGAGTGAACATACGTTCAAAAAAGATGAGCTGACGTCTCCATGCTTCGATGTAATATATTATGGTCGTGATTGCGGTATGCCTGTCGAAACTGACGACCTTGAAGACTTGCCTTATGTATTAATAGTTTCCCTTTCTGCTGAAGAAATGCCTGACTTATATAATGAAATTAGGCAAAAGTATCAAACATTGCAGCCAATCCAGGTTCAGCAACAAATTATTCTTCGTACTTGATAAAATTACAGGTGGTTTAAATACTACCTGTAAAAAATAGCAAGAATGCTTTACTGATTTTATCGATAATTTTGAGAACAAGAATAAGTATTTATCATAGAGAGATTAATTATGTTCGATGAAAAAAAATTCATGTCGGATTTTGACGATTTGGAAGATGATGAAATTGACTACATAAATGCTAAAATGGAAGAAGAGTCCAATAGACAATACACTCTTTTCAAAGAATCATACTTACGCGATGAATGCTACTTATGTGGTAAAGATTTTAAAACAATAAGCAAAGAAAACCCTTGCTTGCACTGGTTATTACGCAGGTGTAAGTTTAAGACAAAAGATTTTCATTTCATTTACAAAAAATATGGGTACACAAACATAGCTGCTTTTTTAAGATGGTGTGCAAATATGGAGAAACCAATAGTCAATATAAATGATATGACTATTGAAGAAAAGAAAGAAAAAATCATATCGAATACTATTAAGTGGAAAAATGTAGAGTGGACATTTGACTGTTCGGAGTCAGATTTTAAAGGTCATTCTGGTAAAGAAGCGGACTTCCCTCATTATCATTTTCAAATGCGTATTGATGGGTTTCAATTCATAAACTTCAACAGTTATCACTTGCCTCTACATAATGACGATATCTTTGCCATAACTATGTCGAGAGCTCATCCAGAAAAATTCCACTATAATTTTGGTGATCAGGGTAGTGGAATGAATTTTGCCATGGAATTAATAAGCGATGATCCAGAGGTTGCTTTCGAACACATGACTAGAGCAGATAATGAAGAGGAAGCAGTTTATCACATGTCTACCACTGTCATGGCGAATGAAGGTGAAACAATTTCAGGTGATCTAATTGCTGACTTAATAGATATATCAAAGAAGACTGGTGAGCCACTCGGTAGCTTATTATATAAAAACATGTCACCATCTATAAAAGTTCAAACAATTGTGTCACCTAGTGATCAAACTCCGGAAATTGCAGTCAGAACTGAACACAAGAAGAGATAGCTGGCTTTATAAAGAACAACCATCTCATAAAACGTGAGATGGTTGTTCTGTTTATCAAAAATTTCCCAGTGAGTATTTTTCAAAGGTAATTACATCTTGCCCTAACCACTCATTTATTTCTTTCATTCGCTCCTGAAGCGGTATCAACTCATTGCGAACAAACACCTCGCTCGCTTCCTTCACGTTGCCAAATCCGCCAGCGTTCTCTGGCACGATACACATTAGTTGCGGCGGTACACGGTGCGCGTGCAGCTGGTCATCACGAGTGACGTTTTTAATATTCCAGAACTCATCCTTCGCTGCCACCTCGCTCAGCGGGATGATCTGAATGCCGTCCTTCTTACCGTTCGGCGAATACATGAACAGATTGCGGAAGTTGCCAGGCCCGCGCGCACCTTTCATAGCGTTGCGGATATTATCCACGTCAGTCTGGCTGGCGGCGGCGTCGCTCATGTACATGATGAAGCCAGCGTGACTGCCGTTCTGGTAATACTTGCGGCGGAACAGAGTGGCAGATTCATTGAGCCATGCCGAGTTAAGCGCCGACAGATATTCTGGCAAGCCGTAGATCTCCTGGTTGATATCAGGCTCCAGAAGATGAAACACGCTATCGGTGTCGAATTGGTAAGGGTCAACGCCCAGGCCATACTGCACAAACCAGTAGGTATCCAGATCCACGCCCCGGCGCGTATATTTCGCCAGGGAGGGTCTAAGTTCCATCGGGCCGCCGAGGCGGTTGGTCCGCAACTCCAGGTAGGCATTGCCGAACACCAGATAATCCTGCACGAAACGGCTGAAGGCCTGCTGACTCAGCAGGCGATGTGGCTTAAATGTGCTGGTCAAGATATTACGCTTCACATATAGCGGCGAGCTATGGTGCACCGTGGCCCGGAACGTCCTGGCCAAGCCATCGAAACTGATCGGCGGCTCATACCATTTATCCATGCGCACGCACTCGACGTAATCAAGCAGTTCCCGACGGTCGAGCACCGGGACGGGATCGCCAAAGGTGAATGCTTCAACCCCTGCCGCGCCGGCAGCTTGTTTATGGGCGTGAACTGGCGGTAATGCGCGTTTTTTATGACGCTTGCTCATTTAAAAAATCTCCACAATGTTGCTGTTGCCCGCCGTGACGCCTTCGAGCGGTTCATTGAACAGTGCATGCATAGTTGCCCATGCCAGATCGGCATGGCTGGCTTCTTCGCTGCGGCTGGCTTCATACGTTGGTCGGCTACCGCTGGCGGTCAGCGCCTTGCGGATGGCCATAAAGGATTGGGTGATGTCGGTGTGTCCGGCGTCATACTCCAGGCGCCGGTGAGTGATGATGTCTTTGGCTTTCAGCACCAGGGCGTTTTTCACCTCTGGGCGATAGACAAACTCCCGCACCGCTGGGAAGAACTGCTTTACAAGCTGATAGACGCCGTGACCAACGCCAGTGGAGTCGATGCCGATGTATTGGACGTTGTAGCACTCGGTCAAAAGCTTGATGCTTTTCGCCTGGGCGGCAAAGTCCATGCCGCGCCACTGGTGGCGCTCCAAAATGCGGAATTTCCCGCCCGGCACCATTGGCGGCGCCACAACCACGCAACCGGCGCTATCGCCGGACGCAGAGCCTTTGGCCGGGTCATAACCGATCCACACCGGCCGATACCCGAAAGGCCTGATGGCCAGCGCTTCGAAATCGTCCCACTGTTCCCAGCTATCGACCATGCACCCCTGCATTTCAGTGAGTGGGAACACCGACGCCATATCGTCGATAAACTCACACATCAGCAGGTTCTGATAATCCTCCGGGCCGTATTCAAGCCGCAGCTGATCCAGGTCAAACAGGTTGCACCCGCCGTTAACTGCATCTTCAACGGTGATGATTTGGCGATACTGGCCATCCGGGCAGAGAACGCCGCGCGCCAGGTTGGCATGGGTGAGATCGATATCAACCCGATCAGCCTTGGCGCGGCCTTTGTTGTACAGGGCACCGGACCAGAATGGGTAGGCGCTATGGGTAAGGCTCGACGGCGTTGAAAAGTACGTCTGGCGCCATTTCTTGTGCAGCGCCATGCCGGAGGCAACTTTGCGCAGCTCCTGGAAGCGAGGGATCCAAAAATATTCATCCAGGTACAGGTTGCCGTGATAACTCTGCGCTGTGCGAGCATTTGTGCCGAGGAAGTAGAGACACGCGCCGTTGCCGAGGGTCATCGGGTCGCCCTTCAACTCAACATCCACTTCGCGGGCAAACTCGATGATGTACTGCTTGAAAACGTGCGCCTGCGCCTTACTCGCTGACAGGAAGATTTGGTTTCGGCCTGTAGTGATGGCATCGATCAGGGCTTCGCGCGCAAAGTAGAAAGTCGCGCCGATCTGGCGGGACTTCAGCAGGTTGCGAATGCGGTGTTTGGCGCCGGCTTCAAACCAGTTGCGTTGATATTTGAACAGAGAATCATGGAAAATTTCGGTCAGTTTTTCCGTCTGTTCATCGCTGAAAACATTCTTCTCGGGCGCCTTGCGCGGGCCGCTGTTGCGGTTGGCCACGTTCGGGTTTAAGTCGGCTTCATTGCCGCCGCTATTGAATTTCCCGATCCTGGCAAGCCGCTCCCCCTGGCGGGCGATCAGGTCGATTTCCTTGAAGTCTTTCCCTTCTTTGTGCTCCTTCATCACCAGCTGGCAATAGCGCGCTGTTGTGGTAAGTTGCATTTGCTCAAGCGGGCCAATGCTCCCCCACTTGTCGCGTTTCTTCCAGCTGTGTACTGTTGCAGCCTTCTCTCCCAGCATTTCAGCAATGCGGGATATGCGTAACCCCTGAAAGTACAGGAACATCGCCTGTCTGCGGGGATCAAGATCGGTGTTGAGCGTCGTCGTTGTCATGGCGCCAGACTACCGACCGGCCGCGCCGCCATCCTTTCCCGGCCATTGTGCCAAACACCACACAATGCCCTTTCGTTGTCTCCCCTCCCTATTCGCCGCAACCATAAGCCTGACCGATTACCGATTACCGATTACCGACACTGACCGGAACAGACTAATGACACTTAAATCAAAGCGTTTTCGTATTGCCGTAGAGGGTGCGACAACCGACGGCCGCAACATTAGCCGCGAATGGCTGACGCAGATGGCCAAGAACTACAACCCATCCGTTTATGGCGCGCGGGTAAATCTGGAACACATCAAGGGATATCATCCCGATAGCTCCTTCCGTCGTTTCGGTGATGTAACCGGCCTGACAGCGGAGGAAATTACCGAGGGTCCACTGGCCGGGAAGATGGCGCTTTATGGCGACATCGCACCAACCGCGGACCTGGTCGAAATGGTTAAGCAGGCGCAGAAGGTTTACACCTCGATCGAGGTAAACCCGAAATTTGCCGATACCGGCGAAGCCTACCTGATCGGCCTGGCCGTAACCGACGACCCGGCCAGCCTGGGTACCGAATACCTCGCGTTCAGTGCGTCCGCATCAGCAAACCCATTGGCTAACCGCAAGCAGCATAAAGACAACCTCTTTACCGCAGCAGAAGAAGCCCTGATCGAATTTGTGGAGCAGGAAGACCAAAAACCCGGCCTGCTGTCCCGCATCACGGCGATGTTCGCCAAGCGAAACGCCAATGACGACGCGCGCTTTTCTGACGTGAATCAGGCTGTGGAACTGGTCGCCGGCGAAGTACAGAGCCTCGGCGATAGCGTCTCCAAGCTCAACACCACTGCTGAAAAAGTGCCGGCGCTGGAAACCCAGATCACCGCACTGAGCAAGCAACTTAACGACCTGCAGACCAACCTGAGCAAGCAGGAGCGCAATCCGAAGTTTCGCCCGTTAACACCTGGCGGCGGCGGTGAAAGCAACGGAGAAAAAACCGACTGCTAAACGCAGTGCCACGGCATACCCCATAGGGCATAGAAAACTGATTACGGAGAGTTACCGATTATGCGCAATGAAACGCGATTTAAATTTAACGCCTACCTGACCACCCTGGGTGAGTTGAACGGTGTAGCCGTCGAATTCAGCACTAAATTTGCGGTAGAGCCTTCTATCGCACAAAAGCTGGAAAATAAAATCCAGGAAAGCGCCGCATTCCTGCAGTTGATCAATATTGTCCAGGTGACAGAGCAATCAGGTCAACGTTTGGGGCTGGGTGTGGGCACAACGATTGCCAGCACCACTGACACCTCAACCAAAGAGCGTGAAACCACGGATCCAAGCGGCCTGGACTCCATCGAGTACAAGTGCGAACAAACCAACTTCGACACTTCGATCAATTACGGGAAATTGGACCTGTGGGCCAAGTTCCAGGATTTCCAGAAACGCATCCGTGACGCCATCGTGTTACGCCAGGCACTGGACCGCATCATGATCGGCTTTAACGGCGTGAAGCGTGAAAAGACGTCGAACCGCACCGCCAACCCATTGCTGCAGGACATTAATATTGGCTGGCTGCAGAAATACCGCACCGACGCCCCGGTACGCGTGATGGATAAAATCGTGGATGACGAAGGCGCTGTAGTTTCGCCTGTGATCCGCGTGGGTGAGAACGGCGACTTCGCCAACCTGGATGCCGTTGTGATGGACGCCGTGAACAACCTGATCGATCCGTGGTTCCAGGATGATACGGATCTGGTGGTGATTTGCGGCCGCGGCCTGCTGGCGGATAAATACTTCCCGTTGGTGAACCAGTCGCAGCCAAACACCGAAGCGCTGGCCGCTGATCTGATTATCAGCCAGAAACGCATGGGCGGCCTGCAGGCTGTTCGCGCACCCTTCTTCCCGGCCAACGCCATGCTGATTACCCGCCTGGATAACCTGTCCATCTACTGGCAGGAAGACACCCGCCGCCGGCTGATTATCGACAACCCAAGACGCGACCGCATCGAAAACTTCGAGTCGGTTAACGAGGCCTATGTGGTTGAAGATTACGGCTGTGGTTGCCTGATCGAAAACATCAAACTCGGCAAGTTTGCGGCGCCAGCGCCGGAAGCACCGGCGGGCGAATAAGGGGCTAACTGATGGCCCTGAGCCCAGCGCAGCGCCATATGGTCTATGTGCAAGCAAAAGAGGCCGCCCGCCAGGGCGGCGCTCTAAGCCGCCATGCCAATGGCTATGAAATGATGCTCCTGAAAATTGAAGAGGACAGCCGCCGACTGAAGCGGGTGCAATCTCAGGAGAAAAAAGCCGAAGTTAAGCGCGAAATTCTCCCTCATTACTCCCCGTGGGTAGCAGGAGTGCTGCAGACCGGTATGGGCGCGCAAGATGACGTAATCATGCATGTGATGGTCTGGCGCATCGACGCCGGCGACTACAACGGCGCCATCGACATCGCGGAGTACGCGCTCAAGCATGGGCTGGTCATGCCAAGCCGATATGCACGCCAAACCGCCTGCGCAGTAGCCGAAGAGATCGCGGATAGCGCCCTGAAAGCCTACGACGCCAAGCAGCCGGTAAATCTCTCCATCCTGACGCGCCTCATGGATCTTATCGAAGACCACGACATGCCGGACGAAGTGCGCGCCAAGCTGCACAAAGTCATGGGCTACGGGTTACGGGATAACGAACAGCCTGAGTTAGCGCTCAACCAGTTAAACCGCGCCTTCCAGTTGCATGAGCGGGTTGGTGTGAAAAAAGACATTGAACGACTCGAACGCGAGTTGAAGAAAGCCGAGAACGGCTAAACCGAACGTGCCCACGCGCGGGGCGGCACGGGCGTTGCGACAGGTTTTATACCGCATCAATACGCCCGTCCACCGCCCACCCATTGAGAGCCTTGATCATGAAATTTGTGGCACCAGGCCAGACCGGCGAGGAAAAGCAGGTAATCAAGAACACGCAATTTTGGCCGGATGTAGATCTGTCCGATTTGCAGGAGTCCATCAAGACTGATGGCACATTCACCCCGCAGCGCCTGCGCCATGCAGCGCTGAATGCCATTGCGGAAGTGAATGGGGAATTGACCGAGTGGAGGCAGAAACAGCAGGCCGCTGGCTTTACCGCTCTGGAAAATGTGCCGGCAGAAGAGTTGGACGACGAAAGCGTTTTGCTTCAGCACTATAGCCGCGCGGTGTACTGCGTCACCAAGGCCAATTTAAACGAACGGTATCGCGATTTTGATGCCACCGGGGCCGGAGGGAAGCGAGCCGACGAAATGGACGAATCCATTGATGAGCTCTGGCGGGATGCTCGCTGGGCCATGCGGCTGATCCAAGGCGAAAAACACATGACTGTAGAGCTGATCTGATGAAAGTGATAGCCCACCAAAACGACACTGTTGATGAGCTGTGCTGGCGCCACTATGGCCGCACCGCCGGGCTATCCGAAGTCGTCTTATTGGCTAACCCTGGCCTGGCAGAAATCGGGCCATTTATTCCGCACGGCACGCCGGTAGAAATGCCGGATATTGCGCCGACACCCACACAGCAAATTATTCAACTTTGGGATTGATGTCATGGGCGAACCAGTAACAAGCGGCACAACTTTATTCGCGTTTGGCGGGATTACGCTTCTCTCCGTCTTGTCTGGCGACGCCGCGCCGATTGTACTCGGCGCCTTTGGTGGCGCCTCATTGTTCGTGCTGGCATCGCAGGAGCTGACACTGAGGCGCCGCGGCGCACTCTGGATCAGTAGCTTTATTGCCGGCTGTCTATTCGCGCCGATGGCCGCCGCACTACTGAAGAGGGCCACCGGGCTGGATGTTGAGGTGAAGCTGGGTGCCGGCGCGTTCGTTGCTGCAGGCGTGGCCATCAAAATCCTGCTGGTTGCGCTTCAGAAACTGGACGGGGATAGCCCGATTTTCCGCATATTCAGGGGGAAATAACCATGCACTGGATAACGTCGATCATCTGTTTGCTCATTGCCGGCCGCCTGCTGGCTTTCCAGCGCAGAGGGGCAACGCATAAACCGTGGGCCAGCGGCGTCGCATACGTCGTGATCATGATTTGCGCCACCGTGCCAATTTTTTCCGCGTTCGGTCGCTTCCCGCAGTCGGGGCCGCTGACTGCCCTTTTCAGTTTCATGATCCTGATGGCAGTCACCCGTTCCCGCGGGAACATCATGGCGATCATCCCATCACCGCCCGCGGCGAAAGAACGGGCGCCAGCCAAGCAAAAAGCCAGGGGGAAAAATGGCCCGCATCGTCACCACTCCTAACATTAACGCCTATCTGGACACGCTGCGATTCAGCGAAATTGGCGCCACGCTTTTGGCCAGGTCAGACGACGGATACAACGTGATCGTGACCGGTGTCGACGGCAAAGCAGAAACCTTTTCCAGCTACCGAGATCACCCGTTCGCCAGCGGCCGCCCCGGCAAGGTGTTTAACAGTCGCGGGCAGCGCAGCACGGCATCAGGCGGCTACCAGTTTTTGATCAGGGATTGGGACCATTACCGCATCGCACTGAAATTGCCAGACTTTGGGCCGGAATCACAGGACAGGTGGGCCATTCAACTAATCCGCGAGCGTGGCGCCCTCGCTGACATCAATGCCGGCCGGATAGAGTTGGCGTTGAAAAAGTGCCGCAATATATGGGCGAGCCTGCCGGGCGCCGGATATGGCCAGCCCGAGCACAAGCTTGAAACCCTGCTGAAAAAATACGTCAGTTATGGCGGGGCGCTGGCATGACCGCCGTCATTCCACGCAGTTGGTTGATCGTGGCCGCCATCGTCCTGGCGCTCGCCGCGGCGTTAGGGTGGAAAAGTTGGAGGTTGGGCGCCTATGAAAAAGCCGTCAGTGATCAGCAAGTAACCATCAAAGCCCAGGGAAAAACCATCGAAGGAATGGAGGCGCAGCTATCAGCTAAAAATGCCGAGCTGATAACCCTGGGCTTGATCGCCAGCAATAACAACCGGGCGCAAGCCGAGTTGCGTCAGCAGATGACCAACACGGCCGCCCTTCTTTCACAACGTGAAAATCTGATTGCGAGGTTATACCGTGAAAATGCAGAGCTTAAGGCCTGGGCTGACGGCCGCTTGCCTCCTGATGTTGTGCGCCTGCACGCCCGCCCGGCAGTTACCGGAGGTGCAGCTTATCGCGCCTGGTTGTCCGAGGTTGATCGCCTGCCAGCTGCCGGCCAGTAACCCGCTCACCAACGGGGACCTGGAGCGGGAAAAGAGCCGCGTAGAGGCTGCTTGGGCGATGTGTGCCGATCAGGTCGATACCATTATTCAATGCCAGGAAAAAAATGATGAACAAGCCGGAATCATTGAGAAAGGCCCTCTCTGACGGGATAGAATATCTGGGGAAAAACCCAGACAAACTGCACATTTTTGTTGATGAGGGTGCAGTTGTTTCCAGCCTGGCGCCAACCATTTCATTCGAATACCAGTACACACTCAACCTGGTGATAACCGACTTTTCAGCAGACCAAAACCTGCTGAACGCAGTGATCTTGTATTGGCTTCGCCGCAACCAGCCAGACATCATGGCTAACCCAGACAGCAGAGATAAGGGATTCACATTTGAGGTGGATATTCTGAATAACACCACCTGCGACATCAGCATAAACCTGAAGCTAACAGAGCGCGTGATCGTGAAAGAGACAGGCGGCCAAATGGTTGTAGAGGCCGTCCCTGAGCCGGAACCACCTTACGCCGATCAGTGGGCACCCAATGAGTGATTTTATTCAGATTGAAGACTGGCTAGCCGCCCTCGCCTCACAGCTAACCCCAGCAGCGAGGAAAAAGCTAACTCGCCAGTGGGCTAATGAATTGCGCCGTCGCCAGCGCCTGCAGATCAGCCAGCAACGCAACCCGGACGGCACCCCCTACGCCGGGCGGAAACCGCAAGGCCGCAGCAAAAAGGGGCGGATACGCAGGAAAATGTTCAGCAAGCTGCAGACCACTCGCTTTATGAAAACAGCAACTACGGCAGACGAGGCCGCCGTTTACTTTGCCGGCAGTGTGATGCGCATTGCGCGCGTGCACCATTACGGCCTGCGCGACAAAGTGAGCAAGCGGGGCCCAACCGTGAAATACGACGCCCGCCAATTATTTGGACTGAATGCCCCTGCCATCACCGCCGTCGGCGATATTCTGATAAATTATCTAAGTAAATAGCTTTGCATCCAAACCACTGCTTATTATTTTAATTTTTATTTAATAATTTACCAAACAAATACTCATGTCGTATATGACTCCCAGAAGACACCATCTTTCTTAATCTTTCCTGATATGCTAAACTAGAACGACGTCCATCCTTCACAAACCCAGTTAACTTTATAATCTCAAATATATTCTCAAGAGAAAACCCTTGTTCGGAAGATATGGTTTTTGCGAACTCATCGGAAAGATACCAAAACTCAGAAATAGCATTAAGAACAACTTCTTCTATACTCAAGCCATTATCCAAACCTAATATCATGCCATTATCCAGCTTAAGTGTAACTCTGTGACGCAACGCTCCTGAGCTATGGGCTGGCATCATTAAATATGTCCAAACCAATACAAATCTAAAATCACCTCTAACAAAACTGCGTATATTTAATATATTATCATCATGCGAGGCATTTAATGACGCAGATCCAACAAAAACAGAAACTAAAAGAGTCGAGTTATTTACATCCCAATGACCTAAGCTTTCCTCTACACTTGCTTTGGATAAATTCTTGGTATTATAACGTTCGGGTGTCAGAATGGGGACTCGCCGACTGTATACCTGAACGAATCCTGATTTATTTTTTATAACTGGTGTTACCACTCTACTATCTATCAATTCACCGTTATTCATCTCATACGTGTGTTTAATTACATTGATTTTTTTTGGGCTTTTCAAACTTCGATGAAACGAGTATCGCTGCTGTTTAATACCTTTCCCATGATATTCAGCTGTCCCTTTCTCCCTATAAAATCCAGCATGTTTCAAAATCATAATCACATCACCATTAGGTTTTAATTCGAACCTCATGATAGTTTTCTTTATACCATCAACATCAATGGTTACTTCGGTTTTTTTTACATTACAATCAAGACTATTTTCTTTAGTAATTACATAAGGATTTTTTTTTAAAATTTCAGTCATAAATTATTCCTCACAATGTTATCTACCTATAATGGAAAATAAACGATTAGTTTTTCATTCTAAAATAGTTATGAGTGACATTGTGCCAGACACCACACAATGCCCGCAACATGCAGCCCGCACCGCGCGCATGGCAGGCTGTGCCAATGAATACACAACTTTCTGAACTCCTGCGCCTGCTGACAAATCTGATCCGAATCGGAACCATCTCCGAGGTCGATACAGAGAACGGCCTATGCCGTGTGCAAACGGGCGGACTTGAAACCACTCCGCTCAAATGGCTGACCATGCGCGCAGGCAGCGCACGCACATGGTGGGCACCGTCAATCGGGGAGCAGGTGCTGATCTTGAGCATGGCCGGTGAACTGACAACCGCCTTTGTCCTGCCGGCCATTTTTTCGGACGCCCACCCAGCCCCCTCGGATTCAAAGGGCGCCTTGGTTACGGAGTTCCCCGACGGTGCCAGGTTCAGTTATGACCCCGAAGTAGGCGCCATGACCGTGGAAGGCGTGAAAACGGCAATATTCAGGGCGGTGACAGGGATCAGGCTGGAAACACCAAAAGTTACCTGCACTCAACTGCTGGAAACGGCACAGCTATCAGTCACTGATGGCGGGACGATGACGGGCAACATCACCCACAGCGGCGGACGCTTCACATCTAATGATGTCGTCGTTGATGTGCATAAGCACAGTGGCGTAGAGACAGGCGGCGGAACATCGGGAGGACCGGTCAAATGATGTATCAAGGCATGAACACCAACAGCGGCCACGCCGTCGAAGATATTGATCATATTCGTCAGTCAATCAGCAAGATTTTGCTGACCCCAATCGGCAGCAGGATCACCCGGCGCCCATTCGGCTCGCTGATGTCCGAGCTGATCGACCAGCCTCAAAACGATACAACCAGATTGCAGTTGATGGCCGCGGCATACAGCGCCATCAACCGCTGGGAGCCGCGCGTATCACTAACAGCAGTCACTGTAACCACACAGATCGGCGGCCAAATGATAGTGGACGTCTCCGGCAGCAGGAACGACACCACGGCGAGCATCAATATTTCAATTCCTTACGGGGGCTCATCATGAGTGTGATCGACCTTTCGCAACTGCCGCCACCCCAGGTGGTTGAAACCCTGAGCTTTGAAGACCTGCTTGAGGACAGAAAGGCGCGCTTGCTTGAGCTATATCCTGACGATCAGCGCGAGGCCATAGCGCGCACTCTGGAGCTGGAATCCGAGCCGATCGTGATGCTGCTGCAGGAAAATGCCTATAGGGAAATGCTGTTGCGCCAGCGCATCAACGAGGCTGCACAGGCCGTCATGGTGGCGTATGCCATCGGTAGCGACCTCGACCAGCTTGGCGCCAACAACAACACACCGCGACTGGTGATCACCCAAGCCGACAGCGAAGCCATCCCGCCTGTTGAGGCGGTGATGGAATCAGATGCAGATTTTCGCCAGCGTATCCCGGCAGCGTTTGAGGGAATGAGCGTCGCCGGACCAACCGGCGCCTATGAGTTCCACGCACTAAGCGCCGATGGCAAAGTTGCCGACGCATCAGCAATTAGCCCAGCGCCAGCACTGGTCACTGTCACCATTCTTTCACGCGACGGGGACGGAACGGCATCCGCTGAACTGCTGGCGAAAGTTGACGCCGCACTTAACGATCGAGAGGTGCGGCCCGTAGCTGATCGCCTTACGGTGCAGTCTGCCAGCATCATCAACTATGAGATTGACGCCGTGCTTTATGTCTATCCAGGGCCAGCACAAGAGCCAATCCTTGCCGACGCACAAAAACGACTGAGCGCCTACATCAACGAGCAGCGGCGCCTTGGTCGCGACATTCGCTTAACGGCAATCTATGCAGCACTGCACACCCAGGGCGTGCAGCGCGTCGAGCTGCGCAACCCGCTCGCTGATGTTGTGCTGGATAAAAGCCAGGCTGCCAACTGCACAAATGCCAGCGTTGTGATCGGTGGTTCAGATGAATAGCTTGCTACCGCCAGGTTCCTCGCCGCTTGAGCGGCACGCAGCGGAGGCCTGCGCTGCAGTTGGCGATCTAAATGTGCCACTCCGTGACCTGTGGAACCCGGATAAATGTCCGATTGTTTTTCTGCCCTACCTGGCCTGGGCGTTTTCGGTCGATCGGTGGGATGAAAAATGGCCGGCAACAGAGAAGCGCAAAGCCGTTAAGGACGCATTTTACATACACCGCCGAAAAGGAACTGTAGCCGCTATCCGCCGTGTTATCGAGAACATGGGGTACTGGATGAGCATTGAGGAATGGTGGCAAGTAGCCGATCCAGCAGGAACGTTCCGCCTTGTGATCGACGTGAACGACGTGGGGATCACAGACGAAACCGTTAATGAACTGGAACGCTTGGTGGGTGATGCCAAGCCTGTGAGTCGGCACATTTCACAATTGAATATTAGGACGGTAACCCGCGGGGAAATTTATGGTGCTGTCGCCAGTTATTGCGGGGAGATCTTGACGGTATACCCGAGAGGGGCCCCCCCAGAAATGCATATTTATTACGACGGAAAGATTAAACATAGCGGCCATTATTTCTACACCGGAAACGCGAATAATGAATAAATTGAACGAGCAGTCTAAATGGGAAGAATTAATCAATCAGATTGAAGATGGAGATGCGGTAAAGGGGGGTGAAAGTGGTGCAGTTAATATTCAGGCAACGCAAATTGCCGCCCGCACCCGATATTTGCGCAATCTGCTTGATTCATTGATGGCCGTGATTAACCTCGGAGAGGGAATGTATAAAACCCTACCTGAGGCCCAGCGTGACATCGATAACGGTAAATTACCTGCCGATACCCTGTTTAACGTTCGTTCGACAGATGATAAACGCTGGATGGATGAATATCAGAATATCAATGGACTCGCCACGCCAACCGGGCGCTTTTTGGCATCTGGGAATTATCTAGCGGACATTCTCACGCAGTTGGTTTCCACCATGCTCACAGTGGGAACGCTGGAAAACCGGATTAAATCCCTTCGCACCTACCAGTCAGACGCTTACCCGATCGTATTTCACGCAGAAGGTGGCCCGAATGAAAGCTACGGTGCATTTGATAATCAATCGGGTCTGTGGCTGGGCGGCTTAGAGGCTGCTGTTCAGGATTATTTATTGGGTATTTTGCCTAAAAATAAAACTAATCGTTACCCAGGGCTTGCTTATTTCTTTGCTGCCGAGAATGGGGACGACGCCTACGGCATTATCGAGAAAAGTGGAGCCTGGCGTATCCCCTGGATGGACGATATTTTGCAAGAGCGCCTGGATGCTCTGCTGTCGACAAAAATCACGCGTCGCATCCACGGATGGCACTCTTTGCTTGTATCGAAAGACGCCGATCCCAGCATTATTTATGGCCTGCGCGCCGCCGACGCTGGGTTAATACTGGCCGGCCTCGGCACCACTGCTGTGCAGGATTATATTTCGGCCAACATCCGCCCAGCCGCTGGAAAATTAGCGCTGCATATTGGTGAACAGTTGCTGTGGAACGATCACCCCGTCCTGTCGGCAAATAACCTTGGTGCTGACGCTGTGCTATTCAGCTATTTGCCCGCCGGAGAAACCACGCCACGTTATGCGGTGATGTTTATCAAATCAAAGCGTGAAATGGTGCCAGGCGGCGAGATGCACAGCACCGCAGAAGATGGCCAGTCTTTGGCGGGATCATTTGATGACCCGAATGGGGCGAACATTAACCTGATGAATTATGACCCGCGATACCGTGGCTACGCATTGGCGCTAGCGAACGGCAGGCCGGAAGGTGGCGGTTTGCGTGCTGTGAGCGATGAAGATCGGGACAACGCTAACGACTTGCAGTATCCCGCCGCCGGATGGAGACAGGGGCAATCTCTGCCGCGCACCTACTTCCTGCTGGACAAATTGGCGGAAGCCGGCCAGCAATGGCCGGTGTTCTTCCACGCCCCCGCAGCGGCGGGAGGTCGCTCATTCGCGCAAATCTGGCCCGGTACGGTACCGTATCAAAACGGCCTCGACATGATAACCAGAGCAAAACAGATTGCCGATGCTGTAGGGAAAAAACACCTCGTTGTTGCCCTGCTCTTTGAGCACGGCGAAACAGACAACGACAACGGCGACAATCTGTTACCTGGCGATTACCTGGCGAAAGAAGAAGCCTATTTCCCGCGCCGCGTCGCGGACTACAAAGCGATCACCGGGCAAACCGAAGATATCGTGATCGTGATCGGTCAAGTGGGTAGCCGCATCAACAGCAAAAACCAGACTGTTGACGAGCAAGGGAATCCGATCGGCGAGGCTATCATCACTCAGCCTTACTCGATTTCTGCCGTCGACCAGCGCGAATACGTTCGCCGGCATAAAAATGCTATCTGCTACGGTCCGAAATACCCGCTTAACTGGCTATTTAGTGATGGCTCGCTCAGTCACCTGAATGCCGCCGGCAAAGTGCTACAGGGCGAGTATCAAGCCCAGGCGATCTACTGGCATCTGTACGATGAAGAGAAAAAAGGCACCTGGACAGACACCACTATCGAATCCATTACAGTGCTCGATAACATCATCAATGCGCGCTGCAAAATGCCCTACCCGCCATTGGTTATCGATAACACATTCATTGGCGATGTAAAAAACCTTGGTCTTTCTCTTGAACTGAAATCAGCCGACATCCAGAGCGTTGACATTATCGACGGGACGACGCTGCGCATTACCTGCGATAAAGCGCCATCTGCCGCAGATCACCTCCTTTTTGGTTTCAACAACACCAAAAAACACGCCAATGGAAAAATTTACCCACTGACGTGCCTGCGTGATTCCTCCCCCGTCGTCAGCAAGAAAATTGTGCACAACGGCGAACCCTTCCCAATGTATAACTGGCTGACGCTCGATCGTCTGCCTTTGACCGGAGCATAATTATGACCCTCGGATTTAACAGCGGCATCCCTTACCCAGTCGGCGGCCGTCCGTCACTCAAACTGGCAGCATACGTATTTGATGATCAGACCCTTTTCAACACGCACAAGGCGCGAGTGCTGGCCGATGGCGGGATTATTCCGGACGAAGCGGGTTGCCTGGCCCGCATTACCTGGCTACTCGATAACGGGATTTACAGCAAGGTTGAAAGCGCCATCAATCCGGCATTTGGCGTCAAAATGAATGCCAATAAAGAAGTCAGCAAATTGTATTCCCTGTTTCCAAATGACGATTATGTCAGCGTGTTGCAGGGCGTAGGTGAGCCGGTACGGTATGATGACAGCGGCGATGCACCCGGCGTGACAATCAAGATCACCTCCAATGGCGGCGGTTATTTGAAATCGGAGAAAAATCGGCGTGTACAGCGCGGGCGACAATACGCTATCGGCGGCCGGATGGCGGACAAAGACCGCGCGGACTCGCTGGGGATCATGGCGGGCATCAGCATCAGCGGTCTGCCAATGGCTTACCTGCGCACCCAAATCACCAATCAACAGAAAGATATTGAGGCCTGGCGATACGGCACCCGTGACAGTACCTGGACAGGTTCAGGCGTGAACGGTCAAGCCGTCGGTGCAGCAAGAACGCCTTATGCCGACTATGTGCCGTCTGCTGCCTTGTTTGACGTTGATGGCGGCGTTATTCGTGGTTACGAGTCAGGGGGGCTTAAAGTTACAGAGTATTCCACTACGGGAAAACTCGCCGATCTGACCTCGTTCCCAGCTATCATCTACATCGGGCAGACCTTCGCAAATGGCAATGTAAATCCGTGCTATGGCTCGTTACAGGACATCTTTTTCCTGCACACCGCCGACGATAGCGACGCGCTGGCGCTATCGCGCCTGGGCATGTAAGGGGGAACCATGCCGGAATTCTTCAGTATCCTGACAAATATCGGCGCTGAAAAGCTGGCACTGGCTGCACAAACCGGGCAGCCAATGGCTATCAGCACCATGGCTGTGGGTGACGGTGCCGGGGCTACGCCGACACCCTCGCCAGAGCAAACTGCGCTGGCTGGCGAGCAGTACCGCGCCGATCTCAACTCGTTAACCATCACCAGCGAAACGGCCAACGTAATCAGCGCGGAAATGATTATCCCTCCAGAGTTCGGCGGATTCTGGATCAGGGAGGTCGGTCTTTACTCTGACGATGGTGCGTTGATCGCCGTTGGTAACCTGCCAGATACCTACAAACCACACCTGGTTGAAGGTTCGAGCCGTAACTCAGTGATCCGCGTAGAGTTAGCGGTCAGTAACACACGAGATGTGCAATTGCTGGTCGATCCTAACGTTGTGATCGCTACCACGGGTTTTGTTGAGGAGCTATTTCGCAGCGCCTTGAACCGAGCTAATGACGCTTATGCATTGGCCGAGAGCAAATTAACGTTTGATGATGCTTACCCCATTGGAGAAACGAAGTTCTTCGCGACGGCATTTAATCCCAACGAAAAGTGGCCGGGTACACATTGGATCCAATTAGCAGAAAACAAAACAATCCGCACGGCAAATGCCGAAGGCACGAATGTGATGGAAACGGGCGGGAATGACAGCATAAGTATTGCCCGCGCCAACTTACCCGCAGAAGAAATTGTTGTTACGGGTGGCACTAGTGAACATGACACCGGCCCGTTAACTACAGAGTCTTATCATTTTGGCCGTAAGGAAACATCAGCAAAAGGAAGGCATAAGCATCAAGGCGGAATGGGTGCGCCGGGGGAGGCCTGGGATCCTGACTATATTGTCGGCTCTGACAATGATAGCCACCGCACCAGAAATTATACAAGTGAGGCTGACGATCATGTTCATGAAGTGGAATTGGAAGACCACGAACATACAATTAAGGCGATCAAACACAAGCACACCATAACCGCAAAAACGGATGCTCTGGGCGAAGGGGACGAAATCAATATTGTTAATAGTTATCTCGTTCTGGCAGGTTGGTATCGCGCAGCATAATTAACGCCCTGCATTGCGGGGCTTTATTTCTTCCTGCAGCACAGCCATCATTAACTGTGTTGGCCATACCGGCAGACATAGACACCCACAGCAAGACATCTGGCCATTGTGCCAGCTGCCACACAATGCCCAGCGCATGCACTCTACGTCATCAGAGAACACCATAGCGGAGAAACCTTAACCCGGAGATCCGCCCGATGGCTGACGATTATCATCATGGCGCTCGTGTCCTCGAAATTAACGAGGGCACCCGCACAATCACAACAGTAAGCACCGCAATTGTGGGGATGGTCTGCACCGCCGACGATGCCGATGCTGCGGCCTTCCCACTCAACACCCCCGTATTGTTGACCGACGTCCTGGCCGCCAGCGGCAAGGCTGGCGAAACCGGCACTCTCGCTCGCTCCCTGGACGCCATCGCCGACCAGGCAAAACCAGTTACCGTTGTTGTCCGCGTTGAACAAGGCGACACGGAGGCGGAAACCACAACCAACATCATCGGTGGCGTCGACGCAACCACCGGCAAGAAAACGGGCATGAAAGCCCTGCTGGCAGCGCAAAGCCTGTTAGGCGTGAAGCCGCGCATTCTGGGTGTTCCTGGTCACGACAGTAAGGCCGTCGCCACTGAATTGCTGTCAGTGGCACAAAGCCTGCGCGCATTCGCCTACCTGAGCGCCTATGGCTGCAAGACAGTTTCCGAAGCTATCGCGTATCGCGAGAACTTCAGCCAGCGCGAGGCCATGCTGATCTGGCCAGATTTCCTGAGCTGGGACTCTGTGTCCAATACAGACGCGACGGCGTTCGCTACCGCCCGCGCATTGGGGTTGCGCGCCAAAATTGACCAGCAGACCGGTTGGCATAAAACGCTATCAAACGTCGGCGTTAATGGCGTAACCGGCATCAGTGCAGATGTGTTTTGGGACCTGCAGGACAGCGCCACCGATGCCAATCTGCTGAACAAGAACGACGTCACCACGCTGATCCGCAAGGATGGCTATAAGTTCTGGGGCTCCCGCACCTGCTCCGATGATCCATTGTTCCAGTTTGAAAACTACACCCGCACTGCGCAGGTGTTGGCGGACACAATGGCAGAGGCGCACATGTGGGCCGTTGACATGCCACTGCACCCGTCACTGGCCAAAGATATCCTGGAAGGCATCAAGGCCAAATTCCGTGAACTGAAATCTGCCGGCTACATCATTGACGGCAATGCGTGGATCGATGATGCAGCGAACGACAAAGACACGCTGAAAGCCGGGAAGTTGGTCATTGACTACGACTATACGCCGGTCCCGCCGCTGGAAAACCTGTTGTTACGCCAGCGCATCACTGATCAGTACCTGGTCAACTTCACCCAGAACGTGAACAGCTAAGGGGCACGCAATGGCATTACCACGCAAATTGAAATATCTGAACCTCTTCAATGAGGGGAACAACTGGCAAGGGATCGTTGAGTCCCTGACGCTGCCAAAGCTGACTCGCAAGCTTGAGAACTACCGCGGCGGCGGCATGAGCGGTAGCGCCAAAGTCGATCTGGGGCTGGATGACGACGCGCTTGATGTTGAATGGACAATTGGCGGCATCGAAGCCTTGCCGATTAAGCAGATGGGCGCCGCCAAACTGGACGGCGTCATGTTGCGCTATACAGGCTCAATTCAGCGCGACGACACCGGCGAAGTGCAAGCGGTTGAAGCGGTGATCCGCGGGCGCCATAAAGAGTTGGATTTTGGCGAGCACAAACAGGGTGAAAACTCGACCACCAAAATTTCTACCGCGGTGACCTACTTCAAATTGACCATCGCCGGCGAAGAAATTTGCGAGATCGACACGGTGAACATGATCGAAAGCTTTGGCGGCGTCGACCGCCTGGCTGAGCACCGCCAGGCCATCGGCCTGTAATACCTTCGGCGCCGGAACACAGGCGCCCTCTTCTTTCTGAAAATCGTGGAGCACAACCAAATGACCGAACCGACCAAAGTGCCGCTGGACACACCAATCCAGCGCGGCCAGACCGAAATCACCGAGATCACTCTAACAAAGCCGCAGTCCGGCGCGTTGCGCGGTGTGAAGCTGGCCGATTTGCTGGAAATGGATTATTCCGCAGTGGCAACCGTTTTGCCCCGCGTTTCGTCGCCGTCACTGACGCCGCAGGAAATCAGTGAAATGGATCCGGCTGACTTTACACAATTGGCCGGCGGCATCGTCAGTTTTTTGTTGCCGAAATCGGCGCTGGAATCCCGGCCGGTTTAACCGTTGAAGACCTGATGGCGGATATTGCCGCCATCTTCCACTGGCCGCCGTCGGAAATGTACCCGTTCACCTTAACCGAACTTTGGGACTGGCGGCACCGGGCACTGATTCGAAGCGGAGAAAGTGATGAGTGACCGCAATCTAAGACTGCAGGTTATCCTGAACGCGGTGGACAAAATCACCCGCCCCTTTAAGACCATGCAGGCCAGCAATAAAGCGCTGGCCGCTGCCGTCAAAAATTCCCGTGATGAACTGAAGCGACTGGGCGCCGCCGGCGACCAGGTGAACACCTTCAATTCGTTGCAGGCGTCCATTAAGAAAACAGCCGACGAGCTGGCCGGTGCCAAGCTGAAAGCCCAGATGATGACGCGTGAAATGGGTGCGCTTGAGAACCCCACCAAAAAGCAGACAAAAGCCCTAGAGGATCAGTGGCGCGCGGTAGACCGACTGGAGCAAAGGCAAAAAAGCGAAGTCGCTCAAATGGGCCGGGTGCGCTCCGAGCTTTACCGCATGGGGATATCTGCCACCGATGGCGCCGGTGCTACAAACAGAATCGCCAACGAAACAGCCCGCTATAACCGGCTGCTGCAGGAGCAGGAGCGCCAACTAAAACGCGCTGGCGAGCAACAGCGCAGAATGAACGACGCAAAAGCGCAATATGAAAAAACCAGAGAGCTGAGAAACAACATCGCGGGAACGGGGGCGGCAACTATTGCATCAGGGGTGGCTATGGGTGCCCCTGTTTTAGCGGCAGTGAAAAGCTATAGCTCTATTGAAGACGCGATGAAAGGCGTGGCTAAACAGGTTAACCCATTATTGGACGATAACGGTAAACGCACAGCCAAATACCACGAAATGCAGCAAGCAATAAAGGCGGCATCAGAGCAACTCCCAATGGAAAACGGTGCTGCAGATTTCGCTGCATTAGTGGAGGGCGGTGCTCGAATGGGGGTATCGAGCGATAAGGATCCATGGCAAAAACAGAAAGCTGATTTACTTTCTTTCGCCGCAACGTCTGCCAAGGCTGCAAAGGCTTTCGAATTACCCGCCGATCAACTTGCCGATGATTTGGGGAAAATAGCATTCCTCTATCATGTGCCAACTCAAAGGATCGAAGAACTCGGCGACGCCCTGAACTACTTAGACGACAACGCACAATCAAAAGGCGCTGATATTATTAACGTTCTTCAGCGCATGGGCGATGTTGCCGATAAGTTGAATTATAAACAAGCCGCTGCACTGGCTTCGACGTTCCTCTCCCTAGGGACACAACCAGAAGTGGCGGCATCAGCCAGTAAGGCAATGGTGCGTGAGTTGGGCATTGCTTCAATGCAAGGCAAGCGTTTCATTCAGGGAATGAGCCTATTAGGGCTAAATGCCAAGGACTTGGAAAAAGGCATAGCGACGAATGCAATAGGCACAATTAGAGATGTCCTATCACGCATCAAGAAACTGCCGGCCTCGCAACACTTAAGCGCAATGACAATGCTTTTTGGCAAAGAGTTTGGCGACGACGCTGCCAAGTTAGCAAATAACATTGGCGAATTAGATCGCCAGTTGGCGTTGGTCGAGGGTGGCCAGGCCAAGGGGTCTATGCAGAGGGAATCGAATATCGATAAAGATTCTTTGTCCTCCCAATTTCTTCTGCTCAAGACCACCGCAAAAAACATGTTTAGTGATCTGGGCGAGCCTTTGCGTAAGCCACTGATGGACGTGAACGACTGGTTTAAACGTGGAATTGGATGGGCTCGGAAATTTATTGAAGCCCACCCAAAGCTGGCTGCAGCGTTTGTTAAGACGGCGGCGGTTGTTACGCTGGTTACGGTTGCACTTGGTGGGATGATGATTGGAGTTGCAGCAATCCTTGGGCCATTCGCCCTGCTGCGGTTTTCTCTGACAATGTTGGGGATTAAGGGGCCATCGGTGATGGGCATGTTGGCCAGGTCCATAAAAGGCGTGGGTACTGCCATTATCTGGGTAGGCCGAATGATGTTAGCAAACCCCATCCTTGCTGTGGCTGCAGCCATCGCAGCAGCAGCACTCTACATCTGGATGAATTGGGACACATTGGGCCCGAAAATCAAAAAGCTATGGGACAACATCAGTGCATATACCAGCGAGAAATGGCAGGCCATCAAGGATTACATTTCGGGTGTTTGGACCAGCATAAGCGCCAAAGCCAGCGAAACTTGGGAAGAAATAAAACGGGCGGCCAGTAGCGCAGCTGAGAAAATTGGTATTGGCCTGAAGCGAGGATTGGACGTCATTACCGCCCCGCTGCGCGCCGTCATGGATGGCTTTAAATGGCTGCTTGAAAAGCTGGACCTGTTGCCGCAAAAAAACGAGGCATTAGCCCAAACGAATGAGCTACTGAAAAATAACCCCATAGCCAAGAAATATGGCTCGGTCGGAGAGCCGGCGCCAACAGGTTACACGGCCAATGATATGGCTATTCGTTTTACTGGCTCCAGTATGAAGCCAGTTAAGGCACCAAGCGGCAGCAACTTTTACTACCAGCCGAAGATCGATCTCAGTGTTGACGCCAGGAACAGCCAGAACGGCAAAGCCGTTGCAACAGATGCAGTGAAAGCGCTCCGGGAGCACATGCAAAAAGACGCGGCCAAGGCGCGCAGTAATTTTTCTGATCGAGAGCTGGGGTGGGAATTATGATGATGGCACTCGGGTTATACGTCTTTATGCTTGAAACGGTCCCCTATCAGGAGCTGCAGCATCAAATGGCCTGGCGCTATCCGACCAACAACCGCGTTGGGAAACGGCCGTCAGCGCAATATGTGGGCCCAGAAAACGACACCATTACACTAAGTGGTGTGCTGCTGCCGGAGATCACCGGCGGCCGCCTGTCATTGTTGGCCCTGCAAACAATCGCCGATCTCGGCAAGGCGTGGTCTTTGCTGGATGGCAGTGGGACCATTTACGGGATGTTTGTCATTGAAGGGCTAGATCTTAACAAGTCCGTATTCTTCAAGGATGGCGGCGCCAGGCGCATTGAGTTCACTCTTAAGTTGAAGCGCGTAGATGATGACCTGGGCACCATGCTCGGCGACCTGCAGGAGCAACTGAGCATCATGAAAGATCAGGCGGCAACAGCTATTGGAGGGCTTCTTTCATGAACACTCCAGACTGGTTAAGCGGCCGGGATAGCACGCCCGCGTTCAAGATCACTCTTAATGGCAAGGATATAACCACAAGACTTGAAAGCCGGCTGATATCCCTCACGTTGACAGACAACCGCGGATTCGAGGCGGATCAGCTTGATATCGAACTTGACGATGCCGATGGCGCTGTTGATCTGCCTTCGCGCGGTGTCCAATTGGAGCTGCAATTGGGCTGGAAAGGCGAACCAATGATCAATAAAGGCGCCTTCACCATTGACGAGATTGGCCATTCCGGCGCGCCTGACAAGGTGACACTGCGCGGCAGAAGCGCCGACTTCAGGAACACGCTTAATATCAAGCGTGAAAAGTCATATTCAAAAACCACCATCGGCGAGATCGTTAAACAATTTGCAGCCCGCCATAAACTGGAGCAGGCCATCAGTCCGCAAATGGCCGCCATGACTATCGACCACATCGACCAAACGAATGAATCAGATGGCAGCTTCCTGATGCGCCTGGCGCGCCGCGTAGGTGCGATTGCTGCAGTAAAATATGGAAGGCTGCTATTCATCAAGCAGGGCCAAGGCGTGAACGCCAGCGGCAAGCCGTTGCCGGCAATGACAATCGTGCGCGCTGACGGCGATGAGCACCAATTCACCCTGGCCGACAGAGATGCCTATACCGGCGTTTCAGCCAGTTGGCTCGACACAAAAACGGCAAAACCACAAACGGTAAAGGTAAAGAGGAAGCGCAAGCGTAAGACGACCACCGCAAAAGTGCCAGCCCAAGATAAACAGGGAGAATACCTGGTAGGCACCGACGATAACGTTTATGTATTGAGTCGGACCTACGCAAATGCGTCCAACGCTCGCCGGGCAGCCAAGGCAAACTGGGAACGAATCCAACGCGGCGCCGCGCAATTCTCAATTACGTTGGCCAAGGGCCGGGCAGAGCTTTACCCGGAAGTACCGGTATCAGTAAAGGGCTTCAAGCCCCAGATCGACGCTGCAAACTGGACGATTACAACGGTAACGCACACAGTGGCAGATGGCGGATTTACCACGGCACTGGAGCTTGAAGTGAAGATAACCGATCTCGATATGGAGTGATTTGCAAGTTTAATATTCGCTTTTTCAAACATCGTGCTATTGTATGTATATCGATACAGTAGAGGCTAATATCATGATGCGATGCCCTTTGTGTGGCCATGCAGCGCACACCCGCAGTAGTAACGAAGTGACAGCAACAACAAAAGAGCGTTACAACCAATGCACAAACGTGAATTGCAGTCATGTCTTTATCACGATGGAAACTTTTGTGCGCTCCATTGTTAAGCCCGGTCAGGTTGACCCGGCGCCACCGCACCCATCCAAGTCTGGCCAAACCGCCCTGCACTTCTAACCATAAGCCCGCCGCCGGCGGGTTTTTTGATCCATGTTTGAACCAGCCGCACACAAACATTGAATACTGTTATTATATACAGTATTCAATATGTAATTTGGTTCACTGGATCTACGAGTATGACCGTAAGAAAATTGAGCACCGGCAAGTGGCTGTGCGAGTTCTATCACAACGGGAGAGGCGGCAAGCGTACCCGTAAGCAATTCGCCACCAAGGGGGAGGCGCTCGCCTTCGAGAGCTATCAGCTAGACCAGGCGAAGGCCAAGCCTTGGCTGGGCGATAAGGAAGACAAGCGAAAACTTAGCGAGTTGATCGATCTGTGGTACAGGCTGCATGGCTGCTCGCTAAATGACAAAAAAGGCCGACTTGGCAAATTGGTCATTATCTGTAACGGCATGGGTGATCCGGTAGCGTCGGAGATTACCCCACGGGATTGGGCCCATTATCGCGATCAGCGGTTGCGCGGAGAAATCGATAACGGCTATAGCACCAGTCTTGAAACAAGGAAGGTCAGCACGGGAACGGTTAACTGTGAACAAGCTTTTTTGCGGGCTGTATTCAACGAATTAAAAAGATTGGGGGAATGGTCTTTGCCGAACCCCCTGGAAAATATCAGGGAGTTCGATCAACCAGAAAAGGAAATGGCATGGCTGAACAATGAGAAAATAAAAGCACTGATAAACGCCTGCCATACTCATGGCAACCCAGAGCTAACACTCATCGTAAAGATATGCCTCTCAACTGGCGCCAGATGGAATGAGGCCGCAAAACTAAGGCCATCGCAGATATCAAAATATAAAATCACGTATACCAACACCAAAGGGAAGAAAAACAGAACGGTCCCCATCTCGAAAGAATTATATGACGAGCTCACAATACTGGATGAAAAGGAGTTTGACCCTTGCTACAAGCAATTTTATCGAGTTCTGCGACTGGCGAATATAACCTTGCCAGAAGGACAAATGACGCATGTGCTCCGCCATACCTTTGCTAGCCACTTCATGATGGGTGGGGGGAATATCATAGTCTTGCAGCGCATCCTTGGGCATTCAGATATCAGGGTAACGATGCGCTACGCCCATTTCGCGCCAGACCATTTAGAGGAGGCAATAGCGCTCAACCCACTGACACAGACGTACAAGGACAGTGGCGGCAAAGTGGCGACAGAGGAAGAAAAAGGGTGTAATACGGTAGAACAGGAGGCGTGATAAGTGGTTGTTTTGTTTGTAAGTTACTGTTTTAAAATGATAAACAAAAAAAGACCGAATACGATTCCTATATTCGGTCTAGGGAAATGGCTCTTGGGAGAGAGCCGTGCGCTAAAAGTTGGCATTTAATGCAGGGCTTATTCAGCCATGCACTTTAAGAGTAGCTTACAGCGCTATTTTTGCCAGCCATGCACACGGCAAGTGATAGTTCACCGCAGAAACCATTTCTGTGCCTGCTGCCCCCCGGGGTTAACCTATTGATAAGATGGCAGCCGCAGGCGAATCAACGGGCGCAAAGCGTTTCAGCGCGAGCACGAAAAGGCGCGACGCTCATCTTGTGACCAGGGTTGGCGGCGTCATCCAGCAATATCACCTCCAGCGGCTGTGCGCGTTGCTGGCCTGATTTCACCTGCGCCTCTGCCACATCGTTGAGTGGATACTGCATCAACGTGCTGTTGTTGAGTACAAACAGCGCCCCGCCCTTGCGGCACTGCAATGTCACCTCTTCTTTGGTAAACGCCCACTGTTTGCCGAACTCCAGCTTGGTGACGTTTTCCAGCCCTTCCGACGCCAGCGCGCCAGTAACGCTGCTCAGCAGCATGATGCCAAGTAATGCACGTTTCATAATATGACCCTAAGGTGATGCTTTGAGGCAATTTTCCCGCAATTCGGGGGCCTGCCGCAAGCGACAATCTCAACTCGGCGCATAGGTTGCAAACAAACTGACCAGCCACAGCACCATGCCACCCAAGACAATCTCGCTCCAGCAGGCCAGTAGCAAACCGCGTTGCGCCAGCTTCGGCACGCGACTCATCGCCGGCACCACCGCATAGCGGTTGGCCAGCGCGACCACCACCATCAGCGCCACCAGCGCAATTTTAAACAGCAGCAGGCGCTGATACGGCGATGCCAGATCCAGCGGCCAACCGCCAAGAATAATCAGGCTGTTGATCACGCCGGTGACGATCACCACAATCACCGCGAGGTGCCCCCAGCGGGAGAAGCGAATCAGGGTGACAATGGCGTCCACCCGCCATTGTGGTTGTTGCAGATAACGCAGGCACAGCAAGAGCGGCAGCAGGCTGCCGAACCAATAGCCGGCTGCCAATAAATGCAGTACGTGATTGAAACGATGCAATAGCCCTAGCGCACCGTCGTGCATCGCGGCGTGGCCAATCAACGCCATGCTGGCCAGCAGCAACACACTGAGAACGCTACAGGCCGTATTGCGCCGCCTGACCGGCAGCCACAGCGCCGCCAGCGCCAGCAATGCCAAACCGATATGCCAGCGCCATACATCGCCGAAGGTGGTGCCAAGCACCGCTAACCAGACATCGGGCCGGTAGGTATCTGCCCAACCGTCGCCCATCTGCCCGGCCTGCACCGCCACCATCGCCAGCGCCGAAAGCGCGGCAGTGAGCGTCGAGACGATCAACAGTGGGCGTACATCGCGGGAAAGTAATGGAGCAAGGCGCTGCGGCGACAACAAGGCGGTGAATAGGCTGATACCAAACATCAGCATCACCGCCACAAAGTGCACCAAGCGACACAGGACAAACAGAGTCGCTAATGTCATCGGTTATTTTACGGTGAAGCTGTATTGACCTTTGGTTTTGTGACCATCAACCGACACCACGTGCCAGCTGACCTGATATTTCCCGGCCGACAGCTGGCCTTCGATTGGCACGTTGAGCTGGGTGTTATTGTTGGGGTCAAGACTCAGCTTACCGGTTTTCACTTCACCGTTATCTGGCCCGGTGATTTTCACACCGCTAAAGTTGGGTTCAATGCCCTCAGAGAAACTGAGGGTCAGCGCCTGTGGCGCCGGGCTGACGGCGGCGTCTGCGGCCGGCGTTTGCACTTTCAGATGCGCATGAGCCAATGCCTGCTGCGATGACAAACCGACAAACAGCACCAACAATGTGGAAAGCAGGCGATAAGAGGAGCGAATTTTACCGATCATAACGGCGTCCTTAATGTAAATGATAAGGTAATCAGGGTCAGAACCGAGGCCATCCCTGTAACATAGCGGGACAAATGATAACCATGCCCCCGCGGCAAGTCGAGCGCATCACTGCCATTTTGCGATCGCGTAGCACGTATCGCTGGGTAACCCGGCTAAATGCAGGGTATAAAAAAACCGCGTTCTGCAAACAGAAACGCGGTTTTTGACGGGCTGACCAATCAGCCCTGGCCGTGATTGCCTTCAGCCGCCGCGCCCATTTTCTTCAGGTCTTTATCGATGAAGAACAGCGCCTTGCCACTGTTACCCACCAGAGCCAGTTTATCCAGCACCGATTTGAACAGTTTCTCTTCTTCGTGCTGTTCGGCGACATACCATTGCAGGAAGTTGAAGGTAGAGTAATCGCGGGTGGTCATTGCCACGTGCGCCAGTTCATTGATCTGACGGGTGATCAGCTGTTCGTGCTCATAGGTTTGCTGGAATACATCGGCCAGCGATGCAAACTCAATCGGTGGCGCCGCAATGGTGCCCAGCAATGGCAGCGAACCGGTATCGCTCAGGTAATCAAACAGACGCTGCATATGCTGCATCTCTTCCTGAGAATGCTCCTTCAAAAAGGCCGCTGCACCTTCGAAGCCTTTGTCGCTGCACCATGCGCTCATTTGCAAATACAGGTTGGCAGAATAAAACTCCAGATTGAGTTGTTCATTTAACTGTTTTGCCATCTCTTGCGTCAGCATAAGTTTTCCTTTTAATTTTTGCAGGCCATTATTTAAATTTTCCGCATTATGCCCCGGGAAGAACAAAATAAAAACAGTTGATTTACATCTCAGGACAATTAATTTTTAAATACTTAAATATCAATAACATAAAATAAAAATTCTGACAGCCATGAAAATAAATATGATAAGCATTTACATCTCTAGAAATAATTAAAAGCGAATCATTCTTATTTAAATTAATAAATACATTCCGGTAATCCGATGACAAGAATAACGGCAGTGTATGAATGCCGTGACTCTCCATGGTTTTCGAGGCTTGCCAAGCGCCCTGGAGTGGATTACCTTCTGCGCTGTTTGCATGCGGTAACGGTAAGGAGAACAGCGTGGGATACAATCTGGCAGAGCTTTCCAAAGATGAAATGGATAAGGTGAACGTGGATTTGGCCGCCTCTGGCGTGGCATTTAAAGAACGCTACAATATGCCGGTGATCCCTGAGGTGGTGGAACGCGAGCAGCCGGCACATTTGCGTGATTACTTCCGCGAGCGCGTGGCGCACTACCGTATGGAGTCACACAAGTTTTCTCGTCTGCCCTATGAACCGAAAATGAAATAGCGGCAAATGACGGGCGCGTTATACGCCGCCCGTTGCTTCACCGCCGGTGGCCAGGCATTACGTGCCGGCAAAGTTGTCGGTTGCCAGCATCAACTGATGCAATATGCCTGGCTCATCAAATGAGTGACCCGCTCCTTCGACAATATGCAGTTGCGCCTCTGGCCAGGCTTTGGCCAGGTCCCAGGCGTTTTGTACCTGACAGGCCATATCATAGCGCCCGTGGACAATCACCGCCGGAATATGGCGAATCAATGACACGTCGCGCAATAGCTGATCGTCACTGTCGAGGAAACCAAGATGGGTGAAATAGTGATTTTCGATGCGTGCAAATGCCAACGCGAAATCGTCCTCGCCAAACGACGCGGATTCTTTGCTTGGCAGCAGAGTAACGGTTTCCCCTTCCCATACGCTCCACAGCTTGGCGGCTTCCAGCTGCACCTCAGGATCCGATGAGGTCAACCGTTGACGGTAGGCGGCGATCACGTCCTTGCGCTCTTCCTCGGACAAGATCGACAGCACTCGCTCCCATTTTTCCGGGAAGAAACGTGACGCCCCGTCCTGGTAGTACCACAGCAGCTCTTGGCGACGCAGCGTGAAGATGCCGCGCAGCACCATTTCGCTGACGCGCTGCGGATGCCGTTGGGCATAGGCCAGCGCCAGGGTTGAGCCCCATGAACCGCCGAACACCAGCCACTGCTCCACGCCGGCCATTTCACGCAGACGCTCGATATCTGCCACCAGGTGCCAGGTGGTGTTGTTGTCCAGGCTAGCATGAGGACGGGAACGGCCGCAGCCACGCTGATCGAACAACAGCACTTTATAACGTTGCGGATCGAACAGCTGACGATGATGGGGAGAAATGCCACCGCCCGGGCCGCCGTGGATAAACACTGCCGGCTTGCCGTTGGGATTACCGCTTAATTCCCAGTAGATCCGGTGGCCATCCCCAGTATCCAGCCAACCGCTGTCATACGCTGCCAACGGTGGGTACAAACCTCGTAATTGTTCCATGGCGCTTCCGTCTCTTGGTGAGTTATGACTCCATCAAAGCCCAAGCGCTGCATCAGGTCAACGGCAAAACCCGAAAACTCCCACCGTTACCGGGTCCGGCGCGTTCGATTGCTTAAAATCAATACGACTTGCTTTACTTTACGCCACTGAGTGACGCTCCGACGCGGTAAAAGGTGATTGGCAGCGCTGCTGGCTGCCGTTAAGCTAGTGGGGATAATTTCGCGAGGACAGCATGACGTTACGAGTAATAGATACCGAAACCTGCGGGTTGGACGGCGGTATTGTCGAGGTGGCCTCGATAGATATCATCGATGGCCAGCTCGCCAATCCGATGAGCGATCTGGTGTGCCCAGACCGGCCAATCGGCATCGAAGCGATGGCGATTCACCATATCACCGAAGCGATGGTGGAAGGCAAGCCACGTATCGCCGTCGCTATCGGCCGTTATATGGGGAGCGAATATTACGTGGCGCATAATGCCGCCTTCGATCGCGGCGTTTTGCCGGAAATGAACGGCCGCTGGATCTGTACCGTCAAGCTGGCGCGTGCGCTCTACCCCGGTATCAAATACGGTAATCAATATTTGCGTTATGCACTGAATCTCGAGGTACAGCTGCCGCAGGACACCACGCTGTATCCGCATCGCGCACTGTATGACTGCTACGTCACCGCCGCACTGTTGCAGCGCATCATCAAGGATTCAGGCTGGTCAGCGGAAGAAATGGCCAATATTACCGAACAGCCGGTGCTGTTAAAAACCTTCAAGTTCGGTAAGTATCGCGGCCAGCCGATCGATCGCATCGCCCAGGAAGATCCTGGCTATCTGCGCTGGATGCTGAAGTCGATTACCGACCTCAGCCCAGACATGAAGCACACGCTGAAGTACTATCTGGTAGGATAACTATGCGGGCAACCCTTGCTGCCCGCATTGACGTTACTCCGCCAGCGACAGGATAAAAGCATACTCCAGCGCAATGTCTTCGTAGGCTTTGAAACGGCCGGATTTCCCACCATGCCCGGAATCCATATCGGTGTGCAGCAATAGCTGGCGGTCATCGGTTTTCAGATCGCGCAGTTTTGCCACCCACTTGGCCGGCTCCCAATACTGCACCTGTGAATCATGCAAACCGGTGGTGACCAGCATATGCGGGTAATCCTGCGCGCTGACGCGATCGTAGGGGCTGTACTGTTTAATGTAATCGTAATACGGCTTTTGGTTGGGGTTGCCCCATTCGTCGTATTCACCGGTGGTCAGTGGAATGGATTCATCAAGCATGGTGGTCACCACGTCGACGAAGGGAACCTGCGCCACGATACCATGGTATAGCGTCGGTGCCTGATTGATCACCGCGCCCATCAGCAGACCACCGGCGCTGCCGCCCATGGCAAATACCCGCTTGGCATCACCATAACCCTGCTCTATCAGGCTGTGGGTGACGTCAATAAAATCATTGAAGGTGTTCTGCTTGTTGAACAGCTTGCCATCTTCATACCACAGTTGCCCCAATTCACCGCCGCCGCGAATGTGCGCCAGCGCAAAGACAAAACCGCGATCCAGCAGGCTCAGGCGACTGCCGCTGAACGCCGGATCCATGCTGCTGCCGTACGAGCCGTAGCCGTAAACCAGCAGCGGATTGCCAGCACGGGCAAATTTGTCAGCGCGATACACCAGCGATACCGGCACCTCAACCCCGTCACGCGCCGTTACCCACACCCGCTCGCTGCGGTAATTTTCCGGCGTGAAGTTCTTCACTTCCTGCTGTTTGAGCATCACCCGTTCGCCGCTGTCGAGATCCAGTTGATACAAGGTCGTCGGCGTGGTCATCGACGAATAGCCATAACGCAGCAGCGCGGTTTCCGGCTCCGGATTATAAGCCAGCCAGGTGACATAAGTGGGATCGTCGAACGCAATGCGTTTTTCTTCGCCGCTGTTCCAATGAATCTGTCGCAGTTGGGTCAAGCCAGCCGCTCGCTCCTCCACCACCAGCCAGTCGCGGAACAGGTTAAAGCCCTCCAGCATCACCTCGCTGCGCGGCGCGATCAGCGTTTGCCACTGCGCTTCGTCGGGCTGGATGCTTTGATACAGGCCGAAGTTCTTGCCGTCCTTATTGGAACGAATATAGAAATGCTGGTGATAGTGATCGAGACCGTATTCATGATCCTTGCGACGCGGTACAAACAGCTGCGGCATCGTTTCGGCGCTGTCGGCGTCCAGCAGCAGAATCTCTGATGTGGTAGTACTGCTGAGGTGGATCAGGATATAGCGTTCGGAAGTGGTCTTTTCCAGGCTGACGTAGAAAGTGTCGTCGGTTTCTTCGTAAACCAGCACGTCCAGCAACGGGTCGCTGCCGATCACATGGCGGTAAACCTGATATGGCAGCAGCGTCTTGGCATGCTTGCGTACATAATAGACGCTGGCAGAATCGTTGGCCCATTCAAAGCTGCCAGAGGTGTTTTCCAACACCTCTTCGGCCCAACGCTGCTCTTGCAGGTATTTGAATCGAATATCATATTGCCGGCGTGACAAAAAGTCCTCCGCCAACGCCATGACTTGATTGTTCGGGCTGACTTCCAGCCCACCCAGGGTATAAAACTCGCGCCCTTCTGCTCGCTGGTTGCAATCCAACAGCGTCTCCCACTGCTCGGTTTCAGCCGCCGGCTGGCGCATGTACAGCGCATATTCGTTACCCGGCTCGTAACGGGTCTGGTAACGATAGCCATGGCGTACGTGCGGCACCGAATGCTCCTGCTGCGGGATCCGTGCCACCATTTCTTCGTATAGCGCTTCACGCAACGCCTGCTGCGGTTGTAACGTGGCCTCGGTGAATGCATTCTCCGCCTGCAGGTAGTCCAGCACCTGCGGATCGGTGCGTTCGTCGTCGCGTAGCCAATAGTAGTCGTCAACACGGGTATCGCCGTGCGTGGTGATAGGATACGGCCGTTTCTCGGCTTTTGGAGGTGTCATCATTACTAAATCATCCGCTTACAAACATTACTGTAAGGGTGGCACGTTTTCTTCAGGATAAAAAGCGGTACGGTTAGGCCAATTCGCGCTTTTTCTGGTTCACGTCGCTTTCGATGCCCTGCTTGACGTCCGCCGGGATTTTCAGCGACTGCGCCAGCGCATCCAGATAGCCGCGCTCCATAAAATGATCGACGTCGATAACCATGCAACTCAGGTAGTACACTTCCAACGCTTCATCTTCGTTTTTGACGCTTTGAGCGATCAGATCCGGATTCAGCGGTTGGTCGATCGCCTGTTGCACCCAGGTCTGCGCTTCTTCCCCTACCTGCAGCTGTTCCAGGCTATGGTCGATGGCGCGGCGTTCTTCAGCATCAATATGGCCATCGCTCTTGGCGGCGAACACCAATGCCTGCACCAGGCGCTTGGCACGTTGGTCAACCGGAGTAATCTGGTTGCCGAACTGCGGCTCATCCTGGTGGGTTTCCTTGACTCGCGCCTTGTATTTGTTCCAAATCACCGCGCCCACCGCGGCGCTCCCCCCGATAATCAGCGCGTTTTTGCCAAACTTGCCCACCAGTTTGCGTGACGACTTGTTAGCCAGCAGTACGCCAACCAAACCGCCCAGCGCGGTAGGTGCCAGCAGCTTGCCGATGCCTTCACTTCCGCCAGCGGCCCCGGCTTTCTGCCCCAACATCGATTGAATCTGCTGCATCCAGTTGTTTTTCATTGTCGCTCCTCACCAGTATGTCGACGCGCAACGGCATTGCCAGGCCGCGCGCAGTTAGCCACCAGATTAGGGGATCTTTTGTCAACTTACGTATGGGGATGAAAACTTGTGTTGAGCAGCCGGAGATTGGCTCGGTTAACTCGAGGGTAAAGTGCGGTCATCATTAGGGCGCACATGGCGCCCTTGGCAGAGCGGTTACGATAACCGGAGGAAGTTACTCCGCGACGCTGTAAGCGATTTCGCCCTGGTTGCAGTTGAGCGTTACGTTGTAGATTTTGTCCGTCTTGCTGCCACGCACCGTCAGCGGCACCTGCCAGACATTATCTTTGCCGACGATGGCGTCCGGACTGACCCAGACAATCGGCGTTGCGGTGCCCAGTTGCTTCTTGTCAGCATCCCAGCGCGTAATGCGGTTTTGCAAGAAATCGCGTTTTACCTGCGCCGCTACGTCCGCCGCCTGCAGGCCGCTGCATTGCGCAACCTTGGCGCTACGCAGTTGTTGCGCCTGTGCCGTACCGGTCAATCCAGCTACCGCCACCAGTGCGACCACCCATGACCATCCCGTTTTGTTCATATGTCCTCCCGTTGTGGTTATCACTATCCGGGGGGCAGCCCCGCTGCGAACAACGGGTCGGGCCGTGGGCTAGCGTTTGATAAAGGCAATCACAAACAGTTCGTCCAACCCCGGATAGATTTCCTTGATAACCTGCTTCAGCTCGCCAAGCGGCATGTTTTCCTGTTTGGCGTGTTGTTCGGTCAACGCCTCCAGACGGATTGGCGTCACCGACAGCACTTCAATCAGGCAGAAAAACACGCCGTCCTCATGACGGCTGACGCGCAAGACATCCCCGGGCTGGAAGTGTGACTCACTGGCGTCCCGTAGAGTAATGGTTTTGCGCCCAGCCAGGATATCCGGCTCAAAGCGGCTGAAGAAAGTTATTCCGCGGCTCATTCTAGACCCTTTTTCATTACAATGCTGCAACATAAACCGCTACGCCGCCTGCTTTTCTGCCTGCGACTGGGGATTTTTGCTCGCGGCCGGCTTGTCGCCCTTGGCCTTGGCCGGTTTTTGGCTCACCGCCTGCGGCGCTGCACCACGCAGAATTTGCGTCAGCGCCTCTTTATGTTCTGCCAGATAGAAGCTCAGGGCTTCGCGTTGCTCTTCCTCCAGCGTTAGTGGCGCCTGTTGTAGCCACTCGCCAAGACTGTCGGCCAGATCGAGCATTTTGTCGTAGGCATCGGCTTCTTTCTTGCTTGCGAACGTCATTTTTTCCTCACCGTTTCTGACCACCAGGTATTTTACTTCAACTGCCATCTGTGTATTCCTCAAAGGTTGAAACACTGTACTTATATACAGTATAAGGCGTTATAGTGCGGGGGTTCAAGCGCCCCCGCCTGTTATTATTTCAGCAGCCGCGCCTTGCAGCTTTTGCCTTTGATCTTGCCCTGCTGCAATTGTTGCAACGCCTTGCGCGCGCTGGCCTTGCGGATAGCCACGTAGGCGTGCACCGGGAACATATCGATTTTACCGACCTCGGCCGCGGTCAGACCCGCCTCTCCGGTCAACGCCCCGAGAATATCGCCGGGGCGAATCTTCGCCTTGCGGCCGCCGTCAATGCACAGCGTGGCCATTTCCGCTTCCAGCGGTGCCGTTGACGCACCGCTCAATTCACTGACTGACGCCCATTGCAACTTGCAGTCCAGATACTCTTCCAGCGCGTGGGCGCGTGTCATTTCCTGCGGCGCACACAGGCTAATGGCCAGCCCGCTCATGCCGGCACGGCCGGTACGGCCAATGCGGTGCACATGCACTTCCGGGTCGAACGACAGTTCGTAATTGACCACCAGTTCAAGATCCTTGATATCCAGACCGCGTGCGGCGACGTCGGTCGCTACCAGCACGCGACAGCTGCGGTTGGCAAAACGCACCAGCACCTGATCGCGATCGCGCTGCTCCAGATCGCCATGCAGTGCCAGCACGCTGATGCCGCGTGCCTCCAATGCTTCAAACACGCTCTGACAATCGCGTTTGGTATTGCAGAACACCACGCAAGACGTTGGCTGAAAATGGCGAATGGCGGCCACCAACAACGCCGGACGCTGATCGCGGGTGGTTTCGTAAAAGCGCTGAGCGATGGTGGTTGGCGCGTCGCCGTCGTCGACTTCCACGCTCAACGGCGCGCGTTGCACCCGGTCGCTGATGCGCTCGATGCCCGCGGGATAGGTCGCGGAAAACAGCAGCGTTTGGCGCTGCGGCGGCGTGTAGCTGATTACCTGGTCAATGTCGTCGGCAAAGCCCATGTCGAGCATGCGGTCGGCTTCGTCCAGCACCAGCACTTTCACCTCATCCAGCACCAGAGTCTTCTTACGCAGGTGTTCCTGGATACGGCCCGGCGTTCCCACCACGATATGCGGCGCATGCACCAGCGAATCCAGCTGAGCGCCCATCGGCTGACCGCCACACAGGGTAAGGATTTTGATGTTTTGCGTGAAACGCGCCAAGCGGCGCAGCTCTTTGCTGACCTGATCGGCCAGCTCACGCGTTGGACACAAAATCAGCGCCTGGGTCGCCACCTGGCTGACGTTGATTTTGTCCAGCAGGCCAATACCGAACGCCGCCGTCTTGCCGCTGCCGGTTTTTGCCTTGGCGCGCACGTCTTGCCCGTTGAGGATGGCAGGCAGCGCGGCAGCCTGTACCGGTGTCATTTCGGCATACCCCAGTTCATTGAGGTTGGCCAACTGTTCGGCTGGCAGCGGCAGGGAAGAAAAGGAAACTGTGCTCACGGCGATAACTCTTATATGGCAGATGGAAAGGCGGCGCGACCGGCTGGCCAGCACCGTAATAAGGTGTGATGATAACAGAGATAGCGAACTTTCTGGATTGCAGCCATAAAAAAACCCGCCGGAAGCGGGTTTTTTGGCAGCGACGTTGCGTTAGATGGCAACAACGTTGGCTGCGGCTGGGCCACGTTGGCTGTCCTGGATGGAGAATTCAACCTGCTGACCTTCTGCCAGAGTTTTGAAACCATCGCTGACGATAGCGGAAAAATGCACGAAAACATCTTTCGAGCCATCGGCTGGAGTGATAAAGCCGAAGCCTTTGCTTTCGTTGAACCATTTTACGTGACCGGTAATCTTAGTCATTTGACTTTCCTTTACTTGATAAACCTGCCTTGACGGCACTTACGGCGCGAAGGCCCTGCGTTCTGTAGGTCTTCTTTCGCCGCCAGTTATTAACGCATAATCGTCGTGACAGGGCAAATTTTTTCGTTCCTTATTAAAACAGCAGGTTACAGGACTAATTTTGCAAAATGGCCTGCGCGCTTCCGCCGGAAGGATGTCGGCGCAATCGTTTTCGTATATACTGCGCGCCTGTTTTTAGCCCCGTCAATTTTCACATCAGGGACCAGACTATGTTTACTATTGGAACCGCACTGTGCCCCTCCGCCACCCGTGTCATGCTGCTCGGCTCCGGCGAACTGGGTAAAGAGGTGGCAATCGAATGCCAGCGTCTTGGGTTGGAAGTGATTGCCGTCGATCGCTATGCCAATGCCCCGGCAATGCACGTCGCGCATCGCAGCCACGTGATTAACATGCTGGACGGCCAGGCGTTGAAGACGCTGATCGAGCAGGAACGTCCTGACTACATCGTACCGGAAATTGAAGCCATCGCCACCGACATGCTGGTGCAACTGGAGCAACAGGGCCACCGTGTCGTGCCCTGCGCCGAAGCGACTCGCCTGACCATGAACCGCGAAGGCATTCGCCGTCTGGCGGCAGAGAATCTTGCCCTGCCGACCTCCAGCTACCGCTTTGCCGATAGCCAGGACGCCTTTTATCAGGCGGTCGACGACATAGGCTACCCCTGTATTATCAAACCGGTGATGAGCTCATCCGGCAAAGGCCAGAGCCTGATCCGTGACGCCTCGCAGTTGGCGGCAGCCTGGGAATATGCGCAACAGGGCGGTCGCGCCGGCGGTGGACGGGTGATTGTCGAAGGACTGGTCAAGTTTGATGTTGAAATTACCTTGCTGACCATCAGCGCGGTGGACGGCGTACATTTTTGCGCGCCGATCGGTCACCGTCAGGAAGATGGCGATTACCGTGAATCCTGGCAGCCGCAATGCATATCGCCGCTAGCGTTGCAACGCGCCCAGGCGATAGCCGAGCGGGTGGTCACTGCGCTGGGTGGTTACGGGTTGTTTGGCGTTGAGCTATTCGTTTGCGGCGATGAGGTCATTTTCAGCGAAGTCTCCCCTCGCCCGCACGATACTGGCATGGTGACGCTGATTTCACAGGATCTGTCGGAGTTTGCCCTGCACGTTCGCGCTTTCCTGGGTCTGCCGATCGGCGCTATTCGCCAGTTCGGTCCGGCGGCATCGGCGGTTATCCTGCCGGAGCTGACCAGCAGCGACCTGCGCTTTGGCGGATTGGATCAGGCATTGCAGGGGCACAACCAGCTGCGGCTGTTCGCCAAGCCTGACATCAGCGGCAAACGCCGTCTGGGCGTGGCGCTGGCCTGTGCACCGACCACCGAGCAGGCGGTTGAAATCGCCACTCAGGCTGCCGCGGCGGTAATGGTGCAAGGGTGATGGACAGGTAAAATAGCCAAAGCCCGGGTTACCCGGGCTTTGGTTTGATGAACAGGCGGAACCTGTTCAACGCTTAATAATCGTCTTCGTCTTCGTCATCTTGCGGCTCGGCATCCGGTTGCATACCCGGCGCATCCTCGTCTTCCTCGTCAAACATGACGGCAACCCGGGCACCCTGATGCTGTTCGCGGATCTGCTGCGCAACCACGGCAATCGCTTCACCGCTGCTCATGCCCTGCTCCATCAATTGACGGATGCGATCCGCAGCTTCCTGCTGCTCCAGATGATTCAGTGACGGCATACCTGCAAGCATGTGTTTATCTCCAGCTGATTGGAGGGGGATTATACCCTGCCTACGTTACGCCGCAACCGCGTCACCCGGTTATTATTGTGCGGCCGGTTTGGTACTGTGCCCATCAAAGCGCCACTGTTTCAGCCGCGAGCGCCATAACAAGACGTGCCAGGCCTGTTTCAGGCCGCGCGCGTTGGCGGTCATCAATCGGTCGATGCCGCGACGGTAGAACTCGCGGGTAATCTGCTGTTGCGCCACCGACTCCGGCTCACGGCGAATACTGTGGCAAATACCCAGCGCTTCACGGGCGATCTGCCAATGAAACGCCGGTCGCAGCCTAATCTTGTCGGCATAGCGGCGGTTAAGCGCCACCAGCATCTCGACGATCTTCATATAATGACGCTGATATTCGACGTTGGCCGCGCCGGTGCGACGCCGATTGCTGATCGAGCGGTCATGCACCCGCTGCCGATACAACGGCGTACTGAGATATTGTACCCGTTGGGCATTAAACATCACTTCGGTGGTCCAGGGAATATCCTGATGGTGCAGACCGGGTTCAAAATAGAGCCGATGCTGCTTAATAAAATCAAGCCGATATATTGCCAGCCACACCACATGAATAAATTTTCGCGTTTTCAAGGCACGCTCAAACCATTGCACGCCGCTAATTACCCCGGTCGATGACAGACGCGCAGCAGGAATAATTTCTTTTAATTCATTCTGCTGGGTGAAATAACGTTCACCGTTGCACTGCATGACATCCAACTGATTATTTTCAGCCATTTCGATCAACGTGGAATACATTTCCGGCGCCAGCAGATCGTCGGCGTCGGGAAAGGCGACATATTTGCCGCTCGCCACCGCCAGACCGGCGTTGCGGGCGACCGAAACGCCGGCATTAATCTGGTCGATAATCGTAATATGCGAATAACGCTCAGCGTAACGGCGAGCTATCTCAGCTGACCCATCGGTCGAACCGTCATTAATAATAATCACTTCCAACCGGCGTTCATCTTGTGCCAGCAGCGATTGTAAAAACGGTTCCAATAATTCGCCCGCATTGTGCATTGGGACGATCACGCTCAACATTAAAGACATAATCTACGTTTTCCTTACCTGTCGCCAGGAAAAGAATGTTTAAAAAAATGGCGCATGTTGCTAACCAGCGAAACGCCGGAATAATGACGGCCGAAAGCCCACGACGATCGCGTTTAACAAGGTTGCGCAAAAGAAAACTAATTTTTGCATGTTTGTATGCAACGAACGTCGCAAAAAATGCTTAGCTCGCTTATTATTGACTTGCCACATGAAGCGAGTTCGCATGCGCCGCCGCACGGAATATGGCAGAATATCCCTCAGGAACAGCCGCCCCGTAAGCCAGGTTTATTGCAATCCATGACTCAATCCGTACCAAACCTCAAATCGTTGCCGTACCATCGCCACGCCGTGCTGGAGCAGTTTGCTCCGCTGGCGTCTCAACCCTGGGCCATGCTGCTGCATTCGGGGTTCGCCGAGCATTCGCACAATCGATTCGATATTTTGGTCGCCGATCCACGCGTCACGCTGACCACCCGCGGCGAACGTACGCAGATTATCGCAGCTTCCAGCGTCGTTGAGTCGCCGGACGATCCCTTTACCTTACTGCAACGGCAGCTGGCCGCGCTGACGTTTGCCCCCACGGCGCGAGCCGATCTGCCGTTTCAAGGCGGCGCGCTGGGCCTGTTTGGCTACGATCTGGGTCGTCGGGTGGAGACCCTGCCGCAGGTGGCGCAGGCCGATATCGCCCTGCCGGACATGGCGGTAGGAATTTATGACTGGGCGCTGATTGCCGACCACCATCTGCAAACCTTGACCTTGCTGAGCCATGATGATGTAGAGCAGCGCTGGCAGTGGCTAACGCAGCAATCATCGCCGGCAGCCAGACCGTTTACCCTGACCAGTCACTGGCAAGCCAACATGACCCGGGCGCAGTACGGTGAAAAGTTTCGCCAGATCCAGCATTACCTGCGCAGCGGGGATTGCTATCAAATCAATTTGGCTCAGCGCTTTTCGGCTTCGTATCAAGGTGATGAATGGCAAGCGTTCCTGCAACTGAGCGCCAGCAATCGCGCGCCATTTTCCGCCTTCCTGCGGCTGCCGGACAACGCGGTATTGAGCGTTTCACCCGAGCGTTTCCTCTGGTTGGAAAATCAACAGATTCAAACCCGGCCGATCAAAGGCACGCTGCCGCGACTGGCCGATGCCGAACAGGACGCCGCTCAGGCACAACGGCTGTCAACCTCGGCGAAAGATCGAGCCGAAAACCTGATGATCGTCGATTTGCTGCGTAACGATATCGGCCGCGTGGCTCACCCCGGCAGCGTACGGGTGCCGGAACTGTTCGTGGTCGAACCCTTTCCGGCAGTGCATCATCTGGTCAGTACCGTGACCGCAACGCTGCCCAGCACGACGCCGGCCAGCGCGCTGCTGCGTGCCTGTTTCCCCGGCGGTTCGATCACCGGCGCTCCCAAGGTGCGGGCGATGCAGATTATTGAAGAACTTGAACCGCAGCGACGTAATGCCTACTGCGGCAGCATCGGCTATCTCAGCGCCTGCGGCACCATGGATACCAACATCACCATCCGCACACTGATCGCCGAACAGGGTCGCCTGTATTGTTCGGCCGGCGGCGGCATCGTCGCCGACAGCCAGGAACAGGCGGAATATCAGGAAACCTTTGATAAGCTGGGGCGCATCTTGCCACAACTGGGGGAGTTTACCGTTTCGTGAGCCAACCGACCTACCCGGCCTCGCTGGCTGACTTTATCAGCCGCTTCCAATTGCAGTTGCCACAGGCATCGCGGATCTCACATAACGTGCGGCCAGCGGCGGTATTAGTTCCGATTATCTGTCGGCCAGAACCGACGCTGCTGTTGACGCGCCGTGCCGATACGTTGCGCAAACATGCCGGCCAGGTGGCCTTTCCCGGTGGTAAAACCGATGCCAGCGACGCTTCAGCCACCTTCACCGCGCTGCGCGAGGCGCAAGAAGAAGTTGCCATCCCGCCGGCGGCGGTCACCGTACTTGGCCAGATGGCTCCGCTCGACAGCAGCACCGGCTTCCAGGTCACGCCGATCGTTGGCCTGATCGCGCCGGATGTGCAGTTCCATGCCAATGAAGACGAAGTGGCAGACGTGTTCGAAATGCCGTTACATGAAGCATTGACGCTGTCGCGCTACTACCCGCTGGATATTCACCGCGCCGGACATGCGCATCGGGTCTATCTGTCCTGGTATCAGAGCCAGTTTGTCTGGGGCCTCACCGCCGCCATCATCCGCCGTCTGGCGCAACAGGTGAGCCTCTGACGCCACCAACCAGTGACCGCGGTCACATCCTGTCGGGGTTATTTTGCGACTTTCGACGGTAAAGCGATCGCCATCACTTCATCAGTTTGCTTTTTCGACTACCTTCCACGCTATCGGGCTTTTAAAAAAACTGTAAACCCGCTCTTCAACCTTACGAAATAACTGTAAAATACGCTTGCCTGGTATAAACCACTGTAAAAGCAGGGTCAGCGCCAACGGCAATTGGTAGCAAAAAAAGTAACACCAAGGATTATTTTATTTCATGCGAAAAAGGCAACCGAACCCGTACGGCCCTTTTACAATATCGCTGTTCCCTGCGTGGTTTTTAACCGCCGCAGCCATAACAATATGCCTCTTTAAGGAGTTTTAGCGTGATTAGCGTTTTCGACATGTTTAAGATCGGCATCGGCCCGTCCAGCTCTCATACGGTTGGACCGATGAAAGCCGGCAAACAGTTTGTCGACGATCTGGTAAATAAAGGCCTGATGCCTTCTATCACGCGTGTTGCCGTAGACGTTTACGGCTCACTCTCATTAACCGGTAAGGGCCACCATACCGATATCGCCATTATCCTCGGCCTGGCCGGCAATATGCCGGATACCGTGGATATCGACAGCATTCCCGGATTTATTCGCGATGTAGAACAACGTCAACGCCTGATGCTGGCCAGCGGCATGCATGAGGTCGATTTCCCGCGTGACGGCGGCATGGTGTTTCGCAGCGACAACCTGCCACTGCATGAAAACGGCATGCAAATTCACGCCTATGCCGGTGAAAAGCCGGTGTACAGCAAAACCTATTACTCGATCGGCGGCGGCTTTATCGTCGACGAAGAACACTTCGGCAAGGCTGACGCCAACGAAGTCACCGTACCGTATCCATTCCATTCCGCCCGCGAAATGCTCGATCACTGCCGTGACACCGGCATGTCATTGTCCGGTATGGTGATGCAAAATGAACTGGCATTGCATAGCAAACAAGAGATCGATACCTATTTTGGCGATATCTGGCAGACCATGCGCGCCTGTATCGATCGGGGTCTGAATACCGAAGGCGTACTGCCGGGTCCGTTGCGCGTACCACGCCGTGCTTCCGCGCTGCGACGCATGCTGGTGTCTTCCGACAAGCTGTCCAGCGATCCGATGAACGTGATTGACTGGGTGAACATGTTCGCGCTGGCGGTCAACGAAGAAAACGCCGCCGGTGGCCGCGTGGTCACCGCACCAACCAATGGCGCCTGCGGCATCGTGCCGGCAGTGCTGGCCTATTACGATCACTTTATCGAATCGGTCAGCCCGGATATCTACATTCGTTACTTCCTGGCGTCAGGTGCCATCGGCACACTGTACAAGATGAACGCGTCGATTTCCGGCGCGGAAGTCGGCTGTCAGGGCGAAGTCGGCGTGGCCTGTTCAATGGCGGCAGCCGGTCTGGCGGAGCTGCTGGGTGGCAGCCCGGAACAGGTATGCGTGGCGGCGGAAATCGGCATGGAACACAATCTGGGTCTGACCTGCGATCCGGTCGCTGGCCAGGTTCAGGTGCCGTGCATCGAACGCAACGCCATTGCTTCGGTCAAGGCGATCAACTCCGCTCGTATGGCGCTGCGCCGCACCAGTGAACCACGCGTATCGCTGGATAAGGTCATTGAGACCATGTACGAAACCGGCAAGGACATGAATGCCAAATACCGCGAAACCTCGCGCGGCGGACTGGCCATCAAGGTACAGTGCGACTGATCCTCAACCCCGCCACACGGCGGGGTTTTTTATTTCAAAATCAATAAAATAACCCACGCATTAGTGACACCGTCACTTATCACCTAACCGTTTTGGCCGCGCTTTATCCGTCATTAAACCGCAGAAATACCCTTCTGTTCCGGTAAACTGAAATATATTATTGCGTTATCATCAATTGTTGACCCGTGACAGGCTAGAATTAGCCAAGAATCATTAAGGGGAATAGAGTCTGATGGTGGCATCGGGCTGGCTTAGCGAACAAGGATTTAGCCGATGTTGATGTCCCAACTTGCCGTCACGAAATATCGCCATTACCGCTGGCTGCTCGCCGGTGCGGTTGGGTTGGCGGTGCTGATGGTGTCGCTGTGCATTCGCTATTATCAACAGGTTAAAAGCATCGAGCGTGATCAACAGGTCTTTGCCGCCCGCATTGTCAACAAACTGGATAACCTGCTGAACCCCGCAACGCAACAGGCGCTGCGTATTATGCCGCTGATTGGCCAGACCTGTGAAAAATCGATCCCCACGCTACGTTATCGCATGGCGCAAAACCAGGCGTTGCGCTCATTGCTGCTGGTGCAAAACGGCAATATCTACTGTTCCAGCCTGTTTGGCCAACGCAATTACCAGTTCAGCGCCATTTTCCCGCATATTGATGCCCATGCCGGCCCGCAACTGGCTTTACGCCCTTCGATCGCCGTTTCGCGCGGACTGCCGTCGCTGGTACTGTGGTTGCCGCAGCCTGACAGCCAGGTCAGCGGCGTATTGTACGTCTACAATATCGAAATGCTGGCCAGTTTCCTGCTGGAGCCACAGACGCCTTATGCCCAACGGGTGGTGCTGAACGTCAATGGCAACAGTCTGGGCTACGGCGACCGCGAAATCTTGCGTAGCGAAACGCTGACCCAGGACCTGCGCTATACCGCCACCTCAGGCCGCTATCCGTACTCCATTTCGCTGTATAGCCCTGACAGCGCTTCGCTGGCATTAGCCGCCCTACCGGGCCACGTGCCGTTGGCATTGCTGATAAGCCTGTTGGCCGCCTATGTCGTGTATCTGATGACCGCCAACCGCATGAGCCTGGCGTATCACATCAGCCATGCCATCACCCATCGCGAATTCCGCGTGTATTGCCAGCCGATCATCAACGGGGAAACCGGGCGCTGCGTGGGTGTTGAAACCCTGCTGCGCTGGAAGAACAAACGGCAAGGCTGGGTATCGCCGGACGTGTTTATTCCGCTGGCGGAACAGCATGGTCTGATCGTTACGCTGACCCGATTTTTAATGACCACGGTGGTCGATAACCTGCGGCTGTTCCCGCCGCGTCCCTCGTTTTACATCAGCATTAACGTCGCTGCCGAGCATTTCAATTCGCAATGCATTATTGATGATATCCGGCGCATATGGCTACCGGCCAATCCAATGCCTTCCCTGATGCTCGAACTCACGGAGCGCTCGGCGCTGTCTGACATTCAAGACGATCAGATCAAGGCGTTGAAAGCCTTGGGCATCATGCTGGCGATCGATGATTTCGGCACCGGGCACAGCTCGTTGAGTTATCTGAAAACCCTTAGTCCCGATGTGCTGAAAATCGATCGCGGTTTCACCGCCGCCATTGGTACCGATGCGATTAACGCCACCGTGACTGATACGATAATTACGCTGGCGCATCGTCTGAAGCTGAAACTGGTGGCCGAAGGGGTAGAAAGCGCCGAACAGGCGGCCTATCTGTGCTCGCGCCAGGTGAACGCCATGCAGGGGTATTACTTTGCCAAACCAATGCCGATAAACGTTTTTCCGCTATGGTTAGCGCGTTATGAGACACGTCAGCGAGTATTGCATCAGCGGGAGGAACGACAGAAAAGGAGTAATAAGCCGGAGGCATGAGCCCCCGGCTGTGGCGTTACTGTTGTTGTTCGAAGGAGGTGGGGACTTTACTGATGCGCACCAGCTCGATGCGATAATCCGTCGCTTCGAGAATTTCAAAACGCAGATGATTGAGTTCCACCACGGCACCCACCGGTGGCATCTGGCCGTAATGGGCCAGCAGGAATCCCGCCAGCGAGGCGTAGTCCGCCGTTGGGCTCACCAGATCGTCACAGTTCAGCGCCTGCTCCAGCGAGTGTACGTCGGCGCCGCCCTGCACTAACCAGCTGTCGCCCTCCGCCACGATATCTGGCGTTTCATCTTCGTCGGGGAATTCACCGGCAATCGCTTCCAGCACATCCAGTGGCGTAACCAGCCCCTGGACCACGCCGAACTCGTTGGACACCACCACCAGACGACCTTTGGCCCGGCGCAGCACCGACAGCAGATTGATCACGTCCATGGTGTCCGGCACCACGATCGGCGGCGTGCGCGCAGCAAACTCGGCGATGTCCTCGCCCTGCTCCAGCGCGATCAACAGGTCTTTGGCACGCACTACGCCAACGATTTCATCCAACTCGTCACGGCAAACCGGGAACAGGCTGTGCGGCGTGTCCAGCAACTGGGCGCGCACCTCCTCTAACGAGCGATCGCAATCGACCCACGAGATCTCGGTACGCGGCGTCATCACGCTGCGAATCGAACGCGATGCCAGCGTCAATACGCCGCTGATCATATAGCGCTCTTCCTCGGCAAAGGTTTCATCCACCGGTTGCGGCGCATCTTCCGCCGTCTGTTGCTGCGCACGCTGCTGGCCCATCAGGCGCATGATCGCCTCTGCAGTACGTTCACGCATCGGACGTCGCGCCTGGTGCTTGATAAAATTGCGTCGTGCAATCTGGTTAAACAGCTCGATCAGGATCGAGAAGCCAATCGCCGCATACAGGTAACCTTTAGGAATGTGCAGACCAAATCCTTCGGCAATCAGGCTCAGGCCGATCATCAGCAGGAAGCTCAGGCACAGCACCACAATGGTCGGGTGGGCATTGACGAAGTTGGTTAGCGGCTTGGATGCCAGCAGCATTACCAGCATGGCAATCACGACCGCTGTCATCATTACCGGCAGATCGTTCACCATGCCAACGGCGGTAATCACCGCGTCAAGCGAGAACACCGCATCAAGGATGACAATCTGCACCACTACCGCCCAGAACTTGGCATAGCCGCGGTTGCCGCCATCCTGGTGGGTTTGCCCTTCCAGGCGTTCATGCAGCTCCATGGTGGCCTTGAACAGCAGGAACACGCCACCAAACAGCAAGATCAGGTCGCGTCCCGAAAAACTGAATTCCCCCACGCTGAACAGCGGCGTGGTCAGCGTCACCATCCACGAGATCACTGACAACAGGCCCAGGCGCATGATCAGCGCCAGCGACAGACCGAGAATGCGCGCTTTGTCACGCTGCTTCGGCGGCAGTTTATCGGCCAGGATGGCGATAAACACCAGGTTGTCGATGCCCAACACGATTTCCAAAACGACTAACGTCAGTAACCCAGCCCAGATTGAGGGGTCCATTAAAAATTCCATTATCAGACTCCGGAAAAAAGACAGGTTCGCTGAGCCGCACGCAGGCGCAACGCATCGCACGCAGGGCGTGAGATAACAAACACAGCAAGAGATCGGGATGGTACTACCGGGAGATGGCCGAGCGGCCGCGAGAAAGCATTAACGCCAACCGGTGGCGGGTAAAGCCGTGGAAAACAGTAACTTCGGTGACAGTCCATAGGGTGGGCTGAGGCCCTTCACTCCTTGGTTATAAAAGAAGAAATTACTTTATCAGGAATTTTATTACCGTCAACGCGCTTTTTTTACCAGCACGTCGCGCTGTCATACGGTTGCTGTTTAATTCCTCAAACGCGTATTGAGTGAACGTTTAACGCGTAATAGCTGAGCGACGTCACATAATTTATTTTTTCACTCACTAAAATAAATGGCGAAAACGTGCATTGCCGCATCCAGGCTTTTGATACTGCGTGACAAAGGTTCCGGGTGCGTTGGTTAATTTCTACCATAATGGATCTGAACATCGAGGGTGACTGCCAGGAAGGTAGCAAACAATGACACATTCCGTGTCAGAGGTTTAATGAGGAGGTAGCGAGTGGCAATAGCTATTATCATCGGCACACACGGGAGCGCGGCGGAGCAGCTGCTGAAAACCGCGGAAATGCTATTGGGCGAACAGGATAACGTCGCCTTTATCGATTTCGTTCCCGGAGAAAACGCCGAAACATTAATTGAGAAATATAAATTAAAAATCAGTGAATTAGACACCAGCGGCGGCGTCCTGTTCCTGGTCGATACCTGGGGTGGCAGCCCGTTCAATGCGGCAAGTCGCCTGGCGCTCGACAAGGCGGATTATGAAGTGATCACCGGCGTCAACATTCCAATGCTGGTTGAGACTTTCATGGCACGTGATGATGACCCCGGTTTTGCCGAGCTGGTCGCACTGGCGCTGGAAACCGGCCGCGAAGGCGTCAGAGCGCTGAACAAACCCGACGAAGAACCCGTCAAGCCCGCGGCCAAAAGTGCCCCAGCGCCGGCTGCCGCAGCGCCACAGGCGCCCCTTGGCCCAGACGATCACATGAAGATCGGCCTGGCGCGTATCGATGACCGCCTGATTCATGGCCAGGTCGCCACTCGCTGGACCAAGGAAACCAACGTCAGCCGCATCATCGTCATCAGTGACGAAGTTGCAGCCGATAACCTGCGTAAGACTCTGTTGACACAGGTTGCGCCACCGGGTGTTACAGCCCACGTGGTTGACGTCGCCAAGGCGATTCGCGTGTGGAACAACCCCAAGTATGCCAATGACCGCGTCATGCTGCTGTTTACCAATCCAACCGATGTCTGGCGTCTGGTGGAAGCCGGCGTGGATATCACCTCGGTGAATATCGGCGGCATGGCGTTCCGACAGGGTAAAACCCAGGTCAATAACGCGGTTTCCGTTGATGAAAAAGACATCGAAGCGTTTAAGAAATTAAACGATCGCGGTATCGAATTGGAAGTTCGCAAAGTCTCATCCGACAGCCGTTTAAAAATGATGGACCTGATAAACAAACTTAATTAATGGCGATTGCCAATAATTATTCTTACTCAGAGCTCTTGGTCATAGGAGAAGTACAATGGAGATTACCACTCTTCAGATTGTGCTGATATTTATCGTCGCATGTATTGCCGGGATGGGTTCCGTTCTGGACGAGTTCCAGTTCCACCGCCCGTTGGTCGCCTGTACGCTGATCGGCTTTATCCTCGGTGATATCAAGACCGGCATCATTATCGGCGGTACGCTGGAAATGATCGCCCTCGGCTGGATGAATATCGGTGCTGCCGTTGCGCCAGACGCCGCGCTGGCGTCGATAATTTCCACCATTCTGGTGGTGGCCGGCGGCCAAAGCGTCGGTGCCGGGATCGCACTGGCCATACCGTTGGCCGCAGCCGGTCAGGTACTGACCATTATCGTTCGTACCCTGACCGTGGCCTTCCAGCACGCGGCAGACAGCGCGGCCGAACGTGGCAGCCTGCGCGCCATCACCTGGCTGCACGTTTCCGCCCTGCTGTTGCAGGCGATGCGTATTGCCATTCCAGCGGTTATCGTTGCCGTTTCGGTGGGTACCGCCGGCGTACACGCGTTGTTGAATTCCATTCCTGAAGTGGTCACCACCGGTCTGAACATCGCCGGCGGCATGATCGTGGTGGTCGGTTACGCGATGGTCATCAACATGATGCGTGCCGGTTACCTGATGCCGTTCTTCTATGCCGGTTTCGTTACCGCCGCCTTCACCAACTTCAACCTGGTGGCATTGGGGGTGATTGGCGTCGTCATGGCCGTGCTGTACATCCAGCTCAGCCCGAAATACAACAAGCCGCAGGTTGTTCAGGGTGGCCCTGCTCAGCCGAACGATCTTGATAACGAACTGGACTAGGAATAGGTGAGAGAAATGGTTGATACAACTGCTGCTCAAAAGAAACTGACGCCGGCGGATATCCGCGGTGTGTTCCTGCGATCGAACCTGTTCCAGGGTTCCTGGAACTTCGAACGTATGCAGGCGCTGGGTTTCTGTTTTTCGATGGTACCGGCGATCCGTCGCCTGTATCCGGAAAACAACGACGATCGCAAACAGGCGATCAAGCGCCATCTGGAATTCTTCAATACCCACCCTTATGTCGCCGCGCCAATCCTTGGCGTCACCCTGGCGATGGAAGAACAACGTGCCAACGGCGCGCCGATTGACGATGCGGCGATCAACGGCATCAAGGTCGGCCTGATGGGGCCACTGGCCGGCGTGGGCGACCCGATCTTCTGGGGCACCATGCGCCCGGTATTTGCCGCGCTGGGTGCCGGCATCGCCTTGACCGGCAGCCTGCTCGGGCCGATTCTGTTCTTTGTGCTGTTTAACCTGGTGCGTCTGCTGGTGCGCTACTATGGCGTGGCCTATGGCTATCGCAAAGGGGCCGATATCGTCAACGATATGGGCGGTGGCTTCCTGCAAAAACTGACGGAAGGGGCGTCGATTCTCGGCCTGTTTGTCATGGGGGCGCTGGTTAACAAGTGGACCCACGTCAACATCCCGTTGGTGGTGTCGAAAATTACCGACCAGACCGGCCATACCACGGTTACGACGGTGCAAACCATCCTTGACCAGTTGATGCCGGGGCTGATCCCGCTGTTGCTGACCTTCGGCTGTATGTGGCTGTTGCGGCGTAAGGTCAACGCGCTGTGGATCATTCTGGGCTTCTTCGTGATCGGTATTTTTGGTTACTGGATTGGCCTGCTGGGCGTGTAACGCCGTTTGACCGCCGGGGGCTCCCCCGGCTTTTTTTATCTGTGGAGCTGTAAGATGTCGCTGACGGACCTTGCCATCATGGTATTTATCGTACTGTTGCTGCTGTATGCGCTGTATGACGAGTTCGGCATGGATAAAATGCGCGGCGCGACGCTGCTCAAGGTGCAACTCAAGCGTAGCAACCGCATCGACTGTCTGATTTTTGTGGTCCTGCTGGGCATTCTGGTGTACCGAAATATTGCTGACCACGGTGCACCACTGACAACATGGTTATTAATATCTCTGGCGTTAGTCGCGGTTTATATTTCTTATATTCGCTGGCCAAAATTGTTATTCAAAGCGCAGGGTTTTTATTATGCCAACGCCTTTATTGAATACCGGCGAATTAACGCCATGAATTTGTCCGAGGATGGCGTTTTAGCCATCGATTTGGAGAAGCGACGCTTATTGATACAGGTTACCCAGTTAGATGACCTGGAGCGTATTTACCATTTTTTTGTTGAAAATCAGTCAATAAAAACCTGACCCATTGCAACGCAACCTTCCTGACGGTAGCATGGTGGTTTAATCCATCAGTAACGCTGCCGTTTTTTTGTTTATTATTTCCACAATAACATTGTCACTACCGCTTATATTTCTGGCGCAACAACACTAATGAAAACAATTCTCAATTTCATTAAACCAGTGCATTGCAATTAATGGTTGTATCCGGGAAAAATAATATGCTAAGGTTGCGCCCGTCATTGGGGAGTAGCCGGTTTCTGGATAATATTGACCAGAAACGCCCGTATCAACATACTCGTTTTGCAGTCTGAAACGTGGTGCGGGCAGCCAGGTAAGGTTGGCGAGACCATAGACACGTAACTCCGTCGTTTGGTTGGGGGTGGGTTACGTGTATATGGAGCCGCCCGGCCGAGGCTATTTCACATGAATCTTTCCGCAACACTCATTCTGGCTTTTGGCATGTCCATGGACGCGTTTGCTGCGTCAATCGGCAAAGGTGCCAGCCTGCATCAACCGCGTTTTCGCGAAGCACTCCGCACCGGACTCATTTTTGGCGTTATCGAAGCCATTACCCCGCTTATCGGCTGGTCGCTGGGTCTGTTTGCCAGTCAGTACATCATGGAATGGGATCACTGGGTTGCCTTCAGCCTGCTGTTTATTCTCGGCATGCGCATGATTATTGAGGGAGTGCGTAACCGTCAACAGGAAACCGTCAAGGTGAAGCAGCACGGTTTCTGGCTACTGGTTGCCACCGCCATTGCCACCAGCCTGGACGCGATGGCCATCGGCGTAGGCCTGGCCTTCCTGCAGGTGAATATCGTTCATACCGCCATGGCGATTGGCTGTGCAACGATGATCATGGCCACCCTCGGCATGATGCTTGGTCGCTTTATCGGTCCACTGCTCGGCAAACGCGCGGAGATTATCGGCGGCGTGGTGCTGATTGGCATCGGCGGCAATATTCTGCTGGAGCACCTTGGTTACCTCGCCTAGTCGGCGTTGGGGACAAAAAAACCTGCCGCTGGCAGGTTTTTTTTGTCTCAACCATGACGGCGATACACGCGGATGGCAAAGTCGGTCTCACAGGCGAAACTGGCGCTGGCCGTCAGTTGCCGTTGCGTCTCTGCCGAGGCTCGCCAGGCAAAAGGCGTCATTTGCAGCAGATTTGCCGCCTGTTCCCCCGATAACTGCAGCGGATAGGCCAGTGATTCACTCCGCGCCGTCTCAAAACCAGGCAATTGCTCATCCTGTTCAGCATGTAACTGAACTTCTTGATAAATAAGTTCTTTTAGCTGATATAAATGACGCGGCCCTGGTGACACTGTCACAACAACCCCACCTGGCCTCACTACCCTGGCCAATTCCTGCCCCTTGCAAGGCGCATAGATGCGCAATACCGCGTCCAGCGACGCGTCGGCGAAAGGTAGCCGATGGCTGGATGCCACGCAGAACGATACCGCCGGATAGCGTTTGGCAGCATAACGGACCGCCACCTTGGCCACGTCCAGACCATAGATACGCATTTCTCGCGCCTGATTGAGCCTCTGCGCCACCGCAGCGGTGTAATAGCCCTCACCACAGCCGATATCCAGCAAGGCCTGTGCATCACTGTCGAGCGCGTTATCCAGCAGTTCGGCGACCCGCTGCTGCAATGGCTGATAAAAACCACCGTCGAGAAACGCACGGCGCGCCTGCATCATTTCAACGCTGTCGCCGGGCTGTTTCGAGCGTTTATGCTGCACCGGCAGTAGATTGACGTAACCTTCCCTTGCACAATCGAACTGATGGTTATTCTCACAGCGCCACTGCGGGGCGGTGAAGTGGAGATGCTGATGGCATAAGGGGCAAACATAAGACATGTGTTGAATTCCAGAGAGATGCGGCGCGGCTAGTCTAAATAAGCCGGCGGGCCGATGCAAGGCGCATCCCCAGCGCCTACCTGCGCGACGACGGCGATGCTGGCAGTATGGCATCGACCAAGACGAATTCATCATCCAATTACCGGCAAGAGCCGTGTCAGCGGCAATGGCAGGGTATACACTGTCAGCTTCGCCCCAACACAGGTTAATCATCGGTTATGACTGACTATTCTGCCTTACTCAGCACCATTCCTGCCATTCGGCACGGTTTTGGCAATAAAAGCGCCTTGCTACCGACGGACTTACAACACTACCGGGACACTCAGCCGGAAAAAAAACAGGTGCATGGCACACGCATCGTTGATGTTAGCCACCCTGCCCAGCCCTGCGGCGACGCCGACGGCGTGTATACCACTCAACCTGGCATTCTGCTCAGCGTACTTACCGCCGATTGCCTGCCGGTGATCTTCAGCCGGCGCGACGGTAGCGCCATTGCTGCCGTACATGCCGGTTGGCGAGGATTGCTGGACGGTATGCTCGAACGCATGGCGGCGCGTATCGAGCAGGACGATTCGACCGCCAACTGGGTGGCGGCGATTGGCCCGGCGGCAGGCGCCTGTTGTTATCAAGTCAATCAAGAGCTGGTTGAGCTATTTCAGCAGCGCTTGTCGTTGCCGGCAGAGTTGATCAGCCCACATACGCGCCACCTTGATTTAACGGCAATAGCCAAAGGTCAACTGCACAACCTTGGGTTTGCCGCGGTCGACGACGCCGGCAGTTGCACCATCTGTACGTTAAATCGCGATCCTCAGCAGCCTCAGCGCTTCAAATACACCAGTTTTCGCCGCAATAGCCAACGTAGAGCGCAGGATCCGGCGCATCCTGGTATCAAAGGGCGCAATCAATACGCCGGGATTATCATTACCGGCTGAGCGGAAACGAAAAAGCCCGCACGAAGGCGGGCTTTTTGTACAGCTGACGCTGATTAGATAGCAGTAACGTTTACTGCTGATGGGCCTTTCTGGCCATCTTGGATTTCGAACTCAACGTTCTGGCCTTCAGCCAGGGTTTTGAAGCCGTTACCCTGGATTGCAGAGAAGTGTACGAACACGTCTTTGCTGCCGTCAGCCGGGGTGATGAAACCGAAACCTTTAGACTCGTTGAACCACTTAACTTGACCTTTGATCTTTGCCATCTTGAGTATTTCCTTTGGATTGTTTAAACCGCCCGTAGGCGTTACATAGACAAACTAGAGTCGTTACTGCTTGAGGCACTAAGATAAGGATCGGCAGAGAAGCGGTATTCAACGCTAACGTCTTTACTCAGAACTTCTTTACTGAAAATGCCACACATATACAGAACTGTACCTCGTTTTACCCAGATGCGTTATCACATACTCTGTATTCGATGGCAAGCCATTTTTAATCACCGGTGGACGTGTCGCACATAATTGAAACGGTCGAGAGCAACAAGCGCATAAATAGACTAAAATCTGTTGAAGCTCTCTCTATTTTCTGCTTTGTAAAGACGCCGCGCTACACTCCGCGCCCTGCCTGAAATTTAACAAAACTTTCAACCGCTCGACGCCGATCCGCAGTGACATATAGCGTCTTTCTGCGCGTGAACCGTTAAAATTTTTGAATCTTTATGAAATTTGATATGCATCATTTGTATAACGATGAACGGGTAAAGAAAATCATCGCCGCACAGCCGACTGACTATCACATTGATGCTACATGCGTGTTGCATCGCCATGACGGCCGGTGAGCCTGCGCCTTGTTCGCTGCATTGTAGTGCAGGCGACGGCCGCTCGATGAAAAATTGCACCATCAACGCGCAGGCAAGCTCGAATTAAGGCAACGCAGCGCAACGGCTAATTTAATTAGCCCCTTTGGTGAGTGATAATATATTTCCGCTTATCCTTTAATAAAAATAATATTATTAATACGCGGCGCATCCAATGGTCGCGCTATATTATCCAGGCCGGGTCCCAATCAACGCGGCTGCCCACTGCATGCGTCGATACAGACGATTGATGCGCCACACCACCTGTCGCGCACTGACAGTGAAAGCCCCGGTTACCGGGGGTGCCTGTTGACAAGCGCCCGGTTTCACCGCGAGCTGATTAATCGCCCAATTCGATACGTTGGCCAATCTTGAGCGGCTCAAATTGGTGCTGCCGTATTCCGGCCTGGCTCAAGGCCAATGCCAGCTGCTGTGGAGGATCATCCAGCGATTCATCGGCTAATTCAAATACGCCCCAATGAATGGGAATAACCCGAGGCTGTTTTAATTGTTGATACAGTTTTACCGATTGTTGTGGATCCATATGTTGCTCTTGCATGAACCAACGTGGTGCATAGGCGCCAATCGGCAGCGCGGCGACATCGAACGGCCCTAACCGGTCACCGATCTCTGCCAACCGCTCTGAATAGCCGCTGTCGCCAGAGAAATAAAACCGCAGTGACGGATGATGGATCACCCAGCCGCACCACAATGAGCGGTTACGATCCCACAGCGAACGCATGCTCCAATGGCGGGCTGGCGTCGCATGAAATGTCATTTCGCCCACCGACAGGCTATCCCACCAATCCAGCTCCTCTACCCGCGCAAAACGATAGCGGCGAAACCAGTTTTTCAGCCCCAACGGCACAATGAAGGTTGCCTGTGGAAAACGTCGTGCCAGCTGACGCACCGTGCGGCGGTCCAGGTGGTCATAGTGGTTATGCGATATCAGCACCACATCCACCGCGGGCAATTGTCTCACCGTCAACGGCGGCGGGGTACGGCGTTTGGGTCCATAGAAGCTCAGCGGTGAAGCACGCGGTGACAGCACCGGATCGATCAGCACATAGCGCCCGTCCAGACGCAACAATATGCTGGCATGCCCCAACCACCAGATACAATCCTGTTCGCCACCGAGATCGGCTTGCTGCCACCAGTTGGCAGTGAACTGCTGATAGCCGTCGCTCGGTGGCTTTGGCAGACCCTGTTTTTTGCGCTCATCCTGCCAGCGGCGCAGATCGCCCTCCTGACGCTGCGACGGCTCCGGATTGCGAAACCCCTGCGGCGTATGGTGCGCCTTGCTAGCATCATAATAACGATTGGTGTTTTTGTTCATGCTGTTTGAGCAACCTCACACGGAAACCATTCTCACCCTATCAAGTTAGACGTTTTGACGCGTGGAAAACAGTGCTCAGCCGAGCTGACCTTTTCGATTATCGCGTTGTCTGAGTCTCTGTGGGAAAGCAACGGCCGCTAAGAGCCCGTTAAGCATCTCTTAAGAACTTTATGTTTTACTTGTCAGGACAATCAATAAAGGAGGAGTTATGGGCCGTTCTACATCACGCAAATCGCGCGTCCGTTTGGGTCGTATTCGCAGCGCGATGCTGGCGCAAGTCCAGTATTGGAAAATGTACGCGACGATGAAGCTGCGTCGTCTGCGCGTACCGGCGCCATTGGCGGTACTGTTCGCAGCGATGGTGAGTTTTTTTGTTCTGGGGTTGCTGATGCTCAGCGTGGTGGCCATTGACATCGTCACCACCCTGTTCCTGCTGTGCAGGAAGATGCTGGGCCGCGATCGAGCGGACAGCGGCAACGCCTTTATGCCGCGCGGCTAGACCAACAAGGAGGCGCAAGCGCGCCTCCCCATACCGATTTAACGCCTACGCTGCAGCCGATTGCCGGTTTTGCGCCGCGTCAGCGTGAACCCGAGCCACAACAGCCCGATCCATACCGGGATCAGCAACACCGAAATACGGATACCGTCGGTGAGATACATGATGACCAGTATCATCGCCAGAAACGCCAGGCACAGGTAGTTGCCGAAGGGGTACCAAAAAGCCTTGAAATGCGGGATAACGCCCTGCCGATTCTTTGCCGCACGGAACTTCAGGTGCGCCAGACAGATCATCACCCAATTGATCACCAGCGTTGAAACCACCAGCGCCATCAGCAATTCAAACGCCTTGCCGGGCATCACATAGTTGATCAGCACGCCAATCGAGGTCACCAGCGCCGATAACGCGATTGACAATACCGGTACGCCGCGTGGGTTGACGCGCGTCAGCACCTTTGGCGCATTGCCTTGCGTCGCCAGGCCAAACAGCATACGGCTATTGGCATACACCCCGCTGTTATAGACCGACAGGGCCGCCGTCAGCACGACCACATTAAGCAGGGTAGCCACCAGGTTGCTGTTCAGCGCGTGGAAAATCATCACGAACGGGCTGCCGCCCTCCACCACTTTGCCCCAGGGATACAACGACAGCAGCACGGTCAGCGAGCCAATATAGAAAATCAGTATGCGATACACCACCTGATTGGTGGCCTTGGGAATGCTATGGCGCGGATCGGCAGCTTCAGCAGCGGTAATGCCCACCATTTCCAACCCGCCGAACGAAAACATGATCACGGCCATCGCCATGACCAATCCCATGACCCCATGCGGGAAAAACCCACCCTGCGCCCACAGATTGCTGATATCGGCTTCCGGACCACCGCTGCCGCTGGCCAGCAGATAGGCGCCGAACACAATCATGCCCATGATGGCCGCCACCTTGATTATGGCAAACCAGAATTCGGTTTCACCATAGATGCGCACGTTGACCAGATTGATCAGATTGATCAGCACGAAGAACGCTGCGGCCGACGCCCAGGTTGGAATTTCCGGCCACCAGTACTGAATATAGATGCCTACCGCCGTCAGCTCCGCCATACCGACCAGGATAAACATCGCCCAGTAGTTCCAGCCGGACAGGAACCCGGCGAAGTCACCCCAGTATTTATAGGCAAAGTGGCTGAATGAACCGGCAACCGGCTCTTCCACCACCATCTCCCCCAACTGACGCATGATCAAAAAGGCAATAAAGCCGCCAATAGCATAACCCAGCAATACCGAAGGTCCCGCCATTTTAATGGTCTGGGCAATGCCGAGAAATAGCCCGGTGCCAATGGCGCCTCCCAGGGCGATAAGTTGTATATGTCTGTTTTTCAAGCCGCGTTTTAGCGGGGTATCCTGCTGCTGGTCGCCCATCTTGTCCTCGTATGGCAAAAGGCCTTGCCATTACTGCACAAGATTTCGCCAATCAAAAAATGTATCTGCGGGCGGCTTTTTAACACTTAACCCCGCGAGCATCAAGGATTAGCACCGGGCAGGCTATGCTCCCGGCGCAGGCATGGGCAGGAATTGCTGAAACGTTGGGCGGCTATCGACCAGGCAGGTCGCACAGTTTACTCAGATTACGGGCACCGATCATCAGGGTTGCCACATAAGACTGGCGGCGGGTCACCACTTCAACCGCCACTCGGTCATTTTGATATTTGACCAGATAGGTCGAGGGCCAGCCCTGACGGCGCTGACCGAAACTTTCGGCGTGACGGTCAATTGCCGCATGGGCAACCACCAGATGAGACAGGTTTTTATCACCTTTGATAATGCGCTTCATAAACAGGCTCCGCCAAAGACAGTTCCGTTGTCAGATTATGGAAAACATTAATCGATCATCAGTAATGGAGACTTAACGCGAGGTTTCCTGATTTTGCTGACTGAGCAGAAAACAGATCATCGCCGCACGCAACGGACTGCTGCTGTCGGCCAGCCATTCACCACGCGGAGAGGAGATCCGCGCTTGCCATTGCGGGCTGTCGCCGTGGCTATCGGGGTTCAGACTGATTTTATTGGCGCAGATAATCGGCCAGGCATCGGAGGGATTCTTGCAATAATCTTTACCCTTAACGCCGCCGTACGGGTACCATTTGTCCGGATTTTCTCCGGTAATCAGGGCAATACTGCGGTTCACTTCGGCGTCGCTTTCTTCATACCATTTAATCATCAGCTCTATCCATCTTTCGTTATGTTCGCGCTACATTACGATGCCAATACGACAGTTTTATGACGGCCAGAGCGGTTTTTGTATTATCTTCACTAATGTTTTATCGCGTTACCTTTACCCATCGTTCGATTACACTGCGTCTTTATGGTTGCCATTCTGGAGTCCCCATGCTTAGCGGTCTTAATCATCTGACGCTCGCGGTGCGCGACGTGGAACGCAGTCTCGAATTTTACCGGCAAACGTTGGGCTTTCACCTGCATGCGCGCTGGCAGCAAGGTGCCTATCTCACGCTGGGGGAGCTATGGTTGTGCCTGTCGCTAGATGATACGCGTGCAGCCTGCGCGCCGCGCGACTACACCCATTATGCGTTCAGCATTACTTCGGCAGACTTTCCTGCGATGGTCGAACGCCTGCAACAGGCCGGCGTTCGCCAGTGGAAAAGCAACCGTAGCGAAGGTGAATCACTGTATTTTCTCGATCCGGACGGACACCAACTGGAAATTCATAGCGGCGATTTGGCCAGCCGCCTGGCGGCCTGCCGAGCCGCGCCGTATCAGGGAATGGCGTTTTCTGAAGACCTGAAGTGAGAAGCCGCACGCGCGATAACCTGCCAATCCGTGGCTCTCTCACGGTAGCGGAACCTGATTAGCGTTCGGGAATAAATCCTTTGAAATCCAACGCCGGGTTGAGATCGTCATCATCGTCCAACGGCGTCTGGTCACCGCGAGCGTTGCCAACCAGGCGTTGCAGCAATGCGGTTTGCTGGCGCTGCTGATCGGCGATTTCCTGCAACAGGCGCACCTGTTCGTTGGCACGCACGCTGGCGCGATTGATCAAAAACCATACCCACAGCCCCACCAGCAGCGCAATCGGCACCATCACCAGTGCCAGCAGCCCCGACGAGCCAAAAACTGAATCTAACATGAACTATCCTACTCACTGCCAAAACGGGTATCCATCTTAACACTGCAAAGATGGGCGCGAACATCCTTGTCTCTGATTGCGCCATCTTCTACGTCACCACGGAACAAAGCGCGTGATCGAACAGATCCCCAACGCAAAGCTCTCGCCCTGATCGCAATAACTGTCGAGAGCAAGCAGATAAAAAATCAGGCATGCCACCACGGTCGCAACGATCACCAGGATTTTGTTTCGCAACAAACTTAGCAGCCTCATTGTTACCTTGTTAACCGAACCACAGATTATCACACGAAACTTAAACAAACTTTAACCGGTCGTTTAGATTTCTGTCCGCGACGTCGTTTTCAGAATAATGGCGTTGCTCAGGGTGACGCATCATGGCTAGAGTGCAGCAACAGGATGCTACGAGGGAATAGAATGGGTAAGTTAATCAAATTGGTAGTGGCGGTCGCCGTGGCGTATGGCGTGCTGCTTTTTTCAGGTTACGGCGTATTGATTGGCAGTAATCAAAACGTTGGCGGGTTGGGATTGCAGTGCCAATATCTGACGGCACGCAACGTGGTGACGGCGCAGTATATTCATGGTGACAATGGCGTTATCGGTGTTTCTGACTGCCCGCTGTTCAAAAAGATTGAAACGGTGGTGGATTAACCGCACCACCGTCTGGCCGCCGGCGACGGCGGCCTCGCTTAATCGCGGCTGAACTTCAGCTCGATCAGCGCTATCGCTTTTTCAATTGCCCGCTTGGTGATCGGATCGGCACCCGCAGGATGCGTTGAAAAATCAATATTCTTCAGTTGGCTGGCCATTTTGTCTCGCACCTCGGTCGGCGCAATTACATCAATAACATCCAGAATCTGTTTTATCACCAGTTGGCAGGCCACCAGATCGGAAACCAGTTCCTGATCGTTGCTTAATGCATTGGACATAATCATTTCCTCTTTATTCAAACGCCGCACAGAATATCACGCCGTCAGACGCTTTGCCGCTTGCTAACGGCGATCGCGCTGAATTTACGGCGCTATTGGGCATGGGAGGTTAAAACCAGCAGCACATTTGGCCTATACTGGTGTTAACCCCAGCCAAAACCGCACAGGAGATGAGTTATGGCCAATCACAACGTTAAATCTTGGGCGACGGTACGTGAAACCTCCGTCGAGATAGCCGAGGCGATTTTTGAACTTGCCGGGAACGATGAAGCGCTGGCGCAGAAAATCTGGGAGGAAGGCAGTGACGAAGCGCTGCAAATGGCCTTTGCCAAAACCGAGGCCGACCGGCTGTATTGGGGCGAAGAAATGGTAGAACGCAAAAACGTCTAAGCAGCAGGACAACAAAAAGCCCGGGTACCAAACCCTGGCTTTTTCGCCGATGCTTCAATGCGCAATGGATACCGCTCTCACTGGTCTTCACCTCCCGCACTTTCCGCGTTATTCACCCTCATCGCCGGGACGGCCATAAACACGGCAACCCCCACGACGACAACCAGAGTAATAATCACTGTCATTAACATGCGATCACCTCATCAACGTCAAGTTGCTACGGCGGATTCTCGGTCGTTTGTGTGTTGTACGGCTTGAATGCCCTGATGTTAGCGGCAGTATGCAGATTAGCCGTTTTGACCTGCGGCTGACAAGCTGCCTGATAGATTAAAATTCACAGCCGCGCGGTGGTTTTTGTCGAAGACGGCAAGTTGTGTATACTTCGCTTATGTCGTTCTCACACAGATGCACTGATGATACAACAACATCACCTCTCATTGGTCTGCGCCCTCAGCAAATGGGTTGAAACTCATCTCGGACGCGTGATCCATCTGGAAGAGCTGGCCGAGTATTCCGGTTACTCCCTCTGGCACATGCAGAAGTTATTCAAGGAAGCGACAGGGATCTCGCTCGGCAAATACATTCGCGAACGCCGGCTGGCGGGCGCGGTTTACCAATTGCGCAGTAGCGATGCCACGATTTTTGACATCGCACTGGATTTTGGCTTTGGCTCGCAGTCCCACTTTACTTATATGTTCCGCAAGCGTTTCAACATAACGCCTTATGATTTCCGCCAGGATCTAAGCGTAGATTTGCATATCGACCCGCCGCTGCACGTCATCCATCAAAAGCTGGCCTAGTCACTCCCTATAGCCGTGGACGGCTCAATGCGCGGCCAGCACCGCCAGCATGGCAATCAACGCCGGCAGGCCCTGCACCCACAGGATTTTGCGGTTGGCGGTCAGCCCACCATACAGCCCGGCGATCAGCACACACCCCAGGAAAAACAGCTGCCATACCGGCTGCGACAGCCACCAACTCCAGGTCAGCCCGGCGGCGAGAAAGCCGTTATACAGCCCCTGGTTGGCCGCCAGCGTACGCGTTGCGCTGGCAAATTCCCGCGTAGTACCAAACGCGCGCATACCGACAGGATGCTGCCAGAGGAACATTTCCAGCAGCAGAATATAAATATGCAGCGCAGCGACGGCGAGCAGCAAGATATCAGCGATAATTACCATTATTTTTTATGTGGCTAATAGCAATGAAAGGTAATTAAGTATATACCGTAACCGACATTGGCCAATTACGCGGTATAAAAAAACCCGCGATGCGGGTTTTTAGAGTGGCCTAGGTTTAAGGTTAGATGAAAGCAACGAACAACAGGGCTGCTATTGAGACCCAAAACGCCGCCGTTGCAATAACAACATGGGATAATCTTGCACGATAGAGTATTTGGCTCATGATGACCTCTCTTGCTTCTTACTAACGGGAGTTGCAGTATTCCTATAGGAAAGATATTAACTTTTACCTGCCATTAATAATTTGCTTTGGATCACTTTTTTTTATTGAAGCTATATTCGATCAAAAACATGGAATTTTGATCACATTAATTAAACCTTGATAGAGCAATTTTTATAAAAAAGGACAAATGATATAGCCTTCAGGTATCAATCTACCCGCCAGGGCAGGTCTGGCGCGGTCATCCGCGGCCCGGCATAGCCTTTGACCTGCGGAAAACGCGCGTTTCCTTGTTGCCAATCTCGCTGTGCCGCCGCGATCTCCTGCTTGCTATGAGCAACAAAATTCCACCAGATGGTTATCGGTTGTTTAATCGGCTCGCCGCCAATCAATAACGCCTTACTGCCCTTTTCCGCCGTTAAGCGCAGCTTGTTAAGATTCATTCCCAAATAGGCAAATTCACCCGATGAAATTTTTTCATCATTAACCTCAAATGCACCAATAAGGGGCAAAAGACCTGTTTCAAAATCGCTGCGTAATGGTAATTCCAAATGACCGTCGGCGTCCCATTGTAAGTCCAGTGCGATAAGCGGTGAGACGGTAAATACCGGCGAACGATATTGCTCAAATTGGCCAATGAGTAATGTCTGGGTTACCGCGCCCTTTTTCCAACGCGGCAGATCGGGGTAATGGTCAAAACGCGGAGCCATTTGCGCATGTTCTGCCGGTAAAGCAATCCATAACTGCGCAGCGTGCAATTGGCGAGGGTGACCGGTGGTCTGTTCGGTATGGGCAATGCCATGGCCGGCGGTCATCAGATTAACCTGGCCAGGGCGGATAATCTGCTCGCTGCCGAGGCTATCGCGATGCAGCACTTCGCCTTCGATCATCCAGGTGAACGTTTGCAGGCCAATATGCGGGTGTGGCCCGACATCCATACCTTCAGAGGAGCCATTGAACACCGCCGGCCCGGCATGATCGAGAAAACACCAGGCACCGACCGTACGACGTTCGCGGGTCGGCAAGGCGCGTTGAATGGCAATGCCGCCAACGTCGGCATGACGCACCGCAATGCGTTGCATCGAATGGCGACCGGAACACGCAGAGGAAGAGCTATCGAACGAATCAGGATCATGCATACAAACGCCTCCAGACGATGAATTTAACCCACCTGTGCCCAGCTTAGCACAGCAGCGGCAAGGGGGTTCATCGCCACGAAGGCGGAGCGTCGCGCTAAGGCGTCTTGAAGTAGCAGTTTTTGGTATCGACGGGATCGTTGGCGTGTTTGAGATCGGAAAGATAGGTTACGCCAAACAGTACCGATACCACCAGCAACGCCGAAACCAGCAGGCCGATGATGGCAATCAGTTTGGTTTCATGGTGGAGATTATGCTCCATTGTCTCTCCTGTTGTTAAAGGGTCACATCAGCCACAACGTGACCGCAAGCGTAAAGAATAGCAACGAACCTGACGCGATCGCCAACACCAAAATGGCGAACTGTGCATCACCGAGGGTTTCACGGTATTTTTTATCGTGCGAGGTATTACGCTGTTCTTTCACAAAATCTGTCTTAGTTCATCAGGTCTGAAAGTTGCCGTACTGGATGATTACCGCCGTGGCGCAACGGACTGAAGATTCTGCAGAAACAACCATTCAAACCTCGAATGTCGCTGACGCTATCAACTTTCACACATAGGGTCAACATCAGGCTGGCCGGAGAACCGGTGCCAGTATAAAACATTCATAAGTATTATGAAAAACAAACTGAAATTAGCATGACTTATATTCGACAATAAAAAAGGCCCGGTAACACACCGGGCCTCCGTCAGAAAGGGGACATTACTGCGGTATACGCAATACCTGCCCTGGGTAGATTTTATCCGGGCTGGACAGCATCGGCTTGTTAGCCTCGAAAATCTTGTTGTACTGATTGGCGTCGCCATACACTTGTTTGGAAATGGCGCTCAGCGTATCGCCCTTTTTCACGGTATGGAATTTGCTCTCGGTACCGCCCTGTGCGACGGTGACTTTATCTTCAACGCCGCTGATGCCGGCAACGTTGCCGACCGCGACCAGAATCTTCTCTTTCAGCTCCTGGCTGATGCCGTCGCCAGTGACGACCGCTTTGCCGTCAACCACCTGCACATCCACTTTATCGGTGTCTGGCAAACCGCTGTTGTTGAGGTGCTCTTTCAATTTGGCGCTTTGCTCGGCAGCATTCGCATTGCCAGCCACTGCGTCCCACAGTTTTTCGCCCGCTTCTTTGACGAAGTTAAACAATCCCATATTCACTCCCGTTTGATGCTTGTCTATGAAAGGTAACCACTTGTGTTGATAAGTCCTGTTAAGCTTAGCAGCGTCAGACAGATATTCAATTGGTCAGCACAATTGAGTCGTTACCGTCTGGCAAAACTGTCACGCTCGCTTGCCGCTGCGCAGCCAAAAGAAGATTAACGCGGAAAATCGTGCCAGAATGGTTACACTGAGCGGGCAAGCAATGGCCGTGGAGGATGCTGATTTTATGTATGCACTGGTGATGTTTGTTTGTTATCTGGACGGAGGCTGCGTCGATATCATGGTGGACATCCTGCGCGATGAACAACAATGTCTGGTGGCGATGAAGGAACAGAATCTCCGTCACGCCGGTTGCTATCCGGTAGAAGATTTTATCGATGGTTTCTGGCTCCCTGCCAGTGAATATGCGCCGTTCTGATACCGTCAGGGCGCTAATACGCTGCTGTTCGCCGGTGATAACAAACAGGCAGGGCTCGCGCCCTGCCTGGTGCTCCCTCTTCCCGACACAGGACAGAGAGTAATCGACCCGTCGATTAGAAACGGTAGGTCAGGCTGACGGCCACGATGTCGTCATTGCTCAGTTTCAGCTTGTTATCGTCGCTCAACTGGTTGATCTGATAATCAACATAGGTGTACATGTTTTTATTGAAGTAATAGGTGGCGCCGATATCAACGTATTTCACCAGATCGGCATCGCCGATACCTTCGATATCTTTACCCTTCGACTGTACATACCCCAATGACGGACGCAGACCGTTTTCGAACTGATACTGCGCAACCAGCTCAAAGTTCTGCGTTTTATTGGCAAAACCTTTCACGCTGTCGACGGTGATTGGCGTCATGTTGCGCGTTTCGGCGTACATGGCGGCCAGATAAACCTGGTTCGCATCGTATTTAACCGCGGTGGTCCAGGCGCTGGCACTGTCGCCTTTGCCATAGGTAGCCTGCTTTTGAGCGCTGGTACGGTTGGAATCAGAATACGCCGCAGCGAAGCCAATGCCGCTACCGCCGATGTCCTGATAGTCCAGTGACAGACCGTAACCGTCGCCGTTCTGACGCGTCAGCTCGCGGCCTTCGTTTTTGCCCTGATACTGAATTGCAATATTCAGCCCCTCAACCAGACCAAAGAAGTCACGGTTGCGGTAAGTCGCCAAACCGGTGGAACGGCCGGTCATAAAGTTGTCGGTGTTGCTGTAAGAGTCACCGCCGAATTCCGGCAGCATATCGGTATAGGCTTCCGCGTCGTAGACCACACCGTAGTTGCGGCCATAGTCAAAGGAGCCGTAATCGCCAAATTTCAGGCCGGCAAAGCCCAGGCGCGTTTTGGTGTTCGCCGTTGCATCTGCGCCTTCCGAGTTGTTTGCCTGAATGTTGTACTCCCACTGGCCAAACCCGGTCAGGCTATCGTTGATCTGGGTTTCCCCTTTGAAGCCTAAACGCACGTAGGATTTGTCGCCGTCGGACGTGCTGTTGTGGACAAAGTAATGTTTGGCATTCACTCGGCCATAAAGATCGAGTTTATTGCCATCCTTATTATAAATTTCTGCCGCGTTGGCAAAAGAGGAGATTGCGCCAAGCGCTACCGCCAAAGCTAATACACTGCGTTTCATCATTTATTTTCCTAGATATTTTAATTAAAGCCTGCCCATCACGCCCAATTTATCTTTTGGGCTGTGACCTTTATCATTTAATGTTTATGAGCGCCCCTAATAAAGGGCCATGTGACATTAGCATCATGAATCCAAAGTGCAAATAAAAAAGTTCAGAAAACAACGTGGAGAATCCATGCTTAATTGTAACAAAATGATTCAGAAAAACACCCACACAACCCATTGATTTGGTTTATCTTATAAGGAAATTCTTATCACCAATAAGGTGCATTGCACCAAACAAGTGCAATGGAATTCTTTATCGTCGATTTATTGAGCAGTTGAAAGTTAACATGAAAATTAGCATGGTTATTAATAACGTTATTTATTTCACATTTTTAACTTACTAAAGTGATTTACCTGCTTTGGTGGGCCAAAGATGAATTGTTACGCTTATTAGCGGCAGATCCACACTGGAAGTATTGATAAAATAAAATATAAGGCGTCGTTTTATCGATAATAAAAATGCTTTAACGATAAACAGCGCTATTGGTTTTACCCTGGAGTCAGGCAGGCTGAACCGCCGCGGCAATATCGGCGGTTACAGAGAACAGATTAAAATAAACAATCGCGGGGAACTTCGCTCAGCAGCATACCGGCACGCAGGCCAACGGCTACCTGGGGGTTGGGGAATAATATCCATTGCTGCGCATGTTGCACACGGTATTGCTCCCCCGCCTGTTCACACACCAGCGTTCCCTGCGGCAAAACGGTAAAATTGGCGGTATCGTCAGCCAAATGCAGCCGGAAATCTTCGCTGCGTTTGATCAGCGATTTTTCAACCTGGAAAATACGCATTGCCGCACCGCTGCGCGCAGGCAACGCTTCACCGCTGACCAGACTCTGCAAGGCGCGGTTAATGGCGGAAAACTGCTGTAAATCGTTGTCGCCAAACGGCCGTGCCTTGCCCAGCTCCAGCGTGCAACTGGCCGCCGTCGCCTGTTCGCTGGAAAAGTGGCTGAAGGTGCCGCCCGGCGCCCGGTGTATCACCAGTGCATCCAGTTCGGCGGCGTCCAGCAGCGCCAACTGCGACGGGTCGTATGGCCGCTGCTGAAACGGCAGAATGCCAAAGCGCGGCAAGCATGACTCGCGTATGGCGGTATGCAGATCGTAATGAGCGCGCGCTGCCGATTCCTGCTCGAAGAACTCGACCACCCGTTGCTCCAGTTGCAAGGCGCGTGCCGTTTCGCCACTGGCCGGGAAGTCACGATGACGGCCGCCGAACATGCGGTTCATATCGCTGTGCAGATAACGTTTGCCGGCGCGCATCGCCGCCGGATTCCCCAGGATCACCAAAAGTCGGACTGCCAGACGGCGGCTGCCGGCCAGCAGATCGACAACCAGCTGATTGAGCAGCTCAATCGGTGCCGTTTCATTACCATGAATACCGGCTGACAGCACCACCGCGCGTTGGTAGCCCTGCTGCGGCGTTATTTCCAGCAATCCTTCTCCCAGCCAGCGCCAGCGCAACTGCGCGTTTTCACCCTGCTGGTTGGCGGGCACCTGTCCCGCCAGCGTCAGTGCCAATAGATCCACCCTGCCATCCTCTATTATTGCTGGAACGGGTAAATAGACCCCAGCCCCATGATTGACGTCAATGCATCCAGCGCTTCGCGCCCTTCGCGCAGCAGTTGCGGATCGGCCAAATCGTCGGCGGTCAACCGATCGCGATAGAAGCGATCGACCCAGGCGTTTAACGAGGTGAACAGCGTATCGTTCATCATCACCCGTGGGTTGACTGCCCGCAGCTCATCGCCGTTCAGCGCCACTCGCAGCCGCAAACAGGCCGGGCCACCGCCGTTGCGCATGCTTTCACGCAGATCGAACACCTTGATTTCGTCGATCGGCCCGCCGCCAGCGACCATTTCGTTCAGATATCCCCATACTCCGGGGTGCTGGCGCGACTCTTCCGGCACTACAATCATCATTTTGCCATCGGGTTTAGTCAGTATCTGACTGTTGAATAAATAGGTCGCGACAGCATCCGCCACCGAAACACGTGCCGAGGGCACTTCTATCGCCACCAGCTCCGCGTCCAGCCTGGCCATTTTGCGCCGCAGCTCATCCAATGCCTGCTGCTGATGCAAAAAGGCTTGTTGATGATGGAACAACACCTGCTGATTGCTTACCGCAATCACGTCATTATGGAACACCCCCTGATCGATCACCGCCGGGTGCTGCTGGATGAACACCGTGTGGCGCTCATCCAGTTGATGCAGCCGGGCGATGGCTTCGCTGGCTTCGCGCGTCTGGCGTGCTGGATAGCGCGACGGGCCGACCTCACCGCCGAACTCCTGACGCCCGTATACGAACACCTGCACGCTGCGCTTGCCATAATCGCCCCCCAGTCGGTTATGGTTGGCCGCGCCTTCATCGCCAAACAGCGCCACCTGCGGCAAGGCCGGGTGGTGCATAAAATGGCGATCGTCGTTGAAGATCGCCTGCAGTGCGGCGCGAGTGGTCGGCGCCTCAATGGCGCGGTGGAATTTATTGTTCAGATTGGCGGCGGTGAAATGCACCTTGCCGTCAGCGCTGTCTGCCGACGGTGAAACGGTCGCCGCATTGGCAGTCCACATTGACGAAGCAGAACCCAATGCAGACAGCAGCCGCGGTGAAGTACGCCGTACCTGAGCCAGTACCGCTTCGTCGCTGCCGCTAAACCCCAACCGCCGCAGCGTTGGCAAATGCGGCCGCTCTTGCGGTGGCAACACGCCCTGCTGGAAGCCAAGATCCGCCAGCGCCTTCATTTTCAACAACCCCTGTTTGGCCGCCAGTTTCGGGTTGGATACACGATTCTGATACAGCGTAGAGGCTTCATTACCAAACGATAAACCGGCGTAATGGTGGGTTAACCCCACCAGTCCGTCAAAATTGACTTCATATCCCGCCATGCGGTTCTCCCGGCCGGCAGCAAGCCGGCCCTGACGATTAATTGAACGACAATCCCGGCGACAGACTGGCCGGCAGCGTCAGGCTTTCGCTTTCCAGCGACGCCATCGGCCAGGCGCAGTAATCCGCTGCGTAATAGGCGCTTGGACGATGGTTACCCGAGGCACCGACGCCGCCAAACGGTGCCGCGCTCGACGCCCCGGTCAGCGGCTTGTTCCAGTTGACAATACCGGCACGCGCTTCCAGCAACAGTCGCTCGAACTGCGCCCGCTGCGGTGACACCAGCCCTACCGACAGGCCGTAGCGCGTCTGGTTGGCGATCTGCAATGCCTGATCGAAATCGTCATAGCGAATAAGGGTGGTCAAAGGACCAAAGTACTCTTCGTCGGGTACTCCCGCCACGCCGGTGACATCGATAATGCCGGGGCTAAGCAGCGCACTGCCGCTTTCCAGCTGCCGCATGGTCAGCAGGGCCTTGCCACCCAGTGCGAGCAGCTTCTGCTGCGCCGCCAGCATGTTTTGCGCCGCCGCCGACGAGATCACCCCTCCCATAAACGGCTGGGGTTCGGCATCCCAGCGGCCAATGCGCAATGCGCCAGCCACCTGTACCAACCGTTCGATAAACGCATCGCCCTGCTGACCGCGCTTGACCAGAATACGGCGCGCGCAGGTACAGCGCTGGCCAGCGGAGATAAATGCCGACTGGATCGCCAGATTGACCGCCGCGTCGCGATCGTCGATCTGTTCGACGATCAGCGCGTTATTACCGCCCATCTCCAGCGCCAGTATTTTCTCTGGCTGGCCGGCCAATTGGCGATGCAACTGTTCACCGGTAGCGGCGCTGCCGGTGAACAGCAGACCATCAATGCCCTGACTGGCTGCCAGCGCCTCGCCGGTGGCCCGTCCGCCCTGAACCAGATTGATCACGCCGTTCGGCAGTCCGGCATCGAGCCACAGCCGCAGCGTGACCTCCGCCGTCAATGGCGTCAGTTCGCTCGGTTTGAAGACCACGCTATTGCCCGCCAACAGCGCCGGCACGATATGGCCGTTTGGCAAATGGCCGGGGAAGTTATACGGTCCGAACACCGCCAGTACGCCATGCGGGCGGTGACGCAACGCTGAAGCGCCGTCGGCCATGACGCTTCGACTCTCGCCGGTACGTGCCTGATAGGCCTGTAGCGAAATGGCCACTTTACCGATCATCGCCTGCACCTCGGTCAGCGTTTCCCAACGAGGTTTGCCGGTTTCGCGACTGATGGTTTCTGCCAGACGTGCTTTATTTTCTTCCAACAACGCGGCAAAACGCCGCACCAGCTGTTCACGCTCGGCGAACGGCGTGCGCGCCCAGTCAGGGAAAGCGCTGCGCGCGGCGTCACAGGCATCGGCCACATCCTGGCGGTCAGCGGCGTTGGCCTGCCACAGCGGCTGGCTGTCAATCGGATCGTATTTGCTGAATGCAGCGCCGCGGCCCGGCCGCCATGCGCCATTAATAAGCAGTGCAGGATGTGACATCAGGCGTTCTCCTGTCCAATAAGAGGGGTAACTCGCACCGGGCTGCCTTGTTCGACGCCAAGCGCCGCCGCGGTATCGGCATCAAGATGCAAGCGGCCGTCATACAGATCGGCGGGCATCAGTAGTGCACGGTAATGTTGATAGTTATCGTTGGCCACCAGATACAGCGGCGCATCGGCGCGCATCGGCGTGGTATCAAGCACCACTTTGACCAGTTGGCTGCGTTTGATGGCGCGGATCTCGTCGATCTCCGCCTCCAGCGTCGGCCCGCCGTCGAAAATGTCGACGTAACCCTGATAGCGCAATCCTTCTGCTTCCAGCAGACGCCGCGCCGGCGCGGTCTGCGGATGCACTTCACCAATCACTTTCTGCGCGTCTTCCGCCAGAAAGTCGACGTACAGCGGGTGTTTGGGCATCAGTTCGGCGATAAATGCTTTCTGGCCCGTGCCGCTCAGGTAGTCGGCCTTGGCGAACTCAATCGAAAAGAAGTGCCGGCCAACGCTTTCCCAAAACGGCGAACGGCCGTTTTCATCCGAAAAACCGCGCATTTCGGCGATCACCTTGCGGGAAAAATGCTCACGGAAAGCGGCGATGAACAAAAAGCGCACCTTGGAGAGCAGCTTGCCGTTTTCACCATGCCGGTAATCCGGGTCGAGAAACAGCGTACACAGTTCGGAATGGCCGGTGTGATCGTTACTGAGGAACAGCGTCGGCACAGACTTGTACACCCCAAGCTGCTTCGAGGCATGCACCTGCGTGCCAACGCGAAAGCTGTACCATGGCTCTGTCAGGCCAACCGCCACTTCAATGGCGCTGACGCCGACCACCTGCTGGCGCTCGCTGTCCTCCAGCACAAACAGATAACACTGGTCGCTCGGTGGAAGTTCGCCTTGCCAGGTTTTCAGCGCCCGCTCAATGCGTGCCGACAAGGTGTCTTCATTTTGCGGCAAGGAGGTGAGGCCTATGCCGGATTTACCGGCAAGCGTCAGTAAATCGGCCAGATCGCGACGCTCTATCGGGCGAATAATCATCATAATGCGAACCTCTATGTCATCCGGCGGCGCCCTTGCGAGCGCCACCGTGGTATCAGCTGCAAATACGCGCCACCGCTCGCGCGAAACGCGCCAGCCCCTCGTTGATATCCGCTTCAGGAATGATCAGGGAAGGCGTGAAGCGCACCACATTTGGCCCGGCGATCAACGCGATAACCCCTTCTTCGTTGGCATATTGAGTGATTTGTTTGGCCTTGCCGGCGAAATCCTGGTTGAGTACGCAACCAATCAACAGGCCGCCACCGCGGATCTCCGAGAAAATCGGATAGCGCTGGTTGATGGCATTCAATTGCTCGATAAACCATAAATGGCGCTGCTTGACACCGTTGAGCACCTCGGGCGTATTGATCAGCGACAATACCGCCCCCGCCACCGCAGTTGCCAACGGGTTGCCGCCGTAAGTGGTGCCATGGGTACCGACGCCCAGCGTGCTGGCCAGCGCATCGGTGGTCAGCATTGCGCCAATCGGGAAACCGCCGCCCAGCGCTTTGGCGGTGGTCAGCACGTCGGGCACCACGCCGTATTGCATGTAGGCATACAGATCGCCAGTGCGCCCGACGCCGGTCTGCACTTCGTCGAAGATCAGCAACGCGTTATGGCGGTCACACAGATCTCGCAGCCCCTGCAGGAATGCGCCATCCGCCGGCAGCACGCCGCCCTCCCCTTGAATCGGCTCTACAATCACCGCACAGGTTTGGTCATTGATCGCCTCTGCGGCAGCCGCAAGGTCGTTGTAGGCGGTATGCATAATGCCGCCTGGCAACGGCGCAAAATCCTGAGAATACTTTGGCTGCCCGCCGGCAGAAACGGTGAACAGCGTGCGGCCGTGGAAGGCATTGTTGAACGCCACGATGCGATTTTTTTCGCTACCGTAGTTATCCATCGCATGTTTGCGTGCCAGCTTCAGCGCCGCTTCGTTGGCTTCGGCACCGGAATTACAGAAAAACACCTTTTCTGCAAAGGTGGCGTCGATCAGCTGTTTTGCCAAACGCAGCACCGGTTCGTTGGTATAGCCGTTACCGAGATGCCACAATTTGCCGGCCTGCTCGACCAGCGCTGCCTTCACCACCGGGTGAGCATGCCCCAGCGCATTCACCGCGATACCGCCGGCAAAATCGATATACTGTTTCCCCTGCTGATCCCAGACGTGTGAGCCTTCACCGCGCACCAAAATAAAATCAGCGGGAGCATAAACCGGGATCATCCAGTCATCAAAAGACTGGCGGGTAACTGCGATTGGCTGTTCCATAGTGACCTCATCACTTCAGCAAAGGCTGAATTTTGACTGTAAGGACCGCTCCTGCGCCGTAACGGCGACAATCAGACAAAAAACCGCGTTGCGATCCGCATCGATACACCGATGATAATTCTCCTTACCCACCGGCATTTAGACACAAATCTGTTACATAAATGCGCTTTTCCGCTATATCTGCCGCCTGACAGCCCCAGAGACGGGGAATAAATGTTAACGGGTAGTTAAAATACATGCCGTTTGATAAAGAGTGTAGAGCAGCTATCGTGCCAACGCGGGATTTGGGAGCCATTTCTCATTTTTTTTCGTTAAAACAACAAGTTATATTGCATAAGTATTCATTTTTTATGCATTCATAATGAATAAACGCAAAAATAGCGCCTAAAATCATCATTGGCGGCGAAATACTATTCATTGACAGAAAGATTCGTTTTTTCTGATCGCGCTCGCAAAAAATAATTCGCTTCGCCCGGTAAAAATCATACTTTTGCTCCACCTCGGTGCAGCCGCGCGCTATTGCAGTGCGCAACGACGTTTGTCCGACGCGCGCATCCTTCGTCTATATGTGCACAGCGTGCCGATACCCGGCTGTTGGCGCCTGCCAGCGACCCTTGAGGGAGGAAACGATGTCCAAACAAGCGCTGCCAGTACAGGCTCACGTCGACCGCGAGGTGGCGGCCTTTTTACAAACCCTGCATGACGGCAGCGTCAGGCCCATTGACCCTCTCAAGCCAAAAGAGGCAAGTAACTCGCTGGAGGAACTGCAAAAAGCGTCGAGGCTCCGCAACGCCTGGAGGAAATCAGTGAAAAAACGCAGCAGGCCACCGGAGAGGCATGGGAATTTTATCTACGCTGAGCTGGCTGACTGCGGTTTCAATGCGCGGATCAGCGAGGCCAGCGTAGCGATCGCCGCATCCAGCCTGTCGTTCCATTCGAACGAGGCGTTAAGACGAAAACAGTGGTTAAAGTGGTTGCCGGTAGTAAACATTCGCCCAGGCGCGATGCTGACGCCCAACGCCAACGCCCGCTGATACAGTTCCATCGCCGACAGCGAAGGCTCCAGCTCCAACCAGAGAAAATAGCCGCCGTCCGGCTGGCTGACTTTGACCGTCGGCGGAAAATGCTGGGCGATGGCCTGCCGCATGGCGCTTTGACGCTGCGCCAGCAGCCGACGCAGGCGCCGCAGATGGGTATCGTAGCCCCCATGCAGCAGATAGTCGGCGATGGCCAACTGGGTCGGCACGCTGGCCGACACGGTGCTCATCAGTTGCAAGCGCTGAATCTGCGGCGCGTGCTGCCCCGCAGCAACCCAGCCCACGCGGAACCCTGGCGCCAGGCATTTGGAAAACGACGAACAGTGTAAAATGTGCCCGTCGCTATCCAGCGCCTTGGCCGGCAATGGCCGTTCGGCGCTGAAATACAGTTCGCCGTAGACGTCGTCCTCAATCAGTGCAATCTGCCGCTGGCGCAGCATGGTCACCAGTCGCTGTTTGTTGACTTCCGGCATACTGGCGCCCTGCGGATTCTGGAAATGGGTCATCAACCAACAAGCCTTGATCGGGTATTGCGTCAACGCCTGCTCAAGCGAGGCCAAATCAATGCCGTACTGCGGATGCGTGGCAATCGCCACCGCCTTCAGCCGCAGCCGTTCCAGCGCCTGCAGCGCGCCGTAGAACGCCGGCGACTCGATCGCCACATAATCGCCCGGCTGCGTCACCGCCTGCAAACTGAGGCTCAGCGACTCCATGGCACCGGCGGTAATCACGATTTCGTCCGGCGCTACCTGCATACCGCTCAAGGCATAGCGCTGAGCGATATTGCGCCGCAGCGCATCATTGCCCGGCGGCAGGTTGGCCAGCGAGCTGTGCGGGGTAAACTTGCGCGCAACGCTGCTCAACGCGCGCGCCAGTTTGGGTTGTACAAACAGCGTGGCGTCGGGGAAAGCCGAACCGAATGGCACGATATCAGGATCCTTGCACGCCTGCAGCACGTCGAAAATAAAGGCGTTGATATCAACCTGTTCACTCAACAGCAGTTTTTCGCCACGTTCGGCCTGCGGCAACGGCTGTGGTCGCGCTGCCACATAATAGCCCGACTGCGGTCGCGCCACGATCCATCCCTGACTTTCCAGTAGTTGATAAGACTGTACTACCGTCATCAAACTCAGACCGGCACGTTTACCACTCTCACGCAACGACGGCAATTTGTCACCGGCGCGCCATACCCGATTCTGGATCTGCTCGCGGATCTGCTGCGCCAGTTGTTCATATCTTGTCATATCGCGCCACTCACTAACTGTTATAGGGAAAAGTGAAATAACTGTCACTATTATAGTTACTGTACTCCATGCTTAACTTGGCGCCAAGCTTTCCCCATTAGAATTAACGCTATACTGAAGAGGTCAAATTATGTCCAAACCAAGGGGGCGCCATGCTGGGTCTTGATGCACTAGAGCTTGCCAGAATACAGTTCGCCTTTACCGTGTCGTTCCATATTCTGTTCCCGGCCATCACCATTGGATTAGCCAGTTATCTGGCGGTGCTGGAAGGGTTATGGCTGAAGACGCATAACGAAGCCTATCGCGATCTGTATCATTTCTGGTCGAAAATCTTCGCCGTCAACTTTGGCATGGGCGTTGTTTCAGGACTGGTCATGGCCTATCAGTTCGGCACCAACTGGAGCTTTTTCTCCGAATTTGCCGGCAGTATCACCGGGCCGCTTCTGACCTATGAAGTCCTGACCGCCTTTTTCCTCGAAGCCGGCTTCCTTGGCGTTATGCTGTTTGGCTGGAACCGCGTCGGCCCTGGCCTGCACTTTTTCGCTACCTGTATGGTGGCGCTCGGCACGCTGATTTCCACCTTCTGGATCCTGGCCTCCAATAGCTGGATGCAAACGCCACAAGGGCACGAAATCATTAATGGTCAGGTGGTACCGGTTGACTGGCTGAAAGTGATATTTAACCCTTCGTTTCCTTACCGTTTGCTGCATATGTCTACCGCCGCGTTCCTGTCATCGGCGTTCTTTGTCGGTGCCTCCGCCGCCTGGCACCTGTTGCGTGGCCGCGATACGCCGGCAATGCGCACCATGCTGTCAATGGCGATGTGGATGGCGCTGATTGTCGCCCCGATCCAGGCGTTTATCGGCGACGCCCACGGTCTGAACACCCTCAAACACCAACCGGCAAAAATCGCGGCGATCGAGGGGCACTGGGAGAATCCTCCGGGAGAAGCTACGCCGCTGATCCTGGTGGGCTGGCCGGATATGCAGCGGGAAGAAACCCGTTACAAACTGGAAATACCGGTACTCGGCAGCCTGATCCTGACGCATAGCCTGACCGAGCAAATTCCGGCGCTGAAGTCCTTCCCGCCGGAAGACCGGCCCAACTCCACCATCGTGTTCTGGACCTTCCGCATCATGGTCGGCATGGGCATGCTGATGATCCTGGCCGGCGTCTGGAGCCTGTGGCTACGCTGGCGCGGCGGGTTGTATCATTCCAGACCCTTCCTGCACTTCATCTTGTGGATGGGGCCATCAGGTCTGATCGCCCTGCTTGCGGGTTGGTTCACCACTGAAATAGGCCGCCAACCCTGGGTGGTTTACGGATTGTTGCGGACCAAGGATGCGGTCTCCGCCCACGGCGAACTGCATATGAGCATCAGCCTGTTGGCATTTATCGTGGTGTATTGCTCGGTGTTCGGCGTCGGTTACGTTTATATGATGAGGCTGATCCGCAAGGGGCCACAAACCCACGAGGGGCATCAGCCCGACGACACCGACGGTCGACCGGCGCGCCCGCTGTCCGCCGTAAAAGAAAATCTGGACGACAGGAGCTGAACATGGGTATCGATCTTCCGCTTATCTGGTTTTTGATCATCGTGTTCAGCATCATGATGTACGTGGTGATGGACGGTTTCGATTTGGGTATCGGCATCCTGTTCCCCTGGGTAAAGGCCAGCCGCGATCGCGATGTAATGATGAACACCGTCGCACCGGTATGGGATGGCAACGAAACCTGGCTGGTGCTGGGCGGTGCCGGACTGTTTGGCGCTTTCCCGCTGGCCTACGCGGTGATCCTCGACGCCTTGGCAATCCCGCTGACCCTGATGCTGATCGGCCTGATTTTCCGCGGCGTGGCGTTCGAGTTTCGCTTCAAGGCCAGCGAAAATCGCCGGCATATCTGGGACAAGGCGTTTATCGGCGGTTCGTTGCTGGCGACGTTCTGTCAGGGGATCGTCGTTGGCGCGATACTTAACGGTTTCCCGGTGGAAAACCGGGGCTACGCCGGCGGTGCGCTCGACTGGCTGACGCCGTTCGCCTTGTTTTGCGGTCTGGGGCTGGTGGTGGCTTACGCCCTGCTCGGCTGCACCTGGCTGGTGATGAAGACCGCCGGCGAACTGCAGGCGCGCATGTATCAGCTGGCAGTCCCGCTGCTGCTGACCCTATTGGCGATCCTGGCTGGCGTCAGCATCTGGACGCCCATCGCCCATGAGGAAATTGCCCAGCGCTGGTTCAGTCTGCCAAACCTGTTCTGGCTGCTGCCGGTGCCGCTGCTGGTATTGCTCAGCGCCTGGGGGATCCGCCGCGGCGTACAGCGTAACGCCCACTATTCGCCGTTTATGCTGACGCTACTGTTGGTGTTCCTCGGTTTGAGCGGGTTGGGCATCAGCATCTGGCCGCTGCTGATCCCGCCGTCAATCAGCCTGTGGGAAGCGGCTTCACCGCCGCAAAGCCTGGGCTTTATGCTGATTGGCGCGCTGTTTATCATCCCGATTATTCTGGTTTACACCTTCTGGAGCTACTACGTGTTCCGCGGCAAGGTCAGCCATGAACACGGCTATCACTGATGAAGGAGGCCACCATGAAGGATAATAACAACGCCACCCCGTGGTGGAAACGACTCGGCTGGCTGGTAATTATCTGGAGCGCCAGCGTCTTGGGTCTGTTCGTTGTCGCCTCGCTGTTCCGCCTGCTGATGGGCGCTGCGGGCATGAAATCGCACTGATCGCCTGCCTGTTGCGCCGCCGGCATTATCTGTCGGCGGCGCCGTTCGGGAAATAGAACGACACTACCAGCGTCACCAAAGGCAAAGCACCAATGCGCAGCAGTTCGAACACCTGCCGCAGCGGCTGATTGTCGTCCCAATAGGCATGAGCGGCGAACACGCCGACGCAAATGACAAACAGACCGCCCAGTACCTGTCTGGCCAGACGTAACCGTTCCATTTCGTCAAACGTGGCACTGGTGTCGCAGTATAACTCGCTAACGTTCACCAGTTTTTCCTGGCGTTTCACGCGCATTAAAACAATCCCTGTACCTTGCCGATCACCTCAAGCTCACCGCCCTCGGTGTCGCGCACCACGGCAAGCGTCGTGCCATCCTGTCTCAGCCAATGGTGATCGGCCAACGCCAGTAACGAAAACGCCTTCACGATCACCTCCGTTTTAGCGATGCCATGACGTGCGGCCATGGCATTTAAACTGTCATCAATCTCGTTGGAAATCAGTAAGGGCAAACGACGCATGATCCACCTCCTGTGGCCTTGACTAAGCTGGCTAGACTGTAGCGCCATCGCCGCAGCGGTTCAATTAGCGAACTGCGTAACGCTTCGCAAATTCAGCAGGTTTTTAGCGTGAAATCAAATACAAGAGAAAAGAAGAAAAGAAAATCCGCGCTGCCTGGCAGCCTTGCAGCCAGCGCGGAGAGCAGGACTAACGGCGATTGCGCACCAGTTGATAGCGACGCGTCAGGTACTCCACCGGCGCGCTCCAGATATGCACCAGGCGGCAGAACGGAAACAGCACAAACAGCGTCATGCCTAACACCATGTGCAGTTTGAAGATCGGCGCCACCCCGACCAGGTGCTGCGATGCCCCTGCGTGGAAGGTCACCACCGCCTGCGCCCAAGCCACCAGCTTCATCATCTCGCTGCCGTCCATATGCTGAGCCGAGAACGGAATCGTCAGCAAACCCAGACAGACTTGTATCACCAGCAGCGTCAGGATCAGAATATCGCCGGTACTGCTGGTGGCACGCACCCGCGGATTGGTCAGCCGACGTTTCAGCAACAGTCCGCCACCGATCAGCGTCATCACGCCGCAGGCTCCGCCGGCGATCATCGCCAGTTTCTGTTTCACATCAATTGGCAAGAAAGACGCGTACATCCAGTGCGGCGTCAGCATGCCCAACAGGTGTCCGGCAAAGATGCCGATAATGCCAATGTGAAACAGGTTGGACGCCAGCCGCATCCCCTTCTTGTCCAGCATCTGGCTGGAGCCGGCACGCCAGCTGTATTGACCATAATCGTAACGCAACCAACTGCCGATCAGGAAAACCGCCCCTGCCAGATACGGGTAAATATCAAAGAAAAACTGATTCAAATATTGCATGGTTATCTTCCTTTGCTTGCCGTTGCCGCCAGATCGAGATATTGCGGCGCTACCGCACCGGCGAAACGCCGCTGGTGCGCGCTCTGCTGTTCGGAGCCACAGCCTGGCTGTTCGCCAAGGAAGCGGATTTGCTCCTCTTCCCATACCGCATCCAACGCCTGCGGCGTGTCGTCGCGCGCTTCTTGCGCCACCTGCGTTGTCAGCGCCTGGGTTTGCACGTCGCTGCCGGACAGTGCCAGCAGCACATCGAACAACACGCCATAAGGGCTTTGCCGCTGGTGCAAACGGGCACCAAGCAGTGCCAGAATCGGCGCAATATCCAACAGGCCATCGCGCGCCGGACTGTTATCCCGGCCGGACAGGTATTCAAGGTACAGCGGCAGGAAATCCGGCAGTTCGCGGCTGTCGATTTCCAGCCCCTCGGCGCGGTATTGCGCCATCAGGTCAACCATCGCCTGGCCACGATCGCGCGACTCGCCGTGCACGTGCTCAAACAGCAGCAGCGAGGTGGCGCGACCGCGATCGAACAACTCACAATATTCCGCCTGCACATCAAGCAATGGCCGCGAACAGAAAGCGTGGATAAAGCCAATCAGCTGGGCGCTATGGTGCAAATCCAGTTCGTTGGCCGACTCCAGCGCCGCCAGCAGTTCCGGATGATGATCCCAGAGTTGACGGTCCGGATAATCCAGCAGGCGCGCAATTATGCGTAGAGCAATCATCACACCTCCTCCCTGCGGATCGTTTTCTGGCTGATATCGATAGCGTCAATACGACGGCTGTTGAACAGGTTGAACTTGCCGTCGCTGCCGTGGCAGCCGTCACCGAAACTGAAACCGCAGCCCTTGCTTTCCGGGAAGGCTTCGCGTGCCAACTCACGGTGACTGGAGGGCACCACGAAGCGGTCTTCGTAGTTGGCAATCGCCAGATAGCGGTACATTTCCTGCGCCTGCGCTTCGCTCAGACCGACCTGTTCCAGTGCACGGGTATCCACCACGCCGTCGACGGTTTCAGCACGTTTGTAGTGGCGCATGGCCAGCATGCGCTTGAGCGCCAGCAGCACCGGCGCGGTGTCGCCGGCGGTCAGCAGATTGGCCAGATACTGCACCGGAATACGCAGACTTTCGACCTCTGGCAGCACGCCGCTGTGCGCCAGCTCGCCGGCATCCGCCGCCGACTGAATCGGCGACAATGGCGGCACATACCACACCATTGGCAAGGTACGGTATTCCGGGTGCAGCGGCAGCGCCAGCTTCCAGTCCATTGCCATCTTGTAGACCGGCGATTGCTGCGCCGCGTCGATGACGCTTTGCGGTATACCGTCCGCCAACGCCTGGGCAATCACCGCCGGATCGTTTGGATCGAGGAAGATATCCAACTGTCGCTGGTACAGATCCTGCTCGTTTTCCGCTGCCGCCGCCTGTTCAATGCGGTCGGCGTCATACAGCAGCACGCCGAGATAGCGAATGCGGCCAACGCAGGTTTCAGAACAGACGGTCGGCTGCCCCGCTTCAATGCGCGGATAGCAGAAAATGCATTTTTCAGACTTGCCGCTCTTCCAGTTGAAATAGATTTTCTTGTACGGACAGCCGGTCAGACACATGCGCCACCCCCGGCATTTGTCTTGATCGATCAGCACAATGCCGTCCTCGCCGCGCTTATAGATAGCGCCGCTTGGACAGGTCGCCACGCACGCCGGATTGAGGCAGTGTTCGCACAGACGCGGTAAATACATCATGAAGGTGTTTTCGAACTGGCCGTACATCGCCTTTTGCATATTGTCGAAGTTTTTATCCTTCGAACGTTTGTCGAACTCACCGCCGAGGATCTCTTCCCAGTTCGGGCCGTTTTCGATCTTTTTCATCCGCTGACCGGTAATCAGCGAACGCGGGCGGGCGATCGGCTGATGCTTGCCCTGCGGCGCGCTATGCAGATTCTGATAGTCGTAGTCAAACGGCTCATAGTAGTCGTCCAGCGCCGGTACGTCCGGGTTGGCGAAGATCTTCGACAACAGTCCCACCCGGCCGCCCATGCGCGGCTCCAGTTTGCCGTTGATTTTTCGGATCCAGCCGCCACGCCATTTTTCCTGATCTTCCCAGGCATGCGGATAACCGACGCCCGGCTTGCTTTCGACGTTGTTGAACCAGGCATACTCCACGCCTTCCCGGCTGGTCCAGACATTTTTACAAGTCACCGAACAGGTGTGGCAGCCGATGCATTTGTCGAGGTTCAGCACCATGCCGACTTGCGAACGTATTTTCATTGGTTTTTCTCCTGCTGGCTGCCCTGCATATCGTCGTTACCTTCCCCGTCCAGCCAATCGATGCGGTTCATTTTACGCACTACCACAAACTCATCGCGGTTGGAGCCGACGGTGCCGTAATAGTTGAAGCCGTAGCTCAGCTGCGCGTAGCCACCGATCATATGGGTCGGTTTCGGGCAAACGCGGGTCACCGAGTTGTGAATGCCGCCGCGCTGACTGGTGATTTCCGAGCCCGGAATATTCACGATGCGTTCCTGCGCGTGATACATCATGGTCATGCCGGCCGGAATACGTTGACTGACCACCGCACGCGCGGTCAGCGCGCCGTTGGCGTTGAACGCTTCGATCCAGTCGTTGTCGGCAATGCCCAGATCTTTGGCGTCATCCTCGCTCAGCCAGACAATCGGCCCACCGCGCGACAGCGTCAGCATCAACAGGTTGTCGCTGTAGGTGGAGTGAATACCCCACTTCTGGTGCGGCGTCAGGAAGTTGAGCGCCTTCTCTTTATTGCCGTTCGGCTTGCGGTTCAGCAGCGGCTGCGCAGCCCGGGTGTTGATCGGCGGGCGGTAAACCAACAGGCTCTCGCCGAAGGCGCGCATCCATTCGTGATCCTGATAAATCTGCTGGCGACCGCTCAGCGTGCGCCAGGGGATCAGCTCGTGTACGTTGGTGTAGCAGGCGTTGTACGACACGTGTTCATCTTCCAGCCCAGACCAGGTCGGGCTGGAAATAATCTTGCGCGGCTGGGCCTGAATATCGCGAAAGCGAATCTTTTCGTCTTCCTTGTTCAGCGCCAGGTGGCTATGGTCACGGCCGGTAACCTTGCTCAGCGCCTGCCAGGCCTTGACCGCAACCTGACCATTGGTTTCCGGCGCCAGCGACAGGATCACCTCGGCGGCGTCAATGGCGCTTTCGATCTTCGGCCGACCGATAGCCGGGCCGTCGGTCTTGACGTAATTGAGTTTTTTCAGGAAATCGACTTCGGTCTGGGTATTCCAGCCGATGCCTTTACCGCCGTTGCCGAGCCGATCCAGCAACGGGCCAAGCGAGGTAAAACGCTGGTAGGTGGCCGGATAGTCACGCTCCACCAGCATGATGTGCGGCGCGGTTTTCCCCGGGATCAGATCGCATTCACCGCGTTTCCAGTCCTGTACGCCAAATGGCTGTGCCAATTCGGCGGCGGAATCGTGCTGGATAGGCAAGGTCACCACGTCGGTTTCCTGTCCCAGATGGCCGACGCACACCTCGGAGAAGGTTTTGGCGATGCCTTTGTAAATCTCCCAGTCGCTTTTCGATTCCCAGGCTGGATCGACCGCCGCCGACAGCGGGTGAATAAACGGATGCATATCCGAAGTATTCATGTCGTCCTTTTCATACCAGGTGGCGGTTGGCAAGACGATATCGGAATACAGGCAGGTGCTGGACATGCGGAAGTCGAGCGTCACCACCAGATCCAGTTTGCCTTCGCCGCCGTTATCCTGCCATTCCACCTCTTGCGGCTTCACCCCGCCCTGTTGGCCCAGATCCTGGCCCTGAATGCCATTCTCGGTTCCCAGCAGGTACTTCAGCATGTATTCGTGGCCCTTGCCGGAAGAGCCCAGCAGGTTAGAACGCCAGACAAACAGGTTACGCGGGAAGTTCTGCGGATTGTCCGGCTGTTCGGCGGCAAAGCGCAACGTCCCCTGTTTAAGGCTGTCAACGGTGTAATCCAGCGGCGACTGGCCGGCGGCCTTGGCCTGCGCGGCGATATGCAGCGGGTTGACGTCCAGCTGCGGTGCCGACGGTAGCCACCCCATGCGCTCGGCGCGCACGTTAAGGTCAATCAGACTGCCACCGAAGCGTGATTTATCCGCCAGCGGCGACAGCAGTTCTTCGGTACCGACGGTTTCGTAGCGCCACTGACTGGAGTGGTTATAGAAGAACGAGGTACCGTTCATCTGGCGCGGCGGTCGCTGCCAGTCCAGGCCGAACGCCAGCGGTAACCAGCCGGTCTGTGGCCGCAGTTTTTCCTGACCGACGTAGTGCGCCCAGCCGCCACCGCTCTGGCCGACACAGCCGCAGAAGATCAGCATATTGATCAGCCCACGGTAGTTCATGTCCATGTGATACCAGTGGTTCATACCGGCACCGACGATGATCATCGAACGACCGTGGGTTTTTTCGGCGTTCTCGGCAAACTCGCGCGCAATGCGGATGATGTTCTGGCGCGAAACGCCGGTGATTTGCTCCGCCCAGGCGGGAGAATAGGCCTTGATATCGTCGTAGTTCGCCGCACAGTTGTCGTCGTTCAGCCCACGTTCAAGACCGTAGTTGGCCAGCGTCAGATCGTATACGCTGGTAACCAGCGCCTCGCTGCCGTCCGCCAGTTGCAGACGCTTGACCGGCAGCTTATGCAGCAGGATCTGTTGCAGCGCCACGCTGTTGAAATGTTCGCTTTCCACGCCGCCGAAATACGGGAAACCGACCTCGACTACCTCATCATGCGCATCCAGCAGGCTCAGTTGCAGCTCAACCTCCTGCTGATGCTGACCTTCGCGCTGTTCAAGATTCCATTTGCCCTGCTCGCCCCAACGGAAACCGATAGAGCCTTGCGGCGCTACCAGTTGGCCGGTGTGCCGATCGAGCGCAATGGTTTTCCATTCAGGGTTGTTGTCCTGCCCCAGGGCGTCGACCAGGTCGCTGGCACGCAGCATACGGCCGGCGGCATAGTGGCCGGCTTCGCGCGGCTCCAGCAGCACCAGCATCGGCATATCGGTATAGCGGCGCAGGTAATCGCGGAAATAACCGACCTGACGATCGAGGTGGAACTCCTTGAGCATCACGTGGCCCATCGCCAGTGCCATGGCGCTGTCCGTGCCCTGCTTCGGATTCAGCCAGTGGTCGCACAGCTTGGCAACCTCCGCATAATCTGGCGTGACCGCCACGGTTTTGGTGCCTTTGTAACGCACTTCGGTAAAGAAGTGCGCATCCGGGGTACGCGTCTGTGGCACGTTGGAACCCCAGGCAATGATGTATGACGAATTGTACCAGTCAGCGGATTCCGGGACGTCGGTCTGTTCACCCCAGGTCATCGGCGAGGCCGGTGGCAAATCGCAGTACCAATCGTAGAAACTCAGACAGGTACCGCCAATCAGCGACAGATAACGCGCCCCGGCGGCATATGACACCATCGACATTGCCGGAATCGGCGAAAAACCGATAATCCGGTCCGGGCCAAAAGTTTTGGCGGTGTACACGTTAGACGCGGCGATCAGTTCGTTAACCTCTTGCCAGCTGGAGCGCACAAAACCACCGCGACCGCGCGCCACTTTGTAGCTTTTGGCTTTTTCCGGGTCGGCAACGATCGAGCCCCAGGCATCGACCGGATCGCTGTGCTGCGCTTTGGCCTCGCGCCACAGTTTCATCAGGCGTTTGCGCATCAGCGGATATTTCAGGCGGTTGGCACTGTACAGATACCACGAATAACTGGCGCCACGCGGGCAGCCACGCGGTTCGTGGTTGGGCAGATCGGGACGGGTACGCGGATAATCGGTCTGCTGGGTTTCCCAGGTGACCAGGCCATTCTTCACGTAAATTTTCCAGCTGCACGAGCCGGTACAGTTTACCCCGTGGGTGGAACGCACCACTTTATCGTGTTGCCAGCGGCTGCGATAGCCGTCTTCCCAGTCGCGGTTGGCGTTCAGCGTCTGACCATGCTCGCCGGAAAACGGCTCGGCCAACTGCTTGAAATAGCGGAACCGGTCTAAAAACTTGCTCATCCGGAGTTCTCCTGAAGGCTCTCTCGTTGTAGGTATACCCGGGCGCTCAACCAATGTCTGACAGGGTGCAAACGACGGGTATCGACATTGCTCACTCTGCGGCCAGCCTACTTTTGCCTCAGCGCCAACAATTTGATTGTGATCAAGGGAATACCGGGGAAACGGCGACGGAAAACAGAAAATACCACCAAAGGATTAACGCCAAAAAACAGCATTACTCATTGATTAATAACATAATTATAAAAACATCCTTGCCAGGCGACGGGTATCCTGAGGGGGAGGGATATTTGGAGGTAGACGCGCGATGCGCCGGCGGCATCGCGCATCGGAATGCTTGCTTAGCGGTTCAGCCACAGGCTACGGGAACCGACCGCCGGCAGCGACAGGGTCAGCGTCGTCGCCCCCTGATGATGCCAGCCTGCCGGTAATTGCAGCCGCAGCGTCACCGGGCGATAAAACGGGTTGGTCACCAACAGCAAGGCGCGCCGCTGGTCGGCAAAGATGCGCGCCGGGATCGCCGGGTTGCTGCCGATCGGCGTTAAACGCCGGCCGCTAAGCAGATACGGGGTAAAGCTCTTGATCTGCAACGCCACCGCCGCCACGCCGCGCCAGCTGTCGGCCTGCGCCTGCGGATAGAGACGCCCCTGCTGGCGCCGATAGAACAGATCGGTATAGGAGTAAAACAGCAGGCCATTGGCACCGCCGATCAGCGCCTGCCAGGCCTGACTGCGGATCTCGTCTTCATTCGGTTGGTGTGGCCGACGGCGGGGATCATAGGCGGCGTGATCCATGATTTGAATCACCACCCAGGCCCCCTTGACCCGCCTGGCAGCCTGCACCGTCAACGCGGTATAACGCGTGGTGCGGGTCAGATCGTCATCCACGCCCACCGGGTACGGATCGGTCGCCAGAATATCTGCGCCATGGTAATAGGCGTCCAGATCCGCGGTCTTGTTCAACACCTGGAAGGTCGGATGGTCGCGGTCCAGACGACGGATTTGCCGCTGCCTGGCGACAATCTGCCCAAGGTATTCCGGCCCCAGCTCATCGTTGATATACCAGGCCAGCAGATTGGGCTGGCCTTTCAGCCGCATCACCTGCCAGGCGGCCAATGCCGGATAGCCCGAGCGCGTCGGCGGTGCGAAACGGCTACCGGGATACAGGTCTTTCAGCGAATAGATCACCTGCAATCCCTGGCGCTGTGCACGACGGAAAAAACCATAGGGATCTTTGCCGTTGCCATAGTTGTAATTCAGCACGCTGTTGAACCCGGCGGCGGCGATACGCGCCAGATGCCGCTCGCTGGTTATGTCGGCATAAATGCCCAACGGGAAAATGCGCTGCCCGGCCTTGCGGGTAAACCCGTCGGCGTCGATGCTCACCGCCGCCGCTGGCAGGCCCAGTTCAAGCGGTACTTCGCTGCTTGGCCCCTGCGGCGCCATCGTCGCCGTGACTTGCTGACGCAGACGATATTCCCCGGCCGGCAGCGCCGGCGGCAGGTCAAACTGCAACCGATGGCGTTTGTCTATCTGCAACCGCTGCGAGCTGCTTTTGATGGTACGCCCCTGGCGGTCAAGCAGGCGACTGTCCACCTGTACGCGCTGTGCAGACGCGACCTCGATCAGCGTCTGCGCGTTGCCGTTTTGCCCGACACCCAGCGGATACAACGCCGGCTGTGGCGGCCGCACGCAGGCGTACAGATCGTCAAACCACGCCTCGCCGCTGCTATAACGGCGCAGGTAGACCCCCAGCGTAACCCGGGCCGCCTGCGCCGGCACGGTATATCGGGCGCGGATAGACTGCCAGTCGGCGCTACCGCTAACGCCCCGCGGGTAGCTGCCCTCCAGAAACCGCCCTTGTGCATCGAAGCTTTGCAGGTAGACGCTGGCACCGTTGTCGCCCGTGGCTCCGCGCACATTATGCACGCGGATCCAGGCGCCAAAGTCGATCGTCTGCCCCGGTTGCACCGACAGCCGCTGACTGAAGGTGTGGTAACCCTCGGCAGGCGAAGGCCGATAATACAGCGCCGCGCCACCACCGCGCCCCGCGGCCACAACCCGCGCCCCTGCGCTGCGCCAGGCTTGCGCCCCCTGTTCAAAGCCGGGATTGATCAGCAGGTTCGGCGCACAGACGTTTGCCTGCGCCCCCGCGGCCAGCCAGCAGCTGGCCAGCAGCAGCGCACGATACGGATTGCCGGTGCTCATTGTCTTTTCATCGCCGCGTTGAACAGATAGGCAAAGAACAGCAGGCAGGATTTTTGATACGACAGGCCCAGATGATTGCGATAGATTTTCCACTGCCAGTCCGCCGCCTTGATTTTATTGCCTGACAGCGACTGACCGGAAAGCCGATAAAATGCCAGCGGTTCGGGAATGCAGTAAGCCAGGCTGTTGCGCGCCTTACGCAGGATCGCCAGCCACATCAGATAATCTTCGTGCCCCAGATTTTGCTGATACACCTTACCGGTACGGCGCTGGTTATAGATGCCGGTCAGGTTGCCGATCCAGTTGCTCTTCAACATATCCTGATAGCCGATGATCTCTTCTGCGCCACGGTAATTCTTGACGCACTGCGGATCGTTTTCAAAGGTGTAGTAATGCGAACACACCACGTCATAACGCTCGGATTGCAGTATTTCAACCTGACGCGCCAGTTTGCTGTGGTGCCAGACATCGTCACTGTCGCAAAAGGCCAGATAGTCGCCGCGTGCCGCTTCTATGCCGATATTACGCGTCTCCGCTACCCCGTAGTTCTGCCGATTGCGAATATAGGTCAGCCGATCGTGAATGTACGGTTTGACCATCTCGGCGGTGTTGTCGCTAGAGGCATCATCAATCACGTACAGGTGATAGTCGCTGAAACGCTGGTTGAGCACGCCGAGTATCGACGCATTGATCGAGGCCGCGGCATTGTAGGCCGGCATGATGATTGACACTTTTTCCATGTTTTCCTCACGTAATGATGTGCTGCCATTGGGGATAAATGCGTTCTGGCGCAAAACGCTGCGCCTTGGCCAGCGACGCGGCGGAAAAACGCCGGCGCAGTGGTTCATCGTCGATCAGCGTCAGCACGCATTGGCAAAACTGCTGCCGATCGCCCTCCGGCACCAGATAGCCGTTAACGTCGGGCTCGATCAGCTGCGCCGGCCCGGTCAGACAGTCATAGGCCACCAGCGGCAAGCCGAAGCTCATCGATTCAATCAGTACCATCGGCAGCCCTTCATAGCGGGAGGTCATCAGCGTCAGGCTGGCACGGCGGTAATACGCCGTTACATCCCGGGTTGCCGGCAGCAGGCGCACCTGCCGTTGCAGGCCGCATTCGATAATCTGCCGTTGCAGCGCGGCGCGATCCGGCCCGTCGCCGACAATCAGCAACTGCCAGTCCGGTGCCTGCTGCGCCACGCTGCGCCAGATGTCGATCAGCCGATCGAAGCCCTTCTGCGGGCTGAGCCGGCCCATCGCCAACGCCACCTTGCCTCGTTGCCCGAGATCTGGCGGCTGCGCCGCAAACGGCGACACATTCTCGATCACCTGGCATTTGTTGCCGCCGATGCGCCGGGCGATAACGTCGCGGTCTTGCCGGGTCAGCAAAACCACCTGGTCGCTCAGGCGGTAAACCAACAGCTTCAGCCACTTCATCGGCCAGGGGTACTGGTGGAAACTGACGTGCTCACTCAGCACCAACCGACTATGCGGGCACAGCAGGCGCAGGTACGGCACGCTAATCGCCGACAGTCGGCCCATGGAAACGATGATGATGGCGTCAAAACGCCCGCGCCGCAGCGTCCAGGCAAGCCGCCACGGCCAGAGCGGCGTGCGGCCGGCCAAAAAGCGCAGCAAGACCGCATCCTCCAACGGAAAAAAGGTGCGATCGCCGCTGATGGAAAACAGCGTTACTCGCTGTCCGGCCTGGCGCGCCAACGCATTGGCCAGCCCGCTGGCAACCCGTTCGGTGCCGCCCTTGCCCGCCATGTTTTCAATCACTATGGCAATGTTTCGTTGCGGCATATCACCTCCTGAAACCGTTGCGCGCATTGCGCAGCAGTCGACCGCCGATCGGGAACAGCCCCAGCCGCGCCAGCCAGTCGCCATACAGTTTTATCACCTTGAATTTGCCGCTCAGGGTGTGGCGCACGATACGCGATGAGTAATAGGTGAAGGCCTGCTGATTTTCGCTGTACAGTGACGCCAACAGGTGCTTGCAGGCAAAGCCGCTGATGTGGCGATCGCTGGGGCGTAAAAAGGTGTCGATAAAACGGTCGCTGGCGTCCAGGTTCAACGTGCCGGTCATGCGTCCACTGCGTCCGACGTCGAGAAAGACACCGCTGCCGGCATCGTGCACCACGTTGGCGCCAAGGTTGGTGGCGTTGACCAGAAATCCCCAGTCCTGATGCTTATAAAGGAACTCCGGGAACAGGAAACGCCGGTCGCCGTGTTTGCGCATGCTGATGGTCGAAGAACGGATATCGCCCATTTCCAGAAACAGAAAATCTTCTCCGGCCGAGCCGCTTTTATACTGGTAGGCGTAGTCGCGTACCGACTCGCCGCGCACTTCGGCATAGTTGCCAAAAATGATGTCGATGCTGACATCCTCATGACGCTTGAGGCGGCGAATAATATAGTTGGTGGTGAAATAATCATCCGAGTCGAGGAAAAACACCACCTCGGCCTGCGCCAGCTGCGCCCCCAGATTGCGCGAAACCGCGGCATTACTTTTTTGCGTCTTTTCGTGCAGCATCACCTGACTGTTGGCCGCCGCCAGTTGCCGCACCTGTGCAATATCTTCGGCATCCGAGCAGTCATCCACCAATACAATCTGGTAATCGAACCCCTGGCAGGCGTTAAAAATCCGCGTCAGCGTGGTCGGTAAATAACCTGCGCTGTTATAGATGGGAATAACAATTGAGAAGTCCATTTCTTACCTCAACGTTAAGGGGGAAAAGTCTTTTTTCGCCCGGTACAGCAGTAACAGGGAAATATTGAATACCGGGACCAAAAAATAGGTTTCAGTAAAGGTGGTCAATAAAAACACCGCGACCACCCAGCGCATAAAACGGCTCAGAAAAGCCAAATTAGCCAACAGACGGCAGTAAACCCACAGCAGCCACAGCGACGCGAGAGCGCCGGCGGAATAAAACAGCGCAAAATAGAAAAAGTCGACCGGCTTGTAGGCGTCAATATTCTGACCAAATAGCGGATTGGGCAGCCCCAGCGCCTGGAACATCTGCCAGGAAAACCAGATGCGCCCGGTCAATGCCTGATTCAGCAGCGCATCCAGCGCCGGGTTGGCTCCCCAGCGCAGCACGCTGACAAACTGGATCAGCAACAGCGTCAACAGCAATACGCTGCAGAACTTGCGGCCAGGCGCCAGGCGCCACAGCGGCGCCAGCCAGAACAGCGCCACCAGCAACAGCGCCAGCAGCAAATAGGTGCGCGAATAGGAGTACATCAGGATCGGCAACAGCATCACCGCCAGCAACAAGGCGGCCAGGTTCTTGATGCCACGGCTGAGCGCGGCGCGATCCAGCAGGCATAACAGCATCGCCAACAACGCGAACAGGTAATACGCCAGCGTATTGGGATTATCAAACCCCAGCGTCAGGCGATTGCCGTAGCGTTCGTCCAGATAAACGAAGCTGTCGGTGTATAGCAGGTACGGCAACGCCACCAGCGCCGCGCTGCTGACGTAGGCGATGACAAAAATGGCCCCGGCGCGTGGCAGATCGACCCGCGACAGAATCAGAAAGGCAATGCTGAACACCACGCCAAACAGATAATCCCCGTGCCCGGTTGCCATATTCAACATGAACAGCAGTATAAAACCGCCCAGCAGGCCCTTTTCCCGGCGCGTGGCGACGGTAAACGCATAGCCGACGTACAGCAGCATGATGCCGTTCAGCACCTTCACCGCCTGCGCGATCGGCGCATTATCAAACGCGCCGGAGGTTAAAAAGGTTTTAAAAAAGAAGATCAGCAAAAAGGTCAACATCACCGTCTGGTCGATAACCCGTTGCGATCCCCCTGCCTGGTCGGCGCATTGCCGTGGTACGGCGGAAATTGGTTTGTGCATCGGCTTCACTCGGTGAAATAACTGCCCCATTCCTGTTCGATATTTTTTGGCATCAGCCGACTGAGTCCAGCCCCCGGGGTAAACGTCAACTCACCGAAGTACACCCGCTGGCCAACCTGATACATATCCACCCGCAGATAGGAAAACTGCTGCACGGTCAGCCGGGCCAGGCGTAGCATGTCGTCGAGCTGGCTCGGCCGTGCCGCCGGCTGCTCGGCATTGGGCAGACAAATGCGGATTTCGGTGCGATTCCAGCGTTCATCAAACAGATCACGCCGGTGCTGGCCAAAGCGCTGATAATCCACCTGAATGAATATGCGTATTTCGCCGTCGCGATTAAAACAGTGAAACTTGAGATCGTTCGGTACCGCACCGTTATCCAACAACAGCCGCTCCGCCATGATGCGCGGTTCGATGTCCTGATAGTGCCTTTCGCGGCTTTGTTGATAAAAGTTGCTGCGCAGCCAACGGCGGGACAAATCGTACAGTTCGGCGTAGCTGACCCGTTGCTTGTCAAACACCAGTCGGTTATAGCCGCTGCCGTGATTGGCCTTGAGGACAAACGCCTGCGGCAGCCGTTGGAACATGTCATAGCTCAGCTCACGCCCTTCGGCATACAGTTCGATCAGGTAATCCTCGCCCCACAGCCCGGCAATGAACTCGCGCACCCTGTATTTATCCGACAGCGTGCTGTAGATGCTGCGTGGGTATACCTTGCGCCGCATGATCTTTTCGCTGAACCCGCGCGGCTGAGCCAAATGAGGCAACCTTTTGAAATACATGGCATATTTTATTTGATGATGCCAGGCATCCGGCAAACGACGGGAAATTCCCTTAATCAGAGCGTTTAACATGCTGTCTCCTTAGCGTGCTGATAAACCGTGGCGCCGCCTGGAAGCAACTGAGCTGCAAACGGGTGATTTTTCCGCCACGGAAAAAACGGTTCAAGACAAAGAATGAGAAGAATTCGGCCAACAGCGTCGATAGCGCGGCACCGACCAGCCCGAAGCGAGGTATCAGCAGCAGGTTCATCGCCACGTTGGCCAACGCCACCAACGGCATTTTTATTGCGATAAAGCGATAGCCGGCCAACAGCACGATGCTGCGGTACGACACCGTGCCCAGCACCGAAAACAGCGAGGTCAGGCCACACAGGCCAAGCACGGTGGCCGCGGGGTGAAACGCCGCGCCATACAGCCAGTCGATCAGCGGTGTCGAAAACAGGTACAGCACCAGCAGCACCGGCAGCGCCATCGTCAACACCGCCAGGTACAGCAGGCGAATGCGGTACTCCTGTTCCACCAGCGTGCGGCAGCCGGCGATGCCCGGCATCAGCGAAGTGATCAGCGCCAACGGCACAAATAGCCATCCCTGGCTCAACGTTGTTGCGGCGCTGTACCAGCCCACCGCCTGCTCGCCAATCAGCGCAGCCAGCATGATCTGATCGATGCGGGTATAGATAACAATCGACAGGCTGGCGAACGCCAACGGCATGCCGACCCGCAACAGATAACGGTCATAGCGACGTGATGGCCGCAATGCCACCTGCGACAACCGATGCAACTCACGGTGAAACAGCAGCCGACGCACGCCATACGGCAAAGCGCTGCTGACGATATACGGCAAGGCAAACCACGCCAGTGGCAGCGCTGCACTCACCAACGCCAACCGCATACCGATCGACAGCAGCAGCGCCAGGTTGTTGATCAGCGTGTTGCGCTTCGATCGCAGCCGCGCGTCGTAGTAAATCTTGTAGACGTCCTGCACCGAAAAATAGGCGCTCACCAGCAATAACAGCGTCATCAGCCGTTGTGCCGGCGGCTGGCCGAACTGACTCCAGACCAGCAGTGGCAACGCCACCAGCAGAAACAGCCGCCGCCGTAATCGTCGCGATGCCATCATCAGCCGTATGCCACTGACCTGCCGGCGCGCGAGACGATTGAAGATCACGCTGTCTGCGCCAAGCTGCGCCAGCGGCACCACGATGGCGATGGTTGCCAACAGGTAATTCAGCGTGCCGAACTGCGCCGGCCCCAGATAGCGCGCCACGTATATCGAGACAAAAATCCCTGACAGGCTCAGCGACACGCGTTCCAACATCAACCATAGCGCGTTGGCCACAATGGCTTTCATCAGCTCAGTTACCCGCCGCCGTTGCCGTATCGTCCCGATGACTCGGGTAGGCAAACGCGTAATAGCCGGCGGCGTCGGCGGTTTTCTTCACCACGCCGTTGAGTATCACGCCTTTGATCGCCACGCCGTTCTGTTCAAAGCGACGCAGGCTGGTTTCAATCTGCTTGACGGTGTTGACCTCAAAACGCACCACCATCAGCGCCGTTCCCGCATGATGACCGACGATCGCCGCATCGGTTACCGCCAGTATCGGCGGGGTATCGATCAATATCAGGTCGTAGCGCGGCGCGGCCCAGTGCAGGAAATCGGCCAACCGCGGGTGCATCAATAATTCGGAGGGGTTGGGTGGCACCTGTCCGCGCGGAACGAAGTCCAGCTTGGCAATGGCGGTCGATTTCACCGCCTGCGCCGGCGCTATCTTGCCGGCCAGCATATCCGACAACCCCTGATACGGACTGTCGCTCAGCCAGCGGTGCAAAAAGCCCTTGCGCATATCGGCGTCGATCAACAGTACGCGCTGGCCGGCCTGCGCAATCACTACCGCCAGGTTGGAACTGGTGAAGCTCTTGCCACTGGCCGGGCTGGCGCCGGAAACCATCAGGATGTTGTTTTTCGCCGCCATCATGGCGAAATGCAGGCTGGTGCGCAGACTGCGGATCGCTTCAATCGACAGATCTTCCGGCTGCGCCTGCGCCAGGATCGGCAGCCGTGCCGCAGCTGTTTTCGCCAATTGCTGCCGCTGCCCACGGTTATGCTTGAGCTGCCATGGCGACAGCGGCACCGTGGCGTAAACGCTGATGCCGCGTTTTTCCAGCACATCGGTATTGCTGACGCCACGATGAAAGGCAGCGCGCAACAGCACCACCGAGCAAGACAGCACCCCGCCCATCAGCACCGCCAGGATAACGATCAGCATTTTTTGCGGTTTTACCGGTTTTAACCCGGTTTCCGCTGCGTCGATAATACGAATATTGCCCACCGTGCCGGCCTTGCTGATGCTCAGTTCCTGCTGTTTGTTCATCAGTTGGATATAAACCTGCTGATCCACCTGCACGTCACGGGTCAGACGCAAGATTTCCTGCTGGGTTTTCGGCAACGCCTGTACCTGTTTACCCAGGCGCGCCTTCTCCTCCTCCAACGTGGCGCGTTTTTCCAGCAGTGCGCGGTAGGCCGGATGGGCGCGAGTGTAGAGCTTGGAAATTTCCGACTCTTTAAACGTCAGCTCGTTGAGCTGCGCCTCCAGTTGCACCTGCGTATCCAACACCGATTTGGCCTCCAGCGACAGATCCACCGAGTCGTTTTGCTGACGAAACTGATTGAGCTGGTTTTCGGCGTTGGTCAACGCGGCCTGGGTCTGTGGCAATTGCTCAGCGAGAAACGCCAGCATCCGCTGCGCCTCTTCGGTTTTGCGATCGACGTTCTGTTGCAGGTAGTTTTCGCTGATGCTGCGTAATACGCGCTGGGCACGCAGGGGATCCTCGCTTTCCAGTCGGAAGGTCATGATGCCGCTGTCCTTGCCGGCCAGCGCAACGTTCAGGCTGTCGCGCAAATCGTCGACCGCCTGCTGCCGCGCCAGCTTGCTGACGGTGAAACGGGTGCCTACCGGGGCGTCCAGCGCGCCGATCCGCAGGCTCCACACGCCGTTGCGCAGCGGTTGGTCGATCGCCCCCGTCAACACGGTCTGCTGGCCATCGTGCAAGCTGACGCGCCGGTTCTCCAGCACGCTGAGGGTCAGCGACTCCCCCAACATCACCTCTGGTACCGTCAGCTCGGTAACGGTTACGCTGGGAACGCTTGCGCCACGCAAACGGGCGAGCCCTTTGCCCAGCAACGGAAAATAGTCGGCGCTGACGCGCACCGTCAGCTGCTGGTCATCGACCGTTTTCCCCAGCACCTGACGCGAATTGACCAACGCAACCTCATCTTGGCTGGCGGAGTTCTGGCCAATGGAACTTTCCAGCGTTTCCTGCAGCAACGACGCCCCGGAGCTTGGCTGTTCTACCTGGATCAGGGTCGAAGCCTGATACACCGGCGTCGCCAGCAGCGCATAGCCGATGCCCAACGCCGCGGCCAGGCCGGTGACCAGCAGGATACGCCAACGGTTGTCCCACAGCGGGCCGATCAGCCGCTCCCAGTCGAGGTTTTCATCCCGATCGGCCAGCACGGCTGGCAATGCATGATTGTTCATTGTCTGTCCTTGATTCCCTGCGGGCGATGGCCGGTTACGGCCTGTTGAAGGTTAACGATCGGCAGAGGGCGAGTCGGCCAGCGCCGCGGGCTCACACGGTTGACGCAGCAGCAGCAGGTAACCGCCAAAACACAGGGCAAAAGCCAGCAGCATCAGGTTTTCCGGTAGCCACAGCACCTCGCCGAACACGCCAATGCAGGCCAGCGTCACCGCCAGCAGGCTGCTCATGCCCAGCGCCTGACGCGCATTCAAACCGCGACGCATCAGAATGTGATGCAGATGGTCACGCCCGGCGCGAAACGGATTTTGGCCGCGTACCACCCGACTCGCCATCACCGACACCATGTCCATCAACGGAATGGCGATCAGCCACAACGCGGTCACCGGCCGCATAACCGGCGCGACGCCCTGGGACGCGCTCAGCAGCAGCCATAGCACGCTGAAGCCAATTACCATGCTGCCGGCATCGCCCATAAAGATTTTGTTGCGCCATCCGAAGGCGCCAAGATTGAATAGCAGATAGGCGGCCAGCGTCGCGATCAGACTCAGGCACCACAGCGCGGTGCTAACGCGGCCACCAAGGGTAAACAGCAGCGCCAGCGCGGCAAAGGTGACGCAGGAAAGCACCCCCAGTTGGCCGTCGATACCGTCGATCATGTTGTAGGCATTGATTGCCGCCCATACCGCCAGTGGCGTCAACCACAGCGCACCGCCGCCCAGCAGCAGCGCATCCTGTCCCCATAGCTGGCCCAGTGAGGCAAGCTGCAGGTCCGCCGCCAACATCATTGCCAGTGCAACCGCGCCCTGCACCACCACCCGCGGCGTCACCGGCAAGTCGAAGCGATCGTCCATCACCCCCAACAACAGTAACGCCGTCACGCAGGCCAAATAGATGTCACCCTGCGGCAGCAAATCCGGACGCCAGTAAAACAACAGCGCCAGGGTCAGATAAATGGCAATACCGCCGACCAGCGGAATATGCCCGTGGTGACGTTTACGCGAGCTGGGTTTATCCACCAGCCCGATAGTCAACGCCAAACGCCGGCTAACCCCCAGTAACACCAGCGCTAAAATAAATATCACGCTCAGTTGATATAACATGATTCCTCCAGCGATTAAGCGCGCTACCGCCCTTGAGTTACAGCTGCCAATGCGCGATTGACAAAAATAAAATCTATGCTTCCGGGATATAAATCAGCATGGGTTATTCCTGCTTATTGTCGATTCGGCGGTCTGGCCGACAGCAGGCAAAGCGTATTACCGCCGGCGCTGGTCAACGGCCGGTAAATTCATGCCGAATGGTTTTCTCGATTGCCGAGTTAAGGTCAACCGGCGCAATGAAATCGCCTTGCTGGTTGGATTTAAATTGTGTTCTGGCACAAAACTTTTGTATCCGTATTCGGCTGATGGGGAATTTACGGCGGGTTATTTTAGCCAGCAGGTCCAATACGCTCGCGGCGCACACCCCAACGACATAGGGGATGCGCACGGTCATATTATTGTGTCCCAACGAAGAGGAAATAACGTCGACCAGTTGGTTCATGGTAAAATCCGGTTTATCGACGTAGTTGCTGACCTGGTAATGTAATTGCTGATCCAGCGCGTGCTCGAGCCTGGCGGCAATATTTTCGACATAGGCCATCGACTTCATGTTATTGCCGCTGCCGATCATCACGAAACGGCCGCTGGCAATTTGCCGAAACAGATTATAGACGTTGCCGCGGTTGCCTTCGCCGAATACCACCGTCGGGCGGATAATGGTCAGCCGGTTGGCCTGGTCTGCCTTGTGCCAGGCTTCATAAACATATTCCGCTTCCAGCTTGGATTTTCCGTAATGATTGAACGGCGCAAAGGCCCCGTCTTCGCCGGTTTCCTGTTTGACGAAGCCATAGACCGCCACCGAAGAGGTAAACACCAGTTGGCGGATATCGAGCATCGACGCGAGCTTGCACAGGTTGCGCGCCCCCTCGACGTTAACCTGGTAATACCGCGCAATCGGCTCAACATTATCCTGATGCTCGGCCGCCAGATTAATCACCGCATCGCAGCCGGCCAAGGCCGACTGTAAGCTCTGCGGCTCGGTGACGTCGCCGTACTGATAAAGTTCGGCAAACGCCTCGCTCGGCCGCTTGTCGATAATGGTCAACGCCAGATCGCTGCGGGAACACAGACGTTTAACCAATCGCGTGCCAATAAAACCCGAGCCGCCAATAATCGCTACTTTACGCTTGTCCATAATTTGTCACTCAGCCTGTTTCCATTATTCCTGCCGCATCAGCGAACGGTCGCAAAATACGCGTTAGGTGATGGTTAACAGACTGGACAAATGATTGTGACTATTCAAATAACAAATAATGAAATAGTAATATTCGCAGCATGTGAAATTATGAACGATATGAAATTTCAGATGACGCTAATTTTTAACATCATACGCCACCCGATATTCCAGATTACTATCCGGCAAGATAAGTTTGAGTGAACCGCCATCAAATGCATTTTCGGCGTCATAGTTCACCGGCTGGCGAAACTGCCCGCGCTTGGGGTCGATGCATTCCAGCGTTGCCTGCGTCTGTGCCTGATGCTCTCCCTGATACAGGCACAACAAGGTCTGTGGCACTTTGGCGCGCGGATCGTTTAGCGTCAGGGCCAGCATCACACGGGTGTTGTTTTGTATGTCATTGACGATCGGCGGCCGCACCTGGTTTCCCAGCAAAAACGAAAGATGTGAAATAACCAGCAATGATGCCAGCACCGACAGATAGGTCACCACTCTCGCCGTCGGCAGAGAAAAAAAACCACGGCTGCCCCTGTTTTTTTCCGCTGAATCGCTATTCCCCCGCAATGGCCTGGCCGTTATTGTTGCGGTCTGTTCCATGCTATCAGCTGCGGCGCTGATTTTATCCTGGCTGACTGGCGGCAAGGAGGTTTCTTTTTCAGATATTTCCGCTTGAATATTATCATTGTTCGTCAATTCTTCATGGGAAATATCATCTCCACCGTTATCGACTTCTTCACTGATAAAATGGAACACCTCACTATTTTCCACTTTATAACCCAGGCGAGGAATGGTTCTGATAAGCATATGCTCCCCATCGCCGATTTTCTGCCTAATGGATTTAATGGTTTGATTTATCGTTGAATCCGAGCAATAGGTGCCTTTCCAAATATTTTCTATAATTTCCGTACGGGTAACCAATTCTGGCGAACGGGCAACCAGCAGTGAAAGTATCTGATACTCTTTCCAGCGCAGGCGAGATTTTTTCCTGGAAGGGATTAAAACATCCAGATTCCTAATCTTTATTCTTTTATCAAGATTCACTTTTAATTTCCTTAACGTGCCTGTCCTGCACACTTTGTATAGAAATATGAAAAAATGTTCAAGAAATTAAATGTAAACTCAATAGACTGTTATATTTGCGAAAGATAAATATAAAAAAATCCCGATTTCATTTTTTAAAATACGACATATTTTACCCCATCAGGGCGCCAATCACCGATTAACCCTTGAGCAGCAAGGGTTTTATCAATTGTTAAAGATGACGAAAAAACACCAGCAACCAACTGAAATATAAGTACAAAATCAATTTGTTAGCGGGTTGTTATATTTATAAACTTGTGAAATTTCCCCTTCATCGGCGCATGGCAAACGACTTTCCGTTTAATCCTATTGCAAAAAAACATAAAGAGCGCGGCGACCAATAATGAGATTTTTCTTATTCGATTGTTTTGCAGATATAAGCGCCATTAACGCTTCAGTTATCACTATCGGCGTTGGCAATAGCAAGCGTAATGGGATAATCGCCGGCAACGGCGGGAAGTGAAATGATGAAAATAATGCCAGGCAGTAAATATAAATGGCGGGTATCTCTGATTGGAAAGATACCCGCAAATAACGATCAGCGAGCCTTACGGCCGTACACCAGCCAGGTAATGGCAACGCAAACAATATAAAACACCAGGAACAGCTTCATCGCGCCAGCCGGCGATCCGGTCATCGCCAGTGAGGTACCGAACGCTTTTGGGATAAAGAAGCCACCAATGGCACCAATGGCAGAAATAAAGCCCAACGCCGCAGCAGAGTCGGTCACCGCTTCGCGTTGCGCCAACCGATCCGAACCGCCCTGCGCCATGACCCGTTCGATGGTGATTTTACGGAAAATCACCGCAATCATCTGGAAGGTCGAGCCGCTGCCCAGCCCGGCAGTCAGGAACAGCAGCATAAAGACGCTGTAAAAGGCGATGAATGACCCTTGCGAGCCTTCTCCCGGCAAGGTCAGGAACAGCAGACCGGCAAACACCGCCATCAGCACGAAGTTGATCAGCGTGACACGGATGCCGCCAAAGCGGTCGGACAATGCCCCGCCGGCTGGGCGCGCCAACGCACCAAGGAACGGACCAAAGAAGGCATAGTGCAGAATCACCACGTCCGGGAATTGGGTTTTGGACAGCATGGCGAAGCCGGCGGAAAAGCCGATAAACGAACCGAAGGTCGCCAGATACAGCAGGCTGAGGATCCATAAATGGCCGCGTTTCAACACCGGCAGTTGCTGGCTGAGCGACGCCTTGGATGCCGCCAGATCGTTCATGCCGAACCAGGCCGCCAGCGTACCGATGATCAAAAACGGCACCCAGATCCAGGCGGCATTTTCCAACCACAGTTGGCTGCCGTCCGGCTGTGGGTGTCCGTTGCCGCCAAAGATACCAAACATGCCGATGGCAATCGCCAGCGGCGCAATCAGCTGCATCACGCTCACGCCCAGATTGCCGAGCCCGCCGTTAATGCCCAGCGCCCCGCCCTGTTTGGCCTTGGGGAAGAAAAAACTGATATTGGCCATGCTGGAAGCAAAGTTGGCGCCGGCAAAACCGCACAGCAGCGAGATGATGATGAAGGTATTGAAGGTGGTGCTGGTATCCTGTACCGCATATCCCAACCACAGGCAGGGAACGATCAGCAAGCCGGTGCTGATCGCCGTCCAGCGCCGGCCACCGAATATCGGGATCACGAACGAATACGGCACGCGTAAAATCGCACCGGAAACCGAAGGTAATGCGGTGAGCAGGAACAGTTGGTCGGTTGAAAAATCAAAACCGACTTTATTGAGATTCACGGCAACGGCGCTGAACAGCATCCAGACGCAGAAAGCCAATAAAAGGCAGGGAACGGAGATCCACAGATTGCGACTGGCGATACGGTGGCCCCGGCGTTGCCAGAATTCAGTATTCTCGGGTTGCCAATCCTGAATAACCGCGCCCGTTTTTTTCTTTAATGATGGCGTTACAGTTTGCGACATAAAAACCTCTGACACACGGTGATAACTTCGCCCACCCTAGTGATCCCACCGCACGCCAAAGTTGATGCAAATCAACGCAGCCGCAGGTAGCAATACGGCCAAAACAACCTTACATCCCCTAAGGAGTAAGCCAACGCATTAAATAAAAAACTTATAAATCAAAAGGCTGACAGCGAGGTTATCCGCAGTCACGACGGCATGCCGGCATGCTGGAAACTAATGGGTACTTCGTTAGGGGTATGGGGTTATGCCTGGGGATAATGAAAAATAAGGCTGAATCGTTATTGGAACCACCTGCTCACGCCCCGTGTTTCTTGCTGCCAACGTGTTATACCTTCAGGGATTTGCCTTTATGAAACGGTTACTGGCCCCGCTGTCGATCGTTAATCAGGTTGCCGTGCTGATGCTGCTGCTGGGCCTGTTGGGGATTGCCGGCATGAGTACCTCGGCCTGGATGTCGCAAAGCATTCAGGGTAATGCGCATGCCATTAACAAAGCCGGTTCGCTGCGCATGCAAAGTTACCGCCTGTTGGCGCAGGTGCCGCTCAGTGAGCAAAGCGAGGCGCTGATCGACGAACTGGCCGCCGATGAAAACAGCCGCGATTTACAGCGCGCGGTCGAACAGGAAGGATTGACGCCACAGTTTCAGGCGCTGCGCGCCTACTGGCAGCAGACGCTGCAACCCCAGTTGCGACAGGCGCAACGGCCGGCCGACGCCGCGCCGCAGGTGGCGCATTTCGTCAATCTGCTGGACAAACTGGTCTCCGACATCGATCGCCATACCGAACGACGCCTGTTGATGGTGATGCTGGTGCAATGGGTGTTCATTGCGCTGACGCTATTGCTGCTGATCGGCACCATTTGCTACCTGCGCCGCCGTTTGCTGCACCCATGGCGCCAGTTGGTGGCAATGGCGCAGGCGGTCGGGCACGGTGATTTCAGTCGGCGTTTCGCCCAGCGTGGACATCAGGATGAAATGGCCTCGCTCGGTGGCGCGCTGAACACCATGTCGGACGAACTGTCCGCCACGTACCACGGACTGGAACAGCGGGTAGCGGAAAAAACCGCCGATCTGCAACAAAAAAACCAGGTATTGGGTTTTCTGTACCACACCAGCCGCCAATTGCACACCAGCGAACCGTTGTGCAGCCGCCTGACGCCGGTGCTGAGCCAGTTACAGGCTCTCACCCCACTGCGGGCGATCCAGCTGCGGCTGTATGAAAACAACAGCCAGGAACAGTTTTTGCTGTTGAGCAACAATCAGCCGTTACGGCCGGAATATTGCAATAACGCGGCGTGCAGCGCCTGTCTGAACGAAGAACCGTACCCGGCGCATCAGCACCCGTCGCTAAGCTGGAGTCTGAGCGATAAACTGGGCAACTACGGCGTACTGGTGGCGCAGTATCACCAGCCGCTGAACGACGATCATCATCAACTGATCGCTACCCTGGTCGAACAGCTGACCAGCGTGCTGGCCATCGAGCGCCAGGTAGACCATCAGCAGCAGTTGATGCTGATGGAAGAGCGCGCGGCCATTGCCCGTGAACTGCATGACTCCATCGCCCAATCGCTGTCATGTCTGAAGATGCAGGCCAGTTGCCTGCAAATGCAGGGCGATGCGCTGCCGGCCGCCAGCCTGGCGCTGGTACGGCAAATGCGCGAAGAACTTAACACCGCCTATCGACAGCTCCGCGAACTGCTGACCACCTTCCGGCTGCGATTAAGCGAGCCGGGGCTGTTGGCGGCATTGCAGTCGACGGTGCAGGAATTCAATGCCCGACTGGGGATCGCCATTGAGCTGGATTATCAATTGGGGCCACGCACCGTCCCGGCCTATCAGGCCATCCATCTGTTGCAGATTAGCCGCGAGGCCTTGAGCAATATCCATAAACACGCTCAGGCCAGCCAGGTACGGATTCAGGTGACCAATCAGCAGGGCGAAATCACCCTGTCGGTCAGCGATAACGGCCGTGGCCTGCCTGAACACGGTGAGCGGCCAGATCATTACGGCCTGATTATCATGCGCGACCGCGCAAACAGTCTGCATGGCCGCTGCGATATCACCCCACGCAGCGGCGGCGGCACCGAAGTCCGGGTGGTCTTCCGCCCGGATAACCACGCCATCGATTAATAGGAGACAGTATGACTACCGAAGAGGCCGCCACTATTTTGCTGATTGACGATCATCCGATGCTGCGCAACGGCGTGAAACAGTTGATTAGCATGGATTCACGGCTGCAGGTGATTGCCGAAGCCAGCAATGGCGAGCGTGGTGTTGAACTGGCGGAACAGCTCGATCCCGACTTGATCCTGCTCGATCTCAATATGCCGGGCATGAACGGTCTGGAAACGCTCGACCGCCTGCGTTTGACCGCGCTGTCGGGGCGAGTGGTGGTCTTCAGCGTTTCCAATCACGAAGACGATGTGGTGAGCGCGCTCAAACGCGGCGCCGACGGCTATTTACTGAAGGATATGGAACCGGAAGAACTGCTGAAGGCCCTGCATCAGGCCGCCGCAGGACAAATGGTGCTCAGCGAGACGCTGACGCCAATACTGGCGGCCAGCCTGCGGGAAAATCGCCCGGCCACCGAGCGCGACATCCAGCAGTTGACGCCGCGCGAACGCGATATCCTCAAACTGATTGCCCAGGGACTGCCGAATAAACTGATCGCCCGCAAGCTGACGATCACCGAAAGTACGGTAAAAGTGCACGTCAAGCATCTGTTGAAGAAGCTGAAACTGAAATCACGTGTCGAAGCCGCCGTCTGGGTGCTGCAAGGCAAGAACGGCTAACCGCCAAACGGTCCGGTAGCGGCCGGTACCGTCGGGGTTTGCAGCGTCTGGGCTGCCGGCATCGAGGGTTGCTCGCCGCCCGACAACGACAGCGGCGGCGTCACCTGCAGCGTGATCCAGTTCGAGGTCACCCGCTGCTGCTGGTCATCTTCCAGCGTTACCGACAGTCGGTAGCGATTTTCCGCCCCGGGGTTGCTATCCCATGCCGGCATGATCACGCTCCAACCATGCGGATCGTTGTTATTGTGCGGCGGCGTCAGACTCAGCGCCTGGGTATCGCCTTGCCAACTGACGCGAGTGATTTTATTGCCGGTTTTGATTTCCAGCACCAGCGGCAGGGTTTCGCCGGCGTGCAGACTCCACGGCGGCGTCGCCAGGAACACCTGCAATGTCTTGCGTTGCTGGAATTCCAGCACCGGTACGTTCCTGCGCTCAATGTTATCGTAGCGGCTGCCGCGCAGCGACTTGGCCTGCGCGACGTACTCCGGCGAAATCTGCTTCACCAACGGTACGCCCAGACGGTAGCTCAACCCCAGTTCTACCGTATCTTGCGTTTCGCCGCCCTCGCCCAGTTTATGCTGCGCCTTCAGCGTTACCAGCGGCACCGGGGTATAGCTCAACCCCAGTTGCATGGCACGCGGATCGTCCTGCTTGTTGCCACTGCCGAACAGATCCACATCGTTGCCACGGTATTGTTCAAAGCTCAATGAAGCGCCCAACTGGCGGTAAAACGGCAAATAGCCTTGCGTGCTGATGTCATAGCCGCGCGCCGGACGGCTGCGGAACACCGCACCGTCTTGCCGCGCCGACATGGCCGACAGTGGATGGTAGTAGTTGGCAGAAAAGCGCAGATAATCGCCCCAGGCTTCCGCGCCAATACTGCCACGGTTACGCTGATTGCCGATGTCGCTGTCGAACACCGTGTTGTAGCCCAACAGCCAGTCGCCCGCGATCCAGCGCTGCCCCAGCCCCAGATTGGCCAACGAACTGTCGGTCTGTTGCAGCACGCTGACCTGGCTATAGGTCAGCAGGCCGTCGACATCATACAGCGGGCTGAATAACTGGCCGCGGCTGCCGGAAAAGTCGCCTTCCGGCGATACCGCCAACGACAGCGTGGCGGTGCCCAGCGGCGACAGCAGATCTTGCGCCTGCTGTTGCAACAGATGGGTTGCCTGACCGATAACGTAGCTCTCGGCGCGGGTACGCACCTGTTGGCCAGAGACCTCATTCAGGTTACGTTCGCCAAGTTGCTTGGCCATGGTGGCCCACTCTTTTTCGCGCTGTTGATCGTTCACCGCACTGCTGCCGAGGTCGGGCAATGCGTTGGCACCGTCTGGCGCCGAGCTGACCAGCGACTCCGGCGCCGGCGGAGATTCCGCCTGGGCCGCAAATGCCAGGGCTAACGGCCACAGCAGCAACGGCCAGCGCTGCCAAGCTGTTTTAGCCGTTTGAACGGTTAGTCTACTGCGGATAATTCGACTCACTTCTGTCATCAGACTGGCGCCCTGACCCCATCCGCGGGACACGACCTACCACCTTTTTCTGCTGCAGCCACTCCCGACGACAGACAACCTCACTTGCGCTCACTATAGCACAGCGCTGCTGTCCATCATTCCCCACCGCGATCCCGCGCACACTCAGCGCAGCCGCGTTAACCAGGCATCCTAGATTATTTATCAGACTAAACAATCAGATAAACCTCAAAAAACGAAGTGACGACGTCACAATATGTCGTATCAGGCGATTTCCAGCGTACGTGGAGCGCCAGTATCTGTCCTGCGCAGCCGGTCGCAAGTTTGCCAACGTAGGCTAAAAACCGCTCGGCGAACCTGATATGAGGCGTTATCTTCGGCGCAGGCAGGGCGTGGGAGAAAAGCGGATGGATGACGCAGGTTTACTGCTGTTATGGCTGTCGGTATTACCGGCATCGTGGCTGGTGCAACAGCTGGTGTGGCGGTCGCCGGCACTGCTGCGTTGGCGTTGGCATGATGCACGCACCGCAAAGGCACCGCCGGTAAAGTGGGCGGTCATGGTAAGCTGTTGTAGCTGCGCCGCCCTGCTGATTGCGCTGGGTCCGGCGGCCGATGCTCGGCGGCTGGTATTGATGGCAATGGCAACCGTGCTGATCGCACTCGCTTTTATTGACTGCCGCACCCTCTGGCTACCAGACAGTTTAACCCTGCCGCTGCTGTGGGCCGGTTTACTGGTCAATTTGCACGGGGCGCTAGTCCCCCTGGCCGACAGCGTGTTGGGCGCGGTGGCGGGCTATCTGCTGTTGTGGGGTACCAATCGACTATATGTGATTTACCGCCAACGTCAGGGGATCGGTCAGGGTGACTTCAAACTGCTGGCAGCGCTGGGGGCCTGGGGCGGCTGGCCGTTGCTACCCGCTATGCTGTTACTGGCCTCGCTGTGCGCTCTGGCGGTCTGGTTGCCCCGCTCTGGCGCACAACGCTCAAGCCGGCAAACGCCGATGCCGTTCGGCTGCTTTCTGGCGCTGGCGGGCGGACTGACGCTGGCGCTGTCAGCGGGGGGATAGCCCCCATGACCACGCCAGCAGGCGGCGAAAAATCACTCACTTCAGTTAACCGCCGAGGTTGGGGTTCAAATCCGGATTATCCTCCGGACCGACCAGCGCACCGACGCCATGCGGCCCTTGATAGTTGCCCTCGGCATCAAAGTTCGGGTTGCCCTGGCGGTCGAAGGCCGGTGTTTTATCCAGAATTTCTTCGGCGGCACGGTGGATCACCACCACGGTATTGCTGCTATTGTGCCTGTCGTTTTGCCGCGCGTTTTTCCGCTCTTCCAGCGCCATGCGCTGCTGCCACTGTGCATTTTCAGCCGCGACCATTTCATCACGATGAATATCGATTTTTTGCATGCATTGGGCAAATTCGACGCTATCGGCTTTAAAACCGTAACCGCTGCACTGCGCCCGATCCATCGCCGCCTGTTGTTCAGGAGAGACACAGCCGCTCAACAGGCAGACCAGGCCTAATACCGCACTGGAAAGTATCACTAATTTCATTTTTATATCCTCGCGTTTAATCAACTGGAAGGTCGCCTGACATCAGGCAAAATAGCCGCTGTCGATCAGATGTTGCATACCGCCGTGCAATTTGCCGCCCGCCTGCTGAAACAGGCCGCGCGCATGTTGGTATTGGCCGTCAAGCTGACGGTTTTGTTGCATCGATGCATTCAGCGCGAACAATACCGTTCCTTCTTTCATCACCATTACCGGCCCACTGAGACGTGCGCTATGGCCGACCGAGTCCAGGGAGCAGAACAGCAGCAACGCCGTTGCGAAAACCACACCAATGCCGCCAAGCAATTTACCGTTTTTCATTTTGTACCGACCTCGCTAATCAAGTAATAATCCGTTGGGATTCGGCGGTTGCCGTAATGTGGGAAGGAGTATAAGAAACGCACACGCGGACAGATATTTGACTAGTCAGAAAAGCAACCCTCTGCTAATCGCAGAAGATTGCTATCATTATTCATCACGGTAGCGGCAAGGGAGAAACACATGGATGCCGGGCGTACATCTCTTCGTTACGGCCTATTACATTGGCTGATCTTTATCGCGCTTTACTTTCTGCTCGCGACCATCAGCCTCGAAACGCGCGACCCCTGGAGCCTGTCCAGCACCGTCTGGCTGCCGGCCGGCCTGCTGCTGGGCATCTTGTGCACCCGGCAACCGGCCCAATGGCCGATGTGGGTGATCAGCGCCGGCGTGATGCATTTCTCGGTCAGTGTGCTGCACGATCGGCCGGTGGATATCGCGCTGGCGTTCGCGCTGGTCGATCCACTGATACTGTGCCCGCTCGCCCTGATCTGGAACAGCGTGCATCGCTATGCAACCGACCTGTCCTACCGTGGAGAAACCCTGCTGCTGCTGGGCGGGGTCTATCTTGGCAGCGCCGTCGGCGGGTTAATCAGCGACCTGCTGCTCAAGGCCCTTGGTTACCCGACGGTGGTCTCGCATTTCGTTAGCTGGAGCATCTCCAACGCTACCGGCTGCCTGGCGATCGCCCCGCTGTTTATCATCCACCGGCTGAATCGCGGCCGCTGGCTAAACCGACAACAGGGCTATACCGCCGTCTGGGTATTACCGCTGGTGGCGGCGATATTTTGCCTGCCGGCCCCCCTGTTGCAGCACCCGTTGCTGAATCATGCCTTGCTGTATATGGCGCTGGCATTGTCCTTGCTGTTGGCGGCGCTGTGGCCGCTGCTGCCGCTGGCGCTGTACTTTATCCTGTTGACGCTGCTGGTCAGCCTGGCGACGCTTTACGGTTACGGCCCTTTTTCCGCCGCACTGGCAGGCACCCAGGCCGTCGAAGCGTCGCAGCTGTACTTGTTGGCGGTTATTTCACTCGGGCTACTGGTCGCCACGCGTGAACAGCAGCACCGCGCCCGCAACCAGCAGCACCAGCAGCGCTTGCAGCTGTTGGGCTACCTGTTACAGGCGCGCCAACCGGCCTTTTTTTGCCTGACGCCCGGGGCGGAAAGTCTCGACTGGCAGCCGCATGAAGCGATTTTCGGCATGCCGCCGCGTCAGTTGGCCAACCTGACGCTGCTGCTGGCGCATGTACATCCCGACGATCGCGAGCCGTTGGCCAGCCTGTTGCGTCATCCGGCCGCCTCAGCGCAGCAGCCCTCCTGCTGCGCCTTGCGGTTGCTGTTGCCCGATGCGGTTTATCATCAGGTTGAATGCCGGTTATTACCGCATCCACACCACGGGGTAAACGGCGTACTGGCATTGGTCACGGCCCATTAATCCTGCCGTATTTATTGTTGTTTCAAGGAGCGTTGAGTGCAAAAAACCGTGGTAATAGCCGACGATCATCCGGTGTTCCTGATTGGGTTACGCACCGTGGTCACTACCAGCTTCGGCGATGATTTTGTCATCAGCGGCGAAGCGCAAACGGTAGATCAATTGCTGGCGCTGCTGGCGGAAAAACAGCCGGATGTACTGCTTACCGACTTCAACATGCCCGGCGATCGGCAAAGCGATGGCTTGAGACTGATTGAAACGCTGCGGCGTAAATACCCGCAGTTGCCGATCGTCGTGATCACCATGATGACCAACCCCGGATTGGTGAAGACCATTCTGGCCGCCGGCGCGCGGGCGGTGATCAACAAGCAGAGCCTGACCAGCGAACTGACCACCTGCCTGAAAGCATTACAGCAAGGGCGACGTCCCGCTAACGTCAGCGCGATGCCGGTCACCGTGGCAGCCATGAGTCCGCGAGAACTGGAGGTGGTGCGCCTGCTGGCGCAGGGACATAGCGTTAATCACATCGCCGCCATGCTTAGCCGTACCAAGCAGACCATCAGCGCACAGAAAAAAAGCGCCATGATGAAAATCGGCGTCGGCTCCGACGCTGAACTGTTTGAATATCTGCGCGAAGCCGGACTATGAACCTTATGCGCTGGCTGCTGCCATTGCTGCTGTTGCCGGCCTGGGGTTGGTCGGCAGAACCGCTACAGATCGGCCTGTTGCGCGATCGCCTGCCCTATAGCGATCTGGATGCGCAGCGCCAACCACAGGGCGCCGCCAGCGATCTGCTGAGCGCGCTGTCGACCCAAAGCGGGTTGCACTTCAGCGCCCAGGCGGCCTCCAACCGCGACCAACTGGCGCAAATGCTCAGCCAGCAGCGTATCCAGCTGGCCCTGCCGCCGCCGCAGAGTTCACCGCCACCGACCGGCATCCTGCTTTCCAAACCGCTGTGGCAGCAGCGTTGGGCGTTGGTTGTGCGGCGGGATAGCCTACCGTTGCAGCATCAACTGATGCCGGATTTGCGTCATCAGCGCTTGCTGTCCTTGCGACACAGCCCGGTACAGGCCGCCTTGCTGACGACCTACCCCGGCGTGGCGCTCGGTGAAGCGGCAACCCTGCATGAAGCGCTCAGACTGTTGAATGCCGGCGCTGCTCAGGGCATCGTTTGCGACGCCACCCAGGCGGCGCTGCTGGCCAGCAATCTGTATCCGGGCAGATTGCTGGTGCGCCCATTGCCGGCCATCGTCAGCACCCAGCGCCTATGGCTGGCCGCCGATCAGCACGCGTTGCTCGACCGCATCAATCAGGCGATCGATGCCCTGCCTGACGGCATGGCGCAGTCGATCAACCAGCGCTGGCTACTCAACGCGGCGCTCAACGGCATGCTGCCCGCGCCTTCCACTGCCCGCCATTGGCTGACGCCGCTGGCGGGGATCAGCGCTGCGCTGTCGCTGTTTCTGATAGGCTTTCTGCTTAGCGAGATCTTCCGCCGGCGCCGCGCCGAGCGTGGACTGCGCGATGCGCTCAAATATTGGCAAACCTTGCTGAACAGCATTCCCACCCCGCTGCTGGTGTGCGACCCGCTCGGCAAGATTACCCATTGCAATCAGGCATTGTTAACGTCGCTGGCGCTGTCCCACCAGCAGGTCATTGGCAGTACGCTGGAACACTTCACCGCGCACCATCCCATCGCCCCACCGATCGGCCACCAGGAACGCATTGCCGCCATCGGCAGCATGCAGCCGCAGTTTTCCGACCGCACCATGGTAATACGCGGCGAGCAGCGGGAAATCGCCCAGTGGCTGGCGGCCTACAGCGACAGCCGCATGACGCCGCAGGGCCTGCTGCTAGGCTGGTATGACATCAGCCAACGCAAGCGGCTGGAGCGCGATCTGGCCGACGCGTTGCAGCAAGCCACCGACGCCAGCCGCGAAAAAAGTGATTTTCTGGCGCGCATGAGCCATGAGATCCGCTCACCGATGAACGCCATCCTCGGCATTCTGGAACTGGAAAGCCAGCGTCCAGACGCGGCAGACTCGTCGCTGCCGATTGCCTATGCCGCCTCACGCCAGCTGTTGCAAATCGTCGGCGACGTGTTGGACATCTCGAAAATCGAAGCCGGAGAACTGCATCTGCAACCGCAGCCCACCGCGCTGTACCCCTTGCTGACGCAGCTGCTGGAAACCTACGCCACGCTGGCGGCGCAAAAAGCGCTGCGACTGGACAGCGACATCGAAGCCGCCTGGCAGTGTGACTATCTGTTGGATGGCACAAAGCTGACGCAGGTGCTCAATAACCTGCTGAGCAACGCCATCAAATATACCGAACGCGGTTTTGTAGCGCTGCAGGTCAGCGTTCAGTCGCAGGATACGCAATACGACCGCGTCACGTTCAGCATCACCGACAGCGGCATCGGTATTGCTCCGCAAATGCAGCAAAAAATATTGCAGCCGTATGTCCAGGCCGATCCCAATACGCCGGCCAGCACCGGGCTTGGCCTGGCAATCTGTACCCAGTTGGTACAATTGCTGGGGGGAGAGTTACAGATTGATTCAGCGCCGCAGCACGGCTCGCGTTTTTCCTTTACGCTGAGCCTGCCACGCAGCACCGTCCATAGCGAATCCCAGACCTCATCGGCACCCAGCGCGCTGGACCCCGCGCTGCATATCCTGGTAGTAGACGATCTGCCAGCCAATCTGACGGTGATGAAGCTGCAACTGGAAAAGCTCGGCCATCACGTTACCACCTGTGATAACGGCATGCAGGCGTTACAGTGGCTGGAACGGCAACACGCCGATCTGGTGTTGACCGATTGTCAGATGCCGACCCTCAGCGGCTATCAGTTGGCACAGACCCAGCGCGAACGCGAGCGCGGTCAGCGACGCTACCAGCCGATCGTCGGCTGCACCGCCAATGCCTTTAACGATGAGCAACGCCGTTGTCTGGCCGCCGGTATGGATGCGGTATTGATCAAACCGCTAACGCAAAAAGACTTGCGCAACCTGCTGCAGGAACAGCGGGCAATTGGTTTGAACATGCAGGAAATACGGGCGATGAGCGACGGGCAGCCTCAGGTGCTGTCAACGCTAATCGATGAACTGCAACGCAGCAGTGAAGCCGACCGACAGCAACTGCTTGCCAACGCCGGGCAACCGGAGGCGTTCGCCGCGGTGCTGCACCGGCAGAAAGGCAGTTTTGCGCTGGCAGGCTACCAAAGCGCGGTCACCGTTTGCCAGCAGTTGGAACAAGAGCCACCGACCAGCGCAGAACCGACGGTGGCACTGCTGCGGCTGAACGCGCTGACGCTGCGATTTATCGCCCTGTTGGAACTGCAGCGCCCGTCGGCAACTTAAACCGCCACCGCCGGCGTAACCTGCTGCGCCTGCCAATGGCCGGCGCGGTACAGACCGACCACGCTGCCAATCACCAATAAACCGGGTGACTGTGGGCGTTCGCGAGTCAGCAGCGCGGGCAATTCGACCAGCGTGGCGGTGAGCACCCGCTGCTGCGGCTGAGTGCCTCGTTCGATAATCGCCAACGGCGTCTCGGCGCTCATGCCGTGGCGCATCAACTGCTCGGCAATGCTCGCACCGAGCGCCAGGCCCATATAAAACACCAGCGTCTGCCCGTCGCTGACCAGCGCGCGCCAATCCAGCTTCAGTCCGCCATCACGGCAATGACCGGTAACAAAGCGCACCGACTGCGCATGGTCACGGTGGGTCAACGGAATGCCGGTCGCGGCGGCACAGCCGCTGGCGGCAGTGATGCCCGGCACGATATGACAGGGGATGCCATGGCGCTGCAACGCCACCATTTCCTCACCGCCGCGGCCAAAGATAAACGGATCGCCGCCCTTCAGCCGCACGACGCGATTACCGGCCTGCGCCAGTTCCACCAGCAACTGGTTGATCTCCGGCTGCGACAGCGTGTGGCAACGGGGGGATTTGCCCACGTCGATGCGCAGCGCCTGCTTCGGCACCAGCGCCATCACCGCTGGCGACACCAGACGATCGAACACCAGCACCTCGGCCTGACTGATGGCCCGCAACGCCTTGATGGTCAACAGTTCGGCATCGCCCGGCCCGGCACCGACCAGCCACACCTCGCCGCCGACCACCGGCTGGCGTTGCTGCGCACACGCGATCAACATATCAATCGCTTTCATCGACCTACCCTCCGCTATGCCACCCGCTGGGTCGCATGCTGTTGAATCAGTTTTTTCAGTTCCGGCAGGCAGGAACCGCAGTTGGTACCGCATTGCAGTTGCTCCCCCAGCGTCGCCGCGCTGTGGCAGCCTTGGCGTATCGCCGCAATGATGCGATTTTCACCCACGCCGAAGCAACTGCACACCGTGGCTCCGGGCGCCGTCTGCCCTGGGGCGCTGCGGCCGCCTAGCAACGCCAGACGCTGCGGACCGGTGTGCGGCGCATGGTCAAACGCCGCAAGGATCGCGCTGCGATCCAGCGTCGGCGCGTAGCGTCGGCTGTAAAAGGCCAGTTGCACTTCGCCCTGACGCCAACCGATCGCATGGAAGCCACGCTGTGCAAGTTCGGCGATTTGCAGCGTCAGGCCATCCAGCCCAAAGTGCTGTTGCAACCAGGCTGGCCAGTCGTCGATCTGCTGTTGGCCAGCCATGATGAAATGGTTGACCGACTGCTGCGTCACGCGGCTCCAATACACTCCACGCGGCGGCGCGGCGGTGTGGCGCAAGAAAATCTCCGCCTGCCAGCGGCTGTGCCAGCGACTGACACGCACCGGCGCATGCTTGCTTTCCGGCTGGCCGGAATCGGCGTCGACCACCGGCGGGATCAGGCTGTCCACCCGCCCCTGCGCGGTGAACTGCGCGTTCCAGTGCATCGGCACAAACAGGCTGCCGCGCCGTTGGCCTGCGCTGAGCTGCGCGCGCGCGATCATCCAGCCGTGTGGCGAGCTCAGGCGCACCAGATGGCCGTCATCAATACCCAACGGCACAGCATCCTGCGGATGGATCTCGCAAAACGGTTCGCTGATGTGACGCATCAACCGCGCGGCCTTGCCGGTGCGGGTCATGGTGTGCCACTGGTCGCGAATGCGCCCGGTGTTGAGCACCAGTGGATACTGTGCTGACGGCGCAGAATGCGGCAACCGCGGGGTAATCGGCAATAAGCGCGCCTTGCCGTCCGCATGCAAAAAGCGGCCATCGGCAAACAACCGTCGACAGCCCTGCGGGTGCTGCCTGTTGATCGGCCACTGCATGGGAGGCATCTGATACCACTGCTGGCGGCTGTACGCGGCCAATCCGCTGATATCAAAAGCGCGGCTACCGTGGTTTTCAAAGCCGGACAGCGCCGCATGCTCGCGGAAAATATCGGCCGGATGCTGGTAGGCAAACGCGTCGGCAAACCCCATGCGCGCCGCAACCTGACTGATGATCCACCAGTCTGCTTTTGCTTCGCCAGGCGCAGGTAAAAAAGCGCGCTGGCGTGAAATGCAGCGCTCTGAATTACTGACGCTGCCTTCTTTTTCCCCCCAGGCCAACGCCGGCAGGCGAATATGCGCCAGCGCGGCGGTATCGGTGGCGGCCATAACGTCAGAAACCACCACCAGCGGGCAGTCTTTTAACGCCTGCCGCACTACGTCGGCGTCCGGCAGCGATACCACCGGATTGGTGCCCATGATCCACACCGCCTTCACCTGTCCGGCGGCCACCGCGCGGAACAACGCTACCGCGTTCAAGCCGGGCTGGCGCGCCATCTGCGGCGAGCGCCAAAAACGCTGTAGCCGGTCAGTGTCTGCTGCGCTGAATCCCATATGCGCCGCCAACTGGTTGGCCAGCCCGCCCACCTCGCGGCCTCCCATCGCATTCGGCTGACCGGTAATCGAAAACGGCCCACAGCCCGGCTTGCCGATGCGCCCACCCGCCAGATGCAGGTTGATAATGGCGTTGCATTTATCCGCCCCGCTAGAGGACTGATTAATGCCCATCGAATACAGCGTCAGCCAGTTTTCCGTTCCGGCCAGCAGGCGGTAAAATGCCATCACCGCGTTGAGCGGCAAACCGCAGAACTCGGCCACCCGTGCTGGCGTCCATGATGCAGCGGCAGCCAGCGTAGCGGATGCACCGAGGGTATGACGCTGCAGGAAATCCTGATCCAGCCGCTGCTGCTGCGCCAGCCAGTGCAGCGCCCCGTTGAACAATGCGGCGTCGCTGCCGGGGCGCAGCGGCAGATGCAAATCGGCACCGTCGCAGGTCGCGGTTTCACGCGGGTCGATCACCACCACTTTCATCTGCGGCCGCCGACGGCGCGCCGCGCTCAGCCGCTGGTAGGCCACCGGGTGCGCCCAGGCGGTATTCGATCCGCACAGGATCACCAGATCCGCCAATTCGATATCCTGATAGCTGCACGGCACCGCGTCGCCGCCAAACGCCCGCTTATAACCCACCACCGCCGACGCCATGCACAGGCGGGAATTGGTGTCGATGTTGGCCGCGCCGATATAGCCTTTCATCAGCTTGTTGGCGACGTAGTAATCCTCGGTCAGCAACTGGCCGGAGGCATAAAACGCCACCGCCTGCGGGCCATGCTGCGCGATGATGCGGCTAAATCGCTCGGCTACCGCGTCCAGCGCCTGTGACCAACCGACGTTCTGGCCGTCTAGCTGCGGGTGCAGCAGGCGGCCATCAAGATCGAGCGTTTCCGCCAGCGCGCTGCCCTTGACGCACAGCCGCCCCTGATTGGCCGGATGGTTGGGGTCGCCGGCGACGCTGAACGTGCCGTTCTGCTCGGCAATCGCCACGCCGCAACCCACGCCACAGTACGGGCAGGTGGTACAGTGCGCCGCGTTCACGATGTCGCTCCCGCCGTTTCCGGCTCGACAATAGCCGCCTGCATCGGCTGGCTGTATACCCGCACCCGCCCTTGTTCCACCCGCACCGGCCAGGCGGTAAGCCGCAATGAGGCATCATCGACGCTCACTCCGTCACGCAGGCGGAAACGCTGCTTGTACAACGGTGAAATCACCACCGGCTCGCCCGCCACGTCCCCCAACAGGCCGCGCGCCAGCACGTTGGCGTCGCTGCCCGGCTCACGGTTGGCCAGCGCATAGACGCCGCTGCCCGGCAGATGGAACAGGGCAATCTGCTGGCCGTCGATCCGCGCGGCCATACCGCTGTGCGGCGGAATGTCGTCCAGCGAACAAATGTCTTCCCACCGCCCCTCGCGCGGCCGTGCCGGCTGCACCTCGAACGCCTGGCCGCGTTCTTCTGCGCCGGCCGGGCGGCGTTGCCCACGTTCCGCTTGCCAGACCACCGCCTCGTCCGGCTGCTCGCTGTTAACAAAGGCGCGGAACAGCTGCAAACGTTCCGGACTTGCCAGGGTGGTTTGCCATTCACACTGGTAACTGGTTACCACCGCCTGCATCTCGCTTTCCAGTTCGGCGGCGATGCCGAGACTGTCTGCCAATACCACCTCACGCAGGTAATCCAACCCGCCTTCAAGGTTATCCATCCAGGTGCTGGTACGTTGCAGCCGATCGGCGGTGCGAATATAAAACATCAGGAAACGATCGACGGTGCGGATCAGCGTTTCCGTATCCAGATCGCTGGCGAACAGATCGGCGTGACGCGGCTTCATACCGCCGTTGCCGCACAGATACAGGTTCCAGCCTTTGTCGGTGGCGATCACGCCGACGTCCTTGCTTTGCGCTTCGGCGCATTCACGCGTGCAGCCGGAAACCGCCATTTTGATTTTGTGCGGCGAACGCAGGCCTTTGTAGCGATTCTCCAGCGCAATGGCCAAAGCGGTGGAGTCCTGAACGCCGTAGCGGCACCAGTTGGAGCCGACGCAGGATTTCACCGTGCGCAGCGATTTGCCGTAGGCATGGCCGGTTTCAAACCCGGCGTCCACCAGCTGTTGCCAGATTTCCGGCAGCTGTTCCAGGCGGGCGCCGAACATGTCCACCCGCTGACCGCCGGTTATTTTGGTGTACAGCTGATAACGTTGCGCAATCTGGCCGATGGCGATCAGCCCCTGCGGCGTGATTTCTCCTGCCGGCACCCGCGGCACCACCGAATAGGTACCGTCTTTTTGAATATTGGCGAAGAATCGGTCGTTGGTGTCCTGCAGGGGCAAATGCTGCGGTTTGAGCAGATATTCGTTCCAGCACGATGCCAGAATCGAGCCAATCAGCGGCTTGCACACTTCGCAGCCGTGACCGTGGCCGTGTCTGGCCAACAGCTGTTCGAACGTGCGAATATCGCCGACCCGCACCAGGTGATACAGCTCCTGACGCGAATAGGCAAAGTGCTCGCAAAGGTCTTTTTTCACCGTCGCGCCACGCGCGACCAGTTCATGCTCCATCACCTGCTTCACCAACGCCGCGCAGCCGCCGCAGCCGGTTGCCGCCCGGGTGCAGGACTTCACTGCCGCCAGATCGGCGCAGCCTTGCTCTACCGCCGTACTGATGTCGCCCTTGCTGACGTTATGGCAGGAGCAAATCTGTGCGCTGGCCGGCAAGGCGGCCACGCCAAGCGCTTTCGGCGCTGCGCCGCCGGTGGCCGGCAGGATCAGGCTTTCCGGTGCGGACGGCAGCGGCAGCGCGTTCAGCATCAGTTGCAACAGCGTACTGTATTCGGCGCTGTCGCCCACCAGCACCGCCCCCAGCAGACGTTTGCCGTCGCCGGACACCACCAGCTTTTTATACACCTCGGCCGGGCCGTCGACCCAGCTGTAGCTTTGGCTGTCGGCGGTGCGGCCATGCGCGTCACCGATCGAAGCCACCTCCACGCCCAGCAGTTTCAGTTTGGTGCTCATATCCGCACCGCAGAACGCGCTATCGCGTCCGGCCAGCGTATCCGCCAGCGTGCGTGCCATCTGGTAGCCCGGCGCCACCAGGCCAAAAATCTGTCCGTTCCACAAGGCGCATTCGCCGATGGCAAAAATGGCGTCGTCGCTGGTACGGCACCGATCGTCGATCACGATACCGCCACGAGGCCCCAGCGTCAGCTCGGCGTCGCGCGCCAGGTTATCGCGCGGCCGAATGCCGGCGGAAAACAGGACCAAATCGGCCTCCAACCGCTCACCGTCAGCAAAATCAAGACTGTGACGGTGTAACAAACCGTCATTTATCGCCCGCGTTTCCTTGCCGGTGTGCACGCTGACGCCCAACGCTTCGATCTTTTTACGCAGCATGGCGGCACCGCCGTCATCCAGTTGCACCCCCATCAGCCGCGGTGCAAACTCCACCACGTGGGTCTTCAGCCCCAGCTGCTGCAAGGCATTGGCGGCTTCCAACCCCAGTAAACCCCCGCCGATCACCACGCCCACCTGCGCGTTTTTGGCGCTGTCGGCGATGGCCGCCAGGTCGTCCAGCGTACGGTAAACCAGACAGCCTGATCGTTGATTGCCAGCGATCGGCGGTACAAACGGGTAAGAACCGGTAGCCAGCACCAACTGGTCATAGGCGGTTTCGCGGCCAGCGGCGTCAATTACGCACTTGCGTTGCCGATCGATGGCGCACAGCTGCTGGCCAAGCCGCAGTTCAATACCACTACGCTCGAAGAAACCCTCCTCCACCATCGACAAGGACTGCGCGCTTCGCCCGGAGAAAAATTCAGACAGGTGGACGCGGTCATACGCCGCCACCGATTCTTCGCCAAACACCACAATGTGGTAGCGCAGGTGCAGTTGGCGTGCCACCAGCTGTTCCAGAAAATGATGGCCAACCATGCCGTGACCGGCAACCAGCAAAACGGGCTTGTGCATTTCGGATGTCCTCTCGCTCACCGCCTGTGCGGCTTCGGGTTCGGTATTGCCAAACAGCAGCGCCGCCGGGTCGTTGACCGGCTGGCCCAACTGCCGCAAATAAAATTGACTGTCGCTGACGTCGCCATACAGCAGCACACCGTCAAGGATGCCGTCGCGCACCAGCAGACGGCGGTAATGTTGTGCCTGCGGATCCTCGGCATAATGAATCTCGGCCCCGTTGTTCGGTTCAATCTCGCCAGCGCACAGCATGTCGATGCCGCTGACCTTGAGACGGGTGTGCAACGGTGCGGGCCGGTACGGCGCCACCGTCTGCCCGGCCAGCCGCTGAGCCAGTAACGCCGCCTGTTGCCAGCATGGCGCCACCAGGCCAAAGGTGGTGTCACCCAGTTGACTGCATTCGCCGACGGCGTAAATCGCCGCATCGCTGGTGCGCATGGCCGGGTCGACAATAATGCCGCGCTGGCAGGTCAGCCCGGCCTCGCGCGCCAGCCGCACCGCTGGCTGTACCCCGGCGGCCACCACCACCAGATCGCAGGCCAATTGCTCACCGGTGCTCAGCGTGGCGGCCTGGACCTGCGCCGCGCCATGGAAGGCGCTGACCTGGCAATCGACCTGACAATCGATGCCGCGCGTCGCCAGATTGCGCTGCAACATCAGCGCCGCCCTGGCGTCCAGCTGACGCTCCATCAGGTAATGACCACGGTGCACCACCGTGCAGCGCATACCGCGCACCGCCAGCGCTGCCGCCGCCTCAATGCCCAGCACCCCGCCGCCGACCACCAGCGCCCGGCCGTCGGGACGGCAGTGGCCAAGCATCGCCTGTACGTCGTCCAGGTTACGAAAACCGTATATGCCGGGCAGCGCGATCCCCGGCGTCGGCGGCAGCCAGGGGTGCGAACCGGTGGCCAGCACCAGCAGGTCATAGGCTACGCAGCGCCGCGCGGTGGTCACCCGTTTCGCCTGCCGGTCAATCGCCAACGCCGCTTCCCCGGCCAGCAGCCGTACCCCCTGCTCGGCATACCAGGACAGGGGGTGCAGCACGGTATCGTCAAACGCCTTCTCGCCCGACAGCACCGGCGAAAGCAGGATGCGGTTATAGTTGCCGCGCGGCTCTGCGCCGATCACCGTGATGGCGTAACGCTGCGGCGCCAGTTGGCAGAGGGTTTCCACCAGCCGCATGCCTGCCATACCATTGCCTATCACCACTAATCGTTGTTGCCTCATCGTGCCGCTCCTCTGTACGCCAACGCAGCGTGGCTTATGCCGCCTTGGCGTGTTTTTCGTACAGGAACGTCAACACCTGCTGGCGGTAATGGTGATAGGCCGCATCGTCCGCCAATGCCACGCGCGAACGAGGACGCGGCAGTTCCACCGACAGGATTTCACCGACGGTGGCCGCCGGACCGTTGGTCATCATCATCACCCGGTCGGACAACAGCACCGCTTCGTCAACGTCATGGGTAATCAGCACGATGGTGGTATGCAGTCGCTGTTGAATTTCCATCACCGCGTCCTGCAAATGCGCGCGGGTCAAGGCGTCCAGCGCGCCAAACGGTTCGTCCATCAGCAGCACTTTCGGCTTCATCGCCAGCGCGCGGGCAATACCGACACGCTGTTTCATGCCGCCGGAAATTTCGTTCGGCCGTTTATGCAACGCATGCCCCATGTGCACCAGTTCGAGGTTATGTTCGATCCAGTCACGCATTTCGCTTTTGTTCATCTGCTGGCGGAACACCTGATGCACCGCCAGCGCCACGTTTTCATAGGTAGTCAGCCACGGCAGCAGCGAATGGTTCTGAAACACCACGCCGCGCTCGGGACCGGGGCCGACGATCTGCTGGTTGTCGCACAGCAACACGCCGTCGCTCGGCAGCGTCAGGCCAGCGATCAGGTTGAGCAACGTCGATTTGCCGCAGCCGGAATGGCCAATCAGGCTGACGGTTTCCCCCGGCTGAATATCAAAACTCACCTGCTGCAACGCGATAAATTCACCCTGCGGGGTATTGAACCGCTGGCTGACGTTCTGCACCTGGATAATCGGTTTCATGGCGCACTCCTTAATGGTTTTGATAGCTAAAACGTTTGGCCAGCAGCATCAGTCCCTGCTCGAGCAATAGCCCGACCACGCCAATCACTACAATGGCGATGATGATGTTTTCCACGTTGAGGTTGTTCCACTCGTTCCAGATCCAAAAGCCGATGCCAACGCCGCCGGTCAGCATTTCTGCCGCCACAATCACCAGCCAGGCAATGCCGATCGACAGACGCACGCCGGTTAACACAAACGGCAGCACCGCCGGGAACAGGATCTTGCGCATCACCGTCCACTCCGACAGCTTCAGCACCCGCGCCACGTTAAGGTAATCTTGCGGAATGCGCGTCACACCTTCGGCGGTGTTGAGGATCATCGGCCAGATCGAACAGATGAAGATGGTCCAGGTCGACGCCGGTTCGGCACGCTGAAACAGCAGCAGGCCGATAGGCAGCCAGGCCAGCGGGCTAACCGGACGTAACAGGGAAATGATCGGATTCAGCATCTGCGCCAGAAACGCGAAGCGCCCCAGCAGAAAACCGGCGGGAATGCCAACCAATGCCGCCAGGCCAAAGCCGGTCGCCACCCGCTGCAACGAGGCCAGCACGTTCCAGCCGATACCCTGATCGTTTGGCCCGGCCGAATAAAACGGATCGGCAAACAGCGTCAGCGCCGCCTGCCAGGTGGCCAGCGGCGTTGGAAAGCCCTGGCTGTTGAGCGCGGCTATCTGCCACACCGCCAGCACCAGCACCATGCCCAACGCCGCTGGCACCACACGGCGAAACGCCTGCTGCCAGCGCAGGCTGCTGCGCGGTTTGCCGACCGGGGCCGAGGCAGGCAGCGCCACGGGCCTGGCCTCCTTCAGCGGGACAATCTGTGCGCTTACCGGCTGCGCGGGTTCAATTCGTTGTGCCAGATTCTTCATTGCCTACCTCTCAACGTTTAACAGCAAAACTGTTGGCATAGGCCGCCGGGTTGCTGCCGTCCCAGCGCTTGCCGTCGATCAGGGTGCTGGCGCGCATTTCGCTGGCCGGCAGATTGACGCCGCCAACGGCGGTTGCCGCCTGGCGATACACGTCGATACGGTTGATCTGCTTCGCCACCGCCAGATAGTCCGGTTCGGCGCTCAACAGCCCCCAGCGTTGCTGCTGGGTCAGGAACCACATGCCATCGGACAGATACGGGAAGCTGACTTCGCCATCGTGGAAAAAGCGCATGCCATGCGCGTCCTGCCAGCTGTTGCCCAGGCCGTTGTCATACTTGCCGAGCATGCGGCCGGTGATGATCTCGGGTCGGGTGTTGATATAGGCGCGCCCCGCCACCACCTGCGCGGTTTGCTGGCGGTTGGCGTCGGAACTGTCGATCCAGCGGGCGGCATCCAGCACCGCCGCGGTCAACGCCCTGGCGCTGTTCGGGTTGTCGCTGACCCAGGCAGCGCGGGTGCCCAGCACTTTTTCCGGATGATCCGGCCAAATCTGCTGTGTGGTGACCGCGGTGAAACCGATGTCTTCGGCAATCGCCCGCTGGTTCCACGGTTCGCCAACGCAGAAGCCGCTCATGTTGCCGATCTTCATGTTCATCACCATTTGCGGCGGCGGCACCACCACGTTGCGCACATCGTTGAACGGGTGAATGCCGGCGTTGGCCAGCCAGTAATACAGCCACATGGCGTGAGTGCCGGTCGGGAAGGTTTGCGCGAAGGTATAGGTGCCCTTGGCGCTGGCATCGAGGTGTTTTTTCAGCGTGGCCGCATCGGTAACGCCGGCCTGCTTGAACTGATTGGATAAGGTGATCGCCTGGCCGTTATTGTTGAGCGTCATCAGCACCGCCATATCATGCTGCGGCCCGGCAGCCCCCAGTTGCAGCCCATAAATCATGCCGTACAGCGCGTGCGCGGCGTCCAGCTCGCCGGACAGCAGCTTGTCGCGCACCGCTGCCCAACTGGCCTCTTTGCTCGGGATGATTTTGATGCCGTATTTTTCATCAAACTTGTTCACCGCCGCCATAACCACCGAGGCGCAATCGGTGAGCGGGATGAAGCCGACGCGGATCTCTTTTTTCTCCGGCGCGTCGGAACCCGCCGCCCAGGCTGTATTCATCAGGCCCGGCAGCAACATGCCGCCGCCCAGCGCTGCGCTGCCGACCAGAAAACGGCGGCGCGACAGTTTCATCCCGGAGTGTTTGGTGTGCGTCATCAGCAAATCCTTCACGCGTTGCGATAAAAAACAAAAAGGCGTCCCATCAGCACATTCCACCGTTGGGGTGAACGTACTGAAAGGACGCCTTTATCCAATCTACCTGCGGCCCGTTGGCCGTTGGGTATCGTTGTTGCTCACTGAACCGCCATTGGCCCAGAGACAATCTGAGTAATGCAGCTTGCGTGCCAGATTTGCAACTGGCGGACTGGTGCGGGTTTTCTCTGCCTCGGCGCGGCTCTGCGGCCAGCGCGTGCACAATCCGGAGGCATTAGCTGCACTGGCGGTGTGCATATACTCCCTAGGGAGTAAGGCTATTTTCCCGGCAGGATATCCGCTACCGCCAGCATGGCGCGGGCTATATCGATCAGCCGTTTGTTCTGATCCATCGCCATTTTGCGCAGCAGCTGGTGCGCGCCGTCTTCCGTCATGCCGCGATGCTGAATCAGCAGCCCCTTGGCGCGTTCGATTTCGCCACGCTCCTGCAAGGTGGCGCGGGTTGCCGCCAATTCTTGCGACAGCGCCTGCAGTCGCTGGGATTGCTGGCGGATCATCTCGACCATCGAGCGTCCCAGGCGCGGATTGATGCCGTCGCTGAGCATCGGTTCGCCCTGCGAGGCGGCGATAAACACCGTGTAGCCGTCAGCCTGCGGTTGCAACCGGCTTTGCAGCCCGCCAGCGTCTTGCGTCAGCGCGTCGCTGGCAGCGCTCAGCGCGGCGCGACAACCGGTCATCAGCGCCTCTTCCAGCCGATCCTCAATCTGCTTCATCAGATCGATACGCGCGGTGGTGATGTCGAACCAGCGCAGGCTGGTGTCGTTGCCATCGCCTGGCCGCGTCTGGGTGCAGGCAATGCGCCGCAGCCGTTCAAACTCCCGATCGTCCTGTTGCTGCATGCGCTGCCACTGGGCCAGCGACAACGGATCGGCAAATTCGCTAAAACTCTGAAAACAGCGTTCCTGACCGTCGATCAGCTGCAATAACTGCCGGTGTGCCTCGACGCTGAATTGCTGCGCGGCAAACCCGGCGGCGCCGATGGCGCGCTCCTGCCCCGCCAGCTCTTTGCCCTGCATAAAACTGAACATGGCGATCAACCGGCGCGCAATCGCCGGATCGACGCAGGCGTCGGCGGCTTCAAACACCAGCGCCAACAGGCTGCGGATAATCTCGTTGAAGGTATGCATGGCATCCGGCTGGGCCAACTGCTGCAACTGGATCTGACGGCGCAGCGTCGGCAGCGTGGTGAGGTTATGCAGCGCGCAGGCGATGCTGCTGAACAGCCGGCTGGCACCGGCCAAAGATGCGGCGTTGGCGTCCAGTTGCGCCAGTTGGCGCTGCACCGCCAATTCGGCCTGTTCGACGTCGCGGGTGCGTGCCGGCAACCGTTCGCCAAACAGCCCGCCGTGGGAACACAGATAGATATTTACCGTACCGCGCTCGCGTTGCAGCACGTGGATCAGTTGACTTATCCGTCCGACCAGTTGCCCCATTTGCAACAACTGTCGCAGCACGGTGATTTCACAGCGTTTCGAAGCCAGCAGAAAATCGCTGGCGCTGGGCGGAAAAGCAGGATTACGGCTCATGATGCAATTTCCGATTGGGGATAATACAGCGGATCCTGCAAAACCCGTGCCGTCGCAGCGCAGGCAACGCCAAAGGCCACCGTCGGGGGCAGTGGCAGCGTGCTACGGCTGCCGGTCGGCATCAGCGACCGGCAGCCCATCACTCACCGCACATTGCCGCCATCAACTTGACAGCAGAGCGCTGCCGAGGGAGTCCTGACGGTCCTTGACGCCTGGCAAAACAAAGAAATAGCCGCCGCCAATCGGCTTGACGTACTCTTCCAGCGCCTCGCCGTTGAGGCGTTTTTGCACCGTCAAAAAACCCTTTTCCAAATCCGCCTGATAGCACACAAACAGCAGCCCCATTTCCAACTGCCCGGCATTGGACACCCCGAGCGAATAGCTATAGCCACGACGCAACATCAGGTTGCTCTGGCTTGCCGGCGTGCGCGGGTTGGCCAGTCGAATATGCGCATCCATCGGGATGATCTCGCCGTGCGGGTCGTTGGCGTAATCGGGTTCGTCATGCTCGTGTTGCATGCCCAGCGGCGCACCGCTGTGCTTGTCGCGGCCAAAGATGGTCTGTTGTTCCTGCAACGGCGTACGGTCCCAAAACTCGACGTGGAAGCGGATAATACGCGCCGCCTGGTAACTGCCACCCACTGCCCAGGCGGGTTCTCCAGCGTCGTCGCCCACCCACACCACTTTGTCCATCAATGGCGTGTCGCTGGTTTTGGGATTGGCGGTGCCGTCCTTGAAGCCCAGCAGATTGATCGGCGTTTCCTTGCCTTTGCTGCACGCCGCATGGGTGGAAATAAAGCCCTCGCGCTTCCAGCGTACGCTGAGCAGATCCGGCGCATGCTTGATAATATCGCGCAACGCGTGGATCACCGTTTCATGGGTATTGGCGCAAATCTGCAACAGCAGATCGCCATGACACAGACTGGCATCGAGCGAATCGTTGGGGAAACGCGTCATGCGCTGCAAACGCAGCGGTTTTTGCGCCGCCAGCCCGAAACGCGCATCAAACAGCGAGGCGCCGACCGATACCGTAATGGTCAGGTTATCCGGGTAAATCTCCGGCCCCATGATGCCGGAATCCAGCGGCGGCAGCTTGGCGTCCACCTCCGGCGCCTTGCCGCCATGGGTCAGAAACGCAATGCGGTCGGTCAGCAACCGGAATAACCGCGCCAGATCCTGGCGGTTGGTGGCCAGCACGTCGAACGCCACCAGCATCATTGCCGCCTGCTGCGGCGTCACTACTCCGGCCTGATGCTGGCCGTAAAACGGCTGCGTTTGCCAGCGTTCATCCCGGGGTTCGACGCTGGCGGCAGCACGATCGGCGGCACGCGCCAGCGGGTTGCCCCCCAGCGCCAAGGCGCCGCTCACCATGCCCATCCCCAGCAGCAAACGGCGACGCGATGGCGACGCGGCCTCCTGCGGTTGCGAATGCGGCCCGTCCTGCGGGCCGACGATTTGCTTGCTCATCGCCCGTTGCCTCAATCCAGTCCCAACACGCCGCGCAACTGCGACAAATCTTCCGCCAGCGCGGTGATTGGTCCCTTCAACGCGTTGCGATCGGCATCGGTCAGTTTTTCATAAGAGGCGTAGCCGTCCCCGATTTTGTATTTCGCCAGCACGCCGTCGACGGTTTTGAAGTTGGCGTCAATTTTGGCCAGCAGCGCTCCATTGGCCTTGATCAGCAATGGGCGCAACAGGTTGACTATCTTCTGCGCGCCATCGACATTGGCCTGGAAATCCCACAGATCGGTGCGGCTGTAACGGTCCTCTTCGCCACTGATTTTACTGGCGGCCACTTCCTCGATCAGACCCGCTGCGCCGCCCACCACCTTGCTCGGTGGGAACGTCAGACCGGTAATGCGTTTTTGCAGTTCGACGGTGTCTCGGTACAGGCGATCGGCGTAATCGTTCATGCCGTTGGTGGTGTTATCGGCGAACAGCGCCTTTTCCAAACGGTGGAAGCCGGTGAAGTTGGGATCTTCGGCCTTTTTCTCGTAATCGTCTTCACGGGCGTCGATACTGCCGTCCAGATCGGAGAACAGTTCGGCGATCGGTTCGATACGCTCATAATGCTGCCGCGTCGGCGCATACAGCGTGCGCGCTTCTGCCAGATTGCCGGCCTTGACCGCATCGGTAAACCGTTTGGTCTGTTTGACCAGGCCATCGACCTCTTGGCTGACGTAGACCTTGTATTCGGCAATCGGCCCCACCAGATCCAGCACGCTCGGCTTGCCGTCACCGGCGGTGGCGGCCGCAGTCACCGTCAGTTTGCCCTTCGGATTGCTGAGCAGACCACAGGTCATGTCATACTCGCCGGGCTCGAGGTTGGCGGTCATTTTTTGCGTGAACCCCGGCGCAATATTTTCGCGCTCTTCCACCACCATCACGCCTTTGAGAATTTCCCATTCCAGGTTTTTCTGGCTGGCATTATGCACCACGAACTGGGTTTTGCCGGCCGACACGCTCAGTTGCATCGGCTCGCACTGCTTGTCGTTAACGCTAATCTTCACCTGCGGCACATCGGCCGCCGAGGCACCGACGCTGAACGCCAACGCCGGTGCGGCCAGTAATGCGGCATGTAATGCCTTACGGCGGAATTGAGTCGTCATGCAAGATTCCCTGTTAAAGTTAATGGTTGATTTTACGTTGTGCCGCCACCGTGGCCGCGGCCGCACGCGGCGGCAGCAAAAAGCACACCAGTGCCGGGATCAGGTAGAGGAAATACACCGCCACTTCGCTGACCGACGGCGCTTCCTGATAGCCGAACATGCCCTCAAGCAGCGTGCCAAACAGCGAATGGGTGGAAAGCGTGGCGCTGAGATCGAATGCCACGGCCTGAAAGTGGTTCCACAGTCCCGCTTCGTGGAAGGCGCGGATCGCACCGGCCGCCAGACCGGCGGCGACAAACAGAATCAACAGGCTGGTCCATTTGAAGAATTTCGCCAGGTGCAGCTTGACCCCGCCCCAGTAAATCATCATGCCCAGCGCCATGGCGCAGACCAGGCCGAGTACCGCGCCGATCGGCGCGCCGATGCCCACATCCTGCTGGAACGCCGCCAGCAGGAAGAACACCGACTCCAGCCCTTCGCGCGCCACCGCAAAGAACACCATGGCAATCAATGCCCAACTCTGTCCCCTGCCAGACGCCAGCGCGTTGTCGATAGCCCCTTCCAGATGCACTTTCACCGAGCGGGATACCTTGCGCATCCAAAACACCATATAGGTCAGGATCAGCACCGCCACCACTGCCACCAGCCCCTCAAACAGCTCCTGCTGTTTCTGCGGGAATTCGCCGGTGGTTTCATTGATGAAGATCCCCAGCGCCAGGCACAGCGCGGCAGCGGCGATCACCCCAACCCACATGGCACCAAGCCATTGCCCGCGCTGGGTGCGCTTGAGGTAGCTGGCGATCAGACTGACGATCAGCGCGGCCTCAAGGCCCTCACGGAACATGATAAGAAAGGGTACAAACATAGGTTAACAACCTCTGAGATGACGACGATCGTCGATTGGCCGGCGAGAAATTCGGCGGTCGTTAATGTAAAGAAAAGTAAACCAGAACGATAGTGATTATCATTCTCTCAAGCAGAAATACAAGTGTGCGAAGGGTGATTTTTTCTTATCAAATTGTCGCCAGTTGTAACCATCGTGGATGAACCACCTTGCGCCAGGCTGACGCAGTCCATGCGGGTCACCGCCTGGAACCTGGCGATCGCCGGCGGCGGCATCATTGGCGATGTACTGTTGGATCGCCTTGGCGTCGGCGCGTTTTCGCCCGCATTGCTGGTGCTGCTGACGCGGGTATGGACCCGTGGTCAACACGCCTTTCCTGCCGTTCGCCGCTGAGCGCAACGGCGTTGCATCCCTAACCGTGGGCCAAAACGAAAAACGGCTCCATCAAGGAGCCGTTTCAATTTCGAGTAGAGCGCAGCTTAAACGGTTTTGAACTCCGCTTCCGCCTGGTCGAAACGTTCGGTGATGGTGGCGGACGGCTTACGCCCCATCAGGCTAACCAGCACGATAGCGATGCTGGCGAACAGGAAGCCAGGAATGATTTCGTACAGATCCAGCCAGGCATACTGCTTCCAGACCAGCACCGTCACCGCGCCCACCAGCATACCGGCCAACGCGCCGTTGCGCGTCATGCGCGACCACATCACCGAAATCAGCACCACTGGACCGAATGCCGCGCCAAAACCGGCCCAGGCGTAGCTCACCAGACCCAGTACACGGTTGTCCGGGTTGGCCGCCAGCGCGATGGCGATCAACGCCACCACCAGCACCATCAGACGCCCGACCCACACCAGCTCACGCTGGCTGGCCCCCTTGCGCAGGAAAGCCTTGTACAGGTCTTCGGTAATCGCGCTGGAACACACCAGCAGCTGGCAGCTCAGGGTACTCATTACCGCAGCCAGAATGGCCGACAGTAGAATACCGGCCACCCACGGGTTGAACAGCAGTCTCGCCAGTTCAATGAACACCCGCTCACCGTTCTGCGACACGTTGCCGGCCTGATCCGGGTTGTTGGCAAAATAGGCAATGCCGAAGAAACCGACCGCCACGGTACCAACCAGACACAGGATCATCCAGGCCATACTGATGCGACGGGCGCTGCGAATGGTACGGTGCGAATCCGCCGCCATAAAGCGCGCCAGAATGTGCGGCTGACCGAAATAGCCCAGCCCCCAGCCCAGCAGCGACAGGATGGCTACCAGATTCAGCCCCTTGAACATGTCGATATTGGCCGGGTTCTTGGCCTCGATCACCATCATGGAGGTGTCAATGCCGCCCACCGCCAGGATCACAAACACCGGCGTCAGGATCAGCGCAAAGATCATCAGGCTGGCCTGTACGGTATCGGTCCAGCTAACCGCCAGGAAACCACCGATAAAGGTATACAGAATGGTGGCTGCGGCGCCGGCCCACAGCGCCGTTTCATAACTCATGCCGAAGGTGCTTTCAAACAGGCGCGCGCCGGCCACAATGCCGGAAGCACAGTAGATGGTGAAGAACACCAGAATAACGATGGCGGAAATCACCCGCAGCAGTTTGCTGTTGTCTTCAAAACGGCTGGTGAAGTAATCCGGTAGCGTCAAGGCATTGTTGTTGGCTTCGGTGTGTACCCGCAGGCGCCCCGCCACCAGTTTCCAGTTCAGATAGGCGCCTATGGTCAGACCGATGGCGATCCAGCTTTCGGAAATGCCAGACAGGAAAATCGCCCCGGGCAGTCCCATCAGCAACCAGCCGCTCATGTCGGAGGCGCCGGCAGACAACGCGGTCACCACGCTGCCCAGACTGCGGCCACCGAGGATATAGTCGTCAAAGTTATTGGTTGCCCGGTAGGCAAGCAGGCCGATCAGTACCATCCCGAATATGTACACCAGGAAGGTCACCAGCATAGGTGTGCTCATTGTCATAAACTCTCCACTCATTATTATTCGCTCTACGCTTTTTGCGCAGAATCGCGATGTATCATCATTTGCCCAACCGCCGGAACGAGGCGGAATGCGCATGTGCTGCGGGTAAAATAGTTTCAGCCCGGGAATATGAAACCGTTGGCTATCCTAGTTGACCCTTTCCAAAATCAACAACACTTTTAACAACAAAGTTACACAAAGTTTACCCTGCGTCACATTTAACCGCCTTATGGGTTGCACTCGCATCCTGCCAAAACGGTAGCACCTCTGCTGTTAGCAGCTATATCACTACCGCTGACGGTTGTACTGGCTGGCGCCTGATTTATGCAGCAAGAATCGTGCCGTGCTGCGATGTTAAAAAATCGAGTTGACTCACATTTCCCTCACTGGCCTGATTTAACAAGGTTGCACAAAGTTGCAACATGCAGGATATTGTCAGCATTCAAGACACACACAACACATCTCACGAACCTATCCCAACAGGCTAAGCTGGCCCGGTAATTGAATAGCCTGATGGGATAGGTTCTAAACACACAGGAGTTGGATTGGCATGGGCACTACCACAATGGGCGTGAAACTTGACGAGGCAACACGCGATCGCATTAAAAGCGCGGCACAGCGTATCGATCGCACGCCTCACTGGCTGATCAAGCAAGCCATTTTTAATTATCTTGAACGCCTTGAGAGCGGCTCCGATATTCCCGAAATTCCAGCACTGACTGTCGCCAACCAAAGTGACGCGGACGACATTATGCCGCAACCGCAGGAAGAGTCACACCAGCCGTTCCTTGATTTTGCAGAACAAATTCTGCCGCAGTCGGTCAACCGCGCGGCGATTACCGCCGCCTATCGACGCCCGGAGAGCGAAGTGGTGCCGATGTTACTCGAACAGGCGCGTTTACCCGCCGATCTTGCACAGGCCACGCATAAGATGGCCTATGGCATCGCCGAGAAGCTGCGCAACCAAAAGAGTGCACACGGGCGCGCCGGTATGGTGCAAGGCCTGCTGCAAGAGTTCTCGCTGTCGTCGCAGGAAGGCGTGGCGTTGATGTGTCTGGCGGAAGCGTTGTTGCGTATTCCCGACAAGCCGACCCGCGACGCGCTGATCCGTGACAAAATCAGCAACGGTAACTGGCATTCGCACCTGGGTCGCAGCCCTTCGCTGTTCGTTAACGCTGCCACCTGGGGCCTGCTGTTCACCGGCAAGCTGGTTTCCACGCATAACGAAGCCAATCTGTCACGCTCGCTGAATCGCATTATCGGCAAGAGCGGCGAACCGCTGATCCGCAAAGGCGTGGATATGGCGATGCGCCTGATGGGCGAGCAGTTCGTTACCGGCGAAACCATCGCCGAAGCGCTGGCCAACGCGCGCAAGCTGGAAGACAAGGGTTTCCGCTACTCTTACGACATGCTGGGAGAGGCCGCGCTGACCGAAGCCGACGCGCAGGCCTACCTGGTGTCCTATCAGCAGGCCATTCACGCTATCGGCAAAGCCTCCAACGGCCGTGGCATCTATGAAGGCCCCGGCATTTCCATCAAGCTGTCCGCGCTGCACCCACGTTACAGCCGCGCGCAGTACGATCGGGTGATGGAAGAGCTTTATCCTCGCCTGCTGTCACTGACGCTGCAAGCGCGCCAATATGACATCGGCATCAATATTGACGCCGAAGAAGCGGATCGTCTGGAAATCTCGCTCGATCTGCTGGAAAAACTGTGCTTCGAACCGCAGCTGGCCGGCTGGAACGGCATCGGTTTCGTGATCCAGGCCTATCAGAAGCGTTGTCCGTTCGCCATTGACGCGGTCATCGATATGGCGCAGCGCAGCCGTCGCCGCCTGATGATCCGTCTGGTGAAAGGCGCCTACTGGGACAGCGAAATCAAACGTGCGCAGGTTGACGGGCTGGAAGGCTATCCGGTGTACACCCGCAAAGTGTACACCGACGTCTCGTATCTGGCCTGCGCGCGCAAACTGCTGTCGGTGCCAAACCTGATTTACCCGCAGTTCGCCACTCACAACGCCCACACCCTGAGCGCCATCTACCATATGGCGGGCAATAACTATTACCCGGGACAATACGAGTTCCAGTGCCTGCACGGCATGGGCGAGCCGCTGTACGAACAGGTGGTGGGTAAAGTGGCAGACGGTAAACTGAACCGCCCATGCCGCATTTACGCTCCGGTCGGCACCCACGAAACGCTGCTGGCCTATCTGGTGCGCCGCCTGCTGGAAAACGGCGCCAATACCTCGTTCGTCAACCGCATCGCCGACGCCACGCTGCCGCTGGATGAACTGGTGGCCGACCCGGTGCTGGCGGTCGAAGCGCTGGCGGCAACCGAAGGCCAGCTTGGCCTGCCGCATCCGCGTATTCCGCTGCCGCGCGAGCTGTACGGTGACAAGCGCGTCAACTCCAGCGGTTTGGATCTGTCAAACGAGCAGCGTCTGGCGTCGCTTTCCAGCGCCCTGCTCACCAGCGCGGTGCAACAGTGGCGCGCCGAACCGATCATTGATGCCGAGCTGGATCAGGGCGTCGAACAGCCGGTGATCAACCCGGCCGAGCCGAGCGACATCGTCGGTTATGTGCGCGAAACCACCGAAGACGAAGTCAGCCGTGCCCTGGACGCCGCCGCTGCCGCCGGGCCTATCTGGTTCGCGACCCCGCCGGAACAGCGCGCTGCGGTGCTGGAACGCGCAGCCGAACTGATGGAAAGTCAGTTGCAAAGCCTGCTGGGCATACTGGTGCGCGAAGCCGGCAAAACCTTTAATAACGCCATTGCCGAAGTGCGCGAAGCGGTTGACTTCCTGCATTACTATGCCGGCCAGGTGCGCGACGACTTTGCCAACGACAGCCATCGCCCGCTCGGCCCGGTAGTGTGCATCAGCCCATGGAACTTCCCACTGGCGATTTTCACCGGTCAGATTGCCGCTGCGCTGGCAGCCGGTAACAGCGTGCTGGCGAAACCGGCGGAACAGACTCCGCTGGTCGCCGCTCAGGCGGTGCGTATTCTGCTGGAAGCCGGCATTCCGCAAGGGGTGCTGCAATTGCTGCCCGGTCAGGGCGAATCGGTTGGCGCACGGCTGGTCAACGATGCGCGGGTGCGTGGCGTAATGTTCACCGGCTCGACCGACGTGGCAGGCATTCTGCAACGCAGTATCGCCGGTCGCCTGGATCCGCAGGGTCGCCCAACGCCGCTGATCGCCGAAACCGGTGGTCTGAACGCCATGATCGTCGACTCGTCGGCGCTGACCGAGCAGGTAGTGACCGACGTGGTGGCGTCGGCCTTTGACAGCGCCGGCCAGCGCTGCTCCGCGCTGCGTATCCTGTGCATTCAGGAAGACGTGGCGGAACACACCCTGCAAATGCTGCGTGGCGCAATGGCCGAATGCCGCATGGGCAACCCGGAGCGTCTGTCGACCGACATTGGCCCGGTGATCGATGCCGATGCCAAAACCGGCATTGAACGTCATATTCAGGCAATGCGTGCCAAGGGTCGCAAGGTGTATCAGGCTGCACAAAGCAACGCGCAGGACGAAAAGGAGTGGCCACGCGGCACCTTTATCAAACCAACGCTGATCGAACTGGAGAGCTTCGACGAGCTGCAAAAAGAGATCTTTGGCCCGGTGCTGCACGTGGTGCGCTTCCAGCGCGCCAACCTGGAAGCGCTGGTCGATCAGATCAACGCCGCCGGCTATGGCCTGACGTTGGGTATCCACACCCGTATCGACGAAACCATTGCGCGGGTTACCGAACGGGCCAAAGTGGGTAACCTGTACGTGAACCGCAATATGGTCGGTGCGGTGGTCGGCGTGCAGCCGTTCGGTGGCGAAGGCCTGTCCGGCACCGGACCCAAGGCCGGCGGTCCGCTGTATCTCTACCGCCTGCTGGCACACCGTCCAGAGGATGCGGTTCAGCGTACGCTGAACCGTCAGGACGCCGAACGCCCGCTGGAGGCCACCGCGCGCCCGGCGTTGCTGATGCCGCATCAGGCGCTGGAAAAATGGGCCACGGCGGAAAACCTGCGCGATCTGGCAACGCTGGCGCAACGCTATGCCGAGCTTGGCCAGGGCGGTACGGTACGTCCGCTGCCAGGCCCGACCGGCGAGCGCAATACCTACGCCCTGCTGCCGCGTGAACGCGTGCTGTGCCTGGCCGACAATGAAGCCGATGCGCTGACGCAGTTGGCAGCAGTGCTGGCGGTAGGCAGCCAGGCGCTGTGGGTCGATACCGAACTGCAACGCACGCTGTATCGCCGCCTGCCGGCCGACGTCCAGGCATGTATCCGCTTTAGCAAGGACTGGCAGAACGACAAGCTGGAGTTTGACGCGGCCATCTATCACGGAGACGCCGATCAGTTGCGCACCCTGTGTGAACAAATTGCCCAGCGCGGCGGTGCCATTGTCTCGGTGCAGGGCTTCGCGCACGGCGAAACCAATATCCTGCTGGAACGTCTGCTGGTCGAACGCTCGTTGAGCGTCAATACCGCCGCTGCCGGTGGCAACGCCAGCCTGATGTCAATCGGCTAACCTGCGTTTGCAGCCCAGGCTGCGATGATGGCGCATTAAACCCCATGCCGCCCGGTTAATCCCGGGCGGCATTTTTATTGGCAACGCTGGTAATGTTCGGTGTGACGCCATGGCGCGGCAGCGCGAGCGATGGTCTGACAACCTCACGGGCCGTTAACGTCGATAGGCGCGTGTGGTGTTCAGCGTCGGGGGCAAGCCAGGCGGCATCCCCCCTTGTCGGCTAAGCCGTCATCACTGGTTGAGGAACTTGTCGAGGAACTGCTGGGTGCGTTGATGCTGCGGATGGGTAAACAGCTCTTTGGCCGGTCCCTGCTCGACGATACGACCGTGATCCATAAAAATCGCCCGATCGGCGACGTCGCGGGCAAAGCTCATTTCATGGGTGACAATCACCATGGTGCGCTTCTCTTCCGCCAGCGCCCGGATGGTATTCAGCACCTCACCAACCAGTTCCGGGTCGAGAGCCGAGGTCGGTTCATCAAACAGAATCACTTCCGGCTGCATCGCCAGCGCGCGCGCGATCGCCACCCGCTGCTGCTGCCCGCCGGACAGACGCTTCGGATAGGCCGCCTCCTTGCCGTTCAACCCGACCTTCGCCAACAATGCGCGGGCACGTTGTTCCGCCGCGCCACGCGCTTCACCCTTGACGATCACCGGCCCCTCAATGATGTTTTCCAGTACCGAACGGTGCGGGAACAGGTTAAAGCTCTGGAAGACAAAGCCCACCTGCTGACGCAGCTCGCGCACCTGGTTTTTTTGCTTGCCCAGCGAGCGCGAACCGTCAATCTGGATATTGCCGACGCGAATGGTACCGGCATCCGGTACCTCCAACAGGTTGATGCTGCGCAATAGCGTGGTTTTGCCCGAACCGCTCGGCCCGATAATCGCCACCACTTCGCCAGAATTCACTTCAAGGTCAATACCGTGCAGTACCGTCTGGCCGTTAAACTGTTTGACCAGGCCTTTCACTTCGATGGCACTCATGCGTTATTCCTTATCCTGACGGTTTACATGCGCTTCCAGGCGGTTTTGCAGCGCGGACAGCAGCGTCGCCATCACCCAGTAAATCAGCGAAGCCGCCAGATACATGGTGAAAACCTCCAACGTACGCGAAGTGATCAGCTGTGCCTGACGGAACAGCTCCGGCACCTGAATGGTGGCCGCCAGCGAGGTGTCCTTCACCAGGCCGATAAAACTGTTACCCAACGGTGGCAATGCGGTGCGCGCCGCCTGCGGCAGGATCACCCGGCGCAGGGTTTGCCACGGCGTCATGCCGATGCTGGCGGCAGCTTCCCACTGCCCTTTGTCGATCGAGGCAATTGCCGCACGCAGCGTTTCAGAGGTGTAGGCCGCAGTGTTGAGCGACAGGCCGATCAGCGCCGCCGGAAACGGATCCAGTTCGATGCCGAACTGTGGCAGACCGTAGTAGATCATGAACAGTTGGGCTATCAGCGGCGTACCGCGAAACAGCGACACGTAGATACGTGACAGCCATGACAGCGGCCAAAAACGCGAAAGGCGCATCAGCGCCAATACGAAGCCCAACACCAGCCCCAACGCCATCCCCCCCAGACTGAGCTGGAGGGTAAGGATGGCGCCTTTCAATAAAAATGGCGCTGAATCCAGCGCCAGTTGAATACTTTCTTGCATTATTTAGTTACGTCCGCACCAAACCACTTATCAGAAATTTTTGCCAAAGTACCATCCTGTTGCATGTTGGCAATCGCCTGATCGATAGCCTTCAGCAACTCAGGGTTGTTTTTACGCAGCGCGACGCCCGACTCCTGCCGCGAGAACGCCGGGCCGGCTACCGCCAGCGTATCACCGGTTTTCTTCACCAGATCCAGCGCCGCCAGTCGATCGACCAGAATGGCATTGATACGGCCAACGCGCAGATCCTGATATTTGGTCGGATCGTCATCGTAGGTGCGCACGTCAACGCCCTGCACGTTTTCGCGCAGCCATTGCTCGTAGTTGGTCCCCAGACCGACGCCGACCTTTTTACCTTTCAGGTCTTCCGGCTTGGTGATACTGGCTTCGTTGCCTTTTTTCACCAGCGCCTGAATGCCGGAAACGGTATAGGGTGTAGAGAAATCGTATTTTTTCTTACGCTCATCGGAAATGGTCACCTGGTTGATCACCACGTCGATGCGCTTGGATTCCAACGAGGCCAGCATGCCGTCCCATTTGGTCGGGTTCAGCTTGGCTTTCACGCCCAGATGCTGCGCCAGAGCGTTGGCGAAGTCGACTTCGAAACCGGTCAGTTTGCCGTCTTCACCCTGGAAACTGAACGGCGGATAGGTTCCTTCCAAACCGACAATCAGCGTACCGCGCTGTTTGACCTGATCCAGCAGGTTTTCTGCGGCGAAGGTTTGCGCATTGATACCGGCGGTGAGCGTTACCGCCATTACACCCAGAAGCAATTGGCGTCGAACTTTGGAAAACATCATAAATACCCCGTATTTGGTGTTATCTTTTTTGATATCAGCACACTAACAACTCGGCTGACTTCTTGAAGGAATATTACCTAATAAATATAGTTCAAAAAGTTATATAACATAACTAGACGCACGGGTGATACGCAAACAGCGCCGGCGCCCCACCGGTATGCACGAACAGAATCGGACCTGCATGACGGTAGCGTTGCTGCGCAATGCCGTCGATCAGTCCGGCCATCGCCTTGCCGGTATACACCGGATCAAGCAAAATCCCCTCCTGCTGCGCCAGCAGTTGCACCGCCGCCGTGCCTTCATCGTTCGGCATACCGTACTGCGGGGCAAAATAGTCATCCCATAGCACGATCGACGCGGGTTCCCCCACGTGCAATAGCGCGCTCAATTCCTGCTGGATCTGCTCAACCTTGGGCAATTGCTGTTGCGCCGTGCGTGATACGGTGACCCCGATCAGCTCACATTCAGGCAGCAGCTGTTGCAGGCCCACGGCCAGACCGGCATGGGTACCGGCGCTGCCAGAGGCCACCACCACCGAACCGAACGCTACCTCGCGAGCCTGCTCGGCAATTTCCAGTGCGCATTGTACATAACCCAGCGCCCCGAGGGCATTGGAGCCGCCGACCGGCACCACATAAGGGCGAAACCCCTGCGCTTCCAGCCGCGTCGCGACATCGGCCAATTGTCGTTGCGGATCGTCCAACGCGTCGCACATCTGCACCTCGACATTGAACAGATTCAGCAATAAGCGGTTACCGTTAGTCAGGTAGTTTTCCGCCTGGGTGGCGATCGGGTTTTCCAGCAGGGCAACGCAATGCAAACCGAGTTTTGCCGCCACGGCGGCAGTTTGCCGGACGTGATTGGACTGAATGGCGCCGGCGGTAACCAGCGTATCCGCCCCCTGACGCAAGGCATCTGCGGCTAAAAATTCGAGTTTTCTCAGTTTGTTACCGCCCATCGCCATCGGTGTGACGTCGTCACGTTTAATGTAGATTTCGCGGCCAAGGTAGTCAGAAAGGCGAGACAGCTTTTCAAGCGGGGTGGCGGGGCCAACAAAGTCGAGGCGCGGAAACTGCGCCAATTGCTGTTGTAGATTCACAGCGTCTCCCTGGGAGTGAATAGCAACGTATAAACGTTAGATTTAGCAGATGTGGCTGCAATATTCACCTTTATTAACGATAGGGAAAAGCGTTTTGCCCCGGCCGAGACCGGGGCCACAGGCTAGTAGCGGTTTTGCCAGGCGAGGTACTGATCGTATTTGCGCAGCGCGATACGATAATTGTTATGCGCCGCACTGGGCAAATCGTCAATGATACGCTGGGGACTGACGCCGTTGGCGAACTGCTCAGCCGGGTAGTTGCGCGCCACCAGCATTTCATCCAACCGCCGCAGACGCACCACGTATTCGCGCACCGTGCTGTGGCTCATTTCGGTCTGCTCGAACAGATATTGCTTGAACGACATGATGTCGAAATAGCTCGGCTGGCTGTTACAGGAGATCTCGCTGCAAAAACGGCACAGCGCCGTCAGTTCGGTTTGCACGGTTTGCCATACCTGATCGTCGATCGGCTGGTCCATGCGCGCTATCGCTTCTTTATTGATTATCTTGCCGCGAAATACCAGCGCCATGCGATCCAACTGCTTGCCGCATTGCGAGCAATGGCTCTGGCTGTGTTTGAAATCTTTCAGATAACGGCTTAACGGCCGCTTTTTAATCATGGTTGCTGACATAGTACGGGTCCGGTTCTCAACATCGGGTTAAACATCAGGCATTGTTCGCCAGACGGGCGCGCAAACGCTTGATGGCCTGGCTGTGTAATTGGCTGACGCGCGACTCGCCTACCTCCAGAACCGCGCCAATCTCCTTCAGATTCAACTCTTCCTGGTAATACAACGTCAGTACCAACTTTTCTCGTTCCGGCAGGGCTTCGATAGCGTCGATCACCCGCTGGCGCAGACTTCCCTCCAGCAACTGATGCAGCGGATTGGCCTCTGCGTGCCCTTCCAGCAGCGGCTCGGCGCTTTCCCCCTGCTCTTCGCGCCATTCGTCATAGGAAAACAGCTGGCTGTTGTTGGTATCCATCAGGATCTGGCGATAGTCTGCGAGTGACATGTTCATCGCCTGCGCCACTTCCAGTTCGCCGGCCGGACGCCCCAACTGCTGCTCAAGCCGTTGCATGGCCTGCGCCACGTCACGGGCGTGACGCCGTACGCTGCGCGGTACCCAGTCACGGCTGCGCAGTTCGTCCAGCATCGCGCCGCGAATGCGCTGCACGGCATAGGTGGTGAAGGCGGTTCCCTGCAGGGCGTCGTAGCGTTCAACCGCGTTCAGCAACCCGATACCCCCGGCTTGCAGCAGATCGTCAAGCTCCACGCTGGCGGGTAACCTGACCTGCAGGCGCAACGCTTCATGGCGCACCAGCGGCACATAACGCAACCAGAGAGAATGTTTGTCCATCACGCCGTCGGCGGTATACAAATCGCTCACTATGTCTAAAACCTGCGGATAAGGGAGTCAGCGCTATTATCCGTAGGGGGACAAATGCCAATCGACAGAACAGCCGTACAAAACGGGTCTTATTTGCGTCATGTCGCCGTTTGGCGCGGAGCGCCTGACGGCACGCATAAAAAACCCCGCCAATGGCGGGGTTCTTTATGCAACAGATTAATCGGAGAGAGTCGATTAACGCAGCAGTGACAGCACGTTCTGGGTCGACTGGTTAGCCTGTGCCAGCACGGAAGTACCAGCCTGTTGCAGGATGTTGGCACGGCTCATGTTGGACACTTCGGTCGCGTAGTCGGCATCCTGAATGCGTGACTGAGAAGCAGACAGGTTGTTCACGGTGCTGTTCAGGTTGTTGATGACAGAGTCGAAACGGTTCTGCACCGCACCCAGGGAAGAACGCAGGGAATCAACCTGTGACAGCGCCTTGTCGAGCGTTGCCAGCGGATCGGCCGTTTTTGGTTCGGTAGATTGCTGTGCGCCCTTGGTCACTTTACCGGTCGCATCAACGGAAGCCTTGAAGAAAGCGTCGTTGCCATCAGCATCTTTGCCTTTGACCACATAACCGGCTTTGCCGGCTGGATCGGTGTAAGAACGCAGTTCTTCGCCGGTGCCCAGACCGCTAACGGTGGTGGAACCAACCTTAACCTGGCTAGTTTCGGTCAGGCCGGCAGGCTTGGTCGCTACCACGTTGGCTGCGGTGCCGGAGTCGAAGGTGAACTCGCCGGTGCCGCTTACGCTACCTTTAACCCACTCGCTGGCGCCAGTCTGGATGTAAGAATTGGTACCGTCGGAATAAACTTTACCGTCGGTGGAGGTTTTCGGTGCGGCGGTGTTGGTATCGGCAGCAATGGTCGGTGCAGCCATTTTGTCAATGGCGGTCAGCGCGGTGGTACCTACTTTGGTGGTGTCCAGCGCGTCGGCAACGCTGAATTTCTCCAGGCCCAGCGTTTTGGCGTTGATATCTTTCAGTTCGATATCGATGGTTTCGTTGTCGTTGGCACCAACCTGAATGGTCAGTTTCTGATCGCTGCTCAGCACTTTAACGCCGTTGAAATCAGTCTGCTCGGAGATGCGGTTGATTTCAGACAGACGCTGGGAGATCTCGTCCTGGATGGATTGCAGATCGCTGGAGGAGTTGGAGCCGTTTTGCGACTGAACGGTCAGACGACGAATATTTTGCAGGTTGTCGTTCACTTCGTTCAGCGCGCCTTCGGTGGTCTGCGCCAGAGAGATGCCGTCGTTGGCATTACGAGAAGCCTGAGTCAGGCCCTTGATGTTGGCGGTGAAGCGGTTGGAGATCGCCTGACCCGCAGCGTCATCCTTGGCGCTGTTGATACGCAGACCGGAAGACAGACGCTCAATCGCGGTACCCAAAGAAGACTGAGATTTGTTCAGGTTGTTCTGCGCCATCAGCGACAGGCTGTTGGTATTAATTACTTGTGCCATAGTGTGCTTTCCTTACGAATCAGTACGAAGTTGCGACATTCGCATTCACAATTAAAGGTTCGGGCATTTGCCCACGGCGTCAACCACCGTCCCCTCAGGTATCGGCTCTGCCCCAGCAACCTTTAGCAATTTTTTATTTATTTTTCTGCTGGTCGCCAATGCGCTAAACAACGCATGATTTCCCTCTTCTATTACGCCATCGTTTTTTTGTTTTTCTCGTAAACTTTTTCCTCACCTGGCCGATAACGCGTAAAGCGAATAAAGTCATTGACCTTAGGAGAATTACGAATGGCATCGATCAGTTCATTAGGCATCGGCTCAGGACTTGACCTCAACGCCTTGCTGGACAAGTTGAGCAAAGCGGAACAGCAGCGCCTGACGCCGTATACCAGCCAGCAGACCAGCTACAACGCCAAACTGACGGCCTACGGTACGTTAAAGGGCGCACTGGAGAAGTTTGACAATCTGAGCAAGGATCTGGCCAAACCGGCGTTTTTCAACAACACCACGGCAAGCACGCACGACCAGTTCGCCGTCACCACCAACGCCAAAACGGTGCCCGGCAACTACACCATTACCGTCGATAAACTGGCACAGCCGCAAACGCTGACCACCCAGGCCAGCATTGCCGATCAGACTAGCCAGCTCGGTACCCGCGGCGCCACCGATCGCTCAATGTCGATCACCGCCGGCAACCCGCCGAAACAGGTGAACATACCGCTCGGTGACGATCAAACCTCGCTGGTGGAAATGCGTGATGCGATCAACGGCGCCAAAGCCGGCGTCAACGCCAGCATCATGCGCGTTGGCGACAACGAGTACAAACTGGCCATCAGCTCCACCACCACCGGTGAAAACAATAAGGTGAGCGTGACGGTCAACAATGACGCCAAGCTCGCGGGCATCCTCAATTACGATTCCACCAGCAACACCGGCGCGATGAAAGAGACGGTAGCCGGCCAGGACGCTGAAATCACCGTCAACGGCACCAAAATCAAACGCAGCACCAACTCGATCGCCGACGCGTTACAGGGCGTCACGCTGGATCTGAAAACCACCACCAAACCCGGCGAACCACAAAACCTGGTGATCAGCACCGATAAAAGCGGCTCCACCGAAAAAATCAAAGCCTGGGTCGACAGCTATAACTCGCTGCTGGATACCTTTACATCGCTAAGCAAATACACCCCGGTAAAAAGCGGTGAAGAACAATCGGCGAAAAACGGTGCGCTGCTGGGCGACAATACCCTGCGCGGCGTACAGTCTTCGATTAAAAGCGCGTTAAGCGCGGCGCAGGATAACCCGGAATTAAAAGGCCTTGGCAACCTGGGCATTACCACCAATGTCAAAACCGGCAAGCTGGAAATCGATGATGAAAAGCTGAAAAAAGCGGTGGATGAAAAGCCGGAACAGGTGGCGAACTTCTTTGCCGGCAACGGTAAAGATACCGGTATGGCCACCGAGATCCATAATGAAATCCAGACCTATATCAAGGCCGGTGGCGTAATAGAAAATTCCACCAAAAGCATTAATACCAATCTCGATCGCCTGAACACGCAAATTACCCGGGTGACGGAAAGTATTCAGGACACTATCGATCGATATAAACAACAGTTCGTCCAGCTCGACACCATGATGTCGAAACTGAACGGCACCAGTACATATTTAACCCAACAGTTCTCATCCTAATAAATAGGTTTTCACCAGGTAAAACAGCATGTACAACCGTAGCGGAACGCAGGCCTACGCACAGGTCAGTTTGGAAAGTGGCGTAATGAGTGCCAGCCCGCATCAGTTAATCGTAATGCTATTCGACGGGGCGCAAAGCGCCCTGTCTCGCGCACGAATTCTGATGGACCAGGGCGATATTGCCGGCAAGGGTCAGGCTATCTCCAAGGCAATCAATATTATCGACAATGGTCTGAAAAACAGTCTCGATCACCAGCGGGGCGGCGAGGTAGCGGACAATCTTGCCGCGCTGTATGACTATATGAAACGTCGCTTGTTGCAGGCTAATCTGCATAACGATCAACAGGCTATCGAAGAGGTAGTCAAGCTGCTGGATAATATTGCCGACGCCTGGCGCCAGATTGGCCCCAACTATCAACCTTCTCAGGACGCCGTTTAATGGAACGCCAACAGCAACTGCTATCCGCCTATCAGCAAATATATACCCTGAGCAGCCAAATGATCGCACTGGCTAAAACCGGCCATTGGGATCAGTTGGTGGAACTGGAATTGACCTATGTGACCTCGGTGGAAAAAACCGCCGACTTCGCCGGCGTGATGGAATCGTCACTAGCCTTGCAAGAATTGTTGCGCAATAAATTGCAGCAGATCCTGGATAACGAAACGCAATTGCGCGCCTTGCTGCAGGCGCGCATGGATGAACTACGCGAATTGATCGGCCAGTCGACGCGGCAAAATGTGGTTAACAGCACCTACGGGCAATTTCACGATCGCGCATTGCTGCTGGGCGAGCCGCAGATCCGCTGATGCCTACTCCGTAGACTCATTGGCTTGATGGCGACATCATCATCCGCGAGAGGTTTATATCATTAGCATTTGAATTATTCCCACACGGCGTAATTAATCGAGATGCGCGTATTGACGTATATTTTAGGGATATTTATTCCTTCGACACGGACGTTTTCTGTTCAGCAGGAAATTGATTTTTGACCATTGACACACCGCGTTGTTCTGCCCAACGCATGGAAAATAGTTGCTCCAACGCACCGCAACGCGTAAAGATATTCTTAGAGACTGGCAGCGAAACGAATATCGATGGAACGCACAATTAATCTTTGCCCTGGAATCGGCGCTTCAGCGCACCTTATTCAGCATACTGAATTATTATTTTCTTCGGTATATTTCGAACAACCACATCTATATCTGATACAACAAGGCCATAAACGCATCCGCTGGCAACAGCAGGAGCTGGTGGCATACCCTGGGGAGCTGATGATGATAGACGGAGGGCAAACCGTTGATATCATTAATGGTCTTTCGGATGACGGCGTGTTCAGCTGCCAGTTGCTGACCTGCGATCCGCTGCTGTTCGCTGCCGCCAGACCGCTCAGTCCGACGGTGTCGGACCCTGCCTTCGCCGGCGTGCAAACTCTGCGCAACCTCCCCTGTGGTTTTATCCACAGTTTTGAAACCACTCACCTGGCGCTGGCGCTGAACAACAGTTTTCCGACGGCGATCACCCGACATAAAGTGCTGGAGATCCTGTTATGGCTGACGCAGTTTGGCATCAAGTTCGTGCACAATGAGGTGAAGGATCTGACCCAGCGCGTACGCCGTTGCCTGGCAACCGATCCCCACAGCATATGGACCGCCGCCAAAGTCGCCGAAAGTCTGTCGATGAGTGAAGTGATGCTGCGGCGCAAACTGTCGGCGGAAAATACCGCGTTGCGCAATCTGATGATTGACGTGCGTATGAACAGCGCACTGGCATTGCTGCAATCCACCGACTGGCCGATTTCGATCATCGCGCAACACGTCGGCTATGAAAGTTCCTCACGTTTTGCCGAGCGTTTTCGCAAGCGCTTTGGCTTTGTCCCCACCGCCATTCGCGGCCATCAGCGCCCCGAATAAACCGCCAGCGCCAGCGCGCAAGGTAATCAAGCGAGATAATGACCAGCGTATACCGGTGTTCACTGGCGTAACGCGAACACCGGTATGCAGGTTCGACCACAAAAGTGTTGGCCCTGGTTGCCATAATGCGGGCAGGTGGTAGGATCTGCCCCTGGAGTTTTTGGGGTTAATCTTATGGACAAGTCCTTTTTCAAATACGTCGCTATCGGCGTGGTTAACACAGCAATACATTGGGCAATATTTTTCGCCATGCTCTGGGTGGTCAAGGCCGATCAGGCACTGAGTAATTTTGTGGCTTTTTGCGTGGCTGTGAGCTTTTCGTTTTTCGCCAATAGCGCGCTGACGTTTAAAGCGACGGCGACCACGACCAGATATGTCATGTACGTCGCCTTTATGGGATTTTTGAGCATTGCTACCGGGGCCGTCGCCGATAGGCTCACCATTATCCCCTGGGTAACGCTGATTGCGTTTTCTGGCATCAGTCTGTTTTGCGGCTATATCTACGCCAAACATATCGTTTTCAAGGAAAGAAAATGAAAATATCTCTGGTAGTTCCAGTATTCAATGAGCAGGAAGCGGTACCGATTTTCTATCGTTCGGTACGGGCCCATACAGCATTAAGCCAGCAACAGGTAGAAATTATTTTCATTAATGATGGCAGCAAAGATGCTACCGAAACCACCATTGTCAATCTTGCCGCCGACGATCCCCAGGTTAAAGTCATCTCGTTTACCAGAAACTTCGGCAAAGAGGCGGCGCTGTTCGCCGGACTGGAGGCGGCTTCCGGCGAGGTAATCATCCCTATTGACGTCGATCTGCAAGACCCGATCGACGTCATTCCCTTAATGGTGGAAAAATGGCAGCGCGGCGCTGACGTGGTGTTGGCAAAGCGCAGCGATCGATCCTGCGATGGCCGGATGAAACGGAAAACGGCGGAATGGTTTTATCGACTGCACAATAAAATCAGCACCCCAAAAATAGAAGAAAACGTCGGTGATTTCCGACTGATGTCGCGCGAAACGGTGGAAAATATAAAGCTGTTGCCGGAACGCAACTTATTTATGAAAGGCGTATTATCCTGGGTAGGCGGCAAGGTTGCCATTGTTGAATACACCCGGGCCGATCGCATTGCCGGCACCACTAAATTCAACGGTTGGAAACTGTGGAATCTGGCATTGGAAGGCATAACCTCTTTTTCGACCTTTCCGTTGCGCATCTGGTCTTATATCGGCTTTGTCATCGCCGGTATCTCATTTTTTTACGGCGCATGGATGATGCTCGATACCCTGGCATTTGGTAATCCGGTGCGAGGCTACCCCTCATTATTGATATCGATCCTGTTCCTCGGCGGCGTTCAGCTGATTGGCATCGGCATACTGGGCGAATATATCGGCAGGATTTACACCGAAGCAAAACAAAGACCGCGATATATAAAGAAAACGTTTAAGGAAGAAAAACCGTAATGATTAAAAAGCCCGCATTATATCTCGCTTTATTTCTACTGCTTTGCTTTATATATCTGCAGATTACCGCCGGGATTATTGCCAGCTCCGATGGCGCATCGGGTCTGTTAGAGGGGCGGGATCTGGCCGCCGGCAACATTCTGCTCAGCGGCTGGAGCCTGTCTACCGTTTCGTTTTATTTCACCGATCTCATCTGGTATGCGGCAGCCACGTTGCTGGCAGGTTATGGTGCCTGGCAATCCGCGCTGCTGCCATCAATGATGCTGGCGTTGTTGAGCGTATTTTCACTTTATCTGTCAGTAAAAGACGGCAAAAAAAATCTGTGGCCGATCGTTATCGGCTTCGCCGCCCCTGGCGCATTTGCCGCATTAAACACCCTGATGCCGGTGATACATATCGGAACCTATATCTACATACTCGGTTGCTTTATGCTTGCCGACAGATATGCCAATCGCGGTGGCGTCAGTTGCCTGATTGCGTTGGGCCTGCTGCTTGCCATTACTTTGTTCAGCGATAATATCAGCAGCTATCTGGCGGTCGTGCCACTGTGTCTATCCTACGGCTATGCGGCGTACCAGCAAAAATCAGCAAAGCATGCCGGCGTCGTCGTCATGGTTATTCTGTCCTCTCTGTTGGCCAAACTGATTGCTGCCGGGTTTGATGCGCTGGGAGGATTTTATCTTCCCGGTATTCCCTCTCCCACCTTCGTCAACTTTGATGATATCGGCAACAACCTGTACCTGTTCACCAAGGGGCTAATTCTTTATTTCAATGCGGATATCTTTGGCAAGGCGCCGACCAGCAGGCAAACCCTGTTTTACCTGATCAATCTGTTTGGCATGCTGATGTTCTTCTTGTACCTTGCGCGGGCTGCAAAGAAAATCAAGAGCCTTTCCCCGTTGGATATCACCCTGGGATTGGCGGCACTGATCATGATCCCGGCCTACCTGATCAGCAACAGGCCCATCGACGTATATGCCGTGCGCTATCTGGTACCGGTATTTATCTTTGGCGCCATCTTTATTGCCAGAAACATAGAGATGAACGCGAAGGTGTCATATTTGCTGACGGCGGTGTTTATTATTGCCGCCGCCGGGAGCTGGCGTGCTGAGCCGCTGCGCAACAATCCGGACGAAATTATCAATCAGTTGAAAGACGCGATCAGAAATAACCACCTGCAACGGGGCTATGCCAGCTTTTGGTATGCTTCCTCAGTGTCTATAGACGGTGATATTTCCATTGCGCCAATCGAGATAGACCAGAATACGCATAAAATCTCTGCCAGCAGATGGTTGTCTGACGCTCGGTGGTATACACGCGGCGGCGACTTTTTTATCGCGGATACCCCGGCGATGGCCGAGTTGATCAAGCGCCATTATGGCGATCCCGTCAGGGTGATTGCCGTTAATGAAAAAAGCCTGTTGGTTTACACGCGGAATATTGTGATTGATTAACCGCGGCGGGGATCGCTCCCATCCCCGCCCTGGCGTACTACACCTGCATATTCATTACGTCTTGATAGGCCGCAACCAGCTTGTTGCGGACCTGAATCCCCATTTGCAGCGATACCGACGATTTTTGCAGATCCACCATAACGTCGTTGAGGCTGATGCCCGGCACGCCCATTTCAAAATTCTGCGCCTGCTGGCGCGCGGTTTGCTGGATGTTGCTAATTTTGCCGATCGCCGCCTTCAGTTCGCTGGCGAAACTGGCTCCCTGCGCCGGAGGGGCATTGGTGATGCCACCGGCCTGGAGAGCCGTTGCCTGTAATTGTTGTAATACCCCTTCGATGCCTTGAATCGCCACGCGTCCCCCGGTTGGTTTTTTGTCGGGCAGCGTTGTACCCGAGACAATTCCGATGGTGCACACCCTAACACACCCCAATAGCGCTAAAGCGGCTAATTAACTGCAAAAAACACGGCTTATCGAGCCATCAAACTTGGCGTTAAATGCAAATATGGCATCCGAAAATGGGGACGCTATCTACCCAATGGATTTCGAGTTGTATCTCTGCGGCAACGCGCAACCAACAACCAAACAGCTGAAAGACAAAGGGCGTAGTCCGTTAAGTTATGTGCATCAGGGAGCCAGTTTTGTCACCACACAACGCTAACCATATCGTTCATCTGCCAGGCAAGGGGCAAGCATGAGCGCGTCACTCTCCGCCGGCGAAAACCGTGAAAATGGCCTTCAGGCCCAGTGGAATCGCCTGCGCGCCAACCCCAAAATCCCGTTGCTGGTGGCGGCCTCGGCGGCGATAGCCATCGTTGTCGCATTGTTGTTATGGGCAAAAAGCCCGGATTATCGCGTGCTGTACAGCAATCTTAACGACCGCGACGGCGGCGCCATCGTCACCCAACTGACGCAGATGAATATCCCCTACCGTTTTGCCGAAAACGGCGCAGCGCTGATGATCCCGGCAGAAAAAGTGCACGAAACCCGCTTGCGTCTGGCGCAACAAGGCTTGCCGAAAGGCGGCGCAGTCGGATTTGAACTGCTGGATCAGGAAAAGTTCGGTATCAGCCAGTTCAGTGAGCAGATCAATTATCAGCGCGCCCTGGAAGGCGAACTGTCGCGCACCATCGAATCACTCGGCCCGGTGCAGAACGCCCGCGTGCATCTGGCGCTGCCAAAGCCGTCGCTGTTCGTGCGTGAACAAAAATCCCCTTCCGCTTCGGTGACCCTGAACCTGCAGCCAGGGCGCGCGCTCGATGACGGCCAAATCAACGCTATCGTGTATATGGTTGCCAGCAGCGTCGCCGGTTTGCCGCCCGGCAACGTTACGGTGGTCGATCAGGCCGGTCGTTTACTGACCCAGTCCGACGGCAGCGGACGCGATCTCAACGCCAGTCAGTTGAAATACACCAGTGAAGTCGAAAATCGCTATCAACGCCGTATTGAAGCAATACTGGCGCCAATCGTCGGCAGCGCCAACGTGCGGGCGCAGGTCACCGCGCAGATAGATTTTTCCATCCGTGAACAGACCGACGAACAGTACCAACCGAACCCAACGCCGGAAAAGGCCGCGATTCGTTCACGACAGCTGAGCCAGAGCGATCAACTTGGCGGCCAGCCGGTCGGCGGCGTGCCGGGGGCTTTGTCCAACCAGCCGAGCGCAGCGCCCACCGCGCCGATTGAAACGCCCGCGGCCGACGCCACGGCGAATACCAATACCACCGCCAACAACGCCCCCCCTGCCGCGCGGCAAACCAGCAACACAGCCACCGGCAACGGCAACGGCAACGGCCAGCCGCAAAACAGTCGCCGCGATGAAACCACCAACTATGAAGTGGATCGCACCATTCGCCATACCCAGCATAAATCCGGGGCGGTGCAACGCCTGTCGGTTGCGGTAGTGCTGAACACGCTCGGCAGCGACAAGGACGGCAAGCCGCTACCGATGAGCAAACAGCAGCTGGCGCAGATTGAATCGCTGGTGCGCGAAGCGATGGGCTATTCCGGCACCCGCGGTGACACGCTGAACGTGGTCAATTCACCGTTTACCGAAACTGAAATGACCGCTGGCGAACTGCCGTTCTGGCAAACGCAGTCGTTTATCGACTCGTTGCTGAACGCTGGCCGTTATCTGCTGATCCTGCTGGTGGCCTGGCTGCTGTGGCGCAAACTGGTTCGCCCTCAGCTGCAACAGCGCCAGGCGCAGCAACAGGCCGCCATTGCCGCCGCCAACGCCCCTGCCGCCCGCCCTGCCGACGCCGGTAAGCCGAGCAATGACGAACTGGTACAGCACAAGCGTTCGCAGCAGCGCGTCAGCGCCGAAGTCCAGAGCCAGCGGATCCGCGATCTGGCGGACAAGGATCCCCGCGTGGTCGCCCTGGTAATCCGCCAATGGATGAGTAACGAGATATGAGTCTGACAGGTACAGAAAAGAGCGCCATTCTGCTGATGACGCTGGGAGAGGACCGCGCCGCCGAGGTGTTCAAACACCTTTCTTCACGTGAGGTTCAGCAACTGAGTGGCACCATGGCCAGCATGCGCCAGGTGTCGCACAAGCAACTGAGTGAGATACTGCGCGAGTTCGAAGACGACGCCGAGCAGTACGCGGCGCTCAGCGTCAATGCCAGCGACTACTTGCGATCGGTACTGGTCAAGGCGCTGGGAGAAGAACGCGCCGCCAGCCTGCTGGAGGATATTCTCGAGTCGCGCGAAACCACTACCGGTATGGAAACGCTCAACTTTATGGAGCCACAGAGCGCCGCCGATCTGATCCGCGACGAACACCCGCAGATCATCGCCACCATTCTGGTTCACCTGAAACGTGGGCAGGCGGCGGATATTCTGGCGCAGTTCGACGAACGGCTGCGCAACGATGTGATGTTGCGTATTGCCACCTTCGGCGGCGTACAGCCGGCTGCACTGGCCGAGTTGACCGAGGTGCTCAATAACCTGCTTGACGGCCAAAACCTCAAGCGCAGCAAAATGGGTGGCGTACGCACCGCCGCCGAGATCATCAATCTGATGAAAACCCAGCAGGAAGAAGCGGTCATTGACGCAATGCGTGAATACGACGGCGAACTGGCGCAGAAGATCATCGACGAGATGTTCCTGTTCGAAAATCTGGTCGAGGTCGACGATCGCAGCATCCAGCGCCTGTTGCAGGAAGTGGAAGGCGAGTCGCTGCTGATCGCGCTGAAAGGAGCCGAACAGCCGCTGCGCGAGAAGTTCCTGCGCAATATGTCGCAACGCGCCGCCGATATTCTGCGCGACGATTTGGCCAATCGCGGCCCGGTGCGCATGTCGCAGGTGGAAAACGAACAGAAGGCCATTTTGCTGATCGTGCGCCGTTTGGCGGAAAGCGGCGAAATGATCATCGGCGGTGGTGAGGACACCTATGTCTGATCGCATCAACAGCCTGGCCTGGCAACCGTGGTCGCTCAATGACCTGGCGGAACAGCCCCCGGTGGCACCATCACCGCTGCTGGCGACGCCGGACCAGGAACCGTTGCCGCTTGACGCGCCTATTGACCCGCAACAACAGTTGGAAACGCTGCGTTTGCAGGCGCAACAGCAGGGACAGCAATTGGGCTATGCCGACGGTCAGCAAAAAGGTTACCAGGCCGGTTTCCAGACCGGACTGGAAGAAGGCCGCCAGCAGGGTATCTTGCAAGGACAGCAGCAGCAACAGCCGCTGACCGAGCACTGGCAAAATCTGGTGAACGAGTTCCAGCATACGTTGGACGCGCTGGACAGCGTGATCGCTTCACGCCTGATGCAGCTGGCGCTGACCGCTGCCAGGCAGGTGCTTGGCCAACCGCCGGTGTGCGACGGCACCGCTCTGCTGGCGCAAATTCAGCAATTGATCCAACAAGAGCCGATGTTCAGCGGCAAGCCGCAGTTGCGCGTGCATCCGGACGACTATGAGCGTGTCGAACAGCAGCTTGGCGTCACGTTGAGCCTGCACGGTTGGCGATTGCTGGCTGACGGACAGCTGCACCCGGGCGGTTGCAAGGTCAGCGCACAAGACGGCGACCTCGATGCCACGCTGGCTACCCGCTGGCATGAACTGTGCCGTTTGGCCGCGCCGGGAGAGCTGTAATGACTCAGCGCCTCAACCGCTGGCTAACCAGCCTGGATACGCTGGAACAGCGTATCGCGCAGGCACCGACGGTGCGCCGTTACGGTCGCCTGACCCGCGCCACCGGCCTGGTGCTGGAAGCTACCGGGTTGCAACTGCCGCTCGGCGCCACCTGCCTGATCGAACGGCACCACGCCGGCGAGGTGCAGGAGGTGGAAAGCGAAGTGGTCGGTTTTAACGGCCAGCATCTGTTTTTGATGCCGCTGGAAGATGTCGAAGGCATTGTGCCCGGCGCGCGCGTCTACGCCCGCGTTGCCCCCGAAGGCCAACATGCCGGCAAACAGCTGCCACTGGGGCCGGCGCTGCTCGGGCGCGTATTGGACGGCAGCGCCAAGCCGCTCGACGGCCTGCCTGCCCCCGATACCGGCTACCGCGCACCGCTTTTCACCGCGCCGTTCAACCCGTTGCAGCGTACCCCGATCGCGCAGGTGCTGGACGTTGGCGTACGCACCATCAACGGCTTGCTCACCGTCGGCCGCGGCCAGCGGATGGGGCTGTTCGCCGGTTCCGGCGTTGGCAAAAGCGTACTGCTCGGCATGATGGCCCGTTATACCCAGGCCGACGTGATCGTGGTCGGTCTAATCGGCGAACGCGGTCGCGAAGTCAAAGACTTTATTGAAAACATTCTCGGTGCCGCGGGTCGCGCGCGTTCGGTGGTGATCGCCGCGCCGGCCGACGTGTCGCCGCTGTTGCGCATGCAGGGCGCCGCCTATGCCACACGCATCGCCGAAGACTTCCGCGATCGCGGCCAGCACGTGCTGCTGATTATGGACTCCCTCACCCGCTATGCCATGGCGCAGCGCGAAATCGCTCTGGCGATCGGCGAACCGCCGGCCACCAAAGGCTACCCGCCGTCGGTATTCGCCAAACTGCCGGCGCTGGTGGAGCGCGCCGGCAACGGCATCAGCGGCGGCGGCTCGATCACCGCATTTTATACCGTATTGACCGAAGGCGACGATCAGCAGGATCCGATCGCCGATTCGGCACGCGCCATTCTGGACGGCCACGTGGTGCTGTCACGCCGCCTGGCCGAGGCCGGCCACTATCCGGCGATAGATATCGAAGCGTCGATCAGCCGTGCGATGACCGCCCTGATCGATGATGAGCATTATCGGCGCGTGCGCAATTTCAAGCAGATGCTGGCCAGCTATCAGCGCAACCGCGATCTGATCAGCGTTGGCGCCTATGCCGCTGGCAGCGACCCGTTGCTCGACAAGGCGATGACGCTCTACCCGCAGATGGAGGCCTATCTGCAACAGGGCATTTTTGAACGCAGCGGCTATGACGACGCGTGCGATCAATTGCGGCAGTTGATGGTTTAACCCGGCGGAGAACACCATGAAAACATCATCACCGCTGATTACGTTGCGCAATTTGGCGCAAGATGCCGTGGAACAGGCGGCTCGGCAGCTCGGTCAGCTACGCCAGGCGCAGCAGGCTGCGGAGCAGCAGCTGTCGATGCTGCTCAATTATCAGGACGAATATCGCCACACCTTGAACAGCACGCTGAGCGATGGCATGGGTGCCGCCAGTTGGCAAAATTATCAGCAATTTATCGGCACCCTGGAACAGGCGATTAGCCAACATCGACAACAATTGCTGCAATGGAGTCAAAAAGTGGACCAGGCCGTCAAGCAGTGGCAGGACAAACAGCAGCGATTAAACGCCTTCGAAACGCTGCACACCCGCGCGCTTGATGCCGAACGGCTGCTGGATAACAAACGTGACCAAAAATTGATGGATGAGTTCGCTCAACGTTGCTCACATAGGAATACCACCCCATGAATCTGACCCTGTTGGCCGGCCTGTCACCGGCCGTTGATAGCGCCACGCCCGATCGGGCGGCGCTGCCGCTGGACGCCGCGCAATGGTCTGCGGGTTTCGCTCAACTGCTCGGCGCACGGGTGCTGCCGACGGCGAACCGCGGCGGCCTCTTGACCACCGAGCATCTGTCCGCCGAACAGCAACCCGTGTCGCCTCTGACCCGTCAGTCGCTTGAGGCGCTGTTGTCGGCGCTGACGCAGCCGGACGCTGACCCAAGCCTGACTGGCGTCTCCCGCTTGCCCGATGACGTATTGCCGGCATCGCACCACGGCGACAGCACGCCGCTGAAGGGGCTAACAGAACTGGATGACGCCACCCTGCAAGCGCTGTTCGCCATGCTGCCGGCCAGTCCATCGTCGCCGTTGACCAGCCCAACGCCGCCCGACCACGCCAGCGCTACGCTTGCGCCGGTGACCACCGCCGAGCGCGCATTGCCTTCCCTGCGCCCCGCCGTGACGCCGCACCCGTCCGGCCAGGCCAACGCACCGACCGGTCGCCAGCCTGAGCCGCCATTGAGCGCTGCGGTGACGCAGACGGATACGGCGTTAGTCGCCGATAGCGAGGCGGCCAACGTCGCTGGACATCGCATGCCGACCGACGGCGCCTCCCCATCCCACAGCCCGTCGTCGCCGGCCATGATGCCGCCCGTGTCCAGCCCGATCGCAACCAACGCCCACTCCAGCGCACAGCTCACCGCTGCGACGCCGCCGCAGTTGAACGCACAGCTCGGCAGTCCGGAATGGCAGCAGGCGCTGAGTCAGCAGGTACTGATGTTCCACCGCAACGGCCAGCAAAGTGCGGAACTGCGTTTGCATCCACAAGAGCTGGGCGCATTGCAGATTACCCTGAAGCTTGACGATAACCAGGCGCAGTTGCATATCGCCTCGGCACACGGCCAGGTACGCGCAGCGGTGGAAGCGTCGATGCCGCAACTGCGTCATGCGCTGGCGGAAAGCGGTATCAACCTGGGTCAGAGCAGCGTCGGTAGCGAATCAATGCCGCAACCGCAGCAGCAGGCGTCCAATGGCAGCGGTCAGTCGTCTTATCAGCCGCAGCACGGCGACAGCGATGCGCCGCTTGACGCCGTGGTGGCACCGGCCGGTCTGCAGGCCATGGCTCGGGCGGTGGACGGCGTCGATATTTTCGCCTGAGTCACGGCTAACGCTGAAGCTGGGAGGCTTTTCCCCGTCTATTCAGGCCATTGCACGCCCGAATTGACGGGATAATAAGGCCATCGTTTCCCCTTACGGTTTGGGGGTCATACCCACCATGATGCGCGTTAACCATGGCGGGTATTCACGGGTGACGTTCCCCGTGTCAATAACAGGAATTTGATTAGCTAATGTCCCAAAATACTCTACCAACCGCAGCGAAAAAGCGCTCGCTACTGGTTATATTGCTGCTGTTGATCACCGTCGCTGCCTGTGGCGCCGCGGGTTACAGCTGGTGGCTATTGCAGCAGAAGAACGACGGCGCTCCGGTCGCCGCCAAGCCGCAGCCGCCTACGGCGCCGGTATTCATGCCGCTCGATACCTTTACCGTCAATCTGCTGACGCCGGACAACAATCCGGATCGGGTGCTGTACATCGGTTTGACGCTGCGCCTGCCGGACGAGGCGACCCGCCGTCAGTTGAACGATTTCCTGCCGGAGGTCCGCAGTCGTCTGCTGATGCTGCTGTCCCGCCAGGAAGCCGCGCAACTGGCGAACGAGCAAGGAAAACAGCAACTGGTGGCGCAGATCAAGGACGTACTCAGTCCACCGCTGGTTAAAGGCCAACCGAAGCAGGTGGTCAGCGATGTGCTGTTCACCGCGTTCATACTGCGGTAATTACCCATGGGCGACAGTATTCTTTCACAGGCAGAGATCGATGCCTTGCTCAACGGCGAAGCCGAAGGCGATGAGCCTGCGGCAACTGTCGGCAACGACAGCGACGTCAAGCCTTACGATCCCACCACCCAGCGCCGCGTGGTGCGCGAGCGTCTGCACGCGCTGGAAATCATCAACGAACGTTTTGCCCGGCAGTTCCGCATGGGGCTGTTCAACCTGCTGCGCCGCAGTCCGGATATCACCGTCGGGCCGATCAGGATCCAGCCATACCATGAGTTTGCCCGCAATCTGCCGGTGCCAACCAACCTGAACCTGGTGCATCTCAACCCATTGCGCGGCACCGCACTGTTCGTATTTGCGCCCAGCCTGGTATTTATTGCGGTCGACAACCTGTTCGGCGGCGACGGCCGGTTCCCGACCAAAGTGGAAGGCCGTGAGTTCACCCCGACCGAACAGCGCGTGATCAAGCGCATGCTACGTTTGGCGCTGGATGCTTACGGCGATGCCTGGAGCGCCATTTACCAGATTGACGTGGAATACGTGCGCGCCGAAATGCAGGTGAAATTCACCAATATCACCACCTCACCGAACGATATCGTGGTCACCACGCCATTCCAGGTGGAAATCGGCGCGCTGAGTGGCGAATTCAATATCTGCATCCCGTTCGCCATGATCGAACCGCTGCGCGAACTGCTGACCAACCCACCGCTGGAAAACTCCCGCCAGGAAGACAGCCGTTGGCGGGAAACGCTGGTGAAACAGGTTCAGCACTCCGAGCTGGAGCTGATAGCCAATTTTGTCGATATCCCGATGCGGCTGTCGAAAGTGCTGAAACTGCAACCGGGCGACGTGTTACCGATCGATAAGCCGGAACGCCTGATCGCCCACGTCGACGGCGTGCCGGTGCTGACCAGCCAATACGGCACCCTGAACGGGCAATATGCCCTGCGTGTTGAACATTTGATTAACCCTATCTTGAATGCTCTGAGTGAGGAACAGCCCAATGAGTGATCCTAAGCAACCGTCTGGCGAAGGAAAGGAATCCGTAGACGATCTGTGGGCTGACGCGTTTAACGAACAGCAGTCGTCCGAGAAGACCAGCGCCGCCACCGAGGGCGTGTTTAAAACGCTGGAAGCACAGGACGCCATCGGCAGCCTGCAAGATATCGATCTGATCCTGGATATTCCGGTCAAGCTGACGGTAGAACTTGGCCGCACCAAAATGACCATCAAAGAGCTGTTGCGTCTATCGCAAGGTTCGGTGGTCGCGCTCGACGGGCTGGCCGGCGAACCGCTGGATATCCTGATTAACGGTTACCTGATCGCACAGGGTGAAGTGGTGGTGGTCGCCGACAAGTTCGGCGTACGCATCACCGACATCATCACGCCGTCCGAACGTATGCGCCGCCTGAGCCGCTAATGAACGCCAATGCCAATGCCAATGCCAACGTGCAGGCGCACACCGTTCAACCGGCAGCCAGCCCGGCGCTGCCGGCCGGTTCGGTATTGACCCAGGTGGGCAGCGCGCTCGGCGCGATCCTGCTGCTGATCCTGCTGGCCGGCTGGCTGTTTCGCCGGCTGGGGTTCGCCCCGCAGGCGCGCAACGCCGCGCTGCTTAACCTGCGCGCCAGCTGTCAGGTCGGCCAGCGCGAGCGGGTGGTGGTGGTCGAAGTGGATAACACCTGGCTGGTGCTGGGTGTTACCGCGCAAAGTATCACGCCGTTGCATACGCTAAGCACGCCGCCGTCCGCCCCCGCTGCGACCAAAGCCGCGCCGGCGGACTTTCGCCAATTGATGCACAAAATTCTGCAACGCCCGGAAAAATCGGCATGAACCACACTCGGTCTCTCTCAGCGGCTGCGCTGCTGCGTTGCCGCGCTCTCGCCCCGCTGCTAACTCTGGCTTTGTTGGCGTTAAGCCCGTCGGCCATAGCGCAGTTGCCGGGGCTGATCAGCCAGCCGCTGGCCGGCGGTGGCCAAAGCTGGACGTTGCCGGTGCAAACGCTGGTGCTGCTGACCTCCCTCAGTTTCCTGCCAGCGATGCTGCTGATGATGACCAGCTTCACGCGTATCATCATCGTGCTCGGCCTGCTGCGCAACGCGCTGGGCACGCCAACTGCGCCCCCCAATCAGGTGATGCTGGGACTGGCGCTGTTTCTAACCTTCTTCATTATGGCGCCGGTGTTCGACAAGGTGTATCAGGACGCGTATCTGCCGTTTAGCCAGGACAAAATCAGCATGGAGACGGCAATCGACCAGGGCGCGCAGCCGCTGCGCGAGTTCATGCTGCGTCAGACACGTGAAGCCGACCTGGCGCTCTACGCTCGCCTGGCCAACCTGCCGCCGCTGGCCGGGCCGGAGGCGGTGCCGATGCGCATTTTACTGCCCGCCTACGTCACCAGCGAACTGAAGACCGCCTTCCAGATTGGTTTCACGGTTTTTATCCCGTTCTTGATTATCGACCTGGTGGTTGCCAGCGTACTGATGGCGCTGGGGATGATGATGGTACCGCCGGCCACCATTTCCTTGCCGTTCAAACTGATGCTGTTCGTGCTGGTGGATGGCTGGCAACTGCTGCTCGGCTCACTGGCACAGAGTTTTTATGCGTAACGGAGAGCGCAATGACACCTGAATCCGTAATGGCGCTCGGCACCGAAGCAATGAAAGTTGCGCTGGCGCTGGCCGCACCGCTGCTGTTGGCGGCGTTGATCAGCGGTTTGGTGGTCAGCCTGTTGCAGGCCGCCACCCAGATCAACGAAATGACGCTGTCTTTCATTCCCAAAATTCTGGCGGTAGTCGCCACTATCATCATCGCCGGGCCATGGATGCTTAATTTGCTGCTGGATTACATGCGCATGCTGTTCAGCAACCTGCCCAACCTGATTGGCTGAGTATGCTGACCTTCGACAGCGGGCAAATCGGCGTCTGGCTCAGCCAGTATTTCTGGCCGTTGCTGCGCGTGTTGGCGCTGATCGCCAGCGCGCCGGTGTTCAGCGAAAAACAAATCAGCAAAAAAGTGAAGATCGGCCTCGGCGGCCTGATCGTGCTGCTGGTGGCGCCGAGCCTACCCGCCAATAACATAGCGATTTTTTCCGCCAGCGGCCTGTGGCTGGCCATGCAGCAGATACTGATTGGTGTCGCGCTCGGGCTGACCATGCAATTCGCCTTCGCCGCGGTCCGGACCGCCGGTGAGGTAATCGGCATGCAGATGGGGCTGTCGTTCGCCACCTTCTTCGACCCGTCCGGCGGACCGAATATGCCGGTGCTGGCGCGCTTGCTCAACCTGTTGGCGCTGCTGCTGTTTCTGGCCTTTGACGGCCATTTATGGCTGATTTCGCTGCTGGCGGACAGCTTCCATACGTTGCCGATCCAGGCACAACCGTTGAACGGTAACGGTTTTCTGGCGCTGACCCAGGCCGGCTCGCTGATTTTCATCAATGGCCTGATGCTGGCGTTGCCGCTGATCTGTCTGCTGCTGACGCTCAACCTGTCACTGGGCCTGCTTAACCGCGTAACGCCGCAGCTGTCGGTGTTTGTCATTGGCTTCCCGGTAACCATGACCATCGGCATTCTCACCCTGGGCCTGATGATGCCGATGCTGGCGCCGTTCTGCGAACACCTGTTCGGTGACGTGTTTGATCGGTTGGCAACGGTGATTAGCGGCATGGCCAACTGATCCGACAGCAACGCCCCCTTTCGTCTAAAACAAAATGGCAGTTAAAACGTTTTATTGACACAAGAGCCTGATAAACGTCATTTATCCGGATTAAGATTCAAATGTCTCCACTGGCTTGAATAAATGCTGCCGGCTGACGGGCGCAATATCCGCCTTTGTTAACCACAGGAGCAACATCATGATTAAAGCGAAAAGCAACCGCTAGGCACGTCGTTTAAGTGATGAAGCGAATGGCCTATGGATACCGGGATAACGCTGACTTCTTTCTGAACATCAAAGCTGCGCTCCTCGGTAAAACGCGATGAACCCCAAAAAAAAGCCCGTCACTCAAACCTTAGTGGGAGAAAGAACGACGGGCCAAACAGCGCGCCCGGTTTAAGAATCCCCCGCACGGCGCGTTGGCCGGCAACGTCTTCTCAGCGCGCCAAAAGGGGCCTGCCGCGACGCGAAGTCACGGCAAGATAGAACGGGTTAACGATTCATCTGGAACAGCGACATACCCTGCATATCGCTGAAGGTTTTATAGGAGGCTTGCAGCGCGGCCTGCTGCATAAAGTAGGACGAGATCGCCTCGACCATATCCACATCCACCAGCGCGCTTAATTGCGCCTGATTGGTCATATCACGATCTTTGCCAATGCTGTCCAGCGTATCCATTTCCTGCAGTTGCGTGCCCAGTTCGGCGCGCACGCTCAACACGTTGTTGTAAGAGTTGTCCAGACCGCGGTTGGCCTTGTCCAACGCTACGCTGACTTTTTCGCGGGTGGCGTCATCCGCACCCTGCAACGGCGTTTTCAACGCCTCCAGCGCCGTGTCGATACTGTCAAATACGTTGGCGACCGGCGCACTGCCGTCTGGCTCCGGCTTCGGATTGCTGGTCAGCGTCATGAAAATGGCATCTCCGGTATGGCCAACGGTCATGGTGCGATTGGCATCCACCTTTTGTTCGATCGGCGTCGAACCGCCCTGGTAACGGATCGAGCCATCGGCCTGCTGCACAAACGGCGGCTGGTCGTTTTTAAATCCGGCAAACATGTAGCGGCCATTGCCGTCGGTGCTGTTGGCCTGGCTCAGCAACTGATCTTTCATCCCCTGCAACTGGGTCGCCAGCGAAGCGCGGTCGTTATCGCTCAGCGTGCCGTCGCCGGCGTTGACGATCAGCGCCTTCATGTCCTTGATGCCGCTGGTGACGTTCGACAGTACGGTTTCTTCCATCGACACGCTCTGCCGTGCGAAGGTACGCGCCAGGGCGTACTGGCCGTTTTCCGCTTGCGCCTGCGACACCATAATCGCCTGCGAGGCCGCCAGAGGATCGTCCGACGGCGTCAGCACTTTTTTACCGCTGGATAATTGCTGCGCCGATTTCATCCACAGCGATTGGTTATCGGTAAGGCCGCTCATGTTTTGTTGATACATCATGCTGGTGCTCATGCGCATGGTGTGGATTCCTTCTGCTATCAGCGAATGGACAGGATGGCGTCGAACAGCGAACTGGCGGTTTGGATCACCTGGGCGTTAGCCATGTAATACTGCTGGAAACGCAGCAGTTCGCCGTATTCTTCGTCCAGGTTGACGCCGGACACCGACTGTTGCTGAACCGTCAACTGCTTGACGATGTTGCCCTGCGCCGCACTGTTGCTTTTGGCGGTGGCGGTCTGGTTGCCGACGTTGCTCACCAGACTGGCGTAAGCACCGGTCAGCGTCGCCTTGCCATCCACCAGTTTCCGGGTTTGCAGGTCGAGCAGTTTTTTGGCGTTGTCGTTATCGCCACGCCCGCCATCATCGGCACCGGCGGCGGCAATTTTGCCGGCATCGCTGATGGCCACCTTCAGGCTGCCCGCCACGTCGCTGACCGGCTTCACGGTAAAGCTGTCATTCTTTTGCGCGTTACCGTCAATGCTGACCTGCAACCCTTCAAATGCCAGCGTCGGCGTGCCGCTGGCGTCGGTACCGGCGCTGGCGGTAATCGGGGTGTTGTCGGACAGGCGCGTGACCTGCCAGTTATTGCCGTCGAACTCCACGCGGTAATCGCTGGCCTGTACTTTGCCGGTGTCGGTATAGGACACGCCGAGGGTGGCGTCGCCAACGTTGCGGGTGTTTTCCACCACCCGGCCGCCGCTAAAGCTGAAGAAATCGCCGCCGGCGTCGCCATTGATGTCAAAACCAGCCCGGTGTTGCTGGTTAAAATTGTCCGCCATCGCCAGAGCAATCTGCCCAAGCTGGTTACGCGCGCTGTCCAGCGCTTCGCTGCGGAACTTCAACACGCCGCTGACGCTGCCGCTGACGATCTGCCCTTGTGGAATTTCGCTGGCGCCCGAGCCGCGGTTATAGCCCAGCGTCAAACGCGACGGATCCTGGCTGGATGGCATCGCCTCTACCTGATAGGCGTTGTTGCCCTGCACCAGCGTCAGGCCATTGGCAAAAGAGACGCTATACGCATCGCCGTCCTGCTGGGTCACCTGCACGCCGACTATCTGATTCAGTTCGCTCACCAACTGGTCGCGCTGATCGAGCAATGCGTTCGGCTCACCGCCGCCGCTGCCGCGCAAGCGCGTGATGTCCTGGTTCAGTTTGGCAATCTGCTGGCTGTAGTTGTTGATTTGTACCGCGCTGTCGCTCAGTTGCTGATTGACGCCGCTTTCCATATCGCGCAGATATTTATCGGTGTTGTTAAACTGGTTCACCAAGCCGTTGGCCTTGCCCAGCACGGTATTGCGCGACGCGTCGTCGCCGGCGTTGCTGACCAGGTTTTGCAGATTGCTGAAGAAGTCCTGCATGCTGCTGGACAAGGTATTGGTTTTATCCGCCAGCAGATTATCGATTTGCGACACTTTCTCGAAATACGCATCGTGCGCGCCTGCCTGGCTTTGCGCGCCACGCAGCTGATTGGTGATGAACTGATTGTATTCACGGTTGACGCTGGTCACGGTGACGCCGTTGCCGATAAAGCCGGACATGGTGCCCATTCCGCCGTTCTGCGCCAGAATCGCCGTCTGCCGGTTGTAGCCGGCAACGTTGTAATTGGAAATATTGTTGCTGACGGTGCTGAGCGCCACCTGCGCCGCATTCAGACCACTCATCGCGGTGTTGATTAAGCTATTAGACATTGGGGTTCCTTGTCACTGGCCCACAGGGTTTAATCGTGCTGCTGAACCTCTGCGCTCAGCCTGCCTGGGTTATCGGCCGCCAAGCGCAGAACTTGAGAGCAAAATGCGCCTAAAACAGTTCTTGCAGATCGTGGCTATAGGCCTTTGCCACCTGTTCCCCGGCGTTCTTCATTTGCTGGATCACGCTGACCAGCTTTTTGGCGTACTGCGGGTCGGTGGCGTAACCGGCCTGTTGCAGCGCATAGGCCGCCTGTTCCGGACTGCGCGCGGCGGCAACGTTGGCGTAACGCGGGTTGCCGGTCAACAGTTTGACGTAATCGGCAATCGCTTCGACGTAAGAGCCGTACACCCGGAAACGCGCCTTGATCGTCTTCGCCGTACCCTGCTCGAATTCAGTGGTAGCGATCTCCGTTACCGGCCCGTTCCAGCTGCTGCCGGCCTTGATACCAAACAGGTTGTAGCTTGGAGAACCGTCGGCGGTCGGGATCTCGCGCTGGCCCCAGCCGGATTCCAACGCTGCCTGCGCGACGATCAGCTGATGCGGGATACCGCTTTGCTGACTGGCCAGCCGTGCCGGAATCGACAGTCGAGCCACAAAGTTGCCGTTGGTCAACGACGGCAGCGGCGGCGGCGTTTGCGGCATGGCGCGCCGCACCAGTTGCTCCAGCGTCTGGTTCGGCAAACTTTGCAGCCTCTGCCTGTCAAACGTCAGCTGCGCCGGCGTGAGGTTGTCCAGCGCCATCGGCCGCGTACCGGCGGTTTCGCTCGGTCGCGCGCCGGCACTGCCCAGCTGTTTCACCATCATTTCCGCCAGCCCCAACCCTTTTTGCGACATCTGCTGAGCAATTTGCTGATCGTACAGCGAGGTGTACAGCCGGGTCTGATCGCTGCTCAGCGCGCCGTCCTGCGGCAGCGCGGCACGCATGCTCTTCAGCATCATCTGCACGAACATTCCTTCCACCTGCTGGGCAACCTGCTTCAGATTGCCGTGCGGATCGGCAGCGGCGGCGGTTTTTAGCCCGTTCAGCGCCTGAGCGTCGTACGCCGCTCCGGACAGGCTCATCAGATCGCGACTCATCAGATAATGTCCAATTTGGCGCGCAGACAGCCGGCGCTCTGCATCGCCTGCAAAATCGACATCAGATCGATCGGCGTTGCCCCGAGCGCGTTCAGCGCGCGGATCACATTGTTGAGATTGGCGCTGGCGTTGATTTTTTGCAGCGAACCGCCCTGCTGCTGCATGGAAATCTGGGTATTGGGCGTCACCACCGTTTGCCCACCGCCAAACGGCGTATTCGGCTGGCTGACCGTATTCTGCCGATCGACCACCACCGACAGATTGCCCTGTGCCACCGCACAGGAGTCCAGTATCACTTCACGGTTCATCACCACCGAGCCGGTACGTGAATTGATGATTACCTTGGCGTCCATTGCGCTGACGTTAACGTTGATATTCTGAATATCCGCCAGGAAACGCACCTGCGAACTATTACCCTGTGGCACCAGCACCTTGACGGTTCGCGCATCCAGCGGCGTGGCAGTGCCATAGCCGCGCTGACGGTTGATGGCGTCGCTGATCTGCTGGGCCAGCGTAAAGTCTTCATCATTCAACTGCAGATTGATTTCACCCCCCTGGCCAAAGGTGCTTGGCAATTCACGCTCGATCACCGCCCCGTTGCTGATGCGCCCGCCGTTGAGCTGATTCACCTGCACGCTGCTGCCGCCGGCCGCCGCGCCAGCGCCGCCCACCAGCACGTTACCCTGCGCCAGCGCATAGACCTGGTTATCTGCGCCCTTTAGCGGCGTCATCAGCAGCGTGCCGCCGCGCAGGCTTTTGGCGTTGCCCATTGAGGACACCACCACGTCAATGTTCTGTCCGCTGCGGGCAAACGGCGGCAGCTTGGCGGTCACCATCACTGCGGCAACGTTTTTCAGTTGCATATTGGTACCCGGCGGCACGGTGATCCCCAACTGCGACAGCATGTTGCTCAGGCTCTGGGTGGTGAACGGCGTCTGCATGGTCTGGTCGCCGGAACCGTCCAGCCCCACTACCAGCCCATAGCCGATTAATGCGTTGTCGCGAACGCCCTGCACCGTGACCAGATCGCGAATGCGTTCCGCCGCCACCGGCAGGCTGATTGTCGCCGCCAGCAGCGCCATGAGTAAATTTTTCAGCATCGTGCGATCCTTAATACGGTGACAGGTTCAGGAAGAAGCGTTGTAACCACCCCATGGTCTGCGCTTCATTGATATAGCCGTTGCCGACGTATTCAATGCGAGCGTCCGCCACCTGGGTCGAGGTCACCGAGTTGTTGCCGCTGATGGTGCGCGGGTTGACCACGCCGGAGAAGCGGATAAATTCCGTGCCCTGATTGATGGCGATCTGTTTTTCCCCCACCACGTGCAGGTTGCCGTTGGCCAATACCTGATTGACGGTGACGGTAATGGTGCCATTGAAGGTATTGTTGGCATTGGCGCCGCCCTTGCCACCAAAGGTGTTGTCGCCGGACATTTCCATGTCGGCGCGCGCGTTGCCAAACAGGCCGTCGAGGTAGCGCGGGGCGGTGGCAACGCCGAACTTGCTGCTGCCGTTGCGGCTGGCATTGGCCGAAGAACTTTTGCTGGCGCTGACATTTTCTTGCAGCACGATAGTCAGGGTATCGCCGATGTTACGTGGCCGGCGATCCTCGAACAGCGGCTGATAGCCGTAGTTCATCGGCTGCACGGACTGGAAAATCGAACCGTTGGGCATCGGTGCGCTGGCCGGCGCCGGCTGTGCGCTGGTTGAACCGTCGACCAGCGGTTTATGCGGAATATAGGCGCAGCCGCCGATAGTCAACATCAGCATCGCTGCCAAAACGCGTGTTGTCTGCGGCGGCAGTTTAGCCGTCAAAAGTGTGGTGCCCACAAATATCGCCTTTGTTTACCAGGGGTGTGACATCGGGCACAGCATGCTGCGCCCCCAGGCCGCAAGTGCCTGCGCCGCTTACAGCTGCGTCAGTTTCTGCAGCATCTGATCGGAGGTGGAAACCGCCTTGCTGTTGATTTCATACGCACGCTGCACCTGGATCATATTGACCAACTCTTCCGCCACGTTGACGTTGGAGGTTTCAACATACCCCTGATACAGCAGTCCGGCGCCGTTGAGACCCGGGGTGCTTTCATTCGGCGCGCCGGAGCTCTCGGTTTCCTGATACAGATTCTCGCCAACGCTTTCCAGGCCGCTGTCGTTGATAAAGGTGGTCAGCGTCAGTTGACCCACCTGCTGTGCCGCCGTCTGGCCCTGCTGGGTGACGCTGACGATACCGTCACGCCCAACGGTAATGCTCAGGGCATTGGCGGGAATGGTGATCGCCGGTTGCACCTGAAAACCGCTGGCGGTGACCAACTGGCCGTTCTGATCGATCTGGAACGACCCGTCGCGGGTATAGGCCTGACTGCCGTCCGGCAACATCACCTGAAAATAGCCCTGCCCTTTGATCGCCACGTCTTTGCTGTTATTGGTCTGCGACAGGTTGCCCTGGCTGTGCAACCGCTCGGTGGCCACCGGACGCACGCCGGTGCCGATCTGCAAGCCGGACGGCAAGGTGGTTTGCTCGGAGGACTGTGCCCCTGGCTGGCGCATGGTTTGATACAGCAAATCTTCAAATACCGCGCGCTGACGCTTGAAGCCGTTGGTGCTGACGTTCGCCAGATTATTGGCAATCACGTCCATATTGGTCTGCTGCGCATCCAGACCGGTTTTGGCAATCCATAATGATGGGATCATTCTGCTCTCCTGGAGCGGGTCATTCAGCTGGCTCAGCTCATTGACAACAATGAGTTGGCGCGTTGTTCATTCTCATCCACGCTGTGGATGACCTTCATCTGCATTTCGAAACGTCGGGCGTTGGCGATCATGTCGACCATGGTTTCCATCGGCTTGACGTTGCTGCCCTCAATCACCCCCGGCATCACCTGCACCAGCGGATCGTTTTGCAACTGATTGCCGCGTTGCTCGCGGGTGGCCGGCGTCAGATGGAATAGACCGTCATCGCCGCGCATCACTTCCCTGGCGTCGGCCTTGACCAGCTTCAGCCGGCCGATTTGCGCGATGGTGTTAGGTGGATCACCGGGGTTGAGCGCCGAAATGGTGCCGTCGGCGGCGATGGTGATTTCAGCCTGCGGTGGCACCTCAATCGGGCCGCCGTCCCCCATCAACGGCAGTCCCTGCACCGTCAGTTGCCCGGTGGACGAGATCTGGATATTGCCGTTGCGGGTATAGGCTTCGCTGCCGTCCGCCTGCTGCAAGGCCAGGAAACCATCCTGTTGCAGCGCCACGTCCAGCGGGCGTCCGGTGTAGTTCAGCGCCCCCTGACTCATGTCGGCGCCCGGCGTCGAGGCGGTAACCAGCGTGCGCGTTTGCAGACTCGGGCCGTCCACCGGCACCGCACGCAGCGCCGCCAGCTGCGCGCGGAAACCCGGCGTCGAGGCGTTGGCCAGGTTATTGGCGGTAATCGCCTGCTGGTCTAACGTCTGCCGCGCCGCGCCCATGGCGGTATAAATCGCGTGGTCCATTGCTTACCCCTTAACGCGATTAACGCAGGCTGACCAGCGTTTGCAGGATCGAATCCTGGGTTTTGATGGTTTGCGCGTTCGACTGATAGTTACGCTGCGCGACGATCATGTTGACCAGTTCCTGACTCAGATCGACGTTGGAGGCTTCCAGCGCACCGCTGGTGAGGTTACCGAACCCGCCGCCGCCTGCAGTGCCGACCCGTGGCTGCCCGGACGCCCCGGTTTCCTGCCACACGTTATCGCCCTTCGACGCCAGGCCTTCCGGGTTGGAGAAGTTGGCCAGCACGATTTGACCCAGTACCTGTTTCTGTTGGTTAGAGTAAATGCCAACCACGGTACCGTCTTTTTCGATCTGGAAGTTGTTGTATTCTCCGGCGGTATAGCCGTTCTGCGCCACTTTGCTCACCGAGTCGCTGCCAACGTTCTGCTGCATGCTGCCGGCAAAGCTGAGCGTGAAGTTCTGCGCTGGCGCACCGTCCTTGGCAGACATCGGGATGGTCAGATTGAAATCGGCGGTAGCCACGCCGCTGGCGTCCAGCGTTTCGGTCAGCGCGCCACTTGCATTGAAGTTCAGGCTACCGGCCTTGGCCGCCGGGGCACCGGTGACGCTGCCGTCCTGGGTATAGACATCCCATTTGTTATCGGCGGTTTTGACAAAGTAGGCGTTCACGTTGTGCGCGTTGCCCAGTGAGTCGTAGGTGGTAATGGTATTTACATAGTTGTAAGAATCCGATTTGTTCGGATCGAAGGTGCCGTTGGCGGGCACGCTATGGGTAGATTTCAGGTTGGCGACCATGCTGCCGGAGGTGGTCGACTTGGCATTCATCATGCCTTCCGGAATGCTCAGCGGCACCGGATCCGCGCCCTGCTGAATGGTCGGCGGCGTGCCGGCCGCCGGATAGCCGGTCAGGTTCAGTCCCTGCATGTTGACCAGGTTACGGTTTTCATCCAGTTTGAACTGGCCGTTGCGGCTGTAGAAAATGCCGCCGTCGCTGTCCTGCATGCGGAAGAAGCCGTTTTCGGTGATGGCAACGTCCAGTGCGCGATTGGTGCTGGTGGTGGTGCCACCGTTGAAGTTCTGGGTGATGCCAGCCACTTTGACGCCCAACCCGACCTGTGAACCGGCAAACATGTCGGCGAAGGACACGCTGCCCGACTTAAAACCGGCGGTCGCCGAGTTGGCAATATTGTTACCGATCACGTCCAGATTAGTGGCCGCCGCATTTAAGCCGCTGACCGCCTGAGAAAAGGCCATGTGTAGTCTCCAAAACGAATATCAATTGAAATAGCCGAAGCTGAAATACTGCGTGTCGAGGCTGAGTGCCGCCCCTTTACAAGATTTGTCGCACGTCTTCGAGCGACGCGCTGCCCGCCAGACCAAGATCCAGCAAGGCGCCGTCGCCGTTGCGGGTAACGCCGTTCACCATCGCAAAGCGCAACGGGTTTGCCACCAGCTGTTCGCCGTTGCTCTTGGCATTCAGCGCTACGGTATAGGCGCCGTCCGGCGCGTTGCTGCCGTCTTCCAGCGTGCCGTCCCAGGTAAAAGCATGCACGCCGGCGGTCAGTCCGCCGATGTCGATGGTGCGCACCACCTTGCCGCTGGCGTCACTGAGGGTGGCCGTGACGCTATCCGCCGCCCGCTCCAGTTCGACGCCAAACGGCGTGGTGCTGACGTTGCCCTCTTTGCTGCCGACCAGAATGTCTTTCCCCGGCACCATCACCCCGTGGCCGATCAGCGCGCTGGCCTGCAGCGACTGGTTGCTGTTGATCTGGCCGGAAATGGCGCCGAGCGTGGTATTGAGTTTTTCGATGCCGCTGACGGTATTGATCTGCGCCAATTGCGAGGTCAGCTCATTGTTCTGCATCGGGTTGGTGGGATCCTGGTTTTTCAACTGCGCCACCAGCAGCGTCAGGAAGCTGTTGTGCAGATCCTGGCTGGTGTTGCCGCCGACGCTGCGATTGGCGTTAACGCCGGCGACGGTGTTATCCAGTGGTTCATTGGTGGTTGCGGCAATGCCCATGGGGAGCTCCGGTTATTGACCCAGCGTCAGGGTTTTCATCATCATCGATTTGGTGGTGTTGAGGACTTCAACGTTGGCCTGATAGCTGCGCGAGGCGGAAATGGTGTTGACCATTTCGCCCACCACGTCGACGTTTGGCATGCGCACGTAACCTTTGGCATCCGCCAGCGGGTTGCCCGGCTGAAACACCAGGCGTTCCGGCGCGGGATCGTCGACGATGCTTGCCACGCGCACGCCGCCGGTTGGCTGGCCGGGCGCGGCGGCCACCTCAAACACCACCTGCTTGGCGCGGTAGGGTTGACCATCCGGCCCGCTGACGCTGTCGGCGTTGGCCATGTTGCTGGCGCTGACGTTCAGACGCTGCGATTGCGCAGACAGCGCCGAGCCGGAAATATCAAAAATATTGAGTAACGACATAGGTCTTATCCTGATTGCAACACTGACATCATTCCCTTGATCTGGCCGTTGAGCAGCGTCAGATCGGTTTGGTATTTCAGGCTGTTATCGGCGAAATTGGTCCGTTCGCGATCCATATCCACCGTATTGCCGTCGATCGATGGCTGATCCGGCACGCGGAACAGCAAATCCAGCTGCGGCGGCTGCAGGTTTTGCGCCGGAATGTGCCGCGCCGAGGTCAGGCTAAGCGCCACGCCGCTACCGCTGGCGCGCCCTTGCGCCATCACCTTGTTCAACTGGCTGGCAAAATCGATATCCCGCGCCTGATAGCCGGGGGTGTCTGCGTTGGCAATATTGCCCGCCAGAATTTCCTGCCGCTGGGCGCGCAGGTTCAGCGCCTCTTGACCAAAACGCAGAGCAGCGTCCAGTTTGTCGAGCATGCTCCCTCACGAGGTTGGAATTTGGAGTCGACAGCATAAACGCCCCCCTTGCCACGCTATCGCAGGAATAAGGGCAAAATGCGTCGCTATTTGTCTGCTTAGCCGGCCAACACTCAGGGTACACTTGGCGCGGAGACCATCGACCGGGCTTGGGGCATCGCCACACGCCACGGTCATCAACGCCGAGGAGCCGGGATGAAGAGAGGATATCTGTTGCTGATGACGCTGCTGTTTAGCCTTAACGCACGCGCCGACGATCTGGCAGCGCAGATCGACCGCTTTATCAAGGCGCAGTTCAGCGCGAGTCCGGTCGCGGTGACGGTACGGGTTCGCACCCCAGCCGCGCAATGGCCGCCCTGCCAACGTCCGCAGTTGGCTTTGGCCAGCAACGCGCGCCGCTGGGGTAATATCAGCATTTCAGCCCGTTGCGGGCAGCAGCGCAGCTTTATACAAACCCAGGTGCAGGTGGTCGGCCGTTATCTGGTGTCGGCGCGCAGTATCAGCGCCGGCAGCATCCTGACCGCTGCCGACGTGACGCTGAAAACCGGCCGCCTGGATACGCTGCCGCCGCGCATGCTGGTTGACAGCCGCCGTGCGCTAGGTGCGGTCAGCCTGCGCAATCTCGGCCCCGGCCAGCCGTTGACGCTGTCGATGCTGCGGCGCGCCTGGGTAATCAAGGCCGGTCAACCGGTCCAGGTGACCGCACAGGGCGAAGGCTTTAGCATCAGCGGCGCAGGCAAGGCGATGAACAATGCCGCCGCCGACGATCGCGTACGCGTGCGCATGTCCTCGGGGCAAATCGTCAGCGGTATCGCCGGCGACGATGGCGCCATCCGCGTGACGTTATAAAAAGGTAAAGGTTTGCCAAACCGTGCCGATACTAAAACCATAACACCCAGTTAACGCCTACTCGGGCAACAAACGCCATAACCGCCGACCTGGGGTCATGGTGATGGAGATTGAACATGAGTATCGATCGCACTCAACGGTTACAACCCGTTCCGGCGGTACAGCCACGCGACACCGCGGCGGAAAACGGCCTTAAACCGCAAAAAAATGCGCGCTCGGAAACTGGCGTCAGCGCTACCCAAGTCAAACTGAGCGATGCGCAAGCGCGTCTGATGCAACCGGGCAGCCAGGATATCGATATGGGCCGGGTGGAAGCCATCAAACAGGCCATCCGCAACGGCGAGTTGAAAATGGATGCCGGCAAAATTGCCGACGCGCTGCTGCAAGAAATGCAAAACGACAACCAGGGTGCTTCCGGCCGCGGCTGAGCGGTCTGAACCCGGTGAGTAACAGAAGGTAATCAATCAATATGGAAAGCCTGGCGCAGCACCTGGATACACTGCTGGAAACCCTCGGTGCGCTGGACAGCGTGCTGGCGGAAGAACATAACCTGCTTTGCGCCGGGCCGTTGCCGGGCGTGGCGTTGCAACGTATCACCGACGGTAAGAGCCAACTGCTGGCCACGGTGAATTACCTGGAACAACAGCGACTGGAGCTGGAGCGCGTTAACCGCCTGCAGGCGCCCTATACCGGCATAGCGACGCTGGCAGCGCGTTGGCAGCAGATCCAGCAGATTGGCCAGCGCCTGCGCGACAGCAATCAGCATAATGGTCTACTGCTCAGCCGCCATATCGAGCACAACGCCGCCGCGCTGACGGTGCTGAACAAACACAATAAAACCCTGTACGGCCCCGACGGCCAATCGCGTTCCGGCAGCGTGCTGGGGCGCAAAATCGGCGTATAGTCACGGCACATCTGCGGCATTCAGCCGTCGGACGTCGTTGCCTATTTGGCGATACGTCGCGTTGGCGATCCTCGGCTGAACGCTATTGGTAATTGACAATCAGCTGATTACTCAGCACCCGCAGCGGTGGGAACACCGCACCGCGCGTTTGAATCGAGTAAACAAAGTAAAATTCGCCGTTGGCAAGCTCCCCCCGCAACGCCTCGCTACGCCCGCTGCCCCCCTCTAGCGCCATGCAGCGCGCCGGCATGCATAATTCAACCTGCAGCCCGGCTGGCGCGCTCGATGCCAACCGATAACGCCAGCTGATGCTGGTAATGCGCGCGTTGGCATCGGGCAATGCATTCGGCGGGCGTAGCGACGGCGATGTCAAACGCACCCCGCCGTGGCCGAGCGAAACGCCCACGCTGTCGGCCACCCAGGAACCGGAAACCGCCTGCGCCGCCCCGGCGGCCAAGCCCCAGAACACCATCAGGACACGCCACATCATGCTGCACCGATAGTGGCGGTCATGCGAATTTGCCGCTCGTCGTTGATTTCCAGATTCGACAGCACCACGATTTGCGGCAGACTGCGGCGCAAAAAGCGCGCCAGTAATGCGCGCAAGGCGTGGTTAACCAGCAGCACCGGCGGCGCGCTGAGCATCTCTTGCCGTTGCAGTGCCTGTCGCGCCTGATCCAGCAACCGATCCGCCAGCCCCGGCTCCAGACCACCGCCGCCCTGCAGCGCCTGCAACAGCAAGCGCTCAAGCTGGGTATCCAACCCGATAACCTGTATTTCGCCCTGCCCCGGGAACCACTGCTGGGTAATGGCACGTCCGAGCGCCACCCGCACCACGGTAGTCAATTCGTACGGGTCGCTCTGCGTCGGCGCATGCTCCGCCAGCGTTTCAATGATGGTGCGCATATCACGAATCGATACCCGCTCCGCCAGCAGATTCTGCAGCACTTTATGCAGCGTGGTCAGCGACACGACTGCGGGGATAAAGTCTTCGGTCAGCTTTGGCATCTCTTGCGCGACGCGATCGAGCAACTGCTGCGCCTCCTGACGGCCAAACAGTTCACTGGCAAACTGGCCAATCAGGTGATTCAAATGCGTCGCCACCACCGTACTGGCTTCCACCACGGTAAAGCCCTGGATCTGCGCCTGTTCGCGCAGCGCGCTGTCAATCCACACCGCCTCCAGACCAAAGGCCGGATCGACGGTTTTCTCTCCCGCCAGCGTACCGGCGGCATTGCCCGGGTTAATCGCCAGCCAACGCCCCGGATGCGCTTCGCCGCGGCCGATCTCTACCCCTTTCATCAGAATACGGTAGCTGGCCGGCGGCAGTTCCAGGTTATCGCGAATGTGCACCACCGGCGGCAAATAGCCCATTTCCTGGGCAAACTTCTTGCGTATGCTGCGAATGCGACCGAGCAGTTCGCCATCCTGCTGAAAGTCGACCATCGGGATCAGCCGATAGCCGACCTCCATGCCGAGCGGGTCTTCCAGCTGTACGTCAGACCAACTGGCCTCCACCGCCTGTGGGTTGTCTTGCGCTATCGTCGGTTCAGGCGTCTGCACCGGCTGCCGTTCACGGCCGCGCAGCCACCAGGCCAGACCGAGCAAAGCGGCGGTAAACAGCAGAAACACCAGGTTGGGCATGCCCGGCACCATGCCAAGCAACCCCAGCACCCCGGCGCTGAGCAGCATGACACGCGGATTGTTGAACAATTGGCCGACCATCTGTTCGCCGACGTCCTGATCGGTCGCCACGCGGGTGACGATCACCCCGGCCGCCGTCGAGATCACCAGCGCCGGGATCTGCGCCACCAGGCCGTCACCGATGGTCAGCAAGGTGTAGCTTTCAGCGGCGCTGCCGAGCGACATGCCATGCTGAATAACGCCGACCAGTAGACCACCAACCACGTTAATCACCATGATCATCAGACCGGCAACCGCGTCGCCGCGCACAAACTTGCTGGCACCGTCCATCGAGCCGTAAAAGTCCGCTTCCTGTGTGACTTCGGCACGACGCTTTTTCGCTTCGTCTTCGCCAATCAGGCCAGCGTTGAGATCGGCATCGATCGCCATCTGCTTGCCCGGCATACCGTCCAGCACAAAACGCGCGCCAACTTCGGCAATGCGCCCGGCGCCCTTGGTGATCACCATAAAGTTGATCAGCACCAGAATGATAAACACCACGATGCCGATGGCGAAGTTACCGCCCACCAGAAAATGGCCGAAGGCTTCGACGACCCGTCCTGCGGCGGCGGAGCCGGTATGTCCTTCCATCAGGATGATGCGCGTCGACGCCACGTTCAGCGACAGACGCAGCAAGGTGGAAAACAGCAATATGGTCGGGAACGCGGCGAACTCCAGCGTCCGCTGGGTGAACATCGCCACCAGCAGTACCATGATCGACAGGGCAATATTGAAGGTAAACAGCAGATCGAGGATAAAGGCCGGCAATGGCAACACCATCATCGACAATATCAGCAGGATCAGGATCGGGCCGGCCAAAACCTGCCACTGCGTATCTTTAAAATTACCCGGCAAACGAAGCAGGGAGGCCAAATTAGCCATCAGCGTTACTTTCTCCAGCAAAATCCAGTGCTTCCGGCACCGGTAAACGTTCAGGTTTTTTCGGGATCAACCCCCCTTCGTGCTGCCAACGGCGCAGTTGATAGACCCAGGCCAGAACTTCGGCTACGGCAGCGTACAGGGTGGTGGGAATATGTTGTCCGATCTCGCTATGGCGATACAGCGCACGTGCCAACGGCGGCGCCTCGAGCGTCGGTATACGGTGCTGCGCCGCCATTTCGCGTATGCGCAACGCGATCTCGCCGGCCCCCTTGGCCAGCACCCTTGGCGCACTCATCTGCTTGTCGTTGTATTGCAATGCCACCGCGTAATGAGTCGGGTTGGTGACGATCACATCAGCCTTTGGCACGTCGGACATCATGCGGCGGCGGGCAATCGCCTGCTGTTGCTGTCGAATACGGCCCTTAACGTGCGGATCGCCCTCCTGTTCCTTGAATTCATCACGAATGTCCTGCTTGGTCATCTTCAGCTTTTTAATGTGGCTCCACAGCTGATAAAACACATCGAACGCCACCATCGGCACCAGCCCGAGGACCACCAGCAAACCGCAGAAAACCACCATTTGCAGCGCATTGGCTAACGCGTCCAGCGGCTGTTGCGTCACCAGGTGCAACATCGCCGCCCAGTTGTGCCACAGAAACAACCCGGTCACCCAGCCGACCAGCAAGGCTTTCAGAACGCCCTTCAGCAATTCCGCTAACACCTGACTGGAAAATATGCGCTTCAGACCGGAAAGCGGATTCAGACGTTTCAGATCGAACTTGAGGGATTTGCCGCTAAACAGAATGCCGCCCAGCAACATCGGCGCGGTCAAGGCCACCAGCACCAGACCGGCCATCACCGGCAGCAGCGCCCATACCGCCTGGCGCAATAGCATGCCAAGCTGATGCAGCATTTGCCGGTCGTTGTTGACCATGCCGTGATCAAAGTGCAGCCCGTCGGTCAGCATCTGCGCCAGCTGTCGCGCCAGGTTGCTGCCGCCGACCCACAGGATGGCCAGTCCGGCTATCAGCATCAGGATCGAGGTCAGTTCGCGTGAACGCGGGATCTGGCCTTCTTCGCGCGCTTTTTCCACCCGGTGAGGGGTGGGCGCTTCGCTTTTTTCCAGATCGCTGTCTTCAGCCACGGTGGCACCCTGTATGGGGAACAAATAAAATTGCCGCCAGCATGCCAAAAAACGCCCGAATTCATTGATGGAACAGCGGGGAAAAAGGTGGGTTATTTAAAGGATGACCAAACAGGCATCAGCGTACGCCAGGCGTTGCCGTGCGGCGGCGACGGTCACTGTCTACCGGCAGTACGTGACGCGGCGTGGCAAGACGCTGCGGGCGCGGCGCGATGTCGCGCCCGCAGTCGTTTAGAATCCGAGGCTGTCGAGCAGGTCATCCACCTGATCCTGACTGGCCACCACGCCGGCGGCAGAGGCGTCCAGTTGAGGTCCGTTTAGCAATGCTTCATTGGCGCGTTTGGCGCGCGCTTCCGGTTCAGGGATATTTTCCATCAACACCATCAGCAGCTGCTTTTCAATTTCCTGCACCACATCCATCATGCGTTTGATCACCTGACCGGTCAGATCCTGAAAGTCCTGCGCCATCATGATTTCCAGCAGTTGTGCGTTGGTAAACGCGGTATGCTCCGGCACCCGCTCCAGATACTGGCGGGTATCGGTTACCAACGAACGCGCGTCCGACAGTTCTATCGGGTTGGCAAACCAGTCATCCCAGCGCCCTTTCAGCGTTTTGGCCTGTGACTCCAGCTCTGCCTGGCGCGGCTGAGCCGCCTCTACGCAGTTCAGCGCACGTTCCGCTGCCTGCGCCGTCATGGTAACCACATAATCCAGACGGTCGCGCGCATCCGGGATCGCTTCTGCCGCCTGGGCAATCGCCTGATCGAGTCCCAGTTCGCGCATGCTGTCGCGCAACATACGCGTCAACTGGCCGATGCGCGAGATGATCTCTCCGGCGGTCGCTGCATCGCTGGCAGGCATTGGAATATCTCTCATTGCCCGTTCTCCTTACATGCCCAGTTTTTCAAAGATCTTATTCAGCTTCTCTTCCAGCGTTGCCGCCGTAAAAGGTTTCACCACATAACCACTGGCACCGGCCTGCGCGGCGGCAATGATATTTTCCTTTTTGGCTTCCGCCGTTACCATCAGCACCGGTAACGCCGCCAACTGAGCGTCGGCGCGGATGGTTTGCAACAGCGCCAACCCGTCCATGTTCGGCATGTTCCAGTCGGATACCACAAAATCAAAACCGCCGGCGCGCAGTTTGTTCAACGCATCGGCGCCGTCTTCGGCTTCTTCCACGTTGTTGAAGCCCAGCTCTTTTAATAGATTTCTGACGATGCGACGCATGGTTGAGAAATCGTCCACCACCAAAAATCTGAGATTTGTATCCGCCATTGTGACTCCTAAGGTTGTTACTTTTACATGACGGCAGCCGAACCCCGGCCGCCTAAAATTAAATCCGCAGCGCCTGGCCGCCGGCGATTTGCGCCAGCATGCGCTGGCTGATGCGCTCCAGCTCCACCACCTCATTGACGCCGCCGCTGGCTATCGCCTCACGCGGCATGCCGAACACCACGCAGCTGGCTTCGCTCTGCGCCAGGGTATAGGCCCCGGCACGGTGCATTTCCAACATCCCCGCGGCGCCGTCGTTGCCCATGCCGGTAAGGATCACCCCCAACGCATTGCGGCCGGCAAACTGTGCGACCGAACGGAACAGCACGTCCACCGACGGACGGTGGCGATTGACCGGCGGGCCGTCTTGCAGCTTCACCTGATAGTTGGCGCCGCTGCGCGCCAGTTCCAGGTGCCGGTCACCCGGCGCAATGTAGGCGTGGCCCGGCAGTACCCGTTCGCCGTCTTCGGCTTCCTTTACCGTGATCTGGCACAGCTTGTTCAGCCGTTCGGCAAACGAACGGGTAAAGCCCGGCGGCATATGTTGGGTAATCAGCAGCGCCGGGCTGGTGGCCGGCAGCGGTTGCAGCACCTGACGGATCGCTTCCGTGCCGCCGGTCGATGCGCCGATGGCGATCAGTTTTTCACTGCTCAACAGCAGCGTATGGCTGAGAATGGCCGGCGTCGGTGCAGTGGAGCGTTGCGGCAACCGCGCTTTGGCGGCGGTGCGGATCTTCTCGGCGATCAGTTCGCTGTAGGCCAGCATTCCTTCGCGAATACCCAACTGCGGTTTGGTGACGAAGTCCACCGCCCCCAGCTCCAGCGCGCGCAAGGTAATTTCCGAGCCCTTACCGGTCAGCGAGGACACCATCACCACCGGCATCGGCCGCAAGCGCATCAGTTTCTCGAGGAAATCCAGCCCGTCCATGCGCGGCATTTCAACGTCCAGCGTCAATACCTGCGGGTTGAATTTTTTGATCAGGTCGCGCGCCACCAAGGGGTCAGGCGCGGTCGCCACCATCTCCATATCGGGGTGGCTGTTGACAATTTCGGTCATCAGTTGTCGCATCAATGCCGAATCATCTACGCTTAATACGCTGATTTTATTCATTACCTCTCCCTGGTCAGGCCATATACGGTCTGGCCACGCAAGTAGAAATCGCGGCTGATCTGGCTGAAGTTTTCGGAATGACCGGCAAACATCAACCCTCCCGGCTTCAGCAGGGGTACAAACCGCCGCAGGATGCGTTCCTGGGTTGCCTTATCGAAATAGATCATCACGTTGCGACAGAAAATGGCGTCAAACTGCCCCGGCAGCGTCCATTCCGGCGCCAGCAGATTCAGCGGTTGAAAGCTCACCCGCGCCGCCAGTTCCGGTCGTACCCTTACCAGTCCCTGGTGCGGTCCGGTGCCGCGCAGGAAATAGCGCTGCATCTGACCTGGCGTCAGGGTTCGCAAATCTTCCTGCCGGTAGACGCCCGCTTCGGCTTTCTCCAGCACCTGGGTATCAATGTCGCTGGCCCATACCTGGCAACTGGCGGCGCGCTGCCCCAGTGCTTCGCTCAACGTAATGGCGATCGAATAGGGTTCTTCGCCGGTCGATGCGGCAGTGCTCCAGACGCGGTAGCCGTTTGGCCGTGCGCGTGCATGTTCCGCCAAAATCGGGAAGTGATGCGCCTCGCGGAAAAAGGCCGTCAGGTTGGTGGTCAGCGCATTGATGAACGCCTGCCATTCGGCGCTGTTCGGATCGCTTTCCAACAGCGCCAGATAGTCGCCAAAGTCATGCAGCCCCAACAGACGCAGGCGGCGTACCAGGCGGTTGTAGACCATCTCGCGCTTGTGGGCCGCCAGCACGATGCCGGCACGCTGATAGATCAGCTGGCTGATACGGCGAAAATGAACGTCCGACAGCGGCAGTCGCTGCGCCATCTGGAGCAATAATGGGCTTTGCGGAGACGATGATGTCATATCGCCCCACCCGATCGTTTCAGTCTCATGCTTGTTGACAATCTGCGTGTTCCTTTACCTCAACGGCAACGCTTTGCTGATGGCTGTCTGCTACGCTGAAGTTGTCGTCCGCCAGGCGGAAAACCGCAACCGCATCCGCCAGCGTGATCGCCTGCTCCTCCAGCGCGGCGGCGGCTGAAGCGGCCTCCTCCACCAGAGCGGCGTTCTGCTGCGTTACCTGATCCATCTGGGTTACCGCCTGCGTAACCTGCTCAATACCACGGCTTTGCTCATCCGACGCGGAGGCGATTTCGCCCATGATATCGGTCACCCGTGTTACCGAATGCACGATGTCCTGCATCGTCGAGCCGGAGTTTTCAACCAGCGTCGATCCCTGCTTGACCCGACTGACCGATTCATCGATCAGGCTTTTTATTTCTTTTGCCGCCTGTGCGCTACGCTGCGCCAGATTGCGCACCTCGCCGGCCACCACCGCAAAGCCACGCCCCTGCTCGCCGGCGCGCGCCGCCTCCACCGCCGCATTGAGCGCCAGAATATTGGTCTGGAAGGCAATACCGTCGATTACGCTGGTAATGGCGCCAATCTTCTGCGAACTGCTGGCGATATCATGCATGGTGGTCACCACGTCGCTGGCCAGTTCACCGCCCTTGGCGGCGGTGGCGGACGCCTCGCGCGCCAGCTGTGAAGCCTGGCGGGCATTGTCGGCATTCTGTTTTACCGTGGCGGTCAGCTGTTCCATGCTGGCGGCGGTTTGTTCCAGCGAGGCGGCCTGCTGTTCGGTGCGCGACGACAGATCGTTGTTACCCTCCGAAATTTCCTGCAAGCCAATCAGGATCGACTCCGCGCCTTCACGCACCGCCCCCACCGTACCGATAAGCGACTGCTGCATCGTTTGCAGACTGCCAAACAGCAGGCTGATTTCATTGCGTCCATAAACCTGGATCGGCGCGGCCAGATCGCCGCTGGCGATGCGTTCAAAGTGGGCACGCATGATCTCCAGCGGCTGCACCAGCATGCGGCGCAGCCACCACATTGCGCTGCCGGTGACCGCGATCAGCATCAGCACCGCGCCCACCACCAGCCAGATCGCATAGGCGTACGAGCGCTGGTTGGCCTCTCTGGCCTGCTCGATGCTGTCATTAACCCCTTGCAGATATTGCACGAACTCGGCTTCGAACAGGTCCTGGGTCTTTTGCGTCGGCTGATCCATAAAGGCTTGCAGGTTGTTATTCTCAAGGAAACCGATCAGCTCACGCAGCGCGCTGCGTAATTGGTCATAGCTGGCTTGGGTATGTTCAGTCAGTTGCCGCTCCCGATCGCTGACGCGCGGCACCGCCAGAAACTGATTGAAATAGAGATCGGCCTTTTGCAACGAGCTGCGCGCATTGCCCATCAACAGGTTGACCTGCTCTTGCGGCACCTTCAGCGCCGCGCGGGTTCCGGCGCGGTTCAGGGTATTGCGCGCCTGCAACAGGGCAACCCAGCTCAGGCTGAGCGCATCGCGCTGCTGGCTGCCCAGGGTAATGATAGTGAGATTCTGGTTATCGGAACGGAAAGCGCTATACGACAGGCCGGTGCTGATCAACTGCATCACGCAAAAAGTCAGCAGCAACAGGAACAGACTGGTAGAGATACGGATTCGGTTGAACACAGTAAACCTCCTTGCAGCCGGCCGCAGCCAGCACGGAAAAAGGGGCGACCCCGGCTCCACGTCCTTCGTTTGATCAACGAAGCGCAGACAGGGTCACCCAATACCGGTTTTAGAACGTTTCCCAGTTATCTTGCAGATCGCTGGCGTTCGCTTTCTTATGGTTAGTGCCTGGGGGAACGATTTTGCCGGCGACAGGGGTTTTGAACTCCTCCTGTCCGGTTGGCTGTAGACGGAACACCGCCACCGACTGCGTCAACAGGCTGGCCTGTTCTTCCAGTGCCGCAGCGGCGGAGGCGGATTCCTCAACCAGCGAGGCGTTCTGCTGGGTTACGCGGTCCATTTCGGCCACCGCCTGACCGACCTGATCGATGCCACGGCTCTGTTCATCGGACGCCGAGGCGATTTCCCCCATGATATCGGTGACACGCGTTACCGCATTGACAATGTCACCCATGGTTTCACCGGCGCTTTCCACCAGAACCGACCCCATGTCAACGCGGCTGACGGAGTCTTCGATCAGGCCTTTGATTTCTTTCGCCGCCTGCGCGCTGCGCTGCGCCAGGTTACGCACTTCACCGGCCACCACCGCGAAGCCGCGACCCTGTTCACCGGCGCGCGCCGCTTCTACCGCCGCGTTGAGCGCCAGAATATTGGTTTGGAAGGCAATACCGTCAATTACACCGGTAATGTCGGCGATTTTCTGCGAACTTCCGGCAATGTCATGCATGGTTTGCACCACGTTTGCCACCACCTTGCCACCTTTCTGCGCGGTTTCCGACGCGCTCAGCGCCAGTTGGCTGGCCTGACGGGCATTTTCGGCGTTCTGTTTTACCGTGGCGGTCAGCTGTTCCATGCTGGCGGCGGTTTCTTCCAGCGACGCAGCCTGCTGTTCGGTGCGTGACGACAGATCGTTGTTACCGGCGGCAATTTCCGACGCGCCGCTATAGATGGCATCTGCCCCCTGACGCACGCCGCTGACGGTGTCCGCCAATTCGCTCTGCATGTGTTTCAGACTGGCGGCCAGCACGCCCATTTCATTACGGCTGGTGACGTCGATGCTGTGCGTCAAATCACCGGCGGCAATAAACCTGATGTGCTCGATAATGCGATTCAGCGGACGCACCAGAATGTGATGGATGCCGCTCCACACCAGAACGATCGCCGCCAGCACCACCAGCAACACCACCGCCAGGGTCCAACTGGCCGAGGTAAAGGAACGGTTGCTGTCTTCTACCGCGCTTTGATACAGCGTGTCGTTCTGCGTGAGGTAGGTTTTATAGACCTGCTCGAAACCGTCCTGATAGCGCTGCGTCGGCTGGTCAAAGAAGGCGTTGATTTTGCCCTGCTCCAACAGTTGGATCAGTTCCGCCAACGCGCCGTGCAGGATCGCGTACTGCTGTTTGAGCTGCTCGGCGGATTGCGCATCCTGTCGCGCGTCGCGCGGGATTTTTTCATACGCGGCGTAGCGCTGCTCCGCCACCGCCAGAGCACCTTTGGCGAAGGTCAGCAGTTCTGTTACCGTCGAGCCGCTGCCGATCTTGTTGGCATCCATCATGTAGCGAATACCCGCGCGGTTCAGGGTATTACGGGTCTGCAGCAGCGAAACCCAGCTACCATTCAGCTCCGACTGCTGCTGACGAATGGTCTGCAGCACGGTAAAGTTTTCCTTGTCACTCTTGAGCGAGGAAAAAAAGAGCCCGCCTGAAATCAGTTGCAAGGCGCCAAATAACACCAACACCAGCAGCAGGCTGGTGACCACCTTCATACGATTAAACATGTTTTCCCTTCTTGTAAGCCCGCACGGACAGGCTCTGAGTTCGTTGACTGTCAACGTTATCGGCGCAACGGAAGAGAACTTTATGGTTGGCGGCAACTATTTTGGCGGCAGCGGGCCGGAAATGACGGGCGCACAGCACTGCGCCCGTGAGGGAGAGTCAGAGGTTTTTCGCCACGCTGTCCACCAGAGACATCTCTTCGCTGCTGAGCAGTTTTTCGATGTCGACCAGGATCAGCATGCGTTCACCCAACGACCCCAGACCGGTGAGATATTCGGTCGCCAGCGTAACGGCGAATTCCGGTGCCGGGCGAATCTGGTCTGCGGTCAGCGACAGCACGTCAGACACGCCATCCACTACAATGCCCACCACCCGCTGACCAAAGTTGAGCACGATGACCACGGTGTTTTCGTCGTAGCTGACGCCCTGCTGCGCGAACTTTACCCGCAGATCGATAATCGGCACGATCACGCCGCGCAGATTGGTTACGCCCTTGATAAACGCCGGTGTGTTGGCGATGCGCGTCACCTGATCGTAACCACGGATTTCCTGCACTTTGAGAATATCGATGCCATATTCTTCATTGCCGAGCGTAAAGATCAGAAATTCCTGTCCTACCGTTTCGCCAGCCAGTTTGCTGACGGTTGCCAATCCTGCCATGTTGTATGCCTCTAATTCAGTCAATCAATCGTTAAGCAGCGGTGTCCGCCAACAGCTTTTCGCGGTTAAGGGTCTGCAGCGCCGATACGTCGACAATCAGCGCCACGCTGCCGTCGCCCAAAATGGTGGCGGCGGAAATGCCCGGCACTTTGCGGTAATTGCTTTCCAGGTTTTTCACCACCACCTGATGTTGGCCGATCAACTGATCCACCAATAGCGCATAACGGCGTCCCGCGCTTTGCAAGATCACCACGATGCCCTGAGTGGCTTCGGTTTTCGCCCCGGCCACGTCAAACACCCGATACAGTTCCACCAGCGGCAGGTACTCGCCGCGCACCTGCAATACCCGCTCGCCGCCGGCCATCGGGTGCAGATCCTCGGCCTGCGGCTGCAACGATTCCATCACCGCGTTCAGCGGCAAAATAAACACTTCGTCGTTCACCTTGACCGACATGCCGTCAAGGATCGCCAGCGTCAGCGGCAACAGAATGCGGATCGCCGTGCCCTTGCCCGCTTGTGAATGAATTTCAACGTGGCCACCCATTTCCTGAATGTTTCGCTTCACCACGTCCATACCGACGCCGCGACCTGAGACGTCGGTAACCTGTTCGGCAGTAGAAAAACCGGGCGCGAAGATCAGCATGCCGACCTCTTCGTCGCTCATGTTGTCGTTGACCAGCAGCCCCTGTGATGCGGCCTTGGCCAGAATCTTCTGCCGATTGAGGCCGGCACCGTCATCGGTCACTTCGATACAGATGTTGCCGCCCTGATGTTCCGCCGACAGCACCAGATTACCGACCGCCGACTTGCCCGCCGCCTCGCGCGTTGCCGGATCCTCAATGCCATGGTCCAGACTGTTACGCACCAGGTGAGTCAACGGATCGATAATCCGCTCGATCAGGCTTTTATCCAGTTCGGTAGAGCTGCCCTGCAGGGTCAGTTCCACCTGTTTATCCAGCTTGCCGGCCAGATCGCGCACCAGGCGCGGGAAACGGCTGAACACATATTCCATCGGCATCATGCGGATCGACATCACCGACTCCTGCAAGTCACGCGCATTGCGTTCCAACTGGCTCATGCTGTTTAGCAGATCGCCATGGGCAACCGGATCCAGAGTGTCGGAGCGTTGCGCCAGCATTGACTGGGTGATCACCAGCTCACCGACCAGGTTGATCAGTTGATCGACCTTTTCGACCGCCACGCGGATACTGGTGGACTCACTGGCTTTGGCCCGCGCTTTTGGCGCTTCGACGACGGCCGGGGCGCTCGGTTTTATCAGCGGCGCCGGTTCTGGCGCGGCATTCGGCGCCGGTGGTCGCTCGGTAGCTGCCGGGTTAAAGGCAATCTGCTCCGGTTCCAGCACGAAGCACAGCACGGCGCTGATGTCATCTGCGCTGGCGGAAGTCAACAGCGTGACCGCCAGGCTGTTCTCACCCGGCTGCGAGTGTTTCACCTCCCCCAGATTGCCAAGCTCTTCCAGCATTAGCGGTATTTCGTTTGGCTTCAGGCCGCTCAAGACGATGCGCAGGCCGCCCTCAACGGCCGCAGGCGCCGCTGCCGCCAGCGCTTCGCCAACCGATGCCGTGGTGGGCGCCTGTTGCTGCGCGTCTAACGCCAGCTGCCGCAGCGCCTGGCAAATGTATTCAAAGCTGTCGGTGTCAGGTTGTTGCGACGTTTTATAGGCGTCCAGTTGCTCCTGCATAATGTCTTTGGTTTCCAGAAACAGGTTGATAATGTCGGTGCTCAGGTCCATTTCCTGACGCCGCGCGCTGTCCAGCAGGTTCTCCAGCAGATGCGTGGTTTCCTGCAATACCGCAAAGCCGAAGGTCGCCGCCCCGCCCTTGATCGAATGCGCAGCGCGGAAAATGGCGTTCAACGGTTCGATGTCCGGCGCAAGCGGATCCAGCTCCAGCAGATGTTGCTCCATATCGGCCAGCAGCTCGTCTGCCTCATCAAAAAAAGTCTGATAAAACGCGCTAATATCCATGCTCACGGGGGTTACCTCTGCGGTGAGTCGCTGTTAGTCGAAGGCATCGCTGCCGGCGCGGCAGGAATGGCGGCGGTTGGCGCAACCGTTGCGGCCGGGGCGACGCTGGCCGGCGCGATGACAGCCGGTTTCAGCTGTTTCAGCGCTTCCGGGGCGCCAATGTCGGTGGCGTTGCTTTCCGCATTTTCATGTTCAATGCCCTGCTGGGTTTGCTTGTTCAAGACCAGGATGGTAATGCGACGATTAATCGCGTCATCCGCGCCGTGCTGTTTCAAACTCATGGTCGCAGCCATGCCTACCACGCGCAGCACCTTGCCCTCCGACAGCCCGCCGGCAATCAGCTCACGCCGTGACGCATTGGCGCGGTCCGCCGACAGTTCCCAGTTGCTGTAATAGCGTTCGCCGGTGGCATAGGGCAGATCGTCGGTATGACCGGACAGGCTGATTTTGTTCGGCAAGTCGTTGAGGATCGGCGCTATCGCCCGCAGAATGTCACGCATGTAACTTTCCACCTGCGCACTGCCGGTGGTAAACATTGGCCGATTCTGGCTATCTATAATCTGAATGCGCAGCCCTTCATCCATCATGTTGATCAGTAAATGCGGGCGCAGCGCCTTGAGACGCGGATCCGATTCAATCAGCTCATCGAGACGTTCGCGCAGCTTGTTGAGACGCAGTTCTTCGGCCTGTTTTTCCGGCGAGTCGAGCTGTTTTCTCACCAACCCCTCCAACTGCGTCGGGTCGTCGCCGCCGCCGGGGATCGGGCTACTTTCAGAGCTGCTTTTATTGCCGGTGGTCAATGCAACCTTGAGCGGGGTGCGAAAATATTCGGCGATCTGCGTCAACTCCTGCGGGCTGGCTATCGCCAGCAACCACATCACCAGAAAAAAGGCCATCATCGCCGTCATAAAATCGGCATAGGCGATTTTCCACGATCCGCCGTGATGAGCCACCTGATGCGCCTTGCGTTTACGCACCAAAATGACCGGGTGATTCTGCTTCATGCCTGCTCTTCTTCCGCGGCCGTTTGCGCCGGCGCTTTCACCCGGCGAACATGCTCTTCCAGTTCGACAAAGGAAGGCCGCTCGGTGGTATAAAGCGTTTTACGGCCAAATTCGACGGCGATTTGCGGCGCATAACCGTTCAGGCTGGACAGCAGAGTAACCTTGATGCACTGCATCATCTTGACGTTTTCCGCGCTCTTTTGCCGCAGCAGCGTCGCCAACGGCGAAATAAACCCGTAGGCCAGCAGAATCCCCAGGAACGTGCCCACCATCGCATTGGCGATCAGCGCGCCCAGTTCCGCCGCCGGTCGGTCGGCGGAAGCCAGCGCATGCACCACGCCCATCACCGCCGCCACAATGCCAAACGCCGGCAATGAATCGCCGACCATCGCCAGACTGCCTGCCGGCACCTCACTTTCCTGTTCGAAAGTTTCGATCTCTTCATCCATCAGCGCTTCGATTTCGAATGCGTTCATGTTGCCGCTCACCATCAGCCGTAAGTAGTCGGTAATAAATTCCACCAGATGGTTATCGGCAAGAATGCGCGGATAATTAGAAAAAATTTCACTTTCCTGCGGGTTATCGATATCGAACTCCAACGACAGCATGCCCTGCTGACGCGATTTGGCCAGCAAACGGAACAGCAAGGCCATCAGATCCATATACAATTCTTTGCTGTATTTGGAGCGACGCATCAGTTTTGGCAAGGCACGCAGCGTGGACTTGATGGCTTTGCCGTTATTGCCGACGATGAACGCCCCAACGCCGGCACCGCCGATAATCAGAAATTCAGCCGGCTGATAAAGCGCCCCAAGGTGGCCGCCGACGATCATATAGCCGCCAAATACCGCACCCAATACCACCAGATAACCCAAAATAACTAACACACGCATTCCTTAAATTGACAATGTGGATGGAAGGTGGGGTAAACGCACGACGCAAGCGTAACGGCGCAGCAGGCTGCGCCTCGGTGGATCGGTTGGCCGATCCCTACGATTGAAGAGCGTTGTTGTTGCTGTCAGCCAGGACTGCGCCTGGCCTAGATCGCGCGTTTAACCTGTTCGTCCAGCTGTTGTGGAGTACTATCGGCCGGTTGCGGCAAAAGTTTACGTCTTTTTACTGCGCGGGATGGGGGCTGGCACAAACTGCAGACAAAACTGTTCAGCGGTTGATGCGCATGGGTGATAAACGTACCGCCGCAGCAACTGCAGGCAGACAGTTGCAGCATGCCGCTGTCGACAAAGCGAACCAGCGTCCAGGCACGGGTCAGCGCCAGCAGCGGCGCTTCGCCCGGCTGTTCCGGGCACTGTTCCAGATACAGCCGATACGCCTTGATCACCGCCTCGACGCCGGTGCACTGGCCGCTTTTCAGCAAAAACAGATAGGCGTTGTAAAACATGGAGGAATGAATGTTTTGTTCCCACGTCATAAACCAGTCGGTGGAAAACGGCAGCATGCCTTTTGGTGGCGGACTGCCACGCAACTCCTTGTAAAGTTTGATCAAACGCCCGCGACTGAGCTGCGTTTCGCTTTCCAGCATTTGCAAACGCGCACCCAGGGTGATCAGCTCCATGGCAAGCTGTATGTCTTTGGCTTCCTGAACAATACTTTTCTCTACCATTATCAGGCTCTTTTCTTCGTCGCGCTTGCGTCTTTGCCGGACAGCTCTTGCAGTAAATGGCTTGATAACAAAATCCCGGTGTGGATTTGTTGCAGGTCGTCCACGCGCGACTCTTTGGTGAGGTGCGCGATGGTATTGTGATCGTTGAAACGGAAGTGGCAAACCAGTTGATTGGTTTCCGCCAGTTTGACCATTTGCGGTAAGGTCAGCTGCGACAGAGCATCCGCCATGGTCTCGTCGATCCCCAGGCGGAACATTGCCGATGCTTTTTCGTCATTAATCAAACGCTGTGCTAAAAGTAAATATGACAGGTTGATGTCATAAATATGCTTAAGTAATTCAGACGTACCCATATTCCCCATCCCGACAGACTATGTTTAAAAACATACGCTGGGTGATAAATTTATCGCCCGTGACCTGGGAGTGTTCCCAAAGTTGGCAAATGAATCCCTGATTGCCGGCCAAGAAACTCTTTGCCGTTTTAACTTATTCGGACCGTCATTCAGTAATTGATACGTACATAAGCAACGTGTACGGATGTACAGCATTGTGCTTCGATAGTGTTTATTCACCATGAAACTATTTTTACAAAATTAATAAGATTATTCCTAAAGCAGCGCAACTCTACCCCCGAACCATTAGCACATACAATGTAACTAGCAGGCAATTTTAAATACAATGTGACACTGATCACAAAAATAAAAAATATTTAAGCCAAATATCGGCAATATTGCGTGATTTTTACGCTGAATTACGTCTAAAAATTGGCCACAGGTAAAAAAACGTCTTAAAAACAACGTTTATAAGCCCAAAAATTATCGTTTTTAGATCAATTCGAACAAAAGCATTACCAAACCAAAATCACAGAACAAAAATCTGCGAATATCGCACAATGACAGGATAAATAACCAGTTAGCTAACAATAATATCGCAATTAAGAAAAATAACACACAGAAACTATAAGCATTTGAAATATTCGGACAGCGGCAGAAATGGCTGGAAGCTGTGTTTTAAATTTCATCGCAGGGCGTTATCCGGTTAACCAGGTAGCGATTAGGTCACCAACAAGAAAACAGAGGTAACGAGTTGTGTCAGCGCAAAAAAACGCAAGTTGGTTATTTGCGGATAAAAAGTCGGCTAAAACGGATTATCGGCAAATTTATTTAGAACTTTAATTTTTGTCAGCACTTTTTGTTTACCGGCGGCAGTGAGAATATTTATGGGTAAAATTCCGATACCGTTGCTCATTTGTTCGTCAAATAAAACACAGTTTCGCTTTGCTTATACTTTGGCGTAAATCAGCCCGCTCTCACCCTGGCTAATTGCGGTTAATCGCCAACGACCGGCGGTGACAGCGAACGGCGTAACATTCACCTAATGTCAGCACCATCGGTGATAATCTCCGCATCAACTGCCTCAACGTCGCTATTGCACCGAGTACCATTGCCGCGATGAGCGGCTCGCTTTCGACATCGGACTTTCCCGAATTTGGTGGCAGACGGCGGGAGTAGCATTGCTGATAACGCACTTGCAGATTATTATTTTCAGGTTAGTCGCAGGGGCAGAGCCTATTTTCACTCCAGCGCGGCACTTTTTTAAATACCGTTCTTACGTCGTCATCACCTGGCGAACAGCGCGACGGCTGCGCCAGAGGTGATGTTTTTATTTGGCCCTTCCCTTAATAGGCTATATTTCACTCATGACCAATACCGCTGATTATCTCATGACCTTCCGCAAGTGCTCGACGCTGGACAGCCTGGAAAAAGTCTATGATAAACTTAACTATTCTATTAATAACGATCTGGAAATGAGCAACATGTACCGCGCTGCCGACCACCGTCGCGCTGAATTGGTTGCTGGCAAATTGTTCGATTTGGGGAAAGTGCCAAAAACGCTGTGGGCACAAGTGCTCTAATAGAGACGATTACGCGCGAAAATAACGTTAACCTTACTGGCTATATCTGCCTTGTTGCGGGAAATTATTGCCGCGCGTGATGCAACACACATTTATTCGTACCGCCACGTTCTACCCTTTTGACAGGATAAACGGAATGGAGGTGATACATGACCTATCACAACGTCCTGGTCGCGGTCGCCGTTGCCGCCGACAGTCATCGTTTGGTGGAAAAAGCCGTTGCTATCGTTCGCCCCTACCACGGAAAAATCACGCTGCTGAGCATGATCGCCAACCCGGAAATCTACAACAGTTTTGCCGGCCCGATGCTGGGCGATTTGCGCAGCCTGATGGAAGAGGAAACGCAGCTGTTTATGGAAACGCTGCGCAATCAAGCCGATTACCCGATTGCCGACACCTTGATTTTACAAGGCGAGCTCGGCGATAGCCTGCAGTACGCCAGCCAACGGCACCCTTTTGACCTGGTGATTTGCGGTAACCACAGCGACAGCATAATGAACAAAATCGCCTGTTCTGCGGCGCGCTTTGTCGATACCAGCCAGATAGACGTCCTGATCGTTCCGCTGTAACCGACGCCATGACGTTTGAGCATCTTACGCGCCCTATTGAACGGCGGTATTGACTAGACTGAGAGTTACACATCCTCAGTCCAGGAGCATCAGATGTCTCAACAGTCCCAGTATAACCGCCGTATCGTTTTGGCTTCTCGTCCCCACGGCGAACCCACCCCCGAGAACCTGCGGCTGGAAACGGTAGAGATACCGCAACCGGCAGAGGGACAGGTTTTGCTGCGCACGGTATACCTGTCGCTCGATCCCTATATGCGCGGCCGCATGAGCGACGCCCCATCCTATGCATCGCCTGTCGAGGTTGGCGAAGTGATGGTAGCCGGCGCAGTGTCGCGCGTGGTGAGTTCCAAACATGCCGACTTTGCCGTCGGCGACTGGGTACTGGGCGCTACCGGTTGGCAAGATTATGCCCTGACCGACGGCAAGGACGTGCGCAACCTTGGCGCTCGGTTATCCCACCCTTCGCGCATGCTGGGCGTATTGGGCATGCCGGGTTTTACCGCCTATATGGGGCTGCTGGATATCGGTCAGCCTCAAACGGGGGAAACCGTGGTCGTTGCCGCAGCCAGCGGCGCGGTAGGCTCGGTTGTCGGTCAGGTGGCGAAGCTGAAAGGCTGCCGCGTGGTTGGCATTGCCGGCGGAGCAGAAAAGTGCCGCTACGTACGTGAAGAATTAGGATTTGATGACTGTATCGACCACCGTGCCGACGACTTCGCCGATCGGTTGGCGAAAGCTTGCCACCAGGGCATTGACGTTTATTACGAAAACGTCGGCGGCGCGGTTTTTGACGCCGTGATGCCGCTACTGAACGCCAAGGCGCGCATTCCGGTCTGCGGGATTATCGCGCAGTACAACGCTACCGGCCTGCCGGATGGACCGGACCGGCTCCCCATGCTGCAAGCGCTGATCCTGCGTAAACGGATCCGCATGCAGGGTTTTATCATCTTCGACGACTACGCCCCGCGCTATGGTGAATTCCTGCAACAGATGGCTCCCTGGGTCGAACAGGGCAAAATCAAATTCCGTGAAGATATCGTCGACGGGCTGGAAAATGCGCCGCAAGCCTTTATTGGCTTATTAAAAGGTAAAAACTTCGGCAAGTTGGTGATCCGCGTAGCGCAAGAGTAATCGCCCCTCCTTACCCTCACAGGGCGCAGCCTGCTGCGTCCTGTCCCTGCCTCTCGCCGCTTTGCGTGCCCCGGCCCCGGTTGATAAAAGATACCGCTCGGATTTCGCCTCAAATCCATTAACAATAATGATCGTTACATTCAGCTTCGAGCCGGCATGCGGCGTACGCAATTTCCGCCATCCCCGTCCGGTCAGTGTCACAAAAAATCAGCACTCCAATAAGAATCCTCCTAATTCATATTCATATAATTCATCTATATGTTTTCATTCACACAATGAATGGTAAGGACAAAAAAAAGCCAGCCACTTAATTTTCGTTAAAAAATAGTTTTTATTTAAGTAGCTTAGCCGATGTTCATCATTCATATGAATTGGTATTACCATTTTCATTTACCATACACGTAGTTATTAAGTGGATATTTAACTCACTGTTTATATTGCTTAAAAAAATAAAATTACTTACCTTAGCCATAACATAACGAAAAAGTGACGCAGGTTTTGCAATTGCGGACGGCTATTGTAGACTGCTGCCAAACCTCTACATGTGTAAACTTTGTTAAATATTTAGTCAGCCACTGTCTGTTTTTATGTCAGATACGCCCTCGGGATCGTGCGTCAATCTCGTGCGGTAGCCATGGCTAAAACCAAGAGATAGTATGAAATTCCTTAACATTGTTGCCTGCGGAGGGTGTGATCATAGCGCGACAGCCATTGCCTCTGATGTCACGGAATATCACGACAGCCTACCGGTAATCGTCACCAAACAGTTAAGCTGGCGTAATGACACTGACACACAACTTTGCTGAGACAACAACGCATCCCCACCAGCGTCACTGCTGAGCGGATTGATCCCGGGTTCGGCGGGAGGCCGCAGGCGTGATAATGCGGTTCCCCACTATTCGGTAGTGGTTTTTTGCAATTTTTCGCCGTTTTGGTTTCATTTCGGGAAGGTGCCCTCACCGCCCTTTACCGGCAGCCTCGCCGCCGGTCGTATTCATCTGCTGTGACGTAGCCTGATATCTATTAAAGCGAAAAACGGGATTGTTTTTGAGCGGTACAGCGTGTCTGTTCGCGGGTATCCACAGGAAGCCTTACACACACAATGAAAGTCGTAAAACCGTTGCGCCTGAACGTGCGCCCACGTCCTGCCGGTCGGCAAGGACCTTACCCTCTGAGATTCTCTGTTTTGGCTCCGACCACTACGGAGGTTGCCCCGCGCCTGCACTCCGCGCTCGCGCAGTGTCATTACGCCGCCGATGGCATACACACCCCCACCTTTGCCACTCTATGCACGGAACGCGTCGTTCAGCATCACCCGTTACCCCAGCGTCAACACGCCAATCCCCCCCACACGACGAAAACCCACCGCAATATGCCAGCAAATGTCGTTGGCGACCGCCGTTGGCGGCGTGTGCTGCCAGCACCTGCGGTTTGCCCAGCCCTGATGTCTTTGCACTGGTGTCCTACCGGCGGCTGTTTACGCGCCAACGACACCAGTCCAAAGGCATTGACTCACGGCAACGCCGATCGCCAGCCAGATAAACAACCACTGCGCTTTCGTCCGCCAGGCGCGCCGCACTGATGTGCCTACAAGCGTCAGCGGCAAGCCCTCGACACACAGCGATTTTTGTCAAAAACAAAACAGATAGAGGATAAGGACATTGTGAAAACCCGGATTACGATGACACTGCTTTCCGCCCTGGTATTGGCCGGCTGTTCCACCCCACCGCCACCACCACCGGTGATCAACAATGACACTCTGGTCACCAGCGAAGTCAACGGCGTGCAGCTGCAACACCGTGTAGCCGTCAGCGCGCCAAAACAGTTCACGCCAATCAATGAGGAATACCGCAGCCTGTACGGTGCCAGCGTCATGAGCCAACCGGGTTATAACGGTGAAATCGTCAGCCAGCTCGATAACGCAGCGCCGTTTTATGTGCTGGGCGCGGTGGAAGGTGACTGGCTGGCCATTTCCGCCATCCGCGGCGGCAATCTGATCGGCTACATCCAGCGCAATGCCGGCGTGCCCGAGAAAAAGTACAAATCTACGTTGCGTAAGGATTTGCCGCGCCGCGCTCGCGCCGCCAAACAGGATTGCGTCAAGGTCGGCGGCGATAGCAAGGCCTGCAAGGATGCCAACTCGGCCACCTGGATTATCCAGTAACCCGCCGCCGAGCCTAGAGAACCCGAATGATGAAACCACTCAACGCCCCACACCGCTGGGGCCTGGCGCTGTTGATGCTGTGTACCCTGGCACTTGGCGGTTGCATGTCATCCGCCAAAAGCGTGCCTTCACGCTACAACCTGGCATTTGATGCGGATCGGCAGGTCAATACCGCCGCAGGGCAGCGCCCGGCGCCGATCAAGGTACGGGTGCTGCTGCTACGCTCCAGCGCAGAATTTATGGATGCCGACTTCTTCAGCCTGCAAAACGATGCCAAAGGCGTGCTCGGCAACAGCCTGCTGGACAGCGATCAGTTCTTCCTGACGCCGGGCCAGATCGGCAAAAAGCTCGCGGGCCAGGCAACGCTGGACGCACGTTACATCGGCATCATCGCCGAATATCAAAGTCTGGATGGCAAGGCGTGGCGCATTACCCTGCCGCTGCCGGAGCCGACCGAAACCAATTTCTACAAAGTATGGCAATTCTCGCCGGATGAGCTGGAAGCGCACATCGTCGCCGGAATCAACGGCCTGCGCACCGTCAACGACGAAGACTGACAATTCGCTTTGCTGAGGCGAAGCTCCATTAGGTGTGATGATGAAAAATGCTCATAAAGTGGTCTGGACCGAGGGAATGTTTTTGCGTCCCCATCATTTCCAGCAGGCGGAAAATTACCTTGAAAGTTACATGCGTAACTGGGGACAGGCGCTTAACGGCTGTTTCTGGGGTTTTCTGACGCTGGAACTGGATCAGTCATTGCTGCGTCAGGGCAAGATCGCGCTGACCGCCGCCAGCGGCATCATGCCGGACGGCACCCCGTTCCGCTTCAACGGCGCCGACCAGGCGCCAGCACCGCTGGCGATTGCCGAAAACAACACCGGCGAAAACGTGGTGCTGGCCTTGCCAACCTACCGCGCCGGGCGCGAGGACGTCATCTTCCAGGAAAAATCGGACGCGCTGGCGCGTTATCTGGCGTATGAAACCGACGTCGACGATCTGAACGCGGTATCGGTCGGCAGCGCAGCATTGCAGTTTGGCAAATTACGTCTGCGGCTGATGCTGGAAAGCGAACTCAATGCCGAATGGACCGCCATGACGATCGGCAACGTGGTGGAAAAACGTGGCGACAACAGTCTGCGTCTGGCGTCTGAGCTGATCCCGCCAATGTTGAACTGCCAGGGCAGTCCGGTACTGAAAACCTTTATCAATGACGTGCAGGGGCTGTTACAGCAGCGTAGCCAGCAGATGAGTCAGCGACTGTTACAGCCGGGCCGCGGCGGCAGTTCGGAAATGGTCGATTTTATGCTGTTGCAGCTGATCAACCGCCATCTTGGCCAGGTGAGCCACGCCTGGCACCTGGATCACCTGCATCCTGAACGCCTGTTCGCCGAATGGCTGCAGTTCGCCACCGAGCTGGCCAGTTTTTCTGCGCAGCGCACGCCGGAGTCGCGTCTGCCGGTGTACGACCACGACAATCTGGCGCTGTGCTTCGGCAAGTTACTGCTGTTGCTGCGTCAGGGTCTGTCGGTGGTACTGGAGGACAACGCCATTCAATTGACGCTGGTGGAGCGCTCGCACGGGCTGAACGTCGCCACGGTGCAGGACGCAAAAATGATGCGCGACTTCGGCTTTGTGCTGGCAGTGCGTGCCGATGTGGCCGCAGAAGTGCTGCTGACCCACTTCCCGGCGCAGATGAAAATCGCGCCGGTGACGCGCATCCGCGATCTGGTGCAACTGCAACTGCCGGGCATTGGTCTGCGCACCATGCCGTCCGCGCCGCGCCAAATCCCCTATCACGCCGGTTATACCTATTTCGAACTGGAGAAAGGCGGCGAGCTGTGGAAGCAGATGGAGAAATCCAGCGCCTTTGCTCTGCACCTGGCCGGGGAGTTCCCCGGTCTGGATATGGAATTCTGGGCCATTCGCAGCCATACGGATCGGTAACTTATGACAGACAACATCCAGGCCGCGCAGTGGGACAACCCGTTGGTGGCCGCCGCCAACCCGCTGCTCAACGCGATTTCGCAGATCCGCCAGTCGGCCACCCACGCCAATCCGGCCCAGCTGCGCCAGCAGTTGATCGACGAGGTGCGCCGTTTCGAAGTGCGCGGGCAACGCGCCAATCTGCCGTATGAAGTGATCATTGGCGCGCGTTACTGCCTGTGCACCGCGCTGGATGAGGCGGCAGCTCTGACGCCTTGGGGCAGCAACAGCGTCTGGTCCGGCAGCGGACTACTGGTGACATTCCATAACGAAACCTGGGGCGGCGAGAAATTCTTCCAACTGCTGGCCAAACTGTCGCAAAGCCCGCGTGAGCATATCAACCTGCTGGAGCTGGTCAATTATTGCCTGCTGCTCGGCTTTGAAGGCCGCTACCGGGTAATGGAAAACGGCCGTTCGCAGTTGGAAACCATGAAGCAGCGCCTGCTGCAACTGATCCGCTCGGTACGCGGCGGCTATGCCCCGCCGCTGTCGCCCAACGCGGTGGATCTGCCGGTACAGCAAAAACGGTGGCGACCGTTGGTGCCGCTGTGGGCCTGCGCCGCATTGACCGGTTTTCTGGCTTCGCTGTTGTTCATTATCCTCAACTGGCGGCTGGGTGATGGCACCGCCCCGGTGCTGGCATCGATTTATCAGACCAATCTGCCGCAGGTGACGATCGGCAATCCGGCGCCGGCCGCGCCGGCGATGCTGAATCTGAAAACCTTCCTGCGTAAGGAAATTGCCGAAGGGCTGGTGGTGGTGCGGGACGAAGCGCAGCAAAGCGTGGTGATCCTCAAGGGCGACGGACTGTTCGACTCCGCCGCGACCACGGTTCGCCCGGCTTATATCCCGGTGATCGACCGCATCGCCAAGGCGATGAACGGCGTCAGCGGTAAAATCCTGGTTACCGGCTACAGCGACAACCTGCCGATCCGCAGCGCCCGCTTCCCATCCAACTGGGAACTGTCGCTGGCGCGGGCCGAAGCGGTCAGCGAACGCCTGCAAAAACAGCTTGATAACCCGCAGCGGGTAAAAGCGGAAGGCCGTGGCGACAGCAACCCGGTGGCACCGAACGATAGCAAAGAGAACCGTGCATTGAACCGCCGGGTTGAAATTACGCTGTTGGTTGCGCCTGAAAATACCCAGGCGGAAATCAACGGATTGCAGCAAGGAAACGGAAAGTAATGCTTAGCACGTTATTCTCCATCATCACCAGCCGCCTGCTTTGGGGCTTCTTCGGCATCACCGCGCTGGCTTTCGTCATCTGGACCATCGGTCCGTTGGTGGCCATCGGTGATTACCGGCCGCTGGAACCGGAACTGAATCGCCTGATCGCCATCGGCGTCATCTATGGAATTTGGCTACTGTGCCGCATCATCCCGCGCCTCTACAGCGCCTGGCTTAACCGTAAACTGCTGAGCAATCTGCGGGCGGCAGAGGAAACGCCGGCCGCCGACGCCAAGTCCGAGCCGCAGCAGGATCAGGTGCTGGCGCAGCGGTTTGACGAAGCCACCCAATTGCTGAAAAAAGCGCGCTTTGCGCCGGGCCAGGGCGACAAACACCGCTGGATGACCCGCTTTAGCCGCCAATATCTCTACCAGTTGCCGTGGTACGTCATTATCGGCGCGCCAGGCGCGGGTAAAACCACCGCCCTGGTCAATTCCGGGCTGCACTTCCCGCTGGCCGATCGCTTCGGCAAGTCGGCGCTGCGCGGCGTCGGCGGCACGCGCAATTGCGACTGGTGGTTTACCAACGACGCGGTGCTGCTGGATACCGCCGGCCGCTACACCACGCAGGAAAGCCAGCGTGAAGAAGACGCCGGCGAATGGAAAAGCTTTGTCGGCCTGCTGAAGAAATACCGCACCCGTCAGCCAATCAACGGCGTGGTGGTGACGGTCAGCGTTGCCGACCTGCTGAGCGAAAGCGCCGACGCACGCGCCGCACAGGCCAGCGCGCTGCGCAAGCGCCTGATCGAGCTGCACGAGCAGTTGGGCATCCATTTCCCGGTTTACGTGATGGTCACCAAAACCGACCTGCTGAACGGCTTTATGGCCTATTTCAGCGGTTTCGACAAAGCGCAGCGTGACCAGATCTGGGGCTTTACCTTCCCGTACGAAAAATCGCGCCAGCCGGACTTTTCGCTTGGCGATGCTTTTGAACAGCAATATGACCTGTTGCAGCAGCGGCTGGATGCCGGGTTGCCGGATACCCTGCTGGTGGAACACGATGCCCGCCAGCGCGCCGAAAGTTACCTGTTCCCTCAGGAGTTCGCGGCGCTGCGCCCGCTATTGGCCCAGTACCTCGACGCGGTGTTTGCCACCTCCAGCTTTGAAACCCGCTTTACGCCACGCGGAATCTATTTCACCAGCGGTACCCAGGAGGGCCTGCCGTTCGACCGCGTGATGGGCGAACTGAACCGCTACCTGCAACTGCCTGCGGCCAACGGCGGCAACAATGCCAGTTCCAGCTGGGATGGCGTCAGCAACGAAACCCCCATTCCGGCGGGCAAAGGCCAGAGCTTCTTCCTGAAGGAGGTGCTGGAAACGGTGATCTTCCAGGAGTCCGGGCTGGCCGGCAGCAACCGCTGGTGGGAATACCGCAACCGCGCCCTGCACTGGGCCGGTTACATCGCGCTGGCGCTGATTTTGCTGGTATTGGGCATTTTCTGGTTCACCAGCTACGGCAACAACAAGGCGTATCTGCAAGAGGTCGCCGCCAAGGTACCGTCGGTGGAACGACAGGGACAGGGACTAACCCAGCTGGACTCCGGCGATATGCTGGCGCTGCTGCCGTTTCTCAATAGCGTGCTGCATCTGCCGGAAAGCCGCAGTTTCTCGCTGGAGGATCCGCCGTTTACCTATCGCATGGGGCTGTACCGCGGCGATCAGGTCAGCGACGCCAGCAACGCGCTGTACCAGAAAACGCTGAAGGAGCTGCTGCTGCCGCAGGTTGCCCAGCAGATTGCCACCACGCTGCGCAACGACAATCACGGCGATGCCGATTTCAGCTACGAGGCGTTGAAAGCTTATCAAATGCTGTATCTCCCCAAGCAGTACGACGGCAAGTTCCTGCGCGCCTGGGTGATGCTCAATCTGCAACGTAACCTGCCACAAGGCAGTACGCAAAAGCAGCTACAGCAAATTGAATGGCATCTGAGCCAGTTGCTGGATACGCAGATTCAGTCTTCGCCGTATGCCAAAGACGACGCGCTGATCGAACAGGCGCAGGCGGCGATTAACCGCGCACCGCTGTCGCAACGGGTTTACGGTCGACTCAAGCGCCTGCTGTTGAAGCAGACCGAGATCAAGCCGGTCGGGCTGGTGGATCTGGCCGGGCCGCAAACCGAACTGGCCTTTTCGCGCAAGAGCGGCAAGCCGGTTACCGACGGCGTGCCGGGTCTGTTTACGCCGAAGGGGTATTGGCAGGCATTCGACAGCAATATCGATCGCGTCACCGATACCCTGCGTCAGGAGGACGTTTGGGTGTTGAACACCAAAACCCCCGAGCAGAAAAGCGCCGACCTGACCAAAACCGTTCGCCAGCTGTATATGCAGGATTTTATTGCCGTATGGGATGAACTGCTCGGCGATATCCAATTGGCCAATATCAGCAACCTTGGCCAACGCATCAGTAGCGCGCGTCTGCTCTCCGGCACCCCGTCGCCGATGCGCAATCTGCTGGTCAACGTCAGTAAAAACGTCACGCTGCGCGAGGAAAAAAGCGCAGCAGAACAGCGTTCGCTGGCGGACAAAGCCGGCGAGTCGCTCAACCAGAGCGCCAACCGCACGCTAGAGGCGCTGTTCACCAACCGCCCCGCCAATGCCGACGGCGACGTATCAGCCCAGCCAGAACAGGTAGTAATGGCGCACTTTGCGCCGCTGCTGGAACTGGCGCAAAGCCAGGGCGAAGGCAATAAGGCGATCCCGTTCGACAGCGTGCTGAAACAGGTGGACGAGCTGTACAGCTATCTGACGGCGGTGCAGGGTGCGGCCAACAGTGGCATGTCCGCGCCGCCAAGCGACGTGATCCCGCGGCTGCAGGCTGAATCCGGCCGACTGCCGGTACCGTTCAAGCAGATGCTGTTATCGCTGGCGATTGGTGCCAGCAGCGATACCCAGCGCAAGGAAATGGAAAACGTCAAAAAGCGCATCAGCTTTGAAGTCGGCAGCTTCTGCCGCCAGGCGATCGCCGGACGCTATCCCCTCTCCTCGCGCGCGCAAAGAGAGGTTACACCGGACGATCTGGCGCGCATGTTTGCGCCAAACAGCGGACTGATGGACAGCTTCTTTCGCGAAAACCTGCAAGGCAAAGTGGATACCACGCGCGCCAACTGGCGCTTTACGCCGGGCGTAGACGGCAAGACCCTGCCAGGCGGCGAAGGCATTCTGCGATCGTTCCAGCAGGCACAGCGTATCCGCGATGCGTTTTTTGCCAACGGCACGGCAACCCCCTCATACCGCGTGACGGTACGTCCGGTGCGCATGGATAACGATATTCTGAACATGACGCTGGATATCGACGGGCAATTGTTCAAATACAGCCATGGCCCGCAGGTTCCACTGGTAGTCAGTTGGCCGGGCACCCGCAACACCAATCAGGTGCACCTGCAACTGGCGCTGGCCAACGGCACCACCGCCAGCCTGGTCACCAGCGGCCCCTGGGCGCTGAACCGCCTGGTGGATATGGCGCAGAGCGCAGCCGGCAGCAGCAGCCTGGGCCGTCAGGCCACGTTTAATCTCGACGGCCACCGCGTCACGCTGGAGTTCACGCCGAACAGTATCCGCAATCCGTTCCAGCTACCGGCATTCTCGTGCCCGTAGCCCCGAAAGGACATTCATTACCATGAACAATGACCAGAGCCCGACAGCGAGCATCGGCTGGTATGGCAAGATCCCTACCGCCGGTGATTTTTTACAGCGCCGCCTGCCCGACTTAGTGGTCAATAACTGGGCCCATTGGTTCCATAATGGCTTGGTCAATTTGCAGCGTAATCTGCCGGGCGATGCCGGGCATCCGTTCAGCAATGCGCCGGTATGGAACTTCGTCATTCCTGCTACGCTCGGCAGCCAACATGTGCAGATGGGATGTTTGCTGCCGGCGCGCGACCGCGTCGGTCGCCACTATCCGATTTGCGCCATTCGGCTGTTTACCCCGGAAGAGTGGCGCAGCCAGCAGTTAAACATGGCGGCGGAATGGTATCGCCAACTGGGGCATACGCTGCTCAACGGCGTGCGCAACGGGTTTTCGGCCGAACAGATTGACCGTTCCCTGCTGTCGATCCCGGCGCTGGCGATCCCGCCGGAAGAGAGTGAGTCCGAGATTCTGTCGATTATCGGCTTTCGCCATCCGGACGTGCCGGGGCTGGGCTGGCAGCAGGCCGCCGATTGTTTCGATCCGGCACAGTACACCAGCTTCTGGTGGACCAATCAGGCTGACGGCCACCCACTTTATACCCACGTCCACAGCGGCAACCTGACGGTGCAGCTGTTTTCGCTGCTGTTTGAACCCAACGGTTGGGCCAGGCCCGGCCGCGGCGGCCAGTATCCGCAAATGTTTGATTAAACGTAGTTTACTATAGAGAAACTGTATGGTTATCGAAACCCTGCTGGCACCGGTTGACGCCGAGCGTCCTTGTGGCGACAACCTGGAATACGACGCCGATTTTCTGGCGATGGAACAGGCCTCGGCAGGCAAGGCCGAGCAACAGTTTGGCAGCACTATTATCCCGGCTGAAGCGCCGGACTGGATGCAGGTTGAACGTTTGGCCACCGCCCTGTTGTCGCGGACCAAGGATTTACGCGTGATGTTGCGTCTGACTCACGCCTGGGCGCAGTTGCGCGGCCTGCAAGGTTATGCCGACGGCCTGGCGCTGACTCATCAGGCGCTGGAACGCTACTGGGAGCCGCTGCTGCCGCCATTGGAGTTTGACGGCGAAGCCGATCCGCTGTTTCGCATCAACGTGCTGGCCGACCTTGGCGACAAGGCAGCGCTGACCAGTTGCGTGCGCAACGCAACCTTGCTGAAGGGGGCCGCCGGCGAGATTTCCCTGCGTGATGCCTGCGCCCTGCTCGATGGCAGCAAGCTGGAATGTGCCACTTTCCCCGGCGGCCGCGCGCGCTTGCAGGATGAGCTGGCGCAGCCGGAGCAGCCGGCAGCGGAATGGGTGCAAAACATCATTCATCAACTCAACGCCATCCGCGAGGTGGTTACCCGGCATCTGGGCGAAAGCGCTCTGCCGGAAATGAACGCCCTGATGAAGATGTTCAACACCCTGGCGCAGGCGTGCCATAGCGCAGCGCCGGCGGCAGAAGAACCGCAAGACAACCACCACGATGACGCCAGCGTCAGCCCGGCAGCCGCGCCTGGCGCTGCGCTAACGCTCAACTGGCGCAGCGCACAAATCCAGTCGCGCGATGACGCTCAGTTGATGCTGGACAAGGTGAAAAACTATTTTCAGCGGCATGAGCCAAGCCACCCGGCTCCGCTGATGATCGATCGGGTACAGCGGCTGATTGCCCTGGACTTCCTGCAAATCGTCCGCGATCTGGCGCCTGATGGTCTCAATCAACTGGAGACCATCCTTGGTCGCCCGGATAACGAGGAGAACAACTGACCTTAAAATGCGTTGTTTTCTTCACACATTTTCGTCGCCTGTGCAATGCGCGTCAGGCCAGAATTTGAACGCGCTTATGCCCACGTAAGTCGTTCTTAATCATCATCAGATGGAGTAACTCATGGCAAACTCGAAATCCCGCAGCGGACAGAAGTTCATCGCCCGCAACCGCGCACCGCGCGTACAGATTGAATACGATGTCGAAATCTATGGTGCAGAACGCAAAATCCAGCTGCCGTTCGTGATGGGGGTGATGGCGGATCTGGTCGGTAAACCGGTCGACCCGTTGCCAAGCGTTGATGAGCGTAAATTCCTCGACATCGATATCGACAACTTCGACGAACGCATGAAATCGCTGAAGCCGCGCGTCGCCTACCAGGTCGACAACACGCTGACCGGCGAAGGCAAGCTGAATATCGATCTGTCGTTTGAAAGCATGGAAGACTTCTCCCCTGCCGCCATCGCACGCAAGGTGGATTCGCTGGATAACCTGCTGGAAGCCCGCACCCAGCTGTCCAACCTGCTGTCCTATATGGACGGCAAGAACGGTGCCGAAGAGCTGATCTCCAAGATCCTGCAAAACCCCGAGCTGCTGAAGTCCCTGACCAACGCGCCAAAGCCGGCGTCTACCGACGACAACACCGAGAAGGAGGACTGATTGATGAGCAACCTGCCTCAGCAACAGAATGCGTTGCAGACCACCGAAACCTTCTCCAGCGACGAATTCAGCGCGCTGCTGAACAAAGAGTTCCGTCCAAAGACCGATCAGGCCAAAGAAGCGGTTGAAAATGCGGTGAAAACCCTGGCGCAGCAGGCACTGGAAAACACCGTTACCGTGTCTTCCGACGCCTACCGCACCATTCAGGCACTGATCGCCGAAATCGACGAAAAAATGTCGCAGCAGATCAACCAGATCATTCACCACGAAGACTTCCAGAAGCTGGAAGGCGCCTGGCACGGCCTGCATTATCTGGTGAACAATTCCGAAACCGACGAAATGCTGAAGATCCGCTTTATGAGCATTTCCAAGCAGGAACTCGGCCGCACGCTGAAGCGCCACAAGGGCGTGGGCTGGGACCAGAGCCCGATCTTCAAGAAAGTGTACGAAGAAGAGTATGGCCAGTTCGGCGGCGAACCGTTCGGTTGCCTGGTGGGCGACTATTACTTTGACCACAGCCCGCAGGACGTTGAGCTGCTGGGTGAAATGGCGAAAATCGGTGCCGCGTCGCACTGTCCATTCATCGCTGGCACCGCGCCGAGCGTGATGCAGATGGAGTCCTGGCAGGAACTGGCCAACCCGCGCGATCTGACCAAAATCTTCCAGAATACCGAGTACGCCGCCTGGCGCAGCCTGCGTGAATCCGAGGACGCACGCTATCTTGGCCTGGTAATGCCACGTTTCCTGGCGCGTTTGCCTTACGGTATCCGCACCAACCCGGTTGACGAGTTCGACTTCGAAGAAGAAACCGACGGCGCAACTCACGGCAACTACACCTGGACCAATGCCGCTTACGCGATGGCCGCCAACATCAACCGGTCGTTCAAAGAGTTTGGCTGGTGTACGGCAATCCGCGGTGTAGAATCCGGCGGCGCGGTGGAAAACCTGCCATGCCATACCTTCCCGAGTGACGACGGCGGCGTGGACATGAAGTGCCCAACCGAAATCGCCATCAGCGACCGCCGCGAAGCGGAGTTGGCCAAAAACGGCTTTATGCCGCTGGTACACCGTAAAAATTCCGACTTCGCTGCCTTTATCGGCGCGCAATCGCTGCAGAAACCGGCGGAATACTACGATGCCGACGCCTCGGCCAACGCCCAGCTGTCCGCGCGTCTGCCGTATCTGTTTGCCTGCTGCCGCTTCGCCCACTACCTGAAGTGCATCGTCCGTGACAAGATCGGTTCCTTCCGTGAGCGTGACGATATGGAACGCTGGCTGAACGACTGGATCATGAACTATGTCGATGGCGATCCCGCCAACTCGTCACAGGAAACCAAATCGCGTAAGCCGTTGGCAGCCGCAGAGGTTCAGGTCGAAGAGATCGAGGACAACCCGGGTTACTACAGCGCCAAGTTCTTCCTGCGTCCGCATTACCAGCTGGAAGGTTTGACCGTTTCGCTGCGTCTGGTTTCCAAACTGCCGTCGCTGAAACAGAACGACGCCTCTTGATAACCCCGTTATCAGGCTGCGGCAACGCAGCCTGAGCAAGCAGAAAATGGAGACGCTGTATGGGAGCAAGACCCCGCTTTCTGGCCGCCTGGACGGCGGCCAGAAATATTTACGACCCGAACGATGCTTTGGTAAAAGTTAAAAACACCATTGGTGGGGCGGTAAAACGTAATTTCGAGATACCCGCCAGCGCAGGGGGTTGGGAGAACAGTTGTGCGGTAAGAATGAGCTATGTGCTCAATTACACCGGGCACCCGGTTCCCCGTATAAGCCAACTGACGGTCTCCGGTGCCGACAAGAAATGGTACTTTTTCCGCGTGCGCGACCTGGTGGTCTATTTGACCAAAACCTGGGGCAAACCTGATTTGGTGGTTAATTATCCTCAATTGCCGGTGTCCCAGTTGGCGAATAAAAAGGGATTGATCTTGTTTGAGGTTTCGGGTTGGGATAACGCCGGTGGACACGCCACGTTCTGGAACGGCAGCCAGTGTTCCGATCACTGTTATTTTAATCAACCAGGAACCAATTACTCGACGCCTCGAGCCAATTTTTGGGAGTTGCCATGAAGACGTTGTTCACGGTCGGTCTGGTGTCAACCTTGTTGGCGATGTCGCAACAAACGCTGGCCAAAGATGCTTTGGATCCGGTGGCATTTATCAAACAGATGCCTTACAGCCAGGTGGTTAAAGAACTGGCATTGGCACGTTGTCTGGCGCAGGTTTCCGAAGCGGACAATACATTTTCTGTTGATGCTGCCAGAACGGCAAACGCCATGAGGGAGTGGATGCCCTTTGATATCGAATCAGGCGATGCGAAGATCAATGCGCTGATCGATAAATTCAAATCCAACCACAATGCGTCCCACAGCGAAGCAAAAACCCAGAGTCAAGGCGTTACGTTAAACTGCCTGCGGCTGTATCACAGCGCCGAGCTGGACGCCCTGTCACGCGAAGTTATCGTCGGCGATGCGAATCATTCCTGGAACCAGGATAACCCGCAATAATTAAAACTTGAGCCATTGGCACGATTAATAATGGCTCGGTAATCAATACCGTTAAACCCGGTATTTCACAAGGTGCATGGCACAAGGATATTGATTGGTAGTGCATTACCGCATTTTGACTTCCTGCTGCTATAACCTGAATTTTTCAACGCAACGTTAATACTACTGTTAACCCTTAATAAAGAGTGAATGAGCTATGGCTATTGATATGTTCCTGAAAGTCGAAGGTGCCAGCGGCGAATCTAAAGATTCAAACCACAAAGGCTGGACCGACATTACTTCTTTCTCCTGGGGCGCTTCCCAACCCGGTAACATGGGCGTGGGCGGCGGCGGCGGTGCCGGTAAAGTCTGCTTTAACGATCTGCATGTCAATGCGCTGGTCGATAAATCAACCCCTGCGCTGCTGAAGCACTGTTCCAGCGGTAAACACCTGACCAAGGTAGAGCTGTCCGTCTGCAAGGCCGGCGGTACCCAGGTTGAATATGTGAAGATCACCCTCGACGACGTGCTGGTTACCGCGGTGCAATACACCGGTGCCGGTGGCGAAGATACCGTTGGCGTGACTTATTCCTTCCAGGCGGCGAAAGTCAAACAGCAATACTGGGAGCAGAGTGACAAAGGCGGTAAAGGTGCAGAAAGCAGCGCCGGTTGGAATATCAAGGAAAACCGCGAAGCGTAATCTGTGTCTATTATGCCCCTCAATAAGAGGGGCATTCATATATCGATGACAATAATAAAGATGCCCTTCACTGCCATATGCGTAACCACATATGGTTTATGTCCGCGTAATCATTTTCATTGCTTGTCAGCATCAGGCCTACGCGTTAACCACGTTAATTCCCCTCACCCCAGCCCTTTCCTGCCCAAGGGCTGGGGTGAGGGTATTGTAATATTTAAAACCTAATCAGCAGGAATGCCTTATGCGATTTACCATTGTACAAAACAAAAATGGCCAGTTGCCGCCACAAAGCAGCTGCGATTTTCTGCCGCCGGGCGGCACTATTGGCCGTAGCGTGGATAACAATCTGGTATTACCGGATGAAGAGCGCGCCATTTCCCGCTTGCAGGCCATTGTGCATATTTCTGCTGATGGCGAATGCCGCATCACCAACCGTGGCAACGTGACCCGCGTACTGCTGAACGATATCCCGTTGGAGCGTGGTCGTCAGGTGGAACTGCAAGACGGCGATATCCTCGGTATCGACGATTATCAGATTCAGGTCAGTGCCCTGCACCAGCAGGCAGCGCCGGTTCAGCAGGCACAGCCGGTGGTCGCCAACGCGGTCGATGCCGCACCGGCCGCCAAAACGCAGCCTGGCGCCGCTCCAATCCCCAACGAAATCTGGGACAGCCTGGTGGAAGAGTTCACGCCGGTCGGCGGCACGGCACAACCCGCGCCGGCCCCCCCCGCTCACGGCGGTCATAACCCGCTGTTGGAAAAACCGCGCACCGAGCTGAACCCGGCGGATCCACTGAGCCAATTGGACGGCAACGTCGATCTGCATCAGTTACAGCAAAAACAGACCGATCCCAGCGCGCTGTTCAACACCGATAGCACCTTCGAACGTGACAATATTCTGACCGACACCACGCCGAGCGCGCTGCTGGCGGAAAATCGCCCACAGGCGCCGCAGCAACCGGCGGTCAAGGTCACCAGTGCGGCACCAACCGCAACAAACGCCAAACAGCCGAGCGAAGAACTCGACCCACTGGCACTGTTTGGCGCATCGTCGGCGCCCGCCGCGCCGGACGCACTGAACGGCAATGACCCGTTGGGCTTGCTGATGGGCGGAGCCGTACCGCTGACCCAGATGGACGCCGAGCCGTCCACGGCGCCACGGCAAGCGCAACCGTCACCGCAAGCGCAGCAGCTGAAGCCTGCGCCGATCGAACCGACGCCGCCGCCGTCCGTTGCGCAGCCAGTGCCGCCGGTGGCAGCAAAAGAAGAACCACGCATGCCGCCTGCGCCAGAGCCGCAATTTGCCCAACCTGCCGCAGCAGAACCTGAATTCAGCCAGCCACCGCAGCACCGGCCTCGCACTGGCAACCGTCTGGGAATCGATCCGGTGGCCTATCAGTCACCCCGCACGCAAAACGCCGGCACGGCGAACGGCGATCTGCTGGAAGGGCCTTTGCTGAACGCGCTGCTGCAGGGCATCGGGCTGGACGATCTGCAGCCGCAGCCGCATTTCGACGAGCAACAGGTACGCCAGGTTGGCCGTTTGCTGAGCCTGTTTTCACAAGGTACCGTTGCCCTGCTCTCCTCGCGCTCAATTCTCAAACGCGGTGTGAAGGCGGAAATGACCATGATCCTCGACGAGGCCAATAACCCGTTCAAGCTGCTGCCATCCGGGAAAACCGTGCTGATGCAGATGTTCGGCAGCCAGATGCCGGGCTTTATGCCACCGGAACAGGCGGTGCGCGACGCGTTGATCGATTTGCAGGCTCACCAGTTGGGGATGATTGCCGGTATCCGCGCCATCATCGCCGCGATGTTGCAGTCGTTTAATCCGGACCGTCTGGAAGAAGAAGCGCGCAAGGAAGGTTCGGCGCCGCGCCTGGCGCTGCCGTCCAACCGCAAGGCCGCGCTGTGGGACTACTTTGTCAAAAATTATCAGCAAACCGCAGGCGAAATCGAAGATGACTTCCATACGCTGTTTGGCGAAGCCTTCCTGCACGCCTATGACGTTGAAGTGAATCAATATAAAGACTCACAAACCCAGGGCCTGTCTTGATAGGCGCAATTTTGGCTCAACCCGGACGCGTAATGAATATCACTATAGCCTCTACCTCTAATCAAGGTGGCCGCGATTCCAATCAGGATCAAACCGGTGAAGTGGTTGGCAACCGCGCCGCCTGCTTCGTGGTGTGCGACGGCATCGCCGGCTTTCCCGGTGGCGATATCGCCGCAAAGCTGGCGCGCGACACCATTCTGCATAATTTCGACGGTGAAAAGCACCTGAATGCACAGAGCATTCGCCAGCACATCTCGCAGGCCAACGCCGCCATCCACCAGCAACAGAACCAGTCGGACGAGCTCAGCAAGATGGGCACCACGCTGGTCAGCCTGTTTATCGATCGCGATTATCAGTTGGCCTACTGGGCGCATGCCGGCGACAGCCGCCTGTACCTGTTCCGCCGCGGTTATCTGCATGCCGTGACCACCGATCACAGCCTGATCCAGCAAATGCAGGACGCCGGCTATCAAACTAGCGGCATCAACAGCAACCTGCTGTACTTTGCGCTCGGCCTTAGCGAAGAGCGTGACGCCACCTACAGCGATGTGCTGCAACTGGAAGACGGCGACGTTTTCCTGCTGTGCACCGACGGCTTCTGGCACAGCTTTACCCAGTCGGAACTGGAGCAGTCGCTGCACATGGTCAATTCGCCAAGTGAGTGGATCGCTCTGATGCAACAGGCATGGAAGAAAAATAATAACAGCGATAACTACAGCGCTATCGCCGTATGGATTGGCTCGCCGCAAGAAACCACGCTGCTGCATTCGCTGGCGGATGCCGAACGTTTCCTTTCGCGCGATTGAGTCGCTTAACACAGCCCACGTTAGCAAGGTTAACGATGAAATATTGGATGCCCGGTGTTATCGCCCTGATGGCGATGCCTGCCGTTCACGCGGCAAATTATCGGTTGGTGTATTCCCCCAGCCAAAAACTCGAAGTATTCATCGACGACGTCAAGAACAACAAGCCTGCCAGCTGGTGTGCGAAAAGCATTCCGCTGCGCATTGTGTCTGCCAAAAGTCGCGACGCCGCGGTGCTGAATGACTTTCTGCCACGCGTTGGCAATTTGCTGGAAAAGCAATGCGCCAAAGCCACGCAACTGCCCTGGACGCTGACCGATAAAAGCGGCGCGACCCTGGCTAGCGGCAACGCCAGCAAAAACCGCAAATGGCAGCCGGAAATAGCGGCAAACGCGGCGGCACAGTCGACAGAACCGGCGCCAGCACCGGCGGTGGCGGTCAACTCCGCGCCGGCCGACGCGTCCCCGGCACAGGTATTCACCCTGCCCCAAGGCTGCAAGTTCCGCACCTATTGGGGCCAGGGCAATGCCGGCAGCGCGCTGTTCATCCCCAGCGGCGATGCCTTGCAGTGCGTCGACGGCTGGCTGAACGGCAGCAGCGCCGTCACGCTGCAACAAGGCGGGAAAACGCTGACGCCGTCCGTCAGTTTTTACCAGGGCTATCCGCTGATGAACATTGACGTGGCCACCCGGCCACTGAAGGTGGTCAGCGCCAACGCGCAACGGCTGGTGCTCGCCAATCCGCAGGCGGCCGGCAGTTATCTGCTGCTGCCGTTTGATGCCAAACAGCACGCCTGGATCTTTAACGGCGCGCTTATCGCCGAATTGCCGCGTCTGGAGGCCGCCGACGCCGAACGCGTCAAGCAACGCGTCGCCGAGGTGCAGGCCGCCTGGCAACCGTTGCTGAGCGAGCGCAACGCGACGCTCACGGTACGTCTGGTGGATAAACTGGTTGCCGACCGCGCCGATCCCGCCAGCGGCAGTTATCTGTCCGTCAACAACGTTGCCCACTGAATCAAGAGGAAGTGCTGTGAAATCATTAACTGAAATGTTGCAAGGTGGCTCCATCGGTGACGCAACGCTGGCGGTAGAATCTGAAATCAAGGCTCGACCGGCGGACGCCGATCTGCGTGCCGCCCTGGTGCAACTGCTGTGCCTGAGCGGCAACTGGCAGCGAGCCAAGGCGCAATTAAAATCATGGCAAGCGCTGAAACCCATCGCGCAACCCACCACCTTGCTGCTGATGCAGTCGGTTGACGCCGAGCTGCAACGCCAGGCGGTGTTCGCCGGTCAGGCCGCACCTGCGTTACTGAAACAGGACCCGCAGTGGCTGGCGCTGATGATCCAGGCACTGCAACAGGACATCAACGGCGAGCATCAGGCAGCGCAAGCCTCGCGCGATAGTGCATTGGAACAGGCACCGGCGGTGAGCGGGCAATTGACGCAGGCCGACGCCAACGGCGATAACACCCTCAGCTTCGACTGGCTGATGGACGGCGATGGCCGTCTCGGCCCGATCTGCGAACTGGCGCTGAACGGCGTGTATTACTGGCTGCCGTTCTGCGACATCGCCGACATTCAGTTTCAGGCGCCGCAAAGCGCCATCGATCTGGTGTGGAGCCACGCGCTGGTGCGCCTGACCGACGGCCGCGAGCAGGTGTGTCAATTGCCGGCGCGCTATCCGTTGGCGGCAGGCAGCGACGATGCGCTGCTGCTCGGCAAACGTACCGAATGGCAGCCGCTGGGCGACAGCCCGCATTATGCCGGTTTCGGTCTGAAAACCTGGCTGAGCGACAGCGACGAGCTGCCGTTGCACGGTCTGCGCCAGCTGAGTTTTAACCAGGACGCCTGATGATGAACGCCAAACGCCCGGCCGCGCCCCCCAGCGACGGCGATCTGCGTCGTCAGGGTTATCGCCAGCGTCAGGACAGCGATCGCCTGACCTCGCGCGACAAAATGCAACCGGTACTGCTGGATCTGCTGACCGATGACGAACCGCAGAAAAAACAGGAAGCGCAAACGCGCAACCTGGTGTCACACAGTGAACTGCGCCGCCGGGTGTTGCGCGATCTGCAATGGCTGTTCAACTGCGTCAACAGCGAATCGAATCTCGACCTCGCCGATCTGCCGCAGGTACGTCGCTCAACCCTCAATTACGGCATTGCCTCGCTGGCCGGCAAACGCATGTCGGATATCGAATGGCTGGATATTCAACGCGCGCTCACCGAATCGATCCTCAATTTCGAGCCGCGCATCCTGCCCGACGGCCTGCAGGTGCGCTGTATTTCCGATACCGGTTCGCTGGAGTTACACAACGTGCTGTCGATTGAGATCAAGGGCCGCCTATGGTGCGTACCCTACCCGCTGGAGTTTCTGTTCCGTACCGACGTAGACCTGGAAAACGGCCATTTCGATCTGAAAGACATAGGGTAAGGCGATGGACAGTAAACTTTTAGAGTATTACAACCGCGAACTGGCCTATCTGCGCGAGATGGGCGCCGAGTTTGCCGAACAGTATCCCAAGGTCGCCGGGCGTCTTGGCATGCGTGGCATTGACGTGGCAGACCCGTACATTGAGCGCCTGATGGAGGGCTTCGCCTTCCTCACCTCACGCGTACAGCTGAAGATGGACGCAGAGTTCCCGCGATTTTCCCAGCGGCTGCTGGAAATCATTTATCCGAATTATTTATCACCCACCCCGTCGATGGCGATTGCCGAGCTACAGCCGGACAGCCATAAGGGCGATATCAGCAACGGCTTCGTGGTACCGCGCGGCACCATGATGGACAGCCAGACGCTGAAGAAAAACGGCATTACCTGCAGTTACACCACCGCGCATGACGTCACGCTGCAACCGGTACGGCTGAAAAACGTCGAACTGGGCGGCATTCCGGCCGATATTCCACTGGCATCGCTCGGCTTGCAGCACAGTGGCTGCGTCAGCGCGCTGCGCATCACGCTGGAATGCTACGACACCGTCACGCTGAACAACCTGAATCTCGATCGGCTGATGTTCTACCTGGCCGGCCCGGATCTGCAAGCACAGCAACTGCTGGAACTGCTGATGCAGCATACCGTCGGCCTGCTGTGCCAAACCGTCGATGCACAGCCGCAGCGCCGGGTACTGGCAGAGGACGCGCTGCGCCAGGAGGGATTCGACGCCGAGCAGGCGTTATTACCCAACGATCTGCGCAACTTTGACGGCTATCGCCTGTTGCAGGAATACTTCGCTTTCCCGGCGCGCTTTCAGTTCTTCAGCATCGGTGGCTTACAGCCGCTGCTGCACGGGGTTCGCGAAGGCAAAAAACCGCTGCGTCAGTTCGACATCGTGGTGTTGCTCGACAAGCAGGATGCCGCGCTGGAGCGCGTAATCGACGTCAGCCATCTGGCGCTGCACTGCACGCCGGTGATCAACCTGTTCCCGAAAGTCGCCGAACGCATCACGGTCAACGAGAAAAACCATGAATATCACCTGGTGGTCGACAACATACGCCCGCTGGATTATGAGGTGTTTTCGGTGCAACGGCTGGGAGGCAGCGCCAGCGAAAAACGCTACGAGCAGGAGTTTCGTCCGTTTTACAGCACCCTGAGCGAGGATGACGGCAATTACGGTGCCTATTTCTCACTACGCCGCGAACAGCGCACGCTGTCTGAACATGCACGTCGCTACGGCACACGCACCGGCTATCTCGGTTCCGAGGTGTTCGTGTCGCTGGTGGACGAACGCCAGTCACCGTGGCACAGCGATCTGAAATACCTGACCGCCGACGTACTGTGCACCAGCCGCGATTTGCCGTTGATGCTGCTGCAACAGGATCAGGGCAACTTCGTGATGCCGGATTCCATTCCGATCAAACAGGTCACGCTGAGAAAAGGGCCTACGCCCCCGCGCCCGGCGCTGGCGGACGGCATGATCACCTGGCGACTGATCAGCCAGTTGCAACTCAACTACCTGAGCATGATGGACGGCGATCCGGAACAAGGCGCAGCCAGCCTGCGACAACTGCTCGGCCTGTACGGCAACCTGAGCGAACCGGCGGTCGCCAAGCAGATCCAGGGGGTGCGTCACTGTCATCTGCGACCGGTCTACCGCCGGGTGCCGGAGCCAGGGCCGATCGTGTTCGCGCGCGGCATTGCCATTGATCTTACCGTTGACGATCAGGCGTTTTCCGGCAGCAGCCCCTACCTGCTGGGCAGCGTGCTGGAGCGGCTGTTCGCCCGACTGGTGGCGATGAACACCTTTACCGAAATGACGCTGTCCAGCCAGCAACGCGGTGAGATCGCCCACTGGCAGGCACGCATGGGCAAAAGGACGTTGATATGAGCGACAGCGTCACCGAACGGCCGGTCAGCGACAGGCCGCAGATCAACGCGCTTTACCGCCTGCCGGAGGATTTCTGGCAACGGCTGCGCGCCGCGCCGTATCAATACGATCTGTTCCAGCTGTTGCGCCGCCTCGACGCACAAGGCGGACAGCCTTATCTGCTGGGCCGTGCGCCGCTGCCGCGCCATGAAATGCTGCGACTTGGCCAGGAGCCGTCGCTGTCGTTCGCGCCATCAACGCTGGCGCGAGTCAGCCCGCGTGACGGCAGTCCGCTGCATGACGTGTCGATCTTCAGCTTCGGCCTGTTCGGACCCAATGGGCCGCTGCCGCTGCATTTGACCGAATACGTGCGCGAACGGATCCATCACCATCAGGACACCACCCTGATGGCCTTTGCCAATCTGTTCCATCACCGCCTGACGCTGCTGTTCTACCGCGCCTGGGCCGATGCGCAACCGACGGTGTCGCTCGATCGCGCCGATAACGGCCGTTTCGATGACTATCTGGCCAGCCTGATTGGCAACGGCCAGCCGGCGCAGCGCCGGCGTGACGCGATCAATGCCCACGCCAAGCATTTTATGGCCGGTCATCTGATTCGCCACAGTCGCGATCCGGAGGGCCTGAGCAAGATTCTGCGACAATATTTTCAGGTACCGGTGCGCATCGTGGAAAACGTCCCGCACTGGCTACGGGTGGAGCCGCGTGAACAGGCGCGGCTGAAGGCTGGCCGCAATGCGCCACGCCTCGGGGAGTCCGCCTTTCTTGGCGTGGCGGTGCGTGATGTACAGCATAAGTTTCGTATCGAGCTGGGGCCGATGTCTCAACGCGATTACGACCGATTTCTGCCCGGCGCAGCGCTGTGCGTACAGCTCCGCGACTGGGTACGACAGTATCTTGGTATTGAATTCGTCTGGGAAGTGCGGCTGATTCTGGCAAAAGAACAGCTGGTCGGCACTCAACTTGGCGGTGTTCAGCGTCTCGGGCTCAGCAGTTGGATGGCCGCGGCGCAACGACGCCACGACGTCGGCGATCTGATCTTCAGCCCGGAACCGCTGGAAAATCCATTTTAACGAGACTTGAGGAACACCATGTCTGAAATCAGCCGCTCGGTATTATTTGGCAAACTGGACAGTTTATTATTCACCTCGCTGGAAAGCGCAACCGCCTTCTGCAAGCTGCGCGGCAACCCCTACGTCGAACTGGCGCACTGGCTGCACCAGTTAATGCAGGCTCAAGACGGCGATCTGCAACAGATTTTCCGCCACTTTGCCGTTGACGAAGCGCAGTTGGCGCGCGATATCGTCGAGGCGCTGGATCGCCTGCCGCGCGGCGCCAGCGCTATTTCCGATCTCTCGGAACACATCGACAACGCGGTGGAGCGCGCCTGGGTATATGGCTCGCTGAAGTTCGGTGCCCAGACCATTCGCGGCGGTCATTTGCTGCTCGGCATTCAGAAAACCTACAGTCTGCGCCACCAGTTGAAGGCCATTTCCGGCCAGTTCGAGCGCATCAACAGCGATATTTTAATGGCGCAGTTTGCCGACATCACCGCCCATTCTGCCGAAAATGCACTGGCACAGTCCGCAGCGCCGGTTGTCGACGGTAACGCCGCCACTGCCAGCCAAAGCGGCGGTAGCGTGCTGGCACAATATGCGCAGGACATGACCGCCCGTGCGCGCAACGGCGAGATCGACCCTGTCACCGGCCGTGACGAAGAAATTCGCCAGATTATTGATATCCTGATGCGCCGCCGCCAGAACAACCCGCTGCTGACCGGCGAGGCCGGCGTCGGTAAAACCGCCGTGGTCGAAGGCCTGGCACTGCGCATTGTCGCCGACGATGTACCGCCACAGCTGCGTGGCGTACAGCTGATGCTGCTGGATATCGGCATGCTGCAAGCCGGCGCCGGGGTGAAAGGCGAGTTCGAAAAACGCCTGCAGGCGGTGATCGATGAAGTCCAGTCCAGCCCGACGCCGATCGTTTTGTTCATTGATGAAATTCACACGCTGATCGGCGCTGGCGGCGCCCAGGGCACCGGCGATGCCGCCAACCTGCTGAAACCGGCGCTGGCACGCGGTCAACTGCGTACCGTCGGCGCCACCACCTGGTCCGAGTACAAAAAATACATCGAAAAGGATCCGGCGCTGACCCGCCGCTTCCAGGTGGTGCAGGTGCATGAACCCAGCGAGGACAAAGCGCTGCTGATGCTGCGCAGTACCGTCAGTCCACTGGAACAGCACCACCGCGTGCTGCTGCTGGATGAGGCGGTCGATGCGGCGGTGCGCCTGTCGCACCGTTATATTCCGGCGCGCCAGTTACCGGACAAGGCGGTGGCGCTGCTGGATACCGCCTGCGCGCGCGTGGCGGTCAGCCAGCATGCCGAACCGGCGCAGGTGGAAGATTGCCGTCACCGTATCGAGGCACTGCAAATCGAGTTGGAGATTGCCCGCCGCGAGAGCAAAGTCGGCATTGGCAACCTGCAACGTCCTGAAGAAATCGAAGCTCAACTGGCCACGCTGCAACAACAGTTGGCGCAGTTGACCCAGCGTTGGCAACAAGAACTGGTGCTGATTCAGCAGATTATCGATCTGCGCAGCCAGCTGCATCAGCAGGAAACGCCGCACGACAACGATGGCCACAGCGCCAGCGAACCCGCGCCGCCCCACCACGCCGAGGATCCCTCGCCGACTGAAGCGCCGCTCAGCGCCGATGCGCTGCGCGAGCAACTGAGCGATCTGCAACAGCAACTCAATGCGTTGCAGGGCGAGGCGCCGCTGATCTTCGCCGCGGTGGACGCCAACGTCGTCGCGGCGGTCGTAGCCGACTGGACCGGCATCCCGTTGGGCCGCATGGTCAAAAACGAAATCGACGCGGTATTGCAGCTGTCCGATACCCTGAACCAGCGGGTGATCGGCCAGCGTCACGCGCTGGATCTGATCGCCCGTCGCGTACGCACCTCTCGCGCCCGGCTGGACGATCCGAACAAACCGGTGGGGGTATTCCTGCTGGCCGGTCCGTCCGGCGTCGGTAAAACCGAAACGGCATTGGCACTGGCGGAAACGCTGTATGGCGGAGAACAGAACGTCATCACCATCAACATGAGCGAATTCCAGGAGTCGCACACCGTCTCCACGCTGAAAGGTGCACCGCCGGGTTACGTTGGTTACGGCGAAGGCGGCGTATTGACCGAAGCGGTACGACGCCGCCCTTACAGCGTGGTACTGCTGGACGAGATCGAAAAAGCGCACCCGGACGTGCATGAGATTTTCTTCCAGGTCTTTGACAAGGGCTGGATGGAAGATGGCGAAGGTCGTCACATCGACTTCCGCAATACCATCATTATCCTGACCTCCAACGTCGGCACCGATCTGATCGCCGGTCTGTGCAGCGATCCGGAGTTAATGCCGGAACCTGAGGCGCTTAGCGCGGCGCTACGCCAGCCGCTGCTGTCGGTGTTCCCGGCGGCGCTGCTGGGCCGTCTGCTGGTGGCGCCGTACTACCCGCTGACCGACGCCACGCTCGGCAATATCGTACGTTTGCAGCTTGGCCGCATACAGCGCCGTATGGCAGAAAACCATGCCATCACCACCACCTTCGACGATGCGGTGATCTCGCTTATCGTCAGCCGCTGTACCGAAGTGGAGTCCGGCGGTCGCATGGTCGACGCGATCCTGACCAATACCCTGCTGCCGCAGATCAGCCATACCCTGCTGTCGGCCAGCGCCAACGATCAACGTTACCGTCAGCTGCATATCACGCTGCAAGACCACGAGTTTGTTTGTCAATTTCAGGCTTAATGCCAAGGTCGCCCCGGCGGCGACCGTTTGAACACAGAGAGTAGCCATTATGTCGGGAACCGGGATAAAAAAACCGAACTCAAACAGCCTGCCGATCGGCCATCGGTTCAATGAGTTCGAAATCAGGGAAGTGATTGGCGAAGGCGGCTTCGGCATCGTTTATCGCGCTTATGACCACCAGCTCGAACGCACTATTGCCATCAAGGAATACATGCCAACCCAGCTGGCGCGGCGCAATGACGATCTGACGCTCAGCCTGCGCGGTGAACGCTTCAGCAAGACGTTCCAGGCCGGATTGAACAGTTTCATTCAGGAAGCACGGCTGCTGGCCCGTTTTTCTCATCCCGGCTTGCTGCACGTGCTGCGTTTCTGGGAAGAGAACGGCACCGCCTATATGGGCACCCAGTTCTACAGCGGCACCACGCTGAAAAATCTCAAGGCACAGCAGCCGGAGATCGTTGACGAAGCGTGGATCCGCAGGCTGTTGCCACCGCTGTTCAGCGCCATCAACACCATTCATCAGGAAGGTTACCTGCACCGCGATATTTCGCTGGATAATATCCAGATTCAGGAAAACCAGTTGCCGGTGCTGCTGGACTTCGGTTCGGCACGCAAAGAGATCGGCAACCTGTCCGACGAAACGGAAATCATGCTCAAGCCGGGCTTTGCGCCGATCGAACAATACACCGAAAACAGCGACGGCGAGCAAGGTCCCTGGACCGATATCTACGCGCTCGGTGCGGTACTGCATACGCTGATTGTCGGCAGCCCGCCGCCGGTGAGCGTGGTGCGCAGCATTGAAGACAGTTATCAACCGCTGACCGCGCGTCGCCCAGAGGGCTATTCACAGGAACTGCTGCGGGTGATCGACCAGTCGCTGGCGCTGCGACCGGAAGATCGCCCACAAACCATTGACGAGATGGCCGAGCTGCTGCACCTGACGGTCGCTGACGAAGCGGAGATCGTCAGTACCCCGGCCGCGACGCCAGAGCCGCCGTTGATCGCCACCAATCCGGCGGCCAGCGCAGCCGCAGCCGGCACCGCCACCGCTGGCAGTCTCAAGCTATCCCGCCCGATGATGATTGGCGCCGGCGTCGCCGCCCTGCTGGTTATCGGCGCCATCAGCTGGATCACCAGCAGCCCGGAAGAGAGCCAACCCGCCACCGCCGTCGTTGAGAACGCCAATACGCCGCCGGCGGAGAAAACGCTGAGCGCGCAGCAGAGCGCACCACAGCAGGCAGCGCCGGCTGAAGCGGCTCCGGTACCGGCTCCGGTAGCGTTGGTGTATTTCAAATTGCAGCCGGGTGAAAACGTGACCCTGGATGGCAAGGCGCAGCAGCTGCACCCCGATAGCAACGGCAACGCCCGCCTGAATCTGGCACCGGGCAGCTATCGGTTAGAGATCCGCCACAATGACAGCCTGCGACGTCAGCAATTGACCATCGACAGCGCCGGCACCTGGCTGGTCAACCCGGCAAGCGCCGGCTAAACCCTCCCCCACCGCGCGTCGGGCTTCCGGCGCCGTTGTTATCTTATTTCATGGGATTGGCATCATTACCCCAACGGTTGGCATTGACTCAGGACGGCAAGCGGGCAGACTCCGCGGCGCTTACGCGGTAAGTGACGCGGCTGACAGCCCGCAGCCCATGCAGGGACAGCGTCAAATTGACCGGGGATGTCATTTACCGAGGATGTTCTCATGTTCGACCGCATTATCGCGCATACCCCGCTGGGCCAGGAGCAGTTGCTGTTCCGCTCATTGGAAGGGAGCGAAGCCCTTTCCACCCCGTTTGATTTCACCGTTGAATTGCTGAGCAAAGACGCGCGACTGGATCGCAAGGCGCTACTCGGCCAACCGCTGACGCTGGAAATCCCGACCTCGGGCCTGATCGGCCCAACGCGTTACCTGAATGGCAAAATCACCGCCATTGCCGTCAGCAGCGAAGAAATCAGCGGCACCCGATATTCGGTGTATTCGCTGCGTATGCAGCCCGATCTGTGGCCGATGACCAAAGACCGCAACTTCCGTATTTTCCAGGAACAGACCGTTCCGCAGATCGTCAAAACGCTGCTCGGCGAGCACAATGTCCAACTGGAGGATCAGCTGACCGGCAGCTATCGCCAGTGGGGTTACTGCGTGCAGTACAGCGAATCGACCTTTAACTTCATCAGCCGTCTGATGGAGCTGGAAGGGATTTACTATTACTTCAAGCACGAAAAAGACAAGCACACGCTGGTGCTGGCCGACGCACCACATCATCATCAGCCGTTCCCCGGCTATGAAATGATCCCCTATCACCTGACGCCGTCCGGTGGCAGCACCAGCGAAGAAGGCATCAGCCAGTGGACGCTGGCGGATCGGGTAACGCCGGGCATTTACAGCGTCGATGATTACGACTTCCGCAAACCTAACGCCTGGCTATTCCAGGCACGGCAAAACCCGGTTTCGCCGTCACCGGGCCAGATCGACGTTTATGACTGGCCGGGCCGCTACACCGAACACCAGCAGGGTGAGTTTTACGCTCGCGTACGTCAGGAAGCGTGGCAGGCCGAGCACCAACAGATCAGCGCTACCGCTACCGCGCTGGGCATCGCCCCCGGTTGTACGTTCACGCTGTATAACGCGCCCTACCTTGCCGACAACGGTGAATACCTGACGCTGGCCGCCACCTATAGGCTGCAAGAGAACCGCTACGCCAGCGGCGACGACCAATCCAGCGAACATCGTATCGACTTTACCGTTATCCCGGCGGACGTGCCATGGCGGCCGGCGCAGCGTGCCGAATGGCCCAAAACCCACGGGCCGCAGACCGCCCGGGTGGTCGGCCCGAAAGGTGAATCCATCTGGACCGACAAATATGGCCGCATCAAGGTGAAGTTCCACTGGGATCGATTGGCCAAAGGCGATGACACCAGTTCGTGCTGGGTGCGCGTTTCCAGCGCCTGGGCCGGTCAGGGTTACGGCGGCGTACAGATCCCGCGGGTCAATGACGAAGTGGTGGTGGACTTTATCAACGGCGATCCGGACCGGCCGATCGTTACCGGCCGCGTCTACAACGAAGCCAGCATGCCGCCGTGGGCGCTGCCGGCCGCCGCGACCCAGATGGGCTTTATGAGCCGCTCGAAAGACGGTACGCCGGACAATGCCAACGCCCTGCGCTTTGAGGACAAGGCGGGCTCCGAGCAGGTGTGGTTACATGCCGAGCGCAATATGGACATCGACGTGGAGAACGACGAAACCCATACCATTGATAAAAACCATACCCACTTTGTCGGCGGCAAAGAAGAACAACGCGTGGTCGAAACCCAGACCATTTGCGTCAAGGGCGACTCCACCATGTTGACCGCACAAAAGCGTACCGATAACGCGCTTGGCGCCTTCATTATCGGCTCTGGTGAGTCAATTCGCCTGGAGTGTGGGGAAAGCGTTTTGGAACTGACCAAAGAAGGCAATATCAATATCAAAGGGGTGAACTTCAATATCACCGTGGATAAGGCCGGTGAGATCAACACCTCCGGTGGCAAGCTCAACCTCAACCCATCCAGCGGCAGTAAAAAGACCGATGCGCCAGGCGCCGGCCATAAAGATGCGATCAATTCCCAAATTCAAAGCTTCTTTCCCGAAGGAAACGGTAAAGGATAAGCCATGACGCACTATGTAACGCAAGAGGCAAAATTTGAATTGCCCGATGCATTTAAAGACAGAACGATGAATCTCTTCACGTTAAGTGAAAATAATGCCAGCGAGTTTACTTTTGTCGTCTCGCGCGCCACGGCTACGCCTGACGATACGTTGCACAAAGTCGCGGCTCGTCTGGCCAAAGAGCTGGAAAACACCGTGCAGGGATTCCAACTGGCGTCATCGACGCCGGGAAGTATTGACGGACAACCGTCCATTGAACTGTCTTATCAGTTCATCTCCGGTGACGCACGCATCTGGCAAAAACAGCAGATAGTTATTTTAGACGAGCGGCCGCAGGGGCGGAAAATCGTCTGTTATATCGGTACATGCCAAAACGGCTTTGATGAATACTACCAACGCCAATATGAACAGATTATTGCCAGTATCGCCTTCACCCGGCAGGAAACCTTTGCCGCTGAAATGCTGCCGGCAGACTCCAGCGGCAAATTTTTTGTCTTCGACAACGATAATAAGCAACTTTCCGTCTTCACCAGCATTACCGCGCTTTATCAGCATATCGATTTGCAGCGGGCGCTGAGCGGCAGTTACCTGTTCTACCACACGCAGGGGGAACCGTTGCAGATCGCGCCGGTGGTGGGCAGCAATCCACAGGAGCCCACGCGCTATGCGCTGTGGACCTCCTCAGCCAGCAGCACGCAAAATTTAGCCTCGATCCTGTTACTCTGCCGTTCGGTGAATGGCCCGGAGGAGCTCAACGATCCTGAACGCATTGCGGAGTATCTGCGGCTGAGTAAGGAGTCGTAGCCCATGGCGGATCTCGCTGCTGCACGCGAACTGGATGAAATTGCCCATACCGCCTCGCAGGGATGGATGATAGCCGGCCTGGTTGGCGGCGCGATCATCGGTGCCGCCATCATCGCCGTGACGGGCGGAACCGCTGCCGTCGCCGTGGCCGCCGTTGCGGCCGGTGCCTCTGCCGGTGGTGGGCTGGGCGAGGTATTGGGTAGTATGTCCTGGGCCCCACGCCACGTAACCGGCGTGCTGGTGGACGGTTCGCCAAACGTTTATATCAATGGCCGCGCGGCCATTCGTGCACACCTTTCCTTTGGTGAATGCGCCGAGGATGGGCCAGCCAAAAAGGTGGTGGCTCAAGGCTCTGCCAAGGTGTATATCAACGACCTGCCGGCGGCACGCATTAATGATTTGCTGGCCTGTAGCGCAGAAATTCACAGCGGCTCGCCCAACGTGATTATCGGCGGCGATACCGAACAGACCGATGAGATTGAACCCGAAATTCCGGCCTGGGTTAACTGGACGCTGCTGGCCGTTGGCGCCGGCGCTGCGGCAGTATTGGCCTCGCCTGCGATAGCCATTCTGGGGACGCTGGGTGGCCTGGGTGGCGGATTTGTCGGCAGCCTGCTCGGGGGCGCACGGTTCGGCGAAGGCAGCGATGGCCAAAAATGGTCCATGCTGGCCGGCGGCTTTGCCGGTGGGTTTCTCGGGGGTAAAGGCGGCGCCAAGTTTGATGCGTTTAATCGTACTAAAGCAATCAGTGCGCGACGTGCCTATTTGAATGAAAAATTTGGGCGTACCGGTGATTTAAACAAAGATATAACAATCCGAGGAAATAAAGAAAGTGCAAGGGACTTCCTTGAATCCAAAGGGTTTACATCGCAGCAAATAAAAGACTTTGACAATGGGATTGATTATACACAAAGAGTATCGGTTGAGACCTTGAACAGAAACAAAGTGCTCTATCAAAATCAGGTACCTAATGGTAGGCAAGGTAATTGGTATGCTCTGAGTGAAAAAGTAGAACCAACAGAGCTGGGGATTAATCCTAAAGGTACTATTTACGGCACAGATAAAATTGTCGATAAAGTAGCCATGCCTTATGTAACTCAAGAAAAAGTGCAAGTATTAAGAAGCACTTCCCTTCCTGCACTTGATACATGGTCCGTAAAAGATGTACCCTTCCAGACTAAAGGTGGAGCAATACAGTTGCTCTCAAGTGAAAAAGATTTATTTAAGGTAAAACCGTAATGTCTATGACAGCCATTGATTATGTGAATGCAGCCTTAGCTGTGGTAAAAGAAAGACAAAACACGTTGCCTAGCTTCCCATTATACCAATCTGCCCTTAATCAAATTCAATATATCAAAGACATATTGGAGGGCAACAACAATGACAAAAGCAAACTGCATACCATTACTTTAGGCGCATATGCCTCCAAAGAGTTCGCTACCACAGATCCAGAGCTTGCTCAACATTTATCCAATGTGAATTATATTGCATCTCAAATGGCATCAGGACTTAAAGTAATACTTCCCCATGAAGAAGATCCTGAATATATAAAGCGTCAAAAAAGATATAAAAAATGACCTGTCAAATGGTAACTTGCATCTGAAATTAGCAAGTATAAAAATAACCGAGTTGCCATTGTAATAAATTAATGCGATGGACTTTGCGCACTTCCGCACAGTATTTTTGCATTAGGGAACCGTAGACAATAACGGTATTACAATGGTCAATTTCCAGGACACACCATGATCAACCTACATGAAGAAAAAGACGTTCTTACTCGAAGCATCCGTTCCTGTCTTTGCAGACAGGATATTCAGTGCATAATTCATTGATTATCAAATGAGAAAAGGATTAAAAATAAAACCACCGCATAAACTAGATATTGATTATTCCGAAAAGAAACGAGAGTTACGATTAAGCTTTCCAAATCATTTTTATTTTCAACCCAATGACTGCTTGGAAACAAGTTATCTGCAGGCGAACGCGAAATAACCACAAGTGAATTCATAACCGGGAAATTTTATGGATAACGCCATTTTAATGTACACAAGCAAAGGTGATTATGCAATAATCAAGGTTAATAATACTTATGTGATTAACGTATTATTCCCTAACTTCTATCCTAATTCTCATTTCGATGTAAGCAAGAGTTTCCTTTTGGATATATCAAGACTTGTTGAAAACAAAGAATTAACAAAAACAAAAGAACTAGCCGAATCAATCAGGAAAGACTATGAAAAATATAAAGCCTATGAGATTAGGCCAGTAATAACAACCAAAAAAACGTGACGCATTTAACTAAAAAACCATACTATATTAATTTAACTCCTCGTCCTTTTCAAAACCACTTGCAAATGCCACATCCCAGACAGAAATTACCACCATATTTCTGTAGGTTAAGCAAATTCCTGTAATAAGCGTAGTTTGAATAGGCAAAGCTGCTCCTTATTTCATCATAACTCATCATATTCATTGCTATTTACCTCTTCCCGGAATCAAACGCACACCGTTATTATCTAAAACGCCAACTTTCACCCCAGGGTACCTACACTCGAATTGTTTAACAACGCCCAGGCAACTGTCGCAGGCAGCTTTTTCGGTGAAGTTAGGTCAAAACATCCCTAAGCGCGCTATTTAACACGCAGCAAATCTGAATAGCGCGTGGTATACGCCGGCGATAGCATGTCGCGCTTCATCTGCCACGGTTTGACAATCCCCTGCCCGGCAAACCATACTCGCCCTCGCCCTTCCTGGTTCAATTTATCCAGCGTCGCCATCAATTGGCCGCTATTGCGGCGTGGCGGGTGCTCGTCAAACAGGTCGATTTGCGCCATCGCCGATTCGCTGAAATCCCCCAGCATCACCCCGCCCTTCAGATAGCGACATCCCTCCCGCCAGATTTCATCCAACGCCCGTACCGCCATCGCGATGATATCGCGGCTGTCATTGCTCGGCATCGTCAGTCGTGTGGTCGCCAGGTTACTGTAATAACCTTCGCCGGCGGCATGCGGGCTGGTTTTGATAAATACCGACACGTTGCGGCAAAAGCGCTTTTCGCCACGCAGCTTTTCCGCAGCGCGTTCTGCATAGCTGCAAATCGCCTCACGCATATGCTGATAGTTCGTCAGGCGATGGCCAAACGAACGGGAACAGACAATCTGCTGTTTGGTCGGTGCGACATCCTCCCAATGCAAACAGGATTCGCCGCGCAGTTCACGCACCGTACGTTCCAATACCACGCTAAACGTTTTGCGGATCAGTTGTGTATCGCAGTCCGCCAATTGCAGCGCATTTTCAATACCCATGGTCTGCAACTGCCGCGTCAGGCGACGGCCAACGCCCCACACTTCGCTCACCGGTAATAACGCCAGCAGCTTACGCTGGCGCAACGGATCGGAAAGATCCACCACCCCTTTGGTTTGCTCCCATGTTTTAGCCGCATGATTAGCCAGTTTGGCCAGCGTTTTCGATGGCGCAATGCCCACGCCCACCGTCAGGTGAGTTTCTCGCTTGATCCTATCGCGCACCGCCCGGCCAAAATCTGCCAGCGATACGCCGTTGCTCATGCCGTCCAGCTTTAGGAAAGCCTCGTCCAGTGAATAGATTTCTACCGCCGGCGCCATCGCCTCCAGGGTATCCATCACTCGCGCCGACATATCGGCATACAATGCATAGTTGGAAGAAAATACCGCCACATTCAGCCGCTGCGTTTCCTGCCTGATTTTGAAATACGGCGCGCCCATCGGGATACCCAACGCTTTGGCTTCGGCGCTGCGGGCGATCACACAGCCGTCGTTATTGGAAAGCACGATCACCGGCCGCCCTCGTAAATCCGGGCGGAAGATGGTTTCACAAGATGCATAAAACGAATTCACATCCACCAAAGCAAACATGATGATACTCACAATAAAAACTGTATATAAATACAGTATAAAAATATCACAAGCGCGATCAACTCATCTGTTCAAAATGACGAGAAATGCCGATGCTCAAGACCTGCTCCGCCCAAGCAGTAAGCGGCAATAGGATGTTTGCGCCATCAATCACGCCCATGGTCACGGATCACCGCGCGGCATAGACGATAAACGTCACCACGCCAAAGATTTCCAGCGTTGCATCTTCGGCCAGAATAATCGGCGCATAGGCCGGGTTCATGGCTACCAATTGCCGCGTGGGATGTAACTGTAATCGCTTGACGGTGAATTCGCCGTCGATAGCGGCAATCACGATGTTGCCATGCTCAGCATTGAGTGCGCTGTCGACCACCAACAGGTCGCCGTCATGAATATTGGCATCAATCATCGAATTGCCGCTGGCGCGTACAAAATAAGTGGCGTTAGGATGCCGCACCAGCAGCTTGCCGATATCCAACCGCGACTCGACATAGTCCTGCGCCGGAGAAGGAAACCCACAGGGGACACGCTCGGCAAACAGAGGGAAAGCAGGTTCTGCTGCTTTTTCATCTGGTTGGAAAAATATCATCTGGCACCTCTTTTACTGTTTTTATATACAGTATTTGAGGTGCCAGTCAGGATCAAGCGGCAGATGGGGAAAAGCCACTATCAGGCTGATGGCGCAGGGAATTTAATTTCAACACGGGTTTGCCTCTGTGCAAACCCTTGCCTTGCCATACCGCAGCGCGGTTTACTTCACCCGTCGCCCTTGTGCGTCAATCACTTCTTCGCCGTCTTCTTTGCTGAACGGTCCTAACTGTGCATCCGGTAAAATATCCAGTACCGCCTCTGACGGACGGCATAAGCGGGTACCCAGCGGAGTGACCACAATCGGGCGATTAATCAGGATCGGGTGTTGCAACATACAGTCGATCAGCCGTTGGTCGCTCCAGCTATCCTGCGCCAAATCCAGTTGCTGATAAGGCTCGACGTTTTTACGCAGCAAATCGCGCACCGATATGCCCATTTCGCTAATCAACCCGATCAGTTCATCACGGCTCGGCGGCGTTTCCAGGTACAATATGACCGTCGGCTCTACGCCGCTGTTGCGGATCAGCGCCAGCGTATTGCGTGACGTACCGCAGTCCGGATTATGATAAATCGTTATATTGCTCATAAAACGCTCCCACCTCTTCCTCTGTTATAGCGCAACGGACAGGCGCAGCGCCAATGCGGCCAGCGTGACGAACAGCACCGGCAATGTCATCACTACCCCCACGCGGAAATAGTATCCCCAGGTGATGTTGATATTTTTACGAGACAGCACGTGCAGCCACAGTAACGTCGCCAGGCTGCCTATCGGCGTGATTTTCGGCCCCAGATCGCTGCCAATCACGTTAGCGTAAATCATGGCTTGCTTAACTACGCCGCCGGCGGTACTGCCGTCGATCGACAGCGCACCAATCAACACCGTAGGTAGGTTATTCATCACCGACGACAGGAAGGCGGTAATAAATCCGGTACCGAGCGTCGCAGCCCACAGGCCACTTTCTGCCAGACGATTGAGCACCATAGAAAGCAGGTCGGTCAGCCCCGCATTACGCAGACCGTAGACCACCAGATACATCCCCAACGAGAAAATGACGATTTGCCATGGAGCGCCGCGCAGCACTTTGCCGGTATTGATCGCCTGGCCTTTTTTCGCGACCAACAATAAAATCAATGCGCCCACCGCGGCAACCAGGCTAACCGGAACGCCATGCGGCTCCAGAGCGAAGAAACCGACCAGTAGCAACAGCAACACGCCCCAACCGGCGCGGAACGTCGGCAGACAGCGGATCGCCTGCGCTGGTGCCTTCAGTCGCGCGACGTCATAACGGGCCGGAATGTCCTTGCGGAAAAACCAGTGCAGCATAATCAGCGTCGCTGCAATGGCCACCATATTCACCGGTACCATCACCGAGGCATAGTCATTAAAACCCAGCTTGAAGAAGTCGGCCGAGACGATGTTAACCAGGTTGGAGACGATAAGCGGCAGACTGGCGGTGTCGGCAATAAAACCGGCCGCCATCACAAAGGCTAACGTCGCCGCCGGGCTAAAGCCCAGCGCCAGCAACATGGCGATAACGATCGGCGTCAGGATCAGCGCTGCGCCGTCATTGGCAAACAGCGCAGCAACCGCCGCCCCCAACAGAATAATATACGTAAACAGCCAGCGCCCTTTACCGCCCCCCCAGCGTGCGACATGCAGCGCCGCCCATTCAAAAAAGCCGGACTCATCCAGCAACAGGCTGATGATAATCACCGCAATAAACGTGGCAGTGGCATTCCAGACGACGTGCCACACCACCGGTATGTCACCCACCTGCACCACACCGCTCAGCAGGGCCAGGGCCGCTCCCAATAAAGCACTCCAACCAATGCCCAGTCCTTTGGGCTGCCAAATCACCAACACAATGGTCAGAATAAAAATTGCGCCTGCCAGCCACATGGGGCCTCCTCGTGACATGCTGAAAATATATGGGATACCATATGTTATTATTTAAAATCCGGATCGTTACAGACAGACTGCGCGGCTATCAGCTAACGCACAACTGGCGGCCAGTTGCCCGGCAAGCTGCGTCACCCTCTCCTGTTGGCTAAGGTAAGCCTGCTCGATAATATGTGCCGCCCACGCTGGCATATGCGGCGAAACTCGATAGTAGATCCACTTGCCTTCCCGCCGATCCTTCAGTAGCCCACTGGCGCGCAACATCGCCAAATGGCGGGAGATCTTCGGTTGGGATTCGCTCAATGCGGCGGAAAGCTCACATACGCACAGCTCCCCGGCATGTCGTAACAGCAGCACCATGCTCAGTCGCGTATCGTCTGAAAGATTTTTGAACAGCTGTAAAGGTATCAGCGTTGTCATAATGGCCTCAGGTTGTTGCCCGCGCTAATCATAGGCCGGCAGTGCAACAAGTCAAATAATATATGAAAAAACGAATGTGTATTCTCAGCTGGCGGCGAGGACGAGGTTACCGCTGCGTAATTACGCTAAACTTGTTATTCCATGCAGTCGCGCCTGGAGGTTGAATGACGCTCCCGATACAAAGCGAAAAGCAAAGCCGACAAACGCCGGTAACAGAAGATATACCGCTGTTGCGTTTGTCATGGCTACTGGAAAAGCTGGGTTATGTGCTGATGTTTTCGGTGGTAATTGCCGCTCTGGCCGGGGTGTTTGCCGACGGCATCTTGAGCGACACCCGGCAGCAAAACGTTAACGGTACTCTCACCGTGGATTATCAGCGTTTCGCACGCCAGGGCGCGCAAAGCCAGTGGCGGGTAAAAATCAAGGATGACGGCGACGGTCCGCTCACCTTGATGGTATCGGACAGCCTGACAGCAAGCTATCTGATCGAAAATATCCAACCGCAATCGGTACAGGTCACGCAGCGCGGCAATGAAATCTTGTTCAGCGTGCCGGATGACGACCGACAGCAGTGGCACACCTTCAATCTCACCTTACGCGCCCAGGATTGGGGACGGTTCAGCGCCAGCCTCGCCGATGGCGAGACTCCCCCTATCGTTATTCACCAATGGATCTATCCGTGAGGAATCGCCATGGACATTGTCTTCCGCGCTACGGCTATCTATCTGATACTGTTTATCGTATTGAAAATCGCCGGTAGCCGCACCTTGTTGCAAATGACTTCTTTTGATTTCATTTTATTGCTCATTATCAGTGAGGCCACGCAACAGGCCATGTTGCCGGACGATTTTTCGGTGACGGCAGCTTTTATTACCATTGTCACCTTATTTACCATCGATATTGTTTTCTCATTAATAAAAACCTATATCCCTTTAGCTGATAAATTTCTGGATGGCTCACCGGTAATTCTGGTAGAGAACGGCAAGATATTGCGCTGGCGGCTGACCAAACTGCATTTAACCACCGACGACATCCTGGAAGTGGCGCGTAACAAACAGGGAATAGAAGACATTGGGCAGATTAAATTTGCCATTATGGAAAAAAACGGTGATATATCTATCATCCCGCAACAACAAAAATAAAATTGCCAATAAAACAATTAACAAAAAAATAACATCAAGATTAATCCCAAAACCACAGGAACACGAAAACACACGACATCCATTGCAGCGAGAATGCCGCTTATCGGCTAAACTTTATTATTGAGCATGTGATTAATATTCACAACGTAGCATCACACCGAAATAACCAAATAGGAGTGTCACTATGTCAATCAAAACGTTGAACGATTTATTCATTCATGCACTCTCGGATGTATACAGCGCCGAAAAACAAATCACAAAAGCCCTACCTAAATTAGCGCGTGCTGCAACGACGGAAGAATTGGCCAATGCGTTTAAAACACACCTGGAAGAAACGCAGGGGCAAATTGAGCGGCTGGACAAACTGGTGGAAAGCACGCCAGAAGTACGCATAAAGCGCATCAAATGCCTGGCAATGGAAGGGTTGATCGAAGAGGGCCAGGAAGTGATTGATAGCGTTGAGGCAGGCCCGGTACGCGATGCCGGCCTGATTGCTGCGGCACAGAAAGTTGAACATTATGAGATTGCCACCTATGGCACTCTGTGTGCGCTGGCAGAAAAACTGGGCTATACCACGGCGAAAAAACTGTTAGGCGAAACGCTGGAAGAAGAGAAATCAACCGACAGCAAGCTGACCCTGCTGGCAGAAAAGAAAGTAAATCAGAAAGCCGCCTGAACAGGCGTCCTTTCCGGTGGGAAACAGGCCGGTATTTGCCGGCCTTTTTGCATTTTCGACGGTGACACTCTTATTGGAGGTAAACCATGCGAAACCAACAATCTGAAACAGCCAGGGAAAAATCCTCAAAAACCGGTATGAAAGGGCCTCGCCCATACTATGCTTATATTATTGGCGCTATTGTGGTCATCCTGGCTATTATATATAGCATAATGTATTGGTAATCCTCCCTGACAGGGACGTCAGGTAATACGTTTTTCTTGACTGGCAACGGTCCATTTTTCGGATTGGCAGCGTGGGCAGTTAAAATCATCGCCCTTCTGCAAAAAACAGGTGTAACTACAGCAGGTACATGAATAATAGCCCTCAGATTCGATAGTATTGCAACATTCCACCATGGAAAATGGCAATACCGACAAACCTGGTTTAACATCTTCATCCTTATAAAAATAGACGCTAAGGTTGCCATCTATCTCCAAGATCGCCAGTCTGACCTGTCCAAGATGGTCAATGCCTTTTTCCCTCAACTCCATAATAAACTCTTCATAGGCAAAACTTTGCTTCTTGGTATTTTCCCAGTGCAACACCCCTTCTTTAACCAATAAAATCGGCTTGCCCTCCAATTTAATCTGCAAGCGCGTGCTTTTATTAATCAAGGTGGTGAAAAACCGATACAGGCCGGTAATGGTAATAAAGGTGATTATCACTGGCAGTAGCGGTGAGTCCTGGTTAAGCGCAACATCGCCGGCCGCCGACCCCAGGGTCAGAATGATGATCAATTCGAACAGGGTCATTTGCTTGACGCCACGTCGCCCCACCCAGCGCAGGAAAATATAGGCCAGGAAAAAGGTAAACACCGAACGAAACGCCACTTCAAGCAGGTAGGTATACGGATAATCATTGATTGCAATTCTATTGAAATCAAAAACTTTCATACGCTAGCCCCTTGCTACATAACGGTTATGGTGGAAAGCGTCGTTTTCGAGCACAAAAAAGCCCGGTTTCGGGCGAAGACCGGGCCGATAGAGGCAATTAGCCGTTAAGGATCATCCCGCCGTTGATGTGCAGCGTTTGTCCCGTCATGTACGACGAATCGCTGCTTGCCAGATACACATAGGCCGCAGCCAGCTCCGAAGGCTGTCCAGGGCGTTTCATCGGCGTATCTTTACCGAACTGGGCTACTTTATCCGCCCCGAATGAAGCTGGAATAAGCGGTGTCCAGATTGGCCCCGGGGCAACTGAATTAACGCGGATACCCCGCTGGCACAGCTTCAGCGCCAGCGAGCGGGTAAAGGCGGTGATCGCGCCCTTGGTTGCCGAATAGTCAATCAGATCGGGATTGCCGTGATAGGCCGTCACCGACGAGGTGTTGATGATCACCCCGTCCTTGGGCAGATATTCCAATGCCGTCTGGGTAAGTTTCACCATGCTGAAGAAATTGGTGGCAAAGGTTTTTTCCAATTGTTCTTCGGTGATCATCTCCGGTTGATCGACCGGGTGCTGTTCACCGGCGTTATTAACCAGAATATCCAGCTTGCCGAAATTGGCGATGGTTTTCGCCACGATTTGCTTCACGAAGCCGTTATCTCGCAGGTCGCCCTTCAGCAGCAGGATTTCCCCGCCGTACTTCGCCGCGCAACGCTTGGTTTCCTTAGCGTCTTCATCTTCATCCAGATAAACCACCGTGACCTTTGCCCCTTCTTTCACATAGGCAATGGTTGCAGCCCGCCCAATCCCGCTATCACCACCGGTAATGATCGCCACCTTCCCTTCCAGTTTACCGCCGGCGCGGTATGCCGGGTCGTCATAGACCGGTTCAGGCAGCATTTCATTCTCGAAGCCCGGCTGTTCATCTTGATGCTGTGCAGGTTGGTTTCTCTGTTCCATGTCGCCTCCGTTGTATCGTTAGCCAATGACATTGGGTTACTTTTCCTGTTGATAGGGGATCTCAGCGTCGCTTTGCCTTTTGTCAGATTTCAGGGCAATGATATTTCTTTCCCGGTCAAATTTTTCAACCTGACACAGCGTTTTCTCGCCGTTAATCTCCAATTCTATTTCGTCCCATTCACCTAATGAGCTCAACATTTTGGCAATTTCCGGCGACTGCTCGCAGTGGATAAGAATACTGCCCTTGCAACTGCCGTCCATGGGATGCGGCGGTGGTAATATCTCAGCACCTAAGATGATCTTATTTTGATATCTCACAACATCAGCCATGATATTTCCTCGCTATTTGTCGATTAAATATCTAAGGACGCATTAAGCATTCCTTTGCTGCCGTTCTGGATAGGGGAAAGGTTTATTTCTGATTTAAATAAGCCTTTGTGATAGATGGCATATTCTCCAGCAACCAGTCGGCCATCGCCTGTTCCTGCTTGAGGATCTTTTCCAGTACCATTTGGGTTTCATAGTCACCCACCAGTTCGGCAGCGGCGATCAGCGTGGTATAGGAGGCGATCTCCATATGTTCGAAGACATAAGAGCTCATTGAACCCTTGACGATCTCATCCTCGACAAAGAAGCCGCTCAGCGTCTGGCCAAGCGCTACCGCCTTACCCGCCAGATCCTTCATGCTGGAGGTGGAAGTATCCAGACGTTCGATACAGCTCTTCAGCTGTTGCTGCTGCTGTTTGGTTTCTTCCAGATGCTGAATCACGCGGTTATGTAGCTGTGGGTAATCCTTTACGCGATCCTTCATGCCGTTGAGCATGGTTTCCGCCTGTTCCTCCATGGCGTGCGCATCGCGCAGCCAGTCGATGAAGTGGTCTTTTAAATCGCTCATTATATTCTCCCGTGCATTTAGGATGAAAAGCAGAATTATTTTCACCTCACCCAAATAACTTTAGTAAAACGTGCTAAATATGCCAGCAAGGTTAATAAAAATTACAATTTACACATCTTTAAACAACTCAGATAAATAACAAATATCGATTTAGGATTATTCTTATAAAAATAAACCAACGCATGTTCACAGTGATTATCATGGTCACTTTTTTGTCACAAGGGAAATACCGCCATGCGTAACCACAGTGAAACATTCAATTTGCAAGACAAACCGAGAAACCGCGATGATATCGCCGAGGCGATTAAACGACTTGGCGAACTCGATCGAGAAATGAGCGCCCTGGAAAACGAGCTCAATGAAAAAATAAGCCAGTTGACCGACCGCTATATGACCAGCATTAAACAGAGCAAATCCCAGTATCAGAAGCTCTATCAGGATATCGCCATCTGGTGTGAGGCCAATAAGGAACGGCTGTTGACAGACGATGGCAAAAAGTCCGTCAATCTCATCACCGGTGAAGTGAAGTGGCGTATCCGCCCCCCGGCGGTGATTGTCAACGATCCACAGCAGGCGTTGGCCGCTTTGAAACGCTTTGGCCTCAATCAATTCATCCGTACTCGGGAAACGATTAACAAGGAGGCGATTTTGCATCAGCCGGAACAGATTAAAGGCATTGCGGGTATTGCCATACTCGAAGGTCAGGAAGATGTCATTGTCACCCCTTATGAAAAGGCGCTCGATTAACCCTCGGGCAGCATAGCGTCACGCGCCGTGCTGCCCGCCAGGAAACGCTACGCGGGGATCGCCGCCGCTTTGGCACTGCGGCTCCATACCCGGTGTGCGGCCAGCGCCTGAATAAAGCGCTCCATCATCTCGCCTTTCACCGCCCTGGCCTCGATGACGCCCTCTTCTGCCTGCTCATTCCCATGCCACAGCGACTTCAATTGCAGCGCATCACCGCTCAGACCAATGACCTTGAGGTGCTTGTAAGCCTCCAGCAGATAATGCTGGGCATCACCGCTGCCTAGCAATGCAGCGGCCGCACCGTCAGGCACCAGTACCGCATCAACGGTAATGGAAGGTGCACCGGCGAAGGTGGCATCGATATGAATCTGCGAACCGTCGCTGCCCTGCAACACGCCCTGCGTAGCCGCCAGCAATTTAGCGTGCACGCCGCGTTTTTTCAGCTCTTTGAGCATGCTCAGCAGGTCATTGGATACCACACCCGCCCCCAACAACACGGCGACAACACGGCCTTTAACGCTACCGCCCGGCATGGCATACAGACTCAACGCCGGATCTTTTTGCAGGCCGTTGACCGGTTTCGGCGCTGGCGTTTTCAATACGCTGGCCGACAGGGTAATGCCCAGATTGAACGCCACCTTTTTCGCCAATGTGGTATCGATATGCGCCAGTTTTTCCACCACGCGCTGACGGATATAGGCGCGTGCCACTTTGCCCAGTTCAAACGAGAACGCATCAATGATGTGCTGCTGTTCTACCGGCGTCTGACTCAGCCAGAACAGCCGCGGCTGCGCATAATATTCCTGGAACGACTCGCTCCTTTCACGAATTTTATGCGCATCAATCCGCTCGGCGTAACTGGCAAAACCGCCGCCGCTAGCCGAGGGCGGCGTTTCTCGTGGCCAGTTATTGTTGATTGAATTCGGGCTGTAGTTGGCCGGATTGGTGTCGATATCCATCCGGTGCATGCCGTCGCGTTGCAAATTGTGATACGGGCAGGTCGGTCGGTTAATCGGTATTTCGTGGAAGTTCGGCCCACCCAGACGGCTAATCTGCGTATCGGTGTAGGAAAACAGGCGCCCTTGCAACAGCGGATCGTTAGTGAAATCAATCCCCGGCACAATATGCCCTGGGTGGAATGCCACCTGTTCGGTTTCGGCGAAGAAATTGTCAGGGTTGCGATCCAGCACCATTTTGCCGACCAGCTCTACCGGTACCAGTTCCTCCGGGATCAGCTTGGTGGCGTCCAGCAGATCAAAATCGAACTTGAACTCGTCTTCTTCCGGGATCAACTGTACTCCCAGCTGATATTCCGGGTAATCGCCGGCTTCGATAGCCTCCCACAGATCGCGGCGATGAAAATCGGCGTCCTTGCCCGCCAGTTTTTGCGCTTCGTCCCACAGTAGCGACGCTTTACCCGCCACTGGCTTCCAGTGGAAACGCACAAACGTGGCTTTGCCCTGAGCGTTAACCAAGCGGAAGGTATGAATACCAAAACCTTCCATCGTCCGATAGCTGCGCGGAATACCGCGATCCGACATCGCCCAGATCACGTTATGCAGCGTTTCCGGCTGGAGCGAAACAAAATCCCAAAAACTGTCGTGGGCGCTGGCGCCCTGCGGGATTTCATTATGCGGTTCCGGTTTCACCGCATGCACGAAATCAGGAAACTTGATTGCGTCCTGAATGAAGAACACCGGCGTATTGTTGCCAACCAGATCGAATATGCCTTCCTGAGTATAAAACTTGGTGGCGAAACCGCGGATATCGCGCACCGTATCCGCCGAGCCGCGAGAGCCCTGCACCGTTGAGAAACGTACGTAAACCGGCGTTTTTTGCCCTTCATGTTGCAGGAAATCCGCTTTGCTCAGGTGCGCCAGGCTTTTATATAACTCAAAATAGCCATGCGCCGCCGAACCACGCGCATGCACAATGCGTTCTGGAATACGTTCATGGTCAAAATGCGTGATCTTCTCGCGCATGATGAAGTCTTCCAGCAGCGTCGGCCCACGCGCGCCAGCCTTCAGCGAGTTTTGATCGTCACCGATACGCGTCCCCTGGTTAGTGGTCAGCGGCTGTCGATCGTCATATTTGCGATTGATCTCTAACGCCTTGATTTTGGCACTGGCCGGCCCGGTTTTTTTCTTGCTGCCGGGCGCAGTCGGCTCTTTGCCTGGCGCGGTCGGTTTTGGGCTAGGTAAATGTGAATTATCTACCGGCGCGGTATCCCCCAAATGAATCTCATCTGCAGGATTGCCTGCCGATACTTTTTTCATTTTGGTGGTTTTATCCTGCGGTTTTGCAATAGGTTTTTTCGACATTGTTTCACCTTATCCAAACGTTGAGAAATAAAAGCCAACGCGGTTATATTCAGCCTTAAAGGGTAGACCAATATCCGTATGCACTCCAATCGGATAACGTAACGGAAAATAACGCTAACAGCACCATCACCTGACGAATAAAAAACATAAAACACCGCCACTTAGCGGCTAGGCTTCGCTATTTACCCAACTAACTGGTAATAGGCTGAAAGCACATTATAATTATTAAAAGCGCATTCATTGCGGAGGTGAAAATGCCTCGTAAATTCAAGCCATCCACGCCTCTCAGCATTGGCACGGAAATAGAACTCCAACTGATTGATATTAAAACCCTCAACCTGTCTGACAAGGCGGCGTTGATTGTCGCGGATATCAATGATAAAAAACACATTAAGCACGAATTAACGCGTTCAATGCTGGAAATCAACAGTTCGGTACATCTTCAGCTGACTGAGTTAAAACAGGAACTGGCAGCCCAGGTGCAACGTGTACGCGCCACCGCCCAGCGGCATCAGTGCGACGTCACCGGCGGCGGGCGCCACCTGTGCAATGACTGGAAAGATCAGCTGATTACCAATGCACAACGCTATAAAAAATTGGCGACGCGCTTCGGTTATATCAGCAAAATGGCCTGTGTGTTCGGCCAGCATATCCATATCGGCGTGAGCAACGGTGATGAATCGATATATTTATGCCACGCGCTAACGCCCTATTTCCCGCAACTTCTGGCACTTAGTGCATCTTCACCTTATTATCAGGGCGAAGATACGCTATTCGCCAGCTCTCGCTTCAGCGCGCAAAATTCCTTTCCCAACTATGGATGTATTGAAAAAATATATTCATGGCAGGAGTTTACTGAATATTACGACACGCTAACCTCTGCCGGCGTTATCGAAAGTATCAAGGACATCTATTGGGATGCGCGACCAAAACCGGAGCTTGGTACGGTAGAAATAAGAGTCTGTGACACGCCATTACATATTAGCCACGCGGCAAACCTGGTGGGATATTGTCGTTTAATTGCCCGTTATCTATTGAAAAATCGGCATGAAATCATCCCGGAATATAACGCGTTCTCCATGTACAACAAATTGAATGCCTGCCGTCATGGATTGCAGGCCGATTACGTCGATGCCCAAACGTTACAACGTTGCAGCCTGGCCGAACATATCCTGACGACGCTGACCCGACTCCACCCAGAGGCCGTTGATGATGAGGAGCGCCAGTTGCTGCAAACGCTTGAACGTTTTGTCCGGCGTGGGGCCAATGATGCCGATAACATTCGCCGCTTGCTGGACAGTGGTTTAACACAGCCGGAGACCATCAAACGCATGTGCGACGCCCTGCTGGTGCCAATGAGTTAACTTTCGGCTATCGATTCCATACGCCAAAGCGTCTGTTCATTATGTGCGCTTTCCCTACAATATAGCTGAATGAAAAAACCGCACTTAACCATTACCGGGGGCACTTTATGTACAACTTTTCGCGCTATCAGGCCAAAGAACTGGCTTTGGCTTATATGAGCGGTAAACGGCATGATCTATCGCCGCAAGAATTCCTGCAACAGCTGAAAAACACCGAAAAATCATTTGACCATCTGCTCAAACACGGCTGTGAACCACGCGAGGTGCTGGTAAAAAGTTTTTAACCCGGCCAGCGCTACGCTGAATAACGGCCTGCTTTTCGCAACTCGCTAGCGTCTTTCGCCGGCGGCATGCCAAACAGCCGTGCGTATTCCCGGCTGAACTGCGACGGACTTTCATAACCCACGCTGAACGCTATGCTACCAACATCCCGCTGTTGCGCCACCAGCATATGGCGCGCCTGTTGCAGACGAATGCGCTTTTGATATTGCAATGGGCTGACACCGGTTACCGCTTTGAAGTGCCGGTGCAATGAGGATGGACTCATACCACAATCAGCCGCTAACTCAGCAATTTCAAACGGTTGTGCATAATGTTGATTGATCCATTGCGCCGCTCGATGCACCTGCCCCAATCGGCTGTCAGGTACGGCAATTTGTCGCAACATCGCGCTCTGCTCGCCTTGCAACAGGCGGTAGAGGATTTCGCGTTCAATCAGCGGTGCCAGGGTCGAAACATCCTGTGGATGATCCAGTAACCGTAGCAGGCGTACGATCGGATCCAGCAAATCGGTGTTCAGGCTATGTACGGCGATTGCCGCGTTGGGACTTACGCCGACCGGGGCCGGCATGCCAATCGCCAGTGACGCTAATTGTGCACAATCCAATTCCAGTCCAAGGGCCAGATAGGGTTCGGTTTTGGTGGCGCAACACACCGCACCGCTCAGCGGCAGCGCCACAGAGGTAATCAGGTAATTTGCCGGATTATACTCAAACACCTTTTCCCCCAGCGAAGCGCGTTTCGCCCCTTGCGCCACAATGCAGACCATCGGCTGGTAAACCGCCGGGATTGCTGCGGTCAGACAATCGGATCGGGACAACATCACGCGAGGGATCGCCGTAATGTCGATCATCCCACGACAGTGCCTGTCGATTAAATCACCCAATTCATCAAGCTGCTGCATCTTTCTCTCCACTACGATTTGCCAGTTTTAGGCAAGAATCAGCCAGTAATTGGCACTGCCAGCCAGACGATGCCGCGCATACTGGACTCTGACTTTACAGAGAGGAACAACGTATGAGCAAGACATGGTTTATTACCGGCGCTTCCCGCGGGATCGGTGCCGAAATTGTCAAAGCGGCCCTGACGGCAGGCGATAACGTGGTGGCAGCAATGCGTAACCCCTCGCCGTCGCCCCCTGATGGCGAGCAACTGCTGACGGTCAGACTGGACGTCAGTCAGCCCGAGCAGATTACCCAGGCGCTGGCCGCCGCTAGCGCACGTTTTGGCAGGATTGATATATTAGTCAACAACGCCGGCTACGGTGAACTGGGGTTGTTCGAAGAAATTCCACCGCAGATGGCCGAGCAGCAGTTTGCCACCAATGTGTTCGGCCTGTTTAACGTCACGCGTGCCGTATTGCCACTGATGCGCGCCCAACGTGGCGGGATGATTTTTAATCTCTCGTCCATTGGCGGCATGGTCGGCGGTGCTGGCGCATCGCTGTACTGCAGCAGTAAATTTGCCGTGGAGGGATTTTCCGAATCGCTGGCGGCCGAAGTGGCGCAGTTCAACATTGCCGTTACGCTGATCGAGCCGGGCTATTTTCGCACCGACTTTCTTGATGATCGGTCGGTGCGCTTTGCCGCAGCCAGCATTGATGATTACCGTGCCCTGTCACAACAGTTCACCGACGGCATGCAACAGCGCAGCCATCGGCAAGCCGGCGACCCGAAGAAACTCGCTGATGCCATACTGCAACTCGCGGCAAGCGAACGCCCCCCGATACGCTTTCTCGCCGGCAGTGACGCGGTCGAGGTCGCGGAAAACAAAATCGCCACGCTGAGCCAGGAGCTGGCCGCCTACCGCCAGCTTTCCATCAGCACCGATGGCGAATTCTAAACGCCCCCTGCCCACCGCCTTGCGGGGCGGTGCGGCGGTTCCCCGCACAGGCTCCTGCGCGGCCAGCATCCATCGGGAAATGTTCGCCTCTGGATACGAATGTGCTTTAAATTCGCCTCTAGATACGAATTATTGACAAATTCGCCTCCAGGTGCGAATTTATTGTTCTCTGTCCCCTTGGTTCAACGCCTATGAAAGCACAACTTAGCGTTATTACCGGTGACCTGGTCAACTCGCGCCACGTCGATACCGCGCATTACATTGCGCAGTTACGCCATCTGCTCAACAAACTCCAGCAGGAAAACTGGCTACAGCATTTTGATATTTTCCGCGGTGATGCCTTCCAGGCGGAGTGTAAACCGGAACATGGCTTGCTGTTGGCGGTCTATCTGCGTGTCTCGCTAAAGGCCGGCAATGCCGAATGGGATGCGCGCATCGCCGTCGGACTCGGCAGCCGCAACGCAAGGCGCGCGGGTTATGGCAGTGCCTTCCTTAATTCTGGTAACGCCATGGACCAGATGACAAAAAGTTGCAAGCTGGCTCTGAAAATTGACAACCAGCGCGCCAACGCCATTGTCAACGATCTGCTGCCGATGCTAGATCATACCCTCAGCCGTTTGTCGCAGGCCGAAGCGCACGTCATGCAGGCACGCATGTTTGCCGACAGCAATGCGCAGGTAGCAAAAAAACTGCAAAAAGCAGCGTCCACCGTTTCTGCTACGCTAAAACGCGCGGCTTATGAAGAAACCATACGGTTCGTCGAGGCGATTAACAGGATCATTTAAGTATGGAAATCACCTACGCTCCTTTGTTGCTGTGGTTGTTGGTGGGCCATGTGATAGCCGACTTTCCGCTGCAACCGCTCAGTTGGGTGCAAGACAAGGCCAGGCATCGTGCCCGTTCGCGCTTATTGGTGTTACATGCGCTGATCCATGGCGCCGTGGCAGCATGGGTGGTCGCCGCCTTTGGCGGGATCTACGGCGGCATAACGGCCGTCGGGGTGCTGGCGGCACTGATTTTTATCAGTATTAGCCACTATTTGATTGATTTAATAAAGGTCACGCTATTGAGGCAGCTTCAGCACGTCGGCGGTTTTCTGCTCGATCAGGGCCTGCACCTGTTGATGCTGCTATTGCTATGGCTGTTTGTCACGCCAAATGCCTACATGCTTACCGCCATTGCGGCGCTGCCAGTGACCGGTTGGCATATTGGGCTGTTGGCATTGGCCTATTTGCTGATTTATATGCCGATGGGGATTCTGATTGGCCAGTTTCTGGCACGCTGGACTCCACAGATGCCACCGTCGGCCAAGGCAGACGACGACTCACTGTTACGCGCCGGCAAGCAGATCGGTTATTTGGAAAGGACGCTGATCCTGACTTTTGTGCTGATCGGCCAACTACCGGCCATCGGTTTTTTACTGGCGGCCAAATCAATCTTTCGCTTTGGTGATTTACGCCAAAGTGATGACAAAATGCGTACCGAGTACGTAATGCTCGGTACGCTGTTCTCATTTACCCTGACCATCATGCTCGGGCTGTTGATCAAGGCATTATGGTAGCCGTCGGGTAACGTTCGCGGCCCTCACCGTTAGAGCCATTCGCCGAAGCGGCGAATATAAAAACGCTTCATCAACTGCGCAACAACGCAGTAGCTGACCAGCGTGGCGACCAGCCATGGGAAGTATTCCCACGGCAGCGGCTGCAGGCCAACCCAGGCGCCCAATGGCGAAAAGGGAATATAAATACCGATCGCCATCACCAATCCGGTCATCAGCAGCACCGGCAATGCTGCGGTGCTCTGGATGAACGGAATTTTCTGAGTGCGCAGCATATGCACCACCAGCGTTTGCGACAACAGCCCTTCAATGAACCAGCCGGACTGGAACAGCGCCTGATGCTCAACGCTGTTGGCAGCAAACACGAACCACATCAAGGCGTAGGTGGTGATATCGAAAATCGACGAGGTCGGCCCAATCCATAGCATAAAACGACCAATGTTCTTGGCGTCCCACTTGCGTGGCTTGCGCAGAAATTCTTTATCCATCTTGTCCCATGGCAAAGACAGCTGCGAGATGTCGTACATCAGATTTTGAATCAGCAAATGAATCGCCAGCATCGGTAAAAATGGAATAAACGCGCTGGCAACCAACACCGAGAACACATTGCCAAAATTGGAACTGGCGGTCATGTTGAGATACTTGATGATATTGCCGAAGGTTTCGCGGCCCTTGATAACGCCCTGTTCCAGTACCATCAGGTTTTTTTCCAGCAGGATGATATCCGCCGACTCTTTGGCGATATCGGTAGCGGTATCCACCGAAATACCCACATCGGCATCACGCAGCGCCGGGGCGTCGTTAATACCATCGCCCAGAAAACCGACGGTGTGGCCATTTTCCTGCAACATTTTCAATACGCGTGATTTTTGCAACGGTGTCAGCTTGGTGAACAGGGTGCGCAACTCGACTTCATGCGCCAACTGACGATCGTCCATTTGCTCGATTTCCGCCCCGGAAAGCGGCGTCCCCGGCTCCAGCCCCACATCGCGACAGATTTTGCTGGTAATCACCGGGTTGTCGCCGGTTAATACTTTCACCGCCACGCCGTTTTCCTGCAACGCCGCTATCGCCTGCTGAGCACTCTCCTTTGGCGGGTCGAGGAACGTCAGCAGTCCTTCGATCACCATATCGCACTCATCGGCTACGCTAAGCGGCAATTTACCGCCTGTTTCTCCCAGTTCGCGCGTCGCCAGCATCAAAACGCGAAAGCCGTCTTCATTATACCGAGTGGCCAGCGCCATCAGCGCCGCACGCCGCTCGTCGTCCAACGGCAAAGTCTGCTCACCGTCCCTCACCCAGGTGGCGATCTGCAACATTTCTTCTACCGCGCCTTTGCAGATCAACAGCGGCTGCCGGTTTTCCTCGCTGACCACGATCGACAGACGACGACGAATGAAATCAAACGGCAGTTCATCCAGCTTCCGGTAACGCCCTAATGCCTCAATGCCGGGTTTGTCGCGGCCAAAACGGATCACCGCCTGATCCATCAAATTTTTCATGCCACTCTGATGGACGCTGTTCAACCAGGCCAGTTGCAGCACCTGGCCATTGCTCGCTCCCGTCGTATCCAGGTGGTGTTCCAGAATGATGCGATCTTGCGTTAGCGTACCGGTTTTGTCGGTGCATAATACGTCCATCGCACCGAAGTTCTGAATGGCGTTCAGCCGCTTGACCACTACTTTGCGCCGCGACATGGCTATGGCGCCTTTCGCCAGGTTGGAACTGACAATCATCGGTAACATTTCCGGCGTCAGGCCAACCGCAACCGCCAAGGCAAACAGTGCCGCTTCGCCCCAGTCACCTTTGGTAAACCCGTTGATCAACAGCACTACCGGCACCATCACCAGCATAAAGCGGATCAGCAGCATGCTGACGCTGTTCACCCCACGGTCAAACGCGGTTTGCGAGCGGCTGCCGACGATCGACTTCGCCAGGGAGCCAAAATAGGTTTTGCCCCCGGTTGCCACGACCACCGCCGTGGCCGTGCCGCTGGCGACGTTGGTGCCCATCAGGCAGACGTTGGCCAGTTCCAGCAATTGACTTTCGTTGGTAACGTCGGTATCGCAGGACTTTTGGCTGACGCAGCCGAGAACGTCGTACTTTTCAATCGGGATCGCTTCGCCGGTCAGGATCGCCTGGCTGATAAACAGATCGCGAGACGTCAGCAAACGTACGTCTGCGGGTACCATATCGCCGGCTGACAGCTGAATGATATCGCCCGGCACCAGTTCACGGATCGGAACCTCCATGGTCAGCGGCTGACTGCTGAAGCTGCTGCGACGCAGCACCGTCGCAGTGGTGCGCACCAGGGATTTCAGCGTCTCGGCGGCCTTGTTGGTACGGTATTCCTGCCAGAAGCGCAGCAGGCCACTGAGGGTTACCATGATCAGAATGATGATTACGCCAGTGAGATCGGTTTCTTCACCGTGCCGGGCGGGCAACCAGTAGTCGGTAAAGAAACCGATCGCCGCCAACGCCATCAGTACAAAAATAAACGGATTGTTGAATGCGCTGACCAGTTGCACCAAGGCGTGCGGCGCTTTTTCATGCGCGACCTGGTTGGCACCAAAATACCCCAACCGTTCTTGCGCATCCTCTTGCGTCAGACCGATGCGATTGCAATTTAAATTGGCCAGGGTTTGATCAAGGCTGTTTGACGCCTCTTGAGCGATGACGTAGGGCTCGCGGCCTTTATTATTACGACGAGTCTTGTGATTAATATAGGACATAACGCTATTCTCTTTATTTATTACGCGCGCAGGCTCACCCCGCCCGAATAATAGGTGTCTTACACAGAAATTGATTTTTCTTTCGCGTTATTAGCAGCGAAATTACACGCTAAAAAAACGAATTAATAACGGTTCTGGGATGATCGTCCATGACGCCTCCTTATCACCGGCTACGGTGAATAAAGCAAGATCGGCTACTCGGCAGCCTCTGCCTGGCGCTGCCGCCATTACGCCGAGCAAAACTCAGCGTCGAGGCGCAGGCTGGCCTGGAGGGAAAAGACTAAAGCGGAACAGTGCCATAATAACGTCCGAATTGGATCTCCCAATACCGCGAGGCACTGGGCAGAATGAAAATACTCGGGGATGCACGACTCAGAAAACAGGGAGGGTGCCGCCCGCCGGTTAGGCAAGCAGCAAAATCAGAAGAGATTGGTCAGCTTGCCTTATTGATGTTATCGCAACTAAAACTGTCCAATTGATTTCTCCTGTGAAATTTTGAGCGAATTATAATGACGTAAGCCAATACTGTAAAGCGTAAATTATTAAACGAAATATAAACCCGAAAAATAATTTAGCGAACTATTCCGACCACCGTAAATAATAGCGCAAAGCATAGCAGCCACTGTCGTCGTGGACTACGCTATGCGCATACCTTTTTTTCACCCTTGGGAGCATCCGATGAATACCCTGACGCATACGCTGCTTAGTGATATCTGGCAGAGCCTAGGCCATACAGAAACGCCGTTCGGGCAAGTGACCGTTACGGGCGTTGGCGAGCTAAGCTCGGAGTTTCCGGTGACCGAACTCGCCACCGCCAGTTGGGCCGCTGCTGGGCTGAGTTGCGCTCGTCTGCTGCAACAGCGTTACGCCAACGTGCCACAGGTATCTGTCGATCGGCGTTTGGCGTCATTGTGGTTTGGCTGGACCCTGCGCCCCGTCGGCTGGACGCTACCGGCTGCCTGGGATCCGTTGGCCGGCGACTATGCGACCTGCGATGGCTGGATCCGCCTACATACCAATGCCCCACGGCATCGTAAGGCAGTGGAGCAGGTTTTGGGCGAGCATCCCGACAAAGGATCACTGGCAGCAAGCGTGCAAAGTTGGCAGAAGTCCTCGCTGGAGCAGGCGATCGTTGAAGCCGGCGGCTGCGCGGCGGAAATGCGCACCACCGAACAATGGCGGCAACACATACAGGGCAAAAGCGTGGCCATGGAACCACTGATCCATCAGTCGCTGCAAGCGGAAGTCGGCGCAGCGGATTGGCCGCTACCGACCGCACGGCCGTTGCAGGGGGTGCGCGTGCTGGATCTGACGCGCATTATCGCCGGCCCGGTCGCGACCCGCTTTCTCGCCGGCCTCGGAGCCGACGTTTTACGCATCGATCCCTACGGCTGGGACGAACCCGGCGCGGAGCACGAAGTGACGCTCGGCAAGCGCTGCGCCCGCTTGAATCTGCACAATACGCACGATCGAACGACCTTCGAGCAGTTGTTAAGCCAGGCCGACGTGCTGGTACACGGCTATCGCGCCGGCGCGTTGGAAAAGCTGGGCTACGACACGGAACAACGGCGCACACTGTCTCCCGGGCTGATAGATGTCTGCCTGAATGCCTATGGCTGGAGCGGCCCCTGGCGCAGCCGTCGCGGCTTCGACAGCCTGGTGCAAATGAGTTGCGGACTGGCGGCGGAAGGCATGGTCTGGAGTACCTGCGATATGCCACTGCCACTGCCGGTACAGGCATTGGATCACGCCACCGGTTATATGATGGCCGCCGCGGTGCTGGAGGGAATGTGCCAGCGGCTGGCGCGGGGCACCGGCTACAGCGCCCGGCTGTCACTGGCGAGAACCGCGCAACTGCTGTTTGACAATCCGCATCCGCAGCATCACGTGCTTTCCCCGCTGCAACCGGCACGGCTGGAGGATGAAAATCCCGAGATCGAACTGACGACGTGGGGGGCAGCGCAGCGCTTGCAGGCTCCGCTACGGTTGGATGGCACCGCGCTACAGTGGGCGCGGCCGGCGAATGCACTGGGCAGCGCAAAGGCCGAATGGCTGCGCCGCTGAATCAGCGCACCTGCTGCTGTAACCACAGCAACAGGGTCTGTACCGCCGGATTGTCGGCGGCTGATTGCGACCAGACAAAATAGAAGTCGCTGTCCTGCGGTTGCCACGCGGCGCCCAGCGCCACCAGTCGCCCCGCCGCCAGCGCGTCTTGTACCAACAGGCTTTTCACCAGCGCGATGCCAAATCCCTGCTCGGCGGCACGGATCAACAGACCGGCGTCGTTGAACGACGCCAGCGCGGGGCCTGGCTCGGCCAACCCCTGCGCCTGAAACCAGCCGCGCCACGGCGTGACATCGTGTTCCAACAGCGGCAGCGTTTCCGCCCCCTGCTGCAAAGCCGATTGCCATTGTTGCGCCAGTAGCGGGGTCGCCACCGGCAGCACTTCACCGGCGGCAATCCACTGCGCGTGGACTCCCGGCCACTGCCCTTTGCCGATGCGGATCGCACCGTCAAAACCCTGCTGCGCCAGATCCTGTACCACCAGCGACGCATCGATATCCAGCACAATATCCGCATGCGTCTGGCGGAAAACATGCAGGCGCGGCAACAGCCAGTAATGCGCAAACGACGGCAGCACGCTGATACGTAACGTTTGGCTGGCGGCAATGCGCCGCACCCGCGTGACGCCGTGTTGCAGAGCCTGCAACGCCGGTTCCGCAATCGCCAGCAGCTCTCGGCCGGCGGCGTTCAGCCGTATGCCGCGCCCAAGGCGGTCAAACAGCGGACAGCCCAACGCGTGCTCAAGTTGCTGGATCTGCTGGCTGACCGCGCCGTGCGTCAAATGAATCTGTTGCGCCGTAGCGCGCAGGTTTTCCAGCCGAGCGGCAATAACGAACGTCGGCAGCAGGTGCAACGGTAATCGCTCATTCACATTGGTTAGCCTTTCTATCCAAAACAGGTATTTTTTATCGATTATCGACGGCTGGCAATAGCGATAAGCTCTTTCTATCATTTTTATCAGGAGAAACGCCATGCACCCGGTTTTGCAACAGGATTTAACCCAGTTACCGCTGATACTTGAACGTACCCGCCAGTGGTCGGAAGATTTTCTGTCCAGTCTGAGCGAACGCTCAGTCTGCCCGCCAATGGCGAGCCAGCAGGTAAACAATGACGATCGGCTTCTGGCAGAAGATGGCGACGGCGCGCTCGCCGCTCTGGAGCACTTTTGGCACCATTATGCCGACGGCATTTCCGCCAGCGCCGGGCCGCGCTATTTCGGTTTTGTCACCGGCGGCGGGACGCCGGCCGCATTGGCCGCCGACTGGTTGGTTAGCGTTATCGACCAGAATAGCCTGCTCAGCCATGACACCGTTGCGGCAGCGATAGAACTGGCAACGGTGGAACAATTAAAATCACTGCTCGGCCTGCCGGCAGCATTCAATGGCAGTTTTGTCAGCGGCGCCACCATGGCCAATTTTACCGGCCTGGCCATCGGCCGCCAATGGCTCGGTTTACAACGCGGCATCGACGTCGCCGAACAGGGCGTAGCAGCTCTGGGACCGATCCGCGTGCTGTCAGCCAACCCGCATTCCAGCAGCGTGAAAGCACTCAGCATGCTGGGCATCGGCCGAGAAGCGCTGAAAATCGTCGGCACGTTGCCGAACGCCGAAGCCATCGACGTTGATGCGCTGGCCCGCTGCCTGGCCGAACAGCCTGATATGCCGACGCTGGTGTTGGCCAGTGCCGGCACGGTGAACACCGTCGCCTACGATAACCTGCCGCAGTTGCTGGCGCTGCGTGAACGTTATCCGTTCTGGCTGCACGTGGATGCGGCCTTCGGCGGCGTGGCGGCCTGTTCTCCCGAATTTGCCCCGTTGCTGGAGGGCTGGCAGCAGGCAGACTCCATTACCGTAGATGCCCATAAGTGGCTTAACGTGCCGTATGACAGCGCCATTCAATTTACCCGCCATCTGGCATTGCAGATGCAGGTGTTTCAAAACCATTCATCGTATCTGGAAGCGCCAACCTTGCGCCCGGACAATTACCTGCATCTAACGCCAGAAAACTCACGCCGCTTTCGCGCCCTGCCGCTGTGGATGGCGTTGAAGGCCTACGGCCGCAGCGGCATGCGCGATATGGTGGAACGCAACGTGAAGCTGGCACGGCAGTTGGGTGCCGAACTGGCGGCCAGCGAAGGGTTCCGCCTGCTGGCGCCGGTAAATCTTAACGTGGTGTGTTTTGCACTCGAGGGCGTCAACGGCGACGCGCTAGCGGCCCGAGATGGTTTTCTTGAACGTCTGGATCAGCAGGGCGTGGTGCGCTGTACCCCGACCCTGTTTGACGGTCAGGCCGGGATACGCGCCGCGCTGGTCAACTGGATGACGCAAGAACAGGATATTACGCTCGCGCTGAACTCGCTGCGTGCCTGTCGACAGGAAGCCGGTTAATCACCCAGGCCAGTCGCCCCCTTGCGATACTGCAACGGCGTCTGGCCAAGCATTTTCTTAAAACAGCTGATGAAGTACGGTGCATCGGCAAACCCCACCGCAGCGGCGATTTGACCGATGGCAAGATCGCTGCTGCGCAACAGTTCGCAGGCCCGCTTGACGCGACGCGTCAACAGATATTCCTGAATGGTGCTGCCGGTTTCACGGCTGAACAACCGCGACAGGTAGCTTTTTGAGCGCCCCAGATCTGCCGCCAGACGCGCCAGAGAAAACTTATGCTGATAGTTTTCTTCCACCCACTGCATGATACGCGCCGGACTTCCCTGAGAGATTTTCAGCGCTTCGCCTTCTTTTTCCGGCAGAAACGCCATCATTTCCAGCGCCAGGAATGCCACATCCTCCAACTGATGGCTGCCCGTCAGGTAGCGCTGATTAAAGCGATCCAGAACGGTTTCCACCTGCAGCTGGCAATCAGCCAGATCGCAGATAAATGCATTACTCTGGCTGTAGCACAACCGCTGGAACTGCGCGCGCCGCTGGGGAAAAGGCTGCAAGAAGTGTTCGATCACCGTGTGCTCGAGATGTAGCGTGGTACGGTGATAGTGATTAGCGTCGTTTTGCTCGACAAACACCTTATGCAGTTTGAACGGCGGGAAGATAAACAGCCGCCCAGGCCGCAGCGTGTACTGCTGGTTATCGACGATCGCAATGCCGTATCCCCGGCTGACAAACAGCATTTCCAGACACTGATGCCAATGAAAATAGTTGGCGCTACCGCTGTTCATGCGGTTAAAGCTGATAAAGCGTTCGTTCAGCGCAATGCGCTCCAGATAGTTTTGCCCAGCCATATGCCCCACCACAACCGTTTAATATTTTCCCCGCGTTTTTTGCAATTTAAGGCCTTTTTCGCCGTTTTTTTCAACGTTGGTTTTAAATAAAAGGCAATTTTGTGACCGCCATAACAATTGAAACGCAGTTTTAATTTATATTTCTTCCGCAAGTCAGTTCGCAAAAAAATGCGGTCATCGCCGATTAACCCACTGATACACCAATGGATTTGGAGAATATCATGCATCACAGATCCGATCATTGTCCTAACCCGCTGGCAACGCGTAGCGATATGCAACGCGCGGCGAAGCAACTGCTGGCTGCGGTAATGCCCTACTGTTCAGCGGGGCAAAGCGGCATTGCACTGGGTAACTTTACCGCGCATTACGGTGCCAAAGTGGCGGAAATGGAGGGACTGTCACGCATGCTGTGGGGCATTTTCCCTCTGTTGGCCGGTGGCGATGAACTGGATGATTGGGAATTTTATCGCAGCGCGATGATTAACGGCAGTGACCCACAGCACGCGGCTTATTGGGGCGATATCGCCGAGTTCGACCAGCGGGTGGTGGAAATGGCGGCGTTTGGCGTCGGGTTGGCGTTGATGAAAGGCCGGCTGTTGTCTCAGTTCAACAGCCCCCAGCAACAGAACCTGATCGCCTGGTTGCAGCAAAGCGCGACGGCGATAATTCCGAACAACAACTGGAACTACTTCCCCATTATGGTGCAAATGGGCTTTAAGCAAGCCGGTTTGCCCTACGATGCCACGCTGATCGCTGCCCAGTTCGACAAAATGGAAGCGTATTATCTTGGCGGTGGCTGGTATGCCGACGGACCGGGACGCCCGCGCGATTATTATATTTCGATGGCATTCCATTACTACGGCTTGCTGTATGCCGCGCTGATGGCCGATGTCGATCCACAGCGCGCCCAGTGTCTGCGTGAGCGCGCGCGTTGCTTTGCCGAGGACTTTATTTACCTGTTTGCCGCCGACGGCTCTGCGGTGCCGTTCGGCCGCAGCCTGACCTACCGTTTTGCCGAGGCGGCCTTCTGGAGTGCGGTGGCATTTGCCGAACTTGACGTTTTCGACATGGGAACGGTGAAGGGGCTGATTCTACGCCATCTGCGCTGGTGGCTGGCACAGCCTATTTTTGATCGCGACGGCGTACTGAGCGTCGGTTATGCCTATCCCAATCTGGCCATGGCCGAGGACTACAACGCGCCGGGATCGCCATACTGGGCCTGCAAACTGTTTCTGGTGCTGGCACTGCCAGCACAGCACGCCTTTTGGCAAGCCACAGAGCGGCCATTGCCCCGGCTGGCACGCCAGCGCAGCATTCCACAGGCCGCCCAGATCCTGGTACACGACGCCGAGGCAGAACACGTTTACATGCTGACCTCCGGCCAGCTGGAGCTGAACAATTACGTCAATACCGAAGCCAAGTACACCAAGTTTGCCTATTCCAACCTGTTTGGCTTCACCATTGAACGCGGCCGTTACGCGCTCAACCACGCGGCCGGCGATTCCATGTTGCTGCTGGCAGAACAGGACGGCTACTACCGTGGTCGACGAGAGTGCAGCGCGGTAGCAACCCATGCGGATTACATCGTCAGCCACTGGAGGCCGTGGCACGACGTCGCCATTACCACCTGGCTGGTTGCCTGTGGTGACTGGCACCTGCGGGTTCACCACATCAACAGCGCGCGCACGCTGCACAGCGCAGAAGGCGGCTTTGCCGTGCCCTATCGCCGCACGACGCCGTGCCACTGCGCCGACGGCATCAGCAGCATCGACGACGTTGATGGGTTCAGTACGCTGCACGATCTCGGCCCGCTGGGGCATCGAACCGCCACCACCGTCATCACACCGCCCAACAGTAATATTCTGTTCGCCGAAACCGCAGCCATTCCGACGCTGGTTCATACGCTGATGCCGGGCGAACACTGGCTGGTTTGCGCCGCCGCCGCCCATCGCCACGCCGCCCGGCTGCGCGATGCGCAACCGGGTTGCCATATTGATGAAACCCAGATCGTCGTAACCACGCCACAACGCACGCTGACCATAGCGCGTTAACCATAACAATACACATCTGCTCTACAGGAGTTGATATGAATGCCCTCACCACGCCGACCAAATCGGCTTATTACAAGATGAGCAGTTTTATTTTCCTGTATTTTTTCACCTGGTCGGCCAGCTTCGGACTGTATGCGCTGTGGCTGGCTCAAAAAGCCGGACTGGACAGCGTTACCATCGGCAGCGTGTTTGCCGTCAACGGCATTTTTGCGGTGATCATGAAGCCGGTTTACGGCTACATCATGGATAAAATCGGCATGAGTAAAAATCTGCTGTATTTCGTGGTGTTGACCTCGGTCTTGATGGCGCCGTTTTTCATTTATGTCTATCAACCGCTGCTCGCCAGCCACACGCCGATCGGTATCATCATCGGTGCGTTGTATCTCAGCCTCGGCTGGTACGCCGGGGTGGCGGCATCGGAATCCTACGCCGATCGCTTCAGCCGGCTGTATGGGCTGGAGTTCGGCCAGATACGCATGTGGGGATCGCTGGGCTGGGCATTGGCCGCATCGTTTTCCGGTCTGCTGTTCAATATCTCGCCGGCGATGAATTTCATGCTCAGCAGCGCGACCTCGCTGCTGATGCTGGCGGTGCTGCTCAGTTTGCGTATCGGCGAAGCGCAATTGCGCAATAACGATGTCATCGCGCAAGAAAAAATCGTCTTTGCCGACGTCATCATGCTGCTGAAGAACCGCAAGTTCTGGATGTTCAGTCTGTACGTCGCCGGCGTCGCCTGGATGATGTTTATCGCCGAACAACAGTTTCCGCGCTATTTCGTTTCTTTCTTTGACAGCCAGGCGCAGGGCAATGCCATGTACGGCTATCTGAGCACCGTACAGTCCGGCCTCGAATTCCTGATGATGATGGCAATCCCGTTTCTGGTTAACCATTTCGGCGCCAAAAAAGGATTGCTGTTTACCGGTGTGCTGGTCGGCGCACGCCTGATCGCCTCCGGCCTGACCAGCGATCCGATCGTGATTTCGATTATCAAACCGTTTTACGGCATGGAAATTTCGATGCTGCTGATTTCGGTATTCAAATACATTGCCGAACACTTCAGCAAGCGCGTCAATGCCACCATGTACCTGCTGGGCTATCAGGCGATGATCTACGTCGGTTCGATCGTCATCGCACCGCCAGCCGGCTATCTGTATGACCGCATCGGTTTTGAGCACACCTATCTGATCATGGGCTGTATCGCCCTGCTGTTCACCGGCGTTTCAGCGTTTACGCTGTCCAGTTGCCAAAGCAAACGGCCGGTACGTGCAGCGCCGTCGCTGGCGAAGAACGCCGATCTCACCACATTGAAACGATAATCTGCCGTAAAAGGAAAACCAGCATGTCCGTATCCGTCACTCACGAAAAGTTGCGTCCCATTGAACTGCATCAACTTGACCGCGCCGCGCTAACACAGCGCTTAAATGCGGCTCGGCACCGCGTGCTGAACAAAATCGATCGCAATATGGCGCGTTTTGGCGAACGTTTTCCCGGAGAAACCTGTATCGATGGCCGTTATCCGCTGACGGAAAACGTCGAATGGACCACCAGCTTCTGGACTGGTCAGCTATGGCTGGCGTTCGAACTGACCGGCGATGACAAATATCGCCGTGCCGCCGAGGTTAACGTGCTGTCGTTTGGCGAACGCATCACCCGCCGTCAGGATACCGCTACTCACGATCTGGGATTTCTGTATACGTTGTCGTGCGTCAGCGCCTGGCGGCTGACCGGTAACCGCCCGGCCCGCGGCTTTTCGCTACTGGCCGCAGAAGCCTTGCTGGAACGCTACAATCCTCAGGCCGGCATTATCCAGGCCTGGGGCGACCTGCACGATCCCGAACAGGCCGGACGCATGATCATCGACTGCAATATGAACCTGCCGCTGCTGTACTGGGCGAGCGAGCAGACCGGCGATCCACGCTTTGCCGATGCCGCCCGTCGCCATGCAGCCCAGGCGGCGCGTTACATCGTGCGGCCGGATGCCTCCACCTATCACACCTACTATATGGATACCGTCACCGGGGAGCCGCGTTACGGTAATACCCACCAGGGCTACGCCGATAATTCCTGTTGGTCACGCGGCCAGGCCTGGGGGATTTACGGTTTCCTGCTGAGCTTCGCCTACAGCGGTGAACGCCAGATGGTCGATCTGGCCAAGCGGCTGGCAAATTACTTCATCAACCGCTTACCGCAAGATGAGGTGTGTCATTGGGATCTGGCACTGCTGGGCACCGATCAGCCGCGCGACAGTTCGGCGGCGGCCATTGCAGTGTGCGGCCTGCTGGAACTGGTCAGTCAGTTACCGCTGCTGGACGCCGAGCGCGCCAGCTATGAAGAAATGGCGTTGCGCATCATGGCATCACTGACCGAGAACTATCTGGCACAGGACGACGAACCCATCGACGGGCTGCTGAAGCATTCGGTATACCATATGGCCAGCGGCAAAGGCGTTGATGAGTGCTGCAGCTGGGGGGACTACTTCTATCTGGAAGCCCTGACGCGGCTGACGCAGAGCTGGAAACGCTATTGGTAGCCGAGCCTGCCCCTGAACGCATCATGCACGCTAGCCGGCCGGTATCCTTCTTGCTGAGGGATACCGGCAACCCGCTACGACAACAGTTCAGAAAAACCAATTAATCCACAGGTTCCGCGCGGCTGACACCGCACGCTGACGGCGAAAAAAGGCTATCCGCCCGTTACACTTTAATGATATGTAACGTCACCAAGGCGAAATGTTACGCAGGTGTGTTACGAAAGAAACATTAATGATAACAAAGGAAAAGGTTATCATTATCATGCACAAATCATATCGTCATTAATTTAATGATATATAAGACTTTTCTGGTAGCACCTGGATAAACCCCACCCTAAATCGCTGGAAAAACCACCAAAAAAGCGATAAAAAAACAACACATGAATTTTTTTTAAGAATTTTCTTAGCAATCTGAAATTTAATTTCGTGACATGATAAACAGAATCAATGAGAGAGCGAGTGCGTGTCGATCGCTCAAGCCTGGATTGTCGGTCTTTATGCCAGGCCAAGGCCGCAGCAGGTTTGACTGACTTAAGCCAAACTTATGGATCATGCTGATTGATAAGCTAAGTCAGAAAATGTCATTGAGCCGTTTCGCTTTTGTTGATAGAACATTCTTAATTAGTACATTTTGTTTTTTTTGCCTTTTGGCTTTTAGGCTTTTACTCATTATTACCGCGGTAAAACGGATTTAAGTGGGGGTGCGATATGCCAACGATCATCATGGACTCATGCAGCTATACGCGGCTGGGTCTTACCGACTACCTGACGACGCATGGAGTCAAGAAACGTCATATAAACGCTATTACGGACATAGCCAGCCTGCATGAAAAATGCAGCCGGCTGAAACCCAGCCTGGTGTTTATTAACGAAGACTGTTTCATCCATGAAGCCAACGCCACAGAACGAATAAAGCGGGTGATTTCTCTTAACCCCGATACGTTATTCTTCATCTTTATGGCCATTACCAACGTACATTTTGACGATTATTTATATGTTCGTAAAAATGTCATCATTTCGTCAAAATCGATCAAGCCAGAGACCATGAATCAGCTGCTGGGTCACTATCTTGAACGCAAGGCACCACGGGCAGAGAAGGTCAACCTCGACCAGACGCCGGTTACCCTTAGCCAAACGGAATCAAATATGTTGCGTATGTGGATGTCCGGACAGGGGACCATCCAGATATCCGACCAGATGCAAATTAAAGCAAAAACGGTGTCATCCCATAAAGGAAATATCAAAAGGAAGATAAAAACGCACAACAAGCAGATTATTTATCACGTTGTTCGTTTAACTGACACGCTGACCAGTGGAATATTTGTAAATAGCCGCTAACATGCGGATAAATATCATGGTCATCCACATCCGGCGGAGTTATTAGCCGCCTCTAGCGCGACGGGCCCTATTTATCCCGTGCCAATCAGTTTATCCGCTGCAACATAAATGATGCAGCGGATAAACGGTGCCTGACGTTAAACCACCGTTATCGGATAAACCAGCGGGAATATGCGGTTAAGCGCAGTGATGGTCACGGGTTAACATTATTACCCGGAAAAATCATTTACCCCCCCTGCAACTGGCTACGCCTGCCGAGAGATTATTGATTCGCTGCGCTACGCGGTTCAACAAAGGTACCGTCACGGCTGTCAATCTCGTTAAAGAACCAGACGCCGGTCGGATACTCCTCCAGCGCCACCAGATACATGGTGCCTTCATTAAACGCTTCTACCGCCAGGATAACCCCTTCACGCCGTGGCCCGCCGTCGGTTTTAACCGTCACCAAATCGTTTACTTTCATCGTTGACCTCATCATGTGTTTCTCTAGTCAGTGTATTACACAACGTGACAACAAACACGGTGCGACGCCTCTCCCACTGCGGCCAACGGCCACAGCCCCCAATCGCCGGCACTTTTTCGCTTCCTTAACGTTTTGCCCGCAGAATCCTGCACACCTAACGGTTAGTCTATTCACAGATGGTCCCCCCCCAGAGGAACATCTGCAAATGAAGTAACAAGGAACTTTCGCCCGCAGACATGCGGGCTTTTTTTTGCTTTTGCCAAATTACAGGCACAAAAAAACCCGCCTTAGCGGGTTTTTATCAATCAGCAAAAAGCCGATTAGATAGCGGTAACGTTAGCCGCTGATGGACCTTTAGCGCCGTTCTCGATAGAGAACTGAACGTTCTGGCCTTCAGCCAGGGTCTTGAAGCCTTGATCCTGGATAGCAGAGAAGTGTACGAACACGTCTTTGCTGCCGTCAGCAGGAGTGATGAAACCAAAACCTTTAGACTCGTTGAACCACTTCACTTGACCTTTGATCATGTTAGACATGTCTATTTCCTTCAATATTAAATGTAAGCCACCATGGGCATGTTATAGCCGGTCATCAGTTACTTATGGAGGCACTAGAAAGGAAATTCGTCATAGAAGGGTTATCAGGGATAACGCTTTAAATTTGAACTACTTTACTCAAAATGTCGTGCATAAATAGGTCTGTACCACAGGCCGGGAATCATTAACTCATGACGGGCGATCAATAGCAACTGTTTTCGTCGCTAAAAACGCTAAATGGGGATAAACGCTCACGTTTCAGCCCTGCGCGCCGCTTTTATCACCGATGTGCCGATATTTCACTCTCCGCCCGCACCGCCATTTGCCAGCGTGTATCATCTCAGACAGGAGAGCCGACAGCGGCTTTAGGAGTTCGCCTATATTCCCTGCCGCTCGGCGTTCTTACAATTACTGCCAGTTCACCACTCCTCCTGGTGCTGGACTCTACAAGCTGTGTTGCATATTTAGGCGCCTTTATCGGCGCTTTTTTTATCGCTGCAGATCGCACCATAGCCAACGCAACGGCAGTTACAGAATGCTCTCATTGCGATGGGATGTGATAACTGTCACAACTATGCCGCTCAAACCCGTCCTAACGGAGGTACTCCCATGGCGAGCACTTATTTATTGGTTTTGGCCATACTGGCTGCCGTTTCTGGATATGCGCTGTATAAGCACTTCAAATCCGTCAAAAAAAGCAAGCTGATTCGTCCGGACGTCTGATCGCGTCCACCGGTGCCGGGGGCTTCCCCGGCTATCTGCGTTGCCCTTTTCGCCCGCACTGTCACTTTTCTATCACAAAAATGTCACAATATGGCCATATGATGGTCGGCGGTTATCCTCACTGGCTTACACCAAGGATTTCGCCCATGACAACCATTAAAGCGGTAAATCACCAGGAAGCGGAAAGGCTAATCCGCGCAGGGACAGCAAAAAAAATAGAATTAGCCTATGACATCGGTAGCGACGACTTTTTTAAACTCGCCAGCTTATGGTGTGATAAAGGGGCAAAAATCTCCAAAGGCAAAGAACACTTTATCGTCTCTCTGAAAGGTTTTCGCATTCCCCCGAACGACTAATCCCCGTGCCGCCCTTTGCGGCGGCTCCTCTTTACGCCCTTTGTCCGCTGGCGTCTTATTCTGTCTGTCTCACCAAACCTGCACCGATCGCCCTGGCATGCGTATGTAACCGTTCCGCTCTCTGTTGCATCACCAAACCTGCACCGATCGCCCTGGCATGCGTATGTGACCGTTCCACTCTCTGTTGCATCACCAAACCTACACCGATCGCCCTTTCAGTCATATGCGCGCTTTGCAATTTCTGTAGCATAACCAATGGGATTTATACGGTCGCTTACCTACACTGGTAGAGATGATCGAGCATTTGATGAGGAGAAGCGCATGCCCGCAATGACACTACCGAAGCACATGAAAGCAATTGAAATTGCCCAGCCCGGCGAGCCGGAGGTGCTGGTGGTAACGCAACGACCGCTGCCGGAACTGGCGCAGGGCGAAATTCTGGTCAAGGTCGCGGCAGCCGGGGTAAATCGCCCGGACGTATTGCAGCGTCGAGGTCAATACGCACCGCCTCCGGGTGCATCGGATATTCCGGGGCTGGAAATTGCCGGCGAAGTGGTCGCCGTCGGTGCCGGGGTGCAGCATTACGCCATTGGTGACCGCGTTTGCGCGCTGATCGCCGGCGGTGGTTATGCCGAATACTGCAAGGTACACGAAAGCAATGCCCTGCCGGTCCCCAAGGGTTTCAGCCTGGTAGAGGCCGCCGCCATACCGGAAACGTTCTTCACCGTGTGGGTTAACGTATTCCAGCGCGGCCATCTGAAAGCCGGCGAAACGGTGCTGATCCACGGCGGCACCTCCGGTATCGGCACCGTTGCCACCCTGCTGGCCAAGGCATTCTGCGCACGGGTCATCACCACCGTCGGTTCCGAGGAAAAACGTCAAGCCAGCCTGGCGCTCGGTGCAGACGTTGCAATCAACTACCGTACGGAAGATTTTGTCGAACAAACCCTGCAGGCCACTAATGGCAAAGGCGCCGAGGTGATTGTCGACCTGATTGCCGGTGATTACCTGGCCAAAAACTATCAGGCCGCCGCCATGGATGGGCGCATCGTGCAGATCGGCACGCAGAACGGCGTGGTGAAGGAATTGAATTTGATGCCGATGTTGATCAAGCGCCTGACGCATACCGGCTCGACGCTACGCGCGCGCAGCGTCGAAGATAAAGCGCAGATCGCCGCCGATTTGCAGCAGAAGGTCTGGCCGTTGCTGGAGCGCGGAGCGCTCAAGCCACAAATATTCAAAACCTTCCCGCTGGAACAGGCGGCCGCTGCGCACGCGCTGATGGAGTCCAGCGCGCACATCGGCAAAATCATGCTGACGCAATAAATCTGCCTTGCCCCGCCGCAACGGCGGGGCTTAGCCGCTAGGCGGCCGGCGCATGCACGTCGTCCGGATCGCTGTCGGTGCTGGCCAGCTTTTCTTGCGCCAGCGCCTCATCCTGACCGTCTTTTTCCAGACTTTCCTGCTGCGCGCCCTGCTTCGGCGCATACACCAGTTCCGCCATGATCGGGAAGTGGTCAGAGCCGATATCCGGCAAACGCCGCAGGCTGCCCAAAATAAAGTCATCGCTGTGAAACACGTGATCCAGCGGCCAGCGCAGGAACGGATAGCCTGAATGGAAGGTACTGAACATCCCGCGACCGCGGCGCGGATCCAGCAGGCCGCTGACCTTCAGAAACAGCCGGGTGGTGGTCGACCATGCCACGTCATTCAAGTCACCGGTCACGATCACCGGCAGCTTGGCATCTACCACGCTTTTACCGACCAACACCAGTTCAGCGTCACGATCTTCCGATTCGTCATTTTCCGTCGGGCTCGGCGGCATCGGGTGCACGCAATGCAAGCGCACTGCCGGGCCATCAGGCAGTTGTACCAGCATGTGCATCGATGGGATCTCTTTGTCCACCAGATACTGGATTTCGGCATCGCTGAGCGGCAGACGAGAATAAACGTGCATGCCGTACAGATTGTCCTGCGGGCAGGCCAGTCGGTACGGGTAATCCCGTTCCAGCGGTGCCAGCTGCGTTTCCCACCAGGCGTCAGTTTCCACTGCCACCAGCACGTCGGGACGCTCCGCTGCCACCAATGCCAGCAGTTTGTCCGCATGGCGGTTTGGCGTCAGCACGTTGGACACCAGGATCCGCAGACGCGGCTTGGACTGATAGCCGGTATAATCCAGCACTTGCGGCTTACTCAGCGCGGTGTAGGGGTAAATCCACACGGCCTGGTAAATCACGCAGGCGAGGTTAACCGCCATCAGCGTCCACACCAACGGTGACGACAAGGGCAAGAACAGCAGATTGGCCAGCAGCACCAGTAACGACAGCGCCAGTATCTGCAAGCGCGGAAAATCCCATACCCGAATCCACCAGGCAGGGTGCTTTGACATCGGCGCAACGGTTACCAGCGCCAATAATAGCGTCAGTGTGGCGGTAATCCCTATCACATAACGGTCCTCATGGATGGTTCGGCGCAGAGCCAGTCCCCCCTGCTCTGGCCGCCGCATAACGTAGCGGCAGCCAAAGATTGCCATAAAACCCGCCCTGGCTGCCAGCAACCGTTATGGAATTATCTTACGGCGCCGAAATTCATCGAACAACGCAAAGAACATGCTGTCGGTTGCAACAAATTGATGAAACCCCAAACGCCGTGCCTTGCTGCCATCGGCGAACATGTCGTAGTCCCAGGAAAACACGAAATCGACAAACGGCCAACTCGCCACCTGCCGATAATCCGTCTCGGCCAACTGATGCTGAAGCGCCATATCGCCCCACAACGTTGCCTTGTCCGCCATCATCTGCGTTAACGGCATCGGCAGTGGCGGCGCGACCGGCAGCGCAAAATAGTCGGCAATTTTCGGCCACATTTCGCTCCAGCGGAACAGATCGCCGTTATTGATATTGAACGCCTGGTTCGCCGCCTGCGGTTCGGTGGCCGCCCACCGCGTCGCGTTGGCCAGCAATCCGGCGTCGGTCATTTCCAACAGGCTATGATAGGCGCCCGGCTTGCCGGGAAAACGTAGCGGCAGGTTCAGCGCTTTGCTGATCGAGGCATACACCGCAATCGACAGCGCCAGATTCATCGGATTACCCAGGGAAAAACCGCCCACAACGCTCGGGCGAATCGCCGACCACTGCCAACGTTTGCCCTGCTGTCGCTGCTGCAGATAATACTGTTGATCGAGATTAAACTCCGGCGGCATGTGGCCGGCATCGCTTTCCCGCGCCGGGGTTTTAAACGGCCCCAGATGCGCGCCGTATACCTTGTAGCCCTGCATCAGGCTGATGTGCTGCAAGCCTGTGGCGCCAGGCTCTACTGCCTCCACCACGTTCTGCAACATGGCCAGATTCGGCGCCACCAGGCTGGCCCAATCCGGCGCGTCCTGGTAAGCGGCATAAAAGATATGCGTCACCTGCGTCAACGGCTGCAAGGCCTGGCGCGTCGCCTGCGCATCCAGTAAATCCACCGCCAGATAGCGCACGCCGGGACGCGCCTGTCCACCGCGACGCGAAACGCCGATCACCTGCCAGCGCTGCTGTGCCAGGTGTTCAATCAATTTGGCGCCGATAACGCCATTGGCGCCTATTACTAATGCCAGCCGTTGGTTTTGCATATTGCTTCTCCGCCATCAAAGTGAAGCCTCAGCATGATTGATGCAGAAATATTGCGGTAGAGGGGGAAAGGCACTAACACTTATAAGAAAATACTATTAATGGAAATCAGATGGACAAACTGAACGCCATGTACACCTTTGTGCGGGTGGTAGAACTCGGCAGCCTGTCAGCGGCGGCACGCAGCCTGCAACTGTCGCAACCGGCGGTCAGCCAGCAGATCGTCAGCCTGGAGCAGCAGCTCGGCACGCTACTGCTGTTTCGGACCACCCGCAGCGTCACTGCGACCGAGGCCGGCCAGCGTTATTATCAACAGATAAAGCCGATTCTGGCTGCGGTAGTTGAGGTCGAAGACGCGCTGCACGGCCTGAACCAACGGCTGCAGGGCAATCTGCGCGTGCATGCGCCAAGCGGTTTTGGTCAGGCGCATATCGCACCATTGGCGGTGGCGTTTCAACAGCTGCATCCCGAATTGCGCATTGAACTGCTGCTGGATGACCGGCTGGCAGACGTCAGCGCTGAGGGCATCGACGTTGCAATCCGCTTTGGCGAGCTGCATGCACCGGGTACGGTGGCGCGCCGTTTGGGCTCCATGCAGCGTATGCTGGTTGCCACGCCGCGTTATCTCGCCACGCAGGGTACGCCGCAATCGCCACAGGAACTCAGCCAGCATCCGCACGTTCGATTCAGTGGGGCGGCCATTGACGACACGCTGACGTTGATCGGTCCGCAGGGTGCGACGCTGATCCCGCTGCGCCCGGTATTCCGCGCCAATAACTCGTTTGCCTTGTTGGCCGCCCTCGAAGGTGGACTGGGCATCGGCGGCGCGCAACGGCCGCTGATTGGTCGGCAACTGGCGCAGGGTAGCCTGGTGCGAGTTCTGGAGGAGTATCATTATCCGCCGATGGCGCTGCACGCGGTCTACCCGGCGGCACGTTTTATTCCGGCCAAAGTGCGTGCCTGGGTGGATTATCTGGCACGATCGCTGGAGAGTGTCGACGGGATTGAGGTCGGTAATGCCTCCGGCGATAAACCGGAGGCATAAGGCTTAGCTGAACAGTTTGCCTACGTAATTGGCCAGTTCGTCCTGCTTGACTTCACCGTTTGGCGAAGCTTTGTCGGTCAGCGCCGGCAGCAGTTGCGCAAGGGTATCGGAAGCCTGGGTCTGATCAACCCCCAGCTTCTCCGCCAGTTGCGCGATCGCATCGCTGCCCAACGCCTGCTGCACGTGATCGCCACTGATCGACTGGTTGTCACCGTTGCCGAGCCACGAACCGACAATGTCGCCCAACTGTCCCTGTTGCAGTTTAGTCACGATCGCCTGCAGACCGCCCTGTTGCTCGACCCATTGCAGAATGGCGGCGATATCGATGCCGCCCTTACCGCCATTACCCAGCGCGCCGCCAAGAACATTGCCCAGCACGCCGCCTAATGCGCCATCTAATAACCCCATGGTATTCCCCTTTTCCGATCGTCGATGCTCAGCGCACGATCGTCACCTGTGTTTAAACGAAAAAGGGCCGCCGCGGCGACCCTCGTTGATCAGCCCCTGATTAGCTTCTGATCTTTCTGTAGACAAAAAGCACCACCAAGGCACCGATTACAGCCACAACGAAGCTGCCCAGGTTAAAGCCATCGACGCGTCCCATACCGAACAGGGTACTGATCCAACCGCCGACAACCGCACCAATAACCCCGAGGATGACGGTCATGATAAAGCCGCCACCGTCCTTGCCCGGCATGATCCACTTAGCCAGGATACCGGCGATTAAACCAAAAATGATCCAGGAAATGATGCCCATTTGTACTCTCCCTATTTACTTTTTGCCTAAAAGAAAACCTATCACCAAGCCGACAACGGCTCCGGCGCCAACCCCAGCCCACGGGTTGTCCTTAATATAACTACAGGACTGATCGGCAGCATCCTTCAGGCTGGCGCGCACTTCACACGCGCTACCCCTGGCGCTGTCGCGTACAGAGTCTACCCGATCTTTTACGTCATTTTTAGCAAACATTTCAGTTCCTTATATTACGCAGTCTGAAAAGTTCAGGTTAAGCCTTACCGGTTTATCTGCGCTAAAACGCATTTGCACTCTATTACTATAGTCAAAAATCAGCGGTTTACCCATGCCAACCGGCTGATTTTCACCGCATTGAACCCCGGGGAAGATCGCGGCGACCAGCGTGGGCATAACAGGAAAGAATCGCGAGCAAAGGGTGGATTATAGTATGAGTCAACAAATCCCCTATGGAGATAATTTTACCTAACGTCAGGAAAATAAACATAAATGCGCTTAAGCCCTACTTTTGAGCGCCCGCTGTTGCACCCACGTTCCCGGCTGCTTTGGATCGGACCCGGCATGCTTTACCTGCTGGCATGACGCCCTTCCCCCTATTTATCGCCTTGATCCTGGGATGGGCTGGATTGCCCTGCACTTTCATGCGCCGCCGGGTAAACATCGCGCGACGCAATGTCTCGCGATGCTTGCGCGAGATGTCCGCAGCCGAGCGCGAAACGCCGCTATATTGACGGCCATCAGCCTTCACAAAACGGTGTGATCAAACCGCTGAACCAGTCGGCAAAGGCGCTAAAACGCGCCGTACGCTGGCGGCGATGCGGGTACAACAACGAAATGCGCATCGCCGGCGCGCGCGCCTGCGGCAGCACTTCCACCAGGCTACCGTCATCCAGGAAATGCTGAATATCAAAACGCGGGATCTGGATCAGCCCCATGCCGACCAGACAACTGCCAATGTAATTTTCCACATTGTTGACCGTGACCTTGCTGCGCAGAGTATGTTCAACGGTTTCACCATTGTGCCGCCACTGCCAGCAATTGGCCGACAGCAGGCTCGGTTGCGCATACCCCACCACCCAATGATCTGCCAGTTGGCGGTTATCCTGCGGCGTGCCGTGCCGTTGCAAATACGTCGGGCTGGCGCAGTTGACCATGCTCAACTGCCCTAGCGTGTGGCTTATCAGGCTGCTGTCGCTCAGACTGCCGACGCGCACCACGCAATCCATGCCTTCCTGCACCAGATCGATCGTCCGATCGCTGGAGCTGAGAAACAGTTCAATATCAGGATACTGCAAGAAGAAATCCGGCAGCGCCGGCACGATGATACGCCGCGCAATGCGGCTGGGTACGTCCACCGCCAGCCGCCCACCGATCGGCGAGCCCGCCGGCTGGAACAGATTGTCCAGCGCCGCCACGTCGTCAAGCAAACTGCGGGCGTGTTCCAATAAGCGCTCTCCGTCGCCGGTCAGTTGCACCCGACGCGTCGTGCGGTGGAACAGCCGCGCCCCCATTTCGTTTTCCAACTGTTGAATGGCGGCGGAAACCGTGGTTTTCGGCATCAACAACAGCTCCGATGCGCGAACAAAACTGCCAACATCGGCCACTTGAATAAATACCCGCAATCTCCCTATCTTATCCACCGCTGCCTCATGCTGATAAAAGCGCTGCGGTCGAACGCCGCAGCGGGTAGAACGATTACCGGGTAGTATAGCCGCCATTGGCAAACAGCGTCTGGCCGGTGATCCACCAACCATCGGTGACCAGGAACTTGACGATCGGCGCAATGTCTTCGATATCGGTCAGGCCGGTTTTCGAGAATTTGCTCAGCGCGGCGGCGCTGCTGTGATAAGCCACCGCCTCTTTACTTTCCTGCCCATAGAAGAACGGCGTATCCATCGGCCCTGGCCCGATGGCGTTCACGCTGATGCCACGTTCGCCAAACTCTTTCGACGCCGCACGGGTAAAGTGCTCTACCGGCGCCTTACTGCCTGGGTACACCGCATAGAACGGCGTGTAGGCGGCCAACAGGGAACTGACGATGGTCACAATGCGGCCATTGTCCGCCAAATGCTTGCCCGCCTGCTGGATAAAGAAGAACGCCGCCTTGGCATTGACGTCAAAGCTGCTGTCATAATCCGCTTCGGTCACCTCGGCAATCGGCTTTTTAATCACCAAACCTGCAGTATTGATGGCAATATCCACTTTGCCAAACGCCTGTACCGCTTCGCTAAACAGGCGTGCCACGTTGTCCGGTTTGGACAAATCGCCCTGCACGGTAATCGCCTTGGCTCCCGCAGCCTGTACCGCCGCCAGCGTCTCTTCTGCCGCTGCCCGGCTGGTGTCGCTGTTATAGTGCACCACCACCGCCGCGGCGCCGTTTTGCGCCAGATCTCGTGCCACCAGGCCGCCGAGGTTCTTCGCACCACCAGCGATTAATACCACTTTTCCGCTTAAAGATTGATTACCCATTGCAATAACTCCTTTTGTGAAGGTGTTGTCAGTATAGGAACAGTTATCGAACAGATAATCTGCGCGAAACGGGATGCACTATCCCATTTTTTCGTTCAATGAGAATAAATAGCGCTAGCGTGAGCGCTCGCCCGGTAATCACGCTGAACCGGACTACACTGATAGGTTACCTGCGGTGACTATCGCCGCCGGAAACTATTGTGCCAGTCCCTGATACAGCGGGGGTGGCAAGCCACTAGCGAGGTCAACGTCATGCAGATTCAACCTTATCTTTTTTTTGATGGCTGTTGCCAACAGGCGGTTGATTTTTATGTCCAGCAGTTGGGTGCGGAAGTGGAAATGACAATGCGTTACAAAGATATGCCCGAAGAGGCCAAACAACAGGGCGGAGCGGAAATGGATCCGGAATCCATCATGCATACCTGCCTGCGTATCGGCGACAGCCGACTGATGGCCTCGGACGGCTGCCCGCAAGAAGGCGACGCTGCGGTGACGCACAAGGGCTATTCCCTGTCGCTGAACCCGGACGATGTCGAGCAGGGCCGCGAACTGTTCCACAAGCTGGCGCAGGACGGTAATATTACCATGCCATACCAACCCACGTTCTGGGCCAAGGGATTCGGCATGTTGACCGACAAGTTTGGCGTAAACTGGATGGTCAACGTCGAATAACGGCAAACAGTGCCGCGTAGCGCCGTGGCACTGCTTCCAATAGCCCTGGGGCGATAATATTTCCCGGCTGGCGGCGCTCGGCACGGCAAAATCGTTTAACTGCGTTTAAGATTGTTGTTATCCGCCAGCTATTTTGCGCTATGCACAAGGATGACATGATACCAACGCCGCAATCACCGACGCCGGAGCGGAACAAAAACTCACCGCTATTATTGCAAGCCGCCGTTTTCGTTATTATCGTCGCCGTTACGCTGATCGTGCTTAACACCTGGCAAATATGGCATGCGCGGCAGATAGATCTGAAAACGGCAGAAAATACCTCTTCCAACCTGGCGCGTTCCCTGGCACAACATGCCGATGACACCTTCAAGCAGGTGGATAACAATCTGCTTGAGTTGACCGAACGTCTCGACCATGACGGGCGCGGTCCAGCCCAGCGGTCACGGCTGCACAAGGTGATGCAGGCACAGGTGGAAAACGCCCCGCAGTTGCACGGCAGCTTTATCTATGATGCGCAGGGACGCTGGATCGCCACTTCGTTTGGCAATGTCCCGACCCTGGCCAATAACAGCGATCGCGCCTACTTCCAATACCATCAAACCCATGATGACGACCAACCCTATATTGGCCAGGTGATTCGTAGCCGTACCACCGGTGATTTGGTGATCCCGATTTCGCGCCGACTGAAAAACCCCGACGGCAGTTTTGGCGGCGTGGTATTGGCAACCTTGTACGTCGACTACTTCCGCCAGTTTTATGACGACTTCGCGCTGGATAACGACGCATCGCTCAGTCTGCTGCTGGCGGACGGCACCATTCTGTATCGCCGCCCTTATTCCCCGAGCTCGATCGGCAAGAATATTTCCCATGGCATTTTGTTCAGCAGGATCCTGCCGCATTCGACCTTTGGCAACGCCACCCTGACCTCGCGTTACGACAAGGTGGAACGCATTTACGGTTATTCCCGCGTCGAGCGTTATCCGCTGGTGATCGCCGCCGGGCTGTCGCGAAACGATGCGTTGGCAGGCTGGCGCAGCGATACCACGCTGTTTGTGTTGGGCGGCCTGGTGCTGTTAGGAATTCTACTGGTGCTGGGCCTGGTGTTGATTCGCCAGATCAATCATAGCGTGCAAACCGAAGCCGAACTGGTGCGTACCCGTGACCAGCTCACCCTGATGAATCAGACGCTGGAAGAGATGGCGCTATTGGACAGTCTGACCGGGCTGGCCAACCGACGGCAGTTTGATATGGCATTGAAAAGCGAAATTACCCGTTCGGCGCGTAATGCGCGCAGCGTGGCGCTATTGATGCTGGATATTGATTACTTCAAGCAGTACAACGACATCTATGGCCACGTGGCCGGCGACCGTTGCCTGCAGCAGTTGGGGCAACTGCTGCAAAACCTGTCCACGCGCACCGGCGATGTCATAGCGCGTTATGGTGGGGAAGAGCTGGCGATTATCCTGCCAGATACCGACAACGCTGGCGCGTTGGCCGTTGCCGAACGCCTGCTGACGCAGGTGCGGCAATTACACATCCCCCACTCGGGCAGCCCATTGGGGATGATCACCGTCAGCATCGGCCTGTGCGCCAAAGTGCCGCAAAGATACGGCGACACGCCCATCAGTCTGGTCAATCAGGCCGATGGCGCGTTGTACGAAGCAAAAGAGAACGGCAAAAACCGGGTATGCAGCGGCTGAAAAGAGACGGCATCGCCACTAGCTGGCATCGGTTAACACCGTTTCCCCCTGCCGTTGCGCCAAACGGTAGTGCGTCACCTCACTGTGCCGGGCAATCATCGCCGCCAGCGCCGGCGAATGGCTGGTAACCCAAAGCTGACTGTAGCGGCTGGCTTCGGCAATCAACTGCGCCAGCGCGGGCAGTAAATCCGGATGCAGACTGTTTTCCGGCTCATTCAGGGCAATGAAAGCCGGCGGACGCGGGCTCAACAGTGCAACCGCCAGGCACAGAAAGCGCAGCGTGCCGTCGGACAACTCCGCCACATCCAGCGCGCGCAAGATGCCCTCTCGATAGGTCAGCAGATGGAACAGCCCCTGCGGTGCCTCGACGTCGAACACCGTGTCCGGGAACGCCTGCATCAGAATCTCTTTCAGCAGCGCCCCATTACCGATTTCACGGATGGTCTGGAAGGCCGCCACCATATTGCTGCCGTCGTGCGCCAATACCGGTGAGCGGATGCCGACCTGCGGTGCGCGCAGAGGCGAACCTGGCCAGACGGCGAATTCATGATAAAAACGCCATTGCAGCAGGTTTTCACGCACCTGCGAGACTTCCGGATAAAGATGCGGCTCCGCCAATTGCCCAAACACCGATTCTTCGGCATGCAGACTGACGGGATAACTGATGCGCTCACCGTCGATATTGGTCAGGAACGCGGTCTGGTTGCGGCGTTCCAAAATGCGCGTCGAGGCGCGCCGCCCGTGGCCGCTCAGCCATAACGATTCCTGCTTGACCAACGGATCGAGGGTAAACAGACTGCTGCTCGGTTCCGGGAAGCCCAGTTGCAGTTCATAGTCGAAGTCATCCATCGTCGCCGACAGCACCATGCGTCGGGCGTCGCCGCGCCGCTCGCCCGGCCGCAGCCCACCGGCCCACATCGCCTTGGGAATGCCTCCCTCCTCGGCCAGCGCCGTCGACAACCTGCCGGCGGCAGCCTGATGGATCAAGCGCACCGCCTTGTACAGGTTGGACTTGCCGCAGCCGTTCGGGCCGCTGATCACGTTCAGCCTGCCAAGATCGAGCTGCATATCGCGAATCGAGCGAAAGCCCTTGAGATTTAACCGTTGGATAGTCATAGACAGATTAGCAATGAGGACCATGGCGCAGTGTAACATGGCACGGCGTCAGGCAATGCCGCGGGCTTGCGCCAGGCGGCAAAAGCCGACAGCCTGGCGCTCGACGCAGCAATAGGCGTGGCGCCCTCAGTGCGCGCACGGCCTTACTGCCCGGCAGCAATATCTCCCTGCTGGCGAACCACCAGCGTCAGAATACTGTACAGCGCCACCGCCTGCTGGTGCTGGTTCAGCACCTGAACATCCCATACCACCACGCCGTGCGGGCGATCTTCGGCGCTTTTTTGCGGTTTGCGGATCTTCTTCTTGCAGGTCAGCCGAACCTGCAAGGTATCCCCGATTTTCACCGGCTCGATAAAACGCAGGTTTTCCATGCCGTAGTTGGCGATCACCGGCCCGACGCCCGCATCAACAAACAGCCCGGCGGCGGCAGACACCACAAAGTAACCGTGCGCCACCCGCTCGCCGAACAGCGATTCCGCGGCGCCAATCTTGTCCATATGCGCATAGAAATGATCGCCGCTCAGGCAGGCGAAATTGACGATATCGGCTTCGGTCACCGTACGCCGCGCGGTCAGCAGGCTCTCGCCAATCTGCAGCTGTTCAAAGTATTTACGGAACGGGTGGATCGGTTGCTCAACCACCTCGGCGCCGCGCACCCACTCATTGCCAATCGCAGCCAGCATCGTCGGGCTGCCCTGGATCGCGCTGCGTTGCATGTAGTGCTTGACCGCCCGCAGGCCACCCAGCTCCTCCCCGCCGCCGGCACGCCCCGGCCCGCCATGCAGCAACATTGGCAACGGCGAGCCGTGGCCGGTGGATTCCGTCGCCGACGCGCTGTCGAGCACCAATAGGCGACCATGCGCGCAGGCCGCCGCCCGGACGAATCGCCTGGCCAGTGACGGATCGGCGGTGACCAGCGAACCGGCCAAACTGCCGCGCCCCAGCAGCGCCAAATCAATCGCCTGTTCGCTGGTCTGATACGGCATCAAGGTGGCCACCGGGCCGAACGCCTCGGTTTCATGCACCGCCGTATGGCTGAACGGTTCGGCGCAGTACAGCAGGGTCGGCGGATAAAACGCCCCTTTGCCACCGCCATTGCCCAACGCTTCAACGCCCTGGAAGGTGCCGCCGCACAGCGGTTCGCAGCCGTTATGCAGCAGCAGATCCACTTTTTGCTGGACGTCATCGCGCTGTGCCAGATCGATCAACGCCCCCATGCGCACCTGCTCCAGCCGCGGATCGCCCACCGTCACGCGCGTCAGACGCTGCAACAAAGCCTGCTGCACCGCCGCAACCTGCCAGGCCGGCACCATAATGCGCCGAATTGCAGTACATTTTTGCCCCGCCTTGCTGGTGATTTCACGGCACACTTCTTTAATGAACAAGCCGAACTCCGGCATCTCCGGCGTGACGTCCTCCCCCAGCACACAACAGTTGAGCGAGTCCGCCTCCATGGTGAAGGCAATGGATTTCTCCAGCAAACGCGGATGCGAACGCAGCCGTTGGCCGGTTTGCGCCGAGCCGGTAAAGGTAACCACGTCCTGATAGTCCAGATGGGCAAACATGTCACCAATGCCACCGCAAATCAGCTGTAAGGCGCCTTCCGGCAACAGGCCGCTGTCAATCATCAGCTTGACCATCGCCTGCGTCACCTGCGCGCTGGCGGTCGCGGGTTTGATAATGGCCGGCATACCGGCCAGCCAGGTTGGCGCCAATTTTTCCAGCATCCCCCAACAGGGGAAATTGAACGCGTTAATGTGCAGTGCAACGCCAGGACGCGACGTGAGCACATGGCGCGCGGCAAACTGCCCCTGTTTCGACAGCGGGATCGGTTCATCCTCCGGCCACAAGGTATCGTCAGGCAGTTCGCGGCCAGCCAGCCCGGCGTATGAAAACAGCGTGGCGATGCCGCCTTCGATGTCGACCCAGCTGTCGTTGCGCGTCGCTCCGGTCTGATAAGCGATGTCATACAGCGTTTCTTTATGGGCCAACAGATGCTTTGCCAGCGCTTTCATCATTTGCGCGCGCTGCTGGAAGGTCATGCGCGCCAGCGCCGTCCCGCCTTTTTGGCGCGCATAGTCCAGACTGTCAGCCAGCGGTAAGCCGTCCGAGCACACCTGATACAAGGGTTCGCCGGTCACGGCATCAGCGATCTGGCGCGTTTTCCCCTGACCGAACAGCCACTGGCCGGTAAGGTAACTGGTTAACTGCTGCATCTGCCTCTCCTGAGTTCATAAAATCACAACAACAATGATAATTACGTATCATATATTTGCCAATCAACGCCAAGATTATATTTAACAAAAAACAAACAAAGCCAGCGTAACGCTTCAATTACAGCGGTCGCGCTTTTAAATTACCTTATTTAATTTGATTAAAAACAATAAGATAACAATTAACCTTGTGATGGGTATCGCAAAACCATAATAATCCCGTTTGATCTTTTTGTTATCGGATTGTAGCTTTACGGTTACTTTAAATGATTCATATTTTTATCATCATATAAAATTAACGAACCATATTGAGGTTTGGCATGGCAACAAAAGCCCAACATGAAGCGCTGTTCGACGACAAGATCGCGGCAGATATTTCCATCGAAGCGAAAGACTGGATGCCAGATGCCTACCGCCAGAACCTGATCCGCCAGATAGGCCAACACGCCCACTCGGAAGTTATCGGCATGCTGCCGGAAGCCAACTGGCTGACGCGCGCCCCCACCCTGCGCCGTAAAGCGGTGCTGCTGGCAAAGGTGCAAGATGAGGCCGGTCATGGACTGTACCTGTACAGCGCGGCTGAAACCCTCGGCTGTTCACGCCAGGATATTTACCAGAAGATGCTGGATGGCAAGATGAAATATTCGTCGATTTTCAATTACCCCACCCTCAACTGGGCTGACGTCGGCGTTATCGGCTGGCTGGTGGATGGCGCAGCCATCGTCAACCAGGTGGCGCTGTGCCGCGCCTCCTATGGCCCCTACGCCCGCGCAATGGTGAAGATTTGCAAAGAGGAAAGTTTTCACCAGCGGCAGGGTTACGAAGCGGTGATGGCGCTGGCCAACGGCAGCAGCGCGCAAAGGGCCATGCTGCAGGACGCCATCAACCGTTTCTGGTGGCCGGTACTGATGATGTTTGGCCCGAGCGATAGCGACTCGCCGCACAGTGCGCAAAGCATGGCCTGGAAGATTAAGCGCCACAGCAACGACGAGCTGCGCCAAAAATTTGTCGACAACACCGTGCCGCAACTGGAGGCATTGGGCATGAGCGCGCCGGATACCGATCTGCGCTGGGATGAAGCCACCGGCCATTATCGCTTTGGCGACATCGACTGGAACGAACTGTTTCAGGTGATCAAGGGTCAGGGCCAATGCAACCACGAACGCCTTGCAGCCAAACGTCACGCCTGGCAGCAAGGCGACTGGGTGCGCGAAGGCGCCATGGCCCACGCGGCAAAAGGCAATCAGGCAGCATGACGCCCCTGGATGAGGAGATCCCGATGACCCACGCTGAATGGCCGTTATACGAAGTGTTTATTCGCAGCAAACAAGGTCTGGCGCACCGCCACGTCGGCAGCCTGCACGCCGCTGATGACCAGATGGCGTTGGAAAACGCCCGCGACGCCTATACCCGCCGCAACGAAGGCTGTTCGATCTGGGTGGTGCAATCTTGCCATCTGATCGCCTCACAGCCGGAAGATCGCGCGGCGTTTTTCGATCCGTCAGATGACAAGATCTATCGACACCCGACGTTCTATACCATTCCCGACGGCATCAAAAACATGTGAGGCTCTTCATGACGCAACGCGATCCACGCATTACCTACATTTTGCGCCAGGGCGATACGCCGCTGATTCTGGCACAGCGTCTGTGCGCCTGGTGCGGTCATGCGCCAGAGCTGGAGATCGATCTGGCATTGGCCAATGTGGGGCTCGACCTGCTGGGGCAGGCGCGCAACTTCCTCGGTTATGCCGCCGAATTACTGGGGCCGCCGCACAGTGAAGACACGCTGGCGTTTGGCCGCGACGAACGTGAATTTCATAATCTGCTGCTGGCGGAACAGCCGAACGGCGGTTTTAACGACACGCTGGTGCGCCAGTTCCTGCTAGATGCCTATCACCTGCTGCTGCATCGCGAGCTGAGCCGCAGTCGCGACCCACGGTTGGCGGCAATCGGCGCAAAATCGTTGAAAGAAGCGGAATACCACCTGCGCTTTAGTCGTGGCTGGATGGTTCGCCTGGGTGATGGCAGCGAAACCAGTCATCAGAAGATCCAGCAGTCGCTGGACGCGCTGTGGCGCTTCACCGCCGAACTGTTTCACGCCGATGACAACGAAATCGAACTGGCCGAACGGGGCATTGCCGTCGATCCGCGCCAGTTGCAGCAGCCGTGGCAGGCGTTGGTCAGCGAAACGCTGCAACAGGCTACGCTAACCCTGCCACAGCAACCGGCCTTTCGTTTCGGCGGCAAACAGGGACAGCACACCGAGCACCTCGGGTTCATGCTGGCGGAAATGCAGTTTCTGCAACGCGCCTATCCAGATAGCCGCTGGTAGACACGCCGATGACCATGAATCGTTTGCAACCGGCTGAAATTCCAAAAATCTGGCATTGCCTGCAACAGATCAGCGATCCGGAGTTGCCGGTGCTGTCGATCACCGATCTGGGCATGGTGCGCAGCGTGGAAGCCGAGGGTACCGGCTGGCGCGTCACCTTTACGCCAACCTATTCCGGCTGCCCGGCGACTGAATTTCTGCTCGAGGCGATCGAACGCCAGCTGTTCGAGGCCGGTTTCAGCCCGGTAAGGGTTGAGGTACGCCTCGATCCCGCCTGGACCACCGACTGGATGAACGCCGAAGCGCGCGCCCGGCTGCGGCAATACGGCGTGGCGCCGCCGCAGGGTCACAGCTGCGACCGACCGCTCAGCCACGGCCCGGTACCCTGCCCGCGCTGCGGCAGTGAACACACCGAGAAAATCAGCGAGTTCGGTTCCACCGCCTGCAAAGCGCTGTATCGCTGCCGCGCCTGTCGCGAACCGTTCGATTATTTCAAATGCATCTAAAGACCTCCCGCAATGCGCCATCAGCCAGACTGGCGGCGGCAAATATCGAAGGACAGGAGCGCAGAACACCATGACGACCTTTTATCGCCTGAGCGTCGCGGCCATTGAGCGCGAAACCGCGGATGCCGTAGCCATCACCCTGCGCGTGCCCGAGGAACTCAAAGGCCACTACCGTTATACCCCCGGTCAGCACCTGACGTTAAAGGCTCAGGTGAATGGCGAAGAGTTACGCCGTTGCTATTCGATCTGCAGCGCGCCGCAGGAGGGGCTGCTGCAAATCGGCGTCAAGGCCGTGGAACAGGGGCGTTTTTCCTCGTTCGTCAATCAGGCGTTGCAGGTCGGCGATGCGTTGGAGGTGATGCTGCCGCAGGGGCGCTTCGGCTACCAGCCGCAGCCAGAGCGACACGGTAATTACCTGGCTATCGCCGCCGGCTCGGGCATTACCCCGATGCTGTCGATCATCAAGGCCACGTTACAGGCGGAAGCGCACAGCCGCTTTACCCTGCTGTACGGCAACCGCAGCAGCCGTTCGGTGATGTTCAAGGAAGCGCTGTCCGACCTGAAAAACCGCTATCCGCAACGCTTTCAGCCGCTGTACCTGTTCAGCCAGGAAAGCCAGGACAGTCCGCTGCTCAACGGGCGCATCGACGGTGAACGTCTGCTGGCGCTGGGCCGCACGCTGCTCGATTACCGCGATTACCACCACGCCTTTATCTGCGGACCGCAGGCGATGATGGACCAGGCCCATAGCGTACTGGAACAGGCCGGCATGCCAGCCGAACATATCCACAGCGAACGTTTCAACACCGGTGGCCGCAGCGTGCGGCCGCAACGCGACGCCGGGCGCGACGCCACGCGGGTAGAGATCCTGCTCGATGGCCGCCGGTTGAACATCGACGTCACCGCCCAGGATGACAGCATCCTCGACGCCGCGCTGCGCCAGGGCGCGGATCTGCCGTACGCCTGCAAAGGAGGCGTGTGCGCCACCTGTAAATGCAGGCTGACGTCCGGCGAAGTGGAAATGGGTGTCAACTACAGCCTGGAAGCGGATCAGCTCGCCGCCGGCTATGTACTCAGTTGCCAGTCGTGGCCAAAGGGCGACGGCGTGGTGCTGGATTTCGACGTATAGGAGTCTTGGATGGAAACCCCCTGGATACAGCGCCAACAACGCCAGCGCGTGGTCACCCTGACCTTGCAGCGTCCGCAAGCCCGTAACGCGCTCAGCACCCCGTGCCTGGAACAGCTGGTCTACCTGCTGGGACAGGCCGATGCCGACGCCGAGGTTGGCGCGGTGGTGATTGCTGGTTCGGCGCGTTACTTCGCCGCCGGTGCCGATTTACACGAGTTGCAACAGCAAGACCTACCGGCGGCACTGGCCGACCACCGACCGCAGCTATGGCAACGTCTCGCCCAGTTCAGCAAGCCGCTGCTAGCGGCGGTCAACGGTTACGCACTCGGCGCAGGCTGCGAACTGGCACTGGCGTGCGACATCATTATCTGCGGTGAAAGCGCGCGCTTCGGCCTGCCGGAAATCACCCTCGGCCTGATGCCGGGCGCTGGCGGCACCCAGCGCTTGATGCGCTGCGTCGGCAAATCTCGTGCCAGCCAGATGGTGCTGAGCGGCGAAGCCATCGATGCCCGCCTGGCGCTGCAAAGCGGGCTGGTAAGCGAAGTCTGCCTCGACGCATTGACGCTGGAACGTGCTGAACAGATCGCCTCCCGCATCAGCCAACAGGCGCCGCTGGCGTTACGCGCCGCCAAGCAGGCGTTGAAACAGGCGGAAGAAACCGGCCTGAGCGCCGGGTTGGCCATTGAACGCCAGCAGTTCGTTACGCTGGCGGCCACTGAAGATCGTCACGAAGGCATCGCCGCCTTCTTCGAAAAACGTACTCCGCACTACAAGGGGCGCTGATTTATGGATAACGCACTGATTTTAAGCCAGCTCGACGCCGGGGTGTTGACCATTACCCTGAACCGCGCGGATCGGCTGAACAGCTTCAATGATGAAATGCACCACCAACTGGCGGAAGCACTGACCGTCGCCGAGCGCGATGATACGGTGCGCTGCGTGGTGATTACCGGCGCCGGCCGCGGTTTCTGCGCCGGGCAGGATCTGAACGATCGCACGGTGAGCGCCGATCGGCAGGCACCGGATCTCGGCCTGTCGGTCGAGCGCTTTTACAACCCGTTGATCCGCCGGCTGACCAGCTTGCCCAAGCCGGTGATCTGTGGTGTCAACGGCGTGGCGGCCGGTGCCGGTGCTGCACTGGCGATGGCCTGCGACATCGTGATCGCCGCCGACAATGCCAGTTTTATCCAGTCATTCTGCAAACTGGGGCTGGTGCCGGATTCCGGCGCTAGCTGGTTCCTGCCACGGCTGGCCGGCCATGCGCGCGCCATGGGCATGGCGCTGCTGGGCGACAGGATTGACGCGCGCCAGGCGCTGGAATGGGGCTTGATCTGGCAGGTGGTGGACGGCGCAGAATTGGCCGAACGCACGCAAACGCTGGCACGACACCTGGCGAGCCAGCCGACCTATGGGCTGGGCCTGATCAAAAAGGCCATTTACAGCGCAGCGACCAATACGCTCGATCAGCAGCTCGATCTGGAGCGCGATCTGCAACGCCTCGGCGGTCGTAGCGACGACTATCGTGAAGGCGTCAGCGCCTTTTTCGCCAAACGCCCACCTTCGTTCAGCGGGAAATAAATATGAACGCTCCCCTGTTTCACGGCTCGCTGGCGGTGATTGGCGCCGGTACCATGGGCATCGGTATCGCCCAACTGGCCGCTGCCGCCGGGCACCCGGTCAAACTGTTTGATATTTCCCAACCCGCGGCGGTGCGGGCGCTGGAGACCTTAGGGCAACGCCTGCGTCGTCGAGTGGAGGCCGGCAAGGCGCAACGCGGCGACGCTGAACGGCTGCTGGCGAATATCAGCATTGCCGCGTCGCTGGAGCAACTGGCCGACTGCGGATTGGTGATCGAAGCAGTGGCGGAAAAGCGGGAGATCAAGCAGAGCCTGTTCCGCGATCTGGAGGCGATCTGCGCCCACGACACGCTATTTGCCAGTAATACCTCGTCGTTGTCCATCACCGCCATCGCCAGCGTATTACGCCATCCACAACGCATGGCCGGCATGCATTTCTTCAACCCGGCGCCGCTGATGAAACTGGTGGAAATCGTCGCCGGTCTGGACACCGATGCCACTACCCTGCGCCGGCTCGACGCGCTGGCGCGGCTCTGGGGCAAACAGCCGGTACAGTGCCGCTCGACGCCGGGGTTTATCGTCAATCGCGTCGCCCGGCCATTTTATGCCGAAACGCTGCGGGCGCTGGAGGAACAGATCGCCGACGTAGCGACGCTGGACGCGGCCATGCGTGACGCCGGCGGCTTTGCCATGGGGCCGTTGCAACTCACCGATCTGATTGGCCAGGACGTCAACTTTGCCGTCACCCAGTCGGTGTTTCAGGCCTTTTTTCATGACGACCGTTTCCGCCCTTCGCTGCTGCAGCAGGAGCGGGTCAGCGCCGGACATCTGGGGCGTAAAAGCGGGCGCGGTTTTTACCGTTACGATGATGAAAGCCTCAATCCGGCAGCACGCTACGCCGAGCCGGTAGGCGCCGCGTCGCTGCCCAGGGTTACGCTGCACGGTGACTGGACATCGCTGCCGGAGCTGGCCGCCCTGCTGCAGGAAAATGCGGGCGCGGTCAAACAACCTGGCCAGACCAGCCCGTTTGCCACGGTTGATGAAGTTACATTTATGTTAACAAATGGTAAAACTGCGAGCCAGATGGCGCAGCAGCTCGGCACGCCAGTGGTGTTGTTCGATCTGTCCGCCAATTACCAGCGCGCGCCGACCCTCGTCCTGGCCTGCGCATCCCAGAACCGTCCGCAGGACAGCGCCAAAGTGATTCATCTGCTGCAAACGCTCGGCAAGCGCGTTATTGAACTGCCGGATTACCCCGGATTACTGGTGATGCGCACCGTCGCCATGCTGGTCAACGAAGCACTCGACGTGGTGAACAAAGGCGTGGCCAGCGCCGCCGATACCGACAACGCCATGCTGTTCGGCGTCAATTATCCACGCGGCCCGCTAGCCTGGGGTGCGGCGCTCGGCTGGTCGCAGATACTGACGACGCTGGAAAATCTGCACCGTTGCTATCGTGAACCGCGCTACCGGCCGATGCCGTTGCTGCGCCACCGTGCCACTCAATACGCCGCCCTGCCGTCAGGAGAACACCGATGAACGCCATGACTCCCCGCGACCTGGCACAACGCTGTGCCGAACAGCTGTACCAACAGGATACCTGTGCGCAAGCGATGGGCATGACGCTAGACGCCGTTGATTGCGGTTTTGCGCAGGTCAGTATGGTGGTCGGCCCGCAGATGCTCAACGGCCATCAGACCTGTCACGGCGGACAGCTGTTCAGCCTGGCCGATACCGCATTTGCCTACGCCTGCAACAGCCAGGGACTGGCGGCGGTCGCCGCCGGTTGCAGCATTGACTTTATCCGCCCGGCGCTGGCCGGCGACCGGCTGACCGCCAGCGCCGAAGTGCGTCATCAAGGCCAAACCGGCGGCCTGTACGACGTGCAGATCGTCAACCAGCGCGGGAAAACCGTCGCCTGGTTCCGCGGCCGCGCACATCGTCTTGGTCATCGCATTCTGGAGGAGCAACCATGAGTCAGGCGTTTATCTGTGACGGCGTGCGCACGCCGATTGGCCGCTATGGTGGCGCGTTGGCGACGGTGCGCACCGACGATCTGGCCGCGTTGCCGCTGCGTGCCTTGATGGAACGCCACCCCCAACTGGACTGGGCGCGGGTTGACGACGTGATCCTCGGCTGCGCCAATCAGGCTGGCGAAGACAACCGCAATCTGGCGCGCATGGCGGCACTGCTGGCCGGGTTGCCGCAAAGCGTTTCCGGCACCACCGTCAACCGCCTGTGCGGCTCCGGGCTGGATGCGCTGGCGATGGCGGCACGCAGTATCAAAGCCGGCGAAGCCGGACTGGTAGTGGCCGGCGGCGCAGAATCGATGACCCGTGCACCGCTGGTGATGGGCAAGGCCGACAGCGCCTTCAGCCGCCAGGCACAGCTGTATGACACCACGCTCGGCTGGCGTTTCGTCAACCCGCTGATGCAGCAGCGGTTCGGCACCGACTCGATGCCGGAAACCGCCGAAAACGTCGCGGCGCAGTTCTCCATCAGCCGTGCCGATCAGGATGCCTTTGCGTTGCGCAGCCAGCAGCGCACCGCGCACGCACAGGCCGCCGGCATACTGGCACAGCAAATCGTTCCGGTGAGCATCAGTGACAAAAAAGGCGCGCTGCGCGTCTTTGACCAGGATCAGCACCCACGCGCAGATACGACTCTGGCGCAGCTACAGGCGCTGAAAACACCGTTCCGCCAGCCTGGCAGCGTGACCGCCGGCAACGCCTCTGGCCTTAATGACGGCGCGGCGGCACTGCTGGTGGCCTCCGAGACCATCGCCATGCAGCAGGGGCTGACGCCGCGGGCGCGCATTGTCGCCACCGCCACCTGCGGCGTCGAACCACGCTTGATGGGCATCGGCCCGCTGCCGGCGACGCGCAGGGTATTGGAAATCGCCGGGCTGAGCCTGGCGCAAATGGACGTCATTGAACTCAACGAAGCGTTCGCCGCTCAGGCCTTGGCGGTACTGCGCCAGCTCGGCCTGCCGGACGACGCCGAGCAGGTAAACCCCAACGGCGGCGCCATCGCCCTCGGCCATCCGTTGGGCATGAGCGGCGCGCGTCTGGCGCTGGCTGCGATGTTTGAACTGGAACGGCGAGCCGGTCGCTACGCGTTGTGCACCATGTGCATCGGCGTAGGCCAGGGCATCGCCATGATTATTGAGCGTGTCTAAAGATTGAGGCAACAACAATGACAATCAATCCACAGCCCCTGGACGCCATCGAGTTCGCCTCGCGCGATGAGATCGAAGCGCTACAGCTGCAACGTCTGAAGTGGACCTTGCATCACGCCTATGAAAACGTGCCGATGTATCGACGCAAGTTCGATCAGGCCGGCGTCCACCCGAACGATCTGCAACAGCTTGGCGATATTGCGCTGTTCCCTTACACCACCAAGCAGGATCTGCGCGACAACTATCCGTTCGATACCTTTGCGGTGCCGATGGAACAAATAGTACGCATTCACGCATCCTCGGGCACCACCGGCCGACCAACGGTGGTTGGCTATACCCAGCGCGATATCGACAACTGGGCCGATATTGTCGCTCGCAGCCTGCGGGCGGCGGGCGCCACGGCGAAGGACAAAGTGCACGTCGCCTACGGCTACGGGCTGTTCACCGGCGGCCTGGGGGCGCATTACGGCGCCGAACGCCTGGGTGCCACGGTGATCCCGATGTCCGGCGGCCAGACTGAAAAACAGGCGCAGCTGATCCTGGATTTCAAACCCGACGTGATCATGGTAACGCCATCCTATTGCCTGACGCTGATTGACGAACTGGAGCGCAAGCTGGGCGGCGATGCTCGGGGTTGTTCGCTGCGCATCGGCATATTCGGCGCCGAACCCTGGACCGAATCACTGCGCCATGAAATTGAAAGCCGGCTGGGGATCAAAGCGCTGGATATCTACGGCCTGTCCGAAGTGATGGGGCCGGGTGTGGCAATGGAATGTGCCGAAAGCGGCGGCGGCCCAACCATTTGGGAAGATCACTTTCTGCCGGAAATCATCGATCCGGATAATGGCAACTGCCTGACAGACGGCCAGCACGGCGAACTGGTGTTCACCACCCTGAGCAAAGAGGCGTTACCGGTGATCCGCTATCGCACCCGCGATCTTACCCGCCTGATGCCGGGTGATGCCCGCCAGATGCGGCGCATGGGCAAGATTACCGGCCGCTCGGACGACATGCTGATTATTCGTGGCGTAAACGTGTTTCCGTCACAGGTGGAAGAACAGATTATGCAGTTCGAACAGCTGTCACCGCATTACCAGTTGCAGGTGAGCCGCGCCGGGCACCTTGATACGCTGGCGGTGCGGGTCGAGCTGAAAGAAGCGGCGCTCAGCCTGAACCATCAGCAACGCTGCGATATCTGCCACCAGCTGCGCCACCACATCAAGTCGATTATCGGCGTCAGCACCGATGTCAGCATCGCCAACTGCGGGGATATTCCGCGTTCGGAAGGCAAAGCCCAGCGGGTGGTCGACCTGCGACCACGCTAATAGGCCGCGTCCCTTTGCCGCCGTTGTGGCAAGGGGACACGGTTGCCGCGACTCGGCTTTATGCTAATGTTGTGCTTCACCGTTGGTTAACCTATGGGAAAATATGGAACATAAACTGGATGAATTCATCCATCAGGCGCTCGACGCCCAACCCATCAGCGGCACCTCACTGATTATTTCATTATATGGCGATGCGCTCAGCCACCGCGGCGGCGAACTGTGGCTGGGCAGCCTGAGTGCGCTGCTGGAATCGCTGGGTTTCGGCGATCGCTTTGTGCGCACCTCGGTGTTTCGCCTGCAAAAAGAGGGCTGGCTGGATGTGGAAAAGATTGGCCGGCGCAGCTATTACCGCGTTACCGATCAGGGTATGCGCCAGTTTCGTCACGCCGAATCAAAAATATACCTGAGCGAACAACCCGAGTGGGACGGGAAATGGGAGCTGCTGTTATTGGAAACGGTAGATAAAAACGAACGCGCACGGCTGCGCAAGGCGCTGAGCTGGTTGGGTTTTGGCCAGATTGCCAACAACCTGATGGCCGCCCCTACCCACGCACAAACCGATGTCCCGGCGCTGCTTGGCGAACTGAACGCCAGCGAACGGGTGATTTACTTCCGCGCCGATTACCCCTATGACCGTTCAGCGCACCAGCTGCGCCAACTGGTGGCCGACTGCTGGTCGCTGGACGCGGTGGCGGGCCATTATCATGAGTTTATCGTCTCTTTCCGACCGCTGATGGCGCTGTTGCGCGACGCCGACGATAGCGTACTGACGCCGCAGCGATGCTTTCAGATTAAGCTATTATTGATTCATTTCTTCCGCCGCGTGGTGCTGAAAGATCCGCTGCTGCCCGATGCGTTACTGCCAACCCAGTGGGAAGGCCAAATCGCCCGCAATCTGTGCATCAATATTTATCAGCGTGTCGACCGCGCCGCCACCGACTATGTCAGCGCACTGGCGGAAACCACCATCGGCGCCCTGCCGGCCCCCGGCGCAGGCTATTACCGTCGCTTTGGCGGCTTGGCGCGCGATCACGCTACGTTTTAAGGAGCTTTAGCCATGCCTGTGTATCAAATTGACGGTTTGACGCCGGTAGTCGATCCCAGCAGTTATGTTCACCCTACGGCGGTGCTGATTGGCGACGTGATGGTCGGCAAAAACGTCTACATTGGCCCCAATGCCAGCCTGCGCGGCGATTTTGGCCGTATCGTGGTGCACGACGGTGCCAATATTCAGGACAACTGCGTAATGCACGGTTTTCCGCAACAGGATACGGTGGTGGAACAGGACGGTCATATCGGTCATGGCGCCATCCTGCATGGCTGTCGCGTCGGGCGCAACGCGATGGTCGGCATGAATGCGGTGGTGATGGACGGCGCGATAGTGGGTGAAAACACCATCGTCGGCGCCTGTTCCTTTATCAAGGCGGCTGCGGACATCGCCGCCAATAAACTGGTGCTGGGCAGCCCGGCGCGCGTTGTGCGCGAGTTGACCGAGCAAGAACTGAGCTGGAAACGCACCGGTACGCTGGAATATCAGGATCTGGTCGTCCGCTGCAAGCAGTCGCTGAGAGAAGTCGCCCCGCTCAGTGCCGCAGAACCGGACCGTCAGCGCCTGACCTTTGGCGATCGCCTGGTGCCAAAGAGCCAGCTGTAATCCCGTCGGCTGGCAGAGCCAATTCGCGCAGCGCCAGCTATAAACGTTCTGACGCCGCTATGACGCGAGTTGCCTGAGCTGGCTAAGCTGCGCAAAAGCGAAATCCCAGAATGTGCGCACTTTTAACGGCATTTGCTGTACCTGATTCGCCACCAGTTGAACCGGCAGCGCCTGCGGTTCAAAAGATGTCAATACGCGCACCAGGCTGCCGGCGGCCAGATCGTCCGCCACCTGATACGACAATAGTCGGGCAATGCCCTGGCCGGCACGCGCCGCCAGCAACTGGCTTTCGACGTCGTTAAGCATCAAACGCGGCGTCAGGCGTACACGTTCATGGTTTTCCTGCGGGCCAAACCGCCATTCTCGCAGCGCCCCGTGCTGGGTACCGATAATGGTGTGGTGATCGGTCAACTGCGCCGGGTTCAGCGGCTCGCCACAGCGCGCCAGATAGGCCGGGCTGGCGACCGTCACGCGCCGCACCCAGCCCAGACGACGCGCTACCCGGCTGGAATCGTGCTGATGGCCAATCCGCACCGCGATGTCCAACCCTTCGTCTATCAGATCCAGATTGCGATCGTTGAGCTGCATCTCAATGTCGATTTGCGGATACTGTTCCAGAAATGCCATCACGATCGGTGCAACGAACTTACGGCCAAACTGTACCGGCGCGGTAATGCGCAACAGACCGCTCACCTGGGTTGGCGCGGTATCCAGCACCGCCTGCTGATAATCACCAAGCACGGCACGCGCCCGTTCAGCCAGACGCAAACCGGCTTCGGTCGGCGCCAGTCGCCGCGTGGTTCGCTCCACCAGCCGTGCGCCAACCCGCTGCTCCAGCGATGCAACGGCGCGGGTAACCGCAGGCGCGGAACGTCGCAGCTTGCGCGCCGCGGCCGCCAGACTGCCCTGTTGCACCACCGCCACAAAGATCGCCAATTCATCCAAACGGTCCATTGATTATTCCAGCTATTGAAATTATCAATTTCTACATTGCCGTATTTCCTTCACACAGCGCAAGAGTATTCTGAAGGCTCTCTATCTGGGAGTCTGCATATGCCAACGCTAAAACTGTACGGTACGCCGCTTTCCGGCCACGTTCACCGCGTCGCACTGCTGTTGAAGATGCTTGACGTAAACTATGAATTTATCGAAGCGCCCGCCGCGCTACGCCAGAGCGAAACCTACCGCCGGCTAAACCCCTTTGGCCAGATCCCATTGCTGGTCGACGGCGATTTTGCACTGCCGGACAGCAATGCCATCATGACATACCTGGTCAAACGCTATGCGCCGGACAGCCATTGGCTACCGGAACAGCCGCAGGCGGCGGCGCAGGTGCAGGTATGGCTGTCGCACGCCGCTGGCGAAGTACGTTACGGGCCGGCCTCCTGCCGGTTGATCAGCCAGTTTTCCGCGCCGGAAGACTATGACTCGGCGCGGTCCATCAGTCTGCGTTTTCTACCGCAGGTCGAGCAACACCTTGAACAACGCGATTTTTTAGCCACCGACCAGCCTACCATCGCCGATCTGGCCTGTTACAGCTATCTGGCGGTGGCGCCAGAAGGTGGCGTTTCGCTGGCCGACTACCCGGCCATACGCCGCTGGATCGCGCGCATTCAGGCTCTGCCCGGCTTTTTTGCCATGCCGGCGCTGCCGATACCGGCGGCGAGGTAACTAGCATGACGGCTCCGTTGTTCCACCCCGGCGAACTGCGCGCGCAGCGGTTGGCGCATGTTGACGGCGTGCGCGCCGGCATCTACCCGGCGATGCCGGCTCAGCACCGCGAATTCTACGCCGCGCTGCGCTATCTGTTTGTGGCAACGGTGGATGCGCACGGCTGGCCGCTGGCGACGCTGTTCAGCGGCCCGGCAGGATTTTTGCGCACCCCGGACGACCGCCATCTGCGCATCAGTGCGCCACGTCGCGATGACGATCCGGCGCAGGCAGCGTTGCACCCCGGTCAACCGGTCGGTGCGCTGGGGCTGGACTTCAGTAACCGGCGGCGTAACCGTGTCAACGGCACGCTCAGCCGCATGGATAAAAACCGGCTGGAAATCGAGGTGCATCAGTGTTTCGGCAACTGCCCGCAGTATATCCAGCGGCGTCAGCTGATTGCCCAGCAAAACGCCCCCCAGGCGATTGAATATCTGCCTGAACTGGACGATGCAGCGCGGCGTCTGATCCGCCAGGCGGACACCTGCTTTGTCGCCAGTTACGCCCATCTGGATCTGGCACAGGGTGGCGTTGATATTTCGCACCGCGGCGGCCTGCCTGGTTTTATCCATCTTGAGCAACAAAGCCTGTGGATACCCGACTTTCGCGGCAATCGTTATATGAATACCCTCGGCAACCTGCTGGCGGAGCCGCGTGCGGCGCTGCTGCTGCCGGATTTCGCCAACGGCGATCTGCTGCATTTACAGGGCGTGACGCAGATCGTCTGGCAGTCGCAACCGTTACCGAACATCCCCGCGGCAGAACGCTACTGGCGTTTTGAGCTACAGCGAGCCTGGCGCTTTGCCGACGCGTTGCCGTGGCGCGGCGGCGAGGTGGAATATGCGCCAACCACGCTGCAAACCCGCGCGGGGCGATAATCAACGCGACGACCGAACGTCGCCGAGCCGGCGCCATTGAGGCAATACCCGTGTCGCTGCGGGTCTGGTAGGATAGCTGCAAATATAACCGGAGTGAAACTATCAAAAGGGATTTATTGATGAGCGCGGATAGTGCAAAAAGCGCGGTGGTATATACGCCGCTAACGCTAAAACTTTATGATTGGTGGGTGCTGAGCATCTCCAACCGTTATGCCTGGCGCTGCCCGACCGACACGGTATTGTTGCCGCATTTCCAGCGTCACATGGGAATAAGGCATTTGGATATCGGCGTCGGCACCGGTTATTACCTCGCCAATACGCCGCAAGGCTCGCGGCAGATCACGCTGCTCGATCTGAATGACAATAGCCTGCACGCCGCCAGCGCACGCGTCGGCGCACAGCGTATTACCGAACGCCTGCGGCACGATATTTTCCAGCCGCTGCCCGAACGACTGCATGGCCATTTCGACTCACTGTCGCTGTTTTATCTTTTGCACTGTCTGCCGGGGAGCATGGCCGAAAAACAACGCGTTATCCACCATGCCGCCAGCGCACTGACGCCCGACGGAGTACTGTGTGGCGCCACCATCCTTGGTCATGGCGTCGAACATAATGCCTTTGGTCGCAAACTGATGGCGGTTTATAACAAAAAAGGCATCTTCGGCAATCAGGCAGATTCACGGCAACAGCTGCATGACGCCCTCGCCAGGCAATTTATGCAGGTTGAGGTGCAATTGCATGGCACCGTCGCGGTGTTCACGGCCAGACAGAAAAAGCCCTCTGACGACGGTTTGGCAAACGCGATAACCGATTAACAATGCCCGCGTTGGGACGGCAGCCATGACAATGCGCCGTAAATCCACGCCAGGATAACGGGGATTTACGGCGCGGTTTCCACCGGGCGCTATGGCCATTTACCGCATATCAGCAGCGAGAGCCGATGGTGTTATTTTTCGACCAGCTGATCTTTTGGTTCATAGCTAAAGAGCGCATCTGTCGCATGTTGCACGCTGATGCCTTGAGGGAGTTCAACTTTAACGATAGGTAAAAATTTCCCTGTTGCCTTTTTGTAGCTACGCTGGTCCTGCTGCGCGTTTATCAACCCCGCGCCATTCAGGTAAAACAGGGCTTCAACCGGGATGGCTTGCGGATTATTTTCGTCCCAGGGCTTAACGATAATTTCGTTATAATATAATCCATTTCCATGATATGGCATCGCGAGTAATGTCTGGTAAAACGCATCAGCCGGTTTTTTTGCCGTAGGTCTGACGTCAAAGGCACATACGCCCCAGGCGGTTCTTCTGACAATCGCTTTATTTAACTGATGAGCGGTAAATACGCCAAAATCCTGACATGACTGCCCTTTCTCCGGAGTCGGCGGTGAACCGCAGTAGTTTCCCTGCCTTCCCCAGGTATTGGCATCCAGGGCATAAGAGCATAATACCGAAACCTGTTCACTTTCTGCCGGCGTCATTTTTCCCGGATAAAGAATAAACCCGTTGGCACTGGCAAATGTATTGTTGAATTTGGCATCCTTACGCAAATAAGAAAATGACACCCCCTTGTTTTTTATTGATGATGGATTGAGCTTCCAGAAATCAACGCCCGGTCTGGTCCCTCGCATTAACACACCGGAACAAAGAAATGCTGGGGACTGCTCATCGCCACAGTCCTTGACCGTGCTATGGTATTGTTCAGTCAGTATATCAGCGATATCCTTTTTTACCGCTGAACTGACTTCCGATTCTGCCGCAGCAAATACATTGGCCGAAAAAACCGCCACGCCAACAAATGAAATAACGGTAGCTCGTTTCATAAAGCCTCTCTTGAGATCAAATTCGGATTGAAATTTCACCCTCATATTTCATTGTCATGAGTGTGATTTGGCCTGAACTTCAATATGAATTCTCCACCGATATTATCATGACGCAACTGTCAAAAAGGATAGTTGTCAGCCTCTGGTTATACACTAGACTGCTAAATAACGATCGTTCACCGATTAAATAATAGGTATAGATTAAGTTGAGTGATATTACTTTCACTCGCATTCTTCTTTCACCATTATTGATAACACCCACAGGCTTGTTCAGTCGCTAAAATAATCTGCAGAGGTTGAGTGGCCTTATTTATTCGCCACGAAGAAGTGGGCGCCAGGCAATTAAAAAATACCCGGCCAGGATCAACGCCGTACTTTTACGGGTAAAACAGCTTACGGGAACTTCAGGCGCCAAAAGCCAAAGGCATGACTGATGATGACGGCAACAGCACAGTTAAACAGATACTCGACGGGCATAGAAGCGAAGCACGGGTTGTTTGATACGATTGAAAAAGCAGAATTGCTCCGACGATGGCCAACCCAATGATGAAGAAATCATCAAAAAACCGTGGGTTTGTTAGTGGCCAATGCGACCTCTGTGCTAGGTGAGGAGTTGATCACAGACAGCAAGCGCTCTAAGTGATTGAATAATGGCGGAGAGAGGGGGATTTGAACCCCCGGTAGAGTTGCCCCTACTCCGGTTTTCGAGACCGGTCCGTTCAGCCGCTCCGGCATCTCTCCGTGAAGTGCTTGCTATCATGCCCCTTTTTGCGGCATTTTTACAGTGTTAGCCTCCAGCCGAATGTTCAAGTGACGAGTTTACGAGCAACCTGATGATTAAATGGCCGTGGAAAGCGAATCCCCCTCAGGCAGACACGCAGGATCGGTGGCAAGATGCGCTGGCGATCCCGCTGTTATCCCCGCTGGACCAACATGAGCAACGGCGCCTGGTGGCCGTTGCGACACAGTTAATGCAGCAAAAGCGCATCGTACCGCTGCAAGGTCTGGTGCTAACCTCACAAATGCAGGCACGCATTGCACTGCTATTTGCCTTGCCGGTATTGGAGCTGGGGGCAGAATGTCTGGACGGGTTCAATGAAATCCTGCTTTATCCTTCACCTTTCGTGGTGGAAGACGAATGGCAGGACGATATTGGCCTGGTGCATTCCGGGCCGGTGGTGCAATCCGGCCAAAGTTGGGAACAGGGGCCGATCGTCCTCAACTGGCAAGACGTGCAAGACTCGTTCGATATGTCCGGTTTCAACCTGATCGTGCATGAAGCGGTACATAAGCTGGATATGCGCAATGGCGGTATTGCAACCGGCGTGCCGCCGATCCCGCTGCGCGAGGTGGCCACCTGGGAGCACGACCTGCATGCCGCGATGGACAGCATTCAGGATGAAATCGATATGGTAGGCGAAGACGCCGCCAGCATTGATGCCTACGCTGCCAGCGATCCGGCCGAATGTTTTGCCGTGTTGTCGGAATATTTCTTCAGCGCCCCCGAACTGCTCGCCAACCGCTTCCCTGCGCTCTACCAGCATTTCTGCACGTTTTACCGCCAGGATCCGCTGGCGCGATTGCAGCGCTGGCAGGCGGCCAACGACGGCGGCAGCGACTAAAACCAGCGCTTTTGCTCAGTTGGTGAGCAGTCACGCCAAAAGCGTCATTTTAGCGTTGACACACCCTGAGCCGCTGGATATGATGCGCCCCGTTCACACGATTCCTCTGTAGTTCAGTCGGTAGAACGGCGGACTGTTAATCCGTATGTCACTGGTTCGAGTCCAGTCAGAGGAGCCAAATTTATGTTTTCATGCATCTTCACGAATCTTTATACGATTTAGATTCAACAAGTTAGTGTGAAAAGTCTTCCCGATGAATTTTCATTTCCCCCTCCGCATCGGGCAAGATTGGTGGTCTGATTTGGGGTCATTTCAGTTCGATTATGGAGTGACCACCCTATGTCTCTGAACGACACTAAAATCCGCAGCTTAAAACCATCCGCTAAACCTTTCAAAGTTTCCGATTCTCATGGCCTGTACCTTTTAGTCAATCCAGGCGGTTCACGTCTCTGGTATCTCAAATATCGTTTCAATGGTAAAGAATCCCGCCTCGGCTTAGGTGCCTATCCCGATGTTTCTCTGGCTTACGCCCGACAGCAACGTGATGGCATACGCAAGCTGCTGACGCAGAATATCAATCCATCACAGCAACGTATCGCAGAGAAAGCTGCCCGCTCACCGGAAAAAACATTTAAGCACGTTGCATTGAGCTGGCATAAAAACAACAGAACATGGTCAGAGAACCACGCCTCCCGTCTGCTTGCCAGCATGAACAATCATATATTTCCTGTGATTGGACACTTGCCAGTAGCTGAACTGAAACCTCGTCACTTTATCGACCTGCTGAAAGGCATTGAGCAAAAAGGTCTGCTGGAAGTCGCAGCACGTACCCGGCAGCATATGTGCAACATCATGCGTCATGCCGTACATCAGGGAATGATTGAGAGCAATCCGGCGTCGAATCTCGAAGGTATCATCGTAGCACCAGTTAAACGACACTACCCGGCCCTTGCCCTTGAACGACTACCCGAACTATTGAGTCGAATTGATGGCTATCGTCAGGGACGCGAATTAACCCGGCTGGCAGTATCACTCACCCTGCACCTTTTTATCCGCTCTAGCGAACTGCGTTTCGCACGTTGGTCTGAGATCGATATCAGAAACAAAATCTGGACCATTCCAGCCACACGCGAAGCTATCCCTGGTGTCCGCTATTCTGGGCGTGGTGCAAAAATGCGCACTCCACATATCGTTCCACTCTCCCGTCAGTCCATCACTATTCTTAAACAAATACGGGAAATATCCGGGCATCAGGAGCTGATTTTTCCAAGTGACCATAATCCGTATAAACCAATGTGTGAAAATACCGTCAACAAGGCGTTGCGTCTGATGGGTTATGACACGAAAAATGAAATCTGCGGCCACGGATTTCGAGCGATTGCCTGTAGTGCTCTGATGGAATCAGGACTGTGGGTGCAGGATGCCGTGGAACGTCAGATGAGCCATCAGGAACACAATAGCGTTCGAGCAGCTTACATCCATAAAGCGGAATATCTTGATGCCCGTAAAGCGATGATGCAGTGGTGGTCGGATTATCTGGATGCATGCCGGGATGCTTTTCTGCCTCCTTATGTATGGAGCGGATTGCAGAAAAGATAAATATCCTAATTAGGAATATCAGTAATTGACCAATACAATAAAAGCAGAGCTGGTCATTTAGTGTTCTGCTTTTTATATTAACATAATGTTTTAAACAGGCCTTCTCACATTGCTCAAAACAAATTAGATCGTAACGTTGACTTAGTGTTGGTGGATTCTTTGTCTTTGAGTCTGCGGATGGAAAAGATTGATGTGGTTTGTCCCCGCTGTTCAGAAACGAATAGTGGAACCTGAAACGGTCATTCCAGTACCGGTTTATCTATCAGGTGAAACTCGACCAGTACATTTCCATTTGCTCCGCCATCGGGAACGCGCTTCCCTGCGCCATGGCACTCACTGCCAGCGTCCCTTTCATTTCTCGATTCAGCCGACTTTTGCCGCGATCCAGTGAACCAAGCTCATGCAGGCCGGCGGCGCTGATATTAACAGCATCGGCAAAAAGATAACGGTCCAGTAAACACCTATATAAGCCTTCTAAATGCTGAAGGGAACAGACAACGTTCCCTTTACTGACATATCAGTGCTTGTTTAATTCGGCGTGTGCGCCGGTAACCGGCTCGGTTGCTTTTTCCCACCGGTTAATGACCAGCGGGGCCACAATATTTCCCAGCACGTTTAGCGTTGTGGTTCCGCTGTCGATAATGCGGAAAATACCAGCTATCAGAGCAACAGCATCAAGCGGAAGCCCTGCAGAGGCTAGTGTGGCAGAAAGAATGAGGATGGCAAAACCCGGTACGCCTGCGGCCCCCTTTGAGGTCAGCACCATGGTGACAACCAGGATAATCTGCTGCATCAGCGTCAGATCGATACCGTAAAGCTGCGCGACAAATATGGTTGCTACACCGAGAAATATCGATGCCCCGTCCAGATTAAAGGCATAACCAACCGGCACGACAAAACTGACGATGCGGCCCGGCACGCCGTAGCGCTCCAGCTTATACATCAGCTGAGGCATAACGGCTGCTGAAGCGGCGCTTGAAAAGGCCAGTACCAGCTCCTGACGGAAATGTTTCGCCAGTTTAAAGACGTTCTCACCGATGAGAGCACAGATACCACCCAGCACGATCAGGGCAAATAATATCAGGCCCAGATACACCGTGCCGACAAGCTTGAGGAGCGGCAGAAGCGAGGCAAAGCCGAAAGTCGAAACGGTAGCGCCAATCATGCCGAATACGCCAACCGGGGCGTAGGCCATGACGATAGCAACCACCCGAAACATGCCGTCTGACACACTCTGCAGGACGCTGAGGATCGGGGCCGTTTTCTCGCGTGGAAGGCCATTGAGCGCAAGACCAAACAGAACAGCAAAAAACAGCACCGACAGCAGTTTGCCCTCTGAGAGCGCCACGAACAGATTATCCGGAACAATGTTCTGCAGGATCACCAGCGCACCGCGTGCCGGCTCCATCTTCATGTGCCCTTCACCGTGTGCCATTCCCTGTATACTGGTTCCTTCTCCCGGTGCAATCAGGTTGGCCAGCACCAGTCCGAAAACGATTGCTATCCCGGTGACCGTAAAGAAATATCCCAGCGATTTCACACCCATCCTGCCAAAGGATTTATTATCGCCACTTCCGGTAATACCCAGGATCATGCAACAGAAGACAATTGGCACCACGACCATTTTCATCATCTTGATAAAAATATCGCCGAGCGGCTTGAGAATTTCGTGACTGACCCACTGCTGATATTCGGGATGCGTGTTGAAATACCATCCCACCACGATCCCCAGTAAAAGGCCGATAACTATCTGCCAAACCAGTGTTATTTTTTTCATGTCCAGCCCTCAGATTAAACTGGGCAACCTCTGCCAGAAAGCGGCAGAAGTCACGCGAGATACATTCGGGTGAAAAAAGAGGTGGCACGACCTGAAGCCGTGCTCAGAGTATTATTTTGCGAAAAGCTGACTGATATCTTTGAACGCCTTAAATTCCAGCGCGTTACCGCAGGGATCAAACAGGAACATCGTGGCCTGTTCCCCGACCTGCCCCTTAAAGCGGATGTAGGGCTCAATAACAAATTGGGTGCCGAACGATTTTAGCCGTTCAGCCAGCGCCTCCCATTCGTCCCACTTCAGCACAATGCCAAAATGCGGCACCGGCACGTCATGGCCGTCAACGGGATTTGAATGCACGCTTTCCTGAGACGCCGTTTTAGGATGCTCATGGATCACCAACTGGTGACCATAGAAATCAAAATCTACCCACTGCTCGCTCGAACGCCCTTCGTTCAGTCCGAACACCTCACCGTAAAAATGGCGTGTTGCCTTCAGGTCATACACAGGAATTGCCAGATGAAAGGGAGAAAGGCTCATTAATACATCCTCATAAGAAAGTCGCGGCCTTCTGGCTGCGGAAAATCTGATTGATATTGAGTAATGCAACGCGCTGAGCCAGAACGGCGTCTGGTGTGACATTAACATTACCGTCACAAAGGAGATTATAAATAATTTTCTTTGATTAAAATCAATATTTATCATTGTATAATACAAATTATATTTGTGTATTAGGTGGCTTATGATCCGTGAACTGAAGACGTTTTTGGTGGTGGCAAAAGAGGGAACCTTCGCGGCGGCGGGGAATAAAATCGGTCTCACGCAGGCTGCTGTCAGCGCCCAGATGCAGCGTCTTGAAGCGGACTTAAACTTTCCGCTGTTTGACCGCTCAGGGAGAAATGCACGCCTCAACCAGAAAGGACTGCAGCTCATCACCCAGGCGCAGGAACTGCTGACGCTGTATGACGGTCTGGGCGAGAGGCTGACCCGGGCTATTCCCGGCAAAATCGTGACGATTGGCGCCATTGCTTCCGTACAGCGCACCCTGCTTCCGGACGCGCTGACGTTGTTCAGTAAGCAGAGTTCCGGGTGTCGCACCCGCGTGATACCGGGGCTGTCGATGGATCTCATCAATCTCGTTGACGCCGGCGAAATAGACATGGCCGCCGTCCTGAAACCGCCTTTCGCCCTGCCGCAAGGCCTGCAGTGGAGCGCGCTGGCTCATGAGCCTTTTCATCTCATCGTGCCGAAAGGTGTCGCGGGCGATGATATCGCGGGGCTAATCAGAGAACAGCCATTTATTCGCTACGATCGTTCTTCCTTCGGCGGACGCCTGGTGGATCGTTTTCTGAGAGAGATGGACATAACGGTCACTGAAATCTGTGAAGTCGACGAACTGGAGGCCATCCTTAAGCTGGTCAGTAACGGTGTGGGTGTCGCCCTTTTGCCCCAGATTGCCGCCTGGCACCGCTGGCCATCATCGGTCAGGGCGCTCAGTCTGGGGCAGAAGATTTTTTATCGGGATGTGGGGCTGATTCACCGGCCGCTTGAGCGCCTTGATGATGACGTCAGGCGCATTTCTGAGCTGATTATCATGCAGGCAAGGCGGGACAGCCTGCGCAAGCCCCGTTAAATCATGTCACGGACGTTCATGCTTTTAACATCAGCCCTGCGGAGCCCCGGGGGTTGTCGCCGGCGCGCCGGCGATGTTGACCGCATCTCCGGTCGTGTAGAAGTGACCGCCAGCAATATAGTGCAGGCTGCGCCAGTCTGCCGGCAGTTGCTCAAACTGCCAGTGGCCGTCGCGGAAGACGCGGCTGTCAGCCCATGCCGCCTTTATCTCGCCAATAAACAGATCGTAGGTTTGCTGATTATGCGCCTCGGGGATAAGCTCGCAGTATAGCCACGCGGCGCATCCTGATACCAACGGCACGTCAGTGCCGGGCAGGTTAAACAGAGAAGCGCCTGACCGCGGGATCTTATCCGCTTCGCTGTGCAGGGATTGTGAGCCAAGGTGATAAACCAACTCCGCCTGAGACGCGAGCGGTACCTGGATCACAAATGACCGGCTCTGCTCGATAAGGCTGCGGGTAAAGGCCGTCTTATCCAGTACGACGGTAAGACGGGCGGGTTGGTAATCCAGCGCACACACCCAGGATGCCGCCATGACGTCTTCGATACCGTCATGACGGGCAGACACAAGGGTGACCGGGCCGTGATTTATCAGGCGGTATGCCTTTGCCAGCTCTACCGCTTTTATAAACTCATTCATCTTGCTGCTCCGCTGAAGTTTTAACGGCCTTCAATAAAGTCAGCCAGGCTCCGGTGCCCTGACATAATCAGTTCCTGGACGATGGCCGTCATCTCCGGCGCTTTCTCGCGTGCGCGCGCCTCAAAGCTGGCCTGCCAGACAATGACCGTTTCGTCCCGTCCGGTCAGGGGAATAAGGCTGACGGTCGCCACATAGTCATCAACAGGCAGCGGCGATTCGATAAAGCGGTAAGAAAAAGCCTGACGCGTTTCATCAACCATCAGCAGTTGCTCACGAAGAATGTCCCCGTTCTCCAGCACCAGCCTGCGCTTGCAGCCCGGCAGCCCGTCCGGCTGATGGTCCTCAATTTCACTGCTGCGGATCGCCGGGTGCCATTCACTGATGCGGCCAAACTGGCGGAGCGTTTGCCATACCCGGTTCGCATCAGCGGCGACGGTGGCGTTAAATTTTACGACTGACATAGCGGTGCCTTTTATTGTGTTGCGCGTTTTCCGGCCATGTCGGCCGCGCGAATGATGGAAATGCCCGGCTGCGGATTCAGCGCGGACTGTATAAGGCGGGCGGCGATTTCTGCTGCCGGGTTGAGACGCCAGCGGGGCGGTAGAAACGGTGCGAAAACCCTAAGGGCGAGTTTCAGGGCCATTTCCCCCGGGCGCACCTCTTTCCTGGCCCCCCCGATAACGCCGGGCCGGACGAAGGTCAGCGAACGGAAATTCGCCTGCAAGAGCGCCTGCTCAAGCTCTCCTTTTACGCGGTTATAAAAAAAGCGTGAATCCGGATCTGCCCCGGCAGCCGAGGTCAGGGCAAAGGTTGAGGCGCCCAGGCTCTGCGCCAGGCGGGCAAATGCCAGCGGATAGTCGTAATCAACCTGCCGGAAGGCGTCCCGGCTTCCGGCTTTGTGCATCGTGGTGCCAAGTGCGCAGATCGCCGCGTCCACCGTTCCTTCCTGCACGCAGGTGCGCAGATCCTCAAAACTGATTTGGGGATTGATAAGCGTCTTTCCGCCGGCAGCGTACGGAGGAAGTGGCTTTCGCGTGGGGGCGATAATGACACTGACGGCGGGATTGGCCAGCGCCTGGCGAAGGACATGGCCGCCCACCAGCCCGGTTGCACCCAGCAGCAACAGGCGGCTCACTTTACCGGCCCGCCATTTTCTGCAGGGCTTCCCGAACCGGAACCTCGCCGGCAGTCAGCTCGATAATGATGCGACTGACGCCAGGCTGTTCAATGATTTCAGCCAGAGTGGCCGCCACATCATCACGGGGAACATCCCCATAAGGAATAGCGAGGCCCGCATGGACAAGGCCCGTGCCGGGCTCGTCCCGCAGCGTGCCAGGTCGTAATATCACCCAGTCGAGAGCGCTTTGCGCCAGCGCCACGTCGGCCATTTTTTTGACGCGCATATAGTTCTCGAACGTGTCAGACACCGACTGACCCCGTGCGGCCTCCGGGAATGCGGAAACCAGCAGAAAGCGCGACACCCGGGCCTTCAGGGCAGCGGCAACGGCGGTTTTCAGCCCCTCGCCATCTACCGCATTGGTCATTTCCTGGCCGCCCTTGCCGCCGGCGCCGGCCGTAAATACCACCACCTCACTGCCTGTCAGGTATGCAGCCAGCGCATCCTCATCCAGCTCGGTCAGGCTTCCTCTGACCGGCTCAGCCCCCTGCTGACGTAATAACGTTTCCTGCTCTGGTTTGCGGCACAGCGCCCGGACATCATGTCCGTTATCCGAAAGGATTCTGCTCAGGCGCCTGCCTATCTGGCCTGCGCCACCAATAATGAAAACACGGGTCATTAGGTTCTCCTTGCCCTGTCATGAGGCGGCGGTAATCGCCGCGTTATCAACCTTCAAACTGATGGTACACTTTGGCGATCACCTGCCAGCGTCCGTCAATCTTAATCAGTGTCAGATAATCGTTATAGTCCGCACCTATAGCGTCATTTTCCATATCAACCCGCACTACTGCGGTCGTCGGCGTGATAGCCAGCACATCGAGGCGGGTTACGATATCCGGCGCGCTGCCGTTCTCGCGAACAAAGGCGTACAGGTTCTCCACCGGCCCGCCCAGCAGCCTGCCGTTGGTAAAGCCGTACATCACCGCATCGTTATGAAAGGCTTGCGCCACCGTTTCAGCTTCACCGGTGCGCAGTCCATCAACGTATCTCTCAGCCGTTTCCGTGACAGCCCGGTAATCGGCAGTGGGTACCGCTTTGATATTTTTACTCATCTTACTTTTCTCTTTTTGGCAGCATGCAGGAACTGCACGCTGCATCAGTCAACGGGCCGGGCCGTTATCAGGGTGCGACGTGGGTGTGGTAAATCTTGCTGACCACGGTCCAGCGACCGTTCACCTTCAGAAGATTGAAAAAGTCGGTGAAGCGAAAGCCCGAAATGTCGTCAGTGTCGATGCGGGCACTGGCCGCCGTACCCACGATATCTACACGCACAATGGCCGCTTTGGCTTCGGGTGAAGGACGGAAGGCGGTATCGATGGTGTCAAACAGCCCCTGAATCGGACCTCCGCTGAGATGGCCGTTCCCGTCAACGCCGAAAATAGTCGCCTTATCGCTAAAGGCGGGCTTCATCAGTTCGCTCTTCGCCTGCTTACCGCCTTCATTGTACTGATTAAGCACGTCCACGATGGCGTTATAGTCCTGCACGTAGGTTGTGTCGCTCATGTTTATGTCTCCGTTTTAATAAACCGGGTATCCGTTCAGATACCCATTTTTCGTCTGATGCACCGTTGCAGCAGATAAAGCAATACCAGGCCCAGCGCGGCGACCGCCGCACCGGTTAACACACCGGTGTTCTGCATCATTTCCAGGGGTGAAAAATCCCCCCGCGCAAGCCCCCCCACGTCTGATACGGTGGCACCCGCACTGGCGTAGATAAAGGTTCCCGGAATAAGGCCGGGCATCGTGGCAGCCAGATATTTTTTAAAATGCATGCCGCTCGCCCCCAGCCCGTAGTTCAGGGGCGCAAACGGCACCACTGAGCTCAGACGGAGCAGCAGAACAAGCACAATGCCATTGTGCTGCGCCAGAGAAAGCACCCTGCTCAGGTTGGTGCTCCTGACGGCCACCTTCGCAACATGCGGAAAGAGGCGGCTCCTGGCCAGCCCGAAAGCCAGCAATGAAGAGGTGATACCGGCCAGCAGGGCTATCAGCGTTCCGCCCGTGGCACCAAACAGCCATCCCGACAGTGCAGTCAGTAATGAGGCCGGGAAAAACAGTAGCGTGGCCGCGACAAAAACGGCGAAAAACAGCACCGTCCCCACCCCGCCGACAGCCTGAAGATAGAGACTCAGAGATGAGATAAGGTTCGCCATCAATTTCCTGCATTTTGTAGTGATCGCTATGTAATGTTATTATTGTATAGTGATCACTACGTAAACTGTCAAGCGAATCATTGAGACCTCCCTGCATGAAAAATCGTGATTTACCCGAAGCCGTGGAAAAACCTAAAGGCAGGCCGCGCAGCTTTGACCGTGACAAGGCGCTGCTCAAGGCTCTGGATCTGTTCTGGCGTAAAGGCTTTGAGCCGGCGTCGGTTGCCGAACTCTGTGCCGCGATGGAAATCAATCCGCCCAGCCTGTATGCAGCCTTCGGCAATAAGGCAAAACTGTTCCTTGAGGCGGTAAATTACTACGAGCGGGTATACTGGAAAGCGACCTGGGAGCGGCTCGAACAGACGCCGGACATCACTCAGGCCATTGATCAGTTCTTCAGCGAAGCGGCAGAGATACTGCTCTCACCCTCAGCACCCTGTGGCTGCATGGTGGTACTTGCGGCGATTAATGTCTCAGCGGACTCGACCGATGTCATCAGGGCGGTCAGCGTTCTCCGGCAGGAGGGGAAAGACCTGTTTGAAAAACGGCTGGGCAGAGCGGTGCGGGAAAATCAGCTGCCTGCGGGAACAAATACCGCTGCCCTGGCTACCGTTCTGAATACGTTGCTTGAAGGGATGTCAATTGAAGCGAAAGACGGCGCCACGCCCGAAAGCCTGAAGCTGACCGGACAGCACGCCATCAGGCTGCTGCCGCCGCTGAATGCCTGAACGCACGAAATGCCACACAACATGACTAGACGACCGGTCAGTTTTTTACTAGAGTACCCGGACTATGAAAAAACACGCGACAGACATACGCCAGCACATCATTGATGTGGCGAGGGCAATTATTACGCACAAAGGTTACAGCGCCGTCGGAATTGCTGAGATTGTCCAGGCCGCCGGCATCCCTAAAGGCTCGTTTTATTATTACTTTAAGTCTAAAGAAGATTTTGCCGAAGCGCTGCTGGAGCACTATTTCAGCCACTATCTGGGTGAGGTAGACATTCAGCTTAATGGCCGCGGGCCAGCCCGTGAGCGTTTGCTGCGCTACTTCACTTTCTGGAAAACGACCCAGGGCGCAGACCTGCCCGAAAGTAAATGCCTCGTGGTCAAGCTGGGCGCAGAAGTCTGCGATCAGTACGACAGCATGCGACACGTTCTGGCAAAAGGGACGCACGATATCGTGCAGAAAATTGCTCAGTGTATCCGTGAGGGCCAGGAAGACCGCTCTCTTCCGGCGGTTGCGGATGCCGGGGAACTCGCCGAAGAACTCTATCAGCTCTGGCTTGGTGCTTCCCTGATGGCAAAAATTCATGATCCTGATAAAGCGTTTGATAAAGCGTTGAACGCCACTCTGCGGCTGCTCGGGTAGCCGTATTTTTTTTACCTTAAAACTAGACGACCGGTCAACTATTATGGAGTTTATATGACTGACAACAGTACCCGTACCGATTTATTTTCACCCGTTACGATGGGGACGCTTCAGCTGGCTAACCGCATCGTGATGGCCCCGGTGACCCGCAGCCGTTACGGTGAGGACGGCGTGCCTGATGAACTGCATGCGACCTATTACGCACAGCGCGCCGGCGCGGGCCTGATTATTTCAGAAGCCACCAACATCTCAGCGCAGGGCCGCGGCTATGCGGCCACCCCGGGGATCTGGAGCGAAGAGCAGGTGACTGGCTGGAAAAAGGTGACTGACGCCGTCCACGCTGAGGGCGGGAAAATCGTCTGCCAGCTCTGGCACGTGGGCCGTTTTTCAAGCGTTGAGCTGCAGCCCAACGGAGAACGCCCGGTGGCACCTTCCGCAATCAAAGCAGAGGGGCAGACCTATACCGTCAACGGTTTCGTGCCGGTTTCCACCCCGCGTGCGCTCGAAACAGAGGAAATCCCCGGCATCATTGAGCAGTACAAACGTGCGGCAGAAAACGCCCTGCGTGCCGGCTTTGATGGCGTAGAAGTGCACTCAGCCAACAGCTACCTGCTCGATCAGTTCCTGCGTGACTCCACCAATCACCGCACTGACGCCTATGGCGGCTCAATTGAAAACCGGGCTCGCCTCACGCTTGAAGTGACAGAAGCCATCGTCGGCATCTGGGGCAATGACAGAGTGGGCATTCGCCTCTCGCCGGTGACCCCTGATGCGGGTAATACCCCGCCGGACAGCAACGTCATGGCGATGTACGGTTACCTCATTCAGCAACTGAACCGGTTTAACCTGGCGTACCTGCACTTTGTTGAGGGGGCGACAGCCACTTCCCGCGACGTGCCTGCCGACGTGGATATGGATGCGCTGAGCGCGCAGTTCGACGGGCCGTTTATCGGCAACAACAACTATGACCTTGAGATGGCCATCAGCCGCCGGAACGCAGGAATTATTGATGCCGTTGCCTTTGGTCGCCTGTTTATTTCCAACCCGGACCTGGTGAAACGTCTGCGTTACGGTGCCGAACTGACGATTGCGCCGAAAGAGGCGTATTACGGCGGCGGGGCTAAAGGCTACACCGACTGGCCGGAAGGCCATTACTGATATACCAAACCGGCGGGGATCCCCCCGCCTCCTGTACCTGATAAAGAAGGACAATAAAATGAATCACCTGCAGAAAAAAACGGCTGTCATTACCGGCGCGTCATCGGGCATTGGCGCAGCAACCGCGCTGGAACTTGCACGGCACGGCGTGAATATCGTGGCGGCCGCGCTGGATCAGGACGGCCTCGACAGGTTAGTGAAGAGCATCAAAGCAGAAGGCGGTGAGGCAGTTGGCCTGGTGACCGACGTGACTCGTCTGGAAGACACACAAGCGCTGGCAAAATACGCCACTGAGACCTTCGGTTCGGTCGATATCCTGATCAACAATGCCGGCCTGATGCTCTTCTCCAGCTGGAGCGATGTGGTGTGGGAAGACTGGAACAAAATGGTGGACGTCAACATTAAGGGTTACCTGAACGCCATTGCGGCCGTGCTTCCGGGAATGCTGGAGAAAAAAGACGGACAAATCCTGAACATGGCGTCCGTGGCGGGCCATCAGGTTGATGCAGGCGCGGGCGTTTACAGCGCGACCAAGTTTTTTGTGCATGCGATGACCGAGTCGATGCGCAAAGATTTAGGCGTGAATAAAGGTATTCGCGTGAACACCATCAGCCCGGGTGTCATTAATACAGGCTGGGCGGATAAGGTAAGCGATCCTGAAGGCCGCAAGATCGCTCAGGAACTGACTAAAATTGCTATCAGCCCGCAGGATGTGGCCAGTGCTGTGGTGTATGCGCTTAATCAGCCGCAAAACGTGACGGTCAATGACCTGATTATTTCGCCAACCCGACAGAACTGGTAATAAGGCGATGGCAGCCTGGGAGGCTGCCATCGGGTTTTAACGATTTTTCACCTGCACGTTAACAGGAAAAACATGTCTCTTTCCTGCCCTGAAACGTCAGGGGATCAGCACTACCCTCTCCTCCCCCGTATCCTCATTCCAAATCTGGCTGACATCTGAGAGTGCGCAGGTTCTTACCGGCGTATCGAATCCCCCTTCCGGGATCGCAGCCAGCAGCTGACCTGCCCCGGCTATCAGCTCATGAACGGAAAGGCTGCCGATGCCGCTTCCCAAAATTTCAAGACCTGAGCTGCGAAGCGAGGCGGCAGAGACGTTGATAGTTTCCCCGGCCACAGAACCCAGCTGCACGAACCGCTGGCGTGGCTCTCCAAGCCGTGAACCGCGATCCGCCGTGGCCTGTCTGATAATCCGGCCTGCCGACTCTCCCCAGAGATAATCCAGAACAACGTCAACCGGCCCTGAAAAAGCCTGCTTCAGCGCCTCGTCTGCAGAATCATCCAGCACGATTTTTTCAACATCCGACGGCAACTGTGCCAGCTTCTCCCGGTTGCGTCCGGTGGCGATGATCCTGCCCGCACCAAGCCAGGCTGCTATCTGCACGGCCAGTCCGCCTGCAGATCCGGTAGCGCCGTTGATGAGTACCGATTCACCGCGTGTAAATTTCGCCCTCTGCATCAGCGCGACCCAGGAGGAAAGCCCCGCCGTCACGACCGCCGCTGCCCGTGCATCACCGACACTCTCCGGTACAGGCACGGTTAAATCAGCCGACACCAGAACCTGTGCGGCCATTGAGCCAAACGGGGGTTTGGGAAACAGGAAGTAGACCCGTTTGCCGTCCGGAGTCATCCCCACACCGTCAATACCCGGCACGAAATTTACGTCACGGGTGCCCGAATAATGTCTCCCGGCGGCGAGGCTTTTCACAATAGGACTCAGCGGGGCTGCCAGCACGCGCAGCACCCGTTCGCCTTCACCGGCTACCGGTTCAGGAAAGTCGCCATACGAGGGGGGAACATCAAAAAGTGAAACAACGGCAGCACGCATAGGGACTCCTTAGGTGATCGATTTACGCTGAGGAAGCGTTTGACCCGTGTGGCGAAGGCGGCTGAGCTTAAAGCCGTCGCGTATGTTTAATCCGATCAACGTCAGATTTACTGCGCCGGCGACGAGCCGCTTTCAGTAAAACCTTGGGCAGTTATGAGCGAGGAGCGGACTGTGATTGAACGTCTTCTAGACTAGTACGCCGTTAAAAATCAGATCCGCGGCTTCGAACCATTACATTTCACGGATCCATCTCGCCATAAAGAGTCTATCCATATGATTTCAATAGATATATATTGATTGTTGATTTTTTATTTTAATCATGCAAGTCTAGTCTATTGATTGACAGTGTATGGTTTTTTAGTATTTAGGAATGGTCAATGCTTACAGAAAAGCAATTATTTGAACTTATTAAGGCATTGCAGTCGTCCAATTTCTCGACAGCAGAAATTATTTGTTTAAGTCTCGCCGTCATTGTCGCAGCATTAATTATGAGTTTTCTGGTTTCTATTGTTACTGAAAAGGCTAAAATCTCAGCAACTAATTCCAACTATGAAACACTGCGGGAACAGTTATCTATAAACACCACTACTATTAAAGACATAGAGAAAAAGATAACTTCCGAATTATGGATTTCTCAGCAGGTCTGGCAAAAAAAATATGATATGTATGAATTTGTCTATGCACAATTACTCGCGATTAAAAAATGGGCAGATAATGAGTTTAATATAATTGAGCTTCATATGACTCCTGGGTGGATAGAAAATAGTTACCAGCCATATTTTAATGAGGCGCAAGAAAAGCAATTTTATAAAGAAATCCAACAGGCTCAAGATGATATTGATAAGGCATTGAATGATAAGGATATTCAGAGTAAAAACAGAGAGCTACAACAAAAACTAAGCATGGCAATGACATCGCTAACTGAAATTTTAATAACTAAAGCAATTCTTTTGAATGATGATGTAACTGTAATCTTAGAGAGATTAATTGAAAATATTGGTTTTGATCCTTCCCCATTGGATTATGAAGAGCCAGATGATTATGGCATTAGAATAAAATTAGCTATTGATACGGCCTTGAAAGAAATAAGAGCGACAGCAATCTCTGATCTAGAAATTAAGCATCAGGACTGTTAGCAGCCCGTCAGGGTCAGGTAATGGAGGTTTAAATCCTCTCGTACAGGAATAAATTCATATAAGTAATAGTATTATAGATTATATATATGCCAGGATGTTGCACAGGGAGAGCATGAGGAATAACAGCCCCATTTATCGTGTTTTCTCTTGGTAAAGCTCATTTGTAACTGCTAATATGGAGTTTATAGAACTACAGGCTTTGACCGTTACATGGTGCTGCTGAAAGGTAAGAAAAATAATAAGCTTTGTTAAATCACCGAGAAAATATATGAGCGAAATTAACATTCCAATTTTGATCGCGAATTTCAAACCATTCAGGCTAATATCTCGTGATGATTCTGATGTATGGAGTCCTAGCTTAGAGGAGATAAATAACTCCACATATGACTATGTGAAACTTCACAGAACAAGTAGGTTCTTTAATGCACATTTACCTAAACCAATGCCAGCATGTTTTGGATTCGATGGGAGCTTAATATTTCCATTTATTAAAGAATTTAAAAATGATAATTTAGTTGTTGAAGAGGTTAATAGAATTCTAGCCTCTATATTTATCGGTGGGGTTTATGTCGAATCAATCGTGCCTTTAGATGTGTCAAGGGGAATAATGAATATTACAGGTTACTACCGTCATTCTTCCACTCACAGCAGTAATTCTAATTTCCATCGTGCAATTGGAGAGTGTGATGCAGGCTCATTGGCTTCTATCAGATTGCTCGAACCTGAGATTATAAATGCTGATAAGATCATATCAGCATATAACTATGGACATAAGGTTTTGTCTAAACTACCAACGTTATCTCCCTCGCTATTTATAGGTGCATTTACATATTATAAACAACATCAATTGTGCGAGGCATTAGCGCACGCTTGGATTAGCATAGAGCAAATATTAGAGTTTATTTGGAAAGAAACAATAGTCGAGGATGCAAAGTCTGTTAATATTCATAAGAGACGAAAATTTATTGAGTCACAACAATGGAATTCAGCCCATAAAATTGAAATGCTTTTTCAAAACAAATTTTTATGTGAGGAGAGTTATTCATTTTTAAGTAAGGCGCGGTTTGCCAGGAATGACTTTATCCATAAGGGATTAACGCCCTCATATGAAGAATCTCACTCGGCGTTAATGTCGCTAATTTTACTTGTGGAAGTTGCTTCAAAAATAAATGAAGTTGATTTTGATCGGGCTAACTTAGATAAGAATCTGTCAGATAATACAAAACATTGCATTCCTCAAACTTTTACTCCTAAAAAAAATGAAAAAAATACTCTTAATGTAAAATATTGGCGAGAAATGAAAAAGATTCCAGGCGATAAAGGCTGGGAAGGAGAGTTTGAATCATACCCAGATATTACTTTATCAGCGATTGGTGCAAGTGAAGATTAAAGAGTTATATATTCCGACAGAAACGTCCGCTTCTGGCACAAACCAGACCTACTGACGGACAGGTGATTATTTCCCTGAACCAGCTGTCAGCAGGTAATCTCTTTTACCCCCGGGGAGAGGGCTTTACGGGGCCTTATCTTGCTGCTGACACTTAGGGGGATATTCTTCAGTTATTTCAGCGAAACCAGGGAACTTAACAACCGTAGCTTGTATCAACGGCAGTCCGTTAAGGAACGATAGAGAAAGTTGTACAGACAATCTGTTGCAGAACCACTTTCTCCTGACTTCCGTAAGATACTCACTTCCAGATCGTTCAGTGGAGGCAGACCTTCATTGACGCCAATAATGCACAGGGATGGCGGTACACTGCACTTAGCCAGACCGGCCACTGCAAGCCCCGCCTGAACAACAGCTACAAGACCAAGCAAGCTGGCACTCGAATAAGCATTCCGGTATGTATAGCCGTTTTCAGATAGAGCACGAATGACATTGGTACGTGCAGCACTCCCGGGAGCAAATAGTGCTACCGGGACAGGATCACTTTTCCAGGCGACATGTGTTGGTGATGCAACCCAGACAAAAGGCTCTTTTCGTATCACTTCAACCGGTTGCTCCTCCACCCGGGTAACAATGGCCAGGTCAATTTTTCCATCCGCAATAGCTTTTGTAAGGGAAAGAGAGGGCTCACATATCAGTTCTACTGTCACCAGGGGATGTTCCGCCGAGAATTGTTCAAGCGCCGGAGGTAATAAAAAAGCGGCATAGTCATCAGGTACCCCCAGGCGAACACAGCCAGTTTCTTCTGGGCGTGTCACACTTGTCCAGGCCTCATCTGACAGTTTTAAAATTTGCCTGGCATGAACCAAGAAATCAGCACCAACGGAGTTGAGGGCAACAGCCTTTGTCCCTCGATGTAAAAGGCGCTTACCGATGGACTGCTCAAGACGTTTGATCTGCATACTCACAGCAGACTGGCTTCTCCCGATACGTTCGCCCGCACGGGAAAAACTGCCCGTTTCGACAACAGCAACAAAGGCACGCAGCAAATCAATATCTAAAAGGTTAGCCATAGTGCTATTAACATAACAAATAGAAGCCATCAAATCTATTCACTGGCTTAATTTAACCACAAAAAATATAGTTGCTTCATTGTTCATTTTAGAGCCTGGGAAGGGATAGAAAAATGTCTGACAAACAGCTACCTGCGGTTAAACTTGCTGTCGGAATGGCGATGTTAGGAACGGTTGGTGCTTTTGCCGTGGAGTCCGGACTTTCGCCAGTATCGGTAGTGTTCTGGCGCTGCGTTTTTGGCACTCTCTTTCTTGGTTTATGGTGCATCATCAGGGGTTACCTGCCGGACAGGTCTCTTTCCCTTAAACGTCTTACTTATGCCTCACTCGCAGGGCTCTGTATGGTGCTTAGCTGGATAGCTTTTTTTGCCGGATTCACACTTACCTCAATAGCCACAACAACTATTGTCTACCACATACAACCTTTCTTTGTTGTACTGATTAGCGCGGTGTTTCTTAGGGAGCAGATCTCACTTAACCAGGTCCTATGGATAGCAGGAGCATTTACAGGTGTCATTTTGGCTAGTGGGCTTATCGCTCCCTTCAGTGTCATTAATATTCGCTGGGTTCTGGGAGTCGCGCTTACTCTGGTTGCCGCCTTGCTGTACGCGATATCAACAGTAGTGGGGAAAGGACTGGGACAGCAACGGCCCGAAATTACCACATTATGCCAGACGATAGTTGGAATTATTCTGCTAGCCCCTTTTACCGATTCGTTTCGTTCAGTTCCTCCTGAGTCGTGGGGGTGGTTAATTGGCATAGGTATACTGCACACCGGTGTCGCCTACGTCCTGATGTACTCGGCTTATCCAAAGTTAACCACCCCGGTAATTGGAGTGCTGACTTTTATCTACCCACTGGTTGCTATCATTGTAGACTGGGTGTTTTATGGCCATCAACCTGGGGTCATTCAGATGACAGGAATGATACTGATCGCACTATGCACACTTGGTGTAAAACTGGGCTGGTCTTTCCCAGTAGGGCTAAAACGGAAGATAAGTTTATAAGGCCATAGCGACAGATAATCTTCACAGGTTCAGCGTCCGCTCTTGGCACAGAGCGGACATTTCAGCTTTGCCCTACCCCTGACATCTGAACTTAGCCTTGATACCAGAACCCAGTAATTAGCCCAGCGCACTCATACTGGTCAAACGCGCCTCATGGCTTCATAACGATGCGGCCAAGCGGTTTCGCTGTCTCGGCGAATTCGTGGGCCGCGGTAGCGTTGGCCAGGGGGAATATGCGGTCAATGACAACCCTGATGCGCCCTGCGGCTACAGCCTGCAACATGTCGTCCACACTTGCCCAAACTCCGGGCTTTTCAAAAAGGGGTCCCATGAATACCCCCATGAGTGTCTGGTTAGACTGCATTGGCGGCCACAAGTCGACAGTCAGGCTGCCACCGCCCGCATTACCGACGAAGACGAGACGACCTTGCGGAGCGAGTGCAGAAAGCGAAGCAGGCAACGTCGTCCCCACCGGATCGATGACGAGGTCAACACCGGTGCCATGGGTGTACTGTCGGACACTGTCCACGACGTTATTCTCTGCACGATCCACGACATGATCGGCACCAAGTTCAAGCAACCGGCTTCTTCGCTGCGTTCCGCTTGCCACGGCGATGACCGTCGCGCCTGCTTGTGATGCAAGCTGAACGGCAGCGAGCCCCACGCCACCCGCTGCTGCCTGAATAAGGACGGTTTCCCCGTGCCGGAGCATGCCTCGTGTGAAAAGACAATGATGCGCGGTTCCAAAAGAAATCGGTAACACCGCCGCTTCTACCGTATCCACCCCATCGGGTATAAGCCAGGTTCGTTCCGCGGGCACAGCCCAACGTTCCGCATGTGATCCCTGCATGTTAAAAGCGGCGACTCTGTCCCCAACCCTACGGCTACTGACTTTCGATCCGACGGCAATAACTGTGCCCGCGGCCGCGTAGCCGACGATCCATGAAGGATGAGGCGGCGGAGTTGAACGGCGGTTGATCAGATCCCCACCTTCAATCGAGATAGCCTCGACGGAAATCAGGATGTCGTCAGGCCCTGTTACCGGATCTGGGATATCGACATATTTCAGGACGCCGGGAGCGCCTTCCACGTCATAAACCGCTGCTTTCATAAATTTTCCTCTGCCTCATCAGTAAATCCAGACCCGGTCCGGAAAACCATCTCGATCCGGCCTATAGCACGACAGAAATCTCTCTGTTCCCTCTGCAGGCAGTGCGGGCTGCCCTGTAGAATTTTCGACGGGCGGAAAGACCCGTAACGTTTAGGGCAGCCTGGCAATCACCTTAATCTCAAACTTGAATCCGTAAAGCCACGTCACGCCGATCCCGGTCAATGTAGGGTAAGGCGCTTCCCCCCAATATTCTGGCAGGATACTCCAGATAGCGTCGAGGTTTGACTCGGGATCGACGACAAAGAGGGTAACGTCAACCACGTCACCGAACGTGCAGCCCGCAGCCGTGAGAACAGCATTAAGGTTATCGAATGCCAGCCTGATCTGCTCTTTAAGATCCTGTTCAGGCGAACCATCCTCCCGGCTACCCACCTGCCCCGAAACAAACAAGAAGCCGTTAGATTTGATGGCCGCTGAATACCGATTGTGCTCATAGAGCGCCTGTCGCCCGAAGGGAAAAACTGCTTCGCGTGTTGTCATGTTTGTACCTTTGCAATGGGGCGAAATCTGCCCAATGAATATAAAGACACTTTACAGGTGCCAGTTCGGGTGGATAAACAAGCGACTTTGTTCATCATTGTTTGTAAAATCCAAACAATCGGTGAAAAGAAAGGGTAAGGAATGGATCGTTTCGATGCGATGCGCGCCTTTGCTCGTGTGGTGGAGGCAGGTAGCTTCACAAAGGCTGCCCAAACACTTCATATGAGCAAAACCACGGTGACACAACTCATTCAGCAGTTGGAAGCGCGGCTGCGCGTCAAGTTACTCCATCGCACCACCCGCAAGCTTGGTGTCACTCCTGATGGAGCGGCTTACTACGAGCGCGTCATCCGCCTGCTGGCGGACATGGATGATGCTGAAAACAGCCTTTCAAGTAGGGCGATTACGCCCAGAGGACGGCTACGGGTGGATGTGCCCAGTCCGCTGGCCCGCCTTGTGCTGGTGCCGGCGCTACCGGCTTTCCACGCGCGCTACCCTGATATCCAATTCGACATGGGTGTGAGTGACCGGGTGGTGGATCTGATCGGCGACAATATGGATTGCGTCCTGCGCGGTGGCGAAATCAACGACCAGTCCCTGATCGCACGCCATGTCGGCGATTTGCAATTCGGCGTCTACGTCGCCCCCAGTTATGTGGAACGCCTTGGCGCCCCTGCGCACCCGCGAGAGCTGGAAAACACTGACCATCGCATAGTGGGATTCTTGTCCTCACGCACCGGCAGGATTGATTCTCTGGTACTGCACTGTGAGAGTGAACATATCGAAATCAAGAGCAGCTATGTGCTTGCAGTGGATGATGGCAATGCTTACCTCGAAGCTGGGCTGGCTGGGTTAGGCGTGATTGCAATGCCAGTCTATATGGCGGCAGCACATCAGGCTTGTGGCGCCTTGATTCCGCTATTTGAACATTGGCGTATTAATCCAATGCCCTTGTACCTGGCATTTCCGCCGAACCGCCATGTCAACGCCAAACTGCGAGTTTTTAGTGATTGGGTCGTTGAATTGATGCAGCAGCATGTCCCCAATTCCAACAATAAGTAACAACATCCCGGCCCCCTGATTCGCTCATCAGCGTCGATTGGTGGTCATTCTGGTGGTCTTGACAGAAAGGGAATTCAGGTTTAGCTTATTTATTAGCCACTTGTTGGCAAAGGCGATCCCAGTCAGAGGAGCCATATTTAGAGAAGCCCGCTTAAGGAAACTTAAGCGGGCTTTTTGCTTTTGATGCGAACCGTCACTCAAACCCGAGCCGCGAACGCTTGCCTGAGACTCCGGTCAACTTTCCAATAGCGCCACGATGGCGGGTAAGGACATGCCAGCCTCGGCATCCGTGCAGTATTTATTCCTTTAAGTCAAAACTCTTATCAATCAAATTGTTAACATCAACCTGCCTGGGCAATATCTTTAACTGATAAAACAAATCAGCTACCGGTTGCAGCACTTTGACGTCCTGTTGATTGACGCTATGCGCGCCCTTTGAGGTCCGACCCGCAATCTGTCGAGCGGTTTCCAGTGGCAAACGCGTCAGTTGAGCGTAAACCCTGGCGTATTCCTGCGGATGATCGATCGCCCACTGCCGCGCTCTGGCGACGCGTTCGGCAAAGTCTTTGATGGCAGCTCGCTTGTCCGGATCGGCCAATGAGCGCGTAGTGGCGGTCAAGAAACCGAGCGACGGGGTTAATCCCTGACCATCGCGCAGCAGGCGCGCGCCGCTTTGCTCCGCAACCCCCAAATAGGGATCAAAAACCGCCCAGGCCGCCACTCTGCCAGTGCTAAACGCCGCGCTGGCATCGGTAGGCATGACGAACTGAATCTTCACATCTTCCCGTTTCAGCCCCGCCTCCTGCAACGCCGCATACAGCAGGTTTTGCGAGATGCTGCCACGCGCCGAGGAAACTACCACCGTTTGCCCTTGCAACTGCCGAACGCTGTGCAACGGTGAATCCTGCGGCACGACAATCCCATTAGACTGACCATAGCCGACGTTGGTCTGAATCAGCTTAAAATCCACCCCGCCTGCCGCCGCCATTAACACCGGCAGATCCCCGGCATAGGACGTATCAACCGCTGCTGCGCGCTGCGCCTCAAACAACGGCGCCGCCCCCTGGAAATTGGCCCACCGATACTGATAAGGCGCATCCTTCATCACGCCAGCGGCTTCCACCAGGCTACGCAACCCGCGGGCTTGATCGCCCAGCACCAACTGGGCATCGCCTATCGCCCCCTGTGCCAACGATGCCGTTAATAACGAGGCGCTCAGCCCCACGGCCCTAAGTAAAACAGAAAACTGCGTCATACTTTTCCTCTTTGCCGCTGATGGTTATGCGTATTGTCTGGTGATTCAAAGCACGGTAAAGCCATGGGTTGCATCACGCGCCAGTTGTTCCACCAATCCGAACTCCCAGTCCAGATACGCTTGCATCGCTTCGCGCGGATTGTCCGTGCCTTCGTACGGGCGGCGATAACGGTCTATGCGCGGCACCGCCAACCGCCCTTCGCCCTTTTCCAACGGCCGGTTTTCAGCGATCCATGCCTGGGTACCGCCGGCGAGCAGTTGTACCGGCTTGCCGGTCAGCGCGGCTACTTCCGGCACCGCATAGCGCGCCAGTTGGCTGCTGCCGCAGGTCAGCACATAGCGCTTGGCCGGCGGCAGGTTTTCCAGCGCCAACGGCAACTGCGAACGGATGACCCAATGGGCGCCGGGAATATGGCGCGCCACATAGTTGGCGCTGGTGGTGAAATCCAGCAACACCGTGCCTTCCTGCGCCAGCAGTGCGACCAACTGCTCAGGCGTGATTTCATCCACCGCGGGCGGTGGCGGCACCTGCGCCGCCGGATCGCCCTGCTCGGTAAAGTCGGCGGCGGTCAGACCGTCCACTACCGCCACCTCCCAGCCCATCTGCGCCAGCCAGGAGGCGCTCATGTTGGCACGCACGCCGTTATCATCCACCAGCGCCACGCGGGCGCCGCGCACGCTGGCATGGTGATCCGTTTCCTGTACCAGTTGGCCACCTGGCACCCCATAGCTGCCCGGCAGATGCCCGGCGTAATACTCCTCGGGGCTGCGCACGTCAAACAGATAGGTGGTGCGTGCCGTATCCTGCCACCACAACCCCAGCGTCTCACGATCGATGCGCCGTACCCCGGCCTCGTCCGCCACCCGCCGTGCCTGCTGCTGCGCCTGCGGCAGATTATCCACGCCGTCCGGGTAGCGACGTTGCCGTTGACTTTCCAGCTCAAACCCCGCCAGCCCCCAGCCGATCGTCCCATTGCGCAGCGCTGCCACCGGATTGCTGATGCCGGCGTTGATTAGCGATTGGGTACCGATAATGCTGCGTGTGCGCCCGGCGCAGTTGACTATCACCTGCGTGTTGGCATCCGGTGCCAGCGCGTTGATCCGCAGCACCAGCTCCGCCCCAGGCACGCTGGTGCTGGTGGGGATACTCATGGTTTGGTATTCATCAAAACGGCGCGCATCGACGATCACCACATCGGCCTGCCTATCGATCAGCGCCTTCACCTGCTGCGCAGTCAGCGATGGCGTATGCCTGCGGCTTTCCACCAGTTCGCCAAAGGCCTTGCTCGGGGTATTTACGTCCTGGAAAAGCTCGCCACCGGCGGCTTGCCAACCTGCCAGGCCGCCGGTCAGCAGAGCGACATCCCCATAGCCCAACTGCTGTAGCCGCCTTGCCGCCTGTTCAGCACGCCCATCGCCGTTGTCATACACGGTGATGGGCGTGCTACGGCGCGGAATGCGTCGGTAGGTTTCCAGCTCCAATTTGCTCAGCGGAATGTTCACGGCAAACAGCGGGTGGCTTTGCGCAAATTCGGCTTCTTCACGCACATCGATCAGCGCCAATTCCTGGCGAGCCAGTAACGCGGCACGCAGGGTGGAAAAATCACGGTAAACAAAGGCAGGCATAGTTATACGTCCTTAGAAAGATCCCAAATATTAGGCAGTTGAGTGTTGGAATAACCGGAGATAAAGGGCTTCACCGCGCCACTTTCGCCGTATACCGCACGCTTGACGGCGCCGATGTTGCCGCCATACACATGAATGCTGATTGACACACGATCGTTAAACGCATTGCTAACCTGGTGAATGTCGCCGTCCTGTTCCGACAGTTTCGCTACCTGCCCGGCTGTTAACCGCTCGGTGCCGCCTGCAGGCTGGGGCACGCCCTGACCGTCAAGCAGGTAACGCTGATTGATTTCAGCGCCGCGCAGCATGCCAATCAGCCCCCATACGCGGTGATCGTGGATCGGCGTGACCTGCCCTGGCCCCCAAACGAAGCTGACGATGGAAAAGCGCTGGGCGGAATCAACATGCAGCAGATACTGCTGGTAATGTTCAGGATGTGGGCGGGCGTATTCTTCGGCCAGCCAGTCATCCTGCTTGACCAGCTCGGACAGCGATTGCGCCGCCTGTTCCAGCCGCGCCGTATCGTCCAGCGGCTGTTGATGCAGTTGGGCCAATTGTTGGATGAAGCCGCGTAAACGGTCTAAGCGTAATGGCATTGTCATAGAGCCTTCCTGTCTGAAGCGGTGCCTATCACGCTAACAAAGAACTTTTTATTATTTAAATGCATTTTTGTAATAAACTAAAATGCAGAATACACATAAAGAGAGTCTCCATGCGTACAGACGACATTGACGCACTGCTGGCGGTGGTGCAATTTGCTTCGCTTAACCAGGCCGCGGAATACCTTGGCATTAGCCAATCTGCCATAACCCGCCGCCTGCAAAGCTTTGAACAGAGCCTAGGCGCCACGCTACTGGATCGCCAAACCAAACCACTTAAACTGACGGCCGTCGGCCATCGCGTCTACGAACAGTGTCTGACGATCAAACGCGAAACCAAGCGGCTGGAAAGTTTGCTTAATCAGGATGCGGAACCGAGCGGCCCGCTGCGCCTGGGGATCCCGCAAAGCCTGAGTGAAATCGCCTTGCGGCCAGCGCTGGTTGCCCTCGGTGAGCATTACCCGCAACTGCGCCCGCAGGTGGTCTGCGGTTGGGGCGGGCAGTTGATAAAACGGCTGGAAAACGTTGAGCTGGACAGCCTGCTTGCCATGGGGCCGACGCAGCAAACCTTCGATGACAGCCTGGTGACAAAAGCGTTGTGCCCATTGGAAGTTGTCGTGATCGCCAGCAAAAATCTTCGCCTCGACACCGCCCGCCTCAGCGGTTGCGCCCATTATGGCTGGGTATTAAACCCTGATGGCTGCGGCCTGCGCGCCGGATTAAACCGCGATCTGCTGGCACACGGGCTGCGGCTGAAAGTCAATGTTGAAACCGCCGGCGCCCAGTTGCAAATCAGTCTGGTGGCTCAGGGGCTCGGGCTCGGACTGGTGCCGAAGGCGGCGTTAACCCACAGTCCGCATCAAAACGATATCACGATTGTCGAGCTGAACGACTTCCGACCGAAAGTCCAACTGTGGCAGGTCAGCAGCCCGGGATTGGGCAATTTGCAACGACCCACCACCTTTTTTGCCGAAAAGATCGTTCAGGAACTTCGCGGCCAATTGCATGAATAATAAGCGATTAGTTATATAATTAACTTTATGCATATTAACATATGATAAAAATGCATTTAAATCATTAGAACATCACGTATAGGGTATAAACACCGTGCTGCTGATTGCCAAACCTTGGCCAGCAGCCAGACCCTATCACGATTCCTGACAAGGAGTTCTAATGAGCGTTCAATTTTTAGGCATGATCGGCCACCGTCTGTCTTCGGAAATCATCCCTCCGGCTGGCCCGATATTTGATCGAGATTACATTGTGCGCTTTGCGCAAACTCACGAAGCCGCCGGTTTTGACCGCCTGCTGGTCGGCCATTGGTCCGATCAACCCGACGGATTTCTAGTCACGGCGCTGGCCGGGCTATCCACGCAAAAAATCAACTTTTTACTGGCTCACCGGCCGGGCTTCGTCTCACCGACCTTGGCGGCGCGCAAATTCGCCACGCTGGAACATCTGCTGAACGGCCGCCTGGCGGTGCATATCATCAGCGGCGGCAACGACGCCGAGCAGCGCCGCGACGGCGACTATCTCGATCACGATCGGCGCTATGCCCGCACCGAGGCGTTTTTGGAGATCGTACGCCAGGTCTGGACCCAGGAGCGGCCGTTCGACGCCCATAATGATTTCTATCAGGTCGACCAGGCCTTTTCGGCAATTAAGCCGTTGCAACAGCCCCATATTCCGATTTTCTTCGGCGGCTCATCCGACGCGGCCATCGCCGTGGCCGGTAAGCACGCCAATGTGTTTGCCCTGTGGGGCGAATCGCTGGCGCAAACCAGGGAAACCATCCAGCGCGTGCGGGCCGAAGCGGCCAAACACCAGCGCCAAATCGACTTTAGCGTCTCCTTCCGGCCGATTATTGCCGCCACCGAAACGCAGGCCTGGGAAAAAGCCAGACAGATCCTGCATGTCGCCACTGAACATGCCGCACAAGCCGGCGCGAGCCATAAGAACAAGCCCAACAGCGTCGGCGCTCAACGTCTGCTGCAAACCGTGGCGCAAGGCGATGTGGTGGATAAACGCCTGTGGACCGGCATCGCCAGATTGGTCGGTGGCGGGCACAACTCCACGGCGCTGGTGGGTACGCCGGAACAAGTGGCCGATGCCCTGCTTGATTACTACGATCTGGGCGTGCGCAACTTCCTGATCCGCGGCTTTGATCCCCTCAACGACGCTCAGGAATACGGTAAAGAACTGTTGCCGATCGCCCGTGAAAAAATTGCCCAGCGCGACGCCAAACAAAGCGCCTGATGGTCAACGGGAGAGGCACTACGTATGAGTTCTGTCCAGTCTACCCGCCTGTTTACGCGGCGACAGCATATCCAGCCGCCGCTTGAGCAGATCACCGAACAACTGGCGCAGCAGGCCGCGGTGCTGGATCGCAGCGGCGAGTTTCCACACACCAATCTGACCTTGCTGCATGAATATGGGCTATTGGGCCTGGCCTGTGAGCAGCGTTACGGCGGCGCCGAAGCCAATCTGTCTACTTTGCAGCAGGTGGTCAGCGCCATCGCACAGGGCGAACCGTCAACGGCGCTGATCGTCTGCATGCAGTATCTGCACCACCTGCGCCTGGCCGCCAACCCCAGTTGGCCAGAAGCGTTGCGCGGTACAGTCAGCCTCAGCGCCGTGCAACGCGGGGCGCTAATCAACAGCCTGCGGGTAGAGCCGGAACTGGGTTCCCCGGCGCGCGGCGGTCTGCCCCACACCGTAGCGGCTCGCACCTCTGCCGGCTGGCGGCTCAACGGTCATAAGCTTTATACCACCGGGATTGAAGGGCTGAGCTGGCTGGCAATCTGGGCTCGCAGTGATGATGCCAACCCACAGGTGGGCACCTGGCTGGTTCCGCGCGACAGCCCGGGCATCACCCTTAAACGCAGTTGGGATCATCTGGGGATGCGCGCCACCGGCAGCCATGAGGTGATACTGCGCGATGTCATAGTACCGCTGACCCACGCGGTGGATGTTTACCCGGCCGATCGGCCGCCGCCGCCGGATACCGCGCAGCTTCAGGCTGCCGCCAATGCGCACACCGCTCTGCTGCCAGCCATCTATGACGGCATTGCGCAGGCGGCACGCCGCTGGCTGATCGCCTGGTTGCAGCAACGGGTGCCGGCCAGTCTGGGTGCCCCATTAGCCAGCCTGGCCCGCGTGCAGGAAGCCGTCGGACAAATCGATGGCTTGCTGTTGGTCAATCAGAGCCTGCTGCGCCAGGCGGCAGCGCAGGCATTCAGCACCGAACAGGCCAACCTGGCAAAAGTGACCATCACCGAAAATGCGATAGCGGCAGTGGAAAAGGCGCTAACGCAGAGCGGTAACCACGGTTTGACGCGCCATAACCCGCTGGAGCGCCACTACCGTAACGTACTCTGCGGCCGGATACATACCCCACAAAACGACAGCGCATGGATCAACGCCGGCAAAGCTTCGTTAACACCATAGGACGAAAATCACCATGTTACGTATTAAACACACCTTGGGCGCCCTATTGCTGCTCGGTCTGGCAGGCCTGCCACCGTTCGCCGATGCACGTATCACCCTGCATATTGCCGACCAAAAAGGCGGTATGCGTTCACAAATGGAAGCGGCCAATGCGCTTGACAAGCTGCCTTACGACATCAAATGGGCCGAGTTCCCCGCCGCCGCCCCGCTTGCCGAAGCATTGAACGCCGGCGCAGTTGATGTCGGCATTATTGGCGATGCCCCGTTATTGTTTGCCCTTGCGCAGGGTGCACCGGTGAAAGCGGTAGCGGTGGATAAAAGCAACCCGGCGGGCACCGCACTACTGGTGAGTGAAAACTCACCGCTGAAAAGCGGTCAGGATCTGAAAGGTAAGCGCATCGCCACCGGCAAAGGTTCGATCGGCCATTTTGTGGCGTTAAAGGCGCTGGAACAAGCCGGTCTGAGCGCGACGGACGTACAGTGGGTCTTTTTGGGGCCGGTGGATGCCAAGGTTGCGCTGCTTAGCGGCTCGGTCGACGCCTGGGGCGCCTGGGAGCCTTATACCACTCAACTGGTTAAAACCGGACAAGGCCATGTGCTGGTCAGCGGCAGCGGCCTACTGCCGGGAAATACCTTCCTGGCGGCCACGGATGCAACGCTCGCCGATAGCGCTAAACGCCAGGCACTGCAGGATTACCTGAACCGCCTGGCAAAAGCGGAACGCTGGGCCTATGCCAATCTCGACAGCTACGGGAACACGCTGGGGAAAATCATTAAATTCCCGCCCGAAATCGCGCGCGAACAGTTCGCCAGCCGCCAGCTGCGTTGGCAGCAGATTGACGAGACAACCGTGCGTCAACAGCAGGCCACGGCGGATTTTTATCAGGCTAACGGTCTGATCCGGCAGCCCCTCGACGTTACCCACACTTTTGATAAAGGTTTTAGCGTGCCGCCGTTGGCGCAGACACAACAGGAAGGTCAGCCATGAATCCCCTAGCCCAGTATTCACGCCGTAGATTCCTCCGACTGGGTGGCAGCCTGCTGGCAGCCCCGGCGTTGGCCGGCATATCACCAAAGCTGTTCGCCCATGATATGGCAACCATGCATCAGGATGGCAGTAACGCCCTGCGCCTGCCTGAACCCTACAAGTTGAAACTCGCTATCAACCAGAGCGCGGTGTGTATTGCTCCCGTCACCGTAGCGGAACAGCAGCGCTTCTTCAGCAAATACAATTTGGACGTTGAATTTGTCAACTTCGGCAACTCGACCGATCTGCTGTTGGAGGCGATCGCCACCGGCAAAGCCGATGCCGGCATCGGCATGGCCCTGCGCTGGTTGAAGGCGCTGGAGCAAGGCTTTGACGTAAAGCTCACCGCCGGTACCCACGGCGGCTGCCTGAATTTGCTGACCGCCAAAAATGCCCCCTTTACCAGCCTGGACAAACTGAAAGGGCAAACCATCGGTGTGACCGATATGGCAGGCCCTGACAAGAACTTTTTTGCCATTCTGCTCAAACGCCATGGCGTAGATCCGATCGCCGATGTGCAATGGAAGGTTTATCCCGCCGATTTATTAAGCGTGGCGTTGGATAAACAGGAAATTGCCGCCATCAGCGGCAGTGAACCCTTTAGCTACCGCTTATTGGAAAGCGGCAAATACCAACTGCTGGCCAGCAATATGACCGGCGAATACGCCAACCTCAGTTGCTGCGTGGTTGGCGTCAGTGGGTCGCTGGCCCGTGAACACAGAGCCGCAGCGGCGGCGTTGACCCAGGCTCTGCTTGATGCACACAGCTACGCGGCAGAGCACCCGGAAAGCGTTGCCGAAGCCTTTATGGCCCACGCGTTAAACACCAACGTCAAGGAAGTGGCCGGCATTATCCATGGTCAGGCTCATGGACATCATGCCGTTGGGCAAGCTTTCGTCAAAGAACTTACCCAATACGTCAGCGATTTACAGCTGGTACAGGTGATTAAACCCACGACCGACGCCCACCAATTTGCGGAGAGCATTTATGCCGACGTATTTGCTTGATAGCACCATAAAAGGCGAAAAAACCGCCAGAGGAAGGATCTGGCTCACCGGCCTGCTTGCCGCAGCTGCGTGGCTGGCGGCCGGGCTTATCACTCTCTATTGGCCTAACGCCATCCGCCAGTGGCCCTATAGCCAGGCCTGGGCTTATCTGCAACTGGCACTGGCGGTGGCGTTGCTGGCTCTGACGCTGAGCTATCGGCGCTGGAACGGGAGTTTGCTGCGTTTGCAACGCGCCGGGCAATGGCTGATCGCGCTGCCGCTGTTTTTCAGCCTGTGGCAACTGCTCACGGCGAAAACCGGGGTGCTGCCGGTACCGTTTTTCGCTCCGCCGCAGGCGCTGATTGAGGTTTACCTTACCGACTGGCCGCGCCTGCTGACCAGCCTGTATCACTCGCTGTCGTTATTGTTGCTGGGGGTAGCGATTGGAACCCTGAGCGGCTTTGTCAGCGGCGTGGCGATCGGCTGGTCGCAGCGCATTGGCTATTGGGTGCACCCGATACTGCGCATTCTCGGGCCGGTGCCGTCGACCGCCTTGCTACCGCTGTGCCTGTTCATCTTCCCGAGCAGCTTTGGCGCCAGCGTGTTTCTGATCGCTCTGGCGACCTGGTTCCCGGTTACCGTTCTCACCTGGTCGGGCGTCGCCAACATCGATAAAGCCTATTACGACGTAGCGCGCACCCTGGGCGCCAGTCAGCGCTTTTTGATTTTCCACGTGGCGATCCCCGCCGCCCTGCCCAGCGTGTTTGTCGGCCTGTTTATGGGATTGGGAGCGTCTTTCTCCGTACTGATCGTCGCGGAGATGGTTGGGGTTAAAGCCGGTATCGGCTTTTATCTGCAATGGGCGCAGGGCTGGGCTGCCTATCCCAATATGTACGCGGCGCTGATTGTAATGGCCTGTCTGTGTTCCGGGCTGATCAGCCTGCTGTTTTTGCTGCGCGATCGACTGCTCGGTTGGCAAAAAGGAGTGATGAAATGGTAGCGCAAGCCGCACAGGCTCAGAGTAAAGCCACAGGCACAGCGATTGACGTACGCAACGTCAGCCACCGTTTCGCCCTGGGTAAACGGGAAATCGCCGTGCTGGATAACATCAGCCTGAGCATTGCCCCCGGTGAAAGCGTCGCACTACTCGGACCTTCCGGCTGTGGGAAATCCACGCTGCTGCGCCTGCTGGCCGGACTGGAGCCGTTACAGACCGGTCAGTTGCTTGCCGACGGCCGGCCGCTCGGCGCCCCCAGCCCCGAACGCATTCTGGTTTTCCAGGATCCCACGCTCTACCCATGGCGGACGGTGCGGCAAAACGTGCTGCTCGGGCCGCAGGCGCAGGGGCTAAGTGGCCAGGAACATCAGGCCGACAGCCTGATTGACCGTATCGGCCTCAACGAGTTCGCCAACGCCTACCCGAAGCAGCTATCCGGCGGCATGGCCCAGCGCGCCGCATTGGCGCGCGCGCTACTCAACGAGCCGCGCCTGCTGTTGCTCGATGAGCCACTGGGAAAACTGGACTCGCTGACGCGTATCAGTATGCAGCGCGAATTGATTAACCTCTGGCAAAGCCAGGGCTACACCAGCCTGCTGGTGACGCACGACATTGAAGAAGCGCTGCTATTGTGCGATCGGGTAATGGTGCTGTCGCCGCGTCCGAGCCGAATTCTGGCGCAATTTGCCGTGCCGCTCGCCTACCCGCGTCACCGCGACGCCCCGCTGCTGATTCAACACCGACAGGACATTTTGAAAATTCTGGGTCAAGAGAGCGATTGGTAACTTCACTGCCCATCGCTGCCAATATTTGTCAAACCACCATTAACGGGAGTTGTTATGTCTTTGGTGTCTATCCCTACCGCCAACAGCGGCGCAGTAAAAAACGACGTCAGCCAGGAGGAGTGGCAAGAACGCGTCAAACTGGCTGCCGCTTATCAATTGGCGGCCCTGTATAACTGGACCGATCATATTTATACCCATTTCTCGGCGCGCGTGCCGGGCGCGGAAGAACATTTCCTGATTAACGCCTACGGCCTGCTATTCAGTGAAATCACCGCCTCCAACCTGGTGAAAATCGATTTGGACGGCAATATTATTGCCGATCCCAGCGGGCTTGGCATTAATCAGGCCGGCTTTGTGATCCACAGCGCCATACACCGCGCCCGACCCGATCTGAAAGCCGTGCTGCATACCCACACCAAAGACGGTGCGGCAGTATCGGCGCAAAAAGACGGTTTGTTGCCGCTGTCACAACATGCGCTGGCTTACTATTCGCGCATTACCTATCACGAATATGAAGGCGTAGCGCTCGATCTGGATGAGCAGGAACGGTTGGTTAACGATCTGGGCCACGGCAACGTGATGATTTTGCGCAACCACGGGCTGCTGGCCGGCGGCGTGAGTATCGAGCACGCGTTCCGGGAACTGCACGGTTTGGAGCGCGCCTGTAACATTCAGGTGGCGGCGCTCGCCGGCGGGCGAGACAATCTGCACTATGCGCCGCCGGCCGCGATCGAAAAGGTCAAGGCGCAGTCCATGCGGTTTCGCAGCGGCACGGATGAGATCACGCAAAAGCACTGGGCGGCAGCCATCCGCCAGTTGGAGGCCAGTGGTTTATCCAGCTTTAATCGATAATCTGTTAAGCGATGTGCCTGCTGCCATGAGACATCGCGGTGGCTGGTACCATTTCGTCACATTCCCGCATGGCATGCCGGTGATGATATGAGACTCTCCCAGGTGAGATGATGAAGAGCGTCATGATTCAGCGCAACGCTGACGAAACCAGACAAAACAGCTGATTTCGGCAAAAAATGTGCCGACTGAAGGCGACTATATCTCCTTTAGCGAAAATAAAATCTGCGCGTTAACCGGCGTGGCTCGCACGGCGTTATCAGGTTTATTTTGGCGTCGATTCACTCGACGAAATAGCCGAACATCTGACACCGTATCGTCTTATGTTCTGGGGCGCAATTTTAGCGCTGCATCACAATGACAAAGAAGGTTACAGCTTAAAATCGGTAACTGACTTTATTCATTCACACCGTTCTCGCCCCTGCATTATGCGGGGGATGTCTGCTTGTGCATCGCTGAACGATTATTTCGGCAACATGTTGCTGACATCGGTTCCCGAGGGTTTTTGATAAATCCCCAAAGAAAAGTAACGAGCCGTCGCATACATATACTCGAAAATTTCCGACTGTGTTTCTTCATAGTTTTCCCAGAAGACATTTGAGCTGAAACAGTATATTTCAATCGGCAATCCTTCTGATGTCGGACTAAGTTGCCGCACCACCAGATACATATCCTTTCTAATATCTTCCCGCCCCTTCAAATACTCCAGTAAGTATTTTCTAAACAATCCAAGATTGGTAATCCCATGGTGGCTCAGCTGTTCATCCGACAGCGTTGCCATTTTTTTACTGAGATATTCTTTCAGTCCAACATATTTTTCTGGCGATAACGCTGTTAACCTCTCAAGTAACGCGGTATCGGCAAAGGTGACGCTAGATTGATCAACAAAGAAACTGCGCTTAATGCGACGTCCGCCCGAGGAGAACATCGGTTGCCAGTTGGTATAGGTTTCTGTGATCAGGTTCTTGGTCGGTACCCGCGACAGGGTATTGTCCCAGTTACGAATAGTGATGGTATGTAGCGCAATATCAACAACTTCGCCGCTGATCTCTCCATGAGCAATCTCTATCCAGTCGCCGGTTTGAATAACGTTAGAGGACGATACCTGGATATTTGCCACCAGTGATGTCAGCGTATGTTGAAATACCAGCATGAGCACGGCTGCCACCGCCCCCAGACTAGAGATAATGATTACCGGTGACTTATTGGACAATGTGGCAATCACTAAAATAGTCGCAATGGATGACACAATAATCTTGCCGATCTGCACATATCCTTTAATCGAATGCGCTTTTTCACCGTGTCTGCGAATATAGGTGGTATTGGTGATATCCAGAAGTTCGTTGATCAGCATGGTGGCATTAATAATAAATAACACCCCGCAAATGGTACTGATGGCTTCCAGTAGCCCCGGAGGCAATCCCGGAATAAGACGTGACAGAAAGTAGAACGTGACGACGGGAATAATGTTCGTCAAACGCCGAGCGACCCGCATGTCCTTGTCCAGAGGATCGTGCTTATGCGAGTGGAGGATGAACCGCCTCACCAGACCCAGCAGGAAAAGCTTACAGATAATCGCTGTCACAAAAGCGGTAAATAGCATAAAAACAACCGCTAGCAGGGAAAAGGCGAATGGGCTCGACTTAAGCCAGTCCCAGATAAACAACAGCGTTTGCATCAACTCAACCCCTCAACAAAGAAAAACTAATCCATAGTAGCCAACTTTAAACTATTTTCTTTGCTAAATATGGGATTGCTGGATTCATTCATCGGTAATCCGGCTCAACGCCTAAATCTGAGCGGGCTTTTTGCTTATCGGGGTTTTAGCCAATGATGATGCGCGGGATCGCCAGACGGCTGAAAATTGGTTATCATCCGCCCCCACTCTCCGTTCAGGCAAGCTGATGTCTACCATTGTCGATAGCTTTATTGCCCCGCCGTGTCTTGACAGGATAGAGATCCTCTATCAGGACGAGCAGTTGGTACTGATCGATAAACCCGCCGGGCTGCTCAGCCTGTCGGGGAAAAATGCGCAAAATATCGATTCGGTGCACCATCGGCTGGTGCAGATTTTTCCTGGCTGCACGCTGGTTCACCGCCTGGATTTCGGCACCTCCGGGCTGATGCTGATTGCCCGCAATAAGGCGATTAATGCCGCCCTCTGCCAGCAGTTCAGTCAACGTACGGTCAGCAAGGAGTACCACGCGCTACTGTGTGGGCATCTGGAGCACAACGAAGGGGTGATAGACGCGGCGATAGCCAAAGACCCGGCACTGTTCCCGCTGATGTCGATTTGCTCAATCCACGGCAAGCCCGCCCGCTCCCGCTATCAGGTCGTTGAGCGCGGTTATCACGCCGTGGCAGAGCAGCGGCCAGTGCCGGTGACGCGGGTACGGTTAACGCCGGAGACCGGGCGCACCCACCAGTTACGTATCCACTGCCAGCAGTTGGGTCACCCTATTTTGGGTTGCGATCTGTACGGCGGCCGCCTGTTGCCAGGCACCGAGCAGACGCCGCGGCTGATGCTGCACGCCAGCGAGTTACAGTTTGTTCATCCCGTCAGTCAACGGCGAATCACCGCCCGCCAAGCAAGCCCGTTCTAAGCGCAAAAATGGTGTTGCCGCTCGCTATGGCTGCAAAGCAGCGGCGCCAGGGTTGAGGATCCAACCCATGGCCTGTAACCGCTGATTACCACATCAAATCATCAGGCACTTTAAAGTCGGCATACGGATCTTCTTCATCCTGCTCTTCCTGACTCAGCGCACTGTTCAAGACAATACTGCTGGCATCTCGCTGGGCAATTTTGTCGGCAACGCTGGCGGGGATAATGGCGTATTCTTTCTCGGCGCCGTTATCAACCACCAACGCCGCGATGGCAAGCCGACCGCTAATCAGCTGGGCCTGGGTGGTCTTGTCGACATAGATTTTTTTAATCACATTGCTATCGGTGAAGTTAAAGCCGATATCACCTTTTGCAATGACGATTTTGTTCATTTCAATCAGCTGCTTGACCTGCGCTTTATACTCTTTGGATAACGCCGCCTGTTTTTGTTGTTCGCTCAGCTGTTTGTCGCGCTCAAGTTGCGCTTTTTTGTTTTCTTCTACCGCTTCTCTGGCCTCACGCGCCTGCACGCGTGATTTTTTAGCCGTTCTCTGGACTTTGGCCATTTTTTTGCTGGTTACCAAGCCCGCTTTGAGCATCTGCTCTTGTAAGGTGAGTTTTGTCATCGTCATTTCTAAACCGGTTGAATAATGACGGCGATTATACCCATTATTTTTGTGGCTGCACCAGGTTGCATCCACCACTGACCGGGTGGCAAACGCTAGCCGGCTGTCAGCGTTGAACAACAGCCACCCACCATTAGCTGCGTTAACCTGGCCCCTCACTGCCCGCCGCCAACAGCGGAACCAGCACGTCGCCGATCGGCGTGGGGATCCCCTGCAAGCGCCCGTAACGCTGTATTACGCCGTTGCGAATATCCCACTCCAGTGGCCGATTGGCCTGGCGATCGGCTAGTATCGAGGTGCCTAAATCCGCCGGGGCGCGATGGAAACCGTCGACGATCTCCTGCGGCACGTTGTCGTCAAGTTTAGCCCCCTGCGTACGCGCCACCGCCAGACACTCATGCAGATAAGCCAGAGCCAGTGCGGTAATGTCCGGCCGGGCAAACATCCCGGTACGGCGATTGGCCAACACCATCAGCCCCGCCACCGCATTCTGCAACAGCTTGCGCCAGGCGATAGTCAGAAAGTCGGCTGACAGCTCCACCGTACAGCCGCTGCCGCCGAGCGCATCGGTGACCCGTGTTGCCGACGGCACCGCCGGCAGCGTCAGGCGTGGTTTGGCACGCAGCCAGACAGACGCGTCTGGTTCACGCTGAGCCGGGAACCACACTACCGAAGGCAGCACCGTTGCGCCATTGACGTAGGGTGCCAACTGGGTTTGCTGTTCGACGCCGTTCTGCAAGGCGCAAACCACGGTGTTTTCGTTACACAGCGCGGCCAGCCAGTCGGCGCTGTCGGTTATCTGGGTGGTTTTCACCGCCACAAACACCAGATCGAACGGCTGGCGGATCGCCGCCGGATTGCTCAATACCGGGCCAGGTACCACAACTTCACCGCCATCATGACGCAGAATCAGCTGCGGATAGGCGGTGCGCCCGCAGAGCACTGGCGTACGGCCAACTTGATGCAATACTGCCGCAATGGTGGTGCCGATGGCCCCCGGACCAATAAGCGCTATCGAAGGATGCTTTGACATAGTGTGTTGTCCTGTGTTGATTAACCCATGATCACAATACCGCTGACAATCACCGTGCATGCCAGCATTTTTCCCAGCGTCAGTGTTTCGCCAAGAAACAGATAGCCCAGCAGCGCGGCAAACAGTACGCTGGTTTCACGCAGCGCCGAGACTGCGCCCATCGGGGCTGCCGCCATGGCATAGATAATGATGCCGTAAGCCAGTAGCGAAACCACGCCACCGGTGGCCGCGCGCCCTACGCCGGCGCGCCAACGCAGCAGACTTTTACCGTCACGCAGCGCGATATACAGCGCTGGCATCAAGATTCCCCATAAAGCGCTCATCCAGACGGTATAGGACAGCGCATTGCCGGACAGGCGCACGCCGATACCATCCACCACGCTATACGCGGCGATAAACACGCCGGTCGCCAGTGCGTATTGCACCGTCGGCCTCGTCAGCTTGCGCCCCCGGAAGGCGAGCAACAGGATCCCCACGCATACCAGCGCAATACCGCCCAGGGTGTTGAGCTCGATCTGTTCCCCGGCCAGGAGGGCCGCCGCGCAGGTGACCAGCAGTGGCGCAGAGCCGCGTGCAATCGGGTAGGTTTGCCCGAGTTCCCCGCTGTGATAACTGCGTATCAGGCACAGGTTATAACCAACGTGCAGCAGGGCCGACAGCAGCGCGTACCTCCAGCTGGCGCTGGCCGGCAGTGGCAAAAACGGCATCGCCAGCGCGCAGCTCACGGCGATGGCGAGGCACATGATGGTCATCGACCATAGCCGGTCGGTGCCGCCACGCAATAAGGTATTCCAACTGGCATGCAGCAGCGCGGCGAATAGCGTAAGCAGAATAATATGATTGGGCATCTGCTGATGCTAAACAGCCGGTGCGCCAATGAACAGTGAAGTGTCGTCATCATGTCATGAGTAAATACTCATGACTTAACGGTAGCTGCACTGCGCCTGCTGCGACTCTGCCTGTAGCCAGCTGCGGAATTTGACAATATGCGGCCGTGTTTCGATGCCCTGCGGGCAGACAAAATAATAGGCGGCCGGTGACGGAAAAGGCACCGCAAACAGCCGCACCAGCGTGCCTTCGCCGAGCTCTTTTTCCACGTGCCCACTGCGCGCCAGCGCAATGCCTTGCCCCAGCAGCGCCGCTTCAATCGTCATATTGGTATCGGCGAAGCGCACGCTTTCGTGCAACACTTCGGTATTTATGCCAACCAGCTTGAACCAGACGTCCCATTTCGGCACCAGATCGGCGCCGTCACGCGTCAGTAGCGGGTAGCGCAACAGTTCGGCAGGTTCACGCAGGGTACCAAAGCGCTGTAACAGTGCCGGACTTGCCACCGGGAACAGCTGCTCGCGGAACATAAACTCGGTGTGTAGCGCGGGGTAATTGCCGTGGCCGAAGCGGATCGCCACGTCGGCATCGGTGCTGGCGAAGTTGATCGCCTGATCGGTGCTTTCCAGAGTCACCAGAATTTCCGGATGCAAACGCGCCAACTCCGGCAGGCGTGGCAGCAACCACTTTAATGCAAAAGAATAGGTGGTATTGACGCGCAGTCGCACCCGGCCCTTTTGCTCTCGCAGATCGGCCAGCGTGGTTTCCAACTTGCTGAAAAATTCACGCACCAGCGGGGCCAGTGCCGCGCCGGCCGGCGTCAGACTGAGATTTTTACCGCGCTGAAAAAGCTGCAGACCCCAGATTTCTTCCAGCTTTTTCAATTGATGGCTAACCGCACTTTGGGTGATAAACAGCTCTGCGGCCGCCGAGGTGAAGGTGGTGTGACGGGTGGCAACTTCAAACGCGCGTAGCGTAGCGGTAGGAGGAAGGTCACGCATGATTCTGTTCCTGTGAATGAGCTAATGCTCATAACACCATACGCCGGGTGCCCGGCAAAATATACGCGCATCGGGCAAAGCGACCGCAGCACCAGCGTTACCGGTATACGCCCTGCGAGCGGCTGTTCTACGGGGGCATACTCCGCTTGATAGCGGTGTCTTTTGTCGCGCCATGGCGCATCCGGCCAGCGTTCTTGTAAAAAGAACTCTCGTTGTCTACCGCCTATTCGCCTCTCTGGCGGAGGGTAAGCTAGTGTTACTGGAGAGATATCAGCCAATCAGCCTGACGAGAAGCATGGAGGACGTGATGATAACGCTATGTAAAGCCTGCGGAACATCCTATGAGACGGCCGACGCTCATCCGCAACGGTGCCAAATCTGCCTGGATGAACGCCAGTACGTACCGGTAACGGGACAACAATGGATTGACTTCGATACCCTGGTTGCCTCACACACCAACAAGTGGAAACAGCATCAGGAAAACCTGTTTAGCATCCGCACCGTGCCTGATTTTGCCATTAACCAGCGTGCTTTTATTCTGCGAACCGCGCAGGGCAATATTCTGTGGGACTGCATCGCCACGCTCGATGACGCCACCAAAACGCTGGTTAATTCTCTGGGCGGACTGAAGGCTATTGCCATCTCGCACCCGCATTACTACACCACCATGCAGCAATGGGCCGACCAATTTGATGCCGAAATTTACCTGCATGCCCGCGATCGCCAGTGGATCATGCGCGATAGCCCGCGGATCACCCTTTGGCAAGGTGACAGCCTGGCGCTAACCACAGATGTCAACCTGCTACGTCTCGGGGGACACTTCGCCGGCGGTAGCGTGCTTCACTGGGCGACGGGTGATGGCATATTGCTGTGCGGGGACATCCTGCAGGTGACGCCAGGCGCCAACGGCGTATCGTTCATGTGGAGTTATCCCAACATGCTGCCGCTGCCGGCGGCGACGGTTAGCGATATGGTGCACCGCCTGAACGGCGTGAGTTTCAACACCCTTTACGGCGCGTTTGAAGGCAAGGATATAATGGCGAATGCCGATCGGCTGGTGCAGCGTAGTGGGGAAAAATACATTGCCTGTCTTGATTAAACAGCGTGAGCGGAATGTATCGACAGGAAAATCCGCCCTGCGCTGGCAGACGGTGGCTGCGCTGACGGTTTGCCGTGACATCAAGCGGCTCGGCGCCTAAAGGCGGTTATCTACGCGCAGCGGCTAATTCATCTCTTTTGCCAGCATTTGCAGTTGGCTCTTCAGCCAGTTGGTCGCGCCCCGCTGGCCACTGCGTTTATGTGAATAAATCTTCACCTCAAACCGGCGGATGGCGAACGGTAAGGCAAATAGCTTGATATCGGCTGCCGGCATCAGCTTTTCGGCGGCAAAACGGGGGATCGCCATCAGCAGATCGCTTTGTGCAACAATAAACGGCGCACTGAGCATCGACGGTGTTTTGATTGCTATCTGCCGCGTATACCCCATCTGTTCCAGCTGTAAATCCACAACGCCCTGCTTTTCATTCCACGGTGTTACAACCAGGTGCCGGGCGGCGAGATAATCCTCCAGCGTCAGCCGCGTACGCTGGGGGTTGCTGATAACGACATACTCATCTTCAAACCAGCTGATTTCATCCAGTTCCGGATAGCGGATATCTTCCGGCGTGCTGAATCCCAGCGCCAGATCCACTTCGCCTGCCAGCAGTTCCGTCAGCGCCGGGCTGTGCGGCAAATAGAGTAACTCAAAGCGCAGGCCGGGGGCATGATGCTGCAGTGTGTGCATCAGGGAAGGGAAAATGCAGAAGGCGGTAAAATCGGTAATCGCAATCTGTAACCGCTCGCTACTGGTAGCAGCATCAAACTCCGGCTGTGGCGTCAGCTGCCGATTGAGGAAAGCCAGTGACGATGCAATGGCCGGCGCCAACTGGCTGGCATACACGCTGGGGCACATACGGTGGCCTTGCCGGTAAAATAGCGGATCGTTCAGGCTGTCACGCAGTCGCGACAGCGCATGGCTCAGCGCCGATGTACTCATCGCCAGTTCATCCGCCGCCAGACGAACCGAGCGGTGACGATAAATTGCGTCAAAAACCGGCAGCAGATTTAAGTCAAGGCGCCTCAGCGCCGGATGCATAATATTCATCATTTAGTGATTTCATTGCACTTAATTCTTCTGACAATACCCCTTATGCTGGTTATCAACAATATCGACAACATGCAGCAACCATAGGAAAACCGATGAGCATCACGATTCGCCAGGCACGCCCGGAAGACGCAACGGCAATATACGCCATGATCTATGAACTGGCGGTGTACGAAAAAGCCCCGCAGCAGGTGGTCACCACGCCGGAGGAGATCCGCGCAACGTTGTTTGGTGCAGGCAGCAACACCGAAGCGTTGATCGCTGAAAGTGAGGGTAAAACCATAGGCTATGCCGTTTTCTTTACCAGTTATTCCACATGGCTCGGACGTAACGGTATTTATATGGAGGATTTGTACGTTTCCCCTGATTATCGCGCTAAAGGCGCGGGAAGAGCCTTGCTGAAAAAGATTGCGCAATGTGCAGTGCAACGGCAGTGCGGCCGCCTGGAATGGAGCGTGCTGGACTGGAACCAGCCCGCCATTGATTTTTACCTGAGCATTGGCGCGTTGCCGCAGTCTGAATGGGTACGCTATCGCCTTGATGGCGACGCGTTGCTGAAATTTGCCGAATAACCACGCCGTCATAGTAATAAAACCCCGACAACCGGGGTTTTGCATTGCCACCGTTATCCCGCCGCTGCGTTATTGCCGCGCTCACTTCAAACCGCCATTTTAACTGTCCCCTGACATTCGTCCTCTCGGTGGTTATCAGGATACCGCCCCTGCAAAACAGCGCGTTGCCGGCGCATCACTCCACCTCGGAGTCAAATATCAGGGTAACCACGCCCCGCCATGCCGACCCCGGCGTTTGTACCATCTGCTCCACCCCCGCTCTCTTCACCTGAAAATCCAGCGTCGAGCGGCGGTTAAAGATTGGCACCTGCGGCGGATTGATTTTTTGTCCGTTACGGTTAGTCGTAAGCAACTGCCTGGATACCGGGCCGCCGTCGCTGCTAAAGCCCGGCAGGCTTATCAACACCTCCACCGGTACGGTGTCGTCAGTCAGGGTACTCTTCAGCCCGCAGGTTGGCCCCTGCTGATGTTCACACAGCATCGTTACCTTAAAGCCGGTGGATGAAGATAGTATAAACGGCACCTGTTTCTGCAGCTGATCGGGGATGCGCCCGCCATTAATCCACTGACTCCAGCCCCCTTTTGCCGCCAGTTTGACCCGCTCGCTACCTGGCGGGAAACGAAGTTCAAATACGTGTTCCACCGTCGCCTTGATAACAATGCGGATCACTTCCTCGCCGTTGTAATCATCCGCTCCCAAGCCGATGTAGCCGGGGGCATTCATCACGTCGCCGACGCGGTATTCAATCACCCCTTCATACTCGCCGGCCCTGATGCCCATCGGTGACGGCGTGGTCAAGGTATAACCGATGCTCAGATTGTCAATCTTGACCGTACCCTGATAGCTATGGTTGCTGTTCAGCATCTTGTAGCAAACGATCAGGCGCTCAGGCACCCCCCAACCGTGATTATATATGCTGGCATGTCCTGACCCTATCCGGCCTGAACAGCCGCCCTCAGGATAAACGCCGGTACCCGACATTGCAGCAGACAAGTCTCCATCCTGGGCGTTGATTCTGCTATGCCTGACGCCAAAGAATGCCCAGCGGAAGTCCGCCGTCATCTGGTTGGCCGGATTATTGACGTCGGTCAGGGTTACCGGCTTGGTCGTCCCATCCAGGGAGATAAAGGTATGTCTGTTGAGATCCCCGGAGCTGCTGTCGAACTGCTTATAGGCGGTAAAGCCGGGCACCAGAACGCTGAACTCACCGTCACGACAATATGCCGAGAACGAACCACAAAATCCCGACACCGGCGTGGTGTTCTCAAACTGATTGTGGGTCGGCCGCGTGGCGTCGGCTTTAAACAGGGTGGTGATCACCACCTCCGCCGCCAGGGCGGACTGTGCCAGTAGTAATGCCGCCGGCAGCGCCAGGGCGCTCAGCGAACGCGTTAAGTTAAACTTCTTCATGAATAGTGACTCCGGAATCTCGGTGGTTGCTTTTTGCTGCGCAAAAGTTGTGTCATCAGCCGTCCTGCAGAGTGGAACGGGTGTTGCTGTCTGCCAGCGGCAGCCCGTCGCAGGTCAGGTTGCCGGCAAAAATCATGTCTTCCTGCTTCTGGCTGCCGGGGTTCAGGCGGATTTCGCACTGCGCGCCGGAAGGGTGTTCCACGGTGACCACCGGATTTTTCTCATGCAGTTCCAGCGTAAACACTCCGTCGGACTCGGTGACCGTGCGTCCGGCGTGGTTGATCACCTGCGCGCCCCCCAGCGCCAGCCCCTCTCGGTTCACCAGCCGGCCCATCACCGTGACGGTCTTCATCACCCGGACCTGATGGGTGCTGACGCCGCCGCGGATGTGGTGATAGTCGAGGTATTCAGGCTGAATTTTCAGCGCCGGTGCCTCGGTGCCCGGGAAGTCGAGCTGCACCGTGCCGGGTTTCCAGGCTTCCACTGGGATGAAGTTGCGTCCCGGCTTCAGCGTGATGCCCCCCGACTGATGCAGGGCCACCAGTTCGGCGCTGTCGTCATCGGAAACTACATCGACAATCATGCCGCCGCCCTGATGATGAGCCACCTGCTGCGTCATCACCGCCTTGCCCTTCCCGAAGGCCAGCGTGCTACCGGTGTTGAGGCCGCCCGAAAGCCCGCCGTCAACGCTGGATCGTTGCCCCCAGAAGCTCCCTTCGGCTACCGACGTATTGAAGCTGTTATAGGTGCTGAGGCTGGCGCCGTGGCGGTCGGCGGTCAGGGTGCCGCTGGTTTCTCGGATAATGCTGTTGTCTCCCCACTGCTGGCTGACCGACGCCGAAGCGTACAGGTCACGGGTGCCGGTGGTATCCGTCCGGCTACCGACGCTGACGCTACCGCTGCGCCCTTCGCCGCCGAGCGGGAAGCTCAGGCTGAGGCTAACGCCACGATTACGCAGGGCGCTGCTGTCCTGATAGGGGCGATCAAACCCCGACAGCCGCCAGTTCACCGAAGTGCCCGCCACGCGGGTCCGCGAACTGTAGCCCACATCTACGCCCGGCCCGCGCCCCCGGCTATGGTGGGTGATCCGGGCGTTGACGTTGTTCTCGCTGTTAAAGCGCCAGGTTGCCGACAGCACGCTGTTGTGCTCGGCCTGCGGCGAGGAGGTACGCTGCGCACCAAACCCTTCCGCAGGACGGAACCAGCTGCGGCTGTGTCCGAACGCCACGTTGCCGCGGCGGTGGCTAAGCACCGCCTGGGAATCGAAACCGTAGCCGGTGGCCGAACTGTTCCACAGGTTGCCGTAAAACTGCAGCGCGTCCGCCGGTTGAAAATCCAGCGAGCTGCCAATCTGCGTCTCCTTGCCGATTTTCTGCCACGCCAAACCGAGGGTAGCGCGGGGATGCAGTAAATAATTGAGGCTGGCACCGGCTGCCGGCTCGCCGGTGCCTAGGGTGCTGTCGCTGTTGAACAGCGTGCGCTGCTGGCCGGCAAACAGGTTGTAGCGCAAACGCTGCCCGGTATTACGCCAACGCATCGGCTTGTTGATGGTTTCCGTCACCCGGCTACTTTCACGACCATCTTCAAGTACGCGGATTTCAACGTCGTAAATGCCCGCCGGTAAAACCGTGGTATCCAGCATCTGCATGCCAGGTGCGACCGGTTGCGCGTTAATCAGGGAACCATCGCGATAAACTTCGGCCACCCCCTCGCGGTTGGCGGTGACGTAAACCGGATACAGGCTGGCGAATCCCGCGTCTTTCAACAGCGTCTCGCTGCTCCCCGCCATGGCACCCACCAGGGTACTGACGCCACCGCCGCGTGAGTAAGGCTGATGCAGCAGCCCTTGGCTGTCAGGGGTAAACAGACCGGCGCGGACAAAATGCTGCTGAAACTCACGTTGGGAGTACAGCGACGTCACCGCGTGGCGGGTCTCGTTAGCTGACCCGCTGCTGCGGTCCAGTTGATACTGGCTGACGGTGGTCCAGCTCCCGGTCGCGGCTTCGGCACCGCCGGTCCAGCCCAGCGCCGTCTGCTCGCGGCTGCCGCTGATGCTCAACTGGTTGTTCAGCAACAGCCCCGAACTGCCCGATTCAGGCAGGCTGAACCAGCGATCCGCCGCGCCGCTTTCCGACGCCGGCGTGATAAGGACCAGCCTGGCATCGCTGAGGTTATAATCAACGGCCATCAGGCCATGCGGGCAACGGCCATCACACTGGCCAAGCGGCAGCGCTGACGAGAAGGCTTGCAACCAGCGCTGGCGCTCTGACTCGGGGTACGAGCTCTCTGCCGGATCGGTAAACTGTATAATCTGCGCCCGATCATCTTCCGTCAGCACTATCATTGCATCACCCAATACCTTGCCATCGAGGACTACCCGGGCGGATATCGGGGCATTAAAAAAGTGCTCACGGAATTCTGCTGGCATATCTGCCGCCTGACTGGCAAGAGACTGGGACGCCTGAGCTACAGCGGAAAGGCTCAGGGTAATGGCGAATGCAATTGCGGTGACAAGTTGGAGAAATGGCATGATTAACTCATTACTCTCTGAATTGGGGCAAAAAAAGGGAGAGGTTGCCCTCTCCCGAAGCAGTGAAACGGCAATAACGGCTTATGGGGTTACTACCGGGACCGTATCGAAGATCATGGTGACCGGGCCCATGTAAGTGCCTGCCGCCGGACGTGCACTGAGGGTGCTGCTCTGGCTGATCGCCATGGTAGCGGTCTGCTCGGTTGCCGCCGCCGTGGAGTTATACAGCTCAACTGCGGTTGCCGAAGTCACCGGCAGCGTCTTACCCGCCAGGCTGACCGTAAGAGGAATCGCGTCGGTGCCTGCGCCCGAGGTCAGGGTCGGAGCACCGTCGAGGTATGCCTTGATGCCGCCGGCGGTATTTTTCATCTTCAGCTGCTTGCCCGGATCGGCTTCAACTACCGACATGCTCGGCTCATCCCAGCGCATTTTCTGCGACTGTGCATCCCAACCGTTGACCGGGGTAACGTAGAAACTGTTGTCAGGGATCACCGCTTCCACGGTAAAGTCCACCTGCGGCGTAGCCGCATTGGCAGCAAAGCCGCAGGCCAACAGGGAAGCCGCCAGGCCGATTTTTTTCAGGTTCATCATTTTGAATTTCTCCAGGTTATTTAATTGTCCGGGCAGTAACATTACTTACCGGTATTCAGGTTTTTTTTCTGACCGCCTTCGATCAGGGTGTATTGCCAGACTCGGTCTGGCGCGGCAGTACGTTTGAGCGTTTTGCCGGGTCTTAACTGGACAATCACGCCGCTGTCGCAGTTTTTTAACGCTTTGTCGCAGGACTTCAGTCCGTCAATCACCACGGAGGCATTACCGTGGTTAACAATGTTCAACTGGTTCCCCCCACCGCTGATGCGCGAGTCAAAGCGCGCGTTGTCCGGATGGACGGTGACGATGGTGCCGAATCCAGACATCACCGTGACGCCTGCATTGATTTCGTCCTGGTATTGCTTTGCATCCGCGCTGCTGATGCCGAACTCTTTGCTGCTGTCGGGCACCACCGGGATGTAGCGCACGCGGTAATAACGCTCTTTCTCCCGCGAACCGGTAAACACCAGACGGTTGGTCTGCATACCGCCAGCGGGAATAATCAACCGGGGCGGCGTGGAGAGCAGGCCGGTGCCTTTTCCGCTAACCATGGCGTCGGCGTCCAGGTTTTTCTCTACCGTCTCACCTTTGTTATCGAACAAAATTTCATAAATATTGATGCGTACGAAGGCCGTGGCGTCGCCAGTGTTATGAATACGCTTGGCCAGCGTGCTTTTACCGCTTTGCATATATTCATTCAGGGAACCAACGTTAATAACCGGGCCAGCCAGCGTCGGCAGCGCCACCATTAATGCGGCAGCGGTGAAAATACCTTTAAACATATAACTCTCTTAATCAAACTATTAAGCAATATCGGCGTACACCTGATTTAAAAACCCCATACACCCAAGTGCAATGGCTTTTTAAATAGGGTTCGCGGAGTGCGACCTGAAATATCATTGTTTGGGCAGATGCCCGTAGCGTTTTAAAAGCTCCATCTGATTGCTGACACCCAGTTTTTTCATTGCTGCCTGTTTGTGACTGCTAATCGTTTTGATGCTGCGCTTCTTTTGCACTGCAATTTCTGACACCGTCAGACCATTCATGTAATTAAAAATGACCGCGTGCTCGGCCTGGGTTAATAGCAAAATTGCTTTTTCCTCAACCGTAAGGCGCCGCTGTGTATCCAGCGAGACGATTTTTTGGTAATACTGATCAATATGTGATTCCAGCCAGTATCCTCCCCGCCTGACTTTACCCACGGCTTCAATAAAGCAGGACAGAGGAGCGCAGCGCCATATATAAGCCTTCGCGCCTGACAGCATATATTCCACGACTTCGGCAGCATCGTTACCAGAAGAGGTAATAATAACCGACACGCCTGCATACTGCGAAATACGGGCGACCGAGAAACACACCATTTGCTGACACGAGAAAAAGTCGGCATCGATAACCACTACGCTGATATTTTCACGTTCAACAAAACCCTTATCAACCGCGCTCTCATTTTTAAACAAGTGCACCTGATTAAACCTGCGAGTCTCCAACAAGGTCGAATAGAAACCCTTGCTCATTATCTCGCATGACGAGACAACGGCGACACCGCTACTTTGTGTCAGGCGGCGCATAAAGCGCTGAGCCAGAGAATGTGCACTCACAATGCCTTCCTGTTATTTAATAATTTTCACCACGTTCTATAACCTGAACCGTAGTCAACCTGCTATTTATTCAGGTGGTGAAGCACGCTTGATTACATCCACTTTTATTATCGCCGCCATGGTAATCAAAGGGTATCCGTGACTTGCGATGGGTGCATTTGAACACCGGAACACTCTTAGCTCAACACCCTAAGCCAAAATGGAACGCAAATGTAACCGTTACAAAATATTCACATAAAAAACAACAAGTTAAATCGTTATTTTTGCGTTACTTTAAGGAAGATCCGCTTTTGATAGCCGCAATACCAGCGCCGAACCTGCGGTTAAAGGATGTATTTCGGATTAGACACGGATTATAATGATGACTTTCGCATGTAAGGAAAACGCATGGACATTCTTTTTTATTACCAGGTTGGGGTACTGAAAAACGGTACACGCTCGCTTGAGCTGAGTAAGCAAAACAAGCTCGGGCTGGCGCTCTTTTGCAAAAAAGAAGGGCTACTGGTGACAAAGGAGGAGTTCGTGCAGGAGTGCTGGGAAAGCAAGGGCGTTATTGTCTCCGATAACACCGTAAGACAGACCTTATTCCGACTGCGTTCCGCACTGGCTGACATTGGCGCACCGGAAGATACGCTTATTACCCAGGGGCGAAATGGCTATGTGCTTAAGCCAGGGGTTATTAAGGTTATTGACAGTGATAATGTTTATGATGCGGCGATTAATACCAACGCCGAGCCACATCATGTTTCCGTCAAACCATCCGCAACGGCAGACGAGGCGACAACGGCGCCAGAAAAAAGCCAACGATGGCCAGTGTCCGGTCAATATGCATTATTAGCACTGGCAGTAATGCTATTGTTTTGTGGCGGAGTTTTTTTGCGATATCTCTTTTTTACCCACGAGCTTTCCTTTACCCACTATAAAGATGAAGGTGGCCGATCATTTTTCTTCTCTGACAATATACGCAAAGATAAAAATAAAGAGGATTCGGTGCGCAGGATTATCTACTGGTTAGACAAGAACAATCGCAAGCCCGCCGACGGGCCGCTGATCTATGTGAGTGCAGACTGGCGAGACACGCTTTCATTCCTTTCCTGTAAAAAAGACATTACTTTGCCATCGGGTGATTGCCTGACCATCAATGTGATTGGAGGTAATAAAAAATGAAATGGCTGCTTCTTGCCTGCCCAATTTCTCTGTTTGCAGGATGGTTGGCATTTCCGCTGGTGGCCCAATTTTATGTCGGTGAATGTACCACGCGGTCGTTATTAATTTATGATGAGCCCCATAAGACCGTCATCAGCGACGCCATATGGGATACGCTGCGTGGTGGCAAGCAACATTATTACACCAGCAAATTACGCCTGATACCGGATAACGGCCCGGAGGAAAACTATTATATTGAGAGAACGCTCAAGACGTCGGTTAACTATCATATGGATTCAGCGGAGATAACCAGCGTGGCGGCGTTCAGGATAGCAGGACCTGATACCTCGGATCCGCACGTTGGGCGTTATATTGATCCCCTCTCAGAACAGGGTTTCACCGCAAGGGTGTATTTCTTCCGCGTGGGAGAACGTATTCTGTCTGGATTTCGCGACCGGCCCTTGGTGTCTTGTCAGAAAAGGTAAAGCAATGACGTTGGTTCGCCTCCTTGAACCGCTGTTATCGCGGAGCTGAGCATTATCTCTACCTCTGGGGCGTGGGAAACGCCCTCTGTCCGGCCTTGCTGCAGATGTTCTGCTCCCCCTCTTTCACAAGCTGCGCCAGCCCGCCCCGTCAAGGCCCATTTTTATATACAGTCCCGTCGGGTTGACGGCCGCAGCGCCGCTGACCGGAAGCGCGATGGTCTCCCTGCCCTTGACGAAGCACATCTCCCCCCTGCGCCCGATATGAACCCTGTCACAAAACGCGCATTACTTTTTTTGCTGCCGATGCCACAGGTTGTAGCGAACAAGTTGGTTAATAGCCCGTTACAACCTATCGCATCTAATTGTTAAATTTTATTCATGCGTGATACGCATCAATCCATGAGTTTATTGCGCTTATCTGGTTTATTTTCCTGATCCAGTCTGCAGCAACGGGCGCGGTAAAAACGCCAATGACCAACTGGAGATAACGATGCATTCCTCTAAGCTACCCATGACAACTCGGGCAAAAACCAGCGCGATACTGCGTGTAACCTCGGGCAATTTCCTCGAGCAATTTGATTTTTTCCTGTTCGGATTTTATGCCACCTACATCGCCCATACCTTCTTCCCTGCCAGCAGTGAGTTTGCCTCGCTGATGATGACCTTCGCGGTGTTTGGCGCGGGCTTTCTGATGCGACCGTTCGGCGCTATCGTACTGGGTGCATACATTGATAAAGTCGGCAGACGTAAAGGGCTGATTGTCACCCTGTCGATCATGGCCGCCGGGACCTTCCTGATTGTCCTTATTCCCTCCTATCAAACCATTGGCCTCTGGGCGCCGTTGCTGGTGCTGGCGGGGCGTTTATTACAAGGTTTCTCGGCGGGCGCAGAGCTGGGCGGCGTGTCCGTTTATCTGGCCGAAATTGCTACCCCGGGCCGTAAGGGTTTTTATACCAGCTGGCAGTCTGGTAGCCAGCAAGTGGCCATTATGGTGGCGGCAGCCATGGGCTTCGCCCTGAACGCCGCGTTGGAAGAAAGCGCCATTCGCGACTGGGGCTGGCGGCTGCCTTTCCTGTTCGGCTGTCTGATTGTGCCCTTCATCTTTTTCCTGCGCCGCAAACTGCAAGAAACCGAGGCGTTCACCGCCCGCCGCAACCATCTGGCAATGCGCGAGGTGTTTAAAACCCTGTTAGCGAACTGGCAGGTGGTTATCGCCGGCATGTTGATGGTCGCCATGACCACCACCGCGTTTTATCTGATCACCGTCTATGCCCCGACCTTCGGCAAGAAAGTGCTGATGCTCAGCGCCTCGGACAGTCTGCTGGTCACCTTGCTGGTGGCGATATCCAATTTTCTCTGGCTGCCGGTAGGCGGCGCCCTGTCAGACCGTTTTGGCCGCAAACCGGTGTTGGTTACCATGGCGCTGCTGGCGCTGGTCACCGCCTATCCGGCGCTGAGCCTGCTTGCTGAAGCCCCCAGCTTTTCCATGATGCTGACGGTGCTACTGTGGCTATCCTTCCTTTACGGCCTCTACAATGGCGCCATGATCCCGGCGTTAACCGAGATCATGCCGATGGAGGTGCGGGTCGCCGGCTTCTCGTTGGCCTACAGTCTGGCAACCGCTGTTTTTGGCGGCTTTACGCCGGTTATTTCTACCGCCCTGATCGAGTACACCGGCGACAAAGCCTCGCCCGGCTACTGGATGAGCTTTGCCGCGGTATGTGCATTATTGGCAACGCTTTATTTATACCGTCGCAACAGCTTATCGCTGCAAACCGCCGCTTGAATCAGGGATTACACCATGCAAAACATTTATCGTTCACTGCTCGCCATACTGCTATTTTCGGCTGTCAGCACCCCGGTGCTGGCCAAAGAAGTGACCGTCATGATTTCAGGTGGCTTTAAAGCCGCACTGGAAAAACTGGCACCGCAATTTACCGCCAATAGCGGCGACACTGTCGTTTTGGTGTCTGGTCCCTCCATGGGTAACACCCCTCAGGCGATCCCGGCACGCCTGGCGCGCGGAGAACAGGCCGACGTGGTGATTATGGTCGGTGATGCGCTGAACAACCTGGATCAGGGTAACTGGCTGCAGCCGGGTTCGCGTGTCGAAATAGCCGACTCGCCGATTGGTATGGTGGTCAGGCAAGGTGAGCCCAAGCCCGATATCAAACGGGCGGCAGATCTGCGCAGCACCCTGTTGCATGCCACATCCGTGGCTTATTCGGACAGCGCCAGCGGCCGCTATATCAGCGGCCAGCTGTTCAAAAAACTGTCTATCGAAGCGCAGATGAAAGAGAAGGCGCATAAGGTTGAACGCATTCCGGTGGCATCCGAAGTGGCAAAAGGGAAATATGCGCTAGGTTTCCAGCAGGTGAGCGAACTGCTTCCGGTGCCGGGCGTCACCTTTATTGGCGAACTGCCGGAAGAACTGCAGCACATTACCCGCTTTGCCGGCGCGGTCACCGCCAACGCACAGCACCGTCAGGCAGGCAAAGCGCTGCTGGATTTCCTCTCTTCCGCCGAAGTGCAAAACACCATTCGCGCCACCGGCATGAGATCGGTGCAGGCCGAACGACCGGTTAAACCGCGTGATACTGTTCAGTGATCAAGGTTTCCAACTCACCAGCCAGGTAAGACTGCATGCGTCCGCTGCGCCTGATCAGGCCCACCGTGCGCTTCACCACCGGATCGGTCAGCGGCAGGTGAGTCAATACCGAATGTGCTGAGCTCGGCATCGACATAGCAGGCACGGCGGCAATGCCGACGCCCGCTTCAACCATGCCCAGCAGGGTCGTCACATGGCGGGTTTCGCAGAGGCTGGGACGCTCGGGAATAATGTGTCCCAGCATCTGATCGAGCAGATGGCGGTTACCGGAGGTCTGATCCAGCCCCACGTAATCCTGCTGATAAAACTCGCGCCAACTGAGGCTTTTTTTACGGGCGAGAGGATGATCGCGCCGGCAGGCAGCCACGTAGACATCCCCCACCAACGGTACAAATTCGATATTGGGTTGCAGGTTTCTCGCAAAACAGATGCCGAAGTCAGCCTGACCACTGGCAACCGCTTCAATGACATTCCCTGCACTGCTATCAATAAGCTTGACCCGCACCCGCGGATAGCGGGCCTGGAAACGGCGGATCACGTCAGGCATAAAATAGTAGGCTGCCGAGGGCACCGTGGCGACGGTGACCAGCCCCATGCGGTCCTGACTCACCTTATTGATATCCGCCAACACCGACTCAACGTTGGCCAATAGCTGGTCCGAACGTTCGGCAAAGGTCTGGCCATACAGCGTCAGCGTGACGCGCCGGGTGGTTCTGTCGAACAGCTTGATACCCAGCGCGGATTCAAGCTTTTCTATTCTGCGGCTCAATGCTGACTGTGACAGGCAGATGGACTCCGCGGCAAGCCGAAAATTGCCGTATTCAACCAGCGCACGGAAGGCATAGAGATCGTTAAGATCAAAATTCACGGGCATAGCAACAGACGATCCTTTTTCAGTAGCAGCAAGGGGTTAAGGGAAAGATGATAGCCGCATCTTGCTCAACCGCCATCTTTTAGGCGCTGTCCCGATCCAAAAGCGCCGTGCCGTAAGAATTATCAACGGTGCAAAGCCAGCGGCCGTCGTCTTCCTGCCGAAAAACATAGGTTGCCCGCCGGGTTATCTCAACCATCACGCCCTGTTGATCGGGAAAGCGCAGCAGGGTTTCCATGATAACCAGCGCATTTCCGCCGCCTTCAACGATCTGCATTTCCCCCTGCTCCACCACCAGCCGATGCTGAAAGTAATCGGAAATGGCGATAAAGGCGTTGCGGATATTGTCTTTTCCCATGGCGATGGTGCCTGGCTTCACCACCAGAGCGGCATCGGGTGCATAGTGCTCCATCAGCGCGTCAAAATTCCTGGCTGAAATAGCGCTGTCGCAGAACGCAATGATCTGCCGAATCGGATGCGAATTCATCTAGCTGCTCCTGTAAGGGTGTTCAGTTATATGTACCATAACCTCGCTTGGCGTCCGCTATTTATCAAGGCAAGACGTCATTTTCATCAGAGTGAAGCCGTATGCCGCAGACCCGCGGCGCTGCCTGGCGATCATCGCTCAACGTTCGACGTCGCGGCCAGCGCCCGACGCAGGCTGTCCAGCGCTGGCGAACGCGCATCGGCGCGCCAGATAAAATGCGTGGTTGCCGATCCGGCGGCAACCAGAGTGACCCCAGCGGGCAGTTGCAGCAACTCGAGCACGCTTGCGGGTAACAGGCACAGGTAGTTGCCGGCGGCGACGCAGGCGAGCATCGCATGGTAAGAGCCGACCTCCTGCACCGCCGGTTGCTGGTTCGCAGGCAGTCGACGCGCCATCAGGCCAATGGCAAGCTCGCGGTAGCGACACCCCTGCCTGAATGCGGCAAGTTTGAGCGCACCGGCGTCATTGCCGCTTTTTGCCTGGTCAAACCCCACCGGCAGCACCAGGGTCATTTGCTCGACAAATAAGGGTTGAGAGGATAAACCGTCGGGACATATAACGTTACCGTCACGGCCTTCAGGCAGCGCGACCAGCGCACAATCCAGTTGCGCGTTATACACTTTTTCCGTCAGTTGTCGCGTCGGCAAGGTGGCCAAGGTCAACCGCACCTGCGGGCAAGCCTGGCGAAAATGACTCAACGGCATGGACAGCCGGCTGGCGGCGGCACATTCCATCGCGCCCAGCGCCAGCGTGCCGCTTGGCTGTTGAGGGTGCAAAGACTGGCGCGCCTCCTGCGCCAGGCTGAGAATGCGCTGCGCATAGCCGAGGAACTTGCGCCCCTGCGACGTCAGAGCCAAACGTCTGTTTTCGCGAGAAAACAGCTGAACACCCAGTTCCTGTTCAAGCTGTTGGATGCGCGTCGTAATGTTGGATTGCACCCGTCCCAGGCGCGTAGCCGCTTTGATGATGCTGAGCTCCTCGGCGACCACCGTGAAGATTTCCAGTGAAGTATGGTTCATCTTTCATTCTCATTTTGAAAACGACATTGATTTTTACGTCTCTGCACGAGATTTTATAGTTGACCTTACATGACGCTCAAGCAGGTATAAACACCATGAAAACCGCTTTGTGTACCGCTGTTAACCTACAGTACCCGCTGGTACAGGCGCCGATGGCCGGCGTGTCTACCCCTGAACTCGCTGCTGCCGTCAGCAACGCCGGGGCGCTTGGTTCGATCAGCGTCGGGGCTTCAACGCCAGAACAGGCGGAGGCAATGATAGCCAAGACCCAGTCGCTGACCTCTCGCCCGATCAATGTCAATGTGTTCTGCCACCCGCCGGTGCAACGCGATCAACGGCTTGAACTGGCCTGGATACGGCGATTCGAGACGCTGTTCGACCAGTACGCGGCAACGCCTCCCGCACAACTGAGCGAAATCTACCAAACGTTTCATGACAACCCGCCGATGCTGGAGGTCTTGTTGGCACGCCGGCCCAGCGTGGTGAGTTTTCATTTCGGCATTCCGTCGGCCGCCGTTATCGACCAGCTAAAAGCGCACGGCATCGTCACCTTTGCCACCGCAACCAGCCCGGACGAAGCACGTCAGATAGCCGCGAGCGACATTGATTTTATTGTGGCGCAGGGCATCGAGGCCGGCGGCCATCGCGGCCAGCTTGACCCACGGCAGGATGACGGTCAGCTAAGTACCTTTACGCTATTGCAGGCCATCAAGGCGGTCACGCCGGTGCCGGTTATTGCCGCCGGCGGCGTGATGGATGGCGCGGGCATTGCCGCGATGCGCCGTCTGGGCGCGACCGGCGTGCAAATGGGGACGGCGTTTATTCTGTGTCCGGAATCTGCCGCCAATCAGGCCTATCGCCACGCATTGAAGAGCCCGCAGGCGGCCACCACGGTGATGACGTCGGCGATTTCCGGCCGACCGGCCAGGTGTATCGACAATGCCTTTTGTCAGTTTACCCGCCGTATCGCCGAGGACGCCATTCCCCCCTATCCGCTGACCTATGCGCTCGGTAAAGCGCTCGCCGTTGCGGCAGCGGCGAAAGGCGAACACGGTTTTGGCGCCCAGTGGGCCGGACAGGGAGTGTCGCTGATTCGGGAAATGCCCGCCGATAGACTGGTGCAGACGCTGGTGGAGGAATGGCAGGCGGTATAACGCCGTTTTCCGGCGGGGTTGGCGAGACCGGGGGCGCTGCTGCCCCCCGTAACCTTATTGCACCAATACCAGCGCGCGTTTTTCCTGACTGCGCTCGGCAACGATCGACAACAGCAGCTCCTTAACCGCCAGCGCCGGGGCAGACAGCGGTTGCTGGCTGGAGACGCACAGCGTCATCGGCACCGCCAGTGCAGGGCTGATGATGCGCGCCATCCAGGCCTTGGCTGGGCCGATCATCGCTCGCGCGGCCGATTCAGGCAAAATGGTGGCACCCAGACCGCCGGCAATCGCCGCACTGAGGGTGGATGGCGACTCAATCTCGCCAATCACGTTCGCCGCCAGTCGGCGCACCGCCATCGCTTCATCTACCTGATTACGCACCACGTCACCCTCGCGCGGCAAAAACAGGTTCAATCGTGATACGTCCATCAGGTCGACGCTGTTGCCGGGGCTTGGTACCGCCCGCGTTGCCACCAGATATAACTCTTCTTTCGCCAGCAGGGTGGCGGTCAGTCCCGGCGGCGTTTTGGCACCGTACAGCACCGCCATGTCCAGACGGTAATTCTCGATTTGGCCAGGCAGTTCGGCCCCTGCGTGTTCATGCAAACTCAGCAGAATGCCGGGATGCCGCTCGCGCACCGCCTGCAATAGCGGCAAGGCCAGCTGCGCCGCCGCGCTGCCGGACGCCAGTCCGACTGCAACCTGTCCGCTCATCGCCTGCCCTGCGCTGCACACCGCGCTTTGTGCCTGTTCGCACTGGCGTAAAATGGTCTGCGCATGGGCATAGAGAATATTGCCGGCTTCGGTCGGCATCACGCCGCGCTTGGAGCGAATCAGCAGCTGTTGATTGAGTTCGCCCTCCAGCGTCGCCAACTGCTGGCTGAGCGCTGGTTGAGCGATATGCAACACTTCTGCTGCCTGGGTCAGACTGCCGATATCGACAATTTTTACGAAATACTTGAGTCGTCTGAGATTCATGGTGCCCCCGTGATGCCGGTTAACAGCGAAATAAAAACCAAACATCAGGCAGCAAGATCCAGGCCATAATGTCACGAGAGCGCATTTGCCATGCTAAGGTGTGGATTAACAGGCTAAAAAACGCAGGTTCGCCCCGTTCGGTTAACCACTGCCCCCGCAAGGCGGCGCGATTTTGCACCACAATGGGGCGGTTGCCGTGCGCATTGCCCGCCACCATGCCACCAATTCATTCAATAATGCAGCAGTTTGCATACTCTTACAGCAAACGCACCAAAACGCGTTTTTTGATGCTTTACAAGCCCCTGGCACCCCGCTATGATTCGCCTCGTTCAAACGATTCCTCTGTAGTTCAGTCGGTAGAACGGCGGACTGTTAATCCGTATGTCACTGGTTCGAGTCCAGTCAGAGGAGCCACATTTAGAGAAGCCCGCTTAAGGAAACTTAAGCGGGCTTTTTGCTTGCCGACGCCGGTATTAATCAGCCAGGTAAATAACACGCGCCGTGTATCAACAGCGAGGGGCCCCCCTCGCTGTCTCGTCGCTAAGCGGCCATTGTGCCCGTGGTATTGACCGGCGGATTGGCGTTACTCAGCGCCAGGTTGAGCCACGGTCAGCGCATCGCCGATGGTGTAATAGTGGCCGCCGGCGATGTAATGCAGGCTGCGCAGCGCGGGATCGGCGGTTTCGAAATGCCAGTGCCCGTCGCTGAATATACGGGTATCCGACCAGGCGCCGACGATCTCGCCAATAAACAGATCGTGCGCCGCCTGATTGTGAGGTTCGGCTATCAGCCGACACGCCAGCCAGGCACTGCACCCCGCAACAAACGGCATATCATGGCCATCAATGTCTAACAGTTGCACCCCGCTGTTGGTCAGTTTTTGACTATCCGTCAACAGGCTGTGCGTGCCCAGATAGTGGGTTAATGGCAGCTGTGCCGCGGTGGGCACCTGGACCACAAAAGTGCCGCTGCGTTCGATTAGCTGGCGCGTTTTGGCTACCTTGTCCAACACCACGTTGAGCTTGGGCGGCGAAAAATCCATCGCACAGGCCCAGGCAACGGTCATGATATCGTCACAGTCGCCATCACGCGCCGAGACCAGAACCGTAGGGCCATGGTTAATCAAGCGGTAGGCTTTTTCCAGCGCCACCGGGGCGATATGGCTTTCCATAGGCATCTCAATTTCTCTCTTTAACTTGCTGACATGCGCCGTCCGGCTAACCGGTCAGCCCACTTTTCTTGCCACCGCCACATCTGCCACGGCCCGTTGACTGCACGCCGAGGCAAGAGCCGTTGCAATGATACGCAGATCAATGTGCCAGGCGACGCACCGCCTGTTCTACCGGGAGATCGCCCTGCGTCAACTCGATGATCACCCGGTTGACTTCGGGCTGTTCAATCAATGCGACCAGCGTCGCCGCTACGTCGTCCCGCGACACATCACCATAAGGGATGGCGACGTCGGCTCGAACCTTGCCGGTGCCCACGTCATCGCGCAACGTTCCCGGACGCAGAATGATCCAATCCAGCTCGCTTTCAACCAGTTGCACGTCTGCGCGTTTTTTTACTGCCATATAATGTTCGAACTGCTCGGAAGCCTTGCCACCGCGCAGCGCGTCGGGGAAAGCGGAAACCAGCAGGAAGCGGCGGATCCCGGCCAGTTTGGCGGCCGCAATCGCGGTGGTCAGTCCGTCACCGTCAATCGCCTGGGTCATTGCCGGGCCGCCCTTGCCGCCAGCGCCGGCAGTAAAAATGACCACCTCGCTGCCGGTCATTAACCTGGCTAGCGCGGGCGCATCCAGCGCCAACAGATTACCGGCAACGGGAATGGCGCCCAAGGCGCTGAGTTCACCGGCCTGTTCTGCATGGCGATGCAGCGCGTACGGCTGCAGGCCACGGCTGGCCAGACGCGGGATCAAACGGCGGCCGATCTTGCCGGCGGCCCCAATAATAAACACATGACTCATTTTCACTCCTTATATCGACTGCATAGCAGCATGGTGTCGCGGCGCGCCCCTCAACGGCAGACGTTACTGCCCTCAAACCGGCAAAGTGCGGGCATCAGGGCTGGTATGGCGATGATGCGGTGCCGGGGCACGCGGCGTTGAACAGGCCGAACGGTCAGGCGGCGGTATGGGTATGATAAATTTTGCTGACCACCCGCCACTGGCCTTCAACCTTCAGCAGGTTAAAGAAATCGGTAAAGCGGAAACCGGAAATGTCATCCGTATCGATCCGCGCGCTGGCGGCGGTTCCGACGATATCAATGTGCACGATGGCCGCTTTGGCTTCCGGCAAGGGGCGAAAGGCGCTATCAATGATGTCGAACAGGCCTTGAATCGGGCCGCCGGTCAATTTGCAGTCGTCATCCACGCCAAAGATAGTGGCACGCTCGCTGAATGCCGGTTTCATCAGCGTACTGGCCACCGGCATTGTATTGGTTTAGCACATCAACGATGGCGTTGTATTCCTGTACATAGGTGATATTGCTCATCTTGCCGTTCCTTATTTAACTGAGTGATGGTTCTAGGCAAATCGACGCCAGATTCAATAATTGCCGTTTGGCCAGTCGGTATACCCCTTGGCACCGCCGCCGTAATAGGCTTCGCGCGCAGCGATGGTCAGCTCTGCCCCCTTGCGCAGGCGTTCAACCAGATCAGGGTTGGAGATAAACAGCCGGCCAAAAGCCACCGCATCGATGATCCCTTCGGCCCGCCGGGCAATTGCCATTTCCAGGTCATAGTTATTGTTACCAATAAATGGCCCGTTGAACTGGCCGCTCAAGGCGTCCAGGTCGACGCCTGGCGGCACCGAGCGTGATGTCGCCGTCGCGCCCTCGACAAAGTGCAGATAGGCCAGATTGAGGGAGTTCAACTGCCCGATCAGATACCCGTAGGTCGCCATCACGTTGCTGTCTGGCGGCGTATTTCCGGCATCCGGCGTCACCGGCGAAAGTCGGATACCCACGCGATCGCTCCCCCAAACCCCGATCACCGCTTTCGTGACTTCCAGCGTCAGACGGCTACGGTTTTCAATCGAACCGCCATAACCATCGCTGCGCTGATTGGTCGAATCACGCAGGAACTGATCGAGTAAGTAACTGTTTGCCGAGTGAACTTCCACACCGTCAAAACCGGCACGTTTGGCGTTTTCTGCTGCGCGCCGGTACTGTTCAATAATCCCGGGTATTTCATCCGTTTCGAGTGCGCGGGGCATCGAGACCGGCACAAACCCCTCAACGGTATAGGTATTGCCTTCGGCAATGATGACAGAAGGTGCTACCGGCGATGCTCCGCCGGGCTGCAACGCGGTGCTGGAAAAGCGCCCCACGTGCCACAGCTGGCTGACGATTTTGCCACCGGCGGCGTGTACCGCGTCGGTGACTTTTTTCCATCCGGCAACCTGCTCGTCATTCCAGATCCCCGGGGTAGCGGCATAGCCTCGCCCCTGCGGCGAAATATTGGTGGCTTCCGCCACAATCAGGCCGGCACCGGCACGCTGCGCGTAATAGGTGGCATGCAGTTGATGCGGAATACCGTCTTCGCCGTAACGGCTGCGGGTCACCGGTGCCATCACGATACGATTGGCAAGTTCAAGTGCGCCAAATGTGGTTGGAAAGAACAGATCGGTGCGAGTGCTGTTATCAGTCATGGTAAATCTCTTTTATAGTTGACCAGTCGTCTAGTAAGTAAGTAAAAAAATGCAGCTACCGTAGCAGCTGCCTATTGATGCCATCAGCGACGCTAGATCAGCCGTACCGTCATTGACATGGCGCTGGCAAAAGCATCGTCGGTTTTGTGCAACTTGCCCAGTAATGAAGCCCCCAGCCACAGTTGGTAAAGCGATTCCGCCAAGGTGCGCGGCGCCATGTCCGTGACGATCGATTTATCGCCCTGTCCGGCTTCGATAGCGGCGGCGATGCGATCGATAATGGCGACGGTGCCAGTTTGCAGCACTTGCCGCATCCCCTCGGACAGATCGCAAACTTCAGGGCCGAGTTTCACCACCAGGCATTTACCTTCCGGCAAATCTGTCCCCTGAGTATCAGACCAATATCGAAAATAGCCCAATAGCCGGTCACGCCCGGTGCCGGTTGCCGACAACAGACGATCGATGGTGGCTAAATATTCCCTGAAATATTCTTCGAGTAATGCCTGCCCGAAATCTTCCTTGGATTTGAAATAGTAGTAAAATGATCCTTTCGGCACGCCGGCCGAGGCCACCAGTTCGGCCAACCCTACGGCAGTGTAGCCTTTGGTCGTCATCAGGGTTCTGGCCACGTCCAGAATGTGTTGGCGTATTTCGCAAGCTGGTTTTTTCATAGTGCGCATAGCATAGTCAAAAAACTGACCGGTCGTCTAGTAATTTTGTCAGGCTATTCGTCCATCGGCTGGATGCGCAGAACCCAGCCTGGCTGTTGACCCGATGCTTAGTTGCATTAAATACCCCACATGATAAAAAGGATCGTAGCTTCCCACTACGTTGATACCGTCTAATGACCTACAGCATCGACATAATCTCCTGCATCACCGAGCGTTTCATGGCACTGACAGCAACAGAAAAACGCATTGCGCGCTTTATTCTGGACGATGTTGCCACTGCCGCCGAGCTGCCTATCGCCAGCCTGGCGCACCACACCGACACCAGTCAGGCCTCAATCACCCGTTTCGCCAGAACCCTGGGCTGCAAGGATTTTCGCGAACTCAAGATGCGCCTGGCCCAGTCGCTGGCGGTGGGACAGCGCTTTATTCTGGATGTACCGGATCTTGAGGGCGTACAGGGCATTTACGAATCTATCATCAGCGTGCTGGAAACCAACCGACGCGCCCTGGATACCGAAGCGTTGCAGCTGGCGGTGAACTGGCTGAGCCAGGCTCGGCAAATCCTGGCAATTGGCATGGGCGGCGGCTCCACCATTTGTGCTCAAGAGTTACAGCACCGTCTCTTTCGCCTCGGACTGCCGGTCGTCCATCAGAATGATGGCCTGCTGGTGCGGATGATGTGTGCGGCGGTGGCGCCGAAGGACGTGGTGATTGCCCTTTCGCTCGGCGGCCATGCCAGTGAACTGACTAACAGCGCGGCCATTGCCCGGCAATATGGGGCCAAGGTGATCGCCATCACCCCGCCGGATACGCCGCTGGCCGAGCAGGCCGATCTGGTGTTGCCGCTGGTGGTGCGTGAAAACGACTATATCTTTAAACCCAGCACGTCACGCTATGCGATGCTGGCGATGGTGGATGTGCTGGCAACCGAACTGGCGATGGCAAACAAGGCGCAGGCAAAAGACCGCTTGCGCCGCATCAAGCTGGCGCTGGACAGTCACCGTGAAAACCACGATGACCGCCAGCCGCTAGGAGATTAACCGCAGGCGGCAATAAATCGTCGGGCCTGTGCTGCGGTTTGCTGTACGCTTTGCCCGGCACGATACAGATCGCTACCCAACCCGGCGCCACAGCAGCCCGCCTGCAGGTAATCGACAATATTGTCCGGCGTTACACCGCCGACAGCCAACACCGATACCTCAGGCGGCAGTACCGCTTTCAGTGCGCTAATGTACGCCGGCCCAAAAGCGGCTGAGGGAAAGATTTTCAGGCACTGCGCGCCGGCCTCAAGCGCAGTAAACGCTTCGCTGGCGGTGGCACAGCCGGCACACACCAGCATGTCATGCTCCAGCGCCCGGCGAATGACAGCGGGTTGCGTATTGGGCGTGACAATCAGTCTTGCTCCAACCTTGGCCAGCCAGTCCACCTGCTCGATATTCAGCACCGTTCCGGCGCCGATCGTCGCCTGCTGACCATACTGGCGTATCATCTGCGGTATGCTTTGTTGCCAACCGGGGGAGTTGAGCGGAATTTCGATGTAGCGTAAACCCGCGTCAATCAAGGCCGCAACATGGTCGGCAGCCTCTTCTGGCCTGACACCGCGCAAGATGGCAATCAGCTTAATATCCATCATTGATTATCCTCTTTATACCCTGCAAAAATGCGCTGTCGCCCGAACATTGGCTTACCGTTATTCCCAGCAGATCGAAGGCTGCCTGGTAGCGCATCAGTAATGGTTCTGCACCAACCAGCGTGACCGATGACGGTTGCCGCTGCCCCGTCTGCGTTGCCAGCTCGGCACCGATCAGCAAGCCCGACAGATAGTCGCTGACCGATTCCTTTTTCAGCGCCCCCAACAGCCAGCGGGCGCGGGTTTCAAACAGCTTTGGCAGCAAGGCGGGAGAATCCACACCGGTTGCCAGCCCCTGGCGGAACGCCGCGGCATCCTCCTGCTGTTCCGGCAGCGCGTGGCCGATCAATGAATGGCTCAATAATAAATGGTGCAGTTCCCCCGTCATCACCGTGGTGAAATCCTCAATGCTGGCCTGCGGTGACCACACCCATTTGCAGTGCGTACCCGGCAGTACGTAACAGCTGGCAGGCGACAGCTGTGCTGCGCCAAGCAGCTGCGTTTCCTCACCGCGCATCACGTTGCAGGCGCCATCGCGCACGGTTTTCAGCCCCGGCACAATCCAGACATTCTCATCAACACGCTGGCATTGTGAGCCGATATCCTCAAGTCGTACGGGACAATCGAGATAGGGCACTGTCTGCCAGCCCGCCTCACTGCCGATCATCCCCGCCATCATGACCGGTATGTTCCGATTGCCGCGCCAGGGGGCGATGTAGCGCTGGAAGATGTCGCGCGGTGCCTGCCCTTTCAGACGGCTTACCCCCGCCGGGAGGTTGAGTGAATGGATACAGTCGCCGTGCTGCACGTGCCAGGCGCGCAGTTGGGTCGACCCCCAGTCAATGGCAATATAATCGTCGATCATGCCCTTACCCCGCATTGCCTGATGCCTTGTCGGTAACGACCACCACGCTCTGGTCTTCACGTTCCCGGGTGATCATCGCCAGAGCGTCTTCCCGACTCAAGGTGCTGGCAGGCGTCATCAGCGTAACAAACAGCGAGCTGACAAAGCTCACCACCACCGACGGAATGCACGGATTCCCCCAGAAGGCCAGCCAGTCGGCCTTCGCCAGAATGACGATCGAGGTCAGCATGCCGGCGATCAGCGCGGTAAGCGCGCCCTGCCAGTTAAAGCGCAGCCAGAAGTGACCGAGCAGCGAGCAGACAAACAGCCCGGACATCAGCATCGAAATCATTTTGGTGATATAGCTGATGATGTCGTTGGAGGTCAGCGCGCAGATCAACGCCAGGCCGATCACCCCGGCCAGCATGATGCGCGACAGCAGAATGGCCTTGTTTTCCGGCGGCATTCTGCCGGTCACCATGGTGTAAACATCGCGCATCATAATGGCGACGGCGGCGATGGCATCGGAACTGGCGGAAGACATGGTGGCCGACAAACCGGCAATCAGCACCACCATGCCGAGAATGGCGGGCAGGAAACCGGTGGCGAACAGGAAAGCATAGTTACTGTTGGTCAGGTGCGGGTTCATGGTGAAGGCCGCCATGCCGATAATCGCCGGCAGAATGGAGAAAAACAGATACAACACGCCGGTATAGACAAACGAGCGGCGCACCGAGGACACGTTTTTACCCGAGTAGATGCGCTGGCGATACGATGGGGTAGCCAGCACGCCGACACCGATCACCGTCGCCAGCGACAACGCCGGCACCAGGCCCAGTTTGTCAATCGCAAACAGGCTCAGAGCTTGCGGATCCATCGCCTGCTCAATCGCCTGCCAGCCGCCGACGTGAATCACCGCCAGAATCGCCATCAGAATAAAACCAAAGAACAGGATCAGCGCCTGAATCGTATCGGTCCAGACCACCGCCGAATAGCCGCCGATAATCACATAAATTGCAAAAGCCAGCGCGATAATCAATTTGGCTACGGTCAGGTCAATACCGGTAGCCCACGACAAATAGAGACTGCCGCCGAGAATATGCGCCCCCAGCCAACCAATTGAGGCAATAAATATCATCAGCCCGACGATATTTTTAATCAGATGACTGCCGCCGGTATAATAAGACAATTCTTCACTCATGGTCATAAAACGTAATTTACGCAACGGAGCAAATAGCCAGGCGACCAGCAAAATCCCGATAGCGCCGCCGACACCGTAGAGCATGCCCGCCCAGCCGTTGCTGTAGCCGAAGCCGACGGCCCCCATGCTGGAACCGGTGCCAACCATGGTGGCGACCGTCGATCCGAGGGTTAAAAACAGCGGTAGCGAGCGCCCGCCGAGCAGAAAGTCTTCTCCACTTTTCTGGTTCCGGGATACGTACCAGCCAAGCCAGATCATGGCGATGGCATAAACAATAAATCCGACTAAAAAGACATGACTATTCATTATTCACATCCTGCCAGTTAATGAGTGTAAGGTAGAGAGAAGCCTGAGCGCTGAATAATTTCAGCACTCAATGAGCAAATGAGATTGTATTTTTATTTAATTACGCGCGTGACGCGTTATAACAGGTAATATCAACTTCAACTTTACAATCAACCACCAAATCCGCCACACAGCAAATACGTGCCGGAGGATTGGCGCCAAAGATTTCGCTGAATACTTTATTGAACGACTGGAAATAGCGTGCATCCGTCAGGATCACCTTGACATGTACCACATCTGCCAGGGTATAACCCGCCTCATCCATGATATCCAGGCAGTTCTGAATCGCCAGACGGGATTGATCGACAATACCGCCTTCGACCACTTCGCCATTTTTCATCGGTGTCTGGCCGGACACGTACAGCCAGCCCCCCGCTGCCACCGCACGGGCAAACGGCAGATGCTGCCCGCCGGTTCCCGTTGCGCCGTCGATCCCGTAACGTGTAATACTCATTATCATGCCCCTTCTTGCTGACGTTGACGACGCAGGAAACGCCCTGCTCGCCCGATAACCTGCTGTTGTGGCCCATAGCTCATCACGCCGTTCACCATCACCCGCTCAATGCCGACGGCCGGCTGTCTGGGGTCAGAAAAACTGGCGATATCGCGTACCGTTTGCGGATCGAATAACACCAAATCGGCATAGTAGCCCACTTTTACCAGCCCCCGCTGCGGCAGACGGAAACGCGCGGCGGACAGGCCGGTCATTTTGTGGATCGCCACGGTGAGCGGGAACAGTTTTTCATCACGGCAGTAATGCCCCAGCACGCGGGGGAACGCGCCCCACAGGCGCGGATGCGGCATCGGATCATTAGGCAGTCCGTCTGAACCCACCATCGTCACCGGGTAGCTCAGCACCCGGCGTACATCCCGCTCATCCATGTTGTAATAAATCGCACCGGCCGGCATCAGGCGCTTCGCCGCGTCATGCAGGCTCAGCTGCCAGTCAGTGGCAATCTGTTGCAGCGTTTTCCCTGCCTGTTCCGCGTGGGGGTGCGACCAGGTAATCACGATGTCAAACTCGTCGGTCACCTGCTTGAGATCGAGGGTAGAAGAGCTGGCGGAATACGGATAACAGTCGCAGCCAATCTCCTGTCGTTGACGCATGCGGTCAAACAAGGCCAGCGTCTCGACGGTGCGCCCCCAGTTGTTGGCCCCGGCGCATTTGTGGTGCGACACAACCACCGGCACCTTGGCGTGACGACCGATACGGAAAGCCTCATCCAGCGCCTCGAGGATCGGCTCGAACTCGGAACGCAGGTGCGTGGTGTAAATCCCCTGCTCGCCGGCCAGCTCCTCCGCCAGCGCCATCACTTCCTCGGTGCTGGCGTTAAAGGCGCTGGCATAGGCAAGCCCGGTACTTAACCCCAATGCCCCCTGTTGCAACCCTTCACGTAACTGGAGGCGCATCGCGGCAATTTCTGCGGCCGTCGCCGAGCGAAAAAGATCGTCCATATGATTGTTGCGCAAGGTGGTGTGGCCAATCAGCGTTGCCACATTCACCGCCGGCCTGGCGGCCTCGACCCCGTGCGCATAGGCCTCCACGCTAGGGTAGATAAAATGCGCCTTCTCACCCAGCAGGTTCATCGGATCCGGCACCTCGCCCTTGATGGTCGCCAGCGCGGCACCGATCCCGCAGTTGCCAACGATCACCGTCGTCACCCCCTGGCTTATCTTTGGCAGATAGGCCGGCATGCGGATGACGTTGGTATCATCGTGGGTATGAACATCAATAAAACCCGGAGCAAGCACCCGTCCCTCACCCTCAATGGTCTGCAGCGCTGTGACCGCGAGCGACGGTGCAATATCCACAATGCGATCGCCCGCCACTGCCACATCAGCGCGGTATTGCTCACCCCCGCTGCCATCAACCACCGTGACATTCCTGAATAACCAGTCAACTTTCATTGTCTTCAGCTCCCTATGCATTCTGTGCAGCAGTAAACCATTTACACACGCTGAAAACAGTGAAAAACCACACAAAATCGCCATGAAATTGTGGTACTTTAATTCAATAAAAATAAATAAAAACTAAATAATCAAATAAATTCAATAGATTAAGTTTAGTTACCCAATCCGATCGCCATAAAAAATCAAAGGAGTCATGTTATGAAATACCAATCCGAGATGCTGGTACCCCACAAATCTGCGCTGATGAACCCATGCGCCAACGTGCTCAACGAAGACGTGTGTCTGCCTGCGGCGGTGATTAAAAAAGCCGCCTTGATGAACAACATCGACTGGATGCAGCGTTATGCCAATGCGCGCGGAGTTTCGTTGATACCGCACGGTAAAACCACCATGACGCCCGCGATTTTTCAGTGGCAGCAACGGGCTGGCGCCTGGGCTATCGGCGTTGGCAGCGCCTGGCAGGCAAATGCAGCCATGGCGAGCGGTATCCAGCGCGTGCTGATGGCTAACCAATTGGTGGGTAAAGCCAACATGCAGCTGATCTCGCGCCTGAAGTCGCATTATGCCGAGGTTGATTTCATTTGCTGTATCGACAGTCTGGCGAATGCACGGACGCTTTCCGCCTTCTTCCGTCAGCAAAATCAGGTATTGGATGTACTGGTGGAACTGGGGGTGGTCGGCGGGCGCTGTGGCTGTCGCAGCACTGACAGCGCGCTGGCACTGGCTGCGGAAATCGCCAACTTACCGGGGTTACGTCTACGCGGGCTGGAATTATATGAAGGCGTCTTGCATGGCGATAACCCGCAACCTCAGGTGGAGGCGCTGCTGCGTGACGCCGCCACCCTTGCCTGCCAGATGGCGGCTTACGTGGACGGCGAGTTTATCCTCACCGGAGCCGGTTCCGTGTGGTATGACGTGGTGTGCAATAGCTGGCTTGCGGCCGAAAAACCGGCGCAGTGCCGCATTGCGATCCGCCCCGGCTGTTATATCACCCACGACCAGGGGATTTATCACCAGGCTCAGCAACGGCTAATCGAGCGTGACCCCATCGCCTGCGAGTTGGCAGGCGACCTGGTCTCCGCCCTGGAACTGGTGGCGATGGTGCAATCGGTGCCGGAAAACCATCGTGCGGTGGTGAACTTCGGCAAACGTGACTGCGCGTTTGATGCCGGCTTGCCGCAGCCTGTCGCCCATTATCGCCATGGAACGGCACTCCCGCTGCCAGCGGGGGCGATAAGCAGCATCGGCATCATGGATCAACACTGCATGCTCAGCCTGACTCCCGGCTACGACTTACAGCCCGGCGATATTCTGGTATTTGGCACCTCCCACCCGTGTCTGACATTCGATAAGTGGAAAACGCTGCTGTTGGTTGATGATGGCTACCAGGTCGAACAACAGCTGGAAACCTTATTCTGATGGCACGGCTCACCGCAGCGGCTCAATCGGCACCGTAAAAGCCTGCCACCATAGCGAGGCATTGACGGTCATTGACTGGCAATGTTAACCCCGTTCACCGGCGTTATGATAAGAAAAGCCCGCTCAGGGAAACCCGAGCGGGCCTGTCGCTTCGCCGTGGGCCAGCGCGAAGGTTAGCGCGGGGCGGGATTCGCTTCTACCGCTGACGACAGGCTGCGCCCCGTCAGGGTGAAATAGGAGATAATGGTAAACACGCTGGTGATCAGGCCCAGGATCAGATAGGCCTGATGGAACCCTACCGAGTCATACATTCTTCCCACCCAGGCAGACAGCACCACGCCTGAAAGCTGTTTCGACAGGTTAAATCCTATCAGGAACAGCGTCGCCGACACCCGTGGATCGAACACCGAAGAAATGTATTTGAAGGTGCCGACCAGCAGGAATGGCAGCTCGAACATATGCAGCGTTTTCAGCACAATGACCTCAATGCCGCTGCTGGCAAATGACGAGCCGATGATCCTCAGCGACATGATGGCACCGGCCACCAGTAATGCGTTTTTGGCACCGATACGGTTAATGATAAACGGGGCACAGAACATAATGCAGGCATTCAACAACTCCCCGCCGGTGGTCACAAAACCAAAAATCTCGGTGCCGCGCTGGGGCGATGAAAAGAAGCCTTTGAAGAAGTTGGCGAATTGCTGGTCAAACACGTCATAAATACTGGCAACGCCAACCACGTATAATAAAAAGGCCCAGAAACGCGGCATTTTTAACAGTTCCAGCGCCATCGTCAGCGAAAACTCGCGCTGATTGGCGCCCAGCTTATCCAGCACCTGCGCGGTCTGGTGTGGCTGCGGGCGGGAAACAATCAGCAGAATGGCCAATACTATGCCAAAGCCCGAGGCGATCCAGAAGGTGATATTGGGATTGATGCTGAACAATAACCCGGTAATCGACGCGCAAATCGCCCAGCCCACGCAGCCCGAAACCCGCACCTTGCCGTATTCAAAGCGATTGGTGCGGCTGACGCGTTCGATATAGGCCTCTACCGCGCCGGCACCGCCGGAGAACACAAACCCCAGGTATAATCCTCCGGCCAACGCGCCGGCATAAATATTGTATTGCAACAACGGGGCAAGCACGTAAATAAAGAAAGGGGCAAACAGAATCAAAAGAATAACGATGGCCCATAGCAGATGTTTACGCAGGCCCAATTTGTCGGAGATCAACCCGAAAGCCACCTGAAATATAATGGCAAACAGGGCAATAAATGAAAAAACCAACCCGGTTTCAGTCTTGGTCAGATGATTGACATCCGCCAGCCATATCGGGAAAAAAGGAAAGTACGCCGACATGATGAAATAGTAAAAAAAGAAAAACAGCATAAAATAAATAAAATTATGCCGTTCTTGCGCCGAGAGTTGAGTCAGTTTCATAGTGTCACCTGGATTATTATTTTGTAATGGGGGGGCTCGCCCCCCTCCACGCTTACCGATGTTTGATAGTGACCTGATAACGCCATTGCGAGTCCTGCAACAACCACGCGTCATGCACGCTCGGCGTCCAGGAATCGTCGCCGCCGACGCCCATGTGCTGGGCATCCAGCGTGATCCAGATACCCGCTTCGGCACGCAGCAGATGCCAATGGTCGACCTCCATTAACTGTTTGCTGCCGTAAGGCATGATGGAAAAATGGAATAATCCGTCGATGTGCCAACCGGCCCAGTTGAGCTCGCGGGTGTCGCAGCGCAGGCCATTTTCCGTCGGGAAGACATACGGGGTGACCATTTCACTCAGCGGCAGACGCCAGCGTGAAAAACAGGCGCTCTGCCGGCGATCGGGATAGTTCTCATGCGGCCCCAGTCCTAGCCACTCGACCTCGGCGGCATCCGGTGTGGCCTGGAAAACCATACCGATACGCGCCAGCGCGGGCAGATGTTCGGCGCGCTGCCCTTCGACGCTGATGGTTAACGCGCCCTGGCCGTCAATCACCATCTGCCAGCGGCTGACGATCAGGATTTCCTCACCATAGCGGTAATGGAAGGTACTGCAGATCTCCACCCGATCCGCGTAAGCCTGCGCCGTGCAGTGAGCGCAAACCCGCTGCAAATCATAAAGTCCGGCCTTTTTCCAACGTTCAACCCAGGCGTTGGGATCGCAGCGCTCCACCTCGCTGACGCCAATGTCATTATCCAGCGGTGCGCGCACGAACTGGTCGGTAAACGGCGAAATCAGTTTATCCACGCCCGCCACCGTCCATTGGCTTAACAGACCGCTGGCGCGGTCGACCCGCCACTGCTGCTCGCCGTGCGAAACCCGATACCCGTCCTCATGCTGTTGCAGTTGCGGGCAACCGGCCGCTTTGACAACGTCTGGCAATACCAGCGCCGTCGGCAAGCGGAACTGCTGCCATGCGACACGGTGCCCTGCCGGCGACCAGGCGGTGGCCTGCGGTTGGATAACCTCGACGATCAGGTAGAGATCGCGGGCGTTCGCTGGCAAATCGCCCGCTTCAGCCAGGACAATCACGCTACTCCCCTGTGGCGCAATGGCCAGCGGCAGCTCACCGGACCGCCATTCGCGCCCGTCCTGTTCAATGCGCCAATGCAACCGCTCGTTGTCACTAGGGCGGAAAAGGTATTCGCTGCTGACGGCCAGTTCGAGCGGCGCCGTGCTCAGCAACGAAAACTGAAAGAACTGCTGCGCCTGTTTGGCTTCGTGCAGCGACGGGTGCGGCGTGCGGTCGGCAAACACCAGGCCGTTCATGCAGAACTGGCGATCGTTCGGCGTATCGTTGAAGTCACCGCCATAGGCCGGCGCCGGTACGCCATTCAGGTCGTTCTTGAGCAGCGATTGGTCGGCCCAGTCCCAGACAAACCCGCCCTGCAAGCGGGGATACTGACGAAATGCGCGCCAGTACTCGTCAAAATTGCCGAGGCTGTTACCCATCGCGTGGGCGTATTCGCACAGGATCAGCGGACGCTGTTCGCCCGGCATGCCGATCCATTTCTTTATCGACCATTTGGGTACCGCCGGGATCTGCTGATCCTCGTCCACCCGAGCATACATCGGGCAAATGATATCCGTCGCCGCGCTGTTGGCGCCGCCGCCTTCATACTGCACCGGACGGCTAGGATCGCTACTTTTGAGCCAGCGATACAGCGCGTCATGCAGACTGCCATGCCCCGATTCATTGCCCAGCGACCAGATGATGATTGAGGGATGATTGCGGTTACACTGCACCATTCTGGTGACTCGGGCGCTGTAGGCCGGGAACCAGGCCGGATCGTCGCTGAGCCGTCCCATCGGCACCATGCCGTGCGTCTCGATATTGGCCTCGTCCACCACATACAGCCCATAACGATCGCAAAGCTCATACCAACGGGGATTATTGGGATAATGTGAACAACGCACCGCATTAAAGTTGTTCTGCTTTATCAGCAGAATATCCTGCAGCATATCCTCTTCGCTGATGGCCTGACCGCGTTGCGGATGATGCTCGTGTCGGTTGACGCCACGGATCAGCAGCGGCTGGCCGTTGAGTTTCAGCAGTCCGTCGACGATCTCGACGCGGCGAAAACCGGTGTCCGCCGCCTCGGCTTCAATCAGTTGTCCATCGGCGTCATACAGGGCAATAACGGCGCGATAGCAATGCGGCAATTCCGCGCTCCATAAATCCGGTGCCGCCACCGGCAGCCCAAACGTCACCCGTTCGGCATAACCACCGCGCTCATCAACCGCCGCGCTGCCGAGCGGCTGGCGTTGACCGGCAATCTTTTCATCACCGCGCCATAGCGACAGGTCAACCTGTAACCCGCTCAACGTCGCCTTACCCACCGCCACCTGGACAGAAGCCTGCAGCGTGCCGTGGCGATATTCGCTATCCAGCCCGGCAGTCAGCTGAAAATCCGCCAGATGAGCGTCCGGTTTATGCAGCAGCGAGACCGAACGGTAGATGCCGCTCATGCGCCACATATCCTGATCTTCCAGCCAGGTTCCCGCGCTCCATCGCATCACCATCACGCAGAGGCGATTGCCGCCACCGGCATGCAGCGCGTCGGTTAAATCAAACTCGGCCGGCAGACGACTGTCCTGCGAATAGCCAATCCAGCGGCCATTGCAAAAAAGGTGAAACGCCGAATTAACGCCGTTGAAGATGATGCGGGTGCTGCCGCTGCTCAACCAGTCAGCGGGAATGTCGATCTCGCGCGAATAGCAGCCGGTGGGATTATCCTCCGGCACCAACGGCGGTCTGGTGGCTATCGGATAACGGACGTTGGTGTAGATCGGCGCATCATAGCCGTCCATTTGCCAGTTGGAAGGTACGCTGACGGGCCGACTTTCCGGGCTATCCTCAACCAGCCAGCGAGGATCGGCCGCTTCTGGCCGCGCCAGGTAGGCAAAACGCCATTCGCCATCCAGCGACGCCCGCTGTTCGGAGCGCCGGTTATCCCTGGCCGGTTCAAGTGCACGCCAACTGCGAAACTGCGGATGGGCCGGCAAGCGGTTGAGATGGCAGATCGCCGGATTTTGCCAGTCCTGTCGGGCAATGACCTGCTGGAGGACACTGTCCGGTGACACCGCGTTTACCGCATAAATATGATGCTTCATAACCGTCCTTTCCTGCTGTCTGTGGAATGTATAGCGCTATACATTTTTAAACGAGTAAATACGATTATTATCCTTACCAGCAATCAAATAAGTGATTATCTTTGAGTTAAATCACGCTATTTATCGGTTGTTTCACATAATGTATTACGCACGACATAAAATGTTTTTTTTAGACATTTTCCGACAGTACGGCTTATCACAGACGCCAAGCGTGCCGTTAAGAAGAGAGCGAATCGATGACCAGACGTCAGGCAACCCTGGAAGATGTGGCAATAGAAGCGGGCGTATCGCAGCAAACCGTGTCACGAGTATTGAACAACCCGGCTATCGTCGCTGAACGCACGCGCAAAAAAGTACTGGCCGCGATGAATACGCTCAATTATGTGCCCAACCGCTCGGCGCAGATCCTGGCTGGCAAGGCGTTGCCGACCTTTGGCTTGATCACCACCTCGCTGGCGCTGCATGCCCCGTCGCAAATCGCCTCATCATTCAAGCATCATGCGGAACTGGCCGGCTACCAGGTGGCGATCTCGATGTTGAAAACCGGCCAGTTGCCGAGCCTGCAATCGGCGTTGAACGAATTCCGCGCGCAAAAGATCAACAGCGTGGTCATGAGCCTGCCGCTGGAAAAAGCCGATGCCGAAACCCTGACCAGAGATAATCCCGACATCCGGCTGCTGTTTCTCGACGTTCCCCCCGCCGCACAGGTGTGCCACCTCGGTTTTCTGCACAGCGACGGCACCGCCAGCAGCGTCAATCTGCTGCTCGACCTGGGACACAGAAAATTCGGTTTGCTGGCCGGTCCGGAAAGCTCCATTTCGGCCCGCCTGCGTCTCGCCTGTTGGCGCGACACGCTGTATCAGGCGGGCATCACCGAAGTCGATACCGAATACGGCGACTGGAGCGCCAACAGCGGCTGGATAAAAACCGTGGAACTGTTCAGCCGGCACCCGGATATCACCGCGATGCTGGTGGCCAGCGATCAGATGGCGCTGGGGGTGATGAGCGCCTTACGGCAAATCAATAAGCGCATACCGCAGGATGTTTCGGTGATTGGCTATGACGATACCCCCGACAGTCAGTATTTCCATCCGGCGCTGACCACGGTGAGGCAGGATTTTGATCTGATCGGCAAGCGTGCGGTCGATCATCTGGTGGGGATGAAGGATCGACCGCACCAGGCGTTTAACGATCTGTTGCCGACGACCCTGGTGGTCAGGCAGTCCACCGCGGCCCCTTACGCGTCAAACGCGGAAAATCCGCTGATCCGGCAACTGCAGGCGCTGGTACAGCAACTGTAGGCCGACTGCCAACGCGGGCCGCCCCGGCCTGCGCCAACAGACTGACACGGCGTTAGAACTCCGCTGCCAGCCCGATGCTCCAGCCTGTTACGCCGTCGCCAAGGATGCCAGAGCCCCGCAGGCTGACGCCGCCAATACCAGGGATCACGTCGCTGTCGACCAGCTCGATGCCGGCGCCAAGTTCCACGAAAGAGTTGAAACCGATGTCACCCTTGATCTGTGGCATATAGGTACCGCTGGCAAAGCCAATCCAGCGCAACGGCTGACCGAACAGCGTCTGATCGGTCGGGCCATTCAGTTCAGCCCCGGCGGTCATCACGCTGTAATCGTCACGCCCTTCCAGCGCCGGATCGCTGGCACTGTAACTGTCATCTACCAGGTAGTTGTAACGCAGGTTGGCGGTCAGATTCACATCGTTTTGCCAGCGGTGATTCTGTTCGATTTCGAGCGCGCCACCGTACAGCAGGCTGTTGATTTTAAAATCAAACAGCAGGCCGCGCCCGGCGCTGTGGAACTGGTCGCCAAAATTGCCGGAAGACGTGGTGTCATTGGAGGAACGCGAATAGCCGAATAACGCCATCGGCCGCAGAATGGTGCCGCTGGCAATGTCAAATTCAGCCCCGGCGCCACCGAGCACCGACAGGGTTTTGGTCTTCAGTTTCAGGTGATTGGCGGTGGAATCAAAATCGCCTAAATCCAGAGACTGATCGCTTTTGACATAACCGAAAGTGCCTTCAATATACGGTCTGAAGCCGTCGATGCCGACGTCAAACGCATGCGACGGCGAGAGTTTGTAGGAGTCGATCTCCAACGGATCGGTGTCATCGTGGGTCAGACGAAAATTCGCCGCGCTGATACCCGGCGTGGTGCCGATAATGGACAATACCTGATAGAGATCCCTTAATCCCCCGCCATCCTCGTGTACGATGGCGTGCAATTCTTGCGGGCTGATTGGCAATGGATCGGCCAGCGCGTCGCCGGCCGAGAACAACATGGTCGTCAATATAACACAGCGATTTCTCATCATATTTATCAGCCATATTTTGATAATCGGTAATCAACTGCACTATATCCGTCATTATCAAGCCACACCCTGGCAGTAATTGCCGACCAAGCTGCTTTAATTATTTAGGATATAAATAAATACCAAAGGAAAATTAAGCATAAGCCATCCTCGATCGTCCGCAATTTTTTAAGATATTACGTAGCCAGGCCGACACGGGCAATCGCGCTGCCGCCTTTACGCCAGCGCCTGCTTGACCTGATTGGCGATCTTCTCGACCTGCAAACCGTAAATAACCTGAATATCCTCGTCGCTGGCGCGTTTGATACCGCTGGCACCGCTGGCCATCAGCGCCTCGTCGTCGATGTCATCCATGTTCACCACCTTGACCCGCAGGCGGGTAAAGCAGCAATCCACCAGTTGAATGTTCTCTTTACCGCCCAGGCCGACGATAATGCGCGCCACCTGCTCGTTGGGTGCCACCACCACCTCGGGCGGCGATGCGCTGTCGTCGTCCTCGCGACCAGGGGTTTTGACCTGCATACGCGTAATGACCAAGCGGAAGGTGAAGTAATACAGCGGGAAATAGATCGCGCCCAGCAACAGCGGATACCACCATGCGGTCTGGCTGCCCCCCAACACGCCGAAGACCAGAAAATCGATCGCACCGCCCTGTACGTTGCCAATCATCACGCCAAACAGCTGCATCAGCGCAAAGGAAAGGCCGCTCATTATCGCATGGAAGACGAACAACAGCGGTGACACGAAGATAAAGGTGAATTCCAGCGGTTCGGTAATGCCAGTGGTAAAGGACGCCAACGCGCCGGCCATCATCAGCGCCTTAACGCGTTTTTTATGTTCTGGCCGCGCACAGTGATAAATCGCCAACGCCGCTGCCGGCATACCGAACATCATCACCGGGATTTTGCCCTGCGCCAGAAAACGGGTGGCGCCACGCACCACCTGATCGGTAAAGGCGCCGGGATTGGCCAGTGCGGTATTGAAAATGTTCAGCGCGCCGACGATGCTTTCACCATGAAACGGCGGCGAAACCCCGCCAATCGGCGTGAAACGCACGGTTTCATTGAGGATGTGATGCAGACCGGTGGGGATCAGAATTCGTTCGGTGAAGGCATAGACAAAGGTGCCATAAATGCCGGAATGGCCAATCAACCGACCAATCCAGGCAATGCCGGCACCGATGGTTGGCCAAATCAGCGACAGCGCAATCCCCACCAGCGGCATCACCAGTACGGTAACGATCGGCACAAAGCGCCGCCCACCGAAGAAGTTAATCGCCGTCGGCAGCACGATGGTGTAATAGCGGTTATGCAAAAACGCGGTGATCAGACCGGCAATCACCCCGCCCAGCACGCTCATCTGGTAAGAAAATATGCCCAGCGTTGCACTAAATTCGGCGGAGTACATCAACGCCTCGGTGCGCCCCATGCCGTGCGCGGTCAGGTAGGCCGGCGTGGTGGTTTGCGCGGTAATCCCCTGGCTCAACAGACTGTAGCTGATGCCCATATGCATGGTCAGGAAGCCAATCACCGCGGCGAACGCAGCGGTGGGCTTTTCGTCTTTGGCCAGGGCAATGGCGGCGGCAACGGCAAAGAACAGCGGCAGGTTGGCAAACAACGCGCCAGCAATGTTGCGGATAAACCCAATCACCAGCTGCGGCAGCGCCATCTGGCTAAACGACTCGCCGACCACCGCCGGGTTTTGCATCGCCGCGGCCACGCCAAGAAAAATGCCCGCGGCGGCAATCACCGAAATGGGCATCATCAATCCTTTGCCAAAATCATGAAGCCTGGCACCAAACTTAGCCATAAGTTGCACCTCACTGTCGCGTTCTGGTGATGATAGTGTGGAAAAATGGCGATAAAAGCGGGCAACCGCAGCACTTTTTCACCATTCGCGTAAAAAGTGTAATGCGGTTGATTATAGACAATGCGCGTGCGAGCGCTGGGGGGGAGGCAAGTCAGCGCGCCATCAGGCTGCCGCGAATCAGGCTGTGGTCTTCGTCGCTGGTCAGCAACGCCAGCGCACGCTGCGCCAACGCCTCCAGCGAATATTCAATCGACGGCACCGCCGGTGCGCCGGGCCACTGCAATGACCCGTCCAGGCTGAACACCGTCACCTGTCCCGGCACCTGCCGTTGATACTGCCGCAGAACGTCGATCGCTTCCTGCGCCTGACAGTCATCGGTGACCAGCAGCGCATTAAACGGCATATGGCGATTGAACAGGCTTTGCAACGCGATACGCACCGACGCCTCGCCCTCCACCACCAGTTGCCGGTTATAGGGGATCAGGTGCGTCTCCAGCGCGCTGCAATACCCCTGCAAGACCTGCTGCGCGGCGTCGCCACCGGCAAAGTTGACCAGCGCAATCTGCCGCCGCTGCTGGCTGGCGAGATAATGCACCGCGGTTTCGGTTGCAAACTGATGATCGAAGCCGATGCTTTTACTGGTGGTGGCCGACAGGCAATCGAGACACATTACGCTGTCTGGCAGCGGCGGCAGGCTAAAGCGCGCACCGACCACAATCAGCGCGTCACACCAGCCATTGCTCAGCTCCGCCACCGCGGCCGCCAGCGTCGGTGCATCGTTGGCGAAGCGCAACAGCAAATGCTTGCGCTGTTGACTCAGCTGTTTTTCCAGCGCCTGCAAATAGCCGGTGGACTGCTGGATATGTTCGGTAGCGCACACCACGCCGATGCAGCCGGTCGATTGACTGGTCAGCGACTGCGCCACGGCATTCGGCCGATAATTGAGCGTTTCCACCGCCCGCAACACCGCCAGGCGGCTTTCTTCCTTTACCCCGCGACTGCCGCTCAGCACCCGGGATACCGTGGCTTTCGACACCTGCGCCAGACGGGAAACATCGTTGATATTGGCCATAACTGCGGGTCTTCCTGCTGATGTTGAAAAACGGGCCAAAGGCCCGTCAGACTGCTGACAAAGTCAGATATTAGGGAGAGCGTTGGGGCGTAGCGGCGTGAGCCGCCGAAGCGCCTCGAGGTGCGCCAGGCCCGAGTCTCTCACCGAGAACTTTGTCATCTATCTCGTTACTGATTATCCTTAACTCGCCGCCTGCTGTCGTTGATAAAGTTCGACCATTTCAGCGATCAGCTCGCGAGCGAGAATAGCATTCATCAGATGATCCTGTGCATGCACCATGATCAACGTCATCGGCGTCTTGCCCTCACCGGCGTCATGTTCAATCAACTGGGTCTGCACCCGATGCGCCGCGCGCGAATACTCGTCCGCCTCGCGCAAACGCGCCTGTGCCTGAGTGAAATCACCGTCGCGCGCCGCCTGCAACGCTTCAAAACACAGGCTGCGCGTCTGCCCGGCATTGACGATGATTTCCATCACCGTGCTTTCCAAATCGTCCATCATTCTGCTCCCTCAAACCCCTTGGCTTCGGCGACGGCAGCAAACCACTCGCCACTTTTTTTGATGCTGCGTTTCTGCGTAGCCAAATCCAGCTGCACAAAACCATAGCGATTTTTATAGGCGTTGCACCATGACCAGTTATCGATAAAGGTCCACATATGGTAACCCAGGCAGTTGCTACCCTCCTGAATACCGCGATGTACCCAGCGCAAATGGTCGCGAACAAACGCAATGCGATAGTCGTCCTGGATCTGGCCATTCTGGTCAAAGCGCTGCTCGTTTTCCACCCCCATGCCGTTTTCGGAAATAAAGCAGCGCGGGTTGCCGTAGTTGGTGCGCAGATTGGTCAGAATATCGTAAACGCCCTTTTCGTAGATTTCCCAGCCGCGATACGGGTTCATTTTACGCCCCGGCATCTCATAGCTGCTGAAGAACCATTCCGGCATAAAGAGGCTGTCGGGGTTAACCAGGCTGTCGCGACACTGAATGCGGCGCGGCTGGTAATAATTGATCCCCAGCAGATCGACCACGCCCTGTTGTAGCAGTTGCGCGTCTCCCGGCTGGCAATGCGGCAGTTGACCGTGCTGTTGCAGCAACGCCACCAGCTCCTGCGGATATTCACCGCGCAGCGCTGGATCGAGGAAACTGCGGTTGAACATCAGATCGGCAATATGGGCCGCCTTGACGTCTGCCGGGTTGTCGGAACGCGGATAGGACGGCGTCAGGTTAAGAATGATGCCAATCTCCCCACCCTGTTGCCGCGCGCGGTACTTTTTCACCGCCTGGGCATGGGCCAGCATGGTGTGGTACGCCACGGTGGCGGCGCGTTTGAAGTCCACCACGTTCGGGTAATGGAAATCATACAGATAGCCGCCCTCCACCGGCACGATCGGCTCGTTGAAGGTAAACCAGTGCTTCACCCGATCGCCAAACAGACGGAAGCAGTTATCGGCAAACTCGGCATAGGCATCGATCACCTCGCGGCTTTCCCAGCCGCCGAGCTGTTGCATCGCCATCGGCATGTCAAAATGAAACAGGTTGATAAATGGTGTAATGCCCTGCGCCAGCATTTCATCGATCACCTGATTATAAAACGCCACCGCCTGCTGATTGACGCTGCCGCGCCCCATCGGCATCAGCCGCGCCCAGGAGATCGAGGTGCGGAAGCTGTTGTGATTCAACTGCTTGAGTAGCGCAATGTCTTCGCGCCAGTGGCGATAAAAACCGGAGGTGTCCTGCGGCCCGACCTGCTGGTGAAAACGCCCCGGCTGCTGCGAAAACCATTCATCCCAGACGGTAGCGCTCTTGCCAAAATTCAGGCTTTCCCCTTCGGTTTGCGGTGCCGAGCTGGCGCTGCCCCACCAAAAATCTTGCGGGAACGAATATTTCATTATGGCTCCTTGTTCAGGAATTCACGGCGGTTGCGGCACCGCCTTGTGGTTGATTATTTTCCTGCTCTTGCTTGAGCAGGGTGCGTTCGTAGGCCTTCAGGAACGGGTAATACATCAGTGCCGACAACACCATGCAGAACAGGCACATCAACAGCGGACTGATCGCCCAGTTGGCGGCCCAGGAAGCCCCGATCGGTGCCGGTGTGGTCCATGGCGTCAGCGACACCACCTGCGCGACCCAACCCAGCTTGGTGGCGATATAGGCGAAGGTGGCATTGATCATCGGCACCAGAATGAACGGCAGGAAGAACACCGGGTTCATGATGATCGGCGCACCGAACAGAATCGGCTCGTTGATATTGAACATGCTCGGCACCACGCCCATCTTGCCGATGGTACGCAGATGCACGGCCCGACTGCGCAGCAGCAGGAACGCCAGCGGCAACGTGGAACCGACGCCGCCGATCAGCAGATAGTGGTCCCAGAACCCTTGCAGATAGATATGCGGTAATGGCGCACCGGCGGCGAGCGCGGTCTGGTTCAGCGCCAGGTTGGTCATCCAGAACGGGTTCATGATGCCGGTGACGATCAGCGCGCCGTGAATACCGGCAAACCACAGGATCTGACAGATAAACACCGAAATCAGGATCGCCGGCAGCGAATCCGACGCCGAAACCAGCGGCTCCAGCAGGTGCATGATGGCCTGCGGAATGATCATGCCGGTGTAACTCTGCACCAGCAGGTTAAGCGGGTGCAGCGTTGCCACGATCACCACCACCGGGATCAGGATTTCGAACGATCGCGCCACGCCGGTCGGCACCTCTTTCGGCAAGCGGATGGTGATATTGTGGCGTTTGAGCCAGGCATACAGCTCACCGGCGTACAGCGCGGTAATGATGGCGGTGAAAATACCCTGTCCGGAGAAATACTGGGTGTCGATCACTCCGTCGCGGTACGGCGCCGCCACCAGCAGGAAGGCCATAAACGCCAGCAGACCGGTCATGATCGGATCCAGCTTGTAGTGCCGCCCAAGGCTGGCGCCGATCCCGACCGAAATAAAGAAGGTCATTACCCCCATGCTGAGATGAAACGGCAGCATCAGTTGCTCACGGTATTTGAGTGAAAAATTCAGCCAGCCGCGCGCAAAGCCCCAACTGCTGTCGGCGGCAAACGGCGGGAAGATGAACACCAGCATGAACGAACCGATAATCATAAACGGCAGCGCCGACACGAAGCCGTCGCGAATGGCGATCACGTGCCGCTGCTGGCCGACGCTACCGGCCAACGGCGTGACCTTTTGTTCAATAACGTTGACCATCGCCTGATAGAGGGAACTCATGCGCGCGCTCCCTGTTGTTCAATCAGCGCCAGCGCGAAGTCCAGCACTTTGTCGCCACGCTGCATGCCGTAATCCATCATGTCGATGGCGGCCACCGGCACGCCCTTTTCCGCCGCGCGGGCCGACAGCGCCGGCAGCATATATTTGACCTGCGGCCCCAGCAGCACCACCTGGTAGTTCGGGAACTGCTGATCGAACTCGCTGGCGCTGAACGCTGCAATCTCCACCGGCAGCTGACGACTGGCGGCTTCGGCATTCATTTTATTGACTAACAGACTGGTCGACATCCCCGCAGAACAACAAAGCATTATTTTCTTCATTATGATTACCCCAGTGATGATTGGTGGTCTTTGAGGCCCCCATTGGAAACAAAATGGAAACCGGTTTCCAATGGAGAAATGACGAAATGAGAGGGCTCTCATGCATTAAAATCAAAATACTGGCAACCTCGTGATTCCGGTCACAATTTCAACAACCACCGAGTCTGGTTGGCAGGTAAATTTCCGGGGAACTGCTATGGCGGAAGAGGCGTACCGCTCAAGCGCCAGTCGCGCGGTTAACCGCGACATGGCGCTTGCCAGCACATAAGTGACGACGTCACATAACTATAAATAGACATATTTCAAGTAATTAAGAACAATTTCCGCAATGAGTGCAACGGGTGGCTAATGCCAAAAAACGCCGCACCGGCAGGCGCTACCCTCTATGGCTCAAACGGTTCTCCCAGCGTCAGCATCAGCCGGTTGGCCCAGGCGAAAAACGCCGTCGACTGCACCAAATCCAGTAGTTCAAGTGGGGTTAGACCCTGACTGCGCAATAGCGCCAATTGATCGGGATTGGCCCGCGGCGGCGTGGCGGACAGTGCGGCAGCAAAATCGATCTGCGCGCGCCAGGCGTCCTGCTGCCCTTCACTCAGCGCCCCACCCGGCGGTACCTCTAACAGTTGCTGCACCGCATCCCCCTGTTTGGACAACTGCGCGGCCTTGCGCGCGTGTACCGACGCGCAATAGATGCAGCCGTTCACTTTGCTGGCGACGGTGGCTGCCAGTTCGCGCTCCGCCCGCGCCAGCCCGCCGGAGGTATAGAAAATCGCCCGATCGGCCAGGGTGCGTTGTTCCAGCAGCGGGTGGTTGCGCGCCAGCAGGCGGAAATAGTCCGAATCCGTATGGCCAAAACGCGCCAGCAGCGCCAGCCCTGCGGCATCAAATTCGGCCAGCGGTTTGGCGGCAATCCAGGGTTCCCACTCCAACTCCTGGCGGGTAAAGGCCAGCGGCGCCTGACGGCCGCCATGGGTACGGCGCTCGGTGCGCCATGCTGCGGCACGCACCGGCGCCCCGCCGACGGCGTTCACCGCCTTTCCCGCCAACAACCGGTAGCCGTACAGCAAACGACTTTGGAAACTGACGAAGGCGATCAACTGCGACAGCGTGACGATCGCCGCCAGCGACCAGCCAGCCTGTTGCAACCCCTGCAGGTGCTGAGGTTCGGCCTGCGCCGGCGTGAATGCCAGCCGCTCGGCGTGATCCAGCGCGGCACGCAGCCGTTCGGCATTTTCCTGCGGGCGTTGCGCCGTCTGCCGCAATGCATCGCCATAGTGCGCCGCCAGCGCGTGGACGCCGTGCCATTCGCTGACGCGCTGTGCCAGCAATAATCGCTCGGCGCGTGGGAATTCGTCATCCGCTGCGGCATGGAACAGCGCGTGATAACTGGATTGAATCGCCTCGCCGGCGGCCTGACGCGTCGCACGTGCCTGCGCCAGTGCCGAGTCGCTGTCGATATCAGCCAGCGTAGCCAGCAGATCATGGGTGTCGGTCATACATTTTCCTCTGCGTGATGGTGAGCGGCCGCGGCCGGGTGACGCGGTTGCCAGCCGAGTGCCGGTGCGACATGGCGCGCGATCAACTCGATCGAACGCAAAATATACGGGTGTGGCGGATCGATGGAGTGCACCTGAAACGCCAAATCGGTGACGCGGGCCAGCGCGCTGTCCTGTTGCAACGAGTCAATCACCTGCTGCGGCGTGCCCAGATGCACGTCAAACGCGCGGATCAACCCGTCCAGCGTTTCATCGGCCGGTTGATGGCCGGCGGCGCGCAGGCGTTCCAGCCCGCGGCTCAGCCCCTGGGCGGCAAAATCGCGCGCCCGGGCGCTGTCGTCACAGACAAATACGCTGCGCGACCCCATGATGCGCGGCGTCACCCCCGCGGGCAACGCCGCCAGATAGGCGTCGATAATCGGGTTTTGCAGCGCATCCAGCGGCAGATCCAGCGCATCGGCCGGCCGTGGCTGGGTGCGCGACAGCATCAACCCATGGCCGGCCTTGCCAGCACGCTCGCCGCCGGCCACCGAAAAGGTGGCCTGCCACACGCGCTGCGCCAACTGCGGCGCTGCCGGGTAAAGGCGATTGTCGTCGCTGCCCAATGGGGCGCCGCGCCACGCCTGCAACAGGCTGTGCAAATTGGCGGCAAACGCCGCGTTGCGCTGTTCGGCCTCCAGGCCAAACGCCGCAAACGAGGTCGGCGTGCCCCCCGCCGCAACGCCAACCTCCAGCCGGCCGTCGGACAACAGATCCAGCACGGCGGTGTCTTCCGCCACGCGGATCGCCGACTCCATCGGCAGAGTGATTACGCCAGTACCAAGCCGGATGTGGCGCGTTTTTGCCGCCAGCTGCGCCAGAAACACCAGCGGCGACGGCAGTCCGCCCTCATCCTGGTGAAAATGGTGTTGCGCCACCCAGGCGCTGTCGAATCCGGCACGCTCGGCATGCACGATCTGTTCGGTTGCCAGACGGTAACGCTGCTGCGCGCTGCCCTGATCGAGCAAACGGGTGAAGAATCCCAGTCTTTTACTGCTCATGACACATCCTTAATCTGCTGCGGTAGCTGAAAACGTTGACCGGGAATGGCGTCGATCAACCGGCGGGTATAGTCGCTGCCCGGCATGGCGAACAGCTCGGCGGTAGCGCCGCAATCCACCTGTCGGCCACGGTGCAACACCGAAACGCCGTGTGATATCTGGCGTACCGCCGCCAAATCGTGGGAAATAAACAGATAGGTCAGGCCAAGCTCCTGCTGCAACTGCTGTAACAGACGCAGGATTTGCGCCTGCACCGTCACGTCCAGCGCCGACGTGGCCTCATCCAGCACCAGCACGCGCGGCTGCAATACCAGCGCACGGGCAATGGCCACCCGCTGGCGCTGGCCGCCGGACAGTTCATGCGGCCGGCGGCTCAGCAGATCGTCCGGCAACGCTACCCTGGCAAACAGATCGCGCACCCGGCGATAACGCTCGGCTTTGGCCATCGGTTGGAAATTCAGCAACGGCTCTTCGACCACCTGATACAGCGTCTGGGCAGGATCGAGCGAACCGAACGGATTCTGATACACCAGTTGAATGCGTTGGCGAAACTGGCGCAGCGCCTCCCCCTTCAACTGCGTCATGTCCACCCCGTCGATAACGATCTGCCCGGCATCGGGCCGTTGGAAGCCCAGCAGACAGCGCGCCAGGGTGGTTTTTCCCGAACCGGATTCGCCCACCAGCGCGTGGGTGGCTCCTTGGGCAACGCGAAACGACACGTTATCCAGCGCGCGAAACACCTCGCCGCCGCGCCCGGCGAAACGGAAGTCTTTTACCAGGCCCTTAACCTCGATTGCCGTTGCCGCCTGGCCAATCACGCTCGGCGCAGCGGCGCCCCCCAGCGACGGCAAATCGGCAAACAACTGACGGGTATAGTCGCTGCGCGGATTAGCCAACACCTCGGCGGTCGCTCCCTGCTCCTGCACCCGCCCGTCACGGAACACCAGCAATCGGTCGGCACGCTCGGCGGCCACGCCCAGATCGTGGGTAACCAGCAGTACCGCCGTGCCGAACTCCTGACGCAGCTGGTCAATCAAATCGAGGATGCGTTTTTGCACCGTAACGTCGAGCGCGCTGGTCGGCTCGTCGGCCACAATCAGCGCCGGTTGCAACGCGATGGCGATCGCAATCAACACCCGCTGCTTCATGCCGCCGGACAACTCATGCGGATACTGATGCAGCCGTTGCGCCGGATGCGACAGACCGACGCGGGTCAGCAACTCCACTACCCGCTGTTGCAGCTGTCGTCGCGGTAGGCGGCGATGAATATTGATGATCTCCGCCACCTGGGCACCGATGGTTTTCACCGGATTGAGCGAGCTGGACGGATCCTGTGGGATCAGACTGATTTGCGCGCCACGCAGCGCATCAAGGCGCGACGAGGGCCAGCGGCTGATATCCACGCCGTTCAGGCGGATGGCACCCTGTTCAAGCTGCCCGTTGTCGGCCAGCAGGCCGATAATCGCCTGCGCGGTGGTGGTTTTGCCGGAGCCTGACTCCCCCACCAGCGCCACCACCTCCCCCGGCCGAATGGCGAACGAGACGTTATGCACCACCCGCCGGCTGTCGCCGTGCCGCTGATAGGCAATCGAGACGTTATCCAGTTCCAGCACCGGCGGTACCGCCGTACGCTGTAATGCTCCTTGCAGACTCATAGGCGTCTTCTCCCCAATGCGTGACTGATACGGTTGGCGGCCAGTACTACCGCTATCACCACCAGTCCCGGGAACGTGGTCAGCCACCAGGCGGTGGCGAGATAGTTGCGTCCTTCGGCGATCAGCAGTCCCCATTCCGGCGTTGGCGGCGGCGTGCCATACCCCAGAAAGCTCAGCGTGGCGATCGCCAGAATGGCGCTGCCGAACTGCAACGCCGACAGCGCAATCACCGGTCCCAGCGAGTTCGGCAAGATATGCCGCCACAGCACCGCCCAGAAGCCGCCACCGCTGCCATACGCCGCTTCGACATAATCGCTGTGACGCACCCGCATCACTTCCGCCCGCGCCAGCCGGGCAAAGTTCGCCACCGAGGTAATGCCCACCGCGATCGCCGCGTTTACCGTGCCAAACCCCAGCAGCATAATCACACTGAGCGCCAGCAACAGGCCGGGGATCGACAGCAGTACGTCTACCAGCCGCATCAGCGCAGTATCAACCACCCCGCCCAGCGTCCCGGAGCATACGCCGAGCGCGGTACCGGCCACGCCGCCCAGCGCCACCGCCACCAGCGCACCGGTCAGGGTTTGCGAGGCGCCGTAGACGATGCGCGCGTACAGATCGCGGCCCAGCGGATCGGTTCCCAGCCAGTGTTCGGCGCTCGGTGCCAGCCGCTGTGCCCCGGCAATGCCGTCGGTCCCGCTGTAGGCGGTAAACAGGCCCGGCGCCAACGCCCACAGCGCCACCAGCGCCAGTACCGCCCAGGCCAGCACCAGCGTCAGCGGAAGGCGTCGCGAACGTGAACGGCGCATCGGCAACGTGCCTTCGCTTTCAACCACCGTCAGATCGCGTTCCGGCACCACCTCTTTTTCAAATGAAATACTGCTCATGCGGTCACTCCTGCGTGAGATTTCAAGCGTGGATCCAGCAGCGGGAACAACAGATCCACCAACAGGTTGATGGTGACGAACGCCGCGGCCGAAAGCAGTACCATCGCCTGCAATACCGCAACGTCCTGATTTTCCACCGCCTGTTGCGTCAACTGCCCAAGGCCGCTGCGACCAAATACCGTTTCAGTGATGAGCGCGCCGGCGATCAGCTCGCCAAACAACATGCCGGCGATGGTCAGCGCCGGCAGCATGGCGTTGCGCGCCACATGGTGCAGCAATACCCGCTGCCGACTGGCCCCTTTGGCGCGGGCCACGGCGATGAACGGCTGCGTTTGTACACTGTCGATGCTGCGGATCAGGATCTGCGCCAGCGGCGCGCTAATCGGTATCGCCAGCGTTACCACCGGCAGGATCAGTCCCTGCCATTGCGTGGGATTGATCACTGGTATCAGTTTGAAATGGAAAGAAAACAATTGAATCAGCGCGATACCGAGCCAGAAGGTCGGCACCGAGACAAACAGCGCCGGCAGCGAACGCAGCAGTGCCGCCAGCCGGGACGCGCCGGGCAGATGGGAAACAAAGGCCAGCATCAGCGCCACCAGCAGCGCCAAGGCAAAGCCGATTACCGCCAGTTGCAGCGTGGCTGGCAAGTTGGCGGCCAGCAGCGCGGTGACCGGCACCCCGGCCTGCATCGAATAACCCAGATCGCCATGCAGCACGTTACCGAGGGTATGCAGGTACTGCTGCCACAGCGGTACGTCGGCGCCATACGCCGCCCGCATGTCGGCGATCTGCGCCGGGCTAAGGCCCATATCCGGATTCTGGAACTTGATCAGCACAGCGTCGCCCGGCAACACCTGCAGCAACAGAAAAGACAGGGTAAATGCCGCCCACAGCACCAACAGCGCCTGTCCAACCCGACTACCGAGATATCTGATCATCGTCGCCTCCCTAGTGCTTTTCCAGCCATGCGCCGTAGAAGCTTGGCCGGCCTACCGCCTCGAAACTGACGCCCTTCAGGTACGGTGCACCGGCAAACACCTGCGGCTCTTCAAAAATCGGAATGACGTACGCCTGATCCAGCAGGTAACGCTGGGCATCGCCGGCGATTTGCAGGCGTTTTGCCGCATCGACTTCGGCAGCAATGCCAAGTAGCAATGCGTTCAGCCGATCGTCGCTGAAACGGCTGTGCTTGCCGCTGCCGCCCTGTTGCAGCAGGCCGTCGCGGTTGCTGGGATAAAACTGGCTCTTGATCACGTCCGGATCGGCGCGGCCCACCTCAATCACCGCCAGCGGCGTTTTTTGCGGGTCAAGGTTGTCCGCCACTTTGCTACCGGCGTCGCCGGCCAGAATATTCAGACTGGCGCCAACGTTGCGCCACTGCTGCGAAACCAGCTGCAGCACCGCTTTGTTCTGCGGCTGCGGCAAGGATTCGTACACCGTCAGTCGCAGCTTTTTGCCGTCTTTTTCGCGCAGGCCATCGGCGCCCTTTTGCCAGCCGGCCTGATCCAGCAGCCGGTTGGCCAGCGCCGGATCGAAATTAAGCCGATCGGACAGATCGACAAAACCGGCAGCGGACGAGGCTACCACCGAGCGGGCCTGCGGGTAGTTGGGCGAAAATAGCGTCTCGACGATCTGTTTGGCGTCAGTGGCATGCAGCAGCGCCTGGCGTACCCGCAGGTCGCTGACCAACGGGTTATCCGGACGGAAGGCCAGACTGTCGTTGACGCCGCGCGTTGGGGCGGCGTAAATGATAAAACCGCGATCGCGGGTGGGCTTTTCGTCGTAGGCCTGGATCTGGCGAATAAAATCCGCCTGTCCGGCCTGTAGCGCGCCGATACGAACGCTGTCCTCAGCGGTGACAATCACTTTGATGCCATCCAGATTGGCGCGCCCCTGCTGCGCCAGTGTGACCGGTCCCCAGCGATAATCCTTGCGCACGCTAAGGTTCACTTCCCGCCCCAGCTTCTCATCGCTGACCACAAAGGGGCCGGAACCGATAATATTGCGGGCGTCGCCCAGTTGGTCATAGCTGCGCGCCAGCGTGCTGAGCGCCACCAGGCCGGAGCCGATGGTGGCGGTGCCCTGCAGAAAGCCCGGCGACGGCCGTTTGAAATAGAACTTCACCGTCAGTGGGTCGATCACTTCGCTGTGGTCATAGTTGTTGATCACTTCCGACACCGGCAGCTTTTGCCGTTTGTTACCCAAGCCATAGGTGTCGAAATTTCTGGCGACCGCGTTAGCGTCCAGCGGCGTACCGTCGGAAAAACTGACGCCGGGACGCAATTTGAAGGTGTATTCGGTTTTATCGGCGTTACTGCTCCAGGATTGCGCGATCCAGGGTTCGATCTCCAGCGTTTGCGGGTTCTGATAGGTCAGTTTGTCGGTGATTTGATTGAGGATACCGCCGTTAGGATAAAAACCGCCGGAAGGCGGATAAAGCGTGGTATGCGCCTGCTGTTCCAGGTAAATCAGGGTGCCGCCCTGCACTGCCGCCCAGGCTGGGCTGGCGCTGAGCGTCACCCCCAAAGCCACCGCCATTCCACTGGTTAAGCTGTTGAAAGAAAAATTAAACATGCTCGCCACGCCCTTATATATTTCTGGAAGTTATGGGTTAGATAACAAACCAAATCGACAGGGAATTGAACGAACAAATCCGGCAATGCTTTGTTAGAAAATGCACAAGGTGACCAGCCAAAACAGCCTCGGTGACAATCAAGCCTCAGAGGGGTGGCCGGCAGGGATTAAAAGACGAGAGTGACGGGTCCTCAAAGTGTGAGATTCAGCATGGTTTAAAACTCGCACGCAGCAACCTGTCACCAAGTTGATAAAAGTCAAACTAGATTTCAATAGAAAGTTATTTAATCTTCATATGAAACTCGTGGGAGTGAATTATGATTTTTAATATTCAGCGTTATTCCACCCATGACGGCCCTGGCATCCGCACGGTGGTGTTTATGAAAGGCTGCTCGCTGGGCTGCCGCTGGTGTCAAAACCCGGAAAGCCGCGCCCACGAAGCGGAGCTGCTGTATGACGCCCGTCTGTGTCTTGCTGGCTGCGATCTCTGCCAACAGGCGGCGCCGGAGGTTATCGTGCGGACGCTGGAGGGGCTGGTGATCCAGCGTAAAAAACTCGCCCCCGCGCAGCTGAACGCGCTGACCGACTGCTGCCCCACTCAGGCTCTGACCGTCTGCGGCGAAATGAAAAGCGCCGATGAAATCATGGCTACCGTCCTGCGCGATAAACCCTTTTATGACCGCAGTGGCGGCGGTATGACACTCTCCGGTGGCGAACCGTTTATGACCCCGGATCTGACACTGCGCTTGCTAAAAGCCAGCCGCCAACATGCTATTCACACTGCCGTAGAAACCTGTCTGCACGTGCCGTGGAAATACATCGAACCGGCACTGCCGTGGATCGATCTGTTCCTTGCCGATCTGAAGCACGTTGATGCGGCGAAATTCCTGCACTGGACCGAGGGCTCCGCCAAGCGCGTACTGGATAATCTGCGGCGCGTTGCCGACGCAGGAAAACAGATCACCCTGCGCGTCCCGCTGATCCCCGGTTTTAACGCCGACCGGGAATCAATTGAAGCGATCGTCGATTTTGCAGCCAATGTGCTGCACGTTCGCGACATTCATTTTTTGCCCTACCACACGCTCGGTATGAACAAGTACACCCTGCTTAGCCTGCCCTATCTCGCTCCTGATAAACCGCTTGCCGATCCGGCTCTGCTGGCGCTCGCCCAACGCATCGCGGGTGATAAAGGGCTGATCGCGACCCTACGAGGATAATACAATGACAACTTTACAGCTCGACACCCTGACGGACCGCATCAAGGCGCATAAAAACGCGCTGGTACATATCGTTAAACCGCCGGTCTGCACCGAGCGAGCGCAGCATTACACCAGCGCTTATCAGCAGAATATGGACAAGCCGATGCCACTTCGTCGCGCGCTGGCGCTGGCGCATCACCTGGCGCAGCGCACTATCTGGATCAAGCACGACGAGTTGATTGTCGGCAACCAGGCCAGTGAAGTCCGCGCCGCCCCCATTTTCCCGGAATACACCGTCAGTTGGATTGAAAAGGAAATAGACGATCTGGCCGACAGGCCCGGTGCCGGCTTTGCCGTCAGCGAAGAGAACAAGCGCGTGCTGCACCAGATTTGCCCATGGTGGCGGGGGCAGACGGTACAGGACAAATGCTATGGCATGTTCACCGACGAACAAAAGGCGCTGCTGGCCACCGGCATTATTAAAGCCGAAGGCAATATGACCTCCGGCGACGCGCATCTGGCGGTTAACTTCGCGCTGCTGCTGGAACAAGGCCTCGACGGCCTGCGTGAAAAAGTGACCGAACGTCGCACGCGCATCAATCTGACGGTGTTGGACGATCTGCATGGCGACCAATTTCTCAAAGGGATTGATATCGTTCTGCAAGCGGTCAGCCAGCATATCCAGCGTTTTGCCACGCTGGCCCGCAGCATGGCGACGCAAGAAAGCCGTGCCAAGCGCCGCGACGAACTGCTGGCGATCGCCGAAAACTGCGACATTATCGCGCACCAGCCGCCGAACACCTTCTGGCAGGCGCTGCAGCTGTGCTACTTCATCCAGTTGATACTGCAAATTGAGTCCAACGGGCATTCGGTCTCCTTTGGCCGCATGGATCAGTATCTCTACCCGTACTATCGCCGCGACGTGGAACTTGAGCATGCCCTTGAGCGTGAGCAGGCCATCGAGCTGCTGCACAGCTGCTGGCTGAAGCTGCTAGAGGTCAATAAAATTCGCTCTGGCTCCCACTCAAAGGCCTCGGCCGGCAGCCCGTTGTATCAGAACGTCACCATCGGCGGCCAGAAGCTGGTCAACGACCAGGCTATCGATGCGGTCAACCCGCTTTCTTACGCTATTCTCGAGTCCTGCGGTCGGCTGCGCTCCACTCAACCCAATCTGAGCGTGCGCTATCACGCCGGCATCAGTAACGACTTCCTCGACGCCTGCGTGCAGGTGATCCGCTGCGGTTTTGGCATGCCGGCGTTCAATAACGACGAAATCGTTATCCCGGAATTTATCAAACTGGGCATCGAGAAGCAGGATGCTTACGACTATGCCGCTATTGGCTGCATCGAAACCGCGGTCGGTGGTAAATGGGGCTACCGCTGTACCGGTATGAGCTTTATCAACTTCGCCCGGGTGATGCTGGCTGCGATGGAGGGGGGGCGCGACGCCACCAGTGGCGAGGTATTCCTGCCGCAGGAGAAGGCGCTTTCCAGAGGCAACTTCGTTAATTTTGACCAGGTTCTCACGGCCTGGGATAACCAGATCCGCTACTACACCCGCAAATCAATCGAAATTGAGTATGTGGTCGACACCATGCTCGAAGAAAACGTGCATGACATCCTCTGTTCCGCGCTGGTGGACGACTGCATTGAGCGTGCGAAGAGCATCAAACAGGGCGGCGCCAAGTACGACTGGGTATCGGGCTTGCAGGTCGGCATCGCCAACCTCGGCAACAGCCTGGCAGCGGTGAAAAAACTGGTCTTCGAGCAGGGCGCGATTGGACAGCAGCAGTTGGCAACCGCACTGGCGCAAGATTTCGACGGACTGAGCCACGAGCAGCTGCGCCAGCGTCTGATTAACGGCGCGCCAAAATACGGCAATGACGAAGACAGCGTTGACGCCCTGCTGGTTCGCGCCTACCAGACGTATATCGATGAGTTAAAGCAGTACCACAATCCGCGTTATGGGCGCGGCCCGATCGGCGGCAATTATTACGCAGGCACCTCTTCCATTTCCGCCAACGTGCCGTTTGGCGCCGCCACCATGGCCACGCCGGATGGACGCAAGGCGCATACGCCGCTGGCGGAAGGTGCAAGCCCGGCGTCAGGCACCGACCATCTCGGCCCCACCGCCGTGATTGGCTCGGTGGGCAAACTGCAAACGGGATCTATTCTTGGCGGGGTATTGCTGAATCAGAAGCTGAATCCGGCGACGCTGGATAACCACAGCGATCGCCAGAAGTTGATGGCGCTGCTGCGCACCTTCTTTGAGGTACATAAAGGCTGGCATATTCAATATAACATCGTCTCGCGTGATACTCTGCTGGACGCAAAGCAGCACCCGGACCAGTATCGTGACCTGGTGGTGCGCGTGGCAGGCTACTCGGCGTTCTTTACCGCGCTGTCACCAGACGCCCAGGACGATATCATCGCCCGTACCGAACATATGCTGTAAGCGTTTTCTCTCTCGCCCGGCCCCCTGCCGACATGCAAGCGGGGCTGGAACCGCGGGATGGCTTGGCAGGCGGATTATTTTGTTATAATGTATCAAAAAAACCGAGGGACAGACGATGAAACCACAGCTAAGCGCATTGCTGTTAACCCTGCTGGCCGGTAAGGCGATGGCCTTTCAGGCGCAGGTTGCCGCGCCGCAGCCGGCGCAAACCAACTCGGCTGAAAACGCCTTTGAAGGCCGGTTTTACGGTTTTCACGCCATGGATATGCAAGCGGTCAGCATGGGCAGCTGTAGCACACAGCCGGTTGCCGGCTGTCAATGCGGCTTCTGCACCCTGCTACGCCATGCCGGGTCGGCTAAATAACCCCATCGCGGCTGTTCAGACAAGATGATACTGCACCACCAGTTGGCCTTTCTTCATTTTTACCGCCGTAATCTGCACCTGCCCCAGCTCCGCCAACGAAGCCACATGGGTGCCGCCGCAGCCATAGGCCGGCAATTCGCCAAACCCCACCTTACGCATGCCATTTTCCGCCTGCTGCACGCGCGGCAGATCCCGCGCAATCAACTGCGCCAGTTCGGCTTGCAGCCACGCCGGTTCCACGGTTTTTGCACCGCTACCGGGTGCAAAGGTGATACGCCCCTCTCCCGGCCAATGGTGAGCCTTGACCGGTTGCCACCCCTGCCGCTCCCCCAGCCCGCCAATCAGATGACCGGCGGAATGCCAGCGCGCATGCAACGCGCGCTGCGCTGGGTCGATAGTCAGCGTGACCGGCCCCAACGGTAGCGGCCGGTCGATCACATGCAGCACCTGCTCATCCTGTTGCTGCAATCGCAACAGCGGCACGCCGTTCAGCCAGCCGCTGTCCGACGGTTGCCCTCCGCCCTGCGGGTGGAACAGGGTCGCATCCAGCACCACGGCGTAATTGCCGTCATCCAGCGCGTTACAGGCCAGCAGTTGCGCGGTCAACTGCAGATCATCACTGTAGTAATAGCGTCGTTCGGTCATTGGTTTCTCCTTCTTCACGATACCGCTATTATATTCATGTCATAATTAACTGATAATCCGTCGTCAACTGAATGGACTTTTGCGCTGTGATCACAAATCAAACCTCACCGCTGCTGGCCGAAATGGCAGTGTTTGCTCAGGTGGTGGAAAGCGGCAGTTTTTCCGCCGCCGCCCGCCGACTGGGCGCCACGCCGTCGGCCATCAGCCGCAGCGTCAGCAAACTGGAACAGGCGTTGAACCTGCGTTTGCTGCATCGCACCACCCGCAAACTGCGCCTCAGCGAACAGGGCGAGGCGGTTTTTCAACATTGCCAGCAGATGCTGGCGGCCGCCAATGCCGCCATGACGGTCTGCGGGCAAGGCAGCGCAGAACCGGAAGGTCTGGTCAGCGTCAGCGTGCCGAAGGCGGTTGGCCACTTTGTGCTGCACCCACACATGCCGGAATTTCTGCGACGTTATCCGCAGGTCGACGTGCGTCTGCGACTGGAAGACCGCTATATGGATTTGATTGACGACCGGGTCGACCTGGCACTGCGCATTACCGATCGACCCTCGCCGGGCCTGATTGGCCGCCAGTTGATGACCGTCGATCACCTGCTGTGCGCCACGCCGCATTATCTGGCACAGCACGGCACGCCGCAGCAACCACAGGATCTGGCGCAGCACAGCTGTATTTACCTGGGAGAAACGCCGAACGACGCCCGCTGGAAGTTCCGCCGCGCCGGTAAAACGGTAACGGTCAAGGTGGGCGGCCGCTATGCCGCCAATCACACCGGGGTGCGACTGGACGCAGTGCGCCAGCATATCGGCATTGGCAGCCTGCCGTACTTTACCGCACGACAGGCGCTGGCCAAGGGCGAGGTGGTTCAGGTGCTGGCGGATTGGGATTTTCTTAGCAGTTATCAGGGGGGCTTGTGGCTACTGTACGCGCCGACCCAACACCTGCCGGCAAAATTGCGGGTGTTTATCGATTATATCGTCAGCTGCCTGGCAGCGGAGCCGCAGCTTAAAGCGCCTTGCGCAAAGTGATGTTGATGCGGTGCGGCCCCACCAGCGAGTGGTAGCCCTCTTTTACCGGCATAATGCCATGAAAACACAGCCGCGACGGACCGCCCCACACCACCACGTCGCCATGCGCCAACGGAATACGCCGGGTTTTATCGCTGCGCTGCAAGCCGCCGAACTGGAATACCGCCGGTAGCCCCAACGACACCGAGACGATGGGCGAACCAAAATCATGCTCGTCCTTATCCTGGTGCAATGACAGTTTGCTGCCGGGATCGTAACGGTTCATCAGACAGGAATCCGGCACGTAATGGCCAAAACCGGCCTGCAACGCGGCTTCGTCGGCCAGCGCCATCAGGATGTCGGGGATCGGCGGCCAGCGTTTGCCGCTGCGCGAGTCGCGCGCGGAATAACGATAGCCACGGCTGTCACTGGTCCAGCCGTTGCCGCACCAGCTCATGGCCACCGACATGGTATAGCCGCCGGGGGTGGTCATGTGCCGCCATGGTACCTGTGCCACCACGCTCTGCACCGCCGCCAGCAGTTCGGGGCCGTGGTCACGGACAAACCCATGCAGCACTACCGCGCCGGGCGCAATCTCTTCACGCCACGGTGGCGGCAGCGCATCTTCAAAAAGATCGAGCGTCATTGCCAAACACCTGTTTATATATCCAGTGCTTATTTTAGCGCTAAAAATACCGTTGTCCAGTCTCGAACACACCAGGTAAAAAAATCACATATCAATTTGAATTATAAGTGAATAAACGTAGTTACAGTGTCACCATCAAGCAAGAATTGTCCGCTAAATCGTCGCCCCGCCGGACAATGCGCCGTCAGCGTCGTCAGCAATTCCAGCTCCAGCGTTTGCGCCTGCCAGTCAACCGCCACCGTACGCGCATCAAGAAAATCAAAGTAACGCTGCACCTGCGGATACAGCGCCTTAAACAGGCTTTCCTTGGCGGAGAACACCAGCGTCAGCAAATGAGGAAAGGCTACCGGCTGGCGTTGTAGCCAGGCATGCTCTTGCGTCGAGACTATCGCTTGCCACAGTTGCGCTGCGCGCTGTTGCGACATCAGCGTTTCGACATCTAGCCCGACGCCGCCAAGACCATGTTCCCGCTGTACCGCACACAGCACCGTGTCAACATTGTGGCTTAGCGCACCGGCGATACCCGACGGCCAGACCGGGGCACGATGGTCACCGGTAGTGACGATAACGCCGTGATGATCCAACTGCGCCAATGCCTGCCGTGCCAGACAGCGTCCGGCCAGATACTCCGCCCGCCGCTTGGCCACTGCCGCAGACAGATGTGCCGGAAACGGCACCGCAAAGTGGGAAAACAGGGAGTCGTGGTACTCGGCCACGCTGAAACGGCCGCGGATCGCGTGGCCGGGGTAATCGCTGAAGTTCAGCCATTGAATATCGTTAAGGAAACAGGCAGACACGTAGAAACCAGATGAACGGGCAATGCCCCCAGTGTAATGCCCCCGTCCCGCTGGGGAAAGGGGCAGGCAGCGTTACAACATCTCTTGCATGGTTTTCTTGAAGTCGCTCCAGGCGCAATAACCCTGTTTATCGATAGGGCAGCCTTCCAGTGCCAGCGTCACGCGCTGCGGCGGGTGCTCCAGCGTCAGTTTGTCGGCGTTACGCAGCTGTTCGGTGGATTGATAGACGTACTCGATTTTCAGCAAATCCCGATCCTGTTTGGCATCATGCCAACGCTGGAACACCAGTTTACCGCCGATTGGCGTTTTCTCATATTGGTTCGGTAACTGATACGGCTTGAACTTCATCGCCGACAGCAGTGAAGCAATGTTGGAATCGTGGCCGACCAATACGGTCAATTTCGGCGAATGGGCTTTATCGGTGCCATTCAGCGCCGAATCAATGTAAGTCAGCAGCGGTTTGGCGACGTTCTGTGCCACTACCGATGAGGTGAACAGCGAATCCTGATAACCGTCTTTCAGCTGTGCCAGTTGGCGCCACTGCTCAGGCGTGGTCACTTTACCCCACGCCACCTGCGTCAGCGGGAAACCTTCGTAATATTGCAGCATAAAGGCATCAACCAGCGAATTGCCCACCTTTAACGGCCCCGCTACCCCCGGCTCCTTGCCCGGCACCGCGCTCATCTTGCTCGCTTCGGCGGTCAAATCGCACTGGCGGTCGGTTTTGCAGGCATTAGAATCCTGATAATCGATAATGCTCGCCAACTGACGATAGGCGGCGTCCAACTGCAATGAGTCCAGTTTGGCGTTCATCGCTTTTAGCGCCTGCTGGTTAAACTTTTCACTGTTATCGGTGATGATCGGGTTAAAGGTCGGGTCCATTTCGCCCATTTTCGCCTGATGATGCACCGCCACGTCACAGCCGGGGAACGCACCGTTGGTAAAGAACTGCGCGGTCGCTACCGTGCGTTGCAGGCTGTTGGCATAAACGTATACGCTGTCTTGCGCCGGGCAGCCCTCCGCTGGCAGCAGGCCGGTTTGCTTGAGCCAGGCGTTAAAATAATGGCCCATATACACTTCCAGCACCCCGCCCTTGGTGGTCAGCAGGCCTCCGGGCGTATCCCACGCTGGCCAGGCCTGCGGCGTGGCGTTCGCCAGTACGCTGCCGTTGTTGGCCAACGGTGCGCGCAGGTTGTGGCGGCTCATCACCAATACCTGTTCCAGTTGATAGCCTTCTGTCTCGGCCAGCGCCGAGGCGCTGAACAGCATAGGCAAGCACAGCAGTAACGTTTTTCTTTTCATCCCGCCTGTCCCTATTATGTGTATTTTTAGTGAGTTAGCTTGAACTGGCTATCATGGCGGGGTTGCGCGAGCAAATGTGTGATGCAACTCACGGGCAGACAAACCCGCCCACGCCGAGAGAAGCGCGACGGGCGCTGCGCGACTGCAACTGACCGGCGATCATTGCGGCAGCCGCACGCCGATCGCTGCCGCCCTATCCGCCAAAGAGCCAATAAATCTGCAAAAAACTCAAGCAATTGCGCATTCTGTAAGCAAACAGTCACAGAATGCGTAATCGCCCTTTGACATGCTCCCGGCAGGTCGTTATGATTCCGGCCGTTCACACGATTCCTCTGTAGTTCAGTCGGTAGAACGGCGGACTGTTAATCCGTATGTCACTGGTTCGAGTCCAGTCAGAGGAGCCATATTTATGTTTTCATGCATCTTCACGAATCTTTATACGATTTAGATTCAACAAGTTAGCGTGAAAAGTCTCCCCAATGCATTTTCTTTCTCCCCTCCGCATCGGGCAAGATTGATAGTCTGATTTGGGGTCATTTCAGTTCGATTATGGAGTGGCCACCCTATGTCTCTGAACGACACTAAAATCCGCAGCTTAAAACCATCCGCTAAACCTTCCAAAGTTTCCGATTCTCATGGCCTGTACCTGTTGGTCAATCTATCTAACGTTTTCATGTCAAGGTCCCTCAGCGCCCTTGGTGTTTACCTTAAATAAAAAACTCATCATCAAGTCTTGTTAAAGAGTAAGCTCTCTTTTTAAATCTCAACTACATTCAATAATTAAGCTATCACGACCTCACCAAGACGATTTACTTTTTTATGGTCACTGAGAATAATCGTAATCAATCGTCTTATTGAGGCTAGCACTTATTCTGCCTGCAATTACCATGATGTTAGTGCCAAAAATCACTACGCCTTTAAGCTCTCTTTTGTTGCCACCGGCTCCAGTCCGCCTAAAGCGAAATGACTACCCGTGCTTCGGTCGCTGTACATGGCAGCCTGGCAGGCTTGTCAGCTCTGAAGCAGTACTTATGCCAGGGACGGGCGACGACCAAAAATCATCGTTAAATATATCGCTGATTTGTTTACGCTGAAAATGACCATTTTGCGATAACAAAAGTCAATTCCTCGACATAAAGACAAATTAACAATGGGTAATCTAGTCGCATTCTCATTAAGAGTGTGACACATGTTAATAATCAGAAGGCTAACCATTGTCTTAATTCCGTTGTTATCTGCCGGTTGCGCTGTGGGACCAGATCGGCCTCCCCTCACGACTTTACCCATAACATCAACTCTGTCTGACAATTCCCCCACACCTGATCAGTGGTGGGCTTTGTATCAGGATCCTGCGTTAAATCATGCCGTCGGGGAAGCATTGCGCAATAATCGCGATCTTCGTGTCGCAGCAGCCAACCTTCTCGCAGTCCGTGCGCTTCAACGCGAAACCGATGCGCAAAAACTGCCCGACACAAGCTTAACTGCCGACGGGGGATATGGCAGTTCGCTGGACGATCAGATTGAAGCGGCGTTAGGCCAGAGCGACAATATCCGTACCGGCAGCCGCTATAGCGCAGGCATGAGCCTGCAGTGGGAGCTCGACCTGTTTGGCCGCCTGCGCTCACAGTCCAGCGCGGCACAGGCACACGCCGAATCTGTTCAGGCCGAAGAAGACGGCGTCCGGGTGTGGGTTGCCGCCGAAACAACCCGGGCCTGGCTCAGCGCTTGTAGCTATGGTCAACGGATCGGTATTGCTCAACAGACTTTGGCGCTGGTTGTGCAAGAGCAGCAGATTACCGAAGCGCTGCATAAATCCGGGGCCGGTGCCATGCCGGGTGTGGTTCGAGCTCAGGGTTTGGTCTACCAGACCCGCACCGAACTGCCAGTGTTGAAAGCCAAACGACAGCGTGTACTTGCTGAACTCGCGGTTTTAATGGGCCGTCTACCTTCCAGTCCTCCCGAACAAGCGCTTGTCTGCCAAAAACCGCCAACGCTGGCGTACCGCGGGTTGCCGGACAGCGAAGGTTTAGCCCTGTTACGCCGTCGCCCCGATGTGCGCGAGGCACAACAACAGCTTACCGCCGCAACGGCCAACATCCGCGTGGCGACCGCCGATCTCTATCCGCAGATTTCACTGGGGGCCAGCATGCTCAGCTCCGCTCACCAGCCTGAAGATTGGGGAAAGGAAGGTGCCACGGTCTGGAGCATCGGACCGCTGATCTCATGGTCCTTCCCTAACATCACTGCGGCCCGGGCGCGTATCGCTCAGGCCGGAGCCAAAGAGAGTGCGGCACTCGCGCATTTTGACGGCACGATTTTGACGGCGCTGAAAGAGGTACAGGTGAGCCTGACAGGCTATGACTCTGCCCTGCAGCAACAAAAACTCCTTCAACAGGCTGCCGAAAACAGTCGACACGCGCTGAGGCTATCGACGCTTGCCTATCAGGACGGTGCGACAACCGCTCTCGACTATCTCGACAGTCAACGTAACGACGTCGCCGTTCAGAGTGAGTTGGCGCGCGCAAATACGCGGCTTATTGATGCTCAGGTGACTTTATTTAAAGCCCTGGGTGGCGGGTGGCAGCAGGCTCCCTCGGTGGTGATCCCGGCACCTCAGCGGTCAAAAATCGTTTCCAGCATTTTATTTCCTCCTGTTTTTAAAAGAGAATCATAGTAATGACCGAAAATACTTCGTCTGCTAAACAGCCAGTTTTTGCTGTCCGACGTGCAAAACCCCGGCCCCGCACGCTGGCCGGCATCCTGTTGTTCACCCTGTTGATACTGGCCTGGGGAATTTACTGGTGGACCACCGGCCGCTGGATGATCGAGACCGATGATGCCTATGCACGCGCCGACATTGTCACGCTGGCGCCCCGCATTAACGGCTATTTAGTTGCGGTGGCGGTTCAGGACAATCAACCGGTGAAAGCCGGTCAGCTACTGGCCCGAATCGATCCCCGTGATTTTCAGGCCAAAGTTGAACTTGCCGAAGCCGCCGTCGCGGCGGCGGTTGCCGAAAATGACGTGAAACAGGCCCGTATCGCCAATCTGGCCGCCCGCCAACAACAGCAGATAAGTCTGATTGCAGAAGCGCAAGCCGCCGTCCGCGCCGCCGCTGCAGAATCAAATCGCGCGGCACTGGAGGACCGGCGCCAGCATCGCCTGGCCCGGCAAAACATCAGTAGCGCCCAGCAGGTAGAATCGTCTGACGCGGATGCCCGTAAAACCGTCGCACAACTGGCGCAGGCCCAGGCGCGGCTCGCCAGTCAGCAGCAGGCGCTGTCCGTACTCGCTAGCAGCCAACAGGCTACCGAGGCCGAGCGGGACAAGGCGAAAGCCATGCTGACGCAAGCGCAGGCCATACTGACGATCGCACGCATTAATCTGGCGAGCACCCGGATTGTCAGTCCGATCAACGGCACTGTGGGCGAGCATGCGTTGCGGGCTGGTCAATATGCCGAAACGGGTTCCCCGCTGCTTTCCGTGGTTCCCGGTAATACTTACGTGGTTGCCAACTTTAAGGAAACGCAAATTGACCATATGCAGGTTGACCAACCTGCCGAGGTACAGGTAGATGCGTTTGGTGGACAGGTTTTCAAGGGTAAGGTCGAAAGCTTTTCCCCTGCGTCCGGAGCTCAATTTGCGCTGCTTCCCCCGGATAACGCCACCGGAAACTTTACCAAAATAGTCCAGCGGATGCCGGTGCGGATCCGCCTTGATGCCGGTCAGACAAGAGTGGAGCAGGTTCGCCCCGGAATGTCGGTGATGGTCACGGTGGACACTCGTCATGAGTAGCCATATATCAAGCGAGGCGACTGTTCTGCCCGGCACAGACAAAATCTCGTTACGCACTTGGGTGGCCGTATTGGGCAGCGTCGTCGGCTGTTTTATGGCAGGCATGAATGTACATGTCACCAACGCCTCATTACCCGATGTACGGGGTTCGCTGGGTGCCACCTTTGAAGAGGGCTCCTGGATCACCACCGCCTATCTGGTGGCCGAAATCATCATCATCCCGATAACCGGTTGGTTAGTCTCGATATTTTCCATGCGCCGCGTCCTGATGGCAGGGACATCCGGATTCATACTCTTTTCCATGGCCTGCTCGCTGGCCCCCAATATTCAGACCATGATCCTCGCACGTGCATTGCAGGGCGCGTTTGGCGGCGTGCTGATCCCCTTGTCATTTCAGCTTATCGTCGGCGAATTGCCCTCCCACAAGCATTCTCTCGGCATGGCGCTGTTTGCGGTGGCTAACAATGTCGCCCAGGCGGCAGGCCCTTCACTGGGCGGCTGGTTAACCGATGCCTATTCATGGCGCTGGATATTTTATCTGCAAGTGCCCCCTGGGATATTGCTGCTGGCCGCCATTGGCTGGTCGGTCAAACCGCAGCCGATGAGGCTTGAGAAACTCAAACAGGGAGACTGGTGGGGAATTATCACCATGGCGGTTGGCCTTTCCTCGTTGCAAATCATGCTGGAGGAAGGCGGGCGCGCGGACTGGTTTGCTTCGTCTTTTATCGTCAATTGCACCTTGCTGGCCGTAACAGGTATTGCTGGTTTTATTTACGCGGAGCTTAAGAGCAAGACGCCGTTTATTAATTTGCGCTTACTGGGCCGTTATAATTTCGGTCTCGCCAGCCTGATGCAGTTTTGCTTCGGCGCAGTGGTGTTTGGCGTGGTGTTTCTGGTGCCTAACTATTTCGCCGAAGTTCACGGTTACAACGCCAGCCAGATCGGGGCAATGATGATCCCTTATGGCATCATTCAATTTATCATGTCGTTCGCTACGCCCCGGCTGATGCGCTGGACCAGCGCCCGCACCGCGATCGTGGCCGGATTCCTGATTACCGGCCTCGGCTGTCTGATGAACATTCACCTCAATCCCGATGCGGCTTATAACGTCATTGTTCCTTCGTTGATCGTGCGCGGCATCGGGCAATCGTTAGTGGTGGTGGCATTGGGAGTGATGGCAATTCAGGGCCTGGAAAAGGATCAGGTGGGCTCGGCATCGGGGCTTTTTTCGATGGTGCGCAACATAGGCGGAGCCATCGGTATCGCCCTTTCCAGCCAGATCGTGGTTGAGCGTGAAAAACTGCATGCGCAGCGCATTGGCGAATCGGTTACCTCTTTTGCTCAGGCAACGCAGGAACGGCTGGTCGAGACAGTCAACATGCTCTCACACGTTCATCTCGATCACGCCACCGCTCTGTATAGCGCGGGGGCGGCAAGATTGCGCCAGCAGGCTTTGGGGTTGATTGATCAGATCGTGCGTCGTGACGCCCTGCTGCTGGCCTACAGTGATGCTTTTTACATTGCCGGCCTGGCAATGCTGATCTGCGTGCTGGCTGGGTTCTTTTTGCGCAAAACCTGATTGTTAGCGATAAAACTCAGAAGGCCGCAATCCAAACTGGCGTTTAAAGGCAGCGGCAAAAGCGCTTTGGCTTTCGTAACCGTGCTGCAGAGCCACCTGTACAATCGGCATGCCTTGAGCCAGGCTTTCGAGTGACAAAAGCAGGCGTGCCTGCTGCCGCCAGCGCCCGAACGTGATGCCGGTTTGCCGCTGAAACTGACGATGAAATGTCTTGGCGCTCATCGCTAAATCTGCGGCCCAGTCATCGGCGGCGCGGCTATTGGCGGGATCGTCGGACAATGTCTGGCAGACACGCAATATGCGCGCATCCGTTGGCCAGGGAAGATTGAAAGGCAACACCGGCAAAGAACATAACTCATCGAGGATAAAACGCATCAAACGCCCGTCCCGGCTTTCCAAATCGTAATGGCCTATGACCTGAGTTGCAGCAAGGATCAATTCACGTAACAGAGGTGAAATCTCGATAACGCAGTCAACGTCAGGTAATCCGGGAATAGCATCTTGATCGACGAAAATACTGCGCATTCGTGCCACACCGCGCATCCGCACGGTGTGACTGACGCCCGCTATCAGCCACACGCCCCGGCTCGGAGGGACAACCCAACGGCCAACATCCGTTTCAATAACGAGCACCCCTTCAACCGCATAGACCAGTTGCGAACGCTGATGACTATGCGCAGGGATCATATGACCGCTGGGATAATCGACAGCAACGCCAGTAACAGGTGTTGCCGTGGGGGTGTTTTCGTGTTCTGACACTAATTCAACCATTGCACACCTTATTCGAGCCCCTGGAATCGTGCTTATATTTAAACATTGTCTGTCCTTGAGGGCAGCGAGTGATTCAACATTTTTATGTCCGGATCCGGACAAAGTGTTCGTTTTCCTATTCCAGGTAAGGCTTCAGTATCTCTTCCATCCACTTCATGAATACGCGCACCCGGCGCGACAGGTTGCCCCGATGTGCAACGATGAGAGACACCGGAAGCGCCCGGCGACGAAAATCAGGCATGATCTCCACAAGCGCACCACTCGTAAAGTATTGTCCAATCCCCAGGAGTGGTGCCTGAATCAAACCAAGACCGGCAAGGGCAGCGGCATCATATGTCTGCGCGCTGTTGACGTGTAGCGCACCTGGCAACTGTAATGTCGCGAAACTGTCACCGTCCGGATATTCCCATCCGTAAGGCCTTGAGCCCAGCATTGTCGAAAAATGAACTGTCCGATGTTCCTGACGCCGCAGGTCTTCCAGCGATCGCGGGATGCCATAGCGCGCCAGATAAGCAGGACTCGCAGCATTGACCATCCGTAACAGGCCCAGGGGGCGTGCAACCAGCGTTTCGTCCCTGACAGGTCCAAGCCGCAAGACACAGTCGAACCCCTCTTGAACCAAATCGACTTGTCGATCCGTACTTGACATTTCCAGCTCCAGATAAGGATGAGCTGCCATGAAGTCAGGCAAGGCCGGCACGATCGTTGTGCGCGCTACCTCGGTGGGAAGGTCGACCCGTAAACGCCCGCGGAGTGCCACGCGGTCACCAGCAAACATTGAGTGCAGGTCATCGACTTCAGCAAGCAGATCACGGGCACGGGAATGAAATACGCGCCCGTCCTCCGTCAACTGCACGCTGCGCGTAGTCCGATGAAGAAGCCTGACACCGACCTCTTCTTCCAGCTTCCGGACTACCGTGGAGGCCCTTCCCTTTTGAATACCCAAACTATCGGCCGCGCGGGTGAAGCTCCCCATCTCAGCTACCGTTATGAATATGAGGACAGGCTCGAGGTTTTGCATTTTCACGCCTTTTATTGTTTCACCATGAAATAACAGTGTGTTCATTTTGGCAGTATTTATTGTGCCTGACAGACACAGTAACCTCCAGCACATGAGATTTTCCGGCAGAGAAAGTGAAGAAACCATGAAACTAAAACAGGTGTTTAAAGCGATGACTTTGCATCCCGCCCTGTGGGCTGGCCGGATAATGAGCGGGTTTGTTGTTATCGCTCTTGCGGCAGACGGCACCATTCAGCTTTTTGCGCCCGCGCAGATCGCAAACATGTTGCAGGAAACCGGGTTCACGATGGATATAACTCATGCCGTGGGACCCATCACCCTTGCCTGCGCCTTCCTTTACGCCGTCCCGGCGACGGCTGTCCTCGGCGCGATCTTTGTGACGGGTTTTTTGGGTGGCGCGATCTGCGCCCATATCCGCATCGGTGAGCTGGGGTCACCGCCGGAAATTATTTCGCTGCTTCTGGGCGCGTTAACCTGGGGCGGCCTTTGTCTGCGAGTCCCCCAGGTCCGAACCCTTTTACCACTCATCCATTGAACCAAATGGGGCAATGCTCTGCCTCTCAACATCAGGAGAAGACGTATGTTTTTAGTCATGGGAATCACGGGAAATGTAGGCGGCGCGACAGCAAGGCATTTGCTGGCTCAAGGTAAGAAGGTACGTGCGCTGGTCCGCGATCGCGAGAAGGCGGTTAACTGGGAGAACCAAGGCGTGGAACTGGTTGACGGCGACTGGAATGATTCGGGATCTATCGAACAAGCGCTCAAAGGTGTCGAAGGCACGTTTGTTATGTTGCCTCCGGTTTGGGCGCCGTCGCCCGATTACAAAGAAGCAAAGCGCGTGATTGCAAATTATGTCGAGGCACTCTCCAGAGTAGCGCCACCAAGAGTAGTGGCACTTTCATCAATGGGGGCGAACAAAAACACCGGGCACGGGGTGATCATGGCTTTGTCGCTGTTAGAGCAAGGTTTTCGCGAACTCCTATCCCCCGTCACGTTTGTACGTGCAGGCGGATTCTTCGAAAACTTTCTTTTCGGTTTACAAGCCGCTCAGGGCGGAAAGTTACCGGTCTTTTACAATCCGACAAACCGAAAATCAACCATGGTCGCAACGAACGACATTGGTGCAGAGTTCGCAACCCTTTTGACCGGCCCGGCGTGGTCAGGGCAGCGCATCGTCGAGATTGGCTCGATGGTCAGTGCGGATGAAGTCGCAGAGCAGTTGGGCGAAGTCCTGAATCTCGACGTGAAAGCCTTTGCAATCCCGCGGACAGGGTGGGCTGAAGCGTTAGAGCAATTCGGTATCCCGGCGGGTCACAGCGGACCAGCGGAAGACATGTACGATGCCGTGAATGCGGGATGGATGGACCTCGGCGTCGAAGGAACGGAGCACATAGCCGGAACCACGCCGGCACGCGACGTCTTCGCCGCGGCTCAAAAAGCGATGAAGGTATAATCCATGATAATAAACGAGGGTCACGTTCGACTCCCGTGCTCCGTATATGCAACAGCTATCCCTTCTGGTTTACACCCGTAAGCCAGATATCAACTGCTTCTGGCAAGCCTGAGGACACTCCGGAGCTTAAGTCGGGTGATAATTCGAAGGTGGTTGACCGGTAACGCGGCGGCACATGGTAGAGAAGGATTAACCATTGTCATATCCCAGTAACAACGCCACTTCTTTAACGGACGTTCCTGTTATCAGCAATGCCAGCGCGCTTGATCTCTTCCCTTTGTTCAGTACCTTTTGGTCAATCCAGGCGGTTCACGTCTCAGGCATCTCAAATATCGTATCAATGGTTAAGAATCTTGCCTCGGCTTAGGTGCCTGTCCCGAGGTATCTTTAGCCGACGCTCATCAGCCGCGTGACAATATCCATAAATTGCTGACGCAGAATATCAACCTAGCACAACATCAATCGACTGAACGAACCACGTCCTCACCAGAAAAAACCTTCACGTCTGGGCACTGAGTTGGCATAAAAGCAACAGAACATAGTCACAGACCACTCCGTCCGTCTACCTGCTATTTATTCTGATTTTTGCGTTATTCTTAAGTATTTATATCTTTGTTTTATTTATTACTTAACCTTTAATTTTAATTTATGTTGTTTTTATCAAATAATTAACTGAACATATTAATATTTTCCCCTCGCGTGCCATTTCTTTTTTGGTTTTACTGATAATCTTATAACTAACAAATGGTTACATGATTTCTTTGTTGTTTTATTTTTGTTTATTTTTGTTTTTTTGATTGTTACACGATATTCATCACTTTTTAGCCAGTGCCGCTCCCCTATTCTTCAGTAAGCAACGGGGGGAGGTGAATATGTTTATGGACGAGAGAAGGAGTAATGTTCTCAATTTTCTGGATAAACATAATAGTGCAACGGTCAAACATCTGGCTCAGTATTTCAGCGTAACGAAAGAAACAATACGCAGCGATCTGCGAATACTGGCTCAGCAGGGGTATATTCAGCGCTGTCATGGCGGAGCCATGATTATACGTAAAAGCCTGCAATCAAAACTAATTTCCGAAACCGACAATGACTTTGAAGTTTTGTTGAAACATATCCGGAAGGGGAAGTATGAGAAAGGTTCAGTGGGCAATATGAAAAATAAAGTCTGTATTCTCGGTTCTTTTAACGTTGATATCGTGGCTAAAGTGGCGCGGTTCCCGAAAGGGGGCGAGTCGCTGATGGCGCTGGGCAGCTCCCTCGGGCCGGGCGGTAAGGGCGCAAACCAGGCACAGGCAGCAAGCCGTGCCGGGGCGAAAGTGCATTTTGTTTCTAAAGTAGGGAAAGATCAGTTCAGTCAGTTTGCCCTGGACCATCTCTCTTCCTCTGATATTTATTCCTTTAAACTTTATCAGTCTGAAGAAGAACCAACGGGCAGCGCAATTATTTATGTTTCACAGGAAAATGGCGAAAATATGATCGCCATCTACTCCGGTGCAAATAAAAACATTAGTGAAAAAGAAATTGCTGAACTGAAAGAAGAGTTGGAAGACGCTAGCGTGCTGCTGCTGCAACTTGAGAATAACTTCTCCGCCACGCTGAATGCCATGAAACTGGCAAAAGCGCTGGGGGTAAAGGTCATTATGAACCCCGCTCCTTATTCCGCCGATATTATCCCAGCGCTGGAATATATGGATGTTATTACCCCGAATGAAACGGAAGCCTCACTGCTTTCCGGCATTGAGGTGACTAATCTGGAGAGCGCCCGTCGTGCCGCCACCGCCATCGCTGAACTGGGGGCGCGCTGCATCATCATCACGATGGGATCCCGTGGCGCGCTGCTGTATGAGAACCAGCAGTTCCAACATATTCCCGCTTTCCCTGCCATCAGCATTGATACCACTGGCGCGGGTGATGCCTTTAACGGGGCGTTGGCTGCTTCCATTGCTGACGGTCAGTCGCTGGTACAGGCAGCAACCTTTGCCTCTGCCTTTGCTTCGCTGGCCGTTGAACGTGAAGGCGCATCGAACATGCCGGAGCGCAAGCAGGCGCTTAACCGACTGAAAAGCAAAATTTAATCGTTTTCTGGCCGCCCTGTGGCCGCAAGGAGAAAAAATGAAAGAGATTAACGGTGTTGTACCGGTCATGCTGACCCCATTCAACGAACAGAACGAGATTGACTGGCCGGGGCTGGAACGCCTGATTGAGTGGTACGTTCAGAAGGGCGTTGATGCGCTGTTTGCAGTGTGCCAGTCCAGTGAAATGCAGTTTTTATCGCTGCAAGAGCGCGTACAGTTGGGGCGCTTTGTGGTGGAGAAAACCGCAGGCCGCGTGCCGGTGATTGTTTCCGGGCATATTAGCGACGATATCGACGGTCAGCGCGAAGAATTGCTGGCGATGGCCGATACCGGGGCCGATGCATTGGTGCTGGTCACCAATCACCTCGATCCGAAAAACCAGGGCAGCGAGGTGTTCTACGCCACGCTGCAAAACCTGCTGGATGCGCTGCCGCAAAGCCTGCCGCTGGGGCTGTACGAGTGCCCGGCACCCTATCGCCGCCTGTTGACGGATGATGAGTTCTCCTGGTGCGCCCGCAGCGGACGTTTCGTGGTACTGAAGGACGTAAGCTGCGATCTGGACACGGTAAAACGCCGCGTGGCGCTGGCCGAAGGTACGCCGCTCAACATAATCAATGCCAACGCCGCTATCGCCTGGCCCGCCATGCAGGCCGGTTCAAAAGGCTTCAGCGGGGTGTTTACCAATTTCCATCCTGAGCTGTATGTCTGGCTTTATCACCACCATACGAAAGATCCGGCTCTGGCCAGTGAGCTGGCGACGTTCCTTTCCCTCGCCGCCGTATCGGAAACGCTGGGTTATCCGAAGAACGCAAAAATCTATCACCAACGCCTGGGCACCTTTGAGAGCGAAGCCTGCCGGGTAAATAAAGACAACGTGCTGGAGAAATTCTGGGGGCTGGGGGTAATCCTCGACCAGATCCGCAGCGGAACAGAATTCTATAACAATAAAATCGGCTGATTTATCTACCCTGTACCGGCACCAGAGACTATGCATCTCTCTGGTGCCCAAAAATGAAGGTGCATTCAATGAGTGAGCAAGCCATAAACGATAGCGTATTAGTTCGTGCGGTAAATAAAGCAAAATGGCGGATTATTCCCTGCCTGATCGTTATGTATCTGATGTCCTACCTTGACCGGGTAAACGTCAGCTTTGCCAAATCGGCTTATCAGGCGTCTACCGGTATCTCCGATGCGGCCTTTGCCTTCGGTGCCGGGATCTTCTTTCTCTCCTACGCGCTGTTTGAATTACCCAGCAACCTGCTGATGCACCGGGTCGGCCCGCGTGCGTGGCTGGTGCGTATTATGGTCACCTGGGGTCTCGTTTCCGCTGCAATGAGCTTTGCCTGGAACGAGCAGACCTTTTATTTCCTGCGCGTGCTACTGGGTATTGTTGAAGCCGGATTCTTCCCGACGGCAATCTACTTTATTGCACAGTGGTTCCCCTCCCGTTTTCGCGCACACATTATGGGGATCTTCTATTTTGGTTCCCCGATTGCGCTGATCATCGGCGGCCCGCTTTCTGGCCTGCTGCTGGATCTGCACGGCTTTGGCGGCTGGGAAGGCTGGCAGATTATGTTTGCAGTAGAAGGCCTGGCGGCTTCGGTGCTGGGTGTGGTGCTGTGGTTCTTCCTGCATAACTCGCCGAAGGACGTGAAGTGGCTGACGGTGGAGGAAAAACAGGCGCTGACCGCTGCACTGGATGAAGAGAAAGCCGACAAGGCCCGCGCCGGGCATACCCGCTTTATCGACGCGATTAAAAGCCCGGTACTGCTGCACTTCGCTGCTATCTACTTCCTGATTCAAATCACCGGTCTGGGCGTGGCATTTTATCTGCCAACTCAGGTTGCTGCACTGCTGGGCGTAAACATTGGCCTGATGGTCGGTTTGGTTACCGCTATTCCGTGGCTGTGCGCGCTGGTTGCCGGAGCTACCTGGCCGGGGCTGGCCGCTCGTCTGGGGCGCGCCCGTCTGTTTGGTACTATTTCGCTGTGCTGCATTGCGCTCGGTCTGGTCTCCTCTGCTCATGGTTCACCGCTGTTCGCCATTGCGGCACTCAGCTTCGTCACTATGGGCATTATGACCGCCCAGCCAATCTTCTGGACCTGGCCTACCCGCTATTACGGTGGCGCGGCGGCGGCGGCTAGCTTCGCTCTGATCAACAGCTGCGGCGCAGTAGGTGGCTTTGTTGCCCCGAACCTGCGTACCTGGGCTGAAATCTACTTCCACACCCCGACTGCCGGCCTCTATGCACTGGCGATTGCCGCAGTAATTGCCGTCGTTCTGTTTATTTTACTGCCTTCAGAAGATAAAAAAATCATTTATATCAAAGGAAAGAGTTATGAACGCAACAACGCCTGAAAAAATCCTGGTGTTAACTGAACAGTTTAAAAACAGTGATTCGATCTTCGATCCGCTACGTCAGGCTGGCTACGAGGTTGAGGTAAATGAAACCTTCAGGCTGCCCAACGAGCAGGAACTGATTAGCAAGCTTCAGCAGAACGTGGTGGCGACCATTGCCGGGGGCGAGCCTTACACCGAAAACGTGTTTGCTCAGGCGGCAAACCTGAAAATCGTTGCCCGCTGGGGCGTTGGCTACGACAAGGTAAACGTTCCGGCGGCTACCGCAGCCGGGGTACCGATTGCTATGGCGTTTGGTGCCAACCATGAAAGCGTCGCTGAGTTTGCCTATGCAATGGCGCTGACCCTGGCCTGCCGCCTGCCGCAGCGTGATGCAATGGTAAAACGCGGCGAGTGGCACTTTGACGGCTTCCACCCTGGTCTGTGGGGCCGCACCGCGGGTGTTATTGGCTTAGGCCGCATTGGCTATGCCATGGCACGCCGCTGCCATGCAGCAGAGATGCGCATTCTGGTGTGCGATCCGTGGGCCAGCGACGAGCTGCTGGCCAGCCTGAATGCTGAACGGGTCGATCTGGAAACTCTGCTGCGTAATGCCGATCTGGTATCGGTGCATGCACCGTCCACCCCGGAAAGTCGCCATACCATTAACGCCGATACCCTGGCAATGATGAAACCCGGCGCAATCCTGGTGAATACCTCTCGCGGCCCGCTGATTAATGAAGAAGCGCTGGTTGAGGCGCTGAAAAGTGGCCACCTCAGCGGTGTGGGGCTGGACGTCTACGAAGTGGAGCCGCTACCGGCCAGCTCACCGCTGCGCCAGTTTGACAATGTTCTGCTTTCGCCGCACGTTTCCGGTATGGACCGCATGGCCGAAAGACTGGTCACCGAGCGTTGTATCAACAACATCCTTAACTATCTGAAAGGAGAAAAAGACGCCCTGAAACCCTACGTTATCAATCCCGATACCCTGAAGTAACGGCCATGCCGCACCGGTGAAAGCCGGTGCGGCATGCGCCAGCACCAGTGAACGCGTACCCTACATAACATTATAAAACGGTCATCCTATGAACCGTAAAACTCGTTATATCGCAGCGTTATCACTATTCTCTACCCTCTCCGCCTCTGCCTTTGCGACTACTCGTCGGCGGCAACCAGAAGCACGAATAAACGTCCCCATAAGGCTCAGCGATATCGCCTCATTTTGAACACGATTCTGCCACGAAAAAGCAGCTCCGCCGAGCTTCAGCCCAGAGCCTCTGCCAGCTGCGTAGTACGAGGCGGCCTGAAACGGCCGCCCAGAACGACATAAGCATGACGCTCCGCTGCACGCTTCGTTACCAGCGCGTAGCCTGCATATCGATCACAAAGCGGTACTTAACGTCGCCCTTAAGCATACGGGCAAAAGCAGCCTCGATATCTTCGCCACCGATCATTTCAATTTCGGCGGTAATATTGTGCTCGCCGCAGAAGTTCAGCATCTCCTGGGTTTCCCGCATGCTGCCAATCGACGAACCGCTGATGCTTAAACGTCGAAACACCATCGGCGTAATATTCGGCGAATGGTGTGGCTGGTCCGGAATGCCTACCAACACCAGGCGGCCATTGGTTTTCAGCGCGGCCAGATAAGGATCCAGATCGTGCGGTGCTGCTACACAGTCAATAATAAAATCCAGCGAGGTTTGGCAGGCGGCCATTTGCGCGGCATCGCGCGACACCACCACCTGTTTAGCCCCCAAACGACGGGCATCTTCGCCCTTCTCTGGGGAGGTCGTAAACAGCGTCACCTCCGCCCCCATCGCACTGGCCAGCTTCACGGCCATATGGCCTAACCCCCCCAGCCCGACAACACCGACACGATCGCCGGCCTTGACGTTGAAATGGCGCAGCGGCGACCATACGGTCACGCCCGCACACAGCAACGGTGCAACCCCGGCGAGCGACAGGTTTCGTGGTACAGAAACCACAAAATGCTGATCAACAATCACGCTTTGCGCATAGCCGCCCCAGGTACTGTCGCCGGTGTATTTATCAATGCCGTTGTAGGTAGCAGTAAACCCTGCTTCACAGTACTGTTCTTCCTGTTGTTTGCAGAAATGGCACTCGCGGCAGGAGTCGACCATCACGCCCACACCGACGATATCACCGGGTTTAAAATGGCTGGCCTGGTCGCCAACCTCTACCACTCGCCCGACAATCTCATGCCCAGGCACCAGTGGATATCGGCTAACCGCCCATTCGTTACGCGCCATATGCAGATCGGAGTGGCACACGCCGCAATAGAGGATCTCGATTTTGACATCCTGCTTTTGTAACGGACGCAGCGAAACCTGGCCTGATGTTAAAGGTTGTGCCGCGTCATGTGCGACTAATGCATTGATTTTCATAGTGCCTCAAGAATGTGCTGGTTTTGGCTAATTCAAGGGGGCAGACTATAGGTAATAAGGTTCTATATTGATAGTAGTCACCATTTGGTGACCATAAACAGAGGACAGCACAGTGCCAGCCTGGGTTGAAGGTAAACTCTTTTTCTATGCGGACTCACCGCCGCGCCGCCTGATGGAACTTTTTTCAGTTAAATGGAGCACTATGGTGCTGCATGCGCTGTATCACTGGCCGGATGAACGCGCACGTACCGGCGAACTACAACGTAGCTTGCAGGGAATTTCCAAGAAAATGCTGTTCCAGACGCTGAAAGAGTTGGAGTCGCGAGGATTGATTGCTCGCCATGTGTATGACGTGATCCCACCTAAAGTCGATTACCGCCTGACGCCGCTTGGCAGAACCTTTGCCGAACCCATTGAGCAAATGTACCAATGGGGGCTGGAAAATCAGTCCGCACTGGATGAAATGGAAGCCTGTTATCAGGCGGCGGCGCCCAACTAACTGCGTTTGCAATACCAGCATGCGGTCACCAGCAACAAGCCGATCTCGGTTTTCCATCTGACTCAGGTAAGGTTTTTCTTTTTATAGAAGGAGTAGTATTAAGAAAACGCGCACGGAACCCGGCACTCCTTGAGTTCGACACAACCTTGCTGCAAATTTCACCCTCAGAAAACAGCGCTGTCATTAATACAACGCTCTAACTCATAAAGTGAATTTGCATTCAACAGGTGCTGCATAACTTTATCGTTACTGATTAAAGAATTAAGCGCTTCCAGTAAAGGAATATGCGAAAGACTGTTGGTCGGAACCAGGATCACGATAATCGTCGGCGTAAGGGTAACGCCTCGCAAATCAAAATGCAGTGGATGTTTTAGTTTCAGCAATGAGAGCGCCCCCTCGGTAACCCCGGCAGGAGGCGCGTCATGCAACAACAAAATATCCGGGGTCAGATAGGTAGTAATACCCTGACGCTCAATCTGCCTGACGATATTGCGAACATAGTGCGCATCAATAATACCTCGCTCTCTGAGCGGTTGCGCAGCCTTGCGAATAAGCTGATGCCAGGGTGCCTGGCTGGATGTAAAGCTTACAAAGCTGAGTCGTTCGTTTGATCGTGGAGAAGAGATCAATGCACGATGCTGCTGTTTCTTAATGAACTGGTTAATGATATTGCTGAATTCCTGATGCAGCTGCTCTTTTTGTGGTGGAGAAAATCGGCTCGCGCAGGCGACTAAAGCCTCAACCAGTGCATCGATCCCCGTCGCGTCGATATTGTGCCCCAGCATCAGGCGTAACTGCTGTTTCTCACCTTCGCTCAGCATGTGCTGAGTCTGAATAAAACCCACGTTCGCAGGGATCGGACAGCTCAGCGCAACGGTACTGACGACCAACCGGATATGTCTTCCAATCCCTTGTTGCACTAGCTGGCTGACTGACACGCGTTCAATTTGCACAGGTAACACGGTCAGGTTACGAAGCTGATTTTCAAGTATCGCCGTTGAAGAGAGCCCGCCCTCGGTGACCATTAAAATGTGCTGTTCTGCAGTCTCTGGTCGCCTGTCCATCCAGGCGGCAAAACTTATCACAATATAGCTCAGCTCATCGTCACCAAAAGCGACCTGATACTCCTGTTCAAAGCAGACAATAATCTGCCGACATAGCCTGAAAAGCAGCGGGTAGCGCAGGAAAATTTCGTCTCTTAAGGCATTTTCGCTGCCCATGCCAAATAGACAGCGATAAATCGCCGGCCCCAGATGCGAAAAAAGACGAGACTCCAGCAGCGCCACGTCCTGAAAGTAAACACCCGATAAGGCCTGAAATTGCTGAATCAGCTGCTTTACGACAGCCATCAGACGGATGTCTTCCTCAACGGAGATTTGATGAGGTGTTACTTTTTTACTGGCAGCAAACAGAAGCGAGAAAAAAAGCGTATTGTTTAATATCTGAGGTACTTCCAGCGTGCGAACCAATACGGCATTCAGGCTCGCAGCGACTTCACAGCTCACCTGCCCCCGCAGAAAACGTGTTTGTTCAAAGGTAAAATGCGGGATATGCCCTTTAAGGGTATCCACCAGGCTGAACATGATCATGTAGCGCAATAAACGTTTATCTTTGTCAGAGAACGCTTCACCAATATGCCTTTCCGCCTGCGACAGCTGTTCCTCGATGGTTTTATCAACACCAGCAGCCTCCACCCCCGCCGCCTGCAAATGACTGAACAACGTCTTTGTTATCCGGTTTTCAGCCTGCTGGTCAGCGTATTTTAAGGTGTGCTGGAACATCTGCTGCACGGTCAAACGTAGGGCCAGATCGCAACCTGCGATGCAATACCCCCGCTTCTTGTCGATCAACAAATTCAATTTTTGCTGCCACAGATACCCTTTTAATCGCTTTAGATCGCCAAGCGTGGTGTTGCGGCTAACACCATTGAGTTTGCTGAGGTGCTGAGTGAAGGTTGGATGCATCCGACAAGCAAGATGAAGCAGGAGATTGTCGCGTCGCTCCTCTGCGCTGAGCCTGTAATGTCGGGTATGGATTACCCCGAGTTTCGCTAATACGTCTTCCGCATCAGCGTCACTTAAGCGCACGCCGCGATGAGAATCGCACTGTAAGGGTGAAAACCCTTCGGCAACCAGCCAGTCATTAAGCCGCGCACGCCGATAATAAAAATTACGCTGAGGCAAACCAATACGCTGACAGAGCATCTTCAGCGGGATGCCGGGTTGCGTCGCAACTTTTTTCAGTATCTCCACGGCCAGGTGATCGAGTTGCATATCCTCTCCTGGAATACTGGCACCGACGGTGCCAGCTATCTTTGTCAGCAACTTACAGGAATGACGGGAAAGGCAGGTCCGTTTCCGCTGCGAAAATATCCGCGAAGCCGCGCGGGTGTTGGTAAACGCGACGATTGCGATCCTGTGGATAGATAAACTTACCGCCAGGCTGCCAGATGAAGGGTACAAACTGGTATTGCAGGCGGTGACGGCGCATTTCAAACAGCGTCAGGATTTCGTTGGTGTCCGCCATCATATTGCACCAGATATCATGGTGGAATGGGATTATCACATTTGTGCGCAACGCCTCACCCATGCGCAAAATGTCCACGGAGGTCATTTTATCGGTAATGCCGATGGGATTCTCACCAAACGACCCCAGCGCTACGTCGATATTATGCTGCTTGCCATGCTGAGCATACAGATTGGAATAGTGAGAGTCGCCTGAATGGTAAATGTTGCCACCTGGCGTTTTCAGCAGATAGTTCACTGAGCGCAAATCCATATCCGGCAAAGCCGCACCTTCATCAGCCAGCGGCTTTGGCGGTTCGGTGATAAGAATGGTACGGTCTGACGACTCCAGCACCACGATCTGCATATCCTTGATTTTTATAGTATCGCCCGGTTTCACTACCCGGCAACGCCGCGCGGGGACGCCCCATTGCATCCACAAATCGACGCACGCCTGCGGACCAATAAACGGTACCTCTGGAGAGCCGTTTTCCAGCACTGCCGCAGCGACGTTAATATCGATATGATCGGCATGGTAATGCGTTGCCAATACCGCGTCGATCTGTTTGATTGCAAACGGATCGAGAACAAACACGGTGTTACGCAGGTTCGGCTGCGCGATACGCGCACCACTCATACGAGCCATCTGGTGGCTCGGCTTCATGTTCGGCAGATTCTTTTTACGCTTGCCCGTGCCACACCAAAAATCAATACAGATATTCGCACTATCAGGGGTTTTCACCCACAGACCCACGCAGCCGAGCCACCACATTGCCACTGAATTCGGCGCGACGCTTTCAGCGCTGATTTCATCATTCAGCCAGGTGCCCCATTCCGGAAAAGTATTCTGCAGCCAGGATTCGCGGGTAATCTTGTTTATATGACTCATATTTTCTCCTTGCACTTAGCTGGAATGAGCAATGTTCCGGCAGGCAATAGCCGCTTCGCGACGGTCAGCCGCATTAAGAATGGCGCCACCAATAATGGCGACCGCCGGATTAAGTCGTTTTTTAATTATCGGCAGGGTGTGAAGATCGATGCCCCCAGCTAAAGAGAGGGGCAGCTCAGTCACTTTCCGCACGTCGAGAAACTCGCGGAATGCGTCTTCCAGCTTGTCACCGCAATCGGCATTCTTATGCACACAGAGATGCGTCGCCCCCAGTGCTTTGAGCTGTTGCGCACGCTGAACCGGATTAGGTACAGACTGCAAATCAAAGACGACAATGGCGTTATTTTCTTTGGCGATTGCCAGCACCTTTTTCACCGCCGTGTCGCTGGCAACAGCCAGCATGGAGTAATTTTCCGGCGTGCATTGTGCCATCAGTGTCGCTTCACGTTCCGGGCCATCAATGATTTTCATATCGAGAAATAGCGGCTTATCCGGACAGATTGCACGAATATCTTGCGCGATCTGAATGCCGCACAGTTTCAGCAATGAGGTCCCCACTTCGATAATATCGACATACCGCCCTGCCGCACGCACCACATCAAGTGCCTGATGACGATCGAGTAAATCGAGCGCCAATTGAATTTTCATTGCTACCTCCATGTCAGTTATGGCACCAGGCCAAACGCGGTGCCAACAAGTTTCAGCAGATACAACAACGGCAGCCAGACGAGGGTGAAGTCGATATTGGAGAACATCAGTCCGGAACCAAACAAAGACCCCATCATTGGGTAGAGCAGAATAATACCGGCATGAGCGATGATGCTGGTGACCAAGCCTGCCGCCAGCGCACCTTTGCAACCCCCGTACTTATTGCCAAATACCCCCATGGTGCAGCCATCAAAAAACATGATGATCGGACTGGGAAAAACAATAATCGAACACTTGAAAAGAATGGTGGCTGCCATCACCAGCAGCGCGCCAGCAACCGATGCGATAAAACCAAGCATTGCGCCTGTCGGTGAATAAGGAAACATCGCAGGACAATCCAGGGCAGGTACCGCATCCGGCAGCAGTCGGTCAGAAATCCCCTTGAACGCCGGAACGATAGAGCCAATAAACATCCGCACACCGACCAGCAGGATCACCACGCCAGCGGTAAAAGTCAGCCCTTCCATTATCAACCAGACAACCCAGTTGGTTTTGCCGCTCAGTTGAGCAATGCCATCGGCACCGACGGCCAGACCAATACCGAGAAAAATCAGCGGCATCAAGAAAGAGAGAGAAATGGTGTTATCACGGAACACCGCCAGGAATCCGGGCAGCTTCATCTCTTCTGCATTCTGCTGTGGATCGCCACAGACCTTTGCGATACGGCTTGCCAGCCATGCCCCCACCTGCTGGTGATGACCCAGTGTCAGATCATCGCCAACGAAGTGCTGGGCGAGCACACGGGTAATCGCCGGGGTAATCGTCCAGTACAGCGCACAGAGCACCGCGCCAGTGATAATCAGAGGAAAGCCTGACAATCCCAATACCCCGGGCAGAGATACCACCATAAAGGTTGCCAGAAAGAGCTGGATATGAACCGTCAGATAAACGTTTTTGCAGAGTTTGAACGGGATTATCCAGACGAAGAATAGATGGATCAGAAAGCCAAGAATGAACGTCATGGTAACGTCATTGGCCAAGTGCAACATCGCCACGCCAAATGCCGCCTCGTTAGCGGGTAACACGCCCTGAATACCGAGCGTACTGTTCAGCTTTCCCATAATGGGGCTCAGCGTTTTCAACAACGTGCCTGACCCGATGGTGAGCACCAACAGGCCAATGATGGTTTTTATCGTGCCATCAACGACTTCGTTGGTTTTTTTTCCCTGAAGTATCAGCCCGACCAGCGCAATAATACCGAGAAATAACGGTGCTTTATCGAGCAACTGAAAAATAATAAAATCGATAATATCTTTCATCGTGGTTCCCCTCTATGCGGTCTTTACGCCAGATTTTTGAGGTAATCGCCGATGCTGCTTTCAATTTCAACTTTGCGCACAAAGTTAGTCAGCACAATGGTTTTGCTCTGTACCTCGGCAGGCATGCTGGCCGCCAACTCACAGGTTGTGACATACAGATCGGCAGGCACACTGCGCACACTTCCCAAATCGCAGGTATCTACGGTGGCGGAAAGCGCCATTTTCTTCAGCACTTGTTCGATGTTCATTTTGGCAATCACACTTGACCCAAGCCCCATGCCGCATACGCAGACAATTTTCATCTTCAGATTCCTTCTTCAAGGCGATTAATGGCGAGCCAGACGTCGCCGCTGTCCGTACAACGCTTTAAGAATTCGATGTTTTCGTCGTTATCCAGAAATTGCACCAACCGCGAAATAATCTGGATGTGACTGTTGCTGTCGGTCGCACAGAGGCCGAACACCAGTTCAACCGGATCGTTCTCCTCGCTACCGAAGTTGATAGGCCCCACCAGTGTCACAAGACTTAGGCCGGTTTTAATCACACTGGGAGCGGGTCGAGAATGTGCCAGCGCGATCCCCGGCGCCACCACGATATACGGACCGAGAGTCTCTACCGCATGGATCATCTCGTTGGTGTAATCTTCGGTTGTGTAACCATTTTCAGTCAGCAAACCACCGACAAGCTGAATGGCGTGACGCCAGTTTTGTGCCCTGGCTTTCAACTCAATATTTGCCTTGGAAATAATGTCGTTCGTCATCGCTGGTGTCCTATGCATTCGTCTGAGCACAGGCTATTACGGTTAAACGACGATAAAAAAACCATTTTGCGGTACGGGGAATGTCAAAAAATTGGACCCACCCAGGCTGAAGAAAGGTTTTTTGGCAGGACGAGTCACAACTTTTCAGGTCAAACACCCCGAAACCTGCCGTTTTACGGGCAAAAAAGGCCTTAAATAATGAATAGAAGTTTGAAGGGAATCAGAAAATTGAAGGTTATATAAGGTTCATCACCTATTGGCCTTAAGTCAAAAAACCGCCACGTGGTTCAGAAACGCTCAGGCTTTTTGCTGTTCGGCATCTTTCCCCTAAATGCTTAAGACGTGGCTAACATGGCCGAATTTAAATTAACGGGGAGCAGAGCATAACCAAACCGTGGAATACCCAATATTTAAAAAAACGGCGCATAAAAATCATGTGCCGTTGTCACCCAACGCCATGTGCTCAAGCAACCGCATACTAAAGCGAGCTACCCATCCTCATGTCAATGGAGCATGGCGAGTGTTTTATCCAACAGTCACAATTATTTTACCGACCTGGCCATTGGCCTCCATATAGCGATGCGCATCTGCGATATCTTCGAGCCTGAAGGTTTTATCGATTACCGGCTTCAGATTGCCGGAACGCAAACCTTGTGAGACGAAGGATTTCGCTCGCGCCATTTTTTCCGCGTCGGTGGTGATTTCGAACAGCTCATAGCCTCGTAGCGTAAGATGTTTACCGAGAATGTCGAATACAGGCACAAGCAGGTCGCGACTGTCGAGCGCGCCATACTGGAAGAACATACCTTGCGGTGCCATCACCTGAGTCAGTTTTGCCACGTCCGGACCGCCGACGGGATCAAAAACAATGTGGGCACCCACGCCATCTGTTGCACGCGTGATTTCAGCCACCATATCCTGCTCGGCAGTGGCAATAACAGCGGCGGCACCGGCTTTCAGCAGCATATCGCTTTTTTCGGCGGTGCGCGTAAGCGCGATGGGTTTTGCACCCAGCATATTAGCTATCTGGATGGCAGCCAGGCCCACGCTGCTTGATGCTGCGCGGATCACCACATTCTGACCAGCCTGAAGATTGCCATATTCAACCAGCGCGCCATAAGCGGTGACATACATCATCCAGCTTGCCGCAGCTTCCTCGAAAGAAAGATTTTCAGGATGTTTCACAACAGCGTGCACCGGCGCATTCACCAGTTCGCCGTACATGCCGTATTCATTAAACATAAATGAAGGGATCACGCTGACCAAATCCCCTGTGGCAAACCCTTCAACATTTTCACCGACAGCCTGAACGACGCCAGCGGCTTCATAACCAAGACGTGCCGGAAATTCCGGCTCAATAACATACTGGCCGTTGCGGTACATGATTTCTGCACGGTTAAGGCCAATCGCATGTACGCGGATTTGGATTTCCCCGGCCGCAGGCTCCGGCACCGCCACATCAACAACCTCAAGAACCTCCGGGCCACCGGTGCGGTTAAACGTAACAACTTTCGACATATACAGACCTCGTCAGTTAGCGATATACCTAATAGATAGCGTGAAAGGCATATCCGATGAATCTGCGAACAATCTACGTGGTTGTCACCTGGGTAAAAATAGCTGCGGAGGAACTTCAGTGTTATTCATTCGGTAACAATCCGTCGGTTTCAGCCGTTCTGCTGGCAAAAATTTCGCTAAACCAGTCGATAAAGACACGTACCTGAGGGGAAAGATAGCGCCTGTCCGGATACATCACTGACACAGGCTTGGAAACTGAAGGATACTGCGTCAGGATTTCTTCAAGCTCACCGGAAGCAATATGCGCGGCAAGGGCGTCACTGGAAGCCTGGATAATCCCCAGACCGGCCAAGGCACAGGACAACAGAATATCAGAGTTATCTACCAGCATGCTGCTGGCAGGGCGCAGTGAAACAACCACCCCATGTTCAATAAACTTCCACTCCATCACCTCACGACTGTGATCGCTGAAGAAGTTAACTGCCTGGTGCTGTTCCAGTTCTGTCAGCGTTGCCGGCTTCCCATACCGTTGCAAATAGGCGGGGGCAGCGCAGGTGACCATCCTGATTTCCCCAAGACGTCTGGAAATAAAGCTTGAATCTTGCAGCTCCCCCAGGCGGACCACACAGTCCACGCCTTCGGCGATCAGATCGGTTTTTTTATCCGATGAAACCAACACCACGTCAATATCGGGATATAGCGACTTGAACTGCGCCAGATGGGGAATAAGGAGGGTATGAGCCAGCGCCAGCGGAACATCAAGCTTGAGCCGTCCACGCGGTGGCAAGGTTGATGAGTAATTGGCCATCATGCCATCAACTTCAGCCAGAAGGTGTTTGGCACGCTGGTAAAACTCGTCGCCTTTCGTCGTAACACTCAGCTTGCGGGTGGTACGATGGATGAGTTTTACTCCAAGTTCGTCCTCTAGCTGCTGTATCGCTTTACTCACTGCGGGCCGGTGCAGCTGCAGAATATCAGCAGCTTTGGTGAAGCTGCCCTGCTCAACCACCTGTATAAAAATGCTAATATATTCAATTATGTTAGAACGCATATCACTACCGTAGCCCCCTCCTCTACGAACCAAGCCAGGCCGTTTTATCATTCAGATTCACTTGCCTCGGCATCTGAAAGCTTATGTCGGCAGGAAATTAATCATTGTTCTCACTTTGTGAATTCTAACCCATATCCTTCAGAACTGATCCAAAGAACACTCAAGGGCAAAGTGAGCCAAGCATACCTGTGTTCACAAGTCTGCTTCCGACCTGTTGTGCTGCGCTTCCAAGTCCGCTTCTGGCACGGAGCAAACTTGAAAGCAAAGCCATAAGGTCTGCTGCGAGCGAGGAGCGGAAGTTCGCTGTTTACTACTACCGGATGTGCTTTGATAATATCTGCGTATTTAATTAACGGCGAGCAGGTCACCCAGCGGAACGTTTCAGGTTGATACGACCGTAAGAAGGAAGAAACACTCTTTCATTTTAGCTTCATCATGTTTTGTGTGATCACCTCGAAAGGTGCAACGTCACCAATTGTGTAATTGAGTTGAAAATACTGTCTAAGCTCAACGCCCCCCATAATGCGAGGTGAACCAGACTGATTGGCAGTTCGGTTAATCATTGCAGTGATGGAAGACATGCCATCACGAAGAACAATCTTGATGTTCTCACCGTCTTTACCAAACTTTTGAGAACTTACTACCGGCACATTGAAGAATCCTCTACGCCAGTACGTATCTGTCATGTTGAAAGTGAATTGTTTAATACTACTGTGTGTGATGATTTCAGCTTCAGTTGATATTACTTCTTCACTCCTCAGTTCTGGCCTCTGAATTCCATTCCATTCAGGACTAATGGCACTAATGATTGAATCCTCAAGACCAGCAGCAAGATTCAAGTGAAATTGCCCGTAGTGCATCAGTCCTGAATCTGGAAGCACTAAGATATCAACGGCAACTTTATTAGATAGCATCTCAATGATGTTAACGTTATTTTTTATATTCGTAGATTGGGAAGGGCCTGGACGTGTATAATGGTACATCCTGTTACGTAGTCGACGAGTGGTTTTACCAACGTATTTTACTTCACCATCACAAACAAATGCATAGAGGTTGTTCTTAACATCTGTGAATCGGTCATCAAGATGGTACTTCAGGCTGCCGTCTATAATCTGCCAGAATCCTACCTTGATAAAACCAATCTCAGTCAAACGATTCATGTTAGGGTTCCATATGGGGAGAGTAAAAGCATTATACATGCTGAACTCCTCACCGTAGCTTAAGTTTGATGTCAGTAACGTCCGTTCCTGGCACAAAGCGGACGTGCTTGAAAGGCCATGGGGTCCGCTGTGAGCGAGAAGCGGACATTAGCGCTTTCAGCTAATAGCCACAACATTGGCTTTTTAGATATCTGGCGTTGCCAATTAAACCTCATGACGCTGGCATGGGCCGAGCTAGATTACAGGCGCTACCTTTTCACAGCCGCATCAGGCCACCGTCAACCACCAGAGTTTGTCCCGTAACAAAACGCGCATCTTCACTGGTGAGGAAAGCGACCGGCCCGGCGATATCGGCTGGCGTGCCGAGCCGCTTAATCGCCTGCATCATGTAGACCTGTGCCTTCTGCTCGTTCGGCATGCTACTCGCACCTTCCGTGTCGGTAATCCCCGGATGGACTGCGTTGACGATGATGTTATCAGCCGCAAGCTCATTGGCGAGAGCGCGGACCAAACCGACCCCACCCATCTTAGACGTAATGTAATGGGAAAAGCCCATTCCGGGCGGTGTCACCATGCCGACTGCGTTAGAACCAACGGCGACGATCGCCCCACCACCAGCCTTGCGCATCAGCGGTACAATCGCTCGGGCGCCGATCACGTGTGCATCGAGGTTCACTGCCATGACACGATGCCATTCATCCTGCGTCATCTGGTCAAGCCCGGCGATCGGGTAAATGCCAGCCGCATGCACCAAGATGTCGGCACGGCCGAATTTCTGCTCTACCTCGGTGGCAACCCGCCGCCAATCTGCCTCATTCGTCACGTCAGCGGCGATGGCAATCGCGCCGTTGCCAATCTGGGCTGCTTCCTCCCTAGCATCCTGGCGATTGACGAGGATGATTTGCGCGCCGCGCTGCGCCAAAAGATTGGCAATGCCGCGCCCGATGCCCTGCTTACCGCCGGTGATAATAGCGACCTTGTTTGCATGTGTCTTCATGGGTTATTTCCTCGGTTGTAGATTTGCAAGCGCACGCAGTCGTGGCTCGCCCACCTGTGACAGAAAATCGAATTGGTTTGGCCGCCAGCCCAGTTCGGCTCGTGTCCGCGGATCGCGCGAGCGGCTGCATGCTGACAGCAGTAGAGCTCCAAATGGGCCAAATACCTCGGTCGCCTCCCCCATCGTCAGGCTGCGCGTGTTAACCCCCAGGTCACGTGCCACGGCCTCGGCAATCCAGCGGTATGGAATTTCCCCGGCTGCGGCGTGGTACAGCGCGCCAGCCTGTCCGCGTTCGACGCCAAGGGAAAATAGCTGGGCCAGATCGGCGCTGTACACATGGGTATAAGTGGCAAGTCCGGAGCCGATGTAACAGGCAGCGCCGGTGGCGGCAACGGAGCGGTACACGCTCGCTACAGGGCCATTGTCGTCTGGCCCCCAAATCACCGGGGGACGGATTACCATGCTTCGCAGACCCTGCTCGACAGCAGCGCGGACGATGCCCTCTGCCTCTACCCGGGGAAGTGCCAGTGGCTCCGGCAAAAAAGGATCGTCTTCGGCAAAGCTATCGGGGCTCCACGCCCCGCCCGTGCGTTGCATGAAAACGCCGCTACCCGACAAGAAAATAAACGTCTTGCCACTTCCCGCAAGTGCACCGCACAGCGTCCGAATAATGGCCGGCTCGTGCTCGAAGGCAACCTGGGCGGCGTAGATTGTGACTTCCGCCGAGCGTGCCGCAGCGAGCACGGGAGCGACATTGACCTCAAGATCACCGCGAACCACAGCGATACCCATAGTTTTGAGAGTGGCCGCAGTGCGATCGGTTCGCGCCAAACCGACCACTCGTTGCCCATCCGCCAGGAAATGTTTTGCTAATGTGCCGCCGACAAATCCGGATGCGCCAATGATGAATATATTTTGTGACATGAATGGCTCCTTTGCTTGTAGCCTAGGACCTATCGATATCTCTGAAAAGCCTATATTATTAGATACGAACCATATAAGGAGTAGATACTTTGCTGAACGGCATTTCCCTGGACTACTTGCGGACTTTCGTCGCTGCCGCAGACCACGGCAGCTTTTCAGCGGCTGGCCGAGTGATCGGGCGGGCGCAGTCGGTGGTAAGTCAAACCATCGCCAGTCTAGAGGGGCAGCTCGGCGTAACATTATTTGAGAGGGTTGGCCGTTACCCCAAGTTGACGGTTCAGGGAACAAACCTGTTGGCTGATGCGCGCCGCGTTGTCATGGGAGCTGACGCACTGACAGCCAAAGCACGTAGCTTCTCCGCTGGCCTGGAGTCCGAACTGTCAATCGTCGTCGATGTCATGTTTCCGCACCGCTGCCTTACCGATGCTCTCGGCAGCTTCAAGGCGCATTTCCCTTCTACTCCGCTTAGACTCCATGTCGAGGCTTTGGGCCGCGTTGCGGAGCTGGTGATCAAGGGACAGTGCAGCCTCGGCATTACAGGAACACTGCCGTTCCTACCACCGGGGCTTGCGGCCGAACGACTATTCAACGAAGAAATGATAACGGTTGCGGCACCGGGATCACCCTTGGCCGGTAGAAATGGCCCTATTGCATTTCGGGAACTGTTGGATGAAACACAGCTCGTGTTGACCGACCGTTCTTCGCTGACCAACGGGGTGGACTACGGCGTACAAGGCAAGAACATCTGGCGACTAGCTGACCTTGGTTCAAAACATGCTTTCTTGCGCGCTGGTCTTGGGTGGGGGCATATGCCGCGCTGGCTGATCGGTGAAGATTTAAAGGAAGGCCGTCTTGTACGCATCGAGTTGGAAGGACCATCGGCAGGCCTATTACCTTTTCAAGCTATCTATCCAAGCGATCGGTTACCTGGCCCCGCAGGTAGGTGGTTATTAGAGCGATTTCAACCGGCTTAGCCGTGTAAGGGACCTCGATTGGCTCACTGACCTGCCCCCTATTTATTAACGTTCCAGGCTGTAAGTTACGTCTGACTCGAAGCAGCGGTCTGAGGAAGCATCAGAGCTGCTATGAGCGAAAAACGGACACATTTATCAGACATTCCAGAAATCACATTAAACGATGGTGTAAAGATTCCACAGATTGGTTTCGGTACCAGGGATCTTGCTCCTCGCGACAATACCCTACAAAGCATGAGGTTATCAGCGTTAAAGATATCCGTATTAATTGCCTTAACATTAGAACTAATAAAAATGGTGCGAATACTAACTCAGTGCTTAATTTATATAAAAATCATTCAGAACAATATTTTGAAAGTATTTAACACATTAATTTTTAATTGAATAGGCTATGTTTTAATACAGTATTGATATTATAAATTTTTTTAAGGGAAGTTATTGCGCTTCCCTTAATGCACGCTTTAATAAATTTGAAAAATATTCATGCAAGGTATATATGCATTTTATTCAATAGGCAAATTGTGCTGTTTTAAGAAAGATAGCTTATCCCAATAGCCTCTTTGAAATATAATTTTATCATTTACTATTTGAAAAAAACCGCAACCTCTCAAACCTAATGGGGCACGCCACTCTAAAATTGCCCATTGTCCATCTTCGAAAATGTTTTCAACGATACAAACCATTTCTGGAATAGAAAAGTCTTGTTCAAACATTTTCTTTATAGCCTCTTTCCCAATAACTGGCTCATTGGCTACCTGATGGTTTATTGCATTATCATCATATAATTGTGAAATAGTTTCTACATCTGCATTATTAAATGCGTCAACCCATTGGCAAATTATTTCTTTTGGCTTCATATAAATTACCTCCAGACCTGTAAAATATTTCCTTCCAATAGCATAACATCAAAATCTTATCAAGCTCAAAATTTATTTAAAGCACAGGGAAACTCTTAAAGTGCAATAATAACTCTGACCTGCTCCCCACAAATTGATGCAGATAGATGTTAGCAACGTCCGCTCCTGGCGCGAAGCGGAAGTGCTTGAAAGGCCATTGGGTCCGCTGTGAGCGAGGAGCGGGCGTTTCATAGCGCATATAGGCAGAGTTGGCGGGCAAGTTACTCCCTAAAATAGGGCATTTGCATTATGTTAAACAAAACATCAGTGACAAACTCAATATCTATCGTTCCAGATCAATCAGCGCAAGTTGCAGATGACGCTCTATAAAGTTCGTTTTTAATGCGCTATAACGATGCGCATCGTTCTTACATAGCAATGCTGCTGTACGCTTTATCTCAGCGTAATCACTGGCAATATCACTGTTTTTCCTCAGATAATCGCGGAAAGAAAGATGTTTTAGTATCTGAATGTCCCCTACTGAAAACGCATGCACTTGATGGCTACGCTGATCTCCCCCCTTAATGAAGTACCGGCGTCCTGCAATGCCGTTTTCACCGCGAGCAACGTATCCGGCGTCGACCATTGCAGAGTTGCATTTATCCAGTTGGTTGATATCGACAACTTCCAGAAGTATATCAATCACTGGCTTTGCTGAGAGGCCTGGCACTGACGTACTGCCAATATGATGAACCTTCCTAGCCACGTCACCAAGCAATGCTTGTAGCAGAAAATTTTCAGCGTTAAACATAGCAGGCCATTTTTCATCGTATGGCTCCACAACGATTTCCCGCATGAATGCCTCCTTCTTTTCCGTCAAATTATTAGCATAAGAGTAGCTAAAGTATATTGAGGCGACAACGTCCGCTCCTGGCACAACGCCGCCAGCGACACGGAGCACCAGAGATCGACAGAGTGCTATGAGCGAGGAGCGGAAGCCCGCAGTTTGCACGACATTAAACAGGGTATGACTTGAATCCACTCGGGACTGTAGTGGCTTACTGAGTAGGGTTACCTTATCAGGGATATTTATAAATTCTTTACTCTGAGAAAAGCGATCAATTCTGTCATTGCCGGACTCAGTGAATCCGGTGTTTTATAGCAAATGCAGATTCGTCGCCGTGCCCATTGGTCGGTTAGCGGCAATACAGGGTAATGAAATTTTTTACTGAAGCGTTCAGCTACGGATACAGGAAGAACTGCTACGCCAATACCGCTACTGACCATCTCGCAAATCCCTTCAAAACTGCTCATTCTGATGCGGCACGCGCCAGCCCTTCAGCGATGGCTCGGCCAATGCCTGCGGTGGAGCCACTAACGATAGCCTTTTTGCCATTCAATTCGATTTTCATCTCCGTTTCTCCAACGTCGGTACCGGGGCAATCTGCCTGACCAACCGGCCAGGCAGCGTGAGCCTCGCTATGCGCGTTGCTGCTCGGCAACCCGCGCTTCTGCCGCCTGGGCCAAGCGTTCAACCCATTCCTGGTGATAACGGTACAGCGCACCAGGGTGTTTGCGACCGAGCGTTTCCAGGAAGAACTCCCCTTGCTGCGTCTCTTCGGTCAGCAGATGACAGCCGTCCGGCGTTGGCGTGATAACCCAGCCGTGATAGGCACTGGAGTGCGTGCTGTCACCGTCGACGGTTGCCGACCAGGCGATCCTGCGGCCCGGCACATACTCCGTTACCACCAGGCTCATCGGAAAGCCCACCGTCACGCGGTGGAATGTCGTGCCGGCCTGGAGCTCGCTGTCGCCGGAGAGGATTTTTACCCGATCTTCCGGCGGGAAATAGCTGGCCCAGTTTTCAGCGTTGACCAACAGCGCCCACACCACCTCTGGCGGGGCTTTGATATCAATATCATTGAGCGCATAGATAGGCGAGATTCTTGGATCGAACTGCTCTGGCCAAATTACATGGTCGTACATGGTTAGCTTTCCTTTTTGAAAAGGTCTTGAAAAATAAGCGGTGCCCACCGTTGTTCTCTTGCCTGCACCAGCACTCCGCCTTCGGCAATCTTGCCAAGACTGACCGGCGCGTAGCCGAGCCGTTGCACCAGCGCGGCCACGGTCTCCACTGCGGCATCATCATCCCCTGCCAGGGGGATCGCGCGCCGCCAAAGAAAATCCTAATGATTGCCAATACATCTGAGAAGACGGTAAATTGAGATACCAACCATCGTTATTTGAGATGTAGGAACGGCTAATGCTTGATGGCGTCTCTCTCGATCAGCTCAGAACTTTCATTACCGCCGCGGATGAAGGCAGTTTTTCGGCGGCGGCGCGGAAACTCAACCGGGTGCAGTCGGCGGTCAGCGGCTGGGTCAGCAGTCTGGAAGATCAGATCGGCGTGATGCTGTTTGATCGCTCGGCCAAGTTTCCCAAGCTGACGCCGGCAGGCGTGCTGTTACTGGCGGATGCGCGCAATATCGTCGCCGGCGTCGACACGCTCAAGGCGCGGGCCAGGCAGATGACCTCCGGGGTTGAGGCCGAACTGTCGGTGGTGGTTGACGTGTGTTTTCCAACTTCGGTGGTCAGCGCGGTGGCCAAAGCGTTTGCCGTTCGCTTCCCGTTGACGCCGCTGCGCCTGTTCGTCGAAGCCCTGGGCGCGGCCTATCAACCGGTGCTGGATGGCCGTTGCAGCCTGGGTATCCTACCGCCGTTGCCGCAAACCTTCCCTTCGCTGCTCAGCGAACGGCTGGGAGAGGTGCCGTTGGTCGCGGTGGCGTCGGCCAGTCATCCGCTGGCCCGTTTCGCGCGCCGCATCCCGCGCAGCGAACTCAGCAAGCACCGGCAACTGGTGCTCTCGGACCGTTCGGAACTGACCACTGGTCGAGATTTCGCCGTCGCATCGCCCACGACCTGGCGTCTGGCCGATCTGTCAACCAAACATGCCTTTCTTAAAGACAACGTCGGCTGGGGAGGCATGCCCTTGCATATGGTGGAAAAAGACATCGCCGAAGGTACGTTGGTGGTGCTGGATGTGGATGATATGCCGCGCACCGGATTCGTATTGACCATGTCGGCATTTCACCGCCCGTCGCAGCCGCCCGGTCCGGCCGGGGTCTGGTTTATCAATCAGTTAAAGGCCGAATGGCGACAGCCCTATCTGGTTTAGCCTGCCCGCTGCCGGTTAGTCGTGTTCAACCAGCAGCAGCTCCACGCCCAGGGCCTCCAGCCCTCTGCGCATCTCGTCGGAGATGGCGGTGTCGGTGATCAGCACGTCGATACGCGCGGTGTCGATAATACGATGCAGCCCGACGCGATTGAACTTGCTGGAATCGGCTACCGCGATGATGCGTTTGGACACCTCGCACATCCGGCGATTGAGGCGCGCTTCATTCTCTTGATGAGTGGTAACGCCCTGACTCAGGCTCAGGCCGTCAACCCCGAGAAAAAGCATGTCAAAATGGTAATTGTCCAGTGACAGTTCGGCCTGTGAACCATAGAACGACTGGGAACTGCGGCGCAGATGCCCACCGGTGACCAGCAGTTCGACTTCCGTGGCATCCAGCAGCGCATTGGCAACGTTCATACCGTTGGTCATGACGATAATTTCTTTTTTGTCCCGTAGCTGCTGCGCAATTTCGTAGGTCGTGGTGCCGGAATCAAGAATGATGCTGCTACCGGTAACCACCATTTCGGCGGCCTTGCGGGCAATGCGCTGCTTTACCGCCAGGTGTTCGGTTTGCTTGGCCTCAATGCTGCGTTCGCTGGCCATCACCGGCGGTTCACAAATCAGCGCGCCGCCGTAGGCCCGGGTGGCAATCCCCCGCTTTTCCAGAAACGCCAGATCGCCACGGATGGTGACGGTTGACACGTTAAACTGCGCCGCCAGCTCGCTCACCTGCACCGCTCCCTGCTGTTTCAGCAAGGAAATTATTTTTTCCCGCCGCTCACTGGTACCACGAACGCTTTTTTTATCACTCATGCTCATCGTCTGAAATGACCCATTACACCGTCAGGGTGGTTGAAGATAAATCACTGGGTAAAAACGGCCGTCGCGCAATGCTATGCCAACCGTACGGCCCCCCTTCCCTTACGAACCCTACCATATTCGCCGCCAAACGACGATATTGCTCAATGCTTTTGCTTTGTTTTCTTTTCCTTTCCGGGTAATAACCGGCATAAACCCTTCGTTACCTTTTCACTACCGTCTCATCAAAAACAAAACCGCGATCACAATACTTACACTTTCTTTTCATTGCGACACTGACCCTATTGATCTTTCTTTTCGTTTTTACTAACGTCGCTTTTAGTTTACTAAACGCCAAAAAGAAACAAAACGAAAGAAATGAGGATATATGACACGCTTAACCGAGCTGATTGCAAGGCATAAACAAGGCGAACATATCGGGATTACCTCGGTCTGTTCCGCTCACCCCTGGGTGCTGGAGGCAGCAATGCTGCATGCACGTCAGCAGCAGATGCCGTTGCTGATTGAAGCCACCTCGAATCAGGTTGATCAGCATGGCGGCTACACCGGCATGACACCGCAGATGTTTCAACAGCAGTTACGATCGCTGGCGGAAAAACTGGATCTCGATCCGGCCCAACTGGTGCTGGGTGGCGATCATCTTGGCCCCAACCGCTGGCAACATCTGCCAGCCAGTCAGGCGATGGCGCAGGCGGCGGTGCTGGTTGAGCACTACGTTGCCGCCGGCTTTCAGAAAATTCACCTCGATTGCAGCATGTCCTGCGCCGACGATCCGCAGCCGCTCAGCGATCGGACGGTTGCCGAGCGCGCGGCACAGCTGGCTTACGTTTGCGAACAAACCAGCCTGAAGCTGTTTGGCAAAAGCGAGGTGGTATATGTGATCGGCACCGAAGTTCCGGTGCCCGGCGGTGCGCAAGAGGCCTTGGATACGCTCGCCGTCACCCAGGTTGCCGCGGTGGAGCATACGCTGGCGGCACACCGGCAGGCCTTTGCACGCCAAGGGCTGGCGGATATCTGGCCACGGGTTATCGGGCTGGTGGTGCAACCGGGCGTCGAGTTTTCGCACCATGGCGTGGTGGATTTCCAACCCGAACCAGCGGCGGCGCTGAGTCGCTACGTCGCTGAGCAACCTCACCTGGTATTTGAAGCCCACTCCACCGATTACCAGTTGCCACAGGCCTACCGCAGTCTGGTACAGGGGCACTTCGCCATCCTCAAGGTCGGCCCGGCGCTGACCTTCGCGCTGCGCGAAGCCTTGTACGCGTTGGAGAACATGGAACGCGAACTGCTACCGGCGGCGCAATGCAGCGATCTGCGCGCCCAGCTTGAGCGGGTGATGTGCCAGCGGCCGGACGCCTGGGAAAAATATTATCACGGCAACGAACGGCAACGGTATTTCGCGCGGCATTTCAGCTATTCGGATCGTCTGCGTTACTACTGGCCCGATAGCACGGTGCAAGCGGCGGTTGAACGCCTGCTGGACAACCTTGCTCACCAGCCCTTGCCGCTGCCGCTGCTGAGCCAATACCTGCCGCTGCAGTATCACCGCGTGCGCGCCGGACAACTGCCGGCCGATGCCCGCAGTCTGGCGCTGGATTGCATTACCGATGTTCTGCGCGCTTACGCCGCAGCCTGCCAGTGAGATGGCTATTCAGGAGAATTATATGTATCAACAACCCACCGCTGCCTGCTGGACCGAGCGGGAAATTCGTCAGCAACCCGAGGTGTGGCTGGCCACCGTCGACGCCATCGAGCGGCAACGCCAGGCGCTGGAGAGCTTTCTGACTCCATTGCTGGCGCGCCCCGGCCTGCGGGTGATACTGACCGGCGCGGGATCGTCCGCATTTATCGGCGATACGCTGGCGCCGATGCTGGCTCGCACCCTCAACGCGCCGGTGCAGTCGGTCTCTACTACCGACATTGTCAGCGATCCGGCCGGTTTTTTGCCCGCCGATAGGCCGCTGCTGCTGGTGTCGTTTGCCCGTTCGGGATCCAGCCCCGAGAGCCTGGCTGCGGTGGCGCTGGCCAACCAGCATAACGCCGACAGCCACCACCTGCTGATCACCTGCAACGCCGAAGGCGATTTATACCGCCGTCATCATGACCAGCCACGGGTATTGGCGTTAGCACTGCCCGCCAATACCTGCGATCGCGGCTTCGCCATGACCAGCAGCATGAGCAGCATGATTCTGGCCTGCCTGTGTGCCTTTAACGTTGCTGGCATCGACCCGGTCGCAGTACAGGCGCTGGCGCAAAGCGTGGCCGCCTTGCTGGAAGCAACGCGTGACGTGACGCGCTCGCCGTTACAGACCGCCGATGCGCAACGGGTTATCTGGCTGGGCAGCGGCGCACTGCGTGGTATCGCCCACGAAAGCGCGTTGAAACTGCTGGAACTGACCGCCGGGCAGACGGCGGCGTTCTATGAGTCACCGCTGGGCTTCCGCCACGGTCCCAAGTCTCTGATTAATCGGCAAACGCAGGTTATCGTCCTGATGTCCAACGACCCTTACACCCGCCGTTATGACGAAGACCTGCTCAATGAGCTGCGTAACGACGGCGTGGCCTGTCGGATTGTGGCGCTGGCCGGCAGGCCGTCGGCGGAGATCGAACGGGGTGAGCATATCTACCTGCCCAATGCGCAAGGCTTCAACGATGGCCAACTGGCATTGGGGTTGCTGGTATTCGCCCAGCTTTATGCCTTGGCGCAATCGGTGCATTTCGGCATGACGCCGGACAACCCTTCACCGGAAGGGCGAGTCAACCGGGTGGTACAAGGGGTCACTATCTACCCTTGGCACGCGCAACCATAGCCTCAGGAGTGAACAACACCATGGCGATTATCTCAACCAAATACTTATTGGCACAGGCGCGTAAACAGGGCTGGGCGGTCCCGGCGTTCAACATTCACAACGCAGAAACCATTCAGGCGGTACTGGAAGCCTGCCGGGAACGGCAATCGCCGGCGATCCTGGCCGGGACGCCGGGCACCTTCCGCCATATCGGCTGTCAGGAAATGCTGGCGCTGGCCGCAACCTACGCAACCCGTTATCAACTGCCGGTGATTTTGCACCTCGATCATCATGAGACCTTTGAGGATATCGCTGGCAAGGTCGACGTCGGGGTGAGAAGCGCCATGATTGACGGCAGCCATCTCCCTTTTGAACAAAATATCCAACTCGCCGCTCGGGTAGTGGCATATTGCCACCAGCGGGACTGCAGCGTGGAAGCGGAGCTCGGACGGCTGGGCGGGATCGAAGACGATCAGGACGTTGACGAAGCGCAGGCATTTTTGACCGATCCGGCGCAGGCGCTCAGTTTTGTCGAGCGCACCGGCATCGACAGTCTGGCGGTGGCGATCGGTACCGCGCACGGCATGTATGCCCAGCGGCCGAACATCGACTTTGCCCGTTTGCAGGAGATCGGCGCACGGGTGGCGATCCCGCTGGTGCTGCACGGTGGCAGTGGCGTGCCGGACAACGACGTCAGGCAGGCGATTGGTCTGGGCATTGCCAAGGTCAACGTCGGCACCGAATTGAAGATTGCCTTCGCCGACGCGGTGAAACGCTACTTTGCGGCGCACCCCGATGCCAGCGATCCCCGTTACTACATGCGTGAAGGGATGGATGCCATGAAACGCGTTATCCATGAAAAAATCACCCTGTGCGGTGCTGAGGGGCGACTGAATGCGGGAGGTGAACGGTGATTTACCTGGGGGTTGACGGTGGCGGCACCAAAACCGCCTTCGTGTTGATCAATGACGCCGGCGATGTGCTGGCCCGCCATGAGGCGGCAACCAGCTACTACCTGAGCGTCGGCATGGATGCCGCGCGCAGCGTGGTGCTCAACGGCATTGGCGAAATCTGTCATCGTGCGGGCATCGCCCCCGCCGATATCAGCTTTACCTTTCTTGGCCTGCCGGCCTACGGCGAAGTGTCGGCCGACGTGGAGCGGCTGGATGCGATAGCGCAGTCGCTGCTGAACCGCGAACGCTATCGCTGCGATAACGACATGATCTGCGGCTGGGCCGCCAGCCTGGGCTGTCGCGACGGCATCAACGTGGTGTCCGGCACCGGTTCAATCGCCTATGGCGAATACCAGGGGCGTAGCGCGCGCTGCGGCGGCTGGGGCGAGCTGTTCAGCGACGAAGGCAGCGCCTACTGGATCGGCTGTCAGGCGTTGAACCTGTTTTCGCGCATGGCCGACGGACGATTGCAGAAAGATCTGTTCTACGATCTGATGCGCGAAAAATACCCCTGCCGCAACGATCTGGACATCTGCGATCTGGTGTTCAACCAGTGGAAAGGCGACCGCGGCAAGATTGCCTCGCTGGCGCCGATCGCCTGTGAAGCGGCGGTCGCCGGCGACAAGCAAAGTCGCGCCATATTCTTTCTGGCGGCCAAAGAGCTGGCGCTGATGGTGGATACGCTGCGTGAAACCCTGCGTTGGCACGCCGATGAAAGCGTACGCGTGTCCTATTCCGGCGGCGTATTCAAATGCGGCGACGTGATTCTGGAGGCCTTTGCCTATGAACTCGCGAAATTGAACGGCAATTATCATATCTGTCTGCCTGAATATCACCCCACACTCGGCGCGGCGATCTATGCCGCGAAACTAAACGGTACGCCGCTCTCTGGGCAGGCGTTGGGCAAACTGTCACTCGGTGAATACAATGGTCAATAACACATCCTGGATCGTTTATACCTTTCTGGTGGTCATTACCTGGGGAGTCTGGGGGGCGTTCAGCGCCTGGCCAACCACCCACTATGGCTATCCCGACCAGTGGATCTACATCATCTGGTCATTAACCATGCTAATTCCCTGCTATTTCGCGCTACGCGGTCAGCGCTTCGATACCTCCGGCACCGCGATTCTGTATGGCTGTCTGATCGGCTTTACCGGCGCCGGCGGGCAACTGCTGCTGTTCAAAACACTGGCGATGGGCGCCCCCGCCTATCTGGTATTCCCAATCATTTCCATCTCTCCTGCCATCACGGTGCTGATGTCGCTGGCGCTGCTGAAGGAACGGGTAAACCGGCTGGGCGGCCTGGGGGTACTGCTGGCGCTGTTGTCGATCGTCATGTTCAGTATCAGCAGCGGTGACGGCGATCGCGACGGCGGCCTGCTGTGGCTGTTGTATTCGGTGGTGATTTGCGTCGCATGGGGAGTACAGGCGTTCTTTATGAAACGCGCCTCCAACCTGGGCGTTGCCGACAGTTCGCTGTTTGGTTATATGACGCTGACCGGGATCCTGCTGGCGCCGGTTGCCTGGCTGATGCTGGCGGACAAGGGCGCCAGTTATCCGTTGATGGCCACGCTGGCTACCGCGTGCATTCAAGTATTGAACGCCGTTGGCGCACTTTGCCTGGTCATGGCGCTGTCGCGCGGTAAGGCCACCATCATCGCCCCCTGCACCAATGCGCTGGCGCCGGTATTGACCGCGGTGATTTCCCTGATCATTTACCAGTCTATGCCGAGCAGCTGGGCAATCGTCGGTATTGTGCTGGCGATTTCAGGTTCGACGATGATGGTCTATTCCGAAGAAAAGCAAAATGCCGCCAAGCTGAGCACCGCCCTATAACACAGCTGGCATGATTAATACCGATCGCGCCATTATTACCGCAGCCGGTTATTTTATTAATGCAGCAAGCGTAAGTTCAGACGTCATTTTTAGATAAAAGGTATTTCAGGATAAACATCGATTCCCTGCGCTGGCGCAGCGAACCGCTACGCCCGTTATCTTACCGGAGCCTTTAATTAATGAAACGCTTACTTTCCGTCCTCTGTTCCATATTACTCAGCGGCGCCGTGCATGCCGCAACCGCAGACCCCACCAGCGCCGAGGCGACCGCCGAACGGGTAACCACGCTGGCGCAAACGCCGCCGATGGGTTGGTCAAGCTGGAACTATTATGGCGACAGAATCAATGAAAAAATTATTATAGACACTATCGATAAAATGGTTGCCAGTGGTTTGCGCGACGCCGGTTATATTTATGTCAATATTGATGACGGCTGGCAAAAATATAAAGGCTCGCGCGCCGACCATCCATTAACCTATGACGAAAAAAAGTTTCCCCGTGGTATTAAATACCTCGCCGACTACGCTCACCAAAAGGGCATGAAACTGGGCATTTACAGCGGGCCGGGGAATTCCACCTGTGCAGGCTACGTCGGTTCCGAAGGGCATGAAAAGCAGGATGCCGCCATGTTCGCCTCATGGGGGGTCGACCATTTGAAATACGACTCCTGCTGCAGCCACCAACAGGCGAGTCAGGCGGTGCTAAAAACGGTGTTTGGCGATATGTCCAAGGCGCTGCAGGCTACCGGCCGGCCGATTGTCTATCATGCCTGCCACTGCGGCTGGCAGAACATTTGGCAATGGGGTAACAGCGTTGGCGCAAACCAGTGGCGCATCGGTCAAGACATCAGCGACGACTTCAATTATCCGGGCAACCGCGAAGGTTACTACTTTGACGTGCTGGATATGATCGACCGTGGCGTTGGCCTGGAAGCCTACAGCGGCAAAGGGCATTGGAACGACTACGACATGCTGGTCATCGGGCTGCATGGCCATTCAAAAGAGCTGGTCGGCACCGGCGCGTCAGACACCGAATACCGCACCCACTTCAGCATGTGGGCGATCCTCAGTTCACCGCTGCTGATTGGCGCCAGCCTCGACGATCTGAACGCCGCGGATATGGTTACCTTGAAAAACAAGGAAATCATTGCGCTGAACCAGGATCCGCTGGGGTTGCAAGCCAAACGTTATGTCAATAACGGCGATCAGCAGATCTTTGCCAAACCGCTCGCCGACGGCTCCTGGGCGGTAGCGTTACTCAACCGTTCGGGACAGACCGCCACCATGACCCTCAATCTCCACCAGGATTTGGATCTGCCCTGGAAAAAAACGCTGGTGCGCGATCTGTGGGCACACCGCGACGTGGCAACCGTGACCGACAGTTACAGCAGCGAAGTGCAATCGCACGAAGCCAAAATGCTGGTTATCCGCAGCGGCTGGTAAACCGCGCACATCGTGGGCCCCCCATTGCGGGTCCACGATGTGCGCCGCTAGATAGACACAGCCCAGGCGCAGGCACGCAGCTGCCTGCAACCTCGACAATAATAAACCGCCTCGCTAGCTGACGAGAATAATGATGAACCAGATAAAGGTCCTCGCCTCGAGCCTGCTCGTATGGGCCGGCACCACCTGCGCCCAGCAGGCTGACGCTGAACACGCCGACAGCAAACACGATCGGCCGCCGCGGCTTGCCGCCCCGGCAACGTCGCCAGCCGCAGAAAAAACCTGGCATATAACCACCGGCCTGTTGATTGAAACGGAAAACGTCGAAGGCCAATCGGATAATAAAGGCTTTTGGGAACCCACCCTGTATCTGGAGGCGGCGCGCGGCAACTGGAGTATCTACGGTTCCTTTTATCAAGAGAACCATAATGGCGCGCACTATTACGGTACTCAGGGACGCAGCGACTGGTTTAATCAGTACGAGATCAATTTACGCTATCTGATCGCCAGCCATGCCGTCTACGACCTCGGCCTGATGGCCGGCGTACGCCATTACCAGTGGCAATATAAACAGCAAGACGGCATAACCCGCTACCAGACGCAGCGCTATACCGTGCAACCCGACTGGGAAATCCGGCTTGGCGACCAGAGCCGTTTTAGCGGCTGGCTGGCGCTGTATCAATATATCAATCATGTAAGGCAGAACGCGCTGACCGACAAGGAACTGGAGGGCGAAACCGGCTTTGGCTACCAGGTCAACGACCTGCTCAGCTTCAAACTCAATTATTATATCGATCGCGGCTGGAATAGCGGCAGCGATCGGCTGGCGGAATTTTCTCAGCAGGAGCTGCGCCTGTATATGCCGTTGACGCTAGCGCTGTGGCACACGCCGCTGACCGTGACCCCTTATCTGCGCCATTCGCTGGACACCGATTACTATAACGTTGAACAACAGCGCAACGACGGCGAAACCGACACCCGCATCGGCCTGTTGCTGGAACAGACGTTGCCGCAGGGCATTGCGCTGAGCCTGGAGTATGCCTATGAACTGCAGCGCCATCACGGCACCGCTGACGATGCGGGCAGCAACGGCAAATATCACTATACCGGCGTAGGTCTTTCCTACGCATTTTAAGCCGATTGGCAGTTGACGGGTTAGCTAACCCACGGCCATAGCGACAGCGTCAACAGGTTGATGCGTAACTGGCTGTGCAACAGCATCACCAGCAGTATCAGCGCTGTGCATGCCATCTGCGCGATCACCGCCTTGTGCAGCCGGGCAGCGTTTTCCGCCCACCCCTCCTGCCCTGGCTGCAACTGCGCCAATGCCGTGGTGGCAGGATCGCGCCAACGCTTTTCCGCCAGCGAATCAATCACGAAAATCGCCACGCTAAGCACAAACCACAGCTGGAACGCCCGGTGCCAGTCTTGCAGCCAGAACAGCGCGATGCCGCTGAGCATTAAGCCCCAGCCGGCAATATTGTAAAACCGATCGGTGGCAGCCAGGCCGTTAAGCAACACGGTTTTATTCTCCGCCGGACTAACGGCCAGACGGGCAGACAACCAGGGGGCAAACAGCAGCGGTCCGGTTGCCGCTACCGCGGCCAAGGCGTGGACTAGTTTGATGATGTCGTAATTCAATGCCGGTTCCTCAATTCATTCAGTAATGAAAGCTAGGGTACGCAACGGCATCGATGGTGAGAATGTTCAATAAGCACAGATTATCGAACGAAACGGACAAACCGGCAGAGCGCTTTAGGCGCTATTATTCAGCCGATAGTCTTGCAGATAGCGACGGATTTCCCCCGGGCATTTACCGGCGACCCGGCGAAACCAGTGGCCGAACGAATCGCCGGAAGATAATCCCAGCATCACCGAAAGCTGCTCATTGGATGCACCCTCCGCCAGCCCTTGCCAGGCGACGGCCAGCAGCAGCCGGTTGTGCCATTCGGTGTAGCGTAACCCGGTATCCTTGCGAAACAGCCGCGCCAGCGTGCGCTCGGTGGCGCCCACCTGCCGGCCCCATTCGGCCAGGCTGCGATGCTGGGCGGGATCGTCGATCAGGCTGTCGGTTACCTTCTTCAACCGGCTGTCGTGCGGCAAAGGCAAGGTAAAGTTACTGGCGGGTTTTTCTTCGATTTCTTCAAACAGCAGCTGCAACATGCTATTGCGGCGCGTTTCCGTCAGCGGCAACGTGGCATCGGCCAGCCGTTCGCACAGCGCCGAGATCAGCATAGAGGCGTCAATCAACTTGATATGCGGGGTGACGGTGCGGCAAAGTTCGGGAGAGATATACAGCACGGTGAGATCGACACGGTTATAGGCCTGCCCCCAATGCAGGGTATCAGGCGGTATCCATACCGCCATGCCCGGCTTCATCAACCAGTGCTGTTCCGAGGTATGCCCGTACAGCACCCCCTGCTTGACCAGCACGAACTGCCCCAACGGATGGCGATGGGGCTCGTTTTCCCCTGCCGCCACCCGATCGAGCACCCGCTCGATAATCAGCGCATCATCCAATGTTGTCGATACCATGCATTCCACATTACCGTTAACTGACCGGGTAAGCGCGAGGCATCAGCAGCGTAAAGCATAGCCCCACCAGCATACTCAGCCCAAGAAGAATAAAACAGCTCTGAAACGCGTCGCTGCCGGCCTGGCGAAGCTGTACCGTCGCCAGCGTATTTACCCCCAGCGCCGCCCCCAGATTACGCAAAAACTGCACGGTTGCCGTCCAGCTAGCCAGGCGATCGGCCGGTGCGCTGTTCTGGGCAAACACCAGCGTGGTGGTGGCGGTAAAACCCATGCCCAGACCGATCAGCAGCAGAGCGCCGGCAATCATCGGCAACTGATGCTGTCCAACCGTCAACGCCATCAGGAATGCCCCACCGGCCAGCATCAACATGCCGAACAGCGCCATGCGCCGATAACCGACCGAGGCCAGTTTGTTACCGCAAAATGCCGCGCCAACTACCCAGCCGAGCGCCGCCAGCATAATCAGCATACCGCTCGACATCAGGCTGCCGGCCTGCTGGCTGAGCGCCAACGGCAACAGCGTCACCGATGAATACAGGCCGGCGCTGGAAAGCAGCACCAAAATGATAACGGAAAACAACGCCCCTCGCCGGAAGAATTGTAACGGTATCGGACTGCTGGTCGGCCGCTGGCGCACACGCAGCATCAACAGTGCCAACGCCGCCAGCGTCACCGCCCACAGGGCGTATTCGGCGCCTCTCAGCGCAGCGGGACTGTCAATCAGCAACAGCAGGCCGCAGGCCAGTACCATCAGCAAAAGCTGCGCCGGCAGATCAAGAGCTGCCTTGCCGTTGCCTTTGCCTACCGGCGGTGTCACAAACAGCAACAACAACGCCAGTGCCCCCACCGGCAGATTGAACCAGAAAATGGCGCGCCAGCCGAAGCTGCTGGCCAGCACGCTGCCCAGTAGCGGTCCCAAAATGGCCGACAACCCCCACACGCCGCTCAACATGCCCTGCATTTTTCCGCGTTTCTCCGTGTCGAACAGCGACGCCAACAGGGAATAAGAGAGCACGATAATGCCACCGGCACCGATGCCTTGCAGCGCTCGCGCCGCAATCAGCAGCCCCATGCCGGGGCTGACGGCGGCCAGCGCCGACGCCGCCAGAAACAGCAGCAGACAGGCCTTGAGCGTAGCGGATACGCCCAGCCGGTCACCGCAAGCGCCGGCCAGCGGCGCCACCAGCGCCACCGGTAACAGAAAGGCGGACATCACCCAGGGATAGAGCGCCGGGTGACCGAGCCGACCGCCGATCACCGGCAATACGGTACTGACGATGGTACTGTCAACCGCCGCCAGGAAAAGCGCGCTGACCACCGCCACTAGCCCCAGGCCCGTTTTTTTTTGCGGCATTGCCGACGCCGCTAATGCATCTTGTTTCATGATTTTCCTGCTGATTAAGCGGCGTGAACCCGCGAGGCCTGAGAAAACTGCTGTACGATCGCCGCCGTTTCATCATCCAGATGCTCATCCACCTTACGGATCATATCGCCAGACTGGACGATCTCGCGGAAACGCAGGGTCATGTCCAACTGGGTTTTCGCCGCCTGGTTGCCCTCGGTGTAGTCGATATCGAACGCCGCCTTTACCGTTTCCGCGCTGGCCAGCGCCAACTGCGTATTCAACGCTTCGGTGTCCTGAATCAGCTGATGCATTCGCTGACGTTCAGCGGCGTTGAAGGTCGGGATCAGTCGGTCAAAAATGGCGTGATCGCACTGGATATGCCGCGCCTCATCCAGGCCGTGAAAATGCAGCAATTGGGTCAGGAAACCGCGTTGCATCGGATCCAAGACCTTGAGGCGACGCTCGAACACCGTAATGATCGACTCGCCCACATAGGCCGTCGAACACAGCGCAGCCAGTTTGATCAACGGAGCATCGCCGTCGTCGTACAGATCCACCCGCTGTTTGAACAGGTTGTTTTCCAGTTTGATATCGCGTCCCGACAGCAAGCGAACATATTGATAGAAGCTGTTGGCATGATTGATCTCTTCCGCCGCAAAACAGGAGAGCGCGTGATACAGGCCATCACCGGCCATCAGCGCCGTGTTGTCGGCCTGTAGTTCACACAGAATGCGCGTCATCACCGTCGCGACGTGCATTTCAATCTCCGCCAGCTGCGCCAGCTCCTTGTACAGATAGGCAACGGCTTTTTGTTCCTGCCCTGCTTCCCCGACCAGCGCACGTGACAGGAAATCCAGCTCGCGATCCGTGGCCGCCTGCTCCCACGGCATGCGGTTGGGGTGCAGATAGTTGAGGTGAGCGTATTGATTGATTTGTTTAAAATGCGTCATGGCAGCGGTTCCGTTAGGCAAGGTAAGAGAGCGCGTTGTAAATGGTGCGGGCTTTATCTTCGATCCGCCGGCGACCGTGCATCACCCGGCTGTTGTCGATCAGCACGATGTCGCCGTGCTGCCAGCCGACATCGTCGGTAAAGCGATCGCAAACCGTGTCCGCTTCCGCCAACAGATCCCGCGGGATCTCGCTGCCGTCGGCGAAGGTGATCTGCGGCTTTTCATAGTTATTGGACGGCCCGAAGATGCTGTTGGCGAAGTTGTTCACTTCGCGCAGATTGATGCGGCTGGCGCGGATTGCCGGCGTCTGGAAGCGATAGCGGATCGCCCCATCGGCATCCAGAGTAATCTGGGTGCCCGCAGCCCCCTCGGTCAGCGCCAGCAGATGGGCCAGAGTGGTTTCCTCGAGGCTGGCCGGGGCATTGGCCTGCGTCGCCAAGGCATGAAAGGCATAGGTTTTCCATTTGCTTTCCTCCACCCGCCGCGAATAGGCGATGTCCTGTGCGGCGAACGCCGCCCGCGCGTCGGCGCTCAGATGCTGATACACCAGCTTGCCGTCACACACCGTGGTCTGAGAACCTTGCGCCGGTGCCAGCTGGCAATAGAACCAGCAAAGATCCGGCCAGAACGGGCTGTTGCCGTTTTCACAGTGCAACCCCACCTTGTCGTAACCGGCGTCAACCTTTTGCGCGGTATCGCCGTCAAAGCTGCGGGCCGGATCGAGACTGATGCGCCCGCTAGTTTGACGAACCAGACGGGAAAACTCGCCGATGCCATGCTGGAATCCTCGCAGCACGGCATAGCCATGGTCATGCAGCGTAGACAGCAGGTATGCCGGCGTCAGATCGGTGACCTTCCCCTCGTTCAGCGAGGTGACAATCAGACCGCTATGGTCGGTATGGGTAGTTTCACGAATAGTCATGCGGTGGCAGCCTCATATTGAGCCAGGAAGGTGGCGACGGCGTTGCGACGCGGACGCCCGGTAACGGTAAACAGCTGCGCCATAACCTCGGCGCCGTGGGGGATCAACAGCGGTTCGGCAATGCGCTCAATGTCATTGAGATGTTCATGGGCGAATGCCGCGATGGCCTGGCGGATCGCCGGTGCCTGCGCCAAACTCGCCACCACGAAAATACCGCCAAGGAACTGCTGCCGGTCGCCATACACGATGACCTGCAATACGCCCGGCACCCGGCGGTAGGCGGATTCCAGCCATTCGGGCGAAATGTTGCGGCCGTTGGCGGTAATGATGATGGTTTTTTTGCGACCGATGATGGTGACGTACCCGTCGGCATCCTGCTGCGCCAGATCGCCGGTGTGTAACCAACCCTGCTCATCTACCGCGCAGCTGCTGGGATCTTCGTTTGAATAGCCGGCAAACAGCGAGCTACTGCGCAAACAGAGTTCGCCGTCGTCGGCAATCCTCACCTCCACGTGCGCCAGCGGTTTCCCTACCGTACCAATACGGTTGGCATCGCGAGAATTCCAGGTGGCCACCGAGCTGTTTTCACTCAGGCCATAGCCCTGATAGACCGGGATGCCCAGCGTATCCAGCGTCAGCAGCACTTCGCGGGTTACCGGCGCACCGCCGGCGGCCAGCAGCGGTACCGTGTCACGGCCAAACAGCGCCGTCGGCAAACTGGCAACCTCAGCATGCGCCAATGCGCGCTCGGCCAGAGCTTCCACCAGCGCCGGGGTCAGCGTCAGCGCCGACGGACAAGCCTGACGGACGATCTCCAGCCGTTCCGCCGCGGTAACGCCGGGGCTGCCCAGCGGTGGCATATCGCCTGGCGGCATCACCACCGCGCCGCCGGAGGTCAGCGGCATATACAGCGCCGTCACCTGTTCAATCAGCAAACTGAGCGGCACCAGATTCAGATAGCGCCGGTAGTCGTCACCACGGGCACGCTGCCACAATGCCGACACCAGCGCATCCAGGCCGTGCCGGCGGATCTGCACGCCCTTTGGCTGCGAGGTGGTGCCCGAGGTGTGGATCACTTTGATGATGGCGTCACTATCGGCGCAGACCACGGTCGGCGGCAGCGGCAAGTCCGGCGACGCACCGAGCTGCTGCGCAACCGCCACGATGTCACCGGCCAGCTGCAAACCGCCCTCCTGCCACTGGGCAAGGCGTTGCGCACCGATAGCATCCGTCAGCACCAGTTCACAATTGCCGAGCAGCCATCTGGCCTGCTCGGCAGAGAATGCCAACGGCACCGGCACTTCAATCCGTTCGGCCAGCAACAACGCCATATCGGCCAGTACCCACTCTGGGGTGTTGCCCATTACCATGCCGATCTGCGCGCCCTGCCCGCTACGTTGCCGTAGGCTGGCCGCCAGACGGTGCGCCTGGTGCATCAACGAGCCGTAGCTATACAGCGTTTGCTCCCGGTAGCCGCCGTCATCGGCGTTGTGCAACTGGATCACCGCAGGCGCGTGAGGGGTGTTTTCCGCCTGAGCGAGAATGGCAGCAAGGATATTCATGCCGCCACCTGTGCCGTCGTCAGCGCAAAGCGCGCCAGATTTTCAAACTCGGAAAACACCAGTCGGCCGCAGAAATGATTGAACAGATGGCCGCACTGTTCCAGCAGGATAATGCCGGTTTGCGGCGCCTGATCGTAGTAACTCCCCCAGGCGCTACGCTCCTGCACCGAGAGACGGTCGGCAGAGGCGTCTGCCAGCCTGGCAAACGGAATCTGGTGGTAGGCCAGCAACTTGCGCAGGCGGCGCGTCGAGGTGCACAAAATCGCCTTACTGCCCATAAACCAGGCAATGATCGGCATCAGGCGAATCAGATCGGCGGCGGCGGCGGGATTATCCGAAGCCAGCGCGCCGATCTCCAGCACCTGATGCTGCGCCAGCACGTGGCCGGTCTGCTGCCATACCGCCTGCTCCAGCGGTAAATCAAGATAACGTTCAGAAAACAGACGTTGGCCGGGCGTGGCGAAGGATATGCCGGTGCAGGCAACCAATTGTTCGCTGACCTTGTCCTTGCTGGCGATGATGATGTCGGGATTGGGTTGGATGGTGGCTTGATAGTTGTTGTGATAAATATTGGCAATATATTGCCGGGCCTGTTCCGCCGTATCATCACAGCGACGGATGATATCTAACTGCGTCGAAAATACATCAATATGCTGTTGTTTGTGCAGAAAGCTACTCATTTCACGGTTGCCTCGGAGTCGGGTGTTATCCGCGTGAAATGTTAAATGATGGTTATGTGTCGAGGAATGTTTTGTAAAGACAAGCAACCGAACGAAACGGACAAATTCCGCTTTTTATGTGAATCAGCCCGCATTGTTTGGATAGAAATCCAGAAATAATTTGACAGCATACCAACCTGTAACTTTTCCCCGATACGGCTGAAGGCGCTGCTCCGCCACAGCCGCGTCGACATCCGGGTTGGGGAACCACAGCCGACGCTACAGGTTACTTTCCCACCACCAACTCACTTTCCACATCGCGTTGGGTAATGCGCACCAGCAATGCGCCGAACAACGCCAGATCGATCAATAGCGCGAAAGAGAAACAGCGCCCTTCCAGACCGCCGACGGCCTGTTTGATCGCCAACACCAGCACGCAGGACAGCAGTGCGAGCAGGCCATATACCAGCAACCGTACCTGCCCAGACCGAGAGCGCACGCTGCCCTGGTGCAGCGCCGCGCCGACCATGCCTTGCCCCACGCCGCTGATCGCCACTGCCGGCAGTAGCGCCAGCCAATCACGCTGGGCATGCAGCGCCAGCACAACGAGCAACAGGCCGGCGGCGGCGATCAGGAAACCGTGCATAATACCCGCCAATTGTCCGGCATGGCGCCAGCGGGCGGTGCCGATACCGACGGCAGCGGCCAGCATCAAGGTTAACAACGACGCCAGGCCGTACAGCAGCCCACGGCTGCCATACAGCGTCACCAGCAACAGCGCTTCGGCCGCCAAACCGCTATAAAAGATGCCGCCGGCAATCAACCGGGGTTGCTGCGTTGCCTGGCAACGTGCGGATTGAGAAGATAAACGCATAATGACTCCTGCGATGCAATCGAGATAAGATGAAATAAACTAACTTGCTCTGTTCGGATGTCTTTAGGGTATCTTTGGTACAATCAGTAAATCAAAGTCATTGATTTCATCCATAGATGAGAAAAACTCAGCATGAGAAAACCACGTTTACCGCCGCTGGGGGCGCTACGCGCGTTTCACGCCGTTGCCGACTGTCTGAGCTTCAAACGGGCAGCCGACCAGCTCGGCGTGAGCGCCACCGCCGTTAGCCATCAGATACGGCTGTTGGAAACCTCGCTGGCGTGCCGGGTGTGCGAGCGCAGCGCCCAGGGCGTCAGCCTGACCGCAGCGGGTAAGACCTTGTACACCGGCACACAGCGCGCCTTTGCCGCGCTGGAAGAAGCCACCGCACAAATTGCCCATGCCAATCAGCCGCCGGCGCTCACCGTTACCACCACCTCAAATTTCCTCACCCACTGGCTGGTACCGCGTCTGGCTGATTTCAAGGCGCAGTTTCCGCAGATTGATCTGCGCCTGCACACCAGCGTTGAACGTGTAGATTTGACCCAGCACACGGTGGACGCCGCCATTCGCTACCGTGAAACGCCAGAGGCCGACTTGCCCTGCACGCTGCTGCATGAAGACCGCTTTATTCTGGTCGCCAGCCCGACGCTGGGTATCAGGCAGCTCGACGATCTGCGCTCGGTGACGCTGTTTCACGTCGAGCAGCGCCATGTTCCCGCCGATGCGCCAGACTGGTCACATTGGCAACGGCTCTACGGGCCGCCGGATCTGAATATTAACGCCGGGCTGCGCTTTAGCGATGAAACCCACGCGCTACAGGCGGCGGTGGCCGGGCAAGGGGTGGTGATCGCCAGCCAGCTGTTGGCACAGGATCAGCTGCAACGCGGCGTACTGGTCGCGCCGTTTGCATGCTCGCTACCCGGCGCGCGCTATTACTGGGTCACCGGCGAGGATCGCGCCGAACGGGAGGATGTGGTTGCGTTGCGGGAGTGGCTGTTGCGACAAATGGCGTCAGCATAACCGGCCTGGCAGCATCCGCTAACCGCCACCGGAGGTAAAACCGGCGGCCGGTTCAACTCTTAGCCAAAAAAAACCGCCCAGTAGCAACTGAGCGGGCTTTTGCAGGTGGTTCATCAGGCTATTTGCAGCAAATCCTTGACGAAAGCCACGATCTCGGGCTTTTTGCCGTGCTCGAACAGGCAACGCTGGAAGCGCTCGCCACCCACCGCCGTCTTGACCAGTTCAGGATCGATGGCGCGCAGCGTAGCAAGATAGTCGTCTTTCATCACCGCGCGTTTTACCTGATTCAGAATACCGGCGTTACGCACCTGTGGCTCTTTACGCTCGACCGGATACCCTTCGCCCTTGCGGCCGGTGAAGGCTTTTTCAAAGATATAACGCACGTTGAGCTCCGCGCCCCAGCCAAAGCCTTTGGCAAACGGCAGCGACAGCGCATTGCCGTTGTTGATCTGGGCAAACAGAAAGGCGTCAGCCGGATCGATGCAGTAACCGCACACCACGCCGGGGTGGATATTCAACGACATCAAGGCCCCCTGCCCGGTGCCACAGCCGGTGACGACAAAGTCCACCGCTTCGGCATTCAACAGAATGCTGGCCATAATGCCCAGATGAATGTAGGTCAAATGGTGATCCTGTTCGTCACTCATGCCCACGTTGAACACCGCATCCTGATTGTCAGCGGCAACGGCCTGCAGTTGTTCCAGCACCAGCGCATTTTTGCCGGCCTGGCTGTTTTCCATCATCAGCGCAATATTCATGGTTTCCTCTCTCTAAAATCGATGGGTGTCATGCAGGGTTAACGGGCTAACCAGCCGCCATCCACTGCCAGGGTAAAACCGTTGATGTAATCGGAAGCGGGTGATGCCAAGAACACCACCGGCCCCATCAAATCTTGCGGCAGCCCCCAGCGCCCCGCTGGAATACGCTCCAGGATCGCTGCGCTGCGCGCTTCGTCGTCACGCAGCTGTTGCGTGTTGTTGGTGGCCATATAGCCCGGCGCCAGCGCGTTGACGTTGATGCCGTGGCTGGCCCATTCGTTGGCCAGCAGACGCGTTACCCCCATCACCGCACTTTTTGACGCGGTATAGGAAGGCACGCGAATGCCGCCCTGATAAGACAGCATAGACGCAATATTGATGATTTTGCCGCCGCGCCCCTGAGCAATAAACTGGCGTGCTACCGCCTGCGACAGGAAGAACACCGTTTTGATGTTCAGGTTCATCACCTCATCCCAGTCTTTTTCGCTGAATTCCAGCGCATCCTGACGGCGGATGATGCCGGCATTGTTGACCAGAATATCGATATGGCCGAACTCGGCCAGCGCACGCTCCAACAACGCAGGCAGCACCTCCAGTGAACCAAGATCGGCCTGCAGGCTGAGAAAACGGCGGCCCAGCTCGGTCACTTTGGCGATGGTTTCCTGCGGCTCAACCAGGTTGATACCGACGATATCGCAGCCCGCCTGCGCCAGCCCGATCGCCATGCCCTGTCCCAGACCGGTATCACACCCGGTCACGATCGCCACCTTACCCTGCAATGCAAAATTATCGAGAATCATACTGTTTCCTTTGTGCTCAAGGCGCCTGCGCCTGTGTCGAAGAGGGATGCGCGGCTCACCACCCGTACTGCCGCCGTTGCTACCCACGGCGACGCGCTCAACGCCGCCGAACCGTGATGATGAAGAAAGTCTATCGTTTATGCTGACGCTGATCAACAAAATCAAAACATAGTTTTATTTTAAATAAAACCAAAGACCATATAACGATGACCATCGTGATTAAAAACTGTATTGCACTCCGACCCGCAGTCGGGTTTGCCGCTCATCGCTGGTCTTGCTGACGCTGACGTTGCCCACCTCGGCATACGGCGCCCAATGTGCGTCATAGCTCCACTGCGTTTTAAAATTGTATTCATAATCCCATTTCTTATTGTCAAAGCGGATCTGGTCGCTGTGTTTGTAAATATAGTTATATTCAAAACGCCAGTTCTGATAACGGTAACCAAGCCAAAACTCGCCGCGATTGGTTTTAACATCGTTTTTGTCCGCTTCATTCTCGCGGGTATATTCATAGCGATAGCGTCCATTGAGATAAATACCGTTATCAAAGGTATAACCGCTGGTGAAATACGGTTTGTAAATACTCTTGTCGTCAGTTGATTCCAAGGTAAAACCGGGTTGAATAAACCATTGCGGATTCAGCTTGTATTGGTAACTGATGGTGCTTTCCGTGCCGTTGCTGACCATATTGTTGAATGCTTTGTTGCTGTTGTCGCCGCCGGATTTCCATTTTGCCTCCAGCGAAAACCCGACGCCGTTGGCGAAGCGATGGGACACCAGCGCGCGGTCTTTGTGCGCCTTACTGTCGTCAAACCATTCATGCCGCACATCGAGGGTAACTGCCGAAGCCTGAACTGAAGCCAGCAGCAGGCCGCAGATCAATAAAGTCTGTTTTTTCATTACTGGATCCCCAAAGATATTGAAATAATATTTTTTAAATAAACAGCGCCAATCAACTTACTGAAGCTGACAATTATTTAATCTCTGCCAGCATAAAGCGATTGTCATCGGCAATATTACCGTTCAGCACATCCGGGTATTTCCCCGGTTTACTGCGTAACGAAACGTTACCCTTGAATATGCCCTGCCTGTCTGGCGTACTATAGGGGCCGGGGCGGAAAATATAGTTAAAACGCCGATTATCGATGGCGACATTATTATTGAGCCGTAACTGGCCTGGATTAAAGTTATCGCTAAAGCCGTCCATGCCATTTTCCATCGCCAGACTGTTGCTGACCTGATGAGCCACTGGTAAACCTTCGCCGCCCAGCTTGAAGCCGTTATTGGTATTGCGCAGCGCAATGCTGTTTTCGATGGTTACCCGGCCATTGGGGCCATCCTCGATCTTGTTAAACAGATCGAAACCATCGTCGATGTTATCGTGAGCAAAGCAGGCCACCAGGCGATTCCCTTCGCCAACCCGCATTTTTACCGCAAAACCATCGGCGTTGATCATGCCGGGATCCTGGTTGGCATAGGACTGTGAATTCGAAATCAGATTATGGCTGGCCCATAAGGCGCGGCCAATGCCTTCAGGCGAGGCGATCCAGATGCCGCTATCGTCGGCGTGATGCACCACCACCCGATCAATGTGGTTATGGCTGCCGGCAATATTGAAACTCTTGCCGGTCACGCTAATCCCCTGTATGTCCCAGTAGCTGGCCTGCAAATTGATGCCGTGGAAGACCGCATGGTGCCCCAGCGGCCGCAATTTCTTGGCCTGTTGAGGCGTACCGCTGGCGGTCGCCGGTATGGTGATCTGCGGATAATCGCCATCTGCCAGCCATAAAACACCGCCGGGAGCCAGCGCCAGCGCCGCGCTGGCGAAGTCCAGCGGCTTTTGCCGACTGCCGTCGTTGCTGGCGCTGCCATGCGGTGAAACATACAGGTTGACCGCATCGGCATAAGTCTTTTTATCCACCACCAGGCTATCGCTGACGTTGTGACCGCTGCGCGTGACAAAATGGTAGTTCAACCGCGTGGACATCGACGTTAACGCCAGGCGCAGAGACAGCATCTCCCCGGCTTGCAATCCGTGTTGGGTCGCTACCAGTTTGCCGTCCTGACTGAGTGTTAGTACCCCGTCTTCATTACTGCGCATCTGGAACAGGTAGTCGTCACCGGCGCTCACCGGCGCGGAGGCAATTTCGATACGCGTCGGTATGCGTGCCGCCACCCACGGTTTGGCCGGTGCCGGCCGTGCGTCGCTGAGCGTCAATCGGGCCTGATGCACCGTAATACGCGCATTGCGAGCGGCAAAAAAGCCCACGTAGTAGCCTTGTGCATCCTGCACCGTAACACGTTGTGCATCGTCGACCGTCTGGCTAACCCAATTGTCGCTACCATATGGCGCATAGGCGGCGACAAAGCCGTCATTGGTGCGCTGCAACCGTAGCCGCAGCCGCGGCGTTTTGGCCAGGTCGATCGCCGGTTGGTAACCCTGACGGCGGATTTTCACACCGGCGTTGCCCCAGGACTGGGTGACGCCATGACGATCAATCAGCATCATTTGCACCCGCTTATTATCGGTTTTGTCCTGCGTGATGATGGCGTTCATCACCATGTTGGAGGCCGCCGGGAACTCTTCATAACCCGGTTGCACTCGCGTCAGTCGCGGCTTACCGATAATATCGCGCATCAATAGGCCTGCCCCCTCCTGTCCGGCCGGCAATGCGCCCGTTTCCGGACCGAACTGATCGACGGTAATGTCCGCCTCGAGCAATGCGTTACTCTGAGCCGGCACATAGGTGTAGTAATAGGTCAACCCATCGTGGCTGTTACCTATCTTGCCACCACGACTTTCGATGCTGAACGGCATTCGCAGCACACCGGCGGCGAATGGATGCCCGTGAGCATCGGTTACCTGATTAGTGCCGACTTTTTTCGGCAGTACGTTAGTGGCGAAATTGACGTCGCTAGACTGACCAAAGGTGATTGCCTGCCAGACCACCTCCTTTGCCGCCGCTGACGTGACAACGGCGCTCTGGCCGAGCAGGACCGCCGTCAGGCAGAACCTGCGAAACACGCTATTCATCGTACTTTCCTTTAGGCGATAGCCGTCCTCCCCCAAAGGGGCGAGGACGTTTCAGATCGGGTTTAACGAAGGATCAGCTCTGGGAGGCCGCTGCCGGATTGGCCACGCTGGCTTCAGGAATGATGTTCATTTTCTGACAGATTTTGCTGTTACCCCAGCATTGTTCATACGGCAGACCAACCAGCTTTTCGATCACCGCCCGCGCTTCTGGAGTAATATCAGCCAATTGACCGCCGGCTTTGATGCGTGCGACTTCGTCCAGCACCACGCGGTGGGTTTGGCGGTTAAGCGTCATTTGGCTGCTGAATAGAATCGCCACCAGCGCCAGGATCACCACGCCGGCAAAGAATACCCAGGAGATCGCCACGATCGCCGTCTCCGGCTGAGTATGCGATTTGGACTGGAAGCCGTAATAACTGAGGATCGCCCCCATGGTAAACACGATGATAGAACGCACAATCTTGCCGGAAAAGGTCATCGCGCCGGCGTAAATCCCCTCGCGACGGCGACCGGTAAACACTTCGTCCACGTCGGCCAGGAAGGTATACACCGTCCACGGGATGTAATACACCCCGCCGGTGCCGAGACCGAACAGCACGGTAATCCCTATAATCGCTATAGTGGCGATATGCGTTGGCAGATCGAAGAAATGCAGCAATGAATAGCAGCCTACGGAAAATATCACGATACCGAGCGCCCAGCTGTAGGGTTTGCTGAAGCCTTTTTTCACGCATAGGCCAATAAATACCGCAGTGGAAAACAGCTGCAGCATGGCGTTCAGGCTGTTCAACCCCGCCAGAATAGCCGGATCGTACTGCAGGACGAAAATCACGTAATAGGTGAAGACCGAGGCGAATAGCCATTCGGCGCCAAAGCCGAACAGATACATGCCCAGATGCTTGCGGAATACGCGCAGGTAAAAGGTCGACTGCATGTCACGCGCCAGCGAAACCAGCGTTTTCATCAGCGAACGTTTGGCCGGTGCCACGGCGAGGCCGTCGTCCTTACGCTCCCAGGAATAGCGATACAACATGCCAACGGCAATAAATAGAATCAGGCCATAGGTGATGCCGGTATACAGAAACGGTTGAGCCGACTCTTTGCCATACAACAGAATGAATTGCCCCGGAATAAAGGCCGCCAGGAAGTTGGCCATCTTGCCGAAAATCGCCTTGTAACCGGTCAGTTTGGAGCGTACGGCAAAATCGTCGGTCATTTCGGTGGCCAGGGTTTCGTAAGGCACCATCACCGAGGTGTAGATCAATTCAAAAATGACGTAGGTCGACAGGTAATACCAAAAGCCGAAGCCCTCCACCCATAGCAGCGGGTAGAACAGCATCAGCGGCGCGCCGATCAACACAAAGAATCGCCGCCGGCCGAAGCGCTTGCCAAGCCAGGTATGGCCGAAGTTATCGGTCAGATACCCCATGACCGGGTTGCTTATCGCGTCGATGACGCTGGCCACGGAAAAGATGAACGACGCCTCAAGCAGCGTCAAGCCACAGAAGGTAGTATAAAAATACAATAACCAGGCACCGCTGATCGCCAGCGCCCCGCTGCCAAGCAAATTTCCGCCGCCGTAAGCCAACTGATGCCCCAACGTCACCGACCTGCCCAGAGGTTGCACACCTTTCGTTATCATCAGACTGTTCTCTTTGTATAATTGAACCGGTGTTTCATTTTTATAGGTAGACCGTTTTATACTGACAAGCAACAGGGATTGATGTGATGAATATCACGTAAGGGAATCTGAACAATTTTTTAAATTAATTTTGCGACCTAGGTAACGGTAAACGGTAATTATGAGAACCACATCGCATAAATTAGCCGGCCCGATTGGCGCATTGATTAATTTGGGTATGATTCCAAATCAAAATGAAACATTGTTTCAATTTTATAGATTTCACCCAATGCCGGGCGCGACGCCGGCAGCACCAAGGAGGCCATTGTGGCGAAAGGTTCTGTCATCAATCTAGATTTTCACTCGTTTACCGATCCTGGCACCGGCGCGCGCGTTACGCGCCTCACCCCGCCGGAGGTGCTATGCCATCGCAATTACTTCTATCAAAAGTGCTTTACCCAGGATGGCCGCCAACTGCTGTTCGCGGCTGAATTTGACGGCCATCGCAACTATTACCTGCTGGACCGGCAGCAACGGCAGGCGGTGCAGCTGACAGAAGGCGCCGGTGACAATACCTTTGGCGGCTTTTTATCGCCGGATGACCGCTTTTTGTATTACGTTAAAAACGAACGGGAGCTGCGGCGGGTGACGCTGAGCACGCAGGAGGAAAGCACCGTGTACCGCGTACCGGAGGAATGGGTCGGTTACGGCACCTGGGTGGCTAACAGCGAATGCACCAGCCTGGTGGGCATAGAAATCGATCGCCGCGACTGGATGCCGCTGACCGACTGGCAGGTGTTCCATACCTTCTTTACTAAAAAACCACGTTGTCGCCTGCTGCGCGTCGATCTTCACAGCGGCAAAGCCACGGTTATCCACCAAGCCGCCACCTGGCTCGGGCATCCAATTTACCGTCCCAATGACGATAGCTGCGTGGCGTTCTGCCATGAAGGGCCGCACGATCGGGTCGACGCCCGCATGTGGTTGATTAATGAAGACGGCAGCCAACTGCGCAAAGTGAAAACCCATGCCGAAGGTGAAAGCTGCACGCACGAATTCTGGGTACCGGACGGCTCGGCGCTGATGTACGTTTCCTATATGAAAGGCCGCCAGCAGCGTCATATTTGCCGCTTTGACCCGCAAAGCGGCAGCGATGAAGTGCTGATGGAAATGCCGGCCTGCTCACACCTGATGAGCAACCATGACGGCAGTCTGCTGGTCGGTGATGGTTCTGGTACCCCGGTCGATGTACAGGATGCGCAGGGCTATAGCATTCAAAACGATCCGTGGCTGTACGTGTTCGATGCCAAACGTCGCCGTCAGGCGCGGCTGGCGGCGCATAACAGTTCGTGGCGCGTGCTGGACGGCGATCGTCAGGTTACCCATCCGCATCCGTCCTTTACACCCGATGACCGCCAGGTGCTGTTTACCTCGGACGTAGAAGGAAAGCCGGCACTGTACCTGGCCGAGCTGCCGGAACAGCTGTTCGACTGAGCAGGCCGGCACCGCCCGCCGGCGGTTGCAGCATCAACCGCCCTGGCGGGCTTTATGACGCGGATATTTTTGCAACCAGCGCCCGCTGATCATCCGCCAGTAGAAGAAAGCGCCACGCACCGCCCAATCCAGGAACATCCCCAGCCAGACGCCGACTACGCCCATTCCCAGCACGATACCGAGGGTGTAGCCGGCCACCACGCGACAACCCCACATGCCGAGCATGGAAACCCACATGGCAAAACGGGCATCGCGCGCTCCTTTCAGGCCGGCCGGTAACACCCACGAAGCGGACCAGATCGGCATAAACAGCGCGTTCAGCCACACCAGCGTCTTGACCACCTCTTTTACATCGTCCTGCTGGGTATAAAACGAGGCAAACAGCCCGGCAAACGGCGCGCTGCCCCAGGCGACCAGCGTCATGAAAATGGTCGATAGCCAGAAAATAAAGCGCAGCTGCCGCTCCGCCTGCCCCACCTGCCCCCTGCCCAGGCGCTTGCCGACGATAATGGTCGACGCCGAGCCCAGCGCGTTGCCCGGCAGGTTAATCAGCGAGGCGATAGAGAAGGCGATAAAGTTACCGGCGATCACGTTGGTGCCCATACCGGCAACAAACATTTGCGTCAGCAGTTTCCCGCCGTTAAACAGCACCGACTCGATGCTGGCAGGAATGCCAATCCCCAGCACTTCCCAAAGGATATTCAGCTTCAGCGGCGTCAGGTAACTGCGCAGCGTAATATGCAGCGCCGGCGTAAAGCCGATCATCAACACGTACAGAATCGCCAGCGCGCCGATGTAACGGGTAATGGTCAGCCCCAATCCGGCGCCAATGAACCCCAGCCCATCCCAGCCCGGAATGCCGTAAATCAGCGCGCTGCTGATAATGATGTTGAGAATGTTCATGCCACCGTTAATCAACAGCGGCAGCTTGGTATTACCCGCGCCGCGCAACGCGCCGCTGCCGATCAGCGCAATCGCCGCCGCCGGGTAACTCCACACCGTGGTTTGCAGGTAGGACAGCGCCAGCGCTTTCACCTCCGGCGTGGCCGCACCGGCGATCACGTCAATGATCTGTTCTCCGGCCAAATGGATGCCAATAGCCAGCACAAACGCCACCAGGGTCATCAGCACCAATGACTGCCGTGCAGCGGCGCGCGCCCGTTGGTGATCCAGTTTGCCCAGGCTGAAGGCCACCACCACCGTGGTACCCAGATCGACCGCGGCGAAGAAAGCGATAATCACCATGTTGAAGCTGTCCGCCAGCCCCACCCCGGCCATCGCTTCCTTGCCGAGCCAACTTACCAGGAAGGTGCTCAGCACCCCCATCAGCAATACGCAAGCATTTTCCAGCAAAATCGGCACCGCCAATGGCGTAATCTCACGCCAAAACAGCACTCGATAGCTGGTTCTTTTGCCATACCAACGCGTACCGGTTACGCGCTGCCGCATGTCATCAAGTAAGTTCAAAATTAGCCCACAGCAAAAAACGAAACCTTGTTTTAAAGGATGTTTGATAAGTGCAGATCATGCAAAGTTTTTTATGCCGCCGGGGCAGGTCGACGGCGTTTAGCGCGGGAAGATCAGGCTGAAGACAATCTGCGCGGCAGGGGGGGCGGGGTAACACGCCGCCTGAGCTTCACCGCCGTGCAGCGTCATGATGGCGCGCACGATCGACAGCCCCAATCCGCTGGCCTGGCTGCTGCGCGCGGCATCGGCGCGATAAAAGCGATCGAACAGCTTTTCCAGATGCTCGGCGGCAATCGGCGGCCCCTGGTTGATCACCCGCACCGCCAACGCCCCAGCTTGCATTTCGGCGCGCAGCACGATTTGACTATGTCGATCGCCGTAACGCACCGCATTGGCCACCAGATTGCTCAGCGCCCGCTGGAACAGCATCGCGTCGGCCTGCACCTGCCCCGTGCCGTCACACACCAGCGTCATGCCGCGCTCCTCCGCCAGCCCTTCGAAATAATCGGCGACCCGGTGCAGTTCCCGCGCCACGTCCAGTTGGCGGTAGTTGAGCACCGATTGCGCTTCGCTGGCACGCGCCAGAAACAGGATGTTTTCCACCATCCGCGAGATGCGCTCCAGCTCTTCCATATTGGTCGACAGCAGGGTTTCGTACTCGTCGCTACTGCGCGGCTGGTACAACGCCACCTGACACTGGCCCATCAACGCGCCGATTGGGGTGCGGATTTCATGCGCCAGATCGGCAGAAAACTGTGTCAGACGCTGATAACCCGCGTTCAGCCGGTCAAGCATGGCATTGAAAGAGCGGATCAGCTGTTGCAGTTCCTGTGGCGCGCCCTGCTCACTGAGCCGGGTCGACAACGTCTGTGGCGAAATCGCCGCCGCCTGGGTTGCCATACGCCACAACGGCCGCAGTTCGCGACGCATCACCCAGTAACCCAACAGGGCAATCGACAGAAATGCGGCGACCACCGCCGCGACAATACGCCACAGGTAACGTGCCAGCATCTTCTGTTCATTGGCCATAACGTGGGCGGCGGTTATTTGCAACAGCGCGCCGTCTTCCAGCTTCACCAGCGCTGAAACCACCCGCAGCGGCACTCGCTGCGGGGTTTCGCCGGCCTGTACCGCGCTGCGCGACTGCGGCTGTCCGGGCGGCGTGGGGGTTAACGCCGGCAAATTCAGCCTGGCCGGATTGACGTTGATTAACGCTTTTTGCCCCTGTAGCCGGAAGATCAGCACGTCCTGTTCGTTGCCCAGCATGTTCTCGAACAGTCCGGTATTGGCGGTCAGCCGTTCAAGCGGAAAACGTTGGCTGAGCAAATGCCGGAAATATTCGACCCGACCGATGATCTGCACGTCGCTGCGGTACACCATTTCCTGACGCATCGCGCCGTACAGATAACTGCCCGCAGCGCTGACCACCAACGCCGCCGCCAGGGCAAACAGCATCGCGCTGCGCAACGTCAGCGACAGTGAGCGCCAGCGCGCCGCCAGCCGGCTCATGCGCGTGGCTCGCACACGTAGCCGATACCGCGCACGGTATGGATAAGTTTGACCGCAAACGGCCGATCGATTTTGGCGCGCAGCCGTTTGATTGCCACGTCCACCACGTTGGTATCGCTGTCAAAGTTCATGTCCCACACCTGCGAGGCAATCATGGTGCGAGACAGCACCTCGCCCTCGCGCCGCACCAGCAGGTGCAGCAGCATAAATTCCTTGTTGGTCAGCGTAATGGTTTGTTCCTGCCGCACCACTTTACGGCGCAGCACATCAATGTGCAGATCGGCAATCGCATAATGATCGGCTTCGCGCACCGTACCGCGACGTAGCAAGGTGCGCAGGCGCAGCACCAGTTCGGTAAAGGAAAACGGTTTGATCAGATAGTCATCGGCCCCCAGCTCCAGGCCGTGAATGCGGTCTTGCACCCCGTCGCGCGCGGTGAGAAACAGGATCGGCACGTCGCTTTTCTTGCGCAGCACCTCGATAATCTGCCAGCCGTCCAGCCCTGGCAGCATCACGTCGAGCACGATGGCATCATAGCCGTGCTCCAGCGCCCGGAACAGCCCATCGGTGCCGTTACGCGCCAGATCGACGCGGTAGCCAGCCTCTTCCAGCCCTTTTTTCAGATAATCTCCGGTGCTGGTATCGTCTTCAACCACCAGTATTCGCATGCTCATTACCTCATTACACCCACGGGAATACTAGCAGCTTCGGCTGACAAACTTGATGACATTAATGTCATCAAATCGACATGGTGCTGTCCCTATTGCTCGACCATGCTTAACCGGCAACCTACTACAGGAGAAATTTATGCTTACTCGTCACCGTATTGCCGGTTTACTGCTGTCCAGCCTGATGATGTGCAGCGGCATCGCCGCCGCGTCAACGCCAGGCAAAGCCATCGCGCCACTGCGCGGCACCATCGATCAGGTGAGTGACACCCAGTTGCAGCTCACCGATCGTAAAGGCAGCAAGATCGAGGTCAAACTCAACGATAAAACCCAGGTATTCAGCGTTGCGAAAGGCACCGCAGAGGATATCAAGCCCGACAGCTTTATCGGCACCGCCGCGGTACCCCAGGCCGACGGCACGCTGAAGGCGCTGGAAGTGCATGTCTTCGCCGCCAGCCTGCGCGGCACCGGTGAAGGCCATTCGCCGTGGGAATCGGCCGACGGCAAGGTAGATACCATGACCAACGGTACGGTGGGCAAACTGGTTAATGCCAATGGCCGCACCCTGACGGTGAATTACGGCAACCAGCAAAAAACCGTGATCGTACCGGACGACGTGCCGATTGTGACGCTCGATCCGGGCGATCGCAGTCTGCTGAAGCCAGGGGCGCACATCGTGCTGTTTTCCGCTACCGACGCCAAGGGTGAACGCGTGGCAACGCGCATTTCCGCCGGTAAAGACGGCACCGTGCCGCCAATGTAACTCGGGAGCCGACGATGAAAACCAACGCGCCGCGGCCGGCGCACCGCTGGCCGATCAGGATAACCCACTGGGTCAATCTGTTCGCCATGGTGTGCATGTTCATGAGCGGCTGGGAAATCTACAACGCCTCGCCGCTGTTCGACTTCCGCTTTCCGCCGCAGATCACGTTGGGTGGCTGGCTGGGCGGCGCGATTGGCTGGCATCTGGCCGTGATGTGGCTGCTGGCGCTCAACGGGCTGTGCTATCTGCTGTGGAGCCTGTTCAGCGGCCATTTTCGCCACGATCTGCTGCCGCTGCGCATTGCCACGCTGCGGCAGGATCTCTGGCAGGCGCTGACGCTACGTTTGCAACACCGACACGGCCATTACAACAGCATTCAGAAGCTGATGTATCTGGGCGTGCTGCTGCTCGGCCTGCTGCTGGTGCTTTCCGGTCTGGCCATCTGGAAACCGGTGCAGTTGTCCTGGCTGGTGGCGCTGTTCGGTGGATTCGATATTGCGCGCTACCTGCACTTTTTCGCCATGGCGGCGATTGGGCTATTTGTGGTGATTCACCTGCTGATGGTGATCCTGGTGCCGCGCACGCTGTGGGCAATGCTAACTGGAGGTCAACGTGAAGAATAAAACCCCGCGCGCGCCAACGCTGGAGCCGGATCAGAAAAAACGCCTGGTGGATCTGCAACGTCGCCTGCTGCTGCGTTCCGGTCTGACGCTGGGCGGAGTGGCGATGTTGACCGGTTGCAATATGCAGGACGGCGATCGGGTGGATAAAGTGCTGTGGGCAATGTCGCGCTGGAACGATCGGGTGCAGAGCTGGCTGTTCAGCCGGCAGCGGTTGGCGCAAACCTATCGCCCGGATCAGATAACCCAGCCGTTCCCGTTCAACGCCTATTATCCGCAATACAACGTGCCAGAGGTGGATCTCGACAGCTTTCAACTGGAGGTGTCCGGCAAGGTGGCGAAAAAGGCGCCGTGGACCCTGGCGCAGCTACAGCGTTTGCCGCAGCACAGCCAGATCACCCGTCTGATCTGCATCGAAGGCTGGAGCGCCATCGGCCAATGGAGCGGCGTGCCGCTGAGCAGTTTTCTGCAACAGGTGGGGGCCGATCTCAACGCGCGCTACGTTGGTTTCAAGTGCGCCGACCGCTACTATTCCAGCATCGACATGGCCACCGCGCTGCATCCACAGACCATTCTGGCGCTGGATTTCGCCGGCAAGGCGCTGCCGGCGGAATACGGTTACCCGCTGCGGCTGCGGGTGCCGACCAAGCTGGGCTTCAAGAACGCCAAACACATTGCCGCCATTGTGGTCAGCGACACCAACCCCGGCGGCTACTGGGAGGATCAGGGCTATAACTGGTTCAGCGGCATCTAGCCTGCCCGGCCCGTCAGGCGCCGATAGCGTTCAGCATGCTCATTGTCTCATCCGACAGAGACAGCTGCGCGACCGCCAGGTTTTCGTGCAAATGGCCGAGCGAAGATGTCCCCGGGATCAACAGGATATTCGGCGCACGCTGTAGCAGCCAGGCCAGCGCCAGCTGCATCGGCGTCACTGCCAACTGCTGCGCCAGCTCAGACAGCGTCGAGGATTGCAGCGGGCTGAAGCCGCCCAGCGGAAAGAACGGTACATAGGCGATGCCGTCGCGGGCCAAATCATCGATCAGCGCATCATCACCGCGGCAGGCCAGATTATACTGATTCTGCACGCAGACGATCGGGCAAATCCGCCGCCCTTCTGCCACCTGACGGGGTGTCACATTGCTTAAACCGATATGGCGTACCAGCCCCTGCTGCTGCAACTGCGCCAGTACGCTGAGCGGCTGTTCGATCGATCCTTCCGCCGGGCCGTGCGCGTCAAACATGATACGCAGATTGACCACCTCAAGCTGTTCCAGCCCCAGATTACGCAGGTTATCGTGCACCGCCTGTGTCAACGCCTCGGCAGAAAAAGCCGGCAACCAGGCGGCATCGTCGCCACGGCGCGCACCGATTTTGCTGACAATGGTCAGATCGTCGGGGTAAGGCGCCAACGCTTCGCGGATCAGCTGGTTGGTAATATGCGGGCCGTAAAAATCACTGGTATCAATATGATTAACCCCCTGCTCAACGGCGCTGCGCAACACCGCCAGCGCCGCAGCACGATCGCGCGGTGGGCCAAATACTCCCGGACCGGCCAGCTGCATCGCGCCGTATCCCAGGCGGTGCACGCGGCGATCCCCCAGGGTGTAACTGCCTGACTTTTCGATCTGAGACATGTTGTCGCTCCTTTTTGTATTCGCTGCTGACAAGATAGTCCCTTTTCGACCGCACGATAATCCGGCACAATCCGCATGGGCTGTGCAAAATGGCGAACAATCATCATGAAGAGCGATCTGAACGATTTAAGGGCGTTTGTCGCGGTAGCGCGCGCCGGTGGATTCCGTGAAGGTGCCAAGAGCAGCGGCACCAGCGCCTCCGGGCTGAGCGAAGCGGTACGCCGGCTGGAAGCGCAGCTTGGTGTCCGGCTGCTGAACCGCACCACGCGCAGCGTAATGCCCACCGAAGCCGGCCGTGACTTGCTTGAGCGGCTGACGCCCGCCTTGAACGAGGTCGCCGCGGCACTCGATTCGGTCAACCACTTTCGCGACAAGCCGGCCGGCACCCTCAAACTGAACGTGCCGGTCAGCGTCGCCCGTCTGGTGCTACCCGCGCTGGTGTCACCGTTTCTTGCGGCCTATCCCGATATTCAGTTGGAAATCGTCACCGAAGAGAGCTTCGTTGACATTCTGGCGGCAGGCTGTGATGCCGGGATCCGGTATGATGAACGGCTGGAGCAGGACATGATCGCGGTGCCGATCGGCCCGCGCAGCCAACGTTTTGCCGCCGCCGCCTCCAGCGCCTACCTCAATCGGCACGGCCGGCCGCAACACCCGGATGAATTACTCAACCATGCCTGCATACGCGGGCGTTTCCCCAGCGGCACGCTGGCCACCTGGGAGTTCGCCCAGGCCGAGCAGCGGGTGCGAGTAGATGTCGACGGACCGCTGATCGTGCGTCTCGGCGGGGCAGCGGATCTGGCTATCGATGCCGCGCTGGCCGGCACCGGGGTAGTCATGCTGTTTGAAGAGTGGCTGCGACCGTATTTGTCACGCGGCGAGCTTGAACCGGTGCTGGAGCCCTGGTGGCCAGCGTTTTCCGGCCCGTATCTCTATTATCCCGGCCACCGCCTGGTTCCCGCGCCGCTCAAGGCCTTTATCAGCTATGTCAAAACCGTTGCCGCTCACCCAGCGACGCCACAGGCGCCTGCCGGCTGAACGCAAAGAAGCGCCTGACCCTCGGCATACAGTTGTAACATATTGAGAATATGCTACTTTTCTAACAGAGTCTCAGCCAGAAACTACCAGCGACAAGGGGCATTATGACGAACAGCGAAACAGGCACCAGACTGACGGCCTCCGAGGCACTGGATCAACTGGAAACCATGTACGACGACGCGGTAAATGCGCTACGCACGGCGATTGGCGCCTATATTGAACACGGCAGGTTGCCTGACGTCAAAGCGCGCGCGGAAGGGTTGTTTGTCTATCCGCAACTGCGGGTCAGTTGGGATGGCACTGCCCCCAGCGAGAAAAAAACCCGCGCCTATGGGCGCTTTACCCATCCGGGCTGCTACACCACCTCCGTAACCCGACCGCAGCTGTTCCGCCATTATCTGGCCGATCAGCTGTCTCTGCTGCAGGGCGAATACGGCGCCAATATCGAGGTGGTGCCGTCAACGCTCGAGATCCCCTACCCGTATGTGATTGACGGCTCCAGCCTGTCGCTGGATCGTTCCATGAGCGCCGGGTTGGCGCAGCATTTTCCCACCACCGAACTGTCGCAAATTGGCGATGAAACCGCCGATGGTTTATTCCACGCCACCGATACCTTCCCGTTGTCGCACTTTGATGCGCTGCGCGTCGACTTTTCGCTGGCGCGTCTGCGCCATTACACCGGCACGCCGGTAGAAGACTTCCAGCCGTTTGTGCTGTTTACCAATTATACCCGCTACGTTGACGAGTTCGTCAGCTGGGCCTGCCGACAAATCGCCGATCCCGACAGCCCGTATCAGGCGCTGTCCTGTGCCGGTGGCACCTATATCACCGCAGAAACCTCGGCGCCCGAGCAGGCCGTATCCGACCTGGCGTGGAAAAACCACCAGATGCCGGCCTACCATTTGATCGGCGCCAACGGTCAGGGCATTACGCTGGTCAACATCGGCGTCGGGCCGTCGAACGCCAAAACCATCTGCGACCATCTGGCGGTGCTGCGACCGAATGCCTGGCTGATGATCGGCCACTGCGGCGGCCTGCGCGAGAGCCAGTCAATTGGTGATTACGTGCTGGCGCACGCCTACCTGCGTGACGATCACGTGCTGGATGCGGTGTTGCCGCCGGATATCCCAATCCCGAGCATCGCCGAAGTGCAGCGTGCGCTGTACGACGCGACCAAAATGGTCAGTGGTATGCCGGGGGAAGAGGTCAAACAGCGGTTGCGTACCGGCACCGTGGTCACCACCGACGATCGCAACTGGGAGCTGCGCTATTCGGCGTCGGCGCTGCGATTTAACCTCAGCCGGGCGGTGGCGGTGGATATGGAAAGCGCCACCATCGCCGCACAGGGTTACCGCTTCCGCGTGCCGTACGGGACGTTGTTGTGCGTATCGGACAAACCGCTGCACGGTGAGATCAAGCTGCCAGGACAGGCGAACCGTTTTTATGAGGGGGCGATTTCAGAGCATCTGCAAATCGGTATTCGCGCGATTGACCTGCTGCGCGCCGAAGGCGAGCGCCTGCATTCACGCAAACTGCGTACCTTCAACGAACCACCGTTCCGTTAAGTCACAACGCGGCCGGGGGCCAGACGCCCTCGGCCGCAGCGCCCGATTACGCGCGGTGATGTTGCAGCCGTTCGCTGCGGTAGAAGTTCAGCACGCACCAACCCAGGGCGATCAGCGCCAGCGGTGCACCAACCAGACCGATATTCGGCATGCCGAGGTGCAAACTGACCTGATTGCCCAGCAGCGCCCCGCCGCCGATCCCCAGATTGTACAATCCCGAGAAGATCGCCATCGCCACATCGGTCGCATCCGGCGCCAGGCTGAGCACTTTGGCCTGCATCGACAGGCCAATCGCCATGATCGCCATGCCCCAGAAGGCGCAAAGCAGCGTGAGGTTGAGCTGACTGCCCGCCGCCGGCAACAGCAACAGCAGGCACAGCGTCAACAGGCCAATCGCGCCGATAAACAGAGCCGACGGGTAACGCTCGCTATAACGGCTGAACAGCATGCTGCCGATAATACCGCTCGCACCGAACAGCAGCAGCATCAAGGTGGTGAAGTTGCCGCTCAGGCCGGCCACGTTCTGAATGAAAGGCTCGATGTAGCTGTAAGCGGTGAAATGCGCCGTCACCACGATAATGGTCAGCATATACAGGCTGACCAGCGCCGGGCGCTTGAACAGCATCGGTACGCTGGCCAGTGAGCCGGAATGCTCACTTTTCAGCTCCGGCAGCAGCCGCCACAGCATCACCAGCGCCAAGGTGGCCGCCACCGCGATGCCAATAAAGGTCATACGCCAACCGAGCAACTGCCCGACCACCCGGCCCAGCGGCAGCCCCAGCACCATCGCCAGGGCGGTGCCGCCAGCCAGCATGCTTAATGCCTGGGCTTTTTTACCCGCCGGCGCCACGCGAATCGCCAGAGAGGCGGTAATTGCCCAAAACACCGAGTGCGCCAAGGCTACGCCGGCACGTGAAATCACCAGCGTGGTGAAATCCCAGGCCACGGCGGTCAACACGTGGCTGGCGATAAACAGAATAAATACGCCAATCAGTAACTTGCGACGCTCAATCTTGCTGGTCAGCAGCATGCAGATCAACGACGCCGTGGCCACTATCCAGGCGTAAATGGTAATAATCAGTCCCACCTGTTCGGTTTGCATGGCGAAGCTTTGGGCAATGTCACTGAGCAAACCGACCGGAATAAATTCGGTGGTATTAAAGATAAATGCGGAAACGGCAAGCACGACGACGCGCAGCCAGGCTGTGCGGCGGGAAGCAGCAATCTCTTCCATGGTAAATGGGTCCAGAACAGGTGGGAAGCAATGGAGATATTTTATCCAACTGCGTTATGAAATGCGATATGCGTCACACTTTTTATTATGATTATTTTTTCTTGCTGGTGAGCTAAACATACCTGCCACCAGCGCTATGCCGTAGGTCACGCCGACGCGCCCCCCGATACGACGCCTCCTACGCCATTTTGCCTGCCAATCACACCAGCAATGGCGAAAAACCCGTCATACTGTACATTGCATCAGCAAACGCACTTTTTTGCCTAATCTCGGCTTTGACAAACCCCCTCACCCTCGCTAACATGCGCCCCGTTCAAACGATTCCTCTGTAGTTCAGTCGGTAGAACGGCGGACTGTTAATCCGTATGTCACTGGTTCGAGTCCAGTCAGAGGAGCCATATTTAGAGAAGCCCGCTTAAGGAAACTTAAGCGGGCTTTTTGCTTTTGATGCTCCGATGCCTTTGGCGCTTATCCCGATGTTTCTCTGGCTGACGCCCGGCAGCAACGTGATGACTTCCGTAAGCTATTGGTGCAGAACGTACTACCCACTCTCAGGGAAAATCCTTTGGCACGCGTTCCGGGTGGGTATGATTTCGTCGTTCCTGAAGACCTGAAGGTGAGCAAGCAATATGCCCTTGAAAAATAAAGGCTGAAGCTGGCAGAGATATACAAAAGCGAAGAAAGCATTACCGGCATGCCTGTAAACATGACGGATTTGCAGCTCTTTACGACGGAATACACCTCGTCTATCCCGCTCAATCTGGCCTATAAGGCGGCTCAGTTAGCGGATCGCAATAAAGCCGATCACTTTTTATATAACCTGCGCTTTGCCACCCTGGTTGAATGCAGGCCGACAACGCGTCTGAAAGAAATACTGGCGGTAGTGGCTGACACCGGCATCAGCGTCAACGAATTCCTTAAGCACTATGAAGGCGGCAGCGCGCAGGCGTCACTGACTGATGACTTCAGCCTGCGGCAGTCGCTGGGTGTGAGAGGGCTGCCTGCTTATCTTTTGGAATATGAAGATATACGAGCGCTGGTTAACGGCGTGATTGGGTACGAACAATGTCGTTCCACGATCATAAAGTTGACCGACGGGGAAGTCTCTGAAATGCAGCCGGAAATATCAACAGATAGCGTCCGGAGATTAATTAACCTGTATCCGTTAATCTCGCCGGTTGAGATTAAAGAAGCGTTTTCCCTGCGGGGCATCTCTGCGGTTAAGGCGTTGATCCAACCCTTACTGGATGCAGACAAAATTTTTATCAAAGAGGTTTACCACGGGGGGGTTATTCGGAAGCATCAATAAGCCACCAGGGCATTCAGCCTCTTTACTATTTTCAGTGATGCGAACAATGCGCGCGATCATTAAAATCCTCATTATTACTAACTTAGTAATTCTGTTTTAAAGATCAGGTTCTTTTTCGTAACAATAATGAAGCTAGGATCTTCTCCAGAGCAATTTACCTATCACAGCCGCCGAAACCGGCAGGCTGAACAACGTTTCTGAAGGAGATCGCGTCATGAAAAACAACCGTATCTGCCAAATTCTGGGCATCGAAAAGCCCGTTATTCAGGGGCCATTATCGTGGCTCACCGATGCACGACTGGTTGCCGCCGTAAGTAACGCTGGTGGCCTGGGCGTACTCGGTCCAAACGCGGGCTTAACGGCGGAAACCGCTGTATCAACACCGGAAGAAACAGCCGAAAAGATGCGTGAAGAAATCCGTAAAACTAAACGGCTGACGGAAAAACCATTCGGGGTAAACCTTATCCCAACTCCGGGGAATGATATCTGGACGCCGCCTATCCTGCAGGTAATCAAGGAAGAAGGCGTCAGGGCCGTAGTTTATACCGGTTACGGCGAGGGTGCCGTCATTCCTGACCTCTTCAGAGACTTAAAAGAGGCAGGCATTTCAATCATCTACCGCGATATTAATCCGACGCCTGAAAACACCCGTCTCGCGGAAGAAGCCGGTGCAGATATTGTCGTTGCAACCGGTTTTGACGAGGGTGGCACGTTACCCGGAACCGCGCTAGGAACCTTTTCGATCGTGCCATTGATTGCTGATGCCGTGAAGAACATTCCTGTGATGGCCGCAGGCGGTATTACCGACAACCGCACCGCCCGTGCAGCCCATGCGCTGGGCGCAGAAGGTGTATTTGCCGGATCGGTGTTTATTGGCACGGAAGAAAGCCGCGTGCCACAGTCGGTGAAAGATAAAATCATTGAGGCCAACGGCCTGGATTTGCTGCTTTTCCGTACCCTGCCTGATTACTACCGCTCACTCCCAGGTAAACTGGCCGAAAAGCTCGTGTCGATGGATAAAGCTGGCGCAAGCAATGAAGAGCTGGGTAATGCAATGGGCGGTTTACGGGGTCTGCGTATCAGCATGCTCGAAGGCAATACAGATGAAGGCTATATCGCGCTTGGCACGGGGATCGGAAACATCCGCCGCGTCAAAAGCGTCGCTGAGGTCGTGAACGAGCTGACTATTGCCTGAGGACAGTATCAGCCGCCAAAGATAACGTTCCGGTAACCAGGTTAACAATGTCCGCTTCTCGCACTAAGCCGATCACAAAATGTCAAACAAGGTCCGCTGTGAGCAAAAAACGGACATTACTGAACAATCATTTACGTACTGATGTTTTGTTAAAAGGGTCAATAGCTTTTTAAATTTGCATAGCCCTGTCAGCCATCTACTTGTGGTTATGGTCTCTTAGAAAAACGGTCAGTACGTCTTTGGGCGGGGTTACACCACTTTCTGAAAGTAGCCAACCTACAGCACCGCGATGATATGTCCCGTGAAACAGCACATGATTGAGCATATCGGCCGCCTTCATCTCACCATGTCTGATCCTACCCACGTAATGTGGACACGGCCCTAAGCGAGGTTTTGGTTTTCAAACTGTTCCGGGCTAAGACCGCCACAGGCACTGTGACGACGCCAGCGATTGTAATCGCACTCGATATAATTAAAC